>NZ_CM186217.1:0-3263111 GCF_059759475.1 Microbacterium sp. EG9
AACTCGGTGATCGCGATCGAGCATCACCAGGCCGTCATGGCGCACGCCGACTGGATCATCGACGTCGGCCCCGGTGCCGGCCGCGACGGGGGACGGGTGGTCTTCGAGGGGACGCCGGCCGCGCTCGTCGCGCAGCGCGAGACACTGACCGCCCGTCATCTCGCGACGTACGTCGGAGGATGACGAGCCAATAGTGGGTAGTTCTCCCCATGCGCAAGGGTGCACCGCCGTGAATTCTGTGACGTAGGCTATCCGGGTCTGCACGACGTGTGCGCCTGCTTCAGCAACAGGTCCCGACGCCACGCAAACAACGAGCCCGGAGGGGAGCCGAGCCCACAATGAAGTCCTTTGCGTGGCTTCGCGCGCGTCCGCGCACGCTGATTTCGACCGCTGCCGTGACGGCGGCCGCCCTGGTGGTGGGCTTCTTCGCCGTCTCGTACGAGGGAAAGCCGACCACGGAGGTCGACCTCAACGACGGCGGTGTGTGGGTCACCAAGCAGTCGAGCCTGCTCATCGGCCACTTCAACCACTCCTCGCGCGTCCTCGACGGCGGCCTGCGCAACGGCACCGCCGACTACGACCTGCTGCAGAGCGGCACCCGGGTGCTGGTCGTCGACTCGACGGCATCCTCGATGGCCGCGATCGATCCGGCACGGGTGATCCTGTCCGACTCCGCCGAGCTGAAGCCGGGCGCCGCCGTCGCGATGGGTGCCGACACGGTCGCGGTGCTCGAGCCGACCGGTGCGCTCTGGACCAGCCCCTTCACGGCCATCAGCGGGATCGGGGCCGAGGGCACCGAACCGGTGGCGGACGAGGGCAAGAACGCGAAGGTCGCCGTCGGCGTCGACGGGACGGTGTACGCGGCGTCGGCCGCCGACGCGGTGCTGCGCTCCTACGGCCCGGGCGACGACAGCACCACCGTGCAGAAGTCGTCGCGCGACCTGGACGGCGTCTCCGCCGAGCACACGCTGTCGCTGACCGTCGTCGGCACCACGCCGTACGTGCTCGATCACGACACCGACACCCTCTACGGCGGCGACGGCTCCCGCGTGCAGGTGCCCCGCGGCGCCGTCCTCCAGCAGCCGTCGGGAACCGCGAGCGCCGTGACCCTCGCGACGCCGACGGCTCTCGTGCGGGTCCCGATCGGCGGCGGTGACCCGGAGACCGTGGATGCCGGGAGCGCCGAGGGCGCACCCGCCGAGCCCGTCTACGTCGCGGGGTGCGCGTACGGCGCCTGGTCGGGCAGCGGACGCTTCGTCCGCGACTGCCCCGGCGAGGCCGACGACGTCGTCCAGGACGTGCCGGGCATCGAGCCCACGAGCGTGCTCCGCTTCCGCGTCAACCGCGATGTCGTCGTCCTCAACGACGTGTTCGGCGGGGCGGCGTGGATGGCGTCGGACTCGATGCAGCGCGTCGACAACTGGCAGGACATCACGCCGCCCGAGGGTGAGGGCGACGAGGAGGAGGAGACCACCGAGGAGACGGTGCAGACCACCCTCCCGGAGCGCACCGACCAGAACACGCCCCCGGTGGCGCAGGACGACGAGTACGGCGTGCGGCCGGGCCGCACGACGGTGCTGCCCGTGCTCGACAACGACACCGACGCCGACGGCGACGTGCTCGTGGCCGCCGCATCGTCGACCCCCGGCTTCGGCAGCGTCGAGCCGATCAACAACGGTGCGGCCCTGCAGTTCACGACGCCGGAGGACGCCACCGGATCGACGAGCTTCCGCTACACGGTCGACGACGGGCGCGGAGGCGAGGCATCGGCGACCGTCACGGTGACGGTGCACCCCTTCGACGTCAACTCCGCCCCCGTGCAGAAGCGCACCACGCCCATCACGGTCGAGTCGGGAGGCACCGCGTCGTACAACGTGCTCTCGGATTGGATCGACCCGGACGGGGACGACATCTTCCTCAAGGACGTCGCGGCCGACGGCGGCGACGAGGCGGACTTCACCCCCGACGGCCAGATCACGTACCGCGCGATCGGCGGCACCCAGGGTCGGAAGGACGTGCCGATCCTGGTCTCGGACGGCTCCGCCGACGGTCCGGGCATCTCCCGCTACGACATCCGGCCGCTCGGCACCACGCTGCCGGTGACGAACTCCGATCACGTCGTCACCCGCGCGGGCCGCACCGTCACCGTCTCCCCCCTCACGAACGACACCAGCTCCGGCAGCGAGCCGCTGCGCCTCACGCGCGTCGACGAGGTGCCGGGGGCGACGATCGTTCCGGACTTCGCGAACAAGACCTTCACGTTCACCGCGGCCAGCCCGGGGACGTACTACCCGCAGTACCTCGTGTCGGCGGGCCCGAACTCCGTTCCCGGCCTCGTCCGCGTCGATGTGCTCCCGGCATCCAACGAGGATCTCCCGCCCGTCGCGGTGCGCGACATCGCGCTGCTGCCGGTCGGCGGCGACGTGCTCGTGAACGTGCTGTCAAACGACACCGACCCGGGCGGCGGCATCCTCGTGGTGCAGTCGGTCACGTCCGAGCCGGGCTCCGGCGTCGCGGCGGCCGTCCTCGGCCACGAGACGGTGCGCATCAGCGACGTCGGCTCGCTCAACAAGCAGGTGCGGGTGGGCTACACGATCTCGAACGGGTCGCGGTCGGCCACCGGCGAGATCGTCGTGATCCCCGTGCCGCCGCCCGCCAAGCTGCGCCCGCCGGTCGCGAACGACGACCAGGCCGTCGTGCGCGTCGGCGACACCGTCACCATCCCGGTGCTCGCGAACGACTACCACCCCAATGGCGACACCATCCACGTCGCCCCCGATCTCGTCGCCCCGCTGGTCGACCCCGCCGACGGCGCGGCGTTCGTCTCGGAGGACAAGGTGCGCTTCCGTGCCGGGGACACGCCCAAGACCGTCTACGTGACGTACGAGGCGGTCGACTCGTCGGGCCAGCGCGACGCCGGCTACGTCACGATCCAGATCCTGCCCCGCAACGACGAGGCGAACTCCGCTCCGAAGCCGCACGACATCACCGCGCGCACGTTGAGCGGGGCCACGGTGACGATCCCGGTGCCGCTGGACGGGATCGACCAGGACGGCGACTCCGTCGAGCTGATCGGCATCGCAGAAGCGCCCAAGAAGGGGCGCATCGCCGAGACGGGGGCCAACTCGTTCACGTACGAGGCGTTCGGCGACGCGGTCGGCGTCGACACCTTCTCGTACCGCGTGCGCGACAGCCTGGGCAAGGACGCGACCGCGACCATCCAGGTGGGCATCGCCCCGGCGGCGTCGGTCAACCAGGCGCCCTACGCCGTGCGCGACGCCGTCGTGATCCGGCCCGGCCGAGAGGTCGCCGTGCCGGTGCTGGCCAACGACTCCGACCCCGACGGCGACGAGTTCGGCTTCGCCGAGGACGACCCGATCACGCTTCCCGACGTCGCCGGCCTGAAGGCGCGCATCAGCGGGAAGTACCTGCTGATCACCGCTCCCGAAGAGCAGATGAACACCTCGCTGCAGTACGCGATCACCGACGCGCGCGGCGCGCGGGCGAGCACGAGCGTGCAGATCACCGTCGACCCGGAGGTGCCGCTGGAGCGACCCATCGCGCGAGACGATCGCGTGCGGGCGGAGGACGTCAAGGACGGCACGACCGCCGAGATCGCGGTGCTCGAGAACGACGACGACCCCGACGGCACGAAGGCCGACCTGACCGTCACGCTCGGCGTCGGCGGCGAGACCGCCCGCGTCGGCGCGGACGGCTCCGTGCGGGTCGAGGTCGGCGACCAGCGTCAGCTGATCACCTACACCGTGACCGACCCGGACGGCCTCACCGACTCCGCCTTCATCCGGGTGCCCGCGCTGTCGGAGCTGCCGCCCAGCCTGATCTCGACGAAGCCCGTCGAGGTGAAGAGCGGCGAGACCATCGAGCTGCCTCTCTCGCAGTACGTCCGCGCCGCCGGCGGCAAGGGCGTCGTCATCACCGAGGCCGCCAAGGTCACGGCCGTGCACGCGAACGGCGCGAACCTGATCAAGGATCAGCAGACCCTCGTGTACACGTCGGCCGACCGGTACTTCGGCTCCGATGCGCTGACCTTCGAGGTCACCGACGGCGACGGCCCCGACGATCCGACCGGCCGCAAGGCGACGCTGACCATCCCGATCACGGTGCTCCCGCCCGACAACCAGTCGCCCACGATGCTCGGCGCGTCGATGAACGTCTCGCCCGGAGAAGACGCCACGGTGCTCGACCTCGCGGCGCTGGCGAGCGACCCCGATCCGGGCGACCAGGGCAAGCTCACGTTCCGCATCAAGGGATCGACCCCCGACGGGCTCACCGCCGCGGTCGACGGCACCCAGCTCAAGGTGTCGGCATCCGCGTCGACGAAGAAGGGCACGCGGGCCGATCTCACCGTCACCGCGGACGACGGGACGACGCCGCCGGCGGAAGCGACGATCTCGATCACCGTGACGGCGTCCACACGGCCGCTGGCCAGCGCCAACGACGACGTCATCGCCCAGTCGAACCAGGGCTCCACCGAGTCCGTCGCCGTCCTCGACAACGATGTCAACCCGTTCCCGGAGACCCCGCTGAAGGTCGAGAGCGCCACGCTCGAGACCGGCCAGGCGCAGGTCGCCGTCCGCGGCGACCGCGTCGAGGTCACGAGCGACAAGGCCTTCGTGGGCGTCGTGGTCGCGCGCTATCGCGTGATGGATGCCACGGGGGACCCCGACCGCGCCGTCGAGGGGCGCATCCGCATCACGGTGCAGGGCAAGCCGGACGCTCCCGGCCGGCCCGTCGTGTCGAGCATCCAGAGTCGCACCGTCGTGCTCTCCTGGACGCCGCCGACCGACAACGGCTCGCCGATCACGGGGTACACGGTCACCTCGACGGCGAACAACTACATGAAGCAGTGCGCGTCGACGACGTGCACCCTCGACGGGCTCACCAACAACGTCGAGTACAACTTCGTGGTCACCGCGAGCAACAAGGTCGGCACGTCCGACCCGTCGATGCCGTCGGAGACCGCCCGTCCCGACGTCCGCCCCGACACGCCCGCCCCGCCGACGCTGAAGTTCGGCGACCGCAGCCTCACCGTCTCGTGGGTGGCGCCGCGCACCGAGGGCTCTCCGGTGGAGTCGTACACGCTCGAGATCTCGCCCGCGCCGCCGTCGGGCATCGTGCAGAAGACCGGCGTCACCGGCACCACGATCGTGTGGGACGGCCTCGAGAACGGCTCGTCGTACCAGGTGCGCGTCCGGGCGCACAACCGCGCGCCGGAGCCGAGCGAGTTCAGTGCCTGGTCGGCCTCGATGGTGCCGGCCGCGCCGCCGGCGGCGCCGAACGCGCCCACGACGACGCTGCTCGACCCGGTGGGCTCGCAGGCCCAGATCCGTGTCGACTGGAGCGCCCCCGCCAACAACGGCGACACGATCTCGGCGTACGAGCTGCGCGTGCTGCGGGGGGGATCGGTCGTGAAGACCGTCCCCGTCTCGGGCAGCCAGACCAGTCAGGCCGTCGTCGTCGACACCTCGACGACGGACTACACGTTCGACGTGCGCGCGCAGAACAAGGCGGGCTGGGGCGAGCGCAGCCCGCAGTCGGCGCCGCGTCGCGGTGTGACGGCTCCGGCGGCGCCGACCGGTGTCGCGGCGAGCGAGGGCAACAACGCGGTCGGCGTCACGTGGACGGCCGGGTCGGGCAACGGTGCGGCCGCGAACGAGATCCGCTACGAGTACTCGGTCAACAACGGCGGGTGGAGCGGCTCCTGGGCGTCGGGCGGCACCAACGGTTCCGGCACGATCAGCGGGTCGCAGGTGGCCAACAACGGCACCTACAAGATCCGCGTGCGCGCCGTGTCGACCGTCGACGGAAGCTCCTTCGCGAGCGGCGCGTCGAACGAGTCCAACGCCGTCGCCCCCTACGGTCCGATCGGCAACCCGTCGGCGCGGGCGTCGGCATCCGGCACGAACATCACCTACTCCTGGTCGTCGCCGGGCCGCAACGGGCGCGACATCTCGACCGAGGTGTACATCGACGGCGGGCTCGTCAGCCGTGACGCGAACGGATCGCTGACCCGGGGCTACGGCTATGCCGAGACGCACAGCATCGAGGTGCGCACGAGCGCGGCGGGCCAGACGACGACGGCCTCCGACTCGGCGCGCACCGCCGATCCGCCGAAACCGCGGGTGTGGGTCACGCGCGGCGACTTCGTCAACAACGGGTGTGTCAACGGCTGCTACAAGTTCGTCGTCAACACCCAGAACTTCCCGGCCGGCAGCTACAAGATCAACTGCTACCGCAGCGGCGGCAACGGTCCGATCAACACGTGGCAGGGTCCCTTCGACCTGCCCGCCAACGGCTCGAAGCAGCTGGAGTGCTTCCTCGGCGCCGACGGCTACGACGTGTGGGTCGACATCCTCGGCTGGGGTGGCTCCGTCGACACGGAGACGTCCTGGTGGCCACGGAACTGACGTCCACGAACGAACTCGCACAGCAAGGAACGAACGAATGAGCATGACCCCCGACCAGGCGGCGTGGTTCCGCGACACCTTCACGCGGCTGGTCGACAACGTCGATCAGGCGCTGCTCGGAAAGCGCGAAGTGGTGGGCCTGGTGCTGTCCGCCATGCTCGCGGAGGGCCACGTGCTGCTGGAGGATGCGCCGGGCACCGGCAAGACGAGCCTCGCGAAGGCCATCGCCGCCTCCGTCCAGGGCACGAGCACCCGCATCCAGTTCACGCCCGACCTGCTGCCCTCCGACGTCACGGGCGTCACGATCTACGACCAGCAGAACCACCGCTTCGAGTTCCACCGCGGCCCGGTGTTCTCCTCGATCGTGCTGGCGGACGAGATCAACCGCGCCTCCCCGAAGACGCAGTCCGCGCTCCTGGAGGTGATGGAGGAGTCCCGGGTGACGGTCGACGGTGTGGCCCACGAGGTCGGCCGCCCGTTCCTGGTCATCGCGACGCAGAACCCCATCGAGCAGTCGGGCACGTACAAGCTGCCGGAGGCGCAGCTGGACCGCTTCATGCTGAAGACCTCCATCGGCTACCCGACGCTCGCCGTCACCGAGCGGATCCTCGCCGGTGCGGTCGACCGCAACCCCTCGGCATCCCTCAGCGCCATCATCACGACGAGCGCCGTCGCCGACATGGCCGACCTCGCCGCGACGGTGCACGTCGACCCGGTCGTCGCCCGCTACGCCGCGCAGCTCGTGGAGCACACGCGCGCATCGGAGTCGACGCGCCTGGGCGTCTCGGTGCGCGGGGCGATCTCGATGATCCGCGTCGCGAAGGTCTACGCCGCCTCGCAGGGCCGCCACTTCGTCGTGCCCGACGACGTGAAGACGCTCGCGGTGCCCGTCTGGGCGCACCGGCTCGTGCTCGACCCCGAAGCGGAGTTCTCCGGCACGAGCGCCGAGAGCGTCGTGCAGCGCGCCGTCGGCGCGGTCGAGGCACCCCTGGCACGGGCCGCGAGCTGATGTCGTCGGCGCCGGACACCCTGACCCCGTCGCGTCGTGCGCGCCGGCGGGGCGGCGACTCCGGCGTACCCGCGAGTGGGACGCCGACACCCGCGCCGGCATCCGAGGACGTCGCCGGCGACGACGAGGCGCCTCTGGTCGCCCCGCGCGAGGCGACGGCTGCGGAGCGCCGCCGGGAGCGGATCGAGGTGGTGCGGCGGCGCACGACACGTGCGCTGCGCACGGTCGCCGACGTCGTGCAGCCGCTCGGCTGGGTGCTGATCGCGACGGCGGTGCTCGTCTGGTGGCTCGCCTTCGCGTACGGCTGGCGCGAGTTCCTCGTCGTCGCGGGCGTGGTCACGACCACGCTGGTGGTCAGCCTCGGGTTCCTCTTCGGGAGGACCACGTACGAGATCGGGCTCGATCTGACGCGCACCCACGTCGTCGTCGGCGAGCGCGCCGTCGGCGGCCTCATGCTGGCCAACCGCACCTCGCGCACCCTCCTGCCCTCGGAAGTGATCCTGCCCGTCGGCGCCGGCCGGGGCGTCTTCCAGGTGCCGCGGCTCGTCCCCGGCGAGGAGCACGAAGAGGTCTTCGCCATCCCGACCACGGCACGTGGCGTCCTGTCGGTCGGCCCGGTGAGCGTGCGCCGCGGCGATCCGCTGGGGCTGTTCGAGCGTGCCCACGACCGCCGCCAGGCCGTCGACCTCTACGTCCACCCGCGCACGACGACGCTCGACGGCCTCTCGCTCGGGCACCTGCGCGACCTCGAGGGCCTGCCGGTGCAGCACCTGTCCCGCGACGACGTCTCCTTCCACGCGTTGCGGGAATACCAGCCGGGCGACGACCTGCGGCACGTGCACTGGAAGTCGACCGCGCGCGTCGGCGAGGTGATGGTCCGCCAGTACGAGGAGACGCGGCGCTCGCACTTCGTCGTCGGGCTCTCGACCCTTCCCGACGAGTATCGCGAGGCCGAGGAGTTCGAGCTCGCCATCTCGGTCGCCGGCTCGGTGGGGCTGCGCGCCCTGCGCGACTCCCGCATCCTCGACGTCCGCACGCAGCACGGCCCGGTGCGCTCCGTCACGGCGCGGCGCTTCCTCGACGAGCTGTCGATGCTGGGCGCGTCGCGGCCCCGGCTGGGCGGCACGGTCGCCCTCGCCGGCAGCATCGCCGCGCACGCCCCGGATGCCGCGGTCGTCGTGCTCGTGACGGGCGCGCGCATCGACGCCGCCGAGCTGCGTCTGGCCTGCTCCCGTCTGCCGCAGGGCGTGCGCGCCCTCGCCGTCGTCGCGGACGTCCGCGTCGACGCGCCCGCCCTCGAGCGCATCGGAGAGGCCGACGTCGTCACGATCGGGGCCCTCGACCAGCTGCCGCGCGCCGTCCGGAAGGTGCTGTCGTGAGCGCCCGGGCCCGGATGCCGCGTCTGCGCCCGCGTCCCGCGTCGTCGCGGGTGCCGGAGACGCGGGAGCCGCGCCGCGTCGCGCTGGATGTCGTCGCCGCCGCCCTCCTGCTCATCGTGTCGGTCATCGGGTTCGCCCCGACGTTCGATTCGCCGCAGTACCTCGTCGCCGGGATCGGCGGCCTCGCGCTCGGTCTCGCCCTCGCAGTGGTCGGAGCGCGGTGGCGCTGGGGCATCCTGAGCCTCGCGGGCGGCACGGTCGGCGCCTACCTCGTGTTCGGCGGGGCGCTCGCGCTGCCGCACACCGCGCTGCTGGGCGTCGTGCCGACGCTGGACACCCTGCAGCAGCTCGCCCTCGGCGCCGTCACCTCGTGGAAGCAGCTGCTGACCACGGTCCCGCCCGTCGCGGCGGGCGACGGCCACCTCGTCGTGCCGTTCATCCTCACGCTCGTCGGAGCCGTGCTCACGGGCTCCCTCGCGCTGCGGGCCCGTCAGGCGGCCTGGGCGCTGCTGCCGGCGCTCGCCGTGCTCGTCACGACGGTTCTCCTCGGCGTCGCGCAGCCCGCGGCGCCGCTCGTGCAGGGCATCCTCTTCGCCGTCGTGGCGACGGTGTGGCTCGCCCTGCGGCGGGTGTGGGACCACGACCGCGCCGCCGTCCGGGTGGAGTCCGCCGGTGCCTCCGACGCCGCCACGGTGCGCAGCTCCCGCACGCGCCGCCTCGTCGCGGGCGGCATCGTGCTGGCGGTGGCCTCGGCGGCGGGCATCGCGACGGCCGCCGTGGCGACCCCGCCGCGGTACATCCTGCGCGACTTCATCGTTCCGCCGTTCGATGTCACGCAGTACCCCAGTCCGCTGCAGTCGTTCCGCGGCCACGTCCGCGACGACGCCGACAAGACGCTGTTCACCGTCACCGGGCTGCCCGAGGACGGCCGGGTGCGACTGGCGACGATGGATGCGTACGACGGCATCGTGTACAACGTCTCGGATGACGGCGCCGGCTCGTCCAGCGCGTTCACGCCGATCCGCTCGAACATGTCCCCGACCGCGACGGGCACCCCGGCGACCGTGCGCGTGGAGGTCGGCGACCTCGACGGCGTGTGGGTGCCGGATGTCGGTGCCGTCCGCGACTTCGCCTTCGACGGGCCGCGGGCGTCCGAGCTCGCCCGCACGACCCATTTCAACGATGCGACGGGAACCGCGGTCTCCCCGATCGGCCTCGCAAAGGGCGACGCCTACACGATCGAGACGGTCGTGCCCGAGCAGCCCAGCGACGCCGCCTTGGCGGATGTCCCCTTCGCGTCGCTGAAGATGCCGAAGCAGAGCGGCATCCCCGAGAAGATCGCCGACCTCGCGTCGAAGGCGACCGCGAGCGCCGAGACGCCCATCGAGCGGGCGCGGGCCCTCGAGAGCTACCTGCACACGCAGGGCTTCTTCAGCCACGGCCTCGGCGACGAGGTCCTCTCCCTCTCCGGTCATGGCGCCGCCCGCATCACGTCGCTGTTCGGCAGCGAGCAGATGGTCGGCGACGACGAGCAGTACGCGGTCGCCATGGCCCTCATGGCCACGCAGCTCGGCATGCCGGCCCGCGTCGTGATGGGGTGGCACGCCGACGACAAGCACCCGCAGGACGGTCCCACGCTCACCGCGACCGGCGGCAACCTCCACGCCTGGGTCGAGATCGCGTTCCAGGACCACGGTTGGGTCGTCTTCGACCCGACACCGGACGAGGACAACAAGCCGAACGACCAGTCGACCAAGCCGAAGGCGAACCCCAAGCCGCAGGTGCTGCAGCCGCCGCCCCCGGCGCAGGAGCCGGCCGACCTGCCGCCCGCGATCGCGGAGAACCGCGATCAGGAGGAGGACCAGGCGGCCGGGCTCAGCTGGCTCGGGCCGGTGCTGCTCTACGGCGGCATCACCCTCGGGGTGCTCGCGCTGCTGCTGGCCCCCTTCATCGTGATGGGCGTCATCAAGGGCGCCCGGCGGGCGCGTCGGCGCGGGGCGGCGCGGACCGCCGACCGCATCTCCGGCGGCTGGGACGAACTGGTCGACTCCGCCGTCGATCTGCGCGCGCCCGTCGTCGCCGGCGCCACCCGTGCCGAGAGCGCGGACGTGCTCGGTGCCGCCTTCGCGCAGCCGCGCGTGGCCTCGCTCGCGACCCGGGCCGATGTCGATGTCTTCGGACCGGGTGATCCGACGCCCGAGGACGTCGAGACGTTCTGGCGCGAGGTGGACGACATCGTCGGGGAGATGAGGGGTTCCGCCACACTGTGGCAGCGCCTGCGCGCGCGGCTCAGTCTGCGCTCCCTGCGCCACGGCGGCCCGCCGTGGCAAGCCGTGCGCCGCACCGTGGCCGGTGCCGGCGCGTCCGTGGGCGCCTGGGTGCGGCGCAGCATCCGTCGACGCCCCTCTCGTGGAACGGAGTCCTCCGATGAGTGATCCGGCATCGGTGCACCGCCCGGCTCGGCTGGGCCGTCGTGCGGGCGCGTATCTGATCGATGCGGCGATCGGGTTGATCGTCCTGCTGATCGCCGTGGGCGTGTTCGCCGGCATCTCGTTCGGCACGGGCGGCGGGCTGCCGCTGCCGGTCGCCGTCCTGCTGGCGTACGCCGTCGGGCTGGGCTGGTTCGTGGTCTACACGGTCCTGCAGGCCGGGGCGGGCTCGCTGGGCATGCGCGCTCTCGGTCTGCGCCTCGTCCGCGAGGGCACGTCGGATGCTGCGCCCCTCGGCTTCGGTCGAGCGCTCGGACGCAACCTCGTCTGGGGCCTGGGTGCGGCGATCGTGGTCGGGTACTTCTCCCCCCTGTTCGACGGGACGCCGTGGCGTCGCGGCTGGCACGACCGTGCCGCGGGAGCGGTGATGACCGACGTCGCCGGCCGCCCGGCCGTGCCCTCCGAGGACGCGTCGGTCGCGCCGACGCCGGCGGCTCCCGTCGGTGCTCTCGCGCCGTCGGTGCTCCCGCCCGCGCCCATCCTCCCGGCCGGCGACGCCGCCGACCTCGACGGCTGGACGCCGGCCGGCCCCGCCGCCCCGGCGCCCGCGTCACCGCTCGCGAGCGGCGTGATCTCCTTCGTCCCCGGCGTCAGCGACCCCTCCCGTCTGGACGAGCCGGCACCCGCCTCGGCGCCGGCGGTGCCGACGGTCGATGCGGCGCCGGTCGACCCGCCGCCCGCCCGCGACACCGCGGCGGCGCCCGGCCCGCGCCCGGCCGACGCCCCGCTCATCGAGAACCTCGACGAGACCCGCATCTCCACGGGCGAGCGGCCGTTCGCGCGCCTCGTCTGGGACGACGGCACCCGCCAGGCCGTATACGGCCGCACGCTCTTCGGGCGCAACCCCGCCCCCGAGACGGGAGCGATGGTCTCTGCGGTGCGCGATGAGACGCTGTCGCTGTCCAAGACCCATTTCGAGCTCGTCCCCGCCGACGACCGTTCCGTCTGGGTGGTCGACCGGCATTCGACCAACGGCGTCGTGCTGCGCCGCGGGGTCGGCGGCGCGGATGCGCAGCCGCTGGTCCCGGGGGAGCGCACGCGCGTGCGCAGCGGCGACGTGCTCGAGTTCGGCGACCGGCAGGTGACGATCGAGGTGGCGTCGTGACCGCGGTGCCCATCGTCGTGCGCGCGGGCGCGGCGACCCACACGGGGCTGCGCCGCCGCGTGAACGAAGACGCGTTCCTCGCGCAGGCGCCGCTGTTCCTGGTCGCCGACGGGATGGGCGGTCACGACGCCGGCGACCGTGCGAGTGCGGCCGTCGTCGCGGAGTTCGCGCACCTGGTCGGCGGGGCGAGCCTGGCGATCGATCAGATGCGCACGGCGCTGCGTCGTGCCCGCGCCCGCGTGGAGGCGATCGCCAGCGACGGCCGCGCCGCCGGCACCACCCTCGCCGGCGTGGTGGTCGCGGAGGTCGGCGGGGTGGGCTACTGGCTCACGGTGAACGTGGGCGACTCCCGCACCTATCGCTTCGCGAACGGCGTCCTGGAGCAGATCAGCGTCGACCACTCGGTGGTCCAGGAGCTCCTCGACGCGGGCGTGCTCAGCGGAGCGGATGCCGCGACCGACAGCCGCCGCAACGAGATCACCCGAGCGATCGGCGCGGGAAGCGACGGCCAGGCGGACTACTGGATGGTCCCCGCCGCGCCGGGCGACCGCATCCTCGTCTGCTCCGACGGGCTGTCGGGGGAGCTGTCCGCCGAGCGGCTGCGCGACATCCTCGCCGACGAGTCCGATCCGGATGCCGCGGCCACCCGCCTCATCCACGAGGCGCTGGTGCACGGCGGGCGCGACAACATCACGGCCGTCGTCGTCGACGCGCTCGCGGTGTCGGGCTACGACGACGTGTACGACACCGCGCCGGCGGGGGCGCGACGCGGCGACGCCGACGGCGATACGCGCCCGCGCGCGGACGCGAGGGGTGACTTCTGATGGTGGGGGATGCGATGACGAGCACACGAGTCGACTACCGGCCGGCCGACGCCGAGGCCGCCTGGTGGGTGGCCGTCGACGACGGCGCCCTGGCGGCGCTGTCGCCCGTCGTGTCGGCGGCGACGGCGGCGATCATCTGGCGCGGCCTCGGCACCGGCGGGATCGGGGCGGTGCTGGAGGCGCTCACCGGCGCGTTCGGCACCTCGCTGGCCGCGATCCCGCCGTTCGCGCTCGCGATCGCCGAGCCCGGCGGCGTGCGCGTCGCGGTGCGCGGTGACGTGGAGATCATCGTCGAGGGCGACGGCGTCGAGGCCGTGTCGGGCACGGGCGTCGCGACGTGGACCGAGCGCTTCCTGCCCGGAGCGGTCCGCGCGACGATCGTGCCGGCCGGGGCCACGACCGCGCCGGCCGCCGACGTGCCGCTGCGTTCCGGCGTCGTGCGCGCCGACCAGATCCGGCTGAAGCTGGGCGCGTCGCCGACCCCGGTCGAGCCGGCGGTCCCCGCCGCCGCCGCCGCATCTGCGGCATCCGCGGCATCCGCTGAATCTGCTGCGCCGGCTGTCGGGGCGGCCGAGCCGTCCGATCCTGAGGAGATGTCGGATGCTGAGGAGCCGCCCGCTGCTGCCGCCTCCGCGGCATCCGCCATCTCCGCGGCATCCGCCGCCTCCGCGGCATCCGCCGCCTTCTCGGCACCTGCCGCCTCCTCGGCATCCGTCATCGACTCGGTGCCGCCGGGACTGTTCGGGGCGCGGTCGGCGGCCGCCCCGGGGACGGCACCAGAACCCGCCGAGACGGTCGCGCCGGCGGCGACGGCGGCCGAGCCTGCGCCTCCCGCCGAGTCCGAGTCCGAGTCCGATGCGGCACCCGAATCCCCGCCCGAGCCCGGGGTGGCGCCGCGTGCCGACACCTCCGCCGACACGCTGATCCCGGAGGCGACGGCCGCCGAGGACGCCGAGCCCGCACCCGTGGACGAGTACGACCTGCTGTGGGGCGAGACGGTCGCCCGTCCCGTCTCGGCGGCGGCGATCGCCCCCGTCGAAGCGGAGACGGATGCCGCGGATGCCGCCGCCGCACCGGGCGCGGAGCCCGGACCCGCCCCGTCGGCCGACCCGGCCCCTCCCGCCGCGGCGCCGCGGCCCGGCGCAGCGGACGGAGCTGACGCACCGGCCACGCCCGATGGGCTCGGCGACCACGACGGCGCGACGATCGCCGTGGCGGACGTGCGGGCGATACGCGCGGAGCGCATCGCGTTCGAGTCGACGGACAGCGTCCCGGCCCGCCGCCCCGCGCGGGGCCGCATCCGGCTGTCGACCGGCCGCGTCGTGGAGCTCGAGCGGCCCGTCGTGATCGGACGTCGCCCGAAGTCCACGCGCACCTCGGGAGCCGAGCTGCCGACCCTCGTGGCCGTCGACAGCCCCGAGCAGGACATCTCGCGCAGTCACGTGGAGATCCGCGCCGAGGGCGAGCACGTCCTCGTCACCGACCTCGACACCACCAACGGCACGGTGCTGCTGCGCGGCGGCAACGAGCCGGTGCGACTGCACCCCAACGAGCCGACCATGGTCGTCACGGGAGACGTCCTCGACCTCGGCGACGAGGTCACCGTGACCTTCGAGGACCTCCCGTGAGCGCCGCGAAGCGTCCGCCGGCACCGCCGCCCGCGCTGCCCGGGTTCACCTACGTCGACGTGCTCGGCTCCGGCGGCTTCGCCGACGTCTACCTCTACGAGCAGCACCTGCCGCGCCGCCGGGTCGCGGTGAAGGTCATGCTCCCCGACCGCATGGCGTCGGGATCGGCGGAGCAGTTCACCGCCGAGGCGAACGTCATGGCGCTGCTGTCGACGCATCCCGCGATCGTCACCATCTACCAGGCGGGCGTCTCGGACGACGGGCGTCCGTACCTCGTGATGGAGTACTGCTCGCGCCCCAATCTGCAGGTGCGCTCGCGGGCCGCGGCCTTCTCGGTCGCCGAGGCGCTGCGGGTCGGCGTGCAGGTCGCCGCCGCCGTCGAGACCGCGCATCGCGCCGGCATCCTGCACCGCGACATCAAGCCGGCGAACATCCTCGTCACCGAGTACAACCGTCCGGCCCTCACCGACTTCGGCATCGCGACGACCGCCGAGTCGGAGGAGTCGTCGGCGGGGATGTCGATCCCGTGGTCGCCGCCCGAGTCGTTCAGCGACGTGCCCGGCTCGGGTGTCGCCACCGACGTGTACGCCCTGGGCGCCACCGTCTACACGCTGCTGGCCGGTCGCTCGCCGTTCGAGCAGCCGGGCGGGCGCAACGGCGGCGCCGATCTCATCCAGCGCATCGAGTCCCAGCCGGTGCCGCGTCTGGAGCGCGCCGACGCCCCGCCGTCGCTCCAGGCCGTGCTCGAACGCGCGATGGCCAAGCGCCCCGGCGACCGCTACGACTCGGCGATCGCGTTCGCGCGGGCCCTCCAGCGCGTGCAGATCGAGCTCGCCCACTCGGTGACCCCGATCGACATCCTCGACGACGCCCCCGAGGACGCCGCCGAGGACGACGTCGACGGCGAGCTCACCCGCGTCCGCGGCATCGTCAGCATCGAGCCGCAGACCCACCCGGCCGCCGGCCCGACGCGTCGGCGCGACCGGCCGGACGACACCGCGGCCGCCGCGCCCGCCGTCGTCCCGGCGCCGCCCGTTCCCACCGACACCGCCGACCCGACCTTGCTGCGGGGCCCCGTCTCCATCGCGCCGCAGGCGGCGGACCTCGACACCTCGTCCACGATCCGCCGACCCGGCCCGGCCGCGGCGGCCCGCACCGTCGACCCCGCCGCCGCTGCCGCCGCGTCGCCGTCCGTCGCGAATCCCGCCGAGGCGGCCGACGCCACCGCCGATGCGCCGGCACCGCGCACGCGCCGCGGACTGTGGATCGGTCTCGGCATCGCCGCCGCCGTGGTCGTCGTCGCGGGAGTCGCCGTCGGGGCCAGCCTCGTGGCGCCCGCGGTGCAGCCGCCCGCCGACGACGAGCCGACGACGTCGGCCGCGCCGCAAGACCCGCTGGGCGGGTACGTGCCGCCGGTGGAGGCGCTCGCCGGCACGGTGCAGGGAGGCGACGCCGTGTTCACCTGGACCAATCCCGAGCCGCAGGACGGCGACGGCTATCTCTGGTATCCGTACACGCTCGCCGGCGACGGCGAGACCCGCAAGGTCACCGAGACGAGCGTGACCCTGCCGGTGGATGCCGGCGGCACGACCTGCATCGCGGTGACGCTCGTCCGCAAGGACGGCACCGCGGGCACCGAGACACGGAAGTGCACCCCATGACCGACATCCACGACACCGTTCCCCCCGCGGACGCCCCCGAGGACGACGTGACGGGGGCGGACATCACCGTCGAGTTCGCCGGCGAGTACGTCACCGTGCCGTCCGGAACGCGATTCACCATCGGGCGCGAGGGCGACCTCGCCATCGACGACAACCGTTTCCTGCACCGGCACTTCCTCTCGATCGAGCAGTCCGGCGGACTGTGGTGGCTGGTCAACATCGGCTCGCGGCTGTCGGCGACCGTCACCGACACGGAGGGTCGCGTGCAGGCGCAGCTGGCCCCGGGGGCGCGGTTGCCGATCGTGTTCGGCGTGACGACCGTGGTGTTCAGCGCGGGTCCCACGACCTACGAGCTGTCGGTGCACACGGCGCAGCCGGCGTTTCGTGCGACGGTTCCGGAGCGGGTGGCCGACGGCGAGTCGACGATCGGTGCCGTTCCCCTCACGCCCAGTCAGAAGCTCCTCATCCTGTCCCTCGCCGAGCCCGTGCTGCGCCGCGAGGGCACCGGCATGAGCGAGCTGCCCAGCTCCGCCGCGGCGGCCCAGCGCCTGGGCTGGAGCATCACCCGCTTCAACCGCAAGCTCGACAACGTGTGCGACAAGCTCGACCGTCAGGGGGTCCCCGGGCTGCGCGGCGGAGTGACGAGCTCGGCGACCAACCGGCGGGTGCGCCTCGTCGAGCACGCCGTCGCCTCGCGCCTGGTCGTCCGCGACGACCTCGCCCTGCTCGACGATCCCGCGCGCTTCGAGCGCGAGGCCGGCGACGACGCCCCGCGCCGAAAGGAAGACGGATGAAGCTGCGCACGACCCTCGTCCGACCCGGGGGAGAACCCGAGGATCTCGTCATCAACGCCGACGCCGACGCGACCGTCGGCGACCTCGCCCGCACCATCGCCGAGGTCGACCCCCGCGGCGGAGGCGACCCGCGCGAGGACGTCACCCTGGAAGCGTTCGGCACGATCGCGCAGGGACCCGGCGAGGTGCTGGATGCCGCGGCATCCGTCGCCCACGTCCAGCTCGGCGCGGGGTCGGCGATCCGGGTCGTCCCGGCCGGCTACCAGCCGCGACAGCGCGTCGGCGAGGTGGAGATCGTGTCCGGGCCCGGCGCCGGGACGACGATCCCGCTGGAGCGGACGGTCGTGATCATCGGTCGCGACCCGCAGTGCGACATCGTGCTGGACGACCCGCTCGTCTCGAAGCGGCACGCCCGGCTCGAGGTGGGGCAGGGACGGGCCGAGCTCGTCGACCTCAACTCGGCCAACGGCATCCTCGTCGACGGCGCACCGGTCACCTATCTGACCGCCGCCGACGGCGAGATCGACGCCGTCCTGGGCGACACGCGCGTGCGCATCACCGCGGCCGGAGATGCGACCGTCGCGCCCTCGACCTGGCGGCAGGTCCCGTTCGTGCGCTCGCCGCGGGTCGAGGCCCGCTACCTCGGCGAGGAGCTGCCGGGCACCGACCTGCCCGCGCCGCCCGCGCCGCAGATGTTCCCGTGGCTCGCGATGATCGCGCCCGTGATCATGGGTGCGGTGCTGTTCTTCGTGATGAGGAACCCGATGGCGCTCGTGTTCGTGGCGGCATCCCCGCTGCTGATGCTGGGCACGTGGCTGACGACGCGCCTGCAGGGGCGCGCGCAGCTGCAGCGCGACAAGGACCGCTTCGAGCAGCAGCTGACGCGGCTCTCCTCGCGCCTGGAGCAGGAGCGCGAGACCGAGCGTCGCGTCCGCCGCGGCGAGGTGCCCGAGCTCGACCCGATCTGCGCCGACGCGCTCGCCGCCGGTCCGCTGGTCTGGACGCGCCGGCCCGAGCACTGGTCGTTCCTGCACGTGCGTCTGGGTGACGGCACCGCTGCGAGCCGCAACACGGTCGCGGAGTCCACCAAGCGCGATGCGGCGATCCCCTCGTACGTCGACCGTCTCGACGAGGTCGTCGAGGCCTTCCGCGAGGTCGACGACGTGCCGATCCTCGAGTCGCTCGCCGAGGCGGGGGCGATCGGCATCGCGGGGGCGACCGCGCGCGTCGGCGACACCGCCCGCGCGCTCCTGGCACAGACGGCGGGTCTCCACGCACCGTCGGACGTCCACATCGTCGCCTTCGTGGGCCCCGCCACCCGCGCGGCGCTCGCCGACCTGAAGTGGCTGCCGCACACGTGGGCCGCCGAGGACGCACTGGGCACGGCACCCATCGCCGACAACGCGGCGACCGCCTCGCGGCTGCTCGCGCAGCTCGAGGAGCTCGTCGACACCCGCACGAAGCGGCTGCGGCGGCTGCGGGCCCTCAAGGCGACGGATGCCGCGACCTCCGCCGGTGCCGAGGTGGGCGAGTCCCGCGGGCGCGAGGAGGAGATGCCGCTTCCGGCATATGTCGTCATCATCACGCCCGACGCCCCCGTCGACCGCGGCCGGCTGATCCAGCTCAGCGAGCGGGCTGCCGGCAGCGGCGTCGTCCCGGTGTGGGCCGTCTCGAAGGTGGAGCACCTGCCCGCGGCCTGCCGCACGTGGGTCGAACTGCCCGCCGACGGCGATGCGAGCGCGCACTTCGTGCGCCTGGGCGCCGTCGTCGCGCCGCTGCGCGTCGAGGCTCTCGACGCCGCGCGCTTCGGCGTCGTCGCCCGGGCGCTCGCGCGCATCACCGACATCGGCGACGTCGCCGAGGATGCCGGTGACGTGCCGCGCACGATCCCGCTGCTGCAGCTGCTGGGCCCCGACATGGCGACCAGCGCCGACGCCGTGATCGACCGCTGGACGCAGAACGCGTCGATCCGCGCGACGCGCTCCGGCGCCGGCTACCAGCCGAAGCTGCGCGCCCTGGTGGGCCAGGGGGCGCAGGGAGCGCTCCACCTCGATCTCCGCCAGCAGGGCCCGCACGCCCTCGTCGGCGGGACGACCGGCTCGGGCAAGAGCGAGTTCCTGCAGGCGTGGGTGCTCGGCATGGCCGCCGAGTACAGCCCCGAGCGCGTGACGTTCCTCTTCGTCGACTACAAGGGCGGCTCGGCCTTCGCCGACTGCGTCAACCTGCCGCACTGCGTGGGTCTCGTCACCGACCTGAGTCCGCACCTGGTCCGCCGCGCCCTGACGAGCCTGCGCGCCGAGCTGCACCACCGCGAGCACCTCTTCAACCGCAAGAAGGCCAAGGACCTCCTCGAGCTCGAGAAGGCCGCCGACCCCGATGCGCCGCCCGCCCTCGTGCTCGTGATCGACGAGTTCGCCGCCCTCGCCAAAGAGGTGCCCGAGTTCGTCGACGGTGTCGTCGACATCGCCCAGCGCGGGCGCTCCCTCGGCATCCACCTCATCATGGCGACGCAGCGTCCGGCCGGTGTCATCAAGGACAACCTGCGGGCCAACACGAACCTCCGCGTGGCCCTCCGCATGGCCGACGAGACCGACTCGGACGACGTCATCGGCTCGAAGGAGGCCGCGCTGTTCGACCCGGGCATCCCCGGGCGCGGCATCGCGAAGACCGGACCGGGCCGCATGAGCCTCTTCCAGTCGGCCTACTCCGGCGGCTGGAGCCTGCGCGCCGAGCCCGAGCCGGCGGTGGAGGTCCGCCCGTTCCTGCTCGGCGAGGCGCCCCTGTGGGAGAAGCCCGCGGTCTCCGAGGCCCCCGCCGAGACCGAGGATCTGGGCCCGAACGACCAGCAGCTCCTGGTCGCCCGCTTCGGCGACGCGGCCCAGCTGGCCCGCATCGCTCCGCCGCGGCGCCCGTGGCTCGACGAGCTCGCGCGGACGTTCGACCAGACCAAGCTGCACCAGCGCACCGACGCGCGGCTGGTGCTCGGCGTCGTCGACGTGCCCGAGCGCCAGGACCAGGTGCCGTTCTTCTTCGAACCCGACACCGAGGGCCACCTCGCCGTCTTCGGCACCGGCGGCTCCGGCAAGTCGGTGGCGCTGCGCACGCTCGCCGTCTCAGCCGGGATCACGCCGCGCGGCGGTCCCGTGCACGTGTACGGGCTGGATGCCGCCACCGGCGGACTGCGCATGCTGGAGTCGCTGCCGCACGTCGGCGCGGTGATCTCGGGCGACGACACCGAGCGCATCGAGCGGCTGTTCGGGATGCTGCGGGCCGAGCTCGACCGCCGCGGCGACGCGTACGCGGCGTCCGGCGCGTCGACCCTCACCGAGTACCGCACGCTCGCCGGCCGCGGCGACGAGCCGCGCATCCTGCTGCTCGTCGACGGCTTCCCCGCCTTCCGCTCCGCCTTCGAGGGCGTGCCCGGTCGCGCGGAGTCCTACCGCGCGTTCCAGCAGGTGCTCACCGACGGTCGTGGCCTCGGCATCCACGTGGCCCTCACGGCCGACCGCGGGCAGAGCGTGCCCACCTCGCTGCAGGCCATGATCCAGCGCCGCATCGTGCTGCGCATGGCGGATGAGGACGGCTACGCGCTGCTCGGGATGCCGCGCGACATCCTCGGGCCCGACGCGGCGCCGGGGCGGGCGATCGTCGACGACCACGAAGCGCAGATCGCCGTGATCGGCGGCACCGCGAGCACGAAGGACCAGTCGCTGGCGATCGATCGTATGGCCGAGGCGATGATCCGCCGCGGCACGACGCCCGCCCCCGGCATCCGCGCGCTTCCCGTCGAGTACGCGATCGACGAGCTGCCGCCGACGGCGGGCACGGGGGTCGCCATCGGCCTGTCCGACCTCGATCTCGGCCCCTACGGCATCGAGCCGGCGGGCACGTTCATCGTGGCGGGCTCGCCCGGTGCCGGACGCTCCAACGCCGCCGCCGCCATCGTCCGCCAGACCCTGCGCGCACGGCCCGACACGGCCGCCTTCTACATCGGCGATCGCCGTTCCCCGGTGCAGGATGCCGTCGCGTGGACGTCCACCGCCGAATCCGCCTCGGCGGCGATGGCGGTGCTCGGTGCCGTCGACGAGGCCGCCGACCGCACCGCGGAGGGCGGCGCCGTGCCGATCGTCGTGCTCGAGGGGATCGGCGAGTTCGCCACCTCTCTCATCGAGATGAACCTCTCCACCCTCGTGAAGCGCGCGGGCCGCGGCGAGGTCTTCTTCGTCGTCGTCGGCGAGATGAGCGAGTGGACGACGAACTTCGGCCTGCTCGGCGAGATCAAGGCGGCGCGCCGCGGCGTGGTGCTCCAGCCGGAGACCATTGACGGCGAGGTCGTGCTCAAGACCCCGTTCCCGCGCCTCGTCCGCGGCGAGCTGCCCGTCGGGCGCGGCATCCTCGCCCACCGCGGCAAGACGGTGCGCATCCAGTTCCCGATCGCGACCGCGGCGGCCGAGCTGGCGGCGACGGGAGCCGTCTCGTGACGGGGCGCGCGAACGTCGCCCGCACGGAGCGCTCATGGGGAGTTCTGCCCATGGTCACGGGCGGCACCGCCGCCTATCGTCGAAACAACAAGACCTCCCGGCACACCGGCCGGGCCAGATGAAAGGGGCCCTCATGGCCAATCTGAATGTCACCTACGACCAGATGAACTCGGCCGCTTCGCGCCTGCGTGACGGCCAGAGCGAGCTCGAGGCGAACCTCCAGCGCCTGCGTCAGCTGGTCGCCCAGCTGGTCCAGGACGGCTTCACCACGAGCCGTGCCTCGGGCGCGTTCGACGCCTCGTACACCGAGTTCACCACCGGTGCGACCAAGACGGTTCAGGGCATCGAGGGCATGGCCGCCTTCCTCGAGAAGGCCGCTCAGGCCCTCCAGTCGACGGACGAGCAGCTCGCCAGCCAGCTCGGTCAGTGATGCCGACCTGCGGAGCGCGCCCGCGCTCCGCAGGTTCACGAGGCCTTCCACCCCGGTGCTCCGACGCCGCGGGTGGAGGGCCTCGCGAACCTCGGGGGACGACGACCGCCGCCGGACGCGTCAGCCGCGGGAGTGGCCGAGCACCTTCACGATGATCCCGCGGCGGCGCAGCTCGGCGATCGCGTGGGTCTCCTCGTCGACCGTGCGCCCGAGGGCGTGCTTGTCGGCCACGACGACGACGTCGCCCGACACCAGTCGGCCGAACAGGCGCGTGAGGCGCTCCGACCAGCTCTCGCCGGTTTCGGGGGCGGGATGCCGGAAGCCCTCGATCGGCACCCCGAACTCCGCCAGGGCGTCGCGCTGGGCGATCACGGACGGCAGATCGTCGCGGGCGACCACGAGCCCCACCAGTCGCGAGCCCGCCGGACGGGCGGCCCACCAGTCGGTGCCCGAGACGACCACGGGCACCGCGGAGGTGACCGCGGGCAGCGCGATCGACTCCGCGTAGTCGGCGGGGGCGCGCTGGTCGTCCGGATGCGGGGTGCTCACGGCATCCATTCTGTCCCACGGCGCCGACACGCACGTGTGCGACGTGCAGCGGCGCGCGTCAGTCGTCCTCGAGACGGCGCAGCTGCATGCTCAGCTGGTCGGCGTCGAGCTGTGCGAGGGCGTGGCGCAGCGCCGCGGACGAGTACGACCCCTCCCGCGAGACGTCGACGAGCCGCTCCCGCATCGCCTCGATCAGCGCGATCCGCAGGTCGATCACGCCGGCCGAGCTGATCTCGGGCGACTCGATCCGGGGAGCGCTCATCCGCTCGGCCAGCTTCGCGAGCACCTCCGGCGGGTAGGGCACGCCGCTCGCATCCGCCAGCCCGGGCGTGCGCAGCCGCGCGAGGGCGGCTTCGCGCAGCTCGTCGTCCAGCCGCTCGCCCTCCTCCGCAGAGCCGCCGTCGCCCGTGCTCGCGGGGATCTTCAGCATGCGGATCACCCAGGGGAGGGTGAGCCCCTGCACCATGAGGCTGACGAGGGCGACGACGAACGCGATGAAGATCAGCAGCTCCCGCGCGGGGGTGGACGGCTCGAGCGTCTGGGCTGCCGCGAGCGTGACGACGCCGCGCATCCCGGCCCAGACGATGACCACCCCGTCCTTCCACCCGAGGGGCGAGCCCTGGTAGTAGTCCATGTCGTTGAGCACACGGCCGATCCGCGCCCGGAGCCCTTCGACGCGCTGCTGCGTGGCGGCGGCATCCGGCTCTCGACGTGCGACGCGACGGGCCAGGCGGCGGGCGGTGCCGCGCGCCGTGCGTCGGAGCAGCCCCGGCCGCTCCCCGCCGGCGGGGTCCCCGTCCTCGCGCGGCGGTCTCAGCTCGCGCAGATCGCTCGTGCCCGGATCGAAGGCGTCGAGGCGGTCGCTGAACGCCTGCAGTCGGTCGCGCTGCATCCGCCGGGCGCGGCGGTCGATGAGGAACACGAGTCCCGACACGTAGAGCGCGCGCACGGCCAGCACGATCGCGAGCGCCACCAGCGCCAGCGTGATGCCGATGCCCACACCGTTGTGCTTGTCGATGTTGCCGGTGACGATGTCGCGCAGCTCGAGCCCCATGATGAGGAAGACCGCGCCCTCCAGCAGCAGCTCGAGGGTGTGCCAGTTCAGCTCGTCGGAGACCCGCTGCTCGGGGGTCGACCACCGTGCGGCACCCTGACCGGTCGTGATGCCCGCGGCCACGGCGGCCACGAGGCCCGAGCCGCCCAGGTGCTCGGTGGGCAGGTACGCGATGAACGGCACGATGAAGCCGATCGCCGTGTTGGCGACCGGCTCGCCGATCCACCGCCGTATCCGCAGGGTGAGCAGGCCCACGGTGACGCCGATGACGACCGCCACCAGCACGCCCCACGCGAACGCGCCGATCGTGCTGCCCAGCGAGAACCCCGCCGCGGATGCCGCCACGGCGCTGCGCAGCAGCACGAGCGCGGTGGCGTCGTTCAGCAGGCTCTCGCCCTCCAGCATCGTGATGACCCGCGGCGCGATGCCGAGCTTCTTCGCGATCGAGGTGGCGACGGCATCCGTGGGACTGAGGATGGCGCCGAGGGCGACGGCGAGCGCGAAGTCGAGTCCCGGGATGGCGAAGTAGAACAGGGTGCCGAGGGCCAGGGCGCTGATGACGACGAGCACGACGGCCAGGCCCGCGATCGGCATCGCGTCGCGACGGAACTCGACCGCCGGCAGTCGCACGGCCGAGGCGTAGAGCAGGGGCGGGAGGATGCCGACCAGGATGAGGTCCGGCGGCACCGAGAACGCCGGCAGCAGCAGCGACGCCACGAGACCGATCGCGACGAGGATCAGCGGCCCCGCGACGCCGAGCCGCCGCGCGAGGACCGTCGAGACGCCGATGACCGCGATGCCCGCGATCAGCCAGGTGAGGTCGCTCACCGCGGACTCAGATCAGACCGAGGGCGCGCACCGCGTCGCGCTCGGCGACCAGCTCGGCCACCGAGGCGTCGAGGCGGGCGCGGCCGCGCTCGTCCAGCTCCAGCCCGTCGACGACGCGGTACGCCGTGCCGTCGCTCGTGACCGGCGCCGACGAGTAGAGCCCCGCCGGCACGCCGTACTCGCCGTGCGACAGGACCGCCGCCGACGTCCAGTCGTCGCCCGTGCCGTGCACGAGGTCGCGGACATGGGAGATCGCAGCGTGGGCCGCCGACGCGGCCGACGACGATCCGCGCACCGAGATGATCTCGGCACCGCGCTGGGCGACCCGCGGCACGAACGCCTCGTCGAGCCAGGCGGCCGCCGCCGCGCTGCCGCCGAGACGCTCGGCGAGCGCGTCCGTGACCGGGCGTCCCGCCACCGTCGCGTGCGCGACGTCCGGGAACTGCGTCGCCGAGTGGTTGCCCCAGACGATGACGCCGCGCAGCGCCGCCACCGGCGTCTCCAGCGCGGCGGCGAGCTGCGCGAGCGCGCGGTCGTGGTCGAGGCGCGTCAGCGCGGCGAAGCGCTCGCCCGGGATGTCGGGGGCGGATGCCGCCGCGATGAGCGCATTGGTGTTGGCGGGGTTGCCGACCACCACGACGCGCACGTCGTCGGCGGCCGCCACGTTCAGGGCCGCGCCCTGCGGACCGAAGATGCCCGCGTTGGCCGCCAGCAGGTCGGCACGCTCCATCCCGGCCGAGCGGGGACGGGCTCCGACGAGCATCGCGATGTTGGCGCCGTCGAAGGCGACGCGCGGGTCGTCGGTGATCTCGACATCCGCCAGCAGCGGGAACGCGCAGTCCTGCAGCTCCAGTGCGGCCCCCTCGGCGGAGGCGAGCCCCTGTGGGATCTCCAGCAGGCGCAGACGCACCGGACGGTCGGCGCCGAGCATGTCGCCGGCGGCGATCCGGAACAGCAGCGCGTAGCCGATCTGTCCGCCGGCTCCGGTCACGGTGACTGTCGTGGCATCCATGGATCTGAGCCTACGGGGGCGAGCCCGGTGGCGGTACGGTGGGGCATGACCTTCAACAGCAATGCAGAGCTGGGAGGGACGACCGCACGGCGACGAGGCCGCGGGGGAGGTGCCGCGGCCGTCGCCGGCGGCGGGCTGGCCGGCCTCGGCGGGATCGCGGTGCTCCTGCTCGTGCTCTTCACCGGCGGCGACGTCACGAGCCTGCTCGGCGGCACGGGCGGCGGGCAGGACTCCGCCATCGGGGGCTGCGACACCGGCGCCGACGCGAACGCGAACGACGACTGCCGGCTCGTGTTCGGACAGAAGGCGCTCGACGGCTACTGGGCCGATCAGGTGCAGGGCTACCGTGCGCCGCAGCTGATCATCGTCGACGGGTCGACCTCGACGCGGTGCGGCACGGCCTCGAACGCGACGGGCCCGTTCTACTGCCCGCCGGAGGAGACCATCTACGTCGATCCGACGTTCTTCGGCCTGCTCCGCAGCCAGTTCGGAGCGCAGGCGGGCGACCTCGCCCAGCTCTACGTCCTCGCCCACGAGTACGGCCACCACATCCAGCAGATCACCGGGATCATGGACCAGTACCCGAACGACGGCACCGGGCCGACCAGCAACGGGGTGCGCACCGAGCTGCAGGCCGACTGCTTCGCCGGCGCGTGGATCGCGGATGCGACCTCCACGACGGACGCGAACGGCGTGGCCTACCTGCAGCAGCCCACCGACGCGCAGCTGCGCGACGCGCTCGATGCGGCGGCCGCCGTCGGCGACGACCGCATCCAGGCGCAGTCCGGACGGGTCAACCCCGAGACCTGGACCCACGGGTCGAGCGGGCAGCGCCAGCGCTGGTTCACCACCGGCTACCAGAGCGGGCTCGACGCCTGCGACACCTTCTCGGTGTCGGGAGGAGAACTGTGAACGGGCCGGCGCACCTCGACGACATCCTGTATCCCGCGATCGAGCCCTACGAGACGGGGTACCTGCTGGCCGGCGACGGCCAACGGGTCTACTGGGAGCAGTCCGGCAACCCCGACGGCAAGCCCGTCGTGTTCCTGCACGGAGGTCCCGGCGGCGGCACCTCGCCGTGGCACCGCCGCTTCTTCGACCCGGAGAGGTACCGCATCGTGCTGTTCGACCAGCGCGGCTGCGGCCGGTCGACGCCCCACATGAGCGCGCCCGACGCCGATCCGCGGTTCAACACGACCTGGCACCTGGTGGCCGACATCGAGCTGCTGCGGCGCAACCTCGGGATCGACCGGTGGCAGGTCTTCGGCGGATCGTGGGGCTCCGCCCTCGCCCTCGCCTACGCGCAGTGCCACCCGGATGCCGTCAGCGAGATCGTGCTGCGCGGCGTCTTCACGCTGCGTCGCCACGAGCTGGAGTGGTTCTACGAGGGTGGCGCGTCGGCGATCTTCCCCGATCTGTGGGAGGCGTACGTCGCGCCGATCCCCGTGCTCGAGCGCTCGCGGATGATCGAGGCCTACCACCGGCGGCTCACCGACCCCGATCCCGCCGTCCACGAGCCGGCGGCGATCGCGTGGACCACGTGGGAGATGTCGACGCTCACCCTCCACCCCGATCCCGATCTGGTGGCCTCGATGACCGACGCCGCGACCGCCGTGGCGTTCGCCCGCATCGAGAACCACTACTTCGTGCACGGCGGGTGGCTGCGCGAGGGCCAGCTCATCGACGACGTCGGCGTGATCCGCGACATCCCCGCCGTCATCGTCCAGGGGCGCTACGACGTCTGCACCCCGATCATGACGGCATGGGACCTCCACCGCGCGTGGCCCGAGGCCGAGTTCGTCGTCGTGGACGATGCCGGCCACTCGGCATCCGAGCCCGGCATCGCCCGCGCCCTCCGTGCCGCCACCGACCGCTTCGCCTAGCCCCCCTCTGGAGCGCGAGCCGCTACTCCGCGTGCGAGCCGCCACGCGCCGTACCGGCCGGATCGTGGCGGCTCGGCCGGGCGATAGCGGCTCGGCGAGAAGGGGGAGGGTGGGGGACTGCTAGGATGGGGGTACTTGCAGCGCCGAGTCGGCGCTCTCGCGTCGTAGAACGCTTCCCTCGCCGCCCGGCCCCGACCGGATGATCGGCTGACATTCTTCGTACGGCGACCCTGTGCGCATCCGCGCAGAGGCCACCGATCCGGGCGTCCCGCCCAGAAACATCACCATGTCTGACATCACTTTCGGCGCGCTCGGCGTGCCCGCCCCCCTGCTCGACGTGCTCGCGAAGGACGGCAAGACCACCGCCTTCCCCATCCAGGTCGACACCCTGCCCGACACGCTCGCCGGCCGCGACGTGCTCGGCCGCGGCAAGACCGGCTCGGGCAAGACCCTCGCCTTCTCCATCCCCCTCGCCGCCCGCCTCGGCGGCCCGCTCGCCGGCGGCAGCCGCCGCTCCGGCCGCATCCTCGGTCTCGTGCTGGCGCCGACGCGTGAGCTCGCCACGCAGATCAACGCGACCCTCGAGCCCCTGGCGGCCGCGTACGGCATGAAGACCACGACGATCTTCGGCGGCGTCAACCAGAACCGCCAGGTCGCCGCGCTGAAGGCCGGCGTCGACATCGTCGTCGCCTGCCCCGGCCGCCTCGAAGACCTCATCTCGCAGGGCTTCGTGAAGCTGGATGCCGTGGAGATCACCGTCATCGACGAGGCCGATCACATGGCCGACCTGGGCTTCCTGCCCTCGGTCACGCGCATCCTCGACAAGACCCCGCGCGACGGGCAGCGCCTGCTGTTCAGCGCCACGCTGGACAACGGCGTCGACAAGCTCGTGAAGCGGTTCCTGCAGAACGAGGTGCTGCACTCGGTCGACGAGGCGCACTCGCCCGTCGCCGCGATGACCCACCACGTCTTCCACGTCGGCGGCGTCGAGGAGAAGAAGGAGCTCGTGCGCACGCTCGCCTCGGGCACCGGCCGTCGCATCCTCTTCATGCGTACCAAGCACCACGCCAAGAAGCTCGCGCAGCAGCTGACGTCGCAGGGCATCCCGTCGGTCGATCTGCACGGCAACCTGTCGCAGCCCGCCCGTGACCGCAACCTCGCCGCTTTCAGCTCGGGCGCCGCGAAGGTGCTCGTCGCCACCGATGTCGCCGCGCGCGGTGTGCACGTCGACGACGTCGAGCTCGTCATCCACGTCGACCCGCCCATGGAGCACAAGGCGTACCTGCACCGCTCCGGCCGCACGGCCCGCGCCGGCGCCGAGGGCTCGGTCGTCACGCTCGTGCTGCCCGGTCAGGAGAAGGACGTCAAGGACCTCCTCCGCAAGGCCGCGATCACCGCGACCCCCGTGCCCGTGACGCCGACCTCCCCGCAGGTCACCGCGCTCGTCGGCGAGGTCGCCCCCTACGTCGCGCCCGCGCCGAAGTCCGAGCAGCCCGGCCGTGGCCAGGGCGGCGGCGGTCGCAGCCAGGGCGCCAACGCGCAGCGCAAGCGCGCGGCCCGCGAAGGCGCGCCGGCCGGCCAGGGCGGACGCGGCGGCCGCGGCAACGGCCAGCGCAGCCAGGATCAGCCCCGCGCGGACCGCGCCTCCGGACGCCCGGCCGCCGACCGTGCCGGACGCCCGGCCGCGGATCGTGCCGCCGGCGGTCGCGAGCAGCGCCCGGCTCGCGATCACCGTGCCGCCGCGCAGCCCGCGGCATCCGGCAACGCGCGCACGGCCGGACGCCGCGCCACGCACGCCGGGGGAACCGGTGCCACCGGCGGCAAGCTCATGGTGGGATCGGTCGTGCGGCAGAACGGCGGCCCGCGCCGCTCCGGACGCTGATCCCGGGCGGTCGGGGCCGCGCCCTCACGGGCCTCGACGGTTCGCCGTGACGAACGTCGGACGATCGACGCCGGCGCGGTCGACGATCCGCGGGTTTCTGCGGCGCGCCCGCGGGTGAGCTGACGGTTGTCCGGCGTTGGTCACCCGCCCACCGGTGCGGACGCGCCCACCCACGCCGCCACGGGTCGTCGCCGGTTCGCCGTGACGAGCGTCGGACGATCGGCGCCGACGACGCCGACGACCCGCGGGTTTGTGCGGCGCGGCCGCGGGCGAGCTGACGGTTGTCCGGCGTTGGTCACGCGCCCACCCGCGCCACCGCCCACCGCTCCACCGTCACCGCCCACAGGGCCCGGCCGCCCACCGCCGCCGACCGCGCCGCCGCCCACCCCCGCGCCGGCCACCCGCCCGACCCCACCCGGCGGGCGGGGTCAGACCGCGCGGATGAGGTCCGCGGCGCGCTCGCCGATCACGATCGCGGGCGCGTTCGTGTGCCCGCGGATGATCGTGGGGATCACCGACGCGTCCGCGACCCGCAGGCCGTCGACTCCGCGCACGCGCAGCGCGGGATCGACCACGGATGCCGCGTCCTCGCCCATACGCGCCGTGCCCACCGGGTGGTACAGGGTGTGCGAGTACCGCCGCAGCGACAGCTCGATGCGTTCGGCGGCGCTCATCCGCTCGCCACCGGCCGGCTGCACCCATCCGCCGGTGGTCACGGCGCGCAGCGCGGGCGTTGCGATGAGGCGTTCGCACTCCGCGAGCCCCGCCCGCAGGGTCTCGGCGTCGACGCCCTCGGGATCGGTGAGGTAGCCGGGGTCGATGATCGCGGCATCCGCGGGGTCGGCCGAGGCCAGGCGGATCGTCCCGCGACTGCGCGGGCGCAGGAGGATGGCCCCCACGGTGATGCCCTCCGCGGGCGGCGGCACGAGGCCCTCACCGACGTACGGGGCGGCGGCGAAGATGATCTCGATGTCCGGCAGCCCCGCGGGCGCGCCCCGGTCGTCGGCGACCGCGGTGCGCACGAAGCCGTAGGCCTCGGCCACGTTCGAGCTCAGCATGCCGCGTCGCGAGGAGAGGTAGCGCGCCAGTTGGCCGGGCCGCTGCGCCCCGTAGAGCGTTCCGCCGCGGGCGGCGGGCGCGAGCCCCGCCACGAGGTGGTCCTGGAGGTTCGCACCGACACCGGGGGCATCGACCCGCACCCGGATGCCGTGGCTGCGGAGCTCGTCCGCGTCGCCGATCCCGCTGAGCAGGAGCAGCTGCGGCGTGTTGATCGCTCCGCCGGCGAGGATGACCTCGCGGCGGGCGCGCGCGTGCCGGGTGATGCCGGCGATGTCGACGTAGACGCCGGTGGCGCGGGGGAGTCCGTCGCCCTCCTCGAAGGTGATGCGTCGGACGAGGGCGTCGGTGACGACCCGCAGGTTGGCTCGGGCGCGGGCCGGGCGAAGGTACGCGTCGGCGGTCGAGGCGCGGGCGCCGCGGTGCTGCGTGACCATCGTCTGGGAGAAGCCCTGACGGGTGGGCAGGTTCGCGGCGGTGACGGGATGCCGCAGCTCGCGCGCGGCCTGCAGGAATGCCGCCGTGTGGGGCCGGGGATCGCGCTGGTGCTCGACCGGCTGCGCGCCGGCGGTGCCCTGGCTGGCGTCGGCGGCGCCCTGCGTCGCCTCGACGCGCTGGAAGTACGGCGCGAGCGACGCCCACGACCAGCTGTCGCCGGCGCTCTGCGCCCATTCGTCGTAGTCGGCGGCGAAACCGCGCACCCACATCATGGCGTTGAGCGACGACGACCCGCCGAGCGTCTTTCCCCGCGGCCAGTAGATGGTGCGGTTCTCCAGCTCGCGCTGGGGCACCGTGTCGTAGTTCCAGTCGTAGCGCCCCCGGAACAGGGTGGAGAAGGCCGCCGGCACGTGCAGCGCGAGGGCCGCGTCCGGCGGCCCGGCCTCCAGCACGAGCACCGACGTCGCCGGATCCTCGCTGAGACGGGCGGCGAGGGCGGCCCCGGCGGAGCCGGCGCCGACGATGACGTAGTCGGCCTCCAGCGTGGACGGCCTCCCGCGGGTCGCCCGTCTCGACGCGCTCACGCGCCGAAGGCCTTCACGAGCGTGACGGCCATCTTCGCGGGGTTGCCGTCGATGCGGAACCGCGTGAACCCCTCGCACACGGCGGCGCCGGTGCGCGACGTCACGAACCAGGGCGGCTTGGGAAGCACCGACAGGCCGCGCCCGCGGGCGGCGGACGAGACCGACCGGGGGAACGGGCGGAACGGGCCGCGCACGACGGTCCGCTCGACCCGGTCGAGCAGCAGCGCGTTGTGGACGATGCCCATGCCGCTGGGCGCGTCGGCGAGGGTGCCTCCCGGGAACGCGCCCCAGGTCGCCGTCGGGGTGAGGAACCCGAACGCCGTCCAGGCGTTGACCGCGACGGTGCCGTACCGCAGGTCGGCGACGGCCCGCTCGAAGCCGTCGCCGAGCGCGTTCTGGGTGACGGGGTCGATGAGCACATTGGCGCCGAGGGTGCCGACGAGCCGGTCGTTGGCGTGCGCGACGGCGGCGTCGAGGAACTCCTGCCCCGTCCCGCGCAGGCCCACCACGGCGAGCACGGGCGCGAAGTACTCGGTCGTCTCGAGGGTGGTCGCGTCCTCGGGGCGCGCCTCGATGAGGGCGCGGGTCCCGCCGGCGCACCAGGCGGCATCCGGGTAGGAGGAGCGCGCCGCGTCGAGCTTGCTCTGGCTGTGCGGGTACCAGACGGGGCGCGAGGGCGCGCGGTCGTACGCGGCGCGCACCTCGTCGAGGAACGCGTCGCGCTGCGGCCAGTCCTCCGAGAGCAGCACGACCTGTCCGGCGATGCAGTTGTGTCCGCTGTTGTGCAGCCGCATGGTGACGACATGCTCCGCCTGGAAGCGGAGGTCGGCCGCCGACCAGTCACCGGGCACCACGATGATGGGCGACACGCCGCCGAGCTCGGCCGTGATCGGCTTCTTCAGCAGCGGTCGTCCCTCCCGCCGCCGACGCGTGGCCGCACCTGCGGCTCCCGGCGTGTGGGACGGCCCCCACACGATCGCGCCGAACGTCGACTCCGAGCCGGTGATGTGCACGTGATCGATGTCCGGATGCTGGGTCAGGTAGCCCCCGACGTCGCCGCCGCCGCGGACGATCCGCAGGAGGCCGGGCTCGATGAGCGGCGCCAGCGCGCGCTCGAACACCGGCACCAGCGCGTCCTGCGTGGGGTTGACCTTGAGGATCACGACGCGGTTGAACGCCAGCAGCTCGTACAGCACATCGAGGTAGGGGATGGAGGTGATGTTGCCCGCGCCGAGCACGAGGCCCACACCGCCGGATGCCGCGGGGTCGAGCTGTCCGAGGCCCGCCTCGCGGCGGGCGGTGGCGGCGTCGACGCCGGGCTGCAGCCAGACCTCGGTGGTGTAGCCCGACAGCAGCAGCGTGTCGGTCGCCGTAAGCGGTGAGGTGTGGACGACGGTGCGCGCACCGGGGGCGGACCCGGTGCGGATGTCTTCGAGCGGCGACCGACCGACCGCGAGGGCGTGCAGGGTGTCGGCGTAGGCGTCGAGGGCGACGAGGGCCGCGTACGGTCCGGACAGCCACTCCTCGCCGCGCAGCGGATGCCCGGGCGGCAGTCCCTTCGAGGTCGCCGCCGTGTCGGCCCATTCCTCGGCGACCGCCGCGGTCGCGACGCGGACGCGGCGGATCAGCGTGCGCCGCTGGCCGAGCGTGAGGGCGCTCCACGCGCGGGTGCCGCTGCGGAGCTGGGCGATCGCGGAATCCAGACCGTCCTGCACGTCGTGGTCGAGCCGGTCTCCGGTCGACGTCTTCGGTGGTGCGGACGGGGCGCCTGCGGTCACGGCGTTCTCCTTCGAAGCGGGTTCGCGCTCGCGCGCGGGCCTCCAGCTTACGTCGGAGCGAGACGCAGTCCCAGGGTCATTGCCACTCGATGCCGTTCCGACGGCTCGCGGCCCGGCCCGGGCGCGCGCTCAGATCAGCGAGAGTTCGCGCAGCTTCGCCTCGACGTCGGCGTTGGTCGGCTCGACGTGGTGGGAGGCGTCGGGGTAGACGACGACGGGGATGTTCGTGCGACCCGAGATCTCGCGGGCCACGTCGGCGGCGGCGGGGTCGGCGACGAGGTCCACATAGGTGTACTCCACACCCAGCTCGTCGAGCTGCTTCTTGGTGCGGATGCAGTCGCGGCACCAGTCGGCGCCGAACATCGTGATCGGGGTGTTCTCGGAGGTCATGATTCCAGCGTACGCTCGGCGGTGCGGGTGACGGCCCGGGTCGCCACACGGGACGTGGACGTTTTCTTCGGGGCGTACACCCACAGCGCGTGGTAGACGAATCGCACCACGAACGCCGCCGCGAGCGTGATCGCCGCGGCCAGGACGCTCGGGATGTGGGCGCCCTGCACGAGCAGCGGGATGATCGGGATGCGGACGACGGCTTCGACGTTGTTGAACGCGAACGACTTCAGGAAACGCACCCACATCTGGCCGGACTCGGAGCGCATGTCGGCGAAGACGAGGTACTCGAGCAGCAGGAAGTTGCCGATGATCGTCACCTCGCTCGCGATGATCGCGGCGGTGAGGTAGTTCATGCCGAGGTGGATGAGGCCCCACATGATGACGAGGTTCGCGATCGCCCCGACGCCGCCGACGAGGGCGAACGCCGACATGCGGCCGAAGCGGAGCATCGCCAGCTGGGTCAGGAACCGCATGCCCTGCGAGAACGTCGCCTTCGACTCGCCGGCGAAGCGGGTGGCGAAGGCGAACGGGATCTCGCCGATGCGCATCTGACGGCGCGCGAGGATCTCGAGCAGGATCTTGAAGCCGCGCGGGCGCAGGTCGTCGAGGTCGACGGTGTCGCGGTCGACGAGGAAGAACCCGGTCATCGGGTCGGTGCAGCCGTGCAGCTTCCGCGGGAACATGGCCTTCGTCAGAAGGGTGGAGGTGCGCGAGACCGCGGTGCGCGTGGCGCCGGCGAGCCCGCCGGCGGTGCCGCCGGCGACGTAGCGCGAGGCGACAACGATGTCGACGTCGCCGAGCGCGGCGCGGTCGAGCATGCGGGGGATGTCCTCCGGCGGATGCTGCAGGTCGCCGTCCATCACGAGGCACCAGCGCGCCTGCGCGCTGCGGAAGCCCTCGAGCACGGCGCCGCTCAGACCGCCCTCGGGCGCGTCGCGGTGGATGACGCGGACGGGGAAGTCGGTGGCCCGGGCGACCGACGCGATCGTGGCGGGCGTGTCGTCGGTCGAGTCGTCGACGAACACGATCTCGAAGTCGACGTCCTCCAGCGCCGCGCCGATGCGTCGGACCAGCTCGGCGACGTTCTCCCCCTCATTGAAGGTGGGAACGATGACGGAAAGATCCATGGGCATGCGCTCGCGATCGGTCAGGGACAGAACCGTCCCAGCCTATCGACGCGGAGTTGGGCAAGTGCTGTGCGTGCTCTGTCAGTTCCGCAAGGTCCTGCGGCGCCGGTGATCAGCCGATCTGCTTCTTCAGATCGGGCACGCCCATCCCGTAGTTGATGCGGATGCAGGGCAGCGCGAGCTTCTCCGTGCCGACCGACACGTAGCCCTGCTCGATGGTCCTCGCCATCTCGAAGCCGGCTTCGCGGAGGCCCTCCTTGGCGGTGTCGTTGTTGTGACCGTACGGATAGGCCATGACCTCGGCGACGCCCCCGAGCGCCGTCGCCGACGCCGTCAGGTCGGCCGCGATCTGCGCGGCGGAGAGGTTGACCATCTCCCCCTTTCCGTTCGCGCCCGCCTTGTGCATGTCGTTGGTGTGCGAGCGCGGCAGGATGAAACGGTTCTGCGCGGGCACGCCCGAGCCGGTGATCACGAAAGAGGTCGCCATGAGCTGCAGCTGCTCGTTGATCGGCGAGGCCATGGTCAACCACGACGGGTCGGCGTCGTCGTCGGTGATGATGACCGAGTGATCGGGGAGGTACAGCGCTCCGTCGATGAAAGCGCTCAGTTCGTCCCAGGTGGGCAGGTAGAACGCCTGGTCCTTGATGTACTGCATCTGCGCGCGGTAGTCCTCGATGTACGCGTAGTTGCCGCGCAGCCAGCCCTCTTCGCCGCCGGGCTTGGTCGTGAACTGGTGGTACATGAGGATCGGCACCCGCGCCTTCGCGGCGGTGACCGCGTCGGCGTTCGTCCAGGCTCCGTAGAGGGTGGTCTGGCGCTCCGTGCACGAGACGAGGTCGGATCCGTTGATCCTCGTGGCGGGGTCTCCCGCGTGCGCGGCGGGGTCGGCGGATGCCGCGGCCGCCGTCGCCGCATCGGCATACCACCCCGCGAAGACGCGTCCGTCGGCGCGGGGGATCGGGAGATGGTCGTACAGGCGGTCCTGCACCTGCAGCTGCGGATCGAGGGTGACGCCGTCGACGCGGAAGCTGACGGCGCAGGCGCCCGCGACGTCGGGGTGGGCGGCGAGGAGCTGCTCGGCCGCCGTGAGCGGCGTCGGCGTCGGCGTCGGCGAGGCGACGGATGCCGAGGCCCCGGCATCCGGCGTGGAACCGTCCGTCGGCTCGGATGCGCAGCCGGACAGTGCCGCCGCGACGGCCCCGACGATGAGGCCGACGGCGAGCGCCCGGCCGAGAACGCCACGACTGGTCTGCAGACCGCCCATGTATGACCCCCAAGACGAGGGCGCACCCCGCGCCCGGGATCATCCTACGGTCGGCCCGCTCCTCCTCTCGTCGGCGCGCGCCTGACCTCGGCCGGGACGGCGCGGCGGCGACATCCGTCGTGGCGTCGTCAGGCGGTCTCGCGCGCGCTCGGCCGGTCCTCGCCGGCCGCGCTCGCCGCCTCCAGCGCGCGCCGCAGCTGCGTGCTCGACGTGTGCGCCGTGTACGGGAAGTACACGACCTGCACGCCGACGGCGGCGAAGTCGCGCTCGAGGCGGAGGCCCTTCTCGGTGCCGCGCCAGTCGTCGCCCTTGAAGAAGTGGGTGAAGCCCACCTCCCGCCAGACCTCGAGCTTGTCGGGCACCGTCTCGATGTGGACGTGGTCGACGTACTTGATGTCCCGGACGATCTGCGCGCGCTCGATCGTCGGGACGAAGGGCTCGACCCCCTTCACCAGCCGGAGCATCTCGTCGCTGACCACCCCGGCGATGAGCAGATCGCACTGCTCCTTCGCATGTCGAAGGATGTTCAGGTGTCCGATGTGGAACAGATCGAACGCCCCCGCGGCGTAGCCGATCGACACAGCCATAGCGAGCCCCCCCAGCTGCTGACGTGAAATCCCGGGCCCCCCGGCCCGGTCCGAGCCCCCCGGCTCGATGCGGGCCCCCCGGCCCACGGCTGCACATTACCGCACCCGGGTCGTCGACGACAGTGCGGGCGCCGGCGGCCCTCGGCGCGCGGCCCGACTCGGGCATGATGGGCGAGGGGGAAGGGGACGGCGTGAAGCGGCAGGCGGTGGGGGCGATCGCGGCGCAGGCGGCGCAGGCGGCGGTCAGCCTCGCGCTGCAGATCCTCGTCGCCCGCCTCCTCGGCATCGCGGACTACGGGCGCTTCGCGATCCTCTACGGTGTCGTCGTGCTGGCCTCGGGCATCGTCACGGGCCTCGTCGGCGACGCCCTCGTCGTGCTCGATCGCGCGTCCCGTCGCATCCGGGCGGGGCTGGAGGTCTGGCTCGCCGTGGCCGCCGGCGCGACCGCCCTGCTCGCGGGCGCCGTCGCGGCGCTCACCGGGTTCGCGAGCCCCCTGGAGGCGCTGCTGTTCGCGCTCGCGCTGGCCGCGTTCGTGGTGGAGGAGATCGTGCGCCGGCTCCTCATGGCCGGGTACGGGTTCACCCGTGTCGTGGCCGCCGACCTCACGGGCTTCGCGGTCAGTGCGGCTTTCCTCGGCGGTGCGGCCGCGCTCGGCGGGCTCTCGCTGGCGGCCTTCCTCGGCGCGATCGCGGCGGGGCAGAGCGTCGGCGCGCTGGTGGGCTGGCGGCTGCTGCCGCGCGCCGAGCGCGTGCTGGTCGGATGGCGCGGTGCGGATCTGGCGTCCGTGTGGGGATACGGGGCCTGGCGCGGACTGCAGCAGACGCTGCGACCGGCGATGCTCACGGTCGTCCGCCTCGCCGTGCTCGCGGTCTCCGGGGCGGCAGCGGTCGGTCTGCTCGAAGCGGCGCGCACCTACGCGTCGCCGCTCCTGCTCGTGGTCGGCGGCCTCTCGTCGTTCCTGTTCGTGCGCTTCGCCGACCGGCGGCGCGCGGGCGGCGCCGGATCGCTCCGCGAGGCCGACCGCGTCGTCGTCGTGCTCGTCGTCGGGACGACGGCGATGAGCGGCGTCGCCCTCGCCCTCGCCCCCTGGCTGGGTCCGCTCGCCTTCGGAGTCGCGTTCGATCCGGTGACGCTCGTCGGATGGCTCGTCTACGGCCTGTCGGTCGCGATGGTGACGCCCTACGGAGCGCTGAGCGCCGTCGGCGGGCGCCAGCGGGCCGTGTTCCTGATCCGCCTGGCCGACACGGTGCTGGCCCTCGTGCTCACGGCGGTCGTGCTGCTGGCCGGAGGCGGCGCCGCGCTCGTGCCGTTCGCGCTCGCCGCGGCATCCCTGCTCGGCGGACTCGCCCTCCGCGCGATCGCGGCCTCGGCGCGACCGGATGCCGATCCGCCCCCGGCCTGAGCCGTCCCCGGGGCCCTCTCTCCCAACCACCTGTGAGCAGAGGCGCGTCGAGCGCTCTGGTGGTAGGTTCGGCCCAGCACGAAGACGCTCGGACGATGACAGGGGTACGTCCGGCGGTCGGGCTCATCTTGGGGGGGTGGGGAGCATGGAGGACGTTCCGTATGGGCGGATCCTGCGTGAAGGATGGCTGCTGGTCCTGATCATGGCGCTGCTCGGCGCGGGCGCGGCCTACGGTGTCGCGAAGCTGCTGCCGGAAACCTACGCGTCCACGTCGACGCTGATGCTGCAGGTCGACTCGAAGGAAGCGTCGCTGTTCGAGCGCAACCAGTTCAGCCTGGCGCGGATCCGGTCGTATCCGGAGCTCGTGGACAGTCCGCAGGTGATCAGCGGCATCCGCACCGATTTGGGCCTGTCGCCGGACGAGTACAGCGATCGTGACCTGCGGAGGATGGTCTCCGCCGAGAACACCACCGACACCGTGCTGCTCGTCGTGCGGGCCGACGCCCCGACGGCGCCGCTCAGCGCGGCGATCGCCAACGCGGCGGCGTCGCATCTGTCGCGCCTCATCGAGTCGACGGAGAACTCCGACGCGGACGATCGCTACCAGGTCAACCTCACGGTCGTGCTGCCGGCGGTCGAGCCGCTCGCGCCGGTCTCGCCGCAGGTGCTGGCGATCACCGGGCTCGGTCTCATCCTCGGCATCGCGGTCGGCGGCATCGTCGCGGTCTACCGCACCGTGACCAACCGCACCGTCATCACGATCTCCGACGTCCGTCGCCTGGCCGGGCTGCGGGTCGTGGGGCGCATCCCGCGGCGTCGGCGCTGGCGGCGCGGCGGGAGCCTCGATCAGGAGTCCGCCTGGGACGAGACGATCGCGAACCTCGGCGTGCTGGGCGGCCCGCAGGTGTCGGCCGTGCTCGTGCTGACGGCGTCCGACGACGCGATCGCCGACGCCGAGAAGAACGGCCTGGCCGCCGCCTTCGCCGCGGCGGGGCGCACTGCGACGATCGTCGACACCCGTGCCGACCCCGATCCGAGCGACGAGCCGGCATCGCTCGCCGCGCTCCTGGACCTCGTCGGGGAGGCGTCGTGGCCCGCGGACCTCGAGTTCGCCGCGGAGGTGGCGGGTCGGCGCTTCGCCGATGCCGTGCCCCCCGCGACTGCCGTGCTCCAGGAGCGGATGCCGGTGCTCTGGGCGGCCCTCGCGGAGCACATCGACGCGGCCGTCGCGATCGCGGATGCCGGGGCGACCGCCGTCGCCCGCGAGCTCGTCCGCGACGGCACCGGCGTGGTCATCGCCGTGCGGAGCGGGTCGACGTCGGCATCCGCCCTGACGGCCCTGGTCACCAAGCTCTCCTTCGCCGACGTGCACCCGCTGGGGGTCCTCCTCACCGGCGCCCCGGCGCACTCCACGGGTGTCGTCACCGAGACCTGGCGGGGCGGCGACGACCCGCAGCCTGCGCCGACGCCGCGCTGAGGCTCCGCTGATGTCGACGGTCGTGGGATCGAGGATGCCCGTCCGCGTCGCGGCGCACGCCGACGCGGCGCATCCCACCCGTCGGCGCTTCGCCGTGCTCACGGCCCTGTTCCTGCTGGTGATCGTCAGCGTGATCCCGTGGCGGCCCCAGGCCTTCTATGCCGGAGGGGTCGACCCGGTGGTCCTCGCGAAGGCGGCGATCGCCCTCGTCGCCCTCGGCGGCGCCGCGGCGCTGACGCTGTACACGCGGCGCCGCATGCCCGTCGGGCTCGGCCCCGCGGCCGTCCTCGCCCTCACGTTGGCCGTCAGCCTCCTCGGCGGCGTGGTCGCCGGCAACGGCACGGCCACCGCGGTGCTGGTGACGCGGGTGTTCATCGTCATGGCGACGCTGCTGCTGCTGCTGACCAACGCGCCGTGGGATCGGGCGGTGGCCGCGCTGCTGACGGCGATGTCCCTCGTGGCGATCGTGGCCGCGGCGACCGGTGTGCGCACCCTCGCCGGGGGACGTCTGGGCGGCGGCATCCCCGAGATCCATCCGAACGAGCTCGCCGGGCTGGCGGCGCTGCCGCTGATCGCCCTCGTCATCCTCGTGCTGCGTCGGGGCGTGCGGGCCGGGCCCGTCGCGGGCATCGTCGTGCTGTTCGCCATCGTCGTCGCGACCGGCTCGCGCATCGCGCTCGTCGGGACGCTGGCGGGCGCGATCGTGGCGCTGATCACCAACGGTGTCCGCCGACGCGGCGTGCTCTACGCGCTGCTCGCGTTCGTGCCGCTCGTCTACGCCGTCGTGGTGTTCACCGGCGTCGTCGACGGACTCGCCAGTCGCGGCGGGACGTCTGCCGAGAGCACCGCGCTGGACTCGCGCCTCACGGGATGGCAGGTGGTGCTGGGCTGGGACTGGACGTCGTGGGAGCGGTGGCTGGGAGTGGGGCTGTCGGTCAAGGAGGTCGCGGTCCAGGAGAAGTGGCGCTCCTCGCAGGTGCTCGACAGCAGCTGGGTGTCGCTGCTCGCGCAGGCCGGCCTCGTCGGCGTCGTGCTCGTCGGCCTCCTCGTGGCGTGGTGTCTGGTCACCGCCGTGACGGCGGGCTCGCGCCGGGGTCTCGTGCTGCCGCTGCTGACGATGTTCGTCATCCGCACCTTCACGGAGAGCGGCATGGTCGACAGCGCCATGCCCTTCGTGCTGTTCGTCACGCTCTCGGCGGTGCTCACACGTCGCTCCCGGCACGGGGATCGCCCGCCGCCGGACGACCGGCCGCGGATTCACCCTCGCCAGGCGGGCGTCGTCGGCGTACGCTGAGGGAACGCATCCGGGGAACTGGGGCCCCGACACGGTGCGTGAGCACGTGGGGGGTGCTTTCCGTATGACGGATCACAGGGGTGGGATCGGGCGTGCGCGCACGCAGGCGCCGTGGCTGGTGTTCGCGCTCGTCGCGACGCTTCTCGTCGGCGGGATCGTGTGGGCGGTGGTGAGCCAGGGCCCGGCGGGGGATGCCGCGGCCGCCGCGTCGCCGTCGCCGTCGTGGGCCACGCCCACGCCGCAGCCGACGGCCTTCGAGACGCCGAGCCCCGGCGCGACCGCCGACGTCGCCAAGCCGCCCTCCTCGACGGAGGTGCCGCTCGATCAGGCCGCGCCGCCCGTCGCCGGCGCCGTCGTGGAGGTGGTCGGTCTCACCGCGGGCTCGTTCACCGGCGACGTCCCGGGCGAGCCGAGCGGGGATGCCATCACGGTGTCGGTGCGCATCGCGAACGACGGGACGACGCCGATCGACACCGCAGGATCCAGCGTCACCCTCAGCTACGGCGGCGACGACAGGACGCCGGCGATCGCCGTCACGCACAAGACCGCGCGCACCTTCCCGGCATCCATCGCCCCGGGAGCCGAGGCCACGGCGGACTTCACGTTCGTCGCACCCCTTGCGGCGGAGGGGGACATCCGTGTTACCGTCGACCTGCTGGCGTCTGAGCCAGACATCGTCTTCGTCGGCCCCAGGCCGTAGCGGGCGCTGGGGGGACTATCGCCTTCGCGGCATCAACGGATGGGGATCCGGTCGCGGGGGATGACTGGGGGAGTCATGGTGCGTATTCGTGCCGGCGTCGGCGTACAGCGGACGCGGAACATCGCGGCGGTTTTCGTGACGGCGCTCGCCGTCGTCATCAGCGGCTTCGTCGCCGTCGCTCCGGCGCACGCCGACGTCAGCCCGCCGACGGGAACGCCGTCGACCGTCACCGCCGACGCGCTGCCGACGGTGCAGATCAACGGCATCGTCTGGGATCAGGCGGTCGTCGGCAACGTCGTCTACGCGGCCGGCAAGTTCACGTCCGCGCGCCCGGCCGGCGCGGCCGCGGGCACGAACGAGACGCCCCGCAGCAACCTGCTCGCCTACGACATCACGACCGGCGTCCTGATCGCCTCGTTCGCGCCGTCGATCAACGCGCAGGTGCGTCAGGTCGAGGCCTCGCCCGACGGCACGCGCCTGTACATCGTCGGCGACTTCACCACCGTCAACGGGCAGACGCGCAACCGCGTGGCGGCCTTCGACCTCCCGAGCGGGACGCTCTCGAGCTTCAACCCGAACTCCAACGGCGTCACCTCGGGCGTCGCCGCGACGAACGACACGGTCTATCTCACCGGCACCTTCGGCCGCATCTCCGGCAACGACCGCGCCGGTGCGGCGGCGGTCACCCGCGCCGGCGCGCTGCTGCCGTGGGCCCCGGTGCTCGAGGGGCGCCAGGGCCGCGTCGTCGTCGTCTCGCCCGACGGCGGCAAGGTCGTGCTCGGCGGCAACTTCCAGACGCTCAACGGGAGCAGCAATCCGGGCTACGGCCTCGCGATGGTCAGCGCCGCCGACGCCTCGCTGCTGCCGTTTCAGACGAACGACGTGATCCGCAACGCCGGGCTGGACGCCTCGATCTTGTCGCTCAAGTCCGACGGCGCCGGGTCGTTCTACGGCACGGGCTACGTGTACGGCAGCGGGGGCAACCTCGAAGGCAGCTTCCGCTCGTCGTGGGCGACGGGAAGCCTCGTGTGGGTCAACGACTGCCACGGCGACGAGTACGACGTCCAGCCGATGGGCGACGTCGTCTACGCGGCGGGCCACTCCCACTACTGCGGCAGCCTCGAGGACGGCTTCCCGCAGAGCGACCCGTGGACGTTCTACCGCGGCATCGCCGTGACCAACGAGCCCGCGCGCATCACGCCCGCCGGGCTCAACAACGGCTACTACGACTTCGGCGGCAACCCGGCGCCGCGACTGCTCCACTGGTTCCCGAGCTTCAACACGGGCTCGGTCAGCGGCGCATCGCAGGGACCGTGGACCGTCAACGGCAACGGACAGTACCTCGTCTACGGCGGCGAGTTCACCCGCGTGAACAACACGGGCCAACAGGGCCTGGTGCGCTTCGCGGTCGGCGGGAAGTCGACCAACGCGCAGGGGCCGCTCCTGTGGAACACGGCGTGGCCGGCGACTGCGATCTCGCTGTCGGGCGGATCCGTGCGCGTGAGCTGGCCGCTCAACTACGACCGCGACAGCGAGTTCCTCACCTACGAGGTGCTCCGCAACAACGTCGTCGTCAAGACGTTCGAGAACGTGCGCTCCAAGTCGCCCGACTGGGGCCTCCCCGCGATGGCCTACATCGACAACGCCGTGACGTCGGGAACGACCTACACCTACCGTGTGCGCGCGACCGATCCGCAGGGGCACGCGATCCTCGGGGGCACCGCGACGGTCACCGCGAGCGGGACCTCGACCGCGAGCGCCTACAGGGATGCCGTCCTCGCGGACGCGCCGCTGGACTACTGGCCTCTCGACGACGACTCGACGACCGTCTCCTACGACTGGGCGGGCGCGGCCGACCTGAGCGTCAACAGCGGCGTCGCACGCGGCACCGCCGGCGCCATGCTCAACGACGCGCGACCCTCGTCGACCTTCGACGGCAGCGCGGCGGGGTTCGCCTCGACGACGCAGCCGATCGCCGGTCCCGACTCGTTCGGCATCGAAGCGTGGATCAAGACGACCACGACGGCCGGCGGGAAGATCGTCGGGTTCGGCAACAGCTCCACGGGCACCTCGAGCAACTACGACCGCCACGTGTACATGGAGCCGGACGGGCGCATCACCTTCGGCGTCTACCCGGGCTCGGCGCAGACGATCACGTCGTCGAAGGCCTACAACGACGGGCAATGGCATCAGATCTCCGCGGGCATGGGCGCGTCGGGCATGGTCCTGTACGTCGACGGTGTGCGCGTGGCCATGCGCACGGATGTCACGTCCGCGCAGCCGTACAACGGCTACTGGCGCGTCGGCGGCGACAGCCCGTGGTCGGGCAACGCCTTCTTCGCGGGGGCGATCGACGACGTCGCGATCTACGGGGCGCCGCTGACGCGCCAGCAGGTCGCCGCGCACTACGTCGCATCGGGGCGCACGCTGACCGCGGCGACCGCGCCGAGCGACGCCTACGGCGCCGCCGTGTACGCGCTCGAGCCCTCGCTCTACTGGCGTCTGGGTGAACAGAACGGACCGGTCGCCGCCGACTCCTCCGGCTTCGGCCAGCCCGGCACCTACATCGGTGCGGTCGCGCCGGGCGCGGGCGGGGCGCTCGCCGGGGTCGCCGACACCGCCGCGACCTTCGCCGGCGGTCAGGTCATCAGCAAGAACACGTTCTCCAATCCGAGGTCGTACTCCCTGGAGGCGTGGTTCCAGACGTCGACGACCACCGGCGGCAAGATCATCGGGTTCGGCAACAGCCCGGACGGCAACTCCAACAACTACGACCGGCACGTCTACATGACGCCGGACGGCACCCTCGTCTACGGCGTGTGGGTCGGGTTCGCCGAGACGCTGCAGTCGGGGCCCGGGTACAACGACGGTGCGTGGCACCACGTCGTGGCGACCCAGGGGAGCGAGGGCATGCGGCTCTACGTCGACGGCGTGCTGAAGGGGTCGAACACCCAGTCGAACGCGCAGGACTACACCGGCTACTGGCACGTCGGCGGCGACGTGACGTGGGGCCCGGGCGACTGGGAGTTCGACGGTCGCATCGACGAGGTCGCCGTCTACGCGGCCCCGCTCGCGGCGAGCGACGTCGCCCAGCATCACGCGCTGGGCGCGACGGGAGCGGCCGCCAACCTCCCGCCCACCGCATCGTTCACGTCGAGCGTCACCAAGCTCGCGGTCGCCGTCGACGGGAGCGCCTCGACGGATGCCGACGGCACGGTCGCCGGGTACAGCTGGTCGTGGGGCGACGGGACGCCCGACGGTGCCGGTGCGACGGCGACGCACACCTATGCGGCGGCGGGCACCTACACGGTGACCCTGACCGTCACCGACGACAAGGGCGCGACGGCGACGTCGTCCGCGCCCGTCGTCGCGGTGGCCAACCAGGCGCCGTCGGCGTCGTTCACCTCGACCGCCACCGACCTCACGGTCGCCGTGGACGCGGGCGGATCGACCGACGGCGACGGGCATGTCACGGGGTACGCCTGGAACTGGGGCGACGGTTCCCCGGCGGGCAGCGGCGTCACGGCGACCCACGCCTACACGACGGCGGGCTCCTACACGATCACGCTCACCGTCACCGACGACGACGGGGCGACGGCCACGCAGGCGATCCCGGTGACGGTGACCGCTCCGGTCGTCGGGGCGACCTATGCGAACGACTCGTTCAACCGGGCCGTGGCGGCGGGGCTCGGCACCGCCGACAACGGCGGTGCGTGGACGCTGTCCAACACGGCATCCAACTATCGCGTCGACGGCACGAAGGCCGTCTTCATCCAGCCGTCCGCGACGTCGCAGCGCTACGCGTACCTGACGGGGGTGTCGTCCACCGACACCGCGGTCGACGTGGACGTGACGCTTCCGCAGCGCCCCGTCGGCGGCAGCGCGTACGTGACGGTGCACTCGCGGCGCGTGGGCACCGCGGAGTACAAGGCGCGGCTCGTCGTCGCCCCGTCGGGCGGCCTCACCGTGCAGTTGCAGCAGACGGGCGTGACCCTGGCGAACGTGGGCACCGCTCTCACCGTCGCCGCCGGCGACACCCTGCACGTGCGGACCGAGGCGGTGGGCACCTCGCCCACGACGCTGCGGGTGAAGGTCTGGAAGGTCGGCACGGCCGAGCCGACCGCCTGGACGGCGACGGCGACCGACGCCACCGCCGCCCTGCAGGCGCCGGGGGCCGTCGGGCTCGGCGTGTACCTCGGCGGCGGCGTGACCACCGTGCCCTTCGAGACGCGCTTCGACAACTTCTGGGCCGGATCGTCCGCGGGTGCGGCTCCGGTGAATCAGGCGCCGACGGCGGCGTTCACCTCGACGCCGTCGGGGCTGTCGGTGGCGGTGGACGGTTCGGGCTCGTCCGATCCGGATGGCACGGTGACGGCGTTCGCCTGGGACTTCGGTGACGGGGCGACCGGCACGGGGGCGACCGCGTCGCACGCCTACGCGGCGGCCGGGACGTACACGGTGAAGCTGACGGTCACCGACGACAAGGGCGCCACCGGCACCACGACCAACGCGGTGACCGTGACCGCGCCCGTCGGACCGGTCAATCAGGCGCCGACGGCGGCGTTCACCTCGACGCCGTCGGGGCTGTCGGTGGCGGTGGACGGTTCGGGCTCGTCCGATCCGGATGGCACGGTGACGGCGTTCGCGTGGGACTTCGGTGACGGGGCGACCGGCACGGGGGCGACCGCGTCGCACGCCTACGCGGCGGCCGGGACGTACACGGTGAAGCTGACGGTCACCGACGACAAGGGCGCCACCGGCACCACGACCAACCCGGTGACCGTGACCGCGCCCGCCGCGGCCCCGTTCGCGGTGGATGCCTTCGAACGCACGTCGGGCACGGTCCTCGGCGCGGCGACCACCGGGGGGACCTGGACACAGACCTCCGGGACGGCCAACGTCGCGATCGACGCCGGCGCGGCGAAGCTGACGACGCAGGCCGCCGGGCAGACCCGTTCCGCCACGCTCAACGCGGCCACCTCGACGAGCACGGATCTGACGTTCGGCTTCTCGCTCTCCGCCGTCCCGACGGGCGCCCGGATGTACGTCTCGGCGCTCGGCCGGGTCGTGGGTTCCGACGACTACCGGGCCCGGTGGGTGATCGCGCCCGGCGGCGCCGTGCAGGCGCAGCTCGCGCGCGGCGGCACCGTGCTGGCGTCGCTGGATCTCCCGGGTTTCACCGTGAGCGCCGGCACGGTCTACAGCGTCCGGGTGCAGGTCGACGGCACCGGCACCACGGCGCTGCGCAGCAAGATCTGGCCGGCCGGGACGGCCGAGCCGGCGGCGTGGCAGCTGAGCACGAGCGACACGACGGCCGCGCTGCAGACGGCCGGCTTCCCCGGCTTCACCACGTACGCGGGCACGGGCTTCACGGCCCTCCCGTCTGCGGTGCGGTTCGACGACTTCCAGGCGAAAGCCGTGACCCCGTGACGATCGCCCACGCCTACGCCCTGCTCGGTTCCGCGCAGAAGGGGCGGGGGCGGGGCGCGCCCGCCTACTCGCTGTATGTCAACCGCCCCGTCGGGCGGGTGATCGCCGCCGGGGCGTACACGTGGGGGCTGTCGCCGAACCAGGTGACGGCGGTCAGCGCGGTCCTCACCTTCACGGGCGTGGCGCTGCTGGCGCTGGTCCCGCCGTCGACGGCCCTCGGCATCGGCGTCTGGCTGCTGTTGGCCGCGGGGTATGCGTGGGACAGCGCCGACGGGCAGGTCGCGCGCCTCCGGGGCGGAGGATCGCTCGCCGGGGAATGGCTCGACCACGTCGTGGATGCCGCGAAGCTCGTCTCGCTCCACGTCGCGGTGGCGATCGGCGCGTTCCGCTTCTTCGGCCTGCCGCTCGCGTGGACGCTGGTCCCGCTCGGGTTCGCGATCGTGGCGACGGTGACCTTCTTCGCCATGATCCTGAACGACCTGCTGAGCGCACGCTCGGGCGTGCCGCAAGCGGCGGAGGCGGGCGGCTCGTCGCCGCTGCGATCCGTTCTCGGGCTCCCCGTCGACTACGGCGTGTGGTGCCTCTCGTTCGTGCTGTGGGGGATGCCGCCGGTCTTCGCCGTCGTGTACTCGCTGCTCGCGATCGCCGCCGTGCTCTATCTGGTGGCCGCGCTGCCGGTGTGGTTCCGACGCATGGGACGGCTCGGGTGAGCCCGCGACCGGCGGGGCGGCGTGAGAAGAGTCTCATAGTGCGTGGTCCGTCCACCGCGGGTTGTTAGGGTCGGTGTGACCCGCCGGTGTTTTCTGCCGCGGGCAGACTCTTGGGGAGAAAGAGACTCCTCATGCGTTCTTCGGCGACAGCCGTCTCCCTCCGCGCGCTGACGGCGATCGTCGCCGCCAGCGCGATCCTCTTCGGGGCCGTCCCCGCGGCGGCATCCGCGTCGCAGCCCGCCGCGGCATCCGGCCCGGCGCTCGTCGTGTCCGACACGATGGATCGTCGGGTCTCGGCAGGGCTGGGCGACGCTCCGGTCGGCGGCGCGTACCGGCTCTCCGACCCGCGCGCGTTCGCCGTCTCGGGCGGGACCGCCCAGGCCACGCTGCGCGTACCGGGGACGTCGGTGACCGCATCGCCGGCCGCCGTGTCGGCGGAGGACGTGTCGCAGTCGGTCGTCTTCACCGTGCCGCAGCTGCCCGCCTTCGGCCGCGGCGTCTATCTCAATCTGCAGTCGCGCACGACCGCCGCCGGGCGGTATCACGTGCAGGTCGTCGTGGATGCGAAGGGTGCGGCGCTGCTGGAGGTGCTGCGGGTGAACGGCCGCACGCAGACGGTGCTCGCCCGCACGACGCAGGTCCCTCGCGTCAGCGCGGGCTCACCGCTCACCGTGCAGACCAGTGTGCGCGGAACTGCGCCGGTCGCGATCGACGCCAGCGTGAGCGTCGCCGGCGTCGTCGCGCGGGTGTCGGCGATCGACGCGAGCTCGTCGCGCCAGGCGGGCGCGGGTGGCGTGGGCGTCGGGGCCTACCTCTCCAGCAGCTCCCCCGCGCAGGCGATCGTCTTCGACGACTACCGCGTGACGACGACCGCAGCCGCCGCGACGCCCAGCGCTCCCGCGACCCCCACCGCGGCGCCGACCCCGACCGCCACGCCGACGCCGACCCAGACCCCGACCGCCACGCCGACCCAGACCGCCACGCCGACGCCGGCTCCCGCCCCGACGCCGACGAGCGCGCCGCCCGCCGCCGTCCCCGCGACGACGGATGGCGCACCGGCCTGGGACGTCTCCGGCACGCGCCGCGTCCGTGGGGCCGCCCCCCTCGGCACCGTCGCGCCGCCCGCGCCCGCCGGCGCGATCTTCGTCGACTCACGCGCTCGCGCGGGCGGTTCGGGCACGGCCGCGGCGCCCCTCTCGACCGTGCAGGGCGCCGTCGACCGTGCGGCGGCCGGTGCCGTGATCGTCGTGCGCGGCGGCACCTACAACGAGAGCGTCACGGTCCCGGCCGGAAAGGGCGTGACGATCCAGTCCGCGCCGGGAGAGCAGGTGTGGCTCGATGGATCCCGCCTCGTCACGGGGTGGAAGAACGCCGACGGCGCCTGGTACGTGGACGGCTGGACCTCCGACTTCGACTCGAGCCCGACCTTCACCCGCGGCGCCGCCGACGGCACCGCGAGCGGCTGGCAATGGCTCAATTCCGCGCATCCGCTCGCCGCGCATCCCGACCAGGTCTGGATCGACGGCGCCGCCCTCGCGCAGGTCGGCAGCCGCGCGACACTCGCGCCGGGCACGTTCTACGTGGATGCCGCCGCGCGCCGTCTCTACATCGGATCCGCCCCGGACGGGCATCAGGTGCGCGCGTCGGTGCTGGCCAAGGCGCTGTCGGTGCGAGGCGAGGGCACGATCGTGCGCGACATCGGCATCCGGCGCTACGCCACCTCGGTCTGGATGATGGGCACGGTCACGATCGAGGCGCCGCGGGCTGTTCTCGACAACGTCGTCGTGTACGACAATGCGACCACGGGCGTGTTCGTGGGGGCGAGCGATGCCACCCTGCACGGCGTGACGGTGGCGCGAAACGGCCTCATGGGGATCGGAGCGAACCTCGCCGACCGCCTGCGCGTCGATGACGTGCTCGCCGTCGAGAACAACGCCGAGCACTTCAACCAGGCCCCCGTGTCGGGCGGGATCAAGATCGCGAAGTCGCGCGGTGTCGACATCACCGACTCCGCGTTCCTGCGCAACGACGGTCCGGGGATCTGGACCGATCAGTCGGTCTACGACCTGACGGTGGCCTCCAGCGACCTCATCGGCAACCTCGGCCACGGCGCGTTCATCGAGCTCACCCAGAAGGTGGACGTCGTGGATGACCTCGTGGTCGGAAACGGCGGCAACGGGCTGAAGATCAACAACACCGGGGACGTCCTGATCTGGAACAACACGATCGTCGGCGGCAACCGCACCGTCAACATCGTGCAGGATCCGCGTGACGCCGCCGACCCGGCGGTGCCGGGCCACGACCCCCGACGCCCCTTCCCGGACCCCACGATGCCCTGGCTGATCCGTGACATCTCGATCGGCAACAACGTGATCGCCGGCAGCTCCGGCACGTGCACGCTGTGCGTCGAGGACTACTCGCACCGGTACGCCGCAAGCGACCTGAACATCCGCTCGGACGGCAACGTGTTCCAGCGGAACACGGCCTCACCGGCCGGCGCCCCGCAGCCCGCGTGGCTCGTCGTGTGGTCCCGCGGTGCGGCGAACGTGAATCCGTTCGTGTTCACCTCGCTGGACGCCTACCGCGTGGCCACCGGACAGGATCTCCATTCGCTCGCGATCGACGGCCGTCCCGTGACCGCGGCGAACGGCGCCCTGCTCGGCGACGTGCCGGTGAACGGCCTCGCGCAGGCGCGACCCGCGCGTGCGGCGGCGCTGTGGACGGGCGCCCCGAACGGTGTCGGGGCGCGGATGCCGTGATCGGCGACCGCGCCCGGGCCCGGCGCCCCCGGCACGCGGCCGCCCCACCCCGCCGCCCGCCGCAATGACGGGCGGCAGGCGGCGGGCGGCGGGGTGCGCGCCCGGATGCTGCTACTTCGCCGGGCCGGCCCACAGACTGTCGTAGGAGTAGACCACCGGCGCCGCCGTCGCGCTCGCGGACAGGTAGCTGTTGATCCCGACGACGCCGGGTGCCTGCAGCACGGCCGTCGCGTCGGTGGAAGTGAGCGTCCACGCGGCGGGCTCCGGCGACGCGGTGCGCCAGACCTTTGCCTTCAGGGTCGTGGCGTTGACACCGGTCACCTGGAAGCGGATGCTGAGCGCGTCGCCCGCCGTCACGGTCGTGTTCGGGATCGTGAGGCTGGTGAGCACCGTCTCCGTTCCGCCGACCGTGCGGGTCAGCCACACCGCGACGGCGCCGGTGGAGGCCACACGCACCTTGGCGCGGTAGTCGTTCGCGGCGTCGACCTGGCGTCCGATGGCCGAGAAGTAGGAGCCGCCTCCGGTCGCGGGCTGGTTGAACGACACGGTGAACCGCTCCTCGGTGTCCGTCGACGGTGCCGCCGAGGTCAGCGCGGCGGTGTAGGAGTTGCCGGGTGACAGAGTGACCTTGCCGACCCCGCCGGCGACGGAGAACTTCGAGGTCGCGGTCGTGGTCCCCGGCGTGATCGCCCATGTCCCGCCGACGTCGGCCGCACCCCACCCGCCGGTCGCGGTGCGTTCGAAGTCGTCGCGCGCCCACACGCGCGCAGCGGTGACGGTCACCGCTGCGCTCTGCGTCGCGGTGATGCCGCGGTCGTCCGCGACCGTGAGGGTGACGGTGTACGTGCCGGCACTCGCATAGTCGTGCGTCGCGGTCGCTCCCGAGCCGGTGGTCCCGTCGCCGAAGTCCCAGGCGTACGAGGCGACCGTCCCGTCGGGGTCGGCCGAGCCGCTGCCGTCCGCGGTCACCCGCAGATCGGCGACCGTGGTGGTGAACGCGGCGGTCGGCGCGCGGTTGGCCACGACCGTGACGGCGCGGGAGGTCGTGGCCGTCGCGCCGGCGTCGTCGGTCACGGTCAGCGCGACCGTGAAGGTCCCGGCCGAGGCGTACGTGTGCGTCGCGGTCGGTCCCGCGCCGGTCGTCCCGTCGCCGAAGTCCCAGGCAGAGGAGGCGACCGTGCCGTCGGCATCGGACGAGCCCGTGGCGTCCACCGTGAGCGCGAGGAAGTCGGTCGTCGAGGTGAACGCGGCGACCGGCGCCTGGTTCGGACGGGCGCTGGCGGTGACCGTGCGGGTCGTCGTCCCGGTGAGCCCGTCGTTGTCGGTGACGGTGAGGCGCACCGTGTAGTCCCCGGGCGCGGCGTACGTGTGCGACGCCGTCGCCCCGGTGGCGGTGGACCCGTCGCCGAAGTCCCACGCGTAGGAGGAGACGCTGCCGTCCGTGTCGCGGGAGGCGCTCGCGTCGGCCGTCAGGGCGAGGTGGTCCATCGTCGGCGTGAAGGATGCCGTGGGCGCCTGGTTCGGCGCGACGGTCACCGTTTTCGACAGTGCTCCGGTCAGCAGGGTCGCGTCGGTCGCCGTCAGCGTCACCGTGTATGTCCCGGCCGCGGCATAGGTGTGGGTCGCCGTCGGGCCGGCCGCCGACGTCCCGTCGCCGAAGTTCCACGCGTAGGTGGCGAGGTTGCCGTCGGCATCCGTCGTGGCGGAGGCATCCACGCCGATGCCGAGATATGTCGACGACAGCGTGAAGGCGGCGACCGGCGCGCGCTCGCTCGGCACTCGTCCGGCGGCGGCGTAGTGCGCGCGCACGCGGTCCTCACTGAGGACGCCGGGGTAGACGGCGACCTCGTCGAGGGTCGCGGCGATGTAGTTGCTGGAGGTGTTCCCCCACGTCTTGTCCCCGCCGATCCGCCAGAATCCGCGGTAGGCCTGGCCGGTGGCCACGGGTGAGCTCGCGACGAGCTGCGTGTCGATCCACAGCTTCATCCCGCTGGCGCCCTGCGAGGCGACGAGGTGGTGCCACTGGCCGTCGTTGTAGGCGCTGGTGCTGGTGATCGTGGTCTGCGTCCCGTTGTACGTGCCGAAGTTGACCCGTCCGTTCGACTGCATCACGACGTGACGGTCGTAGCTGCTGCTCAGACCGGAGGACGTGTTGCCGAACCCGATCAGCTTGCCGCCCTTCGTGCTCGTCGTCTTGAACCACAGCTCTGCGCTGTAGGCCAGCGGCGAGTCCCACGCCTCCTGGGCGATGCCGACCGCGTTGGTCCCGTTGAAGGTGGTGGCCGTGCCGGAACCCGTGATGCCGGCCACCGAGCGGGTGACCGTTCCGGCCAGTGCGCCCGTGGGTCCGCCCGCGGCGGCATCCGTCAGGGTGGTGCTGCCGGCGGGCTCGTCGAGCCGCCAGTACAGGTCGGGACGGTCGGTCGACACCGTCGCCCCGTAGGCGTCGGTCGCGACGGCGCTCCAGCTCGCGGAACGTCCGCTGGCGAGGTAGTGCGCCTGGACGTCGCTCTGCGGCAGGGCCTTCGGGTAGACGGCCACGTCGTCGATGCTGCCGGCGAGGCCGGCGTCGTTCGGACGGTTGGTGAAGCCGCCGGTCTGGTCGGCGCCGATGCGCCAGTAGCCCGCGTAGCTCTTCGGTGAGGTCGCGGCCTGCGACCTGCCCGCGCGGATGCCGTCGACGTACAGCTGCATGCCGGAGCCGTCGACCGTGCCCACGATGTGGTGCCACTGGCCGTCGTTCACCCCGGCGCGGCTGAAGATCGTGCGGTAACTGCCGTCGTTGATCGCGAAGTTCGCACGCCCGGAGGCATCGAGGTACAGCACGCGGTCGGTGCCGCCGGACGACGACGTGCCCGTGGCGGAGTCGCCGAAGCCGACGATGCGTCCACCCCGGGTGCTGGTCGTGTTCACCCAGGCTTCGACGGTGACCGCGGCATCGCTGGGGACGACGTCCTGTGTCGTCATCCGGGGCGTGCTGCCGCCGGTCGACGTCACGGCGGTGTCGGTGTCGCCTGTGAGCGCGCCGGGCGTGCCGAGGGTGAGGCTCGTCGTGGTTCCGGGCATGTCGCCGATGTCGTCGTACAGGCGCGTGCCGGAGCCCTCGCCCAGACGCCAGTAGTGCGAGGCGCCGCTGCTGCGCACGGCCGAACGATAGGCGGATGTCGCCGCATCGGAGACGGTGGTCCAGGGCGACCAGGCGCTCCATTGCACGTTGCCGTCGGCATCCTTCGCGCGCACCTGGTAGCGCACCTGGGCGCCGGGCGTCTGTCCGGTGTCGGTGATGCTGAGGCTCGGCAACGACCAGAACCGGCTGTCCGTGCGAGTGAAGGTCGCGATCTTCGTGGCCGGGCTGCGGAAGACGTCGTAGGTGATGGGGGCGCCGTCGCGGTCCCAGGCGCTCGCGAAGGGCACGCGCACCGTGCCGCGCTCGTTCGAGTACGGCGCCGGTGTCATCGCGGAGGTGTAGATGGGCCCGCTCAGGTGCGGCGACACCGTGCGCTTGCCGAACCGGGCGAGTCCCTGCTGGGCCGTGCTGCCCACCTTCGGGAACTCGCCGGCGAGCACCACGTAGTCGCTGTTGCCCGTCACGCTCCAGGCCGCCTGCTGGGCGGAGGTGTAGGAGCCGAACTCCAGGTCGGGGTACCAGTTGAGCAGGCCGGCGTACGGCAGGCCCGTGAAGTCCCATCCGTAGGCGTCCTTGCGCGTGATGACACCGGTCGGCGAGGTCGGTTCGGCGGTCGCCTTCATCCACCGCGACCGGGGGTTGGTGTCGGGGAACCCGCCGACGACGCTGCAGTCGTGACGGTGACCGACGGCGTACAGCACGCCACCCTGGGGGAAGCTCGAGTAGGTGTCGCCGAGGCAGTCGTTCACCCAGTTCAGGGCGCCCGTGTAGGGATCGGCGGCGAAGGTGCCCTCGAACGAGGCGCCGGCGCCGTAGGCGTAGCCCGTGCCGTACACCTGCGTGCCGTCGGTGCTGAGGCTGGAGATCGCACCGTTCAGCCCCGCGGTGCGGATGCGGTCGACCGCCGCCCACGGCAGGGCCGCGCCCGTTGCGGCATCCAGGGCTCCCATGCCGAACGCGGCGGCGCCGTTGAGGAGGGTGAACGATCCGGCGACGATGATGCGGGAGTTGTCGGGGCTCGTCAGCATGTCCCAGACGAACCCGTTGCCGGCGGCGGTCGGCGCCCACGGCGTGAGCGCGGCCGTCGTCGCGTTCCAGGCGGCGAGCTCGGTGCGCGGCTGACCATTGCTGGAACGGAAGTTGCCGCCGGCGTACACGGTGTCGCCGATCACGGCGAAGCCGCGCACCTGCCCGTCCGTGCGGGGCGCCCAGCCGGTGAGCGCTCCCGTCGCGACGTCGAAGGCGGCGACGTGCGCCCGTGCCTGCCCGTCGACGGTCGTGAAGTCGCCGCCGAAGTAGACCGTCTTGCCGTCGGGCGCGGCCCGGACGACCAGCCCCTGCGCGTCGAAGGAGTGTGAGAAGTTCGGGGCCGGGTTGCCCGTCGTGATGTCGAAGGCGAACACGTTGTTCGCGTCGATCTCTCCCGCCCCGCCCGCGGCCACCCCGGGGGGCCGGGCCTTGGTGAAGCTGCCGGTGACGTACACGGTGTTGCCGGCGACGGCCTGACTCCAGACGACGCCGTTGATCTGCCAGGTGGGCAGGAGGTCGACGGTCGCGGTCTCGGGCGCCGCAGGCGCCGCGTCCGCGTAGGCGGGCGCGGCGGTGACCACGACGGCGCCCGCGACGATCGTCGCCACGGCGATGGCGGGGGCGAGCAGGCGGGCCAGGCGCGGTCGGCGCGAAGTGGTGCGGATCATGATGTTCCTCGGACGGAGTGCGGGACGCCGTGGCAGGCGAGACGGACGGACATCAGCTGAGAGCCCCGCGGAAGACCGCGGAGGTGTGGACGGCGTCGAAGTCGACGACGATCGTGAGCGGCGTGGAGTGATCGGCCGGTGCCGCGACGGCGTACACGGCGGTCGTGATCGCTGCGGGCCCGACCGTGCCGGCGAAGTCGCGTGCGCCGGACTCCGTCGTGTACACGGGAACGAGGCGGGCTCCGGAGGGGTCGAGCACCGTGACCACGGTGGACGACACGTCGATCTCGCCGTCCGACCCGTTGGTCAGCTCGAGCGAGATGCGCGCGAACTCGCGGCCCGTCGCGGCGCCCGGTCCCTGTGCGGTCTCGGACCCGTACGTCACGGACGAGATCCTCAGCACGACGCCGTCGCCGTACGTCACCTGTTCGGCCGGCGAGGCGACTGCCGCGCTGATCGCGGGAGCGGCGGGGGCGCCGTCGCGGCCGGCTTTCGGGACGGGCGCGTCCGCGGCTGCCGTCGGCGGCGCGGGGGCGGGCGATGCTGTCGCGGCCGTTTCGGGCGTCGTCGTGGGCGTCGCCGCGGCCGGCGTCGCCGCGGGCGGGGATGCCGCATCGCCGCGGGACGAGGCCGCGCAGCCCGTCGCCCCGGCGGCGACGATCAGCGCCAGCAGCGTCGCGCCGATGCCGCGGGACAGCGCCCCGGACGCAGATCTCTCGGTGGTCATGGTGTCAGCTCCTCCGTGAGTCGCGGCCGTCGTGATCCGGCCTGCGGGGAGGGTGCGTGCGCCGGCGCAGCGGCCGATCCCGTCTCCTCGCCGAGGCGTTCGAGAAGCGCCGCGGACAGCGCGCGGTGGTACCGATCGGGGGAGTGGCGCAGCCGGACGCGCTCGGCATCCCCCCAGGCGCCCTCCCGCAGCGCATCCCATTCGTCGTGCACGCGCCGCAGTCCCGCCGCGAGGGCGTCGACGTCGTTCGTGGCCACCAGGAGCGCCGAGGCGAGGTCCGCGGACGCCTCCCGCAGGCCGGTGTGGTCGGCCGCCACGACGGGGCGGGCACACAGCGCGGCCTCGATGAGCACGTTGCCGAACGACTCCGCGCCGCGCGACGGGACGACGGCGACATCGGCGGCGGAGAGGCGGTCCCACACCGAGCGCTGGAAGCCGGCGAATCGCACCCGCTCGCCGATGGCGAGCTCGGAGACGCGGTCGCGCAGGCTCTGCTCGTACCACTCGTAGCCCGGGAAGACGTCGCCGACGATCTCCAGCTCGGCCGCCAGCCCGAGCCCCTGCAGCCGCGCCACCGCGTCGACGACGAGGTCGACGCCCTTGCGCGGCGAGAGCCGCCCGACGTAGACGATGCGCAGCGGTGCGTCGAGGCGGATCCGGGCGGGGGTCGGTGCCGGCGGCCCGGCGACGCCGTTGGGGACGACGCGCGCGCGATCGCGGCGCTCCAGCCACGCCGAGCCGGCGACGCGCCGACTGGTCTGAGAGTTGAAGATCACGCCCGACGCCCACCGCAGCGGGCGGGTGAGGATCGCCCGCACGGCTGCGGGAAGCGTCGACTCGGCTTCGTGCACGTGGACGACGCTCGGCACGCCCGCGCGGCGGGCGGCGAGGATCCAGAACGGGATGGTCACGGTGTTCACCAGCACCACATCGGCGCCGACGTCGGCGATGAGGCGCCGCATCCTCGGCCCGTGCGCCACGACGTCGCGAAGCAGTCGCACGAGACCGCGCGGACGCAGGGCGCTCTTGCGGATGACGGGCGCATCGAGGAAGCGGATGTCGGCCCCGGCGGCGCGCAGGAGCGGGATGAGCGGGCCGTCGTCCGAGCTCGTCACGACCACGCGCCACCCGAGCTCGACGAGGCCGCGGACCCCTTCGAGCATCATCCGGTCCGACCCGTACAGATCGGCGGACGGGTTGGCGACGAGGACGGTGCGAGCGCGATCGGCGGCGGACATGTCAGTGCTCGGGCCAGTACTCGTCGACGAGGCTCACCGTCGACGCGATGTTCGCGCGGCTGGAGGCGCCGAACACGATCGCCTCGAGGTTGGGCAGCGCGGTCACCCACTCGATGGCTTCGCGCGGAGAGATCGCCCCGCTCGCGAAGACCGACATCGCCACGGCGCGGAAGGGCCGTCGCTCCATCGCGTCGAGATAGCTCTCCACCCCGCCCGACATGCGGAAGCCGAGCTTGTTGATGTTGGAGCAGACGATCGGGTTCTCCACCCCGGCGCGGTCGAGATCGTCGAGCACCCGCGGCAGGTTCATCGTGATGAAGCCTGGCTCGGCGCCGTAGCGCGTGCGGACGTGGTCGGCGAAGATCCGGAACGCGTCCGTGAAGCCGAGCCCCGACAACAGGTCGACGATCACGTTCTGCAGCCAGATCACCGGGGTGGACAGTCCCGCGAACATCTTCAGCTCGGCGTCGATGAGCAGCGTCGCCACGCCCTCGATGTCCTTGCGGGCGAACGAGGACGCGCCGCGGGCGATGCTGTCGAGCAGACCCTCCTCCGGCAGGAACCGCCGCACGGCCCCGAGGAAGCCGTCGTCGGTGATCGCGTTCGCGTACTTGTGCGCGTACGGCATGCACGGGAAGAAGCTCATGCCCTCGTAGCGGTCGGGATGGGTCCGCACGCGTTCGGCGATCTCCCCGATGCGGTCGTGGGTGGTGCACATGAACGTGTGGACGCCCTCGTCGTACGCGGCATCCAGCACCGACATGATCGCGTCGGTGTCCTGGAAGCGCATCTGCTGGGCGCGCGCCTTCTCCTCCGACATGTGGTTCACCCCGAAGAACTGGTTGTCGCCGAACAGCAGGCGATCCATGGTCCGGGTGGACGACGGTGTGATCAGAGTCATCGTGCTCCTCCTCGCAGCGCACGCAGCGCCGTTCCGAACGGGTTGCCGCGTCGAGCGGGCAGGGGTGTGATGGTGGCGACGTGTCCGGGGGTCGTCAGCCTCGCGTCGACGCGGGTCGCGTCTTCGCTGATCATGGCGATGACGCGATCGGTGGCGGCGGCCGAGCCGAAGTCGTTCTGACCGTGCACGGCGTGCGCACGCACGCGCCACACGAAGGCGTCGAGCTGCGCGCTGTACTCCTCGCCGCGCAGGTAGAACCAGGGCGCGGCGGTGAGGTCGGTCGTGTAGCGGACGTTCCAGCCGGCGCGATAGCCCTCGGGGATCTCGGCCGTGTCGCGCAGGTAGACCTGGATCTCCTGCCGGTCGGCGTAGATGCGCCCGTGCTCGCCCCAGAGGGTCACCTTCGTCGTCATCTTGCGCTGCGACTCGTCGGACCAGTTCGCGATGATCTGCGCCGTCCCCTGTGGGTAGTGGAGGGTCGCGGCGACGGCGTCGTCGATCTGGGCGGAGAAGATGCTGGTGAGCTGGCTTCCGCTGACGGACTCCGGCTCGCCGAGATACCAGGTCAGCAGGTTCAGCGGGTGGGCGGCGTAGTCGTACAGGCATCCTCCGCCCGTGGCCCGCTGACTGCGCCACGTGTGACCCGAGGGTTTGAGGACCACCGGCCCGTACGCCTCCGCGAGCGCGGTCTCCACCGTGCCGATCGCGCCGAGCTCCAGCAGTCGCTGCACCTCGCGGAACGCCCCGACGAAGCGGTTGTGGTACCCGACCTGGGTCACGATCCCGCGCGCCTCGGCGAGCGCGGTCAGCTCCGCGCCCTCGTCGGGGTCGATCACGAGCGGCTTCTCGCAGAACACATGGATGCCGCGGCGGATCGCCTCGCGGATCATCCCCGCGTGCAGGTGGGTGGGAGTGGCCACGATGATCGCGTCGGGCTGTGCCGTGTCGAGCATCTTGCCGAGATCCTTGAAGGTCGCCACCCCCGTGTACTTGGCGAGGACGTCGAGGAGGTACCCCGTCGCGTCACACACGCCGACGAGGTTCACCTCCGGGTGCGCCTTGATCATGGACAGGTGAGACAGCCCCATTTTGCCGAGGCCCACGACAGCGACATCGATCACACCAGCACCTCCGTTCGTCGAGTGACATGGCCGTGGCGCGCGAGCGCCGTGAGCAGCGACTGCTCGTACTGGGCACCGATGTGGTCCCAGGTGAACTCCTCGCGATGGCGCGCGCGGCTCGCCTCGCCCATGCGACGTCGGCGTCGCGGGTCGGCGAGCAGGTCGTCGAGCAGGTCGCCGAGATCGTCCGCGCCTCGGAAATAGGCGTTCCCGGGGCCCGCGACCCACGTGTTGTACCTGTTGTCGTGGGCCACGACGGCGTTGCCGGCGCCCATCGCCTCGACCAGGGACGGGTTCGTGCCCCCGACGGTGTGCCCGTGCAGGTAGAGCGCGCTGTGGAAGCGCAGCGCCTGCAGGCGCCCGCTGTCGAAGATCGCCCCGGGGAAGCGCACCTCGTCGGATGCCGCCGCGCGGACGGCGACGTGATACGGATCGGTGTCGGTGTACGGGCCCACCACGACCAGCGGCATCCCGCGGCGTCGCGCCGACCACGCGGTGACGATCTCGAGGACGGAGTTCTCGGGGATGGGACGGCAGACCACGATGCCGTAGGCGTCGGGCTCGAGGTGCAGGTCGCGCACCGGCGCGACCGGTGACGACGTCACCGAAGGGGCGCCGTAGGTGATGGTCTCGACCCGGCGGCGGCCGAAGTGGCGTCCGAGATAGGCCGAGATGACGGGGTGGTCGCCGATCAGGACGTCGCCCACGAGACCCGCGAGGCGTTCGTTGGCCAGCAGGATGCCCTGCTTCGCGAGGCCCCACCGGCGGCGGGTCCACTCCATGCCGTCCATGTTGATCACGTTCGGGATGCCGCGAAGGCGCGGCATGACGTCGAGGACGCCCGTGTTGTAGCCGAACGTCAGCCAGACGTCGCCGTCGCGGTGGTGCTGCGTCGCGTGGCGGATGGACACGAGGTCGAAGTGCGAGGTGCCCTTCCAGCCGTCGCGCGGCTCGGGGATGAGGACGCGTTCGATGCCGTTCCACCGGTCGGAGGCGATCTCGCCTTCCCCGTCGACCTGGCAGTAGACGACGACGTCCCACCCGTGGTCGCGCAGGTACAGCCCCACGTGCTCGGCGGCGGTCTCGAACCCGCCGTAGGCGGCCGGCACCCCGTGGGTGCCGAGGATGCGGACGGTGCGGCGCGTCATCAGTACGCCCCGTCCGGGCGGAGCATGACGCGCACCGTCCGCCACATGAGCACCAGGTCGGTCATGACGGTCCAGTTCTCGACGTAGCGCAGGTCGAGGCGCACGCTCTCCTCCCAGCTCAGGTCGCTGCGTCCGCCCACCTGCCAGGGGCCGGTGATACCCGGCTTGATGTAGAGCCGGCGGAGGACGTCGTCGTCGTACGTCGCGACTTCGCTCGGGAGGGGAGGGCGCGGACCCACGACGCTCATGTCGCCGACCAGCACGTTCCAGAACTGGGGAACCTCGTCGAGCGAGTACTTCCGCAGGATCCGGCCCACGCGGGTGACACGAGGGTCGTCGTGCATCTTGAACAGCGGGCCCGCGCCCTCGTTCGCCGCGAGCAGCGCGGCGCGCCGCTCCTCGGCATCCACGGTCATCGAGCGGAATTTGATCATCCGGAACTCGTGACCGTCCCGTCCGACCCGTGCCTGGGGAAAGAGCAGCGGACCGGGCGAGTCGAGCCGGATCGCGAGGGCGATGACCGCCGCGACCGGTGCGAAGAGCAGAAGGGCCGTGGCGGACACGACGATGTCGAGCGCGCGCTTGGCGAGATAGGCCCGACCGGCGAACGAGGCGATCTCGACGTGGATGAGCGGCAGGCCCTCGATCGGGCGCAGCGACATGCGGGGTCCGGCGACGTCGGACAGGCGGCTCGAGATGACGAGCTCGGCCGCCGTGTTCTCCAACTGCCAGGCGAGGTGCTTGATGTCGTCGGGATCGCGATCACCGCCGCTGGCGACGATGATCGTGTCGGCGTCGAGGGCGGCGGCCGCCTCCGCGACGGTGTGCGTGCGCAGGACCGGGTAGGTGGCGTCGTCGACGCGGAGACTGTCGAGCTCGTCGCCGCGCAGCGAGGCCCCGACGACCTGATAGCCCAGCCCGGGGTCGGCGATCGTGCGGATGACGTACTCGACGTCGGCGCGGTCGCCGACCACCATGGCGCGCGAGGTGTAGGCCCCCGTCGCGCGGCGGCGGATCAGCCAGCGGCGCCACAGCCAGCGCTCCACGAGCAGGACGCTGACGCCCAGCGGGAGCGCGACGAACAGTTGAGAGCGGATGCCGTCGACGTCGAGGGCGACGTCGAGCATCGCCAGCAGCCCGAACGCGAATCCGGTCGCGTGCACCAGCCGGGTGTACTCGGCGGCGCCTGAGCCGATCAGCTTCACATCGCGCGTGGCGAACAGCGACAGCATCAGCAGCCACACGGCCGCGGTCACGAGGGCGATCTGACCGACGAGGCCGGGGTCGCCGGCGGCGAGCGGACCGCCGGCGACCCCTGTCGACACGACCGTCGCGATCGCGCAGGTGATCACGACCGCGGCGGCGTCGCTCGTGCGCAGGATCCACCGGTAGCGGCGTTCCCACGAGTGACGCCGCTCCAGCGCCCGTGACGGGCCGGCGGTCGCCGATGCCCGCGAGGTGATCGTCGTGAACGGTGCGGCGAAGCCCGTTCGCGCGATGCTCGCGGCGTCGTGGATCGCGGTCATCGCGTGACCACCGCCACGACGGAACGCAACAGCAAAGTCGGCATTTTGCCCCCCAGCAAACCGACGGGCGAATCGTGATCCGCCCCATCCCCAGTAAGACGACGCGAAGACCCCCGTCTCCTGCGGACCAACCCCCCGGCTGTCACGCGTGCGTCGGGAGCGACTCTACCCCGCCGATCGTGCGGAGCGCCACCGTCAATCGTCAGACTGTGGACAGATCCCGTTCTCCCGGTGTTCAGACGCTCTCGCCGCCCGCGCCCTCCCGCCCACCTCCCGGTCGTCGAGCGAGGCGCGCAGCGCCGAGTCGAAGCGCCCTACCCCAGTGCGTCGACGACGGCCGCGCGGCGCTGAGGGGTCACGTGTGACGCGGCATCCCACACCTTCGTCGTCCGATCGGCGCCGAAAGCCGGCCAGCCGGGATCACCCGTCGTGATGAACGCCACCCACGCGCGGTGCATGTCGCGGGCGAGGTCGGCGGGTGCGTCGTCGCCCGCCAGTCTCACGGCCTGGTCGGTCGTCAGGGTGTCGAAGACGAAGCCGAGTTCCAACGCGTGCGCGGCGCGGAGGTCTCGCACCGGGCTCTCCCAGGCGAACTCGTAGACGTAGGTCGGGGCGGTCCGCGCCCGTGCGACGCGCGTCGCGGGGCCGCGCAGGAGGCGGTCGGTGAGCAGCTGACCGAGGACCTCGCCGGCGCTCGCGTCGGGCATCGCGGCCCGCACGGCCCGGGCGGCGCGTTCGGGGGTGCGCAGGGCGCGGCGGGCGAGCCACGACTTCACGCCGCCGATGGCGGCGATGGCGTCGGGCGTCAGCCAGAGGCGGTACTCGTCGGTGTTGGTGCCGATCAGGAGCGGTATCCCGAGGCTCGGCAGGGCGTCGACCGGCGATGCGGGAAGGGTCTCCGGGTCGAGCGCGAGCGTGAAGCCGGGTGCGCCTCGCAACGGGGACGAGCCGGCGGCGATCTGCGATCGCGCCCGCAGGAGCTCGGCCGTCGTCCGGGCCGCGAACGCCTCGCGCGTCGCCGGGATGCCGAGGCGGCGCGCGATCGCATCCGACGCGCGGCGCGCCTTCTGCAGGGGTGCCGCGTCGAGCGGCCCGGACTGGATGATCGCGCCGGCGACCAGGGCGCGCGATGCCGGGCGCGACAGGAGTGCGGCCACCAGCGCCCCACCGGCGGACTCTCCCATCAGCGTGATGCGGGCGGGGTCGCCGCCGAAGGCGCCGATCTCGGCGTGCACCCACTCCAGCGCCCGCGCCACGTCGAGCAGTCCGAGGTTCGTCGGCGCCCCGTCGAGCACGCTGAACCCCTCGACGCCGAGGCGATAGTTGACCGACACGAACACGACCCCGTCGCGGGCGAAGCCGGTCCCGTCGTAGGTGGGCTCGGCCGCGGCCCCGCGCTCGAGGGCGCCGCCGTGGATCCAGAGGACGACGGGGGCGGCGGATGCCGCGGCATCCGCCGGGGTCCACACGTTGGCGGTGAGGATGTCGTCGCCCTCGATCGCCGGGCAGCTGAGGAGCTCGCCGATCGCGCCTGCGTAGGGCGCCTGCGGCGCCGTCGCGCCGAACCGCGTCGCGTCGCGCACGCCCGACCAGGCCGCCGGCGGGGCGGGCGCGCGGAAGCGGCGTCCGCCCACGGGTGCCGCCGCATACGGGATGCCGAGGAAGCGGCCGATCCCGTCGGTCAGGCTGCCGCGAACGGTGCCGGTGGATGTCGTGACCTCGAGGGCGACGGGCTGCTCCATGGCCTCACCCTATTCACCCCCGTCGGCGGGATGTCGGCGGGGTGAGGGCGGTGGTGGGGTGAGCCGCACTGTCCTCGTCGTCAGAGGCGCGTGATGGTGACCGTCGGAGGTCTGCTGGTGACGAGGGTGCGACGACCGGTCTGAGCGGACTCGACGATGGCGTCCATGACCTCCAACACATGCGCCGCCACTTCCAGCGACGCGCGATGGGGCACACCGGCGCGCACGGACCGGACGAGGTCGACGATGCCGATCCCGCGCCCGGCTCTTCCGGCCGGCGCATCGATCTGCTCCGAGCGATCGTCGCTGCGCACGCCGATCACGCCGCCGAAGGCATCGGGGTCGGGCACGGAGATTTCCCCTCGCTCGCCTTCGACGGTCAGGATCGCACGGCTGACGACGGTGTCGAAGGTGAAGTACGCGACCGCTTCTGCACCGGCCGCGAATCGGAGCACGGCTCGCACGGCGGTCGGCACTTCGGCCTCGATTCTCGCGCCGGCGTGCGGGCCGGTCGCGACGACGCGAGGGCGGTGGGAGAGAGTCGTCGATCCGACGACGGACTCGACAGCGCCGAGGAACGGCACCAGCGCAGTGAGGTAGTAGACGCCCATGTCGTGCAGGGGACCGGCGCCGCGTCGGTAGAGGAAGGCCGGGTTGGGATGCCAGCTCTCCGGCCCGGGCTTCTGCATCACCGCCACCGCACCGGTGAGCGCACCCACTCGCCCGGCATGCGCGAGGCGGAGGGCACCGTCGACCCCGGGGCCGAGGAAGGTGTCGGGTGCCACACCCACGCGCCGATCCCGGGCCGCGGCGAGGCGTGCAAGCGCGTCCACCCCCTCTCGATCCAGGGCGACGGGCTTCTCGCTCCAGACGTGCTTGCCGGCGTCAAGGATCGCGAGCGACACGTCCACATGGGCATCGGGCGGGGTCAGGTTGACGACGAGATCGATGCTGTCGTCGCCGAGCAGCTGCTCGATCGAGCCGGAATCGCGGATCCCGTGGCGGGCCGCCGCGAAGGCGGCCCGCTGGGGATCTCGGCTCGCCAGCATCGCGACTTCCACTTCGGGGTGGTCGCGCAGGGTGCTGATGTACTGCGCGCTGATGCTGCCCGGACCGATGATGCCGATCCGTGCGCGCGACCGCTGCTCGCCGTTCACTTCAACCCCGTCGTCGCCACGCTCTGGATGAAGAAGCGCTGGAAGAAGAGGAAGACGACGAGCACCGGGATGAGAACGACCATCGCGCCTGCCAACAGCACGCCGAACTCCGTGGTGTTGCCGGTCTGAGTGGCCACCGCCAATCCGACGGGAAGCGTGTACGTGGACGACGACTGCGCGACCAGGAGCGGCCAGAGGAAGTAGTTCCACGAGTACATGAACGTCAGGATGCCGACGGTCGCCAGCGCCGGGCCCACGATGGGAAGGAAGATCGTGAAGAAGATCCGGAACTCCCCGGCCCCTTCCAGCCGTGCCGCTTCCAGCAGTTCCTCCGGCACAGCGGTGGCGAACTGACGCATGATGAAGACGGCGATGGGCATCACCAAGACGGGAATGATGATCGCCGCGAGCGTGTCGATGAGTTTCAGCTGGACGATGATCAAGAACTGCGGGACGAAGATTGCGACGTACGGCACGGTCATCGCGCCGATGACGGCGACGAACACGGCCTTACGCCCCCGGAACGACAGCTTGGCCAGAGCGTAGCCGGCCATGGAGCTGAACACGAGATTGCCCGCGACGGCGGCGATCGACACGATGAGGCTGTTCATGAGGTACCCGCCGAAGCCGCGCTCGGTGAAGAGCACGACGTAGTTCTGCAGGTAGGCGAAGCTCGCCGGGAACCAGGCCCCCGGGTTCGCCAGGAACTCTCCTTGTGTTTTGAAGGATCCGGCGAACACCCAGAGGAAGGGGAGCAGCATCATCGCCACGACGACGACGAGCAGGACGTACATGGAGCCCGCACGCAGGGCGGTCGATGTTTTCAATGTTTGGGCCTCAGCAGTCGGAACTGGATGACGGCGATCACGCCGACGAGTGCGAGCAGAAGGAACGAGCCGGCCATGGATGCGGCGATGTCGCCGAAGCCGAACTTCTCGTAGACCCACAACGCGAGCGACTGGGTGGAGCCCAGCGGTCCGCCGCGCGTCACGAGGTACGGCTCGTCGAAGATGTTCAGGAACGACACGGTGGTCAAGATCGCGACGAGCAGCGTGGTGGGCCGCAGCAACGGGATCGTGATCCGCAGGGTGCGTCCCCAGAACCCGGCTCCGTCCAGCGACGCGGCCTCGTTGATCTCGGTCGAGATCCCCTGCAGGCCGGCGAGGAAGAAGATCATTGCGGTGCCGATGTTGCGCCACACTCCGAGCGAAGCAACGGTGGGCACGGCCCAGAACGGATCGCCCAACCAGTTCGGTCCGTCGATGCCGATGGAGGCGAGGGCGCCGTTGACGGGGCCGCCGATCGTGAAGGCGTACTGCCAGATCACTGCCGCCGCCACGATGTTCGTGATGACGGGCAGATAGATGGCCGCGCGGAAGAACGAGCGGAGCCGGCGGATGCCTTCGTTCAGCACGAGCGCCAGCAGAAACGCGATCACGATCGTGCTCGGGACGGAGATCCCGACGAACAGCAGTGTGTTGAAGGCGGCGCGCAGGAACGTCGGATCCGTCAGCACGTCGCCGAAGGTCTGAAAGCCGACGAGGTTCACCCCGAGCGGATCGCGCAGGTCGGACGGCCCGATGTCGGTGAACCCCAGGATCAGGGCGATGGCGGCCGGCAGCGCGGTGAACGTCGCGAGGATGAGGACGAGCGGGCTGACGAACAGCCACCCGATCCTGTTCGCGTGTCGCTCCCGCGGCGTTGCGTGGATGGTCGACATGGCTCAGTGCGTCCCCGTGCCGATCTGTTCCGCCTGCTGCTGCGCCTCATCGAGGGCCTGCTGCGCCGTCGCCTGGCCGCGGGCGACCCGCTCCATCTGCTTGCCGATGATCGCGCCGACCTGGGCCCAGGTCGATACGGGCGGGACGCCGACGCCGATCTGCATCCCCTCCTTCACCGGAACGAGCAGTGCGTCGTCGGCGATTGCGGGGTCGTCCCAGGCCGAGACCACCGCAGGGAGATTGCCCGAGGCTGCGTACCAGGCGAGCTGAGTCTCAGGTTCCGCCATCCAGCGGACGAACTTCCATGCGGCGACGGGGTTCTTCGCATCCTTCAGGACGGCGAGCGTCGAACTGCCGACGGTCGCGGACTGCCCCTTGGGTCCCGCTGGCGGAAGGACCGCGCCGATGTGGGCCTTCGACCAGCCCTCGCCGTTCGCCTGATCCAGCCAGGAGGTCAGCCACGGTCCGTTGTTCGTGGAGGCGACCTTGCCCGAGGTCAAGAAGGGCACCACGTCGAGGAACTGAGGCTCGTCCGCGGAGGCGTATCCCTCCGCGAACAGGGTGCCCCAGAACGAGAGAGCTTCGACGTTGGCGGGCTCGTTGATCGTCCAGGTGCTCAAGTCCGAGCTGATGAGGCTGCCGCCGTTGCCGACGATGAAGTCGTTCAACTGCTGGGGGGAGTACTGGTCCCAGGAGATGCCGAGTCCGAGCCCGTGCTCGGCCAGGCCGGCATTCTGGAGTGCGGCGGCGAAGGTCTTCATGTCCTCCCAGGTCAATGGCGGCTCGACGCCGGCCTGCTGCGCGAGGTCGGAGCGGTAGTAGAACACCTGCGAGTACGCGTACCACGGCACGGCGTACGACTCCCCGTTCACGACGGTGGGCTCGTACGACGCGGGGAAGAAGACGGACGAGTCGACGAGGCCTGTGGGAACAGGGGCGATGCCCCCGGTGGTGAAGATCGTCGACTGCGTCTGAGAGTAGAGGTTGATCACGTCCGGGACCGATCCGGAAGCGATGGCGGCGGTGATCTTCGCATCGAAGGCCGTGTTGGCGGGGAGGGAGGTCACGGTGACGGTGACGTCCGGGTTCTCCGCCTCGAACGACTTCACGAACTCCGTCAGCGCGCCGCCCTCTCCGGCTTGTGCCCAGATCTCGACGGTTCCGGTGGCGGGGGTGTCATCGATCGAGAGGGAGGCAGCGGACGACGCGCCCGCGTCGTCCGCACGACCGCAGCCGGCGAGGACGAGGGAGAAGACGAGGACCGGCGCGGCGCCGAGCAGCGCGCGGCGCGAGCGGGGGTGAGCGGTGAGAGGCATGAGGTGACGGGTTCCTTTCGGGCAGGGAAGAACCGCAGTGCCGTCGCCCGTCGCCTCGTCGCTGACATCGAGGAGGACCCCGAGATGCACGGGTTTCGTACATCGCTGCAGCGGTCGGTGAGCATCGTGAGCTCCGTGCGAAGCGGGGGCTCGACGCAGACCATCGAAGGGAGGACGATCCGCGGCGGGCACGCGGTGGTTTCTGGTGTGGCGTGGAAAGCCAAGACTCGTTAACCGCGGTCGCAGGAGCCTGCGCGTCGGGGCCGGAGGTGCCGGCCAGCTCGCTGACATCGAACGCCAGGTGCGGCGTCCTCCGCCTCGATCTGATCGAGTGATCGAGGTTGAGTTCAGAGTGTAGGAACTCGGCTGTGCGTGCACAAGTGTTTTTTTCCGGATGTCGATCGTGCCGCTCCGCTGGACTTGCGGGACCGGTGCTGGGCGGTGCTAGTGTGCTCACCGAGCAGCGAAAAGACGACATGCGGTGCCTTCCGTAAACGCGATATTTCACTCCCGCTCGAAGTGATCAATCGCGAAAGGAATGGCACTCTTGCATACCCTCGATGCGTCCGCTGTGACGCGCGCGACCGACGATGCCCGCGCCCACTGGGCCGCGGACGCGGTCATCTATCAGGTCTATCCGCGTTCGTTCGCCGATGCGACGGGCGACGGCGTGGGCGACCTTCCTGGCATCATCCAGCGACTTCCGCAGCTGTCCGAGCTCGGTGTGGACGCCATCTGGCTGTCGCCCTTCTACACGTCCCCGATGAACGACGGCGGCTATGACGTCGCGGACTACTGCGATGTGGATCCGCTGTTCGGCACGATGGCGGATTTCCGCAGGTTGGCCGATGCTGCTCACTCCCTCGGGCTCCGCGTCGTCGTCGACATCGTTCCGAATCACACCTCAGATGAGCATCCATGGTTCCAGGCGGCACTCCGGACGGCGCCCGGTTCCCCGGAACGGTCGCGATACGTGTTCGCCGAAGGGCGCGGGGACGACGGCGACCTGCCGCCGAACAACTGGCAGTCTGCGTTCGGCGGCCCGGCCTGGACGCGCACGAAGGACGCCTCGGGTGCGCCGGGGCAGTGGTACCTCCACACCTTCGACGCGTCGCAGCCCGACCTCGACTGGTCCGACCCGTGGGTTGCCGATCGGTTCGACGAGATCCTGCGTTGGTGGATCGACGCGGGCGTGGATGGATTCCGCGTGGACGTCGCTGCGGGACTCATCAAGGACCCGGCGCTGCCCGATTTCCACCCCGAAGGACCGGAGCTGTTCGGGGTGGCGCCGTTTCGTGGTCAGCCGGGCGTCCACGATGTCTTCCGACGCTGGCGCCGCACCGTCGACAGTGCAGAGCGGCCGGTGATCCTGTGCGGTGAGGTCTGGATCGAGCCGGCGCGACTGCTCGCAGACTGGGTGCGCCCCGACGAGATGCACCAAGTCTTCAATTTCGCCTTCCTGAACGTCGGCTGGGACGCCGACGAGCTTCGGGAGGTGATCGCGGGCACGCTCGCCGACATGGACAGCGTGGGCGCTGCCCCGACGTGGGTGCTGTCCAACCACGACTACGTACGGCACGGCTCTCGCCTGGCGGTGGCCCCGCAGCGCCCGGCGATGATCGGTCGGGCACCCCAGGATCCGGTGCCCGACCCCGACCGGGCCGATGCCATCGCTCGCGCGGCATCCCTGCTCATGCTTGCGCTCCCCGGCGCGGCCTATCTCTATCAGGGGGAGGAGCTCGGGCTCCCGGAAGTCATCGACATCCCCGATGCGGAGCGGGTCGATCCCACCTGGGAGGGGAGCGGACGCACGCTCCTCGGGCGAGATGGGTCTCGCGTGCCCATTCCCTGGGAACGAGACGGGCGCAGCTTCGGGTTCAGCTCCACCGGCGCATCGTGGCTGCCGCAGCCGCGCGACTGGGGCGCCCTCTCGTGGGAGGCGCAACGCGGTGACTCCGCATCGACGCTGGAACTCTACCGCGCCGCGCTCACGCTTCGACGTGAGCTCGCCCTCGGACGTCGGACGGCTACGGATGTCGCCGTCTCCGGAGGGGTTCTGTCCTTCACGGTCGGCGACGTCCGGTGCACCACGAACCTCTCGGCCGCCGCTGCTGACCTGCCGCGGGGCGAGATCCTGCTGCGCAGCTCGCGGTCCGATGACGCCTTCCTGCGTGCCGACGAGACCGTCTGGACGCGCATCGGAGCGGAGCGATGAGCCGTCCCTTTGGAGACCTGTTCGCGGTCGAGCTCCCCGAGTGGCTGCGCGCTCGCCGCGCGCAGCTTCCCGACTCCTTCGACGATCTCGACGACCTCGTCGGGGCGCTGAACGAGCTCGCCGCAACGAACGTCGCCGAGGGAACCGGTGGGCCGTTCGCCGCCGCCGTGATCGAGACCGACACCGGCCGTCTGGTCTCCGTCGGCGTGAACCTGGTGTTGTCCTCCCAGCTGTCGCTCGCGCACGCGGAGATGGTCGCCCTCGGCTTCGCGCACGCGCGAGTCGGATCGTGGGACCTCTCGGAGACGGGGAAGTCGCACACCCTGGTCGTGAACGCGCAGCCGTGCGCGATGTGCTGCGGAGCAGTCGTCTGGTCCGGCGTGAAGGCATTGGACTTCTCGGTTTTCGGAGCCGAGGTCGAAGCGCTGACAGGGTTCGACGAAGGGCCGGTCGCGTTGGACTGGCGTGGACAGCTCGAAGCGCGCGGCATTCGTGTGACCGTCGGGCGTCTCGCCGACGACGCCCGACGGGTGCTCGGAGACTTCGGCGCCAAGGCCCGACGTGGGCAGATCACGCTCTACAACGCACGCTCATCCGGCTGAGCGCCGCGGGGCGGTCGACCGAGGCGTCAGATGGTCGCCGCGGGCTGGTCGGGAGTCTGCTGTGCAGCGCGCAGGCTCTCGACCAGCGGTTCGTGGACGGGGTTCATGAAGATCACCGGGATGCTGCGGCTCATACTGAACAGGTAGCTGTCAGCGGTGACAGCCGAGGTGAAGCGGACCGTGATGTCGGGGTGCTCCGTCATCAGACGGGCCACCCGCTCGGCGACGCGTTCGGCCATGGGGCACTTTCCGGGTGGGGGTAAGAAGGATATCAGCGGCCGGAGGGTCCTCGCCGCGGGCCGATCGGAGTGACCGCTCGTGACACGATCGGTGCATGGCATTCGTGATCCGAGAGCCCCAGCCCGCGGATGCGGCGGCCATCGCCGAGCTCCACGTCGCGACGTGGAAGGAGGCCTACGCGCATCTGCTGCCCGACGGCTACTTCTCGGCGGAGTACGTCGACAGGCGGCACCGGATGTGGCGTCAGGTGCTGGCGGAGCGGCGGGATGGCCTGGTCATCCGTGTGGCCGAGGTCGGTGAAGACATCGTCGGGTTCGCGTGGGTCGGCCCCGGCGAGGGTCTGGACGGCGAGGAGCCGCCTCGGGACCGCCTGCTCTACGCGATCTATGTGCTGGCATCGCAGTATGGGACGGGTGTCGGGCAGGCGCTCTTGGACGAGACGCTCGGGACCGCGCCCGCCATGCTGTGGGTCGCGAAGGAGAATCCCCGCGCGACGGCGTTCTACCTGCGCAACGGCTTCCGCTTCGACGGGACGGAGCAGCGCGATCTGCACGCCCCGCTGATCACAGATGCGCGCATGGTGAGATAGCGAGCACCTCAGCGCGCGCGGCGCTCGCAGAGGATGGCGCCGACGTCGCGCCGGCCTCGCTCGGTTCGCCGGTGCGTTTCGATGACGTCGAATCCAGCGGCGTCGAGCACCTTGATCAGCTCGCCTGCGGGCCAGCGGTACGCGCGAACGACGGCGTGATCGAACGGCTCGACCTCGGCGCCGTCGAAGTAGCCGAGCAGCAGGGCGCCGCCGGGCCGCAGCGTCCTGGTGCACGACTCCACGAAGCCGCCGCTGACGTGTTGGCGTGCGAGATCAGCTTGCTCGACGATGAGGCTCCCGCTGCTAACGACGATCAGCCATCGTGACGCGATGGACGCGTCATCGCGCGTCGCCTGAGTGGATGTGAGACATCAGTCGTCGTCGAGCATCGCGTCCGCTCGACCCTCGTCGAACTCGACCTCAACTCCGAGCCACGCGTTGATCTTCTGTGCTGCGGCGCAAGTTGCCTCCCACGTTCCGGTTGTTACGCCGAGTGGGACTTCATCTTGTTCCGGGTCGGTTGGCCACAGCCAAACCGCGAACGGCTCCGAGTTGCTGCCGCGTCCCGAAAAGAAGCCGTCCCTCATCCGCGTTACCCCAAGTAGCGGCTCGGCCGCGGATAGCTCCGCGCGATCGAACGTCCGCCTGCGCCACCACGATTCAACGACCAGCGAATCTTCAGTGAGGATCAGTCCGTAGCGGCGGGAGCGGAAAACCGCCGACCAAACGATAGGGCTCATCACCACAGCTGCGATCAAGCCGCAAATCGGCAACCGAACGGGGGTGTCGCCACCAAACGTGACTGCGATGCCCGCGGTGGCTGCAGATCCGAGGACCAGCACCGCGCTGACGAAAGCCATCGCTACTATCGCCCCGGCCGTCCGTCGCACACGCCGGCGTTGAAACGAACCGACTTCAGGGATCGGCCCCACCGAGTCAATCTCCGGAGACATCACCCGCCAATCATTGCCGACGAGGACTCACATGCGGAACGTGGAACTGGCTGAGGTCTGTGTGTAGCCGATTGATGGTCCCGGTACCCCCAAGAGGCCCTCGTGCGGGAGGCAACCGGCCGCAGGCCGGCCCAAACGCCCGCCAGCCGGCGAACCATGAACCGATCACAGCGCTTCGTCTCGCTGCGTTCGCTCGCTCGACGCTCAGGTCGAAGAAGCGCGTCTCCATTCGCGACCTCGACCCGTGAGCTCAAGTGGAAAACGGCCCTCACCGGGGAAAAGCATAGCCCCCGCCATGTAGAAGCTAGGCGAGGGTTTCTGGGACCGTTGTAACGACGGTCCGTGTGGCTCCGACGGGCGTCGATCCCGTGACCTCACGCTTTTCGGTCGTATGAGCCGGGTCGACGGGTGCTCACGAGTTCTCGTTGGCCGCGTGATTCCGCGGAAGTCGTGCTCGTTGGTGGTGGCTGGTCGTGGGTGGTTTCAGCTGGGTTCCCGGCCCGGGACCGGCCCAAACAATCTGTCAGCGGCTCAGTCTCGAGGAGCTGAGTCCACGAGGCGATAGGCATAGCCGCGCTTTGCCGTCCCTGGGACATGTTCGAGATGCCCGGCAGCGACGAGCCCCTTCAAAATCTTCTGCATCCGGCTCTCGGACTGGATGCCGACCAGATCTCTGGCCTGCTCGTTGCGAATCGACGGGTTCTTCTTCAGGTACTCGACGACTTGATGCTCCGGAGAGGCGAGGCTTTCATGACGGATGACGACGAGCACGCCGTGGTCGAGTTCCATGATCTCCGGCTCACGGAGATTGAGTTTGCGCATCGACGCGAACGCTGTATCGAGCCCTTCGCCGACGTCTTTGTTCGGAGGGTCAGGGAATCGGTTGAGATGTCTTACAAGCTTTGGATTGCGGCTAAGGCGTTCGTCGAGGATGTTCGTGGGTGTGATGTGACCCGGCAGGCGACCGGGGCTCTGAACCTCGACCCGATTTTCGAAGATGCGAATGTGGACATCGTCGAGCACGCTGTAGTCCCGGTGGAGTACGGCGTTCGTGATCACTTCGTGGAGCGTCTCGTTCGGGTAGCGAACTTGTCGTAGGCCATCCTCGGCGAGGAACTTCGCTTCCTGAATCATCGAGACCGTGACGTCCACCGCGGCGTACACCTGGTTATACAGATGCCCTTCGACGGTCACTGGCGTACCGAGCAGCTGATTCCGATCTGCATCGTTGCTTGTGTAGCGGTAAACCTTGATCCCGCATCGTTTGGGCAGAGCAGCCTGAGGCTCTTCGGCGAACAGGAGGGTTGCCGCCACAGTGGGCTTGCCGTCATGGGTCAAGTACTGACCGCGAAGGTAGATCTCGGGTTCTGCTGTTGGTACCGCCTCGATCAGGTATCCAATCGTGGGTGCAGAATTGGTCACCGCCTCGATGGGGATGGCGACGACTTCGTCTTCGAAGGACTCGACGCCTTTGGCTCGGCGAAGCGCAGTTAGCGCCTCTCCGTCGTTGACGGGGAGAGACTGAGCACCGAGTCGCTTATAGACCTTCCCATCAGTCGAGGTGCGCACTGCGCGTGACTTCTGAGCGTTGATGTGGAGTACCAGCCCCGGCAGCGTTTCGGTGCGAAGGAACTCACCGGAGATGTCGATGCCGAAGGGGGATACGGCTTCAAAGGCCTGCAGATGGCCGTTGGCATCCTCCTCATCTGAGAAGCCTTGCCAATAGTTTCCGGTGTCGAGCTCCTCTACGCCGATGTAGAGATCCCCGCCATCGGCGTTGCAGAACGCCGCAAGGTGCTGTGAGAGCTTTGCCGGCGCGACTCCTATCGACTTGAAGTCGAGAAAGTGTCCCTCCGAACGCGCGAGTAGCCGCGCGGCTTCATCGGCGGTGATTGAGACCGTATCTAGCACGACACAACGCTAGCGGTTGGCGGAGGGTCGTGACATCAATCGCTTCGAAGCGAGATGGGCCGGCGTGATGTCGGAACGCCGAGGAGCGCCCGGACCGCACCGCAGCGCGAACCGGCATCGCGTCGGGCTGGCCGTCAGGCCGGCCTTGAACGAGTAATGAAAGTTCTCACAGATCGCGTGCGGATACGTGCGCCTTTGAAGAGGAACTCGCCGGCGTGGAGGATGGTCGACGCTCAATCTCCCGTTCGAGACGCCGGGAGGCCTGGAGTATGTAGTCGTCCTCGATGTCACTTTGCAGAGCCGAGTCAAAGGCGCTCGCTCCCGCACGGATCGCTGACTCCAGCTGCTCGCGGGTTGCGTCGCGATCGAAAACCGTTGCATCGATCTGAAGAGCGACTTCGATTGCGGCGAGCAGCTCGGGCGTGTAACGCGTAGCGATGGCCACGCCGACGACTTCGCCGACGATTTCGAACTGACGCACATCGAGCGCTCGGTTGCGCACATCGATGCGCTCAACGATGTCTTCGAGCTCTCGGCATCAGGCCGTAAGCTTGCAGGCGAAGACCCCGGAACGATCACTGGCCTCGGCCACATCGCCGGGGTTTCGTCTGTGTGCGGTCGCTCGGACATCGCGCTCGATGACTCGAAATCGGACCTCGACCGGCCCCAGACCGGCCCAATCCGCCGACGAGGCCAGCGAATCGACATCCATCCGGGACGTTTCGACTCGCTCCGCTCGCTCAACGACCGAGGGGTCGGAGCCTCGTGCGTCAGCAAGAAAATCCACTTTGACCAGCCCAAAGCAAAACCCCCGCCATGTAGAAGCTAGGCGAGGGTTTCTGGGACCGTTGTAACGACGGTCCGTGTGGCTCCGACGGGCGTCGATCCCGTGACCTCACGATTTTCAGTCGTGCGCTCTACCAACTGAGCTACAGAGCCGCGCGGCACGCGCTGTACTGAACCTGCCGCGTCCTACGCGAAGGGCCCTCGATCTCGAAAGAAAAGGGCCCGTCGCTCGGAGCGACCCTGACGGGACTTGAACCCGCGACCTCCGCCGTGACAGGGCGGCACGCTAACCAACTGCGCTACAGGGCCATACGTATTCAGTTGTGTGTCGGAGAGTGACCCCAACGGGATTCGAACCCGTGCTACCGCCGTGAAAGGGCGGCGTCCTAGGCCGCTAAACGATGGGGCCGAGCGAACCCGAGGGCTCATTCTTACCGACGCTCAAGCATACGAGATCCCTCCCCAAATCGGAAATCGAGGGCGTGGGATGCCGCGGCGCGCCCCCTCCGCGGGGGAGGATGGCGGCATCCGCATCCGTCGCGCGCAGGCACGTCGCCGCTGGTCGCGGCCGGATTCGCTCCCATCGGGGCGTCGAAGAAACCCTTGGGCGAATGTGACGAATGTTGTTAGTGTGACGTGTGTTGCCATCGCAGGATGGCGGGGGTCGACGCGCGTGAATGACGGAGGTTCGAGGTGAAGACCGAGAAGGCCGCTTCGGCGGAGGACTGCGGGTGCGCGCCGACCGCGAAGGAACTGACGACCCTCCGGGGCCCCCTGAGCCGCCGCACGGCGCTCGGACTGGCGGGCCTGGGCGTTCTCAGCCTCGGCGCCGTGAGCGCTCTCGGACTGCGGTTCAGCCCGTCGGCGTTCGCCGCCGACTACCCCTCGTGGGACGACGTCCAGAACGCCAAGAACAACGAAGCCGCGAAGGCGGCCGAGGTCTCCCGCATCCAGGACCTCATCGCCGCACTGCAGGCCGACGTCGCTGCGAAGCAGGCCGAAGCCGAACGCCTCGCGAACGAGTACGTCGCGGCGCAGATCGCGTTCGAGACCGCCGCCGACAACGCGAACGCGCTCCAGACGCAGGCCGACGCCGAATCGGCGCGAGCCACCGAGACCGCCAAGAAGCTCGGACGTCTCGCGGCGCAGCAGTACCGCTCCGGCGGCGACGACCCGTCGATGGAGCTCTTCTTCTCCGGCTCCGCCGCCAGCGCCGACGACCTGCTCACCAAGCTCGGCACGATGGACCGCCTCGTCGAGGCCAACCGCGGCGTCTACGCCGACGCGGTGAGCGCTCGCAACAACGCCCAGAGCCTGAGCGACAAGGCGAAGGTGGCGCGCGACGCGCGCGATCGTCTGCAGAAGGAAGCCGAGCAGAAGATGCAGGCGGCCCAGGATGCCGCCGCCGCGGCGCAGGCCGCCCTCGCCGAGCAGGACAAGAACCTCGGCACGCTCCAGGCGCAGCTCGCCGCTCTCCAGGACCAGACCGCGAAGACCGTCGCCGACTACCAGGCCGGTGTCGAGGCCGCGCGCAAGGCCGAGGAGGCCCGTCAGGCCGCCCTCGCCGAAGAGCGTCGGCGGCAGGCCGAGGCCGAAGCCGCGGCGAACGCCGGTGGCGGTGGTGGCGGCGGAAGCAGCAGCGGCGGAAGCAGCGGCAGCGGTGGGTCGGCCGGCACCGGAGGCTGGGTGCGCCCGGCATCCGGCTACATCAGCTCCTGGTTCGGAAACCGCGGCTCGGTGTGTGGCAACGGCTCGTGCACCAGCGGCGGACACCGCGGCATCGACTTCGCCACCTCCTGCTGGTCGCCGATCTACGCGGCGGCCTCCGGAACGGTGGTCTGGGCCCAGTACACCGGCGACTGGGGCAACTACATCAAGATCGACAACGGCGGCGGCGTCGTCACCGGCTACGCGCACATCGTCAACGGCGGCTACAACGTCAACTACGGCCAGTGGGTCAACGCCGGCGACGTGATCGCCTACGTCGGCAACACCGGAGCCTCCACCGGCTGCCACCTGCACTTCGAGGTCTACTGGCAGGGCGTGCGGATCGACCCCGCGCCCGTCCTCCTCGACCACGGCATCAACGTCTACTGACGGTTCACGCCGAACACGCAGAAGAGCGGATGCCGATCGGCATCCGCTCTTCTGCGTGTGAGACGGGTCTCAGATGGTCTTCGGGGCGTGGCCCTCGCCCTGCGTGGCCGTCTGGGCGCCCTCGTCCTGGAAGCGCTGGAAGGCCTCGGACACCAGGCGCTCGGCCTCTTCGGCGCCGGCCCACTGGTCGACCTTGACCCACTTGTCGGGCTCGAGGTCCTTGTAGTGCTCGAAGAAGTGGCCGATCTCGCCCTTGGTCCACTCGTCGAGGTCGTCGACGTCCTGGATGTGGTTCCAGCGCGGGTCCTTCGCGAGCACGGCGACGACCTTGTCGTCACCGCCGGCCTCGTCGAGCATCTTCAGCACCGCGACGGGGCGGACCTTCGCCATGACACCCGGGTACAGGTCGCGATCGAGCAGCAGCAGCACGTCGAGCGGGTCGCCGTCCTCGCCGAGGGTGTCCTCGAAGAAGCCGTAGTTGGCGGGGTAGCCCATCGGCGTGAACAGCACGCGGTCGAGGAACACCCGACCCGTTCCGTGGTCTACCTCGTACTTCACGCGGCTGCCGCGCGGAATCTCGATGACGGCGTCGTATGCGCCCATACTGGTGCTCCTTCGGAGGATCTGGTGGATGTTCGGAGGGTCTGGTGGATGCCGGCATCCAGCCTAGTCCGGGGGCCACGTCGCGCCGGTTGCGCAGCCGTCACCTTCACAACTCCGCCTCAGCCGCCCGTATCGGTTCGGTCGGAGGCCCCTACCCCCATTGAGGCGGAGTTGTGCGGGTGGCAACTCGCTACCGTGGATGCCGTGGACCATCTCCCCAGCCTCGATCCCGCCGTCGCCGAGATCCGTCGTGCCGTGCGCACCGCCCTCGCGACCGTGACGGGGCCGGTGCTCGTGGGGCTCTCGGGCGGCGCCGACTCGCTCGCACTCGCCGACGCCGTCGCGTTCGAGGCGCCGAAAGCGAACATCGCGGCATCTGCGGCGGTCATCGACCACGGCCTGCAGCCCGGGTCCGACCGCGTCGCCGCGCGTGCGGCGGCCGTCGCGGAGGAGCGAGGTCTCACCGCGCGGGTCGTCCGGGTCGAGGTCGGCGCCGACGGCGGGCCCGAGGCCGCCGCCCGCGACGCCCGCCGCGCGGCCCTGCTCGCCGCCGCGAGGGAGGCCGGGGCCGAGGCGATCATGCTCGCCCACACTCTCGACGACCAGGCCGAGACCGTGCTCATCGGCCTCGCCCGCGGCTCCGGCGCCGCGAGTCTCGGCGCGATGTCGCCCGACCGGGTCGAGGAGGGCATCCGCATCCTGCGTCCCCTGCTCGAGGTGCGCCGCGCCACCACCCGCGCGGCCTGCGCGGCGGCGGGGCTGCCGCCGTGGGAGGACCCGCACAACCTCGACCGCCGGTTCCTGCGCGTGCGCGTGCGCCAGGACGTCATGCCCGTGCTCGAGGCCGAGCTCGGCCCCGGCGTGGCGGAAGCCCTCGCCCGCACGAGCGAGCAGCTCCGCGAGGATGCCGCGGCCTTCGCGGACATGATCGACGAGACGATCGAGGACATCGTCGAACACGCCGAGGCCGGCATCGCGGTCTCGGTTCCCGCGCTCGCCGCCAACCCGCCGGCCCTGCGTCACCGCATCATCCGGCACGTCGTCGCGAGCGAGTTCGGGGCGAGCCTCACCCGGACCCAGACGCTCGAGGTCGCGCGGCTCGTCACCGACTGGCACGGTCAGGGGCCGATCGACCTCCCGGGATGCCGTGCCCGGCGCAGTGGCAGCCGGTTGGAGTTCGTCGCGGACTGAGAACGCCCGCCGACGGGCCTAAAATCGAGGAATGCGCGCAGCCGACATCGCTGACCAGCTGTCCACCATCCTCGTGACCGAGGAACAGATCCACGAGAAGCTCGGTGAGCTCGCCCAGCGCGTCGAGGCCGACTACGAGGGCAAGGAGCTGCTCCTCGTGGGGGTGCTCAAGGGTGCCGTCATGGTGATGGCGGACTTCTCCCGCAAGCTCCGCCGCGACATCGTCATCGACTGGATGGCCGTCTCGTCGTACGGAGCGGGCACCAAGTCCAGCGGTGTCGTCCAGATCCGCAAGGACCTCGACACCGACCTCACCGGCAAGCACGTGCTGATCGTCGAGGACATCATCGACTCGGGCCTCACCCTGAGCTGGCTGCTGGAGAACTTCGCCTCGCGCGGCGCCGCCTCGATCGAGATCCTCGCCCTGCTGCGCAAGCCCGAAGCGGCCAAGGTCGAGATCGACTGCCGTTACGTCGGCTTCGACATCCCCACCGAGTTCGTGGTCGGCTACGGCCTGGACTACGACGAGCGGTTCCGCAACCTGCGCGACGTCGCGGTGCTCGCGCCGCACGTCTACAGCTGACGCGGCGTTTCGACTCGCTGCGCTCGCTCAACGACCGGGGTGGGGCGTTTCGACTCGCTGCGCTCGCTCAACGACCGGGGGTGAACACCCGGTCGTTGAGCGACGAGCACAGCGAGGAGTCGAAACGCAGACGGCGCCCGGGTCCCTCCCGGTTCGCCTGTGGCGAATGCACAGACGCCCCATAGTCGGTGCGCGGTAGCCTGAGCGGATCATGGACTTCAAGAAGCTCAGCCGCAACCCGTTCGTCTACGTGTTGCTCATCGGCGCCCTGCTGCTGATCGGCATGTCGCTGATCTCGACGCTCACCGGCGCCAAGCAGATCACGACGCAGGAGGGCCTGACGCTCCTGAAGGGCGGCACGGTCACCCAGGTGACGAACACCGACGGCGACCAGCGGGTCGACATGACCCTGTCCGCACCGTTCGAGGGCGCCACGCAGGTGCAGTTCTACTACGTGGGCGCGCGCGCGAACGAGGTCGTCTCGGCGGTGGATGCCGCGACCCCGAAGGACGGTTACAACGACGTCGTGCCGCGCACGACCTTCTTCGAGAGCCTCCTGTCGCTGCTGATCCCGATCCTGCTGCTGGGTCTGCTCTTCTGGTTCTTCTTCTCCGCTGCCCAGGGTGGCAACAGCAAGGTGATGCAGTTCGGCAAGTCCCGCGCGAAACTCGTGACGAAGGAGACCCCGACGGTCACCTTCGCCGACGTCGCCGGTGCCGACGAGGCCATCGAGGAGATGCAGGAGATCAAGGACTTCCTGAAGGATCCCGCGAAGTTCCAGGCGGTCGGCGCCCGCATCCCCAAGGGCGTGCTGCTGTACGGCCCTCCCGGAACCGGAAAGACCCTGCTCGCGCGCGCCGTCGCCGGCGAGGCGGGTGTGCCGTTCTACTCCATCTCGGGCTCCGACTTCGTGGAGATGTTCGTCGGCGTCGGTGCGAGCCGCGTTCGCGACCTGTTCAACCAGGCCAAGGAGAACGCCCCCGCGATCATCTTCATCGACGAGATCGACGCCGTCGGCCGTCACCGCGGTGCCGGCATGGGCGGCGGTCACGACGAGCGTGAGCAGACGCTCAACCAGATGCTCGTCGAGATGGACGGGTTCGACCCGAAGGCGTCGGTGCTCGTGATCGCGGCGACCAACCGTCCCGACATCCTCGACCCGGCCCTGCTGCGTCCGGGACGCTTCGACCGCCAGATCGGCGTCGACGCCCCCGACCTCAAGGGCCGTCAGCGCATCCTCGAGGTGCACGGCCGCGGCAAGCCGCTGTCGCCGTCGGTCGACCTCGCCGTCATCGCCCGCAAGACGCCCGGCTTCACCGGTGCCGACCTCGCGAACGTGCTCAACGAGGCCGCCCTGCTGACGGCGCGCTCCAACGCGCAGCTCATCGACATGCGAGCCCTCGACGAGGCGATCGACCGCGTCATCGCCGGTCCGCAGCGCCGCACGCGCATCATGAAGGACAAGGAGAAGCTCATCACGGCGTACCACGAGGGCGGTCACGCCCTCGCCGCCGCCGCGATGAACAACACCGACCCGGTCACGAAGGTCACCATCCTTCCGCGCGGCAAGGCCCTCGGCTACACGATGGTGCTTCCGCTCGAGGACAAGTACTCCGTCACCCGCAACGAGCTGCAAGACCAGCTGACGTACGCGATGGGCGGCCGTGTCGCGGAGGAGATCGTCTTCCACGATCCGACCACCGGCGCCAGCAACGACATCGAGAAGGCGACGGGCATCGCCCGAAAGATGGTCACCGAGTACGGCATGACCACCGACGTCGGCCCGGTCAAGCTGGGCTCGTCCTCGGGTGAGGTGTTCATGGGGCGCGACATGGGTCACGGTCGCGACTTCTCCGAGCGCATCGCCGAGCGCGTCGACCAGCAGGTGCGCGAGCTCATCGAGCAGGCGCACAACGAGGCGTACGAGGTGATCAACGCCAACCGCGACATCCTCGACAAGCTGGCCCTCGCCCTGCTGGAGAAGGAGACGCTCGACCACCTCGAGCTCGCCGAGATCTTCACCGACGTCAGGAAACTGCCGCCGCGCCCGCAGTGGCTGTCCAGCGACGACCGTCCCGTCTCGATGCTGCCGCCGGTGGACGTGCCGCGCCGGCAGGACGAGACCGGGCTGGCCGCGGCATCCGTCGCCGAGGACCAGCCGGCCGCGCACACGGCGGCGCAGCGTCGCCCGAGCGGGCAGGCGCGCCCCGCCACCGCCTAGGCTCGTGACGTGGCCGTCGATCGAGACCGCGTCGCCGCCGCCGTGCGCGACATCCTCGTCGCGATCGGGGAAGACCCCGATCGCCCGGGGCTGAAGGCGACCCCTCAGCGCGTCGCGGAGGCCTACGCCGACTTCTTCGCCGGCGTCGGCGAGGATGCCGGTGCTCCGCTGGCCCACACCATCAGCGTGTCGCGGGGTCCCGCACCCGACACGCTGCCGTCGGGGGCGGTGCTGCTGCGCGACATCCGCTTCCGCTCGGTCTGCGAGCACCACCTGCTGCCGTTCGCCGGGCGCGCGCACATCGCGTACCTCCCGGGCGAGCAGGTCGTCGGGCTCGGGGCGCTGCCCCGGGTCGTGGAGGTGCTCGCCGCGCGGCCGCAGGTGCAGGAGCGACTGGGCGAGCAGATCGCCGACACGATCGCGGCGGCGCTCGACGCCCGCGGCGTGCTGGTCGTGCTCGGTGCCCATCACGAGTGCGTCACGATGCGCGGCGGCCGCCAGCCGGATGCCGCCACGGTCACGATCGCCGCGCGCGGCGCCCTCGCCGACCCGGCGGCCCGTGCCGAGATCATGATGCTCGTGACCGGGACGCCGACATGACGGCGATCATGGGCATCGTCAATGTGACGCCCGACTCCTTCAGCGACGGCGGGCGCTTCCTGTCCGCCGACGCCGCCGTCGCGCACGGCCGGGCCCTGCGCGCGGCCGGCGCCGACCTCCTCGACGTCGGCGGGGAGTCGACCCGGCCGGGCGCGGAACGGGTGGATCCCGCCGAGGAGCGGGCGCGCGTGCTTCCGGTGATCGCTGCTCTCGTCGCGGACGGCGCGACGGTCAGCATCGACACGATGAACGCATCGACCGCGCTCGCCGCCGTCGAGCGCGGTGCCCGCATCGTCAACGACGTCTCGGGCGGTCTCAGCGATCCCGACATGCTGAGCGCGGTCGCGGCATCCGGCGTCGACGTCGTGCTGCAGCACTGGCGCGGGCCCTCCGCCGACATGTACGCCCACGCGGGGTACGACGACCTCGGCCGCGACCTCGTCGCGGAGCTCGAGGCGCGCCTCGCCGCGGCCGTCGCGGCGGGGATCTCTCCCGACCGGCTGATCCTCGATCCCGGCATCGGCTTCGGCAAGCGCGGTGCGCAGAACTGGGAGGCGCTGCGGGCCCTGGAGCGGGTCGTCGCGATCGGTCCGCGGGTGCTCGTCGGCACGAGTCGGAAGCGGTTCCTCGCCGAAGCGCTGGCCGCCCTCACCCCCGAGGAGGACGTGTCGGCCGAACGGCGCGACCTCGCGACCGCGGTCACCAGCGTGCTGGCGGCGCAGAGCGGCGCGTGGGCCGTGCGGGTGCACGACGCGGCGGGCACGCGCGATGCGCTCGCGGTCTGGACGAACTGGAACGGCGAGAGCGACGGAGGACACGCATGAGCGACCGCATCACGCTGACCGGAGTCCGCGCGACGGGCTACCACGGGGTCTACGAGCACGAGCGCCGTGAGGGACAGGTCTTCATCGCCGATGTCGTGCTGGAGCTCTCGCTCGCCGACGCCGCACGCAGCGACGACGTCGCCGACACGGTGCACTACGGCGAGCTCGCCGACCAGGTCGCCGCCGTCCTCGCGGGCGATCCCGCCGACCTCCTCGAGACCGTCGCGCAGCGCGTGGCCGACCGCGCGCTCGGCTACGCCCGCGTGGATGCCGTCGAGGTCACCATCCACAAACCGCAGGCGCCCATCGCGGTGCCGTTCGACGATGTGAGCGTCTCCATCCGCCGCGTCCGTGAAGGAGCGTCCGCATGAACCGCCGCCTCGCGCAGGGCTATCACGACGAGTCCCCGCCCCGGGATCACGACGAGACCGTCGCCGTCGTCGCGATCGGCACCAACCTCGGCGACCGCGAGGCGACCATGACCGCCGCCCTCGAGGATCTCGCCCGCCTGCCGTTGACCACCCGGATCGTGGCCTCGGCCCCGATCGAGACCGTCGCGCTGACCCTCGACGGACCGGATGCCGAGGCCCCGGCCTACCTCAACGCCGTCGCCCTCGTCACGACGCGCCTCGCGCCCTCGGTGCTGCTCGGCTACCTCCACGCCATCGAGGAGGCGCATGGGAGGCCCCCACGGCGCGTCGACGACCTGCGGTGGCAGAGCCGCACCCTCGACCTCGACCTCATCGCCTACGGCGACGTGCGCTCCGCCGACCCCGCGCTGACCCTGCCCCACCCGCGGGCGGCGGAGCGGACGTTCGTGCTCGCGCCGTGGCTGCACGTCGACCCGGATGCCGTGCTCCCGGGCGCCGGGCGGGTGGACGAGCTTCTCGCGCGTCTGGAGGAGGCGCCGGCATCCGGGCCCGATGCGGAAGCCGCGCCGGCGGACGGCGGTGCGGCGTGAAGCGGACGGGAGCGGGGACGATCGTCGCCGCGGTCGCGATCGGCGTGTTCCTCGGCTTCGCCATCGACCAGGTGCTCACCGCGACGGGGCGCCCGACCTTCACGCCGTCGTTCCTGCTGCCGATCCTGCTCGTGCTGCTGGGCATCGCGCTCGTGCTGTTCGCCCTGCCGATCCGGCGGGCGATCTCGGGGGCGAACCCGACACCCGTCGACCCGTTCCGCGCCGTGCGCATCGCGATGCTCGCCAAGGCGTCCACGCTCGTCGGAGCCGCGGTCGCCGGGGTCGCCGGCGGCCTGCTCGCCTTCCTGCTCACCCGTCCCGTCGCGCCCTCGTTAGGCTCGACGGGAGCGGTGATCGCCTCGATCGTCGGAGGCCTCGTGCTCGTTGCGGCGGGCCTCGTGGCCGAACACCTCTGCACCATCCGGAAGGACGACGATGACGAACACCCCGGACCTCCCGAACCCGGCTTCGGTCTCTCCCACCACGACTGACGGTCCTTCGGCGGGCGACGGCGCGGGCGAGGCTCAGGGCGTTTCGACTCGCTTCGCTCGCTCAACGACCGGGGGCGCGGGCGAGGGTGAGGGCGTTTCGACTCGCTTCGCTCGCTCAACGACCGGGGATGCGGGTGAGGCGCTCGACGAGGGGACGTACGATCGCATCCTCGAGCCGCGCAGCGCGAACCGGCTGCCGCTCGGCGACGGCACGTGGCACCAGCTCTCGCGCAACTACGTCTGGGTCCGGCTGATCTCGACGATCGCGTTCCTCGTGCTCGTCCTCGCCGCGGCGCTGGTGGGTGCGCTCGTCCTGCGTCTGACGTGGGTCTGGATCCCGGCGGCGATCGTCGTCGTCGTGACGGTCTGGACGCTCGTGATCCTGCCGCGCCAGGCCCGGGCCTACGGCTATCAGCTCCGCGAGGACGACCTGGTCTTCCGCCGCGGCATCCTCTGGCAGCGTCTCGTCGCGGTCCCCTACGGACGCATGCAGCTCGTCGACATCACCCACGGGCCCCTGGACCGCGTGTTCGGCATCGCCCAGCTCAAGCTCGTCACCGCCGCCGCGACCACCGGCGTCACGATCCCCGGGCTCGCGCAGCCCGCCGCCGAGCGTCTGCGCGACACCCTGATCGCGGTGGCCGAGACGCGGCGGACCGGCCTGTGACCGATCCCGCCGCCGTCGCCGACGTGCGCTCGCCCCTCAGCGACGGCGAGTGGCACCGGCTGCATCCGCTCACGCCCGTCCTGCGCGGAGGGCTCTTCCTCCTCGTGGTGCTCGGCATCGTCATCACCAACCTCCGCGATCGCATCATCGGGTGGCTGGTCCCGGGTCTCGAGGACTGGGAACGCTACGAGGCCGACCCGGTGGACTACGTCGTCAGCAACAACCTCGTCCTCCTCGCGCTGCTCGCCGTGCTCGGGGTGCTCCTGCTGCTGCTGGGCGGGTTCTGGCTGTCGTGGCGCTTCCACACCTTCCGTATCACCGGTGACGACGTCGAGGTGCGCAGCGGCATCCTCTTCCGCACGCACCGGCGGGCGCCCCTCGACCGGGTGCAGGGGGTCAACCTGACGCGCCCGATGGTCGCACGCCTGCTCGGTGCCGCGAAGCTCGAAGTCGTCGGCGCCGGCCTCGACGCGAACGTCAAGCTCGAGTACCTCTCGACCGCCAACGCCGAGGCGGTGCGGGCGGACATCCTGCGCCTCGCGTCGGGTCGCCAGCTCGCACGCGCCGCGGATGCCGGTGGCCCGGCAGGTCGCGGCCGCGCCGCCGTGGCGGCCGTCAGCGCCGGACTGACCGGGCTGATCGACGGCGCCGAGCAGCCCGTCGCCGAACCGGCATCCGTCGTGCACATCCCGCCCGGACGCCTCATCGCCTCCCGGCTGCTGTCGGGATCGACCCTCTGGCTGCTGCTGCTCGCGGCCGCGATCGTGGTGGGGGCCATCGTGGGCACGCCGTGGGTGCTGTTCACGCTGGTGCCCGCGATCCTCGGTTTCGGGGCGTACTGGTTCCGTACGATCACGCGCGCGCTGCGATACTCGATCGCCCCCACCCCCTCGGGGGTGCGGATCACGTTCGGGCTGTTCACGACGATCACCGAGACGCTGCCGCCGGGTCGCGTGCACGCGTTCGAGATCCGTCAGCCGCTGCTGTGGCGCGGTTTCGGGTGGTGGGCCATCCGGGTCAATCGTCTCTCGGGTCGCTCCGCGAACGATGCCCAGTCCCAGCAGTTCGCCGACGTGCTGCCCGTCGGCACCCGCGATGACGTCGAACGGGTGCTGCGCCTGTTCCTTCCCGGCATCTCGGCGGCGCAGTGGCAGGAACTGGTGGTTCACGGCCTCCTCGGCCCGCACGCCGGCGATCCGTACGTCACGACCCCGCGGCGCGCCTGGTGGCTGCGGCCGCTCTCGTGGCGGCGCAACGGCGTGCTGCTGACGCCCGATGCGCTGCTGCTGCGCCGCGGCATGATCTGGCGCTCGCTGATCATCCTCCCGCTGGCGCGCCTGCAGTCGGTGGGCATCTCGCAGGGTCCGCTCGACCGTGCCCGCCGCGTCGCGAACCTGACCGGACACACGGTCGCCGGACAGGTCGCCGGAGCGGTGGGCATCATCGACCGCGATGACGCCTACGGGCTGTGGCAGCGGATCGCGGCGGCCGTCATCGCCGCCGCCGCCACCGACCGCTCCCATCGATGGGACGCCGAGCCGCCGAGGGATGCCGAGCCGGGTGACGGCGTAGCGGGGGATGCCGGGGCCGGGGATGCCGGAGCGGGCGATGCCGGTGGGGCCGCGGATGCCGGTGCGGGCGATGCCGCGACGGGTGCCGGTGCGTGCGACCTGCCCGTCAGCGCCGCCGCGGCGGTCGGACCGGCGGGCGACGAACGGAGGGAGAACGCGTGACAGGCGCGAGCAGGCTGGGTGTCGGGATCATCGGCGCAGGGAAGGTCGGACCGGTCATCGGTGCGGCGCTGGCCGGAGCCGGCCATGCGCTCGTCGGTATCACGGCGGGGTCGGACCGCGACCGCGTCGAAGCGGTGCTGCCCGGCGTTCCCGTGCTGGATCCCGACGAGATCGTGCGCCGCAGCGAGCTGGTCGTGCTGGCGGTGCCGCACGATGAGCTCCCCGGTCTCGTGTCGGGGCTCGCCGAGCTCGAGCGCTGGCAGATCGGCCAGCTCGTCCTCCACACCGACCCGGTGTGGGGCACCGACGTACTCGCTCCCGCCGCGCGCCGGGGCGCCATCCCGCTCGCCGTGCACCCGGCGGTCACCTTCACCGGCACCTCGATGGACCTGCGGCTGCTGCACGACGCGTTCGCGGCGGTCACCGCACCGGCCGCCGTGCTGCCGATCGCGCAGGCCCTCGCCGTGGAGCTCGGATGCGAGCCCGTCGTCGTCGCCGAAGCGGACCGGGCGGCATACGGCGAGGCGATCGCGACGGCGACCGAGTTCTCGGCATCCGTCGTGCGGCAGGCGACGTCGCTGCTGCGGACGGCGGGCATCGAGGAGCCTGGGCGGTACCTGTCGATGCTCGTCCACTCGGCGGTCGACCGTGCCCTCCAGGACGGTTCGCCGGTCATCGACGTCTGACGCGGCCGGGTCTTCCCTGAGCCGCGGCCCCCGGGGGATGAGGAGTGCGCTCTCGGTAGACTGGAACGTCGATTCCGAGGAGCCCCGCACCATGACTCAGACGCCGAACGCTGCGTCCACGCCCGTCCAGGCCGCGCCCGACGCCGGGGATCTCGATCTCGCCGACGTGCACGAGCAGAAGGCGGTGCGCCTCGCCAAGCGCGAGCGGCTGCTCGCCGAGCGTGCGGATGCCGCGGGCGGCGCCTACCCGGTCACCGTTCCGGTCACCGATACCATCGCCGCCCTTCGCGCGCGGTACTCCGACCTCGAGCCGGGCGCGGAGACCGGCGTCATCGCCGCCGTCGCGGGCCGCGTGGTGTTCAGCCGCAACACGGGCAAGCTGTGCTTCGCGTCGCTGCAGGCCGGCGACGGCAGCCGCATCCAGGCGATGGTGTCGCTCGCAGAGGTGGGCGAGGAGTCGCTGCAGGCGTGGAAGGACCTCGTCGACCTCGGCGACCACGTCTCCGTCACGGGTCAGGTCATCTCCAGCCGGCGGGGCGAGCTGTCGATCATGGTGTCCGACTGGGTCATCGCCGCCAAGGCGCTGCTGCCGCTGCCGAACCTCTACACCGAGTTGTCGGAGGAGAGCCGGGTGCGCTCGCGGTTCCTCGACCTCATCGTGCGCGACCAGGCGCGCGAGACGGCGGTCGCCCGGGCGCGGGTGAACGCGTCGCTGCGGCAGACCTTCACCGACCACGACTTCCTCGAGGTCGAGACCCCCATGCTCCAGGTGCAGCACGGCGGCGCCGCCGCCCGGCCGTTCGTCACCCACTCCAACGCCTTCGACGCCGAGCTGTACCTGCGCATCGCCCCGGAGCTCTTCCTCAAGCGCGCCGTGGTCGGCGGCATCGACCGCGTGTTCGAGATCAACCGCAACTTCCGCAACGAGGGTGCCGACTCGACCCACAGCCCCGAGTTCGCGATGCTCGAGGCCTACCAGTCGTACACGGACTACAACGGGATCGCCGACCTCACCCAGGAGCTCATCCAGAACGCCGCGATCGCGGTGGCGGGCTCGACCACGGTCACCTGGGCCGACGGCACCGCGTTCGATCTCGGCGGGCAGTGGGACCGCATCTCCATGTACGAGTCGCTGTCGGATGCCGCGGGCATCTCGATCACGCCCGAAACCCCTCTCGACGAGCTGAAGGCGCTCGCCGCCTCCGTCGGCGTCGAGGTGCCCGAGAAGGTCGCGACCCACGGCAAGCACGTCGAGGAGCTGTGGGAGCACTTCGTGAAGGGCGGCCTGGAGCGGCCCACGTTCGTGATGGACTTCCCGCTCGACACCTCGCCCCTCGTGCGGGAGCACCGCTCGATTCCGGGCGTCGTGGAGAAGTGGGACCTGTACGTCCGCGGCTTCGAGCTGGCGACCGGATACTCCGAGCTGGTCGACCCCGTCATCCAGCGGGAGCGCTTCGTGGAGCAGGCGAAGCTCGCCGCCCGCGGCGACGACGAGGCCATGCGCGTCGATGAGGAGTTCCTGCGGGCGCTCGAGCACGGCATGCCCCCGACGGGCGGCATGGGCATGGGCATCGACCGACTGCTCATGGCGATCACCGGCCTCGGCATCCGCGAGACGATCCTGTTCCCGCTGGTGAAGTAGGGGCGCGGCGCGCTTCGACTCGGCCTCCGGCCTCGCTCAACGACCGGGGGTGGGGGCGGGGCGTTTCGACTCGGCCTTCGGCCTCGCTCAACGACCGGGGGTGGGGGTGGGGCGTTTCGACTCGGCCTTCGGCCTCGCTCAACGACCGGGGGTGGGGGTGGGGCGTTTCGACTCGGCCTTCGGCCTCGCTCAACGACCGGGGGTGGGGTGGGGCGGAGCCGCGGTCGTTGAGCGAGGAGCGCAGCGACGAGTCGAAACGCGGTGATCAGATCCCGGACCCGGGTCGCGGGGGCCAGCCCGGCGCACCGAGATCGCGCGAGATCGCCTGCGCCGCGTCGCGCAGCTCCTTGAGCACCGCAGCATCCAGCGCGGACGCGGGCGCGGGGAACACGACCCCGAGTGCGGCGACCACGACACCGTCCTCCCCGGCGACCGGGACCGCGATCGACGCATCCCCGATCACCGCCTCCTCGTCCTCGGTGGCGAGGGCCCGGTCGCGCACGACGGCGAGCTGGTCGCGCAGCGCGTCGCCGTCGGTGACGGTGTCGCCGGTGAGGTCCGCCAGATCGCGGGTGAGAACGTCCGCGCGGAACGCGTCGTCGTAGGCGAGCAGGACCTTCCCGAGCGCGGACGCGTGGGCGGGCAGGGTGACGCCGGTCTCGGGCATCTGCTCGGTGCCGTCGGGACGCCGGTCGTGATGGATGACGAGGACGTCGGTGTTGTGCGCGACCCCGAGGCGCGAGGCGAGTCCGGTGCGGTGCGACAGATCGTGCATGCGGCGCAGCGACCGACCGCGCACGTCGAGGGTGTCGAGGTACACGCTCGACAGGGTGAGCAGCGCCGGGCCGAGCGCGTAGCGGCTGCCACGCGTCTCCTGCGCGACCAGGCCGTGCTCCTGCAGCGACTTCACGAGGCCGTGCACCGTCGACGGCGGCAGCTCGAGCGCGGCGGCGAGCTCGCTGATGCCGAGACGCCGCGCGCCCCGCAGCAGAGAGAGGATGCGCGCGGCGCGGTCGATGGACTGGATCATCCCGAGGCCTTTCGCGCGCGGACGGTGGACGTCACACTACCTCTTGACAGGGGTGCAGATGGGGAAGATATTCGACATAGACGAATCGCAGTCGATCATGTCGAAAACCCCACGGCGCAGCCGCGGCCCCGTGACGCACCGCGAAGAAGCCAGTGAAGAACCCGAGCCAAGAACTCGAGCGAAGAACTCAGCGAAGAGGAGAACCGCGCATGAAGAAGCTCATCAACTCGGCCGAAGCGGTGCTGGCCGACGCCCTGCGCGGCGTCGCGGCCGCGCATCCCGAGCTCACGGTCGACCATGACAACCGCGTCGTGATCAGCAACGCTCCGCGCGAGGGACGTGTCGCCCTCATCTCGGGCGGCGGCTCGGGTCACGAACCGCTGCACAGCGGGTTCGTCGGTGCGGGCATGCTGGATGCCGCCTGTGCCGGCGAAGTGTTCACCTCGCCGACGCCCGACCAGATGCTCGCCGCCGCGCAGGCCGTCGACTCCGGTGAGGGCGTGCTGTTCATCGTCAAGAACTACACGGGCGACGTGCTCAACTTCGAGATGGCGGCCGAGCTGGCCGCCGACGAGGGGATCGCCTCGGAATCCGTCATCGTCGCCGACGACGTCGCCGTCAAGGACTCGACCTGGACGGCCGGGCGTCGCGGCGTCGGCACGACGCTGCTCGTCGAGAAGATCGCCGGAGCCGCGGCCGCGGAGGGCAAGAGCCTCGCGGAGGTGAAAGCGGTCGCCGAGCACGTCGCGTCGCAGGGGCGGTCGATGGGTGTGGCGCTCACCAGCTGCACGGTCCCGGCCGTCGGGCATCCCAGTTTCGATCTGCCCGAGGACGAGATGGAGATGGGTGTCGGCATCCACGGCGAACCCGGGCGCACCCGCGTGCCCCTCGCGCCGGCGCGCGATATCGCGGGCGAGCTCGTCGAGGCGATCACCGGCGATCTGGACTTCACCGGGGCTCCCGTGATCGCTCTGCTGACCGGGCTGGGCGGCACTCCTCTCATCGAGCTGTACGTGATCTACGCCGACATCGCCGACGCGCTGGCCGCCAAGGGCATCACCGTCGCGCGGAGCCTCGTCGGCGATTACGTCACGAGCCTCGACATGGCGGGATGCTCGCTGACCCTCCTGCGCGCCGACGACGAGGTGCTGCGCCTCTGGGATGCTCCCGTCGAGACGAGCGCGCTGCGGTGGGGGCGCTGAGATGACGGCTGCGGCGACGACCGACGCGGTGACGCTCGAGATCCTCGACCGGTGGGTGCGTCTCGGCGCCGCCCGGCTGGACGCCGAGGCCGACCGGCTCACCGCGCTCGACTCGGCGATCGGTGACGCGGACCACGGCACGAACATGCATCGCGGCTTCACGGCGATCGTCGCGAAACTGGATGCGACGCCGCCGCAAACGGTGCCGGAGTTCTTCAAGGCCGTGGGTATGACCCTCGTCAGCAAGGTCGGCGGAGCGAGCGGGTCGCTGTACGGAACGCTGTTCCTCGACATGGGGAAGAACGCGCCCGACGGCACGTCGCTGTCGGCAGTCGAATGGGCTCACGCCCTGTCCGCAGGTGTCGCCGCCGTCGTGGCGCGCGGGCACGCGCAGCCCGGCGACAAGACGATGATCGATGCGTTCGGCCCCGCCCTGGAGGCGCTCGACAGCGCTCTCGCCGGCGGTGCGACGCTGGCCGCGGCGGCGGGAGCAGCAGCCGACGCCGCCGAGCGCGGCAGCGCCGACACCGAGCCGCTCGTCGCACGCAAGGGGCGCGCCTCGTATCTCGGGGAGCGCAGCGTCGGTCACATCGACCCCGGCTCGGCCTCGACCGCTCTGCTGCTGAGGGCGTTCGCCGACGCGCTCGCCGGGGAGGCGGCGTGATCGGATTCGTCATCGTCTCGCACAGCGAGCCCCTCGCGCACGCCGCCGTCGACCTCGCGATGCAGATGGTCCACGGTGAGGCCCCGCCGGTGCGGGTCGCCTCGGGCGCCGACGGCGGATTCGGCACGGATGCCGCGGCCATCGCCGACGCCGTCGATGCGTTGGCCGACTCCGACGGCGTGGTGATCATCACCGACCTCGGCTCCGCGGTGATCAGTTCCGAGCTGGCTCTCGACCTGCGCACGAGCACGGTGCCGGTGCGCATCAGCGACGGTCCCTTCGTGGAGGGCATCACCGCAGGGATGGTGCGTGCGGCCACCGGCGGCAGCCTCGACGACGTGGCACACGAGGCCGCCGCCGCGCTCGCGGCCAAGCAGCCGCAGGGATCGCCGGCATCCCCCGGCGCGGCCAACCCCGGAGCGCCCGGAGCGCCTGCCCCCGGCGCGGCCAACCCCGGCGCCCTCACCCCGGTCGCCCCCGACGGCGGGTCGACGCCGGATGCCTCCGCCGACGCGCTGCTGCGAAACCCGATGGGGCTGCACTCGCGGCCGGCGGCCCTGGTCGTCAAAGCCGCCGGCGGGTTCGATGCGGACGTCGCGATCGCCGATGTCACGACGGGTGCCGGCCCCGCTTCCGCCGCCAGCCTGATCGGTCTGCTGACCCTGGGGGCGTCGGAGGGCGACACCGTGCGCATCACCGCGATCGGGGCGGAGGCCGCCGCGGCCGTCGATGCCATCCGCCGACTCGTCGACGACGGGTTCGGCGAGCTCGCTGCCGCGCCGGCCTGACGACTACCGCGCACGGAACGCCCAGTCGGGCAGATGGCCCGCGGTGACGAAAGAGCCGACGATCTCCGCGAGCCCGTGCCGCGGCTCAGCGTGCAGCGCCTGCCGGATGTACGCCTCCGCGTGCGTCGAGCGGCCGCGGGCCCACGCGATCCAGCCGCACACCGCGAGAGCCCCGGCGCGCCGCTTCTTCGGCATGACCGCCGCCACCGCGCGCGCCAGGCGCAGCGCCGTGTCGAGGCGTACGGGATCCGGGCGGGGTCCGTCGCCCCACATCACCTCCGCGAGGTCGCTCGGGTACTCCTCGCCGTCCTCCCAGCGCCGTTGCGCCTCCATCGCCGCGTCGCCGCCGTCGACGTCGCTCGCCCACTGGACCAGCGCGACATCGCGCAGCGCGGGACGTGCGAAGCACCAGCCGAGCATCGCGGCATCCATCGGTGCGAGATCCTCGGCGTTCCACGACAGCGCGCGTTCGAACAGGGCCGGCAGGTCGTCGAGCGCGCACGCCGCCTGCAGCGCGGCGGGGTCGATGCGGGAGGGAGCGGATCCGCTCACCCGAGGGATGCCGCAGAGGGTCTCGAGCGCCGCGTCGAGCGAGCGCAGCGCCTGCCCGACGGCGCGTCGCCGGGTGGCGCCGGGGAGGGGCAGCCGCGCTCCCGCGGCCTGATCCGCGGCGAGCGGACCGTCGACGGCCTCCGCGGGCAGGTCGTCGCGCGGCGCGATGGCGGCCAGCGGGTGACCGCCGGGCGGCAGGTCGTCGGCTCGCGCCGAACCCCAGCCGTTCGCCGCGACGATCAACGCATCGCCGACCGGGAGTCCGCAGTCGTCGGCGCGGTTCAGGAGCGCATCGACGACCGGACGGTGCGGCAGTGCACCCGCGGATCGCGCGCCGCCGTCGGCCGCCGCCCCGTCCCCGTCCGCGGCATCCGCGCTGATCTCGGCATCCGTGTAGACGACGATCATCACGGTCTCCACCTCGGCGATGCGGCAGGCCATGCCGATGATGCTGGCCGCGGCGCCGGCGGCCGCCTCCTCGGATGGGAGATCGACGCGCAGGACGCCGAGGCTCCGCCCCTGCGACAGCGGAACGACCACGACGCTGTCGTGCGGTGTGCACCCCAGCATGTGCGGGAGGACGGACAGGAACTGTGCCGCGTCGGCGGCCCGGACGATCGTGGACATGCGGCGAGTCTGATCGGCGGGCGAGGTCGCCGGGCGGCGCGGACGTCACCCGTGGACAACCTCCGCGGACGTCGGTGCTGGGGAGGAGACGGCGACCACGCGCGTACGATGGAGGGCATGGACTCGTACTGGACCGCCGTCGCGTGGTCGCTCCTGCCGACCGTCGTCGTGCTGGGGCTGTTCGTGTTCGTCCTGCGCTCGATCCTGCGGATGGATCGCACCGAGCGCCGCGTCTACACCGAGGTCGAGAACGAAGAGCGCGCCAAGCGCGGATTGCCGCCCGTCGGCGCCGGCGAGGAGGCGCGCGTCGCGGCATCCCCGACAGCCGCGACCGCCGACGCGCCGCCGACGACCTGAGTCGGAGATAGTCGCTACGCTGGGCGGAGTCCGACAGCGGGGAGAGCGACGTGGATCAGACCGGATGGACCCTCGCCTGGGTGATCCTGGTCTTCGTGACCGATGTGACGGTCCGCATCCTCGCGGTGATCATCGTCCCGCGCAACCGTCGCCCGACCGCGGCGATGGCGTGGCTGCTCGCCATCTACTTCATCCCGCTGATCGGCGTCTTCCTCTTCTTGATGATCGGCAATCCGCGCCTGCCGCGCAAGCGCCGCAAGAAGCAGCAGCAGATCAACGACTACATCCGCACCACCAGCCACGGGCTCGACCTCGGCACGCTGCGCCCCGACCCGCCGCTCTGGTTCGCTCAGCTCGTACGGCTCAACCGCAACCTCGGGGCGATGCCGCTCTCGGGCGAGAACGACGCGACGCTCATCTCCGGATACGAGGAGAGCATCGAGGAGATGGCCGCCGCCGTCCGCGAGGCGAAGAGCTACGTGCACGTCGAGTTCTACATCCTGCAGTGCGACGCCACCACCGAGGTCTTCTTCGACGCCCTCGAGGACGCCATCGAGCGGGGCGTGGTCGTGCGGGTGCTGCTGGACCACTGGGCCAACCGGGGCAAGCCCTTCTACGCCGAGACCTGTCGCCGGCTCGACGCCATGGGCGCGACGTGGCACCTGATGCTGCCGGTGCAGCCGCTGCGCGGCAAGTACCAGCGGCCCGATCTGCGCAACCACCGCAAGCTCCTCGTCGTCGACGGGCACACCGCCTTCATGGGCTCGCAGAACGTCACCGACTCCACCTACAACCTCCGCAAGAACATCAAGCGCGGCCTGCACTGGGTCGACATGATGGCGCGACTGGACGGGCCGGTCGTGGCATCCGTCAACGCCGTCTTCCTGAGCGACTGGTACAGCGAGACGGATGAGATCGTCGAGGGGATCGAGCTCTTCGACGTGCGCACCGGCGGCGGAGACCTCGACTGCCAGGTCATCCCGTCCGGCCCGGGATTCGAGTTCCAGAACAACCTCAAGCTGTTCATGACGCTGCTCTTCGCCGCGCGCGAGAAGATCATCATCGTCTCGCCTTACTTCGTGCCCGACGAAGGACTCCTGCTCGCGATCCAGACGGCGTGCCAGCGGGGCGTCCACGTCGAGCTGTTCGTCTCGGAAGAGGGCGACCAGGCGATGGTCTACCACGCGCAGCGCAGCTACTACGAGGCCCTGCTGCGCGGGGGAGTGAAGATCTGGATGTACGAGAAGCCGTTCATCCTCCACTCCAAGTCGATGTCGATCGACGACGAGGTCGCCGTCATCGGGTCGAGCAACATGGACATGCGCAGCTTCGGCCTCAACCTGGAGATCTCGCTGCTCGTGCGCGGCGAGGACTTCGTCGGCCAGCTGCGCGCCGTCGAGGACGAGTACCGCGCGCTCAGCCGCGAACTGACGCTCGACGAGTGGATGAAGCAGCCGCTGCGCTCGACGGTGCTCGACAACCTCGCGCGCCTGACATCCGCCCTGCAGTGAGGCGCGCGGCAGTCGTTATCCGGTCGTGACCGCCCTCACGGGACGGGTTCAGAACGCTCCGCCAGGATGGTGCCATGACGTCTCGACGCGCGCTCGCCCTGTCCGCCATCGTGATCTCGGGGGCGCTCGCGCTCGCCGGCTGCGCATCCGGCTCCACCTCGCCGGCGGCGACGCCCGCGGCGACCGGCGACGCGAGCGCGCTGGAGGTCTGGGCCGGCTGGCTCGACGGGGGCCGCGCCGTGGCTGTCGTCACCCAGGGCTCGTCCAGCTGTGTGCCGACGGCCTCCGCGGTCGACCTCCAGGCCGACGGCTCCGTCGCCGTCACCCTCGACAACCCCACCGGCGATGTCGTCTGCACCGCCGATTACGCGCCCCGCGCGAGCCTCGTCTCCCTGCCGGCCGGTGTGGACGCCACGCAGAAGATCGCCCTCACGGTGTCCCTCGACGGGGGAGCGCCCGGCGAGACCGTGCTGTCCCCGTACGCCGGACCCGAGGTGGCCGACTATGCGCCCTCGGCGGGCTGGGTCGGCGACGGGATGCTGGCCATCCTCACGTGGGGCTCGTCCTCGTGCGCGCCGACCGTGAAGGATGCCGTCGCCGGCCAGACCGACATCGCGGTGACCTTCGCCGACCTGCCGGACGGTCAGCCCTGCACGATGGACATGGCGCCGCGCGTCGCCCTCGCGCACGTCGACGGCGCGACCGCGGCATCCGGCATGACCGCGACGCTCTCCGGCGGTGACGCGCAGTTCGCGACCCCGGTCACCATCCCCATCGCCGGCTGAGCCGAGCCCGCGGATCGTCTCGGTCCGCTCGGTGGCGGCGGGGCCGTCGTCGGACGGACCCGCCTCGCTCGTGCGGGCGGCGGGCCGAGCGGATGCCGCGGCGGTGCGCCGACGGCGAACACGGGCATACCGGCATTCGCTGATCGTTACCCTCGACGTAAGCGCACCAGAAGACGTGCGCCGGAGGAGTGTCGACGAATGTTCGAGAGATTCACGGACCGTGCCCGTCGTGTGGTCGTTCTCGCCCAAGAAGAGGCGAAGATGCTCAACCACAACTACATCGGCACCGAGCACATCCTGCTCGGTCTCATCCACGAGGGCGAGGGCGTCGCCGCCAAGGCGCTCGAGAGCCTGGGGATCTCGCTGGACGCCGTCCGCGAGCAGGTCCAGGACATCATCGGCCAGGGTCAGCAGCAGCCGACCGGCCACATCCCCTTCACGCCGCGCGCGAAGAAGGTGCTGGAGCTGAGCCTGCGCGAGGCGCTGCAGCTCGGCCACAACTACATCGGCACCGAGCACATCCTGCTCGGCCTCATCCGCGAGGGTGAGGGCGTCGCCGCCCAGGTGCTCGTCAAGCTCGGCGCCGACCTCAACAAGGTGCGCCAGCAGGTCATCCAGCTGCTCAGCGGCTACCAGGGCAAGGAGCCCGCGGGCGTCGCCGCCGGTGCCGGCGAGCAGAACCAGCAGGCCGCCCAGGGCGGCTCGGCGGTGCTCGACCAGTTCGGCCGCAACCTCACGCAGGCCGCGCGCGACAACAAGCTCGACCCCGTGATCGGACGCGAGAAGGAGATCGAGCGGGTCATGCAGATCCTCTCGCGCCGCTCGAAGAACAACCCCGTCCTCATCGGTGAGCCCGGCGTCGGCAAGACCGCCGTCGTGGAGGGCCTCGCGCAGGCGATCGTGAAGAACGACGTGCCCGAGACCCTGAAGGACAAGCAGGTCTACTCGCTCGACCTCGGCTCGCTCATCGCCGGTTCCCGCTACCGCGGCGACTTCGAGGAGCGCCTGAAGAAGGTCACCAAGGAGATCCGCACCCGCGGCGACATCATCGTCTTCATCGACGAGATCCACACCCTCGTGGGTGCGGGTGCCGCCGAGGGAGCGATCGACGCCGCCTCGATCCTCAAGCCGCTGCTCGCCCGCGGCGAGCTGCAGACGATCGGTGCGACGACCCTCGACGAGTACCGCAAGCACTTCGAGAAGGATGCCGCGCTCGAGCGCCGGTTCCAGCCGATCCAGGTGGCCGAGCCGAGCCTGCCCCACGCGATCAACATCCTGAAGGGGCTGCGCGACCGCTACGAGGCGCACCACAAGGTGCAGATCACCGACGGCGCGATCGTCGCCGCGGCGAACCTCGCCGACCGTTACATCAGCGACCGCTTCCTGCCCGACAAGGCCATCGACCTGATCGACGAGGCCGGCGCCCGCCTGCGCCTGTCGATCCTGTCGAGCCCGCCGGAGCTGCGCGAGTTCGACGAGAAGATCGCCAAGGTCCGCGAAGACAAGGAGACCGCCAGCGAGGAGCAGGACTTCGAGAAGGCCGCGGCCCTCCGCGACGAGGAGAAGTCCCTGCTCGCCGAGCGTCTGCGCCTCGAGAAGCAGTGGCGCAGCGGCGACGTCGCCAGCCACGCGGTGGTCGACGAGGGTCTGATCGCCGAGGTGCTGGCGCAGGCCACCGGCATCCCCGTCTTCAAGCTCACCGAGGAGGAGACCAGCCGTCTCGTCTTCATGGAGAAGGCGCTGCACCAGCGGGTCATCGGCCAGGAGGAGGCGATCGCCGCGCTCAGCCGTACGATCCGCCGCCAGCGTGCCGGGCTCAAGGACCCGAAGCGTCCCAGCGGCTCGTTCATCTTCGCCGGCCCCACGGGCGTCGGAAAGACCGAGCTCGCCAAGGCGCTCGCCGAGTTCCTGTTCGACGACGAGGGCGCGCTGATCTCGCTCGACATGAGCGAGTTCGGTGAGAAGCACACCGTCTCGCGGCTGTTCGGTGCCCCTCCCGGGTTCGTCGGCTTCGAAGAGGGTGGCCAGCTCACCGAGAAGGTGCGCCGCAAGCCGTTCTCGGTCGTGCTCTTCGACGAGATCGAGAAGGCGCACCCCGACATCTTCAACTCGCTGCTGCAGATCCTCGAAGAGGGTCGCCTCACCGACGGTCAGGGCCGCGTCGTCGACTTCAAGAACACGGTCATCATCATGACCACCAACCTCGGTTCGTCGGCGATCGCCGGCGGCCCGGTCGGGTTCCAGGTCGAGGGCAACGCGCAGACGACGTACGAGCGGATGAAGGGCAAGGTCGACGAGGAGCTGAAGCGCCACTTCAAGCCCGAGTTCCTCAACCGCGTCGACGACGTCATCGTCTTCCCGCAGCTCAACAAGGACGAGCTCCGTCAGATCGTGGGCCTGTTCACGAAGCGGCTGAGCGAGCGTCTGCTCGACCGCGACATGACGGTCGAGCTGTCGGACGCCGCGAAGGACCGCCTCATCGAGATCGGGTTCGACCCGACGCTCGGTGCCCGGCCGCTGCGCCGTGCCATGCAGCGCGAGGTCGAGGACCAGCTGTCCGAGCGGATCCTGCACGGTGAGCTCAACCCCGGCGACCACGTCAAGGTGGATGCCGAGAACGGCAAGTTCCTGTTCGAGCACGGCCCGCGCGGCGAGAAGGTCGCGGTCGGCGTCGGCGCGGCGGGAGCCATCGAGGCCACCCCGGACATCGTCGCCGGAGGCTGACCCGGATCGAACGTCACCCGCAGGGGCGGATGCTGCGGCATCCGCCCCTCCGGCGTGTGCGGCGGGGGTGGGGGCGTTTCGACTCGGCGCTGCGCGCCTCGCTCAACGACCGGGGGCGGGGTGGGGGCGTTTCGACTCGGCGCTGCGCGCCTCGCTCAACGACCGGGGGCGGGGCGGGGCGGGTGAGGGCCCGGGCCCTAACTCCTCCACACCGACCGTCGCAGGCGTCGAGGGCACCGCTTTTCGGGGTGCGAGCGGGCAGCTGGAGGAGTTCGGGACCGCCGCCCGCTCCCGCGGCGGCGGCGAACGCCTAACGCCCCGCGCGGAAGCGGCGCGCTTCCGCGACCAGGGCCGCGAAGAGGCGCCGGTCGGCGGCATCCTCCTCCGGATGCCACTGCACCGCGACGAACCACGACCCGTCGGCGGCCTCGATCGCCTGGGGCAGCCCGTCGTCGCTGCGCGCCGTCACGGTCAGGCCGTCGCCGACCCGGTCGATGCCCTGGTGGTGGTAGCTGCGCACCGCGATGTCGCCGGCGCCGACGACGGCGGCCAGGCGGGAGCCCGCGGAGACCGTCGCGGTGTTGAGGGCGAAGACGCCCCCGCCCAGCTGGTACCGATCCGTGCCGAGGACATCGGGCAGGTGCTGGTGCAGCGTCCCGCCGAAGGCGACGTTGCCGAGCTGCAGCCCGCGGCAGATGCCGAACACCGGGATGCCGCGGCGACGCGCCCCGGCCAGCAGCGCGAGCTCCCACGCGTCGCGGTCGCGGCGCGGCTCGTCGGTCTCGGGGTGCGGATCGGCCCCGTAGAGCGCGGGGTCGACGTCGAGACCCCCGGTGAGCACGAGGCCGTCGAGGCCGTCGAGGACCGCCTCCGCCGCGGCATCCGGCTCGATCTGCGGTGTGAGCAGCACGCCCGCGCCGCCGACGGCGGTGACCGCGTCGAGGTACACGTGCGGCAGGAACGCGGCCCGTACGTCCCACACGCCCTGCTGCGCGCGCTCCAGGTAGGTGGTCAGTCCGATGACCGGTCGTCCGCTTCCCATCGCCGAGCTCACGCGGCGCCGTCCGCGACCGCGAGCGGCGCGACGTCGACCGAGACGCGCAGCGTGGAGTTCTTCGCCTTCGTGAAGATGATGCCGCGCACCGGCGACACGTCACCGTAGTCGCGGCCCCACGCGACCGTGACGTACCGGTCGTTCGCCCACTGGTCGTTCGTCGGATCGATCGCGAGCCACTGGTCGGTGCCGGGCAGCCACACGGCCAGCCAGGCGTGCGAGGCATCCGCACCGAACACGCGCTCCTTGCCGGGCGGCGGCTGCGTCGCGAGGTACCCGGAGACGTAGCGCGCCGCGACGCCGTGGGACCGCAGGCATGCCAGCGCGACGTGCGCGAAGTCCTGACAGACGCCCGCGCGGGCGCGCATCGCATCGCCGACCGTGCTGGTGACGGTGGTCGCCGTCTTGTCGTAGTCGAAGTCGCGGTAGATCCGTCGCATGAGGTCGGTGGCGGCCTCGCCGATCGGACGACCGGGCGTCAGTGAGGCGGCGCCGTAGGCGGCGGCCTCGGCCTCGTGCCGCACCCGCGGCGACTCGAGGGCGTACTCGACGGCCCGCCAGGCCTCGGGCAGGTGGGGGTTCTGCAAGGGCCGGGCGTCCTCCCACGGCCGCGCGAGGGCATCGGCGTCGTAGGCGGGCTCATGCACGGTGACATCGCTGGATGCCGTGATGGTGAGCTCATCGTGCGCGTCGGTGAGGTGGAAGTAGGTGGCGGAGTTGCCGAAGGCATCGGTATCGGGCGCGATGTCTCCCGGCGCCGGGTCGACCTCGACGCGCGCCGACGACACCTGCTGCCACGGCAGCTCGCGGGGGACGAGGTGGAACTGCCCGACGCTGTCCTGCACCGGCTTGCCGTAGGCGTACGCCGTGCGGTGCCACACGCGGTACTGCATCATGCGCGGCTCTCCATCAGTTCGACGAGGGACAGGTCGGTCATCGCCACGGCCGGCGGGCCGCTCTCGAAGTGCAGGTGGGTGACAGCATCCGAGAGCTGTTCGAGCTGCGCCGTGACGCCCGCGAGGAAGTCGACCAGCACCTCGCGACGGCCCCCCTCGATCGCGCCCAGCGCCCCGACGTCGGCGGCGGTCAGCTCGGTCTCGAGGTGGTCGAGCAGACGCTCCGCGCGCGTCGAGCCGGTGGATGCCGGCATGGCGGCCAGATGCTCGCGCAAGCGGGCCAGGGCGAAGGCGAGGGAGCGGGGGTTGCTGAGGTCCAGCAGCAGGAGATCGAGCACGTCGGCGGCCCGCATCGAGCCGCGGTAGCGCCGACGATGCGTCACGACGCTCTCGGCCGCCAGCAGCACCGCCTCCAGCACGCTGCGCGCCGCGCGCGGGCCGTGCCGGTCGGCGAGGGCCGTCGACAGCAGCTCCGACAGCTGCAGACCGCGCTCCAGGAAGCGACCCGCCTCGATCATGTGCCAGCCCGTGTCGCGGATCATGTTCGCCGTGATGCCGTAGAGCGACAGCATCGCCGACAGCATCCGGCCGCCCGACTCCGCCGTCCGGTGCGGGTGGGCCGATCCCCGCAGGGCCCGCGTCGCCCGATCGATCGTCGCGAACACGCGCCACGTGTCGCCCGACAGCTGGTCGCGCACGCCCTCCATCGCCTCGCGCAACCGGGCGATCGAGTGGGCCGCCGATCCCGGGCGCCGCGCGTCGAGGAGCAGGGAACGGAACTCCGCCTCGGGATCGAGCGACCGCATGCCGGCGAGCCGTCCCAGCACGTCGAGCAGGACGCGCGGGCTCTCGGCGAGAGCGCCCGACGCGTAGGCTCCCGGCTGGTCGAGCTCGGTCTGCGCGGTGAGCAGCAGACGCAGGAGGTCTTCCGTGCGCTCGGCGTAGCGGCCGATCCAGAACATGTCGGCGTGGGCGCGGGGCGCGAGCGGCGGGATGCTGCGCGCCGTCGGACCGGGGGCGATCTCCGCCAGGTTCTGGTCGGGATCGTCCTCCGCCGCCTTCAGCACCCAGACGTCCTTCGTCCGCAGCGGGCCGTCGGGGCTCTCGCGGACGGTCGCGAGGCCGCCGACCAGCGGACGGTAGGCCGAGCCGTACCGCAGCGCGAACGCGCGCAGCGTGAGCGGCAACGCTCCGATGCGCGCGCCCTGGCCGTCGGCGCCGGACGCCCAGACGGGCGTCTGCGACAGCGGGAGCAGATCCTGCCCGACGAAGCGGTGCGGAGCGGCCTCGACGCGTCGGGCGAGCTCGTCGGCCGGCAGGTCGCTGAAGACCTTGCGCGGCTCGTCGATGGTCCGGACGATCAGTTCCGGGTCGCCGTCGCGCAGGCGCGCGAGCACGGCGTCGAGCGCCTGGGGCTCGCCGCACCACACGGTCGGCACCGCGGGGATGCGCAGCTGCTCGCCGAGCAGGTGCTCGCACGCGGCCGGGAGGTACGGCAGCAGGCCCGGGTTCTCGAGCACGCCCGCACCGAGCCCGTTCACGAGCCGCACGCGGCCGCGGCGCACGGCCTCCGTCAGCCCGGCGACACCGAGTCGTGAGTCGCCGCGCAGCTCCAGGGGGTCGCACCACGCGGCATCCACTCGGCGGATGATGACATCGATGCGGTCGGTCGGGCGTGTGCGCGGCCAGCCCGCCGGCTTCATCCACACGTACCCGTCCCGCACGACGAGGTCGTTGCCCTGCACCAGCGGGAAGCCGAGGGCGGTCGCGAGGAAGGCCTGGTCGAACGCGGTCTCGCTCAGGGTTCCGGGGGAGAGGATGACGACGCGGGGGTCTTCGACCTCGTCGGCCACCGACGACAGCAGCGCCGCCCGCAGGGCGGAGAAGTAGGGGTCGATGCGGTGCAGACTCCCCTCCTGGAAGAGGTCGGGGAGCACCTGTGAGATGACGCGGCGGTTCTCCGCCGCGAATCCCAGCCCCGACGGTGCCTGCACGCGGTCGGCGAGCACATGCCAGTCGCCGTGACCGTCACGGCCCAGATCGGTGGCGGCGAGCAGGAGCGGATGCGGGTCGACGGCGCTCGCCCGCGCCAGCGGACGGGTGAAACCCGAGTGGCCGAACACCACGGCAGACGGCACGATGCCCTCCCGCAGGAGGGACTGCTCGCCGTACAGATCCACCAGCACGGCGTTCAGCAGCTCGGCGCGCTGGGCGAGGCCGACCTCGAGCGGCGACCAGCCGGCGGCGTCGAGCACGAACGGCACGGCATCCAGCTGCCAGGGCTGCGGGCCGGACTCGCCGCGCAGATACGAGACGCCGTCATCGGCGAGGAAGCGCACGATCTCGCCGTCGACGCGGTGGAGATCGTCGGCGGTGAGGCTGAGCGCGTGGGCTGCCAGCGCCTTCCAGCCGGGGCGCAGGCCGCCCTCGGCATCGACGAACTCGTCGTAGCGGAACGTCTCCGGCGGAGCCGACAGGGGCAGCGTCGGCTGCGACACCGTCGCGGCATAGTCGCGCAACACACTCACGGCGAAGTCCCCTCCCGGCTCCAGCGTAGGGGGCAATACAGTGGGTCGGTGACCCTTCCCGCCCCCTCCGACCCGGCCCGGCCGCCGCGACCGGTCGTCCGCCCCGCTCGGACCTCCGACGTCCGCGGCATCCTGGACCTGCTGGAGCCCTGGGTGCAGCGCCGCATCCTGCTCGGCAAGGAGATCGTCACCCTCTTCGAATCGGTGCAGGAGTTCGTCGTCGCGGAGATCGGCGACGAGCTGATCGGGTGCGGTGCGCTGCACGTCATGTGGGAGGACCTCGGCGAGATCCGCACCCTGATCGTCGCGGAGGAGTGGCTGCACCACGGCGTCGGCGGCGCGATCGTCACGCAGCTCGAACAGCGCGCTCGGGAGCTCGGTCTCACGCGACTGTTCTGCCTCACCTTCGAGGTGGACTTCTTCACCCGCCGCGGATTCGCCCCCATCGGCGAGCAGGTCGTCGACCCCGACGTGTACTCGCAGCTGCTGCGCAGCCCCGACGAGGGTGTCGCGGAATTCCTGGATCTCGCGCACGTCAAGCCGAACACGCTCGGCAACACGCGGATGCTGAAGAACCTCTGACCCCCCGCGCGCCACGTCGAGGGCGGGGGATGCCGCGGCCTAGCCTGGAAGGGTGAGCACCCCGACGCGTCGCACACGACGACCCAGCCCCGCCGTGTACCGGCGGCGCCGGCTCGTGGCCGTGCTGATCCTGATCGCCGTGGTGGCCGCCGTCGTGCTGGCGTTCTGGCAGCCGTGGCGGGGGAGCGGAGAGCCGGCGGCATCCCCGTCGGCGACACCGAGCGCCTCGCCCAGCGCGCTCGTCACCTCCCCGGCGCCGGAGACTCCGGCCGCGGATGCCGCGGCATCCGAGGAGCCCGCACCGGCGCCCGACCCCTCGGCGAGCACCCCGGCCGTCGCGGCCTGCTCGACGGCGGACATCTCGGTGCAGGCCGTCACCGACCAGGACGTCTACGCGTCGGGCGAGCAGCCGAAGCTGTCGATCACGCTCTCCAACACGACCGCGGTGCCCTGCTTGATCAATGTCGGCACGGCGACGCAGTCGTTCGTGATCACGAGCGGGAGCGACACCTGGTGGCGCTCGACCGACTGTCAGTCGGAGTCCAGCGACCAGGTCGTGCAGCTCGCCGGCGGGCAGACGGTGTCGAGCGTGAGTCCGCTGCAGTGGGATCGCACGCGGTCGTCCGTCGACACGTGCGGGTCGTCCCGACCCCAGGCGGCGGCCGGCTACTACCACCTGTCGGTGTCCATCGGAGGCATCCAGGCCGCCGACACGAAGATGTTCGAACTGCGCTGACGATATCTAGATACTGATATATCTCTGAGTCTGAGAGATTTCTCACGTTCCTCGGTGCCGCCACCGAAGTGAGCGAGGTTACCCTTGTCTCAGCTCTCGGTGCGAGCCGCCGTCGCCCCCAACGACGGTCGTCGCGTCACCCCCAATGACCGGCATCTCCGGCACGAACGCCCGACGAGCTCAGGCCCTCTCGATCCCCCCAGCCCCCAATGTGGGGATCGAGAGGGCCCCTCCTTTCTGGCGACCGGTGACACCCTCGTATGCTGGACGGATGGCCGGCAAGAAGCGCGCGAAGCCCCCGCTCGAGTTCCGCAACACGCAGCTCGCCGACGCCCTGCAGACCCAGGACATGGCCGCCCTCGCCTTCGCGCTGCGCCACGGTCCCATCGTGGCGCCGCTCCTGCGGCCGGGCCAGCGCGACGACCCCCGAGACAGCGGCGAGGTCTGGACGTACCGCGACCCGAACACGGGCGATGTCGCGCTGCTGCTGTTCAGCGACGCCGCGAACAAACCCGAAGCGCTGCCGCCCGCGGTCGCGCTGCAGTCGCCCGCGTGGCTGCGCGCGTTCCTGGCCGCGCACCGGGAGGAGATCACGACCGTCTTCTTCGACATCGCCGGCCCGCATCCGATGCAGGCCGCACCCGGCGACCTTCTGGCGGCCCTCGACCTGGGCGCCTGACCGCGGCTTCGCCGCCCGGTCGTTGAGCGAGCGGTTCTGCCCCCGGTCGTTGAGCGAGCGGAGCGAGTCGAAACGCGGTGGTTCAGCGTTTCGACTCGGTCGCTGCGCGTCCTCGCTCAACGTCCGGGTGTTGGGGGTGCGGTGGTGCCCCCCCGGTCGTTGAGCGAGCGGTTCTGCCCCCGGTCGTTGAGCGAGCGGAGCGAGTCGAAACGCGGTGGTTCGGCGCTTCGACTCGGTCGCTGCGCGTCCTCGCTCAACGACCGGGTGTTGGGGGCGCGGTGGTGCCCCCGGTCGTTGAGCGAGCGGAGCGCGTCGAAACGCGGTGGTTCTGCGTTTCGACTCGGTCGCTGCGCGTCCTCGCTCAACGACCGGGTGTTGGGGGTGCGGTGGTGCCGCCCCGGTCGTTGAGCGAGCGGAGCGAGTCGAAACGCGGTGGTTCGGCGTTTCGACTCGGTCGCTGCGCGTCCTCGCTCAACGACCGGGTGTTGGGGGTGCGGTGGTGCCTCCGGTCGTTGAGCGAGCGGAGCGAGTCGAAACGCGGTGGTTCGGCGTTTCGACTCGGTCGCTGCGCGTCCTCGCTCAACGACCGGGGGGAGGGGGAGGATCAGAAGTCGGGCTGGTCGCCCGGCTCGACCGGATGCCCCTGCGTCAGATCGCGCAGGGCTCCGCGCAGATCGCGGGATGCCGTGTCGATCACCGACCGATACCCGACCCGGTTCGCCTCCGACCGGCGCTGCTCGTGGGCGGTCACGGCGCGGACCTCGCCCGCGAGGCTCAGCTCGCCGATCGCGACGAGGCCCTTCGGCGTCGCCCGGCCGGTGACGGCGCTCGCCACCGCCAGCGCGATGGCGAGGTCGGCCGCGGGCTCGACCAGCCGCACCCCGCCGACGGTCGAGACGTAGACATCCTGGTCGGACACGCGGATGCCGGCCCGCTTCTCGAGCACCGCGAGCACCATCGCCACGCGGGCGCCGTCGACGCCGCTCACGATGCGCCGCGGGTTCGGCCCCGACCCGGGCAGGGTCAGCGCCTGCACCTCGACGGGCAGGGCGCGCCGCCCCTCCATCGCGATCGTGACGCAGGTCCCCGGTTCGCGGGAGCCGTGACCGAGGAAGAGCGCGCTGGGGTCGGGTACCTCGGCGATGCCGCGGCTGGTCTGCTCGAAGCATCCGACCTCATCGGTCGCGCCGAAACGGTTCTTGAGGGCGCGGACGAACCGCAGCGCCGTCTGCCGATCACCTTCGAAGTGGCAGACGACGTCGACGAGGTGCTCGAGCACGCGCGGCCCGGCGACCTGACCGTCTTTGGTGACGTGTCCGACGATGATGACCGGGAGATCGCGCTCCTTGGCGACGCGGATGAGCGTCGAGGCGACCTCTCGCACCTGGCTCGGATGTCCGGGCGCCCCGTCGACGAGACTCGAGGCGACGGTCTGCACCGAGTCCACGATCAGCAGTTCGGGCCGGGTCTCGTCGACGTGACCGAGGATCGTGGCGAGATCGGTCTCACTGGCGAGGTAGAGCTCGTCGTGCAGCGCGCCCGTGCGCTCCGCGCGAAGCCGCACCTGCCCGAGCGACTCCTCCGCGCTGACATAGAGCACGCGTCGTCCTGCGCGCGCGGTCTGCGCGGCGACCTCGAGCAGCAGGGTCGACTTGCCGACCCCCGGCTCGCCGGACAACAGGATCGCCGCCCCCGGTACGAGCCCCCCGCCGAGCACGCGGTCGAACTCGCCGATGCCCGTCGTGCGCCGGGGTGTCTCGCGCGTGTCGATCGAGGTGATGGGGCGTGCCGCGCGCGTCGGCGCGAGCGGCGCCACGGCGTGGACGGGCGTGGACGACACGGCCTCGACGACCGTGCCCCACTGCTGGCACTCGCCGCAGCGCCCCACCCACTTGGCACTCGTCCAGCCGCACTCCGTGCAGCGGAACGCGCTCGTGGTCGCGGTGCGCTTGGATGCCATGCGTTCAGGCTAGTCGCGGCATCCGACAGTGCACGCGCGGCGGCTGCCCCGCCGGTGCCCGCGACTCAGCGCAGCGAGTCGGCGACCTCGCGGAGGGCGTCGGCCGAGCGGCGGAACAGTCCGAGCTCGTGGTCGGAGAACGACGTCTCGCGGATCGGCACGGCGCCGGCGGCCGAGACGACCGCGGGCACCGAGAGGGCGACCCCGCTGACGCCGTGGAAGTCGTCGAGCACGGCCGAGACGGGCATGACCGCGTGCTCGTCGTCGAGGATCGCCTCGACGATGCGCGCGCTCGACAGCCCGATGGCGTAGTTGGTCGCGCCCTTGCCCTGGATGACCTTGTACGCGGCATCCCGCACGTCGACGGCGATCTGGTCGAGCTCCTCGACGGTGAACTTCGGCTGGCCGTCGAGCGGCTGCCAGTCGAGGATCGGGACGGTGCCGATCGTGGCGTGCGACCACAGCGGGAACTCGGTGTCGCCGTGCTCGCCCACGATGTAGGCGTGCACGCTCGAGATCGACACGCCCGCCCGCTGGGCGATCTTCCAGCGCAGGCGGGAGGTGTCGAGCACGGTGCCGGAGGCGAAGATGCGCTCGTAGGGCAGTCCGGTGGTCTCCTGCGCGAGCACGGTCAGCACGTCGCAGGGGTTCGTGACGATGACGAACGTCGCGTCGGGGGCGACGTCGAGCAGCTGCGGCATCATCGACTTGAGGATGCTGGCGTTCACGCCGGCCAGTTCGATACGCGTCTGGCCGGGCTTCTGCTTGGCGCCCGCGGTGATGACGACGACGTGCGAGCCCTTGGCGACCGAGATGTCGGCGCCGCCGATGATGTCGCTCGACCCCGTGAACTGCGCGCCGTGCGCCAGATCGAGCACCTCGGCCTCGGTCTTCTCCGCCGCGATGTCGTACAGGGCGACGTGGCGGGCCGAGCCGCGGATGAGGGCCGCATAGGCGACGGACGATCCGACCGCGCCGGCGCCGACGACGGTGAGTTTCGAGTTCTCGATCACGCTCATGGCCCCAGTCTGACAGGCGGGGGATGCCGAGGCCACCGCGGCCGCGTCGGCGGTGGGGTCCCGGGACCGGCGCGGCCCTTGCGGGCGGCTGCCGAGCGGCGGACGATGGGCGGCATGACGGATGCCCCGGCCCTGCCCCCTGTCGTCGACGCCGACACCTGGCGACGCGAACTCGATGCCCTCCGCGTACGCGAGAAGGCCGCCACCCGCGAGCTCGACGCGATCGCCGCGCAGCGACGCCGGCTGCCGATGGTCGAGCTGCCGGACTATGTGCTCGAAGGGCCCGACGGCCCCGTGCGACTCGCGGACGTCTTCGGCGACAAGCCGCAGCTGATCGTCTACAGCCACATGTGGGCGGACGGGAAGCAGTGGCAATGTCCGGGCTGCACGAGCTGGACGGCCCAGTTCACGCGGCTCGAGTTCCTCGACGACTACGACGCGCGGTTCGTCATCGTGACGCAGGGGCCGATCGACGAGGCGCTCGCCTACCGGGAGCGCGTCGGCAACCGCATGGACTGGTACTCCACGGCGCACAGCCCGTTCGGAGCCGACATGGGGGCGCCACCCGATGCGGGGTTCGCCGTCAACGTGTTCCTGCGCGACGGCGACACGGTCTACCGCACCTGGCACACCGACGGTCGCGGTACGGAGCAGCTCGGGCACCTCCACGGGCTCGTCGACGTGCTGCCGTACGGGCGTCAGGAGGCCTGGGAGGATTCGCCGCACGGGTGGCCGCAGCATCCGACGTACGAGGGCGGTATCGGCTCTCCCGGTATCGCGGCGCTCTACGGGCCGGGAGGATCGGCCGCGGGCTGATCCCGTCCGGCGGAGGACGGATTGCGGATGCCGCCGAGCGCGACGAGGCCGCCGACGACGAGGAGTGCGGCCGTCGTGATCGCCGCGCGGTGGAAGCCCGCGAGATCGAGGGTTCCGCCCGTGATGGCCGCCAGTGCGGCGATCGGGAGGAGTCCCGCGACGCGGGCGACGGCGTTGTTGACGGCCGAGGCGATGCCAGAGCGGTCGGGGTCGGTCGCGCCGAGGATCGTGGACGTCAGCGGCGACACCGTGAGCGCGAGTCCCAGACCGAACACGATCATCCCCGGCAGCACCTGCCACCAGTAGTCGAAGTCGTCGGCGACGAGGAGCAGGAGCAGGGCGCCGCCGGCCATGATCAGCGGGCCCGCGGTCATGAACAGCCGGGGTCCCCACCGGCCGACGAGGGCGCCGATGCGTGCGCTCAGGGCGATCATGAGCAGTGTCGTCGGCAGGCTCGCGAGTCCGGCGAGGGTGGCGCTGAGACCCGCGCCCTGCTGCAGATAGATCGCGAGCACGAAGCCGTTGAGCGACAGGGCGGCATAGATGAAGAGAGTCGAGAGGTTGCCGGCGGAGAAGTTGCGGCTGCGGAAGAGGTCGAGGGGCAGGATCGGATCGGGAACGTGACGCTGGCGCCACACGAACGCGGCGAGCAGGACCAGCCCGGCGAGCCCCGGCATCCAGATCGCCGGTGAGGTCCAGCCGAGGTGGGGCTGCTCGATGAGCGCGAACACCGCCGCGCCGAGGCCGAGGGTGCACATGATCGCCCCGAGCACATCGACGTGGGCGCCGGCGCGGCGCTCGTCGCGGTGGTCGAGTCGGGTGAGCAGCCACAGGGCGACGGCGATGGGCAGGAGGTTGATCCCGAACGCCCATCGCCACGAGGAGTTGTCGACGATCAGCCCTCCGACCAGGGGGCCCACGATCATGGCTGCGGTGGTGGATGCCGTCCAGATGCCGATCGCGCGGGAGCGCAGCGGCTCATGCATCGTGGCGGTGATGAGCGCGAGCGAGCTCGGGACGAGGAACGCCCCCGCCGCGCCCTGCACCGCGCGCGCCGCGACGAGCAGCTCGGGGGAGGGGGACAGGGCGACGGCGACCGAGGCGATGCCGAAGCCGATGAGGCCGATGCGCAGCACGAGGATGCGACCGAACGCGTCGCTGACGGCGCCCGCGACGAGGATGAGCGCGCCGAGGGTGACCAGATACGCGTCGACGGTCCACTGCTGCGTGGACAGGCCGCCGCCCAGGTCGCGCGCGATGGCCGGCAGCGCCACGTTGACGATGGTGCCGTCGAGGAACGCCACGAACGAGCCGAGGATCGCGATCGCCAGCACCAGTCGCTGCGGGGGGCTCAGCTTGTCTGCCACGGTGTCCGCTCGGTCATGTCCTCACGCTAGGGCGCGGCACGGACATCGAGAAGGGGGTGGACAGGGCCGCTCGGGATGCCGCGGCCGTCGCCGGCCACACCCACCGTCTCGTTTCCGAGGAGATGACGCGATCTGAGGAGCTTTCCGGTCGCCGGGCTCCTCGGCATCCGACATCTCCTCGGTTCGCGGCGCCCCGCGGAGTGTCGTAAGCTATACGGCGGTGACGTGTCCGAGCGGCCGAAGGTGCAACTCTCGAAAAGTTGTGTAGGGTAACCCCCTACCGTGGGTTCAAATCCCACCGTCACCGCCACGGAGAACCCCCGCAGATCCCCTGGAAACACTGGGATCGCGGGGGTTTCTTCATTCCCCGGATTCGCTCCGTGGCAACGCTTTGACAACAACTGCTGCACGGTGAGCCGCGTCGAGAGCGGTCGCGACGCCGTCGAGATCGTCGTCGAACAGGTCCGCGTACGTTTCGAGGGTCATGCTCGCCTACGCGTGCCCGAGCATCCGCTGCACCGCCTTGACGTTCGCGCCGGCGCTGATCGCCAGGCTCGCAGCGGTGTGGCGCAGATCGTGAGGAGTCACGCGCGGCATCCGAGGCGGCTCCTCCTCGCCTCGAGCCTTCGCCTCCGCAGCGGTCTTGGCCTCTTCGTCGAGGACGCGACGCACGGCGGCCGCGAACCACCCGTCTCGGCTGTTCGGAAGACGCATGCGGAGGCGGCCGTCGCCGAACAGCAGATCGTCTCGGCTCCTCCCTTCGCAGAGCTTCGCGATCGGCAGCGCCAGGAACTCGGGGTAAGGGACCGACCTGGTCTCGTGGGTCTTCACGGCTTCAACCCCGGCACAGAGTCCGAGTAGGGGCGCACTCTCGGGTACCTAACAGATAGGCGCGCAGCGCCGCTCCGGTCGGTACGATCGTCGGGCAGGAGAGCTGCACCTGGTGGGGCTGGGAGGAACAGCATGGCAACGAAGTACGACGTACTCGCGAAGCTGATCGAACGGGACGCCGAGGTTCTCGGACCCGATCGAAGCGGGAAGACCGAGATTCTCGTCGAGGTCGTCCGCTTGATCAGCGAGACGCACGGCAGTGAGGACGAGCTCGCGGACGCCATCTACGAGATGCTCGCGGACGTTTTCGCAGGCGGAACTGTCGAGCAAGAGCCGAGCGGATCACCCGTCCCTCCTCTTCCGGCGTCCGTTCCTCGTAGTCCTGAGGATGGGCCTAACCCGCTGACGGTGGGGTTCTAGCGCGACGCCGACCGGGGCTCGTCCACTGGTTGCCGCGATGCTGGTCGGATGAATGAACACAAGACGGTCTACTTGTCGCCGGCGCAGGTGTGCGAGCTGATCCCCGGGATGACGGAGCGTCGCCTGGAGTACTTGCGGGGGAGGCGTCAGGGGCCGCGGTGCAGCAAGCGGACGCCGAAGACTGTGGTCTACACCGAGGCGGATGTGCGCGCGTGGGTGCGGGAGTCGACGGTGACGACGCGCGATCAGTCGTAGCATCGTCTAGATCTCCACGTCAGTTCCTCGTTAATTTTCGGCTTTGTTCGATCTGTTTAATTCTCAGGTTCACGTGCTAGATTCCTTGCAGCTAGCGGTACACGCACCAGCCGCGAGCACAGCCTCGACCCACTGTCCTGGCCAATCGAGACGGAGATCGGAATGGCTTCGGAAGCCCTCGGCAGCGCATACGTTCTTTCGGACGATGGCGTTCGCCAGTTGCTTGCCATGGCAGCCCAAGGAAGCGCCCCGGTGGCGTCTCCCGGGTTTTCGTCGCGCCTGCGCGAGGCCGGTAGCGCCGATGACAGGCTCTCAGCTCTAGAGCGGCTCGTTCGCGCGCACTCTTGAGCTCCTGAGGTGTCAGGGGACGCCGCTCAGCGGATCGAGTACGACGTGTTTGCTCTTGCTGACGTTCGGCAAGAGAAGTACGCGCTACTAGCCGCTGTGATCGACGAGCGCTTGAAGACGTTCAACTGCGCCAAGTCAGATCATCTACAAGCCTTCGCCCGGGGCGGTGTCCGGAAGTGGGAGGACCACGGACACAGCCGTACGTACGTCCTTGTCACACCTCGTCACGACACGGTCGACGTCGCCGCATTCTTCACTGTCGGGATGACAGCGCTGAACCTCGAGAAGGCGTCGGCGAGCATGCGTAAGAAGCTCATGGGGAACGTCAGCCTCGATCAGACTGGTGCATACAGCATCGCGGAGCTGGCTCGATCAGACGAGTACACGTCAGCGCAGCTTCCGGGGTCGGTCATCCTTGATGAAGCGAAGGCCGTCATCTCGCTAGCCCGCAGGTACGTCGCCGGCCGGTTCGTCGTTGTAGACGCGCGTGAAGAGGTCTTCACGAAGCTCTACGAGCCAGCCGGTTTCAGCCGCATCCACCTCGCGGAATCACCGAGGGCGATGGAAGGCGTTGCATTCGTGACGGCGGGAGCTGTCATCAAGGATTGGTGACACGCGCGTGGCAACGCGGTGGCAACAGTCCGCGGAGAAGGTTGTGACTGAGTCTCGCCATCGTGACCGAAAACGCGCGTAATCACGCGGTGCTCACCGGCGCCCACGCCACGATGCGGTGGTCATGGGGGTTCAAATCCCACCGTCACCGCCAGCTTTGCCAGATCAGCCCCGCTTTCGAGCGGGGCTGATCTGCGCGTGGGGATGACGAATCCGGCGGCAGCGTCAGGCTCCGCCGCGCGCCTTCTCTGTGCTCATCGCGTGTCGAGTGAGCGTCGATAATCGCGCCGGAGCGATCCTGCGGCGTCGGGCGCGCGTCGCCGCCTCTCCGTCTCGCGACGCGTGCGGAGGCGTCGACGGCGGGGGAAGGAAAGATCACCCCAACGCCCAGCCTTGTAGAGCATGTACGCCACCCACCCGATCAGAAGGACCCCCGTCGCCCACGGCCCGGCCGCGGAGAACGCGGGCGCGTGGACCACATCGGAGCCGAGCAGTGCAGTAGGCCGGTAGGCGGCTGGGGCAATCCCCGTATCGTCGGTCCAACCGTCCAGATCCACGTCGTGCAGGACGATGGTGCGGTCGTCGCTGATCCATATGCCGACGGGGCGGCAGGCGCCGCGCAGCTGTGGCGTGCAATCGGTCTGCGTGAACGTTCCCCAGATCAGCGGCTTTCCGACATCGATCGCACTGGCGATCAGGAGCGCGACGAGAGCGATGGTCAGGAGGCCGCCGACGACGTAGAACGCGATCTGGCCCCACCGTCGCCACGAACCCCATCGCCGTCGTCGCGGCATCCCGCTGTCACGTCGCGCGGGCAGAACGCCAGGACTGTCCACCGTTCGTCGTCGGCTGCCGGTCAGCCGCCGTAGCGGACGTAGAAGGAGCCGGGTCCGCAGGTGTACGTCGCGGGGCCGACGGTGTGCACGCCCTCCCCGAGGCGTGCACAGGTCTGCGCCGCATCCACGAGCGTGGCGCCGATCACGAACAGGATCACCAGTGCCACGGCGACCCCGATGCCCGCGATGACCACGCCCGCGAGCGCGAACCCGTTGCGGTGGCCGTTCCGACGAGAGCCGACCAGGGCGATGATGCTGATCACGAGGCCGGCCACATTGAGGACGACGAAGAACGACAGCACGAATCCGACGATGCCGAACGTGCGGTAGGCGTCCGTGGCGACGGCCGGCGGAGTCGGTGCGGCGGTGCGAGGCATGCCGTCGACGGCATCCGGAGGGATCGACATGGCCTGACCTTATCGGGTGTCCGGGTGCGACGCAGAACCACCGATTCCGGTGGCTGAAACGGCCGCTACGAGACGGCCGCGCCCGGCACGATGGCCCTACCGTGACCGACCTGGGACGTGTCGGGCACGTCGCCGCGGCGACCCGACGCCGCGGACTCCCCCGTCGAAGGAACGTCGACAATGACTTCAGACACCGCCGTCACCCGAGCCCGCCGCCGCCAGCGCGGCACCGATCGCGACGCGACACCGCAGCCGGCGCAGCACACACGGCCCTCCACGGCCCGCATCGCGCGGTCGCGGATCGCCCTGATCTCCTGCGTGGTGCTGTGGATGCTCTACCTCACGACGGTCATCGTCACCCTCTCTCGCGGCGGTGCGCTCGTCGACTCCACCCAGCTCCTGGCCACGACGCTGTTCCTCGTCTCCGTGACCGCGCTCACGTTCTCGGCCTGCATGTATCTGCTCGCGCGGGCGGGCGCCCTTCCTCGGCTCGCGGATCATCGCCGCCCCCGCCGCATCACGATCGACGAGCACTTCTTCGATCACGAACCCCTGCTGACCGCTCTGCTGCCCTCTCGACGCGAGGATCCCGACCTCGTGCGGATGGCGCTCTGGTCCGTCGCGTTGCAGGAGTTTCCGCGGCTCGACGTCGTGCTGCTGCTGGACGACGACCCCGACCCCGCCGACGACGCGGCGCGCGCCGGGCTGGAGGGATGCCGCGCCCTGACGGGAGAGCTGGATGCCGCACTGCGTCCGGTCTTCGAGCGCGTGGATGCCGCCGCCGCCCGCATCCGCGCGGGCGAACTCTCCGCGGCCGCGGCGACGGAGCTCGTGATGCGTGAGCATGCGGCGTGCGCGCAGTGGCTGCACGCACGCGCCGAGGAGGCGCCGACCCGGACGCACGTCGAGGTCTTCTTCGTCGAGCAGGTGCTGCGGCGCCTGGCATCCGATCTCGAGGCCACGGCCGCGGCGCTGCTCGAAGCCGCGGAGAGCGGGGCGGCGCCGCTGACGCTCGCGCGTGCGCATCAGCTCGTCAGCCGCCTCGTGCGGATCTTCGGTGTGGACGCCTCCACCTTCGAGCGGCGGCGCTACGCCTCGTTGTCGCACGTGTCCAACAAGGCCATGAACCTGAACGCGTACCTCGGCCTGATCGGCGGTCGCTACCGGGAGCGATGGGTGGGCGGTCAGCGGGTCCTCGAGGATGCCGGCGCAGGGCGCAGCACCCTCGAGGTGGCTGAACCCGACTACGTGCTGACCCTGGACGCCGACTCGATGCTGCTGCCCGGGTACTGCGCGACGCTGGTCCACACCCTCGAGCAACCGGAGAACGCGCGCGTCGCGGTCGCCCAGACGCCCTACTCGGCCTACCGCGGGGCTCCGACCCGGCTCGAACGTATCGCCGGGGCGACGACCGACCTGCAGCACATCGTGCACCAGGGACTCACGGCGTTCGGGGCGACGTTCTGGGTGGGCGCGAACGCCGTGCTGCGCTGGCAGGCCCTGGCCTCGCTGCGACGCGAGTCGGTGGAAGACGGCACGCGCATCGTGCGGTACATCTCCGACCGGACGGCCATCGAGGACACCGAGTCGAGCATCGACATCGCCGAGCACGGCTGGACGCTGATGAACTACCCGGAGCGCCTCAGCTACAGCGCCACACCGCCCGACTTCGGCTCCCTCGTCATCCAGCGTCGCCGCTGGGCGGACGGCGGGCTGCTGATCATCCCCGCCCTGCGCGCCCTGGCCGCTCGCCGTCGCCGCGTCGGCGAGCCGATGCGGGTCGCCGAGCGGCTGCTCCGACTGAACTACCTCGGTTCGATCTCCTGGGTCACGGTGGGCCTGCTCGCGGTGCTCACTCTGTACCCGATGGACGGGCAGCTGGTCACCATCCTGCTCATGCTGATCGCGTTGCCCTACTTCGTCGAGATGGCGTCGGATCTGCGCATGCTCGGCTACCATCGGCGCGACGTCGTCGCCATCTACGGACTCAACCTCCTGCTCCTGCCCGTCAATCTCGCCGGCAGTGCGGCGTCGGTGCTGCAGGTCCTGACCGGCCGCAAGGCGCAGTTCGCGCGGACGCCGAAAGTGTCGTCGCGCACCCGCGTTCCGGCCTTCTTCCTCGTGGCGCCCCTGGCGCTGGTGCTCGTGGCGGGCGCCGTCGGCGTGCGCGCCGCGATGGCGGGAGCATGGGGCACCGCGGTCTTCGCGGCGTTCACCACGATCGCGACGCTGTGGGCCATCGTGCGTCTCATCGGCGTGCGTGCCACGGCATCCGATCTCTGGTTCGCGTGGATGGACTGGATCTGGGTGGAAAAGAGGGACGCCGCCGTTCCCGCGGTCGCCTCCTCTCCGCGGTGGGCTGCGGTCCTCGACGACGGGCCGCTGGACGCGATCGGAGCACTCTCATGAGCCCGGTGCACGCGCCCCGGCGTTCGCGTTTCGCCGGACGGCAGCTCTCGTTCGGGCGCCTCGCCCTCAGCATGGCCGTGGTCGTCACGCTGGGACTCGGCGCGACCGCGGCCGCCCTCGTTCCGACGTTGCCGCCGGCGGTGGCCGGTGCCGACGCCGCCCACCGCTGGTTCGCGCCGTACTACGACGTGACGCTCGAATCCGGCGACGAGCTGTCGCGCAGCACGATGGACGATGCCCCCGGGGGGCTGGTCCTCGCCTTCGTCGTCGCCGCGGGTGACGACGACTGCACGCCCACGTGGGGACGCACGTACACGCTCGACGACGCCGCCCAGCGGTTCCAGCTCGATCGTCGCGTCGAGCGGATGCAGCGCGAGGGACGCGCGCTCGCCGTGTCGTTCGGAGGGGCCCTCAACACCGAGCTGGCCTCCGCGTGTGCGACGGTCGACGCCCTGGCGACGGCGTATCGCACCGTGCTCGACCGGTACGGCATCGACACCGTCGACCTCGACATCGAAGGGGATGCTCTCGACGACGCGGCGGCGACGGCACGACGTGCCGCGGCGCTCGCACAGCTGCAGAAGCAGCGGAGCGCGGAGGGCGCGTCGTTGCAGGTGTGGCTCACGCTGCCCGTGGCGCCCGACGGTCTCACCGCCCAGGGGTCCGCGCAGGTCTCGGCGATGCTCGACGGGGGAGTCGAGATCGCGGGCGTCAACGCCATGACGATGGACTTCAACGCCGACGATCACGCCGCCTCCACGTCGTCGCTCGCGATCAGCGCGTTGGACGCCACCGCCCGGCAGGTCACCGACCTGTGGGGCGCCCACGGGCGCACCCTGCCGCCGGGCGGAGCGCGGGCGTTGCTGGGAGCGACCCCGATGATCGGTCAGAGCGACATCGAGCGCGAGGTCTTCACGCTCGATGACGCCCGGGCGCTCGCCGACTACGCCACCGCGCAGGGCATCGCGAGGATGTCGATGTGGTCCCTCAACCGCGACCGCACCTGCGGATCGAACTACCCGCTCGTGCATCGGGTCTCGCCCCTGTGCAGCGGCGTCGATCAGGCCGGCGTGAGCTTCGCCGGCATCCTCGCCGACGGGCACACGGGCACGCCGTCGGGCGAGCCCCTCACCCCGCACGACGGTCCGATCGTCCCCGACGACGCCGCCACCAGCCCCTTCCCGCTGTGGACGTCGCAGTCGTTCTACTCGGCAGGGGTGTTCGTGGTCTGGCGGGGCTCGGTCTACGTGTCCAAGTGGTGGAACGAGGACGGCCCCCAGCCCGATGATCCCTCGTTGGATGCCGCGGCATCCGCGTGGACCTACGTGGGTCCCGTGCTCTCGAGCGACCGCCCGTTCACCCTGCCGCAGCTGCCGGAGGGCACCTACCCGGAATGGTCTGCCACCGGCCTCTACAACCAGGGCGATCGCGTCCTGTACGACGGCAGCGGGTACGAGGCGCGCTGGTGGTCGCAGGGACAGCGTCCCGATCGGTCGGTGCTCGATCACGACTACTCGCCGTGGAAGCTCCTCGACGGGTCGTGACCGCTGACGGCATCGAACACGTGCGGGCGGCCGTCGATCGCGATGGTCGCCCGCACGGCTCGTCCGTCCGGATGCAAGCGTCCGACGACGTGCCGGCGCGCATCGGAGATGCTCTCGGCCATCCACCCCACGGCCGCATCGATCCCGTCGTCGGCGGCGGCGCCGCTGTCGTCGAGCAGGACCACGTCGACGCCGCGGGCGCGCGCGGCCGCGACGGCGCTGCGCAGCGGCTCACGCGCCAGCGCGCCGGCGCGCAGGTCGTCGCGCAGTCGGCCCTCTTGCGCCGCATAGGCGCGCCGCTCCTCGGGTGAGGGCGACCGCCCTTCGGCGATGCGGTTCAGCAGGGGCACGACGGAGGCGGCGAGATCGTCGGCGTGCTCGCGCAGCTCCGCACGTGCCGACATCGACCAGCTCTGCCGTTCCGCGGCGGCGACGGCCTCGTGGTGCAGGACGACGATGCCCCGCTGCATGCGCGCGATGACGTGCAGCATCAGGACGGCGACGCCGACGACGAGTCCGGGGCGGGTGATCAGCTGGAGGATCTGGCCGGGGGCGACGCCCTGAGCGGCTCCCGCGGCGATCAGGACACCGACGACCAGGGCGGCGCCGACGAGCGCCGTGCCCCCGCGCCCTCGCAGAGCCAGCGGCACGAGCAGGAAGGACAGCGCCATCACCGGCCACAGGGTGCCGTAGGTCAGCGGGGCGACCGCGACGGTGCCGAGTGTGCCACCGACCACGAGCCCGACGACGCCGATCGACCGGCCCCACGACGGCTCGGCGGGCAGGGAGCGGCGCAGCAGCTCGGCGGTGACCAGGATCGCCGCCAGTGCCGCCACCTGCAGCGCCCACGTGTGCGGCGCCACGACCGTCGCCGCCATCGCGCACAACGACTGCAGCACGACGTAGTCCACCCCGATGCGGGTCACACCGCGTCGCAGCGCCGCGGAGTCGGTGACCGCCGCCATCTGGACGCCCGGCGCGGGCGGCGCGTACCGCAGCGTGACGCGCGTGCCGACTCCTCGTGTGGAGACGATCTCGGCGGCGCCGCCGGGAACGCGTTCCATGCGCGCGACGATGCTCTGGCGGATGCCGAGGCGGTCGTCGTCGATCCGGGCCAGCTCGAAGCCGGGGCCGTCATCGACGATGTCGATGCGGACGTCGTCGTCGCGGGAACGGAGATGGACCTGCCGCCGCGCCAGCGGTGCATGCCGGGCCGCGTTCGTCAGCGCCTGACGCGTCGCCCCCAGCATCGCCGTGGTCGCACCGTCGTCGAGGAGGAGGGGACCTTCGATGTCGCAGGTCAGCTCCGCACCCTGCCGGCGGGTCTCCACGACCAGCTCGGCATCCAGCGGGAGAGGCTCGCGCGCGCCGTCGTCGACGAGCGACGTGACCATCCCCGCCGCCCGCCGCGCCTGGACGGCGAGGCGATCGAGCGGAACCGGGAGCTCGGAGGCGGCCAGCACGAGCGTCGCCAGCACCTCGTCGTGGACGAGGGCGGCTGCGTGCGTCCGCGCCGCCAGGCGACCCCGCTCGGCCGACTCGCGGGCCGCGGCGGCCCGGCGCTCCGCTGCGGCGGTGTCCAGGCCGGCGCCGACCGACAGCACGTGGCCGCCGAGCACGCAGACCACGGCCGCGGTCAGCAGCGCGTGCGAGTCGTTGACGATTCCGTCCAGATCGAAGCCCCCGAACGTGAGACGGTACGTCGCCCCCGCGAGAGTCCCGATCGCCAGCGTGGCCCACCCCGCACGCGGGCCGAAGGCGACGAGCGCGCAGGCGGTGGCGGCGCTGGATGCCGTCAGCACCCACGGCATCCGCTCCACCTCCGACGTCGCCGCCGCCGGGGCGAACAGGATGACCGCGGCCCAGAACAGGATCGTCGCAGCGCCGGCCGTGCGGCGCAGCATCCGGGTGCCCAGCAGGGGGGAGAGCGCCCCGCCGACGATGGTGATGGCCGTGGCGGCGACCACGATGATCAGATACCAGAGGGGAAGGACGGGGTGTTCGCGGGCCACGACGGTCAGGTTGAACGTGCCGACCGCCGCCACCATCGCGCCGCTGGTCGCCAGCAGCACCCGCCGAGCGGCGCGCTCGGCGGCATCCGCGTCACTCACGCCGCGGTACCGGCACGTAGCCGTCTTCGAGGCCCCGCTGATACAGCTCGACCTTCGTCGCCGCCGGGCGGCCCAGCTGATGGTAGACGGAGCGGATGCGGCGAAGGTGATCGTTGACGGTGTTCTCGGAGATGAACAGCCGTGTCGCGACGTCCCGCGCGCCGAGCCCCGACGCGTACAGCGCCAGGACCTCGCGCTCGCGTGCGGTGAGCGGGGCGCCCTCGAGCAGAGGATCGGTGTCCAGCGCCGAGGCCCATTCCGCCGTCGAGACGTGCTCGCCGCGCGACGCCGACACGATCGCGGTGAGCAGCCCCGCCGACGGCGCGGACTTCCTCACGACGCCGCGGATGTCGGCGCGCGACGCGGCGCGCACGAGGTACGGATCCTCGCCGGAGGTCAGCACGAGAACCTGGGCGCCCCAGCGGCGCAGCGCCGCGACGTTGTCCGCCGGATGCGATCCGTCGCGCAGGCTCAGATCGAGCAGGACCAGTTCGGCACGTCGCGGGTGGCGCACCAGCTCGTCGACGGTGCGGGCGTGACCGACGAAGCTGACCTCGGGCGTCGCGGCGAGGAGGTTCTGCACCGCCATCGCGACGAGTTCGTGGTCGTCGACGACGGCGACGGATGCCGCATCCACCATCCCCAGGACACCTCTCTTCGAGCCGGCCCCCCGGCGGTGGACGTGCCGCACCTCGCGCCGCTCCAGGATAGGGGCAGGATTCGCCGTGCGCGCCGTCGACTCCGCATTATTACCGGCGCGCCCGCCCGGCTGCCGTCGGCCGGCATCGTCACGCCAGCAGCGTCTCCCCGATGTACCCGCCCGGCCGGCACCCGGGTGGGACGGCGAACACCGCCGAGCCGATCGGCGTCGTCCACTCGTTGAGCAGGTCGAGCTCGTCCAGCCGCCGCTGGATGGGAACGAACTGGGCGTCGACGTCGGCCTGGAACGACACGAAGATCAGCCCCGAGTCGGACACCTGCCCGCCGTCCGGACGCTCGTCGTAGTTGTAGCCGCGACGGAAGATCCGCTGTCTCGCATCATCGGGCCGCGAGCGGCGCAGGTGCGAGAACTCCGGGATCACGGGGAAGCCGACCGGGGTCTTCGCATCGAAGTCGGGCTCGTCGTGCTCGGCCGCACCGGTGAGCGGAGCGCCGTTGGACAGCGTGCGCCCGACGGAGTCCTCGCGTCCCGGGCGGTCGAGCCTGTCCCATTTGTCGAGGTCCATGTGGATGCGGCGGATGACCATGCCCGTCCCGCCGGCCATCCACCCCGCATCCGACCAGACGACCTCGTCGAAGTGCCCGGTTCCGGGCTGAGGGTTCGCGGTGCCGTCGACCTGGCCGAAGAGGTTGCGCATGGTCGTGCCCGGCGCGACCGTGCCGTAGGCGCGGCGGAACCCCTGCTGCGTCCAGCGCACCTCGGCGAAGCTGCGGGCGTCCTTCAGGAGCATCCGCGTCGCATGGGCGACCGTCAGCGGGTCGTCGCCGGCGATCTGCAGCAGCAGGTCGCCGTGGCTGAACTCGTCGCGGAGGCGATCGATGCCGAACGCGGGCAGCGGTCGCAGCCAGCTCGGCGCGGCTCCCTGCGCCCGGGAGACGAGCCCGGGTCCGAACGCGAACGTCACGGTGAGGCGGGCGGGCGCCGCGGCCAGCTCCGGTTCGGAGTCGGCCAGGGCCGGCCGCCCCTGCGTCAGCCGCTCGGCGTCATCGCTCAGCACGCGCAGGAGGCGGCGCAGGTCGTCGCGGTCGACATCGGCGTGCAGGTCGAGCGCGACGAACGTCCCGTGCGCCTGCGCGTCGGTGTCGACGCCCGCCTGGTGGACGCCGTGGAACGGCACGATCTCGGTGCCGTTGAGCGGGACGGATGCCGCGGCCGGCGCGGCCGCGTCGGGAGACGGGGTGAGGGCGAGGTCGATGCCGATGGCGGCGGCGGCGCCGACGCCGGCGACAGCTCCTCCGAGGAGGAACTGCCGCCGGGTCGACGCCGATCGACCCGCGCCCGTGTCGGGCGCGGCCATCAGTTGCTCGGCGTGGGGCTCGGGCTCATGTCCATCTCGCCGCCCTGGTAGGTCTCGTTGGCACCGGAGTAGTCCTTGACCGGGGCCGAGAACGCCGCCGTGGAACCGTCGGAGAACGTCAGCGTGAAGCGGGTCTCCTCACCCGCCTTCAGCGGCGCGGTCAGGTCCATCAGCATGATGTGGTTGCCGCCCGGCTGCAGCACGAGCTCACCGCCGGCCGGAATCACGAAACCGCCGTCCTTCTCCTTCATGACCATCGCGCCCGAGGCGTCGGAGACGGTCTCGTGCAGCTGCAGCATGGAGGAGGCCGGGGAGGTCGCCGACACGAGGGTGATTGGCGCGGACGAGTCGTTGCGGAGGGTGCCGAAGGCGGCGGACATGCCGGAGTCGGCAGCCTTGACCCAGGCGTCGGAGATCGTCACGGCGGCGCCGGCGTCGGCGCTCGTCGCCGAGGCGGACGGCGTCGATCCGGCGGAGGAGCTCGTGCTGGCGCAGCCCGCGAAGGCCAGGAGGCCGACGCTCAGGAGAGCGCCGGCGCGGGCGGCGACGCTCAGGCGGGTGCGGGTGGTGGTGTGGATGCTCACGAGGAGGTGCCTTTCTTTCGGCGGAGGAAGTGGAAAGCGGCGTAGGCGGCGACGGCGATGATCGCCCCGCCCGCGCCGACCAGCAGGATCCGGATGATCCCCTGGTCCTCTCGTGCGCCCTGATCCTGTGCGGTGGTGTCCTGTGCGTCCGCGGCCGTTCCGGCATCCGTCGATGTCGACGGGGTCGTGGCCGCCGGCGTCCGCGTCAACGGCTCGGCGCCGCCGACCGTGAACGGGATGATCCCGCTGATCGGATGCCCGTCCTGCGAGACGACACGCCAGCGGATCTCGTAACCGCCGGTCGGCAGCTGCGGGTCGAGGCTCACCGTCACCGTGCCGTCGCGCACGACGGGGGCGTCGGCGACCCAGTCGCGGTCCGCTCCGTCTGCGACGATCACGGCGGCGCCGATCGTCAGCACGTCGGCCGAGAAGGTGAGCGTCACCTCCGCCGGGGCGACGGTGAGCGCCTCCCCGGATGCCGGGGTGCTGCCGAGCAGCTCATCGTGGGCCGCCGCGGGCAGGGCGGTGACGAGCACCGACGTGCCGGCGAGGGCCACGGCGAGCAGCAGCGTGCGAAGACGGGTGCGGAAACGGGAAGACGACATGGAACGACCACCGATCGATCGCGCGCTCACGACGCAGGTGCGAGCGCACAGCGGATCCGCGCCCGGACATCGCGTCGCGGGCGGGGACAGGGATCAGAGCGCGGGGGCGAGCGGGGGTCCGCGGCGGCGACCGTCGACGACGTGCGCGGCGGGGCGCACCCTCCAGGCGACCGCGTCGGCCGCACGGGCGGCGGGAACGGGACGGGCGATGACGGTACGGGCCCGCGCGACCGCGCGGCGGGCCCAGGCGCGGATGTCACGGGCCAGCTGCAGCAGAGCGCGGACGGTGCGCTCGCCGCGGTACAGCGCAGCGGTCGTGACGAGTGCGGCCGCCGCGTGCAGCGCCCACATCAGCGGGTCGGCGCACAGCGCCGACACGAGTGCGCTCGCAGACGTGGTGGTGACGGCATCCGCGGACATCGCCATCGCACCGTGATCGTGGTGCGAGATCGCCGAGGCGGCGCCCGAGGCGGGGGCGCCCATCACGAACAGGGTGTGGAACAGCAGCTGGCTCGCCACGACGCTCAGCCCGAGCCGCAGCGCGGAGAGCGTCCGGCCGGCGAGGAGCGTCGACACCATGAGCGCCAGCATCCACGGGGCGACGATCCCGAGCGGTCCGGGAACCGACCCGCCGGCGACGACGTGCGACACGAGCGCCGTGAACGTCGCGACGGAGGCGACGACGGCACCCCGCGCGACGCGCGGAGTCCGGGAGCGTCGCATGCGCCCAGTCTGCCAGGTCGTGCCGGTGCTCAGCGTCGCCGCTTGGCCGCTTCCGTCGCCTGGCGCTCGGCGATCACCGGATGGGTGCCGGTGTAGCCCTCGCGCGCGGCGACGGCCGCCTGGATCTTGCCGCGGGCGGCGAACCAGCCGATGATCAGCGCCGGGATCAGCACGATCAGCGAGGCGAGCACCCACCGTCCCGTCTCCGAGAAGCCCATCGTCACGAGCACGAAGAAGAGGAACGCGAGCGTCAGGTACGACGTGTACGGCGCCCCGAACAGGCGGAACGACGGCCGCTGGAGCCTGCCCTCCTTCGCCCACTTCACGAGCTTGAGCTGGCAGAGGATGATCGTCGCCCACCCGCCGATGATGCCGAGGGCCGACACCTCCAGCACGATCTCGAACGCCTGCGACGGCCAGAGCGCGTTGATGCCGACGCCCGCGAGCGTGATCACGGCCGTCAGCAGGATGCCGCCGTACGGCACGCCGTTTCGGCTCATCGCCGCGGTGAACGCCGGCGCCGACCCGTTGACCGACATCGAGCGCAGGATGCGGCCCGTCGAGTACAGGCCCGCGTTGAGGCTCGACAGCGCCGCCGTGAGGACGACGAAGTTCATGACCGAGCCGGCGATCGCGCCGGTCTGCGGCGAGCCGATGTGCGAGAAGAAGGTGACGAACGGCGACTGCCCGGCCTCGTAAGTGCCGAACGGCAGCAGCAGCGACAGCAGCAGGATCGAGCCGACGTAGAAGACGGCGATGCGGATGACGACCGTGTTGATCGCCTTCGGCATGACCTTCTCGGGGTTCTCCGTCTCGCCGGCGGCCGTGCCGACGAGTTCGATGGCCGCGTAGGCGAAGACCACGCCGGAGATGGCCAGCAGGGGGGCGACGACACCCATCGGGAAGAGACCGCCGTTGTCCGAGATGACGCTGAAGCCGGTGGGCCCGACATCCGTCGCGCCGCCGAAGATCAGGAAGCAGGTGCCGACGATGAGGAAGATCACGAGGGCCGCGACCTTGATGAGGGCGAACCAGAACTCCATCTCGCCGAAGAGCTTGACGCTCACCAGGTTCAGCGACAGCACGACGACCAGGGCCACGAGGGCGATCAGCCACTGCGGGATCTGCTGCAGCGGCTCCCAGTACTGCGCCCAGAACTTGACGTAGAGGGCGGCCGCGGTCACGTCGACGATCGAGGTCATCGCCCAGTTGAGGAAGTACATCCACCCGGCGCCGAACGCGAGCTTCTCGCCGTAGAACTCGCGGGCGTAGGACACGAACGACCCCGACGACGGGCGGTGCAGCACGAGCTCCCCGAGCGCGCGCAGGATGAGGAACGCGAAGAAGCCGCAGACAGCGTAGACCAGGATCAGCGAGGGTCCGCTCGAGGCGAGACGGCCGCCGGCGCCCATGAACAGACCGGTGCCGATGGCGCCGCCGATCGCGATCATCTGGATCTGTCGCGGGCGCAGGGTCTTGTGGTAGCCCGCATCCTCGCTGGAGAAGTCCTGCACCGCTTCGGTGCGATCGCCCGTCAGCTCGCGCGCGTTCTCGCGGGCGTCCTCCGGGTCCAGCCCGGACGTCGGCTCGTTGTGCGTCATCCCGCAATCATGGATGCCGTGCGTTTCGGTGTCGTGACGCGTGGCCACGCGTGTCGTGAAAAACCAGCCGATGGTCGAGGGTGGGGTGGGGGCGTTTCGACTCGCGGCTGCGCCGCTCGCTCAACGACCGGGAGGTGGGGTGGGTGGGGCGTTTCGACTCGCGGCGGCGCCGCTCGCTCAACGACCGGGGGGCGGTGGGGGCGTTTCGACTCGCGGCGGCGCCGCTCGCTCAACGACCGGGGCGGTGGGGTGGGGGCGTTTCGACTCGCGGCGGCGCCGCTCGCTCAACGACCGGGGGCGGGCCGGGCGTTGAGCGAGCGCAGCGAGTCGAAACGACGTACGCCCGGGTCAGCCCGCCGTCGGCGGAGGCGCCTGCAGGCCGGCGAGGATCTGGCGGGCGAGCGCCATGAACGCGGCCGTCGCGGGCGAGATGGAGCCGGCGCGGCGGGTCACGAACGCGTAGTGCTCCTCGACGGCGGGTGACAGCGGCGTCATGTAGAGCCCACGCTCGGCGATCACCGAGCGGCCGACGTGGTACGACACGAGCGAGTCCCCGACGCCCTGCGCCGCGAGCTCCAGCGCGTGCGTCTGGAACTCGACCTCGATGATCGGGTCGAGCCGTACGCCCGCGGCCTGCGCGCGCTCCAGCAGCGACACGCGCAGCGGATCGTCGAGCGACCACCGCGCCTCGGACAGGATCAGCGGCCGGGTCGAGAGCGTCCGGATGTCGATCGGGGCGCGGGTGTGCTCGGGGTTGCGCGAGACGTACACGACGTGGTCCACGAAGATGCCGGGGATCAGACGCAGCTGTCGGTCGTCGATCGGCAGCTGGACGATCCCGGCCTCCAGGTCGCCGTTGCGCACCGACTCGGCGACCTCGGACGAGTTCAAGCCGGTGACCTTGACCTTCACGGCCGGATGCCGCGAATGGAACTCGCGGATCAGGTCGGTCAGAAGGTACAGGTGGGCGCTGTTGAAGGTGCCGAACAGCACCGTGCCCTCCTCGAGCGAACCCACTCGGCGCCCGAAGTCGGCGATCTCGTCGACGTCGGCGAGCGTCTTCTCGGCGAGGGGGACCAGCTGCTTGCCCACGTCGGTGAGCAGGAGCCGCCGCGTCGTGCGGGTGAACAGCCGCAGCCCCAGGTTGGCCTCGAGGACCGAGATCTGCTCCGACAGGCTCGGCTGCGCGATGTGGTGTTCGGCGGCCGCCGCGGAGAACGTGCCGAGCCGCGCCGCGGTGAGGAAGTACTGCAGCTGTCGTACGGTCGGGGTGGCCATGGGCGCTCGCTTTGTAGAGGTTTGTCCTATGGCGACTATAACGGTTTGAGGATTGTCCTTGGTGGGCGGCCAGTGGTCCACTGGGTTTTACACGGCCCGACTATCCGAGGAGATCCCCGCATGCAGACCCCCACACGCCCGGTTGCACTCATCACCGGGGCCGCCAGCGGAATGGGACAGAGCACCGTCGAGCTCTTCCGCGAGCGCGGGTACACGGTGGTCGCGCTGGATGTCGCCTGGCCGGCGGAATCCGCCGCCGTCGACGGCGACCTGCTGCGGATCGTCGCCGACGTACGGTCGCGGGATGCCGTGGCCGCCGCCGTCGACGCCGTACTCGCCCCCGGCCGCGGTATCGACGTGGTCGCCAACATCGCCGGCGTCTACCCGCCGACGACGCTCGCGAGCTACGACGAGGCCACCTACCGGCGCATCTTCGACATCAACGTCCTGGGCGTGCTGAACGTGATCGCCGCCGCACGCCCCCGCCTGTCGCGCGGCGCGTCCGTCGTGAACTTCGCGTCGGTCGACGCGTTCACGGTGTCACCCGGTCAGCTCCTGTACGGCGCCTCGAAGGCGGCGGTCGTCATGCTGACCAAGGCGCTCGCCCTCGAGCTCGCCCCCGACGGCATCCGCGTCAACGGCATCGCACCCGGCTGGGTCGCGACGCCCGGCAACGCGGCGACCGGCCGGATGGAGGCGGCCGCCGCGTCGATCCCCCTCGGCCGCGTCGCGACGCCCGAGGAGATCGCGGCGTGGGTGTGGCTCGTCTCCCAGCCCGAGTACGGCGCGTTCCTCGACGGCGAGACCATCGTCCTGTCGGGTGCGGACGTGATGCGATGAGCACCGTGGTCATCACCGGCGCGGCGCGCGGTCAGGGAGCGGCACACGCCGCCGCCCTGGCCGAGGCCGGCCACGCGCTGGTGCTGGCCGACCGGATGGACGACGCCGGTCGTGCCGTCGCCGCGACCCTGCGCGACCGCGGCGCCGACGCGCGCTACTTCTCCCTCGACGTCGCCGATGAGGGAGGGTGGGCCGTGCTCGCCGCGCAGCTCGCCGAGACGGGAGACCCGCTGGTCGGCCTCGTCAACAACGCGGGCATCCTCCGGCACGGGGCGATCGCCGACACCGACGCGGCCACCTGGCTCTTGCACGACCGGGTCAACGCGCTCGGCGCATTCCTCGGCATCCGCGCCCTCGCCCCGCTCATGCACACCGGCGGGTCCATCGTGAACGTGTCGTCGACGGCGGCGCTGGTGGGGACCGCGGGCTACGCCGCCTACTCGGCGTCGAAGGCCGCCGTGCTCGCGCTGACGCGTGTCGCCGCGGTGGAGTACGCGCCGCTGGTGCGCGTCAACGCGATCTGCCCGGGCGGCGTCGACACCCCGATGAACGACGACGAGCCCGCCGGGGGCAGCTCCTCCGGTGCACCCCTCGGCCGACGCGCGCGCCCCGACGAGATCTCCCCGCTCGTGCGCTACCTCATCTCCGACTCCTCCTCTTTCGTCACCGGATCCGTCCTGACGATCGACGGCGGCCTGACGGCCGTCTGACCCACCCGAATCCACACCCGAAAACCCACTCGAGCACTACCCAGAAAGCAGGAAGCCATGTCCCGCACCACCCGCGCCCGCGCCGCCACCGCGCTCGTGTCCATCGCCTCCGTCGCCGTGCTGCTCACCGGCTGCGCCGGCTCCGCCGCCCCCGCGTCCACCGTCGCCTCCGACTGCACCCCCGCACACGAAGGGCTGACGACCTTCACGCCGGGCACCCTCACAGTGGGCGTGCCGGAGAACCTGCCCTACACGCAGACCAAGGGCTCCGACGCGTCCGGCCTCGAGATCGACGTCGTGCGCAAGCTCGCCGAGGCCGAGTGCCTCGCCCTGGCGTTCGTGCCGATCACCTACGCCAACGGCATCCCGATGATCAGCGAGCAGAAGAAGACCGACATGATCACGGGCGGCTGGTATGTCACGGCGGCCCGCGCCGAGAAGGTCGGCTTCACCAGCCCCACCTTCTACGACTCCATGGGCATCATCTCCAAGGACGGCATCGACACCGTCACGGGCCTGGAGAGCGTCGGCGCGGTCGGCTCCGGCGCGGGCTTCTCGTGGGAGGCCGACATGTCCGGCATCCTCGGCGACAAGTTCAAGACCTACCCGGGCACCGCCGAGATGAAGCAGGACCTCCTCAACGGTCGGATCCAGGCGGCCCTCGACGGGTACGCCGTCGCGACCGTCGCCTACAAGGACACGGGCTTCGTCGTGAAGCCGGCCCAGGAGGACGACCGCGTGGCCATCACCACCGAGCAGCCGATGATCGCGTTCCCCATCGACAAGAACAACACGGCGCTCGCCGACGCGTTCAGCGAGCTGATCGACGGCTTCCGCGCCGACGGCACCCTCGCCGAGCTCAACGCGAGCTACGACCTGCCCGACTCCCTCATCGTCCCCGCCGACAAAGCGGCGACCTCCATCCGCTGAGCCGGCCGTGGTGGGGGCGCCGGGCGCCCCCACCACCTCGAACGTTAGGAACCGCCGTGTCCCGACCCCTCATCACGCAGGCCAACGAGCTCGCGATCGCCGGAGTGACGATCGAGAACCTGTCGAAGAGCTTCGGCGACCACCTCGTGCTCGACGACATCTCCATGTCGGTCAGCCCGGGCAGCGTCACCGCCCTGATCGGGCCGTCGGGCTCCGGCAAGAGCACCCTGCTGCGGTGCGTCAACCTCCTCGAGACCCCGGATGCCGGCACCATCACCGTCGGCTCGCAGACGATCACCGCGGGCCGTCGCGTCCCCGACCGCGACCTGCTCGCCCTGCGGCGCCAGGTGGGCATGGTGTTCCAGTCCTTCAACCTGTTCCCCCACATGAGCGTGCTGCGCAACGTCGCCTTCCCGCAGGAGCGCATCCTCGGCCGCTCCCGCGAGGAAGCGGAGCAGCGCGCGCTCACGCTGCTGGACCGCGTCGGCCTCAAGGACAAGGCGCACCAGCATCCGGGTCGGTGCTCCGGCGGTCAGCAGCAGCGCATCGCGATCGTGCGCGCGCTGGCGCTGAACCCGCGCGCGATGCTGTTCGACGAGCCGACCAGCGCGCTGGACCCCGAGGTCGGCGTCGAGGTGCTGGCCGTCATGCGCGAGCTCGCCGAGTCGGGCATGACGATGATCGTCGTCACCCACGAGATGCAGTTCGCCCGCGACGTCGGCGACCACCTGGTGGTCATGGCCGACGGACGCATCATCGAGGAGGGCGTGCCGCACGAGGTGATGGCCGACCCCCGCGAAGAGCGCACACGGCGCTTCCTCAGCGCCGTGCTGGAGCGCTGACATGGGCGGCGTCGACATCTCGGCGGCGATGCTCCTCGTCCTCGCCGGCCTCCCCATGACCCTGCTGGTGACGGCGCTCGCCTACGCGGTGGGGGTCGTGCTCGGCATCCCCCTCATGCTCGGCCTGCGCTCGCGCATCCTGCCGCTGCGACTCGCGCTGCGACTGGTCGTGGACATCGTGCGCGGCGTGCCCCCGATCGTGTGGCTGTTCCTCATCTACTTCGGCGTGCAGGTGGGCACGATCCGCTTCGACTCGCTGTCCGCGGCGGTCACGGGGCTCGGCCTCATCTCCAGCGCCTACCTCGCCGAGATCTACCGCGGCGCGTTCGCCACCGTGGCCCGCGGCCAGGGTGAGGCGGCCGCCGCCCTCGGACTCGGACGCGTCACGACCTTCGTCCGCGTGCTGGCGCCCCAGGCGTTCCGCACCGCCCTGCCGTCGATGGCGACCTTCCTGCTGTCGCTGCTCAAGGACTCGTCCATCGCCTCGACGATCGGCGTCGCCGACATGGTCTTCCAGGCCACGATGTTCGCCCGGCAGAACCCGGCCGTCGCCGGCATCGTCCCCTTCTTCCTCGCCGCCGCCGTGTACCTCGTCGTGTCGATCCCGATCGCCGTCACCGCACGCCGGCTCGACACCCGCCTGCGCAAGGAGGCCGTCGCATGATCGACCTCGCCGTCTACCTGCCCCGGCTCGGACAGGGGCTCGTCGTCAGCCTGCAGCTGACCGCCCTCTCCGTCGTGCTCGGCTACCTCATCGGGCTGCTGTTCGCCCTCGGGGTGTCCGCTCAGCGCGGCTGGGTGCGCTGGCCGTGCCTCGTGCTCGTGGAGGTCGGCCGCGGCATCCCCGCACTCGTCGTGCTCTACATCGTCTACTTCGGCCTTCCCGCCCTCGGCGTGCTGTTCGAGAACTTCTGGGCCGCGGTGATCGGTCTCACCTTCACGGCCGCGGCGTACTCGTCCGAGATGATCCGCTCCGGCATCCAGTCGGTGCCGACCGGTCAGCGCGAGGCGTCGGCGGCCCTCGGACTGTCGCGGACGACCACGTTCGTGCGCGTCGTGCTGCCGCAGGGGGTGCGCGCCTCGATCCCGGCCCTCATGGGCCTGGCGATCATGTCGTTCCAGGGCACCTCGCTGGCGTACTCCATCTCGGTCAACGAGCTGATGAGCCAGGCGTACCAGGTCAGCACGATCACGTTCCAGTACCTGTGGGTCTACGCGCTGACCGGGCTGATCTACGCGGCCATCGCCGTCCCGGCGACCTGGCTGTCGGTCTGGGTCGAGCGCCGGCTCAACCGGGGGTACGCATGAGATCCGTCGTCTGGCTCGAGGCCACCGTGGGCGATCCGGCCCTGGGCGGGCTGTGGGACTTCCTCGGCGAGCGGATCGCACGGCTCGCCGCGGGGCGGGTGCGCACGCGCCTCGTCCACGCGGGCGCCGACGCCGGCGGCATCCGCACCCCCGCCAACCGTCTGCTCAGCGACGCCGTCCTGCTCGCCCGCGCGGCCACGCTGGAAGAGGCGGGCGACGCGGACGCGTTCGTCATCGGATGCTGGGGCGCGCCGACCGCGGTCGTCCGCGCCGCCGTCACGGTCCCCGTCACCGGCCTGGCCGAGGCGAGCGTGCGCGCGATGGGCTCGCTCGCCCGCCGCGCCGCGGTCGTCACCGTCGCCGACAGCCTCGTCCCGGTCTTCGCGGACGAGATCCGCGGGCTGGGAGGTGCGGGAGTCTTCGCCGCGCCGCCCGTGCGGGCCTACCGGCCCGAGTCCACGCACCTCGACGTGCTGCGCGCCGTCGACGATCCGACCGACCTCATCGAGCGCTTCGACGCGTCCGCCCGGGTCGCCGTCGACGAGGGCGCCGATGCGGTCGTCGTCGGATGCGGTTACCTCGGGGCGATCTTCGACGCGCACGGCTACCGCGCCGTCAGCACCGCGGCCGACGTGCCGGTGATCGACCCGAACCGGCTCGCGCTCGAACACGTCCTGCAGCTCTGCCACCTCGCCGACGCCGGCATCCGTCCCACCGATCGCGGCTACCCGTCCGCGGCCGGCGCCCGACGCGCGGCGCTGCTCCACACGTCCCGGCGGCTGGTCCCCGACGCCGCGGCATCCACCTCCCAGGAAGGAACCCCCGCATGACCCGCTACTGCGTGATCGGAGCCGGCGCGGCCGGCATGTCCGCCGTCGTCCAGCTCACCCGTGCCGGCTACCAGGTCGACTGCTTCGAGAAGTCCGACCGGGTCGGCGGCCACTGGAACACCGACTACGACGCCCTGCACCTCATCACCTCGCGCGACATGACCGGCTTCGAGGGCTTCCCCATGCCGGCGGAGTACCCGCACTTCCCGCGGCGCGACCAGGTGCGCGACTACCTCGCCGCGTACGCGCATGAGCACGGCCTGTTCGAGAAGGTCGTCTTCGGCGTCGAGGTCGTCGCGGTCGTGCCGCGCGCGACGGAGGGGCCCGTCGGGTCGGCCGGCTGGACCCTCACCCTGTCGACCGGGGAGTCCCGCGACTACGACGGCGTGTTCGTCGCCAACGGTCACCTGTGGGATCAGAAGGTCCCGGCGGTCGGTCGTGACTTCACCGGCACCCAGGTGCACTCCGGCTCGTACCGCAACACGTCCGACATCACGGGGCGCCGGGTACTGGTCGTCGGCGCGGGCAACTCGGGCTGCGACCTCGCCGTCGACGCGGCGCAGCACCGCTTCGAGGTCGACATCGTGATGCGCGAGGGGATGTTCTTCCAGCCGAAGTCGTACTTCGGCGTGCCCCGCCAGGAGATCCCGTGGATGGGGCAGTTCTCGCCCGAGGAGCAGGACTTCATCGCCCGCATGCTCGCCAAGGTCTCGATCGGCGAGGCGAAGGACTACCCGGGCATGCCGGCGCCCGCCGCCGCGACCCTCGCCGAGGGGCGCGCGGTCGTCAACGACCTGCTGCTGTACTGGGTGCAGCACGGCCGGGTGCACATCCGTCCCGGCATCGACCGCATCGAGGGCACGACGGTGCACTTCGCCGACGGCACCGCGGGGGAGTACGACACCATCCTCTGGGCGACGGGCTTCCACGTCTCCCTGCCGTTCCTGGACGAGGCGCTGATCGAGCGCCGCTCGTCGGTGCCGCTGCGGTTCGCGGGGGGTATCGTGCCCGCGGGGCTCGAGAAGCTGTACTTCATCGGGCTGACGGCGCCGCGGGGTCCGCAGCTGCCGATCTACGGCGAGCAGACGAAGATCGCCCTCCGGATGCTGCAGCTGCACGAGACCGCGCCCGGCGGCTTCGCGCCCATCGCGGAGTACCTCTCCCGGCTGCAGGAGCCCGACGACCGGATCGACATCGTGCGCGTCACCTGGCTCGCGCAGCTGGCCGACACCGAGCGGCTGCTCGAGGCGTTCGCCTTGTCGCGGCAGGAGGAGCTCAGCGCCGCCGGGTGAGGGCGTTTCGACTCGCGGCTGCGCCGCTCGCTCAACGACCGGGGGGGTGGGCTGCGCCGGGTGAGGGCGTTTCGACTCGCGGCTGCGCCGCTCGCTCAACGACCGGGGGTGCGGCGGTGCCGGGTGAGGGCGTTTCGACTCGCGGCTGCGCCGCTCGCTCAACGACCGGGTGGGCTGCGCCGCTCGATCAACGACCGGGGGCGGGCTGTGCCGCTCGCCCCCGGTCGTTGAGCGAGCGCAGCGAGTCGAAACGCGGTGTCAGAGCTCGAGTCCCACCGCGGCGGAGCAGCGTGCGAGCTCGTCCGCATCGAGCATGAGGTCGGCTGCGCGCGCCGAGTCGACGATGGATGCCGCGCGTCGCGCCCCCGGAATCGGGACCACGACGGGGCTCAGCGACAGCTCCCATGCGAGCACCACCTGCTGAGGACTGACGCCGTGCGCCTCGCCGATCTCCCGGAAGACGCCGAACCGCTCGCCCACCGAACGCCCGCCCCCGCCGGTGCCGCCGAGCGGGCTCCACGGCAGGAAGGCGATGCCGTGCGCGTCGCAGTACCGCAGCTCGTCGAAGCTGCCCGGATGCCGCGGCGAGAACTCGTTCTGCACGCTGGTCAGGTTGCCCTCGCCGAGAACCTCCCGGGCGATCGCGATCTCCTCGACGCTCGCGTTGGAGATGCCGATCGTGCGGACGAGTCCCTCGTCCTGCAGTGCCTTCAGGTTCTGCATGATCTCGCCGTAGACCATCCAGCGGTCGGGGCGGTGGTACTGGTAGAGGTCGATGACCTCGACCCCGAGGTTGTCCAGGGAGCGCTGCACCGCCGAGCGCAGGTAGGCGAGCGAGCCGTCGCGGCCGAAGTCCTTCTCGGCCGTGCGCGTGATGCCGCCCTTCGTGCCGACGAGGATGCCGCTCGTGTCGCCGTCCCACGAGGCGAGCGCATCGCGGACGATGCGCTCGTTGTGGCCCATCTGATCCCAGGACGGCGCGTAGATGTCGGCCGTGTCGATGAAGGTGACCCCGGCATCCAGCGCCGCGTGCACCGTCGCCACGGCGTCGCCCCGGTCGGGCAGGACGTTGTCGTTGTTCATCGAGACGGGCATGGCGCCCAGCCCGATGGCGGAGACGGTGAACGGTCCGATCGTGCGCTGCTGCATGGGGTCCTTCCGGTGGGGTCCGAAGACGTGCGCTTCACACTCTGCCGCACGTCGCCGACACCGGCTCACCGTCCGCGGAACACGGGTGCGCGCCGCTGCTGGAACGCGGCGAAGCCCTCGCGGTAGTCCTCGGTCGTCGACAGGGTCGCCTGCACGCTGCTCTCGGCGTCGAGCGCATCCCAGAAGCCGAGCCGCTCGGTGCGCAGCCGCCACAGGAGCCGCTTGCTCGCGACGAAGGCGGCGGTGGGGCCGGATGCCGCGGCGATCGCCGCCTCGCGGGTGCGAGCGGTCAGCTCGTCCAGAGGCATCGACCGCGAGAAGAGACCGCCCGCGACCGCCTCGGCGCCGCTGAGGAGGCGGCCGGTGTAGACGAGGTCGAGGGTGCGGTGCGCCCCCATCCGTTCGAAGAGGAACGCGTGGCCCCCCGAGTCCAGCGCCGCACCGAGCGCGCCGAAGGGCGACCCGATCTTGGCGTCGTCGGCCACGTACACGACGTCCGTGGCGATCAGCAGGCCGAGGCCTACGCCGAGGCAGGCGCCCTGGGCCGCCGCGAAGGTGGGCGCCGGGAAGCCCGCGATCCGTCGCAGCAGGGGCGCCAGCAGGCCGTCGAGGTAGCCCGGCACGTCGTCGGTGCGCGGATCGACGCGGGAGATGTCCCGCCCCGCGCAGAAGGCTCGGCCCTCGCCCTGCAGCAGCACGGCGCGGGCGCCGTCCGCCTCCGCCCTCCGGTACGCGGCGTCGAGGGCGCGCAGCGCCTCCTCGTCGACGGCGTTGCGGACCGCCGCGTTGCGGAGGGTGATCGTCGCCAGATCGGCGGTGCCTCCGGCATCCGTCTCGATGCGCTCGAACGCGTACTCGATCACGGCTTCCCCTCACACGTCGTAGTCGACGACGACGCGCGCGGTCGTCGGGTGGGACTGGCAGGTGAGCACGTAGCCGCGCTCGATCTCCTCGGGCTCCAGCGCATAGTTCTCGCTCATCTGCACGGAACCCGAGACGAGGCGTGCACGGCAGGTGCCGCAGACCCCGCCCGCGCACGCGAAGGGCACGTCGGGGCGCACCCGCAGCGCGGCCGTCAGGATGCTCTCGTGCGCGTCGACCGGGCTGTCGACGCGCGTCGAGGTGCCGTCCAGCGTGAGGTCGATGCGGTGCACCCGCTCGTCGGGCCGCGCAGCGCGCGGCCGTCCGCCCGCCGTGCCGGGTGCCGTGGCGGGCGCCGGGGCCTCCCCGGTCGTGAAGAGCTCGAAGCGCACGCGATCCGCGTCGACGCCCAGATCGGCGAGCACGTCACGGCAGAGCTGCACGAGCGCGAACGGGCCGCAGAGGAACCACTCGTCGACCGTCTCGGGGCGGATGAGCGCGGTGAGGATGAGCCGCAGCCGCTCCTCGTCGATGCGTCCGGACAGCACCGGGGCGGCGCGCTGTTCGCGCGAGAGCACGTGGTGCACGGCGATGCGCGCGGGATAGCGGTCCTTGAGGTCGGCCAGCTCGTCGACGAACATCACGTCCGTCGACGAGCGGTTGGTGTACACGAGCGTGAACCGCGACGTCGTCGAGGCGCTCAGCACGGATGCCGCGAGGGACATGATCGGTGTGATCCCGGAGCCCGCCGCGATGCCGACCACGTGGCCGGCGGCGGCATCGGCCCGCGCCGACACGAACGTGCCCTGCGGGCTCATCACGTCGATCTCGTCGCCCGGCCGCAGCGCCGTGTGCGCCCACGTCGAGAAGCGCCCACCGGGATCGCGCTTGATGCCCACGGCGATGGCGCCGCGCACCGGCGGCCGGCAGATCGAGTACGAGCGCCGCACCTCGACGCCGTCGATCACGGTGCGCAGCGCCACGTACTGCCCGGGGGCGTAGTCGAACGCGTCGGCGAGCTCGTCGGGCACCGCGAACGTGACCTCCACGGCATCCGCCGTCAGCGCGCGCACGTCCGCCACCCGCAGACGGTGGAAGCGGGCGCGGCGGCGGGTGGGCGCGGCGGTGTCGGTGCGCACGGTCGGATCCCCCTCAGAGCGCCTTGACATGGTCGAAGGGTTCCCGGCAGGCGCGGCAGGTGAACAGCGCCGTGCACGAGGTCGCACCGAACCGCGACACCTCCTGCGTGTCGAGGGAGCCGCAGCGCGGGCAGCGCACCGCGAGGCGCACGCGGACGGGGCCGCCCGACCGCGCGAGGGAGGCCCGTCCGGAGGGCGGTGCGATGCCGGCGGCGACGAGCTTGCGCCGCGCGGCATCGCTCATCCAGTCGGTCGTCCACGCGGGCGACAGCACGGTCTCGACGCTCACCCGGTCGAATCCCGCGTGCGCGAGCGCCCGCACGATGTCGTCGCGGATCGCGTCCATCGCCGGACAGCCCGAGTAGGTGGGCGTGATCGTCACGACGACCCCGCGTTCGTCGACGCGGACGTCCCGGAGCACGCCGAGGTCGTCGATGGTGAGCACGGGCATCTCCGGGTCGCAGACGGCGGCGACCGCGGCGCGCGCCGTCTCGACCGCCGCCGCGGTCACCACGTCGCCCCCGGATGCTGTCGGGCGAGCACCTGCATCTCGGCCAGCACGAACCCCAGCGTGGGGAAGTGCCGTCCGTCGCGCCCGCCCCCGGCGGCGGGGGGAACCCCGGGGACGCTCATCTCCTCCTCGGCGAGCACGCCCGCGACCACGTCGTCGAAGCGTTCCCGCAGAGACGACGGACGCACGGCGATGCCGCCGAGGCGGTCGATGAGCGCGTCGTCGCGGAACAGCTCGTCGACGTAGGGCCACACGTCGGTCAGTCCGCGGAGCAGGCGGCGGCGCGACGTGTCGGTTCCGCCGGCGAGGCGGAGCGTCCACTGCGCGGCGTGATCGCGGTGGTAGTCCACCTCTTTGACGGCCTTGGCCGCGATCTCGGCCAGCGCCGGCTCCTCGGACGCCTGCAGGTCGGTGTAGAGCTCGAACAGGTAGACCGAGGCGATCAGCTGGCGGGCGATCGTGCGGGCGAAGTCGCCGTTGTCCTGCTCGAACAGCCACGCGCTGCGGAACTCGGGCTCACCCCGGAAGTAGGCGAGGTCGTCCTCCGACCTGCCGTCGTACGAGCCGGCGAAGCGCAGCAGCGAGCGCGCGTGGCCCAGGAGGTCGAGTGCGATGTTGGCCAGCGCGACGTCTTCCTCCAGCTCCGGGGCGTGCGCGATCCAGCGCGAGAGCTGCTGGGCCAGCACGAGCGCGTCGTCGCCCAGTCGCAGCGCGTACTCTGCGACGTCGGCCGTCGCGGCGCGGCGGCGAGTGCCCCGCAACTCCTCGTCGAGCGCGGCGCGGTCGACCTCGACCGTGCCGTGCGGGCCGTCGTCGGATGTGGGGGTCACAGGTGCGGCACCCCCTCGGATGCCGTGTAGTAGGCGGCGTGGCGGTAGTTCTTGCCCGCCGGGGACTCGAAGAAGGCGCCCTTCGCTCCCGGATCGCTCGTGGTGACGGCATCCGAGGGGACCACCCAGATCGACACGCCCTCGCCCCGTCGCGTGTACAGGTCGCGGGCGTTGCGCACCGCCAGCTCGGCGTCGGGCGCGTGCAGCGACCCGACATGCACGTGGCTCAGGCCGCGGCCCGCGCGGACGAAGACCTCCCACAGCGGCCACGTCTCGTCGGGGGAACCGCCCGGCGTCGGCATCAGGCGGCCCTGCCCGTCGCGGCGGTCCGCGCCGCCTTCTTGGCCGCGTAGGCCGCGGCCGCTTCGCGCACCCACGCACCCTCCTCGTGCGCGTCGCGCCGGTTGCGGATGCGCTCGGCGTTGAGGGGGCCGCGCCCCGCGAGCACCTCGTGGAACTCGGTCCAGTCGATCTCGCTCATGATCCAGCGCCCCTGCTCCTCGTCGAAGCGCAGGGCGGGGTCGGGAAGGGTCACCCCCAGCGCCGCGGCCTGTGGGACGAGCATCCCGACGAAGCGTTGGCGCAGCTCGTCGTTGCTGAACCGCTTGATCTTCCACGCCATCGACTGCGCGGAGTTGGGGGAGGCGTCGTCGGGTGGTCCGAACATCATCAGCGCCGGCCAGTACCAGCGGTCGACGCTCTCCTGCGCCATCGCGCGCTGCGCGGGCGTGCCCTGCATGAGGCTCAGGAGGATCTCGAACCCCTGGCGCTGATGGAACGACTCCTCCTTGCAGATGCGCACCATCGCGCGGCCGTACGGTCCGTACGACGCGCGGCACAGCGGCACCTGGTTGCAGATCGCGGCACCGTCGACGAGCCACCCGATCGCGCCCATGTCGGCCCACGACGGCGCGGGGTAGTTGAAGATCGAGGAGTACTTCGCGCGCCCGTCGATGAGCTGCCGGGTCATCTCGTCGCGCGTGATGCCGAGCGTCTGAGCCGCCGAGTAGAGGTAGAGCCCGTGCCCGGCCTCGTCCTGCACCTTCGCCATCAGGATCGCCTTGCGCTTCAGGCTCGGGGCTCGCGTGATCCAGGCCCCTTCGGGCTGCATGCCGATGATCTCGGAGTGCGCGTGCTGCGAGATCTGCCGGATGAGGGTCCTGCGGTAGGCCTCCGGCATCCAATCGCGTGGTTCGATGCGCTGATCGGCCGCGATGAGCGCATCGAACTCGCCGTGGAGCTCATCCTCGGTCGGTGCCGTCATCGTCGACTCCTTCGGCTGGACGATGGTGTCACTTTACAGACCGATCGTTCAGTAAGTCAAGATCGCCCCCGTCCGCGGGGTCGCCGGCCGGGTGGCGCCGCGTCGTCACCGAACGGCCGCGCATCTCGGCGACGGTGGTGCCGGTCTCATCGACCACCCGGACGTCGTAGAGCCCCGTGCGGCCCGTCCGTGCCCGTCGCACCGCGTGCGCCGTCAGCGTCTGCCCCGCCGTCGTGGGGTGCAGGAACGTGATGTCCGCACCCCCGGCCACGGTCACCCGCTCGTCCTCGTTGCACGCGATGGCGAAGGCGGTGTCGGCGAGGGCGAACACGATCCCCCCGTGCGTGATCGCATGGCCGTTGAGCATGTCGGGGCGGACGCTCATCGACACGACGGCGTCGCCGGGAGCGGAGCGCTCGACCATCATCCCGAGCATCGCGGAGGCCGCGTCGCGGCGCATCATCTCCTCGGCGCCGCTCACGCCGCCCACTCCTTCGCCACGAGCGTCAGCACGTCGTAGGCGGCGACGACCTCATCGCGCTGGTTGTGGATGACCGCATCCCAGCGCACCTCGCCGTAGTCGTCGGTCTCGCGCGGCGTGATCTGCTTCGCCGTGAGGGTCACGCGGATGCGGTCGCCGGGCGAGACCGGCGTGAGCAGGCGCAGGTCGTCCAGCCCGTAGTTGGCGAGCACGGGGCCCGGGTCGGGATCGACGAACAGGCCGGCCGCCCACGACACCAGCAGGTAGCCGTGGGCGACCCGGCCCGGGAAGAACGGGTTCGCCGCGGCCGCCTCCTCGTCCATGTGGGCGTAGAAGGTGTCTCCGGTCAGGTGCGCGAACGCCTCGATGTCGTCGAGGGTCACCTCGCGCGAGGGCGAGGCGATCCGGTCGCCGATGCGCAGCCGCGAGAGGGGTTTGCGGAACGGGTGGACGTCCGAGACGTCGACCTCGGCGCCGGCGTGCCACACGCCCGTCACGGCGGTCAGCATCCGCGGCGAGCCCTGCACCGCCGTGCGCTGCAGGTAGTGGTGCAGGGCGCGGATGCCGCCGAGCTCCTCGCCTCCGCCGGCGCGACCCGGCCCGCCGTGCACCAGATGCGGCACGGGGGCCCCGTGACCCGTGGATGTGCGGGCGTCGTCGCGGTCGAGGAAGAGCACGCGCCCGTTGACGTCGGCGATGCGCGTCAGCAGCGCGGCCGCGACCGCGGGATCATGCGTCGCGACGCTCGTGACGAGAGAGCCGCCGCCGCGGGCGACGAGCGCGCCCGCCTCGTCGAGGTCGCGGTAGCCGATCACGCTCGTGACCGGTCCGAACGCCTCCACCTCGTGCACCGCGGCCCCGGCATCCGCGGCGTCGAACGCGAGCACGATCGGTGCGACGAACGCCCCCTCGGCGGCGGGGGCGACGGTCCCGTCGGCGTGCACGACCGCGGGCTCGTCGACGTCGCCGAGGACCAGGCGCCCGCCGGCCTCGCGCAGCGCCGCGACCTGGCGCAGCACCTCGTCGCGCTGGTCGCGCGAGACGAGCGGTCCCATGGTCACGCCCGGACCGCGGGGGTCGCCGACGACGACGCGCTCGGCGATCCGCGCGGCCAGCGCGTCGATGAGCGCGTCCTCCCGGCCGGCCGGCACGATCGCGCGGCGGATCGCCGTGCACTTCTGGCCGGCCTTGGTCGTGAGCTCGACCAGGAGCTGGCGGACGAACGCGTCGAACTCGGGGGTGCCGGGCGCGGCATCCGGCCCCAGCACGGAGGCGTTGATCGAGTCGGTCTCGCTCGTGAACCGCACGCCCGGCCGCACCTGCGCGCGCAGGCGCGAGGCCGTCGAGGCGCTGCCCGTGAAGCTCACGGTGTCGCCCAGCTCGAGCAGGTCGAACAGCCCGGGGACCGGCCCGCTCACCAGCTGCAGCGTGCCGTCGGGGACGAGCCCGGATGCGACGAGGATGCGCACCCACGCCTCCGCGAGGTAGGCGGTCGGCGTCGCGGGCTTCACGATCGTCGGCATGCCGGCGAGGAACGCGGGGGCGAACTTCTCCAGGGCGCCCCACACGGGGAAGTTGAACGCGTTGATCTGCACGGCGACCCCGGGCAGGCGCGTGAGCACGTGCCGGCCGAGGAACGAGCCGTCCGCCGACAGCGTCTCGACGGGGCCGTCGAGCACCACCCGCGCATTCGGCAGCTCGCGGCGGCCCTTGGAGCCGTAGGTGAACAGCACGCCGATGCCGCCGTCGACGTCGGCCGCCGCGTCGCGCGCCGTGGCGCCCGCGCGCGCCGAGAGTGCGTACAGCTCGTCCTTGCGCGCCGTCAGCGCGATCGCGAACTGCTTCAGCAGGAGGGCGCGCTGGTGGAAGGTCAGGGCACCGAGCGTGCGCTGTCCGACGCTGCGGGCGTGGGCGACGGCCCCGGCCAGGTCGATGCCGACCGTGCCGACGCGGCACACCTCGGCGCCCGTCGAGGAATCGCGCACCGTCGCCGTCTCGCTGTCGTCGGTCGGCGACCACCAGCCGTCGCGCACGTAGCTGGGCAGGATCTCGGTCATCGGGCATCGCTCCATTCGTAGAATCCGCGGCCGGTCTTTCGGCCGAGGTTGCCCTCGGCGACCAGCCGCCGCAGCAGGGCCGGGGGCGTGAACCGCGGGCCGAATGCCGCCTCGAGCTCCTCGGCGATGCCGAGCCGCACGTCGAGGCCGACGATGTCGGTCGTGCGCAGCGGACCCATCGGATGCCGGTAGCCGAGCTCCATCGCCGCGTCGATGTCGGCGGCGTCGGCCACCCCCTCCTCGAGCATGCGGATGGCCTCCAGCCCCAGGGCGACGCCGAGGCGGCTCGAGGCGAAGCCTGGACTGTCGCGCACCACCACGGGCGTCTTGCCGAGAGCGCGCGTCCAGCCGCGGGCGCGCTCGACGAGCCCCGGTGTCGTCGCCGTCCCCGCGACGACCTCGACGAGCGACGACGCGGGCACCGGGTTGAAGAAGTGCAGGCCCAGGAAACGCTCCGGCCGCGTCACCGCGGTCGCGAGCGCGTCGATCGAGATCGACGACGTGTTCGATGCGATCGCGGATGCCGCGCCCACGACCGCGGCGATGCGCGCCAGCGCCGCAGTCTTGACGGCGCGGTCTTCGGGCACCGCCTCCACCACGAGGTCGGCGCCGTCGAACGCGGCCGGGTCGAGGCCGACGCGCACGCGTGCCTCGAGCGCGGACAGCGGCGCCGTCGCGGAGCCGCGCGCCGTCGACTCCGCGAGCATCCGACCGATGCGGCCGCGCGCGGCCTCCGCGCTCACCTCGTCCCGCTCGACGACGGCGACCCGGCTGCCGGCCAGCACGAAGGCGTGCGCGATCCCGGCGCCCATCCGTCCACCGCCCAGCACGCCCACGCGGGCGGGGGCCGTGGCCTCGGCATCCCGCGCGCTCACCGGCGCGGCTCCGTCCGGTGGGCGCGGTCGCGACGCCGCTCGAGGAACGCGGTCATGCGTGCCGCCTTCTCGGGGCTGTCGAACAGCTCCGCCTGCAGCTCGAGCTCGATCGCGGGGTGTGCCTCGATCGGCGCGCTGAGCGCCTGTTTGGTCAGCTGTGTCGCGCGTGCGCCGTTGGCGGCGATGCGGTCGACGATCGCGTGCGCCGCCGCCAGCAGTTCCGCCCGCTCATGCAGAGCGCTCACGAGTCCCCACGCGAGGGCGGTCTCGCCGTCGATCATCCGACCGGTCAGCAGGAGGTCGCTCGCGCGTGCGTGCCCCACGATCTCGGGCAGGCGCCAGGTCGCGCCGGCGGCGGCGATGATGCCGAGCCCCGTCTCGGGGTTGCCGAACCGTGCCCCCGGCGTGGCGATGCGCACGTCGGCCGCGTAGGCGAGCTCCGCGCCCCCGCCGAGCGCGTAGCCGTCGATCGCGGCGACGACGGGCATCGGCAGCGCGCGGATCCGGCGGAACAGCGTGGCGTTGATGCCGCGGCGGGCATCGGCTGAGGTGCGCTCGCGCAGCTGCGCGATGTCGGCGCCCGAGGCGAACACGCCGCCCGCGCCGGTGAGCAGGAGCGTCTTCGGCTGCGCTTCGAGCAGGGCGCACAGGGTGTGCAGCTCGTCGACCATCGCCTGGTCGATCGCGTTGAGCGTCGCCGGTCGGTCGAGGATCGCCACCACCCGGTCGGGGCGCTCCTCGATGCGCACGCTCGGCTCGGTCATCGGGTGCTCGCCCCGTCGGCGACGCGCTCGACGATCATCGCGGTGCCCTGGCCGACGCCGACGCACATCGTGGCGAGCCCGTAGCGGGACCGCTCCCGCTCGAGCCGTCCCAGCAGGGTGACGACCAGGCGCGCGCCGCTCGATCCCAGCGGATGTCCGAGGGCGATCGCGCCGCCGTCCGCGTTCACCGACTCCGGGCGCAGCCCGAGGCGGCGGATCACGGCCAGTGACTGCGCGGCGAAGGCCTCGTTGAGCTCGACGGCTCCCATGTCGGACACGTCCAGGCCCGCCCGGCGGAGGGCCTTCTCGGATGCCGGGACGGGCCCGAGGCCCATGATCTCGGGCGCCAGCGCCGCCGCCGCGTGCGCCACGATCCGCGCCCGCGGCCGCAGACCGTGACGGGCGACCGCGTCGGCGCTGGCCACCACGATGGCGGCGGCACCGTCGTTGAGCGCGCTGGAGTTTCCCGCGGTGACCACCGCGCCGCCGGTCACGACCGGGCGCAGGGCCGCCAGCGCCTCCGCGGAGGTGTCCCGGCGCGGTCCCTCGTCGGTGTCGACGGCGCCGCCGCGGGTGGGCACCGGCACGATCTCGTCGCGGAATCGTCCCGCGTCGATCGCCGCGATCGCGAGCCGGTGGCTGCGGAGCGCGAACGCGTCGGCATCCGCGCGGGTGATCCCCTCGAGCCGGGCCACCTCCTCCGCCGTCTCGGGCATCGACAGGGTGGCCTTCTCGCGCCGCGCGAGGGCGGGGTTCACGAACCGCCAGCCGATCGAGGTGTCGTACGTCTCGCCGGGCGCGGCCCACGGCCGCGACGGCTTGGCCTGCACCCAGGGCGCGCGGGTCATGGACTCCACGCCGCCGGCGACGATCACGTCGGCCTCGCCGGCGCGGACGGCGTTGGCGGCGATCGCGATGGCCGACATGCCGGAGGCGCACAGCCGGTTCACCGTCAGACCCGGGATCTCGTCGGGCAGCCCCGCGAGCAGCACCGCCATGCGGGCGACGTTCCTGTTGTCTTCGCCCGCCTGGTTCGCCGCCCCGAGCACCACCTCGTCGACCGCGTCGGCCGCGATGCCGGCGCGGTCCACGGCGGCGCGCACCACGAGGGCGGCGAGGTCGTCGGGCCGTACGTCGGCGAGGGCTCCGCCGTGACGGCCGACGGGGGTGCGGATGCCGCCGATCAGGTAGGCCTCGGACATCGTCATCCTCTCGTCCGCCCCCGTCGGCGGATCCGCTCATCGGGGTTGATTACCGAATGATCGTTCAGTAATAATGACAGAGGTCCCGACGCCGGGGCAACCCGCCGTCGCCGGATGCGGGGACGCGCGCCCCCGGACCCGATCGGCGCAGTGCCAGACTGGAGCGATGACCGTGCACGCGACCGCGCCGCAGCCGGAGACGGCCACCCCGCCGGCGGCCGCGCGCCGAGGGCGGCCGGGGTACGACCGCGCGCAGGTCGTCGAGATCGCCGTCCAGCTGTTCAACGAGCAGGGCTACGACGCCACGTCGGTCGCCGATCTCGCCGGACGGCTCGGCCTCACCAAATCGGCGCTCTACCACCACGTCGACTCCAAGGAGTCGATCCTGAGCACCGCGCTCGACGACGCGCTGACGGCGCTCGAGTCGGTGCTCGACGAGGCCGCCGCCGCGGACATGCCGCCGATGGAAGCCCTGCGCGTCGTGGTGCGCGGGGCGGTGCGGGTGCTCGCCGCCCGGCTCCCCCAGGTGACGCTCCTGCTGCGGGTGCGCGGCAACAGCGACGTCGAGCGCGCGGCGCTGGAGCGCCGCCGCCTGTTCGACCAGCGCGTCACGGCCCTCGTCGAGGACGCGCAGGCCGCCGGCGCCATCGCCGCCGACATCGACGCCGCCGTGGCGACCCGCCTCGTCTTCGGCATGGTCAACTCGCTCACCGAGTGGTACCGGCCGGGCGGTCCCCTCGACCCCGATGCGATCGCCGACGACGTGCTGCGCATCGCCTGGGACGGCCTGCAGCGACGCCCGACCGATGCGGCGGCGACGCGGTGAGCAGCCCCGCCGACCCCTCGGCGCTGCGCGCCGGTCCGTACGAGCCCTGGCGCATCGTCCCGGGTGCCCTCGATGAGAAGCTCGGCATCGTCGTCCTCGAGCAGAGCGTGGCGGCCGTGATCGCCGAGATGCCCGTGGCGGGCAACACGCAGTCGCTCGGGCGCCTGCACGGCGGGGCGAGCGCGGCGCTCGCCGAGGCGGTCGGGTCGTGGGCGGCGCTCGTCTACGCCTCCACGTTCGGCAAGGCGTGCGTCGGTGTCGACCTGAACATCACGCACCACCGCGGCGCGCGCGAGGGCGTCATCCGTGCGACGGCCACCCCGCTGCATCTGGGGCGTCGTTCGACGGCGCATCAGATCGTCGTCACGCACGAGGACGGCGCCCACCTGGCCACCGCCCGCATCACGAACTTCCTCATCGACCCCGAGTGAGCCCCGCGCCGATGCGGCGGGCGAGCGCTCTCACGCCGCGGGCAGCGTCACCCGCACGCGCGCTCCGCCGCGCGCGCCGTCCTCGATCGCGATGCGCCCGCCGTGCGCCTGAACGATGCGCCGGCAGGTCGCGAGTCCCAGCCCCAGCCCCGGCACGTCTCCCGGGTCGCCGCGTTCCATGACCTCGAACACGCGCTCGCGCAGCTCGGGGGCCACGCCCGGTCCGTTGTCGTCGACCGTGATCGTCCACCCGGCCGGGCCCACCTGCGCGTCGAGGTCGACGAGGGGGGAGACCCCGGCGGATGCCGCGAACTTCAGCGCATTGGCGAGGAGGTTCTGCAGCAGCACGGCGAGGAGCGTCGGGTCGCAGACGATCGCGTCGTCGGGCTCGATGCGCACGGTGATCGCGGCGTCGAACGCGGCCACCGCCCGCTCCAGGTCGGCGACCACGCCCTCCACGATCACACCGAGCGCCGCGGGCTCGCGGTGGGCCTCCGCCCCGCCCACGCGCGCGTACGCCAGCAGTTCGGTGATCATCGTGCCCATGCGGGATGCCGCGGCATCCGCTCGCCCCAGCGCCCGCACCGCCCGTGAGCCGTCGCCGTCGTCCAACCCGTCGAGGGCGAGGTCGAGCTGGCCCATGAGCGCGGTGAGGGGGTTGCGCAGGTCGTGGCTGATCTGGCCGGCGAAGTGCGCGAGCTGATCGTTCGAGCGCTCCAGCTCGTGCGTGAGCCGGCGGAGCTCGAGCACCTCCACGGCCTGCCCGGCGAGGAGGTCCAGCGCGGCGCTCTGCTCCGCCGTCAGGGTGCCGGTCGTGTCGTCGAAGACGCACAGCGTGCCGATCGCGACGCCCGCGGGGGTGATGAGAGGGCTGGAGGCGTAGAAGCGCACGCGACCGCGCTCGCCGGTGACGAACGGGTTCGCCGCGAAGCGCTCGTCCGCGCGCGCGTCGCTGACGAAGACGTGCCGGGCGTCGGGCAGCACGACCGCGCACATCGAGTCCTCGCGATCGCAGATCGCCCCCTCCACCCCCGACGTGGCCACCTGGTACTGGTACCGGTCGTCGATGATGTTGACGGCCGCACCGCTCACGCGGCACAGGGTCGTCGCGAGGCGAGCCAGGCCCTCGAGGTTCGGCTCCGCCGGAGCACCGACGATGCGGTAGTCGGCGATCGCCTCGGTGCGCGCCGCGGCATCCGTGATCGGCATGGGTTCTCTCCTCCTGGCTGCGACCAGGATAACGGCGGCGTCGCGGCGGTCGGCCGCCTAGGCTGGAGGGATGGCGACCGGCGCGGTGATGCACACCTTCGATGTCCAGGTGGCGGATGTCGACCGCGGCGTCTACGAGGAGTTGTCGCTGCGCATGGCGCGGCATCCGTCCGAGACCGACGCCTTCATGGTCACCCGTCTCCTCGCGTACTGCCTCGAGTACGTGGAGGGCATCGCCTTCACCGAGGGTGTGTCGGCCACAGACGAGCCCGCCGTGCTCGTGCGCGACGCCACCGGATCGATCACCGCCTGGGTCGAGGTGGGCGCCCCCGACGCCGACCGGCTGCACCGCGGCAGCAAGCTCGCCGACCGCACCGTCGTCTACAGCCACCGCGACCCGGCGAAACTCCTGCCCCTGTGGGCGGGCAAGAAGATCCACCGCGCCGACGCCATCGTGCTGCGCACCTTCGACCCCGGGTTCGTGGATGCCGCGGCCGGCGCCGTCGAGCGGCGCAACGCCGTCACCCTCTCGGTGACCGAGGGCCAGCTGTACCTCGACGTCAACGGGACGAGCCTCTCGTCGGCGCTGCACGAGCATCCGCTCGCCTGACGGCGCGTCTCGACGCGCTGCGCCCGCTCAACGGCCGGGGGCGAGTTCGCTTGGGCTTGCCTTGCTGGCGGACCCGCAGCGGTCGGCCTACGGTGACGGTATGAGCGAGATCGACTCCTCCCACCCCGACGAGCCGCACCGCACCGGCATCGCGCAGCGACTCAACTGGCTGCGCGCCGGGGTGCTGGGCGCGAACGACGGCATCGTGTCGACGGCTGCGGTGGTGGTCGGTGTCGCCGGTGCGACGTCGGAGGTCATGCCCGTGCTGCTGGCCGGATCGGCCGCGCTCGTCGGCGGCGCGATCTCGATGGCGCTGGGCGAGTACGTCTCGGTGTCCAGCCAGCGCGACACCGAGCGCGCGCTCATCGAGAAGGAGCGCAAGGAGCTCGCCGACGATCCCGAAGCCGAGTTCGTCGAACTCGTCGGGCTGTACCGGGCGCAGGGTCTGAGCGAGGAGACGGCGACGCGCGTCGCGACCGAGCTCACCGAGCGCGATGCGCTGTCCGCGCACCTCTCGGCCGAGCTCAACATCGATCAGGACGACGTCGTCAGCCCCTGGCACGCGGCCCTCGCGTCGGCCATCGCGTTCACCGTCGGCGCCCTCCTGCCGATGGCGACGATCCTGCTGCTGCCGCACCCGGCGCGCCTCATCTGGACCTTCATCGCGGTGCTCGTCGCGCTGGCCGTCACCGGCTACCTCGCCGCCTGGCTCGGCGGGGCCAACCGCGGTCGCGCCATCATGCGCACGGTGATCGGCGGGGCGCTCGCGCTCGGGGCGACCTTCCTCGTCGGCACGCTGTTCGGCACCGCCGTCGGCTGACCCCGCCCCGCGGCATCCCCCTGACGCAACTGCAAGGCCTGTCAGCCGACACACCGGCGTGGATGCCGTGGTCACGGCGTGTCGCGCCGGATCCCTTGCAGTCCGGTCGTGCTGGGCCCGGTCGCCCGGTCGTTGAGCGAGCGCAGCGAGTCGAAACGCTCCGCCCCGCGGCATCCCCCTGACGCAACTGCAAGGCCCGTGAGGCGACACACCGGCGCGGATGCCGTGGTCACGGCGTGTTGCGTCGGATCCCTTGCAGTCCGGTCGTGCAAAGCCCTCGCCCCGTCGCGCAAAGCCCCCGCCCCCACCCCCAGCCGTTGAGCGAGCGCAGCGAGTCGAAACGTCCCGGGCCGGGCGTAGGGTGAGCCGCATGCGGACTCCGATGGCGTATCTGCGGGGGGCGCGGCATCCCGAGGCCTTCCACGGCCGCGGGGCCGGGCGGCCCTTCTTCGAGGGCTGGTACGTCAAGCTCGTCACGGCCGACCGGGCGCAGCGCTGGGCGGTGATCCCGGGGGTCTTCCGCGGCGACGGGCGCGGCGGGATGCCAGTGGACGAGGCGTTCGTCCAGGTGCTCGACGGCGTCTCGGGGAGGTCGTGGTACCACCGTTACGATCCGGCGGAGTTCTCGGCATCCGATCGGCGGTTCGAGGTGCGCGTCGGGGCGAACGTGTTCGACGCCGAGGGTGCGGTGCTCGATCTGCCGCAGCTTCGCGGGCGGATCTCGTACACGACGGCCCTCGAACCGTGGCCGGTCACCGCCCGCGAACCCGGGATCATGGGCTGGTACGGGCTCGTGCCGTTCATGGAGTGCTTCCACGGCGTCGTCTCCTTCGGGCACGGGCTCGCCGGCACGCTGGAGGTCGAGGGCGCGGAGGTCGCGTTCGACGGCGGCCGCGGCTACATCGAGAAGGACTGGGGTCAGGCGTTTCCCGCCGGCTACGTCTGGCTGGCGTCGAACCACATCGACACGGTCGACGACGCGCCGACGGATGCCTCACTCGTGGCATCCGTGGCGATCATCCCGTGGCTGCGCGGATCGTTCCGCGGGTCGATCGTGGGGCTTCGTCACAGCGGCCGGCTGCACCGCTGGACCACCTACAACCGCTCCCGCGAGCGCAGCCTGCAGATCGACGACGATCGGGTGCGCTGGAGCATGAGCGGACCCGACGGGCATCTCGAGCTCGAGGCCGAGCGCGTGCGCGGCGGTCTCCTGCACGCGCCGCTGCGCACCGCGATGCACCAGCGGGTGGAGGAGACGCTCGACGCCCGGGTGATGATCCGGCACACGGATGCCGCGGGGCGGGTGCTGCTGGAGGGCGTCGGTGCGTGCGCCGGGCTCGAGGTCTTCGGCGACACGGCCCGGCTGCTCGCCCTGCGCTGACGGCCGCGGGGAGCGCCCGGCCGGCCGGAGCGCAGCGGGTCGGCGCGCGCCGCGCGGGGGTGCCCACGACGCGAATCGGGGCCGCGATCCGCCGTGACGGTTGTCACAGGGCGGACGCGACCCCGATGCGGCGGGCCTCCGCGGGTCGGGTGCGGCTCAGATGCGGACGAGCATCTTCCCGGTGTTGGCGCCGCGCATCATCGACAGGAAGGCCTCGACGGTGTTCTCGATGCCGTCGACGATCGTCTCGTCGTAGACGATGCCGCCGTCGGCGAACCAGCCCGACATGTGCTGCTGGAACTCGGGCGCGAGGTGCAGGTACGCCGCGAGGGTGAAGCCCTGCATGGTGAGGGCGCGGGTGATCATGTTCGACATGTTGTCGGGGCCCGGCGTGCGCTCGGTCGTGTTGTAGCCGGTGATCGCGCCGCAGAGGGCCGCGCGGCCGCCGTCGTTGAAGACGTCGAGGGCGGCTTCGAGGTGGTCGCCGCCGACGTTGTCGAAGAACACGTCGATGCCCTCGGGGGCGGCCTCGGCGAGCAGCGTGCGCACGTCGCCGGATTTGTAGTCGAAAGCGGCGTCGTAGCCGTACTTCTCGGTGAGGAGGGCGACCTTCTCCGCCGTCCCGGCCGAGCCGATGACCCGGCCGGCGCCGAGGCGCTTGGCGATCTGGCCCACGGCGGTGCCCACCGCGCCGGCGGCGCCCGAGACGAAGACGGTGTCGCCGGGCTTCAGGTGCGCGATCGCCGTGAGGCCGACATAGGCGGTGAGGCCGGTCATGCCGAGGATGTGCAGGTTGAGCGACAGCGGCACGCCGGGGATCTCGGGGATGGCGCGGAAGGTCGCGGCATCCGCCTGCACGATGTCCGCCCATCCGTGCTGGTGCAGCACGACGGTGCCCACCGGAAGGTCGTCGGATGCCGAGGCCACGACGCGTCCGACGGCGCCGCCGGTGATGGTCTCGCCGAGGGCGTACGGCGCGACGTAGCTGCGGGTGTCGTTCATGCGTCCCCGCATATAGGGGTCGACGGACACGAACTCGTTGCGCACGCGCACCTCGCCCGGCTGCGGGGCGCCGTAGGTGACCTGCGCGACGTGGAAGTCGTCGTGCGTCGGCCACCCCACGGGGCGGGCGGCGAGCTGGATCTGGGTGCTGGTGGCGTCTGTCATTCGTTCTCCTTGTGGGATGGGGTCGGGCTGTGCGGGTCGGAGCCCGGTGGGTGGGGCGGGAGGGGGACGCGGGTGGCGTCAGATGAGAAGGCCGATGGCCAGCGCGATCACGCCGAGCGCGGGCAGGACACCCTGCTTCAGCGCGGCGGACGCCTTGTCGGGGCTCGACAGCAGCAGGACGAGCGCCGCGGCGGCCATGGAGCCGGCGCCGGCGAAGACGAGAGCCGCTCCGGGGACGGTGGCGCCCGTGGCGAAGAGGATGACGCCGACGGCGACGAGGATCGCGAGGAACAGGTTGTAGAACCCCTGGTTGAACGCCATCTCGCGCGTGGCCTGGGCTTCCGTCTCGCTCGTGCCGAACGTCGCCCGCGCCCGGGGGGTGGTCCACGCGATCGACTCGAGCCAGAAGATGAAGACGTGCAGGAGTGCCGCGAGGGAGGCGAGCACGAGACCGACGATGACCATGGGGGATCCTCCTGTTTCTGAACTGACTGGTTCAATATATACTGAAACGGTCGTTTCGGAAAGTGGGCGGATGCCGTGGCCAGGAGTCGTGAGTTCGATCGTGCGGCGGTCGTGCGCGCCGCACGGCAGTTCTTCTGGGAGCACGGCTACGAGGACGCGTCCATCGCGGGGCTCGAGGCCGCCACGGGGCTGAACCGTTCCAGCATCTACAACGCGTTCGGCTCCAAGCGGGGACTGTTCGACGAAGCCGTGCAGAGCTATCTGGACGAGATCGTCCGTCCGCGTCTGGCTCCCCTCCAGGCCGCTGCGGTCGAGGAGCGGGCGCTCGCCGAGTATCTGCGGGGACTCACCGCCGCCTTCGGCCGGGTCGGGTCCATGCCCGCCACCCACGGCTGCCTCCTCATCAACGCCGCCGGCGCCCCGGTGTCGCGCGACGCCGAGGTGGCCCGCGTCATCGAGGACTACCGCGCCGAGCTGCACGCGGCGATCTCCCGCGGAGTCGACGCCGCGGTGCCCGCAGCATCCGCTGTCGGACGCAGGCGCCTCGCCGACGCCGTGACGGGTCTCGTCGTCGCCGCGTTCGCGCTCGTGCGCACGTCGCCCCGGGAGGCGATCCGCGGTCTCGAGACGGCGGCCGCTCTGGTGGACGCCGAGGGCGCCACCGCCTGACCGCGGGGGTGGTGCGCCTGCGGGGTGCTACGGGGGTGCTGTGGGTGGCCGCGGGTGGCGGCGGGTGGCCGAACTGCAAGGGTTCGGGCGCGGCGCGCCGTGGCCGCGGCATCCGGTGCGGCGTGTCGCCCGGGAGGCCTTGCAGTTGGGTTTGGGGATGCCGGGGGTCGAGTTCACACGGTGGCGCAGGCGAATGCGGTGCCCGCTGCATGCGCGGGTGCCCCGGGGTGCGCGGCGGGGCCTAACTGCAAGGGCGCAGGCGCGGCGCGCCGTGGCCGCGGCATCCTGTGCGGCGTGTCGCCCGGGAGGCCTTGCAGTTGGGTTTGGGGGATGCCGGGAGTCGAGCTTGGCCGATGCGGCGGCGGTGGTCGTGGCGCGCGGTGACGGCGGAGACCGAACTGCAAGGGCGCAGACGCGGCGCGCCGTGGCTGCGGCATCCGGTGCGGCGTGTCGCCCGGGAGGCCTTGCCGTTGGGTTTGGGGGATGCCGGGACTCGCCCCGCCCCCGCCCGCCCGCGCCGCGCCCCCAACCCCGGAATGTACGCGGGGGCCGCATGATCGGCGCAGATTCGCCCTCGTGTCGACCGCGCTCGCGTGCGCTCTCGTTCTAGTCTTCCCTCACCGCGTCACTGGGGACGTCGGCGCACGCATGATCACGCGAGGGCGGAGAAGAGCGATGAGCGACTTCGGCAGCACCACACCGATCCACCTGGAACGCGGCGAGGGCAAAGGCCTCGCCGCCGGCACGCTGGGCCTGTGGGGGTCGACCGTCATCGGTCTGGCATCCACCGCCCCCGTCTACTCCCTCGTCGCGACCCTGGGCTTCGTCGTGCTCGCCGTCGGGGGCCAGGCGCCGATCGCGTTCATCATCGCCTTCGTGCCGATGCTGTTCATCGCGTTCGCCTATCGCGAGCTCAACAACGAGATCCCGGACTGCGGCACCACCTTCACCTGGGGGACGAAGGCGTTCGGTCCGTGGGTGGGATGGATGGGCGGCTGGGGCGTCGCGGTGGCCGGCATGGTCGTGCTCGCGAACCTCGCGCAGATCGCCTCCGTCTACTTCTGGGACCTGTTCGGTCTGGAACTCGAGAACAACGACTGGCGCATCGTGCTGGTCGCCGTCCTGTTCATCGCGGCGATGACGTGGGTGAGCTGGCGCGGCGTGGAGATCGGCGAACGGATCCAGAACGTGCTGCTCGCCGTGCAGTACCTCGCGCTGGCGATCTTCGTCGTCGCTTCGCTCTGGCAGTTCTTCGCCGGGTCGGCACCGAACCCCACGCCGTTCGACTGGAACTGGCTGAACCCCTTCGCCTTCACCGACTTCCACGGCTTCACCGAGGCGGTGCTGCTCGCCCTCTTCATCTACTGGGGCTGGGACACCTGCCTCGCCCTCAACGAGGAGACCAAGGACCCCAAGCGCATCCCGGGTCGTGCGGCGCTGCTCACCACGATCATCCTGCTGTTCACCTACGTGTCGGTGACGATCGCCGCGATGATGTACGCCGGGCTCGGCGAGGACGGCACGGGGCTGGGCAACGCCGACAACGCGGACGACTTCTTCCTCGCGATCAAGGACGGACTGCTCGGCCCGTGGGGCTGGCTGCTGGTGGTCGCGGTGCTGATCTCGGCGGTGTCCTCGACGCAGACGACCATCCTGCCCACCGCCCGCGGCACGCTCGCGATGGGCGTCTACCGCGCGCTCCCCGCGCGTTTCAAGACCGTGCATCCCGTCTACAAGACGCCCTCGTTCTCCACGATCGTGGGCGGCACGGTCGCCATCTGCTACTACGTCGGCATGACGCTGATCAGCGACAACATCCTGCAGGACTCGATCCTGTCGCTCGGGCTCGCGATCGCGTTCTACTACGCCATCACCGGCTTCGCGTGCGTCTGGTACTACCGACGCGACCTCGGCCGCTCCGCGCGCGACCTGTGGTTCAAGGGCATCTTCCCCCTGCTGGGCGCCCTCATGCTGACGTTCGCGTTCGTGCAGTCGGCGATCGACATGTATGACGTGGACTACGGCAACTCGGTGCTGCTGGGCATCGGCGGGACGTTCGTGGTCGGCATCGGAGCCCTGCTCGTCGGCGTCGTGCTCATGTTCGTCTGGTTCGTCTTCCCGCGCTCGAAGCCGTTCTTCCAGGGGCGGGCCCTCAACCGCGAGACCCCCGTCCTCGTGCCCGACGAGCCGGGCGACATCGTCCGCTCCATCGACGGCGGCATCTGACCTCCCCGGCTCCCGGCCGGGCCCGAGCGGCCCGCGCCGGCCCGGCATCCGCACCCTCATCACCACGACTAAGGAACACCATGCGTATCCTCATCGTCGGCGCCGGCGGCGTCGGCTCGGCCGCCGTCCGCATCGCCGTGCGTCGCGACTTCTTCGAGAAGCTCGTCATCGCCGACTACGACCCGGCGCGCCCGCAGGCGCTCGTTGCCGAGGTCGCCGACCCGCGGGTAGAGGCGGCCCAGGTCGACGCCTCCCGTGCCGATGCGGTGGCCGGGCTCATCGAGGCGCACGGCATCACCCACGTGCTCAACGCCGTGGACCCCCGCTTCGTCATGCCGATCTTCGACGGCGCGCTCGCCGCCGGCGCGACCTACCTCGACATGGCGATGAGCCTCTCGACGCCGCACCCCGAGCAGCCGCACGCGCTGCCGGGGGTGAAGCTCGGCGACGAGCAGTTCGCCAAGGACGACCAGTGGAAGGATGCCGGTCGGCTCGCGCTCGTCGGCATCGGCGTCGAGCCGGGGCTGTCGGACGTGTTCGCCCGCTACGCCGAGGATCACCTGTTCAGCGAGATCGACGAGCTGGGCGTGCGCGACGGAGCGAACCTCGTCGTCGCCGGATACGACTTCGCGCCCTCGTTCTCGATCTGGACGACGATCGAGGAGTGCCTCAACCCGCCGGTCATCTACGAGGAGGACCGCGGCTGGTACACGACGGCGCCGTTCAGCGAGCCCGAGGTGTTCGACTTCCCCGACGGCATCGGCCCGGTCGAGTGCGTCAACGTCGAGCACGAGGAGGTGCTCCTCATGCCGCGGTGGACCAAGGCCAAGCGCGTGACCTTCAAGTACGGGCTGGGCGACGAGTTCATCGGCGTGCTGAAGACGCTGCACAAGCTCGGTCTGGACAGCACCGAGAAGGTGAACGTCAAGGGCGTCGAGGTGTCGCCGCGCGATGTCGTCGCCGCGTGCCTGCCCGATCCGGCGACCATCGGCGACAAGATGAGCGGCAAGACCTGCGCAGGCGTCTGGGTGACCGGCACCGGCGTCGACGGCCGTCCCCGCTCGACCTACCTCTACCACGTGGCCGACAACGAGCAGACGATGCGCGAGTACGGCTCCCAGGCGGTCGTCTGGCAGACGGCCATCAACCCGGTCATCGCCCTCGAGCTGCTCGCGACCGGCGTCTGGACCGGCACCGGCGTGCTCGGCCCCGAGGCCTTCGACGCGAAGCCCTTCCTCGATCTGCTCGCGGCGCCGGCGCCCGGCGGCTACGGCTCTCCGTGGGGCATGGAGGACAAGCCCGTCTGAGCCGTCGGCGGGCGCGGGCGGCGTCCGCGGTGGAAGGATGGACAGATGGCCACCCACGTGATCACCGGAGCGGGCTCCGGCATCGGCACCCTCATCGCAGAGCGGCTCGCGGCGCGCGGCGACCGGCTCGTGCTGGTCGTGCGCGACCGCGCGCGGGCGGACGACCTCGTCCGCGCGTTCCCCGGCAGCATCCCGATCGTCGCCGACCTCGCGCACCCCGAGACGATCGCCGACGCGGTGCGGGATGCCGCGGCGGTCCCCGACCGCATCGACGCGGTGATCCATGCGGCGGGCATCGTCGAGCTCGGGCGGGTCGGCGACCTGCCGGTGTCGGCGTGGACGAGCCAGCTCGCCGTGAACCTCGTCGCTCCCGCCGAGCTCACCCGCGTGCTGCTGCCGCGGGTGCGTGCGGCACGCGGCCAGGTGCTGTTCGTCAACTCGGGGGCGGGCCTCACGGCGCATCCGAACTGGGCGGCGTACGCGGCATCCAAGCACGGGCTCAAGGCACTCGCCGATGCCCTGCGCGGCGAGGAGGCCGAGCACGGCGTGCGCGTCACGACGGTGTACCCCGGGCGCACTGCGACGCCCATGCAGGCGGAGGTGCATGCGCAGGAGGGCGCCGCCTACGACCCCAATCGGTGGATCGACCCGGCCTCGGTGGCGACGGCCGCGCTCACGGCGCTCGACCTGCCGCGCGACGCGGTCATCAGCGACCTGACGGTGCGGCCCGGCCCCCGATGACCGCCCCGTCCGCGTCCGGCGCCGACGTCCCCGTCGGGCCGGGACTGCTCGATGCGATCCTCGACGACGCCCGCCGCCGGCTCGTGGGCACGCCGAAGGAGCGGCTCGGCGACTGGGCGCATGCCCGCCGCCTGCTCGGGTTCGGCCGCGCGCCGCGCATCGTGCCGGTGGGTGAGGCGTGGCACGTCGGCGTCCTGCTGATCGGGGATGCCGACCTCTTCGCGACCGGCGAGGTGCTGCGCGCCCGCACCGAGGCGATCCGCGGCTACACCGCCGAGGCGCAGCGCGCCCGCTCCGAGCGTGCCGCCGCCGCGGCGCGTGGCGGGTTCGCCGACGGCGAGGTGCTGCACCTCGGTGCGACGGCGATCGACCTCGACGCCGTGCGCCGCGGGGAGGCGTCGGGTCCGCTGGCGCTGGTCGACGGCATCCCGCTCGTGACGTGGACGCCGGCCGGCGCGCGCCGCCCCCTGGCGGACTACCTGGACGATCAGCTCTCGCTGCGCTGACCCTCGCCCCGCGGATGCCGCGCCCTCCGCCCCGCGGGTGCCGCGCCTCAGACGTCGGCGCGGATCGGCCGCACGACGCGGCACGGGTTGCCCACCGCGACGACCCCGGCGGGGATGTCGCGCGTGACCACCGATCCGGCTCCGATGATGCTGTCGCTGCCGATCGTCACGCCCGGCAGGATCGTGACCGAGCCGCCGAGCCAGACGTTGTCGCCGATCGTGACGGCGGACGCGCGCTCCCATCCCTCCCGGCGGAGGGTGGGATCCTCGGCGTGGTTGGGCGTGTAGATGCTGCAGCGGGGCCCGATGAGGCAGTCGGCGCCGATCGTGACGTAGCCGCCGCCGACCACGAGGAAGTCCTTGTTGAGGAAGGTGCGGTCGCCGATCGTGAGCCCGATGCCGTAGTCGAGGTTGAGCGGCGGACGGAAGTCGATGCCGGATCCGGCGCCCGGCACGAGCTCATGGAACAGGCGCTGGGCCTCGGCGGGGTCGTCGAAGAAGATCCGGTTGATCCGGGCGCACGTCGACTGGGCGTGCCAGGTGAGATCGGGCAGGGATGCCGAGGCGCGGTAACGGACCCCGTCGCCGGCGAAGAGCGCGCGCACGTCCGCGTCGTCTGCGATCAGCGCGGCGAGATCCATATTTGTTGTCATACGGAACATATTAGTGGGAGGATGGCCGTACGGCGATGTCGCCGCAGAACAACGGGAGCCGTCATGACCATCGCCCGCGCCGCCGTCGACCTCGACGTCACCGGTCCGCAGATCAGCCGCCACCTCTACGGGCACTTCGCCGAGCATCTCGGCCGGTGCATCTACGGCGGCTTCTGGGTGGGGGAGGAGTCGCCGATCCCGAACGAGCGCGGCATCCGCCTCGACGTCGTGGAGGCCCTGCGCCGCCTGCACGTGCCCAACCTCCGGTGGCCGGGCGGATGCTTCGCCGACGAGTACCACTGGCGCGACGGCATCGGGCCCCGCGATGAGCGCCCGACGATGGTCAACACGAACTGGGGCGACGTCGTCGAGGACAACGCGTTCGGCACGCACGAGTTCATGGACCTCTGCGACCTGCTCGGGGCCGAGCCCTACGTCAACGGCAACGTCGGCAGCGGCACGGTGCAGGAGATGAGCGAGTGGGTCGAGTACCTCACCCGCTCCGGCGACAGCCCGATGGCGCGTCTGCGCCGCGAGAACGGTCGCGACGAGCCCTGGCGGGTGCCGTTCTGGGGCCTCGGCAACGAGGCCTGGGGATGCGGCGGCCACATGACGCCGGAGTACTACACCTCGCTCGCCCGCCGGTACGCGACGTTCTGCCGCGAGCACGACGGCAACCGGCTGTACCGTATCGCCGCGGGCGCGGCCGACGACGACGTGCGCTGGACGCACGCGCTCATGGCCTCGGCGACGTCGTCGAACGCGCCCGACCCGCAGCCGTCCCCGTTCCAGGCGATCTCGTTCCACTACTACACGCACGCCGGCACCGGCATCCAGAAGGAGTCGGCCACGACGTTCTCCCGCGACGAGTACGTGCGCACGATCGGCAAGGCCTACGAGATCGAGCGCGTGATCCGCGCCCACGAGGCGGTCATGGACGCCTACGACCCCGAGCGGTCGATCGACCTCGTGTGCGACGAGTGGGGCACCTGGTGGAGCGTGGAGCCCGGCACCAACCCCGGCTTCCTCTTCCAGCAGAACACGGTGCGCGACGCGCTGGTCGCCGGCATCCACTTCGACGTGTTCCACCGTCACGCGGCGCGCCTGCGCATGGCGAACATCGCCCAGACCCTCAACGTGCTGCAGGCGATGATCCTCACCGACGACGACGGCGGGCTCGTGCTGACGCCGACGTACCACGTGTACGAGATGAACGTCGGCCACCACGACGCGCAGTCCGTGCCCGCGCACGTCGTGTCGGTTCCCTCCGTCGGCGTCGACGGCGCGGAGCTGCCGGCGCTGTCGCTGTCGGCATCCACGAAGGACGGCGCGGCGCTCCTGTCGCTCACGCACGTCGGCGTCGACGGCCCGCTCGCGGTCGAGATCGACCTGCGCGGCCGCGCCGCGACGCTCACCCGCGCCCGGGTGCTCACCGGCGCGGACGCCGCGGCCCACAACACGCCGGAGAGCCCCGACGTCGTCCGCCCGGTGCCGCTGGACGCGTCGATCGACGACGGCGTCCTGCGCCTGCAGCTGCCCCCGCACGCCTTCGCGACCGTCGAGCTCGCCCTCGCCTGATCGACGCGTGAGAACGGCCCGCCCCGGGAGGGGCGGGCCGTCCGATCGAGCGGCGGAAGAGACGAGAGACCGCTACTCGACGTGGGTGGCCACGGTGCGCGCGTCCGCGGCGGTGACCCGGTGCACGTCGCCCGTGAGGGTGACCGTCGCGGCCGTCTCGCGGTCGGCGACCGACGCGCCGACCCACAGGTCGACGCGGCCCGGCTCCACGATCCGGATGCCGTCCCGTCCCGTGAACGCCAGGCGCGCCGTCGGCACGTCGAAGCGGACCGTGGCGGACGCCCCCGGTGCCAGGCTCACCCGCGCGTAGCCGAGCAGCTGCGCGACCGGGCGGACGACGCTCGCGTGCACGTCGTGCGCGTACAGCTGCACGATCTCGGTGCCGGCGCGGTCACCGGTGTTGGCGACCGTCACGGTCACCGTCAGCTCGTCGCCCGCGGCGACCTCCTCGGGTGCCGACAGGCCCGTGCGCGCGAAGGTCGTGTACCCGAGCCCGAAGCCGAAGGGTCGCACCGGCGTGCTGTCGGCGCTCGTCACCTCGCTGTCGCCGCCGAGGATCGGATGCAGGTACGAGAACGGCTGCGCGCCCGCCGACCGTGGCAGCGAGACGGGCAGCCGCCCCGACGGGGCGACGGCGCCCGTGAGCACGCGGGCGATCGCCGTGCCGCCCTCCTCGCCCGGGAAGAACGCCTGCACGACGGCTGCGGGGGCCGAGCCCGCGTCGCCGTCCAGCGCCCAGGCCAGAGCGTAGGGCCGGCCGGTGACGACCACGAGCACGACCGGCGTGCCCGTCGCGGCGACCGCCTCGGCGAGCTCGCGCTGCACCCCGGGCAGCTCGAGGCTCTCCGCATCGTTGCCCTCGCCGACCGTGCCGCGTCCGAACAGCCCGGCCCGGTCGCCGACCACGACGATCGCCACGTCGGCGGATGCTGCGGCATCCACCGCGGCGGCGAAGCCCGAGCGGTCATCGCCCTCGACATCGCAGCCGGCGACCGACACGATCGCGGCCTCCGGCAGCTCGGTCCGAAGGGCCTCGGCGACCGTCGGGATCGCGAACCCGTACGGCGTGCCCGGGTGGTGGGCCAGCACGTGGTTGGCGAAGGAGTAGCAGCCCATGAGCGCCGACGCGTCGTGGCCGTTCGGCCCGATCACGGCGACGCGCCCGGGACGGGCCAGCGGCAGCGTGCCGTCGTTCGACAGCAGCACCAGCGAGCGCTCGGCCAGCTCGCGCGCGACGGCGCGGTGGGCGGGGGAGTCGAGGTCGACGGCGGTCGGCGGCGCGCTGTCGTCGGGATCGAGCAGGCCGAGCTCCTCCTTCTGCGCGAGCACGCGCGCCAGCGCGCGGTCGACGAGCGCCTCGTCGATGCGACCGTCGCGCAGGCCCTCCCGCAGCGGGGCCGCGTACGCGTCGCCGCTGGGCAGCTCCACGTCGATGCCGGCCGTCAGGGCCAGGCGGGCCGCCTCGGTGCGGTCGACGGCGACGGCGTGCATCGTCTGGAGGAACGCGATCGCGAAGTAGTCCGACACCACGACGCCGTCGAAGCCCCACTCGCCGCGGAGCAGATCGGTGAGCAGTCGCGGATCGGAGGCGACGGGGATGCCGTCCACGTCCGTGTAGGAGTTCATCACCGACCGCGCCCCGCCGTCGCGCACCGCCATCTCGAAGGGCGGCAGGAACACGTCGGCGAGCTCGCGCGGACCGGCGTGCACGGGTGCGTGGTTGCGACCCGCCTGCGACGCGGAGTAGCCGACGAAGTGCTTCAGGGTCGCGTGCACCCCGGCATCCTGGATGCCGCGGACGTAGGCCGTCGCGATCGTGCCCACGACGTACGGGTCTTCCGAGATGCACTCGTCCACCCGCCCCCAGCGCGGATCGCGGATGACGTCCAGCACCGGTGCGAGGGTCTGGTGCACGCCCAGCTCGCGCATCGTGTCGCCGATGAGGCGGCCCATGCGCTCGACGAGCTCGGGGTCGAACGCGGCGCCCCACGCGAGCGGCGTCGGGAAGGTCGCCGCCTTCCAGGCCGCGAGACCCGTCAGCGACTCCTCGTGCACGATCGCGCCGATGCCGTGGCCCGATGCCGCGCGCAGCCGCTGCTGCTGCTCCCACAGCCAGCTCGCGCGCTCCGCGGCATCCACCGGCCGGGTGCCGTAGACGCGTGTGAGGTGACCGAGCCCGTGGGCGGAGGCCTGCTCGTACCGGTCGGAGGCGGTCGTCGCGCCGGCCCTCATCTCGTCGGCCAGGGGCGCCACCGCCTCCTCGCCCTGGTCGACCCAGAAGCCCACCAGCTGCGCGACCTTCTGGTCGGGCGTCATGTCGGCCATGAGGGCGGCCACCCGTGGCGAGACCGGCTGGACGAGACGGCGGTCGAGGGAGTTGTCGGAGATCGTCATGCGGATCAGCCCTTCACGGCGCCCGTGAGGCCGCCGACGATACGACGCTCGAACAGGCTGAAGAACAGCAGCGCGGGGAGCATCGACAGAGAGGTGAAGGCCAGCACCTTGGCGGTGTCGACCGAGTACTGGGACGAGAACGCCTGCACGCCCAGCGGCAGGGTGAAGCTCGCCTCGTTGTTGAGGATGAACAGGGGCAGCAGGTAGCTGTTCCAGCTGCCGATGAACGCCAGGATGCCGACGGTGATGACGCCCGGCACCGACAGCGGCAGCACCATGCGCCAGAAGAAGCCCAGGCGGCTGCACCCGTCGATGAACGCGGCCTCCTGGATCTCGTCGGGGATCGCCCGGAGGAACGGCACCAGGATGATGATGGTCGTCGGCAGCGCGAACGCGATCTGGGGCAGGATGATCCCGGCCAGCGAGTTCATGAGACCGAGGTCGCGGATCACGATGTACAGCGGGGTGATCGCGACCGTGATCGGGAACATCAGCCCGGCGGCGAACAGCGCGTAGAGCGCGCCGCGCCCGCGGAACGGGTAGCGCGCGATGACGTAGCTCGCCATGAGTCCCAGCGCGACGACGCCCGCGGTGGTGGCCGTCGCCGCGATCAGCGAGTTGAGCACCTGACGCCAGAACTGCGGACCCGTGAGCACCGTGAGGTAGTTCTGCACGTTCCACGGGTCGGGCCAGCCGGCGGGATCGACCGTGATCTGGGAATTGCTGCGGAACCCGCCGATGACGATGTACAGCACCGGGGCGAGCATGAGGGCGATGACGACGAGCGCGATGAAGTAGACGAGCGGGCTGCCCCAGGGCAGGCGCTCCTTCGCGCGGCGGCGTGCGGGCCCGCGGCCGGCGGCGCCGGTCGCGAGGGTGGCGGTGTCGACGGTGAGCGCGCTCATCGGGTCTTCTTCCCTTCGGTGATGGCGCCGGCCGTGTCGCGGCGCAGCACGAAGCGCTGGTAGATCAGGGCGACGACGAGCGAGATGACGAAGATGACGACGGCGACGGCGTTGCCGAAGCCGAAGTTGCCGGCGTTGCGGCCGTTGACGACCATGTAGGTCGCCATCGTGGAGGTGCCCGCCGTCGAGGCGACGTACTGGCCCCAGATGATGTAGACGAGGTCGAACAGCTGCAGGGCGCCGATGATCGACAGGAACGCCCAGATGCGCAGGGTGGGCGCCAGCAGCGGCAGCGTGATGCGCCAGTGGGCCTGCCAGTATCCCGCGCCGTCGAGGGCGGCGGCCTCGTAGAGCTCCTCCGGGATGCCCTGGAGCCCCGCGAGGAAGAGGATGACGGCGAAGCCGACGTACTTCCAGGTGAGGATGGCCATGAGCGTCCAGATGGCGATCGCCGGATCGGAGATCCAGTCGTGGGCGAGCGCGCCGAGCCCCCAGCTCTCCAGCAGGCCGTTCAGCGCTCCCTGTGTCTGCAGCATGAGCCCGAAGCCCGTGCCGACGACGACCTCGGCGATGACGTACGGCACGAAGATGAGGACGCGGATGAGGGACTGCCCCCGCATCCGGCGGTTCAGCAGCAGTGCCAGCAGCACCGCGACCGGCCCCTGCAGCACGATGGAGGCGATGACGATGAAGCCGTTGTGGCCGAGTGCCTCGAGGAAGGTCGGATCGGTGAGGATCGTCAGATAGTTCTGCAGGCCGACGAAGTCGGTGGGGGCGCCGTAGCCCTGCCACCGGAAGAAGCCGTAGTAGGCCGCCATCGCGACCGGGAAGATCACGAAGCCGAGGAACATGATCAGCGCCGGCCCGACGAGCAGCGCGATCTCGAATCTCCCGGCCCAGCCCAGTCCACGGGGACGGCGGCGCGGCGTGGGCGGGGGCGGCGTCACGCCGCCCCCGCCGTGCTGCGCGAGATCCGTCTCCGGGTCGGTGACGGCCACGGAGGTCTCGCGGATGGACACGATCCGATCAGCCCTTCTTGGCCGCGTCGGTGACCGACTGGATCATCTGCTGCGGGTTGCTCTTGCCCGCGAGCAGGTCGACCACGGCCACGTTCAGCGCGTTGCCGACGTTCTGGCCGAGGACGGTGTCGAGCCACTGCGAGACGAACGGCGCCTTGTTGTATGCGGCGAGCACCTCCTGGAGGTAGGGCTCCTTGACGGCGGCCTGGGCGGTCTTGTTGACCGGCGGGGCGCTGAAGGCCGCGTAGTACGCCTCCTGCTGGTCGGCCGACGCGATGAAGTTCAGGAAGTCCGCGCACTCCTTGGGCGCCTTGGCCGAGCACGAGTAGCCGTCGACGCCGCCCATCATCGATCCCGGCTCACCCTGACCGCCGGAGACCTCCGGGAAGGGGAACCACGCCAGGTCGGGGAGGGGCTTCTCGTCGGGGGTGAGCGAGGCGATCACACCCGGGTCCCAGGCGCCCATGAGCTCCATCGCGGCCTGGTGGTTGGCGACGAGACCGGCGGAGCTGCCGGCGCCCTGCTGGGCGGAGGTGGTGAGGAAGCCCTCGTTGAACGGCTTCGTCGCGGCGAAGTCGTTGAGGTCTTCGGCGGCCTTCAGCCAGCATCCGTCGCTGAAGTCCTTCGAGTCGCCGGTCTTCTCGATGGTCTGGGGGCTGCACTCGCGCAGAGCGAAGTTGTAGTACCAGTGCGCGGCGGGCCAGGCGTCCTTCGCGCCGAGCGCGATCGGGGCGACGCCCGCGGTCTTGAGCTTGTCGACGGCCGACTCGAGGTCGCTGATCGTCGTCGGGGCGGTCGTGATGCCGGCCTTGGTGAAGAGGTCGGAGCTGTACCAGAAGCCGCTCGGCAGCACCGCCAGCGGCATCGCCCAGATCTTGTCCTGGTAGGTCTCGGCCTTGAACGAGCCCTCGGAGATCTCGGACTTCGCGGTGTCGCCGATCTTGTCGGTGAGGTCCATGAGCTGGCCCGCCTGCACCATCGCCGCGAGCTTTCCGCCGCCGCGCTGCAGGAAGATGTCGGGAGCGTCGCCCGCGTTGAGGGCGGTCTGCAGCTTGCCGTCCATGTCCTCGTTCTGCACCGACTGCATCGTGATGGTGACGTTCGGGTTCGCCTTCTCGAAGGCCGCGATGGCGTCCTTCCAGAACTGCTGGCCGGGGCCCGTGGTCGAGTTCTGCCACAGCGTCATCTCGACCTTGCCGTCGGCGTTGGTGTCGCCCGACCCGCCGCTGCAGGCGCTCAGACCGAGCGTGCCCGCGACCAGGAGCGCCGCTCCGGTCAGGATCTTGTTCGCCTTCATGTGATTCCTGTCCTCCTCATTGAGCCTCACCCCGGTCATTCGGGGCACGGAGTATTCCGGTGAACGCGTTCGGGCCGGAATGAGCACCAGTGTGACCATTTGTTGTCAACGACGTCAAACGTTTTCAAAAACCTTTTCAATAACGTTTCCGCGCCCGTAGTATCACCCACGTGAGTCGCAGAGCCACCATCCATGACGTCGCCGCGGCCGCCGGTGTGTCCGTGGCCACGGTTTCCAAAGCGGTCAACGGTCGATACGGCGTGGCGAGCGAGACCGTGTCGCGCGTGCTCGACGCCGTGGCCGAGCTCGGGTACGAGTCGAGCCTGGTCGCCAGCAGCATGCGCTCGCGCCGGACCGGCGTCGTGGGCGTGCTGGTGTCGGACTTCGAGCCGTTCAGCGCCGAGGTGCTCAAGGGGGTCGGCGCCGCGCTGAGCGGGCATCGCTACGACCTGCTGGCCTACAGCGGCGCCCGCGACGCCGACCCGCAGGGGTGGGAGCGGCGCTCGCTCAGCCGGCTCAGCGGCACGCTGATCGACGCGGCGATCATGGTCACCCCGACCGTCGTGGGTGTGAACGCCGACGTCCCGATCGTCGCCGTCGACCCGCACGCGGGCCGGGTGGACATCCCCTCGGTCGAATCCGACAGCCTCACCGGCGGCTTCGAGGCGACGATGCACCTCATCGAGCTCGGCCACCGCCGCATCGGCTACCTCGCGGGCCGCCCCGAACTGCGCTCCTCGGAGATGCGCGAGGCGGGCTACCGCCGTGCACTGCGTCAGTCCGGCATCCGCTTCGATCCCGCCCTCGTGGCCGTCGGCATGTACGACCCCGACACGGTGCGGGTCGTCGGACGCGCCCTGTTGCAGCAGCCCGACCGCCCGACCGCGGTGTTCGCGGCCAACGACCGCACCGCGCTCGGACTGATCGACGTCGCGGCGGAGCTCGGGCTCGACGTCCCGGGGGATCTGTCGGTGATGGGCTTCGACGACATCCCCGAGGCATTCCTCACCGCGCGCCCGCTGAGCACGGTGCGCCAGCCCATCCAGCGTCTCGGCGCCGAGGCGGCGCGGATGCTGGTCACCATGCTGGCCGGGGCCACCCCGGAGGCGACGCACCTGGTGCTCCCGACGCGCCTGATCCCGCGGGCGACGACCGCTCCGCTGCGCTGACGCACGGTCCGGTCGTCGGCGGCCGGGGTGCGCGACGCCGGTCGCTCCCGGCGTCGGGCCGTCACGCGGGCGTGAGCGGATCGGTCAGCAGCGCCTCGAACGCGATCTCGGCGGCGCCGACGAGCAGGCGGTCGGGGCCGAGGTCGGCCGGGCGCAGCTGCAGGTCCTCGGCGTTCATCGCCATGGCCTGCGCGCGCACGGCGGACAGGAGGGCCTCGGCATCCTGATCCAGGATCGTCGCGAGGAAGCCGCCCAGCACGACGGTCGACGGGTTGAGAACGTTGACGGCGTTGGCGAGCGCCGTCGCCAGGATGCGGCGCTGGCGCTCGACCTCGGCGGCCACCTCCACACTGCGCGATTCGCGGATCGCCCGCTCGAGCGTCGGCTCGTCCGCGCTGTGCAGACCGACGACGGCGAGCAGTCGCGACCGGCTCACCTCGTCCTCCAGCGTGCCCTGCGCGCCGGAGCGGCGGTCGGCGGGCTGTGCGATCCCGGGGCGGTTCTGGCCCAGCTCGCCCGCGTAGCCGCCGGCGCCGCGCACGAGGCGCCCGCCGATCACCAGCCCGCCGCCGATGCCGCTCGCGCCGCCGTTGAGGTAGATCAGGTCGCTCACGTCGCGGCCCGCGCCGTACATGCTCTCGGCGAGGGCGCCGAGCGTGGCGTCGTTGTCGATCGCGACCGGCAGCCCGCTCGCGCGGGCGAGGGTGTCGCGAAGCGGCGCGTCGGTCCAGTCGAGGTGCGGCGCGCGGCGCACCAGGCCGTCGGCGGTGCGCACGAGGCCGGGAACGGCCACGCCGATGCCCGCGATGCGGTGGGCGGCGAGCTCGCCCGCGCGCCACCGGTCGGTGACGCCGGTCGTGAGCTCGACGGCCTGCGCGGCCGAGATCAGTCCCTCCAACTCGATGCGCTCGCGCAGCACGATCGTGCGATCGAGCCCGATCGCCGCCACGGTGAGCGCGTCCACCTCGGGGTTCACCGCGATCGCGACGACGTCCGGCGCGGCCGCGACGGAGGGGGAGGGACGCCCGACGCGGCGATGCACCTCCGGGGCGCCCTCGCTGGCGAGTCCCGCCGCGACGAGGTCGGCGACGAGGGCTCCGATCGTGGAGCGGTTCAGACCCGTCGACTCGGTCAGGGCGGCACGCGAGAGCGGGCCGTCTTCGTGCACGAGCCGCAGCACCCGTGAGAGGTTGGCGCGACGGACGCCCTCGACGGTTCCCTCTGCGCGTGCCACGCGTCCACCCTAGAGGCGCGGATGCCGGTGGGCGTGGTGGACGGAGGGTGCGTCGTGGTATAGGTTGTGACTAACAACAAAACTCCCTCACGGGAGTCCTCGCGAAGGAGCGCCATGACCGTCCCGACCCCCGCCGACAAGTTCACCTTCGGTCTCTGGACCATCGGCTACAACGGCACCGACCCGTTCGGCGGGCCGACCCGTCCGCCGCTCGACGTCGTCCACGCGGTCGAGAAGCTCGCCGAGCTCGGCGCGTACGGCCTCACCTTCCACGACGACGACCTGTTCGCGTTCGGCTCCTCCGAGGCGGACCGGCAGCATCAGATCGACCGGCTGAAGGGCGCGCTGGACGCGACCGGCCTCACCGTGCCGATGGTCACGACCAACCTCTTCAGCGCCCCCGTCTTCAAGGACGGCGGGTTCACCTCGAACGACCGCGACGTGCGTCGCTTCGCGATCCGCAAGGTGCTGCGCCAGATCGACCTCGGCGCGGAGCTGGGCGCGCAGACCTTCGTCATGTGGGGCGGCCGCGAGGGCGCCGAGTACGACTCCGCGAAAGACATCCGCCAGGCGCTGGAGCGCTACCGCGAGGCCGTCAACTTCCTCGGCGACTATGTGGTCGACAAGGGCTACGACATCCGCTTCGCGATCGAGCCGAAGCCGAACGAGCCGCGCGGCGACATCCTGCTGCCGACCGTGGGTCACGCCCTCGCGTTCATCGACTCGCTCGAGCGTCCCGAGCTCGTGGGCCTCAACCCCGAGGTCGGCCACGAGCAGATGGCCGGGCTGAACTTTGCGGCCGGCATCGCGCAGGCGCTGTACCACGGCAAGCTCTTCCACATCGACCTCAACGGCCAGCGCGGCATCAAGTACGACCAGGACCTCGTGTTCGGTCACGGCGACCTGCACAACGCGTTCGCGCTGGTCGACCTGCTCGAGAACGGCGGCCCGAACGGCGGGCAGTCGTACGAGGGCCCCCGTCACTTCGACTACAAGCCGTCGCGCACCGAGGACGAGACGGGTGTCTGGGACTCGGCAGCCGCCAACATGCGCACCTACCTGCTGCTGAAGGAGCGTGCGGCCGCGTTCCGCGCCGACCCCGAGGTGCAGGAGGCGCTCGCCGCCGCGCGCGTCGCGGAGCTCGCACAGCCGACGTTCGGCGAGGGCGAGAGCTACGACGACTTCGTCGCCGACCGCTCCGCCTACGAGGACTTCGACACCGACGCGTACCTCGGTGGCAAGGGCTTCGGCTTCGTCCGACTGCAGCAGCTCGCGACCGAGCACCTGCTCGGCGCGCGCTGACCCCGGCATCCGCCCGCGTCCGCGCGTGAGACCCTGGTCGTCCGGCCGGGGTCTCACGCGCGGACGCCCCCGACTCACGAAGAGATGAGGATGCCGACATGGCACTCGTGATGGGCGTCGACAGCTCGACGCAGTCCTGCAAGGTCGTCATCGTCGACACCGCGACGGGCGCCGTCGTGCGCACGGGGCGCGCGTCGCATCCCGACGGCACGAGCGTCGATCCCGAGGCGTGGTGGGTCGCTCTGCAGGCGGCGATCGCGGATGCCGGCGGCATCGCCGACGTCGCCGCCTGGGCGATCGGCGGGCAGCAGCACGGCATGGTCGCCCTCGACGCGCAGGGTCGGGTCGTGCGCGACGCCCTGCTGTGGAACGACACCCGCTCGGCGGGGGCGGCGGCGGATCTGATCGCCGAGTTCGGCGCCGACGCCCTGGCCGCGCGCACGGGAGTCGTGCCGGTGGCCTCGTTCACGATCACGAAGCTCCGATGGCTGCGCGACGCCGAACCCGACAACGCCGCGGCCGTCGCCGCCGTGGCGCTCCCGCACGACTGGCTGACGTGGCGGCTGCGCGGCTACGGCCCCGTCGCCGACGGCGCCCCGGCGTTCGACGAGCTGATCACCGATCGCTCCGACGCGTCGGGCACCGGCTACTGGGATCCGGCGACCGACGGCTACGACCGCGAGCTGCTCGTCGCCGCCCTCGGCCACGACGCCGCGCTGCCGCGGGTGCTCGGCCCGCTCGAGTCGGTCGCGGATGCCGACGGGCGCCGCGTCGGCGCGGGCGCGGGCGACAACGCGGCGGCTGCCTTCGGGGTCGGAGCCGGTGTCGGCGATGTCGTCGTGTCGATCGGGACCAGCGGCACGGTGTTCGCGGTCAGCGCGGAGCGGACGATCGACCCGACCGGCACCGTCGCGGGCTTCGCCGATGCCGACGGCCACTTCCTCCCGCTGGTGGCGACGCTCAACGCCGCGCGCGTGCTGGACGTGACCGCCCGGCTGCTCGCCGTCGACCACGACGGCCTCAGCGCGCTCGCGCTGGCCGCGGCATCCGGGGCCGGCGGGCTGCGGCTGCTGCCCTACTTCGAAGGCGAGCGCACACCGAACCTGCCCGACGCGACCGCGGAGCTGACCGGGATGACGCTCGCCTCCACGACGCGCGAGAACCTCGCCCGCGCCGCCGTCGAGGGGATGCTGCGCGGGCTCGCCGCCGGCCTCGACGCGATCCGCGGGCTCGGCGTGCCGATCGAGCGCGCGCTGCTCGTCGGCGGCGGGGCGCAGTCGGCGGCCGTCCGCCGCATCGCGCCCGACGTGCTGGGCGTGCCGGTCGAGGTGCCCGCACCGGGGGAGTACGTCGCGCTCGGCGCCGCCCGCCAAGCCGCCCGCCTCCTCCCCGCCTGACGGCATCCCCCTCGCCCGAGCCGGCATCCGGCAGCCGTCGAGAAACCATCCCCGACGCGAGACATCTCCTCTGCACGTCTCTCTCGCGCCGGGGCTGGTTTCTCGCGGGGATGCCGAGGGTGCATAGCAACTCCGCGCGCCCCCGTCCAGACCCACCGCCCGACACCCCGGTGCGAGGATCCGCCCCCTAGGCTGATCTCGTCACGGGGCGGTCTCGTCACGGTGTGGCAGCGATGTCACCGAGCGATGTCATCGAACAGGGAGTCGCACATGCAGTCATGGCCAGGATCCGCGTACCCGCTCGGGGCGACCTTCGACGGCAGCGGAACCAACTTCGCTCTCTTCAGCGAGGGCGCGGAGCGGGTCGAGCTCTGCCTGTTCGGTGACCGGGGCAAGGAGACGCGCATCGAGATGCGCGACGTCGACGCGTTCGTCTGGCACGTCTACCTGCCGACCGTGCAGCCGGGCCAGCGCTACGGCTACCGCGTCCACGGGCCGAACGACCCGGCGAACGGCCAGCGCTTCAACCCGAACAAGCTGCTGCTCGACCCCTACGCGAAGGCCGTCGAGGGTCAGGTGCAGTGGGGCCAGGAGGTGTTCGGCTACGACTTCGGCGACCCCGACTCCCGCAACGACGAGGATTCGGCGCACGCGATGATGAAGGGCGTCGTCGTCAACCCGTTCTTCGACTGGGCCGGCGACCGGCAGCCGAAGACGCCGTATGCCGAGACCGTCATCTACGAGGCCCACGTGAAGGGCCTCACCGAGCTGCACCCGGAGATCCCCGAGGAGATCCGCGGCACCTACAGCGCGATCGCGCACCCGGCGATCATCGAGCACCTCAAGCACATCGGCGTCACGGCCATCGAGCTCATGCCGGTGCACCAGTTCGTCAACGACTCCACGCTGCAGGAGAAGGGTCTCAGCAACTACTGGGGCTACAACACGATCGCCTTCCTCGCCCCGCAGAACACCTACGCCTCGACCGGCCAGCGCGGCCAGCAGGTGCAGGAGTTCAAGAGCATGGTGAAGGCGCTGCACGCCGCCGGCATCGAGGTCATCCTCGACGTGGTCTACAACCACACCGCGGAGGGCAACCACCTGGGCCCGACCCTCTCCATGCGCGGCATCGACAACGAGGCGTATTACCGCCTCGAGGCCGACGACAAGCGGTACTACACCGACTACACCGGCACCGGCAACAGCATGAACGTGGGCAACCCGCACACGCTGCAGCTGATCATGGACTCGCTGCGCTACTGGGTGCTCGAGATGCACGTCGACGGCTTCCGGTTCGACCTCGCCGCGACCCTCGCCCGCGAGTTCTACGAGGTCGACCGGCTCGCGGCCTTCTTCGAGATCGTGCAGCAGGATCCGGTGATCTCGCAGGTCAAGCTCATCGCCGAGCCGTGGGACATCGGCCCCGGCGGCTACCAGGTGGGCAACTTCCCGCCGCAGTGGACGGAGTGGAACGGCAAGTACCGCGACACCGTCCGCGACCTGTGGCGCGGCGAGCCGGCCACCCTCGGCGAGTTCGCGTCGCGCCTGACCGGCTCGGCGGACCTCTACGAGAACTCGGGGCGGCGACCCGTGGCATCCATCAACTTCGTCACCGCCCACGACGGCTTCACGCTCCGCGACCTCGTGTCGTACAACGAGAAGCACAACGAGGCCAACGGCGAGGACAACAACGACGGCGAATCGCACAACCGGTCCTGGAACTGCGGCGTCGAGGGCCCCACCGACGACCAGGGCGTTCTCACGCTGCGCGCCCGCCAGCAGCGCAACTTCCTCGCGACCCTGCTGCTGAGCCAGGGCGTGCCGATGATCTCGCACGGCGACGAGCTCGGACGCACGCAGGGCGGCAACAACAACGGCTACGCGCAGGACAACGAGATCACGTGGATCGACTGGAGCCACGTCGATCAGCCGCTGGTCGAGTTCACGGCGGCGCTCGCGCGCCTGCGCCGCGAGCACCCGACCTTCCGGCGCAGCCGCTTCTTCGACGGGCGCCCCGTCCGCCGCGAAGAGGGGGCTCCGCTGCCGGACATCGCGTGGCTGCGTCCCGACGGCACCGAGATGCAGCCGGAGGACTGGGAGTCGGGCTTCGGGCGCGCCGTCGGCGTGTTCCTCAACGGCGCCGGCATCCGTGAGCGCGACCGTCGCGGCGAGCAGATCGAGGACCGCCACTTCTTCATCCTGTTCAACGCGGGTGACGAAGGGCTCGAGTTCACGATCCCGCGCGCCGAGTTCAGCCCGAAGTGGGAGATCGTGGTCGACACGACCGGCCAGCTCACCGACACGTACCCGCGCAACGGCGGAGAGGCCATCGAGCTGGCGGGGCGCTCGCTGATCGTCCTGCGCGACTATCAGGAGGAGAAGCCCGACGTCGACCATTCGGTCGCCGCGTCGCTCGCGGCCCTCACGGTGCCGATCGACATCGTCCGCTCTCCCGCGCCGCAGGCCGAGCTGCCGCACTGATCATGTCGGATGCCACGGCGCCCCGCCCCGCCTCGACCTACCGCCTCCAGGTGCGGGCGTCGTTCGACCTGGATGCCGCGGCCACCGTCACCGGCTATCTGCGCGACCTTGGCGTCGAGTGGGCCTACCTGTCACCGATCCTGCAGGCGGCGGCCGGCTCCGACCACGGCTACGACGTCGTCGACCCCACGCGCGTGGACGCCGACCGCGGCGGTCCGGGCGGGCTGTCGCGTTTCGTCGCGGCGGCACGTGACGCCGGTCTCGGCATCCTCGTGGACATCGTGCCGAACCATCAGGGCGTCGCCGACCCGACCGAGAACCCGTGGTGGTGGGACGTGCTCACCCACGGGCGCCGCTCGGCGCACGCGGCCGCGTTCGACATCGACTGGGAGCACGGCGCCGAGCGCGTCGTGCTGCCGGTGCTCGGCGGGACGCTCGACGAGGTGCTGGGTCGCGGCGAGATCGAGGTGGCACCCCCGGCGGCCGACGACGACGGTTTCGGCACGGCGCGCTACTACGACCTCGTGCTGCCGCTGGCCCCCGGCACCGCGCCGCTGCACGCGACGACCGACCGCCTCGCGGTGCGCGACGTGCTGGAGCGGCAGCACTGGCGGGTGACGTCGTGGCGGCGGGATGCCGAGGAGCTGAACTACCGGCGCTTCTTCACCGTCACCTCGCTCGCGGGCGTGCGGGTGGAGCTGCCCGAGGTCTTCGCCGCGTCGCACGGGGAGATCCTGCGGTGGGTGCGCGAGGGGCTCGTCGACGGGCTGCGCATCGACCACCCCGACGGCCTCGCCGATCCGGGCGGCTACCTCGACGCGCTCGCCGCGGCGGTCGCGGACGCGCGGGAGGCGCGTTCCGATGCGCTGCGCGCGCTCGACGACCGGCACGTGGGCGCTTCCCGCTCGGCGGGGGAGGAGGATGCTTCCCGGTCGTTGAGCGAGGCGCGCAGCGCCGCGTCGAAACGAGCCTTCCCCGTCTACGTCGAGAAGATCCTCGAGCCGGGGGAGGAGCTGCCCGGCTGGTGGGCCACCGACGGCACCACCGGCTACGACGCCCTCGGCGAGATCGACCGGGTGCTCGTCGACCCCGCCGGTGCGCCGGCGCTGACCGCGCTCGACGAGCGCTTGCGCGGCGGGCCGGGGGACTGGCACGACATGATCGGCGGCACCAAACGCGAGATCGCCGACACGTCGCAGGCCGCCGAGGTCGGTCGCCTCATCCGCTGCCTGCCGGACGCCGTGCGCGCCGACCTCGGCGACGACCGTGCGCGTGACGCGTTCGCGGAGCTGCTCGCCGCCTTCCCCGTCTACCGCGCGTACCTCCCGGCCGGCCGCGAGCTGCTGGCGGATGCCGTGGCCACGGCATCCGCGCGCCGGCCCGACCTCGCCGATGCCCTCGTCGCGCTGGCGGAGGTCGTCGCCGATGCGGACGCCGAGCTGTCGCGGCGCTTCATGCAGACCACCGGCCCGGTGACCGCCAAGGGCGTGGAGGACCGCGCGTTCTACCGGTACACGCGGCTGACGTCGCTCACCGAGGTCGGCGGCGATCCGTCGCGGTTCGCGCTCGACGTCGCCGGACTCCACGCCGCGTTCGCGCGTCGCCAGGCCTCGTGGCCCCACACCCTGACGGCCCTGACGACGCACGACACGAAGCGCTCCGAGGACGTGCGGGCGCGTCTCTCGGTGCTCGCGGAGATCCCCGGTCGCTGGGCCGAGGCGCTGGACGCGCTCCGTGCGGCGGCGTCCACCGGCGACGGCCCCCTCGATGCGCTCCTGTGGCAGGCGGTGGTCGGCGCGTGGTCAGATGACCCCGCCCTGCCCGAGCGCCTGCACGGCTACGCCGAGAAGGCGGCCCGCGAGGGCGGCGTGGGTACGAGCTGGACAGACCCCGACGAGGCCTTCGAGGCGCGGGTCCACGGGCTCGTGGAGGCCGCGTTCGCGTCCGCGCGGCCGACGGTCGAGGCGCTCGTCGGCGAGGTGGTGGAGGCGGGCCGATCGAACTCCCTGTCGGCGAAGCTGCTGCAGCTGGCCGGACCCGGCGTGCCCGACGTCTACCAGGGCACGGAGCTGTGGGACCTCTCGCTCGTCGACCCCGACAACCGCCGCCCCGTCGACTTCGCCGGCCGCCGCGCGCTGCTCGCACGGCTCGACGACGGGTGGATGCCGCCGCTCGACGGCACCGGCGGCGCCAAGCTCCTCGTCGTGTCGCGGACCCTGCGGCTGCGCCGCGACCGGCCCGACCTGTTCACGCGGTACACGCCGCTGCCCGTCGTCGGCGCGGCATCCGCGCACGCCGTCGCGTTCGACCGGGGCGGTGCGATCGCGGTGGCGACGCGTCTGCCCGTCGGGCTCGCGGCGCGCGGCGGCTGGGGCGACGCCGCGGTGCTGCTGCCCGCGGGGCGCTGGCGCGATGCGTTCACGGGCCGCGAGCTCGCCGGCGGGGCCGCGCCCCTGGCCGCCGTGCTCGCCGACCTGCCGGTCGCGCTGCTGGTCGCGGCCGACTGACCGCTCGGCGCGGACGGGGCCGGGGCGTTTCGACTCGCGGCTGCGCCGCTCGCTCAACGACCGGGGGCTGAGGCGGGGCGCCGGTCGTCGAGCGAGCGCGGGGGGTCGCTCCCGCCGGTCGTCGAGCGAGCGCGGGGGGTTGCTCCCGTCGGTCGTCGAGCGAGCGCGGAGGGTCGCTCCCGCCGGTCGTCGAGCGAGCGCGGGGGGTCGCTCCCCGCCGGTCGTTGAGCGAGCGCAGCGAGTCGAAACGCAGCGCTCCCCGCCGGTCGTTGAGCGAGCGCAGCGAGTCGAAACGCAGCGCGTATGACGTTTCGTGACGAACGCTTACGCCCCGTGACCGGCGACTGGCTCCGCCCTCGGGTCGCATGGTGGGCTGGATCATCCCGAACACCGCAGCGCCATCCGGCGCATCCCAGGAGACCACCATGTCCCGATTCACCCGCACGGCCCTCGCGGCGGCATCCACCGTCGCCGTGGTCGCCCTCCTCGCCGGCTGCGCCTCCGGCGCCTCCGCTCCGTCCGCCTCGGACGGCAGCGGCGAGCCGAAGACCGGCGGCACCCTGACCTACCTCGAGCCGCAGACCTGGACGACGCTGTATCCGCCGTCCGCGGGCTTCTACCCCAACGGCGGCATCGTCAACAACATCACCGACCGTCTGCTCTACCAGAACCCCGAGACGCTCGAGCTCGAGCCGTGGATCGCGACCGACTACAAGGTCAACGACGACGCGACCGAGTACACGTTCGATCTGCGCACCGACGTCACCTACTCCGACGGCACGCCGCTGACCGCGGCCAACGTCGTCAAGAACATCGACCTCTACGGCAAGGGCGACAAGGGTCGCGCCCTGACCGTGTCCGAGGCGATCAACAACTACGACCACGGTGAGGTCACCGGCGAGCACACGGTCGTCTTCCACTTCACGGCACCGTCGCCCGGCTTCGCCCAGGCCGTCTCGACCATCAACTCGGGGCTGCTCTCCGACGCGACGCTCGACCGCACGAGCGAGCAGTTCGGCCCCGGCAACGCCACCAAGATCATCGGCAGCGGCCCGTTCGTCATCTCCGACGAGCAGATCGGCACGCAGACCAGCGTGACCGCGCGCAAGGACTACAACTGGGCGCCGCCGTCGCTGAAGCACCAGGGCGCCGCCTACCTCGACGGCATCGACTACGTCGTCGCCGCCGAGAACAGCGTCCGCGTCGGCACGGTCGTCGCCGGCCAGGCCGACATCGCCCGCAACATCCCCGCACCCGACGAGGCCCAGTTCGCGGCCGGCGGCCTGTCGCTGCACGCCGCCGCGACCAACGGCGTCAACAACGGCCTGAGCTTCCGCTTCCGCGAGCCGCGTCTGGCCGACGTGCGGGTGCGCCAGGCGATCATCGCCGGCATCGACCGTCAGAAGATCGTCGACACCCTGTTCACGAAGAACTACCCCCTCGCCACCGGTGCGCTCGCCACGACCGCCCTCGGCTACGTCGACACCTCGTCGTACTACACGTACGACCCGGAGAAGGCGGCCGCCCTGCTCGACGAGGCCGGCTGGACGCTGGGCTCCGACGGCATCCGCGCGAAGGACGGCGAGAAGCTGACGCTCTCCTTCAACGAGGCGCTGCCGCAGCCGCGCTCCAAGGAGGTCGTGACCCTCATCCAGGAGCAGCTGGGCAAGCTCGGCATCCAGGTGTCGCTGTTCGCGGGCGACATGGCCGCGCAGACCAAGGCGTCGACCGATCAGAGCACGATCCAGGTGTACCACTCGATGGTCGGCCGCGCGGACTTCGATGTGCTGAAGTCCCAGTACTTCTCCAAGAACCGCAACACGCTGCTCAACCTCAACCCGGCCGACGGCACCGTCGGCGACCCGGAGCTCGACACGCTGCTGCAGGCGATCGCGTCCGAGCCCACGACGGCCGAGCGTCAGGCGGCGTCCGAGGCGGCGCAGAAGTACCTCGCCGAGAACGCGTACATCCTGCCGATCTTCGAGGAGCCGCAGGTGTTCGGCCTGACCGCCAAGGTGCAGGGCTTCGAGACGGAGTCGGTCGGTCGCCCGACGTTCTACTCGACCTGGCTCGCAGGCTGAGAACCCGGTTCCCGGACCGGTTCACGGAGAATCCATGTCGTACGTCCTTCGTCGTGTGGGCCAGGCGGTGCTCGTCCTCGCTCTGGCCTACACGGCGGCCTATCTGCTGCTGGCGGCCCTCCCGGGCGATGCCGTCATCGCCCGGTACGGGAGCCCCGAGCTGGGGCTCACCCCCGAGCAGATCGAGGCGATCCGCCAGTCGCTGGGTGCCGATCAGCCGCTCATCGTCCAGTACTTCCGCTCGATCGCGGGCTTCCTGACGGGAGACTTCGGCTATTCGGTGGCCAGCGGCGCCGCCGTCTCCGACCTGATCGCGACCGCGTTGCCGCCGACGCTCACGCTGGCCGTGCTCGGCCTCGCGCTCGCGGTCTTCCTGGCGGTGACGATCGCGTTCACCGCGACGTACGGCGCCGGGCGGGCGCTGCGGCGCGTCTTCCGCAGCATCCCCCCGCTGTTCGTCTCGCTGCCGGTCTTCTGGATCGGCATCATCCTGATCCAGGTCTTCTCGTTCCGCCTCGGGCTCGTCCCGGTGATCGGGGCCGACCCGGTGCAGGCGCTCATCCTGCCCGTGATCACGCTCGCGATCCCGATCGCCGCTCCGCTGGCGCAGGTGCTCATGCGCTCGATCGACGAGGTGCGCGAGCAGCCGTTCGTCGCGGTCGTCCGCGCCCGCGGCGCGAGCACGCCGTGGTTGCTGTGGCGCAACGTCGCCCGCAACGCCCTCCTGCCGACGCTCACGATGGCGGGTCTGCTGTTCGGCGAGCTCGTCGGCGGCGCCGTCGTCACCGAGACGGTGTTCGCGCGGGCCGGCATCGGCCAGCTCACCGCCCAGGCCGTCGCGAACCGCGACACCCCGGTGCTGCTGGCCGTGGTCGTGATCTCCACCGTCGCCTTCGTCGTCATCAACCTGATCGTCGATCTGCTCTACCCCGTGCTCGACGCGCGGCTGCGCACCGCCGGCCGCACCCGCGGCGGCGCGAGCGCGGCCGATGAGACGGATGCCGCGGAGCGCGCCGTCGACGAGCGCCTGGATGCCGAGGTCGGCGACCCCGTCGGCGCCGCAACCCGAGGAGAGACCCGATGACCGCGCTCGCCACCACCGCCGGCCTCGCCGGCGACACGGCACCCGGCGGCTCCGGCCCCGGCGCTCCCGCCGCCGATCGCCGCCTCCGCTGGCGGAGCCTCCTCTCGCGCGCCGGCTTCGTCGTCCCGGCCCTCGTGATCGTCGTGGCCCTGCTGTGGGCGCTGTTCCCGAGCCTGTTCACGAGCCAGAACCCGACGGAGACCGTCGCGCCCGCGCTGCAGGCGCCGAGCGCCGAGCACTGGTTCGGCACCGACGCCACGGGCCGCGACCTCTACGCCCGCGTCGTCTACGGCGCGTCGCAGTCGATCATCGGCGCGCTCGTCGCCGTGCTCGTCGGACTCATTGTGGGAACGGCCATCGGACTGGCGGCCGGCGCCCTCGGCGGGCCCGTCGACGAGGTGCTCATGCGCGTGGTCGACGTGCTCCTCGCGATCCCGGCCCTGCTGCTGTCGCTGAGCGTGGTCATCCTGCTCGGCTTCGGCACCACCAGCGCCGCGGTGGCGGTCGGTGTGACGTCGATCGCCGTGTTCGCGCGTCTCGCGCGCTCCCGCGTGGTCAGCGTGCGCGTCACCGATTTCGTCGAGGCCGCCTACGGCTCCGGCGGCACCTTCTTCGGCGTGCTCTGGCGGCACATCCTCCCCAACTCGCTGACCCCGGTGATCGCCCTGGCCGCTCTGCAGTTCGGCTCGGCGATCCTGCAGATCTCCACCCTCGGCTTCCTCGGCTACGGCGCTCCGCCGCCCACGCCCGAGTGGGGTCTGCTCATCGCCGAGGGGCGCAACTACGTCGCGACGGCCTGGTGGCTGACCGTGCTTCCCGGTCTCATCGTCGTGTTCGTCGTGCTGGCCACCAACCGCCTCAGCCAGGCCCTCAGAGGAGGCGATGCCGCGTGAGCGCGCAGCCGCTGCTGTCCATCCGCGACCTGGCCGTGCAGTACCGCACCCGCCGGGGCCCCGTCGACGCCGTGCGCGGCGTCTCGTTCGATGTCGAGGCGGGGTCGGTCACGGCGCTCGTCGGCGAGTCGGGCTCGGGCAAGACCACCGTGGCGCAGGCGGTCATCGGCCTCCTGGCCGGCAACGGCCGCGTGGCCGGCGGCAGCATCCGCCTGTCCGAGCGCACGGACGGACCCACCGAGCTCGTGGGACTGTCGGAGCGGCGCTGGCGGCACCTGCGCGGACGCTGCATCGCGCTCATCCCGCAGGACCCGGGCAACTCGCTGAACCCGGCCGCGACGATCGGATGGAGCGTCGCGGAGGCGCTGCGCATCCACGGCTGGAAGGACCGCGCCAAGATCCAGACGCGCGTCATCGACCTGCTCGAGCGCGTCGGCATCGACGACCCCGAGACCCGCGCGCGCCAGTACCCGCACGAGCTGTCGGGCGGGATGCGCCAGCGCGTCCTCATCGCGGCGGCTCTCGCGCTGCAGCCCGAGCTGATCATCGCCGACGAGCCCACCAGTGCGCTCGACGTGACGGTGCAGCGGACGGTCCTCGACCTGCTCGATGAGCTCCGGGCCGAGACGGGCACCGGCATCCTCTTCATCACGCACGACCTCGCCGTCGCGGCCGATCGTTCGGATGCGCTCGTGGTGATGCGCGCCGGTCAGGTGCAGGAGGCCGGAGCGACGGCCGCGGTCCTCGCGGCGCCCGCATCCGCGTACACCCGCACCCTCCTCGCCGATGCGCCGTCGCTCGCGCGCGTCGTCGACCGGGTCGCCCCGGATGCCGCGGCCGGCGCGGACACGCTCGTGGAGGTCTCCGCGCTCACGCAGGAGTTCCGCCGCGCGGGACGCTCGCCGCTGCGGGCGGTCGACGACGTGTCGTTCACCGTCGCCCGCGGCACGACCCACGCGCTCGTCGGGGAGTCGGGCTCGGGCAAAACCACCACGGGGCGCTCGATCGCGGGCTTCAACAGCCCGACGCGCGGGACCATCCGCGTCGGCGGCACGGAGGTCACGGCGCTGTCGGGCGGGCGCGCGCGGCGCGCGTTCCACCGCACCACCCAGCTCGTGTACCAGAACCCGTACGCGTCGCTCGATCCGCGCCAGAGCATCGCCGACATCCTCGCCGAGCCCCTGCGCAACTTCGGCATCGGCTCCCGCGCCGACCGCGCCGACCGCGTGGCGCACCACCTCGAGCTGGTCGCGCTCGCGCCCGAGATCGGGGCGCGGCATCCGCGGGAGCTCTCCGGAGGGCAGCGCCAGCGCGTCGCGATCGCCCGGGCGCTGATCGTCGAACCCGAGCTGGTCGTGCTCGACGAGGCGGTCTCGGCGCTCGACGTGACGGTGCAGGCGCAGATCCTGCGGCTGCTCGCGCGGCTGCAGAGCGAGCTCGGCCTCACCTACGTGTTCATCTCGCACGACCTCGCCGTCGTCCGCCAGATCGCCGACACCGTCTCGGTGCTGCGCCGCGGCCGCCAGGTCGAGCACGGCGCCGCCGCGACCGTCTTCGACCGTCCGCAGCACGAGTACACCCGCGAGCTGCTCGCCGCGATCCCGGGCGCATCGCTGCGCGAGGAGACGGCGACGCCCCCCGACCCGACCGCCCCCCGCAAGGAAGAGGTACCCGCATGAGCGGCCCCCGTCTCGGCTTCTTCAGCCGCGTGCTCGAAGAGGCGTCCGCCGCCGACCGCTACCGGTTCGCGATCGAGCAGATCGCCCAGGCCGAGCGCAGCGGCTTCGCGTCGGCCTGGGTCGCGCAGCACCACTTCGGCGAGCACGAGGGCGGGCTGCCCTCGCCGTTCGTGCTGCTGGCCGCCGCGGCGGAGCGCACGAGCCGCATCGCGCTGGCGACCGGTGTCGTCACGCTGCCCCTCGACGACCCGCTGCGGGTCGCGGAGGACGCCACCGTGCTCGATCAGCTGAGCGGCGGGCGCGTGCAGCTGGGTCTGGCCACCGGCGGCACGCCGTCGTCGTTCGCGGCGTTCGGGCGGGAGTCCGACCGGCGGCGGGAGATCTTCGCCGACCACCTCGACGTGCTCCTCGACGCACTCGAGGGCCGCGGCGTCCGCGGCACCGACTCGCACATCTACCCCGCCGCGGGCGACCTGTCGGCGCGCATCTGGCAGGCGACCTTCTCGGTCGACGGCGGACGCCGCGCGGGCGAGCGGGGCGACGGCCTGCTGCTGTCGCGCACGCAGCCGCGCACGCCGGAAGCTCCCGACGCGCCGCTGCACGAGCTGCAGCTGCCGATCATCGAGGCGTACCGCGCCGCCCTGCCCGAGGGTGCGCCCGTGCGCATCCTCGCGTCGCGGACCGCGCTCGTCGTCGATCCCGAGGACCGCACGCGCGCCCTCGAACTGGCCGGCGACGGCCTGCGCCACCTCGCCCGCACGATGTTCGGCATCGACACCGAGGGGGTCTCGCTCGACGAGCTCGTCCGGATCACCGACACCCATGTGGGCACGGTCGACGAGGTCGTGGCGTCGCTGTCGGCCGACCAGACGCTGCCGGCGGCCAGCGACGTGTCGTTCCAGGTGCACTCGATCGCGGCGACCCACGAGCTCACGCTCCGCTCGCTGCAGCTGCTCGCCGACGAGGTCGCTCCGCGCCTCGGCTTCACCGTCGGCCCCGACGCCGCCGCCGACCTCCATCGCGCGCACCGGCCGCTCGCCTTCGCCGGCACCCCCACGGAAGGAATCGCATGAGCACGCCCACCGCCGACATCATCGACCTGCTGGCCGGCATCGCGCCGGGCGACGCGCTCGCCGCCGTGCGCGATCAGCGCGCGCAGGCGCGGGAGAACGCGCAGCGCAGCTTCGAGGCGCTCCTCGAGCCCACCGACCCGGGCACCTTCCCGCTCGCCGAGCGGTACGCGGTGGCCTCCTTCGTCTCGCAGCTGCACGGGTTCGCCGAGGCGACGGCGTTCTACGGCGACCTCCTCGGCGACGAGGCCCCCGCGCTGACCTCCGTCGTCGCGGCGGCCGCGGCCTCCGCCGCCGCGACCGGGCCGTTCGGCGCCTACCGCGAGCCGCGTCTGCAGGGGGAGTCCACCGACGGCGCGCGCTGGACACCCGACGCGGCGACCGCGGAGGCGCTCCAGACGCGACTGGCGGCCGCCTTCACGCACACGCACCTGCTCGTCTTTCGTCCGCGCGAGGCCCGCGCCGAGGCGATCCAGGCCCTTGTGGATGCCGGATGGAGCCCCGACGACATCGTGTCGCTGTCGCAGCTCGTCGCGTTCCTCACGTTCCAGTTGCGGGTCGCGTGGGGGCTGCGCACGCTCGCCGCGGCCTCCGTCGCCGTTCCCGCCGCCGCCGTGTCCGAAGGAGCCTGACATGACCGACACCGTCACCACGTACACCGACCTCGCCCGCCCCGACGCCTTCACGCAGCAGGGGCTCGGCTGGGTGCCGTGGCTGCTGCCGGTGGCCGAGGACGAGCTGACCGACGTGCAGCGCGACGCGCTCATCGAGCCCGCGCGCGCGAAGATGCCGTACTTCCGACTGCTCGCACGCGACCCCGAGGCGCTGCGCGCCCGCACGCTCACCGACCTCGACATCTTCTACAACGTCTCGGGCGGCATCGGGCGCGCCGAGCGGGAGCTGGCCGCCGCGGCCACCTCCCGTCACAACGGCTGCGTCTTCTGCGCCTCCGTGCACGCCGCCTCCGCCACCCGCGAGTCCGGTCGCGAGGCCGACGTGCAGCGCCTGCTCGACGAGGGCGTGGAGGCCGACCTCGGCGACGAGACGTGGAACGCGGTGGTCGCGGCATCCGTGGCGCTCGCCGACACCCCGCTCGCGTTCGGCGAGGCCGACATCGCGCGCCTGCGGGATGCGGGCCTCGACGACGCCGAGATCGTCGACGTCATCGGCGGCGCCGCGTTCTTCAACTGGGCGAACCGCCTCATGCTGTCGCTCGGCGAGCCCGAAGTGCCCGCGCGACGCGCCGCGACCCGATAGACGTTCCACCCCGATAGCGAGGACATCCATGAGCATCCCCACCCTTCTCGACCACGTCGTGATCGCCGGCCCCGACCTGGCCGCCCTGGTCGACTGGTTCGCCGAGCGCACCGGTGTCGTCGCCGCGCCCGGCGGCGCGCACCCGACCGGCACCGCCAACGCGCTCGTCGCGCTCACCGTCGACGGCAGCCGCGGCCCGCAGTACATCGAGCTGATCGGCCCGAACCCGGCGCGTCCCGAGCCGGAACTGCCGGAGACCTTCGGCATCGCCACCCTCGCCGCGCCCCGCGTGCAGGCCTACGCGGTGCACCCGTCCGACATCGAGGCGACGGTCGCCACCGCCCGCGCCGGTGGCTACGACCCGGGTGACGTCAGCGACCTCTCGCGGCGCACGCCCGACGGAACGCTGCTGGAGTGGCGGCTCACCCGCGGGGAGAACCGTCGCATCGACGTGCCGTTCCTCATCGACTGGGGCACGACCCCGCAGCCGGGCCTCAGCGACATCCCCACCATCGAGCTGGTCTCGCTCGTGCGCACCGAGCCCGACCCGGCGCCGCTGCAGGCGATCCTGGGCGCGTACGGCCTGGGCGACGGCGTCGCGGAGGTCGTGGCGGGTGAGGAGTCGGGATTCCGGCTCACGTTGCGCCGCGCCGACGGCGAGCTCGTCGAGCTGTGAGCGCCGACGCGGAGATCGCGGACGCCGTCGAGCGGCTCCGCCCCGAGCTCGAGCGGCTCGCGCGCGAGCTCTACGACGAGCCCGAGATCGGCTTCGAGGAGCACGCGTCGGTCGCCCGCATCGCGTCGCTGCTGGCGGCACACGGTGTGGATGTCGAGGTCGGCGCCTTCGGCCTCGACACCGCCCTGCGCGCGAGCACGGCCGCGGCGGGCGCGGCATCCGGCCCGCACTTCGCGATCATCGCCGAGTACGACGCCCTGCCGGGCATCGGCCACGCCTGCGGGCACAACGTGATCGCGGCCGTCGCCGTGGGCGCGTACCTCGCGGCGGCGCCGGTGGTCGCCGGCCTCGGCGGGCGGTTGTCGCTCATCGGCACCCCCGCCGAGGAGAACGGCGGCGGCAAGGAGCTCATCATCCGCGCCGGCGGCTTCGACGACGTCGATGCCGCGGGCATGGTGCACCCCTCGAGCGGATCGGGCACCAGCTCGGTGCTCGGCCAGCGCACCACCGGGGTGCGGCGAGTCGCCGTGACCTATCACGGCCGCGCCGCGCACGCCGCGGGGGCACCGTGGCTCGGCCGCAACGCGCTCGACGGCGTCGTGACGGCGTACCAGAGCATCGCGCAACTGCGCCAGCACATCCTGCCGACCGACCGCCTCCACGGCATCATCACCGACGGCGGCGCCGCGCCCAACATCGTGCCCGAACGCGCCTCGGCGCTGTTCTACGTGCGGTCGGCCGACGTCGCCGCGCTCCGCGAGCTGACCGACCGCGTCGTCGCGGTGCTGGAGGGTGCTGCGCTCGCCACGGGAACGCGCGCCGAGATCGACGTCGACCCGGTCCCGCCGTACCTGCCGCTGCAGACGAACACCGCCCTCACCTCGCGCTGGGTGGATGCGTTCGCCGCACGCGGGCACGAGGTCCCGCCGCCGGCCGAGCCGCCGCAGGGCGGACCGTCGACCGACATGGGAAACGTCAGCCGGCTCGTGCCGTCGATCCACCCGTCGCTCGGCCTCGGCGGACCCGACGACGTCTTCCCGCACAACGCGGCCTTCGCCGATCTCACGGTGCTGCCGGCCGCGACCGACGCGCTCGTGGATGCCGCGGCCGCCCTCGCCGCGACGGCCGTCGCCTACGCGGCCGACCCCGAGCTGCGCGCCGCGGCGGCGGCGGAGTTCGCGGCATCCGGCGGCCCCTCCCGCTGGGCGGACTGAGCGCGCTGCGCGGACGCGGACAGGCGAAGCGACGACACCGGACCCCGCGGTGCGGGGCCCGGTGTCGGAGTCAGGAGGTCGCGGAGCTGGTCCGGAACGGCGCGAGCAGGGCGCTCCAGCCCGCGGTCAGCTGGGCGTACTCCTCCGGACACCCGGCGGCGCGGTCGCCGTCGAGGACGCCGTCGGTGACGAGGTAGTCGTAGCGGTCCGGGGCGGCCCCGTAGACGTAGCAGAGGAAGTTCGCCGACCTCTGCGCGTCGAGTCCGTGCGTGTCGGAGAACGGGAGCTCGTCGATGGTCGTGACCGCCTGCGCCCGCAGGTAGTAGAGCTTCGCCACCGTGATCAGCGAGTCGGTGTCGGCCTCGGTGCCGGTGAGCGCGTAGACGGAGAACTGGTCGGCCACGTCCTCCTCCCGGCCCGTGAATGCGAGGTCCAGCTCGGCCAGCAGGGCGTGGCCGCCCTCGTGGAAGAGGACCTCGCGAGCGCTCTCGAGCAGCTGCGTGTCGATGTCCGCGTCGGCGGTGCCGTCGGCGCGCAGTGAGACGCGCTCGCTCGCGGGTAGTTCGTAGCACACGGTGATCGTCGAGTCCTGCGCCGTGTAGAACGCGTTGGCGTCCTGGCACTCCTTCGCGACGAGGGTGATGTCCTTCGGCAGGCGCACCGTCTCCTCCATCCACGCGGCGAAGGCTTCGAGGAGCCCGGCGTCCTGCAAGAGGCGTCGTTCGGTCTCGTTCTCCGGTGTCGTCGTCGCCGCGTAGTCGACGACGACGTGGCCGGCGGACGATGCCCCGCTCGCCGCGGCGTCGGGGTCCGGCGCCGTGCATCCGGCCAGCAGGGCCGTCGCGGCGGCGAGGACACTCACGATGCGGGCGCGGCGGGAGAGGAGGCGAGGGCGCATGGGGAGCATCCTCGCAGAGGACCGCTCGTGGGGCGAGGTCAAGGGGTCACGGCGATCTCGTCGCGACCGGCAGGATGGTCGCATGACGATCGAGGTGTGGGCGCCGCGCGCGGCGCGGGTGCGACTGCGGCGACCGGGGCTCGACGACGTCGAGCTGACCGCGGGGGAGGCCGGCTGGTGGACGGCTCCGCTGACGCTGGCGTCCGGCGACGAGTACGGTTTCGTGCTCGACGACGGCGCCGTGCGCCCCGACCCGCGCTCGCGGCGTCAGCCGCGGGGCGTGCACGAGCTCTCGGCCTGGGACGACCCGGCATCCTTCGCCTGGACCGATGCGGCCTGGACCGGGCGTCAGCTCGCCGGGGGACTCGTCTACGAGCTGCACGTCGGCACCTTCACGCACGAGGGCACGCTGGATGCCGCGATCGGGCGCCTGCCGCACCTCGTCGACCTGGGCGTCACGCACGTCGAGCTGCTGCCGGTGAACGGCTTCAACGGCACGCACAACTGGGGCTACGACGGCGTGCTCTGGTACACGGTGCAGGAGGACTACGGCGGGCCGGAGGCGTACCGCCGCTTCGTCGACGCGGCGCACGCGGCGGGCCTCGCGGTCGTGCAGGACGTCGTCTACAACCACCTCGGCCCCTCGGGAAACTACCTGCCCGAGTTCGGGCCGTACCTGCGTGACGGGCAGAGCACGACGTGGGGATCGAGCGTCGATCTCGATCAGCGCGCGGTGCGCGACCACATCATCGACAACGCGCTGATGTGGCTCGGGGACATGCACGTCGACGGTCTGCGCCTGGACGCCGTGCACGCCCTGCACGAGTCGGCCGCAAGCCCCGTGCACATCCTGCGGGAGATCGCCGAGCGGGTCGACGCGCTGTCGGCCCACCTCGGCCGGCCGCTGACGCTCATCGCAGAGAGCGACCTCAACGACCCGGTGATGATCCTTCCGCGCGAGGCCGGCGGCTACGGGCTCACCGCGCAGTGGGTCGATGACTGGCATCACGCGGTGCACGTCGCCCTCACCGGGGAGACGGAGGGGTACTACGCCGACTTCGCCGACCCGCAGGCGCTGCCGAAGACGTGGACCGGCGGCTTCTACCACGACGGCACGTTCTCCTCGTTCCGGGATCGCGACTGGGGGGCGCCGATCCCCGCCGCGGTGCCGTCATGGCGCCTGGTGACCTTCGCGCAGGATCACGACCAGATCGGCAACCGCGCCGCCGGCGACCGGCTCAGCCAGTCGCTGTCGGCGGAGCGCCTCGAGGTGGCGGCGGTGCTGACGATGACCGCCCCCGGCACGCCGATGCTGTTCATGGGGGAGGAGTGGGGGGCCTCGACGCCCTGGCAGTTCTTCACCTCGCATCCCGAGCCCGAGCTCGCCGCCGCGACCCGCGAGGGCCGCACGGCGGAGTTCGCGCGGATGGGCTGGGACGAGGCGCTCGTGCCCGACCCGAACGATCCCGCGACGTTCGAGCGGTCGAAGCTGGACTGGGCGGAGCCCGGCGCCGGCGTGCACGCGCGACTGCTGGAGCTGTACCGGGCGCTGTCGCGGCTGCGGCGAGCCCGCCCCGAGCTGACCGACCCGGATCGCCGCGGGCACGAGGCCGAGAGCGCCGGTCCCGGACGGTGGGTGCTCCGCCGCGACGCCGCGGCCGTCTACGTCAACCTCTCGCCCGAGCCGTGGAGCATCGACCTCGACGGGCGCGAGGTGTGGCTCGCCACGTCCGGCGCCCCCGCGGGCGCTGCGGACGCCGGCGCCCTCGCGCTCCCGGCGGACACCGCCGCGATCGTCGGCCCTGTGTCTCGCTGACCACCGGTGTCTCGCTGACCGCCGGTGCGCCGGGAGCCGTCGCGGTGCCTGTCAAGGGCCTGGCGCACGGCGGCATCCCTGCATACCGTGAGAGGCATGGACACTTCTCGCGGCACGCAGAGCCCCACGGGCGCGGACCTCGCGCGTCAGATCGTCGTCATCTCCGCGGTGGTCTTCATGATCATCGCCGCGATGGTGGGGACCGGACTGTTCGGCGGCACGAACGTCCGCGACCTGCAGGGCGGCGCACTGGATGCCGATGCGACCGTGCTCGCGCCGGCGACGCCGGCGTTCTCGATCTGGTCCGTCGTCTACGTCCTCATGGTCGCCTACGCCGTCTGGCAGGCCCTGCCCGCACAGCGTGGGCGGGAGCGCCAGCGGCGCGCGGGGTGGTGGATCGCGATCACCGCCGTCCTCAACGGCGGCTGGCTCCTCGCGGCGCAGTTCCTCACGCTGCCGGCCACGGTGATCGCGATCATCGTGCTCTTGGTCGCCCTGGGCGCGACGCTGCGGGCTCTCGTGCGGACGCCTCCGGAGACGTGGGCCGATCGACTGCTCATGGACGGCACCGTCGGCATCCACCTCGGCTGGGTGAGCCTCGCGACGGTCGCCAACATCACGGCCTGGCTGGCCGCGGACGTCGTGCCCGCGATGGATGCCGACAGTCAGCAGCTGTGGGGCGTGATCGTCCTGGTGGTCGTCGCCCTCGTCGGTGTCGCGGTCGCGTTCGGATCGGGCGGACGCATCGCCCCGGCGCTCGCGATGTCGTGGGGCCTCGTGTGGATCGGGATCGCGCGCACGAGCGGCGAGCCGCACGCCCCCGCCGTCGCGACCGCGGCCTTCGTCGTGGCCGTCGTCGTGCTGGTCTCGGCGATCGCGGCGGCAGGTCGCCGACGCGCGGTCGCCGCGACCATCGGGGACTGACGAGGGTCGCGCGTCAGAACGTCTGCGAGAAGGCGCGGAGGATGCGCATCGGCTCGGTGAGCGTGGCGGCGAGCACCAGCCCGGCGATGCGGTCGTAGTCGTGGGCCGCGAAGTAGCCGTCGTCGCGGTAGACCGCCATGCGCTCCGTGAAGGCGCGACCGGTGGGCTCGGGGTGGAACTGGGTCGCGTAGAGCGTGTCGCCCAGGCGATAGGCCTGCACGGGGCAGGCCTCGTTGGTCGCGAGCAGCACCGCACCCTCCGGCATCCGCCCCGTTCCCTCCTTGTGCGCGGTGAGCGCCGAGAAGGTGGGCGCGAGGGCGCCGAACAGGCCGTCGCGGCGGGCCTCGTCCGTCAGGTTCACGACCGTCGGTCCGGTGTCTTCGGGGTAGGCGCGCGTGACCTCCCCGCCGAGCGTGCGGGTCGCGACGCCGATGCCGTAACACGTGAAGAGGGCCGCGGTCTCCCCGGCCGCCGCCGCCTCCGCCAGGCGCGCCAGGTCGGCTTCGAGACGTCGCTGCGCCGCGGTCTTCGCCGACTCGGGGTCGGTCACGTTGAACGGGCTTCCCCCGACGACGGCGCCGCGCCACCGGACGGCGGCATCGGCCGGCCACGGGTCGCGGACGAGGTCCCACCGTTGCAGATCGCCTTCGTCGAGGTGCATGGCGAGACGGAACGATTCGTACTCGGCGGCCGCCGCGCCCTGCTGGGGGCGCGCGCACACGTAGACGAGCGGAGCCATGCGGAGAGTCTAGGCGGCGATGCCGCGACGCGGCCGCGTGTGACGTCAGCGCGACGAGTTGGCGGTGCGCCCGCGCACGATCCCGATGAACGCGTCGACGAGCGGTCCGTTGTCGCCGTCGGCCGACACGGGCCACGCGAGGGCCACGGTCGACACCGGTCCGCCGACGAGGGGGCGGAAGGTGGCGTCCTTGCGGTGGTGTAGCCGCGCGAGCGACATCGGCACGATCACGACGCCGACCCCCGACGCGGCGATCGCGATCGCCTCGCCGACGCTCTCGGGTGCCGCGAACCGGGGAACGAGCGCTCCGGGCACCGCGATCTCGACGGGCGGATGCTGCGGCGCGATGACGACCTCGCCGTCGAGGTCGTCGAGCGTGAGCTCGTCGGCCGCCGTCAGATGCGAGTCGGCGGCGCAGACCACCACCGGCACCTCGTCGTACAGCTCGATGACGTGCAGCCCCGCGCGATCCAGCGGGAGGCGGACGAGGGCAGCGTCGACGGATGCCGAGGCGACTGCCTCACGCTGATCGGCAATGCCCAGGGGTACCAGGTCGACCGCGACACGCGGCATCCGCTCACGCCAGCGGTCGATCCAGGTGCCCGGCGTCGCGCCCTCGATCGCGCCGAGTCGGAACGTGCCGTGCGGCTCGACGGGCGGCGGTGCGGGCCTCTTCTGCGGCGGCTTCTTGGCCGCGCCCGCGGGCGCTCCGGACGTGCGCCCCGAACCCGGGCGGGCGGGTCTGCCCCCGCGCCGGTTCGCGCGTCCCGCACCACTGCCTGCCATGCAGGCCAGCGTAGCCGGGTGGGCCGGCGGACGACGCGGGACGGGCGGGCGTCAGGCGGCCAGGCGCAATCCGCGGCGGTCGGTCGCGACGCGCTCGCCGTCGGCGATCTGCTCGTCGTCGCCGATGAGCGATCCGCCCGCGACGCGCGCGTGCGCGCCGACGACGGTGCGGACACCGATCTTCGCGCGCGGGCCGATGGCCGCGCCGGATCCGATGTGCGCGTGCGGGGCGATCTCCGCGTCGGGGCCGATGACCGCGTCGGGCTCGATCCAGACGCCGCGGCCGATGTGGGCGCCCGCGGCGATCTGCGCGCCCGGTTCGACATACGCGCCCGCTTCGACGAGCGCGGAGGCGTGCACCTTCGCGCCGTTCGCGACCAGCCCGCGGCCGTTGACGTGCTTTCGATAGCGGAGCGTCTGCCCGCGATCGTCTTCGATGTCGATGTAGTTCTTACCCACGAATCCCTCCTGGTGATCGCAACCGCGTCGGGGCGGGAATCATTCCCGGCCGGGCGTCGGGGCGAACACGACCGTCCGCTGCACGCCGTAGCTGACCACGAAGAGGGTCGTCTCGGTCGCGATCTTCGCCAGCAGGACGGGGATGCCGGCGTCCGTCAGGGCGCTGAGGATGCCGTAGTTCGCCGCCAGCAGCAACCCCGCGAGCGAGAAGTAGCGCAGCGCCGTCGTGCGCGTGGGAAGCGACCGGGCGCGACCGAACACGAACGAGCGGTTGACGGCGAAATTCACGCTGGCGCTCAACAGACGTGCGAAGACCACCGAGAAGAGCAGCCACCCGGTCAACGCGTCCAGCACGAGCAGCGCGGCGGTGTCGATGGCGAAGGCGAGCAGCGCCGAGGCCGTGAACCTCAGCAGCGGGCCGTACACGCGCACCGAGTCCGCCACCGGCCGGAAGTGGCTGGAGCGGTTGCCGTCGAGGTAGACGGTCTCGATCGGCACCTCCGCGAGCGCGATCCCGGCGCCGCGGGCGCGCAGCAGCATCGCCAGCTCGTACTCGAACCGGTCGCCGGGAACCTGTTGCAGCCACGGCAGCGTCGCGGCCGGATACCCCCGCAGTCCCGTCTGGGTGTCGCGCAGCCGCTGCCCGGTCGCCAGGCGGAAGGCCCAGCGGGTGGTGCCGTTGCCGACGCGGCTGCGCAGCGGCACCTCCCCGGAGAAGGCGCGGGCCCCGAGCACGATCGTGCGTGCGCGGGCCGCGTCGTCCGCCGTCGGTGTCGTCGCCGTCGGCGTCGCTGCGGGGGTGCCGGCCCGCGGGCCGGAGGCGGAGCCGGCGGACTGGCCGACGAGTTCCCGCGGACGCCGCGCGCCGTCGGGATCGACCGCCTCGGCGACGCGGCGGATGTCCGCCGGGGTGTGCTGGCCGTCGGCATCCGCCGTCACCACCGCCGCGCCCGGCCATGCCCGCGCGGCGTGAGCGAACCCGGTGCGCAGCGCCGCGCCCTTTCCGCGGTTGCGTCCGTGCCGGAGCACGACGGCGCCCGCCGCCGCGGCGGCCGCGAACACCGGGGCGAACCGCTCACCCGAGCCGTCGTCGACGACCAGGACGGGCGTCTCGGGCGCCGCGGCGGTGAGGGCGGCGATCACGTCGACGAGACGGCCGTCGGGCTCGTACGCGGGGATCAGGACGATGTGCATCGCGATCACCCCGCCGCGATGTAGAGGATGTCGCTCGTCGCTCGCTCGCCCCCGTTGGAGGGCTTGTTGACGACCGTGCCGTTGAACCACATCTCGCTCGACCCGCCCCCGTCGAGGTTGTACGCCGTGGTGGCGCCCAGCGAGACCATGATGTCGGCGAGTCCGCTCATCGTGACGCCCGCGCTGTAGCCCGGACTGCGCCCGTCGACCACCACAATCACGATGTGGTTCTCGTCGATGACGCCGATCGCCGTGCGGGGCTGCTCGCCCTGGATCGAATGGTTGCCGATGTTGGTGTCGATCTCGACGTCGTCGATGCCGGAGACGACCGCGCCGTCCTCCACCAGCGCGGGACCGAAGCTCAACGTGTTCCACGCCCCGTCGGCGAGCAGCTCCGCGGCCGAGGTCTGCGTCTCGTCGTACACCGCCGCCGTGCCGTCCTTGTAGAAGACGAGGCCCTCGCGTGCGCCGTCGTCGCGGAAGACGACGCCGTTGCGGATGACGATCCCCGAGTCGCGGAAGCCGTAGTAGTCGCCGTTGACGGCGAACACCGCCCCGTTGGCGGTCGCCGTGTCGCTCACGAGGGCCGTGATGTTCTCGCCGAACTGGTTGTTCGCGAAGGCGCTGCGCAGCGCGGTCGCGTCGCTCAGCGTGATGTCGGCGACGTAGTACGTGACCGTGGCGTCCCCGGTGCCCTGGGTGTGCGTGCTGATCGAGATCGCCGCGTCGTCGGAGGTGTAGGTGGTGGCGGTGACGACGGGCGTCGAGGCCGTGCTCGTCGCGTCGGCGGACGCCGATGCCGTGGGGGATGCCGAGGCCGTGCCGTTCTGCGCCGCCTCGTAGGCGGCGACGTCCGAGACGACGACGTGGGGGACGACGAACCGGTCGAGTGCCCAGGCCGTCCCGCCCCCCGCGGCGAGCAGGACCGCGACCCCACCGGCGATGAGGGAGTGCTTGACACGCTTTTTCATGAGGACCACCCTCGGCGGTCGCGGTAGGCGCCCCCTTGGCGGCGGCTACGCGGCGGCTATGAACGTCGCGCCCCGCGGATGTTGCGAAGATGGATGCCGTGACCGCTCCCGCAGATGACGACCCGACCACCGGTCCGACGCTCGTCTTCGACACCAAGGCGCAGGATCACTCGGTCGGCGAAGACATCCTCGGCCTGCTCACCGGGACCTTCCTCGTCTCCTCGGGACTGCACCTGCTGCACGCCACACAGGCGGTGACCGGCGGCACGGCCGGCCTCTCGCTGCTCCTCGGTTACGCGACCGGCTGGCCGTTCTGGGTGCTCTTCGCCGCGGTCAACCTGCCCTTCGCCCTGCTGGCGGTCTGGCGTCGGGGCTGGGACTTCACGATCCGCACGGTGATCTCCATCGCGCTCGTGTCGGCGTTCGCGCCGCTGCACGACGCCCTCTTCCCCATCGAGGGGTTGCAGCCGCTCTACGGCACCCTCGCCGGCAACCTGCTGGCGGGCGTGGGGGTGCTCATCCTCTTCCGCCATCGCGCGAGCGTCGGCGGCATCAACATCATCGGGCTGGAGATCCAGGACCGCACGGGCTTCCGGGCGGGCTGGACGATGATGATCTTCGACGTGCTGATCGTCGCGCTCGCGCTGCTGGTCGTCCCCTGGCAGAACGTGCTGATGAGCGCCGCCGGCGCGGTGCTCCTCAACCTGGTGCTGGCCCTGAACCACCGTCCCGGCCGCTACCTCGGTCGCTGACCCGCGCGCCGGCGTTTTGCTGTCGCCGCGTGGCTGCAGCAGATGCGGAGAGTGGTCGCGGATGCGGAGGGTGGGGGCCGTGGCATCCGATTCTGTGACCGTGGTCCGATTCTGGTGGTGGCGCGGGGTGCGCTCGCGCGCGGCTGCAGTAGATGCGGAGGGTGGTCGCGGATGCGGAGGGTGGGGGCCGTGGCATCCGATTCTGTGGCCGTGGTCCGATTCTGGTGGTGGCGCGGGGCGTGCTGGCGCGTGGCTGCAGTAGATGCGGAGGGTGGTCGCGGATGCGGAGGGTGGGGGCCGTGGCATCCGATTCTGTGATCGTGGTCCGATTCTGGTGGTGGCGCGGGGCGTGCTCGCGCGCGGCCGCAGCGGATGCGGAGGGTGATCACGGATGCGGTCGGGGGATGCCGCGGCATCCGAATGCGGTGCGACGCTCCGATTCTGCGGCGTCCTCGGTGGACGCCGCGGTCACGTCTGGCAGACGGGGCACCAGAAGACGATGCGCTCGCTCGTCTCGGTCGCGCCCAGCTCGGTGCGGCGGATGGGCGTGCCGCACCGCCGGCAGGGCTTGCGCTCGCGCCGATAGACCCAGTTCTGCCGACCCGGTCGGGTGTCACCGGTGAAGGTCCGCGATGGTCGGTCCCGGTTGGCGGTGATCATCCGCGCGGCGGTGTCCACCAGACCCGCGACATCCACGTCGGCGGCCGGCGTCGTCGGCAGGATGCCGCGGACGAACAGCAGCTCGTTGGCGTACTCGTTGCCGAGCCCGGCGAGATTTCGCTGATCGAGGACCGCCACGTGCACGGGCCTCCCATCGGCGGAGAGGCGGCGCGCCGCTTCGGCCGGGTCCCAGTCGGGGCCGAGCAGGTCGGGACCGAGGTGGCCGACGAGGGCGTCCTCCTCGCTGGTGGGGACGAGGTCGACCATCGCGATCTCGAAGCCCACGGCATCCACCTGCGCGGTGCCGACGATGGCGCGCGCCTGGAAGGCGGGGGAGCGCCACCGCTCGCCGCGGCGGAACACGAGCCAGCGGCCCTCCATCTTGAGGTGCGAGTGCAGGGTGAAGCCGCCGATGCGCATCAGCAGGTGCTTGCCCCGCGGCACGACCTCGTGCACGAGCTCACCCGTCAAGTCGGCCGTGGCGTACCGCGGCACGCGCAGGTCGAAGCGGGTCACCTCGGCGCCCGAGAGCGCCTCGTGCAGCCGTCGGGCGGTGCGGAACACGGTGTCGCCCTCAGGCATGCGCCCCTCCGTAGATCGCGCGGCCGCCTCCGGCGCCCCCGCGGGTCACCGCTGCCGCCGCAGGGTCAGCCCACGGCTGGACTCGACGAAGCCCGCCGTCTGCAGCGCCCGTCCGGCGGGCGTGCCGTAGACGAATGCGCCCGACACCTGCTCGACGGTCAGGGTGTCGAGGTGCCGGCGTCGCGCCGTGTCGACGAGGCTGGCGGCAGCGGCGGCGAGCACGTCGTCGTCATCGCTGAACACGAGCGCAGAACGTCCGCCGCGTTCGAGATAGAGCACGAGGGCGCCGTCGACGAGCGTCACGAGTCCTCCCGCCTTGCGTCCCGGCCGGTGCGCGACCGCCTCCAGCGCCGGCCACGCGAGCGCGGCGCCGTAGGGGTTGGCGGGATCGGTCGCGGCGAGCGTCACCGCCCGCAGCGGCGCGGGATCGGGCAGCGCGGCGTACTCGCGTAGGCGGTCGACGGTGGCGGATGCCGCGAACTGAGCCGCCCCGAGCTTCTCGATGAAGTATCCGCGACGGCAGTGGCCCGCATCCTCGAAACCCGCCAGCACACGGTAGGTCTGCGCGAAGCCGCCGGGCACCCCCTCCGCCTGCACCGCCCCGCGCGTGACCACGCCGTAGCGCTCCAGCAGCAGGCTCGCGGATGCCGCAGCGCGAAGCGCGGCGTCGGCGGACTGCTGCGGCAGCAGCGACCACCGGCCGCCCACGAGGGGAGGGCGCGGGGGTGCCGCCCGCGGTGCCGTGACGGTCGCTGCGATCGAGGTGCCCCGGAACATCCGCGCCCGCGGCGTGCGCCGCGTCGTGCGATGCGCCTGCGATCCGCCGGCGAGCAGGCCGCGCACCGGCGCGAAGGTGTCGTTCGTCACCCGTCCGGTCCAGGTCAGGTTCCACAGCGCCTCGACGACCGCCTGCTCGCTGAGGGCGGACGTCATACCGGCGAGCTGGCCGGCGAAGAAGGCGCCGCCCGCGCCGAGCGCGTCGAGGATCCGCTGCTCCAGTTCCGTGGGCGGCTCGGGGTCGTCGGGCAGGGCGAGGGTGAGCGGCACGGCGTCGATCGGGTGCAACGCGATCCACCCGTCGCGCCCCGGCAGCGAGCCGTGCCCCGACCAGACGACCTCGCCCGTCGAGGTGAGCTCGTCGAGCATCGCGGGCGTGTAGTCGCTGACCCGCGCGGGCAGCACGAGCGACTCCCACGCGCTCGCCGGGAGGGGGACGCCCGCGAGCTGCTCGATCGCGGCGAGCACTCCGTCGACGCCCTCCATCGGACGGCCGCCGGCCGACCCGGCCACGTGCTGCCAGGCGGGCAGGAACCGTGCGTACGACTCCGGGGCGACGGGCTCGACCGTGCCGCGGATGGCCGCCAAGGACCGCAGCCGCAGGCGCCTCAGCACCTCGCTGTCGCACCACTCCAGGTCGTCCACGGGGGTGCGTCCGTCGGTGGTGGCGGCGTCGGGCAGGAAGAAGCCCGCCGACACGCGCCCCTGCGACTCCAGGCGTTGCAGCGTCTGCCGTGCGACCGCCGTGCCGACGCCGAGGCGCGTGGCGACGTCCGCCGTCCGGAACGGGCCATGGGTGCGGGCGTGGCGGGCGACGAGGTCGGCGAGCGGGTCGGCGACGGGCTCGAGGAAGGCGAGGGGGATGCCGACGGGAAGCGCCGCTCCGAGAGCGTCGCGGAGCCGGCCCGCATCCTCGATGGCGGCGACGCGCTCGACGCCGCCGACCGTGACGCGGATCGCGCGACGCGCGTCGATCAGCTCCCCGAGCAGGGACGCCGCCACGGCCTGTGCCGCAGCCGGATCCGCGGCCGTCGCAGCAGCGTCCGCGGCCGGATCCGTCTCGTCCCCGGCGGGGGCCGGCGTGACGTCGGGGGCCTCGAGGCGGGCCGCGACCTCCGCGGCATCCAGGGGCCCGAGCAGGCGCAGCAGGTCGGCCACCCCTTCCACGCCGCGCACGCGGCGCGACGGATCGAGCCGCTGCGCCTCGCGCTCGAACTGCGCGATCACGGCGGGGTCGAGGAGCTCCCGCATCTCGACCTTGCCGAGCAGTTCGCCGAGCAGTGCGGGATCCACCGAGAGCGCGGCGGCCCGGCGCTCGGCCAGCGGCGAGTCGCCCTCGTACATGAACGCGCCGACATATCCGAAGAGCAGATCGCGTGCGAACGGCGACGGCTGGCTGGTCGTGGTCTCCACGAGGCGGATGCGCCGGTCGCCGATCGACCGCGCGATGCGCAGCAGGGCGGGCAGGTCATAGACGTCCTGGAGCACCTCGCGCAGCGTCTCCAGGATGATCGGGAAGGTGGGGTGGTTCTTGGCGACCTCCAGCAGCTGCGCGGACTTCTGCCGCTGCTGCCACAGTGGCGAGCGCTTGTTGGGGTTGAGGCGGGGCAGCAGCAGGGCGCGGGCGGCGCACTCGCGGAAGCGCGAGGCGAACAGCGCCGAGCCGCCCACCTCGTCGGTCACGAGCCGTTCCAGCTCGTCGGGTTCGAAGACGAACAGGTCGGCTCCCGGCGGCTCGCTCTCGGCATCCGGCACGCGCGCGATGATGCCGTCGTCGCTCGCGACCGCCGACCCCTCCACGCCGAGCCGCTCGCGGATGCGCGCGTTGACGGCGAGAGCCCAGGGCGCGTGGACGTGCATGCCGTACGGGGAATGCAGGATGATGCGCCAGTCGCCGACCTCGTCGCGGGAACGCTCGACCGTCAGGGTGCGGTCGGTGGGGAGGCTGCCCGTCGCCTCCTTCTGCTCGTCGAGATAGGCCAGCAGGTTGCCGATGGCGTTGTCGTCGAGCCCCGAGTCGCGAAGACGCGCGGTGGCCTTCTCGGAGCCCGCGGCGGCGACCTCGCGGGAGAAACGCCCCAGCGCCTCGCCCAGCTCGGCGGGCCGTCCGAGGCCGTCGCCGTGCCAGAACGGCAGCTTGCCCGGCTGGCCGAACGCGGGCAGCACGTTGACGCGATCATGGGTGATCTCGACGATCCGCCAGCTCGTGGTGCCGAGGGTGAACACGTCGCCCACCCGCGACTCGTAGACCATCTCCTCGTCGAGCTCGCCGACGCGTGCGTTGCGGGTCTCGCCGGCGACGAACACCCCGAACAGGCCCCGGTCGGGGATGGTGCCACCGCTCGTCACGGCGACGCGTTGCGCACCGGGGCGCGCCGTCAGGGTGCCGTGATCGCGGTCCCAGACGACGCGCGGGCGCAGCTCCGCGAACTCGTCGGAGGGGTACTTGCCCGCGAGCAGGTCGAGTGTCGCCTCGTACGCCGAGCGCGGGAGGGTCCGAAACGGTGCCGAGCGGCGCACGGTCTCGAACCAGCCCTCGACGTCGACCACGCCGACGGCGCAGGCCGCGATCGTCTGCTGGGCGAGGATGTCGAGCGGGTTCTGCGGCACGGCGATGGCCTCGATCTGCCCCGCCAGCATCCGCTCGGTGACCACCGCGGTGTGGAGGACGTCGCCGCGGTGCTTCGGGAACAGCGCGGCGCGGCTCACCTCGCCCACCTGGTGTCCGGCGCGGCCGACGCGCTGCAGTCCGGACGCCGCCGACGGCGGTGCCTCCACCTGGATGACGAGGTCGACCTCGCCCATGTCGATGCCGAGCTCGAGCGAGCTCGTCGCGACCACGCAGCGCAGGATGCCGCGCTTCAGCTCGTCTTCGACCTGCGCGCGCTGCTCCTTCGACACCGAGCCGTGGTGGGCCTTCGCGAGCTCCGGAGGGGCGCCGGCGCTCGCGCCCGCCTGCGCCATCGTTTGAGCGGGGACCGTCGCATCGGGCAGCTCGAGGCCGAGGCGTTCCGCGTAGATCTCGTTGAGGCGCCCGGTCAGTCGTTCCGCGAGCCGCCGCGAGTTCGCGAACACGATCGTCGAGCGGTGCGCGAGCACCCGGTCGACGATCGCCTCCTCCACATGGGGCCACACCGATCCGGTGATCTCCGTGGGCGGCGACGGCGCGAACCAGTCGCCGTCACCCTCGGCATCCGCCGTCTCGCCCTCGGCGGCGGCATCCGGGCGGTGCTCCGGCGGGGGCGGGGGGTTGAGCATGTCCGACATCGGCACGACGACGCGCAGATCGAACGCCTTCGTGGCGCGCGGAGCGACGATCTCGACCGGGACGGAGCCGCCCAGGAAGCGCGCCACCTCGTCGATCGGGCGCACCGTCGCCGACAGTCCCACCCGCTGCGCGGCAGGACGATCCGGATCGTCGCCGCGGCGCAGGGCGTCGAGCCGTTCGAGGCTCACCGCCAGGTGGGCGCCCCGCTTGGTGGCCGCGACGGCGTGCACCTCGTCGACGATCACGGTGTGCACGTCGCGCAGGGTCTCGGCCGCCTGGGAGGTGAGCATCAGATAGAGCGACTCGGGTGTCGTGATGAGGATGTCGGGCGGGTCGGTGACGAGCTTGCGGCGGTCGGCGGCGGGTGTGTCGCCCGAGCGCACGCCGACGGTCACCTCCGGCAACGGGATGCCGAGACGGCGCGCGGCCTGGCCGATGCCCACCAGCGGCGAGCGGAGATTGCGCTCCACATCGACGCCGAGGGCCTTCAGCGGCGAGATGTAGAGGATGCGCGTGCCCGCGGCATCCTTCTTCGGCGGCCTCTTTCTGGCCGCCCCGGCGGGCGCGGCGTCGACGGGGACCGCGCCGTCGGCCGGGGCAGTGGCCTTCTCCCGGAACACCCGGTCGATGGCCCACAGGAACGCCGACAGGGTCTTGCCCGAGCCGGTGGGGGCGACCACGAGGGCGTGCTTGCCGGCCGAGATCGCCTCCCATGCCCCGGTCTGCGCGGTCGTCGGCTGGGCGAAGGCGCCACGGAACCAGTCCTGGGTCGCAGGACCGAACCGCTCCAGCACATCGGCCATCGATCCATCATCCCGCGGACCGCCGACACGCGGGGTGCGGCGCGTGTTCCGTATTCAGTCTCCGCGGCGTCATCGGGCGGTGGCGGGCCCGGAATCATGCGGTCCGGCGCCGCTGCGGCACCCGGGGAGACTGAATACGGACGGCCGGGCCGGCTCGGCCGGTCGGCCGGGCCGGCCCGACCAGCCGTGCCACCCGGGCGGCCCCAGCTCACCCGCTCAGCCCACCACAGACTCGGCGAGCCGGCCGTCGCGCAGTTCGAGGACGAGGTCGGGCTCGATGCGGCGCAGGAAGCCGTCGTCGTGGCTGACGACCAGCACGGCGCCGCGGAACGCTGCCAGTGCCGCGACGAGCTGATCGACGGTGTCGAGGTCGAGGTTGTTCGTCGGTTCGTCGAGCACCAGCAGCTGGGGCGGCGGGTCGGCCATCACCAGGCAGGCCAGCGCCAGCCGGAACCGTTCGCCGCCCGACAGCGCCGACACGGGCCGCAGCACCGTGTCGCCGCGCAGGAGGAACCGTGCGAGGCGGTTGCGCAGCTCGACGTCGCCGACCCCGGGCGCCGCGCGCCGCAGGTTCACCAGCGGCGACGCCTCGTCGTCCAGGCCGTCGACGCGCTGCGAGAGGTAGCCGATCCGGTCGGTGTGGGCCACGGCATCCACATCGGTCGGGGTGCCACGACCGTCGCCGACGAGGCGCTCCAGCAGCGTCGTCTTGCCGGCGCCGTTCGGACCGACCAGGGCCACCCGCTCCGGCCCCTGCACCGTCCACGACCGCTCCGCATCGCGGATCGTCGCGATGCGGCGGCCGGCGGCCACCCGCGGGTCGGGCAGGTCGATGTGCACGGACTCGTCGTCGCGGACGCGACGTTCCGCGACGTCGAGCGCGGCGCGGGCCTCCTCCTCCTTCCCCCGCGCCTCCACGCGGAGGCGGCCGGCCGAGACCTGGGCGGCACGCTTCTTCCCACCCATGACGATCTTCGGCGCGCGCTTGTCCATCGACGCCTTCCTGCCGACCGCGGCCCGCGTCGCGAGCACCTGTTCCTGATGGATGCGGTCGCGCTTCTCGCGCCGCACGTGCTGACGCGCCGCCGCCTCGGCCTCCCGCGCCGCCGCCTGCTCCGCCTCGTGCGCATCGCGCCAGTGCGAGTAGGGTCCACCGAACGTCGTCAGCTCGCTGTCGTAGAGCTCCGCCGTGTCGTCCATGAGATCCAGCAGCGCGGTGTCGTGGCTGACCACGATGAGTGTCCCGCGCCAGCCCCGCACCAGCTCGTGGACGCGGGCGCGGGCGTCGCGGTCGAGGTTGTTGGTGGGCTCGTCGAGCAGGGCGATCGGGGCGCCGCGCAGTCGGATGCCGACGATCGCCGCGAGCATCGCCTCGCCGCCGGAGAGCTCTCCCACGCGACGATCCAGCGCGTCGGGCGGCAGGCCGGCCTCGGCGAGGGCGGCCACGGCGCGCGCCTCGACATCCCAGTCGTCGCCGACCGTGTCGAAGTGACGCTGATCGACGTCGCCGGCGCCGATCGCGCGGACGGCGTCGAGGGCGCCGGCCACGCCGAGCACGTCCGCGACGCGCGTCCGGGGGTCGAGCCGCTGGGCCAGCATCTCGACGGCGCCGGTGCGGACGACGGCGCCGGATGCCGGGACGAGCCGTCCCGCGATGAGTGCGAGCAGGGTGGACTTGCCGGTGCCGTTTCGCCCGATGAGCCCGGTGCGGCCGGTGCCGAACGCGCCGGAGACGTCGTCCACGGCGATCGTGCCGTCGGGCCAGGCGAAGGTGAGGCGGTCGAGGACGACCGCGGGTGAGGGGTGGGGCATGGGAGCCTCCTGTCGATGTCGTGAACGATGTCGGGGCGCAGGCGCGCACGACACCGTTCCCGGGACGACGGGAGGGTCGACGGCCGGCGCGGAAGGATGCGCCGACGCGTCGGAGAACCCGGTGTCCGAGGAGGGACGGAGGGTCGACGGCTCAGCGCGGGATCACAGCGCGGCGTCGAAACCCTTCAACGGTCTTCCTCACACTCGGGACAGGAACCCGGACAGCCTACCTCAGCCCGCGGCGCCCTCGCCAGGGCGGCCGGCGGCGACGTCGTCGAGGCGCTTCTGCAGGAACACGCGGACGTCGTCGAGCTCCTCCTGCGACACGCTGTGGGTGAGTCCCGCGTAGACCCGACCGCTGAGCTCGACGTGCTCGGGGAGCCACTGGACGGTGTGGGCGACGGCGGCGGGCGGGATCACCTCATCGCGGGCGCCGCGTCCCCAGAAGACCGGGGGGCGCCGCTCGGCCAGCCGTGCGTCGGCGGGCAGCGGCGACGGGTCGACGTATCCCGCGAGATTGACGGCGAACGCGAACCGCTCGGGCCGCAGCCGGAGGGCTTGCAGGGCGACGGCCGCACCCTGCGAGAAGCCGAGGATGCCGATGGTCTCGGCATCCGTCGCCGCCTCCACCCACGCGATCAGCGCCTCGGCGGCGTCGGTCACCGCCCCGCTCGAGCGGCCGTCGAGACCTTCGATGGGGTACCAGGACCAGCCCGGCGCGGGAAACGGCGGAGACAGCGGTGCGCGCACGGCCGCGAACACATACGCAGCGGGCAGGAACGGGACCAGGCCGAACAGGTCGCGCTCGTCGGAGCCGTACCCGTGCAGGAGCAGCAGCAGCGGTCGGCCCGCGCGCTCGGCGGCGGGCGCCGACCACAGGACGGCGTCGTCGTCGATCGCGATCGCGCTCATACCGACATCCTCTCAGCCTCCGCCGACACCGCGGCCGTGCTCGCGGGGGCACCCGACCGCCGGCGTCGACGGGCGTCGCGGACACGGGGCGACCGGAGGTGCGGGTATACATGAGGCATGGCCGTTCGAACCCCCGACCCCGATCCGAACGAACGCGACGACGACGGGACCCCCCGCGATCCGCTCCGCGGCTTCGGCGGCGGGCGTCCGGGCCACCCGATGGGCGACGGCTCGTTCGGCTCGCCCACGCCGGGCAGCGCCGCCAACCCGGGGTGGCTGACCGACATCGAGCTGGCCGAGGCGCGTCGGCGACTGCCGATCCTGTACGTGGAGGCCGTTCCGGTGCGCACCGACGGCGTCGGTGCGGTCACGCAGGTGGGCGTGCTGCTGCGCGCGACGCCGCTGGGGGAGATCACCCGCTCGATCGTCTCGGGGCGCGTCCGCTACGGCGAGACGGTGCGCGACGCCCTGTTCCGCCACCTCGAGAACGACCTCGGCCCCATGGCGTTCCCGCAGCTTCCGCCGCAGCCCGTGCCGTTCACGGTGGCGGAGTACTTCCCGCTGCCGGGCGTCAGCGCCTTCCACGACGATCGCCAGCATGCGGTCTCCCTCGCCTTCGTCATCCCCGTGACGGGCACCTGCGAGCCGCGTCAGGACGCGCTGGAGGTCACCTGGATGACCCCGGAAGAGGCGTCGTCGGAGTCGTTGGCGGCCGAGATGGAGGGCGGCCGCTCGACCCTCATCCGTCTGGCGCTGGCGAGCGTCGGCGCTCTGCGCTGACGCACCGCCCGTCTCACCCTCACCCCGCCCCCGCCCCGATTCAGAGGTGATCACCGTGCCCCGCAGCGAGATGCTGGTCGACTTCGCCGGCGCCCTCCCGCTCGCGCTGCTGCTCTCCTTCGTCATCGCGTGGGTGCTCCGCCGCATCTTCGGCGCCCGCCTCTCCCTGCCGCTGTCGGTCATGACGATCGTCTCCCTGCTCGGGGTGAGCCTGGGGCTGTTCCTCGCGGGCTGGTTCTTCTTCGGGCTGCGACTGTGGATGCCGACGTCGCTGCTGCTGGCCGCGGGAACGAGCCTGGGACTGTCCTTCGTCGTCGCCGGCATCGCCGCGATCGTGCGCCGCGACGGTGCCATCGACGTCGCCGCGCTGCTCGAGAAGGGCGAGAGCGAGCAGGTCGAGTTCAAGGAGACGGCGCGCTGGAACGTCCGTGACGACAAGAAGGACGCCCGCATGGAACAGGTCGTGGCCAAGACCGTCGCCGCGTTCCTGAACAGTGCCGGCGGCACCCTCGTGATCGGCGTCGACGACGACGGCCGCGTCCACGGCCTCGACCGCGACTTCGCGACGCTGCGCACCCCCGACGCCGACCGCTTCGAGCTGTGGTTGCGCGACATGCTGGCGGCGAGCCTCGGCAAGAACGCCGCCGCCATGCCCCGCATCCGCTTCGCCGAGGTCGAGGGGCGCACGGTCTGCGCCGTGCGGTGTCCGCGCGCCGCCGAGCCCGTCTTCGTGACCCAGGGCGCCGCGAAGGAGCTCTGGGTGCGGGTCGGCAACTCGACGCGCGCCTTCGGTGTGGACGAGGCGCTCACCTACGTCGCCCGGCATTTCCGCCCGACCGTGGCCGACACCCTGTTCGGGCGCCGCTGAACCGACCGTCGTAGCCGTCGAGCCCTCGGTGCGCCAACGGCGCGCCGTCGTAGGCTCGGAGCATGACCGCGATCGAGCCCCTCGCCTTCCCGACCGACGCCCCGGGCTGGAGCGCCTTCGCGTCCGCCCGCCCGGCCGCCGCCGTCGCCCTCGTCGCCGACCTCGACGCACGCCTCGCCGCGGCGGACGACGACCTCGACGCCGCGACACGCCTGGAGCTGTGGAACGACGCCGACCTCGCCCTGCGGCAGGCCACGAGCGAGGCGTATCTGCTCAGCGAGGCGCATCCGGATGCCGCGGTGCGCGCCGCCGCGGAGGAGCAGGTGCAGGCGCTGGAGGCCCTGTCGGCCGCGCGACTGCTCGACGACCGCCTCTTCGCCGCGTTCGCGGACCTGCCGGACGACGGTCTCGACGCCGATCAGCGCCGGCTGCTCGACCACCTGCGACGCGACTTCCGGCGCGGCGGCGTCGCCCTTCCCGACGCGGAGCGGGAGCGCGTGCGGGAGCTCACCGACCGCGACACGCAGCTCAGCCTGGAGTTCTCGCGCAACGTGCGCGACGGACGGCGCGAGATCCGGGTGCCGCCCGCGGGGCTCGCCGGCCTGCCGCAGGACTTCATCGACGACCACCCCGTCGGCGACGACGGCCTCGTCGTGCTCACCACCGAGTACACCGACCTCATGCCCGTACGGGAATACGCGACGGACCGGGCCACGCGCACCGCGCTCGTCGAGGCCTACAACGACCTCGCCTGGCCCGAGAACGACGCCGTCCTCGCGGAGCTGCTCGCCGTGCGGGCGGAGCGGGCGCAGCTGCTCGGGTATGGCGACTGGGCGGACTTCGAGACCGAGACGCGGATGATCGGCGCCGGTCGCCCGGACGGCGGCAGCGCGGCCATCGCGGAGTTCCTCGCGCGCCTCGACGAGGCCTCGGCGGCGGCCGCCGCGGCGGAGTATCCCGTGCTCCTCGCGCGGCTCCAGCGCGACGACCCCGCCGCCACCGAGGTGACCATCGCCGACTTCTTCTACCTGCTGAGTGCCCTGCGCCGCGAGCGGCACGACGTCGATGCGCAGCTCGTGCGCTCGTACTTCTCGTTCGACCGCGTGCTGCCGGGCGTCCTGGCGACCACGTCGCGGCTGCTCGACGTCGAGTACGTGCCGGTCGACGTGCCCACCTGGCACCCCGACGTCCGCTCCTACGACGTCGTGCGTGCCGGGGCGCGGCTCGGCCGCATCCACCTCGACCTGCATCCGCGCGACGGCAAGTACAACCACGCCGCGTGCTTCCCGCTCGCCCCGGGGGTGACCGGACGGGTGCTCCCCGAGGCCGTGCTGCTGTGCAACTTCTCGCGCGGGCTGATGACGCACGACGAGGTCGTCACCTTCTTCCACGAGTTCGGCCACCTCGTGCACGACATCCTCGGCGGCGATCAGCGTTTCGTCCGCTTCTCCGGCGTCGCGACCGAGTGGGACTTCGTCGAGGCACCCAGCCAGCTCCTCGAGGAATGGGCCTGGGATGCCGAGGTCCTCGCCTCTTTCACCGCCGACGCCCACGGGCAGCCCATTCCGGCCGATCTGGTCGCCAAGATGCGCGTCGCCGACGGCTTCGGCCGTGCGCTGGAGGTGCGGCGCCAGCTCGGTCACGCCAACGTGTCGTACCACCTGCACGTCGATCGACCGGCCGATCTGCAGGCCGCGACGGAGCACTGGTACGCCTCGACGAGTCCCGTCCAGCCGCTGCGGGGCCGGCATCCGTACGCCGGTTTCGGCCATCTGACGGGATACGGCGCCTGCTACTACACGTACCAGTGGAGCCTCGTGATCGCCCGCGACCTGCTCTCGGGGTTCGGGGGCGATCTGATGGATGCCGAGGCCGCGACCCGCTATCGGCGCGAGATCCTCGAGCCCGGGGGACGCCGCGACGCGACCGCGCTCGTCGAGGCCTTCCTCGGGCGCCCGTACGCGTTCGATGCGTACCGGGAGTGGCTCGCCGGGGCGTGACCGCTCCGCGGATGCGGCGGTGAGAGCCCGGCCGCGCCGGGATCAGGTGAGGCGCGCGAGCTCCGCGACGAACGCGTCGACGTCGTCCTCCGACGTGTCGAACGAGCACATCCAGCGGACCTCGTTCTTCGCGGCATCCTCCCCACCGGCACTCGACGGATCGCCGTCGCGCTCCGTCGAGCCTCCGCCGGCGGGGCCCCAGTCGTAGAAGCGGAAGCTCTCGCGCAGCGCATCGGCGATGCCGTTGGGCAGGGTCGCGAAGACCCCGTTGGCCTGCGTCGGCTGGCTGAAGCCCACCCCGGTGATCGACCCGTCCGCGATGCCCGCCTCGACGCCGGCGCGCAGGCGCTGGGCCATCGCGTTGGCGTGCCGGGCGTTGCGCAGGTACAGGTCGCCCTCCAGCAGCGCGAGCAGCTGCGCGGAGATGAAGCGCATCTTCGAGGCGAGCTGCATGTTGAGCTTGCGCAGGAAGAGCAGGCCCTCCGCGGCATCCGGGTTCAGGACGACGACCGCCTCGCCGCCGAGCGCGCCGTTCTTCGTGCCGCCGAAGCTCAGCACGTCCACGCCGGCGTCGGTCGTGAAGGCGCGCAGCGGGACGTCGAGGGCGGCGGCGGCGTTGGAGATCCGGGCGCCGTCGAGGTGCAGGCGCATGCCGTGGGCGTGGGCGTGGTCGGCGAGGGCGCGGATCTCGTCGGGGGTGTAGAGCGTGCCGAGCTCGGTCGACTGGGTGATGGAGACCACCAGCGGCTGGGCGCGGTGCTCGTCGCCCCACCCCCAGGCCTCGCGGTCGACGAGCTCGGGGGTGAGCTTGCCGTCGCGGGTGGGGACGTTCAGGATCTTGATCCCGGCCACCCGCTCGGGCGCGCCGCCCTCGTCGACGTTGATGTGTGCGGTGGATGCCGCGATCACGGCGCCCCAGCGGGGGAGCATGGACTGCAGGCCCACCACGTTGGCCCCGGTGCCGTTGAAGACGGGGAACGCCTCGGCGGATTCGCCGAAGTGGCGGCGGAAGACCTCCTGCAGACGGATCGTGTAGGCGTCTTCGCCGTAGGCGATCTGGTGGCCGTGGTTCGCGGCGGCGATCGCCTCGAGGATCTCGGGGTGGACGCCGGAGTAGTTGTCGCTGGCGAAGCCGCGGGCGGTCGTGTCATGCAGAGTGGTCACGGGTATCCAATCTAGTTCGGGGGCGCGAGTCCGCGGCGTCGCAGACCGCGGCCCGCCGCCCCCTGGCCCGAACTCCTCCATCGAGGCGGGCGTATGGGGCGACGGGGCCGCGTCCGGCGGCCAGGGGCGTGCGATGGAGGAGTTCAGCCCGGGCCGAGGGTGATGACGGCGTCGTTGACCTCGTCCGCTCCCCGGTCCCAGAGGCCGAGGAACGCCGCCGCGAGCTCCTCCTCCAGACCCTCGAGCGCGCGCACCCGGAAGATCGTGGATGCCGCCGCCGGCGCGCGGTGCGCGCCGCGGGCATCCGCGGCGAACCCCTGGGCCATCGCCCGCGCCCACGCCTCCTCCGCCGCCTTGACGGCGGCGTAGTTGGCGCCCCCCGCCAGCGGGCGCGCGACCGCGGTCGAGGAGACGATCGCAACCCGCGCGGCATCCGAGGCGATCAGGTCGCCCCAGAAGGCGCGGGTGACGTGCCGCTGGGCGGTCAGTCCGGCCTCGAGCGCGCGGTAATCGGCGTCGCTCTGGCCCGGCAGCCCGCCGCCGCCGCGCCATCCGCCGACGAGGTGCAGGATGCCGTCCACCGGCGTCCCGTCGGCGCGGAGCGCCGCCGCGAACGCGCCCACCTCGGCCTCGTCGGTCAGATCGCACACCGCGGTCCGCGCGCCGAGATCGCGCAGCCCGCCGAGCTTCGCGTCGTCGCGGCCCACGGCGATCGCGACCGCCCCGGCGCCCCGGAGCGCGCGCACCGCCGCGCGCCCGCTCGCACTCGTGGCACCCGCGATCACGACCGTGCGCCCGCGGACCCCGTCACCCATCGCGACCCGTGATGCCCGCCGTCGAGGCGATGACGCCCTGCATCTTCTTGTCGAGCGCCTCGAAGAACATCGAGAGCGGGAACTCGTCGTCGAGCACCGCGTCGGTGTACCCCTTCGGCGCGCCGGCGAGCACGTCGTCGGGCAGGCCGCGCGCCCAGGCCGAGGCCGGATGCGGGGTCACGACGCTGCGCACGAGGTCGTAGGCCGCGAGCCAGTGGGCGACCTTGGGGCGGTCGATCGACTCCCAGTACAGGCGGTCGATCGCGTCGCTGAGGGCGATGACGGCGTCCGGCACCCCGTCGCAGTCGAAGGCGAGCGCGGTGTCGGTCCAGTGCAGCACCCCGCGCCGGTGCAGCCACGCGAACAGCAGCTGGCCGCCGAGGCCGTCGTAGTTGCGCACGCGCGAGCCGGTGATCGCGAACCGGAAGATCCGATCGAAGATCACGGCGTACTGCACCAGGCGCGCGTGGTCGAGCATGGCCGTCTCGGCATCCGTCAGCGGGTGACCGTCCGCCGCGCGTGCCGACAGTCGCGCGGCGATGCCCACGCATTCCCGGTACGCCGTGAGGTCGCAGCGCAGCTCCTCGAGCGTGTAGAGGAAGTAGGGCATGCGCTGCTTGATCATGAACGGGTCGAACGGCAGGTCGCCGCGCATGTGGCTGCGGTCGTGGATGAGGTCCCACATGACGAACGTCCGCTCGGTGAGGCCCTGATCGGCGAGCATCCGGGCGACGCCGTCCGGCACGTCGAGCTTGGTGATCTCGGATGCCGCGGCCACCACCCGCCGGAAGCGTGCGGCCTCGCGGTCCTGGAAGATCGCCCCCCACGTGAACGAGGGGATCTCGCGCATCGCCACCGTCTCGGGGAAGAGCACGGCGGAGTTGGTGTCGTAGCCCGAGGTGAAGTCGATCAGCCGCAGCGAGACGAACAGGCCGTTGGTGTAGGTCTGCTCCAGCTCGCCGATGAACTCCGGCCAGATCACCTCGCAGAGCACGGCCTCGAGGTGCCGGTCGCGCGACCCGTTCTGCGTGTACATCGGGAACACGACGAGGTGGCGGAGGCCATCCACACGGGCGCGCTGGGGCTGGAAGGCGACCAGCGAGTCGAGGAAGTCCGGCACGGGGAAGTCGGCGTCCGCCCACCGGCGGAGGTCGACGACGCAGGTCGAGAGGTAGTCGGCGTCGTGCGGGAACAGCGGTGCGAGGGTGCGGATGCCGGCGGCGATGGTGTCGATGAGGTCGGCGGCGACGGCGCGGTCGGCGTCGCCGGGAACCGAGCCGTCCTGCGCCTGCAGCGGTTGCAGCCGGCCGACGGCATCCTTCAGCGCCTGCCAGGCGGGCTGCTGCTCGAGCGGCACCATCGGTCGGTCGTCTTCGACGACCTCGGGCTCTCCGATGACGGACTTCGTGGGCGTGTAAAGGGACATGGTGGGCACCTCCGCTCGTCGAGACAGGAATATTTACGGCAAGACTGCCTCTCATCGGATATTCTTCCATGCATGGAAGATGATGTCGACCGTCGGATCGTGGCCGAGGTTTCGAGAGACGGCCGGATGACGCTCGCCGACCTGTCGGCCGCGGTCGGGCTCTCGATCTCCGCCGTCCAGGCCCGCCTCAAGCGGCTGGAGTCGCGTGGCGTCGTCACCGGCTACCGCGCGCTCGTCGACGCCGAGGCGGTCGGGCGCCCGCTGGCCGCCTTCATCGAGATCACTCCGCTCGACCCGGCTCAGCCCGACAACGCCCCCGAGCTCCTCGAGCACCTCGACGCGATCGAGGCCTGCCACTCCATCGCCGGTGACGCCAGCTACATGCTCTTCGCCCGTGTAGCGTCGCCGCGCGCCCTCGAAGACCTCGTGCGTGAGATCCGGCTCGCCGCCGCGGTCCGCACCCGCACGACCGTCGTGCTGCAGACCTTCTACGAGCACCGACCGCTGGTGCCGCAGTCGGGCTGACGGCGCGGACCGCGCGAACCAGGCGGTCCGATCCGGCCCGGCGCGCGCCGACGGCGATACATCGCTCGATGGATGCCGCCGCGCGCGGCGGTCGCGTAGCGTCGTAGCGTGTTTCGGACGCTGACCCGCATGCAGCTGACCGTCGACATCGTCGCGGCCGGCCTGTTCGCGCTGTTCGCACTGTTCGCGACGCTCGTGCCGTCCGACGGGATCGGGTCGGCGATGGTCCCCTCGCGGGTCGCGCTGATCGTCGCGCTCGCGCTCACCCTCGTCTTCTCCGGGGCCGCCGCGGTCCGCCGCCTGGCACCCGAGCTCGCCCTCGCGGTCTGCTGGGCCGCCGCGGTCCTCCAGATGGCCACCGGCCTGCCGCCGCTGCCGGCGAACATCGCCATCTTCGGGGTGCTCTACACGACCGCGGCCTACGGCGCGCGGCGCACCTTCTGGTTCGGGTTCGCGTCGTCGCTGCTGGGGGCGGTGGCCATCGCGATCTACATCATCGTCATGCCGCTCGTGCTCGGCCAGTGGACCACCAGCGGCATCGGCACCTACGTCTTCGCCACCGCGGCGACCTTCGCCTCCGCCGCCTTCGCCCTCCTGCTCGCCTGGACCGCCGGCGCCCTGGTCAGAACGAGCCTGCGCGCCCGCGAGAACCGTCGCGCGCAGGAGCTCGCCGAGGCCACCGCCGTCGCCGAGGCGGAGCGCACCCGCATCGCGCGAGACATGCACGACGTCGTCGCCCACTCTCTGGCCGTCGTCATCGCCCAGGCCGACGGGGCGCGGTACGCCGCGGCATCCGACCCCGCCGTCGCCGCCGTGACGCTCGGCACCATCTCCACGACGGCCCGCGCCGCGCTCTCCGACGTCCGGATGCTGCTGACCCAGCTGCGCCACACGCAGGCGGAGGGCCCGCAGCCGACCCTCGCCGACCTCGAGCAGCTCTACGCGCAGGTGCGTGCGGCGGGTGTGACGCTCCGGGTCGACGTCGATCCGGCACCGGTCGGGGAGGTGCCCGCGGCCGTGCAGCTCGCGGTGTTCCGCATTCTGCAGGAGGCGCTCACGAACGCGCTCCGCCACGGCGCCGATGCGGCCGTGGGCGTCGATCTCGCGTGGCACGCTGGGGGAGTGGAACTGACCGTGCGCAATCCCGTCGCCCCTGTCGAGACCGCGGGCGGCTCCGTCGCCGGCGACCGATCCGCCGAGGAGTACCGCGGGCACGGCCTGATCGGCATGCGCGAGCGTGCGCAGCTGGTCGGAGGCCAGCTCGACGCGAGCCGGCAGGGCGCCCTGTTCGTCGTGCGGGCGCGGCTGCCGATCGCGCCGTCCGCCGCCGGGGGACAGGCATGAGCGCCCCGATCAGGGTCGTCCTCGTCGACGACCAGGCCCTCTTCCGTGCGGGGATCCGCATGGTGATCGATTCGCAGTCCGACCTCGCGGTCGTCGGCGAGGCGGGCGACGGCGCCGAGGGCGTGCGCGTCGTGCGCCAGACCCGGCCCGACGTCGTGCTGATGGACATCCGGATGCCGGTGATGGACGGCCTCGCCGCGACGGCCGAGCTCCTCGCCGATCCGACGCTGGCCGCCGACCCGCCCCGCATCGTCATGCTCACCACGTTCGACCTCGACGAGGCGGCCGCGCGGGCGATCCGGCAGGGGGCCAGCGGCTTCCTCCTCAAGGACGCCGACCCGGAGTTCCTGCTCGCCGCGATCCGGACGGTGCAGTCGGGATCGGCGGTCATCGCCGCCTCGGCGACCCGCGAGCTGTTCGCGCAGTTCTCCGAGCCGTCGCGCACCATCCCCGAGACCTTCACCGAGCTGACGGATCGCGAGCGCGAGATCTTCGCCCTCGCCGCCCGAGGACTGTCCAACGCCGAGATCGCGCAACGGGAGTTCCTCTCCGAGGCGACCGTGAAGACGCACATCAGCCGCATCCTCGGCAAGCTCTCCCTCCGCGACCGGGTGCAGCTCGTCGTGTTCGCCTTCGAGCACGGGCTGGCCTGACCCTCGGATGACCCGCCGGTCGGCGGCGGGGCCGCCCCCGACCGTCCGGGTGCGTCATCCTCGCGATGTACGCGTTCGCGACCGCAGGCCGACGCGGTGCCCGTGGTCGCGTCCGTAGCGTGAGGGGCATGGAGATCACGACCACCGAGCTGGGCCTCGCCGCCCGGGTGCAGAGCGTCACGAAGACCTACGGAGCCGGCGAGACGGGGGTGCGCGCACTCGACGGCGTGACCGTCGGCATCCGTCGCGGGGAGTTCACCGCGATCATGGGGCCCTCCGGGTCGGGCAAGTCCACGCTCATGCACATCATGGCCGGACTGGATGCCGCCACGACGGGCCGTGCCTGGATCGGCGACACCGAGATCACGGGGCTGTCCGACCTCGAGCTCACCCTGCTGCGGCGCCGGCGCATCGGCTTCGTCTTCCAGTCCTTCAACCTCGTGCCGACCCTCGACGCGCTGAGCAACATCCTGCTGCCGTTCGACCTCGACGGGCGCCGGCCCACGGCGCTGGAGCGCGCCCGCATCGAGAGCCTCATCGACTCCCTCGGCGTGCGCGATCGACTGCGGCACCGCCCCCACGAGCTGTCGGGCGGGCAGCAACAGCGCGTGGCGATCGCGCGCGCCCTCGCCACCGCACCCGACCTGGTGTTCGCCGACGAGCCGACCGGCAACCTCGACTCGCGCTCCAGCCGTGAGGTGCTCGCGCTGCTGCGGACCGCGAGCCGCGAGCACGGGCAGTCGATCGCGATGGTCACCCACGATCCGATCGCGGCCGCCCACGCCGATCGCGTCCTCTTCCTCGGGGACGGGCGGGTCGTCGCCGACAAGCCCCGGCAGAGCGCGGAGCAGGTCTCGGCGTTCATGCTCGCGTCCGAGGTGGCGGTGTGAGCGCCGCCGTGGCCGATCCGGTCTCGCTCGGCGCGCCGGCGGCGATCACGTCCCGCGCGTCGCGGCTCGCGTGGGTGCGCGAGCGGGGGATGGGCGCGACCGTGCTCGTCGCCGCCATCTCCGCGGCTTTCGGTGTGCTGCTGCTCACCGCGACGGGCTACATCGCGGCATGGGCGCGCTCCGACCCGTATCTCGGCAACAGCGAGACGGTCGCGATCGTGCTCGGCATCCTCAGCGTCCTGCTCGTCGGCGTCGCCGTGTACGTCGCCGCGATCGTGACGGCGAACACCTTCGCGACGATCGTCGCCGGGCGCACCCGTCACATCGCCATGATGCGCCTCATCGGCGCGTCCGCCCGTGCCCAGCGCCAGGAGGTCGGCCGACAGGGTCTCGGCGTCGGGATCATCGGTGCCGTGGTCGGTCTGGCGGTGGGCACCGCGGCCGCCGCCGTCCTGGTGCGGCTCGCCGACGCGCTGCTGGGCATCACCGCCGGCTACGCCGTCGCGCAGCCGGTGCTGCTTCTGCCCGCCGCCGTCGTCGCGCTGACCACGTGGGCGGGTGCATGGAGCGGATCGCGGCGGGTGCTGACCGTCACCCCGTTGCAGGCGCTCGCCGGATCGGCCCCACGCACGCACGAGCAGACCCGCTCGCCGGCGCGCGATGTCGCGGCCGTCATCCTGTCTTTCGCCGGGGCGGCGCTGTTGGCCGGAGGCGTCGTCGTCGGGCTCGTGTCGCCGCTCGGCGTCATCGTCGCCTTCTTCGGCGGCATCCTCTCCTTCACCGGCCTGACCCTCGGCGCCGTCATCGTCATGCCGCCGCTGCTGCGCCTCACCGGACGCCTGTTCGGCCGGTCGGCGCCGGCGCGACTCGCGGCCGAGAACGCCCTGCGTTACCCCGAGCGGGCGAGCCGCATGGCGATCGGGGTGGTCATGGGCGTGACGCTCGTCGTGATGTTCGCGGTCGCCGGCGCATCGGTCAAAGCCGTGATGGCGTCGTCGTCGGGGGGAACGCCGCCCGCGGAGCTCGATCGCGTGCTCGACACCTTCGCCGCCATCATGATGGGACTGGTCGCCGTCTCGGCCGTGATCGCCGCCGTCGGCCTCGTCAACCTGCTGACGATCGGCGTCGTCCAGCGACGTCGCGAGCTCGGACTGCTGCGGGCCCTCGGCCTCTCCTCCCGCCAGGTGCGACGGGTCGTGCTGCTCGAGGCCGTGCACGTCACCATCACGGCGCTCACCTTCGGGCTCGTGCTGGGCGTCGCCTACGGGTGGGTGGCCGCGCAGTCGCTGCTCGGCTCGGTGGCCGTGCCGCCCGCGCTCTCCGCGCCGACGCTGGTGGTCCCGGCCGTGCCGTGGATGCCGGTGCTCGTCGTGGTGCTGGCCACTGCGCTCCTCACCGTCGTCGCGACGGTCGTCCCGACGCGGTTGGCGACGCGGGTGACGGCCGTGGAGGCGCTCGCCGAGTGAGGACCCGGATGCCTGGGGGTGTCCGGTGCCGGCTGTCGCGGTCAGGCTTCGACCGCGACAGTCGGCGATTCGTCGCGGTGGGCGTCGGGGTCGAAGGCCCAGGTCGGCGCGAGCGCGGCGAGGCGGGCGCCGCGCCACTGCCACGTCGCCCAGAGCACCGGCCAGAGCGCGGGCGCGGCGGCCCCGCCGATCACGAGCCGGTCGCGCCACAGCGTCTTCGACGGGTCGCCCGGCGCCGGCGCCACCGCCATCTGGTGGTCCCACACGTCGAGGGCGGCCAGCGGTCCCGTCAGCGGGATGCCGCTGTCGCGGAAGATCCGCACGGGGCCGTGGGCATCGACCGTGTGCCGCTCGCTGACGTGGATCAGCTGCGATCCGAGCGGGACGACGCCGGCGACGCCCATCGCCACCGGGACGTCGGCGCCCGGCACGAGTCTGGTCGGCAGGCCTTCGGCGGCGAGCGGCGCGAGGTCGAGGAACGGACCGTAGAGGTCGGCGACCGCCCGCGGTGAGTGCAGGGCGCGCCACGCGGCATCCGCATCGCAGTCGAGGACGAGCTTGAGCATGATCCGCATACCGCCAGTCTCGCACCGGTGCCCCCGTAGCCTGGAGACATGGCCTCCCCGTTCGATCAGTCCCGGTACCAGGTGCGCCTCGAATGGGGTGCCGACGGCCTCGATCGCGTCGCGGCGTCCGACGTCGTGGTCGTCGTCGACGTCCTGCGGTTCTCCAGCACGGTCGCCCGCCGCGTCGCGACCGGAGACGCGGTGGCGCTGGACGACGCCGCGCACGCCGCGTCGGTGAACGGTGCCGCGATCGCGGCGCGTGCGGGCGCGACCGGCGCCGTCGTGCTGCTCGGTGCGCTCGTGAATGCGGCCGCCGTGGCCGACGCGATCCTCGCGGAGCAGCGCCGCCGCGGCGCGCGCACGAGCATCCTCGTGCTCGCCGCCGGTGAGCTCTCCGGCCGCGAGTCCGATGCGCGGCTGCGGTTCGCCGTCGAGGACCTGCTCGGCGCGGGAGCCGTCATCGACGCCCTGGGTGCGCGCGGCATCGACCACACGTCGCCCGAAGCCGCCGCCGCGGGCGAGGCCTTCCGCGGGCTGCGGCCCGCCGTCCGCCACCTCCTCACGGCGAGCGGCTCGGGACAGGAGCTCATCGGACGCGACGCGCGTGACGAGGTGCTCGCGGCCGCAGAGGTGGATGCCGCGGCATCCGTGCCCGTCCTGCGCGCGGGCGTGTTCGTGGCCTACGCCTGACCCGGCGCTTCGGGGTGCTTCCGCTCGGCTCGGGGCGTTTCGACTCGCTGCGCTCGCTCAACGACCGGGCCCCCGCCACCCCCCCCGGTCGTTGAGCGAGGAGCGCAGCGACGAGTCGAAACGCGGCGCCCGCCCGCCCTCCGGTCGTTGAGCGAGGAGCGCAGCGACGAGTCGAAACGCCTGCCCTCCCGCCGGTCGTTGAGCGAGGAGCGCAGGGAAGAGTCGAAACGCCCGACCGCACTCCCCGGTCGTTGAGCGAGGAGCGCAGCGACGAGTCGAAACGCGGCGCCCGGCAGCGGCGCCGTCAGCGCCCGGCGCCGACGGTCTCGCGCGGTGTCATCGCCGCGCGCCGCGTGGCCGAGGAGATCTCACGCCGGGTCCAGGTGAACAGGAACCGGTCGTCGAACGAGCGCGAGCACCGGGCGCACGAGGTGGGGCGCGTCGCGCGGCGGTGCCGATAGGCGACGTGACCCGCGGGGCACACGCCGACCCAGGGGGCGAGCTCGGTGGCCGTCTCGCCGTGGTGGGTGGTTCCGCCCGTGTAGCCGAGTGCGCGCGCCGTGCGTTTCCACGCCGCCCCGTGGCCGGTGCGCGGTCCGGCGAGGGCGTGGGCGATCTCGTGCAGGAGCGTCTGCCGGTTGGTCTCGTCGTCGTAGCGGGCGGCGAGGTAGCGCGACACGGTGATACGCCGGCGGGTGTAGTCGCAGGCGCCGGCCCGTCGCTTCGCGTTGTCGAACGCGAACGTCCAGGAGGTGTCGAGATGCGCGTGGATCAGCTCTTCGGCCTCGCGCCGGACGACGTCCAGATCGGTCATGCGGTCACGCTAGAGAGGGGCTGCGACATTCAGCTGGCGACAGCCGTGCGACGACGATCGGCGGCCTCGATGGCGAGCAGCGTCGACTCGAGCTGCTCCTCGGGAGCACCCGCCTGCTGACGCAGGAACAGGGCGCGCTTGAAGTCGGCGCGCGCGTCGGCGAAGTCCTCGGCCTCGTAGCTCACCTTCCCGCGGTGCTGGAAGGCGAACGCGGCCAGGGCGGCCCACCCTTGGCCCTCCGCCTCCTCGGCGCAGGTCGTCAGCTCCTGGTGCGCTGCCGCGAACGCCCCGCGGAACTGCAGCACGCTCGCGTGCAGGATCCGTGCGCGCAGCAGGTCTTTGCGCGTGCCGCCCATGCGGGCGACCCGCACCGACTGCTCGGACACGACGAGCGACTCGTCGAGGCGATCGAGCACCTTCAGCAGCCAGACCCGCTCGAGGAGCGCGGGGAGGCTCCGCTGGTCTCCCAGTTCGTCGAGGCGTTCCCGGCAGTCGACGGGGTCGACGATCTCCCGCAGGGTCTGCGGGTCGTATCCCTTGATGTAGCTCATCGGCAGCCCCCTCCTCCGTCCGGATCGCGCGGGCGTGCGGCGCGCCCGTCCAGTCTCACCCGACCGCCGCGGCGAGCCCGTGCGCACACGCCGCGCCGCCGGATTCTCAACGCTCGAAGACCGATGCGGCGGGCTTGGGGGATGCGGTGGCGTCGGCATCCGTCGCGACCTGCGCGCCCCGGGCGAACTCGTCGAGCTCGGCGCCCTGGGCCACCTTCGCCGGGTGGGGGCCCGCGGCCATCAGGCGCGGGAGCCACTCGACCGGAAGGGGCGACGGCGAGGCCGCGATGACGAGGTTTCCGAAGCGGCGCCCCTTGAGGGTCTGCACCTCCGCGAGGACGATCACCTCCGACAGCACCGCCCGCACCGTCGCGACCTCGCGGCGCGCGAAGGCGAGGCCGGCGCCGTCGGCCACGTTGACGAGCAGCACGCCGTCGGGAGCGAGCAGGCCCGCGAGGATGCGGAAGTACTCCACCGTCGTCAGGTGCGCGGGAGTCTGCGCCCCGGCGAAGACGTCGGACACGACGAGGTCGGCGGCGCCCTGCAGCCCGGCCGGCAGTCGGGCCGCGACGTCGCGGGCGTCGCCGATCCGCACCCGTATCTGCGCGCCGCGGGGGAGCGGCAGCTGCGCGCGGACGAGGTCGACGAGCGGCTGCTCCAGCTCGATCACCTGCTGGCGCGAGCCCGGCCGCGTGTGCTCGACGTAGCGGGGGAGGGTGAGGGCGCCCGCGCCGAGGTGGACGGCGGTGAGGGGCTGCCCCGGCATCCGGAGACGGTCGATGACCGCGCCCATCCGTGCCACGTACTCGAAGTGGAGGTGGCTGGGGTCGTCCAGGTCGACGTGCGACTGCGGCGTGCCGTCCACGTCGAGCTCGTACCCGCCCGCGAACCGGCTCGGCACGACGCGCGCGAGCGTGCCGTCGGACAGGCGCGCCTGCGGTCCGTCGTCCTCCACGCGTGCCCGGGCCATGCCCCCACGCTACCGGGCGTGCCGGGTCGGGAGCAGCGTGCACAACTCCGCCTCGACCTGCCCCATCACCTGCGAGAGCCTCGCCTTGCGACAAGGAGGAGGAGTTGTGCACGTCGGCCATGTGCGCCGCGCCGAGGACCCCGCGGGTACGCTCGGAGCGTGGCGGTCATCGATCTCAACGCCGATCTGGGCGAGACGGTCGACGGGGTGCCCACCGGCGACGACGACGCGATGTTCGCGGTGATCTCGAGCGCCTCGATCGCCTGCGGCGGCCACGCCGGCGACGCCGCCGCGATGCGCGCGGCGGTCGAACGCTCCACGGCGACGGAGGTCGCGATCGGCGCGCACCCGTCCTATCCCGACCGGGCCGGCTTCGGGCGGGCGCGGATCGCGATCGGCCCGGCCGACCTGCGGGCGAGCCTCGACGCGCAGCTGTCCGCCCTCGACGCCGCGGGCGCCGACATCCGCTACGTCAAGCCGCACGGCGCGCTCTATCACGCGGTCCGCGACGACGCTGCCCACGCCGCGGCGGTCGTCGGCGCCGTCGCCGCGCTGTCCGCCCGGCTCGGGCGCGCCGTCCCGATCCTCGGCCTCGACGGCCTCATCGCCGCCGAGGCGGCGCGCGCCGGGCTGCCCTTCCGCCGCGAGGCGTTCCTCGATCGCGGCTATCTGCCCGACGGCGCGCTCGTCCCGCGCGGAGCGCCCGGCGCCCTCCTCCGCGACCCGGGTCAGGTCGCCGACCGCGCCGTGCGGCTCGCGCGCGACGGCGTGGTCGAGGCCGTCGACGGCACCCTGCTCGACACCGGCGCGGTGTCGCTGTGCGTGCACGGCGACTCCCCGGGCGCGGTCGAGATGGCCCGCGCCGTACGGCGCGCCCTGGATGCCGCGGGCATCGCGGTCGCTGCGCCGTGGTGACCGACGCCGTCTCCGTCCGCCCGTTCGGCGACCGCGGCCTGCTCGTCGAGACGGATGGGCTCGAGCGCGTGCTCGCCCTCCACGCGCGGCTGTCGTCCGGGCGCATCGACGGGGTCGTCGACCTCGTCCCGGCCGCGCGGACGGTGCTGGTGGTCGTCGACCCCGCCGTGCTGCCGCTGACGGCGGCGCGAGCGTGGATCGCCGCGGCCGTCGCCGACGGGACGCCCGCGCCGGCGCGCACGCCCCGCACGGTCGAGATCCCGGTGGTCTACGACGGCGACGACCTCGCGGAGGCGGCATCCCTGCTCGCGATCCGCCCCGCCGAGCTGGTGCGCCGGCACGCCGCGGCGCGCTGGACGGTCGCCTTCACGGGCTTCGCGCCGGGTTTCGGCTATCTCGTGAGCCCCGACTGGCGGTTCGACGTGCCGCGACGTGCACGTCCGCGCCCCCGTGTTCCGGCCGGCGCGGTCGGCCTCGCCGGCGCGTTCTCCGGCGCGTACCCCCGCGCGACGCCCGGCGGGTGGCAGCTGATCGGCACGACCTCGGCGCCGCTGTTCGATCCGGATGCCGCGACACCCGCGCTCCTCCAGCCCGGCGATCTCGTCCGCTTCGTGCCCCTCCCCGCCGCCTCGGCGACGCCCGCCGTGTCCGCGAGACCGCGATTGCGCACCGAGACATCGCATGCCGAGCGTGGTCTCGGTGCGCCGATGGTTTCTCACGGGCGCGCGGCGGCGCCCGCGGGCGGACGAGCGGATGCGGCCGCGATCCGCGTCCTCGCGCCGGGGCTGCTCGCCACCGTGCAGGACCAGGGGCGGCCGGGCGCGCTCGCGGCGGGCGTCGCGGTCTCCGGAGCCGCCGACCGGGCGGCACTGCGGACGGCGAACCGGCTCGTCGGCACCGACGAGAACGCCGCCGGCATCGAGATCACGATGGGCGGGTTCCGCGCCGTACGCGAGGCCGCGGCATCCGACGACGTCTGGTTCGCGGTCGCCGGGGCGTGGGGTCCGGTCCTCCTGGACGGTCGCCCGGTCGACCCGTATGCTGCCCATCGCTGGCCGCCGGGCACGGAGCTGCGCGTCGACTGGTTCGATCACGGCGCGCGCGGCTACCTCGCCCTGCGCGGCGGCGTCGAGGCCCCGCGGCTGTGGGGCTCGCGCGCGACCGACACCCTCGCCGGTCTCGGGCCGTCGCCGCTGTCGGCGGACACGGCGCTCGTCGTCGGCGACGCCGTGGCGGGGCCCCTCCCCGCCGACGACCTGCGGCCGTGGAGCCCGCCCGGCGCCGACCTCGAGGTCGCGCTCGCCCCCGGCCCGCGCGCACACCTGGTCCGCACGCTCGCACCGCTCTACGACGCCGTGTGGACCGTGTCCGCACAGGCCGACCGCGTCGGCATCCGTCTGGACGGACCGGGGCTCGAGCGCACCGACACCGCCGAGATCCCGAGCGAGGGGATGCTCCCGGGGGCGATCCAGGTGCCCCCGGACGGGCGCCCCGTCATCCTCGGGCCCGACGGTCCGGTGACGGGCGGCTATCCCGTCGTCGCGGTCGTCACGGACGCCGACCGCGACGCGCTCGGCCAGGCGCGACCGGGCACCCGCATCCGCTTCCGCCACGCACGGACGGTCCTCTGAGGGGCTCCGCACGGTGCCGGGCGGACGCCGCGTCGCGCGTTTATACCGCAGCATCCGGCACGCGTCAAGAATCGACTGGACATGGCGCGTCGCCCGGACTATAGTGGGTAGTTGCGCTCCCTTCCCCCATGCCCTCATATGGTGGTCGGCTTGTGCCTGTGCGCCCCCGACATGTCGGGGTGTGTTGCGCAGGAGTGGAACGGAGCACTCCACCTGACGACAAGGAAACCAGCCCCTGCCCGGGCTCATGGAGGTAATCCCCTTGGCTGCTGCGCGCAACGCAACCAATTCCACCACCACCCCCAAGAACGGCCGCGGCGCATCGCGCCTGTCGTTCGCCAAGATCTCCGACACGCTGACGGTCCCCGACCTTCTCGCGCTGCAGACGGAGTCCTTCGACTGGCTCGTCGGCAACGACGCCTGGAAGGCTCGCGTCGCAGAGGCGAAGGAGACCGGTCGCACCGACGTGCCCGAGACCAGCGGCCTCGAGGAGATCTTCGAGGAGATCTCGCCGATCGAGGACCTCGGCGAGACGATGCAGCTGAGCTTCACGAACCCGTACCTGGAGCCGGAGAAGTACTCGATCGAGGAGTGCAAGGAGCGCGGCAAGACGTACGCCGCGCCGCTGTACGTCGAGGCCGAGTTCATGAACCACCTCACCGGTGAGATCAAGACCCAGACGGTCTTCATGGGCGACTTCCCCCTGCAGACCGGCAAGGGCACGTTCATCATCAACGGCACCGAGCGTGTCGTCGTCTCCCAGCTGGTCCGCAGCCCGGGCGTCTACTTCGACAAGACCCCCGACAAGACCAGCGACAAGGACATCGTCTCGGCGCGCGTCATCCCCAGCCGTGGCGCATGGCTCGAGTTCGAGATCGACAAGCGCGACCAGGTGGGCGTGCGCATCGACCGCAAGCGCAAGCAGTCCGTCACCGTCTTCCTCAAGGCCCTCGGCCTGTCGAGCGAGGACATCCTCGCCGAGTTCGCCGGCTACGAGTCGATCGCCGACACGCTGAGCAAGGACACGATCCTCACCAAGGAGGACGCGCTCCGCGACATCTACCGCAAGCTCCGTCCGGGCGAGCAGGTCGCCGCCGAGGCCGCGCGCGCGCTGCTGGACAACTTCTACTTCAACCCGAAGCGCTACGACCTGGCCAAGGTGGGTCGCTACAAGATCAACCAGAAGCTCGGCCTCGACAAGCCGCTGAGCGACTCGGTGCTCACCGTCGACGACATCGTCGCGACGATCAAGTACCTCGTCGCCCTCCACAACGGCGACACGACGATCCCGGGTGTCCGGGGCGGTCAGGCCGCGGAGATCCGTCTCGACGTCGACGACATCGACAACTTCGGCAACCGTCGCATCCGCGCCGTCGGCGAGCTCATCCAGAACCAGGTCCGCACGGGTCTGTCCCGCATGGAGCGCGTCGTCCGCGAGCGCATGACCACGCAGGACATCGAGGCCATCACGCCGCAGACCCTGATCAACGTGCGCCCCGTCGTCGCCGCGATCAAGGAGTTCTTCGGAACCTCGCAGCTGTCGCAGTTCATGGACCAGAACAACCCGCTCGCGGGTCTGACCCACAAGCGCCGCCTGTCGGCCCTGGGCCCCGGCGGTCTGTCGCGTGAGCGCGCCGGCGTCGAGGTCCGCGACGTCCACCCGTCGCACTACGGCCGCATGTGCCCGATCGAGACGCCGGAAGGCCCGAACATCGGTCTGATCGGCTCGCTCGCCTCGTTCGCCCGCATCAACGCGTTCGGCTTCATCGAGACGCCGTACCGCCGCGTGGTCGAGGGCAAGGTCACCGACCAGATCGACTACCTCACGGCATCCGAGGAGAACGACTACATCGTCGCGCAGGCGGGCGCCGAGCTCGCCGCCGACGGCTCGTTCGCCACCGAGCGCGTCCTCGCCCGCCGCGGCAAGGGCGGCGAGGTCGACCTGTTCCACGCCGACGAGATCGGCTACATGGACGTCTCGCCGCGCCAGATGGTGTCGGTCGGCACCTCGCTCATCCCGTTCCTCGAGCACGACGACGCCAACCGCGCCCTCATGGGTGCGAACATGCAGCGTCAGGCCGTGCCGCTGCTGCGCAGCGACTCGCCGTTCGTCGGGACCGGTATGGAGGGCTACGCCGCGATCGACGCCGGTGACGTCATCACCGCCGACAAGGCCGGTGTCGTCATGGAGGTCTCCGCCGACGTCGTCACCGTGCAGCTCGACGAGGGCGGCACGAAGGACTACTTCCTGCGCAAGTTCGACCGCTCCAACCAGGGCAACTCCTACAACCAGCGCGTCATCGTCTCGGCGGGCGACCGGGTCGAGGTCGGCGAGGTCATCGCCGACGGCCCCGCCACCGAGAACGGTGAGCTGGCGATCGGGAAGAACCTGCTCGTCGCGTTCATGACGTGGGAGGGTCACAACTTCGAGGACGCCATCATCCTCAGCCAGGACCTCGTCAAGAACGACACCCTCTCCTCGATCCACATCGAGGAGTACGAGGTGGATGCCCGCGACACCAAGCTCGGCAAGGAGGAGATCACCCGTGACCTCCCCAACGTCAGCCCCGACCTGCTGAAGGACCTCGACGAGCGCGGCATCGTCCGCATCGGCGCCGAGGTGCGTCCCGGCGACATCCTCGTCGGCAAGGTCACGCCCAAGGGCGAGACCGAGCTGAGCGCCGAGGAGCGCCTGCTGCGCGCGATCTTCAACGAGAAGAGCCGCGAAGTCCGTGACACCTCGCTGAAGGTGCCCCACGGCGAGCAGGGCACGATCATCGCCGTCAAGGAGTTCAACGCCGAGGACGGCGACGACGAGCTGGGCTCGGGCGTCAACCGTCGCGTCGTGGTCTACATCGCCCAGAAGCGCAAGATCACCGAGGGTGACAAGCTCGCCGGCCGTCACGGCAACAAGGGCGTCATCGCGAAGATCCTCCCCGTCGAGGACATGCCGTTCCTCGCGGACGGCACGCCGGTCGACGTCGTGCTCAACCCGCTCGGCATCCCGGGTCGAATGAACTTCGGCCAGGTGCTGGAGACCCACCTCGGGTGGATCGCCAAGCAGGGCTGGAAGGTCGAGGGCACCCCGGAGTGGGCCGTGCACCTGCCCGAGGAGGCCCGCGAGGCCGCTCCCGGCACGAAGGTCGCGACCCCGGTGTTCGACGGCGCGCACGAGGCGGAGATCGCGGGTCTGCTCGACTCGACGCTGCCCAACCGCGACGGCGAGCGTCTCATCGACAGCTCGGGCAAGACGACGCTGTTCGACGGCCGCTCCGGCGAGCCGTTCCCGGCGCCCATCTCGGTCGGCTACATGTACATCCTGAAGCTGCACCACCTCGTGGACGACAAGATCCACGCGCGTTCGACCGGCCCCTACTCGATGATCACCCAGCAGCCGCTCGGTGGTAAGGCGCAGTTCGGCGGTCAGCGCTTCGGTGAGATGGAGGTGTGGGCCCTCGAGGCCTACGGCGCCGCGTACGCGCTCCAGGAGCTCCTGACGATCAAGTCGGACGACATCGTCGGCCGCGTGAAGGTCTACGAGGCCATCGTCAAGGGCGAGAACATCCAGGAGCCCGGCATCCCCGAGTCGTTCAAGGTGCTCATGAAGGAGATGCAGTCGCTCTGCCTGAACGTCGAGGTCCTCTCGGCCGACGGCACCGCGGTGAACCTCCGTGACACGGATGACGAGGCCTTCCGCGCCGCGGAGGAGCTCGGCATCAACATCTCCAGCCGTTTCGAGTCCTCGTCCATCGACGAGATCTGACCCGGCCGTTACGAAACTTTCTGAGACACAGGAGAACCAGTGCTCGAGTCCACCACTTTCGATCAGCTTCGCATCGGCCTGGCCACCGCCGACGACATCCGTCGTTGGTCGTACGGCGAGGTCAAGAAGCCCGAGACCATCAACTACCGCACCCTGAAGCCCGAGAAGGACGGTCTGTTCGGCGAGCAGATCTTCGGACCTTCCCGCGACTGGGAGTGCGCCTGCGGCAAGTACAAGCGCGTCCGCTTCAAGGGCATCGTCTGCGAGCGCTGCGGCGTCGAGGTCACCAAGAGCTCGGTCCGCCGTGAGCGCATGGGCCACATCGAGCTCGCCGCCCCCGTCACCCACATCTGGTACTTCAAGGGCGTGCCCTCGCGCCTCGGATACCTGCTGGACATGGCGCCGAAGGACCTCGAGAAGGTCATCTACTTCGCCGCGTACATGGTGATCTCGGTCGACGAGGACGCCCGCCACCGCGACATGCCCACGCACGAGGCGAACCTCCGCCTCGAGATCAAGAACCTCGGCGACCGCCGCGACGCCCGTGTGGCGACGCGTCTGGCCAAGCTGGAGGAGGAGCTCGCGGCACTCGAGGCCGAGGGCGCCAAGGCCGACCAGAAGAAGAAGGTCAAGGACGCCGCCGAGAAGGAGATGGCGTCCATCCGCAAGAACGCGGACGACCAGGTCGCCAAGCTCGAGCGCATGTGGGACGAGTTCCGCGGCCTCGAGGTCGGCCAGCTCAAGCAGGAGGACGACGTCTTCCACGAGCTGCAGGACCGCTTCGGCCAGTACTTCGAGGCCTACATGGGCGCGGAGTCGATCCAGCGTCGCCTCCAGGCGTTCGACCTGGCCGCCGAGGCCGAGTCGCTGCACCTGCAGATCTCCGAGGGCAAGGGCCAGCGCAAGATCCGCGCGATCAAGCGCCTCAAGGTCGTCAACTCGTTCCTGCAGACCGGCATGAGCCCGGCCTCCATGGTGCTCGACGTCGTCCCGGTGATCCCGCCGGAGCTGCGTCCGATGGTCCAGCTCGACGGTGGCCGCTTCGCCACCAGCGACCTGAACGACCTGTACCGCCGCGTGATCAACCGCAACAACCGTCTCCGTCGCCTGATCGACCTCGGTGCCCCCGAGATCATCGTCAACAACGAGAAGCGGATGCTGCAGGAGGCCGTCGACGCGCTGTTCGACAACGGCCGCCGCGGTCGCCCCGTCACCGGCACCGGCAACCGTGCGCTGAAGTCGCTGTCCGACATGCTCAAGGGCAAGCAGGGCCGCTTCCGTCAGAACCTGCTCGGCAAGCGCGTGGACTACTCGGGCCGTTCGGTCATCATCGTCGGCCCGCAGCTCAAGCTCCACCAGTGCGGCCTGCCCAAGCAGATGGCGCTGGAGCTGTTCAAGCCGTTCGTGATCAAGCGCCTGATCGACCTCGGTCACTCGCAGAACATCAAGGCGGCCAAGCGTGCCGTCGAGCGCACGCGTCCCGAGGTCTGGGACGTGCTCGAGGAGATCATCCGCGAGCGTCCCGTGCTGCTCAACCGTGCGCCCACGCTGCACCGTCTCGGCATCCAGGCCTTCGAGCCTCAGCTCGTCGAGGGTAAGGCCATCCAGCTGCACCCGCTCGTCTGCGCCGCCTTCAACGCGGACTTCGACGGCGACCAGATGGCCGTGCACCTGCCGCTGTCGGTCGAGGCCCAGGCCGAGGCCCGCGTGCTGATGCTCGCGTCGAACAACATCCTCAAGCCGTCGGACGGCCGTCCGGTCACCCTGCCTTCGCAGGACATGATCATCGGCCTCCACCACCTGACCACGGTCAAGGAGGGCGCCGCGGGCGAGGGTCGCGTGTTCGGCTCGGTCGGCGAGGCGATCCTGGCGAAGGACGAGGGCACCCTCGACCTGCAGGCCAAGGTGCGCATCCGCATCCCCGGTCTGACCTTCCTCGAGGGCGAAGCCCCCGAGGGCTACGAGCGCCACGGTCTCGTGGACGCCTCGCTCGGTCAGGCGATCTTCAACGACACGCTCCCCAAGGGCTACCCGTTCGTGCGCGAGCAGGCCGACAAGGGCAAGCTGTCGCAGATCGTCAACAAGCTGGCCGAGGAGTACCCCAAGGTCGAGGTCGCGGCATCCCTGGACCGCATCAAGGACGCCGGCTTCTACTGGGCCACGCGCTCGGGTGTCACCGTCGCGCTCAGCGACATCCTGACCCCGCCGAACAAGGGCGAGATCATCGCCAAGTACGAGAAGCAGGCGCAGAAGGTCCAGGGCCAGTTCGAGAAGGGTCTCGTGACCGACGCCGAGCGTCGTCAGGAGCAGATCAAGATCTGGACCGAGGCGACCGACGAGGTGCAGGCGGCCATGAAGGCCAACTTCCCGGCCGACAACACCATCAACCGCATGGTGAGCTCGGGCGCCCGTGGTAACTGGCTGCAGATCCGTAACATCGCCGGTATCCGAGGCCTGGTCAACAACACCAAGGGTGAGATCATGCCCCGCCCGATCATCTCCTCGTACCGCGAGGGGCTGTCGGTCGCGGAGTACTTCACCGCGACGCACGGTGCCCGTAAGGGTCTGGCCGACACGGCGCTCCGTACGGCCGACTCGGGTTACCTGACGCGTCGTCTCGTGGACGTCTCGCAGGACGTCATCATCCGTGAGGACGACTGCGGCACCTCCAAGGGCCTCGAGTTCACGATCGCCGCTCCGGGTTCCGACGGCACGCTGGTGCGCGACGCGAACGTCGAGAACTCGGTGTTCGCCCGTACCCTCGCCGCCGACGTGGTCGCGCCCTCGGGCGAGATCGTCGCGGAGGCCGGGGACGACGTGGGCGACGTGCTCATCGACAAGCTCGTGGCCGCCGGCGTCGAGACCATCAAGGTCCGCTCGGTGCTCACGTGCGACTCGGCCGTCGGTGTCTGCGCGAAGTGCTACGGCCGTTCGCTCGCGACCGGCAAGCTCGTCGACATCGGTGAGGCCGTGGGCATCATCGCGGCGCAGTCGATCGGTGAGCCCGGCACGCAGCTGACGATGCGTACCTTCCACACCGGTGGTTCCGCGTCGGCCGACGACATCACGCAGGGTCTGCCCCGTGTGCAGGAGCTGTTCGAGGCGCGTACCCCCAAGGGTGCGTCCCCGATCGCCGAGGCCGACGGTGTCATCAAGATCGATGAGACCGACAAGGCCAAGAAGGTCATCCTGACGCCCGACAACGGCGACGAGCCGCACGTCTACCCCGTCCTGAAGCGCGCGACGCTTCTCGTCGAGGAGGGCCAGCGCGTCACGGTCGGTCAGCCGATCCTCGTCGGAACGCTCGACCCCAAGGAGGTCATGCGCGTGCAGGGTGCCCGCGAGGTGCAGAAGTACCTCGTCGGCGGCGTGCAGGGCGTGTACCGCTCGCAGGGTGTGCCGATCCACGACAAGCACATCGAGGTCATCGTGCGCCAGATGCTGCGGAAGGTCACCGTGGTCGACCACGGCGACACGACGCTGCTTCCGGGTGAGCTGGTCGACTTCAAGCGCTACCAGCAGATCAACCGCGAGGCCGTGGCCGAGGGCAAGCGCCCCGCGTCGGGCCGTCCGGAGCTGATGGGTATCACGAAGGCGTCGCTCGCGACGGAGTCGTGGCTGTCGGCGGCATCGTTCCAGGAGACCACCCGCGTCCTGACGCAGGCGGCCATGGAGGGCAAGAGCGACCCGCTCGTCGGCCTCAAGGAGAACGTCATCATCGGAAAGCTCATCCCCGCCGGCACCGGCCTTGCGAAGTACCGCAACGTCGTGGTCGAGGCGACGGAGGAGGCCAAGAGCGAGCGGTACCCCAACCGCATCTTCGCCTCGGACGGCGCGTACAGCGACGCCGACCTGAGCTATGTCGACTTCGACAGCTTCTCGACGGACGACTTCACGCCCGGCACCTACAACTGATCGCGAGCGAAGGGCCCCAGGACGCGTTCCTGGGGCCCTTCGCCGTTCCCGCGAGCCGCCACACCCCGGCCGAGCCGCCATCCCCCGGTACGTCCGGGCGATGGCGGCTCGCACGGATGTTGGCGGCTCGCGCACGGCGCGGCGGGTGACCCCCGCGCGGCGGGCTAGCCTGAGCACATGGCCCGGATCGGCGGCAGGAACGCCCTCTTCGCGTGGGTCGTCGGCATCGGATGCGCGGCGACCGTGGGTGCCTTGGCGTACCTCGCGATCCCGATGATCCCGGCATCCGTCTCGTGGGTCGGCGGCGCCGTCCAGGGGCCGGCCACCTCGAAACCGGTCGCGGCCGCCGACGACGAGGCGGCGGGCGTCCCCACCGACTGCGCCGGACTGTACGACGAGGCCCTCTGGGCCGCACTGCGCTTCACCCGGGGTGCGGTGCTCACCCCCTCGACCGACGCGCCGACCACGACGGCCGGCCAGCTCGTCACGGCGCTGCAGCCGCAGGTCACGTTCACCTGCTTCTGGCACGCCGACGCCGGCAGCGTCTCCACGACGCTCGCGACGGTGCCGACGGATGCCGGACCTCTCGTGGCCGCCGCGCTCCCCGCTGCGGGGTTCTCCTGCACGACGGAGAAGGAGCGCACCCGCTGCAGCCGGACCGACGGCGACCTCACCGAGACGATCGAGGCCGGCGGCGGGCTGTGGCTGTCCACGAGCGAGAACGCGTGGCATCCGTCGGACTACGTGACCCGCACCGCCAAGCGCGTCTGGGGATGACCGCCACCGCGTCGGCGTCGGGCTCGGCGTCCGGCTCGGCGTCGCTATGCTGAGCGGAAATGTCAGCGCGATAAAGGGCGAGGATCTCGGATGGGATTGGTGTTCGATCTCGCCGAGGCATTGAATCTCGGGTGGGGGGCGGCCACCGGCGAGGCCGCGACCTCGATCCGTGAGGCCCTCGCCGATCGCGCTTTCCGCCGTGCCGTCGTCGCGGACGTGGAGCGGTCGGCGGGGACCTCCTCCGCGGTGCTCACGACGAAAGTCGCGAAGCACCCCTCTTTCCTGGCGTGGCTCGGCGCCGGCGCGGCATCGCCCCTCGATGAGTATCTCGACGACGACACGCTGCGCGCGCTCGGGGTCCGCGATGCGGCCGACGCGAGTGTGATCGGCGCGGCGCTTCGTGAGAGTCTGCGCGCGAGTGCGATCCGTTTCGCCTCGTGGACCGAACGTCAGCTGCTCGCCGACGCGGCGGCGATGCAATCGTCGCTCGGTGTCATTCAGGAGCTGCTGACCGCGCACCTGCTCGCCTCCACGTCTCGCGCGTTCGCCAGTCACGGTCGATACACCGCACTGCTGCAGCGTCGCAGCGGCGGCCAGGTCGCCGGCGCCCACGAGTACATCGACCCCGCACCGGATCATCCGGCGCACCGCGAGAACATCTGGCGTCGACTCTCCTCGGAGGACGGCTGCGCCCTGCTCCTCAAAGGAGTGGGGGGCGCGGGAAAGACCCGGTTGCTGCTCGAGATCGCCGCTCGGGCGCATCGCACCGGCTGGCATGTCATCCATCTCCTGCACACGCCGTCGAGCACCGTCAGCGACCTCGAGGCCGTGGTCCTGGCCAGCACCGCGCCCGTACTCGTCCTGATCGACTATCCCAATGAGCTCGACGGGTTCGCGCTGCACGAGCTACGCGACCAGCTCCTGCCCGAGGCGCGCGATCACGGCATCCAGGTGTCGTTCCTCGCCGCGGCGCGCCCCGGCTGGCTCGCGACATCGCCCGACCTCGGCCCCTTCGAGATCGTGGCCATCGACAACAGCGAGCAGCATCAGCAACGTGTCTCCCACGCCATCGCGTTGTCCGTCGCCCCCACCGCGGCCGTTCAGCTGGGGGATGAAGAGTTCCGACGGCTCGTCGGGTCGCGTCCCATGATCGCGACCCTCATCGCCCGCCAGCTCGAGGCGCTAGCGCGGGACGCTCCTCTGCGCGCCAGCGAGACGTCCGCGATTCGCAGCGGTGATCTCGGTGACTGGCTGCGCCGGAGGTTCGCCGACGACGGCTACGCGGGCACACGGACCGCGCGACTGGCGGAGCGCAGAGAGTTGCCGCCCGCTCTCTGCGTCGCGGTGGCCCTCGTCGCCGCCACCCCCGCCTCGACGGATGTCGCGCTGCGCGGCGCGAGCGGGGTCTGCGAGGCCGTGGGCGAGCACGATCCGGATCTCTTCGCCCGACGCACGCTGGATCATCTGGTGACGGCGGGGTGGGTCGCCGTCGCCGACGGCCAAGTGGCCTCGATCCACGACACCGTGGTGGATCACCTGATGTCGGAGGTCGTCGAGAGCGACATCCAGAACGGGCGCCGCGAGTATGCGGGCGTGGTCTTCACCTCGGTGGCCGCTCACCTCCCCTCCGCGGCGAGCCTGCTCCTGCACCTCCAGCGCTACGCGACGGATGCCGCCACCTCCGGGCGTGCGACCCCGCAAGAGCGCTCCCTCTATCTGCGGGGCTGGGCGGAGGCGGCCTTTCCGGTCCTGCGGGCCGCCGTCCTCCAGACGAACGACGGCGAGCTTGCGGCCGTCATGCGCCTCCTTCTCGATCCTCGCTTGAGGACGGAGGATACCGCCGCGCTGGTCGGCGACTGCTGGCGCGAGTGGTGCCGGCTCCACGGCTCCGAAGAGACGGCGCAGAATGTGCTCGCGTCGCTCATCGGCAACGTCGAGTTCAGTCGACTCGAGTGGGTTCGGTCGGCTGTCGAGGAATGGCTCGCTCTCTACGGCACCCGGCCGTCGGCCCTCATGCTCATCGCCAGGATCGCCGGCACCGCGACGAGGCAGGACAGCGAGTGGGTCAGCTCTGTGATCGTCCCGTGGCTCAGCGCGAACGAGGCGGCTCCGCAGGCGCGTCGCGTCCTCGTGACGCTCGTCCAGTCCCCCGCGGCGGCTGGGATGCCCACCGTGCGCCAGAGCACCGCCAGGTGGCTCGAGGTCAACGGCGACGACGTCGATGCGCGTACGGTCCTGGCCGAGATCGTCGGTCACGCGCCGTTGTATCCCGCGGATGAACTTCAAGGGTGGGTCTCCTCCTGGCTGGCGCTCCACGGGCGCACACCGGAGGCTCGCGGCGTTCTCTCGAGACTGGTCGGTCAGAGTCTGCTCTGCACCGAAGAGTGGGTACGCGTCGCGGTCGAGTCGTGGTTGGAGGTCTGGGGCACGTCGAGAGAAGCCCGCAGCATCCTGGGCAATGTCATCGCGCAGAACCAGCTCCGCACGCAGCCGTGGGCACAGGCAGCCGTGTCCCGCTGGCTCGACGCCTACGGCGATTCCGCGGAGGCGCGCGTGATCATCACCCGCCTCATCGAGCAGCCCGACCTGCGCGAGAGGCAGTGGGTGCAGACCGCGCTGCGCACCTGGATCGACGCGCACGGCGACGACGCCGACACGCTCGACGTCCTGGCGCGAGTGATCGAGCAGGACGACTTCGCGTCCGCCGACTGGGTGCATTCCGATGCCCACCGGTGGCTTGACGCCCACGGAACGGAGAAGGGCGCCCGCGGCATCCTGCTTCGTCTGCTCGAGAACGACGACCTTCATGTCGTGCCCTGGGTCCACGACGCCATCCGACGGTGGCTCGACCACCACGGTGCGTCCGCCGATGCGCGCCCGCTGCTCGCTCGTGCCTGCCAACGGGAGGCGCTGCGCACCGCGCCGTGGGTCGAAGACGCCGTGCGCAGGTGGCTTCAGGACCACACGATGGATGCCGGCGCTCGAGAGCTCCTCGGAGCCCTGCTCTACGACGCCGACTACCGGCGCGCCGCCTGGGTGCTCGACCCCGTGCGGTCGTGGTTGCGGGTGCACGGGACTCGCCCGGAGGCCCGGTCGCTCTTGAAGCACCTGCTGTACTTCCCCGCACTGGGGGCGACGGACTGGGTCCAGGGCGCCGTGGACACGTGGATCGCCCACAACCCCCGCGACCGGGCGGCCACCGTGCTGATGCGGGAGGCGCGACGAAACCGTCACCGGGACGATCGGTGGGGCGCGCTCAGCGCGTGGGAGGGATGACGGCTACCGCGTCGGCGTCGGGCTCGGCGTCGGGGCGCTCGTCCGCGGCGGAGATCCCGCCGGCGGCCACAGCGCGTCGATGACCGCGTCGGTGTAGCCGGCGGGAGCGAGGTTGGAGTACTGCGTGTCGACGATGACGCCGTCGCGGTAGAACAGGGTGCGTCCCTCCTCCACGGCGAGCGTCGGCGACTGCCAGGTCTTCTCGCAGCGGATGCCGCCGTGCGGCTCGTAGCACGTGTAGCCGTCGTTGCCGAGGGCGTAGAGGGCGTCGCGTGCCTCACGATCGGGCGAGTAGCCGATGAGGGTCACGAGCCGCGTGGCGACCGCCCCGGGCTCACCCCAGACGCACACCCGGGTGCTGTCGGAGCGGATGCCGCCGCCCATCCCGTCCGCGTTCAGCGGTACTCCCTCGAGCTCCTTCAGCACCGTCGCCGTGAGGATGTCGCGGCATCCCTGCGGGAGGTCGGCGGGCAGCGCGGTCGTGGACGTCGAGGCGCCCATGGGGAACGCGGCGAGGGTCAGCGCGGGAGAGGGGGTCGCGGGGGCCGCGCTGGCCGTCGCGCCCGAGGTCGTGGCGCCGCCGTCCGGCACGCCGGCGCAGGCGCTGAGACCCGTGACCGCGAGCAGCGTGAGGCCGAGGGCGGCGAGGCGAGGGCGAACGGTCATGCGCTCACGATAGGCGGCCCACGGGCGCCGGGGGTCGAGACACGTCGGCATGGCTCCGCTCCGGCGCGCGGGGTGCGGGTTACGCTCGCTGTGCGGCGGCACACGTCCCGCGTGAGGAGCACACGCCATGAGCGACCCCAAGTACGGCGAACCGATCGAGGAGCCGACCCCGGTCGAGACCACGTCGGTGGACGACGCCGTCGCGAGCGCCCATGCCGGCCTCGCCGACGCGGAGGCCGCCTCTCGGGAGGCCGCGGTCGACGAGCCCGTCGTGGCGGCTGAGCCCGCGGACGCCGAGGTTCCCGCCGCGCCTGCCGCCCCGGTCGCGGACGCTCCCCGCGACGCCCCCGAGACCGTCGCCGCGGCCGAGACGGCGCCCGCCGCCCCGGTCTACGGCTCCTCGTACGCCGACGACCCGGTCGATGAGGCCTATGTGCCCGGTGCGTACTCCGGCGCCGCGGCGGAGACCGTCGTCGTCGCCGAGCCCGTCGCTCCCGTCGTGGCGCCGGCGCCGCAGCCGATCTTCGTCCAGGCCCCCGAGCCGCCGCGTCTGCGCGGCAACCGCGGTGCGGCCGGTGCGATCGGCCTCCTCGCCGCCGTCTCCTTCGGGGTGCTGTACCTCGGCGCGGCCCTCGGTCTGAAGGCCATCACGGGCGACGTCACGGGAGCCAACATCGGCACGGCGGCGCTCGCGGCCGTGCAGTCGTGGTGGCTGTGGGTGCCGGTGGTCGTCTTCTTCCTCGGGTTCTGGCTGCTGGGCGCGATCATCAACCGCGGCCGCTGGGGTCACTGGGTGGTCTTCGGTCTGCTCGTGGGCGTCGTGGCGTATGCCGGCCACCTGCTGGGGCAGCTGTTCCAGGCTCCGTTCTGGACGCTGACGGCGCGACAGGGTGCGGATCTCGTCCAGGGCCAGCTGCTGGCGCCGCTCGCGATCGTCGCCTTCGTGCTCGGCCGCGAGCTCACGATCTGGTTCGGCGCCTGGGTCGCCGCGCGCGGCAAGCGCGTGACGGAGCTGAACGACGAGGCGCAGCGCGAGTACGAGCGCACGCTCGAGGCGGGCCCGCGACTGCACCAGAGCTGATGTCGGGGTGGCGCGATCCCCGCGCCGGAGACGGCGGCGGCGTCGCGCCCCCGATCGCGACGGCGTTCGCCGTCGTGGGCTTCTTCGCGCTGCTGATCGCCGGGTTCGGCATGCTGAGCCTGTTCAGCGGCGCCGAGGTGCTCCCGGTGACAGGGCTCGGGCAGCTGCCCGGCGTGGGCGGTGCGGTGCTGGCGCTCGCGGCGTTCGCGTCGACGACGTGGCTCGCCGTCCGGCCGGCCCGACCGCGGTACGTCGCCGTCCTCACGGTCGTCGTCGCGACGTTCCTCGCGTATCTTCTCGGCGTGCTGGTCGGGGCGGTGCTCGGGGGCACGGATGCCGCGCGCACCGCGGCTGCGATCGGCGGGTTCGCGACCTCGTGGTTCGCCGTGGTCCTGGCATCCGCCGCCCTCGTGGCGGGCTGGGTCGCCGTCGCCCTCGTGCGCACCGGTGCCGATCGTCCGCGCTGGCCGTGGGAGGGCGACGAGGACTGAGCCCCGCGCGGCCGGCGACGCCGCGGGCACACCCTCGCGGCGTCCTCCGAGCGGGATCCGACAGCGCGTGCGGCGGATGCCGCGACGCAAATCCGCCGGGAACGGCCCGGAACCGCGACAATGGACCCGTGGAGCGGTCGATCGAGACCCAGGTCAGCCAGGCGGTGGACGCGTGGCTGCGCTGGCTGCCGCGCTGGGAGCCCTCCACGCACCGCGGCCGCGTCGCGCCGTGCCGGCGCTGTTTCGGATCGCCGGTGCTGTCGGCGGCGGGTCTCGGCGCCGACGTCCCGCACGGTGTGCAGCATGGGCTGTCGACCCGCATCAAGACCATCGTCGACCACGCGGTCGCGGATTACACGTCCCGCAACCTCCCGATGCTGCAGGCCGAGCTCGACCAGCAGGCGGCGCGCAACCGCGCCCGCAGCTACCGTCCCGCGGAGGGCTTGGACCCCGAGTTCGAGGGCCTGCCGATGGATCCCGATCCCGTTCCCGGGGCGCCCTTCCTGTTCACCATCGGCGGTCTCGCCGAGGAGGCGGACGCCGACATCCCCGCCCTTCCGCCCCTGAGCGACGAGGCGAAGGCCGCCCTGCGCCAGGAGGTGGGTCTCGCCGACGACTACGCCAACATGGTCGGTCGCGAGGTGTGCGCCGTGCTGCTGCACCACCGGCTGCGCATCCAGGCCGCGATCGCCGAATACGTCGAGCCGCAGATCACGGCGATGCTGGAGGAGCTCACGCGTTCGCTGGATGCCCCGTTCGACCCGCACGCCGACCCCGGCCTGCCCGACCTGTAGCTCCCCCCCGCCCCCCCGCGAGCCGCTATCCGTTCGCCGAACCGCTACCGCGCGGCCCGTCCGGAGCGTGGCGGCTCGGCCGAGACATGGCGGCTCGGCGGAGGGGCTATCCGGGGGTTTTGTTAGCATGGCCGGGTCGTCGACGTCGTCGGGGACCGGGTCCGTGAGATGACTGAGGGGTGCCATGACGCGCAGGCTCCCGTCTGCGCCGCCGCAGCTGCCGGGGCTGGACTATGTGCGTCCACTGGGGTCCGGCGGTTTCGCCGACGTCTTCCTGTATCAGCAGGACATGCCCCGGCGCGCCGTCGCGGTGAAGGTGCTGCCGGCGGGGGAGCGCGATCCCGATCTGCTGCGCATGTTCAACGCCGAGGCCGACGTGCTCGCGCATCTGTCCGCGCATCCCGCCATCGTGACCGTCTACCAGGCGGGCATCTCGGCCGACGGGCGCCCGTACATCGTCATGGAGTACTGCCCCGGCTCGCTCGCCCAGCGCTACCGCATCGAGCGGATGCCGGTCGACGAGGTGATGGCGGTCGCCGTGCGCCTGGCGGGAGCGCTGGAGTCCGCGCACCGGGCGGGGCTCATCCACCGCGACATCAAGCCGAGCAACATCCTCGTCACCAGCTTCGGGTCGGCGGTCCTGGCCGACTTCGGCATCTCGTCGTCGCTGCAGCGCAGCGCGGCCTCCGATGTGCTCGCGATGTCGATCCCGTGGAGCGCGCCCGAGGTCGTCGCCGAGCACAGCGGCGGCACGATCGCGAGCGAGGTGTGGAGCCTCGGCGCGACCGTGTACTCCCTGCTCGCCGGGCACAGCCCGTTCGAGCGTCGCGAGAAGGAGCAGAACACCCGCGAGCTCATGCGGCGCCGCATCGCCCGCGCGACCTTCGTCCCGATCCCGCGCCCCGACGTCCCCGACGCGCTGCAGCAGGTGCTCGCGACGGCCATGACCCGTGATCCCGACCGTCGCTACGCGTCGGCGAGCGCGTTCGGTGAAGCCATCCGCGACGTGCAGCGGTCGGTCGGACTCGCGCCGACGCCGCTGGAGGTGCCGACCCAGGAGTGGATGCCGGCATCCGACGCCGTCGACTTCACCGACGTGTCCGCGCGCGGCCCGGCCCGCAGCCGCGTGGCAGAGGGCCGGCGCCGCGTTCCGACGGATGCCGTCGCGCGCCGCACCCCCAGCGCCGAGGACGACGCGACCGGGCTCAGCGCCTCGGAGCCGCGCAGGTTGTGGTCCCCGCGCGTGATCGTGCTCTCCGTGGTCGGCGCGATCGTCGCGGTGGGCGGGCTCCTCGCCGCCGGGGCCGCACTGTGGACGGTGATCGGCCCATGAAACGCGGGACGGTCGTGGGCCTCGCCGCCGCGGGCGCGGCGCTGGCGCTCATCGCCGGCGTGAGCGTGGTGTGGCCGGGCCTGGACGCCCAGCGCACGCCGCCGCGTCAGACCACGGCGTGGGTGCTGCAGGCCGACTCCCTGCGCTATGCCCGCGTGAACACCGCGATCGGCGAGATCGACACGGTGCGCGCCGTCAGCAACCCGAGCCGGATCGTCGGCGCCGCCGACGCCGCCTACATGTTCACCGACAGCGACGCGAAGGTCGTGCGGATCGACGACGCCGCGCCGGTCGATCTCGATGCGGACGGCCTGCGTTCGGCGACGGCGGCGCCGGCGGGGACCGCCGACATGGACGCCTCGGGCGACATCGTCGCCTACCGCACCGACGCGGGGACGGTGTTCGTGGGCAGGCTGTCGGCGGGACCGGCGGCGGCGGTCGACGTGGCGGCCTCGGTGGCGGTGGCCGCCGAATCGGGCGGCACGGTCTTCAGCTACTCCGCGAGTGCCGGCACGGTGGCACGCATCGACGCCGCCACCGGGAGCGTCCTGGCCACCGACACCGTCGCGGCCACGGTGGAGCGGCCCGTGCTCACGGGCGCCGGCGACGACTGGGTGCTCGTGGAGACGGGCGGGGCGGACGCGGGGCGGTTCTGGACGCGCGGCGGGAGCGGACGCGTGCCGATCGCCGGAGCGACGGCGGTGGGGCGTGCGTCGGCCGACGGCGACGCGGTGTACGTCGCCGACGAGTCCGGGCTCGTGCGCATCCCGGTGTCGGGCGACGGCGCGGAGCGGGTGTTCGGTGACAGCACGACCTCGCGCGGCACGCCGGCGCGCCCCGTCGTCCGCGAGGGCGTCGTGAGCGCGGCGTGGCTCGGCGAGGGCACGCGTGGCGGCACGCTGTGGACCTCGACCGGCGCGGACGTGCCGCTGGACTACGCCGGGCAGGGGCTCGGATCGCAGCGCCGACCGGTGTTCGTGGATGCCGGCGACGGCGTCGTCCTCAACGACGCCCGATCCGGGTGGGTGTGGTCGGTGCCCGACGGGCGGCTCCTTCCGTCGAGTCAGAACTGGGACATCGAGGACGACGTCCAGACCGCCCCGAAGACGAACGACCAGAAGCCGCCGCCGGTCATCGACCCGCGTCCGCCGGTGGCCCAGGACGATGCCTTCGGGGTGCGCCCCGGGGCTCTCGTGAGCCTGCCGGTGCTGCTGAACGACCACGATCCCAACGACGACGTGCTCGCCGTCGATCCGGCATCCGTCACGGGGCTGGACCCTGCCTTCGGAACGGTGACGACCACCGACGACCGCCAGCGCCTGGCGGTGCGGGTCGCGCCGGGGGCGTCGGGGACCGCCGCCTTCTCCTACGCCGTCACCGACGGGACCACCGCCGACGGGCTGCTGTCGCCGCCGGCGACCGTGACGCTGCGGGCGGTCTCCGACGAGGACAACTCCGCCCCGGTCTGGTGCGGCGTGGAGGCGTGCCGGCAGGACTGGCCGAGCCCGGAGGTGGCCCCCGGCGGAACCGTCAGCGTGCCCGTCCTCGGCGACTGGGTGGATCCCGAGGGCGATCCCGTGCTCCTGCTGTCGGCGACCGATGACTCCGGGCTCGGGCAGGTCGCCACGACGCCGGAGGGCGATGTCGTCTTCCAGCACCACGACACGGGCGTCGAGGGCGAGCAGGCCGCGTCGGTCACGGTGACCGTGGCCGACGTCCGCGGCGCCACGGCGACGCGGCAGCTCGTGATCCGCATCCGCGACGACGCGCAGCCGGTCGTGCAGTCGTTCGCCGTCGTTGACGTGGCCGGCTCGCGCGTGTCGGTGGACGTCGCGCCGCACGTGACCGGCACGGCGGGTGACCTCACCCTCACGGCGGCGCGCGTGCTCGACGACGCCGCCGCGACGGCGACGGTCGTCGGCGGCTCGACGACGTTCGACTTCGCCGCGGCATCCCCGGGCGCCTACCGCGTGGCCGTCACCGTCTCGGCGGGTGGACGCGAGGCGACCGGCACGGTGCGCCTCACACTCCTGGATGCCGCGGGTGCCGCGAACCTGTCGACCGCGCCGGTCGTCGCCTTCGTCCGGCCGCAGGCGGATGCGACGGTGGACGTGCTGGCCGCGGTGACCAACCCGACGCGGCGCGTGCTGCTGCTGAGCGATCCGGTCATCCGTCCGGCGACCGGAGCGTCGCTGTCCGCCGACATCGTGGCCCAGAGTCAGCTGCGGGTGTCGGGGACGACGCCCTCGGGCGAGTCGGGGCTGCTCGGCACCGTCTCGTACCGCGTCGGCGACGGGACGACCGACGACGGCTCGTCGGTGATCGGCGAGGCCACCGTGTACCTGCTGCCCCCCGCCGACGAGCAGGCGCCGATCGCGGTCGATGACCGTGTGGTCGTCCGCGCCGGCTCGCAGATCGACATCCCGGTGCTCGACAACGACGTCGCCGCCGTCGGGACCCGGCCGCGGCTGGACCCCGAGTCGATCGTCTCGTCGAGCCCCGACGCCCTCGCCTTCGCGGCCGGGGACGTGCTGCGCTACCTGGCGCCGACGACGCCGGGCGATTACACCGTGGAGTACCGCGCGTTCACGACCGGGGCCCCGGCCCTCGGTGACATCGCGACGGTCCGGATCCGCGTCGCGGGCGACGAGAGCAACCGCGATCCGCTGCCGCGCACCCTGTCCGGCCGTGTGCTCAGCGGCCTGTCGACGACCATCCCGTTCAGCGGCTTCGGCATGGATCCCGACGGCGACGTCGTGCGGCTGGACCGCATCGTCGACCAGCCGGCGCACGGCTCCGCCGTGATCTCCGCGGACGGGGCGTCGATCGTCTACTCGAGCGTCGCCGGCAGTTCCGGGCAGGACTCCTTCACCTATCGCGTCGTCGACCCGTCGGGTCGGAGCGCCATCGGCACCGTGCGGGTGGGAGTGCTCGACGGCGAAGCCAGCCCCGCCCCCGTCACCTACACCGACTACGTGCAGGTGCAGGCCGGTGACGGCAACGTCATCCGCGTGCATCCGCTCGCGAACGACATCGATCCCCTGCAGGGTCGTCTCACGCTGGAGCGCGTGCGCCCCGACGTGCCCGAGTTCGCGCTCGACGGCACGCCGACCGCCGAGTTCGCGCGGCTGCAGGATCGGATCGTCGCGCAGAGCGAGGACGCGCTGACGATCGCCGCCGGCGCCTCGCCGGGGACGATGTCGTTCCTGTACGACGTCGTCTCCTCGTCGGGCAACACCGCCCGCGGCCTCATCGTCGTGAAGGTGGTCGCCCAGCGCGTCGCCGACTTCCCGGTCGTCTCCGACACCGTGCTCAGCGCCGACGGGCGCGACGACCTGGCCCGCGGCATCGACGTGCTCGCCGGCAAGGCGGTGTGGTCCGGCGGCGACACCGCCGAGCTCACGGTCGGGCTGTGGGGCGCCCCGGCCGGGATCACCGTCGACGGCACCCGCCTGCGCGGCAGCGTGGACGACGGCGCGCACCTCATCGCGTTCTCGGTCACCGGCCCCACCGCGGCCGGACCGGTGACCACCTACGCGTTCCTGCGGATCCCCGCCGTCGCCGACGCCCCGCTCACCCTCCGGCCGGGGTCGCCGCCGTTGACGGTGGGGGAGAACGCGCAGGCCGACGTCGACGTCAGCACGCTCGTCGCGGTGCCGCGCGGGCGCACGCTCGAGATGTCCGACGAGGTGCGCGCCTCCGGTGCGCGTGCGGCCGCGACGTGCACGGTGGTGTCGGGCACGACGCTGCGCTACACCGCGGGCGCGGACGCCCCCTGGACAGACGCCTGCCTCGTGCCGGTCCGGCTGTCCGGCCAGTCGACGTGGACCGTGCTGTCGATCGCGGTCGTCGTCACCCCGCTCGACCCCCAGCCGCGGCTGTCGCCGGCGGCCCTCGAGGTCGCCCCCGGCGACACCCAGGTGTTCGACCTCGGCGCGATGACGACCTGGCAGGGCCGTCCCGAGGCGATCGTCTACCGGATCGACGGCACACCGGCATCCTTCGACGTGTCGTTGCAGGGCGCCCAGCTCACCGTCCGCGGGCGCGACGCCGCCGTTCCCGGAACCGTCGAGGGCGTCGTGGTGCAGGTCGCCTCGCACCCGGGCGTCGCCCCCGCCCGCATCTCGCTCCGCGTCGGCGCCGCGCCCTCGACCCTCCCGCAGGGCGGCGCGGTGCAGCAGCAGTGCAGCCAGGCGGCCGGCAGCTCGTGCACGATCGACGTCATCGGGGCCAACGGCGAGGTCAACCCGCTGCCGAGCACGCCGTTGCAGGTGGTCGCCGTGGCGCCGGCGGCGGCGTGCACGGGGGTCACGTTCGCGGTGGTCTCGCCGACGAGCGTCGTCGCCAGCTGGACCGACGACGCGCCGGGTGCGGCCTGCGCGGCGAGCTTCACGGTCCGCGACGCGCAGGGGCGCCAGAGCGCGAGTGCGCGCGACGGGCGCATCCTCCTCGACCTGCAGGGCTTCCCCCGCGCGCCGGCCAGCGTCGCGCAGTCCGCGTATGCGGACGGCAGCCTCACGCTGCGGGTGGACCCCGGACCGGCGCAGGCCGCCTATCCGGCTCTCACCGGCTTCGAGGTGCGTCAGGGCGGGCAGCGGGTCGCGGTGTGCACGCCCCAGGGCATCTGCCCGCCGATCAGCGCGCCCAACGGCGAGCAGCGCTCCTACGAGGCGGTGGCCGTCAACGCCGTCGGCGCCTCGCTGACGTCGGTGCGCACCACCGCGTGGGCCTACGATCCGCCCGCCGCTCCGACGGGCGGGAGCGCCGTCCCCGTCGTGGCGGGCGCGGACGGCGGCGTCGCGGCGCTGACGCTCACCGGTGTGGATGCCGCCGACACCGGCGCACTGCAGATCTCGAGCCCCTCCGGCGAGACGCGCACGATCGCCGTCGCCGCCGATCAGACCCAGGTGTCCGTCCCGACGTTCCGCGTCGGCGCGAACACCGCGACGCCCGTCACGGTGACCCCGGTCTCCCGCTACGCCGTCCCCCCGGGCCTTCCCGGCCCCGCGATCGGGAGCATGACGGTGCAGGCCTACGGCATCGGCGCGCCCACCGGGGCGGCGCTGAGCCTGACGGCGGTGAACGTCGGCGGCGGCCGGGTCGACATCACCGCCGTCGGCACGGCGTCGCCGGGCGGCGACAACGCGCGCGTGCGCTACGGCATCGTGCGCGTGGACGGCCCGCCCGCCGCCGACGGTCCGGTCTCGGCGGACAGCTGTCGCACGAGCGAGGACGGCGCGCGGCGGGTCTTCGGCGACCTTCCGGACGGGCGGCTGTACACCTTCGTGCTCTGCGTCGAGTCCTGGTACGACGGGACGTCGTTCGGGCGGGCGACCGTCACGCAGCAGGTGCGCGCCACGCAGAGCGGCGCCGCGCCCACCGGCTACACCTTCGTGGTCGGGCCGACGGCCCACGTCAGCGGCAGCGGGAACGACGCCGGCCGGGCGACCTGGACGATCGATCAGACGCCGACCTCCCCCGAGACGCCGCCGAACGAGAACGACGTCGTCTTCCGGGGACTGCCGAGCAGCGTGTTCGACAAAGACCCCGGGATCGAGGTGCGCTACGAGCACAAGGACGGCTGGTGGCAGTCCGCCTGGGGGTCGGTGACCCCGGCGCCGGGCAGCGCCCCGTACCAGGTGCAGGCCTCGTGGACGCTCGGATCCTGCACGGGCGGAGCGACGCTCGAGCCCTCGGGCAGCTCGAGCGGCTCGCGCGCCGACATCGCCTTCGACGCCGCCGCCATCCGCTACTACGACCGCAACGACGCGCTCATCGCCCCCGGCGCCGACCCGTGGACGGTGCCGGCGGATGCCGCGCGCGTCGCCGGCATCCGGGTCGTCGTCGACTGGTCCGGCCAGGGCTGGAACCTGTCGCCGGCCACCGCAGAACTGTCCACCCGCTGCACGCCCTCCACCGCGCCCGACCCGGCCGGCTGACCCCCACGGAGTCCCCCATGACGATCACCACCGAGCAGGCGACCTGGTTCGCGCAGACGTTCGCGCAGCTCGCCGACAACGTCGAGCGCGCCGTCCTCGGCAAGCGCCACGTCGTCGAGCTCGTGCTCACGGCGATGCTGAGCGAGGGGCACGTGCTCATCGAGGACGTCCCGGGCACGGGCAAGACGTCGCTCGCGCGCGCGGTCGCGCAGTCGGTCCAGGGCACGACGACACGCATCCAGTTCACGCCCGACCTCCTCCCGGGCGACATCACCGGTATCACCGTGTACGACCAGAAGACGGGGGCCTTCGACTTCCACGCCGGTCCGATCTTCGCCAACATCGTGCTCGCCGACGAGATCAACCGGGCGAGCCCCAAGACGCAGGCCGCCCTGCTGGAGGTCATGGAGGAGGGGCGCGTCACCATCGACGGCGTCTCGCGCACGGTCGGCGCGCCGTTCCTCGTGCTCGCCACGCAGAACCCCGTCGAGCAGGCCGGAACGTACCGGCTGCCCGAGGCGCAGCTCGACCGCTTCCTGCTGCGGACGGCGCTCGGCTACCCCGACCACGCGGCGACGGTGCGCATCCTCGACCGCGCCGCGGTGCCGATCGCGGACCTGCCCGCCGTGATCACCCCCGGCGCGCTGGTCGGGATGACGGAGCTCGCCGCCGACGTCTACGTCGACGCGCTCGTCCTGGACTACATCGCCCGGATGGTCGACGCGACGCGCGCCGCGGACGAGGTGCGCCTCGGGGTGAGCATCCGCGGCGCCCTCGCGCTCACGCGCGCGGCGCGGGCCAGCGCCGCCTCGCACGGCCGCACCTACGTCACCCCGGACGACGTGAAGCGTCTGGCGGTGCCGGTCCTCGCCCACCGCCTCATCCTGCACGCGGAGGCCGAGTTCGACGGGGTCACGCCCGAGGCCGTGGTCGGGCAGGTGCTGCTCGACGTCGCGCCGCCCACCCGCCGGGAGCCGGTGTGACGCTCGGCGACAGCCGCGCCCTGCCGGCCGAATCGCGGCTCACCCGGACGTCGGCCGGGGGCCTCACCGGGGAGCGCACGGAGGTCACCGCGCGCCGCGGCCGTCGCCTCGTCGGCGCGGCGCTGCGGGCGTCGCGCGCGTGGACGACCGTGCGCGCCGGCGCGCACGTCGTGGTCCAGTGGGCGCGCGCGACCGTTCGTCCCGCGGGCGCGCTGGTGATCCTCGCCGCCACGGCGGGACTCGCCGCGGGCATCGGCTTCGGCTGGGTCGAGGCGATCGTCGCGGGTGTCGCGGCCCTGACGCTCCTGATCCTCGGCATCCCGTTCCTGCTGAACGCACGGGCGTACGAGGTGGGGCTCGTGCTCGACCGGCTGCGGGTCGTGGCCGGAACCCCCGCCCGGGCGACGGTCGAGGTGCGCAACGTCGGGTCGCGCACGGCCCTTCCGGGGCGCATCGACGTGCCGATCGGGGCGGGCCTGGTCGAGTTCGGCGTCCCGCTGCTCGCTCCCGGGGCGGTGTCGCGGCATGCCCTGGAGCTGCCCCCTCAGCGCCGCGGCGTCGTGCGCATCGGCCCCGCGACCACGATCCGCTCGGATCCCCTCGGCCTGCTGCGCCGGGAGCACGCGTTCGAGGAGGTGCAGGAGCTGTTCGTGCACCCCCGCACGGTCGCCGTCCCCTCGTCGAGCGCGGGCCTCATCCGCGACCTCGACGGCAGTGCCACGCGGCGGCTCGTCGACGCCGACATGTCCTTCCACGCCATCCGCGAGTATGCGCCCGGAGACGCCCGCCGCCAGATCCACTGGAAGTCGACCGCCAAGACCGGCCGGCTCATGGTGCGCCAGTACGAGGAGTCCCGGCGGTCGCGGATGGCGGTCGTGCTGGGCCTCGCCGCGGGCGAGTACGCCTCGGACGACGAGTTCGAGCTGGCCGTCAGCGCCGCTGGCTCCCTGGCCCTGCGCGCCGTGCACGACGCGCGCGACCTCGACATCGTCGTCGGTGCCGAGATCCCGCGCGTCGTCCGCGGCCGCCTCCGCGCGATCCGGCACATCCCCGCCGGCTCGCCGCGCGTGGTCCTGGACGGCTTCAGCGGCGTCGAGCGCCTCACCGAGACGATGTCCTTCCCCGAGGTCTGCCGCCTCACCGCGGAGGCGAACGAGCGGCTGTCCGTCGTCGTCCTCGTGGCGGGCTCCGGAGTGGGGCTGGCGACGCTGCGTCTGGCGGCCCTGGCCTTCCCCGCGGATACCGTGGTGATCGCGGTCGTCTGCGACGAGCGCGCGCATCCGCGCACGCAGGCGGCCGGTCCGCTGACCGTGCTCACGATCGGCACGATCGAGGACCTCGCCGGGCTGCTGCTGAGAGGCGCACGCTCATGAGGATCGTCGCCGGCGGGATCTACGCGCTCGTGGCGGTGGTGCTCGCCGCGGTGGCGGCCTGGCCCCTCTACCGCTCGCCGGCCTTCCTGCTGCTCGTCGCCGTCGCCGCGGTGCTCGCGGCGGCCGTCGCGGCCCTCGTGGCGTGGCGGCGCTGGAGCGGGTGGGCCGCCGCGGGACTGCTCGCCGCGACGATCCTGATCGTGGGTGTACCGCTGGCCGTGCCGGCTCGCACCGGCTCCGCGGAGGACGTCGTGCACGGACTCGGCGAGCTGGGCGCCGGTGTGCTGTGGGGGTGGAAGGACCTGCTGACCGTGGAGCTGCCCGTCGGCTCCTACCGCAACCTCCTCGTCCCCGCGCTCGTCGTCTTCCTCGTCGGCACCGCCAGCGTGCTGCTGCTCGCCTGGCGCACGGATGCGCTCGCGGTCCTCGCCGTGCCGGTCGCCATCGCGATGGCGGCGTTCGGACTGCTGTTCGGGCGCGCCGAGGTGAGCGCGCCGCTCGTCATCGGCGCGGTGACGCTCCGCGCACCGGTCGAGACGGCCGTGGGTGCGGGGGTCCTGCTCAGCGGCGTGCTGTGGCTGGCGTGGCGCACGCGCGACGAGCGGCGGCGTGCCCTGCGGCGTGCGGCCGACGACGCGGGCGCGCGCCTCGGTGCGGCGACAACCCGCGGGCGAGGGCCCGCGCTGCGGCGTGCGGCGCTGGGGGCCGGCATGGTCGCGATCGCCACGTTCGTGGCGCTCGCCGTCCCCGCAGTCGCCGCCCCCGAACAGCGCGACGTGCTGCGCGGCGTGACCGGCCCGCGGGAGGAGATCTCGCGCGCGGTCAGCCCCCTGAGCTCGTACCGCGCCCTGTTCGCGGACGCGCGCATCGACGAGGAGCTCTTCCGCGTGTCCGGCGAGGCCGTCCCCGATCGGGTGCGGCTGGCGGTCCTCGACGCCTACGACGGCGCCGTCTTCCGCACCGACGCCGCTGGCGATCCGTTCGTGCGCCTCGCGTCGGCGCGCCCGATGGCGGCCGGCGCCCCCGTGGACGCCGTCTTCTCGATCGGGGCGCTGGACGGGCTCTGGATGCCGTCGGCGGGCGTCGTGGCATCCGTCTCGTTCACGGGCCCGCGCGCCGGCGTGCTCGCCGACGGGTTCTACGTGAGCGACGCGCGCGACGCCGCTGTCGAGACGGCCCCCTGGCAGGACGGCGACGAGTACCGTCTGCGCGCCGCGGTGCCGCCGGCGCCGGCGCTGGCCTCGGTGTCGGCGCCGGGCGGGCAGTCCGCCGCGAGCGGAGCGTCGGATGCCGCGGGCGGCGCGCCGGCGGCTCCGGCGAGCCTGCGCACGTGGGTGCAGCAGCACGCGACCGGCACGGGAGGCGCGGCCCTGGAGGGGCTCGTCGCCCTGCTGCGGGAGCGCGGCTACCTCAGCCATGCCCTCACGGGCCAGGACGGCGGCGCCGCCTGGATGCGCGAGCTGTCCGCCGCGGGCGGGTACCGCTTCGCCCCGAGCGCGTCGGGCCATTCGCTCGCCCGCATCGACGACATGTTCACGGCGCTGCTGGCCCGTGAGCCCGACCCGGCCGCCGCGGCATCCGATGACCTCGTGGCCGCCGTCGGCGACGACGAGCAGTTCTCCGTGGCCGTCGCGCTCATCGCCCGCGAGCTCGGCTTCCCGGCGCGGATCGTCGTGGGCACGCGTCTGTCGTCGACCGATCCGGATGCCGCCGCGTGCACGGACGGGGTGTGCCGCGCCGGCGACGTGTCGGCCTGGGTCGAGGTGCGCGCGTCGACGGGGGAGTGGATCCCCATCGACGTGACCCCGCAGCACACCCGCCCCCCGCAGCGCGAGGTGACGGAGCAGCCCGACCCGCAGATCGCGACCTCCGTGCGTCCCGACGGCGTCGACGAGGTGCAGCCGCAGCGTCCCGCGCAGGAGGACACCGCCGCCCCCGCCGACCGCTCCGACGCTCTGGATCTGCGCGGACTGTGGACCGCGCTGGGCGTCGCCGGCGGTGTGCTCGCGGTCCTGCTGGTGCTGGCGGGCCCCTTCCTCGCGATCGTGATCGCCAAGGCCGCGCGCCGTCGCCGCCGCCGCCGGCAGGAGGCTCCGGCCGCGCGCATCGCGGGCGGATGGGACGAGTACCTGGATGCCGCGACCGACGCGCGCCGTCCGCTGCCGGCCGCCGCGACGCGCACCGAGATCGCCGCCGCGCTGTCGCGCCCGTCCGCCGGCGGCCTCGCGCGCGCCGCGGACGAAGCGGTGTTCTCGGCGCGCGTGATCGACGCGGACGAGGCCGATGCGTTCTGGCGGATCGTCGACGAGGAACGCACCGCGCTCGCACCGACCCGGTGGCGCCGGCTCCGTGCGGCCGTATCGTTGAGATCGTTCGTCCCGCGATCGTTCCGGTCACACTTCGAGAGGGGGAGTCGCGCGGCATCCCGCCCGCGGCGCACCGCATGAACGCACCCATCGGCGACTCCGTCGGCGCCCTGCTGGGCCTGGTCGCCGTCGGCGTCGGGCTCGCCCTGTACGTCTGGACGGCCCTGGCGCTCGCGGCCATGTTCCGGAAGATGGGCGACGAGGCCTGGAAGGGCTGGGTGCCGTTCTTCAATCAGGCGACGGTGCTGGCGTGGGGCGGCTTCAGTCCCTGGCTGATCCTGCTCCTGCTCGTCCCGGTCCTCGGCCCCGTCGCGGTCTGGGTGCTGCTGATCGTCGCCGCGCACCGCATCAACCCCGGATTCGGGTACGGCGCCGGCATGACCGTGGTCTCCGCCGTGCTGTTCGTGGTCTGGGCGAGCATCCTCGGCTTCGGTCCGGCCCGCTGGCTGGGTGCCCGCGCCGGGGGATCGCGTTCCGAGGGCGCGTCGCGCGCCGCCACCCTCGGCGGCGTCTTCGCCGCCGAACCCGCATCGCCCGCGCCGGTCGTGGTCTCCGTGCTGCCGTCGGGGCCGTTCGTCCCGGAGCCGCCGTTGGCCGCGCCCACGGATGCCGCGGCCCCGGATGCCGACCCCGCGCGCGGCCGCGCGGACGCCGACGTGGACGAGGCCGACGACGACCTGGTCCGCCTGTTCGCGCCGCCGCCCTCCGCGCCGGCCGCGCAGTGGACCCCGCCCGACACGACGACCGCGCCGCCGGAGTCGGCGGCGTCCGTCCTCGACGACCGCCCGGCGGATGCCCCTCTCGTCCCCGATGCGTCCGCCGCGGATGCCCCGGCGGCGTCCCTCGAGCCCGCCGCCGCGGAGGGCCCGTCGCCCGCCGCCTCCCCGCCGACGGCGGCCACGCGCCCCGCGGCGCCCGCGCCCGTGTCCGCCGCGGCCGTCGTCGCCTCGTCCGCCGAGGCCGGCCCTCCCTCCGACGACGACGCATGGCCGTCGGAGATCGACGACGTCTCGGCGATCGCGCCGTCGCCGTTCCCGCCGAGCTCGGGCGCCGGGTGGCGCCACGCGATGCCGCCGGTGACCGAGGACGCCCCCATCGACTTCGTGCCGGGCCGGCGCAGCACGGCGCTGCCGTCGCCGTCGGAGCAGGCGGCCGCGCCGGCGGACGCGCCCGTCCAGCGCGTCTCGGCGGCGGAGGCGGCGGCCCGTGCCGCCGTGCCCGAGCCCGCGCCCGCCCGCCGTGGGGAGCCCGAGGCCGCGACGGATGCCGCCCCGCCGGCCGCCGCCCGGCCGTCCGCGGAGGCGCCGGAACCCGAGCTGCGCCGCGCCCGCCCGTGGCCGGCGTTCGCGGTCGCCCCGAACGAGCCCGACGGGTTCCCGGAGCTGTCGGGAGAGGTCTCCGCGGTCATCGGCTCGCCCGCCGCCGGGTCGCCCCGTTCGGCCGCGGGCGCCGTCGCCGCCCAGCACCGCCGCGGGGACGCCGGCGACGACGACCTCGATCAGACGATCATCACGCGCCGGGCCCGCAAGCCCACCTGGCAGCTGGTCCCGGTCTCGGGCGCCCCCGTGCCGATCACCTCGGACATCGTCATCCTGGGGCGCCGACCCTCCGGCGACGCCGCCTTCCCGCGCGCGCAGCTGGTCGCGGTGCCGGGGGAGGCGCTCACCGTCTCGAAGACGCATGCGCGCCTCGAACGCCACGACGACGTGTGGACCATCACCGATCTGGCCTCGACCAACGGCGTGCTCGTGCGCACGCTGATGGGCGAGGAGGTCGAGGTCGAACCCGGATCGAAGATCGACGCCGGCGAGCGCTTCTTCCTGGGCGACGAAGAGTTCCATCTGCAGCGTCTCGATCACTGAGCGGGCGCCCGCGCGACGGCATCCGTGGGCCGTGCGGCGACTCACCGGGCGCGTTTGCCCGAGTTCGTCATACGGCGTAGTATTGACCGGGTGTGCGCGTATGCGCGCCATCCGCCGTGCCACGGCCTGCGGAAGGGGCGGGTGCACACAGCGGGACCGGTCTGCGAACAGGCCGCCCCCACGGCATATCCACCACACACGCTCGGCACACCGCCGCGCCGGTGGATCTGTGGTGAAACCACCATCGCTGTCACCGTGCAGCACCCGTGCGGACGAGAAGACCGCACGGACTTACAAGGAGAGAACGTGCCAACCATTCAGCAGTTGGTTCGCAAGGGTCGCTCGCCGAAGGTCACCAAGACCAAGGCTCCCGCCCTGAAGTCGAACCCCCAGCAGGCGGGTGTCTGCACCCGCGTCTACACGACCACGCCCAAGAAGCCGAACTCGGCCATGCGCAAGGTCGCCCGTGTGAAGCTCCGCAACGGCACCGAGGTCACGGCCTACATCCCGGGTGAGGGCCACAACCTGCAGGAGCACTCGCTCGTGCTCGTCCGTGGAGGCCGTGTCAAGGACCTCCCCGGTGTCCGCTACAAGATCGTTCGCGGCGCCCTGGACACCCAGGCCGTCAAGAACCGCAAGCAGGCCCGTAGCCGCTACGGCGCCAAGAAGGGCTGAGTCCGATGCCTCGCAAGGGACCCGCACCTCGCCGCGTCGTCGTCAACGACCCGGTCTACGGTGCTCCGATCGTCACCCAGCTGGTGAACAAGATCCTCGTCGACGGCAAGAAGTCGCTCGCCGAGTCGATCGTCTACAACGCCCTCAAGGGCGTCGAGGCCAAGAACGGCCAGGATGCCGTCGCCACGCTCAAGAAGGCGCTCGACAACGTCCGCCCCACCCTCGAGGTCAAGAGCCGCCGCGTCGGTGGCTCGACCTACCAGGTGCCGGTCGAGGTCAAGCCGCACCGCGCGAACACCCTCGCGCTGCGCTGGCTCGTCAGCTACGCGAAGGGTCGTCGTGAGAAGACGATGACCGAGCGTCTGCAGAACGAGATCCTCGACGCCTCGAACGGCCTCGGTGCCGCGGTCAAGCGCCGCGAGGACACCCACAAGATGGCCGAGTCGAACCGCGCCTTCGCGCACTACCGCTGGTAACGCGTTTCGACTCGCTGCGCTCGCTCAACGACCGGCGGGGCCCACCCCCCCCGGTCGTTGAGCGAGGCTCGCAGAGCCGAGTCGAAACGTCCGCAACCCGAAACCACACGTAAGGACACCCCGTGGCACAAGAAGTGCTCACCGACCTCAACAAGGTCCGCAACATCGGCATCATGGCGCACATCGATGCCGGCAAGACGACGACGACCGAGCGCATCCTGTTCTACACGGGTGTCAACCACAAGCTGGGCGAGACCCACGACGGCGCCTCGACCACCGACTGGATGGAGCAGGAGAAGGAGCGCGGCATCACGATCACGTCGGCCGCCGTCACCTGCTTCTGGAACAAGCACCAGATCAACATCATCGACACCCCGGGCCACGTGGACTTCACGGTCGAGGTGGAGCGCTCGCTCCGCGTCCTCGACGGCGCGGTCGCCGTCTTCGACGGCAAGGAGGGCGTCGAGCCCCAGTCCGAGACCGTCTGGCGTCAGGCCGACAAGTACGACGTGCCCCGCATCTGCTTCGTCAACAAGATGGACAAGCTGGGCGCCGACTTCTACTTCACCGTCGACACCATCGTGAACCGCCTGGGTGCCAAGCCGCTCGTGCTGCAGCTGCCGATCGGTGCCGAGAACGACTTCGTCGGCGTCATCGACCTCGTCGAGATGCGTGCCCTGGTGTGGCCCGGCGACGCCAAGGGTGATGTCACCATGGGCGCCAAGTACGAGGTCCAGGAGATCCCGGCCGACCTGGCCGACCGCGCGGCCGAGTACCGCGAGAAGCTGCTCGAGACGGTCGCCGAGACCGACGAGGCGCTGCTCGAGAAGTACTTCGGCGGCGAGGAGCTCACGCTCGCCGAGATCAAGGGCGCGATCCGCAAGCTCACCGTCGGCGGCGAGCTGTACCCCGTGCTCTGCGGCTCGGCGTTCAAGAACCGCGGTGTCCAGCCGATGCTGGACGCGGTCGTCGACTACCTGCCGTCGCCCCTGGACGTGCCCGCCATCGAGGCGCACGACCCCAAGGACGAGGAGAAGGTCATCGAGCGTCACCCCGACGCCAACGACCCGTTCGCCGCGCTCGCGTTCAAGGTGGCGGTGCACCCGTTCTTCGGTCGCCTCACCTACATCCGCGTGTACTCCGGTCACCTCGACTCCGGCGCCCAGGTCATCAACTCGACCAAGGGCAAGAAGGAGCGCATCGGGAAGATCTTCCAGATGCACGCCAACAAGGAGAACCCGGTTGACTCGGTCACCGCGGGCAACATCTACGCCGTGATCGGCCTCAAGGACACCACCACCGGTGACACCCTGGCCGACCCCGCCGAGCCCGTCGTCCTCGAGTCGATGACCTTCCCCGAGCCCGTCATCGAGGTCGCCATCGAGCCGAAGACCAAGGCCGACCAGGAGAAGCTGGGCACCGCGATCCAGAAGCTGGCCGAAGAGGACCCGACCTTCCGCACCGAGCTCAACCCCGAGACCGGTCAGACGGTCATCAAGGGCATGGGCGAGCTGCACCTCGACATCCTCGTGGACCGCATGAAGCGCGAGTTCAAGGTCGAGGCCAACGTCGGCAAGCCCCAGGTGGCCTACCGCGAGACGATCAAGAAGGCCGTCGAGCGCCACGACTACACCCACAAGAAGCAGACCGGTGGGTCGGGCCAGTTCGCGAAGATCCAGTTCGCGCTCGAGCCCCTCGAGGTCACGGCCGACAAGACGTACGAGTTCGAGAACAAGGTCACCGGTGGCCGTATCCCGCGCGAGTACATCGAGCCGACCAACCAGGGCTTCCAGGACGCGATGAACGTCGGCGTGCTCGCCGGCTACCCCATCGTGGGCGTCAAGGCGATCCTGCTCGACGGTGCATCGCACGATGTCGACTCGTCCGAGATGGCGTTCAAGATCGCCGGCTCGATGGGCTTCAAGGAGGCCGTCCGCAAGGCCGCCCCTGCCATCCTCGAGCCGCTGATGGCCGTCGAGGTGCGCACGCCCGAGGAGTACATGGGCGACGTCATCGGCGACCTGAACTCGCGTCGTGGCCAGATCCAGTCGATGGAGGACGGCTCGGGCATCAAGATCGTCCGCGCGCTCGTCCCGCTGTCGGAGATGTTCGGCTACATCGGCGACCTGCGCTCGAAGACCTCGGGCCGGGCCGTGTACTCGATGGAGTTCGACTCGTACGCCGAGGTCCCCAAGGCCGTCGCCGACGAGATCGTCCAGAAGAACAAGGGCGAGTAACGCTCTGGATGCCGTGCGCAGGGCCGTCTGCGCAGACGGCCCCGCGCACAGCATCCGCACAAACTGAATACAGACCCAGTCGTCTAGACTGACACCCATCCCCGTAGAGCACCGGTCGCAATCCAGCGCCCGGAACCTCTACACGAATGTCCTGAGGAGGACCCAGTGGCCAAGGCCAAGTTCGAGCGGACCAAGCCGCACGTCAACATCGGAACGATCGGTCACGTCGACCACGGCAAGACCACGCTCACCGCTGCCATCTCGAAGGTGCTCGCCGACAAGTACCCGTCGGCGACCAACGTGCAGCGTGACTTCGCGTCGATCGACTCGGCTCCCGAAGAGCGTCAGCGTGGTATCACGATCAACATCTCGCACGTCGAGTACGAGACCCCGAAGCGCCACTACGCGCACGTCGACGCGCCCGGCCACGCCGACTACATCAAGAACATGATCACCGGTGCCGCTCAGATGGACGGCGCGATCCTCGTGGTCGCCGCCACCGACGGCCCGATGGCGCAGACGCGTGAGCACGTCCTGCTCGCCAAGCAGGTCGGCGTGCCCTACCTGCTCGTCGCGCTCAACAAGAGCGACATGGTCGACGACGAGGAGATCCTGGAGCTCGTCGAGCTCGAGGTCCGTGAGCTCCTCAGCTCGCAGGACTTCGACGGCGACAACGCCCCCGTCGTGCGCGTCTCGGGCCTGAAGGCTCTCGAGGGCGACGAGAAGTGGGTCGAGTCGATCGTCGAGCTGATGAACGCCGTCGACGAGTCCATCCCGGACCCGGTGCGCGACAAGGACAAGCCGTTCCTCATGCCCATCGAGGACGTCTTCACGATCACCGGCCGTGGCACGGTCGTCACGGGCCGCGCCGAGCGTGGCACGCTGGCGATCAACTCCGAGGTCGAGATCGTCGGCATCCGCCCGACGCAGAAGACGATCGTCACCGGTATCGAGATGTTCCACAAGCAGCTCGACGAGGCCTGGGCCGGCGAGAACTGTGGTCTGCTCCTGCGCGGCACCAAGCGTGACGACGTCGAGCGTGGTCAGGTCGTCGTCAAGCCGGGTTCGGTCACGCCGCACACCGACTTCGAGGGCACCGCGTACATCCTCTCCAAGGAGGAGGGTGGCCGTCACAACCCGTTCTTCACGAACTACCGCCCGCAGTTCTACTTCCGCACCACCGACGTCACCGGCGTCATCACGCTGCCCGAGGGCACCGAGATGGTCATGCCCGGCGACACCACGGAGATGTCGGTCGAGCTGATCCAGCCGATCGCCATGGAAGAGGGCCTCGGCTTCGCGATCCGTGAGGGTGGCCGCACCGTCGGTGCCGGTACCGTCACCAAGATCCTGAAGTAAGCACTTCGCACCGACGACGCCTCCGGGAGCCTCGCGCTCCCGGAGGCGCCGTCGTTTCCGGGGGTCCGCCCCCTATTGCTCGACGTCGTCTGCGGCCAGAATGGCAGCGAGCGCGCCCGCGCCGCATCGATCGACGAAGAGGGGACGGCCATGGGGCTGGATGACATCGTGAATCAGGGGAAGCAGTTCCTCGAGCAGAACAAGGACAAGATCGACGAGGTGATCCACTCCGACAAGGCGGAGGAGGTCAGCGACAGCGTCCTCGACGCCGCGGCCGACTTCGTCAAGAAGGTCGCCCCGGACCAGTTCGACGCGAAGGTCGACGAGGTGCGCGACCAGGTCGACGGCGCCATCGGCAACTGAGTTCGAGAAGGGTCGGATGCCGCGGCATCCGACCCTTCGTCGTGCCGTGTCGAAAACGAGATCAAAACCGACTTGACGCCGGGACCCGGACCGCTTAGCGTCGACCTTGGTCAGTACGACGCCGGGGGGCTGAGACCGACTGGACGAACTGTGGGGGTTCGTTCCGCCGCACCACGCAGAGAATGCGTGTGTGCACGGTGACAGGTTGTGGGGGCATGAGCGCTGCTCGTGGATTTATGGGGGACGTTCGGGGGACCCGAGCACACTCGCCGCGGTACGGGATCTCCGGCCGCGCGCCTCTCGCTCCTGCCGGCGATGGACGAATCGCCGTCGACGTGGATGCCGGGGGGCTTCCGCGTCGACGCCGTCCGCGCCGTGGCGTCGTCCTCGATGCCGCGCGTCCGCGTCGGGGGGACGCGGCGCGCTGAGACCCGGGACGCGTGATCGGGGGGTCGCGCGTCCCGCGGAGACCGGGAGGGGTGGGCTTTCCCCAAGGGCCCACCCCTCCCCTTTTTGTGCCGTGAACCGGCGCCCGCGGACGGATGCCGAGGCCGCGCGCCGTCCGCGACACGCCCGGGTTTGCGACACGCCCGGGAGGCACGTAGACTAGACCAGTTCCACATTCCTGCGTGCGCGAAAGCGCGGCGCGGGATCACTGCCAGGGCAGTGCATAGGCGGCGCATCCTCTCCACGAGAACGCGCAGTGACCTAGGCCGCGGGCAGCAGAACACGACAATCCGACTCCACCCGGAAACGGGATCCGTGCGCGTGCGCGCGGCGGTCGGGACTGACATCAGAACAGTGGTGCGCAAGTGCCCGGCACAACCCTGTGCCCTGTGCGTCCAATGCCCCCGAGGTACGACGCGAGAAAGAGAGTGAGCAGACAATGGCGGGACAGAAGATCCGCATTCGCCTGAAGTCGTATGACCACGAGGTCATCGACACGTCGGCGCGCAAGATCGTCGACACGGTGACCCGCGCAGGCGCCACCGTCGTGGGCCCCGTGCCCCTTCCGACCGAGAAGAACGTCGTGTGCGTCATCCGGTCGCCCCACAAGTACAAGGACAGCCGCGAGCACTTCGAGATGCGCACCCACAAGCGCCTGATCGACATCATCGACCCGACGCCCAAGGCCGTCGACTCGCTGATGCGCCTCGACCTCCCGGCCGACGTCAACATCGAGATCAAGCTCTGAGGTCCCGGTCATGGCACACATCAACGAAAAGGTTTCCAAGGGCCTGCTCGGCACGAAGCTCGGCATGACCCAGGTCTGGGACGAGAACGGCAAGCTCGTTCCCGTCACCGTCATCGAGGTGGCCCCCAACGTGGTCACCCAGGTGCGCACGCCGGAGCGCGACGGCTACAACGCCGTCCAGATCGCCTACGGCCAGATCGACCCGCGCAAGGTCAACCAGCCCCTGACGGCCCACTTCGAGGCCGCCGGCGTGACCCCTCGCCGCCACCTCACCGAGGTGCGCACCGCGGATGCCGCTGACTACTCACTCGGTCAGGAGCTCACCGTGGACGCCACCTTCGAGGCCGGCCAGCTGGTCGACGTCGTCGGCACCAGCAAGGGCAAGGGCACCGCGGGTGTCATGAAGCGCCACAACTTCAAGGGCGTCTCCGCCTCGCACGGTGCGCACCGCAACCACCGCAAGCCCGGCTCGATCGGCGCCTCGTCGACGCCGAGCCGCGTCTTCAAGGGCATGCGCATGGCCGGCCGTATGGGTGGCGAGCGCGTGACCGTCCTCAACCTCACGGTGCACGCCGTCGACGCCGAGAAGGGTCTGCTGCTCGTCAAGGGCGCCGTCCCCGGTGCGCGCGGCCGCATCGTCTACGTCCGCAACGCAGTGAAGGGTGCCTGATCATGGCTGACTCGACTCTCGCGCTCGACGTCCACAGCCCCAACGGCAAGAAGGCCGGCTCGGTCGAGCTGCCCGCCGCGCTGTTCGACGTCAAGACGAACATCCCCCTCATCCACCAGGTCGTCGTGGCTCAGCTCGCCGCGGCTCGCCAGGGCACGCACTCGACCAAGCGTCGTGGCGAGGTCTCGGGTGCCGGCCGCAAGCCCTTCAAGCAGAAGGGCACGGGTAACGCCCGTCAGGGCTCGATCCGCGCGCCGCACATGACCGGTGGTGGCATCGTCCACGGCCCGAAGCCGCGCGACTACGCCCAGCGCACCCCCAAGAAGATGATCGCCGCCGCCCTGCTGGGCGCGCTGAGCGACCGTGCTCGCGGTGGCCGCCTCCACGTCGTCGACTCGTTCGGCATCGAGGGCGCCCCGTCGACCAAGGCCGCTGCGGCCGTCCTCGCCGAGCTCGCGCCGACCAAGAACGTCCTGGTCGTCATCGAGCGCGGCGACGAGCTGAGCGTCAAGAGCGTGCGCAACCTCGCGTACGTCCACGTGCTCACGTTCGACCAGCTGAACGCCTACGACGTTCTCGTCTCCGACGACATCGTCTTCACCAAGGCCGCCTACGACGCGTTCGTCGCGTCGAAGAGCGCCACCACCGAGGAGGTCTCGGCATGAACGTCTCCGTCAACAAGGACCCGCGCGACATCATCCTGAAGCCGGTCGTCTCGGAGAAGAGCTACGGGCTCATCGACGAGGGCAAGTACACCTTCCTGGTGGACCCGCGCGCCTCGAAGACCGAGATCAAGCTCGCGATCGAGAAGATCTTCGGCGTCAAGGTCGCCGCGGTCAACACGCTCAACCGCACGGGCAAGGCCCGCCGCACCCGCTTCGGCACCGGCAAGCGCAAGGACACCAAGCGCGCCATCGTCACGCTGAAGTCGGGCACCATCGACATCTTCACGGCCGTCGGCTGACAGCTGGGATAGAGGACAACCAACATGGCTATTCGCAAGTACAAGCCCACGACCCCGGGTCGCCGCGGTTCGTCGGTGGCAGACTTCGCCGAGATCACGCGATCGACGCCTGAGAAGTCGCTGCTGCGCCCGCTGTCGAAGACCGGTGGCCGCAACAACCAGGGCCGCATCACCACCCGCCACATCGGTGGCGGCCACAAGCGCCAGTACCGTGTCATCGACTTCCGTCGCAACGACAAGGACGGCGTCGACGCCAAGGTCGCTCACATCGAGTACGACCCCAACCGCACCGCGCGCATCGCGCTGCTGCACTACGTGGACGGCGAGAAGCGTTACATCCTCGCGCCGAACAAGCTGCAGCAGGGCGACGTCGTCGAGTCCGGTCCGGGCGCCGACATCAAGCCGGGCAACAACCTGCCGCTGAAGAACATCCCCACCGGTACGGTCATCCACGCCATCGAGCTCCGCCCCGGCGGCGGCGCGAAGATGGCGCGCTCGGCCGGCGCCTCGGTGCGTCTGGTCGCCAAGGACGGCCCCTACGCGCAGCTCCGTCTGCCGTCGGGCGAGATCCGCAACGTCGACGCGCGCTGCCGCGCCACGATCGGCGAGGTCGGCAACGCCGAGCAGTCCAACATCAACTGGGGCAAGGCCGGCCGCAAGCGCTGGAAGGGCGTGCGCCCGACCGTCCGTGGTGTCGCGATGAACCCGGTCGACCACCCGCACGGTGGTGGTGAGGGCAAGACGTCCGGTGGACGTCACCCCGTCTCTCCTTGGGGCCAGGCTGAGGGTCGCACCCGCCACGCCAACAAGGAAAGCGACAAGTACATCGTCCGCCGTCGCAACGCCGGCAAGAAGCGCAAGTAGGAGTAGAGGAAGATGCCTCGCAGCCTGAAGAAGGGCCCCTTCGTCGACGAGCACCTGCTTCGCAAGGTCGTCTCGCAGAACGATGCCGGCACCAAGAACGTCATCAAGACCTGGTCGCGCCGTTCGATGATCATCCCCGCCATGCTGGGACACACCATCGCCGTGCACGACGGACGCAAGCACATCCCCGTGTTCGTGTCCGAGACCATGGTCGGTCACAAGCTGGGCGAGTTCGCGCCCACCCGCACCTTCCGCGGCCACGAGAAGGACGACAAGAAGGGTCGCCGCCGCTGACGCGGTGGCGTTCCAGAGAGGACTAGAGGAGGAGAGAAATGGTGGAATCCATCGCACGCGTCAAGCACATCCGCGTGACCCCTCAGAAGGCTCGTCGTGTCGTCGCGCTGATCAAGGGCAAGCAGGCTCAGGAGGCCCTGGCCATCCTGAAGTTCGCCCCGCAGGCTGCCAGTGAGCCGATCTACAAGCTCGTGGAGTCGGCGATCGCCAACGCCCGGGTGAAGGCCGACAAGGACAGCGAGTTCCTGGACGAGCAGGACCTGTACGTGGCCAACGCGTACGTGGACGAGGGGTCGACGCTCAAGCGCTTCCGCCCCCGCGCCCAGGGTCGCGCCTTCCAGATCAAGAAGCGCACGAGCCACATCACCATCCAGCTCGCGACCCCCGAGGTTGCCGAGACCAGCAAGAAGGCGAGCAAGTAATGGGACAGAAGGTCAACCCCTACGGCTTCCGCCTCGGCATCACCACGGACCACGTGTCGCGTTGGTTCTCCGACTCCACGAAGCCGGGACAGCGTTACGCCGACTACGTGGCCGAGGACATCAAGATCCGCAAGCTCCTGCAGACGCAGCTGGACCGCGCCGGCGTGAGCGGCATCGAGATCGAGCGCACGCGTGACCGCGTCCGCGTCGACATCCACACCGCCCGCCCGGGCATCGTGATCGGTCGCCGCGGCGCCGAGGCCGAGCGCATCCGCGCCGACCTCGAGAAGCTCACCGGCAAGCAGATCCAGCTGAACATCCTCGAGGTCAAGAACCCCGAGGCCGACGCCCAGCTGGTCGCCCAGGGCATCGCCGAGCAGCTCTCCGCCCGCGTGGCGTTCCGCCGCGCGATGCGCAAGGGCCTGCAGGGCGCGCAGCGCGCCGGTGCCAAGGGCATCCGCATCCAGGTCTCCGGCCGCCTCGGCGGCGCGGAGATGAGCCGCTCGGAGTTCTACCGCGAGGGTCGTGTGCCGCTGCACACGCTGCGCGCGAACATCGACTACGGCTTCTACGAGGCCAAGACCACCTTCGGCCGCATCGGCGTGAAGGTCTGGATCTACAAGGGCGACCTCACCAACAAGGAGCTCGCGCGCGAGCAGGCGAACGCGCCGAAGGCCCCCCGCGGTCGTGACGACCGTGGTGGCGACCGTCGTCGCGCGCCCCGCAACGAGGCGCCCGTCGCAGAAGGAGCATCGGCATAATGCTTATTCCCCGTAAGGTCAAGTACCGCAAGCAGCACCACCCGGGCCGCGCGGGCCAGGCCACCGGCGGCACGAAGGTCTCCTTCGGCGAGTTCGGCATCCAGGCCCTCACCCCCGCGTACGTGACGAACCGTCAGATCGAGTCCGCTCGTATCGCGATGACCCGTCACATCAAGCGCGGTGGCAAGGTGTGGATCAACATCTACCCCGACCGTCCGCTCACCAAGAAGCCGGCCGAAACCCGCATGGGTTCCGGTAAGGGTTCGCCGGAGTGGTGGGTCGCCAACGTCAAGCCGGGTCGCGTCCTCTTCGAGGTCGCGGGCGTCAACGAGCAGCTCGCTCGTGAGGCCCTCACCCGTGCAATCCACAAGCTGCCCCTGAAGGCACGCATCATCAAGCGCGAGGAGGGCGACGCGTAATGGCCGTCGGAACCAAGACGCTCGCTCCCAGCGAGCTGGACACGTTCGAGGACCAGCGCCTCGTCGAGGAGCTGCGCAAGGCCAAGGAAGAGCTGTTCAATCTGCGCTTCCAGTCGGCCACGGGCCAGCTCGAGAGCCACGGCCGCATCCGCGCCGTCAAGCGCGACATCGCGCGGCTCTACACCGTGATCCGCGAGCGCGAGCTGGGCATCCGTGCCACGCCCGCGCCCGTCGAGGTCGCGACCAAGGCGAAGAAGACCAAGGCCAAGAAGGCGGATGACGCTGCCGAGGCCACGAAGGAAGAGGCCGAGTGATGGCTGAGACCACCGAGAAGAAGGCCGCCAAGAAGGCGCCGGCCGCCGAGGCCGTCGTCGAGGCGCCCGTCGCCGGTCACGAGTCGGCTGCGCACGACGTGCGCGACGCCGACGCCCGTGGCTACCGCAAGTCGCGTCGTGGCTACGTCGTGAGCGACAAGATGGACAAGACGATCGTCGTCGAGGTCGAGGACCGCGTGAAGCACCCGCTCTACGGCAAGGTCATCCGCCGCACGTCGAAGGTCAAGGCCCACGACGAGCAGAACAGCGCCGGCATCGGCGACCTCGTGCTCATCAACGAGACCCGGCCGCTGAGCGCCACCAAGCGGTGGCGCCTGGTCGAGATCCTCGAGAAGGCGAAGTAAGAAATGATCCAGACTGAGTCCCGCCTCAAGGTCGCCGACAACACCGGCGCCAAGGAGCTGCTCACGATCCGCGTGCTCGGCGGCTCCAACCGCCGCTACGCCGGTCTCGGCGACATCATCGTCGCGACCGTCAAGGACGCGATCCCCGGCGGCAACGTCAAGAAGGGCGACGTGGTCAAGGCCGTCGTCGTCCGCACCGTCAAGCAGACCCGTCGTGCCGACGGTTCGTACATCAAGTTCGACGAGAACGCCGCCGTCATCCTGAAGAACGACGGGGAGCCCCGCGGCACCCGCATCTTCGGACCGGTCGGTCGTGAGCTTCGCGACAAGAAGTTCATGAAGATCGTCTCGCTCGCACCGGAGGTGATCTGACCCTCATGGCCAAGATCAAGAAGGGTGACCTCGTTCAGGTCATCACTGGCAAGAAGCAGGACAAGGGCGGCGACCGCGGCAAGCAGGGCAAGGTTCTCGACGTCATCGTCGAGCAGAACCGTGTCATCGTCGAGGGCGTCAACTACGTCACGAAGCACAACCGTGTGGGCCAGTCCCAGCGCGGCACCAAGACGGGCGGCATCGAGACGATGGAAGCCCCGATCCACATCTCCAACGTCGCCCTCGTCGACCCCTCGACCAAGAAGCCGACCAAGGTCGGTCACCGTGTCGAGGAGCAGACGAAGGACGGCGTGAAGCGCACCGTCCGTGTGCGCTACGCGAAGAAGAGCGGCAAGGACCTCTGAACATGAGCACCACCACTGCCGCGGCGGCTGGCAAGATCCAGCCCCGCCTGAAGCAGAAGTACCAGGGCGAGATCAAGAAGGCCCTGCAGGACGAGTTCGGCTACGCCAACGTCATGCAGATCCCCGGGATCGTCAAGGTCGTCGTGAACACCGGTGTCGGCGAGGCTGCTCGTGACTCCAAGGTGATCGATGGCGCCGTCGACGACCTCACCAAGATCACCGGCCAGAAGCCGGTCGTCACGAAGGCCCGCAAGTCCATCGCCCAGTTCAAGCTGCGCGAGGGCCAGGCCATCGGCGCGCACGTCACCCTCCGCGGTGACCGCGCGTGGGAGTTCCTGGACCGTCTCGTGAACCTGGCGCTGCCGCGCATCCGCGACTTCCGCGGTCTGTCCCCGAAGCAGTTCGACGGACACGGCAACTACACGTTCGGTCTGCAGGAGCAGTCGGTCTTCCACGAGATCAACCAGGACAAGATCGACCGCGTCCGCGGCTTCGACATCACGATCGTCACCACGGCGAAGACGGATGCCGAGGGCCGGTCGCTGCTGCGCCAGCTGGGCTTCCCGTTCAAGACGGACGAGAACCAGGCCTGACCCACCCCCGACCGCTCCGGTCGGACCATCAAGAAGGTCGGCTGTCGTGTAACGGCATCCGAAACCGCTGAACAAAGGACACCAAGAAATGACGATGACAGACCCGGTCGCTGACATGCTGACCCGTCTGCGCAACGCGAACTCGGCGCACCACGACTCCGTGTCGCTGCCGAGCTCCAAGCTCAAGACCCACATCGCCGAGATCCTCCAGCAGGAGGGCTACATCTCCGGCTGGGAGGTCTCCGACGCCCGTGTCGGCCAGACCCTCACCCTGACGCTCAAGTACGGCCCGAACCGCGAGCGGTCGATCGCCGGCATCAAGCGCGTCTCGAAGCCCGGTCTGCGCGTGTACGCACGCTCGACCGAGATCCCCAAGGTCCTCGGCGGCCTCGGCGTCGCGATCCTGTCCACCTCCTCCGGTCTTCTCACCGACCGTCAGGCAGAGCAGAAGGGCGTGGGTGGGGAAGTCCTCGCCTACGTGTGGTGATCTGACATGTCGCGTATCGGACGTCTTCCCATCGACATCCCCGCCGGCGTCACCGTTTCGGTGGACGGCCAGGACGTCACCGTCAAGGGCCCGAAGGGCGAGCTCGCGCTCTCCGTCGCCAAGCCCATCGAGGTCAAGGTCGAGGAGAACCAGGTCCTGGTCTCCCGCCCCGACGACGAGCGCGAGTCGCGTTCGCTGCACGGGCTGACCCGCACCCTGATCAACAACAACATCATCGGCGTGACCGAGGGCTACACCAAGGGCCTCGAGGTCGTCGGCACCGGTTACCGCGTCGCACAGAAGGGCACGGCGGTCGAGTTCGCGCTCGGCTTCTCGCACCCGGTGCTCGTCGAGGCGCCGGCCGGCATCACGCTGACCGTCGAGGGCAACAACAAGCTCACCGTCAGCGGTATCTCCAAGCAGGCCGTGGGTGAGGCCGCCGCGAACATCCGCAAGATCCGCAAGCCCGAGCCGTACAAGGGCAAGGGTGTGCGCTACGCGGGCGAGGTCGTTCGCCGCAAGGCCGGAAAGGCTGGTAAGTAATCATGGCTGTCAAGTCGAAGAGCGACGCGCGTTCGCGTCGTCACCTGCGCCTTCGCAAGAAGGTCGTGGGCACCGAGGCCCGTCCGCGCCTGGTCGTCACCCGTTCGGCCCGCCACGTCTTCGTCCAGCTCGTGGACGACAGCAAGGGCGTGACCGTCGCGTCGGCGTCGACCCTCGAGTCGGACCTGCGCACGTTCGACGGTGACAAGACCGCGAAGGCGCGCAAGGTCGGCGAGCTCGTCGCCGAGCGTGCGAAGGCGGCCGGCTTCTCGGACGTCGTGTTCGACCGCGGTGGCAACCGCTACGCGGGCCGTGTCGCAGCGATCGCCGAGGGCGCCCGCGAGGGAGGTCTGAACCTGTGAGCGATGCAACTACTCAGAATGTGGAGAACGAAGTGACCGAGCAGGCTGCGGCCACCGCTCCCGTCGAGCGCGAGGCCCGCGAGCCCCGCCGCGGCGGACGCGAGCGCAACCCCAACCGCGACCGCGGTTCGCGCGACGCCGAGAAGAGCCAGTTCCTCGAGCGCGTCGTGACGATCAACCGCGTGTCGAAGGTCGTCAAGGGCGGTCGTCGCTTCAGCTTCACGGCGCTCGTCGTCGTGGGTGACGGCAACGGTCTCGTCGGCGTCGGCTACGGCAAGGCGCGTGAGGTCCCCCTCGCCATCTCCAAGGGTGTCGAAGAGGCCAAGCGCAACTTCTTCCGCGTGCCCCGCACCGGCTCGTCGATCCCGCACCCGGTGCAGGGCGAGGCCGCTGCCGGTGTCGTGCTCCTGCGTCCGGCTGCCGCCGGTACCGGTGTCATCGCCGGTGGTCCGGTTCGCGCCGTGCTCGAGTGCGCCGGCATCCACGACGTGCTCTCCAAGTCCCTCGGCTCGTCGAACACGATCAACATCGTGCACGCGACCGTCGAGGCGCTGAAGCAGCTCGAGGAGCCCCGCGCGGTCGCCGCCCGTCGTGGTCTCGACTTCGACCAGGTGGCTCCCGCCCGTCTGATCCGTGCCGAGGCTGACGCCGCGGCCGCTGCAAAGGGAGGTGCCTGATGGCCGCGCGTCTCAAGGTGACCCAGATCAAGTCCAAGGTGAGCGAGAAGCAGAACCAGCGTGACACGCTGCGTTCGCTCGGCCTGAAGCGGATCGGCGACTCGGTCGTCCGTCCCGACGACGCGCAGACGCGCGGTTACGTCAAGACCGTCGCCCACCTCGTCAAGGTTGAGGAGATCGACTGATGGCCGACAAGGCTGAGAAGGCGACCGAAGAGGTCGTCGAGAAGAAGGCCGCCGCCAAGCCGGCTGCCAAGAAGACCGCCGAGAAGGCTCCCGCCAAGGCTGCGGCCAAGCCGGCCGCGAAGAAGGCTCCCGCCAAGAAGGCGGATGCCGAGGCGTCGCGTCCCGGTGTGCTGAAGGTGCACCACCTGCGTCCCGTCCCGGGCTCCAACACCGCGAAGACCCGTGTCGGTCGTGGTGAGGGCTCGAAGGGTAAGACCGCGGGCCGTGGCACCAAGGGCACCAAGGCCCGCTACCAGGTCAAGATCGGCTTCGAGGGCGGCCAGATGCCGCTGCACATGCGTACGCCGAAGCTGCGCGGGTTCAAGAACCCGTTCCGCGTCGAGTACCAGGTGGTCAACCTCGACAAGCTCGCCGAGCTGTACCCGGCCGGTGGCGACGTCACCGTGAGCGACCTGGTCGCGAAGGGCGCCGTGCGCAAGAACGAGAAGGTCAAGGTGCTCGGCACCGGAGACATCTCGGTCAAGCTCACCGTCGCGGTCGACAAGGTCTCGGGTTCGGCCGAGCAGAAGATCGTCGCCGCGGGCGGTTCGGTCAAGTAATTCCACGGCAGGGGCCGGAGGCGAGCCTCCGGCCCCTGTTGCCGTACTCTGGAAGCGGTGTCCTCGGACGCGTCTCGAGACACCGGTCAGCTCACTGGAGGAAATCCTTTTGTTCAGCGCCGTCAGCGCCATCGCGCGGGTCTTCCGCACCCCGGACCTCCGGCGGAAGATCGGCTTCACTCTCGCGATCATCGCCATCTACCGCCTCGGTGCGCACATTCCGGCGCCCTTCGTGAGCTTCCCGAACGTCCAGTCCTGCCTGCAGCAGACCGGATCGGCCAGTGAGGGCCTGCTCTCCCTGGTCAACCTCTTCTCCGGCGGCGCCCTCCTGCAGCTGTCGATCTTCGCCCTGGGGGTCATGCCCTACATCACGGCGACGATCATCGTGCAGCTGCTGCGCGTCGTCATCCCCCACTTCGAGGCGCTGTACAAGGAGGGGCAGTCCGGTCAGGCCCGCCTCACGCAGTACACCCGCTACCTCACGATCGCGCTCGCGCTGCTGCAGTCGACCACGCTGGTCACGGTGGCCCGCTCCGGTCAGCTGTTCGGCACGACGGGCATCGCGGAGTGCAACGCCCTGCTGACCAACGACGTGTGGTGGGCGCAGCTGCTGATGATCATCACGCTGACCGCCGGCACCGGCCTCATCATGTGGTTCGCCGAGCTCGTCACCGAGCGCGGCGTCGGCAACGGCATGTCGATCCTCATCTTCACCTCGATCGCGGCGCAGTTCCCGGCCGCGATGTGGGCCATCGCCACCTCGCGCGGCTTCGAGGTCTTCCTCCTGGTGCTCGCGGTCGGCATCGTCGTCGTGGCCCTCGTGGTGTTCGTCGAGCAGTCGCAGCGGCGCATCCCGGTGCAGTACGCGAAGCGGATGGTCGGTCGGCGCACGCTCGGTGGGACGAACACGTATATCCCGATCAAGGTGAACATGGCGGGCGTCGTCCCGGTCATCTTCGCCTCGTCGCTGCTGTACATCCCCGCGCTGATCGCCCAGTTCAACCAGACGCCCGACGCGAACGGCAACATCCCGGGCTGGGTGACCTGGATCCAGCAGTACCTCACCAAGGGCGATCACCCGCTCTACATGCTGCTGTACTTCCTGCTCATCGTCGGCTTCACCTACTTCTACGTCGCGATCACCTTCAACCCCGTCGAGGTCGCCGACAACATGAAGAAGTACGGCGGCTTCATCCCCGGCATCCGGGCCGGTCGCCCCACGGCGGAGTACCTCGACTACGTCCTGACGCGCATCACGCTGCCGGGCTCGATCTACCTCGGTCTCATCGCGTTGCTGCCGCTCGTGGCGCTTGCCACCGTCAGCGCCAACCAGAACTTCCCGTTCGGCGGCGCGTCGATCCTCATCATCGTCGGTGTGGGTCTGGAGACGGTCAAGCAGATCGACGCGCAGCTGCAGCAGCGCCACTACGAAGGGCTGCTGCGATGACCGCTGCGCGACTGCTCATCATCGGCCCGCAGGGCTCCGGCAAGGGCACGCAGGGCGTGCGGGTGGCCGAGGCCCTCGGCATCCCCGCCGTCTCGACGGGCGACGTCTTCCGCGCCAACGTGAAGGACGGCACCGAGCTGGGTCTGAAGGTGAAGGCCATCATCGACGCCGGCGACCTCGTGCCCGACGAGCTGACGGGCGAGATCGTCCGCGACCGGCTCGCGCAGCCGGATGCCGCGGCGGGCTTCCTGCTCGACGGCTACCCGCGCAACCTCGGTCAGGTCGGCGACCTCGACGCGTTCCTCGACGCGCGCGACGAGCCGCTGACCGCGGTCATCGAGCTGGTCGTGCCGCGCGAGGAGTCGATCCGGCGTCTGTCGCTGCGCGCGACCGAGCAGGGCCGCGCGGACGACAACGAGGAGTCGATCGCCAAGCGCCTCGCGATCTACGAGTCCGAGACGGCCCCGATCCTCGACGTGTACCGCCAGCGCGGCATCGTCGACCAGATCGACGGCGTCGGCACGTTGGACGAGGTCTACGCACGCATCACCGCCGCGCTGACGGCGCGCGGCATCACGGCCGCCGCGCTCTGATGGGGCTGCGCCGCTCCCTGTACAAGACCCCTGCGCAGCTGCGCTCGATGGTCGAGCCGGGACTCATCACCGCGGCCGCGCTCGACGCGGTCCGTGCGCTGGTCGCCCCCGGTGTGACGACGGCAGAGCTGGATGCCGCGGCATCCGATGTCATCGTCGCCCGCGGTGCCGAGTCGAACTTCCAGCTGGTGCGCGGGTACCGGCACACGACCTGCATCTCCGTCAACGACCAGGTCGTCCACGGCATCCCCGGCGGGCGCGTGCTGGAGCCGGGTGACATCGTCTCGATCGACGCCGGCGCGCAGTTCAAGGGCTGGAACGGCGACTCGGCGATCACGGTCGTGGTGCCCGGGGGCGACCCGGGTGTGCGGGCCGCGCGCGAGCGCCTGTCGGCGGTCACGGAGGGCTCGCTCTGGGCGGGCGTCGCGGCGCTCGCGTCCGCGGCGCGGGTCGGCGAGATCGGCGACGCCGTCCAGGGCTACATCGAGCGCTCCGGCGAGGGCTACGGCATCCTGCGCGACTACGTCGGTCACGGCATCGGGCGCCGGATGCACGAGGGCCCGACCGTCTTCAACTACCGGGTCGACGACCTCGGCCCCGCCGTGCGGCCGGGCCTGTGCCTCGCGATCGAGCCCATGGTCACGGGGGGCTCGGACCAAACGTACGTCGAGGACGACGACTGGACCGTCACGACCGTCGACGGCAGCGACGGCTGTCACTGGGAGCACAGCGTCGCCGTGCACGAGGGCGGCATCTGGGTGCTGACCGCCGCCGACGGCGGCGCCGCATCCCTCGCCCCCTTCAACGTGACCCCCACCCCCATCCCCTAACTCCCCCCACCCGCACCCGCGAGCCGCTACGCCGCGGTCGAGCCGCCACGCGCCGGACCGCACGAACCGTGTCGGCTCGGCCGCCCAGTAGCGGCTCGGCGGAGGGGCGGGGTGTCCTCCACAGGCGGGAGGGCGAGGGGGATCGTGCACGGGGCGGGGGTGCGTGCGTCGGGGGAGAGGCGGCGCGCGGCAGGGTGGGCGGCATGCTCACGGAACACGCTCGAGCCGCGCTCCGATCGCGCGCGGAACTGGAGGCGGCGGGACTGACCACGCGGGACATCACCTCCCGGGTACGGGCGGGCACGCTGATCCGCGTCGACCAGGGGTGGTACGCGGATGCCGCGCACTGGCGGAGCGCCTACGCGGAAGGCCGTCAGCTGATGCGCGTCGTCGCGGCCGAGGAGCGCCGGCGCGGCGGCTCGTCCCTCGTGTACTCGCACACGGCGGCCGCCGTCCTGTGGGGACTGCCGCTCTTCCGGCTCGAGCCCGAGCGCGTCCACCTCAGCGGTCGGTCGGCGAGCGGGCACGTGAGGGCGTCGAATCCGCTCGTGGCGCGGCATGAGGTCGCCGTGCCCGACGACGACATCGTCGAACGCGACGCACTGCGCTGCACATCGCTGCCCCGCACCGTGGCGGACACGCTGCGCGGCGTGTCCGAGGAGTCCGGACTCGCCCTCGCCGATGCGGCGCTGCGGATCGAAGCCCACGATCCGGCGACGGGGCGCTACGACGAGGATGCCGCGGCATCCCTTCGGGCGCGCATCGCGTCGCGCGTGCCGCGGGGCGGCCGCGGCGTGCGCCGGGCGCGGCGGATCCTCGACCTCGCGGACGGCCGCGCGGCGTCGCCCGGGGAGAGTGTCAGTCGTCTGTATCTGCGGGAGCTCGGATTCGCCGCGCCGCGGCTGCAGGTACCGATCCCCGCTCCGAGGGGCGGCACGTACTACGCGGACTTCGGGCTCGACGATGCCGCAGCCTGGGGAGAGTACGACGGAGAGGGCAAGTACCTCGATCCGCGGCTGCGCGGCGACGGCGTCGACATCGCCCAGGCGGTTCTCGACGAGAAGATGCGGGAGGACTGGATCCGGGGGACGACGAACCGGCGGTTCGCGCGGTGGGGCAAGGCGCACACCACCTCGGCCGCCGCCCTCGGCCGGCGTCTGGCGGCGTTCTCGGTGTATCCACCCCGCTGACCCCGCGCCCCTCCGCGAGCCGCCACGCCGCGCGCGAACCGGCACGCGGTGTGCGGTCCGCGGGTGGCCGGGTCGGGCAGGGGATGGCGGCTCGCGAGGATAACGGAGTTCACGGGGAACGCATAGGGGGGAGTGGGGGAAGATAGAACGACGGCGGCGTGGGCCGCGGCAAGGAGAGGCATCGGGCTATGGCGCAGGCAGCGGCAGGCAGGAAGAACTGGTTCGCGATCTGGGTGAGCGTGGCGGTGGTCGTCATCGTCGCCCTCGTGGTCGCACTGGTCGTGTGGATGAACCGCGCGGCGACCGACCCGGGCACGGCTCCCTCCGGATCGGGCATCAACCAGGAGACCGGCGCCGTCGTGGTCGGCTCGGGCTCGCAGACGCTCGACACCTACATCGACTTCATGTGCCCCATCTGCAACCAGTTCGAGCAGACCTACGGCGACGAGATCCTCGATCTCGCCAACAACGGCACGATCACGCTCAACATCCACCCCATCTCGATCCTCGACCGCTACTCGCAGGGGACGAAGTACTCCACGCGAGCCGCGAACGCGATGTACTGCGTCGCCGAGGCCGATCCCGACAAGGCCATGACCTTCATGCAGGCCCTCTTCAAGGCGCAGCCGGAGGAGAACTCCACGGGTCTCACCGACCAGCAGATCCTCGATGTCGCCTCCAGCGTCGGGGTGACGGGCATCGACTCCTGCGTCTCCGACGGCACGTACACGAAGTTCGTGGCGGCCATGACTGAGAAGACGCCCGTGCAGCCCGGCTCCAGCGGCATCGGCACGCCGACGCTGGCCGTCAACGGCACCGTCATCGCCAACCAGACCATCCCCGCCAAGGGCCAGTTCGCGACGCTGTTCCAGTAAGCGCCGCGACGACGGGGAGGGGGCCGGACGGCAGTTTGCCGTCCGGCCCCCTATCACGTACACTGAATCTTTGGTGCCTTGCGCCTTCATTGGCGTGTCGCCGCACCACATCCCACTCACCGCAGACCGACCGGTCTGCTCAAGCGTCAGCGAGGCTATGGCTAAGAAAGACGGTGTCATCGAAATCGAGGGCGTCGTGTCCGAGGCGCTGCCCAACGCGATGTTCCGCGTTGAGCTCACGAACGGACACAAGGTTCTCGCCACGATCTCCGGCAAGATGCGGCAGAACTACATCCGCATCATCCCCGAAGACCGCGTCGTCGTGGAGCTCTCGCCCTACGACCTCACGCGCGGTCGCATCGTCTATCGCTACCGCTAGACCGGTCGAGAAGTAACGAGCGGGCGGATGCTGCGGCATCCGCGCGACTCGAAGACAGCGAACAGGAAACATCATGAAGGTCAACCCCTCCGTCAAGCCCATCTGCGACCACTGCAAGGTCATCCGTCGCCACGGTCGCGTCATGGTCATCTGCAAGTCGAACCCGCGTCACAAGCAGCGCCAGGGCTGAGTCGCTCGCGACTCAAGGGTGAGCGAGGCCCGCAGGGCCGATTCGACACCTCAGTACGAAGACACAACTCCATACCGCGAACGGCGCGTTTCGACTCGCTGCGCTCGCTCAACGACCGGATGGTCGGGGGCGGCGCGACGCTCGCACACCGACCGGCAACGGTCAGCACATTGCAGGGTCAGAACCTCTTCGGAGGGGACACCTCGGGCGGAGGCCCGGGCACCGATCCTGTTCCACACCTCCACTACTCCTAGGAGAACCCGCATGGCACGTCTTGCCGGCGTCGACATCCCGCGCGACAAGCGCGTGGTGATCGCCCTCACCTACATCTACGGCATCGGCCGTACGCGTTCGGTCGAGATCCTCAAGGCCACCGAGATCGACGAGTCGATCCGCGTCAAGGACCTCACCGACGACCAGCTGGTCGCCCTGCGCGACTACATCGAAGGCAACTACAAGGTGGAGGGTGACCTGCGCCGCGAGGTCGCCGCCGACATCCGCCGCAAGGTCGAGATCGGCTCGTACGAGGGTCTGCGCCACCGCCGCGGCCTTCCGGTGCGCGGTCAGCGCACCAAGACCAACGCGCGTACCCGCAAGGGCCCGAAGCGCACCGTCGCCGGCAAGAAGAAGGCCGGCCGCAAGTAAGCGCGGCCCCCGGTACAGGTTTAGGAGAACAGACACATGGCACAGGCCAAGACCGCTGCGCGCAAGCCGCGCCGCAAGGAAAAGAAGAACATCGCGCTGGGCCAGGCCCACATCAAGTCGACGTTCAACAACACGATCGTCTCGATCACCGACCCCTCGGGCGCCGTCATCAGCTGGGCGTCCTCGGGTGGGGTGGGCTTCAAGGGCTCGCGCAAGTCGACCCCGTACGCCGCCGGCATGGCTGCCGAGTCGGCCGCCCGCCAGGCCGCCGAGCACGGCGTCAAGAAGGTGGACGTCTTCGTGAAGGGCCCGGGTTCGGGCCGCGAGACCGCGATCCGCTCGCTGCAGGCCGCCGGCCTCGAGGTGGGGTCGATCTCCGACGTCACCCCGCAGGCGCACAACGGCTGCCGTCCGCCGAAGCGTCGCCGCGTCTGACTTCCGGGCCGGGTGCCCCCGCATCGCGGGCGGCACCCGGCATCCGTCGTCTTTGAAAACTCAACACCTCTTGCAATCGCACGTGTCATATAGCGGGCACGTGACGGAAAGGAACACATAGTGCTCATTGCACAGCGTCCCACTCTGACCGAGGAGAAGATCGGCGAGTTCCGCAGCCGCTTCGTCATCGAGCCGCTGGAGCCCGGCTTCGGCTACACGATCGGCAACGCGCTGCGCCGCAGCCTGCTGTCCTCGATCCCCGGTGCGGCTGTCACCAGCATCCGCATCGACGGCGTGCTGCACGAGTTCAGCACCATCCCGGGTGTGAAGGAGGATGTCACCGAGATCATCCTCAACATCAAGCAGCTCGTCGTCTCGTCCGAGCGCGACGAGCCGATCACGGCGTACCTGCGCAAGACCGGCGCCGGCGAGGTCACCGCCGCCGACATCTCCGCTCCGGCGGGTGTCGAGGTGCACAACCCCGAGCTGGTCATCGCGACGCTCAACGACTCGGCGAAGTTCGAGCTCGAGCTCACGATCGAGCGCGGCCGCGGCTACGTGTCGGCCACGCAGAACCGCAACGAGTACGCCGAGGCCGGTCAGATCCCGATCGACTCGATCTACTCGCCCGTGCTGAAGGTGTCGTACCGCGTCGACGCCACGCGTGCCGGTGAGCGCACCGACTTCGACAAGCTCGTCCTGGACGTCGAGGCCAAGCCGTCGATCTCGCCGCGCGACGCCGTCGCGTCGGCCGGTCGCACGCTCACCGAGCTGTTCGGTCTCGCCCGCGAGCTGAACGTCGAGGCCGAGGGCATCGAGATCGGCCCCGCGCCGGTCGCCGAGGTGCTCACCAACGAGCTGTCGATGCCGATCGAGGACCTCGATCTGTCGGTGCGTTCGTACAACTGCCTCAAGCGCGAGGGCATCAACACGGTGTCCGAGCTGGTCGCCCTCTCCGAGACGCAGCTGATGAACATCCGCAACTTCGGTCAGAAGTCGGTCGATGAGGTGCGCGACAAGCTCGTCTCGCTCGGCCTGTCGCTGAAGGACTCGGTCCCCGGGTTCGACGGCGCGCACTTCTACGGCGGCTACGACGACGAGGCCCTCTGAGCCTCCGCGCTCGCACCGGCAAGACCTTCTGCGCGCTCCGGCCCCGACCGGTTCGCTGACACTTTTCCTCTGGAGTAACTGATATGCCCAAGCCCACCAAGGGTCCCCGCCTCGGAGGCGGCCCCGCCCACGAGCGTCTGCTGCTGGCCAACCTGGCCGCCGCCCTGTTCACGCACAAGTCGATCACGACGACCGAGACCAAGGCCAAGCGCCTGCGTCCGCTCGCCGAGCGTCTCGTCACCTTCGCCAAGCGCGGCGACCTGCACGCTCGCCGTCGCGTGCTGTCGGTCATCGGCAACAAGGATGCGGTGCACGTGCTGTTCGCCGAGATCGCTCCGCTCGTCGCCGAGCGTGAGGGCGGCTACACCCGCATCACGAAGATCGGCAACCGCAAGGGCGACAACGCCCCCATGGCCGTGATCGAGCTCGTGCTCGAGCCCGTCAACCCGAAGCCGAAGTCGGCCAAGAAGTCGGCCGCCGCGGCTCCCGTCGCCGCCCCGGCGAAGGACGAGGACGCCGACGAGGAGGCCGCGACCGAGGCCGTCGCCGAGGCCGACGAGGCTCAGGACGCCGCTGACGAGGTCGCCACGGACGACGCCGCCGCTGCCGGCGCCGAGTCGCCCGAGGAGGGCGCGGCCGCGGAGGCCGCCGCCGAGGACGCCACCAAGTAAGGCGAACGCTGTCGCGAGGCCCGCACCCCGGAACGGGGGTGCGGGCCTCGCTGCGTGGGGCGGGAGCGCGGCGCGGCGCCGGCCCGCGAACCGTGCTGCGCCCCGCTACGGTGGTGTGGTGAGCGAGACGTCCCTGATCGAGCGCATCCACCGGTTGCAGCGCGAGGCCGGTGTCGACGCCGGTCCGCGGCCGCCGCGGCATCCCGAGGTCGCCGCCTGGCGGACCGCCACGGCGGACGACATCGACGCGCTTCACGCCGTCATGGTCGCGGCCGAGCGCATCGACCACCCGACGTGGACGACGCCCCGCCAGGAGGTCGCGGACACCTTCGACCTGCCGCACATCGACCACACCCGCGACACGGTGCTGGCGGTGGATGCCGCAGGAACGGTGATCGCCTACGGCAGCGCGTTCCTGCATCCGGCGCGCGATGGGGCCTTGACCGTGTCGCTGTCCGGCGCCGTGCTGCCCGAACGGTGGCGCCGAGGCATCGGGACGGCCGTGTTCGCGTGGCAGTACGCCCGCGCGCTCGAGCAGCTCGCCGAGGTCGCCCCGTCGCTCGCGCCGGTGGAGGCGGGGGAGTGGACCGCCGATCTCAAGGTCTACGCGGAGGAGAGCAACCTGGGCCATCGGCGGCTCGCGGAGGCGCGCGGCTTCGCCGCCGAGCGGTGGTTCGCCACGATGCTGCGCGACCTGGCCCGCCCGCTTCCCGACGTGGTGCTGTCGGCGGATGCCGCGGCCCGCGGACTGCGCGTCGTGGCCTACACCCACGACCGCGACGACGACGCGCGTCGCGCCCGCAACGACGCGTTCCGCGACCACTGGGGAAGCCTGCCGAGCCCGCCGGAGTCGTGGGCGAAGTTCGTGGGCGGCGAGTTCTTCCGCCCCGACCTGTCGCGCCTCGTCGTCGACGACGCGGGGGCCATCGCCGCCTTCTGCCTCGTGTCGGTCAACGAGGACGACTGGGAGATGCTCGGCGCCTCGCACGCGTACATCGACCTGATCGGCGTCGTCCGCGCCCATCGCCGGCAGGGGCTCGCGCCGGTCGTCGTCGCAGACGCGCTCCGCGCCATCGCCGCCGCCGGCCTGGAGAAGGCCGTCCTCGACGTCGACACGGCGAGCCCGACCGGGGCCAACACCCTCTACGAGGGGCTCGGTTTCGTCGCGGACGAGCGCGCGGTCGCGCTCGTCGCCCACGTCTGACCCGACTCGCCGCTGGTCCGGGCCGTCCGCCGCGGCGCGGGCGTCGCTCAGGGCTCGCTCAGGGCGTCGCGGTGGGGGCGAGCGCGCGCGTGGTGGCCCAGCGGATCAGCTGCACCTGGTAGCGCACCTGCGCGCGCTGGTTGGCCACGGCATACACCGCGGTCGTGACGGTGTCGGCGTAGACGCGCCCGCCCGCCTCGCCCGGGTGGATGTCGTCGCCCGCCAGCAGATCGGTGCGCGGCGCGATGGCCTGTGACCAGTCGGCGACGATCACCCCCGGGTGGGTGGCCGCGAACGCCGCGAGGTCGCGGTTGACGCCGTCGATCCAGTCGCGCGGGGCGAACGCGTTGACGAGCACGAGCGTGCGGTCCCGTCCGACCTTGTCGTAGATGTCCTGGAGCGCCTCGCCGTCGACGGGCCCGTTGGTGCCGAGGCCGACGACGACGTAGTCGCGCAGCGCGCCCTGCGCGGCGAGCCGGTCGACGATCTCGCTGCCGACCCACATCGATCGCGACACCTCGGCGTCGATCTGGATGCCGGGAAGCTCCTCGAGCAGTCCGCCGGCGGACGCCAGCATGACCGAGTCACCGACCGCCGTGACGCGATCGCCGGGCACCGCCACCGGGGGCGGGGGCAAGGGCTCGCCGTCGGGGCCCACCGTCGGCGTGGGGCGGGGCGTGGTCGCGCCGGGATCGCCGGACGGCGGCGGCGACGGCGGAGGGGTCGGCGACGCGGATGCCGCATCCAGCGCGCGCTGCCCGGCTTCGACGACGGCTTGGCCCGAGCTGACGGCGGGCACGGCGGCCACGGCCGCGGCGGTGCCCGCGACCACCAGCGCGGTCACGCCGAGCGACGCGACGGCGCCGAAGCGCCGCGCGGGCGTCGAGCGCAGGCGGCGGCCGAACGCGGACGCGGCGCCGCGGAAGCCGAGCCGGCGGATCGGCTGTTCGAGCAGCCGGTACGAGGCCGCCGACAGCACGAGGGTCGTCACGGCGGCCGCGACCCCCACGGGGACGGGCACGGTCTCCTCGACGAACGTGCCCGTCACCGCGACGGTGAGGAGCACGACGACCGGCCAATGCCACAGATAGATGCCGTAGGAGCGCTCGCCGATCCACCGCAGCGGCGCGACGTCGAGCGCGGGACCGAACCACGAGCCGGTGAGCGTCGCCGCGGCGATCGCGACCGCCGTCAGGGCGCTCGCCGCCAACGGCACGATCGGGTAGGCCGTCGCGCCGTCGGCGATCGTGCCGATGACCACGATCCCCCCGACGCTGACCGCGCCCACCACGGCGGTCCACGCGGGGCCGACGCCGCCGATCGACGGGCGAGCCGCGGCGCTCCAGGCCGTGCGCCCCGCCAGGGCGAACGCGAGGGCGACGCCGATGAGCAGCCCGAAGGCGTGGGTGTCGGTGCCGTAGTAGGCGCGGGTCAGGCCCGCGAGCCCCGGGCCGGCGCCGACGACCTGCACGGCCCAGGCGATGGAGGCCGCAGCCAGCACGGCGGCGACAGCCGTCCGCATCCACCGGCGCGGCAGCAGCAGGAACAGCGGCAGCAGCAGCGGCCACAGCACGTAGAACTGCTCCTCGACCGCGAGCGACCAGAGGTTGCGCAGCAGCTCCGGCTGTGTGGCGCCGAAGTAGGAGGCGCCGGCGGAGATCGACGTCCAGTTGTACGAGAACGTGACCGCGCCGATCACCTGACGGCCGAGTCCGAGCAGCACGTCGCCGCCGACGAGGCCCGCGACGCTCGCGCTCGTGGCCACCACGACGGCCAGCGCCGGCAGCAGGCGCCGCGCGCGCCGCATCCAGAAGGCGCGCAGCGCGATACGGCCGGTGGATCCCCGTTCGCGCAGCAGCAGCGAGGTGATCAGGAAGCCGGAGATCACGAAGAACACGTCGACGCCGATGAACCCGCTGCGCAGCATCCCGGCGGGGAACAGGTGGTAGACGACCACGAGCAGCACGGCGAGGGCGCGCAGGCCGTCGAGGCCCGCGTAGCGCGGGGCGGAAGGTGTGGTCATGGCGGGGAGGGCTGTTTCCGGAGGGGAGAGCGCGGGCGCGGCGGGGCCGGACGGGGCGGGCTCGCGCAGGTTCTCCAGTGTACGTTCCGGCGCGCGGCGACACGCCAGGCACGCGTCGCGGAGGCACGGCCGTCCGGTGACGCGCGGGTCGCGGAGGTCCTGCCAGACTGGGGGCATGGAAGCGGATGTGCTGGTGATCGGCGAGGCCCTGATCGACATCGTGGAGACGACGGACGGCGACCGTGAGCTGGTGGGCGGCAGCCCCGCCAACGTCGCGGTGGGCGTGGCCCGTCAGGGGCACCGCGTGCGCCTGCTCACCCGTCTCGGACGGGATGCGCGCGGCGAGCGGATCGCCGCCCAGATCACCGCGTCGGGAGCGGTCGTCGACGAGGCGTCGTGGACGGATGCCGCGACCTCTACGGCGCGCGCCCGGTTGCGCGCCGACGGTTCCGCGGAGTACGAGTTCGCCATCGACTGGGCCGTGCCGGCGCTCGCCGCCGACGACGTCCGCATCGTGCACACGGGCTCGATCGCGCTGTTCCTGGAGCCCGGGGGAAGCGCCGTGCTGGAGGTGCTGCGCCGCGCCGCCGACAGCGGGACGTCGCTCGTGACGCTCGACCCGAACATCCGTCCCGCCCTCGTGGGCGGTCACGAGGTGGCACGCGCGCGGTTCGCGCAGGCCGCGGCATCCGCGGACCTCGTCAAGCTCAGCGACGAAGACGCCGCGTGGCTCTACCCGGGCCTGGACGCCGAGGCCGTCCTGCACCAGATCGCCGCGCACGGCCCGCGCATCGTCGTCATGACCCGCGGGGGATCCGGCGCCATCGGACTCGGGCCCGGCGGCGTCGCCGCGGTCGACGCACTCCCGGTCACGGTCGCCGACACGATCGGCGCGGGGGACGCCTACATGGCGAGCCTCGTCTCGAGCGCCCTCGACGACCCCGCCCTGTTCGAGGACGCCGCCGTGTTCCGGGCGGCGCTGCGCCGCGCCGCCGTCACCGCCGGCATCACGGTCTCGCGTGCCGGAGCCAATCCGCCCGTCCGCGCCGAGGTCGACGCGGTTCTCGGCTGAGCGGATCGATCGGTGACCGACGACGACACGGCCCCCATACGGCTGCGCCTCGACCTCGCCTATGACGGCACCGCCTTCCGCGGCTGGGCGCGTCAGCCGGGCCTGCGCACCGTGCAGGGCACCCTCGAGGCCGCGATCGCGCGCGTGCTCGGCGGCGACCCCCAACTGGTCGTCGCGGGGCGGACGGATGCCGGCGTCCACGCCTCCGGACAGGTGGCGCATCTGGACCTCACGCCGGCCCAGCAGGAGCGCCTCGCGAAGAGCCGGGCGGCGACGGCCGAGGCGCTCGCCGCCCGCGTGAACGGCGTGCTGGGGCCGTACCCCGACGTCGCGCTGCGGCGCACCGCGCGCGCCGCCGACGGCTTCGACGCGCGATTCTCCGCCGTGTGGCGTCGCTACGAGTACCGCATCGCCGACCGGGAATCCGGATACGACCCCCTGGAGAGGGTGCGGACGACGACCGTCAAGGCCGCTCTCGACGTGGCGGCCATGGATGCCGCGGCCCGCTCCCTCATCGGCCTCCACGACTTCGCGGCCTACTGCAAGTGGCGCGAGGGCGCCACGACGATCCGCACGCTGCTCGACTTCGGATGGCACCGCGATGACCGCGGCATCCTGGTCGCGCGGGTGCGGGCCGACGCCTTCTGCCACAGCATGGTGCGCGCTCTCGTCGGCGCGTGCGCCGCCGTCGGCGAGGGACGCCTGGAGGTCGCCGAGGTCGCCGCGATCCGCGACGAGGGCGTGCGCACGAGCGAGGTGAAGGTGCTGGCGGCCCGCGGCCTCACCCTGACGGAGGTGGGCTACCCCGCCGACGATCAGCTCGCGGCCCGTGCCGAGCAGACGCGCGCCCACCGCCGCCTCGACGCCGACTGACGGCCTGCCCGCGTTGTCAAGACGGAGCGGATTCTTAAGAGGCGCGCCTAGGCTGATGGCGACGGAAGGCGGGGGATGAAGGTCATCTCGTACAACCTCAACAAGCACAAGGCGATCGGCGAGCTCGACGCGCTCGTGGAGTCGACGGGCGCCGACATCCTGTGCCTGCAGGAGGCGGTCTCGGGCGACCTTCCGGTGGAGATCGGCGATCTCCACCTCGCCGAGGCGACGGCGCGCAACCGTCTGGGGCTTGCCCTCTACTACCGCCGCAACAGCTTCGCCGCCCGCGAGGTGCGCTCGCTCGCGCTGAAGAAGTCGCTCCATGACCGCGTGCTCAAGCCTGCGGAGGAGCGGATGCTGGCGGTGCGCCTGCACGACATCGATCTCGGTCGCGAGCTGATCGTCGCGAGCTTCCACGCCGCACCCCTGACCGCGCTGAACTCGCTGCGGCGCAAGCAGATCCAGGCGGCGCTCGAGGAGCTCACGAGCCTGGGGCCCGACCTGCCGATCCTCATGGTCGGCGACTACAACTACCCGGTGTTCAAGGAGAACCTGGGCCAGCACGTCCGCGAGTCGGGATACGAGCTGACCCTGAGCGATGCGCGCACCTACACGCGGTACAAGTTCTTCCGCGGACACTACGACTTCGCGACGAGTGTCGGCTTCCACATCGACACGATCACGACGCTGCCGCAGGGACGCAGCGACCACCTGCCGATCCTCATCACGGCCGAGCCGACCGCGTTGCCGACCGCGTCGTCCTGAGGGTTAGTCACGGCCCGCGCCCGCGCGGGTCTCGTGCCGTCCGGCGTAGGGTTCTGCTACGCCGATCCCGACGGAGGGATGAGATCATGGTCGACTCGATCGTTGTAGCCGTGACGGGTGCGCCCGTCGCCGTTCGCGCGGTGCGCTGGGCAGTGCAGCGGGCGCAGGCAGCGCCTCCGGGAAGTCAGCGGATCGAGCTCCTCTCGGTGGTCGGCGGCGTGCTCGGCACCGTCGGTGAAGCGGCGGTGCTCGAGCAGGCCGTCGCGGCGACGGAGACGTTGCTGGAGCGCCTCGCCGAGCCGGTGCGGGATGCCGGGATCCCGGTGGTCTGCCGCGCGGAGGCCGGCGACCCCGTCTCGCGGCTGATCGACGCCAGCGCGGAGGCGGCGCTTCTCGTGATCGGCAGCGATTACCGCGGGCCGGGCGCGGGTCCGGCGCGGGGAGCCCACGGCATCCGCATCGCCGCCGGTGCCGCGTGCCCGGTCGTCGTCGTCCCCGACGTGGAGCTGGTGGGGCGCTCGGGCGTCGTGGTCGGCATCGACGGCTCGCCCGTCTCCGAGCACGCGCTGCGCTTCGCGGCCCGCGAGGCCGACCGGCTGGGCGAGTCGCTGACGGCGGTGAGTGTGTGGACGCCGCTGGAGGCCCCGCGCAACGGACTCGCGGTGTACCCCGAGATGTACCTCGCCAACATGCAGGCCGCGACCGAGGAGATGCAGGCGGTCGCCCTCGCCGGTCTCGCCGTCGACTTCCCCGACCTCGTCGTGGAGCGGGTGGTCGAGCGGGGGTATCCCTCGCGGGCCATCGGATCGCGCGCGATGACCGCGCGCCTCGCCGTCGTGGGCACGCACGGGCGCGGTGCGCTCGCCCGCTTCCTGCTCGGCTCGATCAGCCAGGAGGTGCTGTCGCGGCTCACGAGCGTCACCGCCGTCGTGCGCTGAGCGCGTTGCGGATGCCGCGCCACGGGCGTCCCGACAACGAGAGAGCCTCCCCGGCCGTGACCGGGGAGGCTCTCTCGTTGCGTGGTGCGTGTCAGGCGCTGGTCTCCTGGCGGCCGCGGCGGACCGTGGCGGCCACGGCGATCGTCGCGCCGGCGAGGACGAGTGCCCCGCCACCGACCCAGATGCCGAGCAGCGACTCGCTGTCGCCACCGGTGGACGGCAGCGTGCCGCTCCCACCCGCGCTCGCGGGCGTCAGAGCACCGGTGGCCGACAGGGTGTAGCTGCCGCTGGCCTCGGCGGGGAGCGTGACGGTGACCGCCGCGACGCCCGACGAGCTGGCCGTCTTCGTCGTGGAGGTCGACGACACGGCGAACTTGGCGATCGCGAGGGAGCCCGCGGCCGCGTTCTCGCCGGTCAGGGTGAACGTGACGGTGGCGCCCGCCTCGAATCCCGAGAACGTGTAGGTGTCTCCCGACACCGTGAAGGGCGCGTCCGAGACGACGTCGACGGTGCCGCCCGGCGTGTAGGCCTGAGCCATGGCGGGCGCCGCGAAGACGAGCGCTGCGGCGACGGCGGCCGAGGCCACCGCCTTGGTGAATCGATGCTTCATGAGAGCCTGCTTTCGAATCCGGTCTGGGGGTACCTGATGATCCGCTCGTTCCGTATATCCGGTCTTGTTGCAGATGGGGGGGATGAGAATGAAGCGGTATGGTGTAGCTGATGCTCTCCCGAGTATTGCCTAGGGGTCTGTCGGATTGCAAACTCTCGCGGTTTCCGATATGTAAATGTTTCGCGACGTGAAGGGGACCTGACGGATGGGACGAGCCGGGAGGGGCGCCGCCCGCACATCAGTGTCGGCGCGTCATCGCATGCTCCGCCTCGCCGCCCTCGGGATCGTCGCGGTCGCGCTGCCGCTGTCGGGCTGCGGACCCGCGCCGTGGGCCACGGGAACCACACCCGCCGCCCCGCCGGCGACCTCGGCCGCGCCCGTCGCGCCGCCCGTCTCGAACGACCTGTCCGGAGGTTCGACGCAGCGCACCCTGACCGCGGGGGCCGTCTCGGCCACCGTGAACTACTGGTCGACGCTGCGCATGGACCGCTGGACCGCCACGGCCGTCAAGCCGATCAGCCTCTCGATGGTCACGACGATCACCCCGAACGACGGGCAGAAGGTCTACCTCCAGCGCGCGTCGATGACGGCGATCCCCGCGAACGCGACGGAGACCTTCGCGCCGCTGGACGCGCAGGTCGACCAGTCGACCGTGTCGCCCGGCTATCTCGTGCTCTCGCCCTACAGCTACTCGAACACCTTCAACGTCGGCGCTGTCCCCGCCGAGGCGACCTACGTGACGATCCAGTTCGACTACGACTTCCTCGTGCAGACCACGCCCACGTCGACGGAGTTCGCGAAGCAGACCGCCAGCGACACGCTCACGATCGCCATCGCGGCCCAGACCGGCGGCTGACCGCCCCTTCCTCAAGATCGGGTAAAGACCGCGTCGAGGTTTCCCCAGTTCCGCGGGCGGGGGAGCGCCCAGAAGATAACGTGTCGATCATGCCTCCCGCCCCCCTCCGCCCCGCCCGGCTCCGCGCCGTCGGCACCGTCGCGGCCGGACTCGTCGTGCTGACCTCGCTGACCGGTTGCACTCAGATCGCGAGCGCCTTCAACGGTCTCCAGCAGAACGTCGTCGCCACGCCCGAACCGCGCCCGTCGGCGTCGGCCGCGGTCTCGATGCCGTTCGACTCCGCCTTCACCTACGACGGGTCGGTGTCGCTGTCCACCGACGTCGCCGACGGCCTCGAGGTGCGCCTCGACGTGTGGGCGGCCGACCCCAAGCGCACGCAGGAGTGGGCGCCCGACAACGACAAGACCTTCGGGTTCGCCGTCAACGTGTACGACCACCGCGTCGACGAGAAGGCCGTGCTCACGCAGAAGCGCCGGGTCTACCTGTCGATGATCAGCATCACCTCGCAGGTGTCGCAGTCCACGATCGGACAGCAGCAGATGATGTCGCCGTTCCAGTTCTCGGCCGACCCGCGCACGCTCGTGCCGACCGACACGCTGCGCTCCGACCGCGGTCTGCTGCTCAACAGCTACCAGGGTGGGCTGCTCGTGCCCACCACCACGATCCATCAGCTTCCCGCGGACACCTACGGGATCACGCTGCAGTTCGCGCTCCAGGTGTGGGTGGAAGGCACCGCCAACACCGACTCGAGCTTCGCGCAGCAGACCGTCTATCAGGTTCTGCCGGTCGCCATCTTCTCTCCGACCGCTTCCACTCAATAGTCTGTTCAGCACAGCAGACACGAGGTATCTATCGTGAGCACGCCCTTTGACACCGGACGGCAGGCAGCCGAACCGCAGTTCACCGCTGCGCCGTTCGCCACGCCGCCGGCGCCCCCGGCGAACCCGTTCGCGTTCCCGGCGCCGGACGCGTCGGCGCATCCGGCCGATCTCGCGATCCCCGACCTCGACGACTTCGCCTCGGTCCTCGAGCACACGACGGTCCACCGCTCGACGATCGGGTGCGTCGTGCCCGCGTACAACGAGGAGGAGTCGATCGCGGACGTGATCCGTTCCCTCCTCGGACAGAGTCGCGTTCCCGACGTCATCCACGTCGTCGTCAACAACACCTCCGACGCCACCGTCAAGATCGCGTCGGAGTTCAGCGGACCGCACGAGATCTCGACCGAACTCGGGGAGCAGTTCACCGAGGTGTTCGTGCACGACATCGGCAAGAACCCCGACAAGAAGGTCGGGGCGCTCAACTACGGCTATGCGCTCGTCGAGGGCTACGACTACCTCCTCGGTGTCGACGGCGACACGATCGCGGACCGTCGCGCGGTCGAGTTCCTCGAGAGCGAGGCGGTCTCGGACTCGCGTATCGGCGGCATCTCGGCGATCTACTCGATCGACGACAAGCCCATCCAGGGGCTGGTCGCCAAGTTCCTGATCGCCGGCCAGCGCACGCAGTTCGCCGCCTTCAACCTCCAGAACCTCCTGCGCGGGCGCAACATGGCCGTGCTGGGCGGGCAGTTCTCGATCTTCTCGACGACGGCGCTGCGCGACGTGATGAAGGCGAACCACCAGAACTCGCCCTGGGTCAAGGACAGCGAGGTCGAGGACTCGCTCCTGTCGCTGCAGATCAAGAGCGCCGGCTACCTCACCAAGATCAGCCCGTTCGCCCGCGCGGATGTCGGCGGCATGACGACGCTGAAGGGCTACGACGCCCAGCAGGTGAAGTGGACGTACGGCGCGATCGAGCTCATGTGGCCCGGTCAGCGCGGCGACACGAAGGGGCAGCCGTTCCACCCGAACCTGCGCCTGCGGTGGTTCGAGAACTTCTCGATGCTCACCAACCTGTTCGTGCGCGTCGCCTTCCTGACCCTGCTGATCGCCTCGCTGTCGATCAACGCCTTCGTCTTCTCGCCGTGGTGGCTCATCCCGCCCGTGATCGCGACCATGCTGAACCTGCGCGTCGCGCGCACGATGGAGGCATGCGATTCGCGAGACCTCATGTTCGCCGGGCTCATCGTCCCGGCCGAGGTGTTCATGTGGATCCGCATCAGCCACTTCCTGCGCTCGTGGACGCGGTTCCTCTCGCGCAAGAAGGTCGACAACTGGGCGATGCAGGCGCGTGCGGAGCGCGGCGGCGGCAGCATCGGGCACTGGGTGCCGTTCATCATGCTCGCGATCGTCGCGATCGCCGTCGCGGTCATTTGGAACATGCTCGACCCGGTGGCGCAGTCCGCCATCCTGTGGGTGGGCTGGCCGATCGTCGGTGTCGTCACGGTCATCCAGACCGTGCTCATGTCGTTCAAGCTGTTCCGCCGGCACCAGGGCTTCAAGGTCTGACGACCGGCGCCGCGCCGGGCCGGATCAGGCGGCGTGCTCCGAGGTGAGCCGGTAGCCGACGCCGCGGACGGTCTCGATGTAACGCGGGTTCGCCGGGTTGTCGCCGAGCTTGCGGCGGAGGTTCGTCATGTGGGCTTCGATGGCGCGCTTGTCGGCTTCGCCGACGAAGTAGCTCGTCACGTACGACTCGCCGCGCAGCACGAGAGTGAGGTCCGCCTTGCTGCGCACCCGACGCTTGGACTCCATCAGGGTCGCCAGCAGGTCGAACTCCGTCCGCGTCAGGACGAGCTCCTGACCGTTGATCGCCGCGACGCGCTGTTCCGGGTTGACGGCGAGATCGCGGTGCGCGACCCAGCCGGGTCCCGTGAACGCGACGACCGCGCCGGGGCCGCCCGGCGCGGCGAGCTCGGTGCCGGGCACCTGCGGCCCCACGGTGGAGGGGACGACGATCGGCTGCGCCGGCGTGGGCGGTGCCGCCGGCGCGGATGCCGCGGGCTGGCCCGCCGCCGCGGGAGCCCCCGTGTGGCGGACCTCGTCGAAGCTGTAGGGCGGGTCGGCGACCGGCTCGACGGTGGGCCATGGCCCCGGCTGGGCGTCGGGAGCGCCGGTCGGCGACGCGACCCCGGGCCATCCCGCGGGCGCCGCTTGGCCGGGATAGCCGTAGCCGGCGGCGGGAGCCGACGGCATCCCGTAGTCGGGCACGCGCTGACCGGGACGTGCGCCGGGGAAGGACGGGCCGGCGACCTCCTGGCGCGGCGCCGTCTGCTGCGGGGCGTTCGTCATCGTCGCACGCGGTCGGCGCAGCAGGGAGTCGATGCGGGCGCGCAGCTCGCGCGGGCGGAAGGGCTTGACGATGTAGTCATCGGCCCCCGACCCGAGCCCCACGACGACGTCGGCTTCCTCTTCCAGGCCCGTGATCATGATGATGAAGGTGTCGCTCTGCGCCCGGATGCGTCGCGCCGCCTCGAATCCGTCGATGCCGGGCATGTTGACGTCCAGCGTCGTGACGAGCGGCTGGTAGGAGAGCACGGCGCGCACGCCGTCGATGCCGTTGCCGACCGAGACGGTCGAGAAGCCCGCCGCTTCCAGCACCTCGACGATGAGGTGGCGGATGTCGGGATCATCTTCGATGATCACGGCGGTCTTCATCGGCAACGAGGGATCGGTCATGGGCCCGAGGTTCTCCATTAGGGGGGTGTGGAGCAGGGTGGTGAGCCACAGTCTAGCCACGGCGAAGCGCCGCGGGACCGCGGCCCGCTCAGCGGACGTCGCGCGTGAGCTCCTCCGCTGCCTGCGGCCACCACCGCCCGGCGTCCGGGCCACCGTTGCAGGTACCGTCGCTCTCGCCCGGGGGCTTGATCCACAGGTTGGTGTCGACGACGTCGTCGCCGAAGGTGCCGCCGGGGTCGCCGACCCGCTGCCCGGAAGGGTTGCACCAGGTGGCCCCCGCGGTCGCGAGGCCGTTGCGGGAGGTGTCGATCACCGCATGCGTGCCGCCGAGCCGTGCGGACAGGGCGTGGGCGTAGGCGAACTCGTCGTAGGTCGACTGATAGTTCGACACGTTGGTCGCGACGCCGCGGACCCGGTCGATGATGCCCATCTGGCCGATGAGGTCGGCCATCTCGTCGGCGCTGTGCCAGGCGCTGTGGCCGCCGTCGATGTAGATCCAGGTGCCGGTCGAGCTCAGTGCGTCGACGGCGTCGGAGAGGTACTTCGCCCGCGTCGGGATGTCGCCGCACTCACTGGTCAGAGCGATGCTGTCGGGCTCGAGCACCACGATCTTCTGTTCGTCGGGCGCCGTCTTCAGCGCCTTGCCGATCTCGCGCACCCAGCGCGGGTAATCCTCGGGCGACAGGCCGCCGGCGGAGTGGTTGCCGCAGTCGCGGTCGGGCAGCCCGTAGACGACCATCGCGGTCGCACGGCCCTGGTCGCGGCCCTGAGCGATGAGGCTGAGCACCGTGCCGCCGACCGTGCCGATCGGATCCTGCTCGGGCGTGAGCCAGTAGGCCGTCGGCTGGGCGGCGAGATACTGCGTGGCGGCGGCGGCGTCGGCCGCCATGTCGATGTGGTCCAGCGCGACGCGCGCCTTCGACTGCTCGGGCGCGATGACGGTCGTGCCGACGGCGGGCGGCTGTGCGAGCACCGCGTGCACCCCCTGGGTGATGAAGACCCCGACGACGGCGATCGCACCGAGCACGAGGACGGCTCCCGCTGAGATCGCGGTGATGACGATCGCGCGGCGGGAGATGCGCCTGCGGGGGGAGGAGGACACTCCTGAACTGTAGCGGGTGCCGGTCCGTCAGTGATCGTCGCGGTCGCGCCGCCGCCGCGCGGCGAGGGCGATCAGCACGGTGGCGCCCGCGAGGACGAGCGCGCCGCCGCCCACCCAGACGCCGACCAGCTGGCCGCTGTCGCCGCCGGTGCTCGGCAGCCCGTCCGCCCCCGTGATGGAGGTGCTCGCCGTGCCGCCCGCGGAACTGCGGGAGATCGCCGCGATGTTGTAGACCCCGCTCGCGTTCTGAGGGAGGGTGATGCCCACGGCGGGCAGGGCGCCGGTGGCGTCGGAGGTGCGCGTGACGCTGCCCGTGCTGATCGCGAAGCGCACGATGCCGAACGCGACGTCGCGACCGTTCTCGCCGGTGACGGTGATCGTCACGGGCTCGTTCGCGGCGAAGGTGCCGGACGCGCAGACGAACGACAGCGTGCCGCCCGCGGGCACGCTCGCCGGGGAGCTCGTGCAGGAGTCGACCGGCGGGTAGATCGTCGACGCCTGGGCGGCGACCGGGGACAGCGCCAGCGCGGCGCCCAGCAGGCTCGCCCCCGCGACGCGTGCGACGCGGAGCCGGTCGGTGGAGCGGTGCGAGCGGGTCATGGAGCTTCTCCCTGCGATCTGCGGTGCGGCCTCGGTGGAGCTCGGCGGTTGTCGCGGTTGCAGGGAGTCTAACCGACCCCGCACGTCGCCACGACGACGGGGCTGCGACGGGCATCCGCCGTCGGGGTCACGAGCGCCTGGGCATCGGCGACGGGCGTCGTCGCGCGGACGATGACGGTCAGCCCTGTCGATGCTCCGGGATCGAGATCGATGTCGAACGTCAGAACGCGCCGCCCCTCGTGCATGCCGCCGGCGAACCCGGCACCGTTGGTCGCCTCGGCGGAGACCAGCTCGAACCCCTCGGGCAGGTAGAGGTTGCCGACGACCTCCGTCGTTCCCGCGGGCGTGCCGAAGTTGCCGCCGCCCGTGACGTAGGACGGAAGGGAGGTGGCGGCATCCGCCGGTGCGCGACTGGTGAGCGTCAGTTGGAGCGTGAGCTGCCTCGACGCCACCGTTCCGGCGGGGAGGCAGGAAGCCCAGGCGAGCGAGACGTCGGGCTCGGTGTAGTAGCTCATCTTGGAGCCGGTGCCGTCGTTGAGGTAGACGCCGAAACGCGCGGTGCGGGCGTCGGTGACGGGGAGCTGACCCGCGACGACGGTGCCGTCGATGAGCTTCTGCTCGTCGGCATCGGCGCTCCAGGCGAGGAGGCGGTGTTCCTCACCCGCGCGCGTGAGGGCTTCGATGAGCCCGGATGCCGAGCCGCGCCCGTCCGCGAGAGCCTGGAAGACCGCTCCGGCGGCGCCGGCGAAGAAGGCGTCTTGTTCAGCCGGGTTCGTGTAGCGCAGGTACACCTCGTTCAGGAGCAGAGGGACCGCGTTCTCGGCGGTCAGGGTGTCGCCGGTGGGCAGCGAGACGGGGCCGGTGGTCTTCAACAGGTACGACAGCACGACCGGGTCGACCGCGAGCACGCCGTCGACGTCGCTGCCGGTTTTCAGCCGGTACATCGCGCGCGCGATCGGGCCGTCCACCGAGAAGTCGGGGATCTGGGTGAGGTTCTGGAAGTAGCGGGCGGGCTTGGTGTCGAAGATGCCGACCACCTCCTCCGAGAGCGGAGCGACCGGCTCGTCGTAGCCGCGGGGGAAGTCGCGCGAGGAGAGCGTGCCCGACAGGGACAGCGCGCCGCCTTCGGTGTGCACCACGATGGCCGCGCCGGCGATCCCGCCCAGTGAGCGCCACTCGGCGTTGTTCTGCACGAGCACGAGATAGTTGCGGGGACCGTTCTGGCCGAGCATGTCGGGCAGCAGCTGCGCGGTGCGCGACACGGTGTCCACGGCGGTCGCGACCCGCGTGAACAGGTCGTCGGCGCGGTCGACGGCCGTGCCGACCACGCCGACCAGGGGCGTGCGATCGATCTCCTGAACCGCCTCCGCCGCCGAGGTCGCTTTCGTCGCGGCATCCTGCGCCGGTGCGGCGATACCGGTGAGCACGCTCGTGTCGATGCGCCCGCCGACAGGGCGCAGCGCGTCGACCGATATGCCCTGCGCGGCGGTGGCGAGCGGCAGGAGGCTCTCGCGGAGCAGCTCGTCGGAGGCGGCCGCGACCGTGCCGAACGCCGCGAGCTGCGGGCCGATCCACGGTGTGTGCGCGGCGAGGGCCCAGATCGGGTCGGACGTGAGCTCGTGCGCGGCCGCCGCATCCGTCGCAAGCCGCGCGAGGGTCGGGGCGGCCGCTGCCGGGTCGTCCGCGAGGGCGGCCGTGCTGTCGTCCGCTCCGGTCTGTATGCGGGTGAGGTGCTGGTAGGCCATCGCGCCGCGCACACCGATCCACACGGCGGCGAAGAGGCCGAGCACCAGGGCGCCGGCCAGAATCCAGGCGAAGGCGCGGCCCGCGGTGCGCGCCGGACGGGGGAGTGGGCTCACGCCACTGATCCTAAGGGGGACCGCCTACGCGACGATGCTCGCGCGCTCCCAGCGGTCGCCGCCGGACAGCTGGGCCTCGTCGGCCGCGGCCGCGGCGGCGGCGATGAGGTCGTCGAGGTCGTACCCGATGAGCGAGACGCTCGCCCATCCGATGCTGGCCGACAGTCGCACATCGATGGACTGGTCGCTCGACACCGTCGACACACGCTCCAGCAGCGAACGCAGCATCGGTCGGACCGCGGCCTCGTGCCGCGGCAGGAGCACGAGCATGCGGTTCGGCTCGACGCGGTCGAGGTCGGCTTCGGCGGGGAAAACGGCCGACACGTCCGCGGCGAAGCGGTCGAGCACGCGGGTGTAGGCGAGCGCGCTGGAGGCTTCGCGCAGTGCGAGGGGATCGTCGAGGCGCACGTCGAGCAGCGACCACCACGCGTCGTCGAAGCGCTCGGCGCGGACGAGGCGATCGACGGCGACGGCGCGGAACCCGGTGGGCGCGTCCTCGTCGGCGACGGGCGCCTCGGTGCGTACGAGCAGGAGCAGCGACACCAGGGCGGTGACCAGCGTGACCACCGCGACGGCGGGGGCATACTGCTGCGCCATGAGGAGCGTGCCGATGCTGTCCTCCGCAGGACGGACGAGGCCCGACACGAACCAGATGAGGGCGAAGACGCTGATGAGCCCCGCGGCGATGGTGAGCGGGATGGTCGCGGCGCGCTGTGCGGAGCGCACCGCGAACAGCTCGATGGCGATGGCGGCCGACACGGCGGCGACGAGCACGAGCCCGACGGCGAGGACGAGCGGCTGCGCGTCGGTGTCGGCGCTCACCGCGAGCGCGACCCCCACCAGCGCCGACACGAGCAGCGTCGGCACGAGCAGCACGTGGCGTCGTCCGATGCGCACCCGGATGCCGACCCAGACCAGGCCGAGCGCCGCGACGTTGAGGGCCTCCGCGAGGGCGCGCGGCCAGGCGCCGCCGAGGGTCTCGGACGCCGCATCGAAATAGGTCGCGACCATCGCGGCGACGAAGGCGCTCGCCCAGATCGCGGACTCGCGGGAGGGATGCGGCAGGAAGCCCAGGCCGATCATGATGGCCGTGCAGACCGTCGACAGGGTGATGAGCAGCGGTTCGATCTCGGTCACGCCTGGTCCCCGCTCTCGTCGTCTCGTCCGTGCGTCAGAGGGAGGCGGACCGTGACGGTCGTTCCCGATCCCAGCGCGCTGTCCAGGGCGATGGTGCCACCGTTCTCCTCCACGATCGTGCGCGCGATCGACATCCCGAGGCCGGTGCCGGCGATGCCGCTCGCGGTGGCGCTGCGGGCGCGGAAGTACGGTACGAACACACTATCCAGATCGGACGGCGCGATGCCGATGCCGGAGTCCGCGACGCGCAGCACGGCTTCGTCCCCCTCGCGGGTCGTCCACACACGGACCGTCCCGGCGCGCGGCGTGTACTTGATGGCGTTGCTGATGACGTTGTCGACCACCTGACGCATCCGGAATCCGTCCCCCGAGACCGGGAGCGGCTCGTCGCCGTCGCGGGTGAGATCGATGTCGGCGGAGGCGGCGGCCGGCGCGAAGGCGTCGACCGTGGCGATCGAGAGCCCGCGCAGATCGAATCCGTCGGCGTGATCGGTCGTGCGGTGGGTGTCGAGCAAGGATGCCGTGAGCGTGATCATCCGCTCGGCCGCGCCCTCGATGAGGGCGGCGTGCTCTCGCTGCGCGGGCGTGAGCTCGTCGCTGTCGAGCAGCAGGTCGGCGTGCCCGAGGATCACCGTCAGGGGGTTGCGCAGCTCGTGGGAGACGGCGCTGGTCGCCGCGCGCTGCTGTCGACGCTCGAACTCGTGCGCGGTCACGTCGTCGAGCTGGATGATCGAGACCTCCGCGTCGGGCGCCGACTCCTGCATCACGGTGCGACCCCGGATCGACAGCGACAGCGCGCGCCAGTTGCCGCTCGCGTCGTAGAGCCACAGCAGCTCGTTCTCGGTGCGCTCGCCGCGTCCGGCGCGCGCGATGGAGGTCGATTCGCGCGGCAGCGCCGTGCCGCGATAGCCGTCGTACTCGACGGCGCGCGGGGGATGCCGGTAGTCGTCGTTGTCGTAGGCATAGAGGTGCCGGTACGCGGCGTTCGCGAGATCGAGCTGGCCGCGGTCGTCGACACGGGCGAGCGCGGTGCTGATCGTGTCGAACAGTCCGTTGGCGCGGTCCTCGTGGACGGTCATCCGCGCGACCGAGCGGTCGAGCTGCCGGGACTGGCGGCGGATGAGGAGGCGGAACGCCCGTGTTCGTCGCGCGCCCTGGTTCATCGCGACGCCGAGGAAGCCCAGCGCCAGCAGGACGATGACGATCTCGAGCGGCGAGGCGGCGGCGCTGCCCGGAACGGCCCAGCGGCACAGCTGGAGGGCCAGCACGACCACCAGCGCGGCGGTGACGGCCGCCATCGAGTAGTAGGTCGCGACCCACGCGATGGGAATGACCCAGAGGTAGCCGAGCGCTTCGTCGGACATCGCGAGCAACCCGATGGCGGCGGCGTCGAACAGGGGCAGCGCGACCACGGCGTCGCGGTGGCGCGCCCAGGGGATCACGATCGCGGCGATCGTGGCGCCCGCGATGGCGGTGAGGCCGGCGAGGAAGGCGATGTCGCCGAAGAGGTGCGGATCGAGCAGCGCGATGCCCACGGCGACCGCGACCGTGCTGAAGGCGACCACCAGCTGCCACTGCCACACGGACCTGACGACGGTGCCGATCAGCTGGCTGTCGGCCCATCGACTCTCGACGCGGGGGGTGGTCATCGGTTCCTCACACGGCAGTCTATTGAGCGTCCTCCGCGCTCTCATCCAGGTCGTCCGCGCCACCGACGCGAGGAAGGAGCAGCGTGGCCTTCGTGCCGTGACCGGGGAGGGACACGAGCATGACCTCGCCCCCGTTGCGCCGCGCGAGCATACGCGCGATCGGCAGTCCCAGTCCCGTGCCGGGCATGGCGCGCACCTCGGACTGCTCTCCGCGGTAGAAGGGATCGAAGACCTGGCCCAGCGCGTCGGGACCGATGCCGGGACCGGTGTCGCTGACGGTGATCATGACGTCGCCGGCGACGTCGGTCGCCTCGATGTGGACGCGACCGCCGTCCGGCGTGAACTTCACGGCGTTGGAGACCAGGTTGCCGAGGGCGCGGATGGCGTCGTCGCGATCGGCGATGACGCCGAGATCGCCGATCGCCCCCACCGTGACGGCGAGATCTCGCGCGGCGGCGACCTCGACGTGCCGGCTCACGACGGTGGTCACCAGATCGGTGGCGGCGATGTCGGTGGGCCGTGGACGCTCGGCCTGCGTGCGGCTGAAGGAGAGGAGGTCGTCGAGCATACCGGCGAGGCGTCCGGTGTTGCGGTGGATCGCGTCCACCCACGGCCTCGCCTCACTCGGCAGATCGATCTCGCCGAGAAGCTCGGTGTAGCCCGCGATGATCGTGACGGGCGTGCGTAGCTCGTGGCTGGTGGTGGAGAGGAAGTCTTGACGCTGGCGCTCCAGGTCGTAGCGCACCTGCAGCGTCGCGGCGGTCGCCCGCGCCGCTTCGGCGGCCGTTTCGGCGGCATCCAAGGCCGTGCGCGCGTTGACGAGGGACTCGTTGCGCTCGGTGGTGGTCGACACCGCGAAGATCGCGATCGCCGAGAGGAAGATCGTCACCGTGATCGACAGCTCGGTCGTGTCGATGGTCGAGGTGGCGAACACGCCGACGCTCACCCTGCTGTACACGACCGTGACGACCGCGATGGCGAGCGCCTGCAGGTGTGCGAGCAGCGGCGGGAAACGCAGTGTCGCCCACGCGAGCGGAACGAAGACGAGGAACGCGAGGGGAAGCCGTGTCAGGGGGCCGAGTCCCGCCGCGAGCACGACGACCATGAGGATGAACTGGCCCACCAGCTCGCTGGCGGCCGGCGGCGACTGGGGCTGCGGGTCGAAGAGCGCGAGCGGCACGATCAGCAGCACGGCGGAGAAGTGCGACGCGCCCGTCGCGAGCGCGGCGGGCAGCGCGTCGGCGCTTCCGAGCACCGCGTTGATCAGCGCGATCGTGAGCGCGAACACCAACGCCGCCACGGCCGCCCAGGCGACGAAGCGCACGGCGTCGTTCGTGGTGCGCAGACGTGCGTCCTCCCGGCCGCGCAGGAGCAGCCAGGCCAGCAGTGCCACCTCGACCGCGTTCGCCGCGCCGTACAGGGCGCTGACTCCCACCGGCCGACCGGCGAAGAGGTTACCGAGAGTGGTGACCACGAGCACGATCGCGACCGCCGACGGCCGGTGCGCCGCCCGGGCACGCAGCACCAGCACGGCCGAGACCCCCGCAGCGGGCCACCACAATGCCACGACCATCCCCGGGAGTGCGAAGGCGACGGCCAGGAAGGAGAGGCCGAAGATGAGCGCGCTGCCGCCCACCCAGAACGCGACCGCGCGCCATTGCTGCGCGCGGCGCTGCGGGGGGCGACGACGGAGAGCCGCGGGTCGGTGTGCGACGGAGTATTCCACCCCGGGGGCTCTCATACGAGTACGCTAATGGCAATCGGGGTGGAAACTAGGTACACGAGGGGCAGACTCGGTGGAGGCCACACCCATGGCGCATGTGCTCGTGGTCGACGATGACGCCGACGTCGCCGAACTCGTGCGCACCGTGCTGACGATCGCCGGCCATTCGGTCGATGTCGCGGGCGACGGCCAGCGCGGCCTCGCGGCGGCATCCGCGCAGCGTCCCGACCTGATCGTGCTCGACTGGATGATGCCGGGGATGACGGGCATCGAGGTGTGCCGCACGCTGCGCCAGGACCACGCCTTCGACGAGACGCGCATCATCATGCTGACGGCGAAGTCGGCGCAGAGCGACATCGACGCGGCCCGCGGGGCCGGCGCCGACGACTACGTCGTGAAGCCGTTCGCGCCGCGCGAGCTGCGCCGCCGCGTCGCCGACCTCCTCGCGTCCTGAGCCCGGCTCGGCCGGGAGCCTTCAGTTCGCGACGGCGATGATGCGCGTTCCGGCCCAGAGGGCGAGGCTGGTGCCCGAGCCCGTCGCCGTCGCGTCGAGGGCGACCGGGCCGGCCGCCTCCGCCGCGTCCATCTCGACACAGCCGAGGTCGATCGCCGACGAGCCGGTGGGATGGCCGGTGACGCGGATGCCGGCGGTGGTCGTGGTCGTGGTCGTGGTGGCGGTGGCGGTGGTGGTGCAGGCGGCATCCGTCTGGGCGACGTAGACGCCGCCGGAGGTCACGGCGACGGCGCGCGCGCCGCCCGAGAGGGCGGTCCAGGCCTGGCCGTCGAGCCGATAGGCGGTGCCGTCGCACACGAGCGCGGCCACCCCGCCCGTCGAACGCAGACCCCAGGGGGTGGCGCACGGCGCGGCGATCTTCGCGCCGTCGACGACGACCGCGCGCTCGCCGGGGAGGGCGTAGGTGTCGACGGTGAAGATCTCGGGGTAGGGCTCCCAGAACTGACCATCGGTGTAGGTGCGCAGGGTGGTCTTGGCGCACGCGGCGCCCAGATCGGCGACGGCCGTCGCGTTGCGGCCGCCGAAGGAGGTGAGGCTCTGCAGCTGCGCGATGCCTTTCGCGGTGGGCGTGACGTTCTGCCAGGTGGTGCCCTCGTCGCCGGAGCGCTCGATCAGTGGGGCCGCTCCTCCGCACGCACCGGCGGTGCCGCGCCACATGGCGTCCGCACCGACGGACAGGAACCGCTCATCGGAGCCCGGGGCCGTGACGGCGGACGCCGTCGGGGTGGGGGTGGCGACGGCGGAGGCCGTCGGTGTCCGCTGGACGTAGGTGAAGGTCGGCGCCGGGCCGGCGGTCGTCTCGGGCTCGGCGGGACCACGCCCCTGACGGAGTGCGGCGATGCTCAGGGCGGCGACCGCGACAGCGAGCACGGTGAGCCCGATCGCGATGACGGTGACACCGCCCCGCGTCGCGGTGAAGCGGCGCTGGCGGGGCACGTGTCAGCTCTCCCTGTCGGCCTCGCGCGCCTCGCGGCGGGAGTCGAACCCGAGCTCGTCCAGCGTCGGCGCTGCGGGGACGGTGGCCAGCGGCGTCGACCGTCCGCGGCGCTTCTCCGCCTTGCGGCCGGCCTTGTCGCTCTTCGCGGGGGCCTCGCGGTACCCGTACCCGTAGCCGTATCCGTACCCGTAGGCGGAGTAATAGGAGTCCGGACCGCGTGTGGGCACCATCGACATGACGAACCCGGCGAGCTTGGCGCCCACCGTGTTGAGCGCTTCGGTCGCCCCGGTGAGCTGGTGGCGGGTGGTCTTGCCGGCGGAGACGATCAGCAGCGCGCCGCTCGTGGCGCGCGCGAGGATCGCGGCATCCGTCACGGGGAGCAGGGGCGGCGCGTCGCACAGGACGACGTCGAAGTCCTGCTCGAGCATGTCGAGGAGCATGCTCATCTGGTGCGAGCCGAGCAGCTCGCTCGGGTTCGGCGGCACTTTGCCGGCGGGGAGCACAAAGAGGCTGCGGCCACCCCACGGGAGCATGACCTCGCTGACCTTCGCGCGTCCGATGAGAACGTCGGTGAGTCCCGCTCCGCCCTCCAGGCCGAGGTACTCGGCGACCTTGGGCTTGCGGAGGTCGGTGTCGAGCAGAGCGACGCGCTTTCCGGCGTCGGCCAGGGCGATGGCGAGGTTGATCGTCGTGGTCGACTTGCCCTCGCTCGGGATGGAGCTGGTGATCACGAAACTCGACCGACCGCCCATGTCGAGGAACTGCAGGTTGGTGCGCAGTGCCCGGAACGACTCGGCTCGCGGGCTGAGGGGGTCGGCGTGCACGATGAGCGGGCGTTCCTTCGCCTTCGCGTCGTACGCGATCGCGCCGATGCCGGGGGCGCCGGTGATCTGCTCGGCGTCGCGCGGCGTGCGCACGCGGTTGTCGAGCGTCGTGCGCAGGACGGCGACACCGATGCCGAGCGCGAGACCGATGAGCGTTCCGAGCGCGAGGTTCAGCGGGACGTTGGGGCTCGACGGCTTCAGCGCCGGCTGCGCGTCGCTGACGCGGCTCAGTCGGACGGGGCTCCCGCCCGCCGCGGTCTCGGGCTCGAGCTGCGGCACCGCCGACGCGAGGCTGGCCGCGATCGCGTTCGCCAGCTTCGCCGACTGGACCGCGTCGGGGTCCGACACGCTGATGGTGATCAGGGTCGAGTTCAGCGTGGCCGACGCCTTCACGCGCCCCGCCAGCGACTCCGCCGTCACGGCGAGACCGAGGTCGGCGATCACCGGGTTGAGGACCACGGGCGTGCTCACGAGACCGACGTACGTGTTGATGCGGGCCTGAGTGAAGTTGGAGCCCTGCTGAAGCTCCGCAGCCGTGCCCGCCGTCTGGGTCGAGACGAAGACCGTGCTCGACGATTCGTAGATCGGCGTGCGCGTGAGCGAGTACCCCGCGGCCGCCCCGAGCCCGAGGAGGGTCAGGACAACGATCACGAGCCAGTTCTTGCGGAGGATGCGGATGTAGTCGCTGAGCTCCATGGTGCCTCTCGAAGATGCGCTGCCGGCCAAGAGGGGGGTGGAGGCCGGACGATCGGACTCAGTCTGCCATAGGCCATGTTTCGTGCCGGTGTCCAGGTGGCAACAGCACGATGCCGCGCGGGTGGGTCGTTCGCACCCGGACTCACCCCCGCAGTGCATACCGCGCGTTCCCGCCGAGCCGTGGTGTGCGGTCCGCATCGATCCAGGGCGGCGGCACGAACCAGACGCCCGCCGCCGTGCCGCGGCCGTCGATGCGGATCTCCCAACCGTCGTCGTGCACGCGATGGTGGCATCCGGTGCACAGCAGCACGCCGTTGTCGATGTCGGTCGGTCCGCTATCTCGATCCCACCAGGAGAGGTGATGACCGTGCGTCCACGGCGGGGGCGCCCCGCAGAAGGCGCAGCCCCCGTCCCGTTCGGCGAGAGCCAGCTTCTGCGCCGGGGAGAACAGTCGCCGCGCACGTCCCCAGTCGAGGATCTCGCTGGCGCCGCCGAGCACGCACGGAATGACCTGCAGATCCGCCGCCAGCCGCCGCACCTCGGCCGCGGGCAGTGCGGCATCGAACCCGTCGATGCTCGCCAGTCCTCGCCCCGACTCGAGCTCGTCGAGGGTCATCCGCACCACGACGGTCGTCGTCGCCGCAGTCGGCACCCGATCGCATCCGAGAGCGTGCGCGCACAGCTCGTGGAGAGCGTCGGCGCGCATCTGTGGCAGCGTGCGCTCGTCTCGCGCCGCGTCGTCGCGATGCTCGTTCTGCTGGAGAACCCGCGTCACCATCGCATCGAGCGCGGTCTTGATGGGCGCACCGCTGGCCAGGTCGAACACACCGGTCAGATGCAGCATCCCGTCGCGCTCCTGGACGCGCAAGGCACGCTGCGACCGGTGCTCCTCGTGTGCGGCGGCGATGCCGTCGGGATCGAGCTGCGCCTCGGCCCGCGCGAGCAGCCGCGACAGCTCGTCGGCGCGGAGCCCCGGTGCCCGTTCGCACAAGTCCTGCTCGGCCGCGTCTCGACGGTCTGCGTCGACCCGCTGTGCCAGCCGATCGAGCAGCCCGATGATCGCGGATGCCGCCGTCATACCCAGCGTGCCCGCCGCGACCGCTACCGCCACATGCGGATGCGCCGCCGGCCGCTCGTCGCCGCCGAACGTCGCCCGCGACGCCGTCGCCTCGCCGACCTGCACCAGCCTGGTCGCCTCGCAGACGCTCGTGCCGGTGGTCGCCTGGATCAGCGCGACCGGAGACCGGAAGCCTTGCCGCTTCGCGAGGGAGTCGCCGCCCAGCTGCGGTCGCGACTGCCGGGCGATCTCCGCGGCGACGGGAGCGAACGCGGCATCCACCTGTCGCATGAGCTGACCGAAGATGCGGTTCACCTCGATGAGCTCGCCCGGTGAGAGCGCCTCCGGAGCCCGGCCACCACCGGCGGCCGTCAGCGCGTCGAGCGCTGCGGCGATGCCATTGAGTCGGTTCTCCATGCCTTCGACATTAGAACATAGATACGACACTGGAGTGAGTTATCCACAGGCGTTTCGACTCGCTGCGCTCGCTCAACGACCGGATGGGTGGGGGTGGGTGTTTCGACTCGCTGCGCTCGCTCAACGACCGGGGGTGGGTGGGTGTTTCGGCTTGCTGCGCTCGCTCAACGACCGGATGGGGGTGGGTGGTTCGACTCGCTGCGCTCGCTCAACGACCGGGGGTGGGGTGGGCGTTTCGACTCGCTGCGCGCGGTCAACGACCGGTGGGTGGGCGTTTCGACTCGCTTCGCTCGCTCAACGACCGGGGGTGGGTGGGTGGTTCGACTCGCTGCGCTCGCTCAACGACCGGTCAGCGCGATCCGCACCACGCGCTCGACGGCGGCGAGTCCGGGCTCGAGCTCCGCCGCGGAGCGTTCGTACGTCGCCGCGGAGCGTCCGTACGGGTCGACGACGTCGTCCTCATCGGGGGATGCCGGGGGCAGGGTGATCCCGCGACGGCCGGCGATCACGGCGAGCGCCGCCGCGAACCGCTCCCGCGGACCGGCCGCATCGCCCGCGCCGGCCGCGGCCGTCCGCAGCTCCTCGTCGGTGACGTCGCCCGCGAGCCGCGCGAACTCGCGTGCGGTGAAGGCGCTGCGCGTGCGCGACGGATCGAGTTCGACGATCTCGCGGCGGTGGTCGCGCGCCATCGCCAGCACGAGATCGGCGCCGTGCACGTGAGCCGGCGTGAGGTAGCGGGCGCCGTGCGCCGCGGTGAGCGCGGGGCCGACGCCGCGGGCGGCGGCGAGATCGGCGGCCTCCGGTGTCATCGGCATCCCCTCGCGTGCGCGCGTGCCCGCGCTGGTGACGGACACGTCCAGGTCGGCGAGGCGGAGGGCCAGCAGCTGCGCGGCCAGAGGGGAGCGGCAGATGTTGCCGGTGCACACGGTGAGGATCTCGAGCACGGTGACTTCCGGTGTCGGGAGGAGCGGGGGGAGTGTGTGGCTCGCTGCGCGACCGGTAGTTTGGCCACGTGCCCGATCAGCTTAGCGACCCCGCTTCGCCTTCCCCCCGGCCGAGGGGGGAGTCCGGCGCGCCGGAACATCCCGCTCCCGCCGACGCGTCCCGGTCGCCGAGCGAGCGCAGCGAGGCGGAACGGGCCACGCCCGCGTCGACCCCGGATGCCGCCCATCGGCCGCGCCGGCGCCGCAAGCGCACCGACTGGCGCGAGGGCGGCCGTGCCGTGCGGCGGTGGGACCTGACGGTGCTGTCGGCGGCGCTGATCGGCGTCGGGATCGGGGTGGTCGGCGGAGGGGCGGTCAGTCGCATCGCGGCGCCGTGGGCACCACTCGCGTCGACCGTCGTGCTGTGGGCGGGACTCGGTGCTGCGATCGCCTTCGCCTTCCTGCGCGGCCGGCCTGCCGGGCTCCTGCGCTTCCGGCCGACCGATCTGCTGTGGGGCCTCGGGCTGGGGATCGCACTGCGCATGATGCAGGGATGGGTGAGCGGCGCGGATGCCGCGTCCTTCCCCTCCGCCGTGAGTCTCGACGGATCCCTGCCGTCCGGGTGGTGGCTCACCGACGCCCTCCCCGCGGGGGTGATCGCGCCCGTGGTGGAGGAGTTCTTCTTCCGGACGGTCGTGCTCGTGGCGGTCTACCAGCTGCTGCGACGCGGCGTGGGCGGTGTCGCCGCCGGAATGACGGCGCTGCTGGTGTCGGCGGGCGGGTTCGTGCTGCTGCATGCGACCGCCGGCGTCTTGACGCTGAGTGACGGCATCCAACTCTTCGCCGTCGGTGCCACGTGCGCGCTCGTCGTGCTCCTGACGGGCCGTATCTGGGGTGCGGTGCTCACCCACGTCGTCTACAACGTGACGTATCTCGCCCTCGTGGTCGTCGGTACCGCTCTCATCTGAGTCACCTGAGTCACCAAGTTTTCACCAAAAGGATGATGAGCCGGCCTCCCTTGGCCCCTACGCTCAGGTGTCACCGGGAGTAACCGAGCTGGCAGGCGTCACACGCCTGACACATTCGGCTGATAATCTCCCGAGAGCCGGGGGGCCCAGGACCAGAGGAACAGAAGGAGGACGCCGAAGTGTCGACCGGCTTTCAGGTCGATGCGACGCCGGAGTCGCCTCACGACTCGACAGGACCCACCGCTCAGGGCGCGGCAAGCGCCCCGGATCGCGTGGCACCGTCGGTTCAGGCCGCCATCCCCATGCCCCCTGCTCCTGCTCCACTCGACGACTGGCGTCGGCGTTTTCAACGTCGGCTCGTCCTCAGCGACTTCCTCGTCCTGATGTGGGTCGTCTTCGGTACCCAGATCGCGTGGTTCGGCTTCGGCAACGCCCAAGTCGCCATTCGTGACGATGCGCGCATCACCGACGTCTCCTATTGGGTGTTCTCGATCCTGCTCGTCCTCCTCTGGATGGGCGCGCTGTCGTGGAACGATTCGCGCAGCATCCGGGTGTTGGGCTCGGGCTCGACCGAATACCTCCGCATCGTCGATGCGAGTCTGCGGCTGTTCGGCGCGATCGCGATCATCGCCTTCCTGACGCGCATCGACATCGCGCGCGGGTTCCTCCTGCTGAGCCTGCCGTTCGGGGTCTTCGTGCTTCTGTGGACGCGCTGGCTGTGGCGCCAGTGGCTCATCATGAAGCGGCGTACCGGTGCCTACTCGGCGCGCGTCCTTCTCGTCGGCTCCGAAGAGTCCGTCGCGCAGATCGCCCGCGAACTCCTGCGGACGCCGAGCGCCGGTTACCACGTCGTCGGCGCCTGCACGCCGACCGGGAAGGTCGCGGACTTCGTCCCCGGAACCGCGATCCCGATGATGGGCAGCGTAGACGCGATCGAGCGGGCGATGGAACGCACGGCGGCTGACACCGTCGCCGTCACCAGCACGGACGAGCTTCCCCCCGACAAGGTCAAGCAGATCTCGTGGAACCTTCAAGCCGGACGCCAGCACCTCGTTCTCGCCCCCAGCATCGTGGACATCGCGGGACCACGTCTTCATACCCGTCCGGTCGCCGGGCTGCCGCTGATCCACGTGGAGACACCCCGCTTCAGCAAGGGGCAGCTGTTCTTGAAGCGTGCGGTGGACATCGTCGCGAGCGTCGTCGGCGTCGTCGTGCTCAGCCCGCTCCTGGCATTCCTGGCGATGAGCGTGCGGCTCTCCTCGGAGGGGCCCGTCTTGTTCCGGCAGGTCCGCGTCGGCCGCGGTGGCACCGAGTTCACGATGCTGAAGTTCCGCTCCATGGTCACCAATGCAGAGGACATGCTCGAACAGCTTTGGCGCGAGCGTCGAGAGCAGGGCGTGGACTCGGGCAACGAGGTCATGTTCAAGATGAAGAACGATCCGCGTGTGACTCCGATCGGCAGGATCATGCGGAAGTTCAGCCTCGACGAGCTTCCTCAGCTCTTCAACGTCATCGGCGGATCGATGTCACTCGTCGGTCCTCGCCCTCCCCTTCCCAGCGAAGTCGCGCAGTACGCCACGCATGTCCATCGGCGGTTCCTCGTCAAGCCGGGCGTCACCGGCCTGTGGCAGGTCAGCGGCCGGTCGACGCTGTCGTGGGAGGACACCGTGCGGCTCGATCTCTCCTACGTCGAGAACTGGTCGCTCGTCGGCGACCTCGCCATTCTCGCGAAGACCGCCCGCGCGGCCGTCGCGCCGGGCGACTCCGCGTCCTAGTCAACGAACCGAAAGGGCATGGTCATGAGTTCCCCCCAGACCCAGCCGACCCTCAGCTCCGTGGGTGCCCGCAAGCTCCTCCTCGTCGCATCGACGGGAGGCCATCTCGCGCAACTGTCCCGATTCGCCGAATCGCTGGGCGCGAGCGAGGACTCGCTGTGGATCACCTTCGACACCGCTCAGAGCAAGTCGCTGCTCGCCGACAAGCGGGTCTTCTACGTGCCCTACGTCGAACCTCGTGACTGGAAGGGCGCTCTCCGGGCGCGGCGTCTGATCGCCGAACATCTGAGGAACGAGAACGACTTCGACGCGGCGTACAGCACGGGCGCGGCGCTGGCGGTGTCGGCGCTGCCGCTCGCGCGACGCTTCGGCATCCCCTGCACGTACATCGAGAGCGTCTCACGCGTCTCCGGCCCGTCGATGTCCGGACGGATGCTCGCGGCGATGCGCCGATTCGAGACCTTCACGCAGCACCCGCAGTGGGCGTCAGGACGGTGGAAGCCTCACCGCAGCGTGCTCGCGGAGTTCACGACCGAGGTGGGACAGCCGGTCGATCGGCCGCGTCTGTTCGTCACGCTGGGCACCATCAAGAAGTACCGGTTCGATTCGGCCATCGACGCCGTGCTCGCGACGGGCTTGGCGGATGACCGCACGATCTGGCAGGTCGGTGAGACGACCGGCCGGACGGATCTCCCCGGGCACGTGTTCGAGCACATCCGGGCGGATGAGTTCTCGGAGTACGCGCGTAACGCTGATGTCGTGATCAGCCACGCCGGCGTCGGGTCGCTCCTCGAGCTTCTGGAGCTCGGTGTTCATCCCGTTCTCGCCGTGCGGAAGAGCCAGAGAGGCGAGCACGTCGATGATCACCAAGCCCAGATCGCGGAGCTGGTCAATGAGTTGGGCATCGCCACCGCTGTCGACCCCTACGAGATGACCGCCGACCTGCTGGTCGAAGCGAGCAGCAAGCGCGTCCGTCCCATCTCCCCCGGAGAAGCCACACAGTGAGTTCTGCACGTCACATCTTCGTCCCCGGTGTCGGGCAGCACGACAACATCGGTGACATCATCCTCCGGCGCGAGCTGATCGAGTGGCTGCGTCCGTTCGGAAAGCTCCACGTCTATGTCGGTGCGGCTCCGGAGGGCTACGCGGACGCGTTGGATGCGGGCCCGGATTCCACGATCTACTACAGCTTCACGGCGTGGTACCGGGCGCTGCTGCGAAGCGCTGCGCGAGGCGATGCCGCCTACGTCTTCAAGCCGGGCGAGATCCAGCTGACGCTGAAAGGCATGAAGGAGCATCTCGGGATGCTGCCGGCGGTGGCTCTGGTGCGGTTGAGACGGGGCCCCGTCGCGAGGGTCGGTGCGGGAAGTCGAGACTTCGCCCCCCTTCCCCGTATGCTGATGAAGCCATCGATCGGCCTCTCGCACGTGACACTGTGGCGCGACACGCGAACCGCGGAGTACTTCCGCGGTCGCCTCATGCCGGATCTGGCGTTCGGTCAGGCGGAGCGCCTGCCCGCCGCGGCGAGCGCGGAGCGCCCGACGCGGTCGAAGATGGTCGTGTCGATGCGAAGCGATCGCGATCTGCCCTCGGACGCATGGTTCGACGCCGTGCGGCGGACGGCGGACGAACACGACCTCGCCATCGTGTGCGTCGTGCAGGTGCTGCGCGACCGTGAACGGTCCGCGGTGCTCGCCCAGCGCTTGGAAGGTGCGTTGCACGATTGGGACGGTTCCCGTCCCCTCGAGCACGAGGAGGCTCTGCGCGACCTCTACCGGGAATCGCTCCTCGCCGTGAGCGATCGCCTTCACGTGCTGATCGCGGCCACAACGGAGGGCGTGGCCCCGGCGGCGCTGCTCACGGACGGGTCGGACAAGATCGATCGCCATTTCAGGGCGGCCGGCATCGACGGCGTCTCCGTCTCCGCCGCCGGCGCCGATGCTCAGCTTCTGCAGGACCACCTGGCCGCCGCGATCGAACGCGTCGAGGAGACTCAGGCAGCGGCGCGAGCCGCGCGCGCGGAACTGGCCGAGGTCCGCGCCGAGATCGCCACGCTGTTCGACGGCGACGGCGACTCTCCGCAGCGGGTCTGGCACGTGGGACGGTCGGGCGAGGTGGCGGGCGGCATGACGCAGGTCGTCAACTCCTATCTGAACTGGTCGTTCGATCAGAGCACATCCCACGTCATCGTCTCGCGGGACGGGACGCGCGGTCTGCGCGGCACCTGGCTCTTCCTCTCGGCCGCCGCCAAGATACTCACCAAGAGGAGGGACCGTCGCGACGTCATCGTCGTGCATCTGTCCCAGGGGGGATCCTTCTGGCGGGAGGGGATGCTGCTCCGGCTCGCCGACATCCGTGGTTTTGCGACCGTCGCTCATCTGCACGGCAGCGAGTTCGTGTCCTTCGCCACGGAGCGGCCGAAGCTCGTGAGACGAGTGCTGGCCGCCGCGGACACCGTGGTCGTCCTCTCCGAGGAGACGGCGGACGCCGTCTCGCACCTCCTCCCCGACAGCGACGTGAAGCTGATCCCGAATGCCGTTCAGGAGGCCGCATCCTCGGCAAAGCGACCCACCGTCGTGTTCGGCGGTGCGGTGTCGCGAAGGAAGGGTGTCGGCCCGCTGCTGGAGGCGTGGTCGCGAGTGTCTGCAACGCGTCCGGACTGGAACCTGCGCATCGTGGGGCCGATCGTGGATTCGAGTTTCGCCGGGCTCTCCATCCCGAACGCCGAGTTCACGGGTTCCCAGCCGCATGATGAGCTGATGGCGGATCTGGCCGGCGCCGAGATCGCCGTCCTGCCGTCGTTCGATGAAGCGATGCCGATGTTCCTCATCGAAGCCATGGCCAACGGCTGTGCGGTGGTGGCGACGAGCGTCGGCGGCATCGAGAAGCTCCTCGATGAGGGTGCGGGGCTCATCGTGCCCCCGGGAGACGTCGATGAGCTCGCCGCCGCACTGGGCACCCTCATGGACGATGCCGCCAAGCGCCGTGACGTCGCGTCGCGCGGGCTGCAGCGCTTCGAGGAGAACTACTCGATGAAGGCCGTGGCGCCCGTCCTCGAGCGGGCATGGACCGAGGCGCGGGATGCGCGTTACGGCAGCGATCGCGCAGCAGTAGAGGAGATCGCTCGATGAGGATCATGTTCGTCGTGCCGGCGCTGCGCGGAGGCGGCGCAGAGTTCGTGGCGCGCACATGGATGGGGGCGCTGGTCGAGCGCGGCCATCACGTCGTGACGGTTCTCACCGCAGGAGACGTCGACCCCGCGTACGCTCCGGCGGGTGTCGAGTTCCATTCGCTCAAGGGGCGCGGAGGGCAGGTCGCGAAGGTCCGGGCGATCGCCAAGGCCATGCAGCGGGAGAAGCCGGATGTCGTGCTGGCGCTGCAGGCGCATCCGAATCTCCTCGCACTCATCGCCTCACGCCTGATATCTCGGCAGGACCGCCCGGCGGTGCTCATCTCGGAGAGGAACCTCGTCTCTCTGGGGCTGAGGTCCGCGTCGCTGTCCCACCGGGTGAAGATCCGCATCGCGAAGCTGGTCTATCCCTGGGCAGATCACGTCGTCGCGATCTCGCATCCGGTCGCCGCCGAACTCGTGGCGGGATTCGGTGTGCTCAGTGAGCGCTGCACCGTCATCCCCAACCCGGCGACGGCCAAGACGAGCCGAGCCGCGGCTGCGGACGGCACGCGTCAGCCGAGCGACACGATCTCCATCGTGCTGCCCTCGCGACTGGTTTCGCAGAAGCGACCGGAACTCGCCGTCGCGACCGCCGCCGAACTCGCGCGCCGCGGCGTGTCGGTCAGGGTGGTGAGTTTCGGCGACGGGCCGTTGAAGGCGAGCGTCGAGCTCGCGGCGCGGCGAGCCGGCGTGGACATCGAGTTCAAGGGATGGGTCGAGGACTGGTTCACGCAGTTCCCCGCCGATGCCGTCGTGCTGCTCCCCTCGGATCGTGAAGGATTCGGAAACGTCCTGGTCGAAGCGGCGGCGGCGGGGTTCCCGTCGGTCGCCCTCTCCGCAGCGCTCGGTGTCGCGGACGCCATCGTCCCCGGCATCACGGGTGAGCTCGCCGTCTCGGATCGGCCCTCGGACATCGCGGACGCCGTGCAGCGCGCGTCGGCACTGACGATGACGGACACGAGCAGGTGGCTGCACCGGTTCTCGCCCGAGAACAGTGTCTCGCTCCTCGAGGCTCTGCTCGATCGAACGAGGCGTGACGTCTCCGGATGAGGGTCCTCGTCTCCGCTCTGGGGCAACGTGACAATCTTGGAGACACAGCCCTCCGCCGAGCGTTCTTCGATGTCCTCCGCGGCTTCGGCCCGCTCACGGTCTTCGTCGGGGGTCAATCGGCCGGGTACATCTCCGGACTGGGTGTGCGTGACGATGACATCCTCGTTCGAGACCGCGCGGAGTGGCGCAGAGCACTTCTGGCGGGGGCGATGGGAGGGATGCTCTACGCTCACAACGCCGGCGAGTCGGGCGCGGCCGGGCGCCATGCCCTTCGCTACGGGCGGCTCGCTCCGATTCTCCTTCTGAACCGCCTCCGCGGCGGCACGAACGTGCACGTGGGAGTGGGCATCCGGGCGCCCGGCCGCGGGCGCATCGTGGTCGCGTGCGTACTTCGACTGATGCACATCGTGCAATGGCGTGATCAGTGGAGCGCCCAGTACATCGGTGTAGGAGGCGTCGCCCCCGACTGGGCGTTGCGGCTGGGCGATCCCGAAGAGGGTGAGGGCTCCGGCATCCGTGACGTCCTTGCCGTCTCCCTGCGCTATGACGGCGCGGCGCCGAGCCCCGGTCTCGTCAACGCCATCCGTCAGGCGGCGCGGCAGCTCGATCTGCGAGTTCTGGTGGTCGCCCAGATCCGACGCGACGAACAGATGGCGCGCAAGCTCGCAGCGCTCGTCGGCGGCGAGCACGTCCGTTGGGATGACGACGACATGATGCGCCAAGAGCGGCGGATCCGTCTTGTCTATCGAGCCTCTCGGATCGTTCTCAGCGATCGACTGCACGCGCTCGCCATCGGCGTGACCGAGGGGGCGCTGCCGGTCGCGCTGGTCTCGAACCGTCGCGAGAAGGCGTGGCGCACGCTCGACTCGGCCGGTCTCGATGTCGGAGCATTCGACCGCGACCTGGTCACCCCGGATGATCTCATCGGGGCGGCGGCGGACATCGAGCCGCGGCAGAATGCCTTGCGCGAGAGTCTGGGTCGCGCGAGAGCGTCGATCGAGTCCACCGTCCTCACGATGTCGAAAGTGGTGAACCAGTGACTACTCGTCCGCGCGTGTCCGCGGTGGCGGCGATCTTCAACGCGTCCGCATACCTCGAAGAATCCCTCCCGAAGCTCATCGCGGAAGTCGCGGAGGTGGACGGTGAGCTCATCCTGGTCGACGATGGCTCGTCGGATGACTCGCTCCGTGTGATCGAGCGTGTCGTCGGCGACGATGCTCGCGTCGTGCTCGTGCGTCTCGAGGTGAATCAAGGTGTGGCGCGGGCACGTCGGGCGGGGCTGGCTCGCGCGAGCGGCGACTTCGTGTGGTTCGTCGACATCGACGACGATTGGGACGCCACGCTGCTCAGCTCGATGGTGGGGCTCGCCGAGTCGGCGGCAGCCGACGTAGTGATCTGCGACGCCGACTATGTCTACCCGTCGGGACTCGTCCGGCCGGTGCATCCCACTGCCCAGACCTCTCGCATGGATGGTCGCGAAGCCGTCGAACGTCTCTTGTCCGGCGTGCTGAAGGGGCACCTGTGGAACAAGCTCTTCTCGCGCGCGCTCATCGAGAGCATCGAGGTTCCCCCCTCGGAGGTGCACTCGGACCTCACCATGACGTCCTCGTATCTCGCCGCCGCGACGACGGTCATCTTCACGGACCAGGTGAAGTACCGCTACCTCGTGCGTCCCGGATCGATCATCCAATCCGGTCGACGGCGTGCGCAGTCCCTTGCCATCGTCGAAGGAGCTGTCCGTACCGCCACGCAGCGGGTCGGGATCGATCTTCCGCTGGTGGAGGATTTCGTCCACCGCTTCTTCCTCTTGTCCGCGATCAAGGACTCGTACAATCCTCGCTACTCACCGCAGGAGGCGCGCGAAGCGCGTCGGCGGGCCCGAGCGAGGATCTCGGTCGCGACGGTCGTGACCCGGACTGTTCGCGTCGATCGACGACGGGCGGTGGCGCTCCTCCTTCTCAAGTTCGCACCGTTCGCCACGCCGGTCATCGTGCGGAAGATGTAGTCCTCGTCACTGTCGACGTTCGGCGCGATGCCGGGAGTGCGCTGCCTGGCGTGTAGGCGAAGGCCAACGCCCCCACCAGAGGCCACCAGATAGAGGGGACTCCCTGATTCGTGAAGTAGGCGTTGATGGAAGACGCGATGAGCAGGGACGCGAAGGTCACCGTGAGGACTGAGCGCGCGCGCACATCGATGCTCCCGCCGCCCCGCCGGATGACGGTCAGCCAGCCGATGAAGACGAGGACCTGTGCGGACAGCTCTGCGATCCCGCCGGTGATCAGCGTCTTGATGTACTCGGATTCCGGGAACGGCCACACGATCGTCTTCGGGTAGACCGGCCAGGTGCCCACGCCCGCGAACACGCTGTGTCCCCAACCGAGCCACGGCTCGATGCTGATGGCGGGGAGGGTCTGAGTCGTCCACAGGTAGATCCGCACGGCCAGCGTGGAGGGGACCCAGGCGAACTCCGGCGGAAGATATGTCGTCGGCAGGTCTTGGAGGTTGAAGCGCGATTGCAAGGAGTCTCCGAAGACGACGCTCGCGGCGACGAACAGCAGGGTGAGCGCGAGCAGGCCGCGCACCTTGTACCCGAGGACGGCCATCGTCGCGATCAGAATCGCGAGCGCGGCGAGGATCGCGGCGAATGTGAACGTGGCGAGCACCCCCACCATGCTCGCAGCGAACACGAGCAGCTGAGTTCGCGACACCCGACGCCCCTCCGCCCGATCGAGAACCAGGCACACGGCCGCGATGGCGGCCGCGCAGCACAGGTACCCGCCGAGGGCGGACCAGTGGCCGATGAGACTCGATGCGCGCGTGAGCCGTCCGTCCGTGAGCCGGTTGATCACCGCGTCGCTCTGCGTGAAGTTGACGACGAAACTCGTGACGGCGCTCACGCCGAGCACTTGGAGCACGCCGATCGCGCTCACCGCGATGGAGGGCAGCGCCAAAGCGCCGAGAAAGGCGCGGAGCTCGTCCCGATTGCTGACCGTCAGCCGCGCGCAGTAGTACGCCGTGATGTAGTACGCGGCGTTCACGGCCACCGGATATGCCGGCGAGTGGTCCAGCCGGTCGGCGTTGATGGCTTCGGTCAACACACGCACGAGGAAATAGGCCACGATCGCGAAGTCGATCCACGTTATCCGCAGATGACGCAACCGTTGCGGTGCGAAGCACAGGAGCGTCGCGACCAGGCCGATCAAGAAGACCGCGGTCGGAAACGCCAGCCCGCCGCCGACGCTGATCCTGACCCCGATCGTCCCGGCGTAGATGCCGAACAGCAGGCCGATCATCCTGGCGTTGCGCGTGTCACGCGCGGCGCGCTGGACGGCCGCCGGGGACGGCGTCGTGAGCAGCGGCGGAACAGTGGCGCTCATTCCCGGCCCGTCGTCAGCGCGTCCCAGGGAAACGCGTCGAGCAGCGGTCGGGCATCCCAGTTCTCGAGGGGATCCGACACCGACGCGGCGCCGGCAGCCAGATCCAACGCGGAGTCGAGATCCGGCGCGAACTCCGGTCGTGCGCGTCCCGTCCCTTCGTAGTAGTCGTCGTACTTGAAGATGTGCTCCCGCGTCGCGCGGAAGGGAACGACCTTCGCTCCCGCGAGCTCGCCCAGGATGATGCCGTGCAGGGAGGAGGCGACGACCACCTCGCTCCGGGCGATCCGTTCGAGGCAGTCATCGACGCGTCCCCGAGGATCGAGGACGTCGGCCGTCCGGCCCAGCGTCGACAGGTCGTTGAGGTTGGGGACGATCGTGATCTTGTGGCGCTTGTCCAGCGACCATCCCGCGAAATCCTGATCGAGGTCCCGCAACAGCAACGCAGGGTCGCCGTACACCTCCGGTACTGCAATGCCCTTGTCTCGCAGGATCGCTGCCGTGCGCGGTCCTCGCACTGCGCGCACATCGAGGCGTTCGAAGCCCAGGCTACTTTGCGATACCTTCCCGTTGACGCCCGAGCCCCAGACGATGTCGTCATCCGCAGCGAAGTGGAGCACCGATCCGACGCTGAAGAGCCGCCGCGGCGCCTCGAGCCCGAGATCGACCGCCCCGCGCTGCTGCATCAGGAGCCGGACGATCCGCGGACCGAGGAGGTCTCCGAAGTTGTTGACTCTTCTTCGCAGGGGGATCAGCCGGCCGAGCCGTCCCGGGAAGACAGGCTTGCGGGGATTCCAGTGGAAGATCCACGGGGGCACGTCGTCGCGAACGGTCATCGGTTCCTTATCAGGCGAGCGGTGGCGGTCAGCAGTCTGAGGTCTTGGCGCACTCTCGGGATCGTCAGCCAGACGGCCACGAGATAGACGATAGCGATACCCGACAGCGCTCCGAGCAGTCCCCAGCTTCCGAGGGCGTCGTTCCAGAGATAGGACAGGGGCAGCAGGGCAGCGACGAGGGGCAGATACACCAGGATCGGGACGATCGCCTGTGCCGCGAGAGACTTCGCGTCGATGCCCGCCTTCGGGATCGCGAAGATGGTCAGGATGATCCAGTTGAGTGCCAGGCCGGTGCTCGCGCCCGCGGCGACGCCGATCGGACCGAAGGGGAGTCCGGCGACCATCAGCGCGATCATCAGGAGTCGGCTGATGATCGCGTACCGGAGCTGAAGCCCCGTCAACGCCTTGGCCAAGAACACCCAGTAGTAGACGTACCCGATGCCCTGGAAGACACCGCCGGCCGCGAGGACCGCGAAGATCGGCGCACTCGCTGTCCACTGCGATCCCAGCACGATGGAGACGATGGGGAGCGCGAACGCCGTCGCAAGCATGAATGCGCCGCCGAGCACATACGTGAGCAGCAGCTGCGCCCGCTCGACGTAGGCGTTGAACCGCGACTGATCCTCGATCTTCGACAGGATCGGAAGCGCGACGCGGGTCATGGGCGCCGCGACCTGCTGCATGGGCAGTCGGAACAGTTGATACGCCCTGCTGTACATGCCGAGCGCGTCCGCCCCGTAGACCTTGCCGACCAGGATGTTGTCGACGTTGGAGCTGAGGTAGTTCACGAACTGCACCCCGAGCGTGTTCAGTCCGAACGTGTAGAGCGCGCCCATCCCCTGGGCGCGGCGGGGGAGCGTGGGCGCCCAACGTGCAGCGATGACGAGCACGATGAGCCGCACGAGCGAGATGCCGACCTGCTGCACGACGAGCGCCCAGAACCCGCCGCCGCTCAGCGCGACGATGACAGCGGCTGCAAGACCCGCAGTTTGACTGATGATGTCTGCGGCCGCCATCCACTTGAACCGCAGGTTCCGGGAACATTCGGCCCGGAACTGCGAGGCGCAGTTCTCCAGGAGGAACATCGGGGAGATCCCCATGGCGACGAGCGCGACCTCCGGTTGTCCGTAGAACGCTGCCATGGGATAGGCCAGTCCGAAGACGATCCCCGATATCGCGAGGCCCACGCCCAGATTGATCCAGAAGATGTTGCTTCGTTGCTGATGGGTGATCGTCTGGGACTGAATCGATGCGAGCGACAGACCGAAGTCGCCCAACAGCAACGCCAGCCCGGACACCGCGGTCGCCATCGCCACGAGGCCGTAGTCCTGGGGCGTGAGCAGCCGCGCCAGGACGATGACGGACAGGGTCTGCACCACGAAACGGATCCACTGACCCCCGAGGGTGGTCATCGCGCCACGCGCCGCAGCCTTCGACAAGCTCACGTCCGTCATCGTCTCATGGCCGCGGATTCGCGTCGGTCACGGCGAGGTTACCTTCATGCTAAGAAGTGCCGTCGCGTGAGGTTCCTGCGCGAGAGACTGCCTAGGCTGATTGCCGTGACAGCTGCGCGCGATCGAGTTCGGGTCCTCATGTCGTTCGGGGATCCCTCGCGAGCGAGGAATCCCTATACTCGCCTGCTCGCCGAATCGTTGCCGCTCGATGAGATCTCGCCTTCGTACTTCACCTGGCGCCACGCGTTCCTCGGGCGTTACGACATGTTTCACGTGCACTGGCCGCACTCGCTCGCGGGCCCGACGAAGGGCGGCACGGGTGTCCGGAACGCCGTCCTGTTCATCACGCTGCTCGGGTGGCTGGCCGTCCGGCGCCGACCGATCGTCTGGACGGTGCACAACCGCACGCCTCACGAGCGGCTGCCCTGGCTCTCCCGCGTCGCTCTTCGGCTGTTCGAGTCGCGTGTGGCGTTTCGGATCCTGCTGCTCGGTCGCGAGGACGGCGTAGAAGGGGTGGACTGGGAGAAGATTCCCCATGGTCACTACCGCGACGCCTACGGGCTCGTCCTCGATCAGCCCCTGCCGGAGATCCCCCGTGTACTCCATTTCGGGCTTCTTCGTCCCTACAAGAACAGCGATCAGCTCGTAGAGGCGTTCGTGGGAGCCCGCGACGCCGGCGCTGAACTGCTCGTCGCGGGCAAACCCGTGCCGCCGTCCTACGGTGTCCAGCTCGCCGAGATCGCCGGGGAGGACCCGCGGGTCGACTTGCGGCTCGAGTTCGTCCCCGACGAGCAGGTTCCCGAACTCCTCGCGACGTCGACACTCGTCGCCCTGCCGTATGCCGAGATGTACAACTCTGGTGCGGCGTTGCTCGCCCTCTCATCGAACCGCCCCGTTCTCATGCCGGACTGCGAGGCGACGCGGGAGCTCGTCGACGAGTTCGGCGACCGGTGGGTGCTGACGTTCGCCGCGCCTCTCACGCCGAGCGATCTCGAACGAGCCATCGCCCTTGCGCGCACCTGCGATGGCGACAGCGTCGACATGGCTGCGCGCGAATGGCCGCTCATCGGACGGAGACACGCAGAGGTGTATCGCCGGCTGGTCCGATGAGCCCCACGGACCACCCGAAGGGTCGTGGCCGGCGGGGATCGCGCGCCCACCGCTCCGCGTCGCCCCACCGACGTCGATCGATGGTCATCCTCGCCGTGCTCGCCTGCGCTGTCGTGGTGCTCCCGGGATGCGTTCCCATATCGTCGCGCCCTTTCGAGCGCGGCGTGAACGTCTACACGCTCCTGATGCACCGCGGTTCGGATGCGCCGGTGTCTGATTGGGGAGAGCCGCAGTCGAGCTACGACTTCCTCGCCTCGCGCGGAATGTCAATCGTGAGGCTCGCCATCTCGTGGGGCACCCTTCAGCCGGCTCTGACGGACACGGCGGCTGACCGGGCCGCCGCTTTGAGTGCTCCCGTCGACCCGAAAGCGCTGACGATGCTCCACGAGCAGGTGGACCGGATCGAACGCGCGGGGATGCGTGTCGTCCTCGATCTGCACAATGGGTGCACCTTCCCCACGGGACCGGGCGCCACATCGGAGAACTCCCTGATCTGCGGCCGCGATCTCTCGCTCGACGCCCAGACGAGCATTTGGAGGACGCTCTCCCGCGAGTTCAAAGACGATCCGGCGATCTACGCCTATGACATCTTCAACGAACCCCGCAGCGACTTGATCAGCTTCGCGACCTATCGAGCCGCGACCCAGGCGGTCGTCGACGCGATTCGCGACGAGGGCGATACGTCCCGGATCTGGGTCGAGGCGATGGTCGGGAACTGGACCTTCGCGAGAGACGCCGTCAAGGGGCCCTGGGTCACGGACGGGCACGGCGAGGTGGACAAGAGCATCGTGTACTCCCAGCATTTCTACCCGCGCGGCACGGCGACCACTCAGGTCCGCTACGACTATTGGCGGGGGTACGAAGCCTTCCAGACGTCGATCGTCGACTTCGGTGAGTGGTGCGAGCGCTGGGGTGTGACATGTTCGATCGGCGAGATCGGATGGCCGGGGACCGGATCTCCAGAGGTCGATCCGAATGACATCGCCGCGTGGAATGCGGTCGGGGATCGCGCGTACGCCACCGCCGACCGGTACGGGATGGACGTCACGTACTTCGCGGCCATGGGGGGAGCAGACAGCCGCTTGCTCGCGTACGACTCCACCTCGCCGACCTTCCCGGTGACCGCGGGGATCGATCAGGCGCGGTCGCAGGCCGGCGTCATCGAGCAGTTCCTCTCGCGCGACAAGCGCTAGAACGGCCTTGCCCTCGACGGCCGCGGAACTGGCGGACGGCGCTCTGATCTGCATACAATCTTCTCGACCAGAGCCGGGGGGCAATGTGGTTACTTACGAGCAAGCCAAGAAATACTGGGACCAGCGGCGTGAGTCGCGGTCCAGACTCGCGTCGATTCTCGACGGCGACCCATTCGTGACCGACGAATTGCGCCGCGTCGTCAAGAGGATGAAGCGGCGAGAATCCGCTTTTCGTGCTCGACTCGGGGGTGCGCAGGATCCCTATTCTCAGCGATACCCCGAGGTGGCGAACCGCTCCCGCCTCGAGGAACTGGCTCAGATTCAGGCGGGCATCCGTATCGGGGGGTGAGAGCTGACGGCTCCCGCCTTGAGCTGCCTTCACCGCGAGTAACGATCGGGTAGCGCCGACCGGTTCGGTAGTCTGCTCGGAGGTTCGATTGCTGCCGATGTCGAGAGACATCGTGCATGATCATGCCCCCCACGATCCAGATAGGCAGAGTCCCTTGACCAAGCGCGCACTCATCACCGGCATCACGGGCCAGGACGGTTCCTACCTGGCCGAACTCCTGCTCGCGAAAGGGTACGAGGTGCACGGTCTGATCCGCCGCGCCTCCACTTTCAACACTCACCGCATCGACCACCTCTACGTCGACCCGCACGACCCCGACGCGAAGCTCTTCCTGCACTACGGCGACCTCTCGGACGGCGCGCGGATGGTCACGCTGCTCAGCGAGATCAACCCCGACGAGGTCTACAACCTCGCCGCCCAGTCGCACGTGCGGGTCTCGTTCGATGAGCCGGAGCACACGGCCGACACGACGGGAACCGGGACGGTCCGACTCCTCGAAGCGGTGCGGCTGTCCGGGATCGACACCAAGTTCTATCAGGCCTCGACGTCCGAGCTCTACGGCGCGACGCCGCCGCCGCAGAACGAGAACACGCCGTTCTACCCGCGTTCGCCCTACGGTGTCGCCAAGCTCTACAGCTACTGGATCACCAAGAACTACCGCGAGGCCTACGACCTGTTCGCCGTCAACGGCATCCTCTTCAACCACGAGTCGCCGCGACGCGGCGAGACCTTCGTCACCCGCAAGATCACGCGCGCCGTCGCCCGCATCAAGGCCGGCACGCAGAAGGACATCTACCTCGGGAACCTCGAGTCGATCCGTGACTGGGGCTACGCCGCCGAGTATGTCGAGGGGATGTGGCGGATGCTGCAGGCCGACGAGCCGGAGGACTTCGTGCTGGCGACCGGTGTCGGCTACACGATCAAGGATTTCCTCGAGACGGCGTTCGGCCACGTGGGCCTCGACTGGCAGGAGTTCGTCAAGTTCGACGAGCGCTACCTGCGTCCCACCGAGGTCGATGCACTCATCGGCGACCCGGCCAAGGCGGCCGACAAGCTGGGCTGGGTGCCGACGATCGACGGGAAGGAATTGGCCAAGCTCATGGTTGACGCCGACGTGGAAGCTCTGGAGAAGGGTGCCGACTGGATCGACACCGTCAAGCTCGCGTCGTGGGGGACCCTGTGAGCGGGAGGCGTTTCGACTCGCTGCGCTCGCTCAACGACCGGGGAGCGCGCTCGCTCAACGACCGGGGAGTGAGCTGACGTGGTGACGGCCGTTGACGGCGTGGAGTACACGCCGGGTGAGCTCGACCGTGACGCGACCTTCTACGTCGCGGGTCACCGTGGTCTGGTCGGATCGGCGATCGTGCGGAAGCTCGAGGCCTCGGGGTTCGAGAACATCGTCGGCAAGCCGTCGGCCGAGCTCGACCTCAAAGACCGCGACGCGGTGTTCGCCTACATGGGCGAGGTCAAGCCGAAGTACGTCGTGCTGGCGGCCGCGAAAGTCGGCGGCATCCTCGCGAACTCGACCTATCCGGTCGATTTCCTCAGCGACAACATGCGCATCCAGGTCAACGTGCTCGACGCGGCGCTCGCGAATGATGTCGAGCGCGTGCTGTTCCTCGGGTCGTCGTGCATCTACCCGAAGTTCGCCGAGCAGCCGATCCGTGAGGACTCTCTGCTCACCGGGCACCTGGAGCCCACGAACGACGCCTACGCGATCGCCAAGATCGCCGGCATCCTGCAGACGCAGGCCGTGCGGCGCCAGTACGGCCTGCCGTGGATCAGCGCGATGCCGACGAACCTCTACGGGCCGAACGACAACTTCTCGCCGAATGGCTCGCACGTGCTGCCGGCGCTCATCCGCCGCTATGACGATGCGGCGAAGTCCGGAGCGCCGTCGGTCACCAACTGGGGAACCGGGACGCCGCGGCGCGAGTTCCTGCACGCCGACGACATGGCCGATGCCTGTCTCCACCTGTTGGAGCACTACGACGGCCCGGATCAGGTCAACGTCGGGACCGGCAGCGACGTGACCATCCGCGAGATCGCCGAGACGATCGCCGGGGTCACGGGCTTCACGGGTGAGACCGCGTGGGACACGTCGAAGCCCGACGGCACTCCGCAGAAGCTGCTCGACGTCTCCAAGCTCGCCGAGGCGGGCTGGACGGCCAAGATCACGCTCGAAGAGGGCATGGAGCGCACGGTCGCCTGGTACCGCGATCACGTCGACAGCATCCGCGAGTAACGGCGTGTTCCGTCACATCGTGCTCTTCCGCGTGCACGACGACGTGAGCGACCAGCGAGTGGCCGCCGCTCTGGATGAGCTGCGTTCGCTCTCCGTCCTGACCGGGGTGAGGCACTGGCGCGTCGAGCTGTCTCTGGACGCGCGCAAGGGCCGCGTGATCGTGGAGGACGCGACCTTCGTCGACGAGCCCGCGTTCGAGGCGTTCCGGCGCGATCCGCGACACGTCGCGGTGGCCGAGGCGATGTCGGCGATCGCCGACTGGTGGAACGGCGACTACGCGGCGTGAGGGTAGGCCGGGGCGGTCGCAGACACCGCGGCTCGCACCTCACGGCCCGTCACCGGCAGCGGCGCGGCGGCCCCTGTCCATCCGGCGTCGTCGTGGTCGCGCAACTCGTGCTCCACGGAGCAGTACGCCTCGCGTCCGCTCCAGATGGCCTTCGCCGGCGACACGGCCACACCGCATTCGGCGCACGTCGCCGAAGCGGTGCCCCAGATCAGCACGTTCATGCGCTTCTTGACACGTTCGAGCATCATCCCCCCAGAGTGCTCACACAACCATTCCCCCCGGAATGGCGGGACAACTACGTCCGGGCATGAAACTACGCCCAACGGCGCCAAAGATCAATCGGGCCGGCCGGCGAGACCCAGCCGCACGAACAACTCCCGGCATCCCGGCCAGAGGTTCGCGGGCAGCGCGTCCGGAGCGAAGTAGACGAAATCGCGGGCCTCGTTCCGCGCGGTGGGGGGAGCGTCGACGCTGACCACGAAGGACAGCCCGATGGCGTGCTTGCGCGGGTCGTCGCCCCACACCGTGCCGTCCGTCGGGGCGATGTCGGGCGGGAACCACTGATAAACGTCGTCCGGCTGGGGGTTGAGGGGGAGCAGCGGCTCGACGCCGATCGTGTCGCGGCTGTGGCGCCGGATCGCGTCGGCGATCGTCTCTCCACGCAGGATGCGCCCGCCGAGGTGGCACCAGACCTCGCCGTGGGGCGAGTCGCGGAGGATCAGCCCCAGCTCTCGGATGCCGCCGCGCTCGCGCACCACGACGAAGTCGACGCAGGCGATCGGCATCGAGCGCTCGACGAGTCTGTATGTGTCGGCGGGGAGAAATGTCATGCGTCCTCGTTTACATGCCGGATACGCGTCTCTGGTAGGAACAGTCTTGCGTGTTCCTTCTCCTCGCACGCACCGTCCCCCCAACAGGAGCTCCTATGAAGCTGTCCGTCATCGGTTGTGGTTATCTCGGCGCGGTGCATGCTGCCGCCATGGCATCCATCGGTCACGAGGTCGTCGGCATCGACGTCGACGAGCGCAAGATCGCCGCCCTGTCGAAGGGGGAGGCGCCGTTCTTCGAGCCCGGTCTGCAGGAGATCCTCACCGCCGGGATCGCGTCGGGCAACCTCAGGTTCACCACCGACATGGCCGACGCGGCCGGCGCGAAGGTGCACTTCGTGGGCGTCGGCACGCCGCAGCAGAAGGACAGCTACGCCGCCGACCTCACGTATGTGAACGCGGCGTTCGATGCTCTGCTGCCCTACCTCGCACCCGGCGACATCGTCGCGGGCAAGTCGACCGTCCCGGTCGGAACGGCCGCGAGCCTCGCGCCGCGGGTGTCGGCGACCGGGGCGACGCTGGTCTGGAACCCGGAGTTCCTCCGTGAGGGCTATGCCGTCCAGGACACCGTCGACCCCGACCGCCTCGTCGCGGGCGTCCCCGCCGGTGACGAGGGAGAGGTCGCGGCATCCGTGCTGCGCGAGGTCTACCACCCCTCCGTCGCCAAGGGCACGCCGTTCATCGTCACCGACTACGCGACCGCCGAACTCGTCAAGGTGTCGGCGAACGCCTTCCTCGCGACCAAGATCAGCTTCATCAACGCCATGGCCGAGATCGCCGAGGTGACCGGAGCCGACGTGACCCAGCTCGCCGACGCGATCGGCCACGACGCCCGCATCGGCCGGCGCTTCCTCGGCGCCGGCATCGGCTTCGGCGGCGGGTGTCTGCCGAAGGACATCCGCGCCTTCTCCGCGCGAGCCGAGGAGCTCGGCCGGGGCGAGTCGGTGGCGTTCCTGCGACAGGTCGACGAGATCAACCTGCGACGCCGCGACCGCGCCGTGCAGCTCGTCGTGGATGGTCTCGGCGGCTCGGTCTACGAGAAGAACGTGACGGTGCTCGGCGCGGCGTTCAAGCCGCACTCCGATGACATCCGCGACTCGCCCGCACTCGACGTCGCCGTGCGCCTGCACGGCCTCGGTGCGAACGTGACCGTGACCGACCCGGCCGCGATCGAGAACGCGCGGCGCATCCACCCTCAGCTGACCTACGTCGACGACCGCGACGACGCCATCCGCGATGCGGATGCGCTCGTCCTCGTGACCGAGTGGGACGAGTACCGCCGCGAGCTGCCGCCGGAGCACGCGTCGTCGCTCACCGCGGGGCGCGTGGTCGTCGACGGGCGCAACGGGCTCGACGCCGCCGCCTGGCGCGCCGCGGGCTGGACGTACTACGGGATGGGGCGCCCGTAAGCCGCATGCCGTGACGGAGGAGTCCCGACGGCGTCGCTCCCGTGGAACGGCGGAGGTCTCCGGAAGGACCTTCGTCGCGTTCCTCGTCGTCGCCCTCGTCGTCGGCGTCGCGGTGGCGATCGCGACCCACGCGCTCGCCACGTCTGCCACGGCCTCCACGGCGTGCGCGTGCGCGGAGGAGTCCGTCGCCGCGACGTGGTGGCGGGAGTGGTGGGATGCGGTCTCGGCCGGCGCGCTGGCCGCCGTGTCGGTGATCCTTGCCGTCACCATCTGGGCGAAGCCTCTGCCCGACGCGTCACCGGCGGCGCGAAGGCGGACCCTGGGTGCGCTGACAGCGGTGACCGTCGTCGTCGCGTCGTTTCCCGTCGTCACTCTGCTCACGCGGGTGAGCCCGCTCACGATGGCCGGGCTGTGGATGCTGGCGATCGGTGCGGGCGGACTGAGCGTCGTGTTCCTCTGCATCGCCCTGCCGATAGGACTGGGGCAGCGAGTCCCGCCGGCGCCTCCGCGACGAACGGCTTCGGTATCGCCTCCGCCGGGGTCGGGGTCTCCGCATCCGCAGGGGACGCCGCCGCCTTCTCCTGAACCGCCGCCTCACCGGATCCCGATGGTGTCGGCCGCCGAGCCTGCGCTGGACGCGCGCGACGACGGTGTCGTCAGTTCCGGCCCTCACCCGGAGGGCGAGCCTCCGCCGGTTCGGCGACCCCGCGGGGCTCCCTCGCGGGTGATGGTCTCCACCCTGGCCGCGGGGGGAGCGGCGCTGATCGCGATCGTGGCGTTCATGCTCGGTCGGCGGTCGCGTCGGTAGCGTCGCCGCCCCGCGCCGCGACCGGCGTGCTCGTCCGGACATTCGAACGAATGTCCGAGGGTCGCGGCATAATGGACGCATGACGGAGTTCACGCCGGGGGGCGTCTTCCAGGCTGATGCGGGCGGCGGGTACGTGACCGCGCTCGCCGGCCTCGTATCCGACGCCGAGGGGGTGGCGGCAGCGTTGACGCAGGCGCAGGTCGCCGAGGTCCGGATGCTGGCGCGCGCCGGTCGACTCGCGGAGCGTGAGGCGGCCGGCCGGCGCGGATCGGTGCGGGAGCACGACATGGTGCTGCGCTCGATCGCCGCGGAGCTCGGCGGGGTGCTGCGGGTGACCGACCGCACGGTGCAGCAGCGCATCGGTGAGGCGCGCGAGCTCGTCGAGGGCTTTCCGGCGACGCTCGACGCCTGGGAAGGGGGAAGGATCACGCGCGGCCATGTCCGCGTGATCGTCGACGCGGGCGCGGTGGTTCCCGTCGATCGGCGGCCTGACTTCGAGGCCGAAGCGATCCGGCGCTGCGAGGGCGACACTCCCAACCGGGTCCGCGCCGCCGTCGAGATCCTCGCCGAACGCGCGGCGGAACGTACCTTCACCGACCGGCACCGTGACGCGAGCGCCGGCCGACGGGTTCGCGTCGTTCCCGGCGCGCACGGGATGTCCGACGTCGTCGCCACCGTGCCGACGGTGATCGCCGACGGCATCCTCGATCGGCTGACCCGGCAGGTGACCGTGATCGTCGATGCCCGCGAGCCGGGCGACGACGACCCGCGTTCGGTGGACCAGATCCGCGCCGACGTGCTCAGCGACCTGCTCCTGACCGCCACGCCCGCCCTCGACCCCACCGCCCACGGCGACGGCCCCGGCGTGCTGGGCGGCATTCGTGCGCAGGTACAGGTGGTGGTGCCGGTCCTCGCGCTCCTCGGAGCGGACGAGGGCCCGGTCGACCTCGTCGGACGTACCCCGGTGGATGCCGAGACGGCGCGGTTTCTCGCGGCCAATGCCCCCAGCCTCTCGCGCGTGCTCACCGACCCGATCGACGGCACGGTCGTCGCGGTCGACCGCTACCGGACGCCCTGGCCGCAGCGGCGGTTCCTGCGGGCGCGCGATCAGCACTGCCGGTTCCCCGGATGCCGGCGGGCGGCGATCCGCTGCGAGGTCGACCACACCGTCGATGCGGCTCGAGGCGGACCCACCGCGCTCTGGAACCTCGCGCACCTCTGTCAACGACATCATTCGATGAAGCAGTTCACCCCCTGGGCGGTGCGACAGCGCGGGAGGGGAGTGCTCGAATGGACCTCGCCGACGGGGCGGGTCTACCGAGAAGATGCGCCGACTCCGCTCGTCGCCTTCGTGGCCGATGCCGTCGCGCCGCCCGCGAGGACGTCCCCGCCGGGCCGCAACGCGACCGCCGTCGGGGCGGCACCGTTCTGAGCGTCGACGTCGGGTCGTGAGTGGGATGGATGCCGCGTGGTCCCGAGTGGGCCGCCGTCGCGCGCGTCCGCGACGGCCTCAGGCGCGGCGTTCCTGTCCCGCTGACGGCGCCACCCCGGGCACGTCCTCGAGGGCGTAGTACACCGGGAGGCCCCTCGCCTCGGCGATCGCGACGTCCTGGTCGGCTCCCCGGGATGCGCCGGGGAGGCGCAGCACCGCATCGCACCGCTGCAGCAGACGCTCCGCCGTCGGATACATGACCTGCGCGGCGAGCGGATCGGTCGGTCCCGACGCGCCGGCGCTCTCCAGCACCGGCAATGCGACCCACTCGCCGATCATCGGCACGTGCCCCGCCTGGAACAGCGGCCAGGCCGCCGTCTCCAGGCGTTTCAGGTTCTGCGCCATCCGGGCGGGGTCGCCGTCGGTGCCCGATGCGTACGGGCCGGCGATGAGGATCATGAGAGATGCGGTCATGTCGGCTACAATACGACAATAACGTGCAAAAACAAGAAGGAACGTGAATGCTCGCTGCCGCCCGTAGGGACCTGCTGCTCGATCGCCTCCGCCGCGACGGTCGCATCGTCGCCAAGGAGATCGCCGCGGAGCTCGGCCTGTCCGAAGACAGCATCCGCCGCGACCTGCGCGACCTGGACGCCGCGGGTCTCGCCGTCCGCGTGTACGGCGGCGCCCTGCCGGCATCCCCGGCCGTCGTCGACTACGCCGCCCGCACCAGCGTCGCCCCCGACAGCAAGCGGCGGGTCGGGGCGGCCGCGGCAGCCCTCATCGAACCGGGCGCGACGGCCATCCTCGACGGCGGCACCACGAGCCTCGCCCTCGTCGCCGCACTCCCGCGCAGCCAGCCGGGCACGATCATCACCCACAGCCCGACGATCGCGGCGGCGCTGCTCGACCACGCGGTCGACGTCTTCCTCATCGGCGGCCAGCTCTTCAAGCACTCGGCGGTCGCGTGCGGCGCCGCCGCTGTCGAAGCGGCGAACCGCATCAGCGCCGACCTCTTCTTCCTGGGAGTGACCGGCATCCATCCCACCGCGGGACTCACGACCGGTGACGCCGACGAGGCCGCCATGAAGCGCACCCTCGCCGCGCGCGCCGCCGACACCTACGTGCTCGGCAGCGACGAGAAGATCGGCACCGCCTCGCGCTACGGCGTGCTCGGCCTCGACGCCGTCACGGCGATCATCGCCGACATCCCCGACACCGACCCCGGCGCTCGTGAGCTCGTGGAGGCCGGGGTCGCCCTCATCCACACGCGGTGAGGCGCGGCGCACGAACCCCCGCCGCCTCCCCGCCCGCAGGGCCTCACACCGCGATCATCACGAGACTCGCGATCGTCCCCACCGGGTGGTCGGGTCGCACCGACAGCGTCGCCTGATTGGCGCGCACGACGTTGCGCCGGACGGTGCCCGGGGCCGCCTCCTCCGGCGCCGGCCCGCCCGTCAGCTGCGCCAGCTCGCGGCGACGCTGATCGTGGCTCGTGTGGAGTCCGTCGTCGCTCACCGAGACGGTCGTGCGGTGGTGGTCCCGGTGCGCCCGCACCACCACCTTCCCCGCCGTGGCGCAATGGCCGATCGCGTGCGAGAGGAGATCGGCGAGCACCTGACGCAGCTCCGCCTGCTCGAACCGCACCCGCCCGCATCCCTCGTCGATCACCTGGAGCGTGACGCCCCGCGCCGCCGCGACGGCCAGGAAGACGGAGCACACGTCGGCCAGGGCCGAGGAGAGGTCGGCCGGCGGAATCGATCGGGCGATGTCTTCGCGGGCCGTGCGGAAGAGGTCGTCCACCGTGTCGACGAGCTGACCGGTCACCCGCGTCAACCGCTCGCCGATCTCCCCCAGATGGGCATCCGTCTCCAGCAGCTCGGCGTAGCCGGCCACCGTCGTCAGGTGTCCGCGCAGGCGGTGTGCCGCGTCACGGAGGAAGTCGTCGCGGATGCGGGCCGCCTCGAACATCACCGTCATGTCGCGTGCGACGATGACCGCCCCGCGGCGGGTGCCGCGCGCGTCCGCGTAGGGCCGGGCCGTGATCGACATCGCCCGCTGGTCATCGCCCTCTCCCACCCACGTCGTATAGGGGATGCGGGAACCGGCGTGCGTGACGTGGTGCAGCAGGGGAGGGCCGACGGTGATCGGGGTCACGCGGTCGGCATGGAAGAACCGCAGATCGCGGTACTCCGCGTCGGCGCGGATCCGCTCCGGCAGGCCCGCCCGGGCGAAGGCCTCGCGGGCCGCAGCGTTGAGGCGCACCGGGATGCCGCGCTCGTCGGTCACGACGACGGCATCACTGACCGCATCGCTGACCGTCGCGAGGACGGACGCGTCGCTCGCGGCGGCGTGACGTGTCCGCCGACCCCGAGAAGAGGCCGGCTGGTTCGCGCTCCTGCTCGCCAGATTCATGGGTCCCATCCCGTGCTCGCCACGGACTTCCTCCCTCCCCGGTTCTAGCAGAGCGTCGGCGCGGACCTCGCTCTGCGCCGCCCGCCCCTAGGTGGAATCACCGAGCGAATCTGCGCTTCTCCGCCCGAGGACGCCGTGTTCTGCCGACTTTTCGACCGGCGCGTCGAAGCGGATGCGTGACAATGGTGCGCGGCGGGGGAGACGTCGACAGGAGACCTCACATGCGACAAGCGCGCCCCCGACTCTCGTGCCCGCGGCATCCGCGCACCTCGGGCACCTCCACTCTGGTTCCGCGTCCCGCCTCCGTGCCGCGGCCGTGAACGGGCGCCTGCCGACCCTCGACGTGATGGTCGTCGAGGACCAGCCGCTGTTCCGCGAGATGCTCGCGGTGCTCCTGGGCGAGCAGAAGGGTCTGCGCGTGGCGGCGGTCGCGCGCAGCGCCGAAGGCACCCGCGTCGTCGACGTCCGCAGCCTCGACGTCGCCCTCCTCGACCTCCGACTGCCGGACGGCGACGGGATCAGCCTCGGCCGCGAGCTCCGCCGCCGTCGTCCCGGTCTCGGGGTGCTGATCCTCTCGGCCTCCGACTCGATCAGCACCCTCCTGGAGGTGCCGGGCGCCGAAGCGGCGGGCTGGGGCTTCCTCTCGAAGAACTCCTCGCTCTCGGCATCCGCGCTCGTGTACGCCATCCGCGCGGTCGCGGCCGGGCGCGCGGTGCTCGACCCCGCGATCCGCGCGCAGCGCGAAGTGCGGCGGAACAGCCCGCTGTCGCGCCTCAGCGCCCGGCAGTACGAGGTGGTCGCCCTGGTGGCCGAGGGGCTCACCAACGCCGCGATCGCCGACCGTCTCGGCATCTCACCGCGGTCGGTCGACGCGCACCTCAACGTCGCGTACGCGGTGCTCGGACTTCCCGCCAGCCGCGAGCGCAACCCGCGCGTCGAGGCGGTGCGCAGCTATCTGGAGCACACCGCGTCGCCCTGGACAGCCGGAGGATGAGCGGCGCGTCGCAGTCGCGCCATCCCTCGTCGGATGCCGCGACGGACCATCGCATCGCGCTGGTCGCGACCGCCGCGGCCACCGTCGCCATCACGCTGTACACCAGCCTGCAGTCGGTGCTGCTGCGCACCTGGGGCAGCGATGTCGGGGTCGCCGCGCCGGCCACGGCGGCCGTCGTCGCGCCGATCGCCATGCTGGCCGCCGTCCACGTGCTGCGCCCCGAGCGCTATGGGCTCCTCGTGCGCTGCGGACTCGTCCTCGTGCTGGCCCTCGGCGCCGCCCTCACCCTGGCGGGGGTCCGCGTCGTCATCTCCCTGCTCGCCGCCGACGACGCGGGCACCTCGGTCGGGGCGGGCGAGTTCGCGAGCGCGACCCTCGCCGCAGCTTGCGCGATCGGATTGGGTCTCGTGCAGGTCGACATGGCCCGCCGCATCCGCCATGCCGAGCGCGGGCAATCCGTCGCGCAGGCCCGGGCGGCGGGGCTCGTCGCCGAGCTGCAGGAGGAGGAGCTGCGTCTCCGGTACGAACTGGCCGAGACCATCCACGGCAGCGTGCAGGGCACGTTCGTCGTGATCGAGACGAGGCTGCGCCACCTCGCCGCGGGTGTGCGGCCGCGCGACGAGGACGGTGCGGCCGAGCTCACCGCCATCGCGGGGCAGCTCGAACGTCTGCGGGAGAAAGAGCTGCGGGCGCTCAGCGCTCGGCTCTACCCGGTCGACCTCGAGCGCGGACTAGCGCCCGCCGTGCGCGCCCTCGTCGTGCGCCTGCCGCCCTCGGTGGCCGTGCGGGCGCCCGCCGCCGATGTGCTCGCGACGGTCGAGCACCGGCTGTCGCACGAGGCGAGGGTGCTCGTCATCCGCGTCATCGAGGACGCCCTCTCCAACGCGCTGCGTCACGGCGGCGCCGACGAGATCACGATCGACGCGCGGGCCGATGCCGATCACCTCCGGGTCGCCGTCCGCAACAACGGCGCTCCGCCCCGTCCCGATGCGCCGTGGTCCGGGCTCGCGCGGCTGCGCCGCCGGGCGGAGGTGCTCGGCGGCGAGCTGACCCTGGTCGCGGGAGCCGGCGCGCGCCCGTCGCCGGGTGCGCGCCTGACGCTCCGGCTCCCGTTGGAAGACCCGCCGCGCTGACGGTCGCGCCGTGGTCGACGCGACCACGCGTCCGGGCGCGCCGCGGGATGCTGCCGCCGACGGTCCGTGGGAGCGCTCACGGATCGACGCGCCCGCCGCGCCCGCCCGCAGCGCTAGGTGATTTCACGTAAAACTCTCGTGAAATCGCGGCGTTCGGTCGGATGCGTGTTTCGGCCTGCGCCACAATGATCCTGCGCGAGGTCATGGGGCCCCGCGTGACCCCTCCGTCCTTGGGAACGGAGCACTCGCGACGCCGCGCAACCCGCTCGATCGGGGTGCGCGCGTGTGCCCGTGGCGGGTCGTGCCTTGGGGAAAGAGGACCAACGATGAGCCGAGCAGGCGGCGCCCGTATCGTCGAGATCTACGTCGACGCGCACTGGCAGACGGCGCCGGCCCGCCGCTACCTCGACCCTCCCACCGCGCGTCAGCTGCGCCTGGAGGGGATCACGATGGTTCGGGTCGTGCCGAGCCTGTGGAGTCGGGTCACCGGTCGCTCGGCGGGCCTGGTCGGACGGGACATCTCGGTCGCCCGCTACCTCGCCACCACGACGCATCGTGGCGACGACGCCTCCCCACCCGCGTGACGGAGGGTCGGCGACCGCTGCGGGTGCTCGTGGTCGAGGGTCAGCCCCTGTTCCGCGATCTTCTCGCGGGTCTCGTCGACCAGCAGCACGACATGCGCACGGTGCGCGCCTGCGCCTCGATGGAGGACGCGCTCGCCGCGACCGACCGTGCGATCGATGTCGCTCTGCTCGGGCCGCGCCTGCCCGACGGCGACGGGATCTCGCTCGGGCACGCGCTGCGCGCGCGCTCGCCGCGGCTCGGCATCATCGTGCTGTCGGCGCCGGACGTGCACGACCAGCTGTGGGAGGTGCACTGCTCCGAGACCGCCGGATGGGGCGTGCTGTCCAAGAACCTGTCGCTGACGGCATCCGCGCTCGTCTACGCCATCCGCTCCGTGGCGGAGGGGCGCAGCGTGCTCGACCCCGCCATCCGCGCCGAGCGCGCGACGCGTCGCAACAACCCGCTGAGCCGCCTCAGCGCGCGCCAGCGCGAGGTCCTCGCTCTCGTCGCCGACGGGTTGAGCAACGCCGCCATCGCGCGGCGGCTCGCGATCTCGCCGCGTTCGGTCGAAGCGCACCTGCGGACGTCCTACGCCCTGCTCGGCGTCGGGTCCGACCCCGAGCGCAACGCCCGCGTCGAGGCCGCGCGCCGGTACCTCGCGCACGCGGGAGTGACGCCGTTGCCCGGTGCAGGTGAGATTCCTCTCATCTAGCCCCACAACGGGTCCCGCATCGTCGATGATGAGCATGCCCCATCCCCACCAGCGATGTGACCCCACACATCGCCCGGGAAGACGGTCGCCCTGCCCCTGCCGGGGGGCTGCGGCGGGGCGACCGTATCCACTCCGCTCGCCTGCGGCGCACGCGCCGCCTCCCGAGCGTCGGAGAACCCCCTCCGGGCAGGGCGCGGACCCGCGCGCCCGGGATGTCATACTCGTGCGCATGCGAACACGAGCCGCCGCGGCTGTCGCCGCGCTCGGCGTCCTCGCCGCCGCGCTCGCGGGATGCGCTCCGGACGCTCCGGGCTCCGCGGCCGGCGCGGCGGTCGGTGCCTGCGGACCGCAGGCGCGGGCCGTCGATCCCTCGGCCGACGCCCTCCAGCGGGCACTGGACGACGCGCGACCCGGCGACGTGCTCGCGCTCGCCGCGGCCACCTATCGCGGCCCGTTCACGATCACGACCTCCGGCGCCGACGAGCCCATCACACTGTGCGGCACGAGCGCGTCGGTGCTCGACGGGGGATCGGTCGACAGCGGCTACGCGTTGCACCTCGACCACGTCGCCGACTGGGTGCTCACCGGTTTCCGGGTGACCGGCGGGCAGAAGGGGATCGTGCTGGACGGCGTCGCCACGACGACCCTCACCGGTCTGGAGGTGTCCGGCGCCGGCCAGGAGGCGGTCCACCTCCGCGCGGGCAGCAGCGACAACGTGATCGACGGACTGGTCATCCACGACACCGGCCGCTCCACGCCGGAGTTCGGCGAAGGCGTCTACATCGGCACCGCCGCATCGAACTGGTGCACCGTCACCGCGTGCGAACCCGACCGCAGCGACCGCAACCGGGTGACCGGCACCACCGTCTTCGACGTTACCGCCGAGGCCATCGACGTCAAGGAGGGCACGTCGGACGGCGTGATCAGCGGCAACACGCTCTCCATCGCGGATGCCGCCGCCGTCGACTCGGTGGTCGACCTCAAGGGCACCGGCTGGCTCGTGGCGGACAATCGCCTCACCGTCGCGGCAGGCGACGGCATCCAGATCCACAGCATCTCGACTCCGGTCGAGGTCCGCAGCGGTGCGTCGAACACCGTGTCGCGGAACACCTTCGACCTCTCGGCATCTGCCGTCGCCGTCACCGTCGTCGGCGCCGCGCGGCGGGCGGGCAACACGGTCACGTGCGACAACGTGTCCGGCGGCGCCTCGACCCCGCCGCCGATGTCGCCGTCCTGCCGCTGATTCCTGCCTGCGCGCGTGCGTGCGTGTGCGAACACGCCGTAGATATGCTGTGCACGATGTGGGGACCCCCCGAAGCCCCGGAGGATCGATGGAACTGCTGACTCAGCATGCGCTCTGGATGCTGCCCTTCGGCGTGCTCGGGTTGATCTCCTGGTCGTTCTGGATCCTTCGCAAGGTGCTCGCGATGATGACGCGACCGGTCGTCAACGACTATCGCACCACTGTCACCGTCGTCGTGCCGTCGTACCACGAAGACCCCGACGTCCTCATCCGCTGCCTGCACACCTGGCATCGCCAGGGGCCCTCGCGGATCATCATCGTGCTCGACGTCGCCGATCTGGAAGCGAAGGCCAGGATCGACGCCCTGGCCCTCCGCGGCGTCGAGGCGGTGCTGTTCCACCACCACGGCAAGAGATCGGCCCTCGGTCACGGGATGCGGATGGTCGACACCGAGCTCGTCATCTTCGTCGACAGCGACACGGCGTGGGAGGAGGGGATGCTGGACGCGATCCAGATGCCCTTCATCGACCCCGCGGTCGGCGCCGTCAGCACGCGGCAGAACGTCTACCGCCCGCGATCGAGCGTGTGGCGGCGGGTCGCCGACTGGATCATCGACCTCCGCTACTACGACTACGTTCCGGCCATGGCGCGCTACGGGGGCGTGATCTGCGCGTCCGGCCGCACGGCGGCGTATCGCGCGGCCGTGATCGTCCCACAGGTCGAGCAGCTCGAGCACGAGGTCTTCTTCGGCCGCGAGTGCGTCGCCGGCGACGACGGGCGGATGACCTGGCTGGTGCTCTCACAGGGGTTCCGCGTCACACACCAGGACAATGCGCGCGCCCTCTCGATGTTCCCCTCCACCTTCCGCGCCTTCGTGAAGCAGCGGGTGCGGTGGAGCAGGAACTCCTACCGCTGCTACCTCACGGCCATCGGGAAGGGGTGGGTGTTCCGCACGCCCTTCATCTCTCAGCTGACGATGATGCAGATCCTGATGACGCCGTTCACGATGGGAGTGGCGGTCGCCTACATCATCCTCTCGATCCGCTCGCCCCAACCCGCCCTCGCCCTCCTCCTGGCGTTCGTGTGGGTCGTCATCGGTCGCGGCATCCGCGGCGTCTCGCACCTCTGGCGTCGTCCCGAGGACATCGTGGTCCTGCCGCTCGTGGCCGCCGTCACGATCCTCATCGCCCTGCCGATCAAGGTCTATGCCCTGTTCACGATGAACAAGCAGGGCTGGCTCACCCGCTCCGCCACGCAGCAGGGCGGCGAGGGGCAGTCCGAGGCGAGTCTGGACGGCCCTCCGGCGGCGACGGCCGCGTCATGAGCGCGCCCGACGGCTTCACCCGCGAAGAGCGCGGCGACACCACGCTCACGCGCCACGTGCTCGGGCGGGTGGTGGTGGTGTCGGCGATCGCCGTCTTCGTCCTCCTCATCGTTTTCGTCGGCCCCCTCATCCACCAGAAGGGGTACCCGTGGGATCAGGCGTCGCCGACCGCCGCGCCCGTGCCGACGCTTCCTCCGGGAACCGCCGCCGCCGTGGCGACGGCGATGAGCGGCCTCGCCGCGCAGGTCACCGCCGGCACGTACGCGCCGCCCGTCGCCCCCGATCCCGCCGTCGCCGTCGCCCGCGAGGACGGACGCCTCGCGGGGCTGAGCCGCGTCGCGCCGGGCGACCCGGCGGCGCTCTCGACGTTCGGCACCGTCGTGCTCGCTGCCCGCGACGCGCCCTACGGACTGAGCGACCTCGTGGATGCCGGCGCCGCCGCCCCCGACGGCGAGAACACGTGGGCCCTCACGCGCAACGTCGTCGTCCGTGCCGGTGCCACCCTCTCCCTCGTGCAGCCGGGTGCGACGCTGCGGTTGCACAGCGGGTCGGACGGCTTCGTCAGCATCGTCGCCTGGGGCGGGTCGCTCGACCTGCACGGGGGCGCCGATGCGCCGCTCACGATCACGGGGTGGGATGCCGAGGCCGGCGCCCCCGACGACGCCACCGACGATGGGCGCGCCTACCTCCGCGTGCGCGACGGGGTGCTGACGATGTCCGACGTGCACGTGGACCACCTCGGGTTCTGGAGCGGACGCACCGGCGGGCTGGCCGTCACCGGCAGCGACACCGGATCGGCGCGGGCCGACCTCGCGCGGGTGTCCAGCGAGGACTCGCACTACGGGCTCTTCCTCTCGGGCGTCGTCGACACCACGGTGACCTCCTTCTCGTCGATCGCCGCCGAGGTCTCCGGCGTGGCCGTCACCGGCCAGTCGCAGCGCGTCGCGCTCTCGAGCGTGGACGTCGACGCGTCCGGCGACGACGGCATCCAGGTGGGCGGCGGCTCCTCGACCGTCGGCATCGGCGACGCGACCGTGCGCGATTCGGGCGAGTACGGCCTGCGCCTGAGCGGACGGGCGCTCGCGACGGGGCCGACGGCCGCCGGCTACGGCACCGACCGCAGCAGCGGGTTCGCCGTCAAGGGAGGAACGTTCGCGGACAACGCCCGCGGCGGACTGCTCCTCGAGGAGGCGGACGGCACGATCCTCACCGGCGTCACGGCCCGCGAGACCGCCGCCGCCGTGCGGGCCAACGGCCCCGCGAAACGCCTCGAGATCGTCGGCTGCGATCTCACCTCCTCGGCGGAGCCCGCCGTCGTCATCGCCGACGGCGTCGTGCCGGCCGTCGTCACCGGCAACGTCCTCCACGGGCAGGGGGCGGCGCTGCGCGTCGCGGCCTCGGTCGCCGACGTGGAGCACAACGACATCACCGTCGGGCTCGGGAACGCGGTCGCCGTCGTGGGGGAGGGCCGCGTCACCGTCGCGAAGAACGTCCTCGGCGGCATCGGTCAGGATGCCGTCGCGACCTCGGACGGTGCCGCCCCGACCGTCCAGGGCAACGACACGCGCACGTGGGAGTTCCGTTCCGACTTCGTCACGTGGCTCAACGCCCACCCCATGGCGTGGATGTGGCTGTCGGTGCTCGTCATCCCCCTGGTCGGCGTGCCGCTGCTGTGGCGTCGGCGTGTGCGGCACCGGCAGCTCCGACGCCTGCTGGAGCAGGCGATCGTGCAGTACGGCCAGCAGCGGATCGCGGCCTACGGCGTCGATGAGACGGTGACATCGACGGAGGAGCTCGCAGCCGCGCCGGCGACGGCGCCGGCATCGGCATCGGCCGAGCCCGCGGTCACCCCCGAGGCGCCGGCCGAGCCCGCGCCTGCGCCCTCGCCTGCCGAGCCCGCTCTGCAAGGACCTCGGACGCCGCCGCCCGCGCGGCCGCACCCGGCGCGACCGGCCACGAGCGCGCGCGCCGCGGCCGCCGCCTCCGCCGCAGCATCCGCACCGTCACCGGGCATCGCGACGGACGCCGGCGCCGCATCCGGCGCGCCGGTATCGCGTCCCCGCTCGCTCGCCGATCTGCGCACCGGCGCGCTCGCCGACCGCGACTTCGACTCGATGCGACAGTTCGCCGTGGCCGCCGTGCTCGAGGCGGGCTATCCGCTGTCGACCATCTCGCGGATGTTCCGCGTCCCCGCGTGGCGCCTGCAGACGTGGCTCGAGGAAGCGGTCGAGGAGGCCTCGCGCCCTCCGGAGCCCGGCGTCCGCCCGCGTCGCTAGCCGCGCCGCGGCGGCTCGGGAGCGTCCGCGGGCGGTCGCGTGCGTGCACGCGCGAGCCGCTCGGCGAGGGCGGCCAGCAGCATCCCCGCGCACGCACCCGCGGTGTTCGCCACGATGTCGAGCACGCTCGGCGTGCGGGCGGCGAGCGCGACCGCCTGGCCGGTCTCGATGACGACCGTCGTGAGGAACGCGATCGGCAGCACCATCCAGCGCCGGCGTCGCAGGATCACGGTCAGCAGGAACCCCAGCGGGACGAACATGACGATGTTCGCCACGAACTCGATCCGTGCGGAGGTCAGCGCGGGAAACAGCGCCGTCACCGCCCGCAGGAAGGGCCGCGCGCCGGAGTCGACGGGCACAGGCCAGAACGCGACGAGCGCCAGGGCGACCGCGTAGACCGACAGCCAGGCGCGGGGATCCGTCACGCGCGCCGCCCACCGGGTGCGGGGGTGTGCCGGAGCGGGCTCGTCCGTCATGTCAGGCTCCTCGAATCGGGGCCGCTCCGGTGCGACGGAATAGACGCTGGATTATAAGGAATTTCCTCTCCCCATCATGTAGACGAATGGCTACACTGACTACTACTTGGGGGTAGGAATGTTGGGGTGCACCTGATGGCCCGCGGTGGGTCGCGCACGATCAACGTCGTGTCAGCGTACTGGGATGCGGCGGGAAGCGGTCGTTTCTTCACGCGCTGGAGCGCCATCGTGTCGCTGCCGATCGCGACGCTCCTGCTCGTCCCGGTCGTCGACGGCCGTCCGGACGGTTACGGCCAGGGCGTCGCGGCCGCCGCGATGGCATGGACCCTGCTGGCACTGCCCGTCCTCGCCGTCGCCGCAGCCGAACGCCGCATGCGCGATCACCGTGCGCGCGGCATCCTCGTCACGACGACCCTCGTCGCCGTCGCCCTCGTCCGTCCGGTCCTGAACGAGATGCTCGTGGGCATCGTCTTCCACGGCCACTCGAACGGCGTGTGGCTCGCCCGCACCGGCACCAACCTCGTCGTCGCGTTCGGCCTCTTCTCCCTGATCGCGATCATCACGACCGAGTACTCCCAGACGCGGGCCACGGTCGACCGGCTCGCGCACGCCCTCGGTCGACTGGATGCCGCGAGCCAGCAGGTCCTGAACGACGAGCGGGATGCGCGACTGGTCGTGCGCGGCATGGTCGCCGAGCTGCGCACCGAACGCGACGCGATGCTCGCCGGCACCGTCGACTTCGACGCCGTCCGCGACTTCTCCGAGCGGGTGCGCACCGCCAGCCACCGCCTCGAGGAGCTGGCTGCGGCCAGCCCTCCGGTGCCTGCGCTGTGGACGCCGCGGCCGCTGTCGGCCGCGCGCCGCCGTGGCGTGGAGCGGCTGCAGCCCACGCCGCTGCTGTGGGTCGGCGTCCTCTACCTCTTCATGTGCGCGCCGTTCCTGGTCACCCTGCCCGACGTCGTGGGTGTGCTCGCCGCGGCCGTCGCGGTCGTGCTCGTCGACCTCGCCGCCGGCGCCGTGCTGCGCGCGCTGCCGACGGCTGCGCCGCGCACCCGCGGCATCGCCTTCCTGCTGGTCTGGATCCTCGCCGGCGCCGCCACGACCGCCGTCGGACACCTGCTGCTGCCCGACACCGGCGCCATCATGCTGATCCCGCTGGTCGCGATGCCGCTCGCCGCGACCGTCCTGGCGCTCGCCATCGACACGCGCCGGCGCGCACGCGAGGAGGCGGCGCGCTCCACCGTCGAGCTCGCCCGCGCCGCGGGGGAGTTCGCCGACCGCACGCGCCGCGCGCAGCTGCCGCTGCTCCAGGCGGCATCCACCCTGCACGGACGGGTGCAGGGGCGGTGCGTGATCTTCGCGGCACACGTCGACGAGAACTCCCCGACGGCGCGGGAGATCGCGCGCTTCCGCTCCGAGACGGATCGCGCCCTCGACGAGGTCATCGCCCCGGTGCGCGCCGCCGAGATCGAGTCGGGCGGCGAGCTGCGACGCATGCTGGCGGGCTGGGAGCCCATCATGCATCTCGACACCCGCATCGACGACGCCGCCGTCGCTGCCGTCGAACGCTCCGAGGCGGCACCGATCGTCACCGAGGTCGTCAACGAGGCCCTCGTCAACGCGGTCAAGCACTCCGGCGCGCGCGCGGCGCGCATCGAGATCACGACAGGCGCCGACGGCGTGCTGCACGTGCGCGTCGCGTCCTCCGGCGCGCTGCCGCGCGCCGTCATGCCGATGCGCCCGTTCGCGGGTCGCACGCTCCTGTATCAGGAGGGCGACGACGTCGTGCTCGAGTCGATGATCCCGGCTCCGGCGCTCGCGGCCCACGCCTGAGTCCGCGCCCGTCGGCCACGTCCGCGCTCGTCATCGAGTCGTCGCATCCCCGTCACAGACGATGTGACGTCGTTCGCTATGCTCGCGATACGCGCGCGTCCCCGGACGCCTCGGAGCACACCCCCCTACGCCCCGCAGGAGATCGCATGTCCCCCCGTTACAAAGCCGTCATCCCCGCCGCCGGTCTCGGCACGAGGTTCCTTCCCGCCACCAAGGCGATGCCGAAGGAGATGCTCCCCGTCGTCGACAAGCCGGCCATCCAGTACGTCGTCGAGGAGGCGGTCGCCGCCGGCATCCGCGACGTGCTGATCATCGTCGGCCGCAACAAGAACAACATCGCCAACCACTTCGATTCGGTTCCCGAGCTCGAGACGGCGCTGACGACGAAGGGCGACACGGCCAAGCTCGGCAAGGTCGCCCACTCCTCGCAGCTCGCCGACATCCACATCACGCGCCAGGGCGAGCCGCGCGGCCTCGGGCACGCCGTCTCCCGCGCCGCCTCGTACGTCGGCGACTGCTCCTTCGTCGTCATGCTCGGCGACGACCTCATCGACGAGCGCGACCCGCTGCTGCCGACCATGCTCGCGGTGCACGAGCGCACCGGCGGTGCGGTCGTCGCCCTGATGGAGGTCGACCCCGAACAGGTGCACCTCTACGGCGTGGCCACCGTCGGCGATCGCGACCCCGACGGCTCGTACCGGGTGCTCGATCTGGTCGAGAAGCCGTCCCGCGAGGAGGCGCCGTCGAACCTCGCGGTGATCGGCCGGTACGTGCTCGGCCCCGAGGTCTTCGGCGTGCTCGCGCACACCGCTCCCGGCAAGGGCGGCGAGATCCAGCTCACCGACGCCCTCCGCGAGCTCGCGGCCGACCCCGAGGGCCCCGGCGTCTACGGCGTCGTCTTCAGCGGTCGCCGCTACGACACCGGCGACCGGGTCGACTACATCAAGGCGATCCTGCAGCTGGCCGTGGACCGCGACGACCTCGGACCCGAGCTGCGACCCTGGATCAAGCAGTTCGCGGCGGGCCTCGCGGCGACGGATGTTTCTCCGGCCGGGGCTACGGTGCAGAGCCCCTCCGCCCGGTAGGCTGGTTACCGATAAACGCGGCGCCGTCACCGGCGTCCGCTGAAGATCCCTCAGCCCCCGGTAGTGTCCCCACACGACCGGTTGGCGGTCGCCGACCCCCCGCGTGCGGCCGCCGCGACCGAGGGGCCCGGAGTATCCCTTCGGCCCCTCGGTCGCCCTTTTTCTCACGGCGCCCGTCGCACGTCCGGTTTTGCCGCGGCATCCGCATGGCGTAGACTCTCCCTTTGGTGCTCGCGCTGCCTGCGGCCGGCACCGCGAACGTGAGCCCTCCACTGGCGTGTTCCCCTGCATCGTGCACCGTCACCGCGCAGCGAACCACCCCGGAGCGGGATTCACGAACCTCTCCGTTCGAATCAAGAAAGCAGCACTACTGTGACGCGCACCTACACCCCCAAGGCCGGTGAAGTGACCCGTGAGTGGGTCGTCATCGACGCGACCGACGTCGTCCTCGGACGCCTCGCCTCGCACGCCGCCGCCATCCTCCGCGGCAAGCACAAGCCCACCTTCGCGAACCACATCGACACCGGTGACTTCGTCATCGTCGTCAACGCCGAGAAGGTCGCCCTCACGGGTCAGAAGCTCCAGAAGAAGATGGCCTACCGCCACTCGGGCTACCCGGGCGGCCTCACGGCCACCTCGTACGCGGAGCTCCTCGAGAAGAACCCGGTCCGCGCCGTCGAGAAGGCGATCCGCGGCATGCTCCCCAAGAACAGCCTGGGCCGCCAGCAGCTGTCGAAGCTGAAGGTCTACGTGGGCGCCGAGCACCCGCACGCGGCCCAGCAGCCCACCCCGTACACCTTCGGCCAGGTCGCCCAGTAAGCGCGCCGAGAGACATAAGGACAACTCATGGCGAAGATCGCTGACTCCATCGAAGAGAACACCCTCGACAACGCGGAGAGCTACACCACCGAGAGCGCCCCGGTCGAGGCCGCTGCCGCGCCCCGCCCGGTGCTGTCGGTTCCCGGTGCCGCCGTCGGCCGCCGCAAGCAGGCCATCGCGCGCGTCCGCCTCATCCCGGGCTCCGGCACCATCACGGTGAACGGTCGCACCCTCGAGGACTACTTCCCCAACAAGCTGCACCAGCAGCTCATCAACGACCCGTTCACGGTCCTCGACCTCGCCGGTGGCTACGACGTCATCGCGCGCATCTCCGGTGGTGGCCCCTCGGGCCAGGCCGGCGCGCTGCGCCTGGGCATCGCCCGTGCGCTCAACGAGATCGACGCCGAGAACAACCGCCCGACCCTGAAGAAGGCCGGCTTCCTCTCGCGCGACGCTCGCGTCAAGGAGCGCAAGAAGGCCGGTCTCAAGAAGGCCCGCAAGGCTCCGCAGTACTCGAAGCGCTAAAGCTTCATGGCGCTGTTCGGGACGGACGGTGTGCGGGGCCTGGCCAATGGCCCCCTCACCGCCGACCTCGCGCTCACCCTGGCCCAGGCGACTGCCGTCGTCCTGGGCCAGGGCCGTATCGCCGAGGCGCGCAAGGCCGCGGGAAAGCGGCTCACCGCCGTCATCGCGCGTGATCCCCGCGTGTCGGGCCAGTTCCTGTCTGCGGCGGTCGAGGCCGGTCTCGCCTCCTCCGGCGTCGACGTGCTCGATGCGGGAACGCTGCCCACGCCGGCCGCCGCCTACCTCATCGGCGACATCGACGCCGATTTCGGGGTCATGATCTCGGCATCGCACAATCCGGCGCCCGACAACGGCATCAAGATCTTCGCGCGCGGCGGCGTCAAGCTCCCCGATCAGGTCGAGCGGCGCATCGAAGAGGCGATGTCGGGCGAGAAGCTGCGCCCGACCGGCGGCGACGTCGGTCGTGTGGTGCGCTTCTCGGATGCCGAGGACCGCTACGCGATCCACCTGCTCGCCTCCCTTCCCCACCGCCTCGACGGCCTGCACGTCGTGCTCGACTGCGCGCACGGCGCGGCATCCGGGGTCTCGCCCGAGACGTTCCGCAACGCCGGAGCGAAGGTCACCGTCATCGGCGCAGACCCCGACGGCATCAACATCAACGACGGCTACGGCTCGACGCACATGGAGCGTCTCGCCGCGGAGGTCGTGCGCACCGGCGCCGACGTCGGTATCGCCCACGACGGCGACGCCGACCGCTGCCTCGCGGTGGATGCCGACGGCACCCTGGTGGACGGCGACCAGATCATGGCGATCCTCGCCGTGGCGATGAAGCGCGACGGGCGGCTGAAGAACGACACGCTCGTCGCGACCGTCATGAGCAACCTCGGACTGCACCGCGCGATGGCCGCACAGGGCATCGCCGTCGAGCAGACGGCGGTCGGTGACCGCTACGTGCTCGAGCGCATGAACGAGGGCGGCTACTCGCTCGGCGGCGAGCAGAGCGGGCACGTCATCATGAGCCGCTACGCGACCACCGGCGACGGGGTGCTGACGGGGCTGCACCTGTGCGCCGAGATGGCCCGCACGGGCCGGTCTCTGGCCGAGCTCGCCGCGGTGATGACCGTGTTCCCGCAGGTGCTGATCAACGTGCGCGGTGTGGAGCGCTCGCGCGCGACCGATGCGGACGTCCTGGCGGGCGTGCAGGTCGCCGAAGCGGCCCTGGGCGACAGCGGACGGGTGCTGATCCGCCCCTCCGGCACCGAGCAGATGGTGCGGGTGATGGTCGAAGCGGCCTCGCAGGAGGACGCCCAGCGCATCGCCGACGAGCTCGCGGACATCGTCCGCGGCTGAACGCCGTGGGCGCCGCACGTTAAGCGTCTGTTAAACGTCGCCCCAGCAGTGGCGCCGCGATCGGCGGCGACTCTACCCTGGGCGTGCACTCACATGCCCATTCCCCGCGCCCTGACCCGACAGGGACGGGGTGCGACGGGTTTGACGACTGGGGTGCGCGACCCCTCCGTCGATGTCCCCCCGCATCCCCCAGACGGAGGGGTCGCTCCCCCTCCTGACCCGGGGATGCCGCGCGCGGACGGCCGGGGAAGCTCCCGACCGGTCGGTGCGCGGCGTCAGGCCGGTTCCTGCCAGCTCAGCGACTCGATGTACCGCAGCAGCACGCCCTCACGCAGGGCCCACGGGCTCACCTCGAGCTCGTCGACGTCCAGTGCGGTCATCGCGGTGTGCAGCACGACGGCCGCCGCGACGATCTGGAACGTGCGATCGGCGGTGATGCCGGGCAGCTCCTGCCGAGCGGATGCCGGGATGCGCGCGAGCCGCGGGATCCACGAGCCCAGCGCGCCGCGCGGCAGCAGCATCCGTTCGCTGCCGCTCCAGCCGGGGGCGGGATAGCCCGCGAGCTTGGCGAGGGAGCGGATCGCCTTGGACGATCCGACCACGTGATTCGGCCGCGGCTGGCCGGACATGAGGTCGGCGACGGGCGCCAGGACGCCGCGCGCGTGGTCGCGCAGCACCTCGACGGCATCCTCCCCGGGCGGGTCGTGCGGCAGGAACTCCACCGTCGACCGGCCGGCTCCCAGCGGGACGGAGGCGGCGACGTCCGGCAGTTCGTCGGCGCCCGAGGCCACCTCGAGCGATCCGCCGCCGATGTCGAAGAGCAGGATCTGGCCGGCCGACCAGCCGAACCAGCGACGCACGGCGAGGAAGGTGAAACGGGCCTCGGACTCGCCGCCGAGCACCTGCAGCTCCTGTCCGAGCGCCGCCTCGATCCGGGCGATCACGTCGGCGCCGTTGGCGGCCTCGCGCACGGCGCTCGTCGCGGTGGCGAGCAGCTCGACGACGTTCTCGGCCTGGGCGACCGCGCGCGCCTGGGTGACGGCATCCACCAGCGCCGTCACGCCCGTCTCGCTGATCGATCCGTCGGGCTCGAGGTAGCGCATCAGGCGCAGCACCGTGCGTTGGCTCGTGGTGGCCTGGGGGCGTCCTCCGGGGTGGACATCGGCGACGAGCAGGTGGACGGTGTTCGAGCCGATGTCGAGGACTCCGAGACGCATGCGTTCAGCGTATCCACAGATGGGTTCCGCGCCGTCACAGCCGGCGCGGGCCCGGCATCCCCTCGCGGGGCGGAGCCGCCGCATGGATAGAGTAGGCCCGATGTCCACCGAAGACGAGACGACTGCCATCGACTCGCTGTACCGCGAGATCGACCGTTCCGAGTGGGCCCGGCTGGCGGCCGGCATCCCCACCCCCCTCAGTGAGACCGAGGTCGTGCAGTTGCGCGGCATCGGCGACCGGTTGGACCTCGCCGAGGTGCGCGAGGTGTACCTCCCGCTCAGCCGACTGCTGAGCACCTACGCCGAGAACACCAAGCGGCTGGGCGCCGAGACCGCGGCGTTCCTGGGCGAGCCCGACTCCACGACGCCGTTCGTGGTCGCCGTCGCCGGCTCGGTGGCCGTGGGCAAGTCGACCATCGCGCGGCTGCTGCGCGAGCTGATGAGCCGCTGGCCCGGCACGCCGCGCGTCGAGCTGGTCACGACGGACGGGTTCCTCTACTCCAACGCCGAGCTCGAGCGGCGCGGGCTGATGGCCCGCAAGGGCTTCCCCGAGTCGTACGACCGGCGCGCCCTCGTCAGCTTCCTCACCGAGGTCAAGTCGGGTGCGGCGGAGGTGCGGGCGCCGTTCTACTCCCACGTGCGGTACGACATCGTCCCGGACGCCCACGTCACCGTCCGCCGCCCGGACGTCGTGATCGTCGAGGGGCTGAACGTGCTCTCGCCGCCCCCGACGCCGAACGACGTCGCCGTCAGCGACCTGTTCGACTTCTCGATCTACGTGGATGCCGACGAGGCCGACATCGCGCAGTGGTACGTCGACCGGTTCCTCGCCCTGCGGCGCGGCGCCTTCAGCAACCCCCACTCGTTCTTCAAGGTGTTCGCGGAGCTCTCCGACGAGGAGGCCGTGACCACGGCGCTCGGCTACTGGAACGACATCAACCTGCCGAACCTCCGCGAGAACGTCGCGCCCACGCGGCATCGGGCGACCCTCGTGCTGAAGAAGGCGGCGGCGCACGCCGTCGAGTCGGTGCGGCTGCGCAAACTCTGAGCACAATCTCACGGCGTTTGTGAGGGATCCGCGCAAATACCCGGACCTAGCATGGACCCCATGTGTGGAATCGTCGGATACGTGGGCCCGCGCGACAGCCAGGCCATCCTCCTGTCCGGGCTCGCCCGCCTCGAGTACCGCGGCTACGACTCCGCCGGCATCGCCGTGATCGACGGTCAGGGCGATCTCGACATGCGCAAGCGCGCCGGCAAGCTCCAGGTGCTGCGCGACGACCTCGCCGCCCACCCCATGCCCGACGGCACCACCGGCATCGGCCACACCCGCTGGGCGACCCACGGCGGCCCGACCGACGCGAACGCGCATCCGCACCTGGCCGACGACGACAAGCTCGCCGTCATCCACAACGGCATCATCGAGAACTTCTCCGAGCTCAAGGCCGAGCTGCTCAGCGAGGGCTTCACGTTCCGCTCCGAGACCGACACCGAGGTCGCGGCGGTCCTCCTCGGCCGCGAGTACCAGGCCTCGGGCGACCTCGTCGCCGCGTTCCGCACGGTCGTCGCGCGCCTGGAGGGGGCGTTCACCCTGCTCGCGATGCACCGCGACCAGCCGGGACTCGTCGTCGGCGCCCGCCGCAACTCGCCGCTGGTCATCGGCCTCGGCGACGGGGAGAACTTCCTCGGATCCGACGTCGCGGCCTTCGTGGAGCACACCCGCAACGCCCTCGCGATCGGGCAGGACGAGATCGTCGCGATCACCCCCGCCGGCGTCGAGGTGACCGACTTCGCCGGCGCGCCCGTCGAGGTGGAGCCCTTCGAGGTCGTCTGGGACGCCTCCGCTGCGGAGAAGGGCGGCTGGTCGTCGTTCATGGCCAAGGAGGTCTCCGAGGAGCCCGAGGCCGTCGCGAACACCATCCGCGGGCGCCTCCACGACGCCGCCGTGACCATCCCCGAGCTGGACGGCATGGACGAGCTGTTCACCGGCATCCGTCGCATCGTCGTCATCGCGTGCGGCACCGCCGCGTACGCGGGCCAGACCGGCAAGTACGCGCTCGAGCAGTGGACGCGCATCCCCGTCGACGTCGAGCTCGCGCACGAGTTCCGCTACCGCGATCCGGTGATCGGCGAGGACACCCTCGTCGTCTCGATCAGCCAGTCCGGCGAGACGATGGACACGCTCATGGCGGTCAAGTACGCGCGCGAGCACGGCGCGAAGACGCTGTCGATCTGCAACACGCAGGGCGCGACGATTCCGCGCGAGTCGGATGCCGTGATCTACACGCACGCCGGACCCGAGGTGGCCGTGGCATCCACCAAGGCCTTCGTCGCCCAGATCACCGCGCTGTACCTGCTCGCGCTGCACGTCGCGCGCGTGCGCGGCACCATCTCGCACGCCGAGCAGGCGCTGCACGTGCGCGAGCTGGAGGCCGTCCCCGGCAAGATCCAGCGCGTGCTCGACGAGGAGCAGGCGCACATCGAGCAGTTCTCGCGCTGGATGGCCGACACGCAGTCGGTGCTCTTCCTCGGCCGTCACGTCGGTTACCCGATCGCCCTCGAGGGTGCGCTGAAGCTCAAGGAGATCAGCTACATCCACGCCGAGGGCTTCGCCGCCGGCGAGCTCAAGCACGGCCCGATCGCGCTCATCGAGCCCGGCCAGCCCGTGTTCGTCATCGTGCCGTCGCCGCGCGAGTCGGCCGAGCTGCACAAGAAGGTGGTCTCCAACATCCAGGAGATCCGCGCTCGCGGCGCCCGCGTGATCGTCGTCGCCGAAGAGGGGGATGCCGCGGTGCTCCCGTTCGCCGACGAGGTGCTGCGCATCCCGCTCGCCGGGCCCCTGTTCGAGCCGCTGCTGGCCGTCGTGCCGCTGCACGTGTTCGCGATGGGTCTCGCCACGGCGAAGGGCCTGGACGTCGACCAGCCGCGCAACCTCGCGAAGTCCGTCACGGTCGAGTAACCCGCGCGGCTCGCGCCGCCTCGCGAGACGCATCTTGCGTGCCGAGAAACCACTCCGTGGCGGGTTTCTCGGCGCGGGAGTGGTTTTTCGGGAGCGCGAGCGCGGGCAGGCTGGCCGCGGCGATCAGGATGCGGCGCCAGTAGGCTGGCGGGGGCGCGGGCGACGCGGCGTCGACCACGACGCCGCCGAGCAGAGCAGGTCGACCACAACGCCGTCGAGCAGAACAGGGGGATGCCGTGATCATCGGAATCGGCGTCGACCTCGTCGACATCCCGCGTTTCGAGCGGTCGCTGGAGCGCACGCCGCGACTGCGCGAGCGCCTCTTCGCGCCCGCGGAGCGTCGCCTGAAGCCGCACTCGCTCGCCGCGCGCTACGCGGCGAAGGAGGCGCTGATCAAGGCGCTCGGCGGCTCTGACGGCGTGCACTGGACCGACATCGAGGTCGCGAGCGAGCCCTCGGGGCGCCCCGTCTTCGCGCTCAGCGGCGACACCGCCGCGACGGTCGCCGCCCGCGGCATCGGCATGATCCACCTCTCGCTCAGCCATGACGCCGGACTGGCCGCGGCCTACGTCGTCGCCGAGTCCGCGGCGGGCGGCGGGCCGATCATCCGCGACATCGAGGGGGACGCGTGAGCCGACTTCCGGAGGGCGTGCTGCGCGAAGCGCTCATCGACACGTCCGCGATCAGCGCGAACGTGCGTCATCTGCGACAGCTGACGGCATCCGAGGTCATCGCCGTCGTCAAGGCCGACGGGTACGGGCACGGCGCGGTCCGCTCGGCCCGCGCGGCCCTCGACGGCGGCGCGCGGCGGATCGGCGTCTCGGACATCGACGAGGCGCTCGCGCTGCGACGCGCCGGCATCGACGCCCCGATCCTGGCGTGGCTGCACGCCCCCGGCGCCCGTTTCGCCGAGGCCGCCGGCCGCGGTATCGAGCTGGGCGTGTCGAGCCTCGACCAGCTGCAGGCCGCGGCGGCCGCGGCATCCGGCGACCGTCCCGTCGGCGTACACCTCAAGCTCGAGACGGGCCTCGGCCGCAACGGACTGGCTCCGGCCGCCTACGCCACCGCCTTCGCGGAGGCCGCACGGCTCGAGCGCATCGGGCGGCTGCGCGTCATCGGGATCTTCAGCCACCTCTCCAACGCGTCGGCCGACGACGACCGTGCCGCGATCGGGCGGTTCACCGACGCGCTCGCGCTCGCGGCATCCCACGGCCTCGCCCCACAGCTGCGACACATCGCCGCCTCGCACGCGGCGATCGCCCTTCCGCAGTCGCGCTTCGGCTGTGTGCGGCTCGGCGTGTCGATCTACGGGCTGTCGCCGTTCCCCGAACGCACATCGGCAGACCTGGGCCTTCGTCCCGCGATGACGCTGCGCGCGGCCGTCGCCGCCGTCCGCCGGGTGCCGGCCGGGCAGGGCGTCTCGTACGGATACCGTCACCGCACCGCGCAGGAGTCCACGCTGGCGCTCGTGCCGGCGGGGTACGCCGACGGGGTCCCGCGCGCCGCCTCGGGCGGGGCGGCCGTGCGCATCGGCGGCGAGGTGTTCCCGGTCGCGGGCCGGATCGCGATGGACCAGTTCGTCGTCGACGTCGGCGATCATCCGGTCGCCGTCGGCGATGAGGTGGTGCTGTTCGGCGATCCGACCCTCGGTGCCCCGCCGGTGGAGGCGTGGGCGGATGCCGCGGGCACCATCAACTACGAGATCGTGACGCGCATCGGCCCGCGCGTGCCGCGGCGGGAGGGGAGCGCATGAGCGGACTGGATGGATTCCTCGGCGAGCGCGAGGTCGCATCGCCCGCGGACATGGAGGACCTCGGACGCTCCTTCGGAGCGGCCCTGCGCGCGGGAGACCTGGTCGTGCTGACGGGGCCGCTGGGGGCGGGCAAGACCACCCTCACCCGCGGCATCGCCGAGTCCCTCGGGGTGCGCGGACGCGTGCAGAGTCCGACGTTCGTCATCGCGCGGACCCATCCGTCGCTGGGCGACGGCCCCGCCCTCGTCCACGTGGACGCGTATCGTCTCGGCACCGACGGCGAGCTCGACGACCTCGACATCGACTTCGAGAACGCCGTGGTCATCGCCGAGTGGGCGGCGCCCTTCGCGGATGCCGTGGCGGATCGCTGGTGGGAGGTCGAGATCGACCGTGGCTGGAGCGGCACCGGGGTGGACAACGCCTGCGGCACGGCCGGCCCCCACGCGGCCGCGATGGAGGACGCCGCTCCGCGCCTCGTCCGCATCACCCGCCACGGCTGAGCCGTCCTGCCCGCCGGCGCGCGCACCCCGACTACCCTGGAACGGTGATCCTCGGCATCGACACCTCGCTCGGCACCGCCGTCGGCATCGTCGATCCCGACGGGGCCGTGCGGGCGGAGAGCGCGAGCGCGAACCCGCTCGGCCATGCCGAGGTCATCGGCGACCTGCTGCGGCAGGCGCTCGTCGAGGCCGAACGCGGTCCGCTCGGTCAGACCGGCGTGAGCGAGCCGGTCATGCTCACCCACGTCGCGGTGGGCATGGGTCCGGGACCCTTCACGGGGCTGCGGGTCGGCATCGCCGCGGCGCGGGCCTTCGCCCTGGCCCGGCAGCTGCCGGTGGTCGCCGTGCCCAGCCACGACGCCGCCGCTCTCGAGATCCTTCTGGCCACCGCCCTGGTCGACCCGTTCGCCGAGCCGGAGCGGTTCGCCGTCGTCACGGATGCCCGCCGGCGCGAGGTCGCGTACTCGGTGTACGAGGGGGTGGATGCCGACGGCATCCCGATCTGCACCGACGGCCCCGCCCTCAGCCCCCGCGCCGACATCGACGACCTCCTCGCCCGCACCGGCGCCGTGCGACGCGACGTCGCGGCGGTCAGCGCGGCCGTGCTCGCCGTGCTCGCGGCGCGCGCGGTGGCCGCCGGGCGGACCCTCGCCGGTCCCGAGCCGCTGTATCTGCGCGCTCCCGACGTCACCCTCCCGCGCAGCGCCGCCGCCCGTCCGCCGGGGGCGGCCGGATGAGCCTGCGACCCGCGGCGGCCGACGACCTTCCCGCCATCATGGAGCTGGAGCGCGCCTCGTTCCCGACCGACGCGTGGAGCGCGGCGATGATGCGCGAGGAGCTCGCGTCGCCGCACGCGCGCTACCTCGTCGACGTCGAGGGCGGCCGGCTCGTCGGCTACGGCGGGGTGCGCGCCGTCGCGCGCGCGGCCGACGCCGACATCCAGACGATCGCGATCGCCGCGGCATCCCGTGGACGGGGCCGGGGACGCCTGCTGCTGCGCGCCCTGCTCGACGCGGCGCGCGAGCGCGGCGCCCGCGAGGTGTTCCTCGAGGTGCGCGCCGACAACCCGACGGCGTCCGCGCTGTACCTCTCCGAGGGCTTCATCGAGATCGCCCGCCGTCCCCGCTACTACCAGCCCGACGACGTGGACGCCGTCGTCATGAAGCTCGACCTCGCGGGGTGGGCCGCCGCCCGCACCGCGGCGGCGGGCGCCACCTCGACGGATGCGGGAGCGTGCTCGTGACGGCCACCGAACCCCTCGTGCTCGGCATCGAGACGAGCTGCGACGAGACCGGCATCGGCATCGTGCGCGGCCGCACCCTGTTGAGCAACACGATCGCGAGCTCCATGGACGAGCACGCCCGCTACGGCGGCGTCGTGCCGGAAGTCGCCGCCCGCGCCCACCTGGAGGCGCTGCAGCCCGCGATCGACGCCGCGGTCGCGGAGGCGGGGATCGCCCTGTCCGACCTCGACGCGGTCGCCGTCACGAGCGGACCGGGCCTGGCCGGCGCGCTCATGGTCGGCATCGGCGCGGCGAAGGCGCTCGCCGTCGGGCTGGACAAGCCCCTGTACGCCGTCAACCACCTCGTGGGCCACATCGCCGCCGACCTGTTGACCGGCGACGACGTGGAGTACCCGACGATCGCGCTCCTCGTCAGCGGCGGTCACACCTCTCTGCTGCTCGTGCGCGACCTCGTGTCGGACGTCGAGCTGCTCGGCGAGACGCTGGACGACGCGGCGGGGGAGGCCTTCGACAAGATCGCGCGCATCCTCGGGCTGCCCTATCCCGGCGGCCCGGAGATCGATCGCGCCGCGGCCACCGGAGACCCGGCGGCGATCCGGTTCCCGCGAGGGCTGTCGCGTGCGTCGGACATGGCGGCGCACCGCTACGACTTCTCGTTCTCCGGGTTGAAGACGGCCGTCGCGCGATGGGTCGAACAGGCCGAGGCCGACGGGCGGGCACCCGACGTATCCGACGTCGCCGCCTCGTTCCGCGAAGCGGTCGTCGACGTGCTCGTCACGAAGGCGCTCGACGCGTGCGCGCGTCACGACGTGCCGCGGCTGCTCCTCGGCGGCGGGGTCATCGCGAACCGACGCCTGCGCGAGGTCGCGCTGACGCGCGCGGCGGAGGCCGGCGTCGCGGTGCGCATCCCGCCGCTCAGCCTGTGCACCGACAACGGAGCGATGATCGCCGCGCTGGCTGCAGAGCTCATCGCTCACGGACGCCCGGCCTCGCACCTCGGCTTCGGCGCGGACTCGACCCTGCCCGTGACCGAGATCCAGGTGGCCGGATGAGCGACGAGCGTACCCCCGCACCTCCGCCCGAGCCGCGCGTCGAGGCGCCCTCCGACGACGTGGCGCCCGCGGCGACCGCGGCGCTCCCCGGCGAGCACCGGGGCGGCTTCCAGCGCGAGTTCACCCAACCCGTGCCGCTGGCGACGCCCGTGGTCGCGGGGGAGGGGGAGTCGAGCTGGATGCCCGAGCCCGAGGTGCGCTGGGCACCGCCGCCCGAGGTCCTGCCGCGCAGCGCCCCGTGGGCGCTCACCTTCGCCGTGCTGGGGCTCATCGTCTCGATGCTCGTGGGGTGGGGCTTCCTCATCGGCCTCGTCGGCGCGGTGCTGGCGATCGTGGCGATTCGCCGGCCGTGGGAGAGTCGCGCCGTCGCGGTGTGGGCGCTCTGTCTGAGCCTGCTCTCGCTCGCCTACAGTGCGGGATGGCTGTGGTGGGCTTCCACCCAGGGGCCTCTGTTCGGCTGACGGCGCTGACGTGGGGTCACACCCGGTCGGCCAGCACCGCCACCCGTGACGTCCCCGCGCGGGTGAGGATGAGGGTGGCCGTGCCGGGGCCGCGCAGCTTCAGCTTCGTGCGGAGTGCGGCCGGATCGACGTCGACGCCCCGCTTCTTGATCTCGAGCGTGCCGATCTCGCGCTCGCGCAGTGCGCGGGCGAGCGCCTTGACATCGGTCGGCAGCTGCTCGCGGACGCGGAAGGTCTGCACGAAGGGGCTCGTGGCCTCGGCATCCGAGGTGAGGTAGGCGATGCCCGGGGCGAGCATGCCGGCGTCGAGCCGGCGCGCGACCTCCCCGATGAGCCGGGCACGGATGACGGCGCCCTCGGGCTCGTGGATGAATCTGCCGAGCGGGCGCACTTCGGCGTCGGGCGCGTCCGCGTCGGCCGTCAGCTCGGAGGCGGCGCCCGCGCGGAGGACGAGGGCGGCCCGCCGCACCCCCGGGCGGGCGAGCGCGCCCGTCCAGAGGACGAGCTCGATCGTCGACCCGTCGACGCTGATCCACTGGGCCTCCACTCCGGCGGGATCGTCCGGGATGAGGGCGCGGCCGAAGGCGGGCCCGAGTTTGATGCCCGCGGGCATCCGCGCGGCCAGCGGGAACACCCAGTCCAGCGACGGCGACCAGTCGGCCGCGCCGAGCCGGGCGGTCTCGGCGTGTCCCGCCGTGCGCCGAGCGGGATCGAGCCAGACGGCGTCGATGCCGTCGAGCGGCACCTCCTCGGCGCGGGCGTGGCGCACCGTCGCCGCGTCGCCGAACGGTGCCAGGTTGTAGGCGGCGAGGGCGGCGGTGGTCTCGTCGGCGTCGACGGCCAGCACCTCCAGCCCGATGCCGGCCAGGGCGAGCGCGTCGCCGCCGATGCCGCATCCGAGGTCTGCCACGCGCCGTACGCCCGCATCGCGGAAGCGGCCGGCGTGACGGGCGGCGATCGACAGCCGCGTCGCCTGCTCCAGCCCCGCCCTCGTGAACAGCATGCGGTCGGCGAACTCGCCGAACTTGGCGCGGGCGCGGGTACGCAGCCGCGCCTGGCCGACGGCGGCCGAGACCAGCTCGGGCGACAGCCCCGCGGCGCGCAGCCGTGAGACCGTGCGGGCGACGTCGTCGGCGGAATCGATCGCGCCGAGCTCATCGACCAGCCGCAGACCGTCGGCGGTCAGCAGGGCGGTGAGCTCGGCGCGTTCCATCCGGCCAGCCTATGCGGGTCGGCTCAGCAGCCGGCCACCTTGGTCCACCGCGTCGCCGACACCTGCTGCAGGCTCGTCACGGTCGCATCCCCCTGTCCCAGGTAGTTGAGGCTCCCGACCGCGTAGTACGGGTTGTAGGGGTTGGTGCCGTAGCTCGTGGCGCGGCCCGCCGCCTTGTGGTCCGCGTTGGACGCGGTCACACAGCCCGCCGGCGCGGTCGGCGTCGGCGTCGGCGTGGAGGTGGGGGTGGGCGTCGGAGTGGAGGTAGGGGTCGGGGTGGGCGTGGGCGTCGGCGTGCCCGAGCGGTCGACGCGTCGGTTGTTCTGGAAGAAGAAGCCCGTGACGTAGGCCGGGTAGTCGATGCTGTTCGTCGACACGTACGATCCGCCCGGGCCGCCGCCCGCGGGCCAGTTGTGTCCGAGCCCGGTGTTCTGGATCAGCGAGACACGGGGACCCGCGGCATCCGCGTAGAGCGTGCCCGAGCCCGCGGTGTTCGTTCCGGCGAGACCGGTGAGCGCGAACGTCGAGGTCGACCCGGCGCCGTAGATGCCCGCCATGATCTGCGCGTTCAGCGTGTTGTAGCCGGGAGCCACCGTCGTGTCGTTCGACCCGTAGACCACCGAGGTCAGTTGCGTCGCGAAGGCTCCGGATGCCGAGCCGGCGAACGTCGTGCAGGTGTTCCGGCCCTGGGTCTGCGACACGGCGACGCTGCCGATCTGACCGGACGTGGTGCCGACGGTGGGCCCGGCGTTGATGCCGATGCCCGCGAACACGTCGGGGGCCAGGCAGCCCATCACCATGGTCTCGCCGCCGCCCGACGACAGTCCCGACAGGTACACCTGCGCCGCGTCGATGCCCAGGGTGCCGCGTGCGGTGAGGGCGGAGACGAGGGCGAGGAGGTTGTCGTCGTGGCGGGCGGGGGAGGTGCGCGAGTGGTTCGCGTCGTAGTAGTCCCAGCAGCCCAGCACGACGCCGCCGTTGGGGGCGTCGGGCAGGGCGACGACCATGCCGTACCTCTCGGCGGTCGCCGCCCAGTTGCCGGCCGTCTGCAGGGTGGAGGCCGTCTGGACGCAGCCGTGCAGACTCACCATGAGGGCGCGACCGGCGCCGAGCGTCGGCGCGCTCGCCGGCGTGTAGAGGCGCACGTTCATGCCGGCGATCGACTCGGTGGTCCACGACCCGGTCGCCGCCGTGGCGGGTGTCGCCAGTGGCCCGGCGAGCAGTCCGGCGGCCGCGAGTGCGGCGGCCGTCAGCATCGCCGCCACGGCGCGGCGTCGGGGGATGCGGGGGGATGTCATCGGTCTGCTCCGATCCGGCTCCCGCCTTCGACCGGGCACCATTGCCCGGCGGTCCCGGCTCAGGGGAGCCCAGAGCCGATGCTAGGTGAAACATGATTCATGTAACAGGGGGGTTCCGTGTCGCACGGTTGGCACTCGCGTTGCACGAGTGCCAACTCCGCCCTAGACTTCTGTTAGCACTCCACCCCTGTGGGTGCTAACGAGTCTTGAAGCATCACGCCCAGCAAGAAAGAGGTAGACCGTGTCGGTTTCCATCAAGCCGCTCGAGGACCGCATCGTCATCAAGCAGGTCGAGGCTGAGCAGGTCACGTCCAGTGGCCTCGTCATCCCCGACACCGCCAAGGAGAAGCCCCAGGAGGGCGAGGTCGTGGCCGTGGGCCCCGGCCGCATCGACGACAACGGCAACCGCGTCCCGCTCGACGTCGCCGTCGGCGACCGCGTCATCTACAGCAAGTACGGCGGCACCGAGGTGAAGTTCGGCGGCGACGAGTTCCTCGTCCTGTCCGCTCGCGACGTGCTGGCGGTCGTCGTCCGCTGACGATTCGCACAGAAGGGCCCGGATGCCTCGGCATCCGGGCCCTTCTGCATCCCCTCGCGAGCCGCTACACCCCGGTCGAGCCGCCACGGCCCGTCCCGTCCGAAATGTGGCGGCTCGCACAGAACATGGCGGTTCGCGCACGCTGAACGGCAGGATGCCGCGGCATCCGAGTGTCAGGACCGTCGTAGGCTTTGTCTCATGACACCCGCCGACACCGCACGCGAAGAGCGGCTCGGCGGGATCTATGCCTTCGCGGCCTACTTCCTGTGGGGCTTCATGCCCCTCTATTTCCTGACGCTCGCCCCGATCGGGCCGTGGGAGATCGTCGTCTGGCGCATCCTCTTCTCGCTGCTGTTCTGCGCGGTGCTGCTGACGGTCACGCGCACCTGGGGCAAGCTGTTCGCGATCCTGCGCGACCGCCGTCTCGTGTTCTGGACCATCGTGGCGGGTCTGCTGATCTACGTGAACTGGCAGGTCTTCCTCATCGGCATCCTGACCGGGCACGTCATCGAGGGCAGCCTGGGCTACTTCATCAACCCGATCGTGACCGTCCTGCTGGGTGTCATCGTGCTGAAGGAGCGCCTGCGCACCGCGCAGTGGGTCGCCATCGGTTTCGCCGGCCTCGCGGTGATCGTCATCATCGTCGCGTACGGCTCCTTCCCCTGGATCGCCCTCACCCTCGCCGCCAGCTTCGGCGCGTACGGGCTCGTCAAGAAGCAGATCGGTCCGCGCGTCGACGCGATCAGCGGTCTCACGCTCGAGTCCCTCTGGCTCACCCCGATCGCGCTCATCCAGCTCGTCGTCGTCGCGAGCACGACCGGTCTCGTCTTCGGCACCCAGGGAGCCGGCCACACCGTGCTGGTCACCCTCGCCGGCGTCGTGACAGCCGTGCCGCTGCTGCTGTTCGCCAGCGGCGCCCGCCGTGCCCCGCTCACCGTCATCGGCCTGCTCCAGTTCGTCGCGCCGATCCTGCAGTTCATCACCGGCGCGTGGATCCTCCAGGAGCCGATGCCGCTGGAGCGGTGGATCGGGTTCGGACTCGTCTGGGTGGCGCTCATCGTCCTCAGCGCCGACTCGCTGATCGCTGGGCGGCGCGCCCGTGGCGCGGCCGACGTCGTCGATCTGGTCTGAGCCCACCGCGCGGCCCACCGCGAGACCCGCCGCGCGGCCCGCCGCGACCGTTATCGCACCGTGACCGTTCCGTTTCACACCGTTAACGCATCGCAACAATCCGGACGCGACCAGGCCGTTAGGTTTGACCCACTGGGGAGGCTCCCGAGCTCGCCCCGTGTCAACCAGATCAAGGAGCAACATGAGCGTCTTCACACGTTCGCGGGCTGGCAAGGTGCTCGGCGGTATCGCCGTGGCCGCCGTCAGCGCCGTTCTGCTCGCCGGCTGTGCCGGCGGCGGCTCGTCTACGCCCAGCGAAAGCAGCGGCCCGGCCGAGGACCTGACCCTCAAGATCGGCAGCGTGCTGCCGCAGACGGGTAGCCTCGCCTTCCTCGGCCCGCCCGAGGAGGCCGGCGTCCTGCTCGCCGTCGACGAGGTGAACAAGGCGGCCAAGGGCATCACGGTCGACTTCACCCCCGGCGACTCCGGCGACGCCGACAACAAGGCCTTCGAGACCACGGTGCCCAAGCTGCAGAGCGCCGGCGTCTCGGCCATGATCGGTGCGGCGGCATCGGGTGTCACGAAGCTGTTCCTCGACTCCAACGTCGCGGCCGGCATCATCACCTTCTCGCCCGCCAACACCTCGCCCGACTTCACCAACTGGGACGACAAGGGCCTGTACTGGCGCACCGCCCCCAGCGACCTGCTGCAGGGTGAGGTGCTCGGCAACCTGATCGCCGAGGACGGCCACAAGAACATCGGCATCATCTACCAGAACGACGCCTACGGCACCGGTCTGTTCGGTGTCGTCAAGGATGTCTTCGAGTCCACCGGCGGCAAGGTCGTGGCCGAGGCGTCCTACAACGACGGCGACAGCTCGTTCGACGCCCAGGTGGCGACGATCGCGGCCGCCAAGCCGGACGCGGTCGTGCTCGTCACGTTCGACCAGTTCGCGACGATCGCTCCGCTCCTGGTCAACGCGGGTCTGCCGGCGAGCAACTTCTACCTCGTCGACGGCAACCTCAAGCAGTGGGGCGACAAGGTCTCCGTGTCGCTCGAAGGCGCCAAGGGCACCACGCCCGGACCGGTGCTCGAGGACGACTTCAAGGAGCGTCTGAACACCACGTGGACCGCCGCCGGCAACGCCGCGCTCGAGGACTACTCGTACGCGGCCGAGTCCTACGACGCGGTCGTGCTGCTGGCCCTCTCCGCCCTCGCGGCGAAGTCGACCACCGGCGCCGACATGGCGGGCAAGCTGCAGGAGGTCTCCGGCGGCTCGGGCGATGGCAAGAAGTGCACCTCGTTCTCCGAGTGCGCCGACATCATCCTCGGCGGCGGCGTGGCCGACTACGACGGCTACTCCGGCCCGATCACGTTCGACGAGCACGGCGACCCGACGCAGGCGTCCATCGGCATCTTCCAGTTCGGTGCCGACAACATGCACACCCGCATCGACACGCGCTGACACTCGACGCGTAGAGAGGGCCCCGGAGCGATCCGGGGCCCTTTCCCGTGCGTGCGGCGCGGGCCGCCGTGCGCGGCGCGGCCCGCCGCCCGCGGCGCCGCTGGGGATGCCACGGCATCCCCGTACGCGAAGAGGCCCCCTCGCGGCGGGAGGGGGCCTCTTCGGTCGTGCCGGACGGGGTGCTCAGTGCTCCTCGTCCGTGCCCAGCGTACCCAGGTAGAGACCGATGACCTGCGGGTCGTTCAGCAGGTCGCGCCCCGTGCCCTCGTGCGCGTCGCGGCCCTGGTCGAGGACGTAGCCGCGGTCGCAGATCTGCAGGCAGCGGCGCGCGTTCTGCTCGACCATGATCGTCGTCACGCCCGCCTTGTTGATGTCGGAGACGCGGATGAAGGCGTCGTCCTGACGCACGGGCGACAGCCCGGCGCTCGGCTCGTCGAGCAGCAGCACCGACGGGTCCATCATGAGGGCGCGGCTCATCGCCACCATCTGCCGTTCGCCGCCGGACAGCGAGCCGGCGCGCTGCTTGAGGCGCTTGCCGAGCTCGGCGAAGATGCCGGTCACGAACTCGAGGCGGGCGGCGTAGATCTTGGGGTTCTGGTAGAGCCCCATCTGCAGGTTCTCCTCGATCGACAGCGACGGGAAGACGTTGTTCGTCTGCGGGACGAACGCCACCCCGCGCTGGACGAGCTTGTCGGCCTTGAGGCCGACGATCGACTCGCCGTTCACCGTGATGTCGCCGCCGCGCACCTTCACGAGCCCGAAGATCGACTTCAGCAGCGTGGACTTGCCGGCGCCGTTGGGACCGATGATGCCGATCAGCTCGCCCTTGCGGGCGACGAGGTTCGCGCCGTTGATGATGTTGATGCCCGGCAGGTAGCCGGCGGTGAGATCGGAGACCTCGACGACGATCTCGTCGGATGCCGCGGGTGCGGCCTGTGCGACGGCTCCCGGGCCCGTGGATGCACTCACTTCTTCTCCTCCTCGGCCTCGGCGATGCTCGCGGCCTCGACGTCCTCGATCTCCTCGAGCAGCTCCTTGGCGGACTCGTCGAGCTCTCCCGGGATGCGGCCCGTGACGACCCCGAGGTCGACGTCCTGGTGGCTGCCGAGGTACGCGTCGATGACGGCTTTGTCCTGCATGACCGAGTCCGGCGGGCCCTCCGCGACGACGCGGCCCTCGGCCATGACGACCACCCAGTCCGCGATGTGGCGCACCATGTGCATGTCGTGTTCGACGAACAGCACGGTCACGCCCAGATCCTTCAGATCCAGGATGTGATCCAGCAGCGACTGCGTGAGCGCGGGGTTCACGCCCGCCATCGGCTCGTCCAGCATGACCAGCTGCGGATCGCTCATGAGCGCCCGCGCCATCTCCAGGAGCTTGCGCTGGCCGCCCGACAGCGATGCGGCGAAGTCCTTCTCCTTGGTGTCGAGCTTGAAGCGCTGCAGCAGGCCGCGGGCCTTCTCCTCGTTCGCCGTCTCCTGCCCGCGCCAGATGCCCGGGATGAAGGCGGACCAGAAACGTTCGCCCTTCTGCTTGGGCGCGCCGAGCTTCATGTTCTCGAGCACCGTCAGCAGCGACAGGGCCTTGGTCAGCTGGAACGTGCGCACCTGCCCCATCCGGGCCACCTTGAAGGCGGGGATGCCGGCGAGGTTCTTCCCGTCGTACGACCATGTGCCCGAGTTGGGCTTGTCGAAGCCGCACAGCAGGTTGAACAGGGTCGTCTTGCCGGCGCCGTTGGGGCCGATGAGCGCCGTGATGGCGTGCCGCGGGATCTCGAGGTGGTCGACGTCGACGGCGGTGAGGCCGCCGAAGCGTCGCGTGACGTCGTCGATCACCATGATCGGGTCGACCTTCGCCACCCCCGGGACGGCGGCGCCCGTGGCGAGACCGGTCTTCTTCGGGCGGCGGATGCTGCCCGTCGCGGTCGTCACCGGCGCGGTCGCGTCGGGGACGCCCTGGGGGTTCTGATCACTTGACAAAGGTCATCTCCTTCTTGTCGCCGAGGATGCCCTGCGGCCGGAAGATCACGATGAGCATGAGGGCGACGCCCACGAGGATGAAGCGCAGCGTGCCCGCCTGGATGTCGCTCATGGGCAGCCAGCCGGCCTTCGCCATCTCGGGCAGGAGGTTGCCGAGCAGGGCCATCACCATCCAGAACAGGACGGCACCGAGCGACGGGCCGAAGATGGTCGACGCGCCGCCGAGCAGGAGGATCGTCCACAGGAAGAAGGTGAGCGCCGTCGTGTAGCTCGACGGGATCACCGCGGACGGCAGCACGTAGACGATGCCGCCGAGCGCGCCGATCACGCCACCGACGACGAGCGCCTGCATCTTGTAGGCGAAGACGTTCTTGCCCAGGGAGCGTACGGCGTCCTCGTCTTCGCGGATGCCCTTGAGCACGCGTCCCCACGGGCTGCGCATGAGCGCCCAGACCACGAAGATCGATACCGCGAGCAGCACCAGACCGAACACGACGACCCAGAGCTGCTGCGCCGTGAACTGCCAGGGACCCCAGCCGTAGCGCGCGCCGCCGGGCAGCGACGGGAACGGGTTGGCCGACTGGAAGCTCCCGTTGTAGTTGCCGAGGCCGTCGGCGGAGTTCGTCCACTCGTCGAACACCTGCGTGGTGAACAGCAGGCGCACGATCTCCGCGGCCGCGATCGTGACGATCGCGAGGTAGTCCGCGCGCAGCCGCAGGGTCGGGATGCCGAGGATGACCGCGAAGACGGCGGCCAGCAGCAGGCCGACGATCATCGCGAGGTACCACGGGAGCCCGAAGGTGAGGATCGAGATCGCGTAGCCGTAGGCACCGAGGGCCATGAACCCGGCCATGCCGAAGTTCAGGAGGCCCGCGTAGCCGAAGTGCACCGCGAGGCCCGTCGCGGCCAGCGCGTACGCGATCGTGACGGGGCTCAGCAGATAGCCGAGCGTGTTGCCGATGATGGCGCCCCAATCCATGGCCGTCACCCGAGCCTTTCTCTGCGACCCAGCAGACCTTGAGGCCTGACCAGCAGGATGATGATGAGCACGACGAGGGCTCCCGCGTACTTGAGATCCGACGGGATCCAGAGCGTCGAGGTCTCCACGACGATGCCGACGATGAGCGCGCCGAGCAGTGCGCCGAATGCCGTGCCGAGCCCACCGAGCGTGATGGCGGCGAAGATCAGCAGCAGCATCTGCGTTCCCATGTCCCAGCGCACGCCCGGTCGGAAGTACGCCCACAGCACGCCGGAGATGGCCGCCAGCGCTCCCGCGAGGACCCACACGATGCGCACCACGCGGTCGACGTTGATGCCGGATGCGGCGGCGAGCTGCGGGTTGTCGGAGATCGCGCGCGTCGCCTTGCCGATGCGGGTGCGCAGCAGGAAGTAGGCGACGCCGAGGATGACGATGACGCTCACCCCCATGCTGATGAGGTCGATGTACGACAGCGAGATCGGGCCGAACTCGATCGGCGCCGGGCTCGACCCCGGCAGCTGGCTCGTCGCGCCGCCCACGAAGTACTGATAGGTGTAGCGCAGCGCCAGCGACAGGCCGATGCTCACGATCATCAGCTGGACGACACCGAGCCCGCGACGGCGCAGCGGCCGCCACAGGCCGGCATCCAGGACCAGGCCCAGGGCGCCGCCGCCGAGAACCGCCGCCGTCACCCCCAGCCACAGCGGAAGCTGCCAGGTCGTGCTGAACAGCAGGGCGAGCAGCGCGCCCCACGTGACCATCTCGCCGTGGGCGAAGTTCGACAGGCCGGTCGTGCCGAAGATGAGCGCCGCGCCCATCGCGGCGAGGGCCAGCAGCAGTCCGAAGTTCAGACCGTTGACCAGCCGCACCGCGAGCTGGTCGACGAACGACTGCGTGACGCGCTCGCCCTGGCCGAGGAACAGGTTGACGATCTTCGTCTTCGTGAGCCCGAACTCGACCTCGAAGGATCCCGTCGTGCCCTGGATGGGCTGGAGTCCCTCGGGCAGGTTCGACGCGTCGACGATGACGCCTTCCGGGAGCGTGGTCTCATCGACGACGAGCGTGTAGGTGTCCTTGTCGGGAACGTACAGTCGCCACTTGCCCTGGGCGTCGGTGACGGTCTTCGCCTCGAAGCCGCCGCCCTTCACCGACATCCCCACATCGGCGACGGGTTTGTCCTCGAACGTGATCACCCCGCCGAAGTAGTAGTCGGTCTTCTCCTGATCCCCGCCGGGCGTATCGGGGGCGCCGGCGGCGTGCGCGGCGCTCGCAGCCCCGCCGACGATCAGGAGTGACGCTGCGAGCAGCGCTCCGAGGATGAGCACGAGCCACCTCTGGGGCGTTCGTGCGGTGGCGGTCATGGGACGCAAAGGTTCCTCCAGTCCGGCACACCATGGCAGGTGGTGCGGTCGCCTCGACATTGATCAACGACGGTACGAGCGTAATGTGTCGCCATTGTTTCGCCTACCCGCCTCATGTTTCCGGGGGAGCGGAAGTCCGCCGCGGGAACGGGCCGCGGAATGCGCGCCGCCGCCCGCGACTTACAATCGGTACACACCCGAATTCGCGCGCGCGAGATAACAGGAGAGCACGTGGAGCACAACGACCCGTTCGGTTTCGTCGGACTGACCTATGACGACGTGCTGCTCCTGCCGGGGCACACCGACGTCATCCCCTCCGAGGCCGACACGTCGTCGCGCGTCACCCGCCGGATCACCGTGGCGACGCCGCTGCTGTCGGCGGCGATGGACACCGTCAGCGAGGCGCGGATGGCGATCGCGATGGCCCGCGAGGGCGGTCTCGGCATCCTGCACCGCAACCTCGCCATCGCCGAGCAGGCCGCCATGGTCGACCAGGTCAAGCGGAGCGAGTCGGGCATGATCACCGATCCGATCACGACCACCCCCGATGCCACCATCGACGAGGTCGACAAGCTGTGCGGCCAGTACCGCATCTCCGGGCTCCCCGTGGTGGACGAGGACGGGCAGCTGCTGGGCATCATCACGAACCGCGACATGCGCTTCGTGTCGGGCTTCGAGCGCCAGACCACCAAGGTGCGCGACGTCATGACCAGCGAGGGCCTGGTCACCGGGCGCGTCGGCATCGGCGCCAACGAGGTCATCGCGCTGTTCGCGCAGCACCGCGTCGAGAAGCTCCCGCTCATCGACGACGACGGCAAGCTCGCGGGCCTCATCACGATCAAGGACTTCGACAAGAGCGAGAAGTACCCGCTCGCGACGAAGGACGACCAGGGGCGCCTGCGCGTCGGAGCGGCGATCGGCTTCTTCGGCGACGCGTGGGAGCGCGCCGAGGCCCTCCGTGACGCGGGTGTCGACGTCATCGTCGTCGACACGGCCAACGGCCAGTCGCAGGGCGTCATCGACATGGTCCGCCGCCTGAAGGCCGACGAGTCGTTCGCCCACATCGACGTCATCGGCGGCAACGTCGCGACGCGCGAGGGCGCGCAGGCGCTCATCGATGCGGGCGTGGATGCCGTCAAGGTCGGCGTCGGCCCGGGCTCGATCTGCACGACGCGCATCGTCGCGGGCGTGGGCGTACCCCAGGTGACCGCGATCTGGGAGGCCTACCAGGCCGCGCGCGAGGCCGGCATCCCCGTCATCGCCGACGGCGGCCTGCAGTACTCCGGCGACATCGCCAAGGCTCTCGTCGCCGGCGCCGACACCGTCATGCTCGGATCGCTCCTCGCGGGCACCGACGAGTCGCCGGGCGAGATCGTCTTCCAGGGCGGGAAGCAGTTCAAGCTCTACCGCGGCATGGGCTCGCTCGGTGCGATGCAGACGCGCGGCAAGAAGACGTCCTACTCGAAGGACCGCTACTTCCAGGCCGACATCCCGAGCGACGACAAGCTCATCCCCGAGGGCATCGAGGGTCAGGTCGCGTACCGCGGTCCGGTCTCTGCGGTGGCCTACCAGCTCGTCGGCGGCCTCCGTCAGTCGATGTTCTACGTCGGCGCCCGCACCATCGAGGAGCTCAAGGCCCGGGGCAAGTTCGTCCGCATCACGGCGGCCGGGCTCAAGGAGAGCCACCCCCACGACGTGCAGATCGTCGTGGAGGCGCCCAACTACAAGAAGTAGCGGTCGCCGGCCGTCGCCGGTCGTCAGGACGGCAGGCGGAACGGCGCGGCGGCCCGCGCCGACGGGTCCAGGGCGAGCGCGGCGAGGGTCGCGCCCACGCCCGGCGCGAACTTGAAGCCGTGGCCGGAGAAGCCCGCCCCGACCACGACCGGTCCCACGCGGTCGAGCACGAACGCGGCATCCGGAGTGGACGTGTACGTGCACGAGATCGGCGCCGCGCTGTCGGTGTCCAGGCCCGGGAACCACTCCCGCACGTACTCCCGCAGCTCCCGCTGGAGCGTCGGCCGGTGCGGCCGGGCGTCGGGATCGACCTCGTCTCCGACGGCGTGGAACCCCACCTTGACGCCCTCACCGGGTGTCGGCATGCCGTAGACCCCTCCCGGACGCTCGCCCGGGACGCCGATGTGGTTGAACGACGGCCAGGGACCGGGACCGACGGCGGCGAAATGCGCCGGGCTCTCCTCGGTGACCCGCAGGGGAGGCAGACGGAGGTCCGGGTCGGCGCCCGCCAGCAGCCGATCGGTCCACGCCCCCGCGGTCACGACCGCGACATCCGCCCGCAGCGTCTCGCCGTCGAGCACGACGTCGACGCCGTCCGCATCGGGACGCACCGCGTGGACCGGGGTCTGCCACCGCACCGCGGCGCCGGCGGCGACGATCCGCCGCTCCCATTCGCGCAGCGCCGCGTCGGCGCGGACGACCCCGCCCTCGGGGGAGTGGAGCACGACGTCCTCGAACCGCATCCCGGGCCAGCGGCGATGCGCCTGCGCGGCGTCGAGCAGTTCGGCGCGGATGCCGCGCTCCTGCAGGCGGCGGGCGATCTCGGCCACCGGCACGGGGGCGTCGCGAAGGCCCGCGCCGTGCGTCACCAGGCCGTGCAGACGCAGCAGCGGCTCGCCCTCGACGATGCCGAGCCCGTCCCATCCCTCCCGGGCGCGCGCCAGCAGATCGAGGTAGTGCTCCTCGCCGTACGCGTTGTTGAAGTTGCGTGTCGCCCCGTGCGACGCGCCCTGGCGGTGGCCCCGCGCGAAGCGGTCGAGCACGATCGGCCGTTCTCCGCGCAGCGTCAGCTGCCAGGCCGTCGCCAGGCCCATGACCCCGCCGCCGATCACGACGATGCGCTGCGCCACGCCGTCTCCTCTCGTTCCGGCATCCATCCTGGGCCACCGCGCCCGCGGAGGGCGCGTTCGTGACGCCGCGGGTCGGCGGCCCGCGGGCGCCGCGCCGGTCGCGCGACGGCTCGCGCCGGTCGCGCGACGGCTCGCGCGGGTCGCTCGGAGACTCGCGCTGGTCGCTCGGAGGACAACGCGCTAGGCTGGTCGGCTCTGCGCCCGCGACGCGGCGAGGGCGGAAGGACCCGTCATGGGCTACATCGACATCGCCGCCGTCTCGTTCACGCTGCCGGACGGGCGCCCGCTGCTGGACGAGGTGACGTTCCGGGTCGCCGACGGCAGGACCACCGCGCTGATCGGCCAGAACGGCGCGGGCAAGACCACGCTGCTGCGCATCATCCGCGGCGAGCTCGCGCCGCGTTCGGGGGTCGTCACCATCGACGGAGGACTCGGCGTCATGGACCAGTTCGTCGGCCACGGCGAGGCGGGCCAGACGATCCACGACCTGCTCATCTCCGTCGCCCCGGCACGCGTCCGCTCCGCCGCGCGCGAGCTCGAGGATGCCGAGTCGGCCATCATCGACCGCGACGACCTCGACACGCAGATGCGCTACGCGGCCGCGCTCGCCGACTACGCCGAAGCGGGCGGCTACGAGTACGAGACCGTGTGGGACACGTGCACGACCGCGGCCCTGGGCGTGCCGTTCGCGCGCGCCCGGTCCCGCGCGCTGACGACGCTGTCGGGCGGCGAGCAGAAGCGGCTCGCCCTCGAGGCGCTGCTGCGCGGTCCCGACCAGGTGCTCCTGCTGGACGAGCCCGACAACTACCTCGACGTCCCCGGCAAGCGCTGGCTCGAGCAGCGGCTGCGCGAGACGGCGAAGACCGTCCTGCTCGTCTCGCACGACCGCGAGCTGCTCGCTCGCGCCGCCGACCGCATCGTGACCCTCGAAGCCGGCGGGGCGGGCAGCACGGCCTGGGTGCACGGCGGCGGGTTCGACGGGTATCACGCCGCCCGCGAAGACCGGATGGCGCGCCTCGACGAGTTGCGCCGGCGCTGGGACGAGCAGCACGCGAAGCTCATCCGCTTCGTCGCGGACATGAAGGCGAAGGCGGCGGCCAGCGACGAATTCGCCTCCCGATACCGGGCGGCGCAGACGCGGCTGCGCCGCTTCGAGGAGGCCGGGCCGCCCGAGGAGCGCCCGCCGGCGCAGACACTGGACGTGCGCCTCCGCGGCGCGCGGACGGGCAAACGCGCCGTCGTCGCCGAGGGGCTCGAGCTGACCGGCCTCATGACGGCGTTCGACCTCGAGGTCTGGTTCGGCGACCGCATCGCGGTGCTCGGCTCCAACGGGTCGGGCAAGTCCCACTTCCTGCGCCTCCTGGCGCGCGGGGGAACCGACCCCGACCGGCTGCAGGGCCATGTCACCGAGGTGGGAGCCGGGCTCGACCCGGTGGCGCACACGGGTCGTGCGGTGCTCGGCGCCCGCGTCACTCCCGGTTGGTTCGCGCAGACCCACCGGCATCCGGAGTTCTCCGGCCGGTCGCTGCTCGACATCCTGCACCGCGGCGACGACCGGCGACCCGGCCTGCCGCGCGACGCGGCCAGCTCGGCCCTCGACCGGTACGGACTGGTCCGTCAGGCCGAGCAGACGTTCGACAGCCTCTCGGGTGGGCAGCAGGCCCGGTTCCAGGTCCTGCTGCTGGAGCTGTCGGGCGCGACGCTGCTGCTGCTGGACGAGCCCACCGACAACCTCGATCTCGTCTCGGCGGAGGCGCTGGAAGACGCGCTGCAGCGGTTCGAGGGGACCGTGATGGCCGTGACCCACGATCGGTGGTTCGCGCGCTCGTTCGATCGCTTCCTCGTCTTCGGCGCCGACGGCCGCGTCGTGGAGACCGCCGAGCCGGTCTGGGACGAGGCGCGCGTCGCGCGGCCGCGCTAGCCTGAGCGCGTGAGCGAGACGACGCGGCCGCACCGCCGAGGCGCGGGCTCCGGTGGCACCTCCCGCGTCGAGGCGTACTCCGACGCCGTCTTCGCGATCGCCGCGACGCTGCTCGTGCTCGATCTGACGACCGCCTCGTTCGGCGAGATCGGTTCGGATGCCGACATGTGGGCGGCCCTCGCGGGACTGTGGCCGAACGTGTCCTCGTTCGCGGTGAGCTTCGCGCTGCTGAGCGGCATGTGGATGATCCACCTGCGGCAGTTCCGTGACATCGCCGACGTCGACACGACGCTGCTGTGGCTGAACAACGCCCGGCTGCTCTTCGTCGTCCTCATCCCGTTCACGACGGCGCTGACCTCGCAGTACTCGGACTTCCTCGCGGGGCGCGTCCTGCTGCCCGTCGACTTCTTCCTCGTGGCGCTGTTCGGTCACCTCTCCTGGAGGTGGGCCGCCGCCCGCGGCAGGCAGCTGTTGCGCCCGGAGGCCGTCGAGAACGTCCGCGCGGCGAGCGCCGGCGGCATCTCGGCGGTCACGTGCGCCGCTGTCGCCGTGGCGCTGTCGCCGTGGATCGGGTCGTACGCCTTCCTCGCCTTCCTGCTCAACGGCGTGCTCGCCGCGCTCATCCTCCGCCTCACGCGGCCGCATCCCGCAGGGGATGCCGCGGGTGCGGATACCGCGGGGGCGGACGGAGAGCGCGGGTAGGCTGGGGATGTGACCATGGAGATCGAGCTCGGCCGCGCCAAGCGCGCCCGCCGCGCCTATGCGTTCGACGACATCGCGGTCGTGCCTTCGCGGCGCACCCGCAACCCCGAGGACGTCTCGACCGCCTGGTCGATCGATGCCTTCGGTTTCGAGATCCCCGTCCTCGGCGCCCCGATGGACTCGGTCATGAGCCCGCGCACGGCCGTGATGCTCGGCCAGCTCGGCGGCCTCGGCGTGCTCGACCTCGAGGGCGTGTGGACGCGGTACGACGACCCGGAGCCCCTGCTCGAGGAGATCGGGTCGCTGCCGGCATCCGAGGCGACCCGTCGCATGCAGGAGCTGTACGCCGAGCCGATCAAGCCCGAGCTCGTCCGCGACCGCCTCGCCGAGATCCGCGATGCCGGCGTCACGGTCGCCGGCGCCCTGACCCCTCAGCGCACCCAGGAGCTGTACGAGACGGTCGTCGCGGCCGGCGTCGACCTCTTCGTCATCCGCGGCACGACCGTCTCCGCCGAGCACGTCTCCAGCGTCGACGCCCCCCTGAACCTCAAGAAGTTCATCTACGACCTCGACGTCCCCGTGATCGTCGGCGGCGCCTCCACGTACACGGCGGCGCTGCACCTCATGCGCACGGGAGCCGCGGGCGTGCTGGTGGGCTTCGGCGGCGGAGCGGCCTCGACCACCCGCGCCACCCTCGGCATCCACGCCCCGATGGCGACCGCCGTCGCCGACGTGGCCGGGGCCCGCCGCGACTACCTCGACGAGTCGGGCGGCCGCTACGTGCACGTCATCGCCGACGGCGGCGTCGGCACCTCGGGCGACATCGTGAAGGCCCTCGCGATGGGCGCGGATGCCGTCATGCTCGGCGTCGCCCTCGCGCGCGCGACCGACGCGCCCGGCCGCGGACACCACTGGGGTCCCGAGGCCCACCACCCGAAGCTCCCGCGCGGCAAGCGCGTCGAGGTCGGGCAGGTCGCGCCGCTCGAGGAGATCCTGTACGGGCCGGCCCCGGTCGCCGACGGCACCGCGAACCTCATCGGCGCGCTCAAGAAGTCGATGGCCACCACGGGCTACTCCGACCTCAAGGAGTTCCAGCGCGTCGAGGTCGTCGTCGCGCCCTACATGGCAGGTCGATGACCACGGAGCCGTTCCCGCCCACGCTGCGCGAGGTCATGCTGCGCCCCTGGTGGCTCGGCATGCTCGTGTTCGCGCTCGTCGTCGCGGCCGTCTTCGCCTGGCTCGGCCAGTGGCAGCTCGGCCGCGCGATCGACACGTCGCCGCCCGCTCCCGGGGCCACCGAGCAGGTGCGCCCGATCGCGGAGATCACCGAGCCCGGTGCGTATCTGCCCGAGCCGCTGGTCGGTCAGCGCGTCGAGGTCTCGGGCTCCTTCGTCGCCGATGACTTCCTCGTCGTCTCGTCCCGGTTCAACGACGGGCGACAGGGCTACTGGGTGACCGGGCAGTTCCGCACCGACGCCGCGACCCCGACCTCGCTCGCGGTCGCCGTCGGCTGGACGGATGACCGCGCGGTCGCGGATGCCGCGGCATCCGCCCTCAACGCCGACCCCGGCGGCGCGCTCACGCTCACCGGTCGGCTCATCGCCGACGAGGGCCCCATGGCGCCGCCGCGCGGCGGCGCGCCCACCGAGATGACCCGGATGTCGCCGGCGGCCCTGCTGAGCTGGTGGCATGACACGGACGAGCTCTCGGTGTACCGCCCGTACCTGGTCGCCGATGCCGGCGAGCCGCTCGTGGGCGGGCTCGTCGCGATCGATTCGCCGGCTCCCGCCGAGGGCTCCGCCATCAACTGGCTGAACATCTTCTACGCCGTCGAGTGGGCCATCTTCGCGGGCTTCGCGTTCTACATGTGGTACCGGCTGGCCCGCGACGCGTGGGAGAAAGAGGTCGAGGCGCTCGAGGAGGAGCAGGCCGCGCGAGCGCGGGAGACCGTGTGATGCGCGGGGCGCCGGTCGCCGCCGTCACCGCATCCGCGGCGGCCGAACCGGCGGGCGTCGCCGACTAGACTTGACGGCATGCCTCAGCCCAAACTCGCCAGTTTTCCGGCGATCCGCGGGGCGCTCAGGTTCTACCAGATCGCCTCGGTGATCACGGGTGTCATGCTCCTGTCGCTGTGCGCCGAGATGATCGTCAAGTACGCCTTCGGCTACGAGCTGTTCGCCGGCGGCGCCGGGGGAGCGCTCTGGCTGCACCCGGTCACGCTGGACGGCGGCGGCGACCTCACCGGCGGCGCGATCAACCTGTCCACCGGCATCCTCATCGCGCACGGCTGGTTCTACGTCGTGTACCTCTTCGCGTGCTTCCGCGTGTGGAGCCTGATGCGCTGGGGCTTCGTGCGGTTCATCGTGCTCGCGCTCGGCGGCATCGTCCCGCTCCTGTCGTTCTTCATGGAGGCGCGCGTCGCCCGCGAGGTGCGGGCCTACCTCGCGCAGCGCGAGGCCGACGAATCCTCCGCCCCGATCCCCGCCACGGAAGGCAGCCGGTGACCACCCAGACCGAGACCGCTCAGCGTCCCGTCCTCGTCGTCGACTTCGGAGCCCAGTACGCGCAGCTCATCGCGCGACGGGTGCGCGAGGCCGGTGTCTACAGCGAGCTGGTGCCGCACACCGTCACCGCCGCCGACGTCGAGGCGAAGAACCCGGTGGCCATCATCCTCTCCGGCGGTCCGTCCTCCGTGTACGAGCCCGGTGCCCCGACGCTCGACCCGGCCGTGCTGCAGCTCGGCGTGCCGACGCTCGGCATCTGCTACGGGTTCCAGGTGATGGCGCAGCAGCTGGGCGGCCAGGTCGCCAACACCGGCCTGCGCGAGTACGGCGCGACGGATGCCGTGGTCGCGAATGACGGCGGTGTGCTGCTCGGCGGTCAGCCCGTCGAGCAGAACGTCTGGATGAGCCACGGCGACCAGGTCGCGGCGGCCCCCGAGGGCTTCGAGGTGCTCGCCTCGACCGCGGCGACGCCGGTCGCCGCCTTCGGCAACGCCGAGAAGTGCTTCTACGGCGTCCAGTGGCATCCCGAGGTCAAGCACTCCGACTACGGCCAGGACGTCATCGTCAACTTCCTCCACAAGGCGGCGGGATTGGCCGCCGACTGGAACAGCGGCAACGTCATCGCCGAGCAGGTCGAGCGCATCCGCGCGCAGGTCGGCAGCGGACGCGTGCTGTCGGCGCTGTCCGGCGGCGTCGACTCCGCGGTGTCGACGGCGCTCGTGCACAAGGCCGTCGGCGACCAGCTCGTCGCCGTCTTCGTCGACCACGGCCTGCTGCGCAAGGGCGAGCGCGAGCAGGTCGAGAACGACTACGTGGCATCCACCGGCGTGCGCCTGATCACGGTCGACGCCCGCGAGACCTTCCTCACCGCCCTCGCCGGCGTGAGCGACCCGGAGCAGAAGCGCAAGATCATCGGCCGCGAGTTCATCCGCGCCTTCGAGAAGGTGCAGGCCGACCTCGTCGCCGAGGCGGCCGCCGAGGGCGAGCCGATCCGGTTCCTCGTGCAGGGGACGCTGTACCCCGATGTCGTCGAGTCCGGCGGCGGTGCGGGGACCGCGAACATCAAGAGCCACCACAACGTCGGCGGGCTCCCGGAGGATCTGCAGTTCGAGCTCGTCGAGCCGCTGCGCACCCTCTTCAAGGACGAGGTGCGCGCGATCGGTCGTGAGCTGGGGCTTCCCGAGGCGATCGTCGGCCGCCAGCCGTTTCCGGGGCCCGGCCTCGGCATCCGCATCGTGGGTGAGGTCACCGCTGACCGCCTCGAGATCCTGCGTGACGCCGACGCCATCGCCCGCGAGGAGCTGACGAAGGCGGGCCTGGACGGCGAGATCTGGCAGTGCCCGGTGGTGCTCCTGGCCGACGTCCGGTCGGTGGGCGTGCAGGGCGACGGCCGCACGTACGGCCACCCGATCGTGCTGCGTCCCGTCTCGAGCGAGGACGCGATGACCGCCGACTGGACGCGCCTGCCGTACGACGTGCTGTCGAAGATCAGCAACCGCATCACGAACGAGGTCCGCGAGGTCAACCGGGTCGTGCTCGACGTCACGTCGAAGCCCCCGGGGACCATCGAGTGGGAGTGATCTGACCGGATGCCGGGATCGCGGGGACTGCCCCGGGTCCCGGCATCCGTCGTTGCCCGGTCATCGTGCGGGCCGGGTCGGGTTTCGTCTTCCGTCTGGATGGCGTGATCAGGGATGCCGTGCCGCGTGCGGGCTGTGCCGGGAAAGCCGAAGGCCCGCCCGGGGAGCCGGACGGGCCTTCGTGCGCGCGGGGCGCGGGGCGACTAGTTGTTGCCGCGCGCGATCGCGATCAGGCGCAGGATCTCGATGTACAGCCACACGACCGTCACCATGATGCCGAAGCCGCCGACCCAGCCGTACTCGCGGGGCGCGCCGTTGCGCACACCCTGCTGGATCTGGTCGAAGTCGAGCACGAGCGAGTACGCGGCCATGATGACCACGAGCACACCGATGATCAGGCCGAGGGGGATGCCGGCGATCTTGATGTTGCTGTACAGACCGAAGGCGCCGCCCTCGCCCGCCGCGCCGAACATCATCAGCACGACGTTCAGCAGGCCGAAGACGAGGTAGCCGATCATCGCGATCATGAAGATCTTCGTGGCGCGGGCGCTCGCGCGGACCTTGCCGCTGGCGAAGAGGGCCAGGGTGACACCGACGACCGACAGGGTCGCCAGCGTGGCCTGCATGACGATGCCGGGCCAGATGAACTCGAAGTACGCCGAGATGCCGCCGACGAAGAGGCCCTCGAACGCCGCGTAGGCGAAGATCAGCGCGGGGCGGACCTTCTTGCGCGACGTGAACGAGATCACCATCGCCAGCACGAACCCGCCGAGCATGCCGATGATCCAGGGCACGATCGTCACCTGCGAGGTGGTGGTGAGCTGCTCCGGCGAGAACGCGCCGCCCAGGGTCCACACCCAGCCGACGACGGCCGTGACGAGGAGGATCGCGAACAGGCCGACGGTCTTCGCGACGGTGTCCTCGACGGTCATCCGGCCGGTCTGGTGCGACGCGGCGGCGGGCGCGGCGAAGGCGCCCTCGAGCTGGGCGTTCACCGCGGCGTCCGTCACCTGGTGCGACGTCGCGGCGTAGGCGGTCTGGGCGCCGGGCTGCGGCGCGGCCGGCGGCGTGAGGCCGGGACGCTGCTCTTGGAACGCCGGGTTGTTGAATGCGAAGTTGCCGGAGGCCATGGTCTCTTTCCACTCCCTAGGGGTGCACCGGACGGGTGCACAGCGAGGTGCTGTGACACCAGGCTATCGGACGGGTGTCGCGCGGCGTCAGGGCCCGGCTGTGTCGCTGCTGTGAAGGCGCTCGGAGAGGTCATAGCCGCTCTCGTTAGCCTGAGAGGCATGCCTGCCGCCCGGCCCCTGATCATCGGTCATCGTGGCGCCCCGGGGTATCGGCCCGAGCACACCCGTTCGTCGTACGCGCTCGCCCTCGCACTGGGCGTGGACGCGGTCGAGCCGGATGTCGTCGTCACCGCCGACGGGGTGCTGGTCGTGCGTCACGAGAACGAGATCGGCGGGACGACCGACGTCGCCGAGCACCCCGAGTTCGCCGCGCGGCGCACCACGAAGACCATCGACGGGGTGGAGCACACGGGGTGGTTCACGGAGGACTTCACGTGGGACGAGCTGGCGACGCTGCGCTGCCGCGAGCGGCTGCCCCAGCTGCGCCCGTCCAGTGCCGCGTTCGACGGGGCGGAGCCGCCGCTGCGCCTCCGCGACGTGCTGGACCTCGTGCGGGCGGCGTCCCGTGACCAGGGGCGAGAGATCGGCGTCGTGCTGGAGATCAAGCACGCGACGTACTTCGCCGGCCTCGGCGTCGACCTCGACGCCCTCGTCGCCGCGGAGCTCCGGCGTGCGGGGTGGGCCGACGGCGAACTGCCGCTGTACCTCGAGTCCTTCGAGCAGGACGTGCTGATGCGGCTGCGCGCCCGCGGCATCCGGGGCACGTACGTGTACCTGCTCGAGGCGAGCGGCACCGCCTACGACCTCCTCTCCGCCGCCGGGAGCACGCCACCGACGTACCGCGAGCAGGCGACGCCGGCGGGTCTGGACCGCCTCGCCGGCGAGGTCGACGCGATCAGCGTCGACAAACGCATGATCCTCGCCCCCGATCGGCTGGGCCGTGCCACGGGTCCGGCCCGCGTCGTCGCCGACGCGCACGAGCGCGGGCTCCGGGTGTTCACGTGGACCTGCCGTCCCGAGAACGCCTTCCTCCTGGCGGCGTACCGGCGGGGCCGGTCGAAGGCCGCGTTCGGCGACTACGCGGGGGAGTGGGGGGTGATCGCGCATGCCGGGGTGGACGGCGTCTTCGTGGATCACGCCGACCTCGGGGTCGCGTTCTTCCGCTGACGCAGCGGCCGGCGGCGCGGCGGTGTCCTTCCACAGCGACCGCATAGGGTGAGGGCATGAGCCCTTCCGGCATCGTCGTCACCGGGGTGCGCCGCTCGTTCGGCGCCGTCCACGCGGTGCGCGACGTCTCCTTCGACGCCCGCGCCGGCGCCGTGACGGGTCTCGTGGGCCCCAACGGCTCCGGCAAGACCACCCTGATGCTGATGCTGGCGTCGCTGCTGGCGCCGGATGCCGGCACCATCCGCATCGGCGGGATCGACCCGGTCGCCGACCCGGCGTCGGCCCGCGCGGTGCTCGGGTGGATGCCGGACGCGCTCGGCGCCTGGCCGTCGCTGACGGCCCGGGAGACGCTGACGATGACCGCGCGCCTGTACGGCATCGAACCCGACCCGGCGCGCGAGGGTGCCGCCCGCCTGCTCGCCGAGGTGGGGCTGTCCGCGCTCGCCGACGCCCCCGCACGGGTGCTGTCGCGGGGCCAGAAGCAGCGGCTGGGGCTCGCGCGGGCGCTCGTGCACGACCCGCAGGTGCTGCTCCTGGACGAACCGGCGTCGGGTCTGGACCCACAGGCGCGTATCGATCTGCGCGTGCTGCTGCGCCGGCTCGCGGCCGACGGGCGCACCATCCTCCTCTCCAGCCACATCCTCTCGGAGCTGGAGGAGGTGGTCGACGACGCCGTGTTCCTCGTCGAGGGATCCACGGTCGCCGGCGACCGCGTCGCCGCGGCGGCGACGCGTCAGCGCTCCTGGCGCATCCGGCTGGCCGACCGCGACGCGACGGCGGCGGTGCTCCCGGTGGCGCAGACCCTGGGACTCGACGCCGCGCTCGTGCCGATCGACCGCCGCGATCTGCTCGTCGCGTTCGCGAGCGACGCGGACGCGGCATCCGCCCTCGCCGCCCTCGTCGGAGCGGGCCTGCCGGTGGCGGAGTTCGCCGCCGCGACGGGGATGCTGGAACACACCTTCCTCGACCTCGAAGGAGACCGCTCATGAGCGCCGCGCGGCTGTGGACGATCGCCCGTCTCGAGCTGCTGCAACGCGTGCGCACCGTGTCGTGGTACGTGCTGCTCGGAGTCTTCGCCCTCGTCCTCATCGGTGTGACCGCCCTCGCGTTCCTCGCCTACGGCGGGTGGGGTCAGAGCGGGCCGGGGGTCTTCTCCGTCGTCGTCTACGTCACCCTGCTGCTCGTGCTCCTCGTCTCGCCCACCCTCAGCGGCAACAGCATCAACGGCGACCGGGATGCCGCGACCCTCGCGCCCGTGCAGGTCACGCTGGTCACGGCCGGCGAGATCCTGCTCGGCAAGTTCCTCGCGGGGTGGATCACGGGGCTCGCGTTCGCCGCGGTCGCGGCGCCGTTCCTCGTGATCTCGACGTTCGCGGGCGGGGTGAACGCACTGACGGTCGTCGTGTCGCTCGCCGTGCTCGTCCTGGAGACCGGCGTGATCGCCGCGATCGGTGTCGCGCTGTCGGGCGTGCTGGCCCGTCCGCTGTTCTCCGTGGCGACGACCTATCTCGTCGTCGCCGCGCTCGCCGTGGGCACACCGCTCGGGTTCGGGCTCATCGGCTCCGCCGTCGCCAGCGAGGGCACCTCGCTGACGCGGTCGTACGAGATCGGGCCCGACGGCCTGCCCCTGTGCCGCGACGGCGGCGACGACTGCGGGAACGATCCGGGTCGGATCGTGTGCGGTGAGTGGACGACCAGCACCTACCGGGTGCCGCGCTTCGACTACGTCTGGTGGATGCTGTCGGCCAACCCCTTCGTCATCCTCGGCGATGCGACGCCGACGACGTACAACGAGTACGGGTACCCGGACGACCTGTTCGGCTCGCTCAAGCTCTCCGTCCGCTCGGCTCAGGTGCCGCCGTCCCTCGAGCAGACCTGGGACGACTGCGACCCCCGCATGTACGTCGACGACGGCGACCGGCGCTCGCCCCAGCAGGTCATCGACGGCACGGTGCCGAGCTGGTTCGTCGGACTGGCGGTGCAGATCGCGCTCGCCGCACTGCTGCTGTGGTGGGCCTGGGCCCGCACGCGCACCCCCGCGCGGAAGCTGCCTCCGGGCACGCGCATCGCCTGACGGCGGCAGGAGCGCCAGTGGATGAGGATCCTCTCATCCTCCTTTCGCCGCATGCAGGGGGTGCATAGCCTCCATACAGCCGCGTCACACCCCGATGTGGCACCTCCCCCTGCACGAAAGGCGGTCCCCCCTTTGCGACGACGCATTCTGGCTGCAGCCGGCGCGCTAGCGCTGCTCCTGCCCTCCGCAGCCGCGTACGCGGCCACTCCCGACGGCAGCGATCCCTCGTCACGGTTCCTGCCCGCGGCATCCGCCGGGAAGGTCTCGACCTCGTTCACGTCGGCCGCGATCGGGGCCGACGGCCTCGTGACGGTGGTCGTGGAGATGACCGGCGACCCCGTGGCGGTCGTCGAGGCCGAGCAGGGCCGGGAGCTGAGCGACGGTGAGCGCGGCGACGTCAAGAGTCGGCTCAAGGACGCCCAGGAGCCCGTCAGCGCGGCGATCGAGGACAAGGGCGGGTCGGTCCAGGCCGAGATGCAGTCGGCGTACAACGGCCTGCAGGCGAAGGTGCCCGCGGCCGAGCTCGACGCCATCGCGTCGATGCCGAACGTCGTCGCCGTGCACCCCGTGCGCACCTACTCGGTCGACAACGCGGTGTCGGTGCCGTTCCTCGGCGTCCCGCAGGTATGGGAGAGCACGGGCTACACGGGCCAGAACGTCAAGGTCGCCATCATCGACACGGGCATCGACTACACGCACGCCACCTTCGGCGGGCCCGGCACCGTCGAGGCGTTCCAGGCGGCCGCCGCGACGTCGGCGCAGCCGGCCGACCCCGCGCTCTACGGCCCCGACGCGCCGCGCGTCAAGGGCGGCATCGACCTCGTCGGCGACGACTACAACGCCGACCCGACCAGCGCGTCGTACCAGCCCGTGCCGCACCCCGACGACAACCCGCTCGACTGCAACGGCCACGGCTCGCACGTCGCCGGCACCACGGGCGGCTCCGGCGTCCTCGCCGACGGCACGACCTATCGGGGCCCCTACGACACGACGACCCCGTCGAACACCTTCCGCGTCGGCCCCGGCGTCGCGCCGCAGGTCGACCTCTACGCGGTGCGCGTCTTCGGCTGCGAGGGATCGACCGACGTCGTCGTGCCCGCCCTGGACTGGGCGGTCGACAACGGCATGGACGTCGTGAACATGTCGCTCGGCTCGTCCTTCGGCCGGGGCGACGACCCCGACGCCGTCGCCGCGGCCAACGCGGTGGGCGCCGGTGTGGTCGTCGTGGCCTCGTCCGGCAACGCCGGACACAACCCCTACCTCACCGGCTCTCCCGGCACGGGCGACGGCGTCATCTCGGTGTCCGCCGTGGACAGCGCCGAGGGCTTCCCGGGCGCAACGGTCACGGTCGACGGCGCCCCCGTCGAGGCGATCAACGCCAACGGGGCCTCGCTGGACGGCCTCGGCGATCTCTCGGTCGTGCGTCTGACGGGCGACAACGTGCTGGGCTGCTCCGCCGCCGCCTTCACGGCCGCCGGCATCGTGCCGGGCGGCAAGCAGCTCGCGGTCGTCGACCGCGGCTCCTGCGCCCGCGTCGCGAAGGCGATCTACGGCCAGCAGGCCGGTGCCGCGGCCGTCGTCATGGTCAACACGACCGACGATCTGCCGCCGTACGAAGGTGCCGTCACCGCGAACCCCGACACCGGCGAGGCGTTCGATCTGACGATCCCGTTCCTCGGCGTGCGGTCCTCGAACGGCCCGGTCTTCGTCTCCGGCGCCACGGCGAGCCTCGTGGCCACCCAGATCGCGAACCCCGGCTTCCGCGGCTACGCGTCGTTCAGCTCGTCCGGTCCGCGGTCCGGCGACAGCGCCATCAGCCCCGACGTCGCCGCCCCCGGTGTGTCGATCTCGTCGGCCGCGGTCGGCTCGGGCAACGGCGCCGCCATCCTGTCGGGCACCTCGATGGCCGCCCCGCACGTGGCCGGCGTCGCCGCGCTCTCGGCCGAGGCGCACCCGTCCTGGACGGCTCCGCAGATCGCGGCATCCGTCGTGTCGACGGCAGACCCCGACAAGGTCGCCGGCCAGAGCCTGAGTCTCGGCGGCGTGGGCCTGGTCGACGCGGCGCAGGCGGTCGCCACCACGGTGACCGCGACGGGAGACGCCTTCCGCACGGAGAGCGGCTGGGCCCGCGAGTCGGCGCTGAGCTTCGGCTTCCAGGAGTCGCCGCTCGGCTTCGGCGGGGTCAAGACGGTCACCGTGCGCAACGACGGCCCGACCGCCGTGCGCTACGACGTCTCGACGGCGCCCTCGGCGCAGTCGAAGAAGGCGCGGATCATCCTCTCGAACCGGTCGATCACGGTGCCGGCGGGGGGAACGGCGAAGCTGCTGCTCATCGTCGCCGCGGCCGCGAAGGACGTGCCGAGCTCCGTGGGGGCGTCCGATCAGTTCGCGTTCTCGGAGATCTCCGGCGACATCGTGCTGAGTGCGGCCGACTCGACTCTGCGCGTTCCGTATCTGCTCGTCCCCCGTGCGGACAGCACGGTGAAGGCGACCGCGAACGGTCCGTGGTTCGGGGGCAAGCAGAAGGTCGCCGACGGCACCAAGAAGCTGACGCTGCGCAACCTCGCCGGGGCTCTTCCGGCCGGTGCCGACGTCTACACCTGGGGGCTGTCGGACCCGAAGGATGCCGCGGCGTCGCTGCCCGACACGGGGTATGACATCCGTGCCGTCGGTGTGCAGTCGTTCGCCGAGGGAGACGATCATCTGATGGTCTTCGCGATGAACATGCATCACCGGTGGTCCAACGCCGCCGCCAACGAGTACGACATCGTGATCGACACCGATCGCGACGGCCAGGCCGACTGGATCGTCCTGTCGGCGGACTCGGGCGCCGTGCGCAACGGAGACACGAACGGCCTCTCGGAGGTGTTCATCGTCAACGCGAAGACGAAGGAGCTGGCGGCGGCCGGGTTCCTCACCCAGGCGCCCACCGACAGCAGCACGCTGCTGCTGCCGGTCCGCGCCAGCGACCTCGGCATCACCGGTGCCTTCTCGTACACGGCCGAGACCTTCGCGTCCAACAACGCGTCGGATGCCGTGGACGGGTGGGCGACCTACGACCCGACCGCTCCGGCGATCAGCAACGGGCAGTACGTCACCGTCCCGCAGCGCGGCTCGGCGAGCGTCGACGTGAGCTTCAACGCGAAGCAGATCGAGGCGCAGAAGCCGCTCGGCTCGATGGTGGTCGTGATGGACAACCAGTCCGGCGCCGATGAGGCGCTGCTGCTGCCGCTCAAGAAGTAGGCCCACCACGACGGAGGGGACGGACGCCGCGGCATCCGTCCCCTCCGTCGTGCGCCCGGTCAGGGATCAGGCGGTGCAGAGCTTCGGCTCGGCGCCCTGGCCGAACCGGTAGTCGTAGGTCGTGCCGTCGACGCTGACGATGATGCGCAGGCCGTCGATCTGCGCCTGCGTGTAGCTCTGGCCGGGCGTCGCGCACCCGAGAGAGCCGTCGTTGAACGTCACGGCCTGGGAGGACACGAGCTGCGGGGTGCCTTTCACCCCGCGTGCGGTCAGATCGGCGACGATCGCATCCCAGCGGCTCTGCGGCACCTCCACGGCAGCGCCCGTCGGCCCGACGGGCCCCGGCGTGGCCGTCTGCAGGGGAGGTCGGCTCGACGCCGACGCGGCGGGCGACTCCGCGGCCGGGTCGGTGGTCCCCGACCCGCACGACGTGAGGGCGAGCGCCGCCAGGGCGATCACGGCCAGGATCGGTATTCTGCGCATGAGAGCCTCCTCGGGCCGGCGATGCGGATGCCGGATGAAGCGAGGGTAGGCCCTGCGCCTGCGAATGCGCGGGGAGGACCACGCTCGCGTGAGGCGAAGCCCTACGCGATCCGCGGTTCGAGGATCGGGGGAGTTGGACGCGACGGCGGGAGTCGAACCCGCAACGCGACCGGGTATGAACCGGTGCCCGGGTCCGCCCGGATCGCCGCGATGCCCCGAGGTGGGGACGCCATCACGCTAACCCGCCACGCCCGTCGTGCCTAGGTGTGTGACCTGTGTTTGCGTTATGTGTCCGCGCGTGACGGGCTTCCGGCCGCCGCATCACAGCGTGCGGTCGAACGCGCCCTGGCGGGTCGACACGATGTCCTTGCCGAGCGGCATGAGCGAGATCGGGATCATCTTGAAGTCGGCGATCGCCATCGGGATGCCGATGATGGTGATGCAGAGCGCGATGCCGCTGACGAGGTGCCCGATCGCAAGCCACCAGCCCGCGAGGATCACCCAGACGACGTTGCCGAGGAAGGACCCCACGCCCGCGGTGGGCTTCGGGACGATCGTGCGTCCGAACGGCCAGATGACGTAGCCGGCGGTGCGGAACGAGGCGATCGCCCACGGGATCGTGATGATCGGGATGCACAGCACCACCCCGGCGATCACGTAGCCGACGAACAGCCAGAAGCCGGCGAAGATGATCCAGACGATGTTGAGGATCGTGCGCATGGGTCCATTGTCGCCGCAACCGGGCGGGGCTACACGCGCCGCCGGGCCGCCGCGCCCTGCGCGTGACGGAGCAGTCCTACGAGTCCGCAGATCAGGGCGAGCGCGCCGAGCGCCATGAGCGTGCCGGCGACGAGCGTGGCGGCGTCCAACTGCGGCACGATCGTCGCGAGATCGTCGAGCGCGCCGGGTGCCCATGTCAGTGCGGCACCGACCATGGCGACCGCCACGAACACGAGGCCCCAGACGATGCCCGCCCAGCGGATGCGAGGCTGCGGAATCGCGTCGAGAGTCGTGTTCTCTTCGTCGGCGGTGGATGCGGCGGTCAGATCGGTCACGGTGTCGCACTCGGTCATCGGGAACCTCCGGTGGTGGGCGTGGGGAGGAAGACGGTGACGAACCCGCCGTCCTGTTCGAGGACGATCCTCTGATGGGTACGGGAGACGGGGTCGCCGAACGCAGCCGTGTAGCGGACCCGGCCGTCCGGGAGTCGAGCGGACGTGACGCCCGGGATGTCGTCGAGTCGCGAGAAGGAATACTCACCGGAACTGCTCACGCTGACGCCGTCGACGGCGGCGTCGCGTGTCGTGATCTCTATGTCGATCCGGGCAGAGTCATCGGGAGGCTCGGGAAGAACGCGGGTGTTCCCCGACTTCTTCTCGACGAAGGTGGCGCCATCGAGGCCGGTGTCCTGTGTCGCGATGACGAGGTCGCCCCACGTCTGCACGAACGGGTCCGATGCCGAGGTGCCCGGCTGCGAAGCATCGCCCACAGCGATCCAGTAGCTTCCGATATGAAGCGTCTGCGCAATCGGCACCGCCGTCGCTGCGCCCGCGCCGAGCAGCGTCACGACGGTCACGAACGCGAGGAAGCCGCTGCGGCGGCGCAGCGCACCGGCCATCACCATCGACATGCCGAGCACGACGCCCGCGACGAACAGCCCGCGTGCGGCGCCCAGGGCATCGCGCTGAGCGATGGCGGTGGCGGTACCCGCGATCACGGCGACTCCGACGGCGACGCCGACGAACGCGAGCGGCGTGCGGGGAGAGTTCAGACGCCGCAGTCGACGGCGCTCGGCGGCTTCGGCAGCGAACGCGGCGGCGCGCTCCTGCCGCTCGCGGCGCGCCTGCTCGCGGACGGCACGATCGGCATCCTGCTGCTGCCGGCGCCAGGCGTCGTCCTGCACTTTCCACGCGGCGTGCTGCTCGCGCCACGCGGCGTAGGCGTCGTCGCCGGGTGCAGGGCGTTTCGACTCGGCCGTGCCGGCCCCGCTCGACGACCGGAGGTCGGGGGCGGCGTCGCTCGAGGAGTCGGGGGCGGTGCCCGGGGACGGGAAGGCAGGGGAGGATGCCGCGAAGCCGGCGGCATCCGTCCCCTGCGGGTCCGCGGAGGCGACCGGACCCGAACCGGTGGCCACGGCGGACGCGTCCGGCGATGCATCCGCAGCGGAAGCCCTCTGCTGCGGCGGTGCCGGGGACACGGAGCGCGCGGAGTGACGCGCCGCGCGCACGATGATGAACAGGAGCGCGACGGCGAGAACCAGACCGACGGTCACCATCAGCGCGGACAGCGCAGACCATCCGCCGAGCCCGGGGCTCAGCATCCACTGCGGGATGCCGCCGACGAAGACGGCTCCCGGTCCGAGCGGGATGAGCCCGAGGATCAGCAGACCGAGAATCCCGATCTGAGCCGGCTCGAACCGACGACGCAGGGCGTCGCGCAGCAGAATCCGACCATCGAGGTCGGGCAGGAGCGCCCAGGCGAGCGCGTAGAGGAAGATCACCGGGAACCCGAAGAGGCCGACCACGACCAGGATGCCGCGGACGATCAGCGGATCGATCCGCAGGCGCGCCGCGATTCCCGCCGCGACCCCGCCGATCCACCCGTCGCCGCGGATCAGCCCGAGTCCCCCGGTCCACGAGAAGAAGCGGTCGCCGGCGTTGCGGCCACCGGTGTCGGTGTCGGGAGGAGGAGGTTGTGTCGACACGGTCGTCTGCGGCGGCTCCACGGGTGGGGTGGTCATGCATCGATCTTCGCGGCGCGGCGGCCGCGCCGACCATCGGGGGAACCCCTGAGACGGCCCTGATCTCTGCAGCTGCGGCGATGACGGCCGCGCTCGCGGATGGTTTGATGGGCCGTATGACGCCCGCCGCCGCCCCGGATGCCGCGCGCACCGCGCCCGCGCCGCGTCCTGTGCCGCCGGCCCGGCCGCCGCTCGTGCGTCCTCGTGAGTGCGTCGTCGCCGGCGTCGCCGAGGGCCTCGCCCACCACCTCGGTGCTCCCGTGAGCGCGGTGCGCGCGTTGTTGGTCGTCCTCGCGCTGTGCGGAGGTGCCGGCATCCTCTTCTACGCCTGGTGCTGGGCCTTCGCGCCCCGCGCCGCCGGAGACGCGCCGACCACGAGCTCGGCGCCGATCGCCTGGATTCTGACGTGCGGCGCCGCGATCATCCTGCTGCCGCTGACTGCGCTCGCCGTCGTCGGCTCGCGTGCGAGCTCTGACCTCGCCGCCGTCGTCGGCGCCGCATCGGCGGCGGCCGCGGCCGCGGGAGCATGGGCGACGCTGGTCGACCGCCGTGACCCTCTCCGCGGACCGGGGCACGCGGTGATCGTCCGAACCACGGCCGTGATCATCCTCCTCGCCGTGTTCGGAGTGACCATCCTCGCCCTCCGCGACGGCGTGGCGGCGGATGCTCTCCTGATCGTGGTGCCGCTGATCGCGCTCGCCGCGGTGCTGTCGTCGACTCTCGTCGAGAAGTGGCGCGAGCTCACGGGTGAGCGCGACCGGCGCATCCGCGAGGAGCAGCGCGCCGAGATGGCCGCTCACCTGCACGATTCTGTCCTGCAGACGCTCGCCCTGATCCAGAACCGGGGCGGCGCATCGAGCGACGTCGCGCGGCTCGCCCGGGCACAGGAGCGAGAGCTGCGGGCCTGGCTGTACGACGGCGATCAGCCGGCCGACAGCGACCTCGCCACCGACCTTCGCGACTACGCCGCCGCGCTCGAGCTCGACTACCCGGTGCGGATCGACGTGGTCGCCGCGGGGATCTCGAATGAGCGCGCGAGCGGCGAGATCGCGGCGGCGGCACGGGAAGCGATGCTGAATGCGGCGCGCCACGCCGGCGGCGACGTCTCCGTCTACATCGAAGGGCGCGCCGACGGCGTCGACGTCTTCGTCCGCGACCGGGGGCCGGGTTTCGTTCTCGACGACGTGGCGGACGACCGGCTCGGCGTTCGCCAGTCGGTGATCGGACGCATGCGGCGCCTCGGCGGCACCGCGACGGTGACGTCGGGACCGGAGGGCACCGAGGTACAGCTGCGGGCGACGACGGCAGAGGGCAACGCTCGTGGCTGACGGCATCCGCGTGGTCATCGTCGACGACCACTCGATCTTCCGCTCGGGTCTGCGCAGCGATCTCGACGACGACGTCGCGGTGGTCGGGGAGGCGGCGGACGTGCCGACGGCGATCGCCGTCGTCGCCGAGACACAGCCGGACGTCGTGCTGCTCGATGTGCACCTGCCCGGGGGACGCGGCGACGACGCGACGGGCGGCGAGGACGTCATTCGCGGCTCTGCCGGGGTGTCGACCCGCTTTCTGGCGCTGAGCGTTTCCGACGCGGCCGAGGACGTCGTGCGCGTGATCCGCGCCGGAGCGCGCGGCTACATCACGAAAGGGTCGTCGGGCGCCGAAGTGAGCCGTGCCGCCCGCGCCGTCGCCGACGGTGACGCCGTGTTCTCGCCGCGGCTCGCGGGGTTCGTGCTCGACGCGTTCGGAGCCGTCGCCGGCGAGACCGCCGCCGTCGACGACGAGCTCGACCGGCTGTCGGCCCGCGAGCAGGAGGTGATGCGCCTCATCGCCCGCGGCTACGCGTACAAGGAGGTCGCGAGCGCACTGTTCATCTCGATCAAGACGGTCGAGACGCACGTCTCGGCGGTGCTGCGGAAGCTGCAGCTGTCGTCGCGGCACGAGCTGACGGTGTGGGCCTCTCAGCGGCGCCTGCTGTGACGCGCGGCGCCTGCGGTGTCGGAGCCGCGACCTAGACTTGTCGGGATATGAGCGACCCGATCAAGCCCGTCATCGTCGGCATGCCCACGGATGCCGCGCGCGGCACGGGGGCGCGCGTCGACGACGACCTCCTGGCCGGGCTCAACCCCCCGCAGCGCGAAGCGGTCACCTATCGCGGACAGGCGCTCCTCATCGTCGCCGGCGCCGGATCGGGCAAGACCAGCGTGCTCACGCGCCGCATCGCCTCGCTGCTGCGCGGCCGCGAGGCGTGGCCGAGTCAGATCCTCGCGATCACCTTCACCAACAAGGCCGCCGGCGAGATGCGCGAGCGCGTGCGGCAGCTCATCGGCGACACCGCGCAGGGGATGTGGATCTCGACGTTCCACTCCGCGTGCGTGCGTATCCTCCGCCGCGAGGCCGACCAGTTCGGCTTCACCAGGAGCTTCACCATCTACGACTCGGGCGACTCTCGGGCGCTCGTCAAACGTCTCGTCAAGCAGTACGAGGCCGACGCGTTCGGCCTGACCCCGGCATCCGTGCAGAGCCGCATCTCGAAGCTCAAGAACGAGCTCGCGGATGCCGAGTCCTTCGCCCGCACGGCCAACATGAGCGACCCCGCCGAGCGTCTGTTCGCGGAGATCTTCGCCGACTATCAGCGCTCGCTGCAGCGCGCCAACGCCTTCGACTTCGACGACCTCATCGCGCAGACGGTGTATCTGTTCCGCGCCTTCCCGCACGTCGCCGACACCTACCGGCGCCGGTTCCGGCACATCCTGGTCGACGAGTACCAGGACACGAACCACGCGCAGTACGCGCTCATCCACGAGCTCACCCGGCCCATCGAAGACGTCGGGGCGCTGCTCGACGAGACCGACGGCGCCTCGCTGACCGTGGTCGGCGACTCCGACCAGTCGATCTACGCCTTCCGCGGCGCCGACATCCGCAACATCACCGAGTTCGAACGCGACTATCCGGGTGCGAAGGTCGTGCTCCTCGAGCAGAACTACCGGTCGACCCAGAACATCCTCACCGCCGCCAACGCCGTCATCAGCAACAACTTCGACCGCAAAGACAAGAAGCTGTGGACCGACGTCGGCGCGGGGGAGAAGATCGTCGGCTTCACCGGCTACTCCCAGCACGACGAGGCGCAGTTCGTCGCCGACGAGGTCGAGGCCCTGCACCGCGCGGGACTCGCGTACGGCGAGATGGCCGTCTTCTACCGCACCAACTCGCAGTCCCGCGCGCTGGAGGAGATCTTCATCCGCGCGGCGGTGCCGTACAAGATCATGGGCGGCACGAAGTTCTACGAGCGCGCCGAGATCAAGGACGCGCTCGCGTATCTGATCGCGGTCGCCAACCCGGCCGACGAGCTGAGCGTCCGCCGCATCCTCAACAAGCCCCGCCGCGGCATCGGCGACGTCACCGAGACGGCCATCGCCCGCTACGCCGCGGACGAGGGCATCACCTTCCGCGATGCACTGGCCAATGCGTCCGCCCTCGGCGTCGGGCCGAAGATCCAGGCCGCCATCGCCCAGCTCGACGCCGTGCTCGCCGAAGCGACCGCCATCCTCTTGCCCGCCTCGGGCGAGGCGCCGCCCCCCACCTCCGTCACCGACGGACTGAACCTGCTGCTCGGCAAGAGCGGCTACCTCGACGCCCTGCGGATGTCGAAGGACCCGCAGGACGAGGCGCGCGTCGAGAACCTCGACGAGCTCGTCGCGGTGACGCGCGAGTTCGCGCGCAACAATCCCGACGGGACGATCCTCGACTTCCTCACGGAGGTCGCGCTCGTCTCGGATGCCGACGACCTCGCCGACGCGTCGGGCTCGGTGTCGCTCATGACGATGCACACGGCGAAGGGGCTGGAGTACGACGCCGTGTTCGTCACGGGCGTCGAGGAGGATCTGATCCCGCACCGGATCTCGGCCGGCGAGCCGGGCGGCCCGCAGGAGGAGCGGCGCCTGTTCTACGTCGCCCTGACCCGTGCCCGCAAGCGGCTGCACCTGTCGCTCGCGATGACGCGCGCCCAGTTCGGCGAGGTCTCGGTCGCGATGCCCAGCCGGTTCCTGCAGGAGATCCCGCACGAGCTCATCGACTGGCGGCAGTCGCCCGGAGACATCAACTCCCGCGGCGGCGGCCCCTCGCGCGCGCTCAACGCGCGGCGTCCGGGCGGCGGTTTCGGCGGATCGGGCGGATCGCGCTACGGCGACGATCTCGTCCCCCTGCCGCGACGCGAGAAGCCGGCGGGCGACCTGACCAAGTTCACGAACCGCATTCCGGCGAAGGTGCGCGACAACGGCGACATGGAGCTCGCCCCCGGCGACCGCATCCGCCACGAGGACTTCGGCGAGGGGCGCGTCGACCAGATCACGGGCGAGGGCGCCAAGCGCGTCGCGCACGTGCGGTTCGATCGGGCCGGCCAGAAGAAGCTGCTGATCAAGATCGCGCCGATCGAGAAGCTGTAGCGCAGCGCTCCGCGCCCGCGGAGGCAGAGTCGGGGCGTCGCGGCTAGGCTCGAACGCATGGCACTGTTCTCGCGTCGCGGCCGATCCGACACCACCGAGGATGCGGCGACGCCCGCGGTCGATCCGGCCGAGTCCGCCGCCGACGCGTCCGCGCCGACCGAGGCCGCGGCCGAAGCGGTGCCCGAGGTGCGCATCTCCGTCTCGACGTTCGGCACCGACCCCGCGGTCGCCTCCGCCCCGCCCGCGGCGGCGACCCGCCCCGCCGCGACCGCGCCCGAGGCTCAAGAGATCGTGCCGGGCCTGATCGACAACGGGCTGCTGCAGGCGGCTCTCGCCGCGCTGTCGGACGAACCGCAGAACACCGAGATCATGAACGTCATGCGCCAGGCGCTGCAGGGGCAGCTGTTCCTCCGCGCGCAGGGCGACGTGCAGGCGCTGCTCGCCGCGGGAGAACAGATCAACCTCGCGATCGCATCGCTCGAGGGCAAGCGCTTCCTCCTCGCCTTCAGCGGCGGTGCCGCGCTGCAGGCCAGCGTCGAGTCCGAGGGGGGTGCGTCGACCTCGGTCATCGGCCAGCCCGCGCTCGAGGTGCTGCGCAACGCCGTTGCCGGCGGGTACGACGGCATCTACCTCGACCACGCCACGCCGGGTGCCCGGGTGATCCTTCCCGCGCCGCTGCTCAGCCGCGCCATCGAGGAGAGCGAGCCCACCTTCGAGATCAAGGCGCTCCTGTCCGGACCGCGCGATGAGAGCACGCCCGCCCGCGTCGCCGACGCCCTGTCGCGCCTTCCCGTCTGGGTCGCCGGCGGCACGGACGCCGAGGGGCGGATGGGGCTCGCCGAGGCGCGGACCCCCGAGGGACTGCGACGCATCGAGGTGTTCTCGCATCCGCTGGAGGTCGTCGCCCTCGGTCGCGGCGATCGGCCCCTTCCCGTGCAGCCCGTGCAGCTCGGGCGGGCACTGGCATCCGAGCCGGGTCTGACCGGCGTCGTCGTCGACCCCGGCGGTCCCTGGATCGAGCTGGACCTCGCCGCCCTCGCCGGCGTGATCGCCCTCGCCGACGACTGACACCCCCGGGCGCTCGCGGAACCGGGGGCGCGACGCAGATGCGGATGCCGCGCGCCGCGCCGTCCGCATCCGGTTGAGTGATCCGAATCCGCTGCCGTCGCGGAGACCCCTGTCGCCGTCGCCGGGCGCCCCCTAGGGTCGAGGCATGGCATCGGAGCGCATCACGATCGAGGTCGGCGACCGGGAGGTGTCGCTGTCGAGCCCGAACCGCGTGATCTGGCCGGAGCCGGGCATCACCAAGCGCGAGCTCGCCGAGTATTTCCTCGCCGTCGCGGAGCCGTTCCTGCGCGCCAACGGCCACCGGCCGGTCTCGCTCGAGCGGTTTCCCGACACGGTCGACGGTGAGCGCTTCTTCTCGAAGAACCCGCCGCGCGGCGCGCCCGACTACGTGCACGAGGTCATGTGCACGTACAACAGCGGTCGCCGCCACCCGCAGGTCGTGCTCGACGAGGCGGCGGCGATCGTGTGGGCCGTGCAGATGAACACGGTCGTCTTCCATCCGTGGGCCTCGCTCGCGAACGACACCGACAACCCCGTCGAGCTGCGGATCGACCTCGACCCCCAGCCGGGCACCGACTTCGCGGATGCCGCGGCGGTCGCGCCCGCGCTGCGCGAGGTGCTGCGCGAGGCCGGGCTCGAGCCGTGGCTGAAGACGAGCGGCAATCGCGGCATCCACGTGTTCTGCCCGATCGAGCCGACCCATGAGTTCCTGGACGTGCGGCACGCCGTCATCGCCGCCGGGCGCGAGCTCGCCCGACGGCTGCCGGATGCCGTCACGATGGACTGGTGGAAGGAGGAGCGCGGCGCGCGCATCTTCGTCGACTTCAACCAGGCCAACCGCGATCGCACGATGGCCGGCGCCTACAGTCCGCGCGCTCTCCCGTCCGCGACGGTCGCGACGCCGATCACGTGGGACGAGCTGGCGGACGGCGTCGATCCCACGGCGTTCACGGTGCGCACCGTCCCGGAGCGTCTCGCCGCGATCGGCGACCCCTGGGAGGGGCTGCAGCGCTCCCCGGGCCGCATCGACACGCTGCTCCAGTGGTGGCAGCGCGACCTCGAGGCGGGGCTCGGCGAGCTGCCGTTCCCGCCGGAGTTCCCCAAGATGCCCGGCGAGCCCCCGCGGGTGCAGCCGAGTCGGGCGAAGAAGGACTGAGCGGGTTCACCGCCGCGTCGCCCACCGGCATCCGCGGCGACACCCGGGCCGCTTATCGTGGCGCGCGAGCGCTGCGGCGCGGAAGGGGGCGGGAATGGGTGCGAGGGATGCCGCGACGCGCTGTCTCGCCGCACTAGCTGCCACGATCGCCCTGCTCGCCGGGCCGACCTCTGTCGCGTACGCGGCCGACGACGGCGCGAGCGCGGACGGGGGCGGCTCGACCATGGTCATCGCGGTCGTCGTTCCTCCCCACGATCGCCCCGCGCCGCCCGTGACCCCGCCCGCGGACGCATCGGGCGGCTCCGACGCCGGGGGCCTCGCGTCGACCGGCGACCAGGTGGCCGGCGCGCTCGCGTTCGCCGCGGTGGGGGCGGCGCTGCTCGCCGCCGGGGCAGCGCTGCGTGCCCGCGCCGCGCGTCGATCCTGACGACCGCCGGGTCGTCAGTCCGCGCCGGACGCGCGGGTCCCGGCCGCGCTCGGCCCGTGCGCGACGGTGTCCGCGGCATCCTCCGCCCCGACCGTGCCCTGGGCCTCCGCGAGGGCGTCGGCGACGGCGCGGGCGACGCGCTCGTCCTCGCGCCGTCGCCGCGTCGCGGCGGCGCGGCGGCGCAACCAGACGGCGCCGAGCGCGATCGCGGCGGCGAGCAGCACGAGGATCAGCAGCAGCCACGGGACGGCGAGACCCATCGTCTGGGTCGCGACGGGCTCCAGCGCGCTCGTCGAACCGGACGCGTCCACGACGATCGGTGTGACCGTCGCGGAGGCCACGAGGGCGAGCATGCCGGCGATGCCCGGCACGGTGATCTGCACGTCGCGGGTCTCGCCGGGGAGGATCTGGACCTCGGGCGCGACGTCGCCGGCATCCGTCGGGAACCAGCCGAAGGGGCCCGCGATCGAGGCCGCCTGCTGGGCCCCCATCGTCGTGTTGCCGGTGTTGTGGAGCGTGTAGGTGAGGGTGGCCGCGCCGTTGCCGAGTCCCCACGTGCCTCCCCAGCTCACCTGCGGGTTCTCGATCGTCAGCGCGGGGGCGAGCGCCCCCGAGACGCGCAGCCCGATGCGGATGCCGAGGCGGCGGTCGACGGAGATGCCCTGATCGGCCGACGATGCGAGCGAGGTGACGATGCCGCCGACGTAGTCGCCGGGGGTCGCGGTCGCGGGCACCGACACCTCGAACGGCACGGTCGCCGACTCGTCCGGCGCCACCGTGACGGTGGTCGCGGCGGCACGCGTCCAGGCGCCGATGCCGACGGAGGTCTCCGCGGGCGTCAGCAGGTCGAGCTGCCCGCCCGCGCCCGTGTAGCCGTCGGCGGCGTACACCGCCAGCTGCAGCGGCGCACTGCCGTGGTTGCTCACGACGAGGGCGTCGCTGACGCTCTGGCCCGGATCGACCGCGTACGTGTACGAGGTGCGCTCGGCGCCGAAGCCGTTCGAGGCGGTGCGCACCGTCCAGGTGACGTCGTCCGCGGAGTCGGCGGCGGCATCCGTGACCGCGTGAGCGGAGGCGGCCGGCACCGCGACGCCGCCGAGGAGGACGGCCGCGGCCAGCAGGGGAGCGGCCAGCGCCGTGGGGAGAGAGCGGCGGGAGCGGAACATGGGGTCCTCCGGCGTGGGGTGGGAACGGGTGCGTCCCGAGGCGGATCGGCGGCGATGAGCGCCGATCCGCCCCGGGGCGCGGGGTGGGGTGGAGATCAGTTGCTGATCGCCGTGAGGGTGAGCGTGCCGCGGTAGCTGCCCTTGTCGACGTCGACAGGGATCTTCAGATCCAGGTCGGAGCCGAGGGTCGCGGTGCCGCGCTCGTGGCCCTGCGCGGCCGAGCCGAGCACACGCGAGTCGGACAGACCCGTGCCGCCGTCGTAGCCGGAGCCGACGGTCGCGCCCGCGACGGCGCCGCCGCCGGCGGTCACCAGCTTCGGGGTCCAGCCGAGGTACGAGCCCGAGAACGACTTGTCACCGTCGGTGAAGTCGCCGACCTTCGCCGCGATCGACCAGGGGGCGACGGCGCGGCGGGTGTCGGTGACGGTGATCGGGTTGATCTGACCGGTGGCCTCGAAGTAGCTGTTGCTCTTCTCGGTGGCGGTGCCGAGGTCGACGAGACCGTTGTGTCCGTCGATGGTCCAGCCGAACTCGCCAGGCGCGGCGTCGGGCACGTCGACCTGGATGTCCTGACCGTCGCCGTGGTTGGGGTGGATGGTCACCTCGTCCTGCACCGAGCCGACGGGCTGCGCCGCCTGCGTGCCGTTCGCGGGGCCGCACCACAGCACCTTGCGCAGCTCGACGGCCGCGTTCGGCGCGTCGCACGTGCCGGAGCGCACGTTCTGCACGACGAGGGCGTCCTTCTGCACCTGCACCTTGACGAAGGTGCGCACGTGCTCCTGGTTCTCGACCGAGTTGTACCAGTAGTTCGACGGGTTCTGCGGGTCGGCGCCGTTGCCCGCGCCGGAGGTGGCGTCACCGGCGACGGGCGCGGTGAGGTCGTAGTACTTCGAGCCGGAGGCCGAGTTCGCCGTCACGTAGACGACGCCGCCGGGGCCCTCGAAGACCTCGTTCTGACCGGGCTTCTCGTCGGCGTTCGCCTTCTGGCCGTTCTTGATCTCGTACGAGCGCGAGTAGCTGTGGTCGTGGCCCTGGAGCACCAGGTCGACCCCGAGCTGGGAGAACGTGGTCGGGAAGTCGACGCGGCGCACCTTGTTGTCGGCATCCTGCGCGTGGTCGGCGGGGGAGTAGATCGCGTGGTGGTAGACGAGCACGGTGTACTTCGCCTGTGCGCCGTGAGCGTTGATGACGTCGGTGACGTACTGGATGTGAGCCGCGTCGCCGCCGCCGCCCGACGAGGAGGTGTAGCTGTTCGAGTTCAGGTCGATGAACAGCACGTCCTTGTGGATGAACCAGTAGTCGCCGCCCGACGTGTTGGAGGTCGGGTCGCCGTTGACGTAGTACTGGCTCGATCGGTCGGTGTTGGGGGTGTAGAAGTGCTGCTCGTACGCCTTGCCGCCGACGTCGTGGTTGCCGATCGTGGCGACCCACGGGTAGCTGCGAAGCTGCGCGGGGGCGAGGAAGCCGTCCCACTGCGCCTCCGTGTTGGCCTTGTCGACCTGGTCGCCGCCCGAGACGAGCAGCTCCGCGTTCGGGTTCGACTGCAGCGAGACGTTGACCGTGTCGACCCACCCGGCGGTGTCCTTCGCGACATCGCCCGACGAGCCGATCTGCGGGTCGCCGTAGAAGAGGAAGTCGAAGTCGCCCTCGAAGGAGTGCGTCTGGAAGGTCGTGGTCGTCGACCACGCGCCCTCGGCACCGACGCGGTAGGAGTACTGCGTGTTCTCCTGCAGGCCGGTGATGGTCGCGTGGCGGTTGTAGCCGCCGCTGGTCGCGATGTTGGCGCCGCCGGTCGCGGCGAACGTCACGGCGGATGCCGGGAAGGCGCCGCCCACGAGCGCGGCCGTAGGCGCGACCTGCACGACCTGGGCCGTGTCGGCGGAGGTGTACCAGCTCACGATGCGCTGGGTCTCGTCGGCGCCGACGCCGAGGATGACGCCGGTCTGCGTCGTCGGGGTGTCGGCGAGGGCGGGAGTCGCGACGACTCCCGCGAAGGCCGTCGCGCACAGCGTGGCGGCGGTGATCCAGGCGATCGACCGGCGCGGGAGGCGCGGCGCTCGCAGTTCGGCGGAGTGCGGCATGGTCTGTCCGTTCATGGGTGAGGGATGCGTGGCGAAGGCCCGACGCAGGCGCCGCGAGGGGCGTCATCTGGACGATCCGCCTCGGGGATGACACCGCGGTGAACATCTCGCCCCGGAGCGGTGACGTCGCGGCGAAACTCTGAGGGTTCGCCCAGAGCGGGCTCAGTCCCAGCCGAAGACGCGCTGCACGAACCAGATGAGGCCCGCGAGGGTGACGGCCACCGCGAGGGCGCCGGTGGCCCACATCGCGAGACGGGGAGTGCGTCGCCGCAGCAGCACGAGCACCGGGAACACGAGCGCGATGAGGCCGATCTGCACGGCTTCGATGCCGAGGTTGAACACGAGCAGCGACCACAGCAGCGTCCACGACCACGGCTCGTCGATGCCGAGGGCGGAGGCGAAGCCGAGGCCGTGGATCAGGCCGAAGCAGAAGACCACGAGGAGCCGCAGCCAGCCGGCGCGGTCGAGCCCGAGTGGACCCGAGTCACGGGTCAGCTCGGTCGCGGCCTCACCCTCGCGCCACAGGCGGAACAGATACCAGGCGGCCACGATCGCGATGGACAGGGCGATGGTGGGCTCGATGATGATGCTCGGCAGGCTCACCACCTTGGTCGCGGCGAGGATGAAGGTCACCGAGTGGGCGATCGTGAACACCGTCGCGGCCAGGACGATCTCCCGGAGCTTTCGCGAGCCGGCGATGAGCGCGAGCAGGAAGAGGATGTGGTCGATGCCGGTCAGCAGGTGCTCGGCGCCCAGGCGGAAGAACTCCCAGAAGCGTTCCCACGTGCTCTGCGCGGTCGAGAACTCCGGTGTCGAGGCGTCCAGGGCGGCCGACCCGGCGTGCAGGTCGATGTCGTAGGTCAGGATCGTCTTCGTGCCCGTGACGTAGCCCTCCTCGTCGGGGAACAGGGTGCTGCTCACGACGTGCGCCTCTCCCGGCGGGCAGTCCACCGCGAGCGGGACGACCACGTAGGGCACCCCCTCCTGCACGGTCATCGTCACGGTATCGAGTGCGCCGAGCGTGCACGTGCCGGCGTCGCCGCCGGTCGTGCGGACCGTGAAGCGCTCGTCGAGGTAGCGCGAGACGGTGTCGCGATGATCCCTGACCGCCGCGGCCATCGCCGCGTCGTCGCGTGCATCGAAAGCGGCCGTGCCCGCCCGGAAGAAGTCGTCGTCCTGCTGGGTGTCGGCTGCCGAGACCACCAGCAGGTCGTACTCGAGCTGCAGCGTCGCGACCGTTCGTCCGTCCTCGTCGTGCGACAGGTCGGCGAAGACGACCGAGCTGAAGCCGTGCGCCAGGGCGGCGGATGCCGACACGAGTGCGGGGGCCACCGCCAGCACGGCCGTGAACGCGACGAGGAGGGCGGTGGGGAGGCGGCGAACGGTCACGGCGTGAGCGTGCGCGTGCTCGGTGAACGGAGGTTGACCCGTGTGACAACCTTGGACGAACGACGTGCCGCCGGTAGCGGTGCCCGCCGCATCGACGGCGATGCTGGAGGGGTGCGACCCGCTCGGCTCCGTCCCCTGCCCGCGCGTCCGCGCTCCGTGGCCGCGGGAATGGCGATCGCCGTGGTCGCGGCATCCCTCGTCGGATGCGCGGCGGACTGGAGCTCGCCGCATCCCGCTCCGACGCTCGTCGCCGCGGCGCAGCCCGGGTTCCTGCCCGCCACGCCGCTCGCGCCCGCCGCGACCATGACGCCGAGCCCGGGATCGTGGCTCGGAGCCCACCCCTCGCGGGGGTACCGCGTGGTGCTGCTGACGATGGGCGACGAGGCGGGCACTGCCACGATGGCCGAGGCCGTGCGCACGTGGGCGCGGGAGGTCGGGGCGGACCTTCGCGAGGTGCGGGCGGGAACCGATCCGATCCCCGCGATCTCCGAGGCGATCGGGATGCATCCCGATGTCGTCATGTCGGCGGGCGACGCGCTGGTCGACCCGCTCGCGATCGTGACGGCCAGCCACCTCGATCAGCCGTTCCTCGTGCTCGGCGGCGAGCTGGCGGAGCCGACGGAGAACGTGCTCGCCGTGGACTGGGCGGGTGCGGGCTTCCGGGGAGAGGACCTCGGTCAGGCCGCGCATCACGACCCGGCCAGCTTCACCCCCGAACGCTGCCGCGACGCGGTCGACGCGGGTGTCGCGGCGCTGCTGAGCGGCCAGAACGGCGTCGTCGTCTGGATCCCCTGAGCGCGGGACGGACCGGCGCGGGACGGACCGGCGTCAGCGCGCCGCTTCGGCGGCCCTCGCCTCTCCGCGGTGCGGACGCGCCCAGCGCGCGGGCGTGTGCGGCCCGTCCCACACCTGCACGATGCCCCACGCGACCGCGGTGAGCGGCACCGCGAGGACGGCGCCGACGATGCCGCCGAGCACGGTGCCGGCGGTCAACGCGACCAGGATCACGAACGCGTGCAGGTGCATCGACCGCCCCATCAGCACGGGTTGCAGCAGGTTGCCCTCCAGCTGGTTGACGAGGACGACCACGCCGACGACCAGGAGCGCGACGAGCCAGCCGTTCGCGACGAGCGCGACGAGGGCCGCCAGGATGCCCGCGAGCGTCGCCCCGACGATCGGGATGAACGCGAGCAGGAAGACCAGCACGGCCAGCGGCAGCGCGAGCGGTACCTGGAGGATGAGCAGGCCGATGAGGATGCCGATGGCATCCACCGCCGCCACGGTCGCCGTGCCGCGCACGTAGGAGCCGAGCACCGTGACCGTCTTGTCCCCGACGCGCAGCGCGCGCTCGTAGGACTCGCCGCGGAACGGACGCAGCAGGAACGCCCACATCTGCGGGCCGTCCTTGAGGAAGAAGAACAGCATCACGACCATGAGCACGAGTCCCGTGATGAAGTTGGCGACCGCGCTGACGCCCGCCAGCGCCCCGCTGCCGAACTGCGCGCTCGTGACGAAATCGGTGAGCGTCGCGATCCACTCGTCGATCTGGGCGCGGTCGATCTGGAAGGGCAGCGTGTTCGCCCACGCCAAGAGGTCGGAGAACCCGCCCTGTGCCTGCGTGGCCAGCTCGTCCCACTGATCACGGACGGCCCAGACGATCAGCCAGCCGACGGCCGTCAGCACGACGACGATCGCGAGCAGCGTCAGCAGCGTCGCCACGACGGAAGGGACGCCGCGCCGGCGCAGCCAGCTCATGAGCGGGGCGAAGGCCGACGCGAGGATCAGGGCGATCACGAGGGGGATGGTCACGACCGTCAGCTGGCGGATGCCCCAGATCACCCCCGCGGCGAGGGCGACGACGACCAGGATCTGGGCGGCGCGGATCGCGAGCGCCCCGAACGCGTCGGCCCACAGGCTCCACGGCTTGCCGGCCGGGCGCACGGTCACCGCATCGGCGCCGCGCTGGTCGATGCGGACGGTGCGGGAGGTGTCGCGGAACAGGCCCATGCCTCGACCGTAGACGACGGCGGGCGCGCGCACGACGTCACCGTGCCGGCAGCGACCACTCCCGTTCGGTCAGCACGCGGGCGACCGTGAGGCCGATGGCGAGCGCGACCACCACGAACACCGCGGTGGTCGCGTTCTGGATCGCCGCGACCGTGTCGCCGCCGATGACGCCCGCGATGGAGCGGTACGCGGCCGCGCCCGGCACCATGATCAGCACGGCCGGCACGGTGAGGGTCACCCGGGCGGCACGCAGGCGCTCGCCGAACAGATAGGCCCCCAGGCCCACCGCGAGGGCTGCGGCCGCCGCCGCGACGGCCGGGTTCACGTGCGCATCGACGAGCGCCAGCCGTCCGACGTTCGCGACGGCGCCGAGGCTGGCCGCGACCAATGCGATCGCCCACGGCGTCGAGAAGAGCAGCGCGAAGCCGAGGACGCCGACGAAGCCCGCCGCGAGGCGCACGAGCGAGAGGAGCGGCTCGGCGAACTCGGGAGTCGCCACCTGGGTCACCGTCGCATCGAACAGCGTCGCGACGCCCCACACCGCCGTTCCGGTGGCGAGGAGGATCAGTACGGCGTACGTGACGCGGGCGATGCCGGCGTTGAGGTCCAGGCGGGCAAGATCCAGGGCGCCGGTGACGAGCGGGAAGCCCGGCACGAGGTAGAGCACCGCGCTGGTCAGGGCCGCGTCGTGCTGACCGCCCGGCACGCCCGCGGCCACGAAGACCTGTGCGACGGCCAGATAGACGAGCAGGGCCGTCATCGCCGAGGCGAACACCAGCAGGAACTCATTGGTGCGCAGGCGGTGTATGAGCATGCGCACCCACTGACCGGCGGCGGCGGCGATGCCCACCGCGACGAACTCCTGCCAGCCGCCGTTGTTGAGCAGGGCGAACGCGGCGCAGGCGAACGCGGCCGCGAGCACGCGGGTGAGCTCCGCGTAGCGTCGCGGCATCCGTTCGATCCGGCGCAGCTCGTCCTGCAGACCGGACGGGGTGGTGCCGGGCGTCAGCCGCGCCGTCAGCTGCTTGAGGGCGGTCATGCGGTCGGCGTCGACCGCGGGACGCGGCACCTCGGCGACCCGGGTGCGGAAGAGCTGGCCGCGGCCGGTGGTGAGCACGATGTCGGTCATGCCGACGCGGCAGTGCACGTCGTCGATCCCGAGCGCCGCCGCCGCGCGCACCATGCTGTCGCGCACGCGGGCCGACGATGCGCCCGCACCCAGCATGAGGGTGCCCAGGCGCAGCACCGCGTCGGTGCGCGCGATGAACTGCACCGGTTCGAGCGCCAGCTCCTGCGTCGGCGTCGGCTCCGGCGCGGGCGCGGGCGCGTCCGGCTCGTCGGAAGGGGCGGGGACCATGGTCCGATCCTCGCATCGTCGCGGTGCCGCGGCGAGGGGGACGGGCCGGGAGAACGGGCCGCGATTTTCACGGTCGCCGACGGATGGGCGCGGGCGCGAGCGCGCGTATCGTCGGCATCACGGAGGAGGGGAGAGCGTCCCTCACCAGCCGCACCATCGGATCGCATGTCCGGCCGCCGGGACCCGGCGCCGATGCGGGCGACGTGCGGAAGAGCCGGATCCGGCCCGTGCGGTGCTGCGCGGGCCGGATCCGAGCGCCGCCGTCCGCGCGTCCTCAGGCGAGGACGTCGGCGAGGTCGTACGCGCTCACCTGCTCCAGTTGCGCGAAGGTGCACGATCGCGGGTCGCGGTCGGGTCGCCACCGATCGAACTGCACCGTGTGCCGGAAGCGCGCCCCCTCCAGCTGGTCGTAGCGCACCTCGAGCACGCGTTCGGGGCGCAGCCGCACGAAGGAGGTGTCCTTCGCCGCCGAGAAGCGCGAGCGCTCGGTCTCTCCGGTCACCGCCGCGCCCTCGGCATCCGTGACGACGAGCGGCGCCAGCTCGTCGACGAGCTCGCGGCGCCGAGCGTCGCTGAACGCGGACGCGCCGCCCACGTTGCGCAGGGTGCCGGTCTCGTCGTACAGCCCCAGCAGCAGCGAGCCCACGCCCTCGCCGCTCTTGTGGATGCGGTAGCCCACGAGCACGACGTCGGCGGTGCGGGCGTGCTTGATCTTGAACATCGTCCGCTTGCCGGGTGCATACGCACCGGCGAGCGGCTTGGCCACCACGCCGTCCAGGCCCGCACCCTCGAAGCGGGCGAGCCACTGCGTCGCGAGGTCGTGATCGGCCGTGGTCCGGGTGAGGTGCAGGGGCGCGGGAACGCCGGCCAGCAGGTGTTCCAGCTCCGCGCGACGCGTCGAGAACGGCTCGTCCCGCAGATCGCGGTCGCCGCGCGCGAGCAGGTCGAAGGCGATGAACATCGCGGGAGTCTCGGCGCTCAGCAGCGCGACGCGCGAGGCGGCCGGGTGGATGCGCTGCGACAGTGCGTCCCACGACAGGCGGCGCGACCCGTCGGATGCGGTGAGGGCGACGACGATCTCGCCGTCGACCAGGCACGGCTCGGGAAGCAGTTCGGCGCAGGCGGCGACGAGCTCGGGGAAGTAGCGCGTGAGCGGCTTCGCGCCGCGCGAGCCGATCTCGACCTCGGTGCCGTCCCAGGAGATGAGGGCGCGGAAGCCGTCCCATTTCGGCTCGAACGCCAGGCCACCGGGCGTCTTGGTCGGGTCGGGGACGGCCGCGACGGCCTTCGCCAGCATCGGGGCGGGGATCTCGTAGGGCATGGTCCCCATCCTGTCCCTCGGCGCGCGCGGACGACAGAGGCCTCGCGATGACACTCAGTATCACCTAATATGGTTCGCAGTCTCACTGAGTATCGCCCGAACCGAGGAGCCCCCATGGCCGCCGACTACCAGGCCCCCACCGCCGACTACGCCTTCCTGTTCGGTGAGGCGTTCGGCGTCGACATCGTCGCGCGCGCCACCGGCGGGGAGCTGACCGCGGAGGACGGCGCCGACATCGTGGCGGGCGCCGGGGAGTTCGCGGCATCCGTGCTCGCCCCGCTGCAGACGGTCGGCGACCGCGAGGGCGCACGCCTCGTCGACGGCCAGGTCCGGCTGCCCGACGGCTTCGCCCAGGCCTACGCCGCGTTCGTCGAGGCGGGATGGGTCAGCGCGGAGGCGCCGGCCTCGGCGGGGGGCGACGGGCTCCCGGGAGCGGTGCGCGCGGGCCTCGGCGAGATCTGGAACGCGTCGAACGCGGCCTTCGCGCTCTGCTGGCTGCTGACCGCGGGGCAGATCCACGCCCTGGATGCCGCGGCGTCCGACGAGCTGCGCGAGACGTACCTGACCAAGCTGGTGTCGGGGCAGTGGACCGGCACGATGAACCTCACCGAGCCGGCCGCCGGCACCGACCTGGGGGCGATCCGCACGACGGCGACCCCGCGCGGCGACGGCACGTATGCGATCCGCGGGCAGAAGATCTTCATCACCTGGGGCGACCACGACGTGGCCGAGAACATCGTGCACCTCGTGCTGGCGCGCACCCCCGGCGCTCCGGAGGGCGCGAAGGGACTGTCGCTGTTCGTCGCCCCCAAGTACCTCGTCGACGCCGACGGATCGCTCGGTGCCCGCAACGCCGTCACGACCGTCGCGGTCGAGCACAAGCTCGGCATCCACGGCAGCCCGACGTGCGTGCTCTCCTACGAGGACGCCACCGGCTACCTCGTCGGCGAGGTCGGCGGCGGGCTCGCGGGCATGTTCGTCATGATGAACTCCGCACGCATCGCCATGGGGTTCCAGGCGACGGGGATCGCGGACCGCGCCCTGCAGCAGGCGCGCGCATATGCCGCAGACCGCATACAGGGGCGCGTGCTGGGACGCGACGGGGCCGCGCCCATCGCCGAGCACCCCGACGTGCGGCGGCTGCTGCTGTCGATGCGCAGTCAGGTGTTCGCGATGCGCGCCCTCGGCGTGTACGTCGCCGACCTGTTCGACCGCGCCGAGCAGACCGAGGATGCCGACGTGCTCGCGATGGCCGAGTTCTTCGTGCCGATCCTGAAGGGCTGGTCGACCGAGGATGCCGTGGCCCTCACCAGCGACGCGATCCAGGTGCACGGCGGCATGGGCTTCATCGAGGAGACGGGCGTCGCGCAGCACTACCGCGATGCCCGGATCATGCCGATCTACGAGGGCACGACCGCGATCCAGTCGAACGACCTCATCGGCCGCAAGGTCATCCGCAACCAGGGCGCCACGGCGGCCGCGCTGTTCGCCGACATCGAGCGGACGGTCGACGCCCTGCGCGCCGCCGGCGGCGACGTCGCGGCGCGCACGGCCGACCGTCTCGAGCGGGCCGTGGATGCCGCCCGTCGCGCCACCGCGGCGATGGTCGCGTTCGGCTCCTCGCCGCGGGACGCCCACGCCGTCAGCGTGCCGTACCTGATGCTCCTCGGCGTGCTGGCCGGCGGGTGGATGCACGCGCTGGCCGTCGTGGCCGTCGCGGCGCACGAGGGGGCCGACGAGGCGGCGGACGAGGCGGATGCCGCCCGGCTGACGGCCGCCGACTTCTACGGCGCCCACCACCTTCCGCGCGTGCACGCGTTCGCCGAGACGGTCGCCTCCGGCGAGACCGCCTGACCCGCCGCCCGCCCGCCACGCCCCCGGCCGGTCGTTGAGCGAGCGCAGCGAGTCGAAACGCGCCGCGCGTGCGGCATCCCACGCCGGCGTCCCGCGCCGCAACTGCAAGGCCTTCCGTGCGACACGCCGCTCGGGGTGCCACGATCACGGCGCGCCGCGCGGGAGCCCTTGCAGTTCGGGCGGGCGGCTGCGCGCCCCTCGGTCGTTGAGCGAGCGCAGCGAGTCGAAACGCCCCGCGCCCGCGGCATCCCGCCACCCCGCGCCACCGCCCCCGGCGCCGCAACTGCAAGGCCTGCCGGGCGACACGGCGCTCAGGATGCCGCGATCACGGCGCGCCGTCCGCGAGCCCTTGCAGTTCGGGCGGGCCGCCGCGCGCCACCCCGGTCGTTGAGCGAGCGCAGCGAGTCGAAACGCCCCGCGCGTGCCGCATCCCGCGCCCGCACCACCACCCCGGGCATCCCGCGCCCCGTCATCCCGCGCCGCCAAAGCGCCCGCGCCGCAACTGCAAGGCCTGCCGCGAGACTCGCCGCTCGGGATGTCGCGATCACGGCGCGCCGTGCGCGTGCCCTTGCAGTTCGGGCGGGCCGCCGCGTGCACCCCCGGCCGTTGAGCGAGCGCAGCGAGTCGAAACGCCCCGCACGTGCCGCATCCCGAGCCGGCGCATCCCGCATCCCGCCACCCCGCGCCACCACCCCCGGCATCCCGCGCCCGAACCCACCCCGGTATCCGCGCCGCAACTGCAAGGTCTGCCGTGCGACACGCCGCTCAGGATGCCACGATCTCGGCGCGCCGTCCGCGAGCCCTTGCAGTTCGGGCGGGCCGCCGCGTGCACCCCCCCGGTCGTTGAGCGAGCGCAGCGAGTCGAAACGCCCCGCACGCGCCGCATCCCGAGCCGGCGCATCCCGCATCCCGCGCCACCACCCCCGGCATCCCGCGCCCGAACCCACCCCGGCATCCGCGCCGCAACTGCAAGGTCTGCCGTGCGACACGCCGCTCGGGAGGCCGCGATCACGGCGCGCCGCGCGCGAGCCCTTGCAGTTCGGGCGGGCCGCTGAGCCACCGCCCGGTCGTTGAGCGAGCGCAGCGAGTCGAAACGCCCCGCGCGTGCCGCATCCCGCGCCCGCACCACCACCCCGGGCATCCCGCGCCCCGTCACCCCGCGCCGCCAAAGCGCCCGCGCCGCAACTGCAAGGCCTGCCGCGCGACACGCCGCTCGGGATGCCGCGATCACGGCGCGCCGCGCGCGAGCCCTTGCAGTTCGGGCGGGCGGGCGGGCAGGCAGCGCGGGCAGGCAGCGCAGGCGGGCAGGCAGCGCGGGCGGGCAGGCAGGCGGGCAGGCAGTGCGGGCAGGCAGCGCGGGCGGGCAGCGCGCGCGGTCAGAGCTCGTCGCGCAGGCGCCGGACGACCTCGGCCATCGGCATCCGGCGGGGGAACGTCGCGACGACCACGTCGTCGCTCTGCGCCCGCTCGCCGTCGGGATGCACGCCGAAGCGGTGCATGAGCTCGTCGTAGGCGTCGGTGAGGACCGACTCGGGGATGTCTTCGGTGCCGCGCAGGAGCCGGCGCAGTACGTGGTTGTGGACCGCCGTGACGGCCGCCGAGAACGCGACCGCGTCGATCGGGTCGAGGCCGGGCAGGGCCGAGCGCAGGTAGTCGTCGAACAGTCGCTCGTACTGGAAGACGGTTACGATCTCCCGATCGCGCAGCGCCGGCACCTGGCGGACGACCGCGTAGCGGCGGCGCGCGAGCTCCGGCTCGGCCGCGAAGTGGCGGAACACCTCGACCGAGGCGGCGCACGCGGCGGCCCACGGGTTCGTGCCGGCGCCGTGCGTGCCGGTCGCGAGCGACGCGCGCAGGTGCGCGAGGAGGACGTCGTGGTCGCTGAAGACGACGTCGTCCTTGCCTCCGAACTGGCGGAAGAACGTCGAGCGGGAGACCCCCGCGGCCTGCGCGATCTGCTCCACCGACGTCGCCTCGAACCCCTGCGCGACGAAGAGGTCCAGCGCAGCGGCGACGACGGCGTTGCGAGCGGAGGTGGGACTTGCGTCGGTCATGCCCGTGAGCCTAACGCGCCCCCGCCGCTCGCACGTGCGCTGTCAAGCGGGTTGCCCGCGGGCGTCGCGGAGGATTGCGTGGGCACCATGGAATCGCTGTGGCGTCGTGACGCCGACCCCGTCCCCACGACCGCGGGTGCGCCCCGCGCCGCCGACGTCGTGATCGTCGGGGCGGGGTTGACCGGCCTCGTGACCGCCCTGCTGCTGCGCCGAGCCGGGCGCAGCGTGACGGTGGTGGATGCCGCCGGACCCGGCGCCCTGGCCAGCGGGGGCAACACCGGCAAGCTGTCGCTGCTGCAGGGGAGCGTGCTGTCCCGCCTGCGCGCCCACCATCCGGTCGGTCTGGCACGCGCGTACGTCGACGCGAACCGCGAGGGCGCCGCGTGGATCATCGCGTTCGCCGACGCCGAAGGCGTCCCATATACGCGTCGCACGGCGTACTCCTACGCGCAGGGACGCGCCGGCGCGGCGATCGTCGCCGACGAGGCCGCCGCGGCCAGCGCCGCCGGGCTCGCCGTGCGGCGGGGACGTCCGCCCGCGGGGGAGGCGGTGCCGTTTCCGCTGGTGGATGCCGTCGCTCTCGACGACCAGGTCGCGATCGATCCGTATGCGCTCGTGCGCGCGCTGACGGTGCGCCTGCTCGCGGAGGGCGGGGCGGTGCACACCGGCATCCGTGCCACTGGGGTGCGTGTGTTCCCGCGGGTGCGGGTGCTGACGGATGCCGGTGACATCGCGGCCGGGCACATCGTGCTGGCCACGGGCACGCCGATCGTCGACCGCGGCCTCACGTTCGCCAAGACCCGCGGGCTGCGCAGCTACGCCGTCGCGTTCGCGGTGCCCGGCGAGGTCCCCGACGGCCTGTACCTGTCGGTCGACGGGCCGACCCGCTCGCTCCGATCGGTGACCGCCTCCGACGGTCCCGCCGGTGCGCGGCTGGTGGTGGGCGGCGAGGGGCACCCGGTCGGGCGGGAGCCGTCGGAGAGCGCGGCCGTCGGCGAGCTGGTCTCGTGGACCCGCGCGCACTTCCCCGGCGCGGAGCCCGTCACGTGGTGGTCGGCCCAGGACTACGAGTCCCACAATCTGATCCCCTTCATCGGGCATCTGCCCCGCGGGGGCGGTCGCGTCTCGTTCGCGACCGGCTACGGCAAATGGGGGCTCGCGCTCGCGCCGGCCGCCGCGCTGCGGCTCGCCGCGGAGATCACGGACGTCCCGTGGCGGGAGCGCTCGCCCTGGATGCGGACCTTCGGCACGCGGCTGACGGTGCCCGCCGACCTCGCCCGCGGCGGACGGGAGAACGCCGAGGTCGCGCGACTCGCGGCATCCGGCTGGATCGACGCCGAACGACGCTCCGCGCCGGTGCCGCGCCCGCCCGAGGGCCAGGGCGTCGTCACTTCCCGCGGCGGCGTTCCCGTCGGTGTCTCGACGGTGCGCGGCCGCACCCGCGCGGTGCGCGCGGTCTGTCCCCACCTCGGCGGCGTCCTGACGTGGAACGACGCGGACTGCACGTGGGACTGCCCGCTGCACGCCTCGCGCTTCACCCCCGACGGCACGCGGATCGAGGGGCCGGCCGTGACCGATCTGCCGACCGAACCGCGCCGGTCGCGACGCCGCGCCGACGGCGATCGCGGGCACCTGCGAGAGGAGTGACGTGGGCTCCGCGCGGTCGGAGCTCTTCGGCGCGTCGACTAAGCTGGGGGATCGGTCGATCTCTCGATATCGAGATTGTTTCGGCACTTTTGTTCCGATACCGAGAACCCTTCGGCACGACACCCACTGACGCCCAGCGAAGGATTGCACGTGGATCTGTACGAGTACCAGGCACGAGACCTGTTCGAGAAGTACGAGGTGCCGGTGCTCCCCGGCATCATCGCCGACACTCCTGAGGAGGCGAAGGCGGCGGCCGAGAAGCTCGGCGGCGTCGTGGTCGTCAAGGCTCAGGTCAAGACCGGAGGCCGCGGCAAGGCCGGCGGCGTCAAGGTCGCGAAGACCCCCGACGACGCGTACGAAGCCGCCGAGGCCATCCTGGGCCTGGACATCAAGGGCCACGTCGTCAAGCGCGTGATGGTCGCCGCGGGCGCCCAGATCGAGAAGGAGTTCTACTTCTCGGTGCTGCTGGACCGCGCCAACCGCTCGTACCTGAGCCTGTGCTCGGTCGAGGGCGGTATGGAGATCGAGCAGCTCGCCGTCGAGAAGCCCGAGGCCCTCGCCAAGGTCGAGGTCGACCCGCTGACCGGCATCGACGCCGCGAAGGCGCTCGAGATCGCCAAGGCCGGCGGCTTCGACGACGAGCTGGCGCCGAAGGTCGCCGACGTCTTCGTCAAGCTCTACGACGTGTACACCGGTGAGGGTGCCACCCTGGTCGAGGTGAACCCGCTCATCCAGGATGCCGCGGGCAACATCATCGCCCTCGACGGCAAGGTGTCGCTCGACGACAACGCCACCGAGGTGCGCCACCCCGAGCACGAGGAGCTCGAGGACAAGGACGCGGCCGACCCGCTCGAGGCGAAGGCCAAGGCCTCCGGCCTCAACTACGTCAAGCTCGACGGCCAGGTCGGCATCATCGGCAACGGCGCGGGCCTGGTCATGTCGACCCTCGACGTCGTCGCCTACGCCGGCGAGAACCACGGCGGCGTGAAGCCCGCCAACTTCCTCGACATCGGCGGCGGCGCCTCGGCGACCGTCATGGCCGCGGGCCTGGACGTCATCCTCGGCGACCCGCAGGTGAAGTCGGTGTTCGTCAACGTCTTCGGCGGCATCACCTCGTGCGTGGCCGTCGCGGAGGGCATCGTCAAGGCGCTCGAGATCCTCGGCGACGCGGCCACCAAGCCGCTGGTCGTCCGCCTCGACGGCAACCAGGTCGAGGAGGGCCGCGCCATCCTCGCCGCCGCGAACAACCCGCTCGTGACCCTCGCCGCGGGCATGGATGAGGGCGCCGACAAGGCCGCCGAGCTGGCCGACGCCACCGCCACCGCCTGAGCGCCGACGAGAACAGGACTGCAGAGAAATGTCTATCTACCTCAACAAGGACTCCAAGGTCATCGTCCAGGGCATCACCGGCGGTGAGGGCACCAAGCACACCGCGCTGATGCTGAAGGCGGGCACCAACGTCGTCGGCGGTGTCAACGCGCGCAAGGCCGGCACGACCGTCTCGCACGTCGACAAGGACGGCAACACCGTCGAGCTGCCCGTCTTCGCGTCGGTCGCCGAGGCCATCGCCGCCACCGGCGCCGACGTGTCGATCGCGTTCGTGCCGCCGGCGTTCACGAAGGACGCGATGGTCGAGGCCATCGACACCGAGATCCCGCTCCTCGTCGTCATCACCGAGGGCGTCCCCGTCGGCGACACCGCCGAGGCGTGGGCGTACGCCAAGAGCAAGGGCAACAAGACCCGCATCATCGGTCCGAACTGCCCCGGCATCATCACCCCCGGCGAGGCGCTCGTGGGCATCACGCCGGCGAACATCACGGGCAAGGGCCCCATCGGCCTCGTGTCGAAGTCGGGCACCCTGACCTACCAGATGATGTTCGAGCTGCGCGACCTGGGCTTCTCCACGGCCATCGGCATCGGCGGCGACCCCATCATCGGCACGACGCACATCGACGCGCTCGCCGCGTTCGAGGCTGACCCCGAGACCAAGGCGATCGTCATGATCGGCGAGATCGGCGGCGACGCCGAGGAGCGCGCGGCCGAGTTCATCAAGGCGAACGTCACCAAGCCGGTCGTCGGCTACGTCGCGGGCTTCACGGCTCCCGAGGGCAAGACGATGGGCCACGCCGGCGCGATCGTCTCCGGCTCGGCGGGCACCGCGCAGGCCAAGAAGGAGGCCCTCGAGGCCGCCGGCGTCAAGGTCGGCAAGACGCCGTCCGAGACCGCCGCCCTCATGCGGGAGATCATCGAGACGCTCTGACGCCTCGCGTAGGAGAAGGGGGTGGATGCCGCAGCATCCACCCCCTTCTCCATCTCCATCCCCGCGAGCCGCTATTCCGCGTGCGACCCGCCACGCGGCGGCCCGCCCGCGCGATAGCGGCTCGCCCGGGGCGTAGCGGCTCGCGAGGGAGGGGTCAGGTCAGGAGGAGCTCGATGGGGCCGCGGGCGAAGTAGATCAGGAAGCCGGCGGCGACCACCCACAGCAGGGGGCTGATCTGCCGCGCCTTGCCGGAGAGCGAACGCACGACCACCCAGCTGATGAAGCCCGCGCCGATGCCGTTGGCGATCGAGTACGTCATCGGCATGACCGACACCGTCAGGAACACCGGCAGCAGCACGCTGAAGTCGCTGAGGTCGATGTGCTTGACCTGCGCCATCATCATCGCGCCGACGATCACGAGGGCCGCGGCGGCGACCTCGGTCGGCACGATCGAGGTGAGGGGCGTGAAGAACATCGCCAGCAGGAACACGAGTCCGGTGACGACGTTGGCGAGGCCCGTGCGGGCGCCCTCGCCGATGCCGGACCCCGACTCGATGAACACCGTGGCCGACGATGAGGAGGTCGCGCCTCCCACGACGGCGCCGACGCCTTCGACCACGAGCGCGGACTTGATGCGGGGGAAGTCGCCCTTCTCGTCGGCGAGCCCGGCCTCTTTGGCGAGACCGGTCATGGTGCCCATCGCGTCGAAGAAGTTCGAGAACACCAGCGTGAACACGAGCATGACGAGGGCCACGACGCCGACCTTGCCGACGTCGAATCCGAAATCGACCGCGCCCAGGAGGCTCAGATCGGGAACGCTCACCGGCGACCCGGTCAGCGCCGGGATCGTCAGACCCCAGCCGCCGGGGTGATCCGTCGCCGAGCCGAGGTGCCAGATCGCCTCGATGATCACCGAGACGACCGTCCCGCCCACGAGGCCGATCAGCATCCCGCCCTTGACCTTGCGGGCCACCAGCACGCCGGTGGCCAGCAGCGTCAGCACGAACATCAGCGTCGGCACCGACGCGACCGAGCCGCCGATGCCGAGTCCGACGGGCGGGGAGTTCGAGCCCGTCGCCGTGACGAAGCCCGAGTTGACGAACCCGATGAACGCGATGAACAGGCCGATCGCGACCGTGATCGCGAGCTTCAGCTGCACCGGGACGGCGTCGAAGATGAGCTTTCGCAGCCCCGTCGCCGCCAGCAGCACGATGATGACGCCGTTGATCATCACGAGGGCCATCGCCTCGGGCCACGTCACCTCGTGGATGACGCTGAAGGCGAGGAACGCGTTGATCCCGAGCCCGGCCGCGAACGCGAACGGCAGCCGGGTGATGAGGCCGAAGAGGATCGTCATGACGCCGGCGGTCAGCGCCGTGGCGGCCCCCACGGCGGAGAACGCGAGCTCGTTGCCGGCGATGTCGGCCTTGCCCGACAGGATGATCGGATTCAGGATGACGATGTACGCCATCGTCACGAAGGTGACCAGTCCGCCGCGGATCTCACCGCCGATCGTGGAGCCTCGTCGGGTGATCTCGAAGAAGCGGTCGAGTGCGCCGGTGGGCTCGGCGGGGGTGGGGCGGGCGGCGGACGAGGGTGTAGCGGGCATGGATCCTCCATCCAGAACCGTAGTGGATGCCGCCGCCCCGGCATCCCGCGCGTCCACCCGACGCACATGGTCGGGGTGGGTAGGGTCGAACGCGCATGAACCGCCTGCTCGTCCTCCTCCTCTCCGCCGTCGATGCCCTCATCGCGGCGGCCGTCGGCGTCGCCGTCGTCTTGGCGCCCCTCACCGTCTTCTGGGTCGTGGGGCTCGGCGGGACGGCGGACTGGGGCGCGCTGTGGCCCGCGGCCGTGCGCATCTGGCAACTGGGCCACTTCGTTCCGCTGCACGTCGTGCTGGGAGACGAGTACCTCGTCGCGGCCGGCATCCCCGCCCAGGCGGCGACCTTCGTCGTCTCCCTCGCCCCGCTCGCGCTCGCGACCTTCACCGCCGTGTTCGCGGCGCGCTCGGGCATCCGGGCGGCGCGCTCCGGGTCGTGGCCCGTCGGCGTCGCCGCGGGATCGGGGGTCACCCTGCTGCTGACGGCCGCGCTGTGGGCGACCTCGCGCACCCCGGTCGCGGCGGTCTACGGCTGGCAGGCGCTCCTGCTGCCGACGCTCGTCTTCGCCGTCCCCGCACTGCTCGGCGCCCTCGTCGAGGCGTGGCGCGGCGGCGACGACGGACTCGTGGATGCCGTGCGGGACCGGATCGACGGCGCCGACCCGCGCCGGGGCCATCCGTGGGTCGCCGCCGTCGCGGCATCCGCCCGCGGCACCGGCATCGCGGTGACGGGACTCGTCGCCGTCGGCGCGCTGCTGGTCGCCGTCGCGGCGATCGCGCGCGGCGGTCAGGTCGTCTCGCTGTTCGAGGCGGCACACGTCGACGCGGTCGGCGGCGGCGTGCTCGCCCTGGGGCAGCTGGCCTATCTGCCCACGCTGATCGTCTGGGGCGCCGCGTTCGCGGCCGGTCCGGGCTTCGCCGTCGGTGCGGGCACCGCGGTCTCGCCGGCCGGCACGACACTGGGCGTGGTGCCCGGCCTGCCCGTGCTGGGTCTGGTCCCGGAGGGCTCGACGCCGTGGCTGTTCGCCCTCGTGCTCCTCGTCGTCGGCATCGGGTTCGTGGCCGGCGCGGCGGCGCGGGCGCGCCTCGCCGCCGACGGGGTCGCCGCCTCCGGCTCCGACTCCGCACCGGTGCGGCTGGCGGTGCTGGTCGCCGTGGTCGTCCTCGCCGCGGCCGCCGCGGCCCTCCTCGCGGCCTGCGCCTCGGGGGCGATCGGCCCCGGACGCCTCGACGAGGTCGGTCCCGCGGCCGGCCCGTTCGCGTTCACGGTGGGCGTCGAGGTCGCGGTCGGCGCCGCCATCGCGCTGTTCTCGCCGGCCCGCTCCCGAGAGGCCGCCGTCGCGCCGGTAGACTGACCGGGTGCTGACGGTCGCCGTTCTCATCTCGGGCACCGGCTCCAATCTCCGGGCCCTCCTCGAGGCCGCCGCCGACCCCGATTTCCCCGCGCGCGTCGTCGTCGTCGGGGCGGACCGCCAGGCCGACGGCTTCGCCCACGCGGAGGCTTTCGGCATCCCCACCTTCCTCGTGCCCTTCCGCGAGTTCGAGACCCGCGAGCACTGGGGAGAGGAGCTCGATCGTCAGCTCCGCGTCTGGAACCCCGACCTCGTGGTGCTCAGCGGACTGATGCGGCTGCTTCCGGCCGCCGTCGTCGACGCGTGGTCGCCGCGGCTCATCAACACGCATCCCGCCTTCCTGCCGGAGTTCCCGGGGGCACACGGCGTGCGCGACGCGCTCGCGGCCGGCGTCGCGCAGACCGGCGCCAGCGTCATCGTCGTCGACAACGGCGTGGACACGGGCCCGATCCTCGCGCAGGAGCGCGTCGCCGTCCTGCCCGACGACACCGAGCACACACTCCACGAGCGCATCAAGCCGGTCGAGCGGCGGCTGCTCATCGATGTCGTCCGCGCCATCGCCCGCGGGGAGCTCGAGCTCTCCGCGGTCCCCTCGTCCTGACAGATCCGAACCCGATCCACACCGAACACTGGAGCCCTGCATGGCCGGTCCTGCCGTCGATCCCGCCCTCTACCGATCCCGTGACCTCGTCCCCGTGCGGCGCGCGCTCATCTCCGTGAGCGACAAGACCGGTCTGCTGCCGCTGGCCCAGGCGCTGGATGCCGCCGGCGTCGAGATCGTGTCGACCGGCGGATCGGCTGCGCTGCTGCGCGACGCCGGCATCACGGTCAAGGACGTGGCGGAGGTCACCGGGTTCCCGGAGTCGCTCGGCGGCCGCGTGAAGACGCTCCACCCGAGCGTGCACGCGGGGCTGCTGGCCGACCTCCGCCTCGAAGACCACGAGGAGCAGCTGGGAGCGCTCGGCATCCTGCCCTTCGAGCTCGTCGTCGTGAACCTCTACCCGTTCGTGGAGACGGTCGCCTCGGGCGCCGTCGGCGACGCCGTCGTCGAGCAGATCGACATCGGCGGCCCGGCGATGGTGCGCGCCTCGGCCAAGAACTACGCCAACGTCGCGATCGCCGTCTCGCCCGAGTCGTATCCCGCGATCGTCGAGGCGCTGGATGCCGGCGGCACCTCGCTCGCGCAGCGGCGGGAGCTCGCCGCGCGCGCGTTCGCCCACACGGCGGCCTACGACCGGGCGGTGGCGACGTGGTTCGCCGAGGAGACCCTCGAGGCCGAGGGCGAGCTGCCGCAGCACCTGACCATCAAGGCCGAGCGCCTGGCGACCCTGCGCTACGGGGAGAACTCGCACCAGCGCGCCGCGATGTACACGCGTGCCGGTGCCCACGGCATCGCGCAGGCGGAGCAGCTGCAGGGCAAGGAGATGTCGTACAACAACTACGTCGACGCCGATGCGGCGCTGCGTGCCGCGTTCGACATGGTCAAGCCCGCCGTCGCGATCATCAAGCACGCCAACCCGTGCGGCATCGCGGTGGCGGCGCCCAACGCGCTGGATCCCATCGCGTCGGCGCATCTGCGCGCCCACGAGTGCGACCCGGTCTCGGCGTTCGGCGGCGTCATCGCGGCCAACCGTACGGTCACGCTGAAGATGGCGGAGAACCTGCGCGACATCTTCACCGAGGTGATCGTCGCCCCCGACTTCGAGCCCGAGGCGCTGGAGGTCTTCAAGCTCAAGAAGAACCTGCGCGTGCTGCGCCTGCCGGCCGACTGGCGCCAGGAGCCCATGGACGTCCGGCTGCTGTCGGGCGGACTGCTGCTGCAGGACGCGGACCGCTTCCCCGACGACATCGAGTCGGTCGCGAAGAACTGGGAGCTCGTCTCCGGTGAGCGTCCCGACAGCCCCGAGGAGATGGAGAGCCTCATCTTCGCGTGGAAGGCCTGCCGCGCCGTGAAGTCGAACGCCATCGTGCTCGCCCAGGGCCTCGCGACGGTCGGCATCGGCATGGGCCAGGTCAACCGGGTCGACTCGTGCCGCCTGGCCGTCGAGCGCGCCGGCGACCGCGCGGCCGGCTCGGTCGCCGCATCCGACGCGTTCTTCCCGTTCGCCGACGGTCCGCAGGTGCTCATCGACGCCGGCATCCGCACCATCGTGCAGCCGGGCGGCTCGGTGCGCGACCAGGAAGTGGTCGACGCGGCCCGGGCGGCCGGGGTGACGATGTTCTTCACGGGGGAGCGCCACTTCTTCCACTGAGCGGCGCCGCCTCCGTCTGCCGGCACCGCCCGCCGACGCGGCTCCGAATCGATCGGATCCGTTCTCGCGATTCGCGCCGCGTCCGGCCACCATGGGTGTCATGGAAGACGTCGGGGCGCGCGTCCGCGAGGGGCGGAGCCCGTCCGCGCGCGAAGCGCGGCGCGTGCTCGCGACCGTCTGCGGAGCGCTCGCGCTCATCTCGATCGACGTCACCGTGCTGCACGTCGCCGCCCCGACCATCGCTCGCGAGCTGCACGCGGACGACGCGGAGCTGTTGTGGATCATCGATGCCTTCCCGTTCGTGATCGCACCGCTGCTGCTGTCGGCCGGCGTGCTCAGCGATCGGTACGGGCGTCGGCTGTTCCTGATGGCCGGGATGAGCGTGTTCATCCTCGGCTCCGCTCTCGGAGCTTTCGCGTGGACGCCCGCCGCGCTCATCGCGGCGCGCGTGGTCATGGCCATCGGCGCCGCCGCGGTGCTTCCGCCGACGATGTCGCTGCTGCGCGTCGCCTATCCGGATCGGGAGCGGCGGGTGCGTGCCGTGGCGATCTGGTCGATGTCCTCGGCGGCCGCCGCCGCGGCGGGGCCCGTCATCGGCGGGTTCATCGTCGAGCACAGCTGGTGGGGTGGGGTGTTCCTCATCAACGTGCCGCTCGGCGGCCTCGTCGTCGTCGCGGCCGCCGTCTGGGTGACGGAGTCGCGGTCCGACCGCCCGGGCAGCGCCGACCTGGGCAGCCAGGGCCTCGCGATCGCCGCGGTGCTGACGGCGGCCGTCGCCGCGAACAGCCTGGCCGAGCACCACGTCGAGGTCTTCATCGGCGGGATGCTGGTCGCGGTCGCGTCGGGGTGGGCCTTCGTCGCCCGACAGCGACGGCTCCGACGCCGCGGCGAGCAGCCCATGCTCGACGTCGCGCTGTTTCGCAACACGGCTTTCTCCGCGGGCCTCGTCGCCATCGCCGTGGCGATGTTCGCCCTCGTCGGGCTGGAGCTGCAGTTCGCCCGCTACCTGCAGCTCGAACGCGGGCTCACGCCGTTGCACGCCGCCGTCGCCCTCGTGCCGCTGGCGCTGGCGACCATCGTCGGCGCGTTCCTCTCGCCGCGGGTCCTCCGGCGATGGGGACATCGCACGGCCCTCACCGCCACCTTCGTCCTCGCCGGCGGGGCGTTGGCAGCGCTGGCGCTCTGGGGTGAACCCCTAGACCTCGCCGTGTTCGCGGTGTCGACGGCGCTGGCCGGGCTCAGCATCGAGATCTCCGCCGTCGCCGCCAACGACCTCATCATCTCCTCCGCCGGCGTGCACGAGGTCGGTGGAGCCGCCGCACTGGAGGAGATCTCGTACGATCTCGGCGGCGGGTTCGGAACCGCCCTTCTCGGCGCCGTCGCCCTGACCGGTGCCAGCGCATCCGACGGCTTCCACACCGCCGTGATGACCTCCGCCGTGCTCCTGATCGGCGCCGGCATCGCCGCGGCCGGGGTGCTGCGTCGACCGCGCACGACCCCGTGAGCCCGCGCGGGGCGACGGGGCGGCACGCGCCGGGCGCGTCGGACTCGTCCGGTGGGAGGATGGAGGCCCGCGGCGCGGCGGGTTCGCGTCGTGCACGCGTGTGCGGGCGGTCGAGGAGGGATGGGGCGATGATCATCGACAGACCGACGGGCAGCTTCGACGGCGCCGACGACGCGAGCGAGCTGTCGTCCTTGACCGCGACGTGGGGTGACCTCTGGGCAGACACCGAGCCCGCCGGGGATGCGCTCCGACGCGCGTATCCCGATCGCTGGATTCGGTTCCACACCCTGCCGGACGGCGCGCGGCCGGCGGCCGACGAGGACGATCGCGCGGAAGTGCGTCGTCGGCAGCAGGAGGTGCTCTCGTACCTCTTGCGCGGGGAGCCCTCCGCCGGCCTGGTCGCGATCGCCGAGGACTGGGGCGCGCCCGACGCGGCGGCCGGGTGGAGCGCGGCGACACTGCCGGCGCGACGGGCCTGGCGGCGGGGGCTGCCCCCCGATCCCACGACGGGCGACACGGTCGGCTTCTTCTGGGCAGACACCACTGTGCGCCGTGACCGCGCGGACCTGCTGCTCGAGCTCGCGGCGACGGGCGACGCCCATGTCGTGATCGCGATGCCGCACCTCGCGTGGCTGCTCGCGCCGTACGACGGCGGGATCGATGTGTTCCTGATCGACCCGCAGCGGCGGGAGTCGCTTCGGGCGTACGGTGCCCGGTGGCTCTCGCCCCGACCGGACGGCTTGTGACGCCGCGGTCTCGCCGGTGGCCGGCGCCGTCGCGGCGGCGCCGCGGCCGGCCGCTAGAGTGAGGGAACTTGGGGAGGGAATGCGCATGTCGGGTGCGAGCGTGGGACATGTCGGAGATCGGGAACGGCGCCCGCGCAGGCGGCTGAGCGTGCAGTCGCGTCTGCTGATCATGCTGTTGGCGGTGGGCATCGTCTCGGCCGGCGTCGTCGGCACGATCGGCTACATCAGTGGCCGCGACTCCCTCCAGGACGCGATCATCGACAAGCTGACCGCCGCGCGCGAGCTGCGCGCCGGTGAGGTCTCCGCGCTGATCGGCGAGATCCAGCGAGAGGCGTCGCTCGCGACCGACAACTCCAGTGCCCGCGAGGCGTCGATCGCCCTGAACGCGGGGTGGGCGGCGCTGGCGTCCGCGACGGTGACGCCGGCGGAGCGTGCGGCCGTGGAGGACTACTACCGCGGCTCCTTCCTCCCGGGGCTGGAGAAGCGGACGGGCGAGCAGTACACGGATGCCGCGTTCCTCCCGGACAGTGCCGCCGGCGCCTACTTGCAGTACTGGTACACGCGGCAGGGCGGCGGGTCCTCGGCATCCCTCGAGCTGAAGGATCCGGGTGACGGCAGCGCCTACAGCGCGGCGCACGCATCCGCGCAAGGCTACTTCGCGAATCTCGTCGAGACGGTCGGCTACCAGGATGTGCTGGTGATGAACCTCGACGCGGACGTGGTCTTCAGCACGTACAACACTCCCGCGCTCGGGACGAGCCTCGACGAGGGCCCGTTCCGCGACAGCAGACTCGCCGAGGGCTACCGGAAGGCGATGGCGACCAACTCGGTCGACACCGTCGTGACGACGGACATCGAGTCGTGGGCCCCGGCGCAGGGCGCGGCGACGATGTGGGTCGTCTCTCCCATCGGCGACGAGTCCGGTGTCACCGGGGCGATGGCCCTGCAGATCCCCGTGTCGTGGATCAACGACGTCACCACCGGGTACCAGCAGTGGACGACCCAGGGTCTGGGCGACACCGGCGAGGTGTACCTCGCCGGCACGGACGGCCTCATGCGGTCGAACTCGCGAGAGCTGATCGCCTCGCCGACGACGTACGCCCAGGGGGTGATCGCGAACGGGACCTCCGCCGCGGATGCCGAGCGCATCGTCGAGGTCGGCGACTCGACGATCCTGCAGAGCGTGGACCAGGAGCCCGTGCGCCGTGCGCTGGCGGGGCAGTCGGGAACGATGATCTCGGGGCAGTACATCGGCGCGGAGAGCATCACCGCCTACGGGCCGGCGAACATCGAAGGACTCGACTGGGTCGTGGTGGCTCGGATGGAGACGTCCGAAGCGTTCGCGCCGGTCGCCGACTTCACCCGCACGCTGCTGCTGTCGGTGCTGGGGCTGACTCTCGTCATCAGTGTGCTGTCGCTGCTGCTTGCGCAGGCGTTCACCGCGCCGCTGCGCCGGCTCGCGGAGGCGGTTCGCCGCGTGGCCGGTGGCGACTACGGTGTGCGGGTGGCGGTCGGCGGGGCCGACGAGATGGGCGAGCTGTCGCGCGACTTCAACGAGATGGCCGCGGGCCTGCAGATCAAGCAGGATCTCATCGACCGCCAGCGCGAGGAGAACGAGCGGCTCCTGCGCACCCTCATGCCGGACAGTCTCGCGGCGCGCTACCGCGAGGGCGAGCAGACGATCGCGGAGCAGCACGAGGACGTGGCCGTCGTGTACGCGGAGTTGATGGGTGTCGACGACTTCTCCCGCGCGCTCGACGGTCAGCAGGAGACCCACGCGCTCAACGAACTCATGCGTGGCTTCGAGGAGGCGGCGGAGCGCGTCGGCGTGGAGTCGGTGCGCACCCTTCGCGGCGGCTACCTCGCCAGCTGCGGGCTGACGATCCCGCGCGTGGACAACGCGCGTCGGGCCGTCGAGTTCGCCCTCGAGATGCACACGCACGTCCGACGGTTCAACGAGCGCACCGGATCGCGTCTGGAGCTTCGCGCCGGTGTCGACACCGGCGCGGTGACGAGCGGCCTCGTCGCCCGTTCGAGCCTCGCCTACGACCTCTGGGGCGACGCCGTCGACCTCGCCAGCCGCGTCCGACGCGCCGTGGATGCGCCGGGTGTGTACGTCAGCGACGCGGTGCACGACCGGGTGCACGGCCTCTGGGAGTTCACCGAGGTGGGTGCCGTGGACGCCTCCGGGCGGACGAGCGCGGTCTGGCGGGTCACGGAATGATCCCCGTGCTCGCCGAGGGGTGGGTGTGGTGGGCCGCCGCGCTCGCCGTCGGCGTTCCGCTGGTCCTCGTGGCGCTCACCGAGATCATCGGCGTGCTCCGCCGGCGTCGGAACCCGGCCGTGCGGCCGTTGCTCCTCCTGCGCAACGCGGTCGTCCCGGTGGCGGCCCTCGTCGCCCTGCTCGCGTTCGCGACACGGTCGGATCAGGACCTCATCTGGGTGAGGATCGTCGGCACGCTCCTCGGCTTCCTGCTGATCCTGCTCCTGCTGAGCGGTCTCAACGTCGCCCTCTTCTCGTCCGCGCGCGAAGGCACCTGGCGGGAGCGCGTGCCGACGATCTTCGTGGAGATCGTGCGGCTCGTGCTCGTCGTGGTCGGGCTCGCGATCCTCTTCCAGGTCGTCTGGAACGCCGACATCGAGGGCTTGATCGCGACCCTGGGCGTCACGTCCATCATCGTGGGCCTCGCCCTGCAGAACGCCGCCGGGGGCATCGTCTCGGGCCTGCTGGTGCTGTTCGAGCAGCCGTTCAAGCTCGGCGACTGGATCGACACCGGCGGGGCGGCGGGCCGGGTGGTCGAAGTCAACTGGCGTGCTCTTCACATCGACACCGGCTCGGGACTCCAGGTGATCCCCAACGCGACGCTCGCCGGGGCGTCCTTTCGCAATCTGAGCCGACCGGCCGGGCCGTTCACCGTCGTCGTCCCCGTCGTGTTCGCGCCGGGCGATGCGCCGCACGAGGTGGCGGCGCTGCTGCGCAGCACCGCCGACGATCTGCCGATGAGGCTGGCGGAGGTCCCCTCCGGCGTGCAGTACGGCGGCGCCGGCGCCTACACCGTGGAGATCCCGGTCGCCGCGCCGAGCCAGTCGGACGAGACCGTCGCGGCCTTTCTCGGACGCCTGTGGTACGCCGCACGGCGACACGGACTCGCCCTCGACAAGGTCGCACCCGATACGGCCGCGACCGAGAACCGGCTCCGCGCGGTGGTCGACGACGTCGCGCGCGCCCTCCACCTCGATGCGGAGCTGCACGAGGCGGCGCTCAGCGCGTGCCGGGTGGAGCAGTACGCGCCGGGGGAGTACCTGGGTCGTGCGGGGGTCGTGCCGTCCGCGGTGAGCTACCTCGTCGAGGGCGCGGCGCGGCTGACCGCCCCGACGCCGCGCGGCGAGGTCGCCTGCGGCGACCTCCGCGACGGCGAGTTCGTGGGAACCGCCGCCGTGACGCGCGAGCCGGCTCTCGTGACCGCCGTCGCCACGGCATCCACGACGGTGCTCGTGCTGCCCGCCGAGCTCATCGCCCGGATCATCCGCGCCCATCCCGTCTTCGCGTCCGAGCTCGGAGCCGACCTCGAGCTGCGGCGGGCCCAGGCGGCCCGCGCCGCCGGCGGCCGTGCCGGCGTCGCGCCGGCCTGATCCCGCGCGCCCGGCGGCGGGGCGGCCGGGGCGGCCGTCGCTGCCGTGTCCGATTTCCGCGAGCCGAGGGTACGGGGGCGTGTCAGGCTAGTCGTATGAGCCCCGTCGACGCCTCCGCCGCGATGACGTTCGACGAACGCTATCGCGCGATCGACGCGCGGGACGCGCGCTTCGACGGCCAGTTCGTGACGGCGGTGCGCTCGACCGGGATCTACTGCCGTCCGAGCTGCCCGGCGCGCACGCCGAAGGCGGCGAACGTCACCTTCTATCCCACCTCCGCCGCGGCGCACGAGGCCGGATACCGGGCGTGCAAGCGGTGCCTGCCCGAAGCGGCGCCCGGCTCCCCCGAATGGGACCTGCGCGGCGACGTCGCGGGCCGCGCGATGCGGCTGATCGCGGAGGGGATCGTCGAACGGGAGGGGGTGCCCGGGCTCGCGCGCCGGCTCGGCTACTCGCCGCGCCATCTCACCCGGCTGCTGACGGCCGAGCTGGGCGCCGGCCCTCTCGCGCTCGCACGCGCCCAGCGCGCCCACACGGCACGCCTGCTCCTGGTGTCGACGGATCTCGCCGCCGCGGACGTCGCCTTCTCGGCCGGATTCGCGAGCGTGCGCCAGTTCAACGACACCGTCCGGGAGGTCTTCGGGCTGACGCCGAGCGCCCTGCGCGCCCGCCGGCCCACGGCGGCCGGCGTGCCCGCCGCCGGAACGATCGATCTGCTGCTGCCGCATCGCGGCCCGCTCGACGCCTCCGGCCTCTTCGCCTGGATGCGGGCGCGCGCCGTCGACGGCATCGAGACGGCCGGTGCCGACTCGTTCGCGCGCGTGCTGCGTCTGGCGGGCGGTCCGGTCTGGTTCGCGATCCGTCTCGACGACACCGGGAGGGTGCGTCTCAGCGCCCGGCTCACCCACCTCGCCGACCTGCCCGTGCTCGTCGCGCGCGTGCGTCGGCTGTTCGACCTCGACGCCGATCCCCTCGCGGTCGATGCGGCCCTGTCCGCCCATGACGCCATCGCCCCGCTGGTCGAGGCCGTCCCCGGCATCCGCGTGCCGGGCGCCGCAGACCCGCACGAGATGCTCATCCGCGCCATGATCGGCCAGCAGATCTCGGTCGCGGCGGCGCGCACCGCGCTCACCGCGCTCACGGCGGCATTGGGAGAACGCGTCGATGCGCACGACGGCATGGACCGCCTGTTCCCGACGATGGCGGCCATCGCCGAGCACGGCGCCGATGTGCTGCGCGGCCCCGCGGCGCGCATCCGGGCGGTGACCGCGGCCGCGGCCACGCTGGCCGACGGCACGCTCGAGCTCACGCCCGGTGACGACGGCGCCGAGCAACGTGCGGCGCTGCTCGCCCGCCCCGGCATCGGGCCGTGGACCGCCGACTACGTGCGCATGCGCGTGCTCGGCGATCCCGACATCACGCTGCCGGGAGACGTCGCGGTCCGCGCGGGCGCCGCAGCCGTCGGCATCCCCTCCGACCCCCGCGGCTACGACGCCTGGGCGACGCGGGCCGCCCCCTGGCGCAGCTACCTGACCGCCCACCTGTGGCGGGCGTCGGTTCCCACGGCCGCGCCCGGCCCGGCCCGCACATCCCCCGAACGGAGCACCCCATGACCGCCACCCGCCACAGCGCCACCCTGCAGACGGTCGACACGCCGGACGGGCCCTTCACGCTGCTCGCCGACGACCGCGGCCGCGTACTGGCCAGCGGGTGGACCGCCGAGCCGGCGGACGTGCTGCACCGGCTGGCCTCGCCGCCGAGCGACGTGCGAGAGGGACGGACGGATGCCGCGGCCGCGGTCGCCGCCTATTACGACGGCGACCTCGCGGCCATCGACGAGGTGGCCGTCGCGCAGACCGGCACCGCCCTGCAGCTCGACGGCTGGGCGGCGCTGCGCCGCATCGCCCCGGGCAGCCCGCTCACCTATGCGGAGTTCGCGGCCGCTCTGGGCCGCCCGAGCGCCGTGCGCGCCGCGGCATCCATCTGCGCCCGCAACGCTCCCGCCCTGTTCGTGCCGTGCCACCGCGTGCTGCGCACCGGCGGCGCCCTCGGCGGTTTCGCGTGGGGCCTGGATGTGAAGCGGGCCCTGCTCGCCCGCGAATCCGCGGCCTGATCGGAAGACCGCCCTTGCGGCGGGGCGAGAGGTCGGCATAGGCTGGAGGGCTGTCGCGCCCCTGTCGCCGCACGGGCGGCGCGCGGTCCCCGTTCACCGACTCCCTGGAGGAAGCCATGTCCACGGCCATCGTCACCACGAAGCCCGCCTTCCTCCGTCCCTCGGCCGTCGCCCCGCGCGCGTTCGAGGCCGCCGGAGTCGGCCGGGGATAACGCGCCGCGCCTCCTCCTTCGGCGGCATCGTCCCGCCGCGCGTTCTCTCCGACAGGGCCCCGTCTCGTCCTGCCGCGCCGCTGTGCGCCCTCCGTCACTCATCGCCGACCCGTGACCTCGGCATCCGCTCCACCCCTTCGCAAGGATCATGACCTCCTCCTCCGAGCACCTCGAGCCCGTCGAGCGCCTGTCCACCGTCCGCGCCCTCGCCCGGCTGTACCCCTTCGCCAAACCCGTCCTGCCACGCCTGATCCTGGGCGCCGTCAGCGCCCTCGTCGCGAGCCTGCTCGCCCTGTCGATCCCGCTCGTGCTCGAAGTGCTCGTGCAGGGCCCGATCGCCGCCGGTGCCTCCAGCGCCGGCGACCGCAGCCAGCTCGTCTGGGGCGCCGCGATCATCCTCGTGCTCGGCCTGCTCGAGGCCGTCATGGTGTGGCTGCGGCGCTGGTTCGTGCTGGCGCCGTCGACCAAGGTCGAGTACGACCTGCGCACGAGCTTCTACGAGCGGCTGCAGCGCCTGCCGGTCGCGTTCCACGACCGGTGGCAGTCGGGCCAGCTGCTGTCGCGCATGATGCAGGACATCAGCATGCTGCGCCGCTGGATGGCCTTCGGCATCGTGCTGCTCGTCGTCAACCTGCTGACCATCCTCGTCGGCATGGCGCTGCTCTTCCGCTGGCACTGGGCGCTCGGCGTCACGTTCCTCATCGTGTGCGCCCCCCTCTGGTACGCCGGCTACCGGTTCGAGAAGACGTACGGCACCCTCGCGCGCCAGAGCCAGGACCAGGCCGGCGACCTCGCCACCAGCGTCGAGGAGAGCGTGCACGGCATCCGCGTGCTGAAGGCCTTCGGGCGGGGGAAGCACGCCCTGCAGAAGTTCACCCGGCAGGCCGAGACGCTGCGCGAGACCGAGCTGAGCAAGGCGCGCGCCGTCGGCTGGATCTGGTTCTGGCTGGTGCTGCTGCCGGAGATCGCGTTCGCCCTGTGCCTCGGCGTCGGCATCGTGCTGCAGCAGCTCGGCCAGCTGTCGATCGCCGAGCTCGTGGCCTTCTTCGCCATGGCGACGGTGCTCCGCTGGCCCATGGAGTCGATCGGCTTCCTCTTCTCGTTCCTGCTCGACGCGCGCACGGCGAGCGATCGCATCTTCGAGGTCTTCGACGAGGAGAACACGATCACCGACGCCGCGGCCCCCGTCGTGCTGGGCTCGTCGCGCGGCGCGCTCGCGTTCGAGGGGGTCCACTTCCGCTACCAGGATGCCGGGGACGGCGAGCGCGACCTCCTCGACGGCATCGACCTGACGCTCGTGCCGGGGGAGACCATGGCCCTCGTCGGCCTCACCGGTTCGGGCAAGACGACGCTCACGACGCTGCCGGCCCGCCTGTACGACGTGACCGGCGGACGCGTGACGCTCGACGGCGTGGACGTCCGCGACCTCACCCTCACGGAGCTGCGCACGCATGTGGGGATGGCGTTCGAGGACTCGACGCTCTTCTCGCAGACGGTGCGCGAGAACGTGCTGCTCGGCCGCGAGGACCTGGCCGCGGGAAGCCCCGAGGCCGAGGCGGTGCTGCGCGAAGCGCTCGCCGTCGCGCAGGCCGGCTTCGTCGAGGACCTGCCCGACGGGGTCGACACGGTCATCGGCGAGGAGGGGCTGTCGCTGTCCGGTGGACAGCGCCAGCGGCTCGCGCTCGCCCGGGCCATCGCGGCCCGCCCGGCCGTGCTGGTGCTCGACGACCCCCTGTCGGCGCTCGACGTCGACACCGAGGCGCTCGTCGAGGACGCCCTCCGCGAGGTCATGGCCGACACCACGACGCTCGTCATCGCCCATCGGCCGTCGACCGTGATGCTCGCCGATCGGGTCGCGCTCCTCGAGGAGGGCCGCATCACGGCCGTCGGCACCCACGCCGAGCTGCTGCGCACGAGCGAGCACTACCGGCACGTCATCTCGAGTCTGGAAGACGCCGAGGAACAGAACACCCGCCTGCGGGAGACGGAGGTGAACCGATGAGCTCAACGGGAGGCACGGCGTCCGTCGCCGGCACCACCGGTGAAGACCGCTCGGACTACACGCGCGCCGAGTCGCGCTCGATCCGCCAGCGCTCGCTGCGCCTGCTGGGCTCGCTCGTCGACCCGCTGCGGTGGCAGCTCGTGCTGGCGCTGGCCGTGCTCGTCGTCTCCACGGCGCTGCGCGTCGCGGGCCCCGCGCTGATCGCGTACGGCCTGAACACGGCGCTGCCGCAGGCCATGCAGGATGCCGACTGGATGCCGACGATCGTCATCGTCGCCGTCTACCTCCTCGCCGGCATCGGCGGGGCGGCGCTCATCGGCTGGTACGCGGTCGTGGCCGCGCGGCTGACGCAGGCGGTCATGCTCGACCTGCGCACCCGCATCTTCCTGCACACCCAGCGGCTCAGCCTGGAGTTCCACGAGTCGTACACGTCGGGCCGCATCATCTCGCGCCAGACGAGCGACCTCGACTCCATCCGCGAGCTGCTCGACGGCGGGCTCAACGAGCTCGTCTCGGGCGTGCTCTACGGCGCGTTCACGCTGATCGCGCTGCTGCTGCTGGACTGGCAGTCGGGCGTCATCCTCGCCGTCGCGGGCATCCCGCTGTACCTGCTGATGCGCTGGTTCTACCGCAACTCGCAGCGTGCATACCGGGAGTCGCGCGTGGTCAGCGCCAAGGTGATCGTGAAGTTCGTCGAGACGATGACCGGCATCCGCGCCGTGAAGGCCTTCCGCAAGGAGCCTCGCAACGACGAGGAGTTCGGCGACCTCTCGGGACAGTACCGCGACGTCAACATGCGCTCGCTCCGGCTGTTCGGCACGTTCGAGCCGGGGATGATGGCGGTCTCGGCCTTCGCCGTCGCAGGCGTGCTCCTCTGGGGCGGTCTGCGGGTGGTCGACGGGACCCTGCTCGTGGGCACCCTGCTGGCCGCCGTCCTGTACGTGCGGAACTTCTTCTCGCCGCTGCAGGAGGTCGCCATGTTCCTGAACTCCTACCAGTCGGCCACGGCCGCGCTGGAGAAGGTGTCGGGCGTGCTGGAGGAGGAGCCGACCGTTCCCGACCCCGTGCGTCCGGTCGACCTCTGGAAGGCGTCCGGTCACGTGGAGTTCCGCGACGTCGTGTTCGGCTACGCGGACGACCGCACGATCCTGCCGCACTTCTCGCTCGACATCCCCGCCGGGCAGACGATCGCCCTGGTCGGCACGACGGGCGCCGGCAAGTCGACGCTCGCGAAGCTCGTGTCGCGGTTCTACGACCCGTCGCACGGCGCGGTCACGCTCGACGGCGTCGACCTGCGGTCGCTGCATCCGAAGGACCTCCGTCGCGCGATCGTGATGGTGACGCAGGAGGCGTACCTGTTCAGCGGTACCGTCGCCGACAACATCGCGCTCGGCAAGCCCGACGCGACGTTCGAGGAGATCCGGGCTGCGGCCCGCGCGGTGGGCGCCGACACGTTCATCGAGCGGCTGCCCGACGGGTACGACACCGACGTCAACAAGCGCGGCGGCCGGGTGTCGGCCGGACAGCGTCAGCTGATCTCGTTCGCCCGCGCGTTCCTCGCCGATCCCGCGGTGCTCATCCTGGACGAGGCCACGGCGTCGCTCGACATCCCGAGCGAGCGTCAGATCCAGTCGGCGCTGCAGACGCTGTTGGCCGATCGCACCGCGATCATCATCGCCCACCGGCTGTCGACCGTGTCGATCGCCGACCGGGTGCTCGTGATGGAGCACGGCCGCATCATCGAGGATGACACCCCGGCGGAGCTGATCGCCGGCACGGGCAAGTTCGCCCAGCTGCACAGCGCCTGGAAGCAGTCGCTCGTCTGACCCCCGCCGGTTTCGGCGATGGCCAACAGAATCGGATGCTGCGCGTCGCGGCATCCGATTCTGTTGCGCTGCTCCGAATCCGGTGCGGGCTGGGCTGGGCTGGGCGCCCTGCCGCAGATTCGGAGGAGTGCAGCCGGTGGCGGCGGGGTGTCAGCGCGCGAGGTGAAGGCCCTGCGCGACCGCGCGGAGGATCGCGGCCTCCACGCGGGGCCACTGATGCACGACCTCGGCGTAGGTGAAGCGCAGCACGGTGTACCCGCGCGCCGTGAGCTCGCGGTCGTGGCTCAGGTCTCGGCCCCGATCGGCGGCCGAGGAATGGAAGGCGAAGCCGTCCAGCTGCGCGACGAGTCGCTCGCCGATGAGGCCGTCGACGTGGTGTCCGAGCAGCAGCACCTGCTGGCGGACGTCGAGGCCGATCCCACATATCCGCGAGACGAAGAGCGTCTCGAGGCCGGAATCGCTGAGGCCCGTGACCTCCGCCGCCAGTCGCCGCGCATCGGGCGTGCGCCAGCGGTAGCGCCGCAGCACGTCCGGGTCGAGCCGTTCGCGGCGTACGGCGGACTCCCACACGACGAGCGCATCTTCGTGGGGCAGACACCGGGCGAGGTGCGCCAGCGCGTCGGGAACCGACTCGACGAGCACGTGCGGGTGCGACGGCACCAGCGGCGTATCCCAGTGGACGACCACGCCGTCCCCGTCGCGCTCGTCGGGTCGAGGGCGCTGCGCGTGGGCGGGCACGTGCAGGTGCGGACCCGTCGGGATCTCCGGCGGCAGCCACCAGCCGCGGTGGCGAGCCGCCGACACGCAGGCCACCCGCGCACTGACCTCCGCCGCGTGCACGAGCGCGGCCGGGGCCGCGTCCGTGGACACCCAGAAGCGGCGCACGCGGCGCACCTCGCCCGCCGTGATGGCCGCTCGCAGCGTGGTGGGGCGGATGCCGGCATCCAGCACGGCTCGCCGATGCACGATGCCGCCACCCGCCTCCACCAGCTCTCGGATCCCCACGGTCCGAGCCTGCCCGCCCGCACGCCTCCGCACGCCGATCCGCGCGCTGTCGTGCACAACTCGCCGGACCGCCACGGCTGGGGAGGAGCCGACGCGCCCGCAGCGGATGCGGAGGACGTGAACAGATGCGGATGCTGCGGCCCACAGCATCCGCATCTGTCGCCATTGTCCGAATCCGCGAACGCGAACGCGCGAACCCGAACACCCGACGGCCGGGTCAGGGGGTCGGCGCGTCCAGGTCGACCTCGAACGTCTGGCGGCGACCGTCGGGGGCGGTGACGACGACCTCCCGCGTCCCGGAGCCGCCCGCGAACACGCGCAGCTCGAGACCGTCGAGGTAGTCGTAGTCCGGCCGGTCCTCGCGCGCGCCCCACGGCAGCACCGCGCCCGGCCGCACGTACAGCGGCAGGGAATCGAACCCGTGGGTCTCGCGCCGCCACCGCCCGCCGCTCACGCGCTCGCCGCTCAGCAGCGAGGTCCACTCGCCGTCGGGCAGGTAGAACTCCACCTCCCCGTCCGCCGACATCACGGGCGCGACCAGCAGCGACGGGCCCAGCATGTACTGGCGGTCGAGGTAGGCGACGGCCGGGTCGCCCGGGAACTCCAGCGCCAGGGGTCGCAGCAGCGGGATGCCGGTGCGCGCCGCGTCGACGCCGAGCTGATGCAGATACGGCATGAGCCGCATCTTGAGGTGGGTGAAGCGGCGCGTCACCGCCACGGCCTCCTCGTCGAAGGCCCACGGCACGCGGTAGGAGTCCGACCCGTGGAAGCGCGAGTGCGAGCTGAGCAGACCGAACGCCGTCCACCTCTTGAACACGGCGGCATCGGGTGTGCCCTCGAAACCGCCGATGTCGTGGCTCCAGTACGCGAAGCCGCTCATCGCGAGCGAGAGACCTCCGCGCAGCGTCTCGGCCATCGAGGTGAAGGTCGAGGTCGAGTCACCGCCCCAGTGCACCGGCATGCTCTGTCCTCCCGCCGTGGCGGAACGGGCGAACAGCACGGCCTCGCCCTCGCCGCGGGTGGCGACCAGCACGTCGTGGACGGCCCGGTTGTACAGCTCGGTGTAGAGGTTGTGCATGCGCTGCGGGTCGCTGCCGTCGGCCCACACCACGTCGGTGGGGATGCGCTCGCCGAAGTCCGTCTTGAAGCAGTCGACGCCCTGGGCGATCAGCGCCCGCAGCTTCTCCTGATACCACGCGGTCGCAGCGGGGTTCGTGAAGTCGACCAGCCCCATGCCGGCCTGCCAGAGGTCCCACTGCCAGATCGAGCCGTCCGCGCGGCGCACGAGGTAGCCGGCATCCGCCGCTTCGCGAAACAGGGGCGAGCGCTGCGCGATGTAGGGGTTGATCCAGACGCACACGCGCAGCTCGCGCTCGTGGAGCCGCGCGAGCATGCCGTCGGGGTCGGGGAACACGCGGGCATCCCACTCGAAGTCGCACCAGTTGAACTCGCGCATCCAGAAGCAGTCGAAGTGGAACACCGACACCGGCAGCTCGCGGGCCGCCATCTCGTCGATGAACGAGGTGATGGTCGCCTCGTCGTAGGCGGTGGTGAAACTCGTCGACAGCCACAGGCCGTACGACCATGCCGGTACCACGGGCGGCCGGCCGGTGAGGGCCGTGTAGCGGCGCAGCACGTCGGCGGGCGTCGGCCCTGCGATCACGAAGTACTCCAGCACCTCGCCGGGCACCGAGAACTGCACCCGCTCGACGGCTTCCGACCCCACCTCGAACGACACGTGGCCGGGGTCGTTGACGAGCACGCCGTAGCCGCGGGTGGTGAGATAGAACGGCACGTTCTTGTAGGCCTGCTCGCTCGAGGTGCCCCCGTCGGCGTTCCAGATGTCGACCGTCTGCCCGTTCTTCACCAGCGGGCCGAAGCGCTCGCCGAGGCCGTAGACGAGCTCGCCGACACCGAGCTCCAGCTGTTCGTGCACGTAGGCGGGGGCGGTGTCCGTGCGCTGCCCGGCCCGGGCGTTGCCGACGATGCCGGTGTCGACCTGAGCGTCGGAGGCCACCCGCAGATAGCCCTGGGATTTGTGGCCGCTGCCGGTGACCCGGCGGCCGTCGACCTCGAAGGAGAGGTCCCACGGGGCGCCGGCCCCGACGCGAGCGGTGAGGATGCCGGCGCGGACGAGACCTTCGGTCTCCGTGATCTCGACGCGGTCGGCCGACCCGCCGGCACCCGGCATCGGGAAGCCACCGTGCCACGCGGCGCCGGTGTGGTGCGCGATCCGCACGCGGATCACCCCTTCGGCGGGCGAGGAGAGGGTCGTGGTCAGCACGGGCCGGTTGAGCACGTCGCCGCGCCGCGCGATGACCGCGGTGGGCGCGGTGACCATCAGCCCGGGGCCGTCGGGGGTGTCGGCGATCTGCCACAGGTCGTACGCCTCCTGCGCGTAGAGCGCGCTGACTCCGGGGCGCAGCTGCCAGAACCCGTCGGTGAACTTCATTACTTGACTGCTCCTGCCGTGATGCCCCGGGTGAGGGTGCGTTGGAAGATGAGGAAGAAGATGAGCGTCGGGATGATGCCCAGCAGGGCCGACGCGCTGGTCGTGGTCACGTCCATGAGGCGGTCGCCCTGGAGCACGCTGATCGCCACCGGCACGGTCTGGTTCGCGTTCGAGGCGAGGAACGTCAGCGGGATGAGGAACTCGTTCCACGTCCAGATGAAGAAGAAGATGAGCAGCACCGACAGCGTGGGACGGCTGATCGGGAAGACGACGCGCCACAGGATCGTCCAGCGTCCGGCGCCGTCGAGGGATGCCGCCTCCAGCACCTCCTTGGGGAAGGTGCCGTACACCGACGACAGCAGGTAGGTGCCGAACGCGGCCTGGACGACCGTGAAGATGATGATCACCGACCACACGTTGTCGTAGAGGCCGACCGACTTGAACATGTAGTACAGCGGGTAGAGCAGGGCCTCCTGGGGGAGCAGGTTCGCCAGCAGGAACAGCAGCACGATCCAGGTGCGGCCGCGGACGCGGCCGATGCCGATCGCGAACGCGTTGAGCATCGAGATCAGCACCGCGAGCACGGCGACCACCCCGGAGATGAAGAGGGAGTTCCAGACCTTCTGCGGGAAGTTGACCCGCTCCCAGAACTTGGTGATGCCGGTGAAGTCGAGGGCGTGCGGCAGGGCGAGCGGACCCGAGTTCGCGTAGTCGGTCGGCGACTTGAACGAGTTGACCAGCACGAGGTAGAACGGCGCGATCACCAGGAGGGCGCCGACAGCGACCAGCACGAGCATCAGCCAGTCGACTCCGCGTTTGGTGACCATGCCGCCGCGTCCGCGCGGGGCGCGTCGGGGACGGATCGCGGTCGTGAGTACGGTTCCGGCAGCCATCACAGGCCCGCCCTTTCCTTGCGTTCGAGGGAGTTCTGCACCCGGATGAAGACGATCGACACGATGACGACGACGATCGTCAGCACCGTCGCGATGGTGGCGCCGTAGCCGACGTCGCGCTTGGTGAAGAACTCCTGGTAGGCGTAGTACGACGGCACGAGGGTGGCGCCGGCGGGGCCGCCGCGGGTGATGACGTAGACCGGACCGAACACCTTCAGCGCCGCGATCGTGCAGGTGAGGGTGACGACGAAGATCTCCGGACGGATGATGCTGACGGTGATGGACGCGAAGCGCTGGAACCAGTTGGCGCCGTCGAGCTCGGCGGCCTCGTACAGCTCGGGATCGACCCGCTGCAGCGCCGCCATGAACACGACCACGGGATAGCCGATCTGCACCCACACCAGCACCACCATGAGCACGATGAGCGCGGAGGGCATCTGGCCCAGCCAGTCGACGGGGGCGATGCCGACGGCGGCCAGCAGCTGGTTGAGGGCGCCGTCGGCGCCCGGCCGCACGATCCAGCCGATCACGATGCCGGCGACGGCCACCGGCAGGATCTGCGGGAGGTAGTAGGTCGCGCGCAGGAAGCTGCCGACCCGGCCGCCGAACTTGCGTCCGACGACGTCGAACAGGAGCGCGGCGACGATCAGGCCGACGATCGTCGGCACGATCACCATGGCGATGACCATCCACACGGAGTTGAGGAAGGAGGTCCAGAACGCGTCGTCGCCGACGAGCTTGATCCAGTTGTCGACGCCGATGAACTCCGGTGCGCGCACCCCCTTCCAGCTCGTGAAGGTGAGGTAGACGTTCCACACCAGCGGGACGATGACGATGACCAGCAGCAGGACGAAGCCGGGCAGCAGGTACAGCCAGTACCCGCCGCGTCCGCCTCCGCGCTGGGGGATGGCGGGTTCGTCGTCGACGACCGGGGTGCGCCGAGAGCGTGTTGTGAGCGACATGCGGTGCTTTCGTTCGGGAGCGGGGGTGGGGGCGGCACGAGGCCGCCCCCACCGGTCGGTCAGCGGTAGTCCGCGGTGCCCTCGTCGTAGGCCTTGCCGAGGTTCGCGTTGGTGGTCGCGGCATCCTGCGTTCCGGTGACGAGGCCCTGGAGCTGCTGGACGATCACGTCGTAGAAGCCCGGAGCCGGCCAGTCGGGGTAGAAGGAGAGGCCGTCCTGGTCGAGGACGCCGTTGAAGACCGAGATGAGCTCCTGGCTCTTCGGGTCGGTGATGTCCTTCGGATCGGCAGCGACGGGCAGGCCGCCGTTGTTGCCGATGATCGCCTGGATCTCCGGTCGCATCGTGATGTCGATGAACGTGTAGGCGAGGTCCTTGTTCTTCGCGTTCTCCGGAACCACCCACAGATTGCCCGACGAGCCGAGCGACAGCTTCGAGCCCGGGAAGGCCTGCATCGTCCAGTCGAACCCGGTGGCCTGCTCGGTGAAGCGTCCGTACCACCACGAGCCCGACACGAAGATGGGGGAGGTGCCGTTGATAAAGGACACCCCGGCATCCTCGGCCTTGATCGAGGAGACGTCCTTGGCGATGTAGCCCTTGGCGACGTATTCCTTGAGGGTGTCGCTGGCGTAGGTCGTCTCGGCGCCCTGCCAGTCGACCGGGTTCTTGTAGAGCTGGTAGTCGTTCACCCAGTCGCGGTCGCCGTGGGACAGCGCCAGCTGGTACCAGAGCTGGCCGAGCGGGTACTCCGCGCCGGCCTCGGCGAGCGGGGTGATGCCCTTCGCCACGAACGCGTCGAGCACCTTGACGAACTCGTCGTACGTGGTGGGGATCTCCAGCCCCGCCGCGGCGAAGGCGTCCTTGTTGTAGTAGACGCCGACGAACTCGCCGTAGTTGGGCACGCCGTACCAGGTGTCGCCGCCCATGACGCCCTTGTCGGTGTACTTCGCGGTCGTCTGCAGCGAGGGAGCGAGCTTGTCGGCCCACCCGTACTTCGCCACGGCGTCGGAGATGTCGCTGATCAGTCCCGTCGACGCGAGGAAGCCGGCGGTCGCGTTGCCCTTGTTGAACTCCATGACATCGGGCGCGGCATCCGTGTCGAGCACCTGGCTGGCCGTCTTCTGGATCTGCTCGAACGACTTCTCCTCGAACTCGACCTTGGCGCCGGTCTCCTTCTCGAAGACGTCGATGGCCTCGGCCCATGCCTTGCCCATCGCGCTGTCGGCGCCCTCGTAATGCCAGAGCTTGAGGGTCTGGCCGGCGCCGTCGGTGCTGCCTGTGCCGGTGTCGCCGGAGGAGGAGCAGGCGCTGATGCTCAGCGCCGCGGCGGTGAGGATGACGGCGGCGGTCAGTGCCCGCGTCCGCCCTGTGATTCGTGCCATCGTCGGCACTCCTTTCGGTGGGCCGCCATCGGCCCGGTCTGTGATTGCGGTGTTCAGTTGCCGGTGTTCAGTTGCGGGTCAGGAGGTGAAGTCTGTCGAAGCGCTTCGATGAACGGCGAACGAAAGCGCGTCCGAGGAAGCGGTCACGCGTGCGGGGGAGTCGTCACCGAGCCCGCGTCGCGGTACACGGGTGCGAGCAGGTGGATGCCGGCGGGCCGGCGCGGGTCGTCGATCCGCGCCAGCGCGAGGTCGACGGCGAGATCGCACGACGCCTCGGGGATCAGCGGGATGGTGTCGAGCTGGGTCGGCAGCTTCGTGGTGTCGAAGGATGCCGCGATCGAGACGATCGAGACGTCCGCGCCCACCTCCGCCCCGCGCTCGGCGAGGGCGGTGAGCACGGCGCCGTGCATGTCGTCGACGCCGTGCAGCAGCAGTGCGGTCGCACCGGCGTCGAGCGCGTCGTTCACGGCCGCGCGCACCGCCTCGGCATCCGTGACGACCTCGCCCGTCGTCGCGAACGAGTGCTCGAGCGCCCGGTGCGCCGCATGCTCGGCGACGGCGCGGCGGACGCGGGGAGGGAAGTTGGACAGTCGGTAGGTGCTCGCCGGCTGGCCGATGAGGGCGATGCGGCGGTGGCCCGCGTCGGCCACGCGGTCGACGGCGAGTCGTGCGGCCGCCTCGAAATCGAGGTCGACGCAGTCCAGGCCCTCGTGGTCGTCGGGGATGCCGATGAACACCGTCGGCGTGGTGATCGAGCGGGCGATGGCGACCCGCTCGTCGTCGGGTGCGACGTCGAGCACGAGGATCGCGTCGACGAGACCCGAGGCCGTCACCCGCTGCATGCCGGCCGAGGCCTGCTGGTCGGTGAGGAGCAGGATGTCGTAGTCGTGGCGGCGCGCCGCGACGGCCGCCGCCAGCACGAAGGACATGTGCGTCGGCGCGTGGGTCTCGCGCCGCAGCGGCTCGGTGAGCGCGAAGATGTGGGTGAGGCGACCCGCCAGCATGCGGGCTCCGGCGTTCGGGGCGTACCCGAGCCGGTGTGCGGCGTCGATGACGCGGCGGCGCGTGTCAGGGGAGATGGGGCGCTTGCCGCTCAGCGCGTAGGACACGGTGCTGATGGACACGCCGGCGGCCGCAGCCACCTCGTCGATGCGTGCCATGCCGACTCCTCTGTCGTATCGAAGCGCTTCGAGCGAAGCTGGAGATCACGATAGAGCCCTCCGCGTCATCGACGCAAGAGGTTTGTGGATATTGGCAACAAACGGTGACGTGCGAACGACGCGGGCGCCTACAGGCGGATCTCGGCGACGACCTCGCCGAACTCGGTCTCATCGACCGGAGTGAATCCCACGCGACGGAAGAACGCGTCGGGGCCGCCCTGGCCCTCTTCGTAGATCACGTGCACGTGGTCCATTCCGCGGGCGCGGGCCTCCTCGAGAAGCTGCTCCACCGCGAAGCGGCCGACGCCCCGACCCTGGTCGTCGGCGTCGACGTTGATGCGCCAGAGTACGGAGCGGAAGTGCTCGTGCAGCGCGTCGGGATCGAAGTTCGCGCTGACGAAGCCGACGACCTCGTCGCCGTCGAGCACCACCCGCTGCCACGCGGTGCTCGGATTGGCCACCGTCCCGGCGACGGCGTAGCTCGTGGGGGCGAGGTACTGCTCCTGACCCGGCTTGAGCGACATGGTGTTCACCGCCACGATGGTGGCGGCCGACAGTTCCTCGAGGCGCAGCTCGGTCATGTGATCAGGCTACCTCGCGCGCGGTCATGGTCGGCACCCTCCGAACGGTGAGAAAACGCCAACACGGCAGCGGGGGCGGAGATATCTTGACGTCAAGATATATTCCGGTGATGCGATAGCCTGGTGGGTGACCCCGCGACGCTCACCACGACGCCCACGACGACGCTCACGACGGAGAGATCACACGTGCCCGAGTCCACCATCATCTACACGCACACCGACGAGGCGCCGGCGCTGGCGACGGCCTCTTTTCTGCCGATCGTGAAGGCTTTCGCGGGGCAGGCGGGCGTCGAGATCGACACCCGCGACATCTCCCTCGCGGGCCGCATCCTCGCCGCCTTCCCGCAGCGTCTCTCGCCCGAGCAGCAGGTGGGCGACGCGCTCGCCGAGCTCGGCGGTCTCGCCACCCTGCCCGAGGCGAACATCATCAAGCTGCCGAACATCTCGGCATCCATCCCGCAGCTGAAGGCCGCGATCGCCGAGCTCCAGTCGCAGGGCTACGACATCCCCGACTACCCGGACGACGCCGCCACGGTGGAGGAGAAGGACATCCGCGCCCGCTACGACCGCATCAAGGGATCGGCCGTGAACCCCGTGCTGCGCGAGGGCAACAGCGACCGCCGCGCGCCGCTGGCGGTCAAGAACTACGCGAAGAAGCACCCCCACCGCAACAAGCCCTTCGCCGCCGGGTCCAAGACCCGCGTCGCCACCATGGGCCACGACGACTTCAAGAGCAACGAGAAGAGCTGGATCGCCGCCCACGACGACGTCCTCAGCATCCGTCACACCGCCGTCGACGGCACCGTCACCGTTCTCAAGGACGGCCTCAAGGTGCTGCCGCGCGAGGTCGTCGACGCCACCTTCCTCTCGGCCACGGCGCTCGACGCCTTCCTCGCCGACACCATCGCCCAGGCCAAGGCGGAGAACGTGCTGTACTCCGTGCACCTGAAGGCCACGATGATGAAGGTCAGCGACCCCATCATCTTCGGCCACGTCGTCCGCGCGTTCTTCGCCGACGTCTTCGACACCTACGGCGCGCAGCTCTCGGCCGCCGGTCTCGACGGCAACAACGGCCTCGGGTCGATCCTCGCCGGGCTGGGCGATCTCGCCGACGGCGACGCGATCTCCGCCCGCATCGCGCAGGACCTCGCGTCGGGCCCCCGTCTCAGCTACGTCAACAGCGACAAGGGCATCACCAACCTGCACGTGCCGTCCGACGTCATCGTCGACGCCTCGATGCCCGCCCTCGTGCGCAACGGCGGAAAGCTGTGGGGCGTCGACGGCGCCGAGGACGACACCATCGCCGTCATCCCGGACTCCTCGTACGCCGGCGTCTACCAGGCCGTCATCGACGACGTGATCGCGAACGGCCCGCTCGACCCCGCGACCATCGGCACCGTGCCGAACGTCGGCCTCATGGCCCAGGCCGCCGAGGAGTACGGCAGCCACGACAAGACCTTCGAGATCCCGGCGGACGGCGTCGTCGAGGTGCTCGACTCCGCCGGCACCGTGCTCATCGAGCACCACGTCGAGAAGGGCGACATCTGGCGCGCGACCCAGGCGAAGCACATCGCGATCATGGACTGGGTGCGCCTGGCCGTCTCGCGCGCCCGCGCCACCGGCGTGCCCGCCGTCTTCTGGCTCGACGTCAACCGCGCCCACGACGCCCAGCTCATCGGCAAGGTGCACCAGGCGCTCGCGACGCTCGACACCGGCGACATCACGATCGTCATCCTCCCGCCCGAGGAGGCGACGCGGTACACGCTCGCGCGTCTGCGCAAGGGCGAGGACACGATCTCGGTGACGGGCAACGTGCTGCGCGACTACCTGACCGACCTCTTCCCGATCCTCGAGGTCGGCACGTCGGCCAAGATGCTCTCGATCGTCCCGCTGCTCGCCGGCGGCGGACTCTTCGAGACCGGCGCGGGCGGCTCGGCCCCCAAGCACGTGCAGCAGCTCCTCGAAGAGGACTACCTGCGGTGGGACTCGCTCGGCGAGTTCTTCGCGCTCGCGGCATCCTTCGAGCACCTCGCCGAGTTCACCGGCAACGCGAAGGCCAAGGTGCTCGCGGACACGCTGGATGCCGCGACCGGCACGTTCCTCGAGGAGGACCGCTCGCCGGGGCGCTCGCTCGGGACCATCGACAACCGCGGCAGCCACTTCTACCTCGGGCTGTACTGGGCCCAGGAGCTGGCGCACCAGAGCGCGGATGCCGAGCTCGCGGCCGCGTTCGCGCCCGTGGCCGAGAAGCTCGCGGCGGCGGAGCAGGAGATCGTGGCCGAGCTCAACGGTGTGCAGGGGCACCCCGTCGACATCGGCGGCTACTACCACCCCGACGTGGCGAAGGTCACCGCCGTCATGCGTCCGTCGGCGACGCTGAACGCGGTCATCGACGCGCTGTGATCCTCACCGAAGGCGCGGGCTGCGGTCCGCGCCTTCGGCGTTGCCGGCGTGGGACTCTGCCGGCGTGGGGCGTTTCGACTCGGCGCTTCGCGCCTCGCTCAACGACCGGTGAGAGCGCGGCCCCCGGTCGGCTCGGCGCTGCGCGCCTCGCTCGACGACCGGTGAGAGCGCGGCCCACCCCGGTCGTTGAGCGACGAGCGCAGCGAGGAGTCGAAACGCGGCGAGCGCGGGCTCAGTCGTGGATCCACACGTCCACGCCGGTCGGGGACCAGTCGTAGATCTGCTTCGCGCGATAGTTGGGCATGCCGACGCAGCCGTGGCTCTGCGGCGTGCCGAAGTTGTTGTGCCAGTACACGCCGTGGAAGGCCTCGTCGCCGTTGAAGTACATGACCCACTCGACGTTGGGCACGTCGTAGTTCCAGTACGGGTTGTTCGGGTCGGTGCTCGTCATCGTCTGCGAGCGGATGTGGCTGTTGATGCGGAAGTGTCCCGTGTAGGTGGGAGACGCCGGCAGACCGCTCGAGATCGGCCACGAGTCGACGACCGCGCCGTTCTCCTTCAGGTAGAGCATCTGCTCGCTGAGGTTCACCTCGAGCAGGCGCTGCAGCGTCGTCGTGGATGCCGGGGTCACCGTCACCGGGAGGGCGAACGCCGCTTTGCCCGCAGCGAGCTGCGTCGCGAACTCCTGTGCGACGCCGCTGGTGTCGCCGAGCGTGCGGCCGTCGGCGCCGGGCACGCTGGTGTCGAGCACGGTGCCGTCGGAGTTGGTGATCACCGTGCCGTTCGCCGGCGCGCGGTCGACGAGGGCGGCGAGGCCCGACACGGCGGCCTGGATCTTGTCGGCGTCCGCGGTGATCGCGAAGCTCCCCGCGGCGTCGGGGGTCACGGTGAGCCACGACGCGGCGGTCGCGGCGTCGACCGGCACGGTGCGCTCGTCGCCGACGTAGAAGCCGATGGTCTGCAGCATGCCGTTGAGCTGGTCGGCGGCGGCCTGCGCCTTCTCGGTCGAGGCGGGTGCGGCGACCGGGACCGTCGTCGTCGGGACGACCACGGAGCTCTGCCCCGAGACGAACGCGTCGTGGAGCGCCGCGCTGATGGCGTCGAGGTCGAGACCCGTGCCGTCGACGGCGGGCGTGACGGTGTAGGCGGTGCCGGCGAACGCGACGCCCGCGGGGACGGGGTCGACGAAGCTTCCGGGGAGGGCCGCGCGCAGCGCCGCGGTGGCCTTCTCGGCATCCAGTGTCAGGGGGGCATCGACGGCGTCGCCGAACCACTGCGTCACATTCCACAGGGGGCGTTCGTCGAAGGCGGCGTCGGCGAGCGCGCGGGCGTCGACCGTCGCACCGAGCTGAGCGCCCGTCACGGTGGGTCCGCCCTCACCCAGAACGAGCGTGGTGGCGCCGAGCCGCTGACTGATCGCATCGGTCGCGGCGCCGGCCGTGAGGAAGCCCACGGGAACGCCGGCGACGGCCGTGCCGGGGGCGATGAGCACGAGCGAGGCGGCCACGACGCCGACGGCGAGCGCGCCGGCGGGAACGCCGATCCACAGCCAGAGGCGCTTCTTCTTCGGCGCCGGCTCGGCCGGGGCCCACTGCACGGGAGGGGCTTCGGACGGAGGCGCCGCGCCGTCGAACGGGTCCACGGGACCGTCGAGAACGGCCGTCGCGGCGGTCGTCGGCGTCGCCGACGAGGGCTCGGGCGTGTGGTCCGCCTCTCGCCCCGTGCCAGGATCGGTCACTTGCAACACCCCCGTGTTCTGCGCGGCCGCGCCCTCCTATGGTACGGGATGGTGCGGCCGGCTCGGCAGAGACGTTCGTCGAGGCTCGTGCGCTCAGCCCCCGGAGCAGATCCGGGTGAACGCGGCCAGTGCCGACCGGATGTCGTCGGTGGTGCTCTGCAGGGCCGTGAGACGGGACAGATCGCCGCCCGCGATCGCCGCGAGGGTGTCGGATGCCGAGGCGAACCCGGTCTGCAGCGGCGGCAGCAGCGCGGCCACCTCGTGGTTGCCGACGGTTCCGGCGGCGGCGCCGAGCCGTCCCGCGACCCCGCCGAGGGCGTCGACCGCGGCGCGCGGGTCGCCGGGGTCGAGCGTCTGCAGCTGGGCCGCGGCATCCTCGACGCCGGCGCGCACGGTGTCGCACGCCTCCGCGACCGTCTGCGTGTCGCCGTCGGACGGCGTGGGGGCGGGGGAGGATGCCGCGCAGCCGGCGAGGGCCAGAGCGCCGGCGAGGATCACGGCGGCGAGCGGGGCGCGGCGGCGCGGCGGCATGGCGGTCATGTCTCTCCTCCTGTGATCGCCCGCGACGGGCAATGTAACGGTTTTGTAAACGGTCCTGCCGAATTGCGTTCCGCGCTTGCGGAACGGAGATTCGTAAGGTCTACTAACAAACATGTCCGGATCCGATGTGCAGCGCACTGCCCCCGAGACGGCCGCCCTCGCGGGCCGGTCGTTCAGCGCAGGCCGCGCGCTGCGTCACGCGGCGAAGGTCCTGCCGGAGCACGCTCGCGCGCACAACCGCTCCCTCGTGCTGCAGACCCTCTTCCACCAGGGTGCCATGAGTCGGGCGGACCTTTCCCGGGAGACCGGCCTCACCCGGGTGACGATCTCCGATCTCGTCGCCGAGCTGATCGACGACGGCTACGTCGCCGAACGCGGCCTGCGCGAGGTGACCGGTCCGGGCAAGCCCGCGATCCTCGTCGACCTCGACCGCGAGGGGCACCGCATCGTCGGGCTCGACCTCTCCGGCACCGACCGCTTCCTCGGCGCCGTGCTCACCCTCGACGGCGAGATCGTCGCGCGCCTCGACGTCGACGTGCCCGCCGATCCCGCCGACATCCTCGCCGTCGTCATCGATCTCGCCCGACGCCTGGTCGCGGATGCGCACGCGCCCGTCCTCGGCATCGGCGTCGGCAGCCCCGGCATCGTCGACGACCGCGGCGTCGTGCTCACGGCGCCGAACCTCGGCTGGCACGACGTCGACCTCGAAGGGGTGCTGCGTGCCGAGCTCGGACTTCCCGTGCTCGTGGCCAACGACGCCAACGCCGCCGTCCTCGCCGAGTACACCTTCGGCGGCGCCGCCGACGACGTCCTGCTCGTTCGCGTCGGCCGCGGTGTCGGCTCGGGGCTGCTCGCCAGCGGACAGCCCATGCGCGGCTCGCGCTTCGCCGCGGGCGAGATCGGCCACGTCACGGTCGGCACCGACGGTGGGCCGCGCTGCGTCTGCGGCAAGATCGGCTGCCTCGAGGCGTGGCTGTCGGTGCCCGCCCTCGAGGCGCGGCTCGCGGAGCCCGACGCGGACCGCGACGCGGTGCTCCGCGACGCCGGTGCGCGTCTCGGCATCGCACTCGCCCCCATCGTGGGCGTGCTCGACCTGTCGGAGATCGTGCTCTCCGGCATCCCAGAACTTCTCGACGGACCCCTCGCGACCGCGACCGTCGAGACACTGCGCACCCGGACGCTCGCCGAGTTCCACGACGGCGTGCAGGTGCGGATGACGGCGCAGGGGGAGGACATCGTCCTCCGCGGTGCGGCCGTCATGGTCCTGTCAGGACAACTCGGGGTGTCCTGACCCCTCATCCACGGATGGGTCACCGTGCCCCGATACCACCAAGAGAGACAAAGGAAGACACCATGAACAAGAAGCTCGGAGCCCTCGCGCTCCTCGGCGCTTCGGCTGTCGTTCTCGCCGGCTGCGCGGGCGGAAGCTCGGGCGGCACCGACGCCTCGGGCACGCCTGCAGCGGCGCAGCTGCGGGTCTGGCTCGTCGGCACCGACACGCCTCAGGATGCCCGCGACTACCTCAAGAAGACGTTCGAAGCCGACAACCCCGGCTCGACGCTCGTCATCGAGGAGCAGCAGTGGACCGGGCTCGTCGACAAGCTGACCACGAGCCTGTCGTCCAACGACACCCCCGACATCGTCGAGATGGGCAACACGCAGGCGGCCGCCTTCACCTCCAGCGGTGCACTCCTGGACATCTCCGACATCAAGGATCAGATCGGCGGGGACGACCTCCTGCCCGGATTCGTCGAGGCCGGCTCGTGGGACGGCAAGCTCTACGCGGCGCCGTACTACTCGGGCGCCCGCATCGTCTTCTACAACACCACCCAGTACGCCACGGCGGGTGTGCAGGTGCCGACGACCCTCGACGAGTACGTCGCGGGCGGCGAGAAGCTCGCGCAGGCGCTCCCCGGCGTCTCCGGCGTCTACTTCCCCGGCAAGGACTGGTACAACGCCCTCCCGTTCATCTGGGAGAACGGCGGCGAGGTCGCCGTGCAGAAGGACGGCAAGTGGGAGGCGCAGATGTCCAGTGACGCGTCGGTCAAGGGCATCGAGCAGGTGCAGCAGCTCATGACGAAGGCCTCCCTCGCCCCGAAGGACGGCGACGAGACCGAGGCGTGGGTGCCCTTCCGCACCGAGAAGGCCGCCACGCTGTCGGCGCCGAGCTGGGCGTACTGGTCGATCGTCGCCGATGAGGACAAGGCCGAGACGGCGCTGAGCAAGACCGTCGGCTACTACGCGCTCCCCGGCAAGGACGGCGGCGCGGCGAAGGTCTTCGCCGGCGGCTCGAACATCGGGATCGCGGCGAAGTCGGCCAACCCGGAGCTCGCCAAGAGCGCGCTGGAGATCATGCTCAGCGACGAGTACCAGTCGATCCTGGCCAAGGCCGGTCTCGTGCCCGCCAAGAAGTCGCTGGGCGGCGAGGTCGCGGCGGCCACCCCGGAGCTCGCGAAGATCATCGCGGATGCCGCGGCGAACGCCAAGCTGACCCCCGCCTCCCCGAAGTGGGCGGATGTCGAGGCGAAGGGCCTGCTGCAGGACTTCTTCGTCCAGGTCGCAGCCGGCGGCGACGTCAAGACGCTCGCCACCGCGCTGGACGAGCAGATCGACGCCATCCTCAACGGCTGAGTCCGCTTCGACTCGCCGGCGTTTCGACTCGTCGCTGCGCTCCGCGCTCAACGGCCGGTGGGGGCATCGCCTCCCCGGTCGTTGAGCGAGCGCAGCGCGTCGAAACGCCCCTCATCACCACCACGAAAGGAGACCCGGCGATGGCCACCACGCTGATCTCCCGTCGCTCTCCCGAGACCGACCGCCCGTCCGCGCCCGCGCCGCGCCGGCGCCGTCGCCGGGACCGCACACCGCTCGCGCTGCTGCTGCCCGCACTCGTGATGCTCGCCGTCTTCATCGGCTGGCCCCTGCTGCAGCTGATCGTCATGTCGTTCCAGAAGTACGGGCGCGAGCAGATCTTCGGCAAGCCCGCCGAGTTCGTCTGGTTCGACAACTACGTGCGGGTGCTCACCGACGCGCAGTTCTGGGTCGTGCTGGGCCGCAGCTTCGGCCTGATGATCGTCTGCGCCGCGGCCACGATGGTCCTGGGCGTCGCGATCGCGCTCATGATGAAGTCGCTCGGACGGGTGATGCGCACGGTCGTGTCGGTCGGGCTGCTGCTGGCGTGGGCGATGCCCGCGCTCACGGGCACGATCGTATGGGGCTGGATCTTCGACACGTCCTACGGCCTCGTCAACTACGTGCTCACCCGGATCACCGGGCAGAACTGGATCGGTCACAGCTGGCTGTCCGATCCGCTCAGCTTCTTCGGCGTCGCGGCCATCATCATCACGTGGGGCGCGATCCCGTTCGTCGCCTTCTCGACGTACGCGGGGCTCTCGCAGGTGCCCGACGAGGTGCTGGAGGCGGCATCCCTCGACGGTTCGAGCGCCTGGCAGCGCTTCCGGTACATCGTCGTCCCGTACATCCGCTCGATCCTGGTCGTGCTGTTGATCCTCCAGGTCATCTGGGATCTCCGCGTGTTCGCACAGATCTACGCGCTGCAGACCGTCGGCGGCATCCGTGCCGACACCAACACCATCGGCGTCTACATCTACAGCGTCTCGATGGCGACCGGCGACCTGGGCTCGGGAGGGGCGATCTCGGTGATCCTCGTCATCGTGCTGCTCGCCATCTCCGCCTACTACATCCGCACCATGCTGACCTCGGAGGACGACTGATGAGCGCCCGCACGAGGCGCGCCACCGGGCGCGTCTTCCTGAACCTCGCCGCCGTCGTCGTCTTCGTCTGCTCGGTCTTCCCGGTGTACTGGATGGTCAACACGGCCTTCCTCCCGGGGTCGGCGGTCAAGAGCGAGACCCCGCACTTCTGGCCCGACCAGTTCACGCTGCGCAGCTTCCAGGCGGCGTGGGAGGGCGGGTTCGTGCCGGCGCTGTGGGTGTCGCTGGCGGTGACGCTGCTCACCGTCGTCGCCGCGCTGGTGTTCGCGTTCCTCGCCTCGATCGCCGTGTCGCGCTACCGGTTCCGCTCGCGCAAGAGCTTCATCGTGGCGATCCTCGTGATCCAGATGATCCCGGCCGAGGCGATGATCATCTCGACCTTCCGCGTGCTCGACGGCTGGCACCTGCTCAACACGGTGATCGGCCTGTCGGCCGTGTACATCGCGATGGTGCTGCCGTTCACGATCTGGACGCTGCGCGGCTTCGTCAACGGCATCCCCGCCGACCTCGAGGAGGCGGCGATGATCGACGGCTGCAGCCGCACGCAGGCCTTCTGGCGGGTGACCTTCCCGCTCCTGGCACCGGGGCTCGTCTCGACCGGCATCTTCGCCTTCATCCAGGCGTGGAACGAGTTCATCTTCGCCCTCGTCATCATGACCCGCCCCGAGTCGCAGACGTTGCCGATCTGGCTGCGCAGCTTCGTGCAGGCGACGAAGGCCACCGACTGGGCGGTCGTCATGGCCGGATCGACCCTCATGGCGATCCCGGTCATCGTCTTCTTCCTCATCGTGCAGGGCAAGATGACGAGCGGCCTGGTGTCGGGAGCGGTGAAGGGCTGATGCGACTCGGATTCGACGTCGGGGGCACCAAGACCGACGCCGTGGTCGTCGCGTCCGGCGGCGGGGACCGCGGCAAGCACATCCTCGCGCGCCTGCGACGTCCGACCGGGTGGGGAGCGGATGCCGTCGTCGCGACGATCCTCACGATGGTCGACGAGCTGGCGGATGCCGTGGGCCGTCCCGCGTCGGTGTTCAGCTCGATCGGCGTCGGCATGCCCGGGCAGGTCGCCCCCGGCGGGTCCACGGTCACGCACGCCGTCAACCTCGGCATCGACGAGCTCGACCTCGCACTCGCGATCGGGCCGCGCCTCGGCATCCCCGTGCGCGCGGAGAACGACGTGAAGGCGGCGGCCGTCGGTGCGTACGCGCTGCACGGCGCCGCCGGATCGAGCGCGATGGCGTATCTCAACCTCGGGACGGGGATCGCCGCCGGCTTCGTGCGCGGCGGGCGCCTCTGGCGTGGCGTGCACGGATCGGCGGGGGAGGTCGGCCACATCTCCGTCGACCCGGCCGGCCCGCTCTGCCGCTGCGGTCAGCGCGGCTGCATCGAGGCGTTCAGCGGCGGCGCGGCCGTCGCCGAACGCTGGGCGCGTCCCGGCGCCCTGCCGGTGCGCGACGTCTTCGACGCCGCCGACGCGGGGGATGCCGAGGCGATCGCGCTCCGCCGCGGTCTCGCCTACGGCGTCGCTTCGGCGATCCGCGTGATCGTGCTCGCCGGCGACGTGGACGCCGTCGTGCTGGGGGGAGGCGTCACCGCGCTCGGCGACCGTATGCTGAGGCCTGTGCTGACCGAGCTCGAGGAGAGCGCCGCCGCATCCCCGTTCCTGCGCTCGCTGCGACTGAGCGAGCGCGTCGACCTGCTGCCGCCCGGTTCTCCGGCGGCGGCCCTGGGCGCCGCGATCGTCGGCGCCGACTCTGAGCAGGAGGCTGTCTTCCATGGCTGAAGTCGTCATCGTCCCGTCCGCCGCCGACGCGGGCGCCCTCGTCGCCGACGAGATCGTGCGCCTGATCGCGGCGCGGCCCGACGCCGTGCTGGGCCTCGCGACCGGCTCGACCCCGCTGCCCGTGTACGAGGCCCTGCGTCCCCGCCTGGAGGGCGTCGACGTCTCGCGGGTGCGCGGGTTCGCGCTCGACGAGTACGTGGGCATCGACCCGCGGCATCCCGAGAGCTACCGCTCCGTGATCACGAAGGAGGTCGTGGAGCCGCTCGGGCTCGATCCCGACCGCATCCACACCCCCAACGGCGACCTCGCGACCATCGCGCACGCGGGCGACGACTACGAGCGGGCGATCGCCGATGCGGGCGGCATCGACCTGCAGATCCTCGGGATCGGCACGTCGGGCCACATCGGCTTCAACGAGCCGGGGTCCTCGTTCGCCTCGCGCACGCGCGTGAAGACCCTCATCGAGCAGACGCGGCGCGACAACGCGCGGTTCTTCGACTCGGTCGACGACGTGCCGATGCACTGCATCACGCAGGGGCTCGGCACGATCCTCTCCGCCCGGCACCTCTTCCTGCTCGCGTTCGGCGAGGGCAAGGCCGCCGCCGTCGCGGGTGCCGTGGAGGGTCCCGTGACGTCGTCGCTGCCGGGCTCGGCCATCCAGCTGCACCCGCACGTGACCGTCGTGGTCGACGAGGCCGCGGCATCCCGCCTGGAGCACGCCGACTACTACCGCTACGCCTTCGCGAACAAGCCGGCCTGGCAGGGCCTCTGACGCCGCCCAGCGCGCTTCATCCGTCCCCTGCGGTCGCGTCCACGCGCGGATGGCGACAACGAGAGACGGATGAACGGGTCGGCTCAGGGCGTGAAGACCTTGCCCGGGTTCAGGATGCCGAGGGGGTCGAACACGCGGGTGATCTGGCGCTGCAGCCCCCACTGGTCGTCGCCGAGTTCGTCGACCAGCCAGCGGCGTTTGAGGACGCCGACACCGTGCTCGCCGGTGAGCGTGCCGCCGAGGCGCAGCGCCGAGCGGAACAGGTCGTCGGCCGCGCGCCAGACGACCTCCGGCACCTCGTCGCCGTCGAAGACGAAGTTGGGGTGCAGGTTGCCGTCGCCCGCGTGGCAGACCGTCGGGATCACGAGGTCGTACTCGCGCTCGATGCGCGCGATCTCGTCGAACATCGCCGGCAGGGCGCTGCGGGGCACCGAGACGTCCTCGATGAGGGTCGTGCCCATCGCCTCCATCGCCGGATGCATCGAGCGACGGATCGTCCACAGCAGCTCGGCGTCCGCATCGTCGCGGGCCGTACGGACCTCGCCGCCGGCGGCGACGAGGGTGGCGGCGATCGCCTCGGCCTCGTCGGATGCCGACGCGCCGTCGGTCTGCACCGTCAGCTGCGAAGCGCCGGCGGGCGGCGCGGGCAGCGACAGGAGCCGGTGGACGGCGGCGAGGCACGCGGCATCCATCAGCTCCATGATCGAGGGCTGCGCGCCCGCCGCGGTCACCGCGGCGGCGGCCGTGGCCGCCGCGCGGACGTCGGGGAACAGCGCCGTGAGGGTGCGCGTGCGGCCGGGAACGAGGCGGCGTAGCTTCAGGGTCGCCCCCACGACGACGCCGAGGGTGCCCTCCGAGCCGATCACGAGGGCCGTCAGGTCGAGCCCGGTCACGCCCTTGACGCTGCGGTGTCCGAGGTGCAGCAGCCGCCCGTCGGCGAGGACGACGTCGACGCCGAGGACGGCGTCGCGCACGACACCGTACTTCGCGCACAGCAGGCCCCCGGCGCCGGTGGCGATGTTGCCGCCGACGGTCGAGATGGCGCGGCTCGCCGGGTCGGGAGCCCACCACAGCCCGTGAGCGGCGAGGGCGTCGTTGAGATCGGCGTTGAGGATGCCGGGCTCGACGACCGCCAGGAGGTCATCGGCGCGCACCTCGAGGATGCGGTCCATCGCGCGCATCGACAGGACGATCTCGCCGGCACCCGCGTTCGCGCCGCCCGCGAGGCCCGTGCCGGCGCCCCGCACGACGACCGGGGTGCGCGTCGCCGTCGCGATGCGCATGGTCGCCTGGACGTCGGCCACGGATGCCGCGTGCACGATGGCCACCGGTGCGCCGACGGCGGCGTGACCGGACTTGTCGGCCCGCGCCGCGTCGAGGGCGGCCGGGTCCGTGTCGATGCGGTCGGCCAGCTCGGCGCGCAGGAGGTCCAGGACGGTCGTCATCGCGGTCTCCCGTCTAGGCGGCGAGGCGTCGCCGACCGACGACGAGCCCGACCGTGACGGCGACGACCGCGTAGGCGACGCCGATCCAGGCGTTGCCGCTGGTCCACCACACGATGGTCGCGGACGCGTACACGAGCAGCTCGACCAGCGCGCGCACGAACGGGTGCACCGCGAACACGGCGCGCGGGGAGACGAACAGGGCCCACAGGAGGATCGCGATCAGTGGCGTGCCGATTCCGGCGACGATGTTCCACGGGAACGGCCACGCCGTGAATCCCCAGACCGCGAGCGTGATGAACGCGAACAGCTCGGTCAGGAACGCGAGCACGTCGAGCGCGTCGAGCGACGGTCGCATGCCCGCCGGAAGAGCGCCGGCACCGCTGTCCGCGCGCGGAGCTTCGGGGGCGGCGGGGCGTACGGGCGGCAGGTCGGACATGCCTGTCAGTTTACGCGGGGGCCGGGGTGCGCTGCGGCTCAGGGGGCGGGAGGCGGGCCCCAGAGGAAGACGGTGTACTCCGGACCCAGTCGCTCGCCGTCGACGTACTGGATCGTGGCCGGCGCGTGCAGGATCTCCCGGTAGACCGCGGAGAAGGAGAAGGTCGTCCGGCCGTCTTCGTTCAAGACCTGGCGACCGCGCTCGATCCCCCCGACGACCAGTCGGACCGTCTCGCCCGGTGTTCCCGTGACGACCAGGTCGAGAGTGCCCGTCAGCGGAGCGTCGGGGCTCGGCGTGAACTCGCCGCTGACGAACCGCGGCGAGGGGTCCGCCGTGGGCGTGGGCGTGGGCGTGGGCGTGGGCGTCGGTGTCGGTGTGGGGGTCGGTGTGGGTGTCGGTGTCGGTGTCCGGGTCGGCGTCGCGCTCGGGGTCGGCGACGGGGTGGGCGTCGCGGTCGGGGTCGGTGACGGGGCCGGCGTCGGGGTCGCCGGCGGGGCCGCCGGGGCGGCGGGCGCGGTCGGCGTGGCACGGCGCGTCGGCGCGGACGTCGAGACGGTGTCGGGCCGCACGGATGCCGTGGGCACCGGCGTCGACGTGGGATCGGCGGAGGGCAGGGTGCTCGGTGTGGGCGCCGCAGCGGGCGGGGCGGCTGCGGCATCCCCGCCGTCGCTCGCTCCTGCGCCGGTCGTGCCCGAACCGTCGGCCGGAGCGGAGGCGCTGTTCGCGATCACCTGGGGCACGACGATCGCGGCAGCCACGGCCGCACCGGCGACGAGCACACCGGCCGCGACCAGTCCGACCACGGCCCCGGCGGCGAGTCCGCCGCCCCCGGCCGCCGCCGAACCGCCGGCCGCGGCGCCCGCCGAGCCGCCCGCTCCGCCCGTACCGCCACCGCCGGCCGCTCCCGATCCGGTGCCGGCTGCGCCGGCCGCCCCCATCACCGGGGCGGATCCGGGACCCACGGTCACCGCGCCCGGCACGGTGCCCGAGGCGCCCGCCGCGAGGGCGACCAACGGTGCGGAGCCACCCTGGAGGGTGGCGAGGTAGGCGGTCGCGGCGCCGGCGCCGATCGTCAGCGGCAGGAGCACCAGGGCCAGGCGGTGCGAGACCTCGGTGGCCTCGGCGGCGACGATGGTGCAGCGCGCGCACTCCGCCAGGTGCGCCTCGAGCTTCTTGTGGTCACGCGTGCCGAGGTTGTTGCGCGCGTACGCGCCGAGGCGCTCGATCGTCCACTGGCAGTCGGAGCCGTCGGTGACGCTCTGCAGGTGGGCCTGGATCCACGCCTCGCGCAACCCTTCGCGCGCGCGGAAGGCGAGCTGCGCGACGGCGGTGGCCTTCATGCCCAGCAGCGGGGCGATCTCGGCCGGCTTCATCTGCTCGATCTCGGTGTACCAGAGCACCTCCTGCCAGCGGGTCGGAAGGCTGCGGAATGCGCGATGCGTGAGGCTCCGATCGAGCGCCTCATCGGTGGCGTGCGCGTCGGCATCCGGATCGGGGAGTGCTTCGAGCTCATCGATCGCCGTCTCACGGCGGGCGCGGCCCCAGCCGGCCGCGGTGTTGCGGATGCTCGTGAACAGGTACGCGCGGAAGGACCCCGTGGGCCCGCCGCCCTTGGCGATGGCCTGATAGATGCGCGAATACGCCTCCTGGACCAGATCGTCGGCGTCGAAACTCGAGGTGATCGACGACGCGACCGTCAGCCCCGAACGGTAGTGGCGGCGCCACAGTTCGGCGAACGCCTGCCGGTCGCCGGAACGCGTGCGCAGCACGAGGTCGGCGTCGGCGACGTCGGCCACGTCGGGGCGCGGCTGATCGGGGGTGTCCATGGCGGTGTCCTGTCGAGGCGGGCGTGTCGTTCGTCTTCATCGAGAGAGACGCTCGCGGCGGCGGATTATGACGCGGGTCGCGTCATCCCACCCGTATTTTCGCAGGTCCGGCTGGGCAACGGCCGATGGCCGGAACACGCCGCCGGCATGCTCTCGCAAAAAGGTCGAGAAAAATCTCGCAACTCGCGTAATAGACCGCGTGAGTCCCGCTCTCTTACTGGTGAAGGACTTCCCGACACGTGCTCTCCAGGGGGATTCAGGAGCAGCGCGGTCGGGAACGGCCAGGGGAACGGAGCGATCCGTGGCCACGGACCGGAAGCGCGGGATCTCGGGGGAGGACCTGCGCGGTACCGGTGGAGGGGGTAGAGCGGGGCGGACGGCGTGGGGGCGCCGTCCGCCCCGCTTCTCGTCGAGAGCTTCGTCGACGGTGCCGGTTCGGGTGGGGCGCCGGCGGGGTCAGACGGGGATGCCGTCGACCCACACCGACCGCACCGTCAACCGCTCATCGAGCAGCACGGCGTCGGCGGCGCGGCCCACGGCGAGCGAACCGAACCGGTCCGCGACGCCGACGACCCGCGCCGGGACGTGCGTGAGCGCGCCGACCGCGGTGGCCAGCGGGACACCCGCGCGCACCGCGAGGCGCAGGGCGGCGTCCTGGGTGAGGGTCGATCCCGCGATCGCACCGCCGACGTCGAGACGCGCGGTGCCGTCGGTCACCGTGACGGCGAGCCCGCCCAGCGTGTAGTGGCCGTCGGCGGCGCCGGCGGCGGCCATCGCATCGGTGATGAGGGCGATGCGACCGGGCGCCTGCGCGAACGCGAGCGCCACGACATCCGGATGCACGTGCACCCCGTCCGCGATGATCTCCAGCGTGACGCGCTCGTCGCGGAGGGCTGCGACGACGGGTCCGGGCTCGCGGTGGTGGATGCCGGGCATGGCGTTGAACGCGTGCGTCAGGATCGTCGCGCCCGCGTCGAAGGCGGCGAACGCCTCGTCCTCCGTCGCGTTCGTGTGCCCGACGGCGACCGCGACACCCGCCGCGGCGAACTGCGACACGGCGGCGAGCCCGCCGGGAAGCTCGGGGGCGAGCGTCACCTGCCGCACGGTGCCGCGCCCGGCATCGATGAGGCGTGCGACGGCCGCGGCATCCGGCGGACGCAGCAGGCCCGGGGTGTGGGCGCCCTTGTGGCCGACGTCGAGGAACGGCCCCTCGAGGTGCGAGCCGAGGATCGTCGCGTCGGCCGCGGCGAGCCCGGCGACGACGGCGACCCGCGCGGCGAGGTCGTCGAGGGATGCCGTGACGAGTGACACCACGGCGCGGGTCGTGCCGTGGGCGCGGTGCAGCGCGCGGGCCGTGGCGATCGCCTCGGCGCCGTCGTCGAACGACGCGCCGCCGCCGCCGTGTCCGTGGATGTCGATGAATCCGGGCGTGAGCACGCCGCCCGCGCCGTCGATGACACGGTCCGCCGCCACCGCGCGCCACCCGTCGCCCGTGCCGCGGTCGCGGACGCGTCCGTCGGCGAACGCGATCCAGGCGTCGTCGGTGGCGGCGCCCCCGTCGACGAGCCGGACGGCGCGGATCACCGTCGTCATGCCGTCCCCCCGTCGGCCGCCTCGCTGAGCGGTCCTTCGCCGCGGCCGGCATCGCGGGCCGGGGCGGCCGCGACGGGCATCCAGTCGATCTCGGGCGAGGCGGTGAAGCGGATGCCGAGCGCCGCCCACAGGGGACCGAGTCCGCCGACGCGCGTGCGGAACGACTCCCAGGATCGCAGGGGCGTCGCCCCGAGGGCGGGCGACCACGCGGCCTCCGCCGCGGCGGCGATGCGCGGGAAGGCGAGGGCGTCCATGTCGTCGGCCGTGCGGGCGGTCTCGCCCCACAGCGGCGCCTCGACGCCGAGGATGTCGTCGTCGCAGATGCCGTCGACCACGCGGGCGGGGTCCCAGTCGTAGGCGCGACGGACGGTGGTCACTCCGCGCGCCCAGGTGAGTCCGAGCGGCGAGTCGGGGTCGAACTTCATGTCGAGGTAGATCGCGTCGGCGGGGGAGAGGATCACCTGTCCGCCGCGACGGACGAACCCGCGGGTCTTCTCGTCCATGCCGTCGGTGGGAGACACGAAACCCCAGTACTGGCCGATCGTGCCCGCGGCGAGGGTGGGGGAGGCCCCCGCCTCGTGCCAGGCGATGGGGGTCTTGCCGGCGTCGAGCACGAGGCGCGAGGTGCGCTCGATGTAGTGGGCGTAGTCCTCGGCACCCGTCCCGAGCGCCTCGTCGCCGCCGATGTGCAGGTAGGGCCCGGGCGTGAGGGCCGCCAGCTCGGTGAGGACGTCGGCGAGGAAGGCGTAGGTCCGCTCGTCGCGGATGCGCAGCGACGAGAACCCCACCCCGATGCCCTCGTACGGGGTGCCGCTCACGGGCAGCGCGCTGGCGTCCGCCTGCGCGAGCTCCTCCAGTTCGGCGCTCAGCACCGGCTCCTCGCACAGCTCGGGGTAGGCGAGCGAGACCGCGTGCGTGTGGCTCGGGCCGTCGATCTCCGGCACCACGATCATGTGACGGGTGGCGGCGTACGCGACGACGGCGCGGTAGTCGTCGTGCGTGTAGAAGCCCCCGGCGTCACCGCCGACCGCTGTCGTCGCCGCCTTCTGGGTGAGCAGCGGTCGGGACTCCAGCTGCAGCCGCCAGCCCTGGTCGTCGGTGAGGTGCAGGTGCAGCGCGTTGAACTTCAGACCCGCCGCCCGGTCGATGTATCCGCACACGGTCTCGACGTCGAGGAAGTGGCGGGCGACGTCGAGCATCACCCCGCGATAGCCGAAACGAGGGGCGTCGTCGATCTCCATCGCCGCGACGTGCGCACCCGCGGGCCCGACCGAGATCGCCTGCACGAGCGTCTGCACGCCGTAGAAGAGGCCCGCGGCATCGGCGCCGACCACCTCGACGGCGCTCTCGCCGCTGCGCAGCCGGTACGACTCCGCGGGCCCGTCGTGGCCGAGCGCCAGGCGGATGCTGCGACCCGACGCGACGCCGGCGGCCGCCGTGGAGGTCAGCCGGATGCCGGTGCGCACCTCGATCAGCCTGCGCAGCGCGGCGGCGGGCGCGGCGGCCTCCGTCTCGGCGAGGACCGCGACGTCGCTCGTGAGCAGGAAGGGGGCGCTGTCGGCGACGACGAGCCGCGCGGGGGCGGGGACGAGGGCGGGCTGCGACACGGTCTCTCCATTCTGCGCGGGTGTCGGGACCGAGACCAGGGGCGATGTGCTCTGTAAGGAGCCCTAACAAATCCGGCGGGGCCAGCTTAGCCGTGTGCCCGGGTCGCCGCATCCGATATGCTCGCACTGTCGCGACTGGCGTTGAGGTGGGTCACCATCGGGGAGCGACGATCACGGCAATCGACCGCACGCCTGGGCCGGCCTTCGTTTGATACAGCGGCGTGCGCGCAGCGCACACCGGCATCCACCCGACGAATGGCAGGAGACCGTCATGACCGATCCCTACTTCAACGCCCCGCTCGCCGAGGTCGACCCCGAGATCGCGCAGGTCCTCGAGCGTGAGCTCGAGCGTCAGCGCGGCTACCTCGAGATGATCGCCTCGGAGAACTTCGTCCCCGTCTCCGTGCTGCAGTCGCAGGGCTCGGTGCTGACGAACAAGTACGCCGAGGGCTACCCCGGCCGTCGCTACTACGGCGGCTGCGAGGAGGTCGACGTCGCCGAGGAGCTCGCCATCCAGCGCGCCAAGGCCCTGTTCGGCGCCGAGTTCGCGAACGTCCAGCCGCACTCGGGCGCCTCCGCCAACGCGGCCGTGCTGCACGCGATCGCGCGCCCCGGCGACACCCTGCTGGGCCTCTCGCTCGACCACGGCGGCCACCTGACGCACGGCATGAAGATCAACTTCTCCGGCCGGCTCTACAACATCGTCGCCTACGGCGTCGACCCCGAGACCTCGACGATCGACATGGACGAGGTCGAGCGCCTCGCCGTCGAGCACCAGCCGAAGGTCATCATCGCCGGCTGGTCGGCCTACCCGCGCCAGCTCGACTTCGCCCGCTTCCGCGCCATCGCCGACAAGGTGGGCGCGCTGCTGTGGGTCGACATGGCGCACTTCGCCGGTCTCGTCGCCGCGGGTCTGCACCCGTCGCCGGTGCCGCACGCGCACGTCGTGAGCTCGACGGTGCACAAGACGATCGGCGGCCCCCGCTCGGGCTTCATCCTCACCAACGACGCCGACCTCGCGAAGAAGATCAACTCGGCCGTCTTCCCGGGCCAGCAGGGCGGTCCGCTCATGCACGTCATCGCCGCGAAGGCGACCGCGTTCAAGCTCGCCGCGACCCCGGAGTTCAAGGAGCGCCAGGAGCGCGTCGTGCGCGGTGCGGCGATCCTCGCCGAGCGCCTGTCGCAGCAGGACGTGAAGGATGCCGGGATCTCGGTGCGCTCCGGCGGCACGGACGTGCACCTTGTGCTCGTCGACCTCCGCGACGCCGCGATCGACGGCAAGCAGGCCGAAGACCTGCTGCACGAGATCCACATCACCGTCAACCGCAACGCGGTGCCCAACGACCCGCGTCCGCCGATGGTGACGTCGGGTCTGCGCATCGGCACCCCGGCGCTCGCGACCCGCGGCTTCGGCGACGCCGAGTTCACCGAGGTCGCCGACGTCATCGCGCTCGCGCTGCTTCCGGAGGCCGACGTCGAGGCCCTGCGCACCCGCGTGGCGGCGCTGACCGCCGCGTTCCCGCTGTACCCCGGCCTCGCCCAGTAACGGCTCGCCATTCCGGCATCCCCTGTCTGCGAGACACCACCTTCGCACCGAGACACCGTCTGCCGACGTGTGTCTCGGTGCGGGAGTGGTTTCTCGCGGGACGATTTCTGAGGAGAGAACATGACGGCACAGAAACTCGACGGGCGGGCGACCGCCGCGGCGATCAAGGCGGAGCTGGCCGAGCGGGTCGCGAAGCTGAAGGCGCTGGGCGTGACCCCCGGCATCGCGACGGTGCTCGTCGGCGCCGACCCGGCATCCCAGCTGTACGTGGGGATGAAGCACCGCGAGTCCGAGGCGATCGGCATGAACTCGATCCAGGTCGAGCTGCCCGCCGAGGCCACGCAGGAGCAGGTCGAGGCCGAGATCGACCGCCTCAACGCCGACCCGACCTGCCACGGCTACATCGTCCAGCTCCCGCTGCCGCGACACCTCGACACCGATCGCATCCTCGAACGGATCGATCCCGCGAAGGATGCCGACGGCCTGCACCCGACCAACCTCGGCAAGCTCGTGCTCAACGTCAACGACGAGATCACCTCGCCGCTGCCGTGCACGCCGCGCGCGGTGATCGAGCTGCTGGAGCGCAACGGGTTCGCCCTCGCCGGCACGCACGTCGTGGTCGTCGGCCGTGGCGTCACCATCGGCCGCTCGATCGGGCTGCTGCTGACGCGGCGCGCGGTCAACGCGACGGTCACGCTCACCCACACGGGAACCCGCGACCTGCCCTCCTACCTGCGACAGGCCGACGTGATCGTCGGCGCCGCGGGGGTCAAGCACCTCGTGCGCCCGGAAGACGTGAAGCCCGGCGCCGCCGTGCTCGACGTCGGCGTCACCCGCGAGAGCGACCCCGAGACCGGCAAGGCGAAGGTCTACGGCGACATCGCCCCGGGCGTCGAGGACGTCGCGGGCTGGCTCTCGCCGAACCCCGGCGGGGTGGGCCCGATGACCGTGGCGCTGCTCATGACGAACGTCGTCGAGGCCGCGGAGCGCGCCGTCTCGGCCTGAGCGAGCGGGCTCCGGCCGCAACGCCCGGCGCGACGGTCAGGCGTCGGCCGTGCGGTCTCCGCGCAGGTGCGCCTGGACGAGCGCGTCGTGCTCCTCGTCGGTGAGCGCGTCGAAGCCGGCCGCCTCGACGCGGTCGCGGCGCCCCCAGCGCACGAGCAGGATGATGAGGATCGGCACGTCGGCGACCTCGGCGATGAACCACAACAGGTCGCCGGCGAGATGCTGATCGTGCAGCGGATTCGGCCACCAGCCCGCGCCGGTGGCGGCCGCGACGCCGTCGACGACGGTGTCGTTGAGGCGCAACAGGATGCCGGGGATCGAGTCGATCACGAGCTCGACGAAGGCCAGGAGGAACTCGACCGCCAGGAAGGTGCTGGTGTGGATGCCGGTGAGCGCCATGAGCGGCACCACCAGCAGCAGCCCGATGACGAGGGCGACGACGCCGATCGCCTCGCCGATCACCGGTGAGGTGCGCAGGATGCCGGCGAGCGGGGTGAGGAAGACGCAGAACGCGACCGCGACGAACAGCGTCGCGAACATCGCGTTGCCGAGCACGCGGAACACGCGGCCGTCGAGGATCGCATCCAGGCGTCGGCGTCCGTCGGCGGAGAGCCCGGCGCGCAGCAGATCGAGCGGTCGGCCCAGCGAGACGAGCCCCGGCACGGCCATCAGCAGCAGGGCGATGCGCGCGACGAACGCCCAGCGCAGCTCGGCCGACCACGTGCCGAGGAAGCCGAGCTCGATGACGGCGTACGAACCCAGGCCGAGCGTGAAGAAGAGCACGGCACGGTGGGCGGGCCAGGCGACGCCGCGCCGCGCCGCGCGGCGCATCCCGAGGGCGTAGAGCAGCGCCGCGCCGACCAGCACCGCGATCGTCACGGGGTCGGCGCGCCAAGTGGTGAGAAGGGCATCGAGGGGAGGCGTGCGGCCAGCGTAGGTCGCATGCCTATGCGTCGGCGGTGAGCGTGCGCCGCGCCTGGTTGGTTTCCCCTCGCGTCACCAGGCGCAAGATTGTGTAACAATATGCCCCATGTCCCGCTCGCTCTCGGTCGTCGCCGTCCTCGTGGCCGCGCTCTGCTTCGCGACGACCGGCACCGCCCGCGCCCTCGCCGACGTGGATGCCGACGCCGTCTCGATCGGCGCGGCGCGCGTGCTCATCGGCGGCGGGCTGCTCGGCCTGATCGCCCTCGCCCGGCGCCGGAGGTTCCGCGCCGACGCGCCGCCCGCCGCTCTCGCCCCGTCCGGCACGGGGAGGCGGATGCCGAGCATCGTCATCGTGCTCGTGGGCGCGGCCGGCGTGCTGGCCTACCAGCCCACGTTCTTCACCGGCACGGGGCTCAACGGCGTCACCGTCGGCACGGTCGTGGCCCTGGGGTCGGCGCCCGTCGTCACCGGCGTGCTCGACGCGCTCGTGCGTCGTCGACGCCCCGGCATCCGCTGGCTGATCGCGACGACCGTCGCCGTGCTCGGTCTCGTGCTGGTCTCGGGGGTGTTCTCGGGCGGGGCGGCGGGCGTTGCCGCGATCACGCCCGTCGGTGTCGCGGCCTCCGTGGGGGCGGGGGCCTCCTACGCGCTGTACGCGATCGCGAGCAAGCTGCTGCTCGATCGCGGATGGACGGCGCCGGCCGCGATGGGCGCCGTCTTCGGCTCGGCCGCCGTGCTCAGCCTGCCCGTGCTGCTGTCGACGGCGACCGCGTGGCTCGCGACCACCGCCGGGATCGCCCTGGCGCTCTGGCTCGGCGTGGTCACGGTCACCGTCGCCTACCTGCTGTTCGGCGCGGGCCTTCGCCGGCTCAGCCCGGCCACGGTGTCGACCCTGACCCTCGCCGAGCCGCTCGGCGCGACGGTGCTGGGGCTCCTCGTGCTCCACGAGCAGCTGGCACCGGCGTCGATCCCCGGGCTCGTCGTCATCGCCGTGGGCCTGGCGATCGTCGCCGTTCCCGTGCGCGAACGGGGGTCGCGTGTCTCCGCGGCGGCGTGAGCCGGCGTCGCGTCCGACCGCCGACACACGGCTGGCCGACGCCCTGCGCGCGGAGATCCTCTCGGGCGCGGCGGCGCCCGGATCGCCGCTGCGCGAAGAGGAGATCGCCCGCACCCACGACGTGTCACGTCACACCGTGCGGGCGGCGCTGGCGACCCTCGGCGCGGAGCGGCTCGTGCAGATCGTCCCCTACGCGGGGGCACGGGTCTCGGCGCTCGACGACGACGAGCTCGTCGGGCTGCAGCAGCTGCGGGCGGCCCTGGAGTCCGAGGCGGTGCGGATGATCTCCGCCGCCCACGGCGCCCGATGGCCGGCGGAGGTGCGTGCGCCGATCGACGCGGCCATCGACGAGCTCGCGGATGCCGAGGCGCGCGCCGACTGGCCCGCGACGATCCGCGCCCACGCCGCCGTGCATCGGGCCGTCGTCGCGGCGTCGGGAAGCCCGCGGATCGTGCAGACCCACGCCGCGCTCGAGTCCGAGGTGCTCCTCCTGCTCACGCACGTGCGTCCGCACTACGGTGCCGGCGCGCTGGCCGCCGAGCACCGCGCGTACGTCGACGAGATCCGTCGGGGCGGCGGCGCGGCCGTCCGCGCCCACCTCGACCACTCGACGCAGCTGATCCGCGCCGCCCGGGCTGCCGCGGCATCCCGCTGAGGCGCCGCCGACGCGGCCGAGGGGGAGCGCCCGCCGCTCAGCCGGAGAAGCGGGAGAGGAACGCCCGGGTGCGCGGGTGCTGCGGGGCGGCGAAGACGGATGCCGCGGCGCCCTCCTCCACGATGACGCCGTCGTCGAGGAAGACCACCCGGTCGGCGACGTCGCGGGCGAAGGCCATCTCGTGGGTCGCCATGAGGATCGTCGTCCCCTCCGCGGCGAGCGCGCGCACGAGTTCGAGCACCTCGCCGACGAGCTCCGGATCGAGAGCCGAGGTGATCTCGTCGAGCAGGAGCACCTCGGGATCGGTCGCGATGGCGCGCACGATGGCGGCGCGCTGCTGCTGGCCGCCGGAGAGGCGGTCGGGGTGGGCCTTCGCGAAGTCGGCGAGGCCGACGCGGGCGAGCAGGTCGCGCGCGCGGTCCTCGGCCTGCGCCCGCGGCATCCGGTGCACGACGCGCGACGCGAGGGTCACGTTGTCGAGCACGGACAGGTGCGGGAAGAGGTTGTAGCTCTGGAACACGGCGCCCAGTCGCGCCCGCACGCGGTTGCCGTCGACGCGCGGGTCGGAGATGTCCTGCGCGCCCAGCCAGATGCGTCCGTCGTCGATGGGCTCGAGCAGGCCCAGGCAGCGCAGCAGCGTGGACTTTCCCGACCCCGAGGCGCCGATGAGGGCGACCACCTCGTGCGCCGACAGCGACACCGAGACGCCGCGCAGCACGTCGCGGTCGCCGAACGACTTCCACAGGTCGTCGGCGCGCAGCACGGGCGCGCCGGGGCGGTCGGCGGGGCCGGTCACAGGATCGATCCCTGCTGCTCGCGCTCGCGCAGCCGCGCCGTGTACCAGTCGGTGAGACGGATCGTCGGGATCGCCAGCAGGATGAACAGGATGCCGGCGACGACGTACGGCGTGAAGTTGTAGCTCAGCGATGCCGCCGACCGGGCGGCGGCGATGGCGTCGATCGCCCCGAGGATGGAGATGAGGCCCACGTCCTTCTGCATGGAGATGAAGTCGTTCATCAGCGCCGGGGTGACCTTGCGCACCGCCTGGGGGAGCACGACACGGCGGAGGGTCTGCACGTAGCCGAGCCCGAGCGCCCGCGCCGCGAGGCGCTGCGAGGGGTGGACGGCCTCGATGCCGGCGCGCAGCACCTCGGCCACGTACGACGAGTAGGTGAGCGTGACCGCGACGACGCCGAGCACGACCACCGGGATCCGTGTGTTCATGATGGTCGGCACGCCGAAGCCGATGAGGTAGAGCACGATGATGAACGGCAGCCCGCGGAACAGGTCGGTGTACCCGGCGGCCAGCACGCGCAGCGGGAAGAACACCGGGCCGCGGACGGTGCGCAGCACGGCGATGACCAGCGCCACCGCCGACACCGTGACCAGCGAGATGCCGAGCACCTGCAGGTTGATGAGGAACCCGTCCCAGATCTTGGGCAACGACTGCAGGGCGATCTGCGGATCGAAGAACGCCCGCTGCACGCTCGCCCAGCCGGGCGTGTTGATGACGGTGGCCCAGACGATCGCGGCGAACACGAGGCTCGAGGCGACCGCGACGAGCACCGACCGGCGCTCGCGGCCGCGTCGGAACGCGCGCCGCTCGAGCTCGAGCGCGCTCGGCGCGCGGGTGGTCGAGTGACTGGTCACAGAGCGACGTTACCCGAGCCGGTCACTGCAGCTGGGGCACACCCTCGGTCAGCACCGACAGCCACGTCTTCTTCAGCTCGTCGAGGGTGCCGTTCTCACGCAGCGTGTCGACGGCCGCGCTCACCTTCGCGGTGAGCGGCGAGTCCTTGGCCAGCAGCAGTCCCCACTGGTCGGGGATGCCGGCGGCGGGCAGCTCGCCCACGACGAACGAGTTCTCGATGTAGGGCGCGTTGACGGCGACGTAGGCCGTGGGGGTGTCCAGGACGATCGCGTCGATCTGCCCCGCCTTGAGGGCGGCCACCGCATCCTCGTTGGAGTTGTAGAGCGAGGGCGCCGTGGCCGGGGCGATCGCCTTCTCGAGGGTGGCGGCGCTCGTCGAGCCGGTCATCGCGCCGATTGCGAGCGCCTTGAGGCCCGCGATGTCGGTGATCCCCTGCGCCTTCCCGCCCTTGAGCGCCACGACCGACTGGCTGGCCTCGTAGTACGGCGTGGAGAAGTCGACCGCCTGCTTGCGCTCGTCGGTGATCGTGTACTGCTGGATGTTGATGTCGAAGTTCTTCGGCCCCGGGGCGATGGCCGACTCGAACGAGGTGCGCACCCACACGACGTCCTCCTTGGCGAAGCCGAGCTGCTCCGCCACGGCGTAGGCGACGGCGGCCTCGAAGCCCTTGCCCGAGGCGGGGTCGTCGTCGTACACGTAGGGCTCGTACGCCGTCTCGCCCGTGGCGACCGTGAGCTTGCCGGGCGTGATGTAGCCGGCATCCGCGTCCGTCGAGCCCGAAGCGGTGCCGCCCGTGCCGCCGGCGCAGCCGGCGAGGACGAGGGCGAGGGCCGCCGCGGTGGCGGCGAGGGCGGTGCGCAGGATGGGACGCGTCATGGAGACCTCCGGGTGGGATGGGCGGCACGCGGGATGCTGTGCGCGGATGCCGCGACCTCCATCTTCGCCGGACCCGCGTGCGGGGGCGGCGTCGGGCGACGCTTTGTTACGAGGTCTTCACTCTTTGCGACCGAGGCGTTCGGCGGCGCGGTCGTAGTACCGGCCGGCGCGCGCCTCGATCCTCTCGTCGATCTTCGCGTACACCAGCCAGCCGATCGCGATGATGATCGGCGGCAGCACGGCGGCCCAGAACCAGCTTCCGCCGGCGTTGACCCGGGTCAGCAGGAGGGTGATGACCCAGACGATGGCCGCGACCGCCAGCACGATCGCGCCCTGGACGAGGGCCTCGCCCGCGCGGGTGCGTTCGGAGGCCGACCGTGCGGCCGCCGAACGGAACCCCTTCTCGGCGATCGGCTTGACGACGATCTCGGCGAGGGAGAGCACGACCGAGGCCCAGATCGCGGCGACGCCGACGCGCGCGGGGGTCAGCAGGCCGATGAGCAGCAGCACGACGAGGTTGAACACGTACAGCGACGCGAACCGGACGATCCAGGCCTTCATCCCGTCAGCGTGTCACGTCTGCGACGAGTTGGCGAGTCCGGCATCCGCCGCAGCGGCGCCCGCGGTCGCCGCGCGCGGTGCCCGCCGGCGCGACGCGGCGTCGGTCCGCCCGTGGTCGGCGACACGGTCGATCCAGCCGCGCCGTGCCGTGTCGTCGCTGAAGCGGACGGGGGTGAAGCGGGAGATGCCGACGGTGCGCACGCCGCAGTACCCGAGCGTCGCGCGCGTGAGGGAGGCCTCCGCGGCCCCGCGGTACACCAGCCGGTTCCAGAAGCGCGGCGAGTCCATCGTCATGACGATGCGCGCGGTCCTCCCCGCGAGGAGGCGCTCGGACAGCGCCGAGCGCTCGCGATAGCGGAAGGTCGCGCCGGAGAGGAAGACACGGTCGATGAAGGCCTTCAGTGCCGCGGGGGTCGTTCCCCACCACTGCGGGTGGAAGATCACGAGGTGATCGGCCCAGAACACGTCGTCGAGGTAACGGGCGACGTCCGCGTCCAGCGGCAGGTCGTCGGGGCGGTCGGCGCGCGGGGCGCGCAGCTGGTCGCGCGAGCGCGGGTGGTCGGGGATGGGATCGTGTGCGAGGTCGATGACGCGGACCTCGGCGCCCGCGGCGCGCGCCGCGTCGACGTAGGAGCCGGCGAGGGCGTGGGTGAGGGTGTCGGGTAGGGGAGTGCCGACGATGACGAGCAGGCGGCGGTTCATGTGGTGCGACCTTTCGCGATGACGATCTCGGTGAGGATGCTGAGGTGGGCGTTGAGGCCGGCGGGCTCGATGCCGACGGGGGAGTGCGCGGGGTCGAGACGGGGGTCGGCGAGCATCTCGGTGAACGCCGCCTCCAGCTCTCCGCCCGCGACGCGCACCAGCTCCGCCCCACGGGCGGTGAGGGCGAGCACGACGCGCCGGCCGTCGCCGGGCGTGGCCGTGATCCAGCCGTCGGCGACGAGTGCCGGCACCCGCTTGCTGACGGCGGCCTTCGTCACCCGCAGGCAGTGGGCGAGGCCCGTGATGTCGATGGGGGCGCGCTCGGCGAGGGTCGCGAGCACCTCGAAGAGATTGAAGCTCACTCCGTGCCGCTCGCGCAGCCAGGCGTCCGCGAACAGGTCGAGCTCGCCCACGAGCTCGTGGAGGGTGACGGTGATGCGGTCGGCCATGCTGCGAGTCAACCAGTTGACATGGTGATGTGTCAACTGGTTGACTCGGGGGTCACTGCAGACGGACGAGACGGTCGAGGTCGTCGCCGGGCAGGACGTCGGCGGTGGCCGTGACCCGCACGTCGACGAGGTCGGCGCGGCCGCTCAACACGTTGAGGAACGCCGTGTCGGCGGCATCCCGCCCCGTCGCGATGCGCACGAGCGTGTCCCGCGGCGCCAGGGTGGTGGCGTCGACGATGCGCCACGCCCCGTCGATCCAGGCCTCCGTGACCGCGTGGAAGTCCATGGGGTCCAGACCGGGTGCGTAGACCGCGACGAGCCGTGCGGGGATGCCGCGGGCGCGCAGCAGGGCGACGCACAGGTGGCTGTAGTCGCGGCACACGCCCTGCCGGGCGAGCAGCGTGCGGGTAGCGCCGTCGGTGGGCAGGCTCGACCCGCTCACGTAGGACAGCTCCGTGCCCACCCACGACGACACCGCGAGCAGCAGCGCGGCGGGATCGTCGATGCCGGCGAACTCCGCCCCCGCGGTGGGCGCGAGCGCGTCGGACTCGGCGTAGCGGCTGGGGCGGCCGTAGACCAGCAGCTCGGTCTCGTCGGCGGTCAGCGGCGCGGCCGTGCCGTCGATCGTCGCCCCGTAGTCGAGCCGGAGCGTTCCGGTCGGGGCGTGCACGCGGTGCAGGCGTCCGCCGTGCGCGTCGGCGAGCTCCCGCACCGGCACGGGGGCGCCGTCGACGCTGACGCTCAGCGCCTCGGATGCCGGGGCGTACGCCGCGGACACGGCGACGGCGAACACGAGGTCGGCGGGCTCGGTGACGCTCAGCTCGATGTGTGCGGTGACGGTCCTCTGCATGGGCCCAGCCTCGCACGCGCCGGGGGCGGGTGCGCGGGGGTTGACATCGCCGCGGGGCGGGGCGTTTCGACTCGCTGCGCTCGCTCAACGACCGGGGGCGCGGGGGCGTTTCGACTCGCTGCGCTCGCTCAACGACCGGGGGTGGGGTGGGGGCGTTTCGACTCGCTGCGCTCGCTCAACGACCGGGGGTGGGGTGGGGGCGTTTCGACTCGCTGCGCTCGCTCAACGACCGGGGTGGGGTGGGGGCGTTTCGACTCGCTGCGCTCGCTCAACGGCCGGGGTGGGGTGGGGGCGTTTCGACTCGCTGCGCTCGCTCAACGACCGGGGGTGGGGCGGGGCGGCTCAATACGAGCCGCGTACCGTGTCGTCCGCGGCGGGCACCCACCGCGCCGCGAGCGCCTCCGACCCCCGCGCGAGCAGCGCCACGTCGGCGCCGACGAGGACGAAGGCGGCCCCGGCATCCAGATACGACTGGGCCACGCGCGGGTCGAACGCATTGACGCCCACGGGTGTGCCCGTCGACCGCACCGCCTCGAAGGCGCGGATCACGGCGGCCGTGACGTCCGGATGGGTCTGCTGACCGAGCAGCCCCATCGAGGCGGCCAGGTCGCTCGGCCCCACGAAGACCCCGTCGATGCCGTCGACCGCGGCGATCTCGGCGGCCGCGTCGACGCCCTCGGCCGTCTCGACCTGCACGAACACCGAGACGTACGCGTCGGCGTTCGGGAGGTAGTCCTCGACGCGGTTCCAGCGGGCGGAACGCGCGAGCGCGGAGCCGACGCCCCGCCGGCCGCGCGGGGGATAGCGGATGGCCTCCACGACGGCGCGTGCCTCGGCGGCCGACGACACCATCGGCACGAGGATGTTCTGCGCGCCCAGGTCGAGCACCTGCTTGATGGTCACGACGTCGCCGATCGGCACGCGCACCACCGCCGTCGCGGGCGACCCCTCGACGGCCTGCAGCTGCTCCCGCACGGAGGCGAGGGTGTTCGGCCCGTGCTCCATGTCGATGAGCAGCCAGTCCAGGCCCGAACCCGCCATGATCTCGGCGACGAGCGCGGAGCCGGAGCACACCCAGCCGCCGGCGAGGGGGCGGGATGCCGCGGCCAGCCGGTCGCGGAAGGTCGGGCTCAGACGAAACGACACTCGATGACCCCCATCTCGCCGAAGTCGCAGCGCACCTCGTCGCCGCGTCGGACCCACATGGGCCGCGTGAACGACCCGGCGAGGATGATCTCGCCCGCCTCGAGTCTGGCACCGTGCTGCGCGAACTTGTCGGCGAGCCACGCCACGCCCGCCGCGGGATGGCCGAGGACGCCGGCGGCGACACCCGTCTCCTCGATCTCGCCGTTGCGGCTGAGCACGCCGGGCACCCAGCGCAGGTCGATCTCGTCGGGCCGGCGATGGACGTCGCCGAGCACCATCGCGCCGTACGCGGCGTTGTCGCTGATCGTGTCGACGATCGTGCGGCCTTCCAGCTCGATGTGCGAGTTGAGTACCTCCAGCGCGGGCACCGCGTAGTCGATCGCCGCGAGCGCGTCCTCGAGCGTGCAGCCCGGCCCCGCGAGCGGGGTCTTCAGCACGAAGGCCAGCTCGACCTCGATGCGCACGTTCGAGAAGTGGTCCACCGGGATGGCCGCCCCCGTCGGGTAGACGGTGTCGTCGAACATGACGCCGTAGTCGGGCTCGGTGATGCCGGTGGCCTGCTGCATCGCCTTCGAGGTGAGTCCGATCTTGCGGCCCACGAGAGTGCGTCCGGCCGCGATCATGCGGTCGCGCCAGACGCCCTGGATCGCGTAGGAGTCCTCGATCGTCGCCTCGGGGTGTCGCGCCGTGATCCGGGGGATGACGGTGTGGGTGCGGTCGGCTTCGGCCAGCTCCTCGGCGAGGCCGGCGATGGTCTCGGCATCCATGATCAGAGCTGGTGGCCCAGCTTGTACTCGCCCTGCTTCCATTCCGGCAGTGACGACTCGTCGTCGCCGCGGGTGTAGCTGAAGCCGTCGGCGCCGATCGTCACGGCCATCTCCGAGGCGTCGGTGCGGGTGACGACGGGCTGCGGGTTGCCGTCCAGGTCGAGCACGAGCGACGCATCGGTGTACCAGGACGGCACGACCGGGGTGCCCCACCAGTCGCGGCGCTGGTTGTCGTGCACGTCCCACGTGACGACGGGGTTGTCCGGGTCGCCGGTGTAGTAGTCCTGCGTGTAGATCTCGACGCGGTGGCCGTCGGGGTCGCGCAGGTACAGGTAGAACGCGTTGCTGACGCCGTGGCGGCCCGGCCCGCGCTCGATCATGTCGCTGCGGCGGAGGGCGCCGAGCTTGTCGCAGATCGCGAGGATGTTGTGCTTCTCGTGGGTCGAGAACGCGACGTGGTGCATCCGCGGGCCGTCGCCGCCGGTCGTCGCCGTGTCGTGCACGGTGGGCTTGCGGCGCATCCAGGCGGCGTAGACCGTGCCCTCCTCGTCCTGGATGTCCTCCGTCACGCGGAAGCCGAGGTCCTGGTAGTGGCGCACCGCCCGGGGGACGTCGGGCGTCACCTGGTTGAAGTGGTCGAGGCGCACGAGCGCTCCCGGCGTGTACAGGTCGTACCGCCAGGCGAGCCGCTCGACGTGCTCCGTCTCGTAGAAGAACTCGTACGGGAAGCCGAGGGGGTCGACGACCCGGACGGCGTCGCCGATGCCCTTCGTGAAGCCCTCCGGGTTGCGGCGCACGTCGCAGCCGAGCTCGGTGTAGAAGGCGACGGCGCGGTCGAGGTCGTCCGCGGAGCGCACCCGGTAGCTGAACGCGGCCACGGCGGCGATCGGTCCCCGGCGCAGGACGAGGTTGTGGTGGATGAACTCCTCGAGCGAGCGCAGGTAGACGGTGTCCTCGTCCTCCTCGGTGACCGTCAGCCCCAGGACGTCCACGTAGAACTCGCGGGAGCGCGCCAGATCGGTGACGACGAGCTCCATGTAGGCGCAGCGCAGGATGTCGGGGGCCGGCGACGTCGGGGTGGCGACGGGGTTGTCCGAGGCGATGGGCGCCTCGGGCGAGACGAAGAACCCGGACGAGGTCTTCGTCATGGTCGAGCGGTCGGTCATGTCAGCGTCCTTGCGTGATGAGGGGTGGGTCAGTTCTTGCCGAATGTCGGGTTGTGGACCGCGCCGAGCGTGATGTGCACGGCCTGCTGGTCGGTGTAGAAGTCGATGGAGCGGTAGCCGCCCTCGTGGCCGAGGCCCGACGCCTTCACCCCGCCGAACGGGGTGCGCAGGTCGCGGACGTTGTTCGAGTTGAGCCAGACCATGCCGGCCTCCACCGCCTGGGCGAAGTTGTGCGCGCGTCTGAGGTCGTTGGTCCAGACGTAGGCGGCGAGCCCGTAGCGCGTGTCGTTGGCGAGCGCGAGGGCCTCCTCGTCGGTGTCGAACGGCGTGATCGCGACGACCGGACCGAAGATCTCCTCTTGGAAGATGCGGGCGTCGGGGGCGACGTCGGCGAACACCGTCGGGGCGACGAAGTTGCCGAACGCGAAGCCCTCGGGCCGTCCGCCTCCGGCGACCAGGCGCCCCTCGGTCTTGCCGATCTCGACGTAGCCCATCACCTTCGCGAAGTGCTCGGGGTGCACGAGCGCGCCGACCTCGGTCGCCGGGTCGTGCGGGTAGCCGACCTTCACGCGCGACGCCTGCGCCGCGTAGCGCTCCACGAACTCGTCGTAGACGCCCCGCTGGACGAGGATGCGGCTGCCGGCCGTGCAGCGCTCGCCGTTGAGGGAGAACACGCCGAAGATGGTCGCGTCGATCGCGGCATCCAGGTCGGCGTCGGCGAAGACGATCGCCGGGCTCTTGCCACCGAGCTCCATCGACAGGCCCTTCAGGAACGGCGCCGCGTTGCCGAAGATGATCTGGCCCGTGCGGCTCTCGCCCGTGAAGGAGATGAGGGGCACGTCGGGGTGCTTCACGAGGGCATCGCCCGCGTCTTCGCCGAGGCCGTTGACGAGGTTGAAGACGCCCTGCGGCAGGCCCGCCTCCTCGAAGATCCCCGCCCAGAGGGATGCCGACAGCGGCGTGAACTCCGCGGGCTTGAGCACGACGGTGTTGCCGGTCGCCAGGGCGGGGCCGAGCTTCCACGACTCGAGCATGAACGGGGTGTTCCAGGGCGTGATCAGTCCCGCCACGCCGATCGGCTTGCGGTTGACGTAGTTGATCTGCCGGCCCGGCACCTTGAAGGTGTCGTCGGACTGGGCGACGATGAGGTCCGCGAAGAAGCGGAAGTTCTCCGCGGCCCGCCGTGCCTGACCGAGGGCCTGGGTGATGGGAAGGCCCGAGTCGAAGGATTCGAGCTCGGCGAGACGGGCGTCGCGCGACTCGACGATGTCCGCGATGCGGTGCAGGATGCGGGAGCGCTCGCGCGGCAGCATCCGCGGCCACGGGCCCTCGGTGAAGGCGCGTCGCGCTGCGGCGACGGCGAGGTCGATGTCGGCCTTCTTGCCGGCCGCGGCCCGCACGTAGACCTCGTTGCTGACCGGCTCGAGCACCTCGAACGTGTCGCCGTCGACCGCGTCCACGAAGCGTCCGTCGATGTAGTGGCGGATGCGGTCGGGCAGGTCGGCGGGTACATGCCGCGTGTCCAGGGCCGGAGTCGTCGTGTCGGTCATGGTCTCTCCGATCGATGGCGGGTCAACGCCCGGGGGTGTCGTGTCGGGCCTGCAGGAACGCGTCGAGCGTGCGCAGGCGGTGGGTGCGGGTGAACATCTCCAGCTCGTCCGGGTCGGCCTGGCCGCGGATGAGGTCGAGGATGCGATCGTGCTCCTCCACGGAGTGGCGCGGGCGCCCCGGGATGAGCGCGAAGGAGGTGTCGCGAAGACCCGCCAGGCGCGACCAGCCGCGATCGACGAGGTCGAGGATGTGCGGGTTGGGGCAGCGGTCGAACAGCACGGCGTGGAAGCGCTGGTTGAGCTGGGTGTACGTGTGCGCGTCGAAGTCGTCGAGCAGCCGGTGCATGCGTGCGTTGATCTCGGATGCCGCGGCGAGGTCGTCCGCCGTCACGAACGGCGCGGCGAGGCGCGTCGCGTAGCCCTCGACGAGGCTCAGCGTCTGCATCGTGTGGACGTAGGCCTCCTCGTCGACCACCGACACCCGCGCGCCGACGTTCTTCTCGAACGTGACCAGGTGTTCCGCCTCGAGGCGGCGGATCGCCTCGCGCACCGGCACCACGCTCATCTCCAGCTCCGCGGCGATGGCGCCGAGCACCAGGCGGTAGCCGGGCCCGTACTCGTGGCGGTGGATGCGCTCGCGGATCCAGTCGTAGGCGATCTCCGACTTGCTGCCGGTGGCGACCGTGGTCATCGCGACTCCTCGTAGATGGCGCGCCAGTGCGCGTTCATCGGGAACAGGCCCTCCACGGGATGGCCTTCGGCGACCCGGGCGGCGATCCACGCGTCCTCCTCCTCCTGGACGAGCGCCGCGTCCGCGATCTCCTGAGCCCGTGCCGGAGGGATGACGATGACGCCGTCGGCATCGCCGACGAGGATGTCGCCGGGCTGCACGGTCGTGCCGCCGCAGGCGATCGTGACGTCCACGTCCCAGGGCACGTGCTTGCGGCCGAGCACGGCAGGGTGCCCGCCGGCGGTGTAGACCGGGATGCCCACGTCCGCCACGGCGGCGATGTCGCGCACGCCGCCGTCCGTGACGATGCCGGCGGCGCCGCGGGCGTGGGCGCGGATGGCGAGGACGTCGCCGAGTGTTCCCGACCCCGCCTCGCCGCGGGCCTCGATCACGATGACCTCGCCGTCCGCGACGGCGTCGAAGGCGCGTTTCTGCGCGTTGTAGCCGCCGCCGTGACTGGCGAAGAGGTCTTCGCGGCCCGGGACGAACCGCAGCGTCTTCGCGGTGCCGACGAGCTTGCTCGCGGGGTGCAGCGGGCGCACGCCGTCGATCGTGACGTTGTCGAGTCCGCGCTTGCGCAGCTGCTGCGACAGTGCGGCCACCGGGGTGCGCAGGAGCTTGTCGCGCAGTTCCGGGCTCAGCGGCCCTCCGACGCGGCCCTCCGGCCCGGCGGAACCCTGAGCCGACACGCCGTCACCCGCGAGGCCGGCGGCCTCCCGGGAGCCCCAGGCCTCCTCGCGCTGCAGATCGTCGACGGCCGGCAGCGATCCGAGCGTCTCGTCGAACGGGATGTCGGGACCGTCGACCACCGTGGTGATCAGGCGCCCGGTGCTCGCGCCGGTCGCCGGCACGTCGACTTCGACCTCGACGACCTCGCCGGGGACGACGACGGAGGAGCCGGCCGGTGTGCCCGTCAGGATGATGTCGCCGGGCTCCAGCGTGAAGTGCTGCGAGAGGTCGGCGACGAGCTGCGCGAGCGGGAAGAGGAGGTCGTCGGTGGTGCCCTCCTGCCGCAGCCGGCCGTCCACCCAGGTGCGCACGCGGAGGGCGGTGGGGTCGAGGTCGGCGGCGGGCAGCAGCGTCGGCCCGATGGGCGTGAACCCGTCGCCGCCCTTGGAGCGGACGTTGGAGCCCTTGTCGTTGGCGCGCAGGTCGTAGAGGCCGAGGTCGTTGGCCGCGGTGACCCAGCCGACGTGCCGCCAGGCGTCGTCCACGCCCACACGTCGGGCGGCGGCGCCGATGACGAGCGCGATCTCGCCCTCGAACGCCAGCAGCTCGGTGCCGGCGGGGCGTTCCACGACACCGCCCGAGGCGGCGACGGAGCTGGACGCCTTGAAGAAGTAGGAGGGGGCGGCGGGTCGGCGGCCGCGCTGGGCGGCTCGCGACTCGTAGCTGAGGTGGACGGCGACGATCTTCCCCGGCCGGCTCGGCAGCGCGGCGAAACGGGTGTCGACGGCATCCGCCGTGTCGTTGTCAGTCACCGTGGGGTGGTCGATGGTCATGAGCTCCCTCGCCCTTGCGTCGTATCCGAAATCGTATATGATCGTTCGCACCGGAGCAAGCATCGCTTCTCCGCACGACAGAGACGTCACACGACACGGGAGTCACACACCGATGAGCGCATCCCCGAGCCAGGCCGGCGGGTTCACCCCGACCGGCACGATCGCCGCCCACACCGATCGCCGCCGCGTGGTGTTCGCCACCATCGTGGGCACGACGGTCGAGTGGTACGACTTCTTCATCTACGCCTCGGCGGCCGGCCTCGTCTTCGGCCAGCTGTTCTTCGCGCCCGCCGGCGAGGGCTTCGCCCAGGTGCTCTCGTTCATCACGGTGGGCATCAGCTTCCTGTTCCGGCCCTTCGGAGCCTTCCTCGCCGGCCACTTCGGCGACAAGTACGGCCGCCGCCTCGTCCTCATGGTGACGCTCGTCCTGATGGGCATCGCGACGACGCTCGTGGGGTTGCTGCCCACGTATGCCGCGATCGGCATGGCCGCGCCGATCCTCCTCGTCCTCCTGCGCATCCTCCAGGGCATCTCGGCCGGCGGCGAGTGGGGCGGCGCCGTGCTCATGGCCGTCGAGCACGCGCCCAAGACGCGCCGCGGGGTCTTCGGCGCCTCGCCGCAGATGGGCGTTCCCCTCGGCCTGCTCCTCGCGTCGGGCATGCTCGCCCTGATGGCGCTCATCGCGCCGGGGGAGGCCTTCCTGCAGTGGGGGTGGCGGGTGCCGTTCCTGCTGTCGTTCGTCCTGATCGTCATCGGCTCCTACGTGCGCCGCCGCGTCGAGGAGAGCCCCGTGTTCACCGAGCTCGCCGAGCGCAAGGAGGAGACCCGGATGCCGATCGTGCAGCTGTTCCGTCGTCACGCGCTCCTCGTGATCATCGCCGCGCTCGTCTTCGCCGGCAACAACGCCGTCGGCTACATGACCACCGGCGGCTACATCCAGCGCTACGCCACCGACCCCAAGGGGCCGATCGGCCTCGCGACGGCCGACGTGCTGGGCGCCGTCACCCTGTCGGCGATCACCTGGCTGCTGTTCACGTTCCTGTCCGGCTGGATCTCCGACCGCATCGGGCGCCGCACCACCTACCTGATCGGCTGGGTGCTGCAGCTGATCGGCGTGTTCCTCCTGTTCCCGCTCGTCGACACGGGATCGATCGTGACGCTGACCGTCGGTCTGGTGATCCTCACCGTCGGCCTCGGGTTCACCTACGGCCCGCAGGCCGCGCTGTACGCCGAGCTGTTCCCGGCATCCATCCGCTTCTCGGGAGTCTCCATCTCCTACGCGATCGGGGCCATCCTCGGCGGGGCGTTCGCACCCACGATCGCTCAGGCGATCGTCCAGGCGACGGGGTCGACCACGGGCGTGACCTGGTACCTCGCCGGCATGACGGTGCTGGGCCTCGTCGCGACCCTGCTGCTGCGCGACCGCAGCGGCATCCCGCTCGGTCCCGACCACGAGGCGGAGCAAGCCGTGAGTCCCCTCTACGGCATGTCGAAGGCGTGAGCCGGAAAGGCGACGACGATGCAGTTCCATCACCACGGGTACGTCTCGGAGGATCCGCGGGTGCTCCCCGCCGCCGGCACGGGCCTCGACCGTCCCGCCGCGCTGCCCGACGAGATCGACGTGCTCATCGTGGGCTCGGGTCCGGCAGGGATGCTGCTGGCCGCGCAGCTGTCGCAGTACCCCGATGTCGTCACCCGCATCGTGGAGCGGCGCAGCGGACGCCTGCCGCTCGGTCAGGCCGACGGCATCCAGCCGCGCAGCGTCGAGACGTTCCAGGCGTTCGGCTTCGCCGAACGCATCATCGCCGAGGCCTACAACATCGGCTGGATGAACTTCTGGGGGCCCGACCCCGAGAACCCGCGCACCATCGTGCGCCGTTCGCGCACCGCCGACTACGCGTACGACATCAGCGAGTTCCCGCACCTCATCGTCAACCAGGCGCGCGTGCTCGACTACTTCGCCGAGGCGGCGGCCCACGGGCCCGGGCGGATCGTCCCCGACTACGGCATCGAGTTCACCGGGCTCACCGTCCACGACACGGGGGAGTATCCCGTCGAGGTGGGGCTGCGGGTCGTGGCCGGGCCGGACGCGGGAGACGAGCGGGTCGTGCGCGCCAGATACGTCGTCGGATGCGACGGGGCGCGCAGCGGCGTGCGGGCGGCGATCGGGCGCGTGCACGTCGGCGACATCTCGCAGCACGCCTGGGGCGTCATGGACGTGCTGGTCGAGACCGACTTCCCCGACTGGCGCATCAAGTGCGCGATCAACGCCGAAGCGGGCAACATCCTCCACATCCCGCGCGAGGGCGGCTATCTCAGCCGCGTCTACGTGGATCTCGGCGCGGTCGCCGCGGACGACGACCACCGGGTGCGCCAGACGCCGATCGAGGAGATCATCCGGCGCGCAGGCGAGATCCTCCATCCGTACACGCTCGATGTGAAGAGCGTGGCCTGGCACAGCGTGTACGAGGTGGGCCACCGGGTCACCGACGGCTTCGACGACGTGCTCGACGGCGGCCGCGACCCGCGGGTCTTCCTCACCGGGGATGCCTGCCACACCCACAGCGCCAAGGCCGGACAGGGCATGAACGTGTCGATGCAGGACGGGTTCAACCTCGGCTGGAAGCTCGGCTCGGTGCTCACCGGGCTGAGCCCGGCATCCCTGCTGTCGACGTACGGCGCCGAACGGCGTCCGGTCGCGCAGCAGCTCATCGACTTCGACAAGGAGTGGTCGTCGTTGATGGCGAGGAAGCCGGAGGAGATCTCCGACCCCACCGACCTCGCGACCTACTACCTGGCGACGGCCGAGTTCCCGTCCGGATTCATGACGACCTACACCGTCGGTGCGGGCGTCGTGGCGAGCGACGCGTACCAGCACCTCGCGACGGGCTTCCCCGTCGGCAAGCGGTTCAAGAGCGCACCCGTGACGCTCGCGGCGGACGGCAACGTGGTGCACCTCGGTCATCACGCGAAGGCCGACGGCCGCTGGCGCCTGTACGCCTTCGCCGACGCCGCCGGCACGCGGGCCGACTCCGCCGTCGCCGGCTTCGCGCGGTGGCTGGCCGAGGCGCCGGACTCGCCCGTGCGCCGCTACACCCCGCACGGGAGCGACGTCGACGCGATCTTCGACGCCAAGGTGATCTATCAGGAGGGGTTCGAGGAGATCGACGTCACCCGGGCCCCCGCGATCTTCCGGCCCCGATCCGGTGCCCTCGCCCTCACCGACTGGGAGAAGGTGTTCGCCGCAGCACCGAACCGCTGGAACGACGTGGACATCTTCGACGCGCGTGGACTGTCGCGGGACGGTGTGCTGGTCGTCGTGCGCCCCGACCAGTACGTCGCGGCCGTCCTGCCCCTGGAAGCGACGGACGAGCTGGCATCGTTCTTCGCGGAGTGGATGCTGCCCGTGGCGTGACCGGCCCCGTGGGGTCGGTGGGGCCGGTGGTGTCGGCGGGCGTGGGGCGTCTCGACTCGCTGTGCTGGCTCAACGGCCGGGGGCGCTCTCCCGGCCCGTCAGTCGAGGTCGTCGAAACCGCTCAGGCGCAGCTCCTCCGCATCGAGGTGGGCCTCGAGCCGCCGGGCGAGCAGGTCGTCCACCGTTCCCTCGCGACGCAGGCGCAGCAGCACCTCCCGCTTGCGGTCGAGCAGCGCGAGCTTGAGCCGGGTCATCTCCTCGAACCGGGTCAGCGGCGAGCGCTGCGTGAGATCGATCCCCGTCGACGCGGCCAGCATCGTCAGGGCCGTCACGCTCTCCGAGGCCGCCTCGGCGGGGGATGCCGCGGCATCCACGACGGCCTGCGCGCCCGTGTCGGGAGCCGACGGGGCGGCGACCATACCCTCGAGCTGGGCGATCTGATCGGCATCCGAGGCGGCCTGCGCCCGGGCGAAGGCACGGGCGTTGGCCAGCTCGAGCATGTCGTAGCCGTCGCGGCGCGCGCGTTCGCGGACCTCGTCGCTGATGCCGTGCTCGGCGGCGATGTCGTCGAGGGCCGCGATGGCGGCACCCGTGATCGTGCGCTGGGCGAGCTCCAGCTCGTCGGCCGCCCACTCGTCGCTCGGCAGCTGCGCCCACCGCACGACCGCGGGCAGCAGCGGACCCTGCACGAGCAGGCTCAGCACGATCACCCCGGCGGTCACGAACACGACGGCATCCCGCCCGGTGAGGGGGTCGCCGGCCGACGTCGTGAGGGGGACGGACAGCGCGATCGCGAGTGAGACGGCGCCGCGGAAGCCCGCGACGGTGCTGACGATGCGGGCGCGGTTGAGCGAGCCCGGGCCGGTCCGGGCGGACAGACCGGGCGTTCGCGGTCGCGAGAACGGGGAGACCAGCAGCTGGAAGACGTATCGGACCACCAGCAGCGCCGCCCACGCGGCGATCGTGAGCAGGACGAGCCCCCACAGCTCGCCGGGGGAGATCTCGTGGAGGACGAGCTGCACCTCGAGCCCGATCAGCACGAAGAGCGCCCCGTTGAGCAGATACACCCCGAACGGCCACGCCGCCGTCGCCGTGCGGCGCGAGGCCGCCGTCGTGATGCGCGGGGAGGCCCAGGCGATGATGAGGCCTGCGAAGACGACGGCGAGCACCCCCGAGGCGTTGACGAGCTCGGCGAGCAGGAAGGCCGTGAACGGGACCAGCAGCAGGGTGACGTTGATCGACAGGGCGTTGCGCATCCGCCGCAGCGACACGTAGGCGAGCGCCGCCACCGCGATGCCCGCCGCCGCGCCGCCCAGATACGACATCAGCACCGTCGCGGTGATCGACCAGCCGGTGACGGTGTCGCCGAGGGCGACCGAGATCGCGATCGCGTAGAGCACGAGGGCCGTGCCGTCGTTGGTCAGGCTCTCGGCCTTGAGCTTCATGAACGTGCGCTGCGGCAGCAGGCGTCCGAGGGCCGCGACGGCGGTCGCGTCGGGCGGGGCCACCGCCGCGCCGAGGATCATCGCGGCGGGCCAGGGCAGGCCGAACATCGTCGCGACCCAGGCGACGGCGAACGCCGAGGCGACCACCAGCAGCGTGCTCATCGGGATGATGTACCGCAGCGACCGGCGCACGCCGCGCAGCGATGTCGTCAGGCTCTCCCAGAACAGCATGACCGGAAGGAACAGCAGCAGGACGGTCTCGGGCGGCAGCTCGATCTGCCGCAGCGCCGGGACGAAGCCGAGCAGCAGCCCGATGACGAGCAGCACCAGCGGTGTCGCCACGCGCAGCCGCGGCGCGAGGATCGTCCCCGCCAGCACCGCGAGCCCCAGCAGGACCGTGACTTCCAGGCCTTCCATGGCACCCCGTTTCCGCGCGCGCGTTCGCCGACGGCTTTCCCGTCGAACCCCAGTGTGCGCCACAGACACAGCGTTCCGACAGGCCCCGGCATTCCCGCCCGCGTCCTCGCCCCGTCCCTTCCGCATTCAGTCTCGACGCCGGGCTCGGCTCGGGTCGGCCGCGGGATTCCGCGCTCGCGGTCGCGGCTGGTGCGTGCGCAGACGGAGTACGGCACGCGCCGACAGAATGGGAGCCCAGCGGCGGGGTCAGGAGTTCACGCGGATGATCTCCTGCTGGTAGGGGGCGATGACCGCGCCGGAGATGCGGCAGTCCAGCAGCAGGAACGGCCGGTCGGATGCCGGGGCCGCGGCCCATTCCCCGAGCACGTCCAGATCGTCGAGCGTGCGCACGACGACGCCGCGGGCTCCGACCGCGGCGGCGAGGCCGGCGAAGTCCACCTCGGGGATGAGCATCGGTCCGCGCGCCAGCCCCTGCAGGCCGTAGAGGTTGACCTCGGCGCCGTAGGCGGCGTCGTTCCACACGACGGCCAGCCCGCGGCCCGCGGCGACGCGCACGGCGGATTCGAGGTCGGCGAGCGCCATCAGCCCGCCGCCGTCTCCCGTGCACAGCACGACGGTGGCATCCGGCTTCGCCATCGCGGCGCCCGGCACCGAGGGGAAGCCGAGCCCGATCGACTGATACGCCGTGCCGACCATCATCATCCGGTCGGGGGATGCCACGGGCCAGTACATGTTGGGCCACCCGAGGAAGTGGCCGCCGTCGGTGACGACGACCCGGTCGCGCGTCGACGGCGCGCTCTCCAGCAGCTCGCCGATGCGCGCGGCGACGGCGCGCGGGTCGAGGCGTCCGTCGGGAGCGAGGCGGTCGCCGTCCTCGCGCCCCCGCAGGGCCGCGAGATCGATGCTCTCGCGCCAGCCGCTCGGCGTCCGGCCGAGGGCGTCGAGCTCCGCGCACAGCGCCTCGGCGACCAGCCGCGCGTCGGCGCGGATGTACCCGCCGACGTGCGGATGCGTCGCCGCGGGGGCGATGTCGACCTGGACGACGCGCGTGCCGGGCGCGAACAGCGCGCCGAAGCGCATCGTGAACTGGTTGAGTCCCGCGCCGAAGACGACGGCGACGTCCGCGGTGGAGAGGAGCTCCATCGCTCCTTCGGCGCCGAACCCGCCCGTGACGCCCAGGTCGAACTCGCCGCGCGGGAAGATGCCTCGCCCGAGGGCCGTGGTCGCCGTGACGGCGCCGGTCGCGTCCGCGAGGCGGCCGAGGGCCGCGCCCGCACCCGCGATCCATGCGCCGCGACCGGCGAGGAGGACGGGACGCTCGGCGGCGGCCAGGGCCCGGCCCAGGTCGGCGATGGCCGCGCGGGCGAACGGCGAAGGCGCGAGAGGGGCGCGGAGCACCGGCTGGGGCGCCGCGGGCACCGGTCCCGCGTCGAGCTTCGCGACGTCGTAGGGGATCGCGAGCACGGTCGGCACCCGATAGGTCAAGGCGTGCTCGATCGCGATGACGGTGGTGGCCGCGGCATCCGTGCGACCCACCGTGTACGTGCGGGCGCCGACGGCCGACGCGAGCGCGATCTGGTCGACGCCCCAGGGCCGCGGCCCCGAGGTGGGCTCGTCGCCGACGACCAGCACGAGCGGCACGTGCGCCTGCACGGACTCCGCGAGAGCCGTGAGCGTGTTGGTGAAGCCGGCGCCGTAGGTGGCGGTCGCGGCGGCGAGCCGCCCGCTCGCGCGGTGATAGGCGTCGGCGGCGACGACGCCGCCCGCCTCGTGGCGGACCGCCGTGTAGTGCACGTCGGTGGAGCGCTCCAGCGCGTCGAGGACGTGGGCGTTGCCGTTTCCCATCACCCCGAAGACGTGGTCGATGTGGGCGGCGAGGGTCTGGGCGACGTGCGCGGACACGGTGGGCATGGGTCCTCCGGGAGACGGGACGGTGAATGGATGCCGTATGTGTCTCGCGTGCCCCTTTTTCGAGCACCGGATGCCGCGTCGCGTCCGGACGTGTCGATTATAGGGGCGGGGATGCCGGGGAGTACGGCCCGGGACCGCGTCGCCGATCCCCTCTCGCACGGGCAACCCCCGCGCACCCGGCGACAATCCGCGCGGGGCGCCGCCGCCGACAATGAGAGTCATCGCGCCGCACCGCCGCGCTCGGATCCACGAAGGAGACATCGATGTCCGACTCACCGACCATGCTCGACGAGGCCGCGCTGCTCGCGCGCGTCCAGGCTCCCGAAGGGGAGGGGCGCGAGATCCTCGACGCCGCCACCCGTGAGGTCATCGGGCGCGCCCCCGTCCAGTCGGAGGAGGAGCTCGACGCGGCGGTCGCACGTGCCAAGGCCGCCCAGCCCGCGTGGGACGCCCTCGGCCACGCGGAGCGCTCCGCCCTGCTGAACGCCGCCGCCGACGCGATCGACGCCAACGCGGAAGCGCTCGCGCGGCTCCTCTCGCGCGAGCAGGGCAAGCCGCTCAACGGTCCGAACGCGCGGTTCGAGGTGGGGGCGTGCTCCGCCTGGCTGCGCACGAACGCGGCCACCGTCCTGGAGCCCCAGGTGCTCGTCGACGACGCGAACCTGCACGCCGAGCTGGTCTACAAGGCGGCCGGCGTCGTCGGTGCGATCAGCCCCTGGAACTGGCCGATGATGATCTCGATCTGGCAGATCGGCCCGTCGCTGCGGATGGGCAACACGGTCGTCATCAAGCCCAGCAGCAACACGCCGCTCAGCGTGCTCGCGCTGGTCTCGGTGATGAACGAGGTGCTCCCCGCCGACGTGCTCATCGCCGTGTCGGGCCCCGGCGCGGTGGGCGGGCGCCTGGCCGCCCACCCCGACGTCGCGAAGGTGATGTTCACCGGCTCGACGGAGGTCGGGCGCCAGATCATCGAGAGCTCGGCGGGCAACTTCGCGCGCCTGACGCTCGAACTCGGCGGCAACGACGCCGGCATCGTGCTGCCGGACACCGACGTCAGCGCGATCGCCGACGACCTCTTCTGGGGCGCGTTCATCAACACGGGTCAGACGTGCGCCGCGATGAAACGGCTGTACGTGCACGACTCCGTCTACGACGAGGTCGTCGACGCGCTCGCCGAGATCGCGGCGCGCACACCCATGGGCCCCGGCCTCGACGAGCGCAACGTCCTCGGCCCGGTGCAGAACAAGGCCCAGTTCGACCTGGTCGCCCAGCTCGTCGACGACGCCCGCGCCCACGGCGGCCGGGTCGTCACCGGCGGTGAGGCGGCCCCCGAGCTCGGCGAGCTGTTCTACCGCCCGACGATCGTCGCCGATGTGACCGACGGCATCGCGCTCGTCGACGAGGAGCAGTTCGGTCCCGTGCTCCCCGTCATCCGTTACAGCGACATCGACGACGCCTTCGCGCGCGCCAACGCGGCCGAGGTGGGACTGGGCGCGTCGGTGTGGTCGAGCGACCCGGCCGAGGCCGCCTCCTACGCGACGCGCATGCAGTCGGGCACCGTCTGGGTCAACTCGCACGGCGGGCTGCACCCGATGGTCCCGTTCGGCGGCGTGAAGGCCTCCGGCTACGGCCTCGAGTTCGGCGTCGAGGGCCTGAAGTCGGTCGCCGTGCCGCAGGTCGTGAGCACCCCCGGCCGCAGCTCCTGACCGCGCACGAGGAAGGGGCGGATGCCGCGGCATCCGCCCCTTCTTCGTGTGCGCCCCGGGAGCCGACGTCGCTCAGGCCGCGAAGACGCGCCGACCGGCGAACCAGGTCTCCACGACCCGGGCGTCGATCATGGCGTCGGGGTCGCCGCCGACGGCGTCGCGGTCGAGGATGACGAAGTCCGCCGACTTGCCGGGCGTGAGGCTGCCGGTCTCGTGGTCGATCCCCATCGCCCGCGCGGCGCTGATCGTGAAGGCCTCGAGCGCCTCGTCGGGGGTGATCGCCTGCTCCGGCCAGAGGACGCCGGGCGCGCGGCGCAGCGGGTCGGCGCGGGTGACGAGGCCCTGCATGCCCTCGAGCGGGTTCGGCGACTCGCTGACGGGCCAATCGGAGCCGCCGGCGACAAGCGCCCCGGCATCCAGCAGGGCGCGGTTGGGCTGCAGCTGCGCGGCGCGATCCTCGCCGAGCACCGCCGCGAGCGCCTGCGGGATGACCCCGGGGAACCAGATGAACGGGGAGATGTCGGCGACGACCCGCAGCGACGCCATCCGGCCGATGTCGTCGTCGGCGAGGTACTGGCCGTGCGCGATCTGGAATCGGGTGTCGGTGAAACCCTCGGCCCGCAGCCGCGCGACGGTGTCGAGGAACAGCCGCGCCGAGCCGTCGCCGGTGCAGTGGACCTTCGCGCCGAGGCCGCGGTCGGCGACCAGTCGCAGCCATCCGTACAGCTCGTCGCCGGTCATCGTCGTGGTGCCGGTGAAGCCGTCGCCGTGCTCGGTGTCGGGCAGGTACGGATGGAGGAAGCAGGCGGTGCGCGCGGGCGGCACGCCGTCGAGGAAGATCTTCACGAAGTCGGGGCGATGGTGCCGCGTGCGGAAGCGCTCGCCGGCGTCGATCAGTGCCCGTCCCACGGGATCGAACCCGAAGATGTCGTCGTTGATCGTCAGGCTCGACACCACCCAGGCATCCAGCTCGCCCGCCTCGTCCAGGGAGCGCAGCGCCTCGAGGATCTCCAGCGAGACGGCCGCGTCCTGGAAGGCCGTGATGCCGTAGCTCGCGAGCAGCTCGATCCCACGGCGCGACGCGCTCCGGTGCTGCGCCGCGGTGAGCGCCCCGTCGCGCGCGTGGGCCTGCGCGACGGGGATGCCCGCCGCCTCCAGGAGCACCCCGGTGGGATGCCCGTCGCCGGGGTCGAGCACCGTCACGCCGCCGTCGGGCAGGTGCACGGCGTCGATGCCCGCCAGCTCCAGGGCGCGGGTGTTGGCCCAGCGGTTGTGTCGGCTGTCGTCGGAGAGCATGACGGGATGCCCGTCCGACGCCTCGTCGAGACGCGCGCGCGTGGCCGACGACGACAGCTCGTCCATGAGCGTGCTGGCCCATGAGCCGCCCGTGATCCACGCCCCGGCGGGCAGGGTGCGGGCGCGCTCGCGGACGAGTGCCAGGATCTCGTCGAGGCCGAGCGCGGAGCCGAACGACAGCTCGAACAGGTCGGTGATGCCGGCGATCGCGTGGTGGTTGTGCACGTCGATGAATCCGGGGTAGAGCGCCGCCCCCGCGAGGTCCCGCACGTGCGTGTCGGGACCGCGATGGGCCTCGATCTCGGCGGCCGATCCGACCGCCAGGATGCGGCCGCCCGCGACGGCCACGGCCTCGGCGCGGGGGCGCTCGGCGTCGGCGGTGCGGACGGTCGCTCCGGTCAGGATGAGTTCGGCGCTCACCTCAGCGCTCCAGCGGACGCGAAGGGTCGTATTCGGCGGGGTGCACGGTGTTGGACAGCAGGCGTCCGTGGGCACCGAAGGTGAAGTGGGTCTGTCCCGCGCCCGACTCGTCGGTGCCGAAGAGCACGCCGTGGGCGCGCAGCGCCTTCGCATCGCGGTGGTCGGCGACGGTGACCGACCCGCAGGGGATGACCTTCTCGCGCCACGTGAAGACGTAGATGCCGGGACGCAGCCGCCACACGGTGTTCTCGTCGGTGTCGGCGAGGCCCTGCTCGGGGCCGGCGAGGCACTGCCAGGTGTACCAGTGCGGCGACAGGTAGACGTGCTCGTACGCGTGCACGCTGGAGTACACCCAGAGGACGCGGCGGCCGATCAGCTCGCTGGTCGGGGCGGGGGCGTCGCCGACGGTGTCCACCTCGACGATCGTGCCCGGGGCGAACAGGTGGCGCACGGCCGTCGTGCCGGTCGCCGCCGTCCCCAGCAGGGAGATGACCGACAGGGCCCGACCCGAGCGGAGGTCGAGGAAGAGCGAGACCGCCTCCTCGGGGAGGTGGGTGTGGTGGAACTGCGCGTAGTAGAGGTCCTCGTCGACGCGGATCACCTCGCACGCGTCGGTCTGCGCCGACGGCGCCGTCTCGTCGCCGTCCCCGGGCCGGTAGTCCCACGACACGGTGCCCTCGCCGAAGGTGTGGCGGATGCGGGTGCCGCGCTCGTCCACGATCGTGAACGTGCGGCCCGCGAGGTCGGAGGTCGGCTCGGCCTTGCCCGCGTCGAACCCGGGGGCGAGGCCGTCCAGGGGGAGCCAGGTCGACGTGTCGGACAGGTTGATCGTTTCGCTCATCGGGCGAGGTCCTCTCGGTGGTCGCGGCGGGCAGGGGTCGGCCCGGCCCGACGGGGCGTCGCGCGCCGTCTCTGCGATTGTGCGGCGTGTGCGGGCGGGATGGTTGACGGCGAGTGCGCGGCGGTGTGTCCTGCGTGCAGAGCCCCGCTCGCCCGCCGCGCGCTCCGGCAGGATGCCAGTGGCGGCAACGGATCGCCGGGGGAGGGCGTCGTGGATCTGCACATCGGAGGGCTTCGCGCCGTCGTCTCCGGCGGGGCCGGTGGGATCGGTGCGGCCGTGGTCCGCACCCTCGAGGCCGAGGGCGCGGTCGTCGCCGTGATCGATCGCGTCGCCGTGCCCGGTCGCCTGTCGGTCGTCGCCGACATCCGCGACGAGGCTGCGGTCGCGGCGGCCGTCGACACCGCCGCGGCGCGGCTCGGCGGCATCGATCTGCTCGTGTGCGCCGCAGGGATCTCCGGCCCCGTCGGCACGCCGCTGGGGCGCACCTCCCTCGCCGACTGGGACGCGGTCATGGCGGTCAACGTCACGGGCACCTTCCTCACGCTGCGCAGCGCCCTGCCGTGGCTCGCAGCGTCCGCGCAGGCGGCGGTCGTGATCGTCGCGAGCGACTCGGCTTTCGTCGCCACGGGCGGCATGGTCCCCTACGGCGCCTCGAAAGCGGCCGTGCTGCAGCTGGCGCGCGCCGTCGCGGTGGAACTGCAGCCGGACGGCATCCGCGTCGCCGCCGTCTGCCCGTCGATCGTGGACACCCCGATGAGTCGGGGCGATCTCGACCTCGCGACCGGTTTCGCCGATGTCGCGTATCCCGTGCAGAGCGCCGACGAGCTCGCGGGGACGATCGTCTACCTCCTCTCGCCGGCGGCGCGGGCCATCGCCGGCACCGGCATCGTCTCCGACTTCGGGTTCAGCGCCCGATCGGCCTTCCCCGCCTGAGTCGCCGGCGCGTCCGGCCCGCCCGAAAGGACACCGTCATGACCGAGCACGAGCAGCCCCCCACCCCGGTGGTCGTCATCACCGGCGGCGGCACCGGCATCGGCGCCGCGATCGCACGCCGCTACGCCGACGACGGCGCGCACGTCGTGGTCGTCGGCCGTCGCCCCGAGCCGCTCGCCGCGGTCGCCGCCGCCACGGGAGCCGTCGCGGTCGTCGCGGACGCCGCCGACGCGGACGCGGCGGCAGCGGCGGTCGCCGAGACCCTGGCCCGGTTCGGGCGGATCGACGTGCTCGTGGCCAACGCCGGAGGCCACGGCTTCTCCACGGTCCTCGACACCGGAGACGTCGCGTGGCACGACGCGCTGCGGGCGAACCTCGACACGGCGTTCGTCATGGCGCGCGCCGCCCTTCCCGCGCTCCTCGACAGTCGCGGGCAGATCGTGGTGGTCTCCTCGATCGCGGGGCTGTTCGCGGGTCCGTCGGTGGCGGGCTACACGGTCGGCAAGCACGCGCTGATCGGTCTCACGCGGTCGATGGCGCGCGACTACGGGCGCCGCGGTGTGCGGGTCAACGCGGTGTGCCCCGGGTGGGTGCGCACGCCGATGGCGGATGCCGAGATGGACGAGTTCGCCGCACACGCCGGCCTCGCCTCGCGGGAGGAGGCGTACGGCGTCGTGACGCGCGACGTCCCGCTGGGGCGGGCGGCGGAGCCCGCGGAGATCGCCGCGGTCGTGCGGTTCCTCGGTTCGGCCGAGTCGTCGTTCCTCACGGGCGCCGTGCTCGTCGCCGACGGCGGCGCCCACATCGTGGATGTGCCGACGATCGCGTTCGATCACGCGGGCATGTGACGGCCCCGGGTAGCGGGCTCAGTTGGCGCGGCGGTAGGCGTTCGGGGAGACGTCGAAGGCCGCTTTGAACGCGCGGCTGAAGTGGGCCGCGTCGGGGAACCCCCACCGCGCGCCGACGGCCGCGACGGGCCGCTCCGCGAGCATCGGGTCGAGCAGGTCGCGCCGGCAGCGTTCGAGGCGGCGCTGTCGCACGACGGCGGACACCGTCGTGCCCGACTCCTGGAACAGCGTGTGCAGGTGTCGCACGGAGATGTAGTGCGCCGCGGCGATGGTCCCCGGAGACAGCTCGGGGGAGTCGAGGTTCTCGTCGATGTAGAGGTGGATGCGGTTCAGGAGGGCGCGGTGCGGGTCGGATGCCGTGGTGTCCAGACCGAGCTCGCGCACGACGGCCGTCGTGATCAGGTCGACGCCGCAGCGGGCCAGACGCACACCCGTCGCCCCGGCGAACTCGCTCATGCGGCCGCCGAGGCGGGCGAGGAACGGAGCGACGACCGAGCCGATGCCGCCGTCTCCCGCGATGCGGGTCGCGGTGATCTGACGCATGACCTCGGGCGGCAGGCTCACGGCGTCGTGCCCGAACATGAGGACGAGGTTGCGGAAGTCGTCGTCGAAGCTCAGCGTGTAGGGGCGGCTGGTGTCATAGATGGCGAAGTCGCCCTCGCGGAGCACGGCGTGGCGGCCGTCCTGCACGAGGATGCCGGTGCCCGAGAGCATGAGGCTCACCTTGAAGGCGGCGCGCGGCGAGCGGGCGATGAGATCGTCGGTGCGCTCGACGCGGTGGGCGGTGGCGCCCACCTCGGTGAGGTGGATGCCGTCGGACGCGCAGCCGCGGATGTAGGCGCGCAGGCCGGGGCGGGCCGATTCGACCCGCAGCGGCACGAAGGAGTCGTTCACGGCGGTGCGGAACCGATCGATGCTGTCGAAACGATGGAGTGTGGCGCTGGGCGCCGCCGGGCTCGCTGACATGGATGACCTCGCCTCGTTGCGGTGGTGCTGTCGGGTGATTGCCATGATCCTTTTTATCCGACGCTTGGAGGACCATAATGTCGGGATTGTTACCGTGCTGTGACAATGCGCCGTGAAAAATCGGTGTGACGCGCGCCGCCGTGTCGCCGCCGCGCCCCGCCGTGCCGAACGGGGCGTCAGCGGAGCATCTGCAGGGCGGTGTCGAGCATGGCCTCCATGCGCGCCGGCTCGCGCGAGTCGGGCAGAAGGATCCCGGTGCCCTGGACGCCGGTGAGCAGGGCCAGCAGGGCATCGCCGGCGGCGCGGGGATCGAGTCCCGGCCGCAGCTCGCCGGACGCCGCGGCCTCGGCGAGGAGCGCGTCGAAGTGCGCGCGCCACTGCGTCATCATCGCCCGGAACAGCTCCGCCATCTCGTCGTCGGCGGCGGCGTGCTCGAGGAAGGGGATGACGATCCGCGCCTCGAGCAGTCGCTCCTCGTCGACCGGCAGGGTCTGCACGAGAAACTGCCGCAGCGCCGCGACGCCGGTCGCGTGGGTCTGCGCGATCGCGGCGAGGTAGCGCGTGTTGGTGGCCTCGTACACGAGCTCGAACGCCGCCGTGAGGATCGCCGACTTGTTGGGGAAGTAGTGCGTGATGCTGCCGTTGGCGAACCCGAGCTCACGCGCGAGCTCGCGCATCGTCATGGCGGCGATCCCGCGCTCGGCGATGAGGCGCCAGGTCGCGCGGATGATCTCGGTGCGCATCGCCTCGTGGTCGACGAGTCGAGGCACGGTCTCCCCTTCGGATCTGGGCGGTGGCGGGCGGCGTTGTGCCCACTCTAGGCGCTCGTCTGGCTGAGCTCCTGCTGGTAGCGGCGCTGGCGGCGTCGCGCGCTCGACGCGATCGAGCGCGCGACCGCCTGCTGGATCCCCCGGTCGAGGCCGACCGCGATCACGAGCGTCAGGCCGACGAGGATCGTCTGGATGTACGGGGAGATGCCGAGGATGACGAGCCCGTTCTTGAGCACGCCGACGAAGGCGAGGCCGTAGAGGACACTGCGGATGCGCCCGGATCCGCCCTCGAACGCGACGCCGCCGAGCAGGACCACCGTCAGTGCGTCCAGCTCCATCCCCTGTCCGACGATCGGGCTGACGGCGCCGAGCTTCGCGGCGAGCAGCAGCCCGACGAACCCGGCGACGGCACCCGTCACGACGTAGGTGCTGACGCGGATGCGGTTGATCCTCAGACCCATCAGCTGCGACGCGCGCAGGTTGCCGCCGACGGCCAGGATCTCGCGGCCGCGTGTCGTGTGGTTGAGCACCCACCAGGCCACCACGATCGCGGCCACCAGCAGGATGATCTGGATCCGCACCCCGAACGGGGCGAACGAGCCGAGGGACGTGAACGAGGACGGCAGGCCGCTCACCGTCTTGCCGTTGGTGAGGAACAGTGCGAGCCCGCTCCACGCGCTCATGAACCCGAGGGTCACGACGAAGGAGTTCAGCCCGAGCACGGAGACCAGGGTGCCGTTGACGAGCCCGGCGCACGCGCCGACCGCCACCCCGACGACGATGCCGGCCACCGGGCTGCCGGTGCCCACCATCGTCAACCCGCCCACGACGGCCGACAGGGTCGCCACGGAGCCGACCGAGAGGTCGACGTTCGCCTGCATGATGAGGAAGGCCACCGGCAGGGCGATCAGGCCGAGTTCGGCGATCTGGAGCACGATGGTCTGCAGGTTGCCGACGGAGATGAAGCGCGGATTGAGGATCGCGAACAGCGCGATCAGCAGGACGAGGGCGATGAGCACCCCGTTCTGCACGAGCAGGAGACGGATTCTCTCGGCGGTGATGCGGGGCATAGTCGTCACGCTGCGGCGAGCTCGAGCAACGAGCGCAGCAGCTCCTCCTCCATGTGTGGGCCGTGGGCGATCTCCGCGGCGCGGTCGGAATAGATGGTGTAGGCGCGGTCGCACATGCGGGCGATCTCGTCGGACTCGGATGACGCGACCACGACGGTCACGCCGCTCGCCGCGAGTGCGCGCAGCGCGCGCACGATGTCGTTCTTCGCGCCGATGTCGACGCCCTGGGTGGGTTGGTTGAGCAGGAGCACGCGCGGCGTCCGGGGGAACATCCACCGCGCGAGCAGGTGCTTCTGCTTGTTGCCGCCGGAGAACGCTCCGATCGGTGCGCCGCCGCCGGGTCCGATCATCTTCAGCGACTCGCGTGCCGCCCGATACGGTGCCTCACCGGTGCGCGCGCCGATCCAGCCGAAGCGCGACAGGCCGCGCAGCCACGGCAGCAGGGTGTTCTCGCGCGCCGTGAGGTTCTTCACCAGGCCGTCCGACTCGCGGTCGGCGGGGGACATGAACACGCCCGCGGCGATGGCCGCCGCCGGATGCCGGGGCGCGAACCGCCTGCCGTCGAGCGTGTACGACAGCTCTCCCGCCACCGCGTCGTGCCGCCAGCCGAAGACGCTCTCGAGGACGGCGAACTGCCCGCCCGCGGCCATGCCGAACAGCCCGACGATCTCGCCCTCGTGGAACGACAGCTCCATGGCCCCGGCGACCCGCAGCACCTCCGCCCCGCGCGCGGCGGGCGTGTGCTCCTCCAGGTCGTGGAAGTCGGGGGCGAGCGCGACGGCCAGATCGCGGATGCCGAGGGTCGCCGCGGGCTCGTCGCGCACGAGCCGCCCGGCATTGAACACCACGACCCGGGTGCACACGTCGAGGATGTCGGGCAGGCGATGCGAGACGTACACGACGGTGGTCCCCTCCGCCGCGAAGCGACGGATGAGCGCGTGCAGCGTCGCCGTCTCGGCGGCTCCGAGCGCGGCCGTCGGCTCGTCGAGGAACAGCACCTTCATGTCGCCGCGCACCAGTCCGCGGGCGAGGTCGACGAGCTGGCGCTGACCCACGGGCAGCACGCCGACGAGCGTCGCCGTGTCGAGGTCGGCCAGGCCGACGCGGCCGAGCGCCGCACGGGCGAGCTCGCGCCGGTCCCCGTGGGCGACGTGGCTCTGCCCGAGGAAGAGGTTGTCGAGCACCGAGAGGGTACCCACGAGCGCGGGCTCCTGGCTGACCACGGTGACGCCGCGGGCCGCGACGGCGGCGGGCGTGGGGGCGGCCACCACCTCGTCGTCCAGCTCGTAGTGGCCGGCCGTCGGCTTCACGACGCCGGCCGCGACGTTGATGACGGTCGACTTGCCGGCGCCGTTGTGGCCGAGCAGGCCCACGATCTCCCCGGCATCCATCGCGACCGTGATGTCGTCGAGGGCGCGGGTGGCGCCGAAGTCGACGGTGACGCCGCGGAAGGCGATGCGGGACATGGGTCTCCTCGGAGGGGGATACGACGGGGGAGGGGGAAGAGGACGCCGGGACGGAGCGGATCCCCGTCCCGGCGCCCCGCGCTCAGCCGTTCGCGGCGAAGTCGGCCACGTTGTCGGCCGTCACCTGCGTCACGCCGACCTCGATGTTCTGCGGCTTCTCGCCCTTCGCGGCGGCGAGCAGCAGGTCGACGTTCGCCTTGGCGAGGTCCTGCGCCTTCCACGCGAACGACGTGCGCCAGATGTCGGTGCCGCTCTCGATGAGCCCGAGCACCTCCTTGTTCGCGTCGGTCGCCGACACGTAGTACCCGGCATCCGTCGCCGAGACGCCGGAGTCGAGCAGGGCCTGCCGGGCGCCGAGCACCATGTCGGCGCCGATGCCCAGCCAGACCTTCGTGTCGGGGTCGGCGGTGAGCTGGCTCTGGGCGACGCTGTAGCCGACGTCGCGCGTGGTGGCCTCGAGGGGGTACAGCTTCACGGAAGCCTTCGTGGACTGCACGCCCTCGGTGAGACCCTTGAGCTGATCGATCCCGAGGCCCGTCTGCGTGTCGGCGAGGAGGGCCACCGACACGGTCGTCGAGCCGTACTCCTTCGCGATCCACTCGCCCGCGGCCTTGCCGACGGCGAAGCCCGCGTCGTAGTTGGAGATCTCGGTCGTCGCCGTCACCCCGTCCCAGGTCACCGCATAGCTGACCACGGGGATGCCGGCGGCCGTCGCATCGCTCGTGACGGACACCATCGACGCGGGGTCCACGGGGAACCCGCCGATCGCCTTGACGTCACCGCGCGTGATCCACGACTGCCAGTCGCCGACCTGGGTCTGCACGTCGAAGGACGGGTTGTCGGTCAGGAACTCGTAGCCGGCGTCCTCGATCATCGGCTTCATCAGCTCCAGCTGCGAGGCCCAGATCGCCACGTCCTGCGAGGCGAAGCTCCACGCGATGGCGCCCTGGGAAGCGCCGGCGGTGGAGCCTCCCGCGGCGTCGGACGAGGCGGAGCAGCCGGCCATCGTCACGGCGAGGCCGGTGGCCGCGAGGAGGGCGGCGGTGCGGCCGAGCCCCTTCATCAGCGCGGTGTTCATCATGAGTGCTGTCCTCTCGGAGATCGCGTCGCGTCGGGCATCGGTCTGCCCGTTCCGCCCGGTCGGGCGTGCGACGTCGGGAACGTGCGGCCACTTTCGCCCGCCGACGGGGCGGGCTCAACGAGGGGCGCCGCATCGGGCGCCCGAAGTCAACGCACGTGCCCGTCCAGGCAAGAGCGCCGGCCGGATGCCGTTCGACGTGCGCGCGTCGTCAACTCACCCGCATCGCCCGGCAACCCGGCGCGGGTGCGGGTCCGTCATACTCGCTCGCAACCCGTGGCGGGCCGCGTTCCCCGAGACGCGGCGGCCACGTCCACCCGTTCGACAGGAGTCCGCATGTCCGCATCCGACACCGGCACCGGCACGCTGAAGGCGAATCAGCTGGGTGTGCCCGCGATCGTCTTCCTCGTGCTCGCCGCCGTCGCCCCGCTCACCGTTGCGATCGTCGTGATGCCGCTCGCGATCGGCTTCGGCAACGGCGGCGGCATCCCCGTCGCCGTCCTGATCGTCGCGGTCGCGCTGCTGCTGTTCGCCGTGGGCTACGCCCAGATGACCCGCGACCTCGTCAACGCCGGCGGCTTCTACGCCATCGCCGTGAAGGGTCTGGGCCGCACGGCGGGGCTCGTGACGGGGATGATCGCGACCCTCGGCTACAACTTCTTCGTCGCGGGGGCCCTCGGCACGATCGGCTTCTTCACGGGAGCGGTGGTGCTGCCGGCGCTGTTCGGCATCGAGCTGAACTGGTTCCTGTGCGCCGTCGTGCTGTTCGTCGTGGTCTTCCTCCTGGCGCGCGCCGGCATCCACGTCAGCGCGGCCGTGCTGGGGGTCGCGCTCGTCCTGGAGACCCTGATCCTGCTCGCCTTCGCGGTGTCGGTGCTGGTCAACACCGGTTTCAGCCTGGACGCCTTCACCCAGGCCTTCAGCCCCGAGATCCTCGTCGGCGGCTCGATCTGGATCGGCCTGCTGCTCGTCGCGACGGCGTTCATCGGCTTCGAGGCGACGGCGCTGTTCGGTGAGGAGGCGCGCGAGCCGCGCACGACGATCCCGCGGGCCACCTACGCCGCGATCGTGATCATCGGCGTCCTGCACGCGATCGTCGGCTGGGCGATCGTCAGCGCCGTGGGCGTCCCCCAGGCGCAGGCGGACGCCCTCGACCACCTCGCCGCCGGCGACATGACCCTCGTCCTCATCGACCGCTACCTGGGTCCGGTCGTCGGTGCGATCACGCTCGTCCTGCTGGTGGTGAGCCTCTTCGCCGCGCAGCTCGCGTTCCACAACTCGGCGGCGCGCTACCTCTACGCCCTGGGGCGGGCGCGGGTACTGCCCGCCTGGCTCGCGCAGACCAACCGCAACGGGGCGCCCCAGCGCGCGCTGCTGGTGAACCTCGTCTTCGCGATCCTCGTGGCCGCCGTCTTCGCGGTCGTCGTCCAGCCCGACGCGGACGGCAACCCGCTGCCGCCCGTGCTCACGCTCGTGCCGGTCGGACTCGGCTTCGGCACCCTCGCGGTCATGATCGTGCAGGCCATCGCCGCGCTGGCGGTCGTCGTCCACTTCCGCCGCAAGCGCGACCCGCGGCTGTGGAGCACCTTCATCGCGCCGGGCCTGGGTTTCGTCGCCCTGTTCACCTTCAGCATCATGGCGCTGCTGAACTTCACCCTCGTCGCCGGTTCGGACGCCCTGTACGTCCAGCTCATGCCGTGGCTGCTCGTGCTGGCGCTCGTCGGTGGCGTCGCCTACGCCGCGTACCTCAAGGCGAAGAAGCCCGAGGTGTACGCCGGGCTGTCGGCGGACCTCGAGAACTTCGAGGAGCTCGCGGAGCTCTGAGTGCCGGGCGGTGGCCGTCATCGTCGTCAATCCCCGATGACGGCCACCGCCGCCTCGATCGCGCGCAGCACGGTCGTGTCGTGCGCCGAGCGCGGGCCCGGGACGTAGCGGGCGCCGCTCAGGCCGCCGCCCTCCCAGCGGCCGGGCCCGGAGCGCTCGTAGCGCTCCCAGTCGACGGGGCTGCCGTAGTCGTAGCCGACGCTGATCCCCGTGAACGGCGCCATTCCGAACAGCAGCGGCACCTCGGCGATGCTCCCGGCCGGCTCCGCGTCGACGGTCACTGCGAGGCGGCAGCGCAGCCCGGGCAGTTCGGTCACGTCCAGACGGATGCGGCGGCGTCCCGGTCGTAGCGGCGCGGACGGGCACCGGTGCATCGCGCCGTAGGCGTTGTAGGCGAGGTGCAGGCCCTCGTCGTCGACGAAGATCGTGTACCCGCCGCCCTGGTCGCCGTGCGCGAGGAGCACGCCGCGCGAGGCGGCGGTCACGGTGACGTCGATCTCGACGTGGAACGAGCGCAGCACCGTCAGCCGCGCCGACCGGTAGCGTTCCAGCGGCGGACGGAACGCGGGTACGACGACGGGCTCGGACAGTGCGCCCTCCGACGCGGGGCGCACGCTGTAGAGCGTGCCGTCGTCGTCGAGGGGGAACACGGTGTTGCGCCAGGCCTCGTCGCGCCAGCGCTGCGCCAGGCGACGGACGACGTGCGGGTGGTCGCCGGCGATGTCGCGCGTCTCCGTGGGATCGCGGTCGAGGTCGTACAGCTCCCAGACGCCGCCCGCGGCGCCCTCGGCGCGCGTCGGCGCGGCCGGCGCGACCGCTTTGAGCCCGGTGTCGTACAGCGCGCGGCGACCGACGCACTCGAAGTACTGGCGCTGCCGACCGGCGGCATCGGCGTCGTACAGCGTCGCCGCGAACGACGATCCGTCGATCTCGACCGTCGGCGCGCCCTGGCGGTGCGCGAGTGCGGGCGTGCCGGTCAGCTGCAGGACCGTGGGCGCCAGGTCCGACACGAACACGAACTGCCGACGGATGCCGGTGGTCGCCCCCTCGGGGGCATGGGGCCACGACAGGATCAGCGGGGCGTGGACGCCGCCTTCGTACGTCGACGACTTGAACGCGCGAAACGGCGTGTTCGAGACCCGGGCCCAGCCCGCGGGGTACTGGCTGAACAGACGGGGGCCGCCGATCAGCTCGGGATCCCGCGGCACGTCGCGCACCCAGTCGGGCGGCAGGGCGAGGTCGGCGCCGAACTGTGCGAAGTAGCTGCGGGTGCCGTGCGGGCCGCCCTCCGCGGTGCCGCCGTTGTCGCTCGTGACGATGATGATCGTGTCCTCGCGCTCGCCGAGCTCCTCGAGCCGTGCCACGAGCCGTCCGACGCTCTGATCGATCTCGTCGACCGCCGCCGCGTACACCTCCATGTGGCGCGCGAACAGCGCCCTGTCCTCGGCCGTCAGCTCCTCCCACGCGGGGATGCCCGCGGCATCCGGCAGGTCGTCGCCGGGCAGTGCGGCGTCGGCGCCGACGATCCCCTCGGCGCGCTGGCGGGCGAACCGCTCCTCGCGCACGCGCTGCCAGCCGGCCTCGTAGCGGCCGCGGTACTTCTCGATGTCGACCGCCTTGGCCTGGATCGGCCCGTGCACCGACGTGTGGGCGAAGTAGAGGAAGAACGGCTTGGTCGCGTCGTTGGCGCGCAGATCGTCGATCATCCCGAGGGCGCGGTCGGTGAGGTCGTCGGTGAGGAAGTAGCCGTCCGGGAAGGCGGGGACGTCGACGGGCGAGTTGTCCGCCACCAGGCGATGCGGGTGGTGCAGCGACGTGAAGCCGTCCATGCTGCCGAAGTACCGGTCGAAGCCGCGCTGGAGCGGCCACGACGACTTGTCCGCGCCGTCGTGCAGACGCGACTCCACCGTCAGGTGCCACTTGCCGACCATGAACGTCGCGTAGCCGCCCGCCCGGAGGGACTCGGCGAGCGTCGCGGCATCCGCCGGCAGCTCGCCCGCGAACCCCGGATAGCCCGGATCGATGTGGGCGACGTAGCCGAAGCCGGCCCGGTGCGGGCTGAGCCCCGTCAGCAGCGCGGCGCGCGACGGTGAGCACATGGGGGCGGTGTGGTAGTTCGTGAACACCCAGCCGTCCCGCGCCAGTCGGTCGATGTGCGGGGTGTCGATCTCGCTGCCGAACGGTCCCAGATCGCTGAAGCCGAGGTCGTCGATCAGCATGACGATCACGTTCGGCGCTCCGGCGCGCGCCGACGCCGGAGCGTTCCACGACGGGGTCGACTGCGACGTGAACTCCGCGGCCCGGCCGCGGAAGCGTTCGTACCCGCGGGCGTGCGCGGTCATTCAGCGCGCCCCGCGGATGAGCGCGAGGATCTCTCCGCGCAGCTCGGCGAACGCCGGCTGGGCGCGGGTGGAGATCTGGTCCCGCGGTTCGGGGAAGCGCACCTCGAGGATCCGGGAGACCGTGGCGGGCTTGCTGCCCAGGACGATGACGCGGTCGGAGAGGTAGACGGCCTCGTCGATGTCGTGGGTCACGACGACGATCGTCATCCCGAACTCGTCGCGGATCCGCAGGCACAGATCCTCCAGCTCGAACCGGGTCTGGGCGTCGACCGAGGCGAAGGGCTCGTCCATCACGAGCACCTCCGGACGGTAGGCGACCGCGCGGGCGATGGCGACGCGCTGCTGCATGCCGCCCGAGAGCTGCCACGGGTACTTGTCCTCGGCGCCCGACAGGCCCACCGCGCGCACGGCCGCGGCGATGCGCGCGGCCCGTTCGGCCCGCGACAGGCCCAGGTGCGCGAGCGGCATGGCGATGTTGCGCGTCACCGTCAGCCAGGGCATGAGCGAGCGGGTGTACTCCTGGAACACGAGCGCCATCTCGCGCGGAGGGCCGTCGATCTCGGCGCCGTCGACGAAGGCGGCGCCCGAGCTCGGATGCTGCAGGCCGGCCAGACACGTCAGCAGCGTCGTCTTGCCGACTCCCGAGGGGCCGACGATGCAGGCGATCTCGCCCGCGCCGACGTCGAAGCTCAGATCGTCGATGACGAGGACCTCGCCCCGTTTGGTCGGGTACGACTTCGAGAGGCTCCGGACGGACAGACGCGCGGTGTCGGCGCGGCGGGAGCCGGCGTTGAGGGTGTTCACAGTTCTCTTCCCATCTGCTGAGCGGCGATGTACCAGCGCAGGACGCCCCTGCGCAGGAGGCCGAAGAGCGCGGAGGTGGCGTATCCGATGACGCCGAGCAGGAGGATGCCGGCCCACATGTCGGCGATGGCGAACGACTGCTGGGCCAGCAGCGTCGCGGCGCCGAGCCCGCTCGACGAGCCGAGCATCTCGCTGGCGATCATGACGATGAAGGCGGTGACGAGGCTGACCTGCATCCCGGAGAGGATGCGGGGGCTCGCCGCCGGCAGGGTGACCAGCGCGACGCGCGTGGGCAGCGGCATCCGGTAGGCGCGCACGACCATCTTCAGCACCGGGTCCACCGCGCGCACGCCGTCGATCGTGGCGATCAGCGTGGGGAACAGGGCGGCCAGGGTGATGGACACGATGCGGGTCTCGTTGCCGAAGCCGATGAGTGACACGAAGATCGGCACGAGCGCCACCGGCGGGATCGCGCGGAAGAAGTGCAGGACCGGATCGACGAACCAGGAGACCGGGCGGACGAGCCCGAACACCGTGCCGAGCACGATGCCGAGCACCGAGGCCAGCGCGAACGACAGGAACAGGTTGCCGAGGGAGGATCCGACGTCCAGCCAGAACCGGGGCGCGGCGGACATCTCCACGAGGCGGCGGAGGATGGTCTGCAGCGGCGGGAAGAACGCGTTCGTGGAGGATGCCGAGGCCACCCACCACGCCGCGATGAGCAGGATCGGGACGGCGGCTTCGACCGCGACCAGGACGCCGCGCGGCACGCGGCGGGCCCGGGTGCGTCGCAGGCGCGCCGTGCTGATGTGCCCGGTGGGCACCGAGGCCGCCATCAGCGCGCCCCCTCGCGGTATTGCGGGTGCCAGTGCAGGAGCCGGCGTTCGGCCCACTGGCTGACCCCGGCGACGACGAGGCCCAGTGCGCCGAGGATCAGCACGTAGGCGAACAGCGCCGTCCGGCTGCCGGAGAGCTGCGCGAGCAGCAGGCTCTGGCCGAGCCCCGGACCGCCACCGAGGAGGCCCGCGACCACCGCGACGATCAGCGCGGTCGGCGCGGCGACCCGCATCGCGGTGCCCACGTAGGGCAGGGAGCTGGGCAGCACGACCCGCAGGAGGATCTCGCCGCGACCCATGCCGTAGGAGCGCGACGTCGCCAGGGCGACGGGATCGGTGTCGAACACACCCGCCGAGGTCTGCATCGCGATCGCGAAGACGCAGCCGAAGAAGACGAGGAAGATCCCCATGCTCGCCGTGGGGCCGAGCACCAGCACCACGACCGGCAGGATCACGATCGGCGGGATCGGCTTGAGGAACTCGAGCGGCACGCGGGTGGCGTGCAGCGCGAGCGGCGAGGTGCCGATGCCGATGCCGACGGCGATGCCGACGACCGCGGCCAGGGCCAGCCCCCCGAGGGCCATCGCCAGGGTGCTGGCGACGGCCGACCAGAGATCGGCCGTCCCCAGCAGCCCCACGGCCGCGGCGATCGCGTCCGTGGCGGGCGGCAGCGGCGACCCGGCGAGCGGCCCGATGGCGGCGTACTGCCACGCGCCGAGGGCGGTGATCACGCCTGCCGCGCCGACGGCGGCCTGCTTGGCGAGGGTGCTCATCACGGTGCGGGGACGATGACGCCCGACAGCGAGACCGGCGCGGGAAGGAAGCCGAGGGTGACGAGCGTGTCGTCGACGCGCTGGATGTCGGCCTCGCGCACCTCGGTGGGCCAGTACGGCACGGTCGCGTCGGCGACGGACACGGACGACTTCACGGCGTCGATGCCGGCCTGGACCGCTTCTTCGGGGTGCTCGTTCGCGTAGGCGTTCGCCTTGGCGATCGCGCGCTGGAAGGCCGCGATCGCGTCGGCCTTGCCCGACACGGTGGACGCGCCCGCCGTCCACAGCCCGACGGCGCCCTCGCGGAAGAACTGGATGCCGGGGGAGGCCACCAGGTGCGCTCCCGCGGCCGCGGCCTGGTCGGTGAACGGCGTCACGAGTCCCGCGGCATCCACACTGCCCGCCGCGAGCGCCGCCGCGGCCGAGGTGAAGTCGAGCACGACCCAGTTGATCGACGCGGGATCGACCCCCGCGTCCTCGAGGGCCGCCGAGATCGTGACCTCCAGCTGCGCCTTGCGGGCCGGGACGGCGATGGTCTTGCCGGCCAGCTGGTCGAGGCTCGTGATGCCGCTCTGCGCGCTCGCGTAGAGCCCGCTGTCGTCGAGGCTGGCGGCGTCCGCTTCGTCGGCGGCGCCGTCGCGGTAACCGTCCGCGGCGGCGACGATCTTGAGCGGAACGCCCTGGCTGAGGGCGTTGAGCACCGGGATGCTCGGGGCGTAGGCGAGGTCGACCTGGCCGCCCTGCGCGGCGGCGAGACCGGCCGGCGGATTCGCGACGACCGAGGTCTCGATCTCCAGACCCTCCTCGGCGAAGAAGCCCTTCTCGACCCCGAGGTGGAGGGCCCCGTCGGCGAGCAGGCCGATCGTGGCGACCTTCAGCGTGGTGGACGCGCCTCCTCCGGAGGTCGCGCCGGTGTCGGCGGGGGAGGAGCCGCAGGCGCTCAGGGCGATCGCGAGCGCGGCGGCGGTGGTGGCGGCGAGGAGCGTGCGGCCGCGGCGGGAGAGCAAGGTCATGGGGATCTCCTTCGAGGGTGCGGATGGTGCGGGTCGGGCGTCGGCATCGCGAGGATGCGTCGTGACGGCGGACAGCGGTGGGGACGAGGCTTCCTTGCTTTCGTCACCATGTGGTGACTAAAAGCTAGTCCCGATTCTGTCGGGGTGGTATTACGTTCGGGTAACGGTTTGTAACCAATTGGAGACGAAAAAGCGGGCGCCGTAGGATGCGGGGAGAACGGAGGGCTTCTGTGCCGAAGATCGTCGATCATGACCAGCGTCGCGAGCTCATCGTCGATGCGACGTGGCGTCTCATCGAGCGGGGCGGATTCGAACGCGCCACCATGCGGGAGATCGCGGCGGAGGCGGGCTTCGCCCACGGGGCCCTGCAGCGGTACTTCCCGAACAAGGAGAGCCTCCTGGCCGCGGCCTTCGTCCGCGCGCACACCCGCACGAACGAGCGTTCCCGGGAGGCGCTCGCCCGTCAGCGCGGGCTGACGGCCCTGCGCACCCTGTGTCACGAGATCATGCCGCTCGGCGTCGAGCGCACCCTCGAGGCGCGCGTGGTCGTGGCCTTCTGGGATCGCGCCGTGCAGGACGAGGAGCTCTGGGATGCGCACCGCGCGAACGCGCTGGCCTGGCGACGGCAGATGGCCGCCTCGCTCGCGGAGGCCCGTGAGGACGGGGAGATCCGTGACGACGTCGACATCGACGTCGTCATCGACCAGATCACGAGCTTCAACGCCGGCCTGCAGATCATGTGCCTGCTCATGCCCGACACCACCACGCCCGAGCGCCAGGTCGCGGCGCTGGACGATCTGCTGGACGGCCTGCGTCCGCACCGGGCAGTGCCTCAGCCCTCGTAGACGACCCGTCCACCGACCATCGTCAGATCCGTGCGCAGGTCGGCGAGCGCGCCGATCTCCTCATCCGGGGGCCATTCGCCGGAGAGCACCACCAGATCCGCCGCGAACCCGGGCGCCAGCCGCCCCTTCCAGCTCTCGGCACCGTCCAGTCGCGCCGCGTTCACGGTCATCATGGCCAGCGCGTCCATCCCGGTGACCGCCTCCGGATCGCCCGCGCGGCGGGCCCCGTCGATCTGGGTGCGCTCGACGGCGGCGATGATCGCCGGGCGCCAGTCGGGATCCACGACGGGGGCGTCCGAGGACAGCGTGACGGCGACGCCGGCCCGCAGGGCGCTCGCCAGCGGCTGGCGCTGCTCCTGGCGCTCCCGCCCGAACAGCCGATGGCCGAGATGGCACACCGCCGTGGAGATGACGGGGTTGGCCGTCCACCCGATCCCGGCGGCGGCGAGTGCGTCCATCCCGTCCGCCGGGAGGAAGTCGCCGTGGATCAGGTACGGACGGGTCGCCCTCGTCGCCGGGCGGTTCGCGAGGCTCGACACGACGGCATCCGACGCGGCGTCTCCCGTGGCGTGCACACCCGCCTGCAGTCCCGCCTCGGCGATGACGCCCAGGATGTCGTCGAGCTCGCGCAGGCGGGCCTGGTCCGTGTCGCCCGCGACGGCCAGGCGGCCCCGGGTGTGCGGGTCGCCGTACGGCTCCCGGTGCCAGGCGGTTGCGCTGCGGGGGATGCCGTCGGCGAAGACCTTCACCCCGGCGATGCGCAGGCGACGCTCCTCTCCCGCGGCGAGGCGCGGTGCGCCGGCGATCCCCTCGCGGACCGTGCGCGCGGTCTCGCCGCCCGTACCGGAGAAGAGCAGCAGCACCTGGGTGCGGACGGTGAGCCGGTCCTGCGCGGACAGCCGCCGCAGCGCCTCCAGCGCCTCGTAGGAGGCCGACCCGTCGAACAGCGTCGCGTGACCCGGCCCGATCGCCGGGTCGGTGACCGACGTGATGCCGAGCCGTGCGAGATCCTGCAGCGCCGTCCGCAGCACCGCGGTCAGGGCATCGCGTCCGATGACGGGCAGGGCGGAGAGCACCAGTCTGGTGGCGGCGTCGGAGAAGACGCCGGTCGGGGTGCCGTCGGCCGCGCGGGAGACGGCACCGCCGTCGGGGGTGGGCGTGCGCGCATCGATTCCGCACCGCTCGAGTGCGGCCGAGCCGACGAGGAGTTCGTGACCGGTCGCGTCGAAGAGCACCGCGGGCGTGCCGGACAGCGCGTTCGCCGCCAGCGCCGCGTCGACGTCCGTGCGGGTCGGTGCACGGCCCATGCGCGCGCTGTCCCAGCCGCGCGCCCGGATCCAGCCGTCCGGACCGATCGCGTCGCGCGTGAGCACCTCGGACAGCCCGCTCCACGATCCGATGCGCTCGGGCGACGCGTCGCGCAGGCCGTGGCGTCCCATCGCGTAGCAGGCGAGGTGGAGGTGGGTGTCGTTGAGTCCGGGGACGACCGTGCGCCCGTCCAGTTCGATCACCCGCGTGCCGGGACCGATCATCTCGCGGGCGGCCGCGCCGAGCGCGCAGACGACCCCGCCGCGGATCGCGACGGCATCCGCGACGCGACCGGTCCGGCCCGGTGCCCACCCGTCCAGCGTGAGCACCGTCCCGCCGCGCAGGACGACGTCGGCCGTCATGTCGTTCACCGACCGCAGGTGCAGTCTTCGCCGCGGCCGCAGCCGCCGTCTCCGGTCGTCGCCGTGCCGACCGCGTGCGCCTGACTCGACTCCGGCACGTCCATCGCCGGATTGACGTCGAGGAACCCGTACGGCTTGAACCAGAACCCGGCGTAGTCCACCGGCATGATGGGCCAGTCCTCGGGGCGCGGGATGTGGGTGAGGCCGAACGTGTGCCAGAGCACCAGGTCGGTGCCGTCGATCGAGCGGTCGTCGGCCGTGTAGGCCGGAAGACCCGCGCCGCCCTGATGGGCGTTCGGGTACCGGCCGGCCGGCCACCGCTCGTCGCGGTCGTAGGCGCTCGCCCACAGGTGTCTCGTCGCAAACGCGGCGCGCGCGGCCACCGAGGAGGCGGGGTCGGCCATCAGCAGCGCCGTCGGCTGGGGGATGAGGTGGTACGCGGTCGGTTTGCCGACGTAGTTCGTCCGGGATGCCGAGCGCACCTCCCAGACGCGCGCGACCGAGGTGTCGGCGAGGCGCTGCGCCTCCCGCTCGGTGCGCAGCGGCGTCTCGGTCCAGGTGAACGCGTTGCCGAAGGGGTTGTCCGCTCCCATGGGGATGCGCGCCGCGTCGATCTCGACCAGACGGTTGTCGACGCCGTCGACGGCCACGTCGAGCCGCGCCGAGAACAGGTGCTGGTGGACGGGCGCGAAGACGCCCGGGGCGATCTCGGCCGCGTGCGGGTTGGTCGAGCCCGGGATGCCGGCGCCGACGAAGACGATGCCCGTCGCCTTCGCCTCCACCTGGATCGAGCCGTCGAGGTAGAAGTACCAGAAGAACCCGTAGTCGTAGTTGCCGATCGTCGAGAAGTACGACACGACCAGCCGGCGGGAGCGGCGCACGTGCGCGCCGATGGGACCGGGCTCGGTGTGCTTCCAGAGCACGCCGTAGTCCTCCTCGTGCATGCACACGACGTTCGGGATCTGCACCGCGTGGCCGTGGTCGTCGGCGACGTAGCCGTCGAAGTAGCGGATGACCCCGAGGCAGTCGCAGCCGAGCTCGAGGTGGTTCGCGTTCTTGCCGAGCAGGTACTCGCCGGCGTCGAAGTAGCTGATCCAGAAACGCGTCGGCGTCGTGTCGCCGTAGGGGACCACCATCTCCGGCACGCTCGCCCGCGCGAGGACGGGGCGGTCGTCGAAGCGCACATCGTGCAGGACGAGACCTTCGCGGGCGTTGAAGTCGACGCGCAGCGTCCAGTTCTCCCACTGCACGTGGTGGCCGTCCACGTGGAAGCTCGGCCCCTCCGGCTGGACGATCTCGATCGGCTTCAGGCTCCGGCGTGCGGGGCCCACGGCATCCGGGGTGTAGTTGCCGCTGCCGGCGGGAACGGGGATGTCGCCGTCGTCCTCGATGCCGATCACCTCGTCGCTCACGAGGTCGACGTGCACGATCAGGCCTTCGACGGGGTGGGCCCAGGGGCTGTCGTCCTCGCTGTCGCGCAGGAACGTGAGCGAGCGGATCACGCGGCGCCCGACCTCGTTCGCCCGTCCGACGAAACCGGGGGCGAGCGGGCCGCAGAACGCGAGCTCCATGCGGTCGGCGAGACCGCGCCGGGTCATCGCGGCACGCCATTCGGGGGAGGCCTTGACGATCTCCGCGGCGCGCTCGTACTCCTCGAAGAGATACTGCGGCTGACCGTACGGCGCCGCCGACGGGTCGTGCGCGCGCTGCGAGACGACCGCGCCGCGGGTGATCGAGACGATCGCCTCCGTGACCGCGCCCGTCGCGGCATCCAGCAGTGTGACGTCCACCCGCCGATCGATCTCGTCGCCGGGCGACCACGCAGCCAGCTCCGCCCGGTCGTACTCGTCGGGCAGCAGCATCGGCACGCGCACCGTCTCGGTGAGCAGTCCGGCGTCGACCAGGATCTCGCGGGCGCGCTCGATCTCGGCGGCGGTGAGCGGGTCGAGCGGATGGCGCGGCGTCGCATCGGCGACCCGGATCGGGATCAGGTCCGGGTTGCCGCCCGCGGCGTCGTGGTGTTCGTGGTGGGACATGGCGGTCTCCTCGATCGTCCTCACTCCAGTGTGCGGCGTCGGCGCCCGCCGGTCTTGACGCGGTGCGCAGACTCCGTGACCGTCGATGCGCACCGTGTCGGCGGAGCGGGGCAGGATGAGCACATGCACCCGCACCCGCTGCGCGCCGCTCGACTGGCCGCGCACGCCCTGCCCGCCGCGCAGCCCGACCCCGCCGCCGCCGCGCGGCGGCTGGCGGCGACCCAGGCCCAGGAGTTCTGGGCGGGACGCTGGGCCCTCGGCATCCGCACGGCGGGCTCGCCGACGCTCGCCGACGTCGACGACGCGTTCGCGCGCGGCGCGCTCGTGCGTTCCTGGACGCAGCGGGGGACGCTCCACATCGTCGCCGCCGAAGACCTCGCGTGGATCCTGTCCGTCACCCGCGAGCGCCAGCAGCGCCAGTCCGCGGCGATGCACCGCCGCCTCGGCATCGACGCCGACGCGATCGACCGCGCCGAGCGGGCCGCGCGCGCCGCGCTGGCGGGCGGCAACCGGCTGACCCGCGCCGAGTTCGCCGACCTGGTCTCCGCGTCAGGCGGCGACGTCAGCGCCTCGCGCGGCAACCACCTGCTGTCCGCGCTCGCCGTCCGCGGGGTCGTGGTGCTCGGGCCCGTCGTCCCGCGCGCGGGCGCGCCCACGCGGGAGCAGTACCTCGTCGCGGCCGAGGACTGGCTCGCGGATGCCGCGGCCCCGGCCGATCCGCTCGCGGAGCTCCTCGTGCGCTACCTGGCCGGGCACGGCCCCGCCGGTCTCGCCGACTTCGGCTGGTGGGCGGGTCTGCCCATCGGCCTGGCGCGTGCGGCGCGGGAGGGGGCGGGGGAGCGGGTGGTCGAGCTCGACGACGATCTTCTCGACGCGGCGCACCGTCCGCCGTCCCCGCCGTCCCCGCCGTCCCCGTCGTCCGTGCCGCCGCCGCCCGGCGCCGCGCTGGCGCTTCCCCCGTTCGACGAGTACTACCTGTCGTACGCCGACCGCTCGCTCGTCTGCCCGCCGGACCACCTGGCCGCCGTGGGGCCCACGCTGAACGGCCTGGTGCGCCCCGTCCTCGTCGTCGACGGCGAGGTCGTCGGCACCTGGCGTCACTCGACGGCCGTCGGCCGCCACCATCTCGACCCCGTGCCCGAGCCGTTCGCCGACGGGGTGGACGCGGCATCCCTCGACGACGCGCTCGCGCGGTTCGCGCGCTTCCTGCGCGCCTGAGCGGCGCCCGACGCTAGGCGAAGAGGCCGGCGCCCACGTACGAGCCCGCGACGGCTCCCGGAGGAACGGCCCAGAGGCCGGAGCCGATGTGGCGGATGTACTCGTTGAGCAGGTCCGTCGACAGCGCTCGCTGCAGCGTCACGAACTGCTCGGGCGAGCGCTGGTACGCGAGGAAGAACAGGCCCGCGTCGAGCCGGCCGAGCTCGGTGTTGCCGTCGACGTAGTTGTACCCGCGCCGCAGGATGCGGATGCCGCCGTTGAGGTCGGGGTGCGCGAGCCGCACGTGGCTGCGCGCGTCGATCGCCGGCCGGCCGGTCGCGCCGACCGCGGAGAAGTCCGGGGCGCTCTGCTCCTCGCCTCCCGACAGGGGAGCGCCGTGGGCCTTGTCCCGACCGGTGATGCGCTCCTGCTCGCTCAGCCGCACGCGATCCCAGGTCTCGATGAGCATGGCGATCTTGCGCGCCACCAGGTAGGAGCCGCCCGTCAGCCACGCGGGCCCGTCGCCGTCGCCGACCCACACATGGGCGTCGAGGGCGGCCTGGTCGTCGGCGAGGATGTTGGCGGTGCCGTCCTTGAACCCGAAGAGGTTCCGCGGTGTCGCCTGGTCGGCGGTCGTCTTCGAGGTCTTGCCGAACCCCAGCTGCGACCAGCGCAGCCGGGCGCGGCCGAAGGCGATGCGGCTGAGGTTGCGGATCGCGTGCACCGCCACTTGCGGATCGTCCGCGCACGCCTGAATGCAGAGGTCGCCGCCCGTGTGGTCGGGGGAGAGGTCCTCGCCGAGGAACGGCGGCAGCGTCGTCAGCAGGGCCGGCGCGCGGTCGGCGATGCCGTAGCGGTCGGTGCCGTCCGCGGCGGTGAACAGCGTCGGGCCGAAGCCGAACGTGATCGTGAGCCCGTTCGCGGCGAGCCCCAGCGCCTCGCCGGTGTCGTCCGGTGGCGCTTCGGGAGAGCCTCCGACGGCTCCGCTCGCCGAGACGTCGAGTCCCTGGGTCATCCGGGATGCCGCGTACGACCAGTCCTGCAGCAGCTCGATGAGGTCCGCGCGCGTGGTGCGGTCCATCATGTCGAACGAGGCGAAGTGCAGGTGGTCCTGCACGGGCGTCGTGATGCCCGCCTGGTGCGCGCCGTAGAACGCGTAGGGCGAGGCGGTGCCGGCCGCGCCGCGCGCCCGGCCGACCGCGACACCGGCGGCGGCGCCCGCTCCGGCGCCGACGGCGAGACCGGCGGCGCCGACGCCCGCGGCGAGGCCCAGGAGGCCCCGACGGCTCAGGCCTGCGCGCGGCGACGCGGCGTCGTCGGGGAGCTCCCCGCTCACTGCAGGATGGCGGACGTGAGCTTGGACAGCGGCTCCGCCAGCGCGTTGATGAGATCGGTGAGCTGACGCTTGTCGCTCTCGCTGAGCTCGCGGTAGTTCACGAAGCCGGCGCTGAGCGAGCCGTGCGTCGCGAGCGCCGCCTCGAGGTCGGCGTACCCGGCCTCGATCCGTCCCGCGAGCTGCGTGCCCTCGTCGCCCGAGGAGACGGCGAAGTCCTTGACGAGCGAGAACGCCATCTTCGAGCCTTCGACGTTGGCCGCGAAGTCGGCGAGGTCGGTGCCGCTCCACCAGTCCTCCTCGCCGCTGATCTTGCCCGTCGCGACCTCGTCGAGCAGGGCGATCGCCCCGTTGGAGATGCCGGCGACACCCTGCTCGTCCAGTGCCGTCTGGAAGGCGTCGGAGTGCACGTACGCGTTCAGCTCGGCGACGTCGGCGATCAGCTTGTCGCCGTGAGTCGCGCGCTCGGCGGCGGTGGACGGAGCCCAGTCCTTCCACGCCGACGTGGCGCCGTCGGAGTTGAGCGCGTCCTGTGCCGGCACCCAGAGGTCCTTCTCGATGCGGTGGAAGCCCGTCCACTCGAGACCCTCCGCGACGGCATCCACCTCGCGGTAGTCGATGCGCGGGTCGAGGTCGCCGAGCGATTCCGCGACCGGCTCGATGCGCTCGTAGAACGCGCGCGTGCTCGCGAACAGCGACCGCGCCTTCTCGTCGTCGCCGGCGACGTAGGCCGCCACGAACGCGTCGACGGCGGGCACGAGCTGCTCGACCTGGTCCTTCACGAACGCCGCGTAGAGACCGACGGCCTTCTGCTTCTGTTCCGCGTCGTCACCGGCCGCCGTCACGGCGTCGCCCGTGACCGAGAAGCCGGCCCGGCCGACGCCCTCGCCCACCATCCCCGGCTTGCAGAGCGTGAAGTAGTCCCCCGGCTGCGCGACGAGGGTCAGGGTGCGCGACGCGCCGGGCGCGATGTTCTCGACCTCTCCCACGATGCGCAGCCCGTCGTCGGCGAGCAGGTAGAACTCCGTCACCTGCGAGCTCGCGTTGCTCACCGAGAACGTCAGGGTCCCGCTCGTCGCGGTCGCCGTGGACACCTCGCACGACGTGTCGGTCGAGGTGACGGTGAGTGCGTCGGAGGCCGTGACGTCGCTCTTCGCGACGCAGCCGGCCAGCACGAGGGAGACGGCGCCGAGTGCGGCGACGGCGCCCCAGGTACGCATGCGGGTCATGATGCTCCTTGGTGATGCGGAACGGGCGGGATCACGGGGGATGCCGCGGAACGGGCGGGCCGGCGGCGCAGGCCGCGGACGAAGAGGGTGCCGACGACGGCGAGGTAGAGGACCCAGGCGACGACCTGCAGCCAGGTCATCTGCGGCATGAAGCCGACGGTCGCCTGGAGGAGGACGGCGAGCGGGCCGCTCGGCGTGATGGCCGCGCTGACGTCGAACGCCCAGCCGAAGGGGAAGGCCGACAGGCCGACGGCGACGTTGCCGGCCGCGTCGACCGGGGCGAGGGCGGAGAACGGCCCGGGAAGGGCGCCCGCCTCCTGCAGATCGTGGACGGCGTAGGCGAGCACCCCGGCGGCGACGATGACGAGGAACGCCCCCGTCCAGCCGAAGAACACGCGCAGGTCGAGCCGCACCATGCCGCGCGCGAGCAGCCACCCCAGCAGCACGGCGACCGCGAGTCCGAGCAGGGCGCCCGCGAGCGCCGTCGGGGTGTCGCCGAAGGACTGCACCATCGACCACAGCAGGAGGGTCGTCTCGATGCCCTCGCGCGCGACCGACACGAACCCGATCAGCACGATGCCCCACAGCCCGCCCGTGGCGAGCGCGCGGTCGATGCCGCCCTCCAGCGTCGCCTTCATGGTGCGCGCGGTGCGCTGCATCCAGAAGATCATCCAGGTGACCATCCCGACGGCGACCAGCGAGAGCAGTCCGCCGATCAGCTCCTGCGCCGTGAAGGTCAGGGCGTACGCGCCGAAGGTGAGGACGGCGCCGATGCCGACGGCGAGGGCGATGGCCAGCCCGACGCCGATCCACAGTCGCGGCAGCACGTCGCGTCGGCCGATGCGGCCCAGGTAGGCGACGAGGATGCCGACGACCAGCGCGGCTTCGAGGCCCTCGCGGAGGCCGATGAGGAAGGTGGCGAGCACAGATGCTTCTTCGGGTGAGGAGAAGAGAGGCCGGTGCCCGCTGCCCCATCGCAGTCCCACCGGGCCCCCGTTGACGGAGGATCCGGTGAGGTTAGGCGAACCTCACAAGATGCGAGGGTACACCGCCCGCGCGGCGACGCTCAACCCGCACCCGTCGCGCGGCCGAGCCTCAGCCCTGCGCGTGCCGGTCGAGGAAGGCGTACACCTCTCCGTCGTCGACGCCGGGGAAGGCTCCCCGCGGCAGCGGCGAGAACATCTGCATGTGCACCCGCGCGCTCGGCCAGGCGCGTCCCGCCCAGCGCTCGGTGAGCGCGGCATCCGGCCGGCGGCAGCACGACTCGTCGGGGCACGTGGAGCTCGCGCGCTTCTGCGTCTCGCGTCCGCGGAACCAGCGGGCGTCGTCGAACGGGACGCCCACGGTGATCGAATACTCGCCGTCGGCCGTGCGGCCCGTCTGGCTCGAGCACCAGAACGTCCCCGCCGGGGTGTCGGTGTACTGGTAGTGCTCGACGGTGCGGTTCTGCTCCGCGAAGGCGGACCGCGCGGCGAAGCGCCGGCAGACGACCTGGCCCTCGACCGACCCCGTGACATCCAGCGGCAGCGGCAGCCCGTCGTTCTCGTACGCGCGGCTGATCGCCCCCGACCCGTCGACGCGCAGGAAGTGCAGGCGGATGCCGATGTGCTGCGTCAGAAGGTTCGTCAGCCGCATCCCGGCCGCCTCGTGCGTGACGCCGAACGCGTCGCGGAAGTCTTCGACGGCGAGGTTGCGGTCCTTCTTGGCCTGGGCCAGGAAGGCGACCGAGGCCGTCTCGGGCATCAGGCAGCAGGCCGCGAAGTAGTTGATCTCGAGCCGCTGCTGGAGGAAGTCGGCGTAGTCGGTGGGCGGCGTGTGCCCCAGGAGGCGGTGCGCCATCGCCTGGAGTGCCATCGAGCGCAGTCCGTGGCCGCCGGGGATCGAGGCGGGCGGCAGGTAGATGCGTCCGTTCTCGAGATCGGTCACCGAGCGCGCCGAATGTGGCAGGTCGTCGACGTAGATGAGCTCGAAGCCCAGCTGTGAGGCCATGATGCTCACCGTGCGGTGGGTCAGGGCCCCCGTGACGTGGCCGGCCGCCTTCAGCTGCTTCTCCGCGAGCTTCTCGACGTCGGGCAGGTAGTTGTCCTTCGCCCGCATGCGCAGGCGCAGCTCGGTGTTGGCGCGGCGCGCCTCCTCGGGCGTCGCGATGGCGGCACGCTCGCGACGCTGCAGTTCGCGGTGCAGGCCGAGCACCGACTCGATCGTCTCGTCGGTGGTCGCCTTCGTCACCCGGATCGACGGGATGCCGAGGGCCCGGAACACCGGCGAGGCCTGAGCGCGTTCCAGCTCGAGCTCGAGGGCCGCCCGGCGGTTCGGCGGCTCCGGGGAGAGCAGATCGGTGACGTCGGTGCCGGTCGCACCGGCGATCGCCTGCAGCAGCGAGAGCTTGGGCTCGCGCTTGCCGTTCTCGATCAGGCTGAGCTGGCTGCCGGCGACACCGACCAGGCCGCCCAGCTCGTCGAGGGTCAGGCCGTGCGAGACGCGCTGGTGACGGATGCGGTGTCCGAGGGTCGACAGCTCGAGGGGGGTGGGCGCCATTCCTTGAGCATAGCGAAAGAAAAGCGATTCTTGACACCGAGGTGGCTGATAATCGGGCGCATTCAGCCCGCACAGTGGAAGGGACGCACCAGACATCCGCTGCCACGCCGAAGGAGCTGACATGGCCATCGCCGACCTGTTCACCCGCCCCACCGCCGTTCTTCCCGCGGGCGGGAGCGCACCCGCTGCACCCGCCCGGTTCGGACGGCGCCCCACGGCCGCCGGCGCGGGTCTCGAGGAGCTCTTCGCCTGGGTCGACGAGATCGCCGCTCTCACGCAACCGGCCCGCATCCACTGGGTCGACGGCTCCCGCGCCGAGAACGAGGCGCTGCTGCGCGAGCAGGTGGAGGAGGGCAAGCTCATCAAGCTCAACCCCGAGTGGCGCCCCGGCTCGTACCTCGCCCGCTCGCACCCGAGCGACGTCGCCCGCACCGAGGCGCGCACCTTCATCGCGTCGGCGCGGGAGGAGGATGCCGGCCCCACCAACAACTGGGTCGCCCCGGAGGAGATCCGCGCGACCATCACGCCGCTGTTCGACGGATCGATGCGCGGGCGCACGATGTACGTCGTCCCCTTCTCGATGGGAGCCGTCGGCGGGCCTCTCTCGCACATCGGCGTCCAGATCACCGACAGCGCCTACGCGGTCACCTCGATCGGGATCATGACCCGCGTCGGCACCGCCGTGCTGGAGCAGATCGCCGACGGCAAGCCGTGGGTGAAGACGGTCCACTCGGTCGGAGCCCCGCTGGCCCCGGGCCAGCAGGACGTGCCGTGGCCGTGCAACGACGAGAAGTACATCGTGCACTTCCCCGACACGCTCGAGGTGTGGTCGTTCGGCTCCGGCTACGGCGGCAACGCGATCCTGGCCAAGAAGTGCTTCGCCCTGCGCATCGCCTCCGTCATCGGACGCGACGAGGGCTGGCTCGCCGAGCACATGCTCCTCATCCGCGTCATCAGCCCGGAGGGGCGCAGCTTCCACCTCGCGGCGGCCTTCCCCTCGGCGTGCGGCAAGACGAACCTCGCGATGCTGCGTCCGACCATCCCGGGCTGGCGCGTGGAGACCCTGGGCGACGACATCGCGTGGCTGCGCCCCGGCGAGGACGGCCGGCTCTGGGCGATCAACCCCGAGGCGGGCTTCTTCGGGGTCGCGCCCGGCACGGGACAGTCGACGAACGTCGCGGCCGTGGAGACGCTCTGGGGCAACACGATCTTCACGAACGTCGCGCTGCGCCCCGACGGCGACGTGTGGTGGGAGGGCCTCACCGACGAGGTGCCGGATGAGCTCACCGACTGGGAGGGCAACCCCTGGACGCCCGCATCCGGGCGGCCCGCGGCGCACCCGAACTCGCGCTTCACGGTGAGCGCGGGTCAGTGCCCGCAGATCGCTCCCGACTGGGAGGCCCCCGAGGGCGTGCCGCTGGACGGCATCCTCTTCGGCGGACGCCGGGCCACCAACGTGCCGCTGGTGGTGGAGGCCACCGACTGGACGCACGGCGTCTTCCTCGGCTCCAACATCTCCTCCGAGCGCACCGCCGCCGCCGAGGGGACCGTCGGCGAGCTGCGCCGCGATCCCTTCGCGATGCTGCCGTTCTGCGGCTACAACATGGCGGACTACTTCGGCCACTGGCTCGCGGTCGGCCAGCAGCTGCGGTTCGACCGCGCGCCGCGCATCTTCCAGGTGAACTGGTTCCGCAAGGGCGACGACGGCCGCTTCCTCTGGCCCGGCTTCGGCGACAACGCGCGCGTCATCGACTGGATCATCCGCCGCATCGAGGGCCGGGTGTCCGCCGTGGACAGCCCCATCGGGCGGCTGCCGCTCACGGACGACCTCAACCTCGCCGGCATCGAGGTGCCGCAGCGCGATCTGGACGCCCTCTTCGAGATCGACCGCGACCTGTGGCTGCAGGAGACCGACCTCACCGAGGAGTTCTACCGCACCTTCGAGGGCCGCGTCCCGGCCGCGCTCTACGCCGAGCTCGCGGCCCTGCGCTACCGCCTCCGGCGGGAGGCGTGAGCGGGCTCAGCCGGGGGTGATCCGGCTGACGCGCACCGTGACCCGGGCATCGGGGTCGCCGATCGCGTCGCGGACGCGTGCGGCGACCTCGCGGGACACCTGGGCGACGCGCCCCCCGGTCACGCCGATGCTCACCGTCGCCTCGACGGCGTCGGCACGACGCACGACGACGCTGTAGGCGCCGTCCGGCGCGACGGTCGCCCGCCACAGGCGAGCGGGCAGGGGCGCGGCGTAGTACAGCTCCGCGACGCCGGCGACGGCGCGCGCGGCGGCATCCACGGTCGCCGCCAGGTCGGAAGGGCGCAGGCCGTCCGCCGCGGGGATCGACAGGTCGCTCATCGCTCGTCCTCCCGCACCCGCAGCGAATCGACGACCACGTCGATCTCGCCCACCGTCCACTCGGCGTACTCCTCCAGTGCGTGCCGCACGCGCGTGCGCACCCGGTCGGCGACGCCGGGCAGCCCGTCGCCGCGCAGGACGACGGCGTGCAGCACGCTGATCGTCATCCGCACGTCGACCCGCGCGGCGGTGTCGACGTCCACGTCGACGCGCTCCACGAGCACGCCCTCCACGTCGTCTCCCGCGTCGCGGACGAGTCCGCGTACCGCGCCCTCGGTGACGACGATGCGAACGGGCTCGTCGTCGATCAGCGGCAGGTCGCGTCCGGCCCGCGACTCGCGAGCCACCTCGCCGAGGATCTGCTGGAACCACGACTCCGACACGTCGGTGCGGGCGTCGTGCTCGACCAGCTCGCGCGACAGCGCCCCGAGCCGATCCATCGAGTCGAGGACGGCGCGGCACTGCGGATCGCCCTCGATGGCGGCGATCGCCGGGGTGCGCCCACGGTCGTGGTACGCGGCGAGCTCCTCGAGGGTGTGGCCCGACTCTCCGATCTCCTCGCGTGTCATCTCGTTCACCTCCAGTCCTGCATGCGGTCGTAGATGGTCGCGCGTGCTCGCGCCAGGCGGCCGCGGACGGCCGTGGCCGAGACGCCGAGCTCGCGGGCGATCTCGTCGTAGCCGTACCCGCTGACCTCGCGCAACAGCCACACGGTGCGCTGCTCGACCGGCAGGTCGTCCAGCACGCGCCGCAGCGTGTCCAATTGAGAGGATGCCACGGCGGACTCGTCGGGCGTCGGCTGCAGCGCTTCGGGCTCGGCATCCTCGATGGGCGTCGAGGGGCGCGCCGAGCGCAGCCGGTCGGTGGCCTTGCGGGCCACGATCGTCGACAGCCAGGAGCGCACGCGTGCGGGCTCGCGCAGTTCGGGCAGTCGCCGCCAGGCGACGATGAGCGCCTCCTGCACGCAGTCGTCGGCGTCGGCGCGCGAGCCGAGCAGGCGCGTCGCGAAGCCGATCAGGTACCCGCTGTGGCGACGCACGAGCACGGCGAAGGCGCGCTCGTCCCCGTCGGCGGCGCGCGCCGCGAGCACGCCGTCCTCGACGAGCGTCAGCGTCTCCACACGCCCTCCTTCCCCTGTGCTCCCTCGTGCCGCAGCGGCACGGTCCCCCCCCGGTCTACGACGACCGTGCCACGAACGCGGCGGCGCGCCAAGGGGTTGCGCGCGGCCTCCCGCAGCGTCTATGCGGACGGTGTCGGGGTCACGTCCGGCACCGGCGTCACGGCACTCAGCGAACTGCCAGGGAATCGACCGTGACGATCGGGCCGCGGCGCCCGTCACACTCGTGAACGCCCTCACCCGAGGGTGCGGAAAGGACACAGATCATGGCCACCACGACCACCCCCACCCCGAACGCCGCTCCCGTCGCCGGCGGCGGCAAGACCGTCATCGTCGACCCCGTGATCGCGAAGATCGCCGGCATCGCGGCATCCTCCGTCCCCGGCGTGCACGCCCTCGGCGGCGGCGCCGCCCGCGTGATCGGCAGCATCCGCGAGGCCGTCGGCGCGAAGGACCTCGGCCAGGGCGTGAACGTCGAGGTCGGCGAGAAGCAGGTCGCCGCCGACATCACGATCGTCGCCGAGTACCCCGAGCAGCTGCAGCGCGTGGCCTCCGACGTCCGTGCGGCCGTCGCCGACGCCATCACGGAGCTGGCCGGCATGGAGGTCACCGAGGTCAACGTGACCGTCGTGGACGTCCACATCCCGGGTGACGACGACGCGCCCGCCCCGGAGCGCGTCCAGTGACCGGCGCGAGCCCCACGGTGTGGGGCGCCGTCGCGGGCGCCGTCCTGGCCTTCGCCGTCCTGGCGTTCGGGTTCTGGGGCATGGTGCTCGTGGCGGTGCTCGCCGCCCTCGGCGGTCTCATCGGCGCCGCGGTGTCGGGTCGCATCGACCTGCGCGCGGCGATCGACGCGGCCCGCGGACGGCGGGTGGGCTGATCATGGATGCCGCACGGATCCCCGGTCGGGTCACCATCGCCACACGGGCCTACGAGCGCGTCGCGGCGGCGGTGCTCGCCGATGAGCTGGGCGTTCCCGCCCGCGCGGCCCGCGCGAGCGTGCGCGACGCGGGCGGGGCGCTCGCCCTGGATCTCACCAGCGGCATCCGCGGCGACGCCGAGCCCATCGCCACCGGCGCCGCATCGGCGCGCACCCGCACCGGCGAGCGCGTGACCGAGCTCACCGGTGCCCGCGTCGGCGAGATCCGACTGCGCATCACACATCTCGTGACCGAAGAAAGGAGCGGCTCGTGAACACGACACCGACGACGGCGGACGCCGTCCCGGCGGAACGTCCCGACCGCGTCGAGCGGGCCGCCGCGAAGCGTCTGCAGGGGCGCTCGCGCGCCGTCTGGGTGGCCGTCGCCCTGCTGGTCGCCGCCGCGGTCGCGGTCCTGCTCGCCGTGGAGGCGGTGCTCGCCGCGCTCGGGCAGCCGCCCGCGCTCGTCGCCCCGGACGCCATCGGCGCCGCGCTGACCGGCGGCGGGACGACGGGGACGATCGTCGCCGCGACCGCCGCGGTGTTCGGCCTCCTGTGCCTCTGGGGCGCACTCGCCCCCGGGCGCACGCACCGCCGGGCCCTCGCCGCCGGGCGGGTGCCCCTGGTCGTCGACGACGCCGTCATGGCGGGCGCGCTGTCCCGCACGGCCGGCAGCGCCGCGGCGGTGGCCGCCTCCCACGTGACCACCCGGCTCGGCGGGCGCCGCGCCCGGGTCTCGCTCACCCCGTCCACCGGGTTCCCGGTCGACCGTGAGCGGGTGTCGCGCGCGGCCGACGACCTGCTCACCGAACTCGGCGCCGCGCCGCGTCTGACGGCGCGGATCGACGTCGCCGCGGAAGGACGACTCTCATGACTCTCGGGGCCCGCGTCCTCAATCGCGCGATCCTGCTCCTGCTCGCACTCGTGGCCGGCGCGGTCGCTGTCACCGCCGCCTGGCCCGTCCTGGCGGGCGGGCAGCCGATGCCGCTGCTGGCACCGATCGCCGACGCCGTCCGCAGCACGGGGCTCGCTCCCCGGGCACAGGCCGGGATCGCCGCCGGCATCCTGGCCCTGGGCGTCGTGATCGCTCTCGCGATCGTCCTCACCCGTGGCGAGCGCCACGTGCGTGCGGCCGTCGACGACGGGGGGATCGCCATCGACGACGGCGTCGTCGCCGACCTGCTGCGGCGCTCGCTGGCCGACGTGCCCGACGTGCTGACGGTGTCGGCGGTCACCCTCCGTCGTCGCCGCGGCCGTCTCGTGCGCGTCCGCGTGCAGGTGCGCCCCCGCGCCGACCTGGCACTCGTCCAGCGTCGCGTGTCCGCCGCCGTGGCCGACACCGATCGGCGCCTGGGGCTCGCCCTCCCGCTGGTCGTCCAGCTCACGGGCGGGCTGCGGTCCGCCTTCGCCCACGAGCGCCGCGTCGCCTGACGCCGTCGAACGTCCCCGCCTGCCGGGGATCCCTGAGAAGAACACCCAGAACCACCACAGAGAAAGGAGACCCCCATGGGCCTCGCAGACGACATCAAGAACACCGCCGAGAACCTGACCGGCAAGGCCAAGGAGGCGATCGGCAACCTCACCGACAACGACAAGCTCGTCGCCGAGGGCAAGGCCGACCAGGTCAAGGCCCACGCGAAGGACGCGGCCGCCGACGTCAAGGACGCGGCGAAGGACGCGAAGGACGCGCTCGGCGGCAAGTGAGCCGACCGTGACACGCGAAGGGCCCGCCGGCGTCGGCGGGCCCTTCGTCGTGTCGGCGGATCAGACCAGCAGCTGGTGCTTCGCCAGGTCGCGATACAGCGGCACGGTCTCCACGAGCTCGGAGTGCGTGCCCTGGCCCACGACGCGGCCGTGGTCCATCACCACGATCAGGTCGCTGTCGACGACGGTCGACAGACGGTGGGCGATGACCACGAGCGTGCGGCCGGTCGCGACGGCGTCGATCGCCTCGCGCATGCGCTGCTCGTTCAGCCCGTCCAGCGACGAGGTCGACTCGTCCAGCAGCAGCACCGGGGGAGCGGCCAGCAGCGCCCGCGCGATCGCGAGGCGCTGGCGCTCGCCGCCGGAGAGCATGACGCCCGCCTCGCCGACGGGGGCCTCGAGTCCGAGGGGGGAGCGCTCCAGCACGTCGCCGAGGTTGACGGCGCGCAGCACCCGCTCGCAGTCCTCGTCGGAGGCCGTCGGCGACGCCAGCCGGAGGTTGTCGGCGATGGTGCCGGCGAGGGTCGGCGCATCCTGCTCGACGTAGCCGAGCTGGGCGCGCAGTCGCGTGCGGTCGATGCCGCGGAGGTCGACGCCGTCGAGCAGGATCGCCCCGCCGGTGGGGTCGTAGAAGCGTTCGATGAGGGCCAGGGTGGTCGACTTGCCGGCTCCGGACGGCCCGACGAGGGCGACGCGGGCGCCGCGCGGGACGCGGAAGGACACGCCCCGCAGCACTTCGCCCGGGGTGTCCGACACCTCGACGGTGGCGTCGGCGTGCGCCTCGGCGAGCAGGGCCGCGGCTTCCGCCTCCGAGCGGCGGCGCGCGCTGACCACGGCATCCGGGTAGGAGAACCGGACGTCGCGGAACTCGATCGTCGCCGGCGGCGTCTGGTCCTCGTGCGCGGCGGCGGTCGAGATCGGCGAGGTGCCGACGGCGACGGATGCCGCGACCTCCGCGTCGCACGCGGTCTCGGTGCGCAGATCCAGCACCTCCTGGATGCGCCCCAGCGCGCCGAGGGCCTGTCCGACGGAGGTGATCGCCCCGAAGAACGAGCCCAGGGGCTGGACGAGGAAGAAGAGGAACATCACGAACGTGACCAGCCCGGCGATCGTGATGGCGCCCGAGGCGACGCGGAACCCGCCGACGCCCAGGACCACCAGCAGCGACAGCTGCAGCGCGACGCCGGCGACCGGCACGACGAACGCCGACGCCTTCGCGACCTGCACGCCGGCCTCGTACGCGCCCCGCGCGGTGTGCTCGATGCTCTCGCGCTCGCGCTCCGAGGCCCCCGAAGCACGGATCGTGCGAATCGATCCGACCGCGCGCTCGACGCCCGAGGCCAGCTCGCCGACCTTCTCCTGCTGCACGGCGGTCGCGCGACGGATGCGCCCGCTGAGGGCCACCACGACCGCGACCGACGCCCCCACGACGACGAGGATGAGCGCCAGCAGCACCGGATCGATGATGAGCATCGCGACGATCGCGCCGACGAAGATGAGCGCATTGCCGATCGAGTCGGCGAGGCCCTGGGTGAGCACGGCGTACAGCAGCGTCGTGTCGGTGCCGACGCGCGAGACCAGGTCTCCCGTGCGACGCGCGTCGTATTCCTGCACCGGCAGGTGCAGCAGCTGGGCGATGAGGCGGCGGCGGCTCGAGTAGACGACCGCGGTGCCCGTGCGCTGCAGCAGGAAGTGCTGGATGCCGCTGATCACCGACGACGCGACCACGAGACCGACCAGCACCCAGACGAGCACCCCGAGCGGATCCTCCTTCTGCACCCGGTCGATGACCTGGCCGACGACGAGCGGCTGGGCGAGCGTCGCGACCGCGGCGAGCACGCTGAGCACGGCCACGACGACGAGCACACCCTTCTGCTCGAAGACGAAGGGGAGGAGCTGTCGCAGGCTCGCGCGGGGCCCATCGTCGGCGGGACGGCGGCGGCTGCGGGACGGGCGGGTGGTGCTGGCAGAAGACATGGGAGCTTTCGGGCGGTGTTCGGGTGCCTCTATCTTCTCTCTCGGCGGCGCCGCGCGGGGTCACCCTCCCGCTTCCCGCACATCCGGATGCCGAGTGACGCCCATCCGTCCCCCGGTGTCGCCACCCGCCGCCGCTCGCGACATCGCGGGACGGATGAACGGTGCGTGCCCTGTCGGAGGCCGCGGATAGGGTGGACCGGTGCCCGCTCCTGTCATCTCCGCTCGTCACCTCGTGAAGTCCTACAAGGTCAAGGGGAAGCCCGACTTCGTCGCCGTCGACGGTCTCAGCTTCGAGGTCGCGCCGGGGGAGTCGTTCGGTCTGCTGGGCCCGAACGGGGCCGGCAAGTCGACGACCATGAAGATGATCGGCGCCGTCTCCACCCGCACCGCGGGCGAGCTGCAGATCCTCGGACTCGACCCCGACCGATACGGCCCCGAGATCCGCTCGCGGCTCGGCGTCGTCCCGCAGCAGGACAACCTCGACGGGGAGCTCAACGCCCGCGAGAACCTCTACATCTACGGGCGGTACTTCGGTCTTCCCGGCAAGGTCTGCCACGAGAAGGCCGATGAGCTGCTCGCCTTCGCGCAGCTCGAGGACAAGGCGAAGAACAAGGTCGACCAGCTCTCCGGCGGTATGAAGCGCCGCCTCACGATCGCCCGCGGACTCATCAACGACCCTCGCATCCTCCTGCTGGACGAGCCGACGACGGGCCTCGACCCGCAGGCGCGCCACGTGCTGTGGGACCGCCTGTTCCGTCTCAAGGAGCGCGGCACGACGCTCGTGCTGACCACGCACTACATGGACGAGGCCGAGCAGCTGTGCGACCGGCTCATCGTCGTCGACAAGGGACGCATCATGGCCGAGGGCACCCCGGCATCCCTCATCCGCGCGCACTCGAGCCGCGAGGTGCTGGAGGTGCGCTTCGGCTCCGATCGCAACGCCGTCGTCGCCGAGAGCCTCGCCGGCATCGGCGACCGCGTCGAGGTGCTCCCCGACCGCATCCTGATCTACGCCGACGACGGCGAAGCGGCCCTCGAGCGCGTCACCGCCCAGGGCCTGGAGCCGATCACCTCGCTCGTTCGCCGTTCGTCGCTGGAGGACGTGTTCCTGCGGCTCACGGGAAGGTCGCTGATCGAATGAGCGCGCCGCAGACGGATGCCGGGACGCATCCGAGCCTCGACGAGCTGCGTGCCGAGGCGATGGCGTGGGGACGCAAGCCCCGCCGGCGCGGCAGCTGGTACGTCACGGAGCACATGGTGCGCGCGATGCGCGCGTACGGCTGGACGATCATCGTCGGCGCCGTCGGGCAGCCGATCCTGTACCTCCTCGGCCTCGCGGTGGGCCTGGCCGCGCTCATCCGCGTGCCGATCGTCGACCACGGTCAGGAGGTCAGCTACCTGATGTTCGTCGCGCCGGCGCTGCTGGCGACGGCGACGATCTCGGTGGCCAGCGAGGAGCTGACGTATCCGGTCATGGCCGGTTTCAAGTGGCGGCGCTACTTCTACGGCTTCAACGCGTCGCCGCTGTCGAGCCCGCAGATCGCGAACGGGGTGGTCGCGGGGGCGACGGCGCGCATGGTCGTCGCCTCGGCCGCGTACTACTTGATCGTCTGGCTGCTGCCGTTCGGGGCGGTGCCGCATCCCGCGACGGGGTGGCTCGCGGTGTTCGCCGGTGTGCTGGCGGGGCTCGCCTTCGGCATCCCGCTCATGGCGTACGCGGGGTCGATCGAAGACGACAAGGGGCAGTTCGCCCTCGTGCAGCGCTTCCTCTTCATGCCGATGTTCCTGTTCTCCGGCACGTTCTACCCGCTGGACTCGCTGCCGCTGTGGTTGCAGTGGATCGGGTGGGTCTCGCCGCTGTGGCACGGCGCCGAACTCGGTCGCGTCGCCACCTACGGCGCGGCGGTGGACCCGGTGATGGTCGCGGTCCACCTCGTCTACCTGCTCGCCCTCGCGGTGGTCGGCTACCTGTTCGCCCGCCGCGTCTTCACCGAGAGGCTCGCGAAATGAGCGCCGTCGTCGAGGTGCCCTCCACCGCGGCCCGCCGCGGCGGCGTCCGCGCGCTGTGGGCGGGCAACCCGGGCGCCGTCGTGCAACGCGGGCTCATCGCGGCCCGGTCGTCGAGTTGGGCGGTCGTGCTCTCCGGCTTCTTCGAGCCGGTGTTCTACCTGGCCTCGATGGGCATCGGCCTCGGCGCGCTCATCGGTGACGTCGAGACCACCCAGGGTGCCAGCGTCAGCTACGCCGCCTTCATCGCCCCGGCGCTGCTGGCGGTGTCGGCGATGAACGGCGCCATCTACGACTCCACGTGGAACGTCTTCTTCAAGCTCAACTACGGCAAGCTCTACGAGGGGATGCTCGCGACGTCGCTCGGACCGCTCGACGTCGCCCTGGGCGAGATCCTCTACGCGCTGCTGCGCGGACTCGCCTACGCGACCGGGTTCATGATCATCATGCAGGTCCTCGGGCTCAACCTCGCCTGGACCGCGGTGCTCGCCCTGCCCGCGGTCGTGCTGATCGCCTTCGGCTTCGCGAGCCTCGGCATGGCCGTCACGAGCTACATGAAGACGTTCCAGCAGATGGACTGGATCAACTTCGTGCTCCTGCCGATGTTCCTGTTCTCCGCCACGTTCTACCCGATCACGGTCTACCCCGGCTGGGTGCAGCAGATCGTCATGGCCCTGCCGCTGTGGCACGGGGTGGAGCTGATCCGCGGGCTCACGACCGGCATCCTGAGCGTCGACATGCTCTGGCACGTGCTCTACTACCTCGTCATGATCGCGATCGGGCTCGTGTTCACGACCAAACGGCTGCGCGCGCTGTTCCTCGACTGAGCTCGCAGCGGCGCGCACGACGTGAGACGACGGATGCCGCGGTCCACCCGGGCCGCGGCATCCGCCGGTCGTCGCCGAAGGCTCAGAGCGAGCCGGTCTCGCCCAGGCCGATGTTCGTCTCGTAGTCGACGTCCTTGGTCTCACGGGACAGCACCAGGGCGATGAGGGTGAGTACCGCCGAGCCCGACAGATACAGGCCGACCAGCCACGGCTCGCCGCCGGCCGCGGCCCAGAGGCCGAGAGCGATCGAGGGGGCGATGGCCGCGCCGAGGATCGACGAGACGTTGTACGCGATCGCCGAGCCGGTGTAGCGGACGTTGGTCGGGAAGAGCTCCGGCAGCACGGCGCCCATCGGCCCGAAGGTGGCCCCCATCAGCATGAAGCCGAACACGAGGAAGGCCTGCACGAGCGCGCCGGTGAACTTCGGGTCGACGGCCGGGAGGAGGAACACGTTGAAGGTGAGTCCGAGCACACCGATCAGCGCGGTCACCCAGATGAGGAGCTTCCGCCGCCCCACGGCATCCGCGATGGGACCCGACAGCAGCGTGAAGACGCCGAAGAACACGACACCGATGATCTGCATGATCACGAAGTCGGTGTAGCCGAAGCCGAGCCCGGGGACGGGGGCGTCGGCGGCCTTCGTGCCGTAGGCGAGGGTGAAGCTCGTCATCAGATAGAAGAGCACGTAGGTGGCGAGCATGATGAACGTGCCGAGGACGAGGTTCTTCCCGTGCCCGCGGACGACCTCGCCCAGCGGGAACCGGCGGATCGCGCCCTTCTTCTCGGCCGCGGTGAACGTCGTCGACTCCACGAGCTTCAGACGCACCCAGAGACCGATGATCACCATCACCGCCGAGAACAGGAACGGCACGCGCCAGCCCCAGGAGAGGAAGGCGTCCGAGCGCTGCAGGGGGCCGTCGGGGTGGGGGAGGGCGAAGTTGATCACGAGGAACAGGGTGTTGGCGATGATGAAGCCGATGGGGGCGCCCAGCTGCGGGAACGTGCCGTACCACGCGCGCTTGCCCTTCGGGGCGTTCTCGGTGGCCACGAGGGCGGCGCCCGACCACTCGCCGCCGAGGGCGAAGCCCTGGAAGAGGCGCAGGATCAGCAGCAGGAAGGCCGCCCACCAACCGATGCCGGCATAGGTGGGCAGGCATCCGATGAGGAAGGTCGCGATGCCCATCGTGAGCAGAGACGCGACGAGCGTGGCCTTGCGGCCGAAGCGGTCGCCGAAGTGACCGAAGACGACGGCGCCGATCGGGCGGGCGATCATCGCGGCGCCGAAGACGGCGAACGACGACAGCAGGGCGGTGGTCTCGTCGCCGGTCGGGAAGAAGAGCACCGGGAACACGAGAACCGCGGCGGTCGCGTAGACGTAGAAGTCGTAGAACTCGATGGTGGTGCCGACGAGGCTCGCGGTGATGACGCGGGCGCGGGAGTTGGCGGGTGCGGCGGGGGCCGCGGTGGCTGCGGACATGCGGAGTGAGCTACCTATCGATGGGGTGTCGAAGGTCCTCGTGGGACGCGCCGGTGGTGGGCGTCCGGGGCAGGGGTGTGTGCGGCGGGCGCCGCGACGATGGGGGCACCGGGGCGCCGGCAGGTTCCCGGCGCACGGCCATCGAGTCTACGCCGGGTCAGCGCCAGAGCACGGCCAGGGCCGCGTTGAGGAAGGTGAGGATGCCGACGAGCCAGAACAGTGCCGCCGGCGCCGCGCCCGCCTTGCGCTGGCGCGCGGTGCCGATGCCCAGGACGGCGCCGATCGCGAGCAGCACGATGAGCTTCACGCCGAGCTTGGTGTAGTTCAGCGGGTGGTCGATGCCCCACGGGGCGGCGAGGGCGAGCCCCGCGACGGCGGCGATGACCATGCCCCACGTCATCAGTCGCGTGATGCGCCGCTGGCCCACCGCCTCCACGACCCAGGCGCCGAAGAGGATCGCGAAACCGGTGAGGTGGACGAGGACGACGGCGTGACGCAGGATCTCCATGCCTTCAGCCTAACTGATGGCGGGCGGATCCGCGCCCCCGCCCGCCGCGCGAGCACAGCGAGTCGAACGTGTGCCCTCTCCCCGGTCGTTGAGCGAGCGCAGCGAGTCGAAACGTGTGCACCCCCGGTCGTTGAGCGAGCGCAGCGAGTCGAAACGCGTTCCCGGGCTGTGGACAACGCCCCCGGCATCCGCGCGGCCCCCGGTACCGTCGCGGGATGCCGTTCGTCTACATGCTGCGGTGCGCCGACGGCACGCTCTACGTGGGCAGCACGATCGATCTCGATCGGCGCATCGCGCAGCATGCGGCGGGCGAGGGAGCCGTGTACACGCGCCGGCGTCTGCCCGTGGAGCTGATCTGGAGCGAGGAGATGGCGCGCGTCGCGGACGCGTTCGCCTGGGAGAAGCGGCTGCAGGGGTGGAGTCACGCGAAACGTCTCGCCTACGCCGAGGGCGGTATCGAGGCGGTGCGGCGGTGGAGTGCCCGCCGTCGCGGCGACTGAGAGCGTTTCGACTCGGCCCTGCGGGCCTCGCTCAACGACCGGGTGGTGAGGTCCGCACCCCCGGTCGTTGAGCGAGCGGAGCGAGTCGAAACGCGTTCCCTCCGCACCCCCGGTCGTTGAGCGAGCGGAGCGCGTCGAAACGCGTTCCCCGGCGCAGCGCGTCAGCCGCGCAGGCGCCGCAGCAGCAGGGCCGTCCGCAGTGCGGCATCCGCCGCCTCGGCGCCCTTGTCCTCCTTCGACGCGGGAAGACCCGCGCGGTCGAGACCCTGCTGCTCGTCGTCCAGCGTGAGCACCCCGAACCCGACCGGCTTGCCGGTGTCGAGGGCGACGCGGGTGAGCCCGTCGGTGGCCGCGGACGAGACGAACTCGAAGTGCGGCGTGCCGCCACGGATGATCACGCCGAGCGCCACCACCGCGTCGGCGCCGGCGTCGAGCGCCGCCTTCGCCGCGACGGGCAGCTCGAACGAGCCGGGGACGCGTTCGAGGCTCCACGACGCGCCGGATGCCGAGAGCACGCGCTCCGCGCCGGCGATGAGGCCGTCGGTGATGACGTCGTGCCAGAGGCCCGCGATGACGACGACCCGCAGTCCCGTGGCGTCGATCGGGGCGGTCTGGGGGGCTCCGTGGCCGCTCATGCGTGCTCCTCCGTGCTGTGCGCGAGAGCCGCGTCGAGCTCGTCCGCGCTGATGATGTGGCCCATGCGATCGCGCTTGGTGGCCAGGTACTGGTGGTTGTTGGCGCCGACGCCGACCAGCAGCGGCACCTGCTCGACGATATCCAGTCCGAGCTCGCGCAGCTGCTTGACCTTGTCGGAGTTGTTCGTCAGCAGGCGGATGCGGTCCACGCCCAGATCGGCGAGGATGCCGCCGGCCGCCGCGTAGTCGCGCGCATCGGCGGGAAGTCCCAGAGCCAGGTTCGCGTCGACGGTGTCGAGCCCCCGCTCCTGCAGGCTGTACGCACGCAGCTTGTTGATGAGACCGATGCCCCGGCCCTCGTGTCCGCGCATGTAGACGACGACCCCGCCGTCCTTCTCGATGCGATCCAGCGCCGCGTCCAGCTGCGGACCGCACTCGCACTTGAGCGAGCCGAAGGCCTCGCCCGTCAGGCACTCCGAGTGCACGCGCACGAGCGGGGCGTCCTCGGTGAGGTCGCCGGAGACGACGGCGATGTGGTCGGTGCCGGTGACGCGATCCTTGTAGGCGAGGAAGCGGAACGTGCCGTGCGAGGTGGGAACGGTCGCCTCGGCGCGCAGGCTCACCCGGCGCTTCTGCGCCGCGGGAGAGGGCGCCGCGATGGCCGCGGGCTCGACCTCGTCGAGGTAGCCGATGAGCTGCTCGATCGTGATGACGGGCACGCCTTCGCGAGCGCCCATCTCGAGCAGACCCGGAAGCCGCATCATCGACCCGTCCTCAGCGACCACCTCGCCGATCGCGGCGACCGGCTGCAGGCCCGCGAGGCGCATGAGCTCGACTCCGGCCTCGGTGTGGCCGGCCCGCTCGCGCACGCCGCCGTCGACGGCGCGCAGCGGCAGGATGTGCCCCGGTCGGATCACCGACGACGGCACGGATGCCGGGTCGGCGAGCACGTTGAGGGTGTGCGAGCGGTCGGTGGCGCTGATCCCGGTCGAGACACGGTCGGCGGCGTCGACGCTGACCGTGTAGGCGGTCCCGCGGGCGTCCTCGTTGACCGCGACCATCGGCGGCAGGTCGAGACGGTCCGCCCACTCGGCGGGCATCGGCGCGCAGATGAACCCGCTCGACCAGCGGATGGTCCATGCCAGCCATTCGGGCGTCGCGAGCTGCGCCGACAGGATGATGTCGCCCTCGTTCTCGCGGTTCTCGTCATCGGCGACGATGACCGGCCGCCCCGCGCGGAGGGCATCGAGGGCTTCGGGGATGGTCGACAGGCTCATCGTGAGCCCCCTTCGTTCGTGTTCTCGGGAGAGGTCGGGGTGAAAGCGAGGAGGCGCTGGACGTGACGCGCCAGGATGTCGGTCTCGAGGTTGACGCGGTCGCCGGCCACCCGGTCGCCGAGCGTCGTCGCCTCGAGCGTCTCGGGGATGAGCGACACTTCGAACCAGGCCTCGGAGGCCGCGGCATCGGAGGCGTTCGACACCGTGAGCGAGACGCCGTCGACCGCGATCGACCCCTTGTCGACGACGAGGGGGGCGAGCTCCGCGGGCAGCGAGATGCGGATGACGCGCCACTCGGCACCCGGCCGCACCTCGAGCACGGTCCCGGTGCCGTCGACGTGCCCCTGCACGATGTGTCCGCCGAGGCGCCCGTGCGCGGCCATGGCGCGTTCGAGGTTGACACGGGTTCCCGGGCCGAAAGCGCCCAGCGCCATGTCGAGGCTCTGGCGCATGACGTCGGCCGTGAACCAGTCGTCGCCCTGGTCGACGACGGTCAGGCACACGCCGCTGACCGCGATCGAGTCGCCGTGGCCGGCGTCGGACACCGACAGCGGCGCCCGCACGGTCATCCGCACGCCGTCGCCCGACGGTTCCACCGCGACGATCTCGCCGCGCTCTTCGATGATTCCGGTGAACATCAGTCCTCTTCCTCCGTGGTCGCGGTGTGGGCCTCGTGCGCCGAGCGCAGATGCCCGACGATGAGCAGGTCGTCGCCGAGCCGTTCGACGGATGCCGTGGCCAGCCGGCGCTGCCCCGTGATCGTCGCGACGCCGATGTCGCCGACCGCGAGCCGCGGTCCGCCGATCAGCGTGGGCGCGATGTAGACGAGCAGCTCGTCGACGAGCCCCTCGCGGACGAACGACGACGCCAGGGTCGGTCCGCCCTCGACGAAGACGCGGTGCGCGCCCAGCTCGCGGAGCCGGTCGAGCAGGTCGGCGAGGTCATCGCCCTCGTCCTGCATGAACGGGCGCGGATGCCGCCGGACGCGGGCATCCAGGGGCGTGGCGCGCGTGCCGACGACCACGGGTCGCGGCTGGTCGTCGTAGAGCGTGCCGTCGGGCCGGCGTGCCGTCAGCGCGGGGTCGTCGGCGAGCAGCGTGCCCGTGCCGACGAGGATCGCATCGGCGACGCTCCGGCGGCGGTGCACGTCGGCCCGCGCCTGCGCACCGGTGATCCACTGGCTCGTGCCGTCGGCGGCCGCCGCGCGCCCGTCGAGGGACTGTGCCCACTTGAGCGTCACGTGCGGTCGGCCGAGGCGCTGCACCGTCAACCACGAGTCGAGCAGCGCTTCGCCCTCGTCCCCGCCGACGCCGCGGATCACCTCGACGCCCGCGGCGCGCAGCCGCTGCGCACCCCCCGAGGACTGCTCGCCGGGATCGTCGACGGCATAGACCACGCGGGCCACGCCGGCAGCGATGAGCGCCTCGCTGCACGGGCCCGTGCGGCCCGTGTGATTGCAGGGCTCGAGGGTGACCACGGCGGTGGTGCCGCGCGCGGCATCCGCGCCGGAGCGTGCGGTCAGTCGGGTGAGCGCGTCCACCTCGGCGTGAGCCGTGCCCGCCCCGCGATGCCAGCCCTCGGCGAGCACCTGTCCGTCGGGAGAGAGGATGACGGCCCCCACCTGGGGATTGACTCCTCGCGGGCCCCGCCGTGCGATCTCCAGGGCGCGCCGCATGGCACGGTCGATCACCGTGTCGTCGCGGTCTGTCGCTGCCATCCGTCGTCCTCCACCTGAGGCTCCGGGGGCGCGTTCGACACCGCAGACGACGCGTCCGCGTACGGATCGTCGTCCGTGCTGCCTCCCATCCGGACTAGCGCTCGGGCCCGCAGGGCCTTCGCACATCACCGTCGGTTCCGGAATCCCACCGGATCAACCCCCTGGTGAGAGGGGGCTCGCGGACTGTCACCGCCGGTTCGGATTCACACCGACCCCGGAGCACGTTTCTTGCACTTGATCCTAGTCAACGCGCGGATGCGGATTTCATTCCGTGTCGGTCGGAGGATTCCGCGCGGCCGCCCAGCGATCTCCCCGCCCCGCGGCCTAGCCTGGAGGCACACACGACGGGGAGGCGACGATGGCTCACGACACCAGCGGCACGCAGAGCAGCGACGATGTGCGCGGGGCGGCTCGTCTTCGTGAGCGCCCCTTCGCCGACGTGCTCATCATCGGCGGCGGCATCAACGGGCTCGCGACCTTCCGCGACCTCGCACTGCAGGGCGTCGACGTGGCTCTCGTCGAGCGCGGCGACGTCGTCTCGGGAGCATCGGCGGCCTCGAGTCACATGATCCACGGCGGCATCCGCTACCTCGAGAACGGCGAGTTCCGCCTCGTCCACGAGGCCGTCACCGAGCGCAACGCGCTGCTGCGGACCGCGGCGCACTACGTCCGGCCGCTGCAGACGACCATCCCGATCGGCTCGACCTTCTCCGGAGTCCTGTCGGCTCCGTTGCGGTTCCTCCGGCACGGCGCCGGGAAGCGCCGTGAGCGGGGAGCGGTGCTCATCAAGATCGGCCTCGTGATCTACGACTCGTTCTCCCGCGGCGGCGGACTCTTCGGGGGAGGCGCGGTGCCGCGCCACGCGTTCCACGGCCGGTCCGCCTCGCTTCGGCAGCTGCCGCGGCTCAACCCCGCCACCCGCTACACCGCGACGTATTGGGACGCCTCCCTCCACGACCCGGAGCGGCTCGCGGTCGACGTCCTGCGCGACGGGCTGCGCGCCGGAGCGGCGGACGACCGGGCGCGCGTCGCGACCTACACGGCCGCCGTCGGACACGACGACGGCAAGGTGGTGCTCCGCGACGCCGATTCCGGAGCGGAGTTCGTGTTCTCGGCATCCGTCGTCGTGAACGCGTCGGGACCGTGGACCGACCTCACCAACCGCGCCCTCGGCGACGACACGCATGACATGGGTGGGACCAAGGGCTCGCACATCGTGCTGGACAACGAGGAACTGCTCGAGGCGACCGCCGGCCGCGAACTGTTCTTCGAGCACTCCGACGGCCGCATCGTGCTCATCTACCCGCTGAAGGGACGCGTGCTCGTGGGCACGACCGACCTCGAGCACGACATGGGCGCGCCGATCGTGTGCACCGACGACGAGATCGACTACTTCTTCGAGTTGATCGGCCACGTCTTCCCCACGATCGCCGTCGATCGCTCGCAGATCGTGCACCGCTTCGCCGGCGTGCGCCCGTTGCCCGGACACGGCGACGTGGCTCCCGGTTTCGTGTCGCGCGACTACCGGATCGAGGCCGAGCGGATGCCCGGCACCGACGCGCCTACCGTCCTCAGTCTCGTGGGCGGCAAATGGACCACCTTCCGCGCCTCGGCCGCCCACCTCACCGACCGGGTGCTGGAGGTGCTCGCCCGCCCGCGGACACGGACGACGAAGGGGCTCGCCATCGGCGGCGGCGTCGGCTATCCGACGTCCGAGCGCGCCCGCCGACAGTGGGTGCTGGCGCACGCCGGCGCGGTGGACCCGGCGCGCGTCTCCGTCCTCCTCGATCGCTATGGCACGATCGCCGAGGAGGTCATCGCCGCGACGGGCGCCGACGACGTCCCCCTGCGGACGGCGCCGGACTACACGCGCGACGAGCTGCGTCACCTCGCCCGCACCGAACTGGTCGTGCACCTCGAGGACGTGCTCCTGCGTCGCACCGATCTCGCCTTCCGAGGCCGCGCTGACCGGGCCGTCGCCGTCGAGATCGCCGACGCGATCGCACCGGTCATGGGGTGGGATGCCGCCGCGCAGGCGGCCGAGGTCGATCGCGCGCTCGCCGCTGTGCACGCCGCCGATCCGGCCTGGCAGCCGGCGGCGGCGCGCTGAGCGCGCGGCGACCGCACCGGCCCCGCCGCTACGGCGCTCGCGTTCCCGGGCGTCGCGTCACTTCAGCAGTCGCGACAGCCGCCGATCGGCCAGTAGCTTGCCGCCCGTCTGGCATGTGGGGCAGTACTCGAGGGAGTCATAGAGACCCTCGGCCTCTCTCGGCTAGCGGATGACACTCCGCCGCACCCTGCGGCGAAGGCGTTCATTGTCGTGCTCGTGGGTGCCGGCTCGTTCGTGGTCGCGGTCGCACCGCCGATCGGTCAGACCATAAGGCGAAACGTCGAGTTGACCGGACTTGAGCTCGAAGTGCAGAACGCGTTTGAGCAGCGTCGCCAGGCCAAACTTGCAAGGGAGCGAGCAGCGCTAGCCGCGGGCGTCAAGGCACGGAACCGCTCGTGGTGGCGCAGATGGCGAAGTCGTCTGTGAGCGCACGGAGACACCTTGGCGATATCGACACTCGCGCCAGGTGCCCTCAGAGGTTGATAGGACGCAGTCTCTGGGGATTCGTGCAAATCTCCAGTTGCCAAGAACTGGCAGCGGTGCGACTGCGAAGACGCCGCGATCGAGGTGCGCGGTCGACCGCTGGCTCGATAGGTTGTGCTTGTGGAGGGGACCGCGACCGATGAAGAAGATGTTCCGAGGACACTATCCGCCCAGCGAAGCGGAATTGAGTGACCTGTGGTCCAACGGGCTGATAGTGCTCGACACCAACGCGCTACTCGACCTCTTCAGGTACTCGTCGAGTACTCGCGACGAGTTACTTGGATTCCTGGGTCGACACAAGAAGCGGTTGTGGATCCCGCATCAGGTCGCGCTTGAGTTCCAGAGGAACCGCAGGAGCATCCCTTCGGCGCAGAGGAAGGCGTTCGAGGAGATCAGGAAGGAGATCGACGGCGCCGAGACGGGGGTGGTCGAGAAGCTCAGGCAGCTGCGCACTCATCTCCCAATCGAGGCCGCGGATCTAGAAAAGGCTGCCGTTCGGTACCTCAAGAAGTTGCGAACGCGCCTCAACGCGGCGATCGATGAGCATACGTCAGCGGTTCTAGAACAGCAGGCGCATGGCCACACGTTCGACACTGTAAGCGAGATCTTTGATGGTCGCGTCGGGAAACCGTATGGCACCGAAGACATGAAGTCAAAGCACACTGAGGCCGACGGCCGCTTCGCCAGACGCATTCCCCCGGGATACAAGGACTCAGAAAAGAAAGGTGAAGAGAGATACGGGGACTTCATCCTGTGGTCTCAGATTCTGGATCATGCCGAAGAGGTCAAACTGCCCGTGATCTTCGTCACCAACGACGTGAAAGAGGACTGGTGGGAGCGCGTCGACGGCCGAACGATCGGTGCTAGACCAGAGTTGGTAGAGGAATTCTACGCGCGCGCTGAGCGTCGTGTGCATTTCTACACTTCGCGACGCTTTCTCGAATATGCAAACAAGGCACTTCCGGACGAAAAGAAGGTAAGCGAAACGGCCGTTCGGGAGGCGGGAACCATCGGACGAACTAGTCGCACTAGGGCGTCGGTTTCTGACATTGAAGCGCTGATCCGATCCCTGCGTGAGGCCACGGAGGATGAAAAGCGCACAATCCGCGCCCGGCTCATGGACGGCGGCTTCGCTCCCGGGACGGCCGGCGTACTGTCTGGAGTTGATCGCATCGGTGTAGCCGCAAGAGGTCGACTGGGACTCACCGGCGTTGGCGACGCCGTTGGCTTCGCTCAGAATGGCGGCTCCGCGATCGGTTTTACCAACTACCTGGCCGAGAACGGACTCTTTCGGTCCACCCCAACCGCGGAGGCTGCTTACCAGTACTTAAAGGCCAACGCAACTAGCCCACAAGAGTATGTCGAACGTGTCGCGGCGCTTCGAGCCATGGCTGAGGCCGAAACTGAGGCCGGTGTTGACAGCCCGTCGGTAGTGGACGAGGAGTTTTATCCGCCTGAGATGTTGGAGGAGTAGTAGGGCATCCTGGCGTCGAGTGCCACTCTGAGCGACGCTCGTTTCCGAAGCAAGGCGAGACGAGCTGAGCAATCGTTCGCCGTGCGGACACGGTGGGTGCCTAAGCGACATGCCCACGGTAAGGCGTCAGGTCGCTGCGCGGCGTTCCCGGAGGCGTGCGGTCTTCGCGGGTCCTTGAAATACCTCGTTCAACACCTCATCCATGAGAGCGAGCACGTCGGCAACGTCCTCTGAGTCCGGCACATCATCGATGTCGCCATGAGCCATGTCGTTGCCGAGGTGGCGAATTTCGTGAGCGGCGTCCTTCGTGTCGTTGCGGATGATGTTCTGCTTCGCCAGCGTATCGATCTTTGAAAGCAGGTTTCTCGACGTAACGCCCTTCGCCTTCGCAGTCGCCTCGACAACGGTACGAGCCATAAGGATCGCGGCCATGGGTGCGTTGATGCTGAAGGCCGAGTGTGCTTCCCTCGCCGCCTGAGCGATATGCGTCGGTACGTCGGGAAAGACGGGTGCTGTGCCTACCCGTGGGAACCATGAGAAGTTCTCGTCGGGAGTGTTGTTGAAGTACCCGTCGTAGGCCTGGCCCGCTGTTGAGTACGAGTCCGCGACTCCGATGCTGAGATGGCCGCAGTTGTCACATGTAGCGGCTGCCTGGAGTATTCCGATCGGAGTCCCGGGACTGCTGTGCCAATGCTCCGAGCTCAGCAGGCGAACCCACTGCGGAGTCATATGAGAGTTCTTTTCACAGAAGGCACATAGCGTTGCGGTCATGGCTCCATTGTGCACCGGGCCTCCGTCAACCGCGATCATCTGAGGCACTTGCGTGGCCTGGTCGATTGTCGATATCGCCTGGCACCCGCTGTCGCCTGAGATGCGCCTAGGATGCCTCCGCGAGTGCAGAGAGGGCCGTCGCTTCGCGCGCTTCGCGCTCAAGAATCCGGTTGACCGTCTGGGGTGACCAGTCGCTCGCGCCCTGGGCTGTCGGCACCTGGTCTGCCGTGAGGTTCTTCGCGATTCGGTAGGCGGTCATACCTTCGCGGTGCTCGCGAACGATTCGGGCCACGATGTCGTCGGGCACCGCGCGAGGGCGACCGAGTGCCTTCTTGTCCGGGTTGGGGCGACGGCGGACGGCTGCGAGACCTGACTTGGTGTGCTCGCTCATGATTCGCCGTTTCCACTGCGGCATCGAGATCAGCACGTTGAGGATGAGTTCGCCGTTCGCGGGTGGGGTGGGATGCCGCCGCGCAGGCGGCCGAGGTCGATCGCGCGCTCGCCGCGGTGCACGCCGCCGATCCGGCCTGGCAGCCGGCGGCGGCGCGCTGAGCGCGCGGCGACCGTACCGGCCCCGCCGCTACGGCGCTCGCATTCCTGGGCGTCGCGTCACTTCAGCAGTCGCGACAGCCGCCGATCGGCCAGCAGCTTCCCACCCGTCTGGCACGTGGGGCAGTACTCGAGCGAGTTGTCGGCGAAGAAGACGCTGCGCACCCCGTCACCGCACACCGGGCAGGCCTCGCCGCGGCGGCCGTGCACGGCCATGCCGCGTCGCTTCGCATCCTTGAGGTCGGCCGGAGGCTTGCCGGATGCGGTGGCCACGGCATCCGTCAGTGTCGTGCGCATCGCGTCGTAGAGGCGGTCCACATCCGTGTCGGTGAGACTCGCCGCCAGCGCGTACGGCGACATGCGCGCGGCGTGGAGGATCTCGTCCGAGTAGGCGTTGCCGATACCCGCGACGATCGACTGGTCGCGCAGCACCCCTTTGATCTGGGTGCGCCGGCCCGCCAGCAGGGAGGCGAGCGTGTCGCGCGTGAAGTCGGGGGCGAGCGGGTCCGGTCCCAGGCGCGCGATGCCGGGGACGTCGGCGGGCTCGCGCGCCGCGTAGACCGCGAGGGACTTCTTGGTGCCGGCTTCGGTGAGGTCGAAGCCCGACCCGTCGTCGAGGCGGACGCGCAGCGCGATGGGCGTCTTGCCGGGGCGGATCACCGTGTCGGGCACGGCGTCGTACCAGCGCAGCCAGCCCGCTTTCGCGAGGTGGAAGATGAGATGGCTGCCGGCATCCGTCGCGAGATCGACGAACTTCCCGCGCCGTGTCGCGCCGGAGATCGTCGTTCCCACGAGGGCGTCGATCGGCGGATCGTAGGTCTTCAGGGCCGCGATGTTCGCGACCGTGATCTTGACGACGGTGCGCTCGGACGCGCGGGTGCCGAGGAAGTCGACGAGACCTTGCACCTCCGGCATCTCGGGCATGACCTCATCCTGCCACGGCCCCCGGACGCGGCGTCAGGGGGATGCCGGCCAGGCCTGGGGTGCCCGATCGTCGCCGACGAGCAGACCCGCCACGAGGCCGTCGCTGCGGATCCCCGCGCCGTTGACCAGCGCCGAGCGCTGACGTCCTTCGTACCGGAACCCGAGACGTTGCGCGACGCGGTGCGATGCGGGGTTCTCCGCCACGGCGCGCCACTCGATGCGGACGAGTCCGAGGCCGTCGGGCGAGAAACCCCAGTCGAGCACCGCGCGGGCGGCCTCGACCACGAGCCCCCGTCCACGCGCGTCCGCGGTCATCCAGTAGCCCAGCTCGCCGGAGCCCGCGGCCAGACGGTGCAGCCCGATCATGCCGACCAGTCGTCCGTCATGGCGCACGGCCCAGGTCGCCTCCGTCCCGGCATCCCACCACCCCGCGGCCTTGCGGACGAACCCCTCGGCGTGCGAGCGCTCGTACGGCGAGGGGACGGTGGTGAACCGCTGGATCAGCTCGTCCTGGCAGGCCGCGAAGATCGCGTCGACATCGCCGTCCGTCGGGATCGAGAGCTCGAGCCGCTGCGTCCTCAGCGTCACCGGTTGCATGCAGCGAGCCTATCCCGCCCCCTCCCCGGGCCCCCGCCCTGGGCCCCGCTCCGGGCCCCCGCCCTGCATGACTCCGCCGGAGTCGCCCGTTGGGCTGCTCAGGGGTCACCCGCCGCCGGTTCCGATGGAGTCATGCGGATGAGTGCCGCATCGTCCACAGCGCCGCCCTTTCGCCCGGATGTCCAGGAGTTCTTCCGCAGCGGGCGCGAGCCGCCGGAGGCTGGTCAGCATTGCGGCATGGATCAGGTCGTCTGTCTCTCCGCACGCGAGCTCCTGGAGAGGGGAATGACCCGACATCGCATCGCTGAAGCCGTGCGACGCGGCCAGATCGTCCGTGCCCGCCGTGATCACTATCTCCCCGCAACGGCTCCGGCGGCCGCCGTCGAGGCGGTGCGCGTCGGTGGACGTCTCACCTGTCTCAGCGCGCTGGCGACGCGCGGCGTCTTCGTGTTCGCCAACGACGCGCTCCATGTGCACGTCACCCGCGGAGCCAGCCGACTGCGAGCCCCCGACGATCGTCGGCGCCCGCTGCCGCAGCGGGCCGACCGCCGTGGGTTGCGTCTTCACTGGATGCCGCTGGCACGTCCGGAGGACGCCGACACCGTGTGCGTGGGTGTCTTCGACGCGCTGGTCCACGCCGTGCTCTGCCAGCCTCCGCGCTATGCCGTCGCGACCCTGGACTCCGCCCTCAACAAAGGACTGATCCGTCGCAGTGACCTCGATGCGCTGTTCTCGCACCTGCCGAGGCGGCATCGCACGCTGCGCCGGCGCCTCGACGGTCGCGCGCAGGCGGGCACCGAGAGTCTGGTCCGCGTGATGCTCTGGAAGTTGGGTGCGCGCGCCGTCCCGCAGGTCTACTTCCGCGGGGTGGGCTTCGTGGATCTCCTCGTCGACGGATGGCTCGTCATAGAGTGCGACAGCAGGGAGTTCCACTCGGACTGGCGTCAGCAGGTCAAGGACCGCGAACGGGATCTCGCGCTCGCCGCCCGCGGCTACCTCACCCTCCGCCTGACGGCAGCGCAGATCCTGTACCGTCCCGACGAGGTATACACCGCGCTGCGCGCCCTCGTGCGGGGTGGGCGACCAGCGGCCGCGTCCCGGCGCAACTCCGCCTGAGCGGGGCGCCGGAAGGGATCCAGCCCTCTACAGTGACCGCGCAGGCGGAGTTGTGCAGACCACACCGGCACCCACCCCGCGACGCCTGCTCGCGGGGCGGGGTCGGGGGAGGGGGGTCAGCCGCGGCGCAGCAGCCCGACCTTGGCGTAGACGTCCGCGAGGGTCGCGTCGGCGACCTCCGCGGCGCGGTCGGCGTTGGCGGCGAGCACGCGATCCAGCTCCGCCGGGTCGTCGAGCAGCTCGAGCGCGCGCCGGCGCACCGGCCCGAACTCGTTCACGACCACCTCTGCGAGCCCCTTCTTGAAGTCGCCGTAGCCGCGGCCCGCGTACTCGTCCTCGATCGACGGGATCTGGCGACCGGTCAGGGCCGCGTAGATCACGAGCAGGTTCGAGACGCCGGGCTTGTTCTCCTTGTCGTAGCGCACCGCGCCCTCGCTGTCGGTGACGGCGCGCATGATCTTCTTCGCCGACACGGCCGGGTCGTCCAGCATCCACAGCACACCCGCGTCGGACTCGGCGGACTTGCTCATCTTCGACGTCGGGTTCTGCAGGTCGTAGATGCGGGCGGTGTCCTTCTGGATCACCGGCATCGGCACCCGGAACGTCTCGCCGTACCGGCCGTTGAAGCGCTCGGCGAGGTCGCGGGTGAGCTCGACGTGCTGCTTCTGGTCGTCGCCGACCGGCACGATGTCGGTCTGGTAGAGCAGGATGTCGGCCGCCATCAGCACCGGATAGGTGAACAGGCCCACATTCGTCTGATCGGCGCCGTACCGGGCGGACTTGTCCTTGAACTGCGTCATGCGGCCGGCCTCGCCGAAGCCGGTGATCGTCGACAGCACCCAGGCGAGCTCGGCGTGCGCCCGCACGTGCGACTGCACGTAGAGGGTCGACTTCGACGGCTCGATGCCGGCCGCGATGTACTGCGCCGCCGTGCGGCGGGTCTTCTCGCGCAGCTCCGCCGGGTCGTTCGGCTGGGTGAGCGCGTGGAGGTCGACGACCGAGAAGAACGCCTCGTACGCCTCCTGCAGGTCACGCCACTGCAGGAGAGCCCCGATGTAGTTGCCGAGCTGGAGGGAGTCGGCGGAGGGCTGCATTCCGGAGTAGAGGCGGGGCCTGGTCATCGTCCAAGTCTAGAGAACGGATGCCGGCTCCCCGCCCGCGACGGCCGCCGCCCCGCCGCGCCGTCGTCAGAAGGTGTAGTCGGCGATGACGGGCGCGTGATCGCTCCACCGGGTGTCCCAGGAGGGGGCGCGCACCACGCGGTAGTCGACCACCCGCTCCGCGAGCGCCGGGCTGGCGAGGTGGTAGTCGATGCGCCATCCGGTGTCGGTGTCGAACGCCTTCCCCCGGTTCGACCACCAGGAGTACGGTCCGTCGACCTCGCCCGCCCAGCGGCGGCCGACGTCGACCCAGCCCAGGCCGGTGCCGGTGGTCCCGTCGATGCAGGCGACCTCGGCACCGGCCGGGCCGAGGAACCGGTCGAAGTACGCGCGCTCCCGCGGCAGGAAGCCCGCCTTCTTCACATTGCCGCGCCAATTGCGGATGTCGAGCTCGCGGTGACCGACGTTGAGATCGCCGGTGATCAGCGCGAGCGCGCCGAGCTGCGGCATCCGCGCTTCCATCGCATCGAGGAAGGCGTACTTGGCGACTTGCTTCTCGGTGTCGGCCTCGCCGGTGTGGACGTACGCGCTCACGACCGTGAGGCGCTCGCCGTCCACGTCGATGTCGGCCTCCACCCAGCGGCCCCGCGAGTCGAGGGCCTCGTCTCCGAGCTCGACGCGCCAGACGTCGATGGGTGCGCGCGCCGCGATCGCGACGCCGGCGCGGCCCTTCGCCAGCGCCTCGTCGTTGACGACGTGCCAGCCCGGCAGCGCCTCGGCCAGGTGTGCGGCCTCACCGCGCACCTCCTGCAGGGTGAGCACGTCGACGCCGGCGGACTCGAGCCAGGGACGCATCCCCTTGCGAGCGGCGGCACGGATGCCGTTGACGTTGACCGAGGCGACGCGGAGGTTTCGAGGCACCAGACCACCCTAACCAGCGTCTCCGACACGGCCGGCTCGGGCGACGTCGGGGTCAGTCCAGCAGCAGCCCGCGCCGCGGCGGCGGTGTGTCCGCCTCGATGCGGGCGAGGTCGTCCTCGGCGCGCCGCAGCTCGCGGGTGGCGCTCCACCGGCCCCACCAGGGCGCCTCGCCGCGCGCCAGATGCGCGTCGCGCACGCGGATGCGGGCCGCGAGGAGGAGTGCGGCGTGCTCGCGGCGGCGCTGCTCGTCCTCGCTGAGCTGCTCGATCGGGACGTCGGCGTCCTGGGCCGTGAGGGCCACCCACGAGGCGGCGACGAGGATCACGATCCCCACGAGGCGGAACCACAGCAGGAAGCCGACGAACACGGAGAACGTGGCCAGCAGCGGGTTGGAGGGGGAGTACGACAGGAGGATGCCGGCGCCGTACTGCAGCACGACCATCGCGGCGCCGCCGAGCGCGGCGCCGGGGGCGATGAGCCGCCACCGCAGCGACGTCCCGGTCAGGAAGCGGATGAGGGCGGCGATCGCCGCGGTGTTGATCGCGAAGGCGACCGCCGCCGAGGCGACCCGGCCGGTGCCCCACACCCACCCCGAGTAGTCGGGCCAGTCGAACAGCCGGAAGAGCAGTTCGATCGCCCCGGCCGCGATGGTGGCCAGCACCGCGCCGACGACGAGGGCCAGACCGAACAGGGCGGCGGCCAGGAAGTCGCGCGCCTTCAGCAGCACGTAGCTGCGGGTGTCGAACGGGAGGCCGAAGATGTCGCGCACCGCGCGGCGGGTGAAGGTGACGAACCCGATCGCCGTCCACAGGGCGGCGACGAAGGCGACCGCACCGGTGATGGCGAGCACGCTCGCCGACTCCTGGGCGATCTGCGCGACGTCCGCCTCGCTGACCAGGCCCTGCCCGTCTTGCTTGCCGATGAGTCCGGGGATGTACAGGTTGACGATCTGGATGAGGCCGTCGATCGCCTGCTCGCTGCCGCCGAGCCAGATGCCGACGATCGCGAAGCCGAAGTAGATCACCGCGAAGATCGCGAACAGCGATTGGTAGCTGATCGCCGCCGCCAGCAGGAACCCGTTCGCCCTCAGGAAGTGGCGCCACACGCGGATCGGGAACCACGCGAGGGTCTTGCGCGTGATCTTCGTCGCGCGCTCGATCGGCTCGTCCAGCCGCTCGCGCAGCGGCGACTGCTCCCAGCGCGCGCGCCACACGGCGTCCGCGCGTTCCGACGAATCCGTCACCCGTTCAGAGTAGCGATCGTGGATGCCGTGGCCCCCGCCGGGGCGCGGGACCCGGCATCCGTGGTCGTCTCAGCGCCCGCCGCGCAGCACGGCCTGCTTGACTTCGGCGATGGCCTTGGTGACCTCGATGCCGCGGGGGCACGCCTCGGTGCAGTTGAAGGTCGTACGGCAGCGCCAGACGCCTTCCTTGTCGTTGAGGATGTCCAGGCGCACATCGGCCGCGTCGTCGCGCGAGTCGAAGATGAAGCGGTGCGCGTTGACGATCGCGGCCGGGCCGAAGTACTGCCCGTCGGTCCAGAACACGGGACACGACGACGTGCACGCGGCGCAGAGGATGCACTTGGTGGTGTCGTCGAAGATCTCGCGGTCGACGATCGACTGGATGCGCTCCTTGCCGGCCTCGGGCTTGCTGTTGGCGATGAGGAACGGCTGCACCTCGCGGTACGACGCGAAGAACGGCTCCATGTCGACGACGAGGTCCTTCTCCAGTGGCAGGCCCTTGATCGCCTCGACGTAGATCGGCTTCGAGATGTCGAGGTCCTTGATCAGCGTCTTGCACGCCAGACGGTTGCGGCCGTTGATGCGCATGGCGTCGGAGCCGCAGATGCCGTGCGCGCACGAGCGGCGGAAGGTGAGCGAGCCGTCGACCTCCCACTTGATCTTGTGCAGCGCGTCGAGCACCCGGTCGGTGGGGTACATCTCGACGTCGTAGTCGACCCAGCGCGGCTCGCTGTCGGTCTCGGGGTCGAAGCGACGGATGATGAAGGTGACGAGGTACGACTGGATCGGAGCCTCACCGGTCGTCTCGGCGACGACGTCCTGTTCGACGATGGCGGTCGTCATCAGTACTTCCTCTCCATCGGGGGGTAGTTCAACTCGCCCTTGTCGTTCTTCGTGAACACGACGGGCTTCCAGTCGAGCTTGATGTGGTCCTCGGGGTCGGGGGAGTGCGGGTCGCCCGTGAGGTAGGCCATCGTGTGCTGCATGTACTGCTCGTCGTTGCGGTCGGGGTAGTCCTCGCGCATGTGGCCGCCGCGGCTCTCGCGGCGGTTGCGGGCGGCGTACGCGACGATCTCGGCGAGGTCGAGCAGGAAGCCGAGCTCGACGGCCTCGAGCAGGTCGGTGTTGAAGCGCTTGCCCTTGTCGTCGATGTGCACGTTCTTGAAGCGCTGGCGCAGGTCGTGGATGGTGCCCATCACGTTGGTGAGGGTCTCCTCGGTGCGGAAGACCTGGGCGTTGGCGTCCATCTCCTCCTGCAGCTTCTTGCGCAGCACCGCGACGCGCTCGGTGCCCGCGTTCGCGCGCAGGCCCTCGAGCATCTCGCGGACCTCCTTGGCCGGGTCCTCGGGCAGCGGCACGAAGTCGGCCGTCTGCACGTACTCGACGGCGTTGCGGCCGCTGCGCTTGCCGAAGACGTTGATGTCGAGCAGCGAGTTGGTGCCCAGGCGGTTGGCGCCGTGCACCGACACGCACGCGCACTCGCCGGCGGCGTAGAGGCCGGGCACGACGGTGTCGTTGTCCTGCAGCACCTCGCCGTTGTTGTTGGTCGGGATGCCGCCCATGGCGTAGTGGGCCGTCGGCATGACCGGCACCGGCTCGGTGACGGGGTCGACGCCCAGGTAGGTGCGCGCGAACTCGGTGATGTCGGGGAGCTTGGTCTCCAGCACCTCGGCCCCGAGGTGGGTGCAGTCCAGGTACACGTAGTCCTTGTGGGGACCAGCGCCGCGGCCTTCGAGCACCTCCTTGACCATGCAGCGGGCGACGATGTCACGCGGGGCGAGGTCCTTGATGGTCGGCGCGTAGCGCTCCATGAACCGCTCGCCGGAGGCGTTGCGGAGGATCGCGCCCTCGCCGCGGGCGCCTTCGGTGAGCAGGATGCCGAGACCCGCGAGACCGGTCGGGTGGAACTGGAAGAACTCGATGTCCTCCAGCGGCAGGCCCTTGCGCCACACGATGCCCACGCCGTCGCCGGTGAGGGTGTGCGCGTTGGAGGTCGTCTTGTAGATCTTGCCGAAACCGCCCGTGGCGAAGATGACGGCCTTGGAGTGGAAGACGTGCAGGTCGCCCGTGGCCAGCTCGTAGGCGACGACGCCGGCGACCTGGGTGTTGCCGTCGGCATCCTTCACCGTGATCAGGTCGAGCGCGTAGTACTCGTTGAAGAAGTTGATGCCGAGCCGCACGCAGTTCTGGAACAGCGTCTGCAGGATCATGTGTCCGGTGCGGTCGGCGGCGTAGCACGCGCGGCGGACCGGGGTCTTGCCGTGGTCGGCCGTGTGCCCGCCGAAGCGGCGCTGGTCGATCTTGCCCTCGGGGGTGCGGTTGAACGGCAGGCCCATGTTCTCGAGGTCGATGACGGCGTCGATGGCCTCGCGGGCGAGGATCTCCGCGGCATCCTGGTCGACGAGGTAGTCGCCGCCCTTGACGGTGTCGAAGGTGTGCCACTCCCAGGAGTCCTCTTCGACGTTCGCGAGCGCCGCCGCCATGCCGCCCTGCGCCGCACCGGTGTGCGAGCGGGTCGGGTACAGCTTGGTGATGACGGCGGTGCGGGCGCCGGGCCCGGCCTCGATCGCGGCGCGCATGCCGGCGCCGCCGGCGCCCACGATGACGATGTCGAACTCGTGGTAGTACACGCCGTCCTTCAGGACGGCCTCGGGATGCTGGGTAGTCACGTCAGGGATGCCTTGTCTTCTGCGTCGTCTTGTGCGGTGTCAGCGTGCGGCGCACATCTGGATGAGCCAGTCCGTCGTCGAGTTCTCCACGCCCAGGCACGGGTCGAAGGTGAACACGACGAGGGTGCCGAGCAGGATCAGGAACCCTGCCGCGACCCAGAGCGCCCAGACGAGCACCTTGCGGGTGGTGGCGCCGACGACGTAGTCGTTGACGATCGTGCGCATGCCGTTCGCGCCGTGGATGAGGGCGAGCCACAGCATCAACACGTCCCAGACCTGCCAGAACGGGCTCGCGAACTTGCCCGCCACGAAAGCGAAGTCGATGCCGTGGATGCCTTCGCCCAGCATCAGGTTGACGAAGAGGTGGCCGAAGATGAGCACGACCAGCAGCACGCCGGACACGCGCATGTAGATCCAGCCGGCCTTCTCCAGGTTCGCGCCCTTCTTGCGCACCTGAGGGGTGCGCGGCGCCGGGATGGCCTGCTCGTCGCTCGGGGTGAGGGTGGACATCAGTGACCGCCTCCGATGTTCGAGAGCACGATGGGGATGTGGCGTGCGGCGAAGCCGCCCACGGTCACGACCCACAGGCCCAGCACGCCCCACCACAGCTGACGCTGGTGACGGGTCGCCCACGGCCACAGGTCGACCGCGATGATGCGCAGGCCGTTGAAGGCGTGGTAGACGATCGCCGCGACGAGGGCGACCTCGCCGAAGCCCATGATCGGGTTCTTGTACGTGCCGATGACCGCGTCGTACGCCTCGGGGGAGAGGCGGATCAGCGCGGTGTCGAGCACGTGCACGAGCAGGAAGAAGAAGATGGCGACGCCGGTGATGCGGTGCAGAACCCAGGACCACATGCCCTCGTTGCCGCGGTAGAGCGTTCCGCGCGGCGTCTTGGACGTGGTCTGTGCTACCGACGGTGTGACGCGTGCTGGTGCAGACACGGTCGTCCTCCCTTGGTGTGAACGGACACCTCGGTACGGCGGGGGCAGGACTTCGGCCCCGGGGTTCACAACGGCACTGGACCCTCGGCGTCGCACACGGGCGCACTCATATCCTAGGTCGGCGTTCGAGACATGGGCGAGGAAGGCGACCCTAAGTTCTCTCGATATCGAGAGAACCGGAATGAAACCGCCTTCTTTCGGAAACGGGTGCGTCACCCGCCGACGGCTAGCCTGTCTGCATGGCCGATCCGATCGACGACTTCTACGCCGTGATCCCCGCGGGGGGTGTCGGCAGCCGCCTGTGGCCCCTCTCCCGCGCGGATGCGCCCAAGTTCCTGCACGACCTCACCGGGTCGGGCCACTCGCTGCTGCGCGACACGTGGGACCGCCTCGCGCCGCTGTCCGGCGCCGACCGCATCGCGGTCGTCACGGGGCGCGCGCATCGCGCCGCGGTGGAGGAGCAGCTTCCCGGCATCCCCGACCACAACGTCTTCCTCGAGTCCGAGCCGCGCGACTCGGCGGCCGCGATCGGCCTGGCCGCGGCGATCCTCCACCGCCGCGAGCCCAACGTGATCATCGGCTCGTTCGCCGCCGACCACGTGATCCGCGGCACGCGCGTGTTCGAGTTCGCGGTCCGCGACGCCGTCGAGGTCGCGCGCGAGGGCTACATCTGCACCGTCGGAATCGCCCCCTCGGAGCCCGCCGTGGGGTTCGGCTACATCAAGCGCGGCGGTGAGCTGATCGTCGACGGGGCGCGGGATGCGTCGCTGGTCGAGCGCTTCGTGGAGAAGCCCGACCTCGAGACGGCGAAGAAGTACCTCGCCGACCGCGACTACCTCTGGAACGCGGGCATGTTCATCTCGCGCGCCGATGTGCTGCTCGCCGAGATCGCGGCCAACAACCCCGAGCTGCACGCGGGACTGCTCGAGCTGGCCGAGGCCTGGGACGACCGCGAGCGGCGGGGACCCGCCGTCGACCGGATCTGGCCGAAGCTGCCCAAGATCGCGATCGACTACGTCGTGGCGGAGCCGGCGGCCGAGAAGGGGCGGCTGGCCGTCGTGCCGGGGCACTTCGACTGGGACGACGTCGGCGACTTCGCCAGCCTCGCCAAGCTCAACAGCGGGGGACGCAAGAACGACCTGGCGATCCTGGGCGAGAACGCCCGCATCCTCTCGGATGCCGCGAGCGGCATCGTCGTCAGCCACACCAACCGCGTCATCAGCCTCATCGGCGTGAAGGACATCGTCGTCGTCGACACCCCGGACGCGCTCCTGGTGACCACCAGCGAGCACGCCCAGCGCGTCAAGGGCGTCGTCGACGCGTTGAAGCTGACGGGTCGCGGCGACGTCCTCTGAGTCGCGGCGACGGGCAGGATGCCGCCTGCGTGTCCGCTTGATTGCGTCTTTGTAACCTTTCGCCCGCACCCGGGTGTGCAGCGTGCAAATCCCACGTCACAGTAGGTAACTTCGATCCGTGCGCCCGCGAAATCCGTGGGTCTATCAATGTGGAGGCTGCATTGACCATCTCGACCACCAAGAAGCTCGCCGGCATCACAGCTGCCGCGGGGCTCATCATCGCCCTCGCCGGCTGCGGCTCGGCCCCTGACGCCGCGAGCACCGGGACGGGAGCCGCGGGCGGCACCGTCGTCGACGGTTTCAAGCCCTGCCTGGTCTCGGACGCGGGCGGTTGGGACGACAAGTCGTTCAACGAGTCCGCCAAGAACGGCATGGACAAGGCCGTCGGCGAGCTCGGCATCCAGGCCGTCGAGTTCGAGTCGACCAACGACAACGACTACGCGCCGAACATGACGACCGCCATCTCCGAGGGCTGCACCCTGATCATCTCGGTCGGCTTCAAGCTCGCCGCCGCCACGGTCGAGGCCGCCAAGGCGAACCCGACGCTGGACTTCGCGATCATCGACGACTACGCCGACACCGACTTCGACGGCAAGACCGACGCCCCGAACATCAAGCCCCTCGTCTTCAACACCGCCGAGGCGGCCTACCTGGGCGGCTACGCCGCCGCGGCATGGTCGGCGCAGGCCGGCGTGAACAAGGTCGGCACCTTCGGCGGCATGCAGATCCCCTCCGTCGCGGTCTTCATGGACGGCTACGAGCAGGGCGTGAAGAAGTACAACGAGGACAAGAGCGCCAACGTGCAGGTCGTCGGTTGGGACAGCGCTGAGCAGAAGGGCTCGTTCACCGGAGCCTTCGACGCCAACGACACGGCCAAGCAGACCGCGCAGGGCGTTCTCGACCAGGGCGTCGACGTCATCCTCCCCGTCGGCGGACCCATCTACAAGAGCGCAGCGGCGGCGATCGCCGACAGCGGCAAGGACACCCTGATGCTCGGCGTCGACAGCGACCTCGCCGTCGCCGACCCGAACGTCGCCTCGGTCACCCTCGTCTCGATCATGAAGGCCATCGACGTCGCCGTGTACGACGCGACGATCGCGGCTTCCAAGGGCGAGTTCGACCCGACCCCCTACGTCGGCACGCTGAAGAACGAGGGCGTCAAGCTCTCGAGCTTCCACGACTTCGAGTCGAAGCTGCCGGCCGGTCTCACCGACGAGCTGACCAAGCTCCAGGACGACATCATCGCGGGGACCATCAAGGTCGAGTCGAAGAACTCGCCCGCCGGCTCCTGATCTGACGCGGACGCACTCGGGGCGAGCAGCCGCAAGCTGCTCGCCCCGAGTTCCGTTCGTCCGCCTTCCGCCAGAAATTCCGACCCAGGTAGGGTGCATCTATGAAGCTCGAGCTCCGCGGGATCACGAAGAGATTCGGCAGCCTCGTCGCCAACGACCACATCGATCTCGTGGTCGAATCCGGGGAGATCCACGCGCTCCTCGGCGAGAACGGCGCCGGCAAGTCCACGCTCATGAACGTGCTGTACGGCCTCTATCGCGCCGACGAGGGCGAGATCCTCCTCGACGACCAGGCGCAGCACTTCCGCGGCCCCGGCGACGCCATGGCCGCGGGCATCGGCATGGTCCACCAGCACTTCATGCTCATCCCCGTCTTCACCGTCGCCGAGAACGTCATGCTCGGCCACGAGGACACCAAGGCCTTCGGCCGTCTCGACCTCAACGCCGCCCGTGCACACGTGCGCAGCGTCGCGCAGCGCTTCGGCTTCGAGATCGACCCCGACGCCCTCGTGGGCGACCTCCCCGTCGGCGTGCAGCAGCGCGTCGAGATCATCAAAGCGCTCTCGCGCGACGCGAAGGTGCTCGTGTTCGACGAGCCGACCGCCGTGCTGACTCCCCAGGAGACCGACGAGCTGATGGCGATCATGCGCCAGCTGCGCGACGAGGGCACCTCCATCGTCTTCATCACCCACAAGCTGCGTGAGGTCCGCGAAGTGGCGGACCGCATCACCGTCATCCGCCTCGGCAAGGTCGTCGGCGAGGCGTCGCCCACCGCGACGAACGCCGAGCTCGCCTCCCTCATGGTCGGGCGCGCCGTCGAGCTCACCGTGCACAAGGAGGCGCCGCAGACGCGCGAGGGCGGGCTGAGCGTGCGCGGGCTGCGCGTGCTCACGGCATCCGGTGCGATCGTCGTCGACGACGTCGACCTCGAGGTGCGTCCCGGTGAGGTGCTCGCCGTCGCCGGCGTCCAGGGCAACGGGCAGACCGAGCTCGTCGAGGCGATCGTCGGGCTGGCCGCCCGCGTCGAGGGCTCCATCAGCCTCGACGGCACCGAGCTCGTCGGCAAGAACGTCCGTGCGATCCTCGACGAAGGCGTCGGGTTCGTCCCCGAAGACCGCAAGGAGGACGGCCTCGTCGGCGGGTTCTCCGTCGCCGAGAACCTCATCCTGGACCGCTCCGCGGAGTCGGCCTTCGCCGCCGCCGGCACGCTGCGCCGGGGCGCGATCGACGCGTTCGCCCGCGACCGCATCCAGGAGTACGACATCCGCACGCAGGGACCGGACACCCTCGCCGGCACCCTCTCGGGCGGAAACCAGCAGAAGGTCGTCATCGCCCGCGAGATGAGCCGCGAGCTCCGCCTGCTCGTCGTCGCCCAGCCGACCCGCGGTGTCGACGTCGGCTCGATCGAGTTCATCCACCGTCGCATCATCGAGACGCGCGATTCCGGCATCCCCGTCATCGTCGTCTCCACCGAGCTGGACGAGGTCAGCGCGCTCGCCGACCGCATCGCCGTGATGTATCGCGGCACGATCGTCGGCGTCGTCCCCGGTGACACGCCCCGCGACACCCTCGGTCTCATGATGGCCGGAGCACACGACCCGGAGGTGGCCGCATGAGCGGATCGACGCCCATCAACGACGGCGGGGGCGCGCCGCACGGCGACGCCGAGCTGCCCCGCGCGACGGGCCCGCTGACCGGCGAGCCCGCACCCCGCGAGGGTGAGGAGTTCCCGCCGACGCGGTCGGGGATCTTCCTCAAGGAGCTGCTGCGCGGCAGCGCGGTGACGACCTTCCTGGCCATCGTGCTCGCCATGATCGTCGGCGGCATCCTCATCGCCGTGACCAACAAGGACGTGCAGGCGGCATCCTCCTACTTCTTCGCGCGGCCCGGCGACACCCTCGTCGCGATCTGGCAGGCCGTCTACAACGGCTACGAGGCGCTCTTCCGGGGTGCCGTGTTCAACGCCCGCGGCGCCGACTTCGCGGCGCAGATCCGCCCCCTGACCAACTCGCTCGGGTTCGCGACGCCGCTCATCGCGGCCGGCCTCGGCGTCGCTCTCGCCTTCCGTGCGGGACTGTTCAACATCGGCGCACGCGGTCAGATGCTCGTCGGTGCGATCTTCGCCGGTCTGTTCGCCTTCAACCTCGATCTGCCGATGTGGCTGCACCTTCCCCTCACGCTGCTCGCCGGCATCGTCGGCGGTGCGCTCTGGGGCGGCCTCGTGGGCCTGCTGAAGGCCAAGACCGGGGCGCACGAGGTGATCCTCACGATCATGCTCAACTACGTCGCGTTCTACCTCCTGCTCTGGATGACGCGCACGCCCGGGCTGCTGCAGGCGCCCGGCACCAACCAGCCGCAGACGAGGCCCACGCCCGCCTCCGCGCAGTTCCCCGACCTCCTCGGCCCGCTCTTCCCGCAGCTGGACTGGGGCTTCGTCGTGGTGCTCGCGGCCACCGTGTTCGTGTGGTGGCTCATCGAGCGCTCGAGCCTCGGCCTGCGGCTGCGCGCCGTCGGCGAGAACCCGCGCGCCGCCCGGGCCGCGGGCATGAGCGTGGACCGCCTCTACATCTACGCGATGCTCTTCGCGGGCGGTCTGGCCGGACTCGCCGCCATGAACCAGGTCCAGGGCACCGTCACGACCGGCTTCGGCGCGACGATCGACGCCGGCATCGGCTTCGACGCGATCACCGTCGCCCTCCTCGGGCGCAGCCGCGCGTGGGGGACGCTGGCCGCCGGCATCCTCTTCGGCGCACTCAAGGCGGGATCCTTCTCGATGCAGGCCCAGGGCATCCCCGTGGACATCGTGCTCGTCGTGCAGTCGCTGATCGTGCTGTTCATCGCGGCGCCGCCGCTGCTGCGCGCCGTGTTCTTCCTTCCCAAGACCGACGCAGAGAAGGCGGCCAAAGCGCGAGCGAAGGCCGCGAAGAAGGCGGTGGCCGCATGAGCGCCTCGACACCGGCAGCCCAGATCGAGCAGAGCGACGGCACCATCCAGCTGGCCGTCGTCCGGGAGCGCCACTTCAAGGCGCCCATCGTCCTCGCGGTGATCGTCGTGCTGCTGGCGGCGCTGTTCGGACTGGCGCCGCGCGACGGCATCTCGACCTTCCGCCTCGGCGACCCGTCGCAGTCCTTCGGCCTGCCCGACGTGGGCGTCCCCACCGCGCCGACCGCCTGGGCACTGTGGGCCGTGCTGATCGTGCTCACCCTCGGTGCGGCCTGGCGGGCATGGACCTACCGGCGTCCGTCCCTGTGGCTGACGATCGCGTTCGGCGTCCTCGGCGTCGTGGCGTTCCTGGTGTGGGCCGCCGCCGACGGGTTCGTGCCCGTCTCGAGCCTGCTGTTCGGCGCCGTCTCGCTCTCGGTGCCCCTCGTCTTCGGTGCGCTCGGCGGTGTGATCGGCGAACGCGTGGGCGTGGTCAACGTCGCGATCGAAGGGCAGCTGCTGCTCGGCGCGTTCTCGGCCGCCGTGCTCTCCAGCATCACGCACAACCCGTTCATCGGGCTGCTCGGGGCCATGGTCGGAGGCGTGCTCGTCTCGTTCGTGCTCGCGGCGTTCGCGATCAAGTACCTCGTCGACCAGGTCATCGTCGGTGTCGTGCTGAACGTCCTCGTGACCGGTCTGACCGGCTTCCTGTACGGCGCGCTGCTGGCTCCCAACGAGCAGCAGCTCAACACCCCCGAGCGCTTCGGCCGCATCCAGATCCCGGTGCTGAGCGAGATCCCGATCCTCGGCCCGGTGCTGTTCAACCAGACCTTCATCGTGTACCTCATGTTCGTGACGGTGCCGCTCGTGGCCTGGGGCCTCTACCGCACGCGGTGGGGCCTGCGCCTGCGCGCGGTGGGCGAGCACCCGCAGGCGGCCGACACGGTCGGCATCAAGGTGAACACGTCCCGGTTCTGGAACGTGTCGCTGGCCGGCGCGATCGCCGGCATCGGCGGCGCGTACTTCACGCTCGTCTCGGTGCCGCAGTTCGGCAAGGACATGACCGCCGGACTCGGCTTCATCGCCCTCGCGGCGGTCATCTTCGGTCGCTGGGACCCGATCCGCGCGACCCTCGCCGCGCTGCTGTTCGGCTTCGCGACCAACCTGCAGAACCTGCTGACGATCCTGAAGACACCGATCCCCAGCGAGTTCATGCTCATGCTGCCCTACGTCGTGACGATCCTCGCGGTCGCCGGCTTCGCCGGTCAGATCCGCGGGCCCGCGGCATCCGGCAAGCCCTATATCAAGGAGTGACCTCTCACATGACCGACATCGACTGGGACGAGCTGCGCGCCGTCGCCACCGACGCGATGCAGCGCGCCTACGCGCCGTACTCCCGCTACCGGGTGGGCGCCGCGGCGCTCGTCAGCGACGGGCGGATCGTGTCGGGATGCAACGTCGAGAACGCGTCCTACGGGGTGGGCCTGTGTGCGGAGTGCGCGCTCGTCGGCGATCTGCACATGTCCGGCGGCGGCCAGCTCGTCGCGTTCGTGTGCGTCAACAACGACGGCGAGACGATCATGCCGTGCGGGCGGTGCCGCCAGCTTCTCAACGAGTTCGCCCTTCCCGGCATGCTGCTGGAGACCGTCTCCGGCATCCGCACGATCGACGAGGTGCTGCCCGACGCGTTCGGCCCCCGCGACCTCGAGGAGGTGTCGCGATGAGCTCGACGACGGATGCCGCCGTGGAGCCGTTCGACGCCGTCGACGTCATCCGCACCAAGCGCGACGGCGGGGCGGTGCCCGAAGACGCCCTGCGCTGGATGATCGACGCCTACACGCGTGAGTACGTCGCCGACTCGCAGATGGCCGCGTTCGCGATGGCGGTGCTGCTCAACGGCATGAACCGCGACGAGATCCGCGTCATGACCGACGCGATGATCGCCTCGGGAGAGCGGATGAGCTTCGCCGGACTCGGCAAGCGCACCGTCGACAAGCACTCCACCGGCGGGGTCGGCGACAAGATCACCCTGCCGCTCGCGCCGCTCGTCGCCGCCTTCGGCGTCGCGGTGCCGCAGCTGTCCGGCCGGGGCCTCGGCCACACCGGCGGCACGCTCGACAAGCTCGAGTCCATTCCGGGATGGCGCGCCGCGCTGTCGAACGAGGAGATGTTCGCGCAGCTGCGCGACGTCGGCGCCGTCATCTGCGCGGCCGGTTCCGGCCTCGCTCCGGCGGACAAGCGGCTGTACGCCCTGCGCGACGTCACCGGCACGGTCGAGGCCATCCCGCTGATCGCCTCGAGCATCATGTCCAAGAAGATCGCCGAGGGCACCGACGCGCTCGTGCTGGACGTCAAGTTCGGCTCCGGCGCGTTCATGCGCGACGTCGACAAGGCGCGCGAGCTCGCCCGCACCATGGTGGCCCTGGGCACCGACTCCGGCGTCGCGACCACGGCGCTGCTCACCGACATGAACACGCCGCTCGGCCTCGCCATCGGCAACGCCAACGAGGTACGGGAGTCGGTCGAGGTGCTCGCCGGCGGCGGTCCCGCCGACATCGTCGAGCTGACCGTCGCGCTCGCCCGCGAGATGCTCGCCCTCGCCGGACAGCCCGACGCCGATGTCGAAGCGGCGCTCCGCGACGGCCGTGCCATGGACGCCTGGCGGGAGATGATCCGCGCCCAGGACGGCGATCCCGACGCGCCGCTGCCGACCCCGCGGGAGACCCACACCGTCACGGCGCCGCGCGACGGGGTGCTCACCCGTCTGGAGGCGCTGCCCTTCGGGATCGCCGCGTGGCGCCTCGGCGCCGGTCGTGCGCGCGCCCAGGACCCGGTCGTCCACGCGGCCGGCATCGACCTGCACGTCAAGCCCGGCGCGCCGATCACCGCCGGTCAGCCGTTGTTCACCCTCCTGGCGGATGATGGGAAGCGCTTCGAGCGCGCCCTCGACGCCCTCGAGGGCGCCTGGGAGATCGGAACGGACGCCCCGGCATCCGCGCCGATCGTCCTCGAGCGCATCACCGCCTGACCCGTCGCCCCCTCCGCGTCACCCCACCAGAAGGAAGCCCTCATGGCCATCGACCCGCACGCAGACCCGAAGATCGAAGGCGTCTCGATCCGGTCGCTCCCGAAGGTGTCGCTCCACGACCACCTCGACGGCGCCCTGCGCCCCCAGACGATCATCGAGCTCGCCGACGAGATCGGCCTCGACGTCCCGTCGACGGATGCCGACGAGCTCGCCGACTGGTTCGAGGACCAGAGCGGCTCCGGCTCGCTGGTGGAGTACCTGAAGACCTTCGACCTGACGACGGCGGTCATGCAGAGCGCCGACGGGCTGCGGCGCGTCGCGAAGGAGTTCGTCGAGGACCTCGCCGCCGACGGCGTGATCTACGGCGAGGTGCGGTGGGCTCCCGAGCAGCACCTCGGCGGAGGCCTCAGCCTCGAGGAGGCCGTCGAAGCCGTGCAGGAGGGCATCGAGGAGGGCGAGGACGCCGTCGACCGCTCGGGTCGCGACATCCGCGTCGGCCAGCTGATCACCGCGATGCGCCACGCCGACCGGTCGCTGGAGATCGCCCGGCTCGCCGTGGCGTTCCGCGGGCGCGGCGCCGTCGGCTTCGACATCGCGGGAGCGGAGGACGGGTTCCTCCCGTCCCGCCACCGCGCCGCGTTCGACTACCTCGCGTCGGAGTTCTTCCCCGTGACGGTGCACGCCGGCGAGGCCGCGGGTCTCGACTCGATCCGGTCGGCGCTGCTGGACGGCCGCGCCCTGCGCCTCGGCCACGGCGTGCGCATCGCGGAGGACCTGGAGGTCGTGCAGCAGAAGGGTGAGGAGGTGCTGGTCACCTTCGGCGACCTCGCCCGGTGGGTGCGCGACCGCGAGATCCCGCTCGAGCTCTCGCCGTCGTCCAACCTGCAGACCGGCGCGATCGCCGCGTGGGGCACGAGCCTGGAGGACCACCCGTTCGACCTGCTGTACCAGCTCGGCTTCGCCGTGACGGTCAACGTCGACAACCGCACGATGAGCCGGACCTCGCTGACGCGCGAGCTGGCGCTGCTCGCGGAGACGTTCGAGTACAGCCTGGAGGACCTCGAGGCGTTCCAGCTCAACGCCGCCGCGGGGGCGTTCCTCTCGGTCGAGGAGCGCGAGGAGCTCATCGAGCTCATCGGCGAGGGCTTCGACGCCTGACCCCGCGGGCGGGCTCGGCGGCGCTCCGGCGCCCGGCCCGCACTCCTCCATCCCTTGGTTCATTCGGCGGTGGGGGAGGGTCGGCGCCGTGAGCGCCGCGATCTGGAGGAGTTCGGGACGCCGCGCGCTGACACGGCCCGGGGGTGACGGAGCACGTCGCGCATCGCGGCCACCAGGTCGTCGTACGCGAACAGGATGTCTTCCGCCAGCGGCCGTACGGTGGTGTACCCGAGTCGCGCCGCCGCGAGGTCACGCCGCAGGTCCCGCCGCCGAGCGGCCCAGTCCGCGTGGAACCCGCGGCTGTCGCACTCGACGATCAGCCATCCGTCCACCAGCAGGTCGACGCGGCCGACGCCGGCGATCTCCACCTGCACCTGCACGTCGTGACCGAGCGTCCGCAGCAGCAATCGCATGAGGGTCTCCGTCCCCGCCTCGCTCCGCGGGTCGACGAGAGGGCGCAGCGCCCGGTGCCGGTGGGGGAGGCGCCGGAACACCTCGGCGATGCCGCCGTCGTCGACGAGGCCGTGGTGCCAGGCGGAGTCGAGGGTGGCCACGGCATCCCGCGGGGACTGGCAGAGCACGGCTTGGACGAGCGCGCTGACGACATCGACCGTCAGCGCGCCCTCGCCGTCGGCATCCGCTTCGCGCCAGTGCGCGACGATGCGCGCGTCGCGCGGGGGCAGGCGACTCGCTCCGCGATCGATGTGCACATGCAGGGTCGCCGTGTCGCGCACGAAGACGCCGAGCGCCGACAGCAGCGAGATGCAGCCGAGCCGGGCTCCGAGCCGGGCCGCCGTGACCAGGGCGGGATCGGTGTCGGCCGGGACGTAGCGTCCCTGCCGCACGCGAAGGATCGCTCCGCCGTCGACCATGCGGCGCAGATCGCGTTTGCCGATGCCATGCCGACGCAACTGCGCGGTGGTCCAGCTGCGGCTGCGGAGGAGGACTGATGCGAGGTCGCGAGGCGAGGGCATCCCGTCAGCGCACCACGGCGGCGGTCGCGGAGAAGCGCCCCGACGTGATCCGTGGACAGCCCCACGGTGCTCGCTGGTGGGGAGGAGACTTCGAGGTAGGGGTGCCGGGGCGCCGCCGGGCCCGAACTCCTCCAGCAGGTCCGTCGCCGGGGCCGTGCCGGCCCCGGGCGGCCGTTGCCGCGCGAGATGGAGGAGGTCGGGCCGCGCCGGGCCGGGCAGGTTCGACGCGCGGCGGGCCGGGGCGGGGCGGGAGCCCGATCGGCGGCGGGTCGGAGGCGCCGCGGCGCCGGGCCGGGGAGGCGCGGAGGCGCCGGGCCCGAACTCCTCCAGCAGGTCCGTCTCCGGGGCCGCGCCGGCTCCAGGTGGCCGTTGCCGCGCGGGATGGAGGAGTTCGGGCCGGGACGGGCCGGGCAGGGGCGGCGGGTCCGAGGCTCGAGGGGCGGGTCAGCGGAGGGCGCGGGCCAGGTCGCCCACCTGCGGGACCACGACGGCCTCCACCTCGGCCGCGGTGGCCGTCGGGGTGCCGTCGCCGGCCTGGGGGCCGTAGGCGCCGAACGACGCGTGCGCAGCGCCCGGGATCTCGACCATCACGGCGTCGGCGGGGAGGTTCGGGCGGGCGTCGGCGATCTTCTGCGGCGTCGACAAGCCGTCCTCGGAGCCGCTGATGCTCACGACGGGCAGTCCCGACTGCGACAGGTCGTTCGCGCAGTACGAGCCGAACAGCACGAGTCCGGCGGCATCGGGGGCGAGCTGGCAGGCGCGCACGCCGCCGAGCGAATGCCCTCCGACCAGCCAGCTGCCCACGCCCGGGGCGAGATCGGTGAACGTCGACAGGGAACGCGGATCGAAGAACGCCAGGTTCAGCCACGGCTTCGTGATCACGACGGTCAGATCGTCCTCGGTGACCAGCCCGGACAGGATCGCGGCGTACGCCCACGGGTCGACCTTGGCGCCGGGGATGAACACGAGGCCCTCGCCGCTCGCGCCGGATGCCGGGGCCAGCACGATCCCGGCGGCGTCGTCGCTGATGGCGATGCGCTCATCCGCGCGCACGGCGGCGAGCGGTTCGGCCTCGGCGGCCATGACGCCCACCTGGCTCCACACCAGCACGCCGGCGACGGCCGCGACCACGAGGCCGCCCAGGATGCCGAAGACCCACCGCCACACGCGGCGGCGGGTCCGGGCAGTCATGCGTCCAGTCTAGGCGGGACCTGCCGGCGCGATCGGCGGGTCAGGTCAGAGCTGCGCCTGCCGCGCCCGCACCACGTCCTCGACCGATGCGAAGAGGGGATGCGTGGGCTCGAGGCCCGTCACCCCGGCGGTGAACGTCGCGGGGTCCTCCTCGCGGAGCCGTCGCTGCAGCTCCACGGACTGCTCGTCGTCGGCGACGTCGAACTCGAGGGCGGCGGCCATCGCCGCGACGAGCGCCGACGTCGACAGCCCGCGTTCCGCCGCCGCGGCGGCCGGACCGACGAAACGCTCGTGGCGCGACAGCTTGCGCAGCGGCTGGCGTCCGACGCGGCCGACCGTGTCGGGCAGGGCCGGGTTCGCGAACCGACGGAGGATCGTCGCCCGGTAGTCGGCGAGGTCCGCGGCATCCCAGCCGTGGACGGCCACCAGCAGCGCCGAGGTCTCCTCGAGGGCGGCGGCGACCTTCGCGGCGACGACCGGCTCGGCCAGTGCGTCGGAGATCTTGTCGACGCCGGCCTGGGCGCCGAAGTACGCGGTGGCGGCGTGGCCGGTGTTCACGGTGAACAGCTTGCGCTCGATGTACGGCGCGAGGTCGTCCACGAAATGCGCCCCGGGGATGTGCGGCGGGTCGTCGCCGAACGGCGGGCGCTCGATCGCCCACTCGAAGAAGGGCTCGACGGTCACGTCGATCCCCGCCCCCTCCGGTTGGGCCGGCACGATGCGGTCCACCGCGGTGTTGGCGAAGACCGCGCGTCCCGAGATCGCATCCCAGGCGTCGGCGGCCTGCGCCCGGATCTCGTCGCGCAGCGTGTCGGTGGCGCCGATCGCGTTCTCGCACGCCATGACCTGAAGCGGCGGCAACGCGGGGTCGCGCAGGGCGAGTCCCGCGAGGATGTGCGGGGCGACGAAGCGGAGGATCGTCGGGCCGACCGCGGTCGTCACGACGTCAGCCGTCGCGATCTCGTCGATGAGCGCCTGGGCATCGTTCGCGCTGTCGATCGCGCGGAAGCCGGTCACCACGGTGTCGCGGCCGCCGTCGCCCACCTCGTGGACGGTGTACTCGTCGGCCGCGTTGATGGCGTCGACGAGGGATGCCGCGACATCCGAGAACACGAGCTCGTAGCCGCCCTCGTGCAGGAGGAGGCCCACGAAGCCGCGGCCGATGTTGCCGGCGCCGAAGTGGACGGCCTTCATCAGTCGTTCACCGATGCCAGGAGCCCGAAGAGCTCCTCAGGGCTGCCGGCGGCTTTCAGCCGGGCGACCTCCTCGTCCTCCGAGAAGATGAGGGCGATCTGCGACAGGATGTCGAGGTGCTCGTCGCCCTTGCCGGCGATGCCGACCACGAAGCTGACCTTCTCGCCGTCCCAGTCCACGCCGCCGTCGTAGCGGACGAACGACAGCGCGGAGGCGAGGATCGCATCCTTCGTCTCGTTCGTGCCGTGGGGGATGGCCAGCTCGTTGCCCATGTAGGTGGACACGGTCTGCTCGCGCTGGCGCATCGCATCGAAGTAGGCGTCGGTGACCGCCCCGGCGGCTTCGAGGATGTCGGCCGCCTCGCGCATGGCTTCCTCCTTGGTGACCGATCCGGGGTGGATCCGGACCTGGCCGGCGTTCAGTACGTCGCGTGACATGTCGTCCTCGTCTCTGTTCGTGTCGTCGTCCCGGTCATCGTATGCCGGGGCGATCATGTATCGGGCGAGAGCCGCGGGGACGGGGCATCACGCCTGCCGTCCCCGCGGCGGTCGCGGGGGGCCTGACGCGTTCAGGCCCCGTTCTCGTGCTGCCGCACGACCAGGTCCACGACCTCGTCGTACTTCGGCGAGTTCATGAAGTTGTCCACCGAGACGTGCGTCGCGTTCGGTGTGCGCCCGCGGGCGCGGTCGGTCAGCTGCTGCTGGGTGATGACGAGGTCCTCGCTGCCGTCGAGGTTCGCGATCGCCTTGTTGGTGACCGAGACGTCGTCGACGCCGGCCTTCTTGATCTTGTTGCGCAGCACGCTCGCGCCCATCGCCGAGGAGCCCATGCCCGCGTCGCAGGCGAACACGATGTTCGTCACCCGACCGGTGGGGGCCAGCGTCCCCGTCGCGACGGCGTCGGCGGCGCGGTCGGCGGCGAGCGTCGACGTGTCGCCCTCGAGCCCCGCGTTCGACGCGGCACCCGCACGCAGGTTCGCGAGCGTCGCCGAGCTCTTGCCCTTGTTCGCCTCGGTCTGTGCGATCGCCGCCTCGAAGGAGGCGCTGGAGGTCGCTTCGGCCGCGAGGTCGCGCTTGCGCGAGGCCCGCAGGATGACGCCGGTCACGAGGAAGGTCACCGCCGCCGCGAGGACCACCGACAGGTAGACCACGAGGAGGTTGCCGACGCCGCCGGCCTCGGGGGTCAGCGCCGCCGCGGTCACCGCGATGATGCTGCCCGGAGCCGCCGGGAAGGCGAGGCCGCCGTTGAAGATCATGTTGGTGGTGACACCGGTCGCGCCGCCCGCGATGAGGGCGAGGATCGTCATCGGCTTGCTCAGCGCGTACGGGAAGTAGATCTCGTGGATGCCGCCGAAGAACTGGATGATGATCGCACCCGGGGCCGAGGCCTTCGCCGCGCCGACGCCGAAGAACGTGAAGGCGAGCAGCAGACCCACACCGGGGCCGGGGTTGGCCTCGATGAGGAACAGGATCGACTTGCCCGCCTCGGTCGCCTGCTGGATGCCGAGCGGGGTGAAGACGCCGTGGTTGATGGCGTTGTTGAGGAACAGCACCTTCGCCGGCTCGACGATCACCGACAGCACGGGCAGCAGGTGGAGGTCGACGAGCCACCCGACGATGCCGCCGAGGAACGTGCTCACGCCCAGCATCACCGGGCCGAACGCGAAGAACCCGAAGATCGCGAGGAGCATGCCCAGGATGCCGGCGGAGAAGTTGTTCACCAGCATCTCGAACCCGGGGCGGATCTTGCCGTCCCAGAGCTTGTCCATCTGCTTGGTGATCCAGGCGGCCAGCGGTCCCATGATCATCGCGCCGAGGAACATGGGGATGTTCGTGCCGACGATGACACCCATCGTCGCGATCGTGGCCACGACGCCGCCGCGCTCGCCGTAGACCATCCGACCGCCGGTGTTGGCGATCAGCAGGGGCAGCAGATAGGTGACCATCGGGCCGACCAGGCCGACGAACGTCGTGAACGTCGCGCCGTCCTTGTCCTGGGCGAGGGCGGTCATCGCGCCCTGCCAGTTGATGGTCGCCGCGTCGCCGAAACCGCCGAGCAGGTTGGCGACGGGGAACCAGCCGCCCAACCAGCCCGCGGAGATGAAGAGCATCGTGATGAAGCCCCACGCGATGAATGCCGCGATGTTGGGCATGATCATGCCCGACAGGAAGGTGCCGAACCGCTGCACGCCGACGCGCGCGCGGTTCACCCCCGTCGAGGTCGTAGACGCCGTTGTCATTGTCGTGTGTTCCCTTCGGGTGTGCTCCGCCGTCAGCCGGCGGAGTTCTCAGCGGCGGCCTGTGCCGCCGATCGTGCGGATGCCGCGTCATCGGCGGCGAGGGCGGCCGCGGCGATGCGCTCGGCATCCTCGCGGGTGTACTGCAGGAGCGACGCGCGCACGTCCGCGAGCGCCGTGGGCGCCATGGAGAGCGTGGTCGCACCGAGGCCGACGAGCACGACGGCCAGCAGCGGGTCGGCGGCGGCCTCGCCGCAGATGCCCACCGGCTTGCCGTTCGCCTTGCCGCCGTCGGCGGTCATCTTGATCAGCTGGAGGACGGCGGGGTGCCAGGGGTCCTGATACGACGCGACCGAGCCGAGCAGGCGGTCGGCGGCCAGCGTGTACTGGGTGAGGTCGTTCGTGCCGATCGAGGCGAAGTCCGCGAGCTGCAGGATCCGCGCGGCCTGGATCGCCGACGACGGCACCTCGACCATGACACCCGCGGTCTTGATGCCGTACTCCTTCGCGAGGGTGACGAAGTACTCCGTCTCCTCGACCGTCGAGACCATCGGCGCCATGACCCACAGGTCCGCGTCGCTCGCGGCATCCGCGTTGGCGAGGGCCGTCAGCTGCTCGCGCAGGATGTCCTCGCTCGCGCGGAGGGCGCGCAGGCCCCGGAGCCCCAGCGCCGGGTTGTCCTCGTGGGCGTCGTTGAGGAACGCGAGCGGCTTGTCGGCGCCCGCGTCGAGCGCCCGGACCACGACCTTCTTGCCGGGGAACGCCCGCAGCAGCTCGGTGTACGACGCGGTCTGCTCCTCGACGGTGGGGGCCTGGGTCGCGGAGAGGAACAGGAACTCGGTGCGGAACAGCCCGACGCCCTCGGCGCCCAGCTCGACGGCCTGAGCGGCCCCGCCCGGCTTGCCGAGGTTTGCCAGCAGCGGCACGGCGTGGCCGTCCTTCAGCGCGCCCGGGGTGAGCGGCGCCGAGCCGGCGGCCGCGCGGGTGTCGGCGCGGTGCTGGGCCTGGGCGAGCTCGTCCGAGGTGGGGTCGGTCGTGACGACGCCCTTCGCGGCATCCACGATGACGGTCTGGCCGTCGACCAGGTCCTTCGCCGCGGCGGCGCCGACGACGGCGACGATGGACTTCTCGCGCGCCAGGATCGCGGTGTGCGACGTGGGGCCGCCGTCGGTCGTGACGAGGGCGAGCACCTGGTCGAGGTCGAGCAGGGCGGTGTCGGCGGGAGCGAGGTCCTTCGCGACGAGCACGAACGGGTGGCCGGGGTCGGGGACGCCCGGTGCGGGCAGCCCGCGCAGGCGGGCGATGACCCGCTGTGCGACGTCGTCGAGGTCCGCGGCGCGCTCGCCGAGGTAGCCGCCCATCGCGGCCAGGCTGTCGCGGAAGCTCGCGAACGCCTCGTGGACGGCGAACTCGCCGGTCTTGCCGGCGTTCACCCGCGTGGAGACCTCCGCGTCGAGCGTCGGGTCCTCGGCCATCATCGCCTGCGCCTCCAGGACGTCGCGGGCGAGGCCGCCGGCCTTCGAACCGCGGTCCTCCAGCTCGCGGGCCACCGCCGCGACCGCCTCGCGCACGCGGGCGAGCTCCTCGTCGGGGGTGAGGGTGCTGGGGACGTCCGCGGGGGCCGGCAGCGGGTCCGCCATGCGGGCCACGGGGCCCTGTGCGACGCCCAGTCCGATACCCACTCCACGCAGTTCGCTCATCTTCAGATCTCTCTTTCGCTTCAGTTCTCGTCGTGGTCGGTCGTGAGCAGCTCGGCCAGGGTGTCGAGCACGGCGTTCGCGCTGTCGCCCTCCGCGGCCAGGGTGACGTAGTCGCCCTTCTCGGCGCCCAGCGAGATGACGCCGAGGATGCTGGCGGCGTTGACCGGGGCGCCCGAGCCCTTCGAGATGGTCACGGACAGGCCCGAGTCCTTGACGGCCTGGGCGAAGAGCTTGGCCGGGCGGGCGTGCAATCCATTGGACGATCCGATGCGGATCGTGCGGGTCACGGTGCTCATGCGGGGTTCCTCTCCGTCGGGGCGGTCTGTTCTCGGCCGGTCGCCAGCACCTCGTCGACGAGCGCGAGGGTGCGCGTGCCGTGGAGGTCGCTGTAGATGTCGGGGGGAAGGAGGACGACCCGCGCGCGACGCGTCTCCGCTTCGCGACGGATGCGGTCCAGGCTGTCCTGCAGGTGGGGGCCCACGAGCACGACGTCTGCGGCAGCGATGTCGATCGGGAGCGACTGCTCGGTGCCGGCGACGGCGCTGAGCTCGCGCCCGGCCGCCTGCGCCGCGTGTCGGACACGCTGCGCCACGAACGTGCTCGACGCTCCCGCGCCGCACACAACGAGGATCCTCATCGATCCGCCTCCTTCTCCGCCATTCTTGTGAAAGGCCTGGGAGGCGACAACCACACCTGTTTCCGCGGGGGCGGAAACACCCGACGGTGGGCATGGTTGACTGGAACACGTGAGCAGAGCGCGACAGGACCGTGTCATCGCGCTCCTCGCGCGGGAGGGCGACTGGCTGACCGCCGGCGAGCTGGCCGACATCGTGGGCGTCACGCCGCGCAGCATCCGAAGCTACGTCACGGCCCTGAACGCCCGCGTCCCCGGCGGAGGGGTCGTGGAGTCGGGCCCGCTCGGCTATCGTGCGGGCGCCGAGGCGCCGCTCGCGCTGCGTGCCGCCGTCGACACCGCGACGCCGAGCGAGCGCGTCCATCGGCTGGTGCGGAGCCTGCTGTCGGGTCGTGAGGGCATCGACGTGTACGAGACGGCCGACGGGTTCCACGTGAGTCCGGCAACCCTGGAGGGCGACCTCGCCCGCGTCCGCGCCCTGCTGGGCGACACCGAGCTGACCCTCGAACGCACCGGCTCGCGCGCGCGCCTGCGCGGCACGGAGATGGCCCAGCGCCGTCTGCTCAGCCGGCTCGCCCACGACGAGACCGACGACGGCGCGTTCGACCTCGACGCGCTCCGGCGCAGCCTGGGCGCGGGGTCCATCGGCGAAGCGGTGTTCGGTCCCTTCAAGGCCGACCTCGTGGCGGGGCTGCGCGACCTCGGCTTCTTCGTCAACGAGTTCGGCATCGGCGACGTCATGATGCACGTCGCGATCACCGCCGACCGCGTGGCCCACGACCGCGCCCTCGAGACCGCCGCGGTCGATGCGGCCACACCGGCACAGGAGCAGGTGGGCGACCTGCTCGACGCGCTGTGCGGCCACCACCTCGGGCTGCGGCTCGGCGCGGGCGACCGCCGCCACCTCGCCGCGCTCGTCCTCGGCCGTGTCGTGGCGCCGGGTCCGGGTGAAGCGGCATCCGTCACCCGCGCCGGGCTGCAGCCCGACGTCGAGAGCGCCGTCCGCGACGTGGTGCACCGTGCGGCGGTGGAGTTCCTCGTCGACATCGAGCACGAGGACTTCGTGCTGCGTCTCGCGCTGCACGTGCAGAACCTGCGACTGCGCGCCCAGGAGCAGGCATGGTCGCGCAACCCCCTCACCCGATCGCTCAAGGCGACCTATCCGATGATCTTCGAGGTCGCGGTCTTCATCGCCGACGGCTTGCGGGGGCTCCTCGGCATCCCCCTTCTCGACGACGAGATCGCCTACATCGCGATGCACGTCGGAGGACAGCTGGAGCGCAGCCGGCACGCCGGGACGGTGCTGACGGCGACGATCGTGTGCCCCGGGTACTACGAGCTGCACGAGCTGCTGCGCTCGAGCGTCGACCGTTCCCTCGGCCAATCGGTCGACGTCGTCGGCGTCGACACGCGGGCCGATCCCGACTGGAACGCGATCCACACCGACCTCATCCTGACCACGATCGACCCGCCCTTCGCGGGCGACGGCATCGTGCGCATCCAGCCGTTCCTCACCGAGTCGGACATCGAGCGGGTGCAGGCCGCGGCGGGGCGCGTGCGGCGGGGACGGCGTCTGGCCCGGCTTCGCGACGAGCTCGGGCGCTACTTCTCGGCCGACGCCTTCGTGGGGCGGGTCGATGCGGATGCCGACGAGGAGAGCGTCATCCGCGACCTCGGCGCCCGGCTGGTCGCGCAGGGCGTGATCGACGACGACTACGTCACGCGCACCCTCGAGCGGGAGCGTCTGTCATCGACCGCGTTCACCGACGCGCTGGCCGTGCCGCACGCGATCGGGATGACCGCGACCCGCACGGCGATCGCCGTCGCGATCGCCGACCCGTCGATGGTGTGGGGCGAGGGGCGTGTGCAGGTGATCGCGATGGTCGCCTTCTCGGAGAGCGACCGCGAGGCGTTCCAGACCGTGTTCGAGCAGCTCGTCGAGGTGTTCAGCGAACGCGACAGCGTGCAGCGCATCGTCCGCCGCGGCACCACCTTCACCCCCTTCCTGGACGAGCTCGTCGCCGTCGTAGACGGCTAGCTCCCCCCTTCTTCTTCTTCTTCTCCCTCCCCCCTCCGCCGAGCCGCCACGACCCGGCCGAGCCGCCATGGCGCGGCCCGCCCGGCGCGTAGCGGCTCGCACGGGGGATGGCGGCTCGCGGGAGTCAGGAGCGGGCGGCGATGAGGGCGCGGGTGGCGGCGTCCAGGGCGGCGAGGCGGGCCTGGGCGTCGGCGGCCGACGTGCCGCGCACGTCGAGGTACGCCTTCAGCTTGGGCTCGGTGCCGCTCGGGCGCACGATCAGTCGCGAGCCGTCGTCGAGCCAGAGGCGGAGCACGTCGCCGGGCGGGAACCCGTCGACGCCCGTCAGCAGATCGTCGAGCCGCTCGACCGCGACCTCCCCGAGCCGTGTCGGCGGGGCGGCGCGCAGAGCGGACATGATGCGCCCGATGACCGACAGGTCGTCGACGCGCAGGGAGACCTGGCCCGAGGCGAAGAAGCCGAACGTGTCCTGGAAGCGCCGCAGCAGATCGCCCAGCCCCTCGCCCCGCTCGCGCGCCTCGGCGATCATGCCGAGGATCGCGATCGCCGCCGAGATGCCGTCCTTGTCGCGCACCGTCTCCGGGTTGACGAGGTAGCCCAGGGCCTCCTCGAACCCGAAGAGGATGCCGGGAGCGCGGGAGATCCACTTGAAACCGGTGAGGGTCGCGTGGAAGTCCAGTCCGTAGTGCTCGGCGACCGCCTGCAGTCCGGGAGAGGAGACGAGCGAGCACGCGAGCGACCCCGTCTCCCCGCGTTCGGCCGCTCGGGCGGCCGCGCGCCAGCCGAGCAGCAGCCCGATCTCGTTGCCGGTGAGCGCCCGCCACCCGCCGTCCGCGGACGGGTCGGGGAGGGCGACCGCGAGACGGTCGGCGTCGGGGTCGTTGGCGATGACGAACTCGGCATCCGCCGCCCGTGCCGTCTCGAACGCGAGGTCCATCGCACCCGGCTCCTCCGGGTTGGGGAACGCGACGGTGGGGAAGCGGCCGTCCGGAGCGATCTGCGCCTCGACGACCGTCGGCCGCGGGTATCCCGCGAGCTCGAGGATGGCGTGCAGCGTCTCGGAGCCGACGCCGTGCATCGCCGTGTAGACCCAGGTCATCCCGGCCGCGCCGGCCGTCGCGGGTGCGACCGCCGCGGTCGCGGCGACGTACGCCTCGACGACGCTCTCCTCGGCGATCTCGTACGTTCCACGCGGCAGGTCGGGCACCGCCGCGCCGGCGGCGACGCGGTCGATGTGCGCCGCGATCTCGGCGTCGGCGGGGGAGACGATCTGCGACCCCTGGTCCGCGCCGCCCAGGTAGACCTTGTAGCCGTTGTCGTCCGGCGGGTTGTGCGAGGCCGTCACCATCACGCCGGCGGCGGCGCCGAGGTGACGCACGGCGAACGCCAGCACGGGCGTGGGGAGCATCCGCGGCAGCAGCACCGCGCGCAGCCCCGCTCCCGCGAACAGCTCGGCGGAGTCGCGCGCGAACACGTCGGAGTTGCGGCGGCCGTCGTAGCCGATCACGACGAGCGGTGTCGCGTCGGAGCCGGCCTTCTCCCGCAGGTACGCGGCGAAGCCGGCCGCGGCCTGCGAGACGAGCACGCGGTTCATGCGGTTGCTGCCGGCGCCCAGACGCCCGCGCAGCCCCGCCGTGCCGAACTGCAGGCGCGCGCCGAAGCGGTCGGCCAGATCGGCGGATGCCGCGGCATCCCCCGACGCGGCGGCGTCCAGCAGCGCGGTCAGCTCGGCGCGGGTCTCGGGGTCGGGATCCTGGGCGAGCCAGGCGTGGGCCGCGTCGAGGACCGCGGTGCCCGCGGCATCCGCCCCGCTCACAGCCGACCGATCACGCGGGCGAGCAGGGCGGAGATCACCGGCTCGGCGGCCTGGCCGGCCTCGATGACCTCGGCATGACTGAGCGGGGTCTTCTGGATGCCGGCGGCCAGGTTCGTGATGAGCGAGAAGCCGAGCACCTCCATGCCCGCCTGCCGGGCGGCGATGGCCTCCAGGGCCGTCGACATGCCGACGATGTGGCCGCCGATCGCCTTCGCCATCTGCACCTCGGCCGGGGTCTCGTAGTGCGGTCCGCGGAACTGGCAGTAGACGCCCTCGTCGAGGGTCGGGTCGACGCTGCGGGCGATCTCGCGCAGGCGCGAGGAGTACAGGTCGGTGAGGTCGATGAAGGTCGCGCCCTCCAGGGGCGAGTCCGCCGTGAGGTTGATGTGGTCGCTGATGAGCACGGGGGTTCCCGGCGTCCACGTCTGCTTGATGCCGCCGGCGCCGTTGGTGAGCACCATCGTCTTGGCGCCGGTCGCCGCCGCGGTGCGGACGCTGTGCACGACGCGTCGCACGCCGTGGCCCTCGTAGTAGTGGGTGCGGGCCCCGATGACGAGCACGCGCGTGCCGGTCGGCGTGAGGATGCTGCGGATCGATCCGACGTGTCCGGCCAGCGCCGGTGCGCTGAACCCCGTGATCTCGGTGGCCGGAACGGTCGCGGTCGTCTCGCCCACGAGGTCGGCGGCCTTGCCCCAGCCGCTGCCGAGCGTGAGGGCGATGTCGTGGTGCTCGACGCCCGTGAGGCGGGCGATGTCGCCCGCGGCGCGCGCCGCGATCTCGAAGGGGTCGGCGGCGGGATCGTCGAGCGGATTGCTGTTCATGTCGGACATCCTCCCACTCTAGGAACACGGACCGCCCCGGGCCACTCGCTCCGCCGCGGCCGGTCCCGTCGCCGGCGGGCGACATCTCGGATGCCGGCGCCTGAGAGAATGGAGCAATGTCGTCGAGCTTCGTGAACACCCAGTCCGTCGCCGTCCTCGGCGGCGGCCCCGGCGGCTACGAGGCGGCGCTCGCCGCCGCGCAGCTCGGCGCGGACGTCACCCTCGTCGAGCGCGCGGGTGTCGGCGGTGCCGCCGTGATCACCGACGTGGTCCCCTCCAAGAGCCTCATCGCCACGGCCGATGCCGCGGTCGCGATCTCCGAGGCGTCCGACCTCGGGGTCCAGTTCTTCGCGAAGGGGGAGAGCGGCGTCGCGCTCAAGCCCGAGGTCGCGATCAATCTCGCCGCCGTCAACAAGCGCCTGCTGTCGCTGGCCCGACAGCAGTCCGACGACATGCGGGCCCAGCTCGTCGATGCGGGCGTGCGGATCATCTCCGGCCACGGACGCCTCGACGGCCATCATGCCCTCGTGGTCGCCACCGGCCCCGGCGGCACCGACTTCGACCGCGTCGAGGCGGACACGCTCGTCGTCGCCGTGGGCGCCTCGCCGCGCGAGCTGCCGACGGCCAAGCCCGACGGCCAGCGCATCCTCACGTGGACCCAGCTCTACGACATGAAGGCGCTTCCCGAGCACCTCATCGTCGTCGGCTCGGGCGTCACCGGCGCGGAGTTCGCGTCGGCCTACATGAACCTCGGGGCGAAGGTCACGCTCATCTCCAGTCGCGATCAGGTGCTGCCCGGCGAGGATGCCGACGCCGCCGCCGTCCTGGAGAAGGTGTTCACCCGCGGCGGGATGACGGTGCTCTCGAAGTCGCGCGCCGACAGTGTGCAGCGCGCCGGCGACGGCGTGGTCGTGACCCTCTCGGACGGGCGCACCGTCGAAGGAAGCCACTGCCTGCTCGCCGTCGGATCGATCCCGAACACCGCCGGCATCGGCCTCGAGGATGCCGGCGTGCAGCTGACCGACTCCGGTCACATCCGCGTCAACCGGGTCGCGCGCACGTCGGTTCCCAACATCTACGCCGCCGGCGACTGCACGACCTTCGTCCCGCTCGCCTCCGTCGCCTCGATGCAGGGGCGCACCGCGATCTTCCACGCCCTGGGCGACACCGTCATCCCGCTGGAGCGCCGCCGGATCACCGCGAACATCTTCACGGCGCCGGAGATCGCGACCGTCGGACGGCAGGAGAAGGACCTGGAGACCGGCGCGATCAACGGCTACGTCTACAAGCTCCCGCTGACCGCCAACGCGCGCGCGAAGATGATGGGGATCAAGGACGGCTTCGTCAAGATCATCGCGCGCGAGGGCAGCGGCACCGTGATCGGCGGCGTGATCGTCGCCCCGCGGGCGTCGGAGCTGATCTACCCCATCGCGATCGCCGTCGAGCGGCGCCTGACCGTCGATCAGGTCTCGCGCGTGTTCGCGGTGTTCCCCTCGTTGAGCGGCTCGATCACCGACGCCACGCGCGCGATGCACCTCGTCAACCGCGACGACGACTTCTTCGGCTGACCGGCCGGGGGCCGGCATCCGCCTGCGCCGCCCGCCGCGGGGTGAACGCGACGGCTAGTGCTGCACCTGGGCGGTCCACATGCCGGTGCCCTCGGGAGAGGTCGCCGACACGCTGACGGCCGTCAGGTTCTGCACGGCGGTGGGGATCGCGATGGGTGTGCGCAGGGCGCCCTGCTGGCAGACGATGTCCTGGGTGGTGCTGAGGGTCTGTCCGCCCGCCGTGTAGACGAGGGCGAACTGTGCGCGGTCGGCGCCGATGCAGCGCAGCTCGACCGCGCGGAACGGGCTCGGCTCGGCGAAGTCCAGCGTCGCCGCGGGCCCGCCCTCGACCGCCGCGAGCATGCCGCCGACGGCCGTGTCCGGCGCCGAGCCGATGACCGACTCCGACCAGGCCGACCATGCCGCGCGGTCCGCGTCGGAGGGGCCCGTGCTGCAGCCGACGAGCACGACGGCGGATGCCGCGGCCGCGACCAGGGCGAGACGGCGGCGACGGGCGGTCATGTCAGGAGATCGTGAGCAGCTGGTGGCCGGCGGACACGGTGGTTCCCGGGTCGGCGTTGATGGCGCCGACGACGCCGTCCTTGTGCGCCTGGATCGGCTGCTCCATCTTCATGGCCTCGAGGACCACGACGAGGTCGCCCTTGACGACGGGCTGCCCGTCCTCGACCGCGACCTTGACGATCGTGGCCTGCATCGGCGCCTTGACGGCGTCGCCCGACGCGCCCGAGGACACCGACGGGGCGTGCGAGCGGCGCGACGGCGGCACGGCGACCGGGCGACCGATCTTCGCGGGAGCGACCGCGATGCGGTCGGGAAGGCTCACCTCGAGACGCTTGCCCGACACCTCGACGACGACGGTGTGGCGCGGCTCGGCCTCCGCCGGGGACTCCGCCTCGCCGTCCCACGGGGCGATGTCGTTGACGAACTCGGTCTCGATCCAGCGCGTGAACACGCCGAAGCGGCCGTCCTCCGCGGTGAAGGCGGGGTCGCGCACCACCTTGCGGTGGAAGGGCAGCACGGTGGGCATGCCGGCGACCTCGAACTCGTCGAGCGCGCGGCGCGAACGCTCGAGCGCCTCCGCGCGGTCGCGGCCGGTGACGATGAGCTTGCCGAGCAGCGAGTCGAACGCGCCCGAGACGCTGTCGCCGGCGGTGACGCCGGAGTCCAGACGGATGCCGGGGCCGCCGAAGGTCTTGAACTGGTGGATGCGGCCGGGCTGGGGGAGGAAGCCGCGCCCCGGGTCTTCGCCGTTGATGCGGAACTCGATCGAGTGGCCGGTCGGCTGGGGGTCGTCGTAGTCGAGCACACCGCCCTCGGCGAGGCGGAACTGCTCGCGCACGAGATCGATGCCGGTGACCTCCTCGGACACGGGGTGCTCCACCTGCAGCCGGGTGTTGACCTCGAGGAACGAGATCGTGCCGTCGGCGCCGATGAGGAACTCGCACGTTCCCGCGCCCACGTAGCCGACCTCGCGCAGGATCGCCTTGGAGGAGTCGTAGAGCGTGCGGTTCTGCTCCTCGGTGAGGAACGGCGCCGGCGCCTCCTCCACGAGCTTCTGGTGACGGCGCTGCAGCGAGCAGTCGCGCGTCGAGACCACGACGACGTTGCCCTCGGCATCCGCGAGGCACTGGGTCTCGACGTGACGGGGCTTGTCGAGGTACTTCTCCACGAAGCACTCGCCGCGGCCGAAGGCGGCGACCGCCTCGCGCGTGGCCGACTCGAACAGCTCGGCGACCTCGTCCAGCTCGCGGGCGACCTTCAGCCCGCGCCCGCCGCCGCCGTAGGCGGCCTTGATCGCGATCGGCAGGCCGACCTGCTCGGCGAACGCGATGACCTCGTCGGCTCCGGCCACGGGCCCGGGCGTGCCCGGCGCCAGCGGGGCGCCGACCTTCTCGGCGACGTGCCGGGCGGTGACCTTGTCGCCGAGCGCCTCGATGGCCTCGGGCGACGGGCCGATCCAGACGAGGCCCGCGGCGATCACGGCGCGGGCGAACTCGGCGTTCTCGGCGAGGAAGCCGTAGCCGGGGTGCACCGCGTCGGCGCCGGAGCGGCGGGCGACGGAGAGGATCTTCTCGATCGAGAGGTAGGTGTCCGCGCTCGTGGCGCCCTCGAGGGCGTAGGCCTCGTCCGCGAGCTTCGCGTGCATCGCGTCGCGGTCCTGATCGGCGTACACCGCCACCGACCCGCGGCCGGAGTCGCGGGCGGCCCGGATCACCCGGACGGCGATCTCGCCGCGGTTCGCAATGAGCACTTTGGTGATCTGCGGGCGCGCGGCCGCCAGGTCCAGTGAGCGTGGCATGGATGTCAGCCTACCCACGTCCGACCCCCCGCATTTGGATCACCCGCACAAGATCGTCGGGAAATCGTGTGCGAGAGCCTACGAAGACGCCGCCGCCTCCGGCGCCTGCTCGGGCGGTGCCCACAGATCGGTCCAGACGACCCCGAGCCGCGCGCAGAGCCGGCGGACGGTCGACAGCGACATCCCCACGACCGTGGAGGGGTCGCCCTCGACCCGGTCGATGAACGGACCGCCGAGGCTGTCGACGGTGAACGCCCCCGCCACCTGCAACGGCTCGCCGGTCGCGACGTAGGCGGCGATCTCGGCGTCGGAGACGTCGGCGACGAAACCCACCGACGCCGCGGCGACGGCGTGCTCCTCGCGCGGCGGCATCCCCGGGGCCACCCGGATGACGCTGTGCCCCGAGTGCAGGATGCCGGTGCGTCCTCTCATCTGCTCCCACCGCGCGACCGCGACCTCCGGCCGCAGCGGCTTGCCGAGCACCTGTCCGTCGATCTCGAACATCGAATCGCCCCCGACGACGAGTCCGTCGAAGTCGGGGTCGTCGCGCACGAGCGCGGACGCGACGTCGGCCGCCTTGCGTCGGGCCAGCAGCAGCACGTGCTCGTCCGGCGGCAGCACCCGGTGCTCGCTCGCCTCGACCGCGGCGATGACGGCCTCCTCGTCCACCTGCGGGGCGCGCAGGATCGGTTCGATCCCCGCCTGCCGCATGAGCATCAGGCGGGCGGGCGAGGTGGAGGCCAGGCAGACGCGCATGCCGTCAAGGGTACGGTCCCCGCCACGGCCCCCGCCCCCGCCCGCCCCGCCGGCACCCGCCCGCCCCCGCGCGTGACGAACGTCGGAGTTTCCGCTGCGCGCGAGCCGGACGCGCGGCCGAGCGCCGGAGGACGGACAAGAATCCGACGATCGTCACCGGCGGTCGGCGCGCGCTCGGCCGACGTGACAGCATCGGAGGATGGACTCCGGCGACCTCATCGACCTCGACATCACCGACGTGGCGCACGGCGGTGTGTTCGTCGCCCGCCACGAGGGACGCGTCGTGTTCGTCGCCGACGCCATCCCGGGCGAACGGGTGCGCGCCCGTCTCACCGACACCGCGAAGTCGTCGTTCTGGCGCGCGGCCACGGTCGAGGTGCTCGACGCCTCGCCCGATCGGCGCGCCCACGTCTGGGCGGCGGCCGACCTGGACGTCGACCCCGACCTGCGCCCCGGCGGTGCCGACTTCGGCCACATCACCCTCGAGCGCCAGCGCGCGTTGAAGCAGCATGTGCTCCGCGACGCCCTCGAGCGCTTCGGGGGGCTGACCGATGCCGAGGTGACCGTCTCGGGCGCGGCGGCGCTGCACGGTGCGGACGGCGAGGTGCTCGCCGCGGAGTCGGAGGATGCGACCGGCTGGCGCACCCGGGTCAGCCTGCACGTCGACGCGGACGGACGCGTCGGACCCTACGCGGCGCGCAGCCACCGCGTCGTGCCGGTCGACGACCTGCCGCTGGCGACGGCGGAGATCGCCCGTGCCGCGCGGGAGCTGACCGCCCGGCCCGGTCGGGTGGACCTCGTCCAGCCCGCCGACGGGCGGGTGCGGATCGTGCCGCGTCCCGAAGCGGAACGCGCCGGACGCGGGAGGGGTCGCGGACGCAACCGCGCCGGAGCGTCTGCCTCCGCGGGCCCCGGCCGGGCGGATGCCGCCGCCGAGGTGGTCTGGGAGGAGGCGGCCGGACGGCGCTTCCGCGTCGACGCGGGCGGATTCTGGCAGGTGCACCGCCTCGCGGCGCACACCCTGACCGCCGTCGTGGCCGAGGCGCTGCGCGAGCTGGGCGGCATCGACGACACCGCCCAGCATCTGGACCTCTACGGCGGCGTCGGGCTCTTCGCCGCCACCCTCGGCGAGCTCGGCGGAGCCGCCACCCGGGTGACCTCGGTGGAATCCGATCCGCGCGCGACCGAGCACGCCGGCGAGAACCTCGCCGACTGGGTCGGTGCGCGCGCCGAGACGGGGCGGACCGATCGTTTCCTCGCCCGGCTGAACGCCGACGCCGGCGCCGCCGAGCGCGCGCGGCTGAGCCGCGGCGTCATCCTCCTCGACCCGCCGCGGGCGGGAGCGGGCCGTGCGGTCGTCGACGGCATCGCGGCGCTGGCCCCGGCATCCGTCGTGTACGTCGCCTGCGATCCGGTCGCCCTCGCGCGCGACCTCGGCAGCTTCCGTGAGCACGGCTACGAGCCGCGTCGCATCGAGGCGCGCGACCTGTTCCCGCACTCGCATCACGTCGAAGCGGTGGCGGTCCTGCAACGCGCCGAGTGAGCCGACGGCGCCGCGGAACTCACCCGTTCGGCGGATGTCGGCGCCACGCGTCATGGTTAGGCTGACCCCATGACGCGTGTGGCTCTCATCGACGACCACGAGTCCGTGCGGCTCGGGCTCGAGGCCGCGTGTGCACGCGCCGTGACCAAGGACGTCGTGTTCTCCGGCAGCAGTGTGCGCGCCTACCTGGAATGGCGGCAGCGATCCGGAGCGGCCCCCGCCGACATCGTCGTGCTGGATCTGACCCTGGGTGACGGGACGACCGTCACGGAGAACGTCTCCAGCCTCGTCGCCGACGGCTCGCCCGTGCTGATCCACAGCGTCGCCGACCGTCCCGGGGCCGTGCGCGAGGCGCTCGCCGCCGGCGCCGCCGGCGTCATCAGCAAGGCGTCCCGCATCGACGACGTCATCGCGGCGATCCGCACGGTGGCGCGCGGAGAGGCGCTCGACAACGTGGAGTGGGCGAGCGCGGTGGACGGCGACCGCGCGTTCGCCGACGCCCAGCTCTCCAAGCGCGAGCGCGACGTCCTGCGCCTGTACGCCGCCGGCCTTCCGCTGAAGGCGGTCGCCGACCGTCTCGGCATCGCCTACTCCACGGCCAAGGAGAACATCACGCGGGTGCGCGTGAAGTACGTCGAGGTCGGCCGTCCCGCACCCACGAAGGTCGATCTCCTGCGCCGAGCGATGGAAGACGGCCTCATGCCCGGCCACGCCGGAGCGGGCGCCGGTGGCGACTGACGGGTCGTCACCGGCCGGTGTGCCGCCGATCGCCGTCGATCCGGCGGTGCGTCGCCCGCTCGGCGACATCGCGGCCGGCGCCGAGCGTTTCACGCAGGCGCGGGTCGAGCGGATCATCCGTGTCGTGGTGGCGCTGGGGTGCGCCGTGCTGGGGGCGCAGTCGTTCCTGAACGCCCTCGCCTCCCGTCAGGAGAATCCGGCCGCCCATCTGCCGCTGCTGCTGGCCGTCTTCATCCCGCTCGGGGTGATGATCGCGGCGTGCGTCGCCGGAGTGGGGGTGCGCACCGCGGCGGGCGTCTTCGCGGTCGTGTTCCCGGTCGCGCTGCTGTGCTGGCCGCTGGTGACGCAGGGCCGTGCCGAGGAGGCGGCGGGTGCGCCGTGGATCTGGTACCTCCTGAACGTCGCGACCTCCGCCGCCGTCCTCGCCTTCCGGCTGCCCGTGCAGATCGTCTGGGCGGCCCTCGTGCCGCTGCTCTATGCGATCGCGCGCGTGACGCAGCTGGGCGCCGACGCCGCACAGACCGTCGACGTCGTGCGCGACGCCGTCTTCGCGGCCATCCTGGCCGCCGTCGTGATCACGCTCGGCTGGCTGCTGCGCAGCGTGGCCGTGGGGATCGACGGCGCCCGCAGCGACGCGGTCGCCTCCTACGCCGAGGCCGCCGCGGCCAACGCGGCCGAGACCGAACGGGTGGCCGTCGCCGCCCTCATGCACGACAGCGTGCTGGCCGCCCTCATCGCCGCCGAGCGCGCCGGCACACCGCGCGAGGAGGCGCTGGCCGCCGCGATGGCGCGCGAGGCGCTGACCCGTCTCGCCAACACCGACCAGGACTCCGGCGAGGGTCCCGACGAGCCCGTCGCGGCCGCCGCGGTCGCCGCGACCCTCCGCGCCGTGGTCGCCGAGCTCGACGGGGCCGCCCCGGTCGCGGGGGAGGTCGCCGCCGACGCCCCGGTGCTGCCGGGGCGGGTGGCCCGGGCGCTCGTGCTCGCGGCGACGCAGGCGGTGAGCAACGCGATCGACCACGCCCACGGGCGCGGGCTGCAGGTGTCGCTGCGCGCGGATGCCGCTCGTGTGCGAGTGCAGATCGTCGATCGCGGACCGGGCTTCGATCCGGCCGCCATCCCCGACGACCGCCTCGGCATCCGCGGATCGATCGTCGCGCGGATGGCCGCCGTCGGCGGCCGGGCCCGCGTGCGGACCACCGCCGCCGGAACCGTCGTCACCCTCGACTGGGAGTACCCGCGATGAACCTGCGGGTGCGCGCCACGCTCTCGGTGCTCGCGATCGCCTTCACCTCCTACCTCGCCGCGGGCGCCGTGCTGTGGTCGAGCCCACCGCCGCACGTCGCGGTGCAGCTGGTCGCGGTGGCGCTCTACCTCGCGACCACCTGGGTGTGCGTCTTCTGGAACTCCGGATCCAAGCCGTCGCGACGAGACCCGATCACCGGCGACCTCGGACACCGCTCGGTGCTGCCGGCATGGGCCGCGGTGCTGGCGCTGGCGACGGCGGTGCTCGTGCCGAACGCGAGCTGGGTCGCCGTGGGGACGGAGGCGCGACGCACCGACATCGGCACCTGGAGCGTGGGGGCGGTCGGGGCGCTGCTGGCCATCGTCATGGTGCGCCGACGTCCGTGGGTCGCGTGGGTCGGCGTGCTCCTGCTGGCCGCGGAGGCGGCCCTGTGGATCGGGCCGGTCGACGCGCTGGCGCTCGGCGTCGTGGGCGCCGTGCTGTGGGTGGGGGTGGCGCAGCTGCTGACCTGGCTCGTCGACCGCGCGGCATCCGACACGGCGGAACTGACCGCGTTGCAGCGCGCGGCGTCCGAATGGCTCGCGGCTCAGGAGGGGACGCGGCGCGAGCGGCGCACGCAGGTGCAGCGCGCGCTCGCGCTGGCGGGGCCCGTGCTCACCCGGACGATCGAGACCCGGGGGCGCCTGACGGAGGGCGAGCGACGAGCGGCCCGTATCGCGGAGGAAGCGCTGCGCGACGAGCTTCGCGGGTCGGCGCTGCTGGACGAGGCCGTCCGCGCCGCCCTGTCCGCCGCCCGGGAGCGCGGGACCATCGTCTCGGTGCTGGACGAGGGCGGACTGGACGGGCTGTCGCCCGCCGAGCGCGCGGTGATCCGTGCACGCCTGGCGGAGGTGCTGGCCGATGCCGACTCGGAACGCGTCTACGTGCGCGCGGCCGCGCACGAGGAGATCGCCGTCACCGTCGTGGGACGGACCCCGTCCGACGACGGTGAGGACCAGGTGGACCTCTGGAGCGAGATCCCGCGCCGCGGGTGAGGCCGGCGGCCAGAGACAGCGGCCTCGAGAAAGTGGCCCCGAGAGAGCGGCTCGAGAGGAAGAGGAGGCGAGGGGCGGCGAAGCCGCCCGCCCCTCGCCATGCGAGTGGTTACCCGAAAACCGACTCGCGAAGGGCCGATCCGCTCATCAAGCGGAACCGACCGAACGCAGAAGCGTTCCAGCGATATCGATTCTTCCGGCTCCGAGAAGCTGTGTCTGTAGGTATTTTGGGGGACAAAGACAGCGGGTCAGCCCGCGAAGCGTCCCCAGCCGATCTCGCGCCGCAGGGGCGCGCGCAGGTTCCGGGCCGAGAGCTCCCAGGCCGATCGCCGCGGGGTCTCGTCGGCGACGGCGTCGGCGGCCTCGCGCTCGTACGCCTCGGTGACCACCGCGAGCACGGCGGCCAGCTCCTCCGGGGTGGGGTCGCCGCGGCGGACATCGATGCGCACGGCATCCGCGCCGGCGGCAGCCGCGCTCGGCGGCGGCGTGGCGGACGCGGTCATAGCGGGATGTTACCGTGCTTCTTCGCGGGCAGGCTGGCCCGCTTCCCGCGCAGCGACCGCAGTGCCTTGGCGACCGCGACGCGGGTCTGGGCGGGCTCGATGATGCCGTCGAGCTCGCCGCGCTCGGCGGCCAGGAACGGCGACGCGACGTTGTAGGTGTACTCGTTCGCGAGGCGCTGACGCACCGCCGCGACGTCTTCGCCGGCCTCCTCCGCCTTGCGGATCTCGCCGCGGTAGAGGATGTTGACGGCGCCCTGACCGCCCATGACGGCGATCTCGGCGGTCGGCCAGGCGAGGTTGACGTCGGCGCCCAGCTGCTTGGAGCCCATCACGATGTAGGCGCCGCCGTAGGCCTTGCGCAGGATGACCGTGACGAGCGGGACGGTCGCCTCGGCGTACGCGTACAGCAGCTTGGCGCCGCGGCGGATGACGCCGGTCCACTCCTGGTCGGTGCCGGGCAGGTAGCCCGGGACGTCGACGAGGGTGAGGATCGGGATGGAGAACGCGTCGCAGAAGCGGACGAACCGGCTCGCCTTCTCGCCCGCCTCGATGTTCAGGGTGCCGGCCATCTGCGACGGCTGGTTGGCGATGATGCCGACGGTGCGGCCCTCGACACGGCCGAGGCCGATGACGATGTTCGGCGCGAACAGCGGCTGCACCTCGAGGAAGTCCCCGGCATCCACGATGTGGGAGATCACCTGGTGGATGTCGTACGGCTGGTTGGGGGAGTCGGGCACGACCGTGTTGAGCGTCCGGTCGGCGTCGGTGGTCTCCCACTCGAACTCGTTCTCGTAGACGGGGATCTCGGCCATGTTGTTGTCGGGCAGGAAGCCGACCATCGAGCGGACGTAGTCGATCGCGTCGTCCTCGTCCTCGGCCAGGTAGTGCGCCACGCCGGAGCGGGTGTTGTGCGTGTAGGCGCCGCCGAGCTCCTCCATGCCGACGTCCTCGCCCGTGACCGTCTTGATCACGTCGGGACCCGTCACGAACATCTGGCTGGTCTTGTCGACCATGACGACGAAGTCGGTGAGCGCGGGGGAGTACACCGCGCCGCCGGCCGCCGGGCCCATGATGATCGAGATCTGCGGGATGACGCCGGAGGCCGCCGTGTTCAGGCGGAAGATCTCGCCGTACTTGCCGAGGGCGACCACGCCCTCCTGGATGCGGGCGCCGCCGGAGTCGAGGATGCCGATGATGGGCATGCCGCCGCGCAGCGCGAACTCCATGATCTTGATGATCTTGTCGCCGGCCACCTCGCCGAGCGACCCGCCGAAGGTCGTGAAGTCCTGCGCGTAGACGGCGACCGTGCGGCCGTGGATCGTGCCGACGCCGGTCACCACCGAGTCGCCGTACGGGCGGGAGCGGTCCATGCCGAAGGCCGTCGTGCGGTGACGCACGTACTCGTCGAACTCGACGAAGGTCCCGGGGTCCACGAGCATCTCGATGCGCTCGCGCGCCGTGAGCTTGCCCTTCGCGTGCTGCTTGTCGCGCGCGGTGGCCTCGGCATCCACGACGGCCGCCTGGTAGCGGGCGCGGAGGTCGGCGATCTTGCCGGCCGTCGTCGACAGGTCGGGCTGCGCGGAGTGGTCTGGCTGCACGGTTTCGTCTGGCTGCACGGTTTCGTCTGGCTGCTCTGGCACGCCTCCCACCCTAGCGACCGCCCCCGTGCGTCGGTTGGGGGACGCTCACAACGAGACGGCGATTCGATTGTGGGATGCCGCGGAACGACGCGCCGTCCGGCCTCGCGGGTGCGGCGTAGGGTGACGCTATGTCGATTCCCACCGAGGGCTATCCCCTGACGGCCGCTGTCTCGCCCCACGTTCACGTCATCGACACCGTCGACTCCACCAACGCCAAGCTCGTCCGCGATGCCGAGGACGATCCGGACGGGCATCCGCACCTGTCGGTGCTGCTCACCCGCGACCAGCGCGCCGGCCGCGGCCGGCTGAGCCGCACCTGGGTGACGCCCCCCGGATCGGCCCTCGCGGTGTCGGTGCTGCTGCGCGTCGGCGCCGTCGCCGTGCACGACCGGGGTTGGATCCCGCTCGTCACGGGCGCCGCGATGGTCGACGCGGTCGCCGCCCAGCTGCCCGCCCACGACGTCGCGGTGAAGTGGCCGAACGACGTGCTCGTCGACGGCCGCAAGATCTGCGGCATCCTCGTCGAGGTCGTTCCCTCGGATCCGCACACGGTCGTCGTCGGCGCCGGTGTGAACACGACGATGTCCGAGGCGGAGCTGCCCGTGCCCACGGCGACCTCGTTCGCCGCCCTGCGGGCCGTCGCTGACGAGGACCGGCTCGTCGCGGCGTTCCTCGACGCGCTCCGCGACCGCATCGCCCGCCTGGCCGTCGGCGGGGGAGCCGCGGTGGCCTCCGACGTCGTCGCGCGCTGCGGCACGCTCGGCACGCGGGTGACCGTCTCGCTGCCCGACGGCGGGGTCATCGAAGGCACGGCCGCGCGGCTGGACGCCGACGGTCGGCTCGTCGTCGCGACCGACGACGGCCCGGAGAGCGTCGTGGGCGCCGGGGACGTCGTGCACGTGCGCTGATCGCGCCGGCGGCGGGCGAATCGCGGACCTCGGCCCGGTCACGCCCCGTTTCGGCGCGGTGACCGGCACAATGAGAGCGTGACCTCGCCGACCGCGTACCCCGGGCGACCCGCCACGCCCGCGCCGGGCGCGCCGACACCCGAGCGCCGCATCGCGCGCGTGCGCGGACACGCGCGCCGGCTGTTCTGGTCGGCGCTCGTCCTCATCGTCGCCGCCGGAGCCGCCGGCTACTTCACGGGCAATCTCCCCGCTCCGTTCGAGGACTGGATGCTGTGGGCGGCGACGGGCGCCGTCGTCCTCCTGCTGGTTGTCCTCCCGTACCTGCGGTGGCTGTCGCACACCTACACGGTCACGACGCGGCGCGTCGTCGAGCAGTCCGGGACCTTCGGCCAGCGCCGGCGTGAGCTCCTGCACGCGCGCGGCTACACGATCGCGGAGCGCCGCGGTCCGCTGCAGCGGCTGTGGGGCGCCGGAACGCTGGTGCTCTCCAACGGCGTCGACGAGCCCCTCCGGCTCGTGAACGTCCCCGCGGTCCGCCTCCTGCACGAGGCGCTGTCCGACCAGGTCGAGGTGAGCCAGATCCTGGCCCATCGCGACGCCCGGTGGGATGCCGCGACCACGGTCATCCCGGACCCGCCCCCGCTTCCGTAGCCCGTGCGGCCCGGCCGGCGGACAGCGCGGCCGCGGTGGCGGAGCGCCCTCTCGTCGACCTGAGAAGATGGAGCGGACGAAAGGGAGCACCATGGCACTCACCCTCGGAATCGTCGGCGGCGGTCAGCTGGCGCGGATGATGATCGCGCCGGCCGTCGAGCTGGGCGTGCAGGTGCGGGTGCTCGCCGAGGAGCCCGGGATGGCCGCCGCGATCGCCGCGACCGCGACCGGCGACTACCGCGACCTCGAGACCGTGCGCGCGTTCGCGCGCGACGTGGACGTGCTCACCTTCGATCACGAGCACGTGCCCCAGGAGGTGCTGCGCGCGCTCGTGGACGACGGTGTGCGCGTGCACCCCGGGCCCGACGCGCTGCAGTTCGCGCAGGACAAGCTCGCGATGCGTGCCCGCCTCGACGAGCTCGGGATGCCGCAGCCCGATTGGGCGGCCGTGGCCGATGCCGAGGCGCTGCGGGCGTTCCTCGACGCCCACGGCGGCCGCGCCGTCGTCAAGACGCCCCGGGGCGGCTACGACGGCAAGGGCGTGCGCGTCGTCAGCGACCCGGCGGAGGTCGCGGACTGGTTCGACGGCGGCGCGCTGCTGGCGGAGGAGCTCGTGGACTTCTCCCGCGAGCTCGCCCAGCAGGTGGCGCGACGACCGTCCGGTGCGCTGCTCGCCTACCCCGTGGTCGAGACGGTGCAGCGCGACGGCGTGTGCGCCGAGGTGATCGCGCCCGCCCCGCGCGGCGGCGCACGTCTGGCCGAGGTCGCGGCCGAGATCGGAACCGCGATCGCGGAGGGTCTCGGCGTGACGGGCATGCTCGCCGTCGAGTTGTTCGAGACGACCGACGAGCGGCTGCTCGTCAACGAGCTCGCGATGCGCCCGCACAACAGCGGCCACTGGAGCCAGGACGGCGCCGTCACCGGACAGTTCGAGCAGCACGTGCGTGCGGTCCTCGACCTTCCGCTGGGCGACGCGTCCCCGCGGCAGCCGTGGGCGGTCATGGTGAACATCCTCGGCGGTCCGCAGCACGACACGCTCGAGAGTCGATTCCCCGCGGTGCTCGAGGCCCATCCCGCCGTCAAGGTGCACACCTACGGCAAGGCGCCCCGCCCCGGGCGCAAGGTCGGGCACGTCAACGCCGTCGGCGACGATCTCGATGCCGTGGTGTACGAGGCCCGCGCGGCGGCGGCCTTCTTCACCGACTGACGCGCCCCTCCGCCCTCCGGCCCGCGCCCGATCGTGGGGGTGGGTCGGCGGTTGCTGCGTGACGAACGTCGGACCATCGGTGGGCATGGGCGTGCTCGCGGGTGATGTCGACGGGCATGAGGGCATGACTCCGACGCTCGTCACCGACGGCTCTCGAGCGTGGCGTTCCGGGGTTCTTCCAGGGTGCCGCCATAGCCTTGTCGGGTGACAAGACCCCTGCATTCCTCGGCATCCCCTCTCGTCGGCGTGGTCATGGGGTCGGACTCCGACTGGCGGGTCATGAGCGACGCCTCGCAGGTGCTCAGCGAGTTCACGATCCCGCACGAGGTCGAGGTGGTCTCGGCCCACCGCACGCCCGACAAGCTCCTGCGCTACGGCCGTGAGGCCCGCGGCCGCGGCCTCCGTGCGATCATCGCCGGTGCCGGCGGCGCGGCGCACCTGCCCGGCATGCTGGCGTCGGTCACCTCCCTCCCCGTCATCGGTGTGCCGGTGCAGCTCGCGACGCTCGACGGGTTGGACTCCCTGCTCAGCATCGTGCAGATGCCCGCGGGCATCCCGGTGGCGACCGTGTCCATCAACGGCGCCAAGAACGCCGGACTGCTCGCGGCCCGCATCCTCGGCTCGTCCGACCCGCGACTGGCCGACCGTGTCGAGCAGTACGCGCGGACCCTCGAGGAGCAGGTCGAGGAGAAGAACCTGCGTCTGAAGGAATCGCTGTGAGCATCGCCGCCCCGCCGCGTCCGCCCCGTGGCGCGGGAGGCGGTGCCGGGGGAGGCGTGATCGTCGGCGAGCAGCCGATGCGTCGCCCCGACACCCGCTCGCCGCAGGTCATGACGCGGCGCGCCTGGTGGCTCCTGGCCCTCAACTTCCTCCTGCCCGGCTCGGCTCAGGCCCTCGCCGGCAGCCGGCGCCTCGGGCGGGTGGGCCTGACGGCGACCCTGCTCATGTGGGTGGTCGTCGTGCTCGCCGGCGTCGCCGCGCTGATCTGGCCGTCGCTGCTCTTCACGATCGGCACGAACGGGTTCGCGCTGCTCGTCATCCAGCTCGTGCTCCTGGCGTACGCCGTGCTGTGGGTCGTGCTCACGATCGACACGCTCCGGCTGATCCGGCTGGTGAACGTCCGCCGCGGCTCCCGGCCGATCGTCGCGGTGCTCGCGATCCTCAGCCTCGTCGTCGGCAGCGGCGGCGCCGTGTACGCCGCGCAGCAGCTGCTGGCTCCGGCTCGCGAGGCGATCGCGTCGATCTTCACGAACAACGCCCCGCCGGTGCCGCCCTCCGACGGGTACTACAACTTCCTGCTCCTCGGCGCCGACAGCGGCCTGGGGCGCGATTCGATGCGATTCGACAGCATCTCGGTGGTCTCGGTCAACGCCGACACCGGCGCCGTGCACATCACCGGCATCCCGCGCGACCTCGCCTACGCGCCGTTCGCCGACGGACCCATGCACGACCGCTATCCCGACGGGTTCGAGGGCCACCCCTCGCAGACGTGCGGCTGGGGTCCGGGCATCAACCAGCTCATGAACGCCGTCGAGATCTGCCAGCCCGACGGAGGCGCGGAGATCTACCCCGACGCCGCCGCGCAGAGCTCCACCCCCGCCATCGAGGCGACGAAGGATGCCGCGGAGGGCATCCTCGGCATCCAGATCCCGTACTACGTGTTCGTCGACATGAAGGGGTTCGCCGACATCGTCGACGCACTCGGCGGCGTGGACATCACCGTCCAGGAGCGGCTGCCCAAGGGTGGCGGTCCCACCTACGAGGGGGAGCCGGCGGAGGACTGGGCGATCGGCTGGATCGAGGCCGGAGCGCAGCACATGGACGGCGACACGGCGCAGTGGTACGCGCGGTCGCGGTACACCACGAGCGACTGGGACCGCATGCGCCGTCAGCGGGAGCTGCAGCAGGCGATCCTGGCGCAGGCGAACCCCGCGAACGTCCTCAGCCGCTTCCAGGCGGTCGCCGCGGCGGGGGAGGACCTCGTGAAGACCGACATCCCCGACTCGATGCTGGGGTATCTGGTGCAGCTCGGCGTCAAGGCGAAGGAGCAGCCCGTGCAGACGCTCGAGCTGACGCCCGAGGGCGCCGGCATCGACACGGACGAGCCGACGGCCGACGAGTACGCGCACGTGCGCGACCTCATCCAGCAGGCGCTCTACCCGCCCTCGCCCACGCCGACCCCCGAGGGCTGAGGTCATGACCGCCACCCTCCGCCTGGTGCTGGATCAGATCGTCGCCGCGACCGACGCCGATCTCGCGATCGCCACCCGCGAGATCGCCCGCGCGCTCGTGGCGACCGCGCCGTCGGGGTGCGACGTCGCCGCGATCGTGCCGTCCGTTCCCGACGCGTCCGCCGCGCTGGAGGCCGCCGTTCCCGGCCTCGTCGACGTCACGCGCGCCTCGCTGCCGCGCCGTGAGCTCGCCGCCTCGTGGCAGCTCGGGATCGCACCGGGCATCGGGGGAGGGATGATCCACTCGCCCACCTCCCTCGCGCCCCTGGTGAAGCACGATCGGGTGCACGAGAACGATCAGACGGTCGTCACGATGTGGGACCTCGCCGCGTGGGAGCGCGCCGCGGAGATGTCGCGTCCCGCCGTCGCGTGGCATCGGGCGATGCTCAAGCGCGCCGTCAAACATGCCGACGCCGTCGTGGTGCCCACCCATGCGATGGCGGAGAGGCTCGCGGAGATCGCCCCCCTGGGCGACCGCCTCCGCGTCATCGCCGGCGCCGCACCCGCGCGCTTCGCCGTGCCCACCGACGAGGTGGGTCGACGCCGCGCGCTCGACATCCCGGACGGGTGCCTCGTCGTGTCCGGTTCCGCGGCGGCATCCGCAGGTCTCGCCGACGCCTTCACGGCGATCGCCACCTCGGGAGCCGACCTGCCCGTCGTCGTGCTCGACGCCCCCGAGGGCGCGGAGCCCGCTCTCGCCGACCTCGCCGCGGCGTCCGGTCTGGCGGAGGGCCGCGTGCACGTGCGGGGGACGCTCGAGGATGCCGATCGTGCGGCCGTCCTCGGGGGTGCCGTCGCGCTGCTGGCGCCGAGCCGGCTCGCGGGCTTCCCGTGGCGGGTCGTCGAGGCGCTCGCCGTCGGCGTGCCCGTCATCGCCGCGGACTCGCCGACGCACCGGGAGATCGTGTGGGACGGCGGCGTGCTGGTGCCGGCGGACGAGGACGGCGCTTTCGCGGACGCGCTCGCGGGCCTGCTGTCGTCGACGGCCGTCGTCGAGCGGCAGGCCGTGCTCGCCGCAGACCGCGGACGCGCCTTCTCCTGGCTCAGCGCGGCCGAGCGGGTCTGGCAGCTGCACGCCGACCTGTGAACTCGCGCCGAGGCGCGTGTCCGCGGCGTGTCCGGACTCCCAGGGTGGTATCAGGACTTCACATCAGTAACAATGGTCACGTGCGTATCCGAAGCCGGTCCCCCCGTCCCGCCCGGCTCGCGACGCGGCGAATGCTCGCGGCGGCCGTGACCGCGACCGTCGCGCTGATCGGCTCGCTCGTCCTCGCCACCCCCGCCTCGGCGACGTCCGAGGCGTCGGCGGCGGTCAGCCCCGCGGTCGGCGGCGGCGTCGTCAAGACGGCGGCGGTCACCGGGTTCAACCCCGAGAACATCATCTCGGACGCCCTGTTCTACGACGGCAACGCGATGTCGTCCGCGGAGATCCAGGCGTTCCTCGACGCCAAGATCGGCAGCTGCAGCAACGGCAAGTGCCTGAACGTGCTGAACGCGAGCGTCTCCTCGCGCGACACCTGGTATTCGGCCGCCACCGGCGATCTGGTGTGCTCCGCGCTGCAGGGCGGGACCATGCGGGTGTCGGAGCTGATCTACCGCATCCAGGTCGCCTGCGGGATCTCGGCCAAGGCGATTCTCGTGACACTCCAGAAGGAGCAGGGGCTCGTCACCAGCAGTGCCCCCTCGGATTGGAATCTGCAGGCGGCGATGGGCGCGTCCTGCCCCGACACCGCGCCGTGCGATCCCGCCTACTCCGGCGTGGGCCCGCAGATCGTCCAGGGCGTGCGTCAGCTCAAGATCTACAAGGCGGGACGCTTCGGCAAGCAGCCGGGCGTCAACTACATCGGCTACAACCCGAACGCCGCGTGCGGCGGCACCAACCTGAACATCCAGAACTACGCTACCGCCGCGCTGTACAACTACACGCCCTACCAGCCCAACGCCGCATCGCTCGCGGCCGGCTGGGGACTCGGCGACGGCTGCTCGAGCTACGGCAACCGCAACTTCTTCAACTACTACACGAGCTGGTTCGGGTCGACGCAGTTCGCCGACGGCGGGCTGTACAACGTCGGAGCCGACATCTATCTGATGACCGCGGGCAAGCGCTACCACGTGACGGCAGCGGACTGGCCGGCCTACCAGGCGGCGTTCGGGAACCCCTCGCCGGTCTCCGCGTCGCTGCTCAACGGTGCGACGACCGATGCCGGCGACGCGACGCGGTACCTGCGCAACAACTCCACCCTGGTCGTCGCCTACCTCGACGGCGGGACGACGCATCGCTTCTCCAGCTGCACGCTGGTGTCGGCCTGGGGCGGCGCCTGCGGCTCCGGCCTGACCAACGTCGGCCCCGAGGTGTTCAGCAGGCTCGGCGCGGGAAGCGAGATGACGACGTTCGCTCGACTGACCGCGGGCGGACGCATCCACGCGATCTCGGGCACCTCCCTCGTGCCGTATTTCGACGCGCGCGCCCTGAAGGAGGGCGCCGGGGTCACCGACCCCTACGCCGCCGTCATGTCGGCCGCGACCGTGCGCACGTACAAGATCGACCGTCTGCGCTTCGCGACGGGGCAGCTCGTGCGCATGCGGGGCGACGAACGTGTCTGGGCCGTGGCAGACGGCGGGCGTCTGCTCTACGTGCCGTCCTTCGGCGTGACGTCGGACATCGGGTTGAACAGTGCCGTCGTCGAGGTCTCGTCCGACGACCTGGCGGGCTTCACGCAGTCGGGGACGCTCTCGGCCGTCGTCGCCTGCGGAGGCAAGACCTACCTCGCCGCGTCGGGGACGTTGTATCCGTTCTCCGACGCCTCCGGGTTCTCGGCCTCGGACCTCGGATCCGCCGTGTGCGGCACGCTGAAGCTGTCGACCGATGCGCCGCAGAAGATCTTCGTGCAGGCATCGGGAACCGCGGAGGTCTACGTTCTCGAAGGCGGCGTGCGCCGCCACGTCACCTCCCGGCAGAAGCTGTCCGAGCTGGCCGGCTCCGCGTCGCCCCGCGTCCTCACCGTCTCGTCGGCGTCCCTCAGCCCGATCCCGATCGGGCCGGCGTATCTCTCCGTGGGGGCCGGGGTCCCGATCCAGGGCGTCGGCGAGGCGCCCGTGTGGCTTCCCATCGGCAGCGGCGGACTGCTGCACGTCCCCTCCTTCGGGGTCACCGAGGACCTCGGCATCCCGCGCTCGTCGGTGACGTCCGTACCGGCATCCGTGGTCGCCTCCCTGCCGAAGGCGGGCACGCTCTCGCCGATCGTCTCGTGCGGCGGGGCCGTGTACCTGGCCGCGTCCGGGACGCTGTACCGGTTCTCCAACGCCGCCGGCTTCACCGCATCCGATCTCGGCCCGGCCGTGTGCGGGGTGCTGACGCTCTCCGCGGATGCGCCTCAGCGGATCTTCGCGCGGGTGTCGGGCACGGCGGAGGTCTACCTCCTCGAGAACGGCAGCCGCGCGCACGTCACCTCGATGGCCAAGCTCGTCGAGCTGGCGGGGACGTCGTCGCCGCGCGTGCTGAACGTGACGGCCGGCACCCTCGCGCAGTTCCCGCTGGGGGATCCGCAGGTGTCGGTGACGGTGGGGACCCCGATCCAGGCGACCGGTGAGGCGCCGGTGTGGCTGCCCATCGAGGGTGCGCGCATCCTCCACGTCCCGTCCTTCGGCGTGACCGAAGACCTGGGGATCGCCCGGTCATCGGTGGTCAGCGTCCCGGCCGCGGTCGTGGCCTCCTTCACGCAGGCGGGCACCCTGTCTCCGATCGTCCGCTGCGGCGGCACCGTCTACGTGGCGGCATCGGGCACGCTGTTCGCCTTCGCGGATGCGACCGGATTCACGCCGTCCGATCTCGGAGCGGAGGCCTGCGCGAAGCTGACCGTCTCGGCGGACGCGCCGCAGGCCGTGTTCGTTCGCGTGTCGGGCACCGCGGAGGTCTACGTCCTCCAGGGCGGCGAACGGCGTCACGTGACGTCGATGTCGGCGCTCGTGCGTCTGGCCGGCACGGCCTCGCCGCGTGTCCTCACGGTGACGTCCGGGAGCCTCGCGCAGCTGCCCCTCGGCGCGAACGTGACCTGACCCGTCAGGATCGCCCGCTCGCGTGCCCCAGGTACGCTCCCAGACTCTCCTCGAACGCCGGGGGAGCCCATCCCGTCGCCGCGATCTTCGACAGATCCAGGACGCTGTTGCGCGGCCGAGGCGCGACGGGGGCCGTCGCGGCGGCGAAGTACTCGTCGGTGGTGACTCCCGACACGCGTGCCGGATCGTGACCGGTGAGGTCGAAGACCCGCCGGGCGATGCCGGCCCAGGTCTGCGGCTCGCCGCCGCCGGTGAGGTTGTACGTGCCGTAGTCCGCGCCGGTGGTGAGGAGGTGGTGGATGCCGGCGGCGATGTCCGCGGTGAACGTGAGACGGCCCGTCTGGTCGCTCACCACCTTCGGGTCGACGCCGCGCTCGGCGAGCGCGGCCATCGTGCGCACGAAGTTGTTGCCGTCGCCGATGACCCAGCTGGTGCGGATGATGTAGTGGCGCGGCACGCCGGACACGATCTGATCGCCCGCCGTCTTGGTCTGTCCGTACACGCCCAGGGGGCAGACGGCGTCGTCCTCGGTGTAGGGGCGATCGAGCGTGCCGTCGAAGACGTAGTCGCTGGAGACGTGGACGAGGGTGATGTCGTTCGCGGCCGCCACGCGGGCGAGGGCGGCGACGGCGGTCGCGTTGGCCGCCCATGCGTCGCGGCGCCCCTCCTCGGTCTCGGCGAGATCGACCTTGGTGTACGCGGCGGCGTTGATGATGACGCCGTAGTCCCGCCAGCGGCGCGCGCGGTCGAGGCCGGGGGCGGTGATGTCGAGGGAGCTGCGGTCGGTGTACTCGACGTGGGCGGCGTCGCCGTACTCGGCGCGCAGGGCCGTGCCGAGCTGCCCGTTCGACCCGACGACGAGGATCTTCTTCGGTGGGATGGGCGTCACGTCCGCGAGACGCGGGTGGTTCTTGTCCTTCTCGCTGATCTCGACCTCGTCCAGCGGGATCGGCCAGTCGATCGCGGCGGTCTCGTCGGCGAGGTTGAGGAACGAGTACTCCGCGCTCGGCGACCAGTGGTCGTTGACGAGGTACGTGTACGCGGTGTCGGGCTCCAGGGTCTGGTACGAGTTCCCGACGCCGCGGGGGACGAAGATCGCCTTCGACGGATCGAGCTCGGTCGTGAAGACCGCACCGAAGGTGGGCCCCTCGCGCAGGTCCACCCAGGCGCCGAAGATCCGTCCCGTCGCCACCGAGACCCACTTGTCCCACGGTTCGGCGTGGATGCCGCGGGTGGTGCCGACGGCGTCGTTGAAGGAGATGTTGTTCTGCACGGGGCCGAAGTCGGGCAGACCCAGCGCGGTCATCTTCTCCCGCTGCCAGTTCTCCTTGAACCAGCCGCGCGCATCTCCGTGGACCGGCAGATCGAAGACGACCAGGCCGGGAATGGCGGTCTGGGCGACCGCGAGGTCCTTGCCGTACTCGGTCACCGCGTCACTGCCCCTTCGACGCGTAGAACGCCTCGACGCCGTCCTTCGCGGGCGCCCACCACGCCTCGTTCCGCTGGTACCAGTCGATCGTCGCGGCGAGCCCCGCCTCGAAGTCGCGGTACTGCGGCGTCCAGCCCAGCTCGGTGCGCAGCTTCGTGGAGTCGATCGCGTAGCGCAGGTCGTGGCCGGCACGGTCTGTCACGTGGTCGTAGGCGTCGGCGGGCTGACCCATGAGCTCGAGGATCAGCTCGACGACGGTCTTGTTGTCCTTCTCGCCGTCAGCGCCGATGAGGTACGTCTCGCCGATGACACCCTTGTCGAGGATCGTGAGCACGGCGGAGGAGTGGTCGTCGGCGTGGATCCAGTCGCGCACGTTCTCGCCCTTGCCGTACAGCTTCGGACGGATGCCGCGGATCACGTTCGTGATCTGGCGCGGGATGAACTTCTCGACGTGCTGGTACGGGCCGTAGTTGTTCGAGCAGTTGCTGATGGTCGCCTGCACGCCGAAGGAGCGCACCCAGGCGCGCACGAGGAGGTCGGAGCCGGCCTTCGTCGACGAGTACGGCGACGAGGGGTTGTAGGGGGTGTTCTCGGTGAACCGTTCCGGATCGTCCAGCTCCAGATCCCCGTAGACCTCATCGGTCGAGATGTGATGCAGACGCGTCCCGTGCTTACGCGCGGCCTCCAGCAGCGTGTACGTGCCGATGATGTTCGTGTCCAGGAACGGACGCGGATCGTTCAGGCTGTTGTCGTTGTGCGATTCCGCGGCGTAGTGCACCACCGCATCCGCCCCGGCGAACAGCTCGTCGACCAGCGCCGCATCGGCGATGTCGCCCTCGACGAACGCGAGCCGGTCCTCGGGGAGCCCGTCCAGCGAGGTCCGGTTTCCGGCGTACGTCAGCTTGTCGAGCACGGTGACGTGGTCGTCGGTGTGCGCGATGACGTGGTGGACGAAGTTGGAGCCGATGAAGCCGGCGCCGCCGGTGACGAGGAGCTTTCGCATCAGGTCAGAATACCGGGGCGAACCCGGGGGAACCGTGTACGTCGCACCCGCCGAGCGCCCCCCCGTGCCGTCTGGGGGCTAGCGGGCGTGCAGGGCGCCGCTGAGCCGCAGAGCCCATCGGACCAGTCGGCTCCGATGCAGGGCCGTGAGCTCGTCGCGTCGTTCCTGCTCGGCTCGGCGGCTCTCGTCCCGTTCTTCGCGCAACCTTGCCACGAGCTCGTCCAGCTCCGCGACGTGGGTGTTCTCGAAGGCGAGACGGTCCAGGGCCTCGCGCCGTTCCCGTTCGAGACCCAGGACACGGCGATCGACCGGCACCATTCGCATCGCCACCTCCCGCTCGAGGTCGATCGTCTCGGGGGAGAAGAGCTCATCGGGCTCCGGGGAGGGCGTCGCGTCGGCGATCCGGCGGTCCTCGATGAACCACCCCTCCCGGGTCCCCTCCGCGAGCGCGTCGGCGGAAGGGTGCCGAGCGATGTACGAGGCGAGCAGAAGCCCGTCCTGCAGACGGCGGTAGTCCCTCATGCCGTGGTGGTTGATGCTCGGGCGCAGGTGCGGAGACGCCTCATAGGCGCGCCCGGCGTTGCTCACCTTGCGCTCGAACTGGGCCCACGAGCGCCAGGGGAAGTGATACACGCGCAGGCCGCGGCCGGGTCCCAGCTCGCCCGTCGGCGGCACGTCGACGAAGTGGTTGCCCTGCGCGACGGTGACGTCCTCGCGGGGGACGAAGGCCACGTCGGGTGTCGCATGCGCGTGGATGCCGAGGGCCTGCATGACCTCGTCGGGGCGCTCGTCGCGGTACAGCAGTCGCTGCAGGCCGCTGCCGGCGACCGCGGGCGCCCCCGTCATGTCGATGACGGGCACCTCGAAGGCCCCGATCGCCGGGTCGATCAGCGCGAGCTCCTCGGCGACGGTGCGCGATGCATCGTGCGCGCACACCCAGAACTCGTCGGCATCCGCGTTGAGGACCCACTGTGCGCCGCGGCGGGCCGCTTCGCGCGACATCGCGGTCACGACCTCGTGCTGCTGTTTGAGATGACGAGGGTCGTGCGCGAGCTCGATCCGACCGGCGCGAGCGAACTCCTCCAGGATCTCGGTCGTCCCGTCGACCGATCCGTTGTCGGTGACGAGGAAGAGATCGATTCCCTGCGCCAGGTGGTGCTCGATCATCGCACCGACGATGTCCGCTTCATCGCGGACCATCATTGTCATCGCAATCATTCTGGATCTCTCGGGATAGAGGGGGTCGCTGTCCTCCTACTCTATGGGCGCGCTCTGGATGGCCGCGCTCCCGGTGGGCGCGCTCCCGGGCTCCGGGCGCGGATGCCGCCGTCACCGGGCATCCAGTCTTCTCACGCGGACCGCCCGTACACTCGAACCTGCTGTCTGTCCGGCAGTCTCGAACAGAAGCAGGTGACATGCTCAAGCGGATCACTCGGCGCGCCGTGCGCCTGGTCGCGGATACCCTCGAAACCGTCTCGTCGAAGGTCGGCGCCCTCGCCACCCTCGTCCGTCTGGGGCCCCGTGCCTTCGCCGCGCACCGCCGGAGCCTGCGCGCGTACGTCGCACCGCGCGGAGCGACCTACGCGAACGGAGTGACGACCTCGTTGACCCCCGCGCGGGCCGAGTATTGGCGTCGTTCGAGGTGGAAGCCGACCGTCATCGTCGTCCACGGTCCCGCGGGACCCGGACTGGCGAAGTGGCTCACCGACACGCGTCGCGCGTTGCGTTCCCACTTCCTGCTGTCGCCGGAGACGGCCGCGGGGCTGACCGTCGTCCCGCCCGGCGTCGACGTCTCCGGGCGATCGGGGGCTCCGGAGATCGAGCTGGCGGCCATCCTCGACTGGATGCACCGCGAGCACCGGCGATGGGACCTCGTCCTCATCGACGCGCGCGAGGGGCTGCTGTCGGTGCCGACGATCTCGCAGCTCCAGCATGCGGCGCACGAGTACCACCGCGATGGGGAGGTGGGCTTCGTCACACCGGCGTTCTCGTCGCCGGCGGGGCTCGCCGCCGGCTACGAGGTCGACCGGCGCGAGGGCGACGTCCTCCCGCGCTGGACGGGCCCGGCCGACCAGGGAAGCGGTGCCATCCCGCGGTACGTGCTGACGGCCGCCGCGCACGGCTTCTACGCGACGTCGGCGGCCATCGACCGCGTCGACATCGCGGGGCGGCACCTGCGGGGACTCGACCTCGACGCACAGGTCGGCATCCTCGTGCGTCGAGGCTGGTCCGGCAACATCCGCACCCTCTGCCTGTCGTCCACGGCGGTCGAGGTGCGCACGGTGCCCGAGCTCACGCTGGTGGGGGAGTCCCGCCGGTGGATCCTCCACCGGGAGGTCCGCGGCGAGGACGGACGCCTGCGCGTGATCTTCGTGCTCAACGCGACGAGCATCAGCGGCGGCATCCGCATCGTCTTCGAGCTGGCCAACGGACTGGCCGACCGCGGGTTCGACGTGGAGATCTGGTCCCTCCAGGAGCACCCGGAGTGGTTCGACCTGCGCGTGCGCGTCGCGACCTACCGCTCTTACGACGACCTCCTGCTGTCGCTGCGCAACGAGGATGCGATCAAGGTCGCGACCTGGTGGGAGACCGCGGACATCGTCTGGTTGGCGACGGCCAACCACGGCGTTCCGGTCTACCTGATCCAGGAGTTCGAGACCTGGTTCTACCCGGACGATCCGGTGGCACGGGCGGCAGTCGTCGCCTCCTACCGACGCGAGATGATCGCCGTCACCGAGGCGACCTATCAGCGTGGGGAGCTCGCCGAGGTCGGCGTCACCGCGACGCTCATCCGCAACGGCTACGACCCCTCGGTCTTCCGCGAACTGCCCGGGTGGCTCCGCGAGAGCGACACCGTGGTCGCGCTGGGACGCTCCTTCTTCCAGAAGAACTTCGCGATGACGGCGCGTGCCTGGCGCTCCCTCCCCGCGCCACGCCCGACCCTCCTCCTGTTCGGCACCGAGCCCGACGTGCTCGTCGACGAGGGTGTCGAGTACGTCGAGCGCCCCAGCGACGCCGAGGTCAACGAGCTCTACAACAGCGCGGCCGTCTTCGTGCAGACGTCGCGGCACGAGGGCTTCTGCCTGCCCATCCTGGAGGCCATGGCGGCCGGAACGCCCGTGGTGACCACGGACTCGCACGGCAACCGGGACTTCTGCATCGACGGGGTCAACTGCGTCATGGTGCCGCAGGACGACGATCGCGCCCTGGCGGAGGCGTTGCGCGCGCTGCTCGCGGACCCCGACGAGCGTGCGCGGCTGGCGAGCGCCGGGCTGGAGACCGCGCAGCGGTATCGGTGGCCGCTGGTGCTCGACGACGTCGCCGACTTCTACCAGCGGGTCGCCGAGGCGGCCTCAGCGGGAGAGCCGTTTGCGGAGTGACCGGTAGAGCGCGCCCAGCGGCGAGCGGGAGACCAGCTCCCGCAGGGCGCTGCGCGGCGCCGGTGCCGGTGGCGTGGCGGTGACCTCCGCGAGGGTCCGCTGCGGCAGCCGCGTCTGCCAGTGGGCCACGGCGTCGATCAGGTCGGAGGTCGTCGACTCCCAACGCCACGTCTCGCGGATGGGGGCGATGTTGGCGCGGATCTGCGCCCGTCGCTGCGGGTCGGCGAGCCGGAGGATCGCGGCTCGTGTCTGCTCGACGTCGCCGTAGCCCACGACTTCGCCCAGGTCGAGCTGATCGATGTAGTCGGCGAACCAGTCGCCTTCGGTGACCAGGCTGGGCAGCGACGCCCAGAAGTGGTCGAGGATGCGGGTGCGGAAGGCGTATCGCGTCTCGAAAGACTCCTTGTGTGCCGAGACCGCGACATCCGCATCGAGCAGGTACCCGGCGCGTTCCGCGGCCGGCACCCAGCCGTCGATGAAGTGCACGCCGTCGTCGAGCACGCCCAGCTCGGCGGCCAGGGTCATGGCCCGCTCGACGTTGCGGGGACGGCCGACGAGAGGGTTCGGATGGGTCGTGCCGTAGAAGACGAGTCGCACCTCGGGATGCTCCTCTCGGACCGCGGCGACGGCCCGGATCGGCGTCTCGGCGTCGAACCAGTCCCAGATGCCGCCGGCCCACAAGAGGATGAGGTCGTCCTCGGCGATCGCGCCCTGCCCGCGCAGCGGGTGCGTCGTCGCGGCGGGTTCGCCGCGCTCCATGCCGAACGGCACGAGGCCGACGATCTCGCCCACGTCGCGACCGTCGAGATTGCTGGGGAGCAGTCCGCCCGACGCCAGCATGTAGCCGATCCAGAAGTCGCGCTGACGCTCGTTCGAGGTGACGAAGTAGCTGCCGGCGGTCATGCAGAGGCGGAAGAAGGAGAGGACGTTGCGGAAGACGTCGTCCATCTGGGGCTGGGTGTCGAAGCCGCCGATGCGGTCGGATCCGATGGCCTCCGCCGGGAGCGCGTTGTAGAGGTCGAAGACGAATCGGCAGCCGGCGGCGACGCCGCGCCGCACGACGTTCTCGTCGGTGATCTGGCAGAAGGCGACGTCGCTGGCCTCCACGAGGGGGACGAGGGCATCGGGGTGGTCGTAGGAGACGATCGCGAACGGTTCGTCCGCGAGGGCGCTGAGCTCGCTCTCCGGTGTGCCGACGGCGAGGGTCACGTCGGCGACGCGCGCGAGCTCCCGCGCGATCGAGACGACGCGGATGCCGGGGCCCGCCATCTGCGTGCCGACGACGTCGGCCGCCACCACCACCATCCGTGGCCGTGCGGGCGTCTCGCGTGCGATGGGTACCATGGAAAACTCCGAAATCATCGAAAAAGAACGCGCCGCCTTATGCCTGACATCCTCAAGAGGATCGCACGTCGTGCCGTCGACGCTCTTCCCCGCAGCGCTCAGGAGCGTGTACGGGAGAAGTGGGCCCGGCGATCCTATTCTCTCAACACGGCGGGCGCCGAGCCCAATCCCGGCATGCGGTCCTGGTTCGACGCGCACGGCCGGCCGGTCAGCATCGTCATCCCCAGCTACAACGACCTCCCGCTGCTGCGCGAGGCGCTGCGCAGCATCGAGGAGACCTGCGCGCACGTCGAGTACGAGGTCATCATCGTCGACGACTTCATCGATGCGGAGGTGTCGGCGCAGCTGATGACGCTGGAGAGCGACACGGTGCGCGTGGTGCTGAAGGACCGACGGCGAGGCTTCGCGGGCACCGTGAACGTCGGCATGGAGCTCGCCCGGCACGACATCGTCCTGCTCAACAGCGACATCGTGGCGCAGCCGGGATGGCTCGAGGCGCTGCAGTACAGCGCGTACGAGATCGATCCGCACATCGGGATGGTCAGCCCGAAGCTCGTCTACCCGACCGGTCGCATCCAGTACGCCGGCACCTACTACGCGAGGCTTCTCGCGCCCCAGTGGTTCGGGCACCTCCACGTCGGCGCACCGGCGATGAAGCCGACGGCGAACGTCCCGGGCTACAACCGGTCGATCTCGGGCGCCTGCGTCTACATCACGCGCGACGCGTACGAGCGGGTCGGGCTCCTGGACGACGAGTACTGGCTGGGGTTCGAGGACGTCGACCTGGGGTTGCGTGCGTGGGCGCGCGGGGTGCGGTGCTACTACCAGCCGGCGGCCATGCTCATCCACCACGAGTCGGCGTCGCGCGGGTACAGTCAGGGTCCGCGTGAGCTGGCGTCGATGCGCAGGTTCTGGCGCCGCTGGCAGGCGGACTTCCTGGCGCGGGAGATGTCCGACGAGGCTCCCGTCACGTTCTTGGTGGGCGACGCCACGGAACCCATGTGGCGACGGTATGTGGACGGCCTCGCCGAGCACCTCCGAGCGGAAGGCCGGCAGTCGCGGGTGATCGACGTGTCGGAGGATCCCGACGAGGACCTCCTGCGCGACCTCGCGGCGACGCCCGGCGTCGTGGTGGTCTGCGACTGGCGTGCGGCGACCACGGGGTGGCTGGCGGGGACGGCGGGATCCCTGCCGATCTACCTGCTCCCCTCGATCGAGAGCATCGCCTACCCGCACGACCCGGCACGCCAGGCCTCGATCATCGCCGGATACCGGCCAGAGTTCGACTACGTCGCACCCAACCGCTGGACCGCGGCGCAGCTCCAGGCCGAGGCGGCCTGGGAGGTGCGCCGCCGCATCGCTCCCGCCGTCGCCCCCGCCGACCTGGCCGACGCGTCGGACGATCTCATCGTGACCCTCGGCGCCGACCCGGCGACGCGCGCCGCGGTGGATGCGATCGGCCGCGCGACCCATCTGCCGGCCGGGGCCCACATCGACGATGTCCGGGCATTGCGGCCCCGCGCCGTGGTCGATCTGCGGGCACACTCCTCGAGCCTCGAGCCCTTCGCCGGGATGTCGATCGGAGCGGCCTACCTCGCCCCTCAGGACGCGCGGCTCAGTCACGAGGTGCTCGACGGGTACAACGCCCTCACCCATCGTCCCGGCGACCTCGCCCAGCTCGCGTCGTCGCTGCGCGATGTCGTGGCGGACGACGACATCTGGCGCGAACTGCGCGCGAACGGGCACGATTCCGCGGCGCGAGCGGCGCGGGCTGCCCAGCACGGATTCGTCGAAGCGGTGCGATCGTATTCGACGAGCCCCGTCTGATCCACCACAATGGGGGACATGCGTGGCATCATTCTCGCCGGCGGCACGGGATCGCGGCTCCACCCGATCACTCTCGGCATCTCGAAGCAACTCGTGCCGGTCTATGACAAGCCGATGATCTACTACCCGCTCTCGACGCTGATCCTTGCGGGCATCCGCGACATCCTCATCATCACGACGCCGCAGGACGCCGGGCAGTTCCAGCGCCTTCTCGGCGACGGATCGCGCTTCGGCGTCTCCATCACCTACACGGCCCAGCCGAGCCCCGACGGTCTGGCGCAGGCGTTCATCCTCGGAGAGGAGCACATCGGCTCCGAGTCGGTGGCTCTCGTGCTCGGCGACAACATCTTCTACGGCCCGGGCATGGGAACGCGACTGCGCCAGTACAGCGAGCTGACCGGCGGGGTCGTCTTCGGGTACTGGGTGGACGACCCGACCGCGTACGGGGTGGTCGAGTTCGACGCCGAAGGCAACGTGGTCTCTCTCGAGGAGAAGCCCGTCGCGCCGAAGAGCAACTATGCGGTGCCCGGACTGTACTTCTACGACAACGACGTGATCGAGATCGCGAAGGGCCTTGCTCCGTCGCCGCGCGGCGAGCTGGAGATCACCGACGTGAACAAGGCGTACCTCGAACGGGAGGCCCTGCGCGTCGAGCTGCTGCCGCGCGGCACCGCGTGGCTCGACACGGGCACCTTCGACTCCCTCAGCGAAGCCACCGATTTCATCCGCACCGTCGAGAAGCGTCAGGGGCTGTCCATCGGGTCGCCCGAAGAGGTCGCCTGGCGGATGGGGTTCCTCTCCGACGACGAGCTGCGCGAGCGGGCCGAGCCTCTCGTCAAGAGCGGCTACGGCGCCTATCTGCTGAAGGTGCTCGAGCAGGGAGCGCGCTGAGTCCCGGTGTCTGCCGACACGCGTGACCCCCTGCCCGCGACACCGGCGCCGCGCCGCGCCGTCGTGTACGCGACGGCCTGCCGCAAGGGGCGCGTCCACGACTACGCGCTGTACGCGCTGGAACGGCTGAGACGCGAGGCCGAGATCCTCGTGGTCGTGCTGGACGGGGCATCCGACGACCTCTCGCGGGCACGAGTGGCCGCCGTCGCCGATGAGGTGGTGCTCTGCGACGACCCCACGGCGACCGCGTCCGCCTTCGCGGACGGGATCGCGCGCGTGGGGGATCGGCTGGACGACGTCGACGAGCTCGTGCTGACCGACGATTCGTGGTTCGGCCCGGTGACGCCCCTCGCGGACGTGTTCGCGCGGATGGCATCGCGCCCGGCCGACTACTGGACGATGACCGACGTGGATCGAGCCCCCCGCGACCTCGAGGGCGTCCGCCCGCCGGAATGGATCGTCCTGCGTCCGGCGGTGCTGTCCTCGCCGTTCTGGCGGCGGCGGGCGGGCGTGCCGGGCGTCGACGGGGTGTCGGCGACCGCGGCCTGGGCGGACGAGCTCCGTGCCGCCGGCTTCTCCGGCGATGTCGCCTTTCCGTCGGCCCGGCGCCGGGCCGACGGCGAGCAGGAGGGCGTCGTGTTCTCTCCCGCGGCTCGTCTCGCGGCGGGCTGTCCGCTCCTGGAGCGGTCGGTGTTCGGCGCGCCGCCGGAGGACCTGGCGCGCCACGGGGTGATCGGGCGTGAGCTGCTCGTCCAGGCGGCGCGTGCCGGCTACCCGGTCGATCTCGTGTGGCCCGCGCTGGTCACGAGCGTCGCCCCCCGGGTCCTGTCCACCAATGCGGCGCTGTTCGAGGTCCTCGGGCACGGCGGCGAGGGGTACGACGCGACGCGGCCGATGCGCATCCTGGTGGCCATGCACGTGTACTACCCCGACAGGGCCCCCGAGCTGATGGCGTACGCCCAGCGCCTGCCGGCCGGGTTCGACGTCATCGTGACGACACCCGACGAGGAGCGGGCGGGTCGCATCCGTCAGGTGCTGGGAGTCACCGAGGGCGCGGCGCAGGTCGAGGTGCGCGTCGTCGACTCCAACGACGGTCGTGACCAGAGCGCCTTCCTGATCGGATGCCGGGAGGAGCTCCGGGCAGACCGCTACGACCTGGTCGTCAAGCTGCACTCCAAGGCGTCGCCCCAGGACGATCCCGGTGTCGCGCGGCACTTCCGCGATCAGCTGCTCGAGAACCTCCTGCCGTCGCGCGGCTACGCCGCGGAGCTCGTCGCACTCTTCCAGCGCGAGAGGACGCTCGGCATCGTCCACCCCCCGATGGTCCACCTCGGCTACCCGACGATGGGTCATGCGTGGTGGGCGAACCGTGACGGCGCGGCGCGCCTCTGCGCCACGCTCGGCATCGACGTGCCCCTGGACGAGGGGTCCCCGATCGCCCCATACGGGTCGATGTTCGTCGCACGCCCGGACGCACTGCGTCCGCTCGTGGACCATGCCTGGCACTACGCCGATTTCGGCGGGGCCGAGGCGTACGTCGACGGCGGGCTGGCGCACGTGCTGGAGCGGCTGCCCGTCCTGGCGGCCGCGGAGCGCGGCTACCATGCACGCGCCGTCGCGACGCCGACGTACACGGCGATCAGTCACACCGCGATCGAGTACCGCCTGGACGCGCTCTCGTCCTCGCTGCCGCCGGACGGCGGCGAGGCGATCGCCTACCTGCGATCGGTCGGCCCCGTGGGCTCGGGACGCTGGCGCGACTTCGCCCGCATGTACCTCCGACGGCATCACCCGCGCGCGGCCGCGCGGCTGCGCCGCTGGGGGATGCCGGTCTGACGCCGTCGCCGCCGCGACCCCGGGCGATCGGTGTCCCGAGCGCGACGACGGCTCGCGTAGAATCTCAAGGATGTCTCAGTCCTCGGATTCTGCGACCGCGCGATACGACCGCCTGGAGCGGACTCCGATGCGGACGATCGGCGCGGCCTCCGGTTTCGGCCTCGGGCGCACGTGGTCGTCGCTGCGCGACCTGCTCGGGCACCGCGAGATGCTGGGCCTGCTGGTGCGCCGTGACCTGAAGTCGCGCTACAAGGACTCCACGCTCGGCTTCTTCTGGTCGCTGGCGCGCCCGCTGCTGCAGCTGGCGATCTACTTCATCGTGGTGGGCCAGTTCCTGCAGGCGGCGCGCGGGATCCCCGATTTCGCCGTGTACATCTTCGCCGGACTCACGGCGATCGGTCTGTTCACGGAGATCACGGTGGGCGCCACGGGCTCGATCCTGGGCAACTCGGGCCTCGTGAAGAAGGTCTACGTGCCGCGCGAGGTGTTCCCGCTCGCCAGCGTGGGATCGGCGCTGTTCAACTTCGGCATCCAGCTCGTGGTGCTGATCGTCGCGACCTTCGTCATCGGCAAGCCGCCGGTGCACCTCCAGCTGCTCTACTTCTTCCCCGCGCTGGCCCTGATCGTGGTGTTCGGCACCGCCCTCGGGCTGCTGTTCAGCGCCCTGAACGTGTACCTGCGAGACGTGCAGTACCTGGTCGAGCTGGGCACGATGCTGCTGTTCTGGGCGAGCCCGGTCGTCTACAGCTGGCAGATGGTGAGCTCGAGCATCCATTCGCCGCTCCTGCTGGATGTCTACACCAACAACCCGCTGACTCTCGCGGTCATCGGCTTCCAGCACGCCTTCTGGGTCGCGGGGGACGGCGTCCCTCAGCCCGACGGCCTCCTGCTGCGCATGGCGATCGCGCTGGTGGTCGGGCTGGCCCTGCTCTTCGTCAGCCACCGCGTGTTCCTGCGGTTGCAGGGCAACTTCGCCCAGGAGATGTGAACAAGATGTCGTCAGTCGTCGATACGCCCGTCGTGGTCCGGGTGGCCGAGGTGTCCAAACGCTTCACGGTCCGCAAGGACTCGTCGATCAAGGAGCGCATCGTCACGCTCGGTCGGGCGGGACGGCGTCACCGCGAGGACTTCTGGGCGCTGCGCGATGTCAGTCTCGACATCCACGCCGGCACGACGATCGGTCTCATCGGGCACAACGGTTCGGGCAAGAGCACGCTTCTCAAGGTGATCGGCGGGATCATCGACCCGACGGCGGGCGAGGTGAGCCAGCGGGGACGTCTGGCAGCGCTGCTCGAGCTCGGCGCGGGCTTCCACCCCGATCTGACCGGTCGGGAGAACGTCTACCTCAACGCGTCGGTGCTCGGCCTCAGCAGGGAGGAGACGGACGAGAAGTTCGACGACATCGTCCAGTTCTCCGGCATCGCCGACTTCATCGACACCCAGGTGAAGTTCTACTCGTCCGGCATGTACGTGCGGCTCGCGTTCGCGGTGGCGGTGCACACCGATCCCGACATCCTCCTCGTCGACGAGGTGCTCGCCGTCGGCGACGAGGCCTTCCAGCGCAAGTGCCTCGACAAGATCCGCAGCTTCCAGGAGCAGGGGCGGACCATCATCATCGTCAGCCATTCCCTCGGGCAGATCACGGAGCTGTGCGATCGAGCGGTGCTGCTGAACCGTGGCGAGATCGTCTACGACGGCGACCCGCCGGGTGCCGTGGCCGCGTTCCGCGACATCCTCGAGACCCGCCGCCTCGCGGAGCGCAGCGAGACGGAGGAGCCGGCGACGCCGGAGGGCGTCGTCGTCGGCACCCAGGCCGTCGTCGTGGGTGCGGCCCCCGGCAGCCCGCTGCGATTCGGCGGCGACCTGGAGATCACCGCACACGTGCGTTCGACCGATCGGCTCGAGGACTGGCTGTGCGCCATCCAGATCGACAACACCCTCGGTCAGAAGGTGATGGGCACCGACACGCGCCGGTTGGGCATGGAGCTGCCCCCGCTGCGGGGCGACGCCTCGGTGACCTTCGTCCTGAAGGGGACCACCTTCGGCGAGGGCAAGTACTTCGTCAACACGTCTTTCATGGACTCCGCCAGCCGGCACATCCACGATCTGCCCCAGGCGGCGAGTTTCGACGCGGAACCCTACGCGCGCACCACCGGTGTGCTCCGTGTCGACGACGCGGCCGTGCAGGTGCGATTCAACGCCGACGAGCAGTGATCGCGGCGGCGCGCGCCGCCGCGATCAGCGTGCGGGCGCGCGCATCGAAGGAGTGCCGTTCGCGGACCCGCCGGGTCAGGGCGAGCCGCTCCGACTCCGACGGCCAGCCTTCGCCGCGCAGCAGCGCCTCGAGCTCTTCGGTCGTCGTGTACGACTGAACCAGCCCTCCGAAGACCTCCTCGGCGCCGGGCACGCGGTCGGAGATGATCCGCGCGCCGACGAATGCGGCGTCGAACAGGCGGTTCGAGACGAACCCGTGGGCGCGCATGTCCTCCCAGTGGTCGTTGAGCACGATGCCGGCGCTCCGATAGGCGGCCGGCACCCGGGCGAACTCGAGGTGGTCGGCGCGGATATAGGAGGAGTCGACGAACTCCTCCCAGTTGTGCCCGTAGATCGCGACCTTCGCTCCGGCCGCGATCGCATCCCGGATCACCGGCCTTTCCACTCCGCGGGTCGTGCCGACGAACACGACCTCTTCGCGCAGGTCGGGATCGGGGGGTCCGGGCTGGAACCGGCGCGGCGACGACGCCTGGAGGAGGGGCTCGGCCCCCCAGCTCGCGCTGCGCGCATAGGAGTCGCTGGCGACGAAGACGCGGTCCCAGGGGAGGGCGATCTCCTCGTCCGCGACGTCGTCCGGGTGGCTGATGACCCACAGCAGATTGATCGACGCGGGCTCCGGGGCGATGCGGTGGAGGCCGCGGAGCACGAGGGTGACGTCGGCGGGTGCCTGCGCGGGTGCGCCGAGGCGGTCGATGCGCACGTTCTGCCCCGCGGCGCTCAGCGCCTCGGCCAGATCGGCGGCGAACGCCATGTCGCCCCAGCGTGCGGCGCTCGCGTCGTCGGGAGCGCTGATCTTGATGGCCCAGGTCAAGGTCCCCGCCTCGAAGCGCCGGAGGCGTGCCGTCCGGGCGCGCCACCGCCGCACCGTGCCGACCGGGTCGGTGACGAGGCGTCTCGCGCGACCGGCGAAGCTCGACGCGCGGGATCGGGCCGGGGGACCGTCCGTACTCATCCCCCGATGATAAGGCGGTCGCTCGCGGCATCCGCCCAGGGTGCGCGTTGATAATGTGGAGGTCTTGGGTCCGGCGGGTCGAGCCGATCGGCGGGGAGGGATCGGCGTGAGTGCACCGGAGTCACGCATCGACGCGGCGCGCCGCGCGGTGACGGATGTCCGCGAGAGGTGGAGCGCCTGGTGCGCGCCCACGCCCGTGGGCCTGCCCGCGACCCATCTCCTGATCGGCGGGCTGGCCATCCTGGCGGTGGTGTTCCTCGCCCTCGTCGCGACATCCATCAACGGGACGTCCTCCGGCGCGTTCTTCCCGATGGTGTCCTCGGGCAGCGACCCCGCCTTGCTGTTCGGACACCCCAACACGATCCGCACCGACGAGTGGAACGTCCAGACGGTGTGGGCGATCGCCCAGGTCGAGCAGGGCCTGCCCGCGATCAACGGCACGTTCCCCGGCGGCATGGACACGAGCCTGCCGCAGGACCTGCCGCGGGTCGACTGGAGCGTCGTCTTCCGCCCCCACCTGTGGGGATTCCTCGTGTTCGACGTCGGGCACGCGCAGGCGTGGAAGTGGTGGCTGCCGGTCTTCGGTGTCGCTGCGGCCGCTTATGCCTTCGTCCTGACGGTGCTCCCGCGGCGTCCCCTCACCGCGCTGAGCGTCGCGGTCGCCTTCGCGGCCAGCCCGTTCTTCGCCTGGTGGCTGCTGCAGACCACGCTGTGGCCCGTCGCGTGGGGGTTGCTGGTACTCACCGCCGCCTTCTGGGTGACGAGATCGCGCACGCGGCGGAGCCTGTGGACCTTCGGGATCCTCATCGGGTACCTGACGGTGGTGGTCGCGATGGGGATCTACGTCCCCTTCATCATCCCCGTCGCGCTCGTCGTGGCGGCGGTGGTCGTCGGTGTCGCGATCGAGGCCGCGCCCCGGATCGGCTGGGCGTCCGTGCTGCGCCGCCTCGGGGTCGTCCTCGGTGCGGGCGTCGCGGCGGCGGGCGTGCTCGTCGTCTGGCTTCTCACGCGGTGGGGGACCGTCTCCGCCTTCCTCTCCACGGCCTACCCGGGCGAACGGCTCGAGCAGACCGGCCACGGCGCGAACCCGGAGGCGGTCGCCGCACTGTTCGGCTCCTCCTTCACCAATGCGCTGCGCCGGGCGGGACGCTTCATCGACCCGAACGCGTCGGAGTCGGCGACCTTCTTCCTGCCCGGCCTGTTCCTGGGCGTGGTCGTGCTCTGGCTCGTCGTCCGCGAGCGACGGAAGGGTCGGCCCACGCCGTGGGCGCTCCTGCTCGGCTACGTCGCGTTGCTGGTGCTGCTCGCGTTCGCCTTCATCCCCGGCTGGGATGCCGTCGCCCACCTGCTCCTGCTCGATCGCACCACGCTGGGGCGGATCAGGATCGGGCTGGGGTTCGGCTCGCTCGTCGTCCTCGTCCTGCTGATGGCGCGGGTGACGCCCGCCGCGCGCCCCGGCTGGGTCGTCTCGGCGATCGGCCCCGCCGTGTTCCTCCTGTCGCAGGTCGGGATCGCCGTCGCCGTGGGCCTGCGCGCCCCCGACCTCCTCGCCGCCGCGGGCGTGTGGTGGGCGTATGCCGCGGTCGGCGCGATCGTCATCCTGGCGGTGGCCCGGGGGTGGCGGACGATCGCCGCCGCGGGGATGCTCGTGCTCTCCGTCGTCGCGTCGTACAACATCAACCCCCTCTATCTGGGCGTTTTCGATCTGCGCACGACCGCGCCCGCGCAGGCCATCGAGGAGCTCGACGACGCGCACGCCGGCACCTGGGTCGGCGTCGGGGGCAAGGTCGTGACGGCTCTTCTGCTGGAGAGCGGCGCCACCGCGTTCAACGGGTTCCAGGGCGCTCCGGGGCGCGAGATGTGGGACGCCATCGATCCCTCGGGCAGCTACGAGTACCAGTGGAACCGCCTCGCCGGCGTGTCGTGGGTGCCGGGCGACGGGGAGCCCGTGGTGAGCAACCCCTACCCCGACCAGATCGAGGTCACCTTCGACGCCTGCTCCACCTTCGCGCAGGAGCACGTCACCTATGTCCTCTCGGATGCCGCGTCCGACGAGTCGAGCGCATGCCTCACGGCGGTGCGTTCCTTCGATCTTCCCGACGGTGCTCTGACCATCTCGAAGGTGGTGCCGCGGCCCTGACGGCGATCAGCGCCCGGCGGCGTACGCCAGGAGTCCGCGGGCACCGTGGAGGTCGCCGGCGCGCAGGGCGGGCAGGAGCTGCGTCGCGGCGTTGATGCGGCTGGACAGATGCCGACGCGCGGCCCGCGCCGCGCGGTGCCATCCCTCGTCGTCGAACGTCTCGGCCTCGCTGAGGAAGAACGCGCGCTCCTCCCGGAAGCGCGTTCCGTCGACGGCCTGCCACGAGGACACGCTGCCGCGGTGGCGGCGGTAGTGGAAGACGACCTCGTCGTCGAGGACGAGAGTGCGCCCCGCCCGGCAGACGTCGAGCGCCAGCGCGAGGTCCTGCACGATTTGGTAGCCGGGGCGGAACCCCATCCCGCGGACCGTCGGTCCGTGCCACGCCAGCGCAGGGAAGTTCATCCAGTTGCCGCGGGTGATGCTGACCGCCAGCTCTTCGCCGCCGAGCACCCGCGGGCGCGGGCCCCGCGGGCGGTAGAAGGCCTTCGCCGTGTCGACGATCGTGCGCGCCGGGGCGCCGTCGGCGTCGATGACGTCGGTTCCCGGGTGGATGATGCCGGCGTCGGGGAACTGTGCGGTGAGCTCGGCCACGCGGCGGACGTAGTTCGGCTGCATGAGGTCGTCGCAGCCGAACACGCTCACCCAGGTCGCCGTCGACAGATCGAGGCATTCCTGGAACGTGCGGTTGATGCCCTGGTTCACCTCGTGGCGCCGGTACTCCACGCGGGGATCCGAGATCTGGCGCGCCCAGGCCCCCGGAGCGGGGTCGGGATAGGCGTCATCGATGATCACGAGCCGCCACTGATCGCTGTCCTGCTGAAGGACGCTCGTCACCGCGGCGCGGAAGTGATCCTCGCGACCGTAGAACGGCAACATGATGTCGAGCACGTGGTGTCCCTCATTCCCCGCGGCGGACGCGCGCGGTCGAACGATAGTATTCCCTCTCATGGGACGACGTGATTCGGCGCTCGTCGACTCGGTGATCTCGACGGTGGGCCTCCTGGCGCAGGGAGTGTCCCGATTCGCGTACACGGCCGTCGTCGGCAGGGTGCTGGGCGCCGACAGCCTGGCCGCCGTCAACGTGGGCTTCGCCGTGGCGATCCTCCTCTCGCTGCTGTGGCCGACGGCGGCGGGAAACGCCGCCGCCGCCTTCGGCCGTGCCGATCGCCCCGGGGTCCTGCGTGCGCTGCGGCGTTCCCTCGCGCTCTCGCTGATCCCGTTGGGGCTGGGGGCCGGGGTCGCGATGCTGCTGCTGGGCGGCGGCGCGGCCGCGGCCGTTCAGGCCGTCGGCCTGACGGCGGCGTGGTCGGCCTACATCTTCGCGCGGGGCATGCTGATCGGTGTCGGCAAGCTCCGATCGGCGGCCGTGTGGGACGTCGTGTCCGGCATCGTCGCCCTCCTGGCGCTCGCCGTCTTCCTCTCCGTCGGGTGGCGGGAGTGGGCGCTCGTCCCGGCCGTCCTCGGCTACCTCGTCTTCGCGGTGGCCGCCGTCGTCGCGGTCCGCCCCGGCGAGGCCGCTTCGGGCAGCGACGATCGAACCGCCGTGCCGCTCGTGTCGTTCATCGCGTGGAGCTCTCTGGCGCTGTTGGCGACGAACGGGCTCATGCAGGTGTCGATGGTCGTGGCGACGGCGCTCGACACGCCCGGGGCGGCAGGCCAGTTCGCCGCGGCCCTCGCCCTCGCGACGCCCGCGTCGATGGTCGCCCAGGCCGTGACGCAGGCGATGCTTCCGCGCTTCGGGCGGTGGTCCGCGCTCCCCGCCGCCGAGCGGCTGGGCGCGGTGCGTCGGGCCACGGTTGCGTTGTCTGCGGTGATGGCGGCCGGATGCGCGATCGTCGCCGCGTTGCTGCCCGTGGTGCTGCCCCTCGTCTACGGCTCCGCCTTCGTCCCGGCGGTCCCCCTGGCACAAGGCCTGATGGTCGCGGTCTGGGGGTTCTCGGTGTCGGTCTTCCTCGCCGCCTTCCTCGCCACCGACGGCCGGGCCCGGACGGCGACGGTCTGCAGCGGCGTCGGATCCGTCGTGGGGCTCCTCACGATGGTCGTCGTGGGAGCTGCCGCCGGCGGAAGCGTCGGGGCGGTCGTCGGAACGGGCGGCGGGATGTCGCTGACCGTGCTGCTGCTCGCGATCGTCGCGCTGCGCCCCGCCGGGCACAGCAGATCCTCTGCGGCTTCCGGGTAGACTCCCGTGGTTGCCCCAAACCCGAGAGCGATGATGAACGCGACTGACGACGTCGAGCTGACGATCCTTATGCCCTGCCTCAACGAGGCCGAAACTCTCGCGACGTGCGTCGACAAGGCGAAGGGGTACCTGCAGACCTCCGGCGTCCACGGAGAGGTGCTCATCGCCGACAACGGCAGCACCGACGGATCGCAGCAGATCGCCGTCGATCACGGCGCCCGCGTCGTCGACATCCCGGTCAAGGGCTACGGGGCCGCGCTGATCGGCGGCATGGAGGCGGCCAACGGACGCTACGTCATCATGGGCGACGCGGATGACAGCTACGACTTCACGGCGCTCGACCCCTTCGTGGAGCGCCTGCGCGCCGGCGATGACCTCGTCATGGGAAACAGGTTCCTCGGCGGCATCGAGCCGGGCGCGATGCCCCCGCTGCACAAGTACCTCGGAAACCCGGTCCTGACGTGGATCGGTCGGATGCTGTTCCGTTCGCCGATCCGCGACTTCCACTGCGGTCTGCGCGGCTACAACCGACGCGCGATGCTCGGGCTCGAGCTCAAGACCACCGGCATGGAGTTCGCCAGCGAGATGGTGGTCAAGTCCACTCTGGCCGGACTCCAGGTGAGCGAGGTGCCGACGACGCTGAGCAAGGACGGCCGCAGCCGGCCGCCGCACCTGCGCAGCTGGCGCGACGGGTGGCGCCACCTCCGGTTCCTGCTGATCTTCAGCCCCCGCTGGCTGTTCCTCGTGCCTGGGCTGATCGCGCTCGTGCTGGGCGCCGTCGGCTCCCTGCTCCTTCTCTTCGGCCCGACCCGCATCGGCGGCGTCGGGTTCGACGTGGCCAGCCAGGTCTACCTGTCCGCACTGGCCGTCGTCGGCTATCAGGGCGTCCTCTTCGCGATCCTGACCAAGCTGTACGCGGAACGCGAAGGGTTCCGGCTTCCCCGCAGCCGCAGCTTCGCCTGGTTCGCTCAACGGGCATCCCTCGAGTCCTTCTCGCTCGTGGGATCGGCCGCGCTGCTCATCGGGATCGTGGTCCTCGTCATCCAGTTCGTCTCGTGGGGGCAGTCCGGTTTCGGCGCCCTCGATCCTCAGGCCACGCTGCGTGTCGCGGTGCCCGCCTCGATGCTGATGGTGCTCGGCGCCCAGACGATCATGACGGGGATGTTCATCGGCATCCTCACCATCCCCACCCGGTCGTGACACGGTGGCCGCGGCTCCCGTAGCACCCGGCGACTCTCGCTCCGTCGCGGGAGTGGTGCTGCTCTTCCTCCCCGACCCGGTGACCGAGGAGAACGTGAGGGCGCTGCGCGCGCAGACGGACCACGTCTACATCGTCGACAACTCACCCGACGACCCGTCGAGCGCCCGTGTGCGCGCGGCGCTCCACGAGGATCCGCGGGTGAGCTGGCTTCCACAGCACGCGAACCGTGGGGTCGCCGCCGGCTTCAACGCCGGCATGCGCGCGGCCATCGCCGCGGGGTACGACGAGGTCGTGGTCTTCGACCAGGACAGCACGATCACCCCGGGGTTCATCGAGACGCTGACGCGCGCGCGGTCGAGGGTGCCGGAGGCCGGAGTGATCGGTCCGTCGCTGCGCTCGGCGGCGACCGGGATCATCTATCGCCCCGAGCGCGGCGTCGGAGTCGAGGAGAAGGACGTCCTCATCAGCTCGGGCTCGTCGTTCAGCCGCGCGCTGCTGGAGCGCATCGGGCTTCACGACGAGCCGCTGTTCATCGACTACGTCGACCACGACATCTGCTTGCGTGCGCGACGAGCGGGCTATCGCAACCTGAAGGTCTACGACGCGGTCCTCGACCACCGGTTCGGCGACTCCGCGCCCACCACGCTGTTCGGTCGCCGCGTGTACCTGGCCAACTACTCGCTCACCCGGATCTTCCATGCGACCCGCAATCGTGTCATCGTCACACGCCGGTACGGGTTCGGGCGATGGTTCTGGGAAGACCTGTGGTTCACGACCAAAGCGTGGGTCAAGCTCCTCCTGCTCGAGGACCACCGGAGGGCCAAGATCCGCGAGGCCGGGCGCGGGGTGATCGCCGGTCTTCGCTACCCGGCGCGCGAGAGGAGATGGTGATGGACCTTCTTGTCGTCGGTTCGGGGTTCTTCGGTCTCACGGTCGCCGAACGCGCCGCGGCCGCGGGGCGGAAGGTGACCGTCATCGACCGCCGCCACCACATCGGCGGGAACGCGTACAGCGAGGACGAGGCGACCACCGGGATCGAGGTGCACCGCTACGGGGCGCATCTCTTCCACACGTCGAACGCGACCGTGTGGGAGTACGTCAACCGCTTCACGACGTTCACCGACTACGTCCACCGCGTGTACACGAACCACCGGGGCGTGGTGTACCCGCTTCCGATCAATCTGGGCACGATCAACCAGTTCTTCCAGGCGGCGTACACGCCCGATCAGGCGCGAGAGCTGGTGCACGAGCTCGCGGGCGAGTTCGATCCGAAGGCCGCGCAGAACCTGGAGGAGCGTGCGATCGGTCTCATCGGACGCCCGCTGTACGAGGCCTTCATCCGCGACTACACGGCCAAACAGTGGCAGACCGACCCGCACGAGCTGCCGGCCGAGATCATCAGTCGTCTGCCGGTCCGGTACACGTACGACAACCGCTACTTCAACGACACCTGGGAGGGCCTTCCCACCGACGGGTACACGGCCTGGCTCGAGCGGATGGCCGATCACCCCAACATCGACGTGAAGCTGTCGACGGACTACTTCGATGACACACAGCCGTGGAGCAAGAGGGCCACCGTGGGCCAGCTGCCGGTCGTGTACACGGGACCGGTCGACCGGTACTTCGACGACGCGGAGGGGGCGTTGGCGTGGCGGACGCTCGACTTCGAGGAAGAAGTGCTCGACATCGGCGACTTCCAGGGCACGAGCGTCATGAACTACGCGGATGCCGAGGTGCCCTACACCCGCATCCACGAGTTCAAGCACTTCCACCCGGAGCGCGCGGCCCGGTACCCGACGGACAAGACCGTGATCATGCGGGAGTTCTCGCGATTCGCGACACGTGACGACGAGCCCTACTACCCCGTGAACACGCCCGACGATCGCGCGAGGCTGCTCGCCTATCGCGACCTCGCCAAGGGGGAGAAGGACGTGCACTTCGGGGGCCGTCTCGGAACCTACCAGTACCTCGACATGCACATGGCCATCGGATCGGCCCTGTCTCTGTGGAACAACCATCTCGCGTAGCGGAGACCACGGAGCAGTCAGAGACACGCGGAGCAGAACGACAAGATGACGACGACGGTGGTCTTGGGGACCGTCAGATGGAGTGACCGTCCGTGGTGGCGGGCCGGTGCGGTCGGGGGAGCGGTGTGGCTGGCATCGCGCGTCTTCGTGACCTCGATCGCCATGATCGCGCTGTGGATCGAGACCGACTCCGCGTTCGGCGCCGCCTCGCCCGCGATGCTCCTGCACCGTTGGGACTCGGGATGGTTCCGCACGATCGCGGAGCGGGGCTACGCCGCGGACGGTGCGATCGAGTCCTACGCCTTCTTCCCGGGATATCCGCTCGCGGCCGGAGCCGTCGCCTGGGTGCTGGGACCCTTCTCGGCGAACCCGGTGCCGCGGGCGATGGCCCTCGTGGCTGCGCTGGGCGGCCTGATCGCCTGCATCCTGCTCTGGCGTCTCAGCATCCGGCTGGGTGGGACCTCGCGCACCGCGACCGCCGCGGTCGTCCTGTTCGCCTTCGGGCCCTACGCGGTCTTCCTGCACGCCTCCTACTCGGAGTCCCTGTTCCTGGCCGCCGCGCTCGCGGCCTGGTACGCCGGCAGCACCGAACGCTGGTGGTGGGCGGGCGCCTTCGCCGCGTGCGCCGGCTTCACACGAGCCAACGGCCTCTTCCTCGTCGCCGCGCTCCTGGTGATGTTCGTCGTCCAGGCTCGCCGCACCGGGCGGAAGGTCCTTCGCCACGACCTCTGCGGCGTCGCGCTGGGCGCGGCGGGCGTCGCCGCCTACCTCGCGTGGCTGTGGCTGCAGACCGGGCACATCGACGCGTGGTGGCGCGCCCAGCGTGCCGGGTGGGATCGCGCCACGCTCTTTCCCTGGGATTCGCTGAGCGCGACAGTCCGTGCCATGCTGGCGCCCTCGGGCACCCAGGCGCAGCCGCAGTTCCTGATGGATATCGTCTTCGGGGTTCTCATCCTCATCTTCGCGGCGTGGCTGGCCTGGCGTCGAGACTGGGCGCAGTTCGCTTTCGTCGGTCTCACCGCAGCCTCGCTCATGACGAGCAACTCGTGGCTGTCGCTGGCCCGCAACAGCACGACCCTCTTCCCGATCCCGCTGGTCGTCGGCCGGGGCGCCGATCGACGCGGATGGCGGTTCTGGGTCTTCATCGCGGTGCTCGGGGCTTCGACCGCCCTCCTGTGGTTCAACACGTTCCAGTTCGCCCTCGGGCGCTGGGCCGACTGACCTCGCGGCCCGCGAACCGGGCGTGACCGCTCGGTCAGCGCCGGGCTCGAAGCTAGGATCGTTCCATGCCCTCCTTGCCCGCTCGTGTGCTGGTCGTCGTGCCCGCATACAACGAAGAGGAGGCGGTGGGCGGTGTGATCGCGGAGATCACGGCGGCACTGCCGCAGGCGACGTGCCTCGTCGTCGACGACGGCTCGTCGGACGCGACGGCCGAGGTCGCCGCCGCCGCCGGGGCGTCGGTCGCCCGTCTTCCGTTCAACCTCGGGGTGGGCGGGGCGATGCGCCTCGGCTTCAAGTACGCGCAGGAGCGCGGCTACGCGGCCGTCGTCCAGATCGACGCCGACGGTCAGCACGACCCGCGCGCCGTGCCCGCGCTGCTGGAGCGCCTGGCGGATGCCGACGTCGTGATCGGTGCGCGCTTCGCCGGTGAGGGCGAGTACCAGGTGCACTGGTTGCGGAGGTGGGCGATGCGCTCCATCGCCGCCGTGCTGAGCAGATCGGCCGGCGCCCGCCTGACCGACGCCACCTCGGGGTTCAAAGCGTGCGGGCCCCGCGCCATCGCCCTGTTCGCCGAGAACATGCCCGCGGAGTATCTCGGCGACACCGTCGAGGCGCTCGTCATCGCCGCGCGTGCCGGATGCCGCATCACGCAGGTTCCGGTGGTCATGCGCGCGCGCATGGGAGGCAAGCCGTCGCACAACCCGCTGCTCGCCGCGGTCTATCTGCTGCGGGCCTTCGTCGCCCTGGGCTTCGCCTACGTGCGCCCGGCGCCCCGGTTCACACAAGGAGCGGCATGAGCACCACCGCGTACATCCTCGGTGTCGTCGCCGCGGTGATCACCTTCGGCGTCGTCGTCGAGTTGCTCCGCCGACGCCGTCTGCGCGAGAGGCACGCCATCTGGTGGCTGCTCGCGGCCTCCCTGGCGCTCATCGCCGGCCTCTTCCCCGACATCCTCGTGTGGGCCACGTCGCTGGCCGGGGTCGTGCTGCCCACGAACCTCATCTTCTTCGTCAGCATCGCCGTGCTGTTCCTCGTCTGCATCCAGAACAGTGCGGAGCTCACCGGGCTGGAGTCCGAGACGCGCGCGCTCGCCGAACGCGCCGCGCTGCAGGAGCTGCGCATCGTCGAGCTCGAGAAGGCTCAGGCGCGGGGCACCACCGACGAGGCCTGAATCGCCTCTGCGTCCTCACGGGCGCTCCACGCGGCGCGGACGAGGATCCCCGCGAGCACGGCCGTCGCGACGGTGCCCAGCGCCCACACGCCCAACGGCGTGATCGGTGCGTTCCACCACCACTCGACCGCGAGGTCGAGGTTGAATCCCGGCACATCCACGCCCGTGACGTAGCGCCGCAGGTTCACGTGCAGCGCCACGCTGTTGGCCACGGTGAGACCGGCCGCGACCACCAGCAGCTGCGTCCGGTTCAGCCCGAGGCCGGGGCGCGGGAAGCCGATGACCACCACGCCCGCGAACAGGATGATGAGGGGGTAGATGTACCGCGGCTGCACGTACTGGCCGACGATGACGCCGTCGTGGAGCAGGATGAACATCGGGACGACCACCAGGCTGGCGGCGACCCCGGCTGTGACGATCCACTTGCGGACGTCGCCTCGGCGCAGCGCCCAGAAGCACACCGCCGAGAACATCGCGATCGTCGTCACCCACACGCTGCCGGGCATCGTCGTGTCCAGCCAGCCGAGACCCCACGTCCCGAACACCCCCGCCCAGAGCTCCGGCAGCAGCTTCAGGTCCAGGAATGCGAGCTGGTGCAGTGCCAGGGGGGCGTCGGTGCTGGCCGTCGATGCCGAGACGATCGCCGACTGTCCGCTCGTGAAGAAGAACGCGACCGCGACCGCGGTGAGCGCCACCGGAAGAATGGCCGACAGCAGGAAGCGGCGGCTGCGCTCGAAGCCGAGCACGGTGCCGACGATCATCGCGAGCACGCCGTAGACGGCCGCATCGCTGCGCGCCCCCGCCCCCATCACCAGGAACGTCACCGCGAGCGCGCCGAGCAGTATCCGGCGCGTGAGCCGCCGTTCGACGAAGTAGCCCCAGGTCGCGACCCAGAGGCCCGTGGCCGACAGGATCGCCCACGTGCTCGGATTGATGCTCGGGATGAGGAACGCGCCGAGCGGGACGATGGTCAGCGCCGCCCCCCAGATCATCGGCGGCCTCAGGCGCCTCGGGAGGAGGAAGAACAGCGCGGTGAGGAGGCCGACGTAGAGGACCGCGTTGAGGCTGCGCAGGATGAGCACGGACAGCCCGACGTCATCGGGGACGATGAACATCCGCATGACGCTGTAGAACACCGGCGGGTAGGCCTCGCCGGCCCAGTTGGCCTGATCCGTCTCGACCATGCGCGCGTCGTCGACGACGCACGCGGCCGACTGGTCCGGATGCCGGCGGAAGCAGAGCGATGCCTCGGCGATGTCGGCGCGCACCGAGCGGTACTGAGGTGCGGAGCCCTCTTCGCACACCCCGGGGACGATGCCGTCCGCACACCAGATGCTCGCGAGATGGTAGTGCTCGTCCGGGCTCGAGCCCTGCGGCGAGGACACGCCCCAGGTCAGCAGTGAGACGAGCAGGGCCAGGGGGGCGACGATCAGTGCGATGGCGCGGCGGCGTTGCGACACGGCGGGTCTCCTCAGGTGTGGTGGCTCGCAGGGCGGAACGCGTTCAGACGGGCGCGGGTATCGTGGAGCCGTGATCCGCGCCGACGACCATGTTATCGCCACGCGATTCGACGAACCCTCCGGTGCGCGCTCCGTGCCCTCCCGAACGACGCCTTCGGCGATGACGGGGGGCACGGGTGAGTGACGCGGACCCGCAGATCAGCGTCGTGATCCCCGCCTATCAATCCGCGCCCTACCTCGCGGACACGCTGACGGCGCTCGGGGTCGCCGTGTCGCGTGCGGGGGTGCGCGCCGAGGTGATCGTGGTCGACGACGGATCGACGGACGACACGGCGGCCGTCGTCGCCGACGCGGCGGAACGATTCCCCGGAGAGGTGCGTCTGCGACGGCAGAGCAACCGCGGTCGTTTCCTGGCGCGGTGGCTGGGCCTGTCGACGGCGCGCGCGCCCCTGGTGCTGCTTCTCGACTCGCGGGTCCTGATCGGGGCCGATGCGCTGTCCTCCGTCCTGGCGGCGCGTCGTGAGGCGCCGGCGGGCATCGCCTGGAACGCGCACGTGGTCACCGACCCGTCGGTGCCGTTGATCGGCCTGTTCTGGGAGGCTCCGACGTACGCGTTCTGGGGCCGGTATCTGCGGCGGCCACGGCAGTTCGACCTCACGCCCGAGAACTTCGACGCCGCCCCGAAGGGGACCACGATGTTCCTCGCGGAGATCGGCGCACTCCGGGAGGCGTTCGAGTACGCCTGGCCGGAGGCCGATGCGCGGCTGGTGTCGGACGACACCAAGGTGCTGCGCCACCTGGCGGGGACGGCGGGCATCCGCATCGACCCCGCGTTCCGGGCCCTGTACCGGCCGCGCACCAGCGTTCGCCGCTTCGTCCGGCACACCTTCGACCGGGGGACCCTGTTCGTCGACAGCTACGCGGGCACGACGCCCGCGCGCAGCATCGTGCTGGTGGCCTTCGCGATCTCACCGGTGGTGGTCGGGGCCCTGCTCGTGCTCTTCGGCGCGGCCGGTGCGGCCGCGCTCGCGGGCATCGCCGTCCTCGGCGTCGGCGGTCTGCTGTCCGTCGCCGCCCGCAACGGCTGTCCGCCCCGTGGGCTGCTGGCTTTCGTGTGCTGGCTGCCGGTGTTCGCGCCGACGTTCTGGGCCGGCGTCGTCCGCGGCGTGGTCCTGCATCGGCGGGCGTTCCGCCGGGCGCGCGGCGCGACCCCGGCCGCATCCGACCTCAGCGGGCGTCGAGGGTGATCCAGTCGGGGTCGAGCAGGTCGGCTTTCGCTGTTCCGCCCCGCGTCCACGGGCGCGGCGCGACCACCGGCGTGTCGGCGCCGAAGCGGCGACGCATGAGCTCCGCCCCCCACCAGCTGAAGCTCGAGTTGCTCATGATCATCGCGCGGCCGGCGGACATGGCGCGCAGGCTCGCCCACGTTCCGAGCAGGCCCTCCTCGACGAACTCGAAGTCGCCGGCCACGCCCCGAAGCTCGTCCTTGACGAGCGCGACCGAGTCGGAGAACACCCGCACCGGCAGGTCGACGCCCAGCGCGCGCAGCGTGCGGATGGCCCGGACCGCGTAGGCCACGGAGGCGATGAACTGCCGGTCGGGAGACACCGCCAGATAGTCGCCGCGACGCAGGTGGAGGGAGATCGCCGGTTCCGCGAGGATCCGTGCGACCTCGGCCGACTCCCGAGGCTCCTCGTCGATGGCGAGGATGGCATCGCTCAGCTCGTCGCGGATCGAGGGGAAGTAGCGCGGCGACTGGAAGTAGCCGATCAGGGTGGTGCCGGGACGCACCTGCTCGATCGAGGGCGTGTAGGCGTCGCCGTCGCGCTCGAGGAAGACCCGTCCCCACGGCCGGCGGGGCAGGGGGAGCACGCGCTCCCGATTCACGCGGACGGACCGCCAGGGCGACTGCTCCGGCGCCAGCGAGATCGCGGGGTGGGTGAAGGCGTCGAGACCGTAGGCGAACGTGCCGCCGACGGCGTAGTGGGAGCGGTCCAGATAGACCGGCACGTCGAGCCGGCGCGCCTGCTCCCACGCCGCCGCCAGGATGAAGATCTGGTTTCCCAGTCCTCCCATCACGTAACCCGTGATCCCGTCACGACGCACGACCATGGCTGTTCCTTTCGTTGCGCTCGGCCCGCCGGGCCCCGGTGCTGTCGATCACGAGGAAGGCGACGAGGGCCGCGGCGCCGATGGCCCCGAGCCAGGTGAGCATGAGCGGGATGTCGGGTGCGACCACCATGAAGGCGATCGACTGCACGATGACGGCGGCGACGAGGGCGAGCGCGCCTCCCATCGACGCCGTGGACGTCATCTTGATCAGCATCCCCTGAGCAGCCATCCAGGGGAGGTAGGCCAGGCAGACGGGGACGAGGAGGTCTCCGGCGAGGGTGAACTCGGTTCCGTACAGCGTGTGGATGATCCACGGGCCGAGCAGCGCGAAGACGAGCGTCATCGCCAGACTCGTGCCGATCGACAGCGCCAGTGTCACCAGCACGCCGAGACGGGACAGGCGCCGGTCGTCCTGAACGCGGATGAAGCGGGGGAGCAGGTAGAGCGACAGGGTCGACGGGACCAGGAATCCCGCCTTCACGAGCACCGTCGCCGCGGCATACGATCCGGCCACCGCGGTGGCGTCCGCCGCCCGCAGGAACAGGATGTCGGACGACGTGAGCCACGCGAACGCCACCGTCAGCACCACGATCGCCGCGCCGCTGCGGGAGAACACGCCGCCGATCGGGCGGGCGATCCCGCGCGCCGACCACGCGGCGCCGACCACGGAGATCGCCGTCGCGCAGACGACGGCTCCGACCGCACCGCCGAGTCCCCAGCCCAGCAGGACGCCGACGCCGAGGATGGCCAGGCGCAGCAGGAGTGAGGCGGTGGACCACCACACCGCCTGAGAGACCCGCCCCGCGCCTTGGAGCAGGCCGAGCGCGTCGGCGAAGAAGAAGCTCAGCGGGATGGACACGGCCGCGGCGAGGATCATCGCCGAAGAGCTCCCGAGGGATGCCGCCAGCGTCGGCGCCGCGGCCGCGACGGCTGCCCCTGCGGCGATTCCGAGGATGAGGGCGTCGCGGGGGATGCGCCGACGGCTCACGGGGTTCGGGGTCTCCCGCATCAGAGACGCCGTCTGGACGGCGGTGATGTTCTGCAGCGACGAGCTCCCGATCGCCGCCGTCCCGACCACGGCGAGGAACGCCGACAGCAGGCCGAAATCCGTCGGCGCCAGATAGCGGGCGCTCGCCACCTGGAAGACGAACGAGGCGATGACGCCGAAAACGCTGGCGAGAGCGACCTCGGAGAGCCCGCGAGCGTGTGCGCGCACGTGCCCTCGCGACGCCGCCTCGCGGGGGGAGACGCGATCGAGAGGATGCTCTGACATTCGGCGCGCCTCAATGCTCTGATGGTGGGTCTGATGCCTCGCGCGCTCCGGGGAACGTCGCCCTGCGGCGAGCACGTGCACGGCGGGTCAGTCTACCAACCGCGGGCTCGGACCCTCCGCATCCGCGGCCCCGCCGGGCTCTCCCCTAGGATCGATGGCGTGGCCCGTCGTCGCACGGCGCCACTCCTCGCCTACTCCGGAGTGCTCAGATGCGTGACAAGCTGCCCAGCGACGTCGCGCGCCCGAGGCCCCGTCGCAGAGCCGAGGTGTTCGATGAGTGTCGCCCTCCCGGCGGATCCCCGATGACAGTGGAGGCGGTCGCGTGATCATTTTCGTCTACGGCACGACGGCGGAAGCCATCAAGCTCGCGCCGGTCATGCGCCGGCTCCAGGAGCGCGGCGTGCCCTTCGAGCAATGGGTGACGCAGCAGCACACGGAGGCGTTGCGCACCGCGATCCCGCAGCTCGGACTGCCGACGCCCGATCGCGTGATCGCCGACGGCTGGCGTGGCCGCCCGCTGACCTCGCCTCTTCAGATGGTCGGGTGGATGGGGACGGTCGCCGCCTGGACGCTGCGCAATCTGAGGTCCGAACGGCGCCGGCACCGGCGCCACGGCGTGGTCGTCGTGCACGGCGACACGGTGACCACGGTCCTGGGCACCGTCATCGGTCGCCTCCTCGGCCTGCCGGTCGCCCATGTCGAGGCGGGTCTTCGTTCCGGAGACTGGCGGCACCCGTTCCCGGAGGAGCTCGATCGGCGCATCGTGGGGCGGCTCGCGTCGGTCCACTACGCGCCCAGCGACCAGGCGGTCGCGAATCTGCGCGGCCGGAGGAACGTCGTGGCGACGCACGGCAACACGGTTCGCGATGCGGTGCGCGATGCGGCGAGCTCCGCCCCCGCGCCGGAGCTCCGCGACCGAGGACTGGTCCTGCTGCACCGCTACGAGTTCATCTCTCAGCCGACGTTGGTGCTCGACACCCTGCGGCTCCTCGACGCGCACTCGCCCGTGCCCCTCGACATCATCGTCGACTCCTACTCGCGCGAGACGGTGGCGTCGACGATCGCCGACGCCGGGCTTTCGCGCCTGACGGTCGCGCCGAAGCTCGAGCACAGCGCGTTCGTCGCGCTCCTGCAGTCCGCGCGGTTCATCGTCACCGACTCCGGCGGCATCCAGGAGGAGGCGGCCGTGCACGGCGTGCCGACGCTGATCCACCGCAGGGCGACCGAGCGTTCGGACGGCCTGGGGTCCAGCGCCGTGCTGTCGGGCTGGAACCCGGACGTCGTGCGCGCCTTCCTGGGCGATCCCGACCGGTTCCGGGTCGTCGACCCGCCCTTCGGCGCGTCTCCGTCGGACATCGTCGTCGCCGACCTCATCGAACGCGGGTTCGGCTCTTCGCCGAACGCGGAGGGCTAGCTCGACGGCCTTCCCGCCGCGACCAGCGGCGGCATCGGCTTCCAGTCGGCGTCCCGCGCGATCTTCCTGCCGTCGCGCAACCCACGGAACAGGTTCGAGGTCCCCCGGACGGTGCGCTCCACGAAGAGGAGCCGGATGAGCTCCTTGCCGAACGTGAGCGCGGTGCCGGCGCCGAACAGCACCGGGTTGTAGACCCCGAGGCTGCGGTAGTAGCGCTTGATGATGGCGCGGTTGCGCATGATGTAGTAGCGGTACGCGTTGCTCGACGCGTTCATGTGCCGGATGCCCATGTCCCACTGCTTGATCTCGCGGGTGCGGCGGAGCACGAACTCGTTGACGATGACCGACGTCGTCACCCGCGACGCGAGCCAGCCGTAGGTCTGGTCGTCCCAGTAGATGAAGAAGCGCGGGTCGGGCAGGCCGATCCGCTCGACGATGTCGCGATGGATGAACATGCCCTCGAAGCAGCCGGAGTTCATCTCCTTGTAGCCCGAGTCGTCGAAGCCGCTGGGCGCGAACGGGATCGGGATGGCCAGCGGCTCCGCCACGCGGTACTGCCAGTAGAACTCGCTGCCGTCGAAGTCGTAGCGCCGCCCCTGGATCGACTTGAAGCGCGGCGCCCACGCCCCCATCCTCGCCAGGCCGTCGGGCAGCACCTCGACGTCGTCGTCCATGAGCCAGATCCAGGTCGATCCGAGCTCGTACGCGACGCGCATCCCCTCGCTGAACCCGCCCGAGCCGCCGGTGTTCTCGTCGAGCCGGCGGTACACGAGCTCGGTGCCCAGGCGGTCGCGGAACGACTCGACGACGGCGGTGGTGTCGTCGCTCGACGCGTTGTCGACGATGACGACATGGCCCGGTTTCGGGTCCATCGCGGTGATGCTCTCGAGCAGCCTCGTCAGCAGTCCGGAACGGTTGAAGGTGACGATCGCGATCGTCGCGCTGGCGGGCGTGAACGTGTCGTTCGGGGCCGCGTCGTGGCGCGAAGGAGTGGAGGCCATGGCCTCACGAGTCTACCCCGGTGCGCTCTGCGCCCCCTGTGCGGGGCGGCACAGGCCCACCCGCGTGCGCGCGCTCACCTCCTAGACTCGGACGCGTGACCACCGCCGTCGTCGGCGCCGCCGGCTCCCCGCGGCGTTACCTGCACTCGCTGTGGCTGCTGTCGGCTCGCGACCTGCGCGTGCGCTACGCGACCAGCGCCCTCGGCTACCTGTGGTCGGTGCTGGATCCGCTCGTGATGAGCGCGATCTACTGGTTCGTCTTCACCCAGGTGTTCCACCGGGGGGACATCGGCGCCCAGCCGTACATCGTGTTCCTCCTGTCGGGCCTGCTGCCGTGGGTGTGGTTCAACGCGGCGGTCGGCGACCTCACCCGCGCCTTCAACAAGGACGCGCGCCTCGTGCGCTCGACCGCGATCCCGCGCTCGATCTGGGTCAACCGCATCGTGCTCAGCAAGGGCGTCGAGTTCGTCTTCTCGCTGCCCGTGCTCGTGCTGTTCGCGGTCTTCTCGGGGGCGACCGTGGGCTGGGGGCTGCTCCTGTTCCCGGTGGCCGTCGCGCTGCAGGCGATCCTGCTGGTCGGGCTCGGTCTGCTCGTCGCGCCGCTGTGCGTCCTCTGGGGCGACCTGGAGCGCACGACCCGGCTGATCCTGCGGGCCCTGTTCTACGCCTCGCCGATCATCTACGGCGTGAACGACCTTCCCGGGATCTTCCGCGACCTGGCGCTGCTCAACCCGCTGTCGGGCATCTTCACCCTGTACCGCGTGGGTCTGTTCCCCGGCGAGGCGGACGTCATGGCCGTGCTGGTCGCGGCCGTCCTCAGCCTCGGCATCCTCGCCCTCGGCGTCGTCGTCTTCCGGCGCCTGGAGCCCGCCGTGCTGAAGGAGCTGTGATGGGCGAGGACATCGCGATCCGCGTCGACGGCCTGGGGGTGCGCTTCCGCCGCAACCGCCGCGGTCGCCGCAGCCTGAAGGACCTCTTCGCGGGCTCGGCGCGGCGCAGCCGGCCGGGCGAGTTCTGGGCCCTGCGGGGCGTTTCCTTCGACGTCCGCCGCGGCGAGGCGATCGGCGTCGTCGGCCGCAACGGGCAGGGCAAGTCGACGCTGCTCAAACTCGTCGCCGGGGTGCTGCTCCCCGACGAGGGGTCCGTCCGGGTCGAGGGGGGAGTGGCGCCGCTCATCGAGATCACCGGCGGTTTCGTGGGCGATCTCACCGTGCGGGAGAACGTGCGGCTGATGGCCGGGCTGCACGGCATGTCGAAGGCGGAGACCTCGCGCCGCTTCGACGACATCATCGCCTTCGCCGAGATCGGCGACTTCGTCGACATGCCCTACAAGCACCTCTCGAACGGCATGAAGGTGCGGCTGGCGTTCTCGGTGGTGTCGCAGCTGGACGAGCCCACGCTCCTCGTGGACGAGGTGCTCGCCGTCGGCGACAAGGCGTTCCGGGAGAAGTGCTACCGCCGCATCGACGAGCTCCTCGCCGACGGGCGCACGCTCTTCTTCGTCAGCCACAACGAGCGGGACCTGCGTCGGTTCTGCACGCGCGGCCTCTACCTCGACAACGGCGTTCTCGTGATGGATGCCGCGATCGGCGACGTCCTCGACGCGTACAACGCCGACCACGCGGGCTGAGCTACCCCGCCTCGGGCAGCCCCGCGGTGGGAGCGGCGCCGACGCGCAGCCGGTCGCGCCACGACCGCGATTGTCCCGCGCGCACGGCGCACAGGCACAGGAGCATCCACCCGAAGCCGACGAGCGCGATGGACTCGAAGATGCTCGTGACCGCCAGGGTCACCACGATCAGCGGCGTCCAGGCGTGCACGATCGACCGGCGCCGGCTGGCGACGCTCCACGATCTCACGAGGGCTACGCCGCCGAGCAGGCACAGCAACAGCACCCCCACCCAGCCGAGCTGCACCAGCGCGTCGACGTAGGCGTTGAGGGCGCTGGAGTGGTGCTGGGCCAGCAGCTGGTTGATGGTCAGGAACGGCTGGCCGGAGCGGTCCCACGGCCCGAACCAGCCCCAGCCCAGCACGGGGCGCAGCTGCACGAAGAACTCCGCGAGCGACCACAGGCGCGTGCGCATGTCGAGGTCGTCGGTCGCTCCCAGGGCATCGAGCAGGCGGGTGCGCTGCGCGTATCCGACGAGCGCGGCCACCACGACGACGATCGCCAGCGACCACTGCACGGCGGCGCGCCGGGCGGGCGGCACGGTGCGCACGAGCGTGAGCGCCCCGGTGGCCGCACCGACCGCGACGGCCAGCACGAGCACCGTGGGGGAGGCCGAGAGGATGCCGAGCGCGGCGGCGAGGGCGAGCGATCCGACGCCGACACCGGTGCGCACCGAATGCGTGCGCAGCTCCACGGCGAAGGTGACCATCGCGACGACCGCCACGAAGCCGAGCATGTTGCGGGTGCCGAAGATCCCCTGCACCGGCCCGAGCGCGGCGATGTTTCCCTGGATGCCGAGGAAACGCAGCGGCATGTCGAGCAGGAGCCCCGAGAGGATCTCGAGGCCGAGCGACAGGCCGAGCGCGACGCGCAGGACGTCGCCGAGCGCGCGGACCGTCTGGAGCGGGTCGCGCACGTGGCCGATCGTCACCGCGATCAGCGCGATCGCCGCCATCGCGAGCCAGCGGGCGAGGCTGCCGAGCGGGTCGGTGCTCCAGAAGACGCTCGCGAACGCCCAGGTGACCCACAGCAGCACGGTGAGGGGGACCAGGCGCAGCGGCGTCAGCTCCTCGCGACGGGCGATGAGGATGCCGATCGCGAGGGCGCACAGCCCGGCGATGACGCTGCGGAGGGTGACGACGCCGGCGAGCCGTGCGATCAGGTGCGAACCGACCAGGGTGGCGACGGCGGCGAGCGTGTACGCCCGCGCCAGATCCGCCGAAGCGAGCAGGCGCTGCAGGGGGCTGCCGGCGCCGAGCAGCGACCCGTCGCCGCGCCCGGCGCGCGTCATCGCGGCATCCGCTCCGGCTCGCCCTGTTCGCCGACCAGGCGCTGCTCGGAGGCGCCTCGGCCGAGCAGCGGCGCCTGTTTGATCTTGAAGGCGAGCATGACGACGAACAGCCAGCCCCAGCCGAGGAGCGGCCCCGACTCGGCCAGGCCCTGCACCAGCAGCACCGCACCGACCAGGGTCGGCAGGAGGGTGACCGGAGAGTAGGGGCGGTCGGCGACGAGATCCCAGCGCGGGCGGTCGACGGCGAAGAACCACGACCGCCACACGTAGGCGAAGAAGGTCAGGGCGATGAGGGCGAGCCCGACGGCGCCGAGCTGGAAGAACACGTCGAGCCACATGTTGTGGGCCTGCATCACGGTCTGGCCGTGGTCGACGATCCATCCGTCGAACGCGGGGTCGTCGGGCAGCCAGGGCGTGGCGAAGCCCCAGCCCACGACGGGGCGCTCGACCGCCTTCGCCCCGACGATCGACCAGATGCCCTCCCGGCCGGTCAGGTCGGACGAGCGGCCCAGCACCGAGAACACCCGTTCGCGGCCGACCCAGAGCGCGACCAGTCCGCCGACGGCCACGACGGCGTAGACGAGGTAGTAGCGTGTGCGCTCGCCGGCGCGGCGGGTGGTGCGCATCGCGAGCACGGTGAGCAGGACCACCACGACGGCGCCGGCGGCGAGCCAGGCGGTCGCCGATCCCGCGCGCACGAACAGGTAGGCCGCGAGGGCGAACCAGGCGACGAGCAGCGAGCGTCGGGGGGCGCGCGTGGCGAAACGGATCGCGAACACGATCATGCCGAGCAGGGCGACGTAGGCGAGGGGGTTGGCGTTGCCGAAGACGCCCTGGATGCGGCCCCCGTCGAAGAGGTTGTCGCGCGACCAGTAGACGATCGGATCGGCGACCGGCCCGTCGGGCCGCACGAACTGCGGCAGGATCGGGCCGCCCCACACGAGCGAGACCCAGAGCTCGAACACGATCGACAGCCCCAGCACCCATTTCAGGGCCGACGCGATCGCGCGGACGAGTTCGCGCCAGGTGAGCACGGCGCCGACGAACATCGCCTGCAGCGTCGTGATCAGCAGGAGCAGCAGCGTGACGGCCGTCGTGGTCGGATGCGCGCTCCACAGGAGCGAGGCGATCGCCCAGATGACGTAGCCCATCGCGAACCACGGGAGCCGGCGCCACTGCACGGGCGGGCGGAGCAGGGCCCACAGCACCGCGGAGACCACTCCGGTCGCGATCGCCACGACCGCCGCGCCGGGCGCCCCGAGCAGCATCAGCCACGACGTGCCCGCGAGCGCCGCGGCGATCACGAAGATGCACCAGCCCCGCAGCAGCAGATGGGCCGTCGTCGCGCGCACCGGCGCGGTCGGCGGCGCGGCGACGGGGTGCGTGGTGAAGACGGCCATGGTGTGATCAGGCTATCGCGGCGGCGGTTCTAGGCTGGGGGCATGCTGACGCCGATCTCCAACGAGCCGCGCGACTACTCCTGGGGCTCCACGACCCTGATCGCGGGACTGGAGGGGCGTCCGCCGACGGGGGCTCCGGAGGCCGAGATCTGGTACGGCGACCACCCCGGCTGCCCGTCGCGGACGCCGGACGGACGCACGCTCGACGTCGCCCTCGCCGAGGCCGGGCGCCCGCCGCTGCCGTTCCTGCTGAAACTGCTGGCCGCGGCATCCTCGCTGTCGATCCAGGCGCACCCCACGCGGGACCAGGCGCGGGAGGGCTTCGCGCGGGAGGAGGGCGCCGGAGTCCCGCGCGACGCAGCGGAGCGTCTGTACCGCGACGACAACCACAAGCCCGAGATCATCGTCGCGCTGAGCGAGCGGTTCCGCGCCCTCGTGGGACTGCGTCCGCTCGCCGAGACCCGACGGCTGCTGGACGCCCTGGACGCGCCTTCGGCGAGCGGCGCCGTCGCCGAGATCCGCGAACGGCTCGGCGACGCCGACACCGGCGTCGACGCCCGGTCCGCGCTGCGGGGCACGCTCGCGTGGGCCCTCGACGAGGCGGATGCCGCGATCGTCGCCGACCTGACCGCCGCCCTCGGCCGTGCCGACAGCGCCGAGTTCTCCGACGAGATCGCCGTGCTGCGTGCGGCCGCCGCGGATTTCCCGGGAGATCCCGGTCTGATCGTCGCCCTCCTCATGAACCTCGTCACGCTGCGGCGCGGGGAGGGGCTGTTCGCGCCCGCCGGCGTCCTGCACGCCTACCAGTCGGGTCTCGGCGTGGAGCTGATGGCCGCGAGCGACAACGTCATGCGCGGCGGTCTGACCCCTAAGCACGTCGACGTGCCCGAACTGATGCGCGTCGTGGACGTCACCCCCGGACCCGCCCCCGTCGTGCACCCCCGCGCCGTCGGCGACGGCGTGGTCGACTACGACACACCGGTCGACGACTTCGCCCTGTCCTGCGTGAGCGTCGCCCCCGGCGCCGACGCACGCCTGACGCTGCGTGGCCCCGCGATCGCCCTGTGCACGCGGGGCGAGGTCGTCGTCTCGGCATCCGGCCATGAGGTCGCCCTCCGCCCCGGGGCCGCCGTGCACGTCGCCGACGAAGGGGTCATCGCCGTCGCCGGATCCGGTGAGATCTTCCTCGCTCAGCCCGGGGCGTGAGCCCGCGACATCGCGCGCGACACGCCGATACGTCGAGATGAAGGTTCAATCCCTCATTGAGGGTTTACGATCTGCGACTTGACCACGGCGAATGACAAGGGTGTAATTATTCCCAACACGCGCATCGGCGCATCGGGAAAACGTGGGGAGAACGATATGACGGGTTACCGCTCCGGCGTCCCCGACAACTGGTTCGTCGACCCGGTCAATCTCGGCGTGCCGGGCGTGCGCCGGGCCGCGGCGACCGACGAGGACACCGCCCTCGCCTGGCAGGCCGACGCCCTGTGCGCCCAGACCGATCCCGAGGCGTTCTTCCCGGAGAAGGGCGGCTCGACGCGAGACGCCAAACGCATCTGCACCTCGTGCGACGTGCGCGGGGAGTGCCTCGAGTACGCCCTGCAGAACGATGAGCGCTTCGGTATCTGGGGCGGGCTGAGCGAGCGCGAGCGCCGCAAGCTCAAGCGCCGCGCCTGACGAGTTCCCGAGACTCGCGGGCGACGTGCGCGGGCCCGAGCCGTCCGCGCCTAGGCTGACGACGTCATGCCCGCCCGAGTTCACGCACTGCTGGTCGTGCGCCCCGATGCGCGCGTGGCCACCGACATCCGCCTCGAACGCGTCCTGTCCGCGCTCGCGGCGCAGTCGCGCCCCGTGGACAGGCTCACGATCGTGCTCTGCGGCGTGCACGCCGGCGACCGTGAACTGCAGCGCATCGCGGGGGAGTCGGGCGCCGAAGGGGTCATCACAGCCGATCGCGGCACCTCCTTCGCCGACGCCCTCGATCTGGCCAGCCGCCGACTCGACGGGGAGGCGGTGTGGATCCTCGCCCAAGACACCACCCCCGCGCCCGACGCCCTCATGCGCCTTCTCGGTGCGCTCGAGACCTCGTCGTCGGTCGCCTTCGCCGCCCCGAAGCTCGTGCGCGCCGACGACAACGACCGCATCGTCTCCCTCGGCGTCTCCCTGACCCACGGGGGGCGCACGGTCGGGCTCGCCGACGGCGAGCACGACCAGGGTCAGCACGACGCGGGCGACGACGTCCTCGGCGCCGATGTCCGCGGCATCCTCGTGCGCACCGACGCCTGGCGGGCGCTGGGCGGACTCGACACCGCGCTCGCCGGCGCGGACGAGGGCCTCGACCTCGGCGTCCGCGCCCGGCTGCGCGGCGGGCGCGTCGTGCTCGCACCGCAGGCGATCGTCGCGATCGCCGACGCCGATCGCAGCGACCCGCCGGCGCTCGGCGACCGCTTCGAGCCGGAGGGCGTGCGCCGCGCCTACGCCCAGCGCACCGCACAGCTGCACCGCCGCCTCGCCTACGCCCCGGCGGCCGCGGTCCCGCTGCACTGGCTGTCGTACCTCCCGCTGGCCCTGCTGCGGTCGGTGGCGCTGCTGCTGGGCAAACGCCCCGCGCTCATCGGCCCCGAGTGGGGGGCCACCGTCACGGTGATGGCCCGCCCGGGTGCGGTCGCCCGGGCGCGACGCGGCATCCGGGCCGGGCGCAGCGTCTCGTGGGCGCAGCTCGCGCCGCTGCGGATCACCCGCGCCGAACTGCGCCAACGCCTCGACGACGACGTGGTGGACGGTGCCGCGCGCGGGGAACTGCGCTTCTTCTCGGGCGGCGGGGCCTGGATCGTGCTGGGCGCGCTCCTGGTCTCCGTGCTCGCCTTCCTCTCGCTGCTGGCGTGGCCGGTGCTCGGCGGGGGAGCGCTCGTCCCGCTGCGGGCGACGGTCGCGCAGCTGTGGGCGGATGCCGCGTCGGGACTGCGTCCGCTCGGCTGGGACACCAGCGGTCCGGCGGATCCGTTCAGTGCGGTCATCGCCGTGCTCGGCTCGCTGTGGCCCGCGGCGCCCTCGCGCGTCCTCGTCGTCGTGTGGGTGCTGGCGCTGCCGCTGGCGGCGCTCGGGGCGTGGTTCGCGGCGACCCGCGTCACGGAGCGCCCCCTCGCGCGCGCCCTCGTCGCCGTCGGCTACGCGCTGGCGCCGAGCCTGCTGGGGGCGCTCGCCACCGGTCGGCCCACCGTCGTGATCGCGCACCTGCTGCTGCCGTGGCTGCTGTGGACCGCCGCCGTCGCGCACCGCTCATGGAGCGCGGCCGGCATGGGGTCGGTCATCGCGGTCGCCGTCCTGGCCTGCGCGCCCTCGCTGGCCCCCGCCGTCGTGCTGCTGTGGGTCGTGGCCATCGTGCTCACGGCGAGCCTCGGACGAGGCCGCGGCATCGCCCGCGTCATCTGGCTCCTCGTGCCCGCGGTGGCCGTCTGGGCGCCGATGGTCTGGCATCGCCTGGACACGGGCGACCCGTGGGCCCTCCTGGCCGACCCCGGCGTCCCCCTCGCGAGCGGCGAGCAGGTCGACCTCGCGCGCCGCATCGCGATCGCCTTCGGATTCCCGACGACCGACGGCGCGGGCTGGGATCAGCTCGTCGCCGGGATCGGACCGTGGGCGCTGCTGCTGGTCGTCCCGCTGCTGGGTCTCGCCGTCGCCGCACCGCTCCTGTCGCGGGTCGTGCCGGCGGCCGTCGCGCTCGTCGTGGCCGTCAGTGCCCTCGCGACCGCGATGGCCGTCATCGGCATCGAGGTCACCACGGATGCGTCCGTGGGCATCGCCGTGTGGCCCGGGGCGGCGTTGAGCCTGTACTGGCTGGCGCTGCTGGGCGCGGCGGCGCTCGCCGTCGATGCGATCCCCGACGCCGCCCGGGTGCGGATGCCGCTGGCGGTCCTGGCCATGGCCGCGCTCGCCGTCAGCGCCGTGCCCGCCCTCACCGCGCTTCCCCGGGGGACCTCCGCCCTCACCGACGGGCCGAGCAGCACGCTGCCCGCCTACGTGGAGGCGGAGGGCCGCGCCGGGCTCGGCAACGCGACGTTCGTGTTGACACCGGCATCCGACGGCGCCGTCGTCACCGACGTCGTGTGGGGCGAGACCTCGGCCCTCGGCGGACAGACGACGCTCCGCTCGGCGCGCCGGGGCCCCGACGCCGGCGACGCCGAGGCGGCGCGACTGACCGCCGAGCTGCTCGCCGCGCCCTCGGGGAGCGCCGTGGCCGACCTCGCCGCCCACGGCGTGGCCTTCGTCCTGCTCAGCGGCGGCGGTGACGGCGAGAGCGACGTCGCACGGGCCGTGCGCATCGGGGCGGAGACGGCGCTGGACCAGCGCGACGACCTCGAGATCGTCGGCGACACGGGCCGCGGCAAGCTGTGGCGCGTCACCGGCACGGTCGTCGATCGGCAGCAGACCGGCGGCACCGCCGGTGCGGAGGTCGCCGTCCTCCAGATCGGAGTGATCGTCATCGCGCTCCTGCTGGCGCTTCCGACGCGGCGCTCGCTCCGCCTGAACCGGCGTCGCCCGCGCACCGTCGGTCTCGAACGAGGAGGGGCAGCGTGAGCGACGGAGTCTCCCACGCCCGCGGTCCGCGCGGCATCGCCGGCGTGCGGCTGGCCGTCGGCGGCGCCGTCGCCGCGGTCGCGATCGCCGCGGCCGTCGCCCTCGTCGTCACGCCGCTGCCGACCCTCGCGCGCGAGGCCGTCACGGTCACGGCGCACACCCCCGCATCCGCCTCCGTCGCGACGTGCGTGGGACCGATCCTCGCCACGGGGCGCGACGCGTCGATCGCCTCCCAGCTCACGGATGCCGCACCCGCCGCCGTCACCTCCGCCGCCGCCTCCGCGGGCACGCCCGCTGCGGCGACCACCTCGACGCTGCTCACCCCCGATGTCACGGGGGGAACCGGCCCGACGACGCTTCGCGCCGCCCCGGTCGGCGGGGAGCCGACCGACATCGCGGCCGCCTCGGCCGCCCGGGCGGCCGCCGAGGACCTCAGCGGGTTCGCCGCCGCGGCGTGCGCCCGCCCGGAGATGGAGTCGTGGCTCGTCGCGGGCTCCGCCGCGACGGGGGCGTCGGATCTCGTCGTGCTCTCCAACCCCGGCGCGGTCGCGGCGCGGGTCGCCGTCACCGTCTACGGCGCCGACGGCGGCGCCGTGCCCGTGGCGGGCAACGGCATCGTGGTTCCCGCCGGCACGCAGCGCGTCATCCCGCTCGCCTCGCTGGCCATCGGCGAGGAGAACCCCGTCCTGCGGATCACCTCGTCCCAGGCGCCGGTCCGTGCCGCGCTGCAGGCGAGCCTCACGCGCGTGCTCGTCGCCGGCGGCGTCGACCAGGTGGGCGCCGCCGCCGTGCCGGACACCGATCTCGTCATCCCGGGCGTCCCGGTCGTCACGACCCAGGGCGGCGCGGGCGAGAGCAACGTGCCCACCGCGCTGCGGCTTCTGTCGCCGGGCAGCGACGCTCAGGCGACGGTGACCGTCTTCCAGGGCGCGACGCAGGTGGGCACCGCGCAGACCGTGCCGTTGACGGCGGGTGTGCCGCTGAAGCTCGACCTCGGCGGCCTCGCCACCGGCACCTACGCCGTGCGCGTGAGCGCGACGGCCCCGGTCACCGGCGCGGTGTGGGCGACCTCGGGGTTCGGCGCCGGGAGCGACTTCGGCTGGTTCGTCGCGGCCGAGGAGATCTCGGCTCCCGCCCTCGTCGCGGTCGCCGCCGGCGGGTCCGGCGCGCCGGAGCCCACGCTGACGCTCGCCTCCTCCGACGGGCGGGCGACGACCGTGGTGCTGACCGCGGCGGCCGGCGCGGGCACGGCGACGGATGTGACGGTGCCGGCGTCGGGGGCGGTGACGGTCCCCGTCCGCCCCGGAGAGGTCTACCGCGTCGATCCCGGCACGGGCGCCGTGCGCGCGGGCGTGACCTACGCGGGGGCGTCGGCTCTCGCGGGCTATCCGGTGGCGCCGAGCGCGGCGGCGGCGTCGGCGGTCACGGTGTATCCCCGCTGAGCCCGCTGAGGGCCGCCGCCGGCGGCGCGCTCAGAAGTAGCGGAAGCGCTCGGGGCCGAGGTCCCACGGATCGCGGTCGAGGTACTCCGCGGCCGCACGGAAGACGCAGCTCTCGATCGCCATCCGCCGGTGCAGGTCGTCCTCGCGGTGCAGCGACCCGAGACGCTCGATCGGCAGCCGGTAGAGCACGATGCGCCGGTCGCCCGTCGACACCGTCCAGCGCGGGATGCCGTCGGCGTCGGGCGCCGGAGGCATCGCCGCGACCTCGAAGGCGACGTCGCGCAGCTCGGGCCAGGCGCTGCGCAGGAACTCCGCCGCCGTGCCCACGATGAAGTCGAAGCGTTCCTCCCGGGTCTCCTGCGCGGGCAGGGGCGGGCGGACGACGGGGCTGCGGTCCTCGCGGCCGTGGCGGCCGTGGCGCGAGGCGCGCACGCGCGGGGCACTGCTCGCGCGCCGCCTCATCATGGTCCGAGTCTAGGTTAGGGTGCGCCGATCGGCCGGGCCGATCGCCCCGCGGCGGCGCGGCATCCGCTCGGGGAGCACCGCGGACGGGTACCGTGAGGGCGATGCGTACCCGACTGTGCTCGAAGGTGGGCTGTGCCCGCGAGGCTGTGACGACCCTGACCTACGACTACGGCGACCAGATGGCGGCGCTCGGCCCCCTCGGCGCGGCGACCGACCCGCACGCGCACGACCTCTGCGCGATCCACACCGATCGGCTGTCCGTGCCGAAGGGCTGGGTCGTCGTGCGCCACGAGACGCTGCGGGTCTGACGCACAGCCGTCCCCGGGCGTGGGGTGCGAGAATGGTCGGATGCCGACCACTGCCGCCCCCGCCCGCCTCCACGACTTCGTCGTCGCCGATCTGAGCCTCGCCGAGGCCGGTCGTCACCAGCTCCGCCTCGCCGAGAACGAGATGCCCGGGCTCATGGCACTGCGCGAGGAGTACGGGCCCTCGCAGCCCCTCGCCGGCGCCCGCATCGCGGGCTCGCTGCACATGACCGTGCAGACCGCCGTGCTCATCGAGACGCTCGTCGCGCTCGGAGCGCAGGTGCGCTGGGCGAGCTGCAACATCTTCTCCACGCAGGACGAGGCCGCCGCCGCGGTCGCCGTCGGCCCCACGGGCACCGTGGACGAGCCCGCCGGGGTTCCCGTCTTCGCGTTCAAGGGCGAGACGCTCGAGGAGTACTGGCAGCTGGCCGACCGCATCTTCGACTGGTCGGCGGAGGGCTTCGACGGCCCCAACCTCATCCTGGACGACGGCGGCGACGCGACGCTCCTCGTGCACAAGGGCGTCGAGTTCGAGGCGGCCGGCGCGGTGCCCGCGGCATCCGAGAACGACTCCCTCGAGTACCGCATCGTGCTCGACACGCTGCGCGCCAGTCTCGCCCGCGACCCGCAGCGCTTCACCCGCATGGCGTCGCAGATCGTCGGCGTCACCGAGGAGACCACGACCGGCGTGCACCGCCTGTACGAGCTCGCCGCCGCCGGGAAGCTCCTGTTCCCGGGCATCAACGTCAACGACTCGGTCACCAAGAGCAAGTTCGACAACAAGTACGGCATCCGTCACTCGCTGCCCGACGGGCTCAACCGCGGCACCGACGTGCTGATCGGCGGCAAGGTCGCGTTCGTCGTGGGCTACGGCGACGTGGGCAAGGGCGCGGCCGAGGCCCTGCGGGGTCAGGGCGCGCGCGTCATCATCGGCGAGGTCGACCCGATCTGCGCGCTGCAGGCGGCGATGGACGGCTTCCAGGTCGCCCGGCTCGAGTCCGTCGTCGGCGACGTCGACATCCTCATCACCGGCACCGGCAACACCCGCGTCGTGACCGTCGAGCACCTCACGAAGCTGAAGCACCTCGCGATCGTCGGCAACGTCGGCCACTTCGACGACGAGATCGACATGGCCGGTCTGGAGGCGCTGCCGGGCGTCGAGAAGATCGAGATCAAGCCCCAGGTGCACGAGTACCGGCTGCCGGCGGCCGCCGACGGCGCGCCCCGCAGCATCCTGGTGATGAGCGAGGGGCGCCTGATGAACCTCGGCAACGCGACCGGGCATCCCTCGTTCGTCATGAGCGCGTCGTTCACCAACCAGGTGCTCGCCCAGATCGAGCTGTACACGAAGCCCGAGCTGTACCCCGTCGGCGTGTACGTGCTGCCGAAGATCCTCGACGAGAAGGTCGCGCGCCTGCACCTGGCCGCCCTGGGCGTGGAGCTCACGGAGCTGACCCCCGAGCAGGCCGCCTACATCGGCGTGCCCGTCGAGGGTCCCTACAAGCTCGAGCACTACCGCTACTGAGACGCGCCCTCCGCGTCTTCGCAACGCCGTCCCCGCCACCGGGGGCGGCGTTGCGGCGTTCGGGGCGCGGGCGTGACGGCCTATGGATCACCCGTGAGTAATTTTGACTTTGTCAAAATTGGGTAGGGTGGAGACATGACCGAGATCGACACCCCGCACGGCGAGGCGGCGGCCCCGGCCGCGCTGCGGGCGGCCGGACTCAAGGTCACCGAGTCGCGGACGGCCGTCTACGACGCCCTGCGCGACATGCCGCACGCGAGCGCCGACGACGTCTTCCTGCGGATCGTCCAGCGGATGCCGCGGACGAGCCGCCAGTCCGTGTACAACGCGCTGGGCGATTTCGTCGACGCCGGGCTGGTCCGCCGCATCGAGCCCGCCGGGCGCCCCATGCTGTTCGAGCTGCGGGTGCGCGACAACCACCACCACCTCGTGTGCACCTCCTGCGGCACGGTCGTCGATGTGGACTGCGCCATCGGCGCCGCGCCCTGTCTGCAACCGTCCGACGCGCACGGCTTCACCCTCACCACGGCGGAGGTCACGTACTGGGGGCTCTGCCCGTCGTGCGCGGCCGCCGCCGGACCCACCCCAACGGAAGGAACACCATGACCGACCACGACCCGACCACCGCCGGTATCGGCGCTGACGCGACCGAGATCGACCAGTCCCTCACCGTCAGCGACACCGACGAGGCGCGCGCGGAGGAGGCGGCGACCTGCCCGGTCATCCATGCGCAGCCGCATCCCACCAGCGGCTCGGCGAACCGGGTGTGGTGGCCGAACCAGCTCAACCTCAAGATCCTCGCGAAGAACCCGAGCGTCCGTAACCCCCTGGATGACGACTTCGACTACGCGGCGGCCTTCGAGTCGCTCGACCTCGCCGCCGTCAAGGCGGACATCGCGGAGCTCCTCACCACGAGCCAGGACTGGTGGCCCGCCGACTTCGGCCACTACGGGCCCCTCATGATCCGCATGGCCTGGCACTCCGCCGGCACCTACCGCGTGACGGACGGCCGCGGCGGCGGGGGAGCGGGACAGCAGCGCTTCGCTCCGCTGAACAGCTGGCCCGACAACGTCAACCTCGACAAGGCCCGGCGCCTGCTCTGGCCCGTCAAGAAGAAGTACGGGCAGTCGATCTCCTGGGCCGACCTCATGATCCTGGCCGGCAACGTCGCGCTCGAGTCGATGGGCTTCCGCACCTTCGGCTACGCCGGCGGACGCACCGACGTGTGGGAGCCGGACGACGACGTGTACTGGGGCCCCGAGACCACGTGGCTCGGCGACGAGCGCTACTCGGGCGACCGCGAGCTCGAGAAGCCTCTCGCGGCCGTGCAGATGGGCCTCATCTACGTCAACCCCGAGGGGCCCAACGGCAACCCCGACCCGCTCGCCTCGGCCCGCGACATCCGCGAGACGTTCGCCCGGATGGCGATGGACGACGAGGAGACCGTGGCCCTCATCGCCGGCGGCCACACCTTCGGCAAGACGCACGGCGCCGCCCCCGACGCCAACCTCGAGGACAACCCCGAGGCCGCGGGGCTGGAGATGCAGGGCCTCGGGTGGAAGAACAACCACGCCACCGGCCGCGGCGACGACACGATCACGTCGGGCCTCGAGGTGACGTGGACCTACCACCCGACCCGGTGGGACAACGAGTTCTTCCACATCCTCTACGCGTACGAGTGGGAGCTCATGAAGAGCCCGGCCGGCGCGCACCAGTGGCGGCCGACGGGCGGCCACGGCGCCGACATGGTGCCGCTCGCCCACAGCGACGGCAAGCGCGAGCCCCGCATGCTCACCAGCGACCTCGCGCTGCGCGTGGACCCCGCCTACGACAAGATCTCGCGCAGGTTCAAGGACGACCCGGACGCCTTCGCCGACGCGTTCGCGCGCGCCTGGTTCAAGCTGACGCATCGCGACATGGGTCCGGTCGCCCGCTACCTGGGCGCCGAGGTCCCCGGCGAGGAACTGCTGTGGCAGGACCCCGTCCCGGCGCCGACCGGCGCCCCGCTCGGGGCCGACCAGGTCGCCGACCTCAAGGCTCGGGTGCTCGCCTCCGGCCTCACGGTGTCAGAGCTGGTCGCCACGACGTGGGCCGCGGCATCCTCCTTCCGCGGCAGCGACAAGCGCGGCGGCGTCAACGGCGCCCGCATCCGCCTCGCCCCGCAGAAGGACTGGGAGGTCAACAACCCCGCGCAGCTGCACCGCGTCCTGGGCGTGCTCGGGGGCATCGCGGCCGACGCCGCACAGGCGGGCATCGAGGTCTCCCTCGCCGATCTGATCGTCATCGCGGGCAACGCGGCGGTCGAGAAGGCGGCCGCCGACGCGGGCGTGGACGTGGAGATCCCGTTCCACGCGGGGCGCACCGACGCGTCGCAGGAGCAGACCGACGTCGAGTCCTTCGGCTACCTGGAGCCCGCGGCCGACGGGTTCCGCAACTACCAGGGTCCGCTGGCGGCGATGCCCGCCGAGTACCACCTCCTCGACAAGGCGAACCTGCTCACGCTCACGGCGCCGGAGATGACGGTCCTCGTCGGCGGTCTGCGCGTGCTCGGGGCCAACTGGGACGGCTCGCCCTACGGCGTGTTCACCGACCGCGTCGGCGTGCTGACGAACGACTACTTCGTCACGCTGCTCGATCTCGGCACGACCTGGAAGCCGCTGGATCCCGGAGCCCACGCGTTCGCCGGGACGAAGGACGGCAGCGGCGAGAAGGTCGGCGTCGGCACCCGCGTCGACCTGCTGTTCAGCTCGAACTCCGAGCTGCGCGCGCTGGCCGAGGTGTACGCCTCGGACGACGCCACCGAGAAGTTCGTGCGCGACTTCGCCGCCGCGTGGGGCAAGGTCACCGAGCTGGACCGGTTCGACCTGCACCGCTGACCGCGCTGCGCGGCTGCCGGGCCCTCTCCGATCGGAGGGGGCCCGGTTCGGCGTGGAGGGAGTTCTCGCGCGGCTGCCTGGGAAAGCGCTGGGAGTGCACTATGGTCGTGCTGAGCCGGAAGGGACCGGCGATGACCACAGGAGCTCATCATGAAGGATTCGTTGCGCAACCCCCTCGCCGAGTTCATCGGCACGTTCATCTTCGTGTTCGCCATCATCGGCGCCGTCAACAGCGGCAGCGCCCTGACCCCCCTCGCCATCGGCTTCGCACTCATGATCATGGTGTTCGCGACCGGCCACATCTCCGGCGCCCACCTGAACCCGGCGGTCTCGCTCGGCGCCTGGCTGCGCGGCGCCATCAGCCTGACGCGGTTCGTCTCGTACGTCGTCGCCCAGCTCGCGGCCGGAGCGCTCGCGGCCGCCGTCAGCTTCGCGCTCTGGCCCGTCGCGGACGAGCCCGCCAAGATCGAGATCGGCCCCGCGTTCCTCGTCGAGGCGCTCTGGACCTTCGTGCTCGTGTACGTCGTGCTCAACGTCGCGACCACCAAGTCCAACGTCCACAACTCGTTCTACGGTCTCGCGATCGGCTCGACGGTCTTCGTCGGCGCCGTGGCCGTGGGAGGCATCTCCGGCGGCGGCTTCAACCCGGCCGTCGCGCTGGGGCTGTCCATCACGGGCATCTTCGACATCGGCGCCTACTGGCTGTACTTCCTGGCCCCGCTGGTCGGCGGCGCGTTGGCTGCGCTCCTGTTCCGCGCCCTCAACAGCGACGACAAGCTGCCCGCTCTGCAGTAGCGGTCGCCGCGGCGGGACGTCGACGATGACGGGTCCGGGACAGCGTCCCCGGACCCGTCATCGTCTGCGCGGCACTCGGTGCCATCCCAGGAGCGTCCGATACTGTGTTCCTGCGCCCTGCCGCGTCGGCGGCATCCGGCCCACCCGAAGGACGAACCAGGCCATATGACTTCCCGCATCCTCGTTGTCGACGACGACGTCGCGCTCGCCGAGATGATCGGCATCGTGCTGCGCACCGAGGGCTTCGAACCGCTGTTCTGCGCCGATGGCACCGTCGCCGTCGACGTGTGGCGCGAGGAGCGCCCCGACCTCGTGCTGCTCGACCTCATGCTTCCCGGCATGGACGGCATCGAGATCTGCACGCGCATCCGCTCCGAGTCGGGCGTTCCGATCATCATGCTGACCGCGCGCACCGACACCGCCGACGTCGTCCGCGGGCTCGAATCGGGCGCGGACGACTACATCGTCAAGCCGTTCAACCCGAAGGAGCTCGTCGCGCGCATCCGCACGCGGCTGCGCCCCGCCGCCGAGCCGGCGGGCGACGACCTGCGCATCGGCGACGTCGTCGTCGACGTGGCCGCGCACGAGGTGCGCCGGGGGAACGAGGTGATCGCGCTCACCCCGCTCGAGTTCGAGCTGCTGGTGGCACTGGCCTCCAAGCCGCAGCAGGTGTTCTCCCGCGAGATGCTCCTCGAGCAGGTGTGGGGCTACCACTACAAGGCGGACACGCGCCTCGTGAACGTGCACGTGCAGCGTCTGCGCGCCAAGGTCGAGATCGACCCCGACAACCCGCGGATCGTCATGACGGTGCGCGGGGTCGGCTACCGCGCCGGCGCGGTGGTCTGATCGGCCCACGATGACGCCGCAGACGGCGACCGTGCCGACGATGACCGGGTGGCGCGACTGGCGCACCTGGCCGCGTCGCGTGGCCTACGCCTGGACGCGTTCGCTGCGGTTCCGGACGCTCGTCATCACGATCGGCGCCACGGCGTTCGCGATCCTGATCGCGTTCGTCGCGATGGCTCTCGCGATCCAGAACGACCTCTTCGAGTCGCGCGTCCAGCAGGTGCAGGAGTCGGTGCAGCGGGCGACGCAGTCCACGCAGCAGACCCTCAACGCCGCGCAGATCGACGGGGACGGCGCCGCGCTCCAGTCCCTGTGGAACAACGTGACCGACTCGATCGCGCGACAGGCCGGCACCGACATGATCGCCGCCTTCCGCATCTCGGACGCCCCGTCGACGATCGCGCCCCAGGACTTCCAGAAGGGCGGCCTCAACGTCGGTCTCATCACGCCGGGGCTGCGCAGCGCCGTGCAGGGGGATGCCGAGAAGCGCTGGTGGCAGTCGGTCGGGCTCGCCGAGTCCGACGGCAGCACGGTGCCCGGCGTCGTGATCGGCCAGCAGCTCGTGTTCCCCGAGGTCGGAGCCTACGAGTTCTACTTCGCGTACGACTTCGCCCCCGAGCAGCAGACCCTGCAGTTCGTGCAGGTGACGCTCTGGCTGGTCGGCGCGGGACTGGTCGTCCTCATCGCCGCCATCTCGTGGTTCGTCCTGCGCTCCGTGACGGTGCCGATCGCCGAGGCGGCGGAGACGAGCGCCACGCTCGCCGCCGGCGACCTGGCCGTGCGGCTGCCGGTTCGCGGCGAGGACGAGTTCGCGACGCTGGGCCGGTCCTTCAATGCGATGGCCGACAGCATCGAGGCGCAGATCAAGGAGCTGGCGGAACTGTCGCTCGTCCAGCAGCGCTTCGTCTCCGACGTCTCCCACGAGCTGCGCACCCCGCTCACGACCATCCGTCTGGCCAGCGACATGCTCAACGACCAGCGGGAGAGCTTCGATCCGACGACCGCCCGCGCCGCCGAGCTGTTGCACGCGCAGGTGCAGCGCTTCGAGACGCTGCTGACCGACCTCCTGGAGATCAGCCGATACGACGCCGGCTCCGTGCAGCTCGAGTACGAGCCCACGAGCCTGGCCCACCTCGCGGAGGACGTCATCGCGTCGATGCAGCAGCTCGCGGAGCAGCACGGCACCGACGTGCGGCTGGTCGCCCCCGGCGGGTACTCGCCGGTCGAGATGGATCCGCGGCGGGTACGCCGCGTCGTCCGCAACCTCCTCGGCAACGCGATCGAGCACGGCGAGGGACGCCCCATCGTCGTGACGGTGGACAGCAATCAGCGGGCCGTGGCGATCGGCGTGCGCGACTACGGTCTCGGGATGAGCGCGGCCGATGCGGAGCGGGTGTTCGATCGGTTCTGGCGCGCCGACCCGTCGCGCAAGCGCACCATCGGCGGCACGGGCCTCGGCCTGTCGATCGCGCTCGGCGACGCCAAGCTGCACGGCGGCAGCCTGGCGGTCTGGTCCGAGCTCGGCCGCGGGACGAACTTCGTGCTCACGCTGCCGCGTCAGGGCCAGCCGCTCGACGGGGCCTCGCCGATCCCGGTCGATCCGGTCGAGGACGGGGTCTCGCTGGACGACCTCGGGCTCACGCAGCCGATCACCGTGTTCGACCGGGGGAGTCGCCCATGATGCGTATCCGCCTGCGCGGCGTCGCCGCCGCCCTCCTCGCCGCCCTGCTCTCGACGGCGCTCGTCGCGTGCGCCGGCCTGCCGACCTCGGGCCCGGTCAACCCGGGCGTGCGCATCGTCGACGACGACGGCTCCGCCGACTTCGCGTTCATCCCCAAGGGGCCCGTGCAGGATGCGACGCCCCAGCAGATCGTCGAGGGCTTCATCGCCGCCGGTACCGGTCCCAGCAACAACTGGGAGACGGCCCAGCAGTTCCTCGCGCCGAGCTTCAAGGGCACGTGGAAGCCGCAGGCCGGTGTCACCGTGTACGCGGCCGGGCAGCGGACGCTGCAGCAGACGGGCGCCGCGGAGTTCGTGCTGACCGTCGCGCCGGTGGCGACGGTGGATGCCACGGGCGAGCTGACCCCGGCATCCGACGACGGCGACATCCCCCTGTCGTTCAAACTGGCGCAGCAGGCGGACGGCCAGTGGCGCATCACGCAGGCGCCGGACGGCATCGTCCTCGACCAGACGCGGTTCGCGACGGTGTTCGACGCGTACTCGCTCATGTACTTCGACCCCACGTGGACCTACCTGGTCCCCGACGTGCGCTGGTTCCCCCGCTACTACGCCGCCACGAACATCGCGGAGGGACTGGTCGACGGCTCACCGGCGCCCTGGTTGCGCGGTGCGGTCGTGAGCGCCTTCACCGACGGCGCCCGCCTGGAGCTGACCTCGGTGCCGCGGCAGTCGAACGTCGCACAGGTGACGCTGCAGGACGGCGCGCGCAACCTCGACCAGGTGGCGCTGGACCGCATGCAGACGCAACTCGAGGCGAGTCTCGGCACGGCCGGTATCAGCGGTGTCGACATGATCCTGCCGGGAGGGCAGGCGCTGATGGCGCAGAAGGTCGACGTGCGCTCGACCGCCGTCGCCTCCAACCCGGTCGTCCGCACGGAGGCGGCCTTCGGATTCGCGTCGGGCTCGACGGTGACGCCGATCGCCGGGCTGTCCGACGCGATCCTCAACATCGCGACGACCGACATCGAGGTCAATGCGGATCGCACGACGGCCGCGGTCCGCGACGTGTCGGGCGCCGTGCTCGCGGTGCACGCCGATGCGCTCACCCAGCGGCTGGACCAGCGCGCCGGCCTCATCGCGCCCTCGATCGACCCGTCGGGATACATCTGGACGGTGCCCACCGACGCCCCGAGCGCCGTGCGGGCCTACGCCCCCGACGGCACGATCGTCACGGTCGCCGGCGGGTGGTCGGGCGCCTCGCAGATCCTCGCGCAGCGCGTGTCCCGCGACGGCACGCGCCTGGTCGCGGCGGTCCGCGACGGCGACCGCTACGCGATCTGGGGCGCGGGGATCCAGCGCGATCGCAACGGTGTGCCGACCTCGATCGAGTCGCCCGAGAAGGTGCTCGACACCCTGCCCGGACCGGCGACGGCCCTCACCTGGCTCGACGGCAGCACGCTCGGGGTGCTCACGAGCGACGGCGAGGACCAGTACCTCGAGACGCTCACCGTGGGCGGGTTCGCCTCAGCGAGCCGCACCCCAGGCGACACCACGACCGTCGCCGGGCAGAAAGACAGCGCGCGCGTGCGGGATGCCGACGGCGAGGTGTACGCCCAGCGCGGCGCCAACTGGCAGCAGCTGGTCGGCGACGTCCGCGTGCTCGCGATCCAGCAGGGCGCGCCCCGCTGATCCCGCGCCGGCTCCTCCCCGGGGAGCGCGGGCGCGCGGCATCCCCCCGATGGTGCGCTCCGGGCCCCGCGGCGCGCACGCGACGGCGATGCTGAGGGGCATGAGCGCATCCCCACGAGCACCGGGCGGGCTGGGCGCGGTCCTCCGCGATGCGGGTGCCGAGGCGCTGAGCCTGCTGCTGCCGATCCGGTGCGCCGGCTGCGACGTCCCGGACGTCGGACTGTGCCCGGCCTGCCGCGACGAGCTCGCTCCGCGCGTTCGTCGCGGCAGGCTCGACGCGGGCCTGGCCGTCTTCTCGGCGCGGGAGTTCTCGGGCGTGCCCGCGCGCGTCCTGCGCGCGCTCAAGGAAGACGGCCGCACCGCACTCGCACGACCGCTGGGGGCCGCCCTCGCGGCCGCGGCGGAGGCCGCCGCCGGGGGCCCGGTCGAGGATGTCCTGGTGGTTCCCGTCCCCTCGTCCCGGGCCGCGTTCCGGCGTCGCGGCCACGAGGTGGCGGGGCTGATCGCGCGCCGCGGCGGACTCCGACCGCTGCGGGAGCTGCGGACGGTCGGCGCGGTGGCGGATCAGCGCGGTCTGGGCAGGGCGGCCCGTGCGCAGAACGTCGCGGGCACGATGCGCGCCCGCGGCGTCGAGGGGGCTCCGGTGCTGATCGTCGACGACGTCGTCACCACGGGAGCGACCCTGCGCGAGGCCGCGCGGGCCCTCACCGACGCCGGCGCGCGGGTCGTCGGAGCGGCGACGGTGGCCGCCACGGCCCGACACGCCCGGTGAGCCCGGATTCATCGCGGATGCTCACGGATCGCGACGGCGATTCGCAGGTGACATGGGCGCGGCACCCCGATAGCGTGGGAGGGACCAAGGCGAACTCAGGGTCCGCCCTTGACCGGCCGGACCCGGAACAAGGAGGTCAGGATGGAAACTAGCATCGTCGGCGTGGGCGTGAGCATCTCCGATCGTTTCCGCACCGTCACCGAAGAGAAGTCCGTTCGCATCGGAACGCTGGCGCCGCGGGCGCAGCGCCTCGACGTCAAGGTCACTCACCGCGCCTATCACAACGGCAGTCGCGAGGAGGAGACCGTCGAGCTCACCGTCACCGGCAAGGGCCCGCTGGTGCGTGCGGAGGCCACCGACGGCGACAAGTTCACGGCGCTGGACATGGCCGTCGACAAGCTCGCCGAGCAGTTGCGGCGTGCCAAGGACAAGAGGGTGGATGCCCGTAACCACCCGCGGGGAGCCAAGCTGGACAAGGGCAGCGGCGCGCTGTCCGGCATCGATCTGCAGCCGGCCTCGGTCGAGACGCTGCGTGCCGTCGCGACCGGCGAGATCCCGATCGCCGTGGGCGACGAGGGCGAGGACGACTACACCCCCGTCGTCATCCGCACGAAGAACTTCGACGCCGAGTGGATGACGGTCGAGGAGGCCGTGGACCGGATGGAGCTCGTGGGCCACGACTTCTTCCTCTTCATCGACGCGCGCACCGATCACCCGAGCGTCGTCTACCGCCGCAAGGGCTGGGACTACGGCGTCATCTCGCTGACGGCCAGTGCGCCGCCGGCGCGGGAGCTCGCGTCCTGAGCGACGCCACCGACTCCCGGAATCGGAGGGAGTGAACAGAATCGGATGCCGCGACGCGCGGCATCCGATTCTGTTTGCGCGGACCGAATCTGCGGCGGGCGCGGGCGCGCCGCGGGCGCGGGGTCAGTCGAACATGCCGTCCAGGATGCTGCCGATGACGAGACCGCCCAGGATGCCGCCGACCATGTCGCCGCCGCCTCCGCCGCGCCGTCCGCCGCCCCACCCGCCGCCGTTGCCCCAGCCGCCGTCGTTGGGACGCGACGAGTCGATGTCGCGCTGAGCGAGCTGCAGGGCCTCGGCGGCGAGCTGACCGCAGCGCCGCGCGTCGGCCAGCGCCTGCTCGCGATCGTCCTCGGCGATGGGCTGGGCGGCGAGCGCGGCGAGGTCCAGGCGGATGCGCTCGGCCTCGGCCAGGCGGGTGCGCGCATCGGCGCCGATCCATCCGCGGTGGCCGGAGATGACGCTGCGCGCCACTCCGAGCTGGCGGTCCGCGTCGTCGATCGCATGCCGCACGTGCGTCTCGGGCGGCGCCGGATTGGCCAGCCGGGCGCGGGCCTTCGCGACCGCGGCATCCAGCGCGGCGTTCGCCTCGCGCAGCCGGGTGAGCTCGCCGAAGGGATCGGGGAGGCCGCCGGCCGGGGTGAGGGCCATCAGCTCCTTCTCGAGGGTCGACATCGCCGCCGCGACGGCGGGGACGTGCGCGAGGTCGCGGGCTACGACGAGGTCGTCGCGCGAGTCCTCCACGATCGCGTCGAGCGTCGACTCCGCACGCAGGGCCTCGACCTCGAACGCGTCGACGGCGTCCAGTAGCGTGGTCCCGCGTCGCACGGCCTCCATCGCGGTCTCCAGGGCGAGGTTCGCCTGTTCGCGCTGACCCGACTCGCGTCGCGCCGTCGACACGTCGGCCCCGTGGGTGGCGAACGCGAACAGCTGCGCGGCCTCCGCGGCGTTCTTCTCGATGCGGCGCACCGCGTCGGGCGAGTAGCGTGCGCGCACGCGGTCGAGGGTCGCCTCGGCCCGGGCCAGGCGCTGCTCGCCGCGCGCGACGTCGGCGCGGATGCCGTCGATGATCTCGGGAGCGCGCCGGGCGCGCTCCACCGGCTCGGCGAGCGCCTGCAGCCGGTCGTCCAGCAGATCCTCGGCCCAGTCGCACAGCTGGATGATGCGCGCGTTGCGGGTGCGCAGCTCCTCCGCCATGTCGGGGATGTGGTCGTGGTTGAGCTGATTGAGCTGGAAGGCCTCGCCCATGTGGCTGCGGACGGCCGCCAGGGCATCGCGCAGACCCGAGGTCGCCTCGCGGCCGAGTTCGATCTCGGCGAACACGAGTTCGTCCTCGGTCGTGCGCAGCCGCTCGTCGATCGAGACGAGGGCGGCGTCGGCGCGGCGGCCGAGTTCGGCGTCCTCCGCGGCCTTCTGCTGCCGCTCCTGCTTGCGTGCGCCCCAGAATCCCGCCATGCCACGATCCTATGCGTGCCCTTTCGAGGACTCGCGCAGGTAAGCAAAGTCACAGCCAGGTAACATGGCCCCGTATGCCGTGCCCCCGTGCGCGGCTCCGGTGGCGTCGCGCGTCACCCGCACACGATAGATGGAGATGCTCCGTGGCCAACCCTCTCGAGAAACTGCTCCGCGCCGGCGAAGGACGCATCCTGCGGCGGCTTCAGCAGGTCGTGAAAGCGGTCGGCGCCCTCGAAGAGGACTACGCACAGCTCACCGACGAGGAACTGCGCGGCGAGACGGCCGAGCTGCGTGCGCGGCACGAGGCGGGCGAGAGCCTCGACAAGCTCATGCCGGAGGCGTTCGCGGCCGTCCGGGAAGCGGCCAAGCGCACGCTCGGACAGCGTCCGTACGACGTGCAGATCATGGGTGGAGCGGCGCTTCATCTCGGCAACATCGCCGAGATGAAGACCGGTGAGGGCAAGACCCTGACCGCGACCTTCGCCGTGTACCTCAACGCGATCGCCGGCAAGGGCGTGCACGTCATCACCGTGAACGACTTCCTCGCGTCGTACCAGTCCGAGCTGATGGGGCGCGTCTACCGTGCCCTCGGCATGACGACCGGCACGATCATCGCGGGCCAGACGCCCGAGGTGCGCCGCGAGCAGTACAACGCCGACATCACGTACGGCACGAACAACGAGTTCGGCTTCGACTACCTGCGCGACAACATGGCGTGGCAGAAGCAGGATCTCGTCCAGCGCGGCCACTTCTTCGCGATCGTCGACGAGGTCGACTCCATCCTCATCGACGAGGCGCGCACGCCGCTCATCATCTCGGGACCGTCGTCGGGGGAGGCGAACCGCTGGTTCGTCGAGTTCGCGAAGATCGCGAAGACGCTCGAGGCCGGCGTCGACTACGAGGTCGACGAGAAGAAGCGCACGATCGGCGTGCTCGAGCCCGGCATCGAGAAGGTCGAGGACTACCTCGGCATCGACAACCTGTACGAGTCGGCCAACACCCCGCTCATCTCGTTCCTGAACAACTCGATCAAGGCGCTCGCGCTGTTCAAGCGCGACACCGACTACGTCGTCATGAACGACGAGGTGATGATCGTCGACGAGCACACGGGTCGCATCCTCGTCGGACGCCGCTACAACGAGGGCATCCACCAGGCCATCGAGGCCAAGGAGAGCGTCCCGGTCAAGGCCGAGAACCAGACGCTCGCGACCGTCACGCTGCAGAACTACTTCCGCCTCTACGAGAAGCTGGCCGGCATGACCGGTACCGCCGAGACCGAGGCGGCCGAGTTCATGTCGACCTACAAGCTCGGCGTCGTGCCCATCCCCACCAACAAGCCGATGATCCGCAAGGACCAGCCCGACCTCGTCTACAAGAACGAGCAGGCGAAGTTCGCCCAGGTCGTGGAGGACATCGCGCGTCGCCACGAGACCGGGCAGCCGGTGCTCGTCGGCACGGTCAGCGTCGAGAAGAGCGAGTACCTCTCGCGACTGCTGGCCAAGAAGGGCATCAAGCACGAGGTCCTCAACGCGAAGAACCACGCGCGCGAGGCCGAGATCGTCGCCCGCGCCGGGCGCCTGGGGGCCGTGACCGTGGCCACCAACATGGCCGGCCGCGGCACCGACATCATGCTCGGCGGCAACGCCGAGTTCCTCGCCGTGCAGGAGGTCAAGGCGAAGGGGCTGGACCCCGTCGAGACCCCCGATGAGTACGACGCCGCCTGGAGCGAGACCTACACCGCGATGCGCGACGTCGTGGCCGAGGAGGCGGCGAAGGTCGTCGAGGCCGGCGGGCTCTACGTGCTCGGCACCGAGCGGCACGAGTCGCGCCGCATCGACAACCAGCTGCGCGGCCGTTCCGGTCGACAGGGCGACCCCGGCGAGAGCCGCTTCTACCTGTCGCTGACCGACGACCTCATGCGCCTGTTCCAGTCGGGAGCCGCCGAGGCGATCCTCGCCCGGACGAACTTCCCCGACGACGTGGCGATCGAGTCGACCATGGTCTCCCGCGCGATCAAGAGCGCGCAGTCGCAGGTCGAGGCGCGCAACGCGGAGATCCGCAAGAACGTGCTGAAGTACGACGACGTCCTCAACCGCCAGCGCGAGGCCATCTACGCCGACCGCCGGCAGATGCTCGAGGGCGACGACCTCTCCGACCGCGTGCACCACTTCATCGAGGACGCGATCGGCGCGATCATCGACGACCACACCGGCAGCGGCCACAACGAGAGCTGGGACTTCGACGCCCTCTGGACCGAGCTGAAGACGCTCTACCCCGTCTCCGTCACGATCGACGAGGTCGTCGCCGAGAGCGGCAGCAAGGGCCGGGTGACGCCGGAGGTGCTCAAGCGCGAGATCCTCTCCGACGCCAAGATCGCCTACGCCGCGCGCGAGGACAAGCTGGGCGAGGCCGCGATGCGCGAGCTCGAGCGCCGTGTCGTGCTGCAGGTGCTGGACCGTCGTTGGCGCGACCACCTGTACGAGATGGACTACCTCAAGGACGGCATCGGCCTGCGGGCGATGGCCCAGCGCGACCCGCTGATCGAGTATCAGCGCGAGGGCTACCAGATGTTCCAGTCGATGATGGGCCAGATCAAGGAGGAGTCGGTCGGCTTCCTCTACAACCTCGAGGTCGAGGTGCGTGCGTCGGGCGATGGCGAGGTCGAGGCGAAGGGACTGCAGGCGGCGCCTGCCGTCGAGGCCCAGAAGCTCCAGTACACCGCGGCGAACGATGCGGGCGAGGTCGAGGTGCGCAACGAGCGCGGGCAGGTGCAGCAGGCGGCGACCAACAAGGTCCGTCAGCAGTCCGCTGCGCAGGCTCCGGCCCAGCCCGCCGCCGAGGCCCCGCGCGGGGCGTTCGGACAGCGGACGGATGCCGCGGCATCCGCTCCCGCGCCGCAGAACCGTGCCGACCGTCGCGCCGCCGGCAAGAAGAGGTAGGTCGATCGGGCGCGGGAGGGTCGGGCCACCGGCCGTCGATTGGCCCTGCCCGGGCGGCGATATCCTGATCCGATGAGTCCCCGCATCCTCGACCAGTCATCCAAGCTCAAGGACGTCCTCTACGAGATCCGTGGAGCCGCCCTGGTGGAGGCCGACCGGCTCGAGGCCGACGGGCACCGCATCCTGAAGCTCAACACGGGCAACCCCGCGGTCTTCGGGTTCGAGGCGCCGTACCAGATCGTGCGCGACATGATCGAGGCGATCCCGCACGCGCACGGCTACAGCGACAGCCGCGGCATCATGTCGGCGCGCCGCGCCGTCGTCTCCCGGTACGAGCAGGTGCCCGGCTTCCCGAAGTTCGACCCGGACGACGTCTACCTCGGAAACGGCGTGTCCGAGCTGATCACCATGACCATGCAGGCGCTGCTCGACAGCGGCGACGAGGTCCTGATCCCCGCGCCGGACTATCCGCTGTGGACGGCGATGACGAGCCTCGCCGGCGGGACCCCGGTGCACTATCTCTGCGATAACGAGAACGGCTGGCAGCCCGACCTCGACGACATCCGCGCCAAGGTGACCCCGGCGACGAAGGCGATCGTCGTGATCAACCCCAACAACCCCACCGGAGCGGTGTACTCCCGCGAGGTGCTGGAGGGGATCGTCGAGATCGCCCGTGAGCACTCCCTCCTGCTGCTCAGCGACGAGATCTACGACCGCATCCTCTTCGACGATGCCGTTCACATCCCGCTGGCGACCCTGGCACCCGATCTGCTCTGCCTGACTTTCAACGGGCTGTCGAAGACGTATCGCGTGGCCGGCTACCGTTCGGGCTGGATGGTCATCACCGGTCCGAAGAAGCACGCCGCCGGCTTCCTCGAGGGCATCCAGCTGCTGGCATCGACGCGACTGTGCCCCAACGTCCCGGCCCAGCACGCCGTGCAGGCGGCGCTGTCCGGGGTGCAGTCGATCGACGCGTTGATCGCCCCCACCGGTCGCCTGCACGAGCAGCGGGATGCCGCCTTCGACGCCCTGACGGCCATTCCCGGTGTGCAGTGCCACAAGCCGCGCGGCGCGCTGTACGCGTTCCCGCGGCTGGATCCCGAGGTTTACGAGATCCACGACGACGCCAAGTTCGTCTACGACTTCCTCGTGGCCGAGCACGTGCTGCTGGTGCAGGGGACGGGCTTCAACTGGCCCACGCCCGACCACTTCCGCATCGTGACGCTGCCCGAGGCGCGTGTGCTGACCGAGGCCATCGAGCGGCTCGGCAACTTCCTGTCCTCCTACCGCCAGTAACGGTAGGGCAGGGATGCCCCGGCCGGCGCCGTCGCCGCGGTCAGAGCAGTCCCAGCGAGGTCGCGCGCCAGCGTCCGTCCCAGCCCTCGAGACGCATCGCGACGGCGCGCGTGCGGGCGGGTCCTGCGACCACGACGACGCCTTCGACCACGCCGTCGGCGGGGGAGGAGTACCGGGTGGACAGGATGCGGTGCACCGGCCGGGCCGGGGGCACCCCGCGGGCGCTGCGGGCGCGGGCGGAGAGGTTGGAGCGGGTGAGCAGGGCACGGAAGGCGTCTTCGCCGAACCACCGGGCCAGCTGGTCCACTTCGCGGACCCCCGCGAGCACCTCGAGGACGCCGATCGTCAGGTTCTTCAGCAGCGGTTCCGGTTCGGGCAGCGCGTCGGTGCCGGTGCGCTGCGGGGCGAAGTAGTCGGCGACCTCGAGCGCCGAGCCGAGCCTGGACGCCGGCCGGGGAGCGTCGGCGGAGGTGGGGACCATGCTGTACCTCCTCTGGCGGCGTCGGCCCGGGCGGGCGTCTGACGAGTACAGCACAGCGGTCACGAGGCGTGGATGAGAATCCTCCAACGTGTGGACAGGTCGCCTGTGGACAGATCCCGCGCGTCGCGGCATCCGTCTCCTAAGGTCGCGGCGTGCGCTGGGACCGCTTCTTCGAGGATCTGGAAGACCAACTCGACTCCGAATGGGAGGCCGAGCGCGCGGCCCTGGACACCGAGGCGGAGCGACTGCGCCTGTCGCGGGTGCCGTTGCGCGAGCGCCTCGTCGCCCTCGCCGACGCGGACGCTGCGCGGTGCGCCGTCCACCTCGTCGAGGGGACCGTGCTCGTCGGGGCCGTCGGACGGGTGGGCGCCGACTGGGCGGCGTTTCGCACGGATGCCGGTGAGGGCCCGACCGTGTGGATCGTGCCGCTGCCCGCGGTGGCGATGATCGTTCTGGACGCGGAGGAGGTGCTGTCCACCGTGCGCGACGCGGGTCCGGGCGGCGCGCTCGGTCAGCGGATGTCGCTCGGCTTCCTGCTGCGCGATCTCGTGCGCCGTCGGGTGCCGGTCACGGTGCGGCTCGTGTCGGGTCAGGCGCTGTCGGGAACGGTGGATCGAGCCGGGGCCGACCACCTCGACCTCGCCGTGCACGACCTCGGCGCGCCGCGGCGGGCCGACCAGGTGCGCGGCTTCCGGCTCGTGCCGTTCGCGGCGGTCGCCGCGGTGCGGCTGGATGCCGTCGCCGACCTGATCTGAGCGCGGGCGGCCGCGGTCAGTCGGGGTTTCGGACCGTTCCCCGTCCCCACAGCTCGGGGAAGCTCGCGGCGTTCGACTCCCGCCACAGCGCCATCCGGCGGGCATCTTCGGCCTGGTCGTCGAGATACTCCGCCACGCTGTCGGCGTCGACGCGCCAGCGCGGGGGCGCGCCCGCCCTGACCCCGCGCAGCCGCCCGTCGATGACGAGCGCGATGACCTCGTCGACGGCGAGCTGCAGCATCTCCGCCACCTGTGCGGGGGCGAGCAGGCGTGCGCCGTCGGGGGGCGATTCGGGCATGAGGACATTATGCGTTCCGTTTGTGGGCGACTCACCGGCCCACGCCGGGCTGTGGATAACCCGCGCGGGGTCGCGGAGCGTTCGGACACCATGTCCGGATGAGCGAGTTCGTCACCGCCCGACCCCGTCCGCGGGCGTTCTGGGCCGACCTGAGATTCCTGCTCGGCATCGCGCTGATCGTCGTCTCCGTCGCGGGCGTGTGGTTCGTCGTGGCGGCGGCGCGTCAGACGGTGCCGGTCTTCGCCGCGGCGAGCACGCTCGTGCCCGGCCAGGACGTCGACGCCGGCGATCTGCGGGTCGTGGAGGTCGCCCTCGGCGCGGTGCAGGACTCGTACGCGTCGCCGGCGACGCTGCAGCCCGGCGCGGTCGTCACGCGGACGGTGGCGGCGGGCGAGCTCGTCCCGCGCGACGCCGTGGGGGAGCCGTCGCGCGCCCGGACGACCACGATCGTGGTCCGCACCGCGAGCGAGGTGCCCGCGGCGGTGGTGACCGGCTCGGCCGTGGAGGTGTGGGCCGCGTCTCCGCTCGAGCGCGGGACGTTCGACACGCCCCGCATCCTCGTCGGTGCGGCGACGGTGGCCTCGGTCGATCGCGAGAGATCGATGATGGGCTCCGCCGGCGCCGCGGTGGAGATCGTGATCGAGCGCGCCGACGTCGCCGCCGCGCTCGCGGCGATCGCCGACGGGTCGAGTCTTGCCATCGTCCCGATCGGCGGGCCGCGCTCATGACGCTCCACGTCGTGCTGGCATCCGGCGGTGCCGACGCGGCGGCGCTCGCCGACCGGCTCCGGGAGGCGGATGCGGAGGTGCGCCGAGTGGAGCCCGCCGAGGTGCGGGGCGCCCTCGCCGGGGCGGACGTGCTGGCGGTGGATGCCGGGCGCCGCACGCTCACCCCCGGCGTGGTGGCCGCGTGCGACCGATTCGGCGTGCGCATCGTCGCGCTCTGCGACGGCATCGCCGACAGGCGCCTCGCCGAGATGTTCGGCGTCACCGCGGTCGACGCGGCAGATGCCGTGCACGAGATCCTGGCCCCGCGCGCCCGCACCGTGCCCGTGCCGCCGCGGGGGCGTGTCATCGCCGTCTGGGGTCCGCACGGCGCGCCGGGGCGCACGACGATGGCGATCGAGGTCGCGGGGGAGCTCGCCCGCGATGGGCGTCGCGTCGGCCTCGTCGACGCGGACACCCACGCGCCGTCGCTGGCGATGCTCGCCGGCCTGCCCGACGAGGGGCCGGGGTTCGCCGCCGCGTGCCGCGCGGCCGAGCGCGGGGCGCTCACCGTCGCCGAACTCGAACGCATCTCCCTGCCGCTCGGAGACGTCTGCGTGCTCACCGGCATCAACCGGCCCGGACGCTGGCCCGAGCTGACCGCCACGAGGGTCGACGAGGCGCTCCGCCGCGGCCGGGCGTGGGTGGACGATCTCGTCGTCGACCTCGCGGCGCCGCTCGAGCGCGACGAGGAGATCGTCAGCGACCTGGACGGACCCCGGCGAAACGCGGCGACTCTCGCCGCGCTGGCCGCGGCCGACGTCGTGATCGCCGTGGTGGCGGCCGACCCGGTCGGGGTGGCGCGGTTCGTGCGGGCCTACCCGGACCTGCGCGCGACGGCCGGCGCCGCGCCGATCCATGTCGTCGTGAACAAGACGCGCTCCTCGAGCCTCGGCATCGACGCCCGGACGCAGGTGCGCCGGACGCTGGCGCGGTACACCGGCGTCGCGGAGTGCTGGTTCATCCCCTGGGATCCGAAGGCAGCGGATGCCGCGGTGCTGCAAGCGCAACCGGTCGGTCGCGTCGCTCCGCGCTCCGCGCTCTGCTCCGCCCTACGGCGATTCGTCGGGGAGGCGATCGAACCCCCTCCCTCCGCCCGCCCCGCCGCCGCGCGAACCCGCGCGAACGCGCGTGCGGACGTCGCCGTCGACGACAGCGGCGGTCGCACGCGAACGCGACGGGCCGTCCGCGGCGCGGCCTGAGGCACGGCCGGCGCCGCGTGGTCGGCACGTCGTTGTCGCTTAGGCTGGGTGCGTGTCGACGCTCAGCGATCTCGTCTATGCCCAGGGCCGCTCGACGGGCGCGGACATCGAGTGGCTGCACCGGCTCGCCGGTGACGGCCAGCTGCTCGCGGACCTCGCTTTCGCCGACATCGTGATCTGGGTGCCGACGGCCGACGACTCCTTCATCGCCGTCGCACACACCCGTCCGAGCGGAGCGGCGACGCTGTTCTACCGCGACATCGTCGGCGACCTGGTCCGGCCGCAGTGGCGCACCCAGGTGCGCGACGCCTTCACCCGCGTCGAGATCGTCGACTCGGCATCCCCGGACTGGTTCGAGGAGACGCCCACGCGCGTGCGCGCCGTGCCCATCGTGCGCACGGTCGGGGGCGGCGGGAACCCGCCGACCGTCGTCGGCGTGCTCACCCGGCACACCAACCTGGGCGAGGCCCGCACGCCGTCGCGACAGCAGATCACCTTCAACGACTGCGCGGACGATCTGTTCGGCATGATCGCCAGCGCCGACTTCCCCGACCTCGCCGCGCCGACCTCCCCCCGCCGGGGCGCTCCCCGCGCCTCCGACGGTCTGATCCGCATGGACGTCGACGGCGTGACCACCTTCGCGAGCCCGAACGCCCTCTCGGCGTTCAACCGGCTGGGATTCGACGACGAGCTCGAGGGCGAGTCGTTGCTCGAGGTGGCGACCGGCATCCTGCCGAAGGGGCGCGACTTCGACGAGTCCCTTCCCATCGTGATGGCCGGACGCGCCCCGTGGCGCGCCGACATCGAGGCGCGCGGGGTCACGGTCTCGCTGCGCACCATCCCGCTCAAGGATCACGGGACCCGGATCGGGGCCATCGTGCTCTGCCGCGACGTCACCGAGATCCGCCACCAGGAGCAGGAGCTGATCACCAAGGACGCGACGATCCGGGAGATCCACCACCGGGTGAAGAACAACCTGCAGACGGTCGCGTCACTGCTGCGCATCCAGTCGCGTCGCACGCATTCCGACGAGGCGCGCGACGCGCTCACGCACGCCATGCGGCGCGTGTCGGCGATCGCGGTCGTGCACGACACGCTCTCGGAGGGGCTCGCCCAGAATGTCGACTTCGACGACGTGTTCGACCGCGTCCTCAAGCTCGTGGCCGAGGTGGCCGCGTCGCCGAACACCCGCGCGCGCACACGAAAGACCGGCACCTTCGGCACGCTGCCGAGCGAGTACGCGACGCCCCTCGCCCTCGCGCTCACCGAGCTCGTGACCAACGCCGTGGAGCACGGTCTGGTCGACCAGGAGGGCGAGGTCGAGATCATCGCCGAACGCACCGAGGAGCAGCTCGGCGTGAAGGTGCGCGACACGGGCGTCGGGCTTCCCGAGGGTCAGGTCGGGCGGGGGCTCGGGACGCAGATCGTGCGCACGCTGATCCAGGGTGAGCTCAGCGGAACCATCGACTGGCACACCCTCGTCGGGTCCGGCACCGAGGTGACCATCGAGATCCCGATGCGCTACCTCGGGCGCGCGCAGAGCTGAGACGCGAAGGCGCGGCTCAGCTGGCGCGGCGGGCGCGCGCGGCGCGGCGCTTGAGGGCGCGGCGCTCGTCCTCGGAGAGGCCTCCCCAGACGCCCGAGTCCTGACCGGTCTCGAGGGCGTACTGCAGGCAGACCTCCGTGACGGTGCAGCGCGCGCACACGGACTTGGCTTTCTCGATCTGATCGACAGCGGGTCCGGTGTTCCCCACGGGGAAGAACAGCTCGGGGTCGACGGTCAGGCAGGCGGCTTTGTCGCGCCAATCCATAGGGGGTGCTCCTTGATGCGGGATGAGAAGTTCGGGTGGGTGTGACGTCGGGCGTCGATTACCCTGATGGTGTGCGAGCAGACGCTCGCCCCACGCCACTGTGGGAGCACACGGATAGTTCAATGCTCCCATGGTCATTCAGATGAATCAAGGGTGAACTCGGCATTTCCCCCGGCGTGTGCTGTGGATCGGCTGCACGAGAGGACCTGCGCCCATGACGACAACGAGTTCGGAGCGTATCGCCGCGGCCATCCTGGCGCTGGAGGCGGTCGCCGTCTTCGTTCTCGCGGGGTGGGAGATCGTCGCCCTCGTCTCCGGCGACACGGATGACGCCGTCAGCTCCGTCGCGCTCATCGTCCTCACGGCGATCGGCGCCGTCGCGCTGGTCGGTTTCGCCGTCGCCGTCTTCCGCGGCCAGTCGTGGGGGCGCTCCGGAGGCATCGTGGCGCAGCTGCTCATCCTCGCCGTGGCGCTGGGGGCGATCACCGGTCCGACCCCGTCGCCGCAGACGGCGCTCTGGACGGCCCTGCCCGCGGTCGTGGGGCTCATCGCCCTGTTCGCCGCCGTGCGTGCCGCGGCCGGGCGTCGGGACGCCCCGGACCGCGGGTGATCCTCGTCGCGGCGCGTCGTCAGCCGACGCCGAGCAGCGACCGCACGCGCGCGACGTGCCCGGTCGCCTTGACGTTGTACAGCGCGTGGGTGACGACGCCCTCGGCATCCAGGATCACCGTCGAGCGGATGACGCCCTCGACGAGCTTGCCGTAGTTCATCTTCTCGCCCCAGGCGCCGTAGGCGTCGTGGATCGCGTGGTCGGGGTCGCTCAGGAGCGGGTAGGTGAGGGCGTCGCGCTCCCGGAAACGACGCAGCGTCGCGGGGTCGTCGCGCGAGATGCCGACGACGGTGTACCCGGCGGCCTGCAGCGGGCCGAGGCTGTCGCGGAAGTCGCACGCCTCGGTGGTGCACCCCGGGGTCATCGCGGCCGGGTAGAAGAAGAGCACGACGGGGGCGCCGCGCAGATCGCGCAGGCTGACCGGAGCGTCGTCCTGGTCGACGAGCGTGAAGTCGGGAGCGGGGGTACCGGGTTCGAGGCGGGCCATGCCACCAGCCTACGATCAGGCGAAGGTCGACAGGAGCCGCTGCAGCGAATCCAGGCGGGCGGCGCCGCGTTCTCCGAGACGGCCCTCCGCGACCGCCTCGACGATCGCGCAGTCGGGTGCGTCCGGCAGGTGCGTGCAGCCGCGCGGGCACTCCTGCGCGATCGCGGCGAGGTCGGTGAACGCCTTGAGGATGTTCGCGGGGTCGACGTGGCCCAGCCCGAACGAACGGACCCCCGGGGTGTCGATCACCCACCCGCGGCCGCCGTCGCCGAGATACCGCAGCGAGACGGTCGAGCTCGAGGTGTGACGGCCGCGTCCGGTGACCTCGTTCACGTGGCCGGTGGCCCGGTCGGCGCTCGGGACGAGCGCGTTCACGAGCGTCGACTTGCCCACGCCGGAGTGGCCCACGAACACGGTCGAGTGGCCCACGAGCCGGGTGCCGATCTCATCGACCGGCATGCTGCTGCGCCCGCTCGTGAAGATCTCCAGGTCGTCCAGCCCCTCGAAGTGCGCCAGGAAGCCGGAGGGGTCGGCGAGGTCGGTCTTGGTGACCACCAGGAGCGGGTGGATGCCGGCATCCAGCGCGGCGATGAGGTACCGGTCGACGAGGCGCGGACGCGGCTCGGGGTCGGCCGCCGCCACCACGATGAGCATCTGATCGGCGTTGGCGACGACGACGCGTTCGACCTGGTCGGTGTCGTCGGCGCTGCGGCGCAGCAGCGACGAACGGTCCTCGATCCCCACGATCCGCGACAGGGTCCCGTCGTCGCCCGTGGTGTCGCCCACGACGCGGGCGCGGTCTCCCGTGACGATGGGCTGCTTGCGCAGCTCGCGCGCGCGTGTCGCGAGCGCCGTGTGCTCCTCGGGTCCGTCCTCGTCGATGAGCACCGTGTACCGCCCCCGGTCGACGCCCAGCACGCGCGCGATGCGCGCGTCGGCGTGCGCCGGTCGCCGCTTCGTCCGGGGCCGGTTGGCCTTCGGGTTCGGGCGGACACGGATGTCGGCCTCGTCGAACTCGGGTTCGTCGTCGTCGTCGAGGTCCAGCCAGCTCATCTCACGGCCGCCGTACGCCGGTTCCGTCGTCGGTCTCGGCGCCCAGCATGCGCGCCCAGAGCTGGGGGAACTCGGGCATCGTCTTGGCGGTAGTCTCGATGTGATCGACCTCGATGCCGGGGACGCGAAGACCGATCAGCGCACCGGCCGTGGCGATGCGGTGATCGTGGTGCGCACGCCACAGCCCGCCGTGCAGGGGCGCGGGGATGATCCGGATGCCGTCGGGCAGCTCTTCGGCGCGCCCGCCGATATTGCGGAGATTGCCGATGAGGGCGTCGATGCGGTTCGTCTCGTGGCCGCGGATGTGACCGATGCCGTGGAGCGTGGTCGGGGCGTCGGCGAACGCCGCGAGCGCGAACAGCGTCGGCGCGAGCTCGCTCGCCGCGCTGAGGTCGAGGTCGACACCGGCGATCCGGGGGCCTCCGGTGACCGTCAGCGCCCCTCCTCGCCGCGACGCGCGTCCGCCCAGCACGGTGAGGATCTCGGGCAGCAGTGCGCCGGGCTGCGTCGAGCTCGCCGGCCAGCCGGGGATCGTGACGGAGCCCTCCGTCAGCATCGCGGCCGCGAGGAACGGCGCCGCGTTGGACAGGTCGGGCTCGATCGCGGCATCCCGTCCGCGCAGCGTGCCCGCGGGGACGACCCACTCGTGGGGGGTGGGGTGCTCCACCTGGATGCCGCGGCGGGCGAGCGTCTCGATCGTCATCTCGATGTGGGGCGCGCTGGGCAGACGCTCCCCGGAGTGCACGAGGTGCAGCCCGACGTCGAAGCGGGGGGCGGCGAGCAGGAGGCCGGAGACGAACTGGCTGGAGCCGCTCGCGTCGATCGTGACCTCTCCGCCGCGGATGTGGCCGCGCCCGCGGACGGTGAAGGGCAGCGACCAGGTGCCGCCGTCGTCGACGTCCGCACCGATCTCGCGCAGCGCCTTGATCATCTCGCCCATCGGGCGGTGCAGCGCGCTGGCATGGGCGGTCAGGGTGACGTCGCCGTCGGCGAGACCCGCGAGGGGGGCGACGAAGCGCATGACGGTGCCGGCCTGACCGCAGTCGATCTCGACGTCGCCGCGGAACGTGGCGGGGGGAGTGACGAGCAGGTCGGGCCCGAAGGTGCCCGCTCCGGGCACCTCGGTGATCTCCACCCCCAGAGCGCGCAGCGCGGCGATCATGCGCTCCGAGTCCTCGGAGTGCAGCGGCGACGTCAGCGTGCTGGGGCCGTCGGCGAGGGCGGCCAGGACCAGCTTGCGGTTCGTCAGCGACTTGGATCCGGGCACGGATACCGTCGCCTGGACGGCGTCATCCGCACGCGGCGCCCGCCAGACGGGATCCGCGGCCGGTTGGGGGAGGGAATACCCGGTCACTGTCATCGGGTTCTACCCTAACGAACCCATCGGACACCGCCGCCGCCCCCCACGGCGGGCCGTCCGAGCCAGACCGGGAGAGGAGCCCCGTGACCGCGACACTCGCACCCGTGCGGGCGGACATCGCCGACGTAGACTGGGCGCTGATGGAAGAGCAGGCGGCCTCAGCGCCCGACGACACGGTGTCCCAGAACCCAGCGTCCGAGTACCCCGAGCCGCCGTCGGAGGACGCGTCGACGGCGATCGACGTCCGCGCGCAGTTCGAGGAGCAGGCCCTGCCGTTCATGGACCAGCTGTACGCGGCGGGCATGCGGATGACGCGGAACCCGGCGGATGCCGCGGACCTCGTCCAGGAGACCTTCGTCAAGGCGTTCGCCTCGTGGTCCTCCTTCACGCAGGGGACCAACCTCAAGGCGTGGCTGTACCGCATCCTCACCAACACGTACATCAACACGTATCGCAAGAAGCAGCGCGAGCCCTATCAGGGCACGATCGACGACCTCGAGGACTGGCAGCTCGGCGGTGCCGAGTCGACCACGGCCACGAGCAGCCGCTCCGCCGAGGCGGAGGCCATCGACCACATGCCCGCGTCGGTGGTCAAGGACGCGCTGCAGTCGATCCCCGAGGACTTCCGGCTGGCGGTCTACCTCGCGGACGTCGAAGGCTTCGCGTATCAGGAGATCGCGGACATCATGAAAACCCCCATCGGCACGGTCATGAGCCGTCTGCACCGTGGCAGACGGATGCTGCGCGACCTCCTCGCCGACTACGCACGCGAGCGCGGCATCGATGTGCCGGCGCCCGCCACTTCTTCATCAGGGAGCAGGAAATGAGCGACTGCGGCTGCGACAAAGCGCGCAAAGATCTGGAGGAGTACCTCCGCAACGAAGTCTGCAAGACGGAGCACGCGGACATCCGTGCCCACCTGGAGACCTGCCCCTCCTGCCGCGACGAGGCACTGGTCGCGACGACGCTCACCGCGGTCGTCGCGCGTGCCTGCAAGGAGACGGCGCCCGAACAGCTGCGCGATCAGGTGCTCGCGCGTCTGCGCGCCGAGCAGGCCACGCACCACTGACCGCACCCCTGCGGGGCGGTCCGTGACCCGGCCCTGAAACGGGGTCAGCGCGCCGGCGGCGCGAAGACGCGGAGCGCACCGGGAACGACGTCGACCTCCAGCGGCAGCATCCCCACTGCGTCGCCGTCGGCGTAGGCGGTCGTCGCGGGGGCGGACAGCCGCACCCGCCGCACGCGTGCGGTGACGACCTCGTCGAGGCCGGTGTGCGTGCCGCGATAGACGCGGGGCAGCAGTCGCAGCAGGCGGGCGCGGCCGAGCGGGCGCACGAGCGTGACGTCGAGCAGCCCGTCGGCGAGGTCGGCATCCGGGCAGATGGGGATGCCGCCGCCGTAGGTGGGGCCGTTGCCCACGGTCGCCATGAGCAGCTCCTCGCTGCGGCGCTCGATCGTGCCGTCGTCGTGCTCGAGCTCCACCTCGAAGGCGACGCAGCGCAGCCGCAGGAACTCGATGAGGATCGCGAGGTCGTAGCGGACGTGTCCGCGGGGCCAGCGCATGCGGTTGGCACGGTCGTTCACCCGCGAGTCGAACCCGCTCGCCAGCACGGTCGCGTACGACGTCGTCGAGCCGTCCGCGCGACGCACGCGCGCGAGATCGATCGTGCGCGTGGACCCGGCCACGACGGCCTCGGCGGCGCCGCGCGCATCGCGCTCGCGCAGCCCGAGGGCCGTGGCCACGTCGTTGCCGGTCCCCGTCGGCACGATGCCGAGCGGGATGCCGGTGCCCGCGAGCTCCTGCACGGCGAGATTGACCGTGCCGTCGCCGCCCGCGACGAGCACGGCGTCGGCGCCCGCGTCGAGGGCGAGGCGCAGCAGGCGCGTCGATTCGGCGGCGCTCCCGCCCGCGATCAGCGTCGTGCGGATGCCGTGGGCGCGCAGGAGCGCGGCGACGTCCTCCGCGGCGTGCGTGCGCGCGGAGGCGCGAGCGGTCGGGTTGACGAGGAGCGCGACGTCCATGTCGTCCAGTCGGGTGTGTCGGGCCCCTCGTCTCGCCGCGTCAGACGGTCAGCGCCTTCTCGAGGATCGCGGCCTGCTCGCGCGCGTGCACCTTCGGCGAGCCCGTCGCCGTCGAGGCGGCGGCGGCGCGGGACACGCGTCGGATCGTGCGACCGTGCAGGTGCTTGACGACCTCGAGCGCGATGAACGGCCACGCGCCCTGGTTCTCGGGCTCGTCCTGCACCCAGACGAGCTGCGCGTTCGGGTACCGCTCGATCACGGCGTTGAGCTGGTCGATCGGCGCGGGGTAGAGCTGCTCGAGGCGCACGAGCGCGACCTGCGGGTTGGGCTTCTTGTCGAGCTCGGCCTTCAGATCCCAGTGGATCTTCCCGGAGTGCAGCAGCACGCGCGTCACGCCCGACGGGTCGATGTTCCGGTCGTCGTCCAGCACCGGCTCGAAGCGTCCGCTGGTGAACGCGTCGACGGGGCTCGTGGCTCCGCGAAGACGCAGCATCGCCTTCGGCGTGAAGACGATCAGCGGGCGGCGCGGCCGGGCGTAGGCCTGACGGCGCAGCAGGTGGAAGTACGACGCGGGCGTGGAGGGGCGCGCGACGGTCATGTTGTCCTGCGCGCACATCTGCAGGTAGCGCTCGATGCGCGCCGAGGAGTGGTCGGGCCCCTGGCCCTCGTAGCCGTGGGGGAGGAGCAGCACGACGCTCGACTGCTGACCCCACTTCTGGTCGGCCGCGGAGATGTACTCGTCGATGACCGACTGGGCGCCGTTGGCGAAGTCGCCGAACTGCGCCTCCCACAGCGTCAGCGTGTCGGGCCGCTCGACCGAGTAGCCGTACTCGAAGGCCATCGCCGCGTACTCGCTCAGCAGCGAGTCGTAGACGTAGAAGCGGCCCTGACTCTCGGAAAGGTTCGCCAGCGGCAGCCACTCCTGACCGTTCGCCCGGTCGTGCAGCACCGCGTGACGCTGGACGAACGTGCCGCGGCGGGCATCCTGACCCGCGAGGCGCACGTTGGTGCCCTCCATCAGCACCGAGCCGAAGGCGAGCAGCTCGCCGAAGCCCCAGTCGATCTGCCCGTTGCGGCTCATGTCGAGGCGCTTGTCGAGCAGCTGCTGCAGCTTGTTGTGCACCGTGAAGCCGTCGGGCTTGTTGACGAAGGCGTCGCCGATCTGGTTGACGACCTCGACGGACACGCCGGTGGTCTCCGGCTCGCCGACGGCCTGGTCGACCGGTCCGGTCGTCGAGGGCGAGACGATGCCCGTGGCGCCGGTCTCGGCGGCGTGCGTCTCGGCGAAGGCGATCTCGAGGCGGTTCTGGAAGTCCTGCTTGGCCTTCTCGTACTCCTCCTCGGTGATGTCGCCGCGACCGACGAGCGACTCCGTGTAGAGGCGGCGCACGGAGCGCTTCGCCTCGATGAGGTTCGTCATCAGCGGCTGCGTCATCGACGGGTCGTCGCCCTCGTTGTGACCGCGGCGGCGGTAGCAGACGAGGTCGATCACGACGTCGCGGTTGAACTCCTGGCGGTAGGCCACGGCGAGCTCGGCGACACGCACGACGGCTTCGGGGTCGTCGCCGTTCACGTGGAAGATGGGCGCCTGGATCGTCTTGGCGACATCCGTGGCGTACACCGAGGTGCGCCCGTCCTGGGGGAGGGTCGTGAAGCCGACCTGGTTGTTGACGACGACGTGCACCGTTCCGCCCGTGCGGTAGCCGCGCAGCTGCGACATCTGCAGGGTCTCGACGACGACGCCCTGGCCGGCGAAGGCCGCGTCGCCGTGCACGAGGATGGGCAGCCAGGAGAAGGAGCCGATCGGCATGCGGTCCTGCTTGGCGCGGACGACGCCTTCCAGCACCCCATCGACCGTCTCGAGGTGCGAGGGGTTGGCGGCGAGGTAGACAGGCAGCTCCTCGCCGGCATCCGACACGAACGTGCCCTGCGTGCCGAGGTGGTACTTCACGTCGCCCGAGCCGCTCTTGGAGCCGATCGCGACGGAGCCCTCGAACTCGCGGAAGATCTGGCTGTAGGTCTTGCCGGCGATGTTCGTCAGCACGTTGAGGCGGCCGCGGTGCGCCATGCCGATGGCGGCGCCGTCGAGGCCGGCACCGGCGGCGCCCTGCAGGATCTGGTCGAGCAGCGGGATGAGGGACTCGCCGCCCTCGAGGCTGAAGCGCTTCTGGCCGACGTACTTCGTCTGCAGGAAGGTCTCGAAGGCCTCGGCCTGGTTGAGCTTGTCGAGGATGCGCAGCTGCTCGTCGTGGCTCGGCTTCTGGTATTTGACCTCGACGTTGTCCTGGAACCACTTGCGCTGGGCCGGATCCTGGATGTGCATGTACTCGACGCCGACCGTGCGGCAGTACGAGTCGCGGAGGACGCCCAGGATGTCGCGCAGCTTCATGAGCCGCTTGCCGCCGAAACCTCCCGTGACGAACTCGCGGTCGAGGTCCCAGAAGGTGAGGCCGTGGTTCTCGATCTCGAGGTCGGGGTGCGTGCGCTGCACGTACTCGAGCGGGTCCGTGTCGGCCATGAGGTGGCCGCGGACGCGGTAGGAGTTGATGAGCTCCTGCACGCGGGCGGTCTTGTCGACGCGCTCGGCGATGTCGACGTTGATGTCGCCGGCCCAGTGGATGGGCGCGTAGGGGATGCGCAGGGCCGCGAAGACGCCCTCGTAGAAGCCGCGCTGACCGGTGAGCAGCTCGTGGACGATCTTCAGGAACTCGCCGGAGCCCGCGCCCTGGATCACGCGGTGGTCGTACGTGCTGGTCAGGGTGATCGTCTTGCCGATGCCGAGCTCGACCAGGGTCTTCTCGCTCGATCCCTGGAACTCGGCGGGGTACTCGAGGGCGCCGGCGCCGACGATGCAGCCCTGGCCCTTCATGAGGCGCGGCACGGAGTGGACCGTGCCGATGCCGCCGGGGTTGGTCAGCGAGATCGTGGTGCCCTGGAAGTCAGCGGCGGTGAGCTTGCCGCCGCGGGCGCGCTTGACGAGGTCCTCGTAGGCCGAGAGGTACTCGCCGAACGTCAGCGACTCCGCCTGCTTGATGGAGGGCACCATGAGCGCGCGCGTGCCGTCGGGCTTGGGCAGGTCGATCGCGATGCCGAGGTTGATGTGCGCGGGGGCGACGACCGACGGCTTGCCGTCGATCTCGGCGTAGGACACGTTCTGGCTGGGGAAGGCCTTGAGCGCCTGGATGAGCGCCCAGCCGATGAGGTGCGTGAAGCTGACCTTGCCGCCGCGCGTGCGCGACATGTGGTTGTTGATCACGATGCGGTTGTCGATCATGAGCTTCGCCGGCACGGTGCGCACGCTCGTCGCGGTCGGCACGGTGAGCGACTCGTCCATGTTCGCGGCGAGGGTCTTCGGCATGCCGCGCAGCGGCGTGACGACGTCCTCGCGGGCGGCCGGGGTCGGCGTCGGGTCGGTGTTCGGCGCCTGGGCCGGCACGGGCTGCGGCGAGGCGGGCCGCGCGGTGGTGCGCGCGACCGGCTGCGCGCCGACGACGGGGATCGGCGCGGTCATCGGGCGGGCGTCGGTCGCCGCCGGGGCGGTCGGCGCCGGAGCGGATGCGGCGGCCGTCGTCGCGGGCGCGGGCGTCCCGGCATCCGTCTGGGTCTTCTCGTACGCCTCCAGCACGGGCCACCAGGCCCGGTCGACCGAGTCGCGATCCTTCGCGAACTGGTCGTACATCTCGGCGACGAGCCATTCGTTGGCCCCGAACTCGCCGTCGCTCGAAGTTCCCACGCCGGTCACCTGACTGGACACGGTTGCGCCTGCTTTCATCGATGAACTTCAGATCGTGCGAGGCCCGCTGCTGTGTATGGCGCGGCCCACACGCACACGTTCATCAAGGGTATCCCAGGTTTTCTGTCGGTACCGTGGGAACCATGCAGTTCTCCGGCGCCCAGCCCACCGTCGATCTCACCTACTCCGACGTGTTCCTCGTGCCCCGTCGCTCGGGCGTGACGAGCCGGCTGGACGTCGACCTGTCGCCGCGCGACGGCACCTCCGCGACCATCCCACTGGTCGCGTCGAACATGAACTCGGTCACCGGTCCCCGCCTCGCCGCGGCCCTCGCCCGCCGCGGCGGGCTGGGCGTGCTGCCGCAGGACATGCCGCTGCAGGACATCGACGCGGCGATCCGCTGGGTCAAGGACCAGCCCGTGCCGTGGGACACGCCCCTCGTGCTGGGCGCCGATGCGACCGTCGCCGAGGCCGCGGCGCTGCTTCCCGCGACGGAGGGCCACGGCATCGTCGTGGTGTCCGGCGACACCGCCCGCGTCCACGTCGACGACATCCTCGGGGTCGTGCCGGCCACGCGCCTCGGAACGGCGCTTCCCGACGCGCGGCTGGGCGATCTCGCCCGCGGGCGCGGGGCCTCGATCGACGCCGACGACGTCACCGACGCCCGCCACGCCTTCGACCTGATCGTCGCCGCGGGCGCCGAGACCGTCTGCGTCCTGCACCACGGCTACCTCGTCGGCACGCTCTCGCAGCGCACGGCGCTGCGCTCGACGCTGTACCGCCCCGCCGTCGACGCGGACGGTCGGCTGATCGTCGCGGCGGCCGTGGGCATCAACGGCGACGTCGCCGCCAAGGCCCGCGCGCTCGTCGCGGCCGGCGTCGACGTGCTCGTCGTCGACACCGCGCACGGCCACCAGGAGGGGATGCTGCGCGCGCTGCACACGGTGTCGGAGCTGGGCCTGGGCATCCCGATCGCGGCCGGCAACATCGTCACGGCCGAAGGCGTGCGCGATCTCGTCGGTGCGGGGGCGACCATCCTCAAGGTGGGCGTCGGACCGGGCGCGATGTGCACGACCCGCATGATGACCGCGGTGGGCCGCCCGCAGTTCTCCGCCGTGCTCGAGACGGCGCAGGCCGCCGCCGAGCTCGGCGCGCACGTCTGGGCCGACGGAGGCGTGCGCTACCCGCGCGACGTGGCGCTGGCCCTGGCCGCGGGCGCGGCATCCGTCATGATCGGCTCGTGGTTCGCCGGGACCATCGAGGCTCCGGGCCAGCTGCAGGTCGACGAGGCCGGCCGCGTCTTCAAGGAGTCGTGGGGGATGGCCTCGACGAAGGCGGTCCAGGGCCGCTTCGGGCGCCTCGACCCCTACGAGCGTGCCCGCAAGGAGCTGTTCGCGGAGGGCATCTCGTCGTCGAAGATCTACCTCGACCCGCTGCGGCCGTCCGTGGAGGACCTCGTCGACATGATCACGTCGGGCGTGCGGTCCTCGTTCACCTACGCGGGGGCTGCGACGGTGCCCGCGTTCCACGAGCGTGCGACGGTCGGGCTGCAGTCCGCCGCCGGTTACGAGGAGGGCAAGGCCCTGCCGGTCAGCTGGTGACCTCTTCGGCTCCGCGCCCTTCCCACTCGCGCCGCAGCACTCCCATGACCACCGAGTCGTAACGCGTGCCGCGCACCTCGCGGGCGTCGCGGAAGCGGGCTTCCTCCGTGAAACCCAGGCGGCGGCCGACGGCGAGCATGCGCTCATTGCCGGACCACGTCGAGTAGTCGAGTCGCACGGCCGCCGTGGCGCGGAAGAGGTAGTCGGTCCAGACGGCCAGCGCATTCGTTCCGATCCCGCGGCCGCGGATCGACGGGTCGTACACGGTGAGCCCCATGCGCCGCCAGTCCGATTCCTCCGACTCCCAGTACCACGAGACGCTGCCGATCATCGTCGCGGGCTCCGTGACGGTCGCGATCACCGCGCGCGGCAGCGGGGACTGCGCGGCATAACTGCCGTCGTCGACCGCTGCGGCCAGACGGGCGCAGGCCGCGTCGATCTGCGTGCTGTCGAGCTTCGGAAAGTAGGGGCCGTCCCAGCGGTGCCACTCCTGATCGGGCTGCAGCCACCGCCGGTAGGTGGCGATGTCGGTCGCGGTGAACGCCCGGACGCGGATGCCGCCGCGCTCGCCGATGACTTCTGCGTGCTCGATCCGCTCCACCCTCACATTGTGCCCGCGGCATCCAGCCCAGACGCGGGCCGGGTGCCGTAAACTCTTCTGCACCATGGACGACCCTCCCAGTTGTAGACGATCGCCCCACCGACCCTCCCCGAGCATGATCGGGGGTGACGCGTGATGGAATTCGTCATGTTGGGCGTGGGGCTTCTGCTCACCATCGGAACGGGACTGTTCGTCGCGAGCGAGTTCGCGCTGGTCAACCTCGATCGCGCCGACCTCGAGGCCCGCCAGGCCGCCGGCGAGTCGCGGCTGTCGCTGACCATCAGCGCGCTGCGCATCACCTCCACGCACCTGTCGAGCGCGCAGCTGGGCATCACGCTCACGACTCTGCTCACCGGTTACACGATGGAGCCCGCGCTGACGAGCCTGCTCAGCCCCGTGCTCGCGGGGTGGGGCGTGCCCGACACGCTCGTGCGCGTCATCGCCACCACCCTGGCCATCGTCATCGCCACGACGTTCTCGATGATCCTCGGCGAGCTGGTGCCGAAGAACTTCGCCCTCGCCATCCCGCGTCAGACCGCCAAGCTCGTCATCCCGTTCCAGGTCGCCTTCACGACCGTCTTCCGCCCCGCGATCACCGTGCTCAACGGGAGCGCGAACGGTGTGCTGCGCGGCATGGGCATCGAGCCCAAGGAGGAGCTGTCGGGCGCCCGCACGGCCGAGGAGCTGTCCAGCCTCGTGCGCCGCTCCGCGAGCGCCGGCCTCCTCGAGGAGGACACGGCATCCCTGCTGGATCGCACCCTCACCTTCGCGCGGCTCACCACCGCCGACGTGATGACCCCGCGGCCCAGCATCCACGCCGTCGCCGCCGGTGACAGCGTCGAGGACGTCATCCAGCTCGCCCGGCGCACGGGCCACAGCCGCTTCCCCGTCTACGACGAGTCGATGGACGACATCACCGGCATCGTGCACCTCAAGCAGGCCGTCAGCGTGCCGCGCGAGCGTCGCGGCGACGTGCCGGCCGCCGCGATCGCTCAGGAGCCGCTGCGGGTGCCCGAGGCCGTCCACCTGGACGCCGTCATGTCGGAGCTGCGCTCCCGCGGCTACCAGATGGCGATCGTCGTCGACGAGTACGGCGGGACGGCCGGGGTCGTGACCCTCGAAGACCTCGTGGAGGAGATCGTGGGCGAAGTGCTCGACGAGCACGACCGCAGCCGGGCCGGCGTCGTGCGGATGGCCGGAGCGGTCACGTTCCCCGCCGAGCTGCGTCCGGATGAGGTGCTCGACCGCACCGGCATCCGCGTGCCCGAAGGGGACGTGTACGACACCGTCGGCGGATTCTTCATGTCGACCCTCGAGCGCATCCCCGTCGTCGGGGACCGCATCGATCTCGAGGACGGGACGCTGGAGGTGCAGCGGATGGACGGCCGGCGCGTCGACCGCGTCCGGTTCACGCCGCACCCGCTGCCGGACGGTGCCGACGTGCCCGACGCGGCACGCGAGGGAGGTGAGCGACGATGAGCGATTGGGCCGGAATCGCCTGGCTGGTCGTCCTGCTGGCGTTCAACGCGTTCTTCGTCGGCGCCGAGTTCGCCGTGATCTCCGCACGCCGCTCGCAGATCGAGCCGCTCGCCGAGAAGGGGTCGAAGACGGCGGTCACCGCGTTGTACGCGATGGAGCACGCCACCCTGATGCTGGCCACGAGCCAGCTCGGCATCACGATCTGCTCGCTGCTGATCCTGAACGTCTCCGAGCCGGCGATCCACCACCTCCTGGAGGTGCCGCTCGGACTCACGGGGTGGAGCGAGGCCGTCATCGGCGGCGTCGCGTTCGCGATCGCCCTGATCCTCGTGTCGTACCTGCACGTCGTGTTCGGCGAGATGGTGCCGAAGAACCTCGCGTTCTCGCTGCCCGACCGGGCCGTGCTCCTGCTCGCCACCCCGCTGGTGTGGACGTCGAAGCTCTTCTACCCGATCATCGTCGCGCTCAACTGGATCGCGAACCACATCGTGCGCCTGTTCCGCGTGGAGCCGAAGGACGAGGCGGCGTCGACGTTCACGCTCGACGAGGTCGCCACGATCGTGAACCAGTCGCGCATCGAGGGTGTGCTCGACGATGCGTCGGGCGCGGTGACGGCCGCGGTGGAGTTCACCGACAAGAAGGCGCGCGACGTCGCCGTGCCGCTGTCCGAGCTGGTCACGCTCCCCGAGACGACGACGCCCGACGAGATCGAGCGCGCCGTCGCCAAGCACGGGTTCTCGCGGTACGTGATCGTGGATGCCGAGGGTGCCCCGATCGGCTACGTGCACCTGAAGGACGTGCTGCGCGCCGCCGAGGGCGCCGGGGCCGAGGAGAAGATCGTCGCTCCGATCAAGCCCAAGCGCATCCACCACATGGTGCCCGTCGCCGAGACGACCGACCTCGAGGACGCGCTGGCGCTCATGCGGCGCACGAGCCGTCACCTGGCCCAGGTGCGCAACGCGGCGGGGGAGACGACGGCCGTGCTGTTCCTCGAGGACATCATCGAGGAGCTCGTCGGCGAGGTGCACGACGCGACGCGTCGCGGCTACTGAGCAGAGGCGGCGTTTCGACGCGGCCCTGCGGGCCTCGCTCGACGACCGGGAGGGATGACCCCCCGGTCGTCGAGCGAGCGGAGCGCGTCGACACGCCCGCGCGCCGCCCGATCAGCGGGCGACGGGGCGGGCGCGCAGGTACTGCGGCGGCCAGAGGCCCGCGTCGGGCTCACCGAGCTCGACCTGCGCGCGCAGCGCGAAGTGCGGGTCGCGCAGCCACTCGCGCCCGGCGAGGATGACGTCGGCGGCGCCGGAGGTGAGGATCTCCTCGGCCTGAGCGCCCGACGAGATCTCGCCGACCGCGCTCACCGCCACGCCGCCCTCGCGGCGCACTTCGGCGGCCAGCGGCACCTGGTAGCCGGGACCGGTGGTGATGCGCTGATGGGCGACGAGCCCGCCGCTGGAGATGTCGAAGAAGTGGGCGCCGCGCGCGGCCGCCCAGGCGGCCACGGTCGCCGTGTGCGCGGCATCCCACCCGCCTTCGGCCCAGTCGGATGCCGAGAACCGCACGAGCAGCGCGGCGTCGGGGGCCGCCGCGTGTACGGCGTCCACGACGCGCAGCAGCAGGCGGGCGCGGTTCTCGAGGGAGCCGCCGTACTCGTCGGTGCGGAGATTGGACAGCGGCGAGAGGAACTGGTGCAGGAGGTAGCCGTGCGCGGCGTGGATCTCGAGCACCTCGAAGCCGGCGGCGACGGCGCGCGCCGCGGCATCCGCGAACGCCTCGACGACGCGGTCGATGCCGGCGGCGTCCAGCGCTTCGGGCGCCTCGAACCCGTCGTAGGCGACGGCGGACGGCGCGACGGTGCTCCAGCCGCCGTCACTCAGGGGGACGGTGCCGCGGCGGCCCGAGAAGGGCGACCACGTCGACGCCTTGCGGCCGGCGTGGGCGAGCTGCACGCCGGGCAGAGCGCCGCGGGAGCGGATCGCGGCGGCGATGGGGGCCCAGGCGTCGCGCTGCTCGTCGTTCCACAGGCCGACGTCCTCCGGTGAGATCCGGCCCTCGGGGACGACGGCGGTCGCCTCGGCGATCACGACGCCGGCACCGCCCGAGGCGAACTGCGCGAGGTGCACGTGGTGCCAGTCGTTCGGCACGCCGTCGGTGGCCGAGTACTGGCACATGGGCGCGACCCACAGGCGGTTGCGCACCGTGCGTCCGGCCAGATCGTAGGGGGTGAACAGCAGGCTCATCGTGACTCTTCGGAGGGGTCGTGGGGTGGGCGTTTCGACTCGGCCTGGCGGCCTCGCTCAACGACCGGGGGTGGGATGGGCGTTTCGACTCGGCCTGGTGGCCTCGCTCAACGACCGGGGGTGGGGCCGGGGTACAGTGGCGGGCATGAGCGCTGCCCGGCCGTGGTCGGCGGCGGAATCCGCCGCCCTCCTCAGGGTGCCAACCGCCGACGACGACAAGTATTCCCGCGGCGTCGTGGGGCTGCGCACCGGATCCGAGGAGTACCCGGGGGCGGCCGTGCTGGGCGTCGAGGCGGCGTGGCGCACGGGTGTGGGCATGGTGCGCTACCTCGGGCCCCGCCGCGCCGCGGACCTCGTGCTGCACCGCCGACCCGAGACGGTCACCGCCGACGGCCGGGTGCAGGCGTGGGTCGTCGGCTCCGGCACGTCCGCGCAGACGCGGACCGCCGCGGAGACCTCCGCCGTCCGGACGCTCCTCGCCGGAGAGGTGCCGGTCGTCGTGGACGCCGGCGCCCTCGATCTCGTGCCGTCCGCGCCGGCCGGCACATCCACCCGCCTCGTGCTCACTCCGCACGATCGCGAGCACACCGCCCTCCGCCGCCGCCTCGGGCGCGACGAGCAGCCCGATCGCGAGGCCGCCGCCGCCGATACCGCGACGGCGACGGGCGCGGTCGTCCTCCTGAAAGGCGGCACGACCCTGATCGCCGCCCCCGGCACGGGCGCCCCCGCCCTGCGCTCGGTCACGTCCGGCGTCGGCTGGCTCGCCACCGCCGGGACGGGCGACGTGCTCGCCGGCGTGCTGGGCGCGCTGCTGTCCGCCTACCCCGACCGACCCGCGGATGCCGCGGCCACCGCCGCCTGGCTGCACGGGCGCGCCGGCGCGCTCGCGTCCGAGCGGCACGGCGGCGGACCGATCGTCGCCCTCGACGTCGCGCACGCCGTGGCATCCGTCGTCGGGCAGCTGGTCTCGGACCGTTGAGCGCGTCTCCTTAGGATGGGGGGATGACGAGGCGGAGCGCACTGTGGGCCGCCTTCGTGATCGTGCACGTCGCCGTGGCCTGGCTCGGCTTCCTCCTGCCGAACGAGCCGATGGGCGACGTCTACCGCGTGTACGAGCCCTGGTCGCTCGGCGCCCTGCAGGGATACGGCATCGTCGGCATCGACCAGTCCTGGGTGTACCCACAGCTGGCCCTGCTGCCCATGCTGCTCGCCCACGCCTTCGCCTGGATCGCCGGCTACACCGTCGCGTGGGCGCTCGTGGTGATCGCCGCGGATGCCGTCGCCTTCGCGGTGCTCATCGGTCGCGCCCGGTCGGCCGGACGCCGGACGGCGGGCTGGTTCTGGCTCTGCTACATCGCACTGCTGGGCCCGGTCGGCCTCTACCGGCTGGACGGGTTCACCGTGGCGCTGGCGGTGCTGGGCTGCCTGTGGCTGCTCGGGCGGCCGTGGCTGGCCTCCGTGCTGCTGGCGGTCGCCACGTGGATGAAGGTGTGGCCCGCCGCTCTGCTCGCCGCCGCGGTCGTGGTGCTGCGTCGGCGGATCGCCCTGATCGGCGGGGCGCTGCTGGTGAGCGCGGCGACCCTCCTCGTCGTCGTCGCCCTCGGGGGCGCGGCGCACGCGTTCGGGTTCATCGGCGATCAGACGTCGCGGGGCCTGCAGGTCGAGGCGCCCATCAGCATGCCCTACCTCTGGGGCGCCCTCCTCGGCATCCCCGGCTTCTCGGTGTACTACGCCCAGGACCTGCTGACCTTCCAGGTCACGGGCACCGAGATCGATCCCGTCATCGCGGCGATGACGCCCGCGCTCATGATCGCGATGCTCGCCGTCGTCGGCCTGGGGGTGGCCGCGGTCATGCGCGGCGCCCGTTACGCGACGCTGTTCCCGACGCTGTCGCTCGCGCTGGTGCTGGGTTTCATCGTCTTCAACAAGGTCGGCTCGCCGCAGTACCTGTGCTGGCTCGTGCCCTCCCTGGTCGTCGGTCTGGTCATCGATCGCCGGCGATGGTCGGCCCCGGCATCCGTGGCCCTCTTCGCCGCGCTGCTGACCCAGCTCGTCTACCCGCTGACCTACAACGGCATCCTGTATCCGCAGGTGGTGCCGGTGAGCCTGCTGACCCTGCGCAACCTCGTGCTCGTCGCGATGTTCGTCTGGATGCTGGTCCGGCTCGTCGCGGTCGTGCGGGCGCCCACCGGGCCGGCACGGGCTGCCCGAGCCGCCGCCCTCGAGACGCCCACCGTGCGCAGCCTGCCCTGACCGCTCACCCCGATCGAAGGAGTCCCCATGCTCGTCGCGTTCTCCGTCGCCCCCAGCGGCGCATCCTCGCAGCCGACCGCGTCCGCGGACGGCTCGGTCCACGACGCCGTCGCCGCGGCGGTGAAGGTGGTGCGGGAGTCCGGCCTGCCGCACCGGACGACCTCGATGTTCACGGAGATCGAGGGGGAGTGGGACGAGGTGTTCGCGGTCGTGAAGGCGGCGACGGATGCCGTGATGCCGTTCGGCTCGCGCGTCTCGCTGGTGCTCAAGGCCGACATCCGGCCCGGGCGCACCGGTGAGATCGACGGGAAGATCGAGCGGCTAGAGACGGCCATCGCGGCGCTCGACGACCCGTCCTAGGCCGGCCTTGACGCTGTCGGCAACCGGTAGCATGACCGGGTGATCTCCTCGACACCGTCGAGGGGTGCGGCGATGTGGGCGCTCCTCTCTCTCGCCGTCGGCTCGTTCGGCATCGGCATGACCGAGTTCGTCGTCATGGGCCTGCTGCCCGACATCGCCGCCGACCTGCTGCCCGCCACGTGGGCGGCCTCGCCCGAGGATGCCGTCGCGCACGCCGGCTGGCTCATCACGCTGTACGCGCTCGGGGTGGTCATCGGCGCGCCGACGATCGCCGGCGCCGTCGCGAAGTACCCGCGACACCGCGTCATGCTGGCGCTCGCCGCCGCGCTGACGGTCGGCAACGCGCTGACCCTGGTGGCGCCGACGTTCGAGCTGGTCGCGGCATCCCGCGTGCTGGCCGGGCTGCCGCACGGCGCGTACTTCGGCATCGGCGCGCTCGTCGCCGCCGACGTCATGGGTCCGGGCAACCGCGCGAAGGGCGTCGCGTTCGTGCTCACCGGGCTCACGGTCGCGAACGTCGTGGGTGTGCCGCTCGGGACCTTCCTCGGGCAGAGCTTCGGCTGGCGCGTCGCCTTCCTCGTCGTCGCACTCATCTTCGCGCTCGCCGCCGTGATGATCGCCCTGACCGTGCCCGCCCACGCGGGGGATCCCGGCCGCACGCTCCGCGCCGAGCTGGGCGCGCTGCGCATCGGCCAGGTGTGGCTGACCCTCGGGGTCGGCGCGATCGGCTTCGGCGGCTTCTTCGCGGCCTACAGCTATGTCGCCTCGATCGTGACCGAGGTCGCCGGCGCGCCGAGCGCCGTGGTCCCCGTCATCCTCATCGTCATGGGCCTCGGGATGACGATCGGCAACCTGGTCGGCGGCCACCTCGCCGATCGCGACCTGAAGCGCACGATGCTGGGCGGCCTCGCCGCCCTGGTCGTGGTGCAGGTGCTCCTCGCGCTGAGCGCGGGGCTGCTGCTCACCCTCGGGGTGTTCATCTTCCTCGTCGGCTTCGTGTCGTCGGTGCTCAGCCCGTCGATCCAGACGCGGCTCATGGACGTCGCCGGCGACAACCAGTCGATCGCCGCGGCGCTGAACCACTCGGCGCTGAACATCGGCAACGCGAGCGGGGCGTTCCTCGGCGGCGTCGTGATCGCCGCGGGGTTCGGCTTCGTCGCGCCGGTCTGGGTGGGCGCGCTGCTCGCGGCATCCGGGCTCGTGCTAGCCCTGGTCAGCTTCGGGATCGAGGCGCGCGCGACGCGCCGTGCCGTGCACCCGGCCGGCTGAGCCGTATCAGTCCTGCAGCAGTCGCCGCAGATGTGCTCCCACCGCGGGCGTCTCGATGAGGAAGCCGTCGTGGCCGAAGTCGCTCGACAGCACGATCGCGCCGTCGTCGATCGTCGTGCGGATGCCTCGTGCGATCCGGTGCTGACCGTCGATCGGGAACAGCCGGTCGCTGTCGATGCCGAGCACGAGGGTGCGGGCGGTGACCCGGGCGAGGGCGTCCTCGACACCGCCGCGATCACGACCGACGTCGTGCGAGTTCATCGCCTCGACGAGCGTGATGTAGGTGTTCGCGTCGAAGCGGCGCGTGAACTTGTTGCCGTGGAAGTCGAGATAGCTCTCCACGGCGAACCGGCCGCCGTGCCCGAGCGGACTCTTTCCCGACTGCCACGAGCGCTGGAAGCGCTGGTTCAGCTCGGTGGGGCTGCGGTAGTTCAGCAGTGCCATGCGGCGGGCCAGGGCGAGACCGCGGTGCGGGCCGTCGCCGTCGGGCGCGTCGTAGTACTCGCCGTCCGCGAAGCGGGGGTCCATCTGGATGGCCTCCAGCTGCACGCCGTTGAGGGCGATCTGGTCGGCCGTGGTCGTCGGCGGCGAGGAGAGGACCGCCAGCCGGCGCACCCGCTCGGGGAGGCCGACACCCCACTCCAGGGCGTGCATCCCGCCCATCGAGCCGCCGATCACCGCTGCCCACACCGGGATTCCCAGGCTGTCGGCGAGGAGCACCTGCGCGGCGACCTGGTCGCGGATCGTGAGGTACGGGAAGCGTCCCGCCCACTCGTAGCCGTCGGGTGCGATCGAGGACGGGCCCGTCGAGCCCTGGCATCCGCCGAGCATGTTGGGCGCCACGACGAACCAGCGGTCGGTGTCGATGGCAGCGCCGGGACCGACGATGTCGTCCCACCAGCCCGCGGTGGGGTGGCCGGGGCCGGCCGCGCCGCGCACATGGCTGTCGCCGGTCAGCGCGTGCAGCACGAGCACGGCGTTGTCGCGGTCGGGGGACAGCTCGCCCCAGGTCTCGTAGGCGAGTCGGATGCCGGGCAGCTCCCGACCGCCTTCCGTCGTGAACGCGCCGAACGCGGCGAAGCGGCGCTCGCCGGCCGGATCGCCGTCGCGCCAGGCGCCCGTCGCCGGGGGACGTCCGCGCAGGAGACGCGCGTCGGCCTCCGTGATCGGCGCGCTCGGCACCGTGTCCTCGGAGGTCTGCCAGTCCATACGCTCCATTCTCCCGGCTCGCCCGGCGCGCGAACCGACTGTTACGCCGGGCGGGGCCCACACGCACGAACTCCGCAGTCGATCGCGTGACCGGCTGCGGAGTTCGCGGCATCCTGCGGTGCTCGCGCGCCGCGGGAGGGGAGTGGGCTCAGGCGCGGGCGGCCTCGGAGACCTTGCGCGCGGCGGCGAGGGCCTGCGCGAGGTCGGCCTTGAGGTCCTCGACGTTCTCCAGACCCACCGACAGGCGCACGAGGCCGGGGGTCACACCCGTCGTGAGCTGCTGCTCGGGCGTGAGCTGCGAGTGCGTCGTGGATGCCGGGTGGATGACGAGCGAGCGCACGTCGCCGATGTTCGCGAGGTGGCTGAACAGCTCGAGCGCGTTGACGAACTCACGGCCGGCCTCCACGCCCCCCTTCAGCTCGAACGACAGCACCGCGCCGACACCCTTCGGGGCGTAGCGGTTCGCGGCGGCGTACCAGGGCGAGGTGGGCAGGCCCGAGTAGTTCACCGAGGCGATGTCGTCGTGGTTCTCCAGCCACTCCGCGATCTCCTGCGCATTCTGCACGTGACGCTCGATGCGCAGCGACAGGGTCTCGATGCCCTGGATGAGCAGCCACGCGCTCTGCGGCGAGATGGCGGCACCCAGGTCGCGCAGCAGCTGCACGCGGGCCTTGATGACGTAGGCCAGGCCGTCGCCGACCGCCTGCGTGTAGACCGCGCCGTGGTAGGAGGGGTCGGGGGTGGTCAGGCCCGGGAAGCGGTCGGCGTGCTCCGACCACGGGAAGGTGCCGCCGTCGACGATCGCGCCGCCGATGACGGTGCCGTGACCGCCGAGGAACTTGGTGGCCGAGTGCACGACGATGTCGGCGCCGTGCTCGAACGGGCGGATGAGGTACGGGGTCGCGATCGTGTTGTCGACGATGAGCGGCACCCCGGCCTCGTGCGCGACGTCGGCGACGGTGCGGATGTCGAGGACGTTGATCTGCGGGTTGCCGATCGTCTCCGCGAAGAACAGCTTCGTGTTCGGGCGGACGGCGCGGCGCCACTCCTCGGGGTCGTCCTGGTTCTCGACGAACGTGACCTCGATGCCGAGCTTGCCCAGCGTGTACTTGAACAGGTTGTAGGTGCCGCCGTAGATCGAGCTCGACGAGACGATGTGGTCGCCCGCCTCGGCGATGTTGAGCACCGCGAAGGTCTCCGCAGCCTGACCCGATGCGACGAGGAGGGCGCCGGTGCCGCCCTCGAGCGCGGCGATGCGCTGCTCGACGACATCCTGCGTGGGGTTCTGGATGCGGGTGTAGATGTTGCCGAACTCGGCCAGCGCGAAGAGGTTCGCGGCGTGGTCGGCGTTGTCGAACACGTAGGAGGTGGTCTGGTAGATCGGGGTGGCGCGCGCCTTCGTGACCGGATCGGGCTGGGCGCCCGCGTGGATCTGCGTGGTCTCGAAGCGCCAGTTCTCGGATGCGGACATGTCGGGCTCCATCGGGGTATCGGGAAGTGGAGGGGTGCCGGGACGGACGCCGCGGCCACCACCGAGAGTAGGGATCGGCGTCGTTGTCAACAACGGGTGGGAAATGTGACGTAACGAATTCGGCTCCCGACGGCATCCGGCACCGTGACGTAGCGTGGGGGCATGACTTCGCAGCAGGGGACCAGACGAGCCGTGGTGACGGGTGCGAGCTCGGGGATCGGAGCCGCCACGGTGCGGGCCCTCCGGGCGAGCGGGTGGGAGGTCGTGGGCGTCGCGCGCCGCGCCGAGCGCCTTGCCGCCCTCGACGCCGAGGTCGGCTCCGCGTCGTTCGCGGCGGACCTCTCGAACGCGGCGGACGTCGCCGCGCTCGTCGAGCACCTGGCCGCCACCGGCCCGCTGCACGCGCTCGTCCACGTCGCGGGCGGCGCGCGCGGCACCGACCGGGTCGAGGACGGCGATCCCGCCGACTGGCGGTGGATGTTCGAGGCCAACGTACTGTCGGCCCAGCTGGTGACCGCCGCGGTGCTGCCGCTGCTGCGTGCGGCGATCGGCGCCGGCGGCCACGCCGACACCCTGTACGTGACCTCGACGGCCGCCCAGACGGCGTATCCCGGCGGCGCCGGCTACAACGCCGCGAAGGCGGGCGAGGCGATGCTCGTGCACGCCCTCCGCCTCGAGCTCAACGGCGAGCCGATCCGGGTGACGGAGATCGCGCCGGGGATGGTCTACACCGAGGAGTTCACGCTCAACCGGCTCGGCGGCGACCGGGCCACCGCCGAGAAGGTCTACGAGGGCGTCGAGAATCCGCTCGTCGCGGACGACGTCGCCGACGTGATCGCCTACGCGCTGAACGCGCCCGGGCACGTCAACCTCGACCTCGTGACGATGCGGCCCGTCGCCCAGTCCGCGCAGCACCTGCTCGCGCGCGGGCGCCTCCGCCCGCGCGGCTGACCCCGCGACGCGCCCGCCGCGGCGACGCGTCAGGAGGCGGGAGCGTCGGAGAAGGCCACCTTCGGGACGAACACGAGCAGCAGGGCCGCGAGGAAGCCGCCGCCGGCGCAGATCGCCCACACCGTGAGGTAGCCGCCGAGGGAGGCCGCGGTCTGGCTGGCCACGGCGCCGGCGCCGGCGGCGAGCACCACACCGAACACGGCCGACGAGAACGAGCCGCCGATGGTCTTGGTCGTGTTGGTCAACGCCGTCGCGATGCCCGTCTGCCCGCGCGGGGCGGCGGCGGCCGCGGCCGCCGGGAGCGCCCCGACGAGCGCACCGCAGCCGAGACCGGCGATCGAGAGGTTCAGCAGCACCTGCCACAGCTCGAGGTGGAACGGCAGGAAGAGGAGATACCCCACGCCCACCAGCAGGGAGGCCCCGATCAGCACGATCCGCGGGCTCGCCCGCCGCGACGTGATCGCGAACAGCACGGCTCCCACGATCAGCGACACCAGGTACACGCCGATGATGTTCGAGCGCTCCGTGGCATCCAGGCCGAGGCCGTACCCGATCGAGGGATCGGTGCCGGCATACGTCGACAGCGGTCCCTGGGCGCCGAGGAGGCTGATCCCGATGAGGAACGCGGTGGCCTGCACGGGCCACATCTCCGGTCGCCGCAGCACGCGGATGTCGACGGCGGGGTCGTCCTGGCGCAGTTCGTAGCGCACGAACCAGACGAGCACGCCCGCGCCCGCGACCAGCAGCGCCACGACCCAGAACCAGGCGCCGGAGCCGAGTGCGAGCTCGCCGATCATGCGCATCCAGGCGAGCCCGCCCGTGATCAGCAGGAGCGCCCAGGCGAGCAGCACGAACCCCCAGGTGTCGAGGCGTCGTCCGCCCTCGGGGACGGACTCGGGGACGCCGACCCAGATGACGAGGGCGACGACCGTCACGGCGATCGCCGGCACGACCAGCGTGGCGGTGAGGTTCTGCCCGGTCGCCGCGAAGATGCGCCCCGCGGCGAGGGCGCCGATGATCGCTCCCGCCTGCAGCCCGACGACGAGCAGGCCCGCGGCGCGGCGGGTCGTGGACACGCCCCGCTGCTGGACGCGTCCGCGCTCGAAGATGAGCGCGATCTCCAGCGGCAGCCAGACGACGTAGAAGCCCTGCAGCGCCCAGGCGATCAGGAAGCTCCAGAACGAGGTCGCGAACACGAGCCACCACGTCGCCCCGGCAGTGAGGATCGCGGCGATCAGCAGGATGCGCTTGTGCCCGTACATGTCGCCGAGCTTGGCGAGCACCGGGACGACCAGTGCCGACAACAGCAGCTGCGCCGCCTCGAACCAGTTGACGTCCGAATCGTGGATGCCGAGGGAGACGACGATGTCGCTGAACAGCGGCACGTAGTAGCCCTGCAGGATGCCGCTGACGATCTCCACCAGGATGAACCAGCCGATCAGGCCGGCGGTGATGCCGAGGCCGGCGGGGAGCCGGGCGGAGCGGGCGCGGGAGGTCTTCGCCGTCGAAGAGCCTGCAGTGGGGGAGGTCACGGCGTTCACTCTAGCCACGCGTGACGGCGGGCGGCGGCACCGACGCCTAGGCTGAATGCCGTGACCAGCGAGCGCGAAGTGTTGACATGGGACGGTTTCGGCGAGGCGACCCGGGCGCTGTCCCGATCGATCGTGGCGGACGGGTTCGTGCCCGACGTCGTGGTGGCGATCGCGCGCGGCGGGCTGCTGCCCGGCGGCGCCATCGCGTACGGCCTCGGCGTGAAGAGCTGCGGCGCGCTGAACGTGGAGTTCTACACGGGCATCGGCACGGTGCTCGAGGCGCCGGCGCTGCTGCCGCCCGACCTCGACCTCGGCTACCTGCCGGGCAAGCGCGTGCTGCTCGTCGACGACGTCGCCGACAGCGGACGCACGCTGGCGCTCGCCGTGAAGATGCTGCGCGACGCGGATGCCGATGTGCGCTCGGTCTGCATCTACACGAAGCCCGGCAGCGTCGCCCGGCCCGACTACTCCTGGCGTGAGACCGACCGCTGGATCGACTTCCCGTGGTCGGCCGCCGGCTCCGTCATCGAGGAGGATGCCGGCGCGGAGGCGAGCGCCTGATGGCGATGACGCTCGATGAGCTGGCCGGTGCCGGGCTCATCGACGCGGACTGGGCGTCCGCGCTCGCGCCGGTCGCCCCGGACATCGCCGCCCTCGGCGAGCGGCTGCGCGCCGAGACGGCCGCCGGTCGCCCCTACCTGCCCGCGGGCGACAAGGTGCTCCGCGCGTTCGCGCGCCCCCTGTCCGCGGTGAAGGTCCTCATCGTGGGCCAGGACCCGTACCCGACGCCCGGTCACCCGATCGGCCTGTCGTTCGCCGTCGACGCGCACGTGCGGCCCCTGCCGCGGAGCCTCGCGAACATCTACCAGGAGCTCGAAGCCGACCTCGGCATCCCGAGAGCGCCGCACGGCGACCTCTCCGCCTGGAGCGACCAGGGCGTCATGCTGCTCAACCGCGTGCTGACGGTGGCGCCCGGAGCTCCCGCGTCGCATCGCGGGTGGGGGTGGGAGAAGGTGACCGAGCACGCCATCCGCACGCTGGTGGCCCGCGAACGCCCGCTTGTGGCGGTGCTGTGGGGGCGGGATGCCGCGAACCTGCGGCCGCTGCTCGCGGAGACCCCGATCGTCGAATCGGCTCATCCCTCACCGCTGTCGGCCAGCCGGGGCTTCTTCGGCTCGCGGCCGTTCTCGCGCGTCAACGAGCTGCTGGCGCAGCAGGGTGCGTCCGCCGTGGACTGGCGCCTAGGCTGAGCGTCATGCTGGAGGAGGAGTACGAGAAGACGCGACGGCGGCTGCCGGCGCATCTGCGGCGCGCCGAGCAGGAACGACCGTTCGCGTACGAGATCCGTCCCGTGCGCGATGCCGACATCCCCGACATCCGCGAGATCTACAACCACTACGTGACGAACTCCGTCGTGACCTTCGACGAGAAGAAGTGGACGCTCGCGCAGTGGCGCGAGAAGGTCGCGCACCTGTCGCGGCTGGGCATGCCGTTCCTGGTGGCGCAGTCGCCGAGCGGGCAGATCCTCGGCTACGCGCTCGTGCAGCCCATGTCCGCCAAGTCCGCGTATCGCTACAGCGTCGAGAACTCCATCTACCTGGGGCAGGCGGCCACCGGGAAGGGGCTGGGGCGTGCGCTGCTCGAAGCGCTCATCGCGGCGAGCGAGGCCGCCGGCATCCACCAGATGGTCGCCGTCATCAGCGACAAGGGTGCCGAGTCGTCGATCGCCCTCCACGAGAAGCTCGGCTTCGTCGAGGTCGGGCGGATGGGCCGGGTCGGCTTCAAGTTCGGTCGCTGGCTGGGCACCATCTACCTGCAGAAGCAGCTGTCTCCCGTCAAGAAGAAGCGCTCGCTGTTCTCGCGATCCGAGCGCTGACCGGCCGCCGACGCCCGCCGGCCGTCGCCCGCGGAGGCGCCACCCCGCCCCTGCTCGCGGAGGCGCCGTGACGAACGCCGGACTTCTCGGCCGCCCCCGAGGGATCCTCCGCGGTATCCGGGCGGCCTCGCCGGCCACCGCGCGGATTGTCCGACGCTCGTCACGGGGGCACAGCCCGGCGAGGCAGGCCGAGCCGGGCGGGGTCGGGCTCAGCCCGCGGATCCGCGCGCGCGGACGGCGTCGAGCAGCTCGCGCCACGCGCCGCGCGCCTGGTCCTCGCCGATGACGGCGCGGTGACGTCGACCGCGCAGGTCGGCGTCGATCGTCCAGGTGAAGCGATCGGCGCCGTCGGCCGGTGGGGGATCGGATGCCGTGGCCTCCCACGGGCAGCGCCCGACGAGTGCGATCCAGGTCGCGGACTCGTGCGAGGGAGCGCTCACGCTCCAGCGGCGGGTGAGCCCCGCGAACCCGCCGGAGCGGGTGACGCTCAGGAACACCTCCGGCTCGCCCTGCTCGGCAGGGTCAGACGTCGGGCCTGGATCGGGGTGATTCGTCACGGGCGGTCACGCCGACGGCGTTCCACGCGGTGCGGACGGCCTCGGCTTCCTCCGAGTCCTCACCGTACTCCCGCTCGGCGGTCGCCGTCGTGGCCGCCGCGAAGGTCGCGAAGTCGGCCGTGCGCGACAGCGAGCCCGAGGTGACGGTCGTGTACCAGATGCGTCCGGCGCGCTCCCACGCGAAGCCGCCGAGGGCGGTGGCGACGAGGTGGAACGCCTTGTTGGGGATGCCCGAGTTGATGTGGACGCCGCCGTTGTCCTCGGCGGTGTCGACGTAGTCGCGCATGTGGGCGGGCTGCGGGTCGCGGCCGAGCACGTCGTCGTCGTACGCCGTGCCCGGTGCGCTCAGCGAGCGCAGGGCGACGCCCTGGACGGCGTCCGTGAAGATCCCGGCGCCGATCAGCCACGTCGCGTCGGCGGCGCTCTGGCGGCGGAGGTGCTGCTCCGTGAGGGCGCCGAAGACGTCGGCCACCGATTCGTTGAGCGCGCCGGACTGTCCGCGGTAGTCGAGACCGCCGCCGTGCTCGATCACGCCGTGGCCCAGCTCGTGCCCGATGACGCTGATCGACCCGGTGAAGCCGCGGAACACCTCGCCGTCGCCGTCGCCGAAGACCATCCGTTCGCCGTTCCAGAACGCGTTGTCGTAGCGATCGCCGTAGTGCACGGTCGCCTCGAGGGTGCCGCCCGCGCCGTCGATCGACCGCCGGGAGAACGCATCCCAGAACAGCTCGAAGCTCGCCCCGAGCCCGTCGAACGCCTCGTCGACCGCCGGGTCGCCCGAGGCCGGGTCGTCCTCGCCGCGCACGCGCACGCCGGGCAGCTGCTCGCGGTGCTGCGCGTCGGAGATCACGCGGTCGGGGGCGGGCTCGCCGCTCACGACGAGCGCATCGCCGTCGACCGAGAGGTCGAGCCGAGCGCGATCGGGACGCGACGGATGGTAGGTGCGCACGATCGCGAGCGTCGCCCGGGCGGCCTCCGCTGCGGCCTCGAGGTGAGGAGCCTGCGCGGCGGCGAGGCGGGACAGCAGGTACGGGGGGACGATGGCCGGCATGGCGTCACCCTACGCCCGGCTACCGACGCCCGTCTGCGTCCCGCGGCGGGTCGATCACCGGGATCGATGCGAGCAGACGCCGCGTGTAGGCGACCTGCGGGGCGAGGAGCACCTTCTCCGTCGGGCCCTCCTCGACGATCCGCCCGTCCTTCATGACGATGACCTCGTCGCACAGGTTCTGCACCACGCCGATGTCGTGCGAGACCATCACGAGGGTGAGCCGCTCGCTCTCGCGCAGCGCGCGCAGCAGCTCGAGGATCTGCGCACGCACGGTGACGTCGAGGGCCGACAGCGGCTCGTCGCCGACGAGGATGCGCGGACGGTGCACGATCGCGCGGGCGAGGGCGACGCGCTGACGCTGGCCGCCGGAGAACTCGTGCGGGTAGCGGTCGGCCATCTCCGCTTCCAGCCCGACCGCCTCCAGCACCTCCCGCACCCGGGCGCGTCGGTCGCCCGGGATGCCGAGCGCCCACAGGGGCTCGCCCACGATCCGGCCGACGCTCATGCGCGGGTCGAGCGACGCGTAGGGGTCCTGGAAGACGATCCCCGTCTCACGGCGCAACCAATGCAGCGAGCGGGCGGATGCGCCGGCGTCGACGCGGCGACCGGCGACCGTGACGGTGCCCGTCGAGGGGCGGTCGAGTCCGAGCAGGATGCGCACGAGGGTCGACTTGCCGGAGCCGGACTCGCCGATGATGCCCACGGCCGATCCCTCGAAGACGTCGATGTCGGCGTCGTCGAGCGCCGTCGTCCACCGCGCCGGCTCGAGCAGTCGGGTGCCGCGCTGGCGGAAGCGGCGGCTCAGCCCGCGTCCGCTGAGCAGGGGCGAGGCGTCGCTCACGAGATCCCTCCCGGGCGCCACAGGGTGGCGGTCGCGTCGCGCAGGAGTCCCTGCGTGACGGGGGATGCCGGTGCGGTGAGCAGACGGGAGAGCGGTCCGTGCTCGATGACCCGTCCCTCGTCGAGCACGACCGCGTGGGTGGCGATCTGCGAGAGCACCGCGAGGTCGTGGGTGATGAACACGAGCGACATCCCGTCGCGGGTGACGAGACCCGCCAGCAGGTCGAGCACCTCCGCCTGGATCGTCACGTCCAGCGCCGTGGTGGGCTCGTCCGCGATGAGCAGCCGGGGGCGGCAGGCCAGGGCCATCGCGATGGCGACGCGCTGTCGCTGACCGCCGGAGAGCTGGTGCGGATAGCGCCGCACGATCTGCGCCGGCTCGGGCAGGCGCACCCGCTCTGCCTCCGCGATCGCGCGCACCGCGGCATCCCGGCGTCCGAGGCCCTCGTGGATGCGCACCGACTCGGCGATCTGACGCCCGACGGTGCGGATGGGGTTGAGGGCGGTGCGCGGCTCCTGGAACACGATGCCGATCTCGTCGCCGCGCAGCCGCGCGAGCTCGCGGTCGGGGAGGCCGATCAGCTCGCGGTCGTCCCAGCGGATGCTGCCCGACGCCGTCGCGGCGTCCGGCAGGAGGCCGAGCACCGCGAGGGCGGTGAGCGACTTGCCCGAGCCGGACTCGCCGATCAGTCCCACGCGAGCGCCGTCGGACACGTCGAAGGAGACGCCGTCGACGACACGACGGCCGTCGATCTCGATCACGAGGTCGCGCACCACCAGGCTCATGCGATCACCGCCGGGGTATGCGTCTGCGCGGCCGTGCGACGCCGCGACAGGGTGGGGTCGGTCGCCTCGCGCAGGGCGTCGCCGAGCAGGTTGAGTCCGAGGACGGTGATGGTGATCGCCAGACCCGGCCAGACCACGCTGAGCGGATGCACCGAGATGTACTGCTGGAGGTCCTTGAGCAGCAGTCCCCAGCTCGGCTCGGTGAGCGGCGCGCCGAAGCCGAGGTAGCTGAGTCCGGCCTCGGCGAGGACGGCGACCGCCATGCCCCACGACAGCTGCACGATGAACACGGGCGCGACGTTGGGCAGCAGATGCCGGTACAGGTTCTGGAACGGGGTGAGTCCGGCCGCGCGACCGGCGAGGACGAAGTCGCTGTGCAGCACACGCCGCAGCTCCGGGCGCGTGACGCGCGCGATGTTGACGCCGAAACCGATGCCGACCGACACGATCACCACCCAGAGCGAGCCGCCCCACACCGACGAGATCATCATGGCGATCAGCAGGACCGGGAAGGCGATCAGGATGTCCACGAGCACGGCCACCGTCTCGCGCAGCCAGCGGGCGGTCAGCGAGCCCAGCGCCGCGAGGGCGACGCCGATCACCGTCGCGACGAGCCCGGCGCCCAGCGCGACCCAGACGGTCGTGCGCGCCCCGGCCATCAGCAGGCTCAGGATGTCGCGGCCCGAGCCGTCCGTGCCGAGCAGATGCGGCCAGCCCGGGGGAGCCCACCGTCCGTCGACGTCGACGGTCTGCGGATCGAAGGGCAGCCAGAACCGCGCGACGAGCGCCACGACCCCGATCGCGAGGACCACCACGAGACCGAAGCGTCCCGTCGACAGCGACCAGAGCCGGCGCAGCCACTCGAGCCTTCTCATTCCGCCTCCCGCTGTCGGGGGTCGATGACCCGGTGGACGAGGTCGACGGCGAACCCGACCACGAGGACGAACCCGGTCAGCACGAGCAGTTCGCCCTGCACCTTCAGGAGATCGCGCTTGCCGACGTCCTCCACCAGCATCCGTCCGATGCCGGGGAGGCTGAACAGCTGCTCGATGACGACGGCGCCGACGATGATGCCCGCGACCTGCAGCCCGAGCACCGTGATGATGGACAGCCCGACCGTGGGCAGGCCGTGGCGCAGGAGCGCCTGGGTGCGGGTGAGGCCCTTCGCGGCCGCGGTGCGGACGAAGTCCTGCCCCGTGGCCTGCAGGGTGGCCGAGCGGACGAAGCGCATCAGCATCGCACCCTCGACCACGCCGATCGTGATCGCCGGCAGCAGCAGGGCGCGGACGGCGGATGCGGGGTCGCTCCATCCTGCGCGGGGGAACCCCTGCGCGGGCAGCCAGCCGAGCCAGACCGCGAAGACGAGGACGAGCATCATGCCCGCCCACACGACCGGCACCGCCGCGACGGCCTGGGCGCCCACCGACAGCGCCGTGCCGTCGGGGCGTCCGCGGCGCATCGCCGACACGACGCCGAAGGGGAGGGCGATCACGAGCGCCACCGTCATGGCCATCAGCCCCAGCGGGATGGTGACCTGGGCCTTCTCGGCCAGCTGCGCCCCGACCGGCGCCCCGGTCAGCAGCGACTGCCCGAGGTCGCCGCGCAGCACCCCGCCGATCCAGGCGAGGTACTGCACGGGCAGCGGCTGGCCGAGGCCGAGGCGCTCGCGGATCGCGGCGACCTGCTCCGGACTCGAGTCGATCCCGGCGATGAGCTGCGCCACATCGCCGGGAAGGACCCGCAGCGTGAGGAAGATCAGCGCACTGGCGACGAACAGGCCCAGCAGGAGCAGGGCCAGTCGCGTCAGTACGTAGCGGATCACCCCTTGCTCTTGGCCAGTTCGGCGAGGTCGATGCGCTCGTTGACGTTGATCGAGGGGAAGCCGCTCACGTTGGTGGCGACCGCGACGACCGAGGCGCCGTTGTACAGCCAGTCGGCGGCCTGGTCGTCGGCGACGATCTTCGCGGCCTTCTTCAGCAGGTCGGCGGAGGTCTGCTCGTCGGTCGCGCTGAGCGACTGCTGGTAGAGCTTCTGCACCTCGGCGTTGTCGTAGGTGAAGTAGTAGTCCGGGTTCGCCCAGTTCTCGAAGTCACGCGCCTCGGTGTGCAGGACGAAGCTGAGGTCGTAGTTCTTGTTGATGTAGACGTCGTTGAGCCACGTCGGGAACTCGACGGCCTTCACCTTGAGCGTGATGCCCACGTCGTTGAGGTTCGACACGAGGATCTGCGACACCGTCGTCCCGTAGAACGAGGGGATCGTGAGGGTCAGCGTGAGATCGCTCACGCCCGCCTCCGCGAGCAGCTTCTTCGCGGCATCCGGATCGAACGGCGCCGTCGACGAGAGGTCCTCGTAGCCGGGGTCGAGCTCGGGGATGGGACCGTAGAGGGTCTGGCCCGCACCCAGCGCCTTCACGATGGCGTCGTGGTCGATGGCCTGGCGGATGGCCTGGCGCACGCGCTTGTCGGACAGCGGGGCCTTCGTCGCATTCATCGCGAGCGTGCCCTTGTCGGTGGACTTGCCGAGCACGAGCGCGAAGTCGCCGTTCGCCTCGACCTGGTCCTTGAGGTTCGCGTCGAAGCCGGTGACGACGTCGAGCTCGTGGGCGAGAGCGCCGTTGAGGGCCGCCTGGTTGTCGGGGATGTAGTCGAAGACGACCTCCTTCGCCTTGGCCTTGTCGCCCCAGTAGGCGTCGTTGCGGTCGAAGGTGATCGAATCGCCCTGCTTCCAGTTCGCGAGGGTGAACGGACCGGTGCCGTTGGCCTTCGTCTTGCGGTCGGTGGTGTCGTCCTTCTTCAGGACGAGGCCGGCGCGACCGGTGAGGTTCCACAGCAGGCTCGAGTCGGGCTCGCTGAGGGTGAGGACGATGTCCTGGCCGTTCGCGGCGATCGTCTGCACGCGTGCGAGGCGCTCGGAGTCGCGGTAGGCGGCGTTGTCCTTCACCTGCTGGAGCGACCAGACGACGTCCTCGGGCGTGAGGGGCGAGCCGTCGTGGAAGCTCACCCCCTCGCGGAGGGTGAAGGTGTAGGTGAGGCCGTCGCCGGAGACGTCGTAGCTGCTGGCCAGCGCCGGCTCGATCTGCTGGTCGGGCGTGCGGGAGACGAGCCCCTGGTACACGTTGTCGATGAGGATCTGGTCGAGCGCGGCGCCGGCCGTCTCACGGATGTCGAGGTTGCTCGGCTCGGAGACCAGGCGCACCGTCACGACGGCGTCGGGGTCGGGCGTGACCGCGGAGGCCGAGGTGTCGGGGGCGGCGCCGCCGGAGCAGGCGCTGAGCAGCAGGGCGCCGGCCGCGATGAGCGCGGCCGCGGCGACGGAGGTGCGGCGAAGCATGTGAGAGGTGTCCTTTCGGGGGCGCGGGCATGCGCCGGTGCTGTGCGCAGCGGCCCGCGGACTCTTGTGCGCGTTACAGCCTAGGCTTTGCCGGGCCCGTCGCGGTCATCGATCGTCGCAGCCCGGACACGGCGCGTCATGCAGCGCGTCGGGCCGGCCCCGCCTCAACCGCGGGCGACCTGTGCGATCAGTCGCGCCAGCTCGACCGGCTGCTCCTCCTGGACGTTGTGGCCCGAGACGATGTCGACGACGGATGCCGCGGGCAGGCGGCGCCGGAACTCGTCGGCATCCGCCGGCGTCACGAACCCGCGGGTGCCGCGTACGAGCGTGATCGGCGCGGCGACGGCCGCGAGGTCGTCCCAGCCGCTCGCCGTCAGCGCGCCGCGCAGAGCGGCCTGCTGGGCGGCGGCGCTCGCGGCGGCATCCGGGTCGCCGGCGAGCGCGTTCGCGAGGTGGGCGAAGTGGTGCTTCCACTCGATGCGGCCGTCCGCGCGGATGCGCGAGTTCAGCGTGACGCCGCGCGTCGCGGCCTCGCGCGACCCGCCGAGGCCGAAGGCGAGGGCGCGTTCGACGAGCTCCTCGCGGCTCGCCCAGTCGGTGGGCCCCGCGAAGAAGGCCGCGATCTGGGCGGCGTCGCCGTTGGGGTCGATGCCGGGAGTGATGTCGACGACGATCAGCTCGCGCACGAGGTCGGGGTGCGCCGCGGCGAGGGCCGCGCCGGTGAGGCCGCCGAGCGACTGCCCGACCAGCACCTGCGCGGCCGGTGCCCAGGCGGCGATCGCGGGGGCGATGTCGGCGGCCAGCACGCCGCCCGCGTACGTCGCGTCCGCCCGCCACGACGAGTCGCCGTGGCCGGGCAGGTCCACGGCCAGCGCCGGGAGCCCGAGGGCGAGCACCGTCGTGTCCCACGTGTGGGCGTTCAGGCCCGCGCCGTGCAGGAGGGTGACCTGCGGGGGAGCGAAGGCTCCGGTGGTCGGATCGCCGTAGTGGAGCGCGCTCACCGTGCGACCGTCCGGCAGCGTGTGGGTCAGCCGGCGGACCGGAGGCGGGGCGTCGATGCCGAGCTCCGCGGCCTGGGCCGCGAGGAAGGAGAACTCATCCATCCCGCCATTCTCCCCTCTCTCTCCCTCCCCCTCTCCCACCCACCCCACCCCGCGAGCCGCCACGGCACGGACGAGCCGCTATGGCCTGGGCGGTGCGCGCGATGGCGGCTCGCACGTGGGGTAGCGGTTCGCGGGTGAGGGGGCGTCCTAGGCTGGGCGCATGAGCAGCGAGCGTCGCGTCCACCTGTCCCGGTCCGCCCGTCCCGCCTACGACGCGCTGGAGGCCTTCTCCCAGACGGTCGGCACCATCGCGGCCGACGCGGGGATCGACGCGCGGCTGCGGGAGCTCGTGCTCATCCATGCCTCGCAGCTCAACGGCTGCGCCTACTGCGTGCGGGTGCACGTCGACCGCGGCGTGGCGGCGGGACTGACCGCCGACGACATCGCGCAGTTGGCGACGTGGCGCAAGTCGGGGGTCTTCTCGGCCCGTGAACGCGCCGCTCTCGAGCTCGCCGAGTGCTACGTCTTCATCCACGAGGAAGGCGTGCCGGACGAGGTCTACGACCGCGTGGGCGGCATCCTCTCCGAGCCGGAGTACGTCGCGATCAGCTGGCTCCTCGTCTCGATCAACGCGTTCAACCGCATCACGATCGCCGGGGCGTACCCCGTCCCGCCGCGCGGGGGCGAGGCGGCGGCCGCAGCAGCGGGGAGCGGCACCGCATGACGCTGGTGCCCGGAGCGCTCAACTTCCGCGACGTCGGCGGGCTGCCGGCGGGCTCGGGTGCGACGAGGCCGCGGGTGCTCTTCCGCTCCGGCAACCTCGCTCGGTTGACCGGCGAGGGATGCCGCGCGCTCGCCGATCTCGGCGTGCGCCGGATCGTGGATCTGCGCGCCGACGACGAGGTCGCCACCGAGCCGAGTCGCGTCGACGGCCTCGACCTCGAGACGGTCCGCATCCCGCTGTTCGTCGGATCGGTCGGATCCTTCTTCGCGGAGGACAGGTCGCTCGCGCAGATGTACCGCGAGCTGGTGGACGGCTCGGCGCCGCAGCTCGTGGAGGCCGCGCGTGCCGTCCTGGGCGCGCAGCCCGTGCTCGTGCACTGCACGGTGGGCAAGGACCGCACGGGCGTGACGATCGCGTTGCTGCTGGCGGCGGCGGGCGTCGACGAGGATGCGATCGTCGACGACTACGCCCGGACGGAGGCGCTGCTGCCGCCGGAGCGGAACGGGCGCGTGCTGGCGTATCTGCGCACCCTGCATCCCGACGCGCGCCATCTCGACGACCTCGTGACGCGTTCGCCGGCCACGGTCATGCGGGATCTCCTCGCCGATGTGCGCGGCCGCTACGGCGGCGCCGCCGACTACCTGCGCGCCCACGGACTGACGGAGGGCGAGGTGGCGGCCCTGCGCACGCACCTCATCGCAGAATGAGGTAAGGCTCCCCTTAACAGGGCGTATGATGGGGGTCATCATGACTTCCCTCGCGACACGTGCCGTGCACGACTCGACCGCCTGCAAGGCGTCGCGTCACGCGCGCGTGCAGCACCTCATCACGGCCGACGAGAACGCGCTCGCCGAGCTGGAGGCGCTCATCGCGACCCTGCCGATCTGCTCGACCGGCCGCGTCTTCGTCGAGGTTCCCGACGCGTCGTGGATCGCTCCGATCACCGTGCCCGCCCGGATGGTGCTCACGTGGCTCGATCGATCGGCGCGCAGCGGCGAGCCGGGCACGGGCCGGGCATGCGCCCCGGGGCAGGCGCTGAGCCGCGCCGTCACCGCCTGGGCCGACGAGATGCTCTGCGACGACGCCGTCTCCGACGAGAGCGCGGCGGACGACACCGACGGGCTTCGGCCCGCGTCGGATGCCGCATGCGTCGACGGCACGCGCATCCACCTGCTCGGGGGCTTCCTCGGCACCGCCGACATCTTCGATCACCTCACCGAGCGTCTGGGCATCGCCGCCGCGGCGGTGAACACGCCCGCTCGCTTCGGGCTCGTCAGCTCCCGCTGACCCGCGCGCCCTTCGTCGACGAGCCGCGTGGCACGTAGTTGCCCTCCTCCAGCCCGGCGAGGATCTCGAAGCGATTCGTCAGCGGATCCCGACCGGCCACGGCGTACAGCAGCGGCATGAGGAAGCCGTAGCGGCGCCACTGGCGCGCGTGAACGGCCTCGTGCCGCAGCACCGCGTCGCCGATGTGCGGCGAGTCGGTGAGGAAACACCCGCCCACGCACACGCCGCCGCGACCGAACGTCCAGGAGGGCATCCCGGTGAAGACCCAGAGCCCGCCCCGGCGCTCGATGCGGCCCGTCGACCACAGCGTCCCCCAGACCCAGCCCACGGCCGTGCCCCACCAGTAGCCGACGCGGCTCACCGGCGAGTCGAGGAGGAAGCCGGGGATCAGCGCGTCCAGGCGTCGCCCGCGCGCCACGGCCCGAGCGGCGCGGGCCTGCCAGCCGAGGGGCGGAGTGGCGATCACGCGAGCGCGCCGACCACGCGGAGGATCGTCCCGAGGTCGTCGACGGCCGCCGCGGGCGAGGCCGGTGCGAACCCGGAGAGCGACGCGCCCGCGAGCGGGAAGCGCGACCGCACCGCGCCGATCGCGGCGGTCAGCTGGGCGAGCGTGAGCCCGAAGGGGACCGGACGGGAGACACCCGCGAGCACCGCCGGGTCGAGCACGTCGAGATCGACGTGGATGTACACGGCCTGCGCGCCGGTGGCCGCCACCGCGTCCACGAGCGCGTTCGCCTCGGCGGCGGCATCCGCGTCGACGACGCGCACCGCGCTGGTGTCCAGGAACGCGCGTTCCGGCTCGTCGAGCTCGCGGGTGCCGACCAGCACGGTGCGATCCTCCGCGACGGCGCCGCCGCCCGGGAGCGCGGAGGTCGCCACGACCGCACGGAGCGCCATCCCGGCGAACGCGCCGGAGGGCGAGGTGGTCGGGGTGTGGAGGTCGCCGTGCGCGTCGAACCACACGACGGCGAGGTCGGTGTGCGTCCGGGCGGCGTGCGCGATCGCGGGAAGGGCCACGCCGCAGTCGCCGCCGATGACGAGGGCGGGCTCGTCGCCGGTCGCCAGGGCGGCGCCGACGGCCTCCGCGACGCGGTTCAGGGCGCTGAAACGGCGGATGCCCGTCTCGAGCTCTTCGCCGGCCTCCGCCGGGACCTCGACGCGCGTCGTCGCGGCGCGCGGGAGGTCGCCCGCGATCGCCTCGGCACCGTCGACGAGCAGCATCGCCCGCGCGGCGGGCGAGCCCTGCCACTGCGGCACCACCAGGAAGCGTGTCATGCGGTCATCCTTCCGTCGCCGCGGGCCGTCCCGGGGCTCCCGCGTCGGGCGGGGCCCCGGAACGTGCGCGCCGTTCCTACTGCTCGAGCGCCGCCGTGGGGCTGCCGCCGCTCTTGAGCGCGGCCAGCCGCGCCTCGACCTCGGTGAGCTCGCCGACGTCCTCGAGCTCGTTGAACTGGGCGTCGAGGCTGGATGCCGCCAGCTCCGCCTTGCCGGCGGCGAGCGCCTCCTGGCGACGGACCTTGTCTTCGAAGCGTCCGAGCTCGCTCGTGGGGTCGAGCACGTCGATCGACTTGACGGCGTCGTGCACCTTGTTCTGCGCCTCGGCGGTCTTCGCGCGCGCCAGCAGCTCGCTGCGCTTCGCCTTGAGCTGCTCGAGCTTCTGCTTCATGCCGTTGAGGCCGTCCTTGAGCTTGTCGACGACCTCCGTCTGGGAGGCGATCGTCGGCTGGACGGCCTTGGCCTCGTTCTCCTCGCTGATCTGGCGCTGCAGGGCGATCTTGGCGAGGTTGTCGAACTTGTCGGCATCCGCGGCGTTGCCGGCCGCGCGCAGCTCGTCGGCCTTGCGGCTGGCGGCGAGGGCCTTGTTGCCCCATTCCGCGGCGGCACGGACGTCCTCTTCGTGGTCGCGCTCGAGCAGGCGCAGGTTTCCGATGGTCTCAGCGATGGCGGACTCGGCGTCGGCGATCGAGTTGGTGTAGTCGCGCACCAGCTGGTCGAGCATCTTCTGCGGGTCTTCGGCGGAATCGAGCATCGCGTTGATGTTCGCCTTCACGAGAGTCGAGATGCGGCCGAAGATGGACTGCTTTGCCATCGGTTTTCCTTTCCTAGCGGGAAACTGCGGGGACTGCGAGGTCAGTGGTGGTGGGCGGGAGAAGGGCGGGATGCCGGCTCAGAAACGGCCCCCTCCGCGTCGGGACCGGCTTCCGGCCCCGCCGAAGCCGCCGGGGGAGATGCTGCCGCCGCGGCTGCCGGACGAGCCTCCGAAACCGCCTCGGCGACCGCCGCCGCCGAGGAGCGAGTTGATGACGATCCCGCCGAGGATCGCGCCCATCATGTCGCCCGATCCGTTGCCGCGCGCCGCGGGGGCCGTGCCGCCGAACATGCCGCCCTGGAACACGCCCACGTCGTTCTGCGCGGCGCGCAGCGCCTGCGTCGCGAGGTCGTGGGCGCGCTGCGCGGCGGCGAGGGCCTGGGCGGGGTCGGACTGCTGCAGCTGGCGCGCCTGGACGAGGGAGGCGCCGGCCTCGGCGAGTCGCGTGCGCGCCTCGGCGCCCACGGCCCCGCGGCGCGAGCCGATGAAGTCCTCGGCGGCGGAGATCTCGCCCTGCGCCTGGGCCAGGAGGCCACCGAGCTGCTGGGCGGCGCGCGCGGCCTGCTGCTGTGCGTCGCGGACGCCCGCCAGCAGGGCGTCGATCTGCGCGTTCGCCCGATCGAGCTCGTCGCGCGCGAACAGGGGTCGCTTCGCCGTGCCCGTGATCAGGGCGCGGGCGGCATCCACCTGGGCCCGTGTCGCCGCGATGACCGGTGCGATCCGTCCGTCCGGATCGGGCAGGGCGCTCGCCGCGGCGATGTCGGTCTCGAGGTCGGCGATGAGGGCGGCGGCGTCCGTCTCGGCCTGCGCGAGGTCGGCGCCGAGGCGACCGACCGCGTCCTGCAGCACCTGCGCCTGCGAGACCGCGTCCTCGGCCGCCCGGATGCTCACGGCCGCGGCGCCGCCGTTGCCGGCGCCGATCTGCTGCTGAGCGGTGGTCAGCAGGGTGTCGGCGAACGCGAGCCGCTGCTGCGCCTGCTCGGGATTGTCCGCGATCGGGGCGAGGGCGAGCGGGTCGTAGGTCGTGCGGAGGGCGGCGAGGGCCGAGGCGGCGGCCTCGTGCGCGCCGCCCACCGTGGCGCGCAGCTGCTGGAGGCGGGCCAGCGCCTCGGGCGCGTTCTGCTCGAGCTTGCGCAGCTCGTCGAAGGCGGCGGCCTTCTCGTCGAGCTGGGCGTTCGCGGCGTCGCACAGCTCGACGATGCGCGCGTTCCACGCCCGCGCGTCGGATTCGCTGTCGGGCGTCGCGTCGTCCAGCCTCTGCTTGAGCGAGAACGCCTCGTCCAGCTTCGACTTCGCGTCGGCGAGTGCCGCGGCGAACTCGCGGGCGGCGTCGTCGCCGAACTGCGCGCGGGCGAAGCCGAGCTCCTGCTCGCTCGTCTTGACCGCATCGTCGGTCTGCACGAGAGCCGACGACGCGCGGCGGGCGAGGTCTTCGAGGCTGACCGGCGGCGGCGCCCCCGGCGTCGCGCCCTGCGGACCGCGGCGCCGCGACCGGACGACGATCCACACGACGAGCACGGCGAGGGCCAGCAGGACCACGATGAGCAGGATCGGCACGATGCCGCCGGCACCTCCCGCCGAGGTGCCTCCCGAGCCCCCCGCGATCGCGTCGGCCAGCCCGTCGGCGGCGGCGGTCGCGGCGCCGACCCAGTCGCCGGAGCTGAGCGCGGGCTGTACCCGCTGCTGCTCGATCGTGGTGAGCTCGTCGCCGGTGACCGGCCCCGCGGAATACCCCGACAGGTAGTACTGCCGGCCGTCGGTGGAGATCGCGAGCAGGTACTGGTGCGGGCCGAGACCGTTGTTCTGAGCCGTCTGGTTCGCCCACTCCTCGGGGGAGGACGGGTCGGTGAACTGCGGGACGTAGGCGACCCACAGGTCCACTCCCGAGCTGGCCGTCAGGGCGCGCAAGCGCGTGTCGACCTCCGACACCTGGGCCCCGGAGAGCACCCCGGACTGGTCGACGACGCGCGAGGAGCTCAGGGCGACGGGGCTCGTCGCCACCGCTGCCGCCGCACCGCCGAGGACGATCGCCGCTGCCGCCGTCAGAGCCAGCCACAGACGCGCACGCATGCGTGATCCTCCCTGCGCGAGGCGCGGGTCCCTCGCTCCCTCCCTTCGATCCTATGCCCCGCGCGGCATGGCACGATAGGCGGGCCGACGGGATGCTGCGGGTCTGCGCGGACGCGGCCCGTCGTCCCGCCCGGCGGGAGTCGGCCCGGTAGGGTGTCGGCTTCGGAGGAACCATGATCGACGACGGATTCGGCCCCGACCGGTACGGAGCGGACGTGCTCGCCGCGGGATGGCGCGACGCCGGTCGCGCCGTCGTCCCGCGCGTCGAAGCCACTGCCGACCTGGTGGTGGAGGTGGCCGGCGACGGGTTCTGCGGAGCCGTCACCGGCATCCAGTCCGGCCACGTCGAGCTGGAGGATCGGCGCGGACGGCGCCGACTGTTCCCGCTCGGCGGAGGCTTCCTGATCGACGGCGCCGCCGTCGTGCTCGAGCCCCCGCGGCGCACGGCGACCGGGCCGCGGCGCACGGCGTCGGGCTCCTTCGCCGCCGACACCGCGCGGGCGCGGGTCGCGCGCGCCTCCCGCATCCTCGTCGAGGGCCGCCACGACGCCGAGCTGGTCGAGAAGGTGTGGGGCGACGACCTGCGCGTGGAGGGCGTGGTCGTCGAGTACCTCCAGGGCGTCGACCTCCTCGAATCCGTGCTGCGCGACGAGCCGCCCGGGCCGGGACGGCGCTACGGCGTGCTCGTCGACCACCTCGTGCCGGGCTCGAAGGAGTCGCGCATCGCCGACGCGGTCGCGCGCGGGCCCCACGGCGCGCACGTGCGCATCGTCGGGCACCCCCACATCGACGTGTGGCAGTGCGTCCTGCCGCGTGCGCTCGGCATCGCGTCCTGGCCGGAGGTGCCGCGCGGCATCGAGTGGAAGGTCGGCGTGAGCCGGGCGCTCGGCTGGCCCGCGCACGACCAGGCCGACATCGCACGGACGTGGCAGCGCATCCTCGGCTCCGTGCACAGCTACCGCGACCTCGACCCGGCCCTGCTCGGGCGCGTCGAGGAGCTCATCGACTTCGTCACCACCTGACGGCGCGGCGTCCGCCGGTACCCTGGTCGGATGCCGCACGAGACCGAACCCGCCCCGCGCTACCGCGACAAGCCCGTCTCGTTCGTGCGGCGCAGCGGCCGGATGAGCGACGCGCAGGAGCGGGCGTGGGCGGAGCTGTCGCCGCGGTACGTGATCGAGGTGCAGCGGGATGCCGCGGCCACCAGCATCCTGCCGGGGACGACGATGGCGCCCGCCGAGGTCTACGGGCGCACCGCGCCGCTGATCGTCGAGATCGGCTCCGGCCAGGGCCACGCGATCGTGCGCGCCGCGGCGCAGACGCCGGACACCGACTTCCTGGCGGTCGAGGTGTTCCGCGCGGGCCTGGCCCGGACGATGCTCGACGCCGACCGCGACGGTGTGCGCAATCTGCGGTTGGTCGAGGCGAACGCGCCCGAGGTCCTCGAGCACCTCCTGCCCGAGGCGAGCGTCGACGAGCTCTGGATCTTCTTCCCCGACCCGTGGCACAAGGCGAAGCACAACAAGCGGCGGCTCGTCGCCCCCGCCTTCCCGCCGCTCGCGGCGCGGGCGCTGCGCGACGGCGGGATGCTGCGGCTGGCGACCGACTGGGAGGACTACGCCCTGCAGATGCGCGCCGTGCTGGGCTCTGCGTCGGAGTTCGCTGCGGCGTTCGAGGGGGAGTGGGCACCGCGCTTCGACGGACGGGTCATGACCGCCTTCGAGCGCAAGGGGCTCGCCAAGGGGCGCGAGATCCGCGACCTCGCCTACCGTCGCGCGGCGCGCGGCCCCTCCGACGCGGCATGATCTCGACGGCGGCCTCGGACGCGTCCTCCCCCCGGTGGGGTACGGCCGTCGGCCCCGCCCTGATCGTCTGCCTGGCCGCGCCCGCGTTCTTCGTGCTGCTGCAGCCCCTGATCGGCGTGGGGCTCCTCGCCCTCGGGGTGGGCGCCGCGATCGCGCGGGAACGGGGCCGGGTCGCCGCATCCGCACCCTCGCTCGCCCGCGACCTCTCGCTCATCGCGCTGGGCATGCTCGTCGTGAGCGCGATCTCGCTCGAGGCGAAGCTCGACGACCTCTCCATGATCCGCTTCACCCTCGCGCTCGGCAGCGCCGTCGCGGTGCCGTACGCCGTCTCACGGTGGGTGTACCGCGACCGGGCCATCCGGTTCCCCTGGCGCGGCGGCGGGCGTTGGAAGAGCTGGCAGTGGGCCTGGCTCGTCGCCGTGCTCGTGCTCGGATGGGCCCTCCTGCCGTTCTACTTCATCAGCTCCGGCGTGTACCGCAACTGGCCCGTGGTCGACTCGCCGGAGCTCATCGCCCGGCTGTTCGTCGGGGTCGGCGCGGTCGGCATCTGGGACGAGTTGTTCTTCATCTGCACCGTGTTCGTGCTGTTGCGCCGCCACCTGCCCGACGTCGCCGCGAACCTCCTGCAGGCCGTCGTCTTCGTCTCCTTCCTCTGGGAGCTCGGCTACCGGGCATGGGGTCCCGTGCTCACGATCCCGTTCGCTCTGCTGCAGGCGGTGATCTTCCTCAAGACGCACTCACTCGGCTACGTCGTGACGGTGCACCTGCTGTTCGACGCCGTCGTCTTCGCCGTCCTGGTGCACGCCCACAACCCCGGACTGCTCGACGGGATCTTCCTGCTCGTGCCCGGCTCCTGATCAGCCGGCGACGCTATCCTCGTACCCGGACCCCGACAGGGTCTCCGGACGAGGGATCCCAGTACCCGGTGAGCGACAAGACTGGCCGAAAGGTCTCGTCATGTCCTGGCTCGTCCTCATCGTCTCCGGCATCCTCGAAGCCGTCTGGGCCACCGCCCTCGGCAAATCGGAGGGCTTCAGCCGGCCCGCTCCCACGATCGTCTTCGCCGTGGCGCTCGTCGCCAGCATGGGCGGACTCGCGTGGGCGATGCGCGACATCTCCACCGGCACGGCCTACGCCGTGTGGGTCGGCATCGGCGCCGCGCTCACCGTCGCGTACGCGATGATCACCGGCGACGAGCAGTTCTCGCTCGTACGGATGCTGCTCATCGTGGGACTGGTCGGATGCGTCGTCGGCCTGAAACTCGTCGGCCACGACTGACCGCCGCGCGCTCAGCGCTCCCCGCGCAGCAGCTCCAGACCGGCGCTGGCGAACTGGCGCGTCGTCGCGGACGGCAGGAAGGCCCGGGTCAGTCCGGCGCCGATCCGCGGCAGGTCGGCCTCGTCGCGGAACAGCAGGTACATCGTCTCGTACCGCGGGTGGAACTTCTGCTTGAAGCGGTGGAGCGACTGGAAGCCGTAGACGGGCTCCAGCGCGTCCGACAGGCGCGTGCTCAGCGCCGACAGCCCCTGCGCCTCGGGCGGGTACTCGTGCGCGAGGGGGGCGCCGGACAGGGACATGATCTCGGCGCCTTCGTCGCGGAACGCCGCGGCGGAGCTGCCGATCAGGTACTCCATGACGGGGCCGAACCCGTGCTCCCGGCGACGCATCAGATCGAGCGTCCATCCCCGGATGCCGCTCTCGCCGTACACCGGCATCCACGACAGGAACCCGTGCACGTCCCCGCGCGGGTCCAGTGCGAGGGCGATGCGCACCTCGGGGTCGTCGGCCTCGGCGAGCGTGCCGAGCGTGAAGCGCATCTCCGGGAGCTGCTTCTCGCCGACCCACTGGTTCGAGATCGCCTGCAGCTGCGTGCGCACACCCCACGACTCGTCGCGGAGGCGGGTGAGGCGGAAGGTCATGTCCTCGCGACCGGCCCGGTTGAGCGTCGTGCGGACGGAGTTCCACCGCTTTCCGGTGTAGGCCAGGCCCGGGAGATCGACGATGGTGTCGTCGGCGACGACGAGCGAGCGCCACGTCGGGGGCACGGCCTCGAGCGTCGATGCGCCGGCGCTGAAGAAGCACGGTGCCAGGCCCGCCTGCTCGGCCGCCGCGATGAACTCCGCGACCGAGGAGGCGCGTCCCTCTTCCGGTCCGAGCGGATCGGCCAGCGCGATGGCTGCGCCCGCCCGGATCTGATAGGTCACGATGCCGGTGCTGGTGCCGAGGTAGCTGTTGCCCTCCCAGGTCGTCATCCACGAGAGCGTCCCGCCGCCGTGGGTGCGGATGAGGTCGGCGGCATCGCGGGCGGTCGGCTCCGCCCCTCGTGCCCCGAGCGCCGTGCGCGGAGCGCCGGCGAACGCGCCGCGCACGAGCACGAGGTACACCAGCAGCACGAGGGCGATGAGTCCGCTCCCGATCTCGATGGCCGTCTCGCCGTCGATGGGCACGCCCAGGTCGAAGTGGACGTCGAGGGTGACGACGGCGGCGAGGAGCGTCGCCGAGAGGATGTTGAGCGACAGCAGCACGAGTGCGCAGATCCACGCCCAGCGACGCGCGCGGTGCAGGCCCTGCGCGATCACGAGGACGACGACGACGTCGATGACCGTCGTGATCCACGAGCTGGAGAGCGGATCGGTGCTGCCGAACGGGCCGTAGGTCGGGATGATCGTCAGGATCACCTCGATGCCCACGAACGACACCATGCCGATGAACGCGATGAGCCGCTGCTCCCGCAGCGTCGCACGGCGGGGCCGCAGCGTGCGGTCGAAGAGGAGGACGGCCACGACCGCGAGGAGGTGTGAGAGGTCCGCCACGGTTCCGAGCACGAGCACGCCGACGATCACGACGGCGATGAGCACGAGCCAGCCGCGCAGGCGCCACGGCGACGCCAGGAGGCCCATGACCGCGGCGATGCAGGCGAACGTGCCGCCGCTGGCGCCGACGTCGAGCGTGGTCGCGGTCTCCTGCACCCACTCCCACCCGGAGAAGACGCTGAGCGCGGCCAGGAGCAGCGCCGTGGCGAGGACGGCGACGATCTGACCGATCCAGAAGTAGGCGAGGGCGACGCGCGTGCCGCGGGCGTATTCGAGGACGCCCATCCCGATGAAGCCGAGGATGGTCGGGACGAAGAGCCACGGCTCGGCGACGAAGAAGGTGCCCGTCAGCGGCGTCCACCAGCGACCGGCCTGCAGGGCGGGCAGTCCGTAGGCCCACACGTCCATGCCGGCGCTCTCGTCGAAGGGCTCCCAGAGGCCCTGCGACAGCACGCCCACGACGAGGATCGCCACGACCGTGAGCAGGGTGGCGGGCAGATGACGCATGAGCCGGACGACGGCGTGCGTGCGCGCGGATGCCGCGGCGGCCGCCGGAGCGGGGGAGGCGGCGGGGGCTGTCTCCGTCATGCCTTCACCGTACCGGGAGCTGCCCCACGCCGCCGTGAACCCACGTCGACGCATCGCGCACCGGGGCGGTCGCGCTCAAAAGCGTGCCAGCAGCGCCGGGCCGAAGACCACCAGCGCCGCCACGGGCACCACGAGCAGGCCCATCGCGGCCACGCCGATCGCGATCATGCTGCCGAGGATCGACAGCACGGCGGCGCCGACGGACGTCGCCGCCCCGCGGTCGGACAGCGCGATCCGCGTGTTCCGCGGCACGCGCGCGGTCCGCGACGACGACGTCGCGGGAGGGGAGGCCGGAGCGAGGACGAGGGTCGAGGTGGTCATGGTCTCGACGCTACGGACGGCGCGGGAGCCGCACATCGGACGGCGGATGCACCGGCATCCGCCGGGAGGATGATCTTCGCCGGCCGATCGGGGCACGGCGCCCACACGAGCCGGCGACGCCCGTGTTGACATCCGTCGACGCATCGGGGATCCTCTGGTGCGGACCATTCGGCGGCGGCGGCGAGCACCGTCGCACCGCCCGCGTCCCACACCGTCGCCCGACACGGAGGAACAATGTCCGCCACCGCTCCCGCCGTGCTCTTCGTCTGCGTGCACAACGCCGGTCGTTCGCAGATGGCCGCCGGCTACCTCCGCGCCCTCGCCGGGGATCGCATCGACGTCTTCTCCGCCGGGAGCGAACCCGGCGACGCCGTCAACCCGGCAGCCGTCGCCGTCATGGCCGAGGAGGGGATCGACCTGTCGACCGCGACGCCGCAGATCCTCACGACGGATGCCGTGCGGCAGGCCGACGTCGTCATCACGATGGGTTGCGGCGACGCGTGCCCCATCTTCCCGGGCAAGCGCTACGAGGACTGGGAGCTCACCGACCCGGCCGGTCAGCCGGTCGAGGTGGTGCGCGGCATCCGCGACGACATCAGGGCGCGCGTCGAGGGGCTCATCGCCAGCCTGGTGTGACACCGCGGGCGTCAATGCGACGCCGTCTTTCGTCCTGTTGCGATTGGTTTCGACCTCGTTTCCGCTCGACGGCTCGCGGGGAGAGCCTGGGGAGATGCCGCATCTCATCGACGTCGACGGACTGAGCGCGGCGCTCGCCGACGCGAGACCCGTGAGGCTGCTCGACGTGCGCTGGCGACTGGACGTGCCGGAGGGTCGGCCCGCCTACCTCGCGGCTCACCTGCCGGATGCCGTGTACGTCGACCTCGAGCGGGATCTCGCCCGACGCGGCCACCCGGAGGAAGGACGCCTGCCGCTTCCGCACGCGGAGGACATCGAGCGCGCGGCCCGCCGGTGGGGGATCGACGACGGCGACCTCGTGGTCGCGTACGACGACAACGACTCCGTGGCGGCGGCGCGCGCGTGGTGGCTGCTGCGCGACCGGGGCATCGACATCCGCGTTCTCGACGGAGGGATCCGCGCCTGGGTCGCCCGGGGCCTGCCGGTCAGCGCGGGCGACCACGTGGCCGAGCCCGGCGGCGTCACCCTGACGGGGCGCGGCCCCCGCGTCGTCGGCATCGACGATGCGGCGCGCGCGCCCGTGGACGGCGTCCTGATCGATGTGCGGGCGCCGGCACACTATCGCGGCACCGCGGCGGGGGCCGATCCGGCGGCGGGCCACATCCCCGGCGCCGTCAACCTGCCCACCACGACGTTCATCCGCGACGGCGGAGCGCTGCACGACGCCGCCGAGGTGCGGTCGATCCTGTGGGCGCATGGCATCGATCCGGACGGCGAGGTCGTGCTGTACTGCGGGACGGGCGTCGCCTCGGCCCACTCCGCGCTCGCGCTGGCGACGGCGGGCATCGACGCCGCCGTCTACGCCGGCTCGTGGAGCCAGTGGGCGCGTGATCGGCGCCGGCCCGTCGCCGTCGGACCGACGCCCGGAGACGCCTTCCGCGGCTGGTGACGGCGGCGATCACACCGTGGCGTCCGCCGCCGGCTCCCAGCCCAGGAGCGGGGCGAGCACGCCGGCGATATCCTCGAGGATCTGGACGTAGTCCGCCTCGCGGAAGCTGAACGGCAGTGCGAAGGCCACCTCGTCGACCTCGGCGAAGGCCCGGCTTTGCGTCAGCGTCTGGGCGATCTCCTCCGAGGTGCCGACGATGTCGGCCGCGAACAGCATCCGCTTGGGGCCGTGCGGCACGCCCACGCGGTGCGCGCGCGACGCCGCGTACGCGCGGTACCGCTCGCGCTGATCCGCCGTCGCGGTGTCGGTGGGGATGACGACCAGGCCCTGCGAGACGCGGGCGCGCTCGCCGTCGGGATGATGCTCGCGGAAGAGGCGGATCTGGGCGTGCTGCTCGCGGTCGAAGTCGGTGGTCTCCCGCGACTGGATCACGCTGCTGGTGAGCAGATGGAACCCGTTCTCGGCCGCCCACCGTGTGGACTCGGGACTGCCCGCGCCGTACCAGAGGCGCTGCGCGAGCGTCGCGGAGTGCGGTTCGATGCGCTCCGAGTACTCCTCGATGCCTTCCACGCCGGCGAAGGCGCTCACCGCGTCGCCGGCGAGGTACCGCCGCAGGCGCGCCAGCCTCTCGTAGCCGAACCGCTCGTGGGCGGCGGTGTCGGGGTAGAGCGCCTCGGCGATCTCATCGAAGCGGCGCGGCGGACCGACCGAGAATCCGGGCTCCAGCCGGCCGCCGGAGAGGACGTCGACGGTCGCCAGGTCCTCGGCCAGACGGAAGGGGTTCTCGAACCCGAGCGGGATGACGGCGGTGCCGAGGCGGATGCGGCGGGTGCGCTGCGACGCGGCCGCCAGGACGGCGACCGGCGACGAGATGCCGTACTGGAGGTGGCGATCGCGCAGCCAGGCGCTGTCGAAGCCGAGCCGCTCGGCCCGCTCGATGATCGCGAGGGTCGCCTCATGTCCGGGTCGGGGGTCGGCGCGGTCGAAGAGGCCAATGGTGAGGAAGCCGAGCGCACGTAGGGGACGGGTCACGCCTCCACGCTAGGCGCGCCGCCGCGTCGGATCGCCCGGCTCGTGTCACGCGGCGTCACGCGGCGCGGCGGTCAGAGGGGTGCGCGCACGGAGCTGAACCGCGTGCGTCGCCGCAACGCGAAGCCGAGCCTCTCGTACGCGGCGATGGCACCCGTGTTCGACGCCGCGGCGTGCAGGAGGGCGCGGTCGCCGCGCTGCTGGATGTGGAACGCGACGTCGAGCACGAGACGGGACGCCAACCCCTGTCGGCGATGGTCGTCGTCGACGGCGACGGCGCTGATCTCCGTCCACCCCTGCGGGTGCAGGCGCTCGCCGGCCATCGCGACCAGGCGGTCGCCGCGGCGGATGCCGATGTAGCGACCGAGCTCGTGGGTGCGGGGGCGGAACGGACCGGGCTGATTGCGCTCCACGAGCGCGAGCATCTCGGGCACGTCGTCGGCGCCCAGGAGCACCGCCTCGTCGTCGGGGCGCGGCGACAGCGCCGCCGTCTCGACCAGCTGCACCCCGTCGCCGCCGCCGAGCAGCGCCCATCCGGGCGGGAGCTCGCCGTCGAAGCCGGACAGCCCGAACGCCTCACCCGGCGAGAGGATGCCGCGCAACGCGTCCCAGACGCCCGGCTCGTCCCACGATCGCACCGCCACGAACGGCGCGACGTCCTCCGGATACCGGCGGGCGAGGTCGTCGCCGATCGCGAACGTCGCATGGGGGCCGGCAAGGGAGGACCAGGCGGCGTTGTCCAGCGCGATCTCGCTGGCGGCCGTGGCGGGCGATGCGGTCATCCGTCCACTGTCGGCGTCCGCGATGCGACACGCAAACGCGTCCGACACGTCGGGCAACACGTGCGCGTCGGAGGGCCTCATGCGAACGTGTCGTCGAGCGCGGCGAGGAGGTCGGCCTCCAGGTCGCGGGCGTCCTCGAGCCCCACCGAGAAACGCAGATGACCGTAGCGGCGGAACGGTTCCGGGTACGCGAGGGTCCGCGGGCCGCCCGTGCCGATGTGGACGATGAGGGACTCGTCGTGCCCCAGGGAGACGGCCGAGGTGATGACGCGAAGGTGCGAGACGAACCGGTTCTGCACCTCGGGACCCCCGTCGACGGCGAACGCCATGACGGCGCCGAACCCGCGCCCGCCGAACTGACGTCGCGCGATCTCGTGCTGCGGGTGGCTCTCCAGCCCCGGATAGGCGACGAAGGCGATGCGCGGATCGGCGTCCAGCACGCGGGCGAGCCGCTGCGCCGTCTCCAGGTGACGGGGCAGACGCAGCGGCAGCGTCACCGACCCGCGCTGGATGAGCCACGCGTTGAAGGGCGAGATGACGCCGCCGACGTCGACCATCGCGTCCGCCTTGATCTGCTGGATGAGCTCCCGACGGCCGATGACCGCACCGCCCATCGCATCGCCGTGGCCGTTGATGAACTTCGTCAGCGAGTGGACGACCAGATCGGCCCCGTCGGCGAGCGGCCGGTAGAGGGGCGGCGGCGTGAAGGTGGAGTCGACCGACAGCAACGCGCCCGCGGCGTGCGCGATGCGCGCGACGGCGGCGATGTCGGTCACCTTCGTCGTGGGGTTGCCGATCGTCTCGACGTGGATCAGCCGCGTTTCGGGGCGGATGGCGTTCTCGACGGCGGCGGGATCGGCGGCATCCACGAACGTCGCGTCGATGCCGTACTTCTCCGGGAGCAGCTGCGCGAACAGCCGCCAGCTGGCCTCGTAGGTGACGTCGGCGACGACGACATGGTCGCCGGTGCGCAGGAACGTGAAGAAGACCGCGTGCAGCGCCGCGACGCCGGATGCCAGGGCCACGGCATCCTCGCCCTCTTCCAGTGCCGCGAGCTTCTCCTGGAGCGCGAGCTGGTTGACGCCCGAGTTCCGGGTGTACAGCGGCACGTCGGTGCCCGACCAGTCGAGGGCGGACGGGTCCTCGGGCAGCGCGTAGGAGTTGGCCATCACCACCGGCGTCCGGATCGCGCCGGAAGCCGGGTCGACCCGGTTGCCGGCGTGCACCGCCCGCGTGTCGAGATGGGTCGTGGGGGCGTCGTGCCGATCGGGACGGGTCATGCCCCGAGCCTAGGCCGGTGACCGCACCCGTCTCACGACGAACCCACGGGGAAGATGACGCCGCGTGTCGAGGTGCGTCGTCCTGTGTCGTCGCCGGTTGAGAGATCGTGTGGGGCCGACGCACAGTGGCCGACATGACAGCCCCGGTTCATCTCGCCCTCGCCCTCGACCGGGCCGGGTGGCACCCCGCCGCCTGGCGCGACGCCTCCGCCGCCCCACACGACCTGCAGAGCCCGCACTACTGGCGGCGCCTCGTGGCGAGCGCCGACCGCGCGGGTCTCGTGCTCGCCACGATCGAAGACGCCCTCAGCTTCACCGACCGCTTCGAGGACGCGCAGCACCCGGCATCGGATCGGGTCCGCGGCCGCCTCGACGCCGTCCTCGTCGCGTCGTACGTCGCTCCCCTCACGCAGCGGATCGGGCTCGTACCGACGGTCACGACCGCGCACCCCGAGCCGTTCCACGTCGCCACCGGCATCCAGACGCTGGACTTCGCGAGCCGTGGCCGCGCGGGCGTCCGCCTCGTCGCGGGCGCGTCGCCCGCCGAGCGCGCGAACTTCGGACGTCGTCCGGACGGGCCGGGACGGCTCCCGGCGTCCGGACGGGTCGAGGACGCGCCCGAGCTGGTGGCCGCCTTCCGCGAGGCGGGCGAGTTCGCCGAGGTGCTGACACGACTGTGGGACTCGTGGGACGACGACGCCATCGTCCGCGACACGGCCGCGGGCCTCTTCCTCGACCCCGATCGTGTGCACCCCGCGCGGTTCGAGGGCGAGTTCTTCTCCGTCGAGGGGGCGTCGATCGTGCCGCGCTCGCCGCAGGGGCGTCCGCTGATCACGGTGCTCGCGCACCAGACGGTGCCGTTCCGACTGGCCGCCGAGCAGGCCGACGTCGTCTTCGTCACACCGCACGACGAGGCGTCGGCCACGGGGATCCTGGCCGAGCTCGATCAGGCCGTCGCCGCGCACCGACGCGGGCGGGAGCGCCTCCGGGTGTTCGCCGATCTGGTCGTGCTGATCGAGGAGACCCCGGCCGCGGCGCGCGCCGCCGCCGCGCGTCTGGACGATCTCGCCGGCTCCGCGTTCGCCTCCGATGCGCGCATCGTCATCGGCACCCCGCTCGAGGTCGTGGACGAGATCCGCGCGCTGGCGGCGACCGGCGTCGACGGCGTGCGCCTGCGACCCGCTCGTCAGCCGCGCGACGTCGTCGCCGTCGCGGAGCGCGTGGTCCCGTTGCTCGACGCGTTCGGCGGCCTCGTCCGCGACGACCGCGTCAGCCTGCGCGGCCGTCTCGGTCTGGCACGACCGACCACCACCCCCACCCGAGAGAAGGCCTTCGCATGAGCCGTCGTCAGATCCATCTCGCCGCCCACTTCCCGGGCGTCAACAACACGACGGTGTGGAACGACCCGCATTCGGGCAGCCAGCTCGACTTCTCCTCCTTCGAGTACTTCGGTCGCACGGCCGAGAAGGGGCTGTTCGACTACGTCTTCCTCGCGGAGGGGCTGCGCCTGCGCGAGCATCGCGGTCGCATCCACGGACGCGACGTCGTCGGCCGGCCCAACACCCTGTCGGTGCTCGCGGCGCTCGCCGCCGTCACGGATCACGTCGGGCTCGTCGGCACGCTCAACACCACGTTCAACGAGCCGTACGAGCTGGCGCGGGAGCTCGCCACCCTCGATTGGCTCTCCGCCGGACGCGCCGGGTGGAACGCCGTGACGAGCTCGGATGCGTTCCACGGCGCGAACTTCCGCCGCGGCGGCTTCCTCGACCACGCCGATCGCTACACGCGCGCCGCCGAGTTCGCGGAGCTCGCGAAGAAGCTCTGGGACTCGTGGTCGGAGGGCGACGTCGTCGCGGATGCCGCCGCGGGGGAGTACCTGCGTGCGGGCGCACCCGCACGGGTGCGTCACAGCGGCGCCCAGTTCGACGTCGACGCGGTCTTCGACGTGCCGCGCTCCCCGCAGGGGCGGCCGGTGATCGTGCAGGCGGGCGACTCCGCCGACGGCCGCGACTTCGGGGCCGCCCACGCCGAGGTGATCTTCTCGTTGCACACCGAGTTCGACGACGCGCGGACCTTCTACGACGACGTCAAGGGCCGCCTGGCCGCCGGGGGCCGCGACGAGGAGTCGCTGAAGATCCTCCCCGCCGCCAGCTTCGTGATCGGCGACACCGCCGAGGAGGCCGAGGAGCGCTCGCGGGAGATCGCCCGCCAGCAGGTGCGCCCCGAGGTCGCCCTGACCTACGTCGAACAGGTGTGGGGGCGCGACCTCAGCGGCTACGACCCGGACGGTCCGCTCCCCGAGATCGATCCGGACACGGGCGCCGAGTCGGACCACGGGTGGGCGAACCGTCACGCCGCGGTGCGGCGGCGCATCGCCTCGCTGCGCGAACTCAGCGAGAGCGAGAACCTCAGCATCCGCGAGGTCGTCATCCGCCTCACCGCGCGGCACACCTTCGTCGGGACGCCGGCGCACATCGCCGCCGAGATCGACCGCTACGTGCAGGGGCGCGCGACCGACGGCTTCACGATCGTCGGTCACCTCACCCCGCACGGTCTCGACGAGTTCGCCGACCGGGTGGTGCCCCTGCTGCAGGAGCGCGGCTCGTACCGTCAGGCGTACGAGGACGGCGCGACCCTCCGCGACCTGTTGGGGCTTCCCGCCGTGCGTCCCCTCGACGCGAGCGTCGCCGTTCGATGACCTCGCGCCTGGTCATCGTCGGGGGCGGTCCCCGGGCGATCATGCTGCTGGAGCGGATCGTCGCGCGCTCCGACGCCGCCTCCGATCTGAGGATCGATCTCGTCGACCCCCATCCGCTCGGGGCGGGGCGCATCTGGCGGCGCGCGCAGTCGCCGCTGCTGAAGCTCAACTCGATGGCACAGGACGTCACGGTGTTCACCGACGAGACCTGTTCCATCGAGGGGCCGGTCGTCGCGGGGCCCTCGCTGATCGAGTGGGCGCAGTCCTGGCGGGAGGGTCTCCTCGCCGACGTCGAGATCGACGACGAGGTCGTGGCCGCCGAGGCCCGGGCCCTGACCGGCGACGCGTTCCCCACCCGGCGGCTGCAGAGCTTCTACCTGGAGTGGTTCGCGCGCCGGGTGGTCGCGGCGGCGCCCGAGGGCGTCGTCATCCGCACGCACGTCGACGAGGTGACCGAGGTGCGTGCCGTCGGCGCGGAGTGGGAGGTCGCCCTCGCCTCGGGCCGGACACTGCCCACGGATGCCGTGGTCTACGCGATCGGCCACGTCGCCTCGGCCCCCGCCGCGGGCAGCCCGACCGCGGTCCTCGCGGACGCCGCGCGACGTGCGGGCCTGGACTACATCCCGCCGGCGTTCACCGCAGACCTCGACCTCGACGGGGTCCCCGCGGCCGCCGACGTCATCGTGCGGGGGCTCGGGCTCGCCGCGGTCGATCTCGTCGTCCTGCTGACGCAGGGGCGCGGGGGGCGGTTCGAGCGCACGGCGGACGGTCTGCGCTACGTCCCCTCCGGCCGCGAGCCCCGACTGCATCTCGGCTCCCGACGGGGGGTCCCCTACCGGTCCAAGGTCTCGTCGCAGCTGCGGGGCGAGGCTCCCCGCCGCGAGGTGCTCACACCGACCGCGATCGCGGCCCTCGCGGCATCCGGCGACGACGGGCGTCTCGTCGACTTCGAGCGCGACGCCTGGCCGCTGATCGCCGGCGAGCTCCTCCACGGTCACTATCGCGAGCTGTTCACGGGGTACCCCGACCGGGTCGCGGGCACGTGGGAGCAGGCGCGGGCGCTGCTGTCGACGCACGCCTGGGACGACCCCGCGCTGCACGCGGCGCTGGCCGCGCTCGTCACCGACCCGCTGGACCGGCTCGACATCGCCGCCCTCGATCGCCCTTTCGCGGGCGCGGTCTTCCGCGACGGCGACGACGCGCACGATGCGGTCGTCGCCCACATCCGCGGCGACCTCCACCTGCGCACCGCGCCCGAGCGCAGCCCCGCGCAGGGGCTCTTCTTCGCGATCCTGCTCTCCTTCCTGGCGCTCAGCGAGATCCCCGCGGAACGGTGGAACGCCCGCTCGCGCGCCGACCTGCTGCCCGTGCGCTGGCACACCTTCTTCAGCTACGTCGCGAGCGGCCCGCCCGCGCACCGTCTCGAGGAGCTGCTCGCGCTCGCCGACGCCGGCATCGTCCGCTTCCTCGGCCCCGACCTCGAGATCGCGATCGACGCGGGCGGCCCCTCCGGGGCGTCGTTCGCGGCATCCAGCCCGTCTCGGCCGGGTGCGACGCGGGCGCGGACCCTCGTCGACGCCTGGCTTCCGCCGAGCGACGCGGCCACCAGCGACAGCGCCGCTCTGCGCCAGCTGGCCACCGTGCACGGCACCGTCCTGCGGGTCGCCGACGGCGAGCGCACGCTCACCATTGGGCGCGTCGTCGTCGACGCGGACGGTAGGGTGCGTCGCGCCGACGGCGCGGTCCACGACGCCCTGTTCGCGATCGGCCCGTTCACCTCGCATCCCGAGGGCGGCGCGTTCACCCGCCCGCGCAGCGACGCGCTGTCGTTCCGGCAGACCGATCGTGTCGCCGGGGCGCTGCTCGCTCGCCTCGCCGGATCGCGCGGAGGCCCGCGGGAGGCCGCCGCTGTCCCCGCCTGAGTCCCACCCCACCCCCATCCCCACGAGGAGAGAACATGACCAGCACGATCACCGCGGACGTCGAGCGGGCGCGGTTCGCCCACGAGTGGGAGACATGGCACCTCGCCCACGAGGAGCGACGCAACAGTCCGCTGGGCTTCCACGCGATCACCGGGCTGGCCTGGCTCTCGGCCGACCCGGTGCGCCTGGAGGGCGCGCCGGGGGCGTGGAGCGTCGGAGTGGACGGCGCCGTCGTCGACCTGGCCGCGGGTGAGACCCTGACCCTGGACGGCGTCGCCATCGGCGGGCGCCACGTCTTCGGGACGCTGCCCGAGCGCGCCTCCGTGCTCCTGGGCTTCACCGACGGTGACGTCGAGGGCGCGATCGAACTCGCCCGCCGCGGGGGCCACACGATCGTGCGTCCCCGGCGCGCCGACCACCCGTTCCTGGTCGCGTATCCGGGGACGCCCGCCTACCTCCCCGACGCGCGGTGGCGCGTGCCCGCCCGCTTCGTGCCGTTCGAGACCCCACGCCCGACCGAGGTGGGCTCGGCCGTCGACGGTCTCACCCACGTCTACGACGCGCCCGGCCGCCTCGAGTTCGCCTGGGAGGGGGAGACGCTCGCGCTCACCGCCTTCCCCGGTCACGGCGGCGGCCTCCTCGTGCTGTTCACCGATGAGACGAGCGGGCGCACGACCTACGCGGCGAACCGCTCGGTCGCGGTGGACGCCCCCGATGCGGACGGCTGGACGGCGATCGACTTCACCCGCGCGACGAACCTGCCGTGCGCGTACACCGACTTCGCGACGTGCCCGTTGCCGCCGAGTGAGAACCGGCTGCCGATCGCGGTCGAGGCGGGCGAGAAGACCCCCGTCTCGCGCGTGCACGGCGAGACGGCGCCGGTGCCGGCCTGAGCGGTCAGCGCTCGCCGGGCCCGCTCGCCGGGACCTCCTGCGCCGGGATCTCTTTCGCGAAGCAGTGCGAGAAGGCGAACGGCGTGTAGGGCTCGTAGATCCCGATGGGGGTGTAGCCCGCCTTCTCGTAGAGCGCCACGGCGTCGTGCTGCCGGTCCCCGGTCTGCAGGATGAGCCGGCGCGCGCCGCGGTGCTGTGCGATGCGCTCCAACTCCGCGAGCAGGGCCCGGCTCACGCCACGGCCGCGCGCGCGGGGGTGCACGAAGAAGCGCTTGATCTCGAGGTCGCGGATGCCGTCGTGGGCGAGATCGCGCAGCGCGGCGTGCCCGACCGGGGTGCCGTCCTCGTCGAGGGCGATCAGGGTGGCGACGATCGTCGCGGGGTCGACGGCGAACGCCCTATCGGCGACGGCCGGGTCGCCGTCGCGGAAGCGGTCGGCGTAGCGGGGGCCGACCTCGGCATCCATGAGCTCGCGGAGCGCGGCGGCGCGGGGATCGGCCCAGGGGACCTCGAGCAGTCGCCCGCGCTCGTCGGCGGCGCCCTCGGCAGGGGGCGCGGGTGCGGGAGCCAGGTCGTAGCCGAAGGCGAGGAGCGTGACGATGCGGCCCGGCTCGAGCTCGCGTGCCTGCTCCCGGTCGGGCAGCCGGCGGAACCCCAGCTTCGCGTACAGCGCGTGGGCCCCGGTCATCTCCGGACCCGAGTTCATGACGACGCGGTGCGAGCCGCGCTCGCGAGCCAGTGCGATGACGTGGCGCGTCAGCGCGGCGCCGATGCCGCGGCCGCGCGCCGACGGGGCGACCGCGAGCTGGCGGAAGTCGGTCTCGCCCGGCCGTCCGATGTCGGGGTTGAGGGCCCGGTTCGGCCGCGACACCCACACGGTGCCGACGATCTCTCCCGTGTCGTCGACGGCCACCCACACGTCGCCCGCGCGCACGCGGGAGGCGACGTCGCGCAGGGAGGCGAGATAACCGTCGGACAGCGCGCCGTAGCTGGCGAGGTACGCCGCGGCGGTCACCTCGCCGGCGCGCGCGTACTCCTCGGTGCGCACGAGGCGGATGGTGACGGCGTCGGCCGGTGACGCCGGGTCGTGGGCCGCTCGCGCGGGCGCGGCGGGAGCGGGGACGGGGGAAGAAGGGGGCATGGGATCTCCAGAGGACGAGGATACCGGCCGGTCCCGCGGACGGGACCGGCCGGTGGGAGGGCGTGGACTCAGGACTTCGGCAGACCCTGCGGGTTGACCTCGCTCTTGTCGACCCGCTCGCCCTCCAGACCCCAGGTCTTCAGGAGCTCGTCGTACTGGCCGCCGTCGATGATGGCGTTGAGGGCGATCTGGACCGGCTCGATGAGGCCGTTGCCCTTCTTCGTCGCCGCCGCGATGTTGGCCGTCAGCGGCCAGCCGCCCGACACCAGCCCGACGAGCTTGGTGTCTCCGGTCTCGCGCGCGGCCCAGGCGGAGGTCGCGTTGGGGCCGAAGGTGGCGTCGGCGCGACCCGACTGGATCGCGAGCGTCGCGGCCGCGTTGTCGTCGTAGTAGACGAGCTCGGCGGGCGCCTTGCCCTTCTTCTCGAGCTCCGCGTTCCAGGCGAGCAGCACCTTCTCCTGGTTCGTGCCCGAGCCCACGATGATCTTCAGCCCCGAGATGTCGTCCGAGCCCGCGATGGAGGTGATCGCGCTGTCGGACTTCACGTAGAAGCCGAGCTGGTCGACACGGTAGCTCGCGAAGTCGTACAGCTCCTTGCGCTCCTCGGTCACCGTGACGTTCGACGCGATGAGGTCGTACTTGCCCGACTGGATGCCGAGCGGCCAGTCGGCCCAGGCGACCACGACGGGGTTGTACTCCAGCCCCAGCGCCTCGGCGATGAGCGAGCCGATGTTCGGCTCGGTGCCCGCGACGTCCGTCGCGGCCGAGGTGCCCTCCGGCTGGTAGCTCAGCGGCGGGACGAAGGCGCCGATCGCGACGGTGAGCTTCCCGGGCTCGATCGGGGTGAAGCCGCTCTCCTTGAGCGCCTCGACGGCGGCGGGGACGGACGAGTCCAGGTGGACCCAGTGGATGTCGGAGGTGGACACGTTCGCGCTGGTCTCGGTCGGGCCGGGCTCGGCGGCGGTCGCCGAGCCGTTGAGACTGACCGCCGTGACGATGCCGCCGACGATCGCGGCGACGGCGACGACCGCGATGCCGAGGGCGATGCCCTGCTTCTTGCTGATGGCCATGTGCTGTGTTCTGCTTTCTGTGTCGGGTGTGATCTGCGGTGGGGTTGTCAGGAGAGGACCTTGGCGAGGAACTCCTGCACGCGGGGGTGCTGCGGACGCACGAGGACCTCGGAGGGCGGACCCTGCTCGATGATGCGACCGCCGTCGAGGAAGACGACGCGGTCGGCGACCTCGCGTGCGAAGCCGACCTCATGGGTGACGATGACCAGCGTGGTGCCGAGCTGCGCGAGGTCGCGGATGACGTCGAGCACCTCGCCGACCAGTTCCGGATCGAGGGCGCTCGTCGGCTCGTCGAACAGGATCACCTTCGGTGCGAGGGCCAGCGCGCGGGCGATCGCCACCCGCTGCTGCTGACCACCGGAGAGCTGGCGCGGGTAGCGGTCGGCCTTGTCCGCGAGGCCCACGCGGTCCAGCAGCCCCAGCCCGAGCTCGCGGGCATCCTCCTTGGAGTGTCGCCCGAGGGCGATCGGCGCCTCCGTGACGTTCTCCAGGGCGGTCAGGTGCGGGAAGAGGTTGAAGTTCTGGAAGACGATGCCGATCTGCGTGCGTCGCGCGAGCACGTCGCGCTCGCGCAGCTCGTGGAGGACGCCGCCGCGCTTCTCGTAGCCGATGAACTCGCCGTCGACCGTGACCGAGCCGGCATCCACCGTCTCGAGGTGGTTGATGGTGCGCAGCAGGGTCGACTTGCCCGAGCCGCTGGCGCCGAGGATCGCCACGACCTCGCCGGGGGCGATCGTCAGATGGATGCCGCGGAGCACCTCGATGCCGCCGTAGCTCTTGTGCACGTCGTGGATCTCCACGAGTCCCGTCGTCGCGCTCATGACCGTCCTGCGACCTTCTCGTCGTGCGGCACCGGTCGCGCCGCTGTCGGGTTCTCGTCGGCCAGGCGCGCCCACTGCGCGGCGATCCACGCGCGCGCCTTCTGTACCGGTGTGGGCGGGAGCACGCGCACGGTTCCGCGGGCGTAGTGGCGCTCGATGTAGTACTGCGCGATGCTCAGGATCGTCGTGACGATCGTGTACCAGACCACCGCGACCAGCAGCAGCGGGATGACGCGGCTGTTGCGGTTGTAGATGACCTGCACCGCGTAGAAAAGCTCGGGGATGGCGATGACGAAGAGCACCGACGTCCCCTTGACGAGACCGATGACCTCGTTGGTCGCGTTGGGCACGATCGAGCGCATGGCCTGCGGGAGCACGATGCGGGTGAGGCGGCGGCGGGGCGGGATGCCGAGCGAGGCGGCGGCCTCCAGCTGGCCCTGGTCCACCGACAGCAGTCCACCGCGGATGATCTCCGCCGAGTAGGCGGCCTGGTGGAGGGAGAGGCCGAGCACGCCGGCCGCGAACGCCGAGATCAGCTGGACGGTGGGGAACTCGACGATCCAGAAGTCCGTCGTGAACGGCGTTCCGAGGCCGAGGGTGGGGTAGAGGTAGCCGAGGTTGTACCAGACCACCAGCTGCACGACGAGGGGCACCGAGCGGAAGAACCAGATGTACAGCCAGGCGGCGCTGTTCAGCAGCGGCGACTTCGCGAGGCGGGCCAGGGCGATCAGCGTCCCGAGGAGGAAGCCGATCACGGCCGAGACCGCCGTGTACAGCAGCGTCAGGCCGAGTCCGCGCAGGACCGGCTCGGAGACGAAGTAGCGCGCGAACACGTCCCACTCGTAGTTCTCGTTGGTCACGAGCGACCACGCGAACTGCGCGACGACGAAGATCACGACGGCCGCGAGCGCCCAGCGGAACCAGTGTTTCGTGCGGACGACGCGGATGGTGCCGAGGTCCCAGCGGTCGCCGTCGGGCGGCGATCCGGGGGCGGTCGTGGACGCGCCGGTGGCGCGGGCCAGGGTGTCGGTCATGGAAGCCTCTTTCGGGCCGTTCTCTCGGGAAGGCTCATCGGGGACGAGCCGGTTGCCTGACGGTAGAGAGCGGCACGGGCGCACGGCAAACACCGTTCGTCACGGCCCGTGATCATCCGTAGCGTGGCGTCACACAGAGCAATCCAGCGACGCATCGGCCGTCGCTGCGCGGGGGCGCACCTATCGTCGGACGCATGCGGACCACCCCCTTCCGATCCCGACCCACGAGGAGACATCCGTGACCCACGACCACGACGCACCCGCATCCACCCCCGCCGTCGAGGCCCCGCTGATCAGCCCGGAAGAGGCCGCCGACCGGTTCGCGGCCGGCGCCGTCGTGGTCGACGTGCGCAGCGACGCCGGTCGCGCCAAGGACGGGGTGATCCCCGGGGCGATCCGCGGTGACCGCGATCGCATCGACGCGCAGTTCCTCCTCGACTCTCCGGAGAAGCTCGCCGAGATCACCGAGTGGGATCAGGACATCGTCATCGTCTGCGGATCCATCCGCGGCTCGGGACCGGTGGCGCAGAAGCTGCGCGAGAGCGGTTTCACCAACGTCGCGCACGTCGACGGCGGCTTCCCCGCCTGGCGCGACGCGGGGGCACCGGCGGCCGAGCTGCCGTCCGAGGACTGAATCCCCGACGGCCCGCATCCGGCCCGCTAGGCGTGCTGCAGGATGCGAGCCGTCGTGCGCGCGCTGAAGTGCAGTGCCGCGAGAGGGATGCGCTCGTCCGCCGCGTGGAACTGGCCGAAGACGTCGAAGCCCCGCGGCACGCGGAGCGGGATGAACCCGTAGCCGTGGATACCGAGGCGTGCGAAGTGCTTGTTGTCGGTGGAGGCCGGGAGCAGGTACGGGACGACGATGCCCTGCTCGTCCTCCGCCGCCATCGCCGCCTGCAGGGTCTCTCCTCGTCGGCGAGGAACGCGAGGACGAGACCGGCGACACCCGTGTCGACGGTGTCGATGCGGATGAGATCGCGGGCGAAGGCGACGGCCTCCTCCTCCAGCAGCGTCGTGCCGGTCATGTCTCGACGGGAGGAGGAGGGGTGTCCCCGTGCCGCGAGATGAGCGCGTGTGACGGCGCATGACGACGCGTGACGCGGACGCGTCGCGACGACGTGCGGAACTAGGAGTGCCCCCGACAGGAATCGAACCTGCGACCTTTGGTACCGGAAACCAACGTTGCGTGCCTGTTCTGGGTTGCGGAATGCCGGAATAGGTGTCTAGACTGTCGCTAGAGCACGTGCAAGCGTGTAGCGATGTAGATACCGATGGGATGCACCATCCTTGGCAGGAAGGAACCAGCAGTGACGAACGTCGTCAGCACGAGAAGAAGACAGGCAGACAACGGCGTCTGCGCCACCAACCACAACGAACAGGAGCGGACCAATGGCTGAGACGCCTGACATCAAGATCACGATCGATCAGGATGCGCTACGCGAGCAGGTCGCGGAACCGATCCAAACCGTGATGCGCGAGGCGTCGATGCGGCTCCGAAGGGCGGCGGACGAGCTGGACGGTGGCGCATGGTGGCGCGAGCATCAGGCCTTCATGGACGACCAGATCGCGAAGGCTCGAGCCGAGGGCCGCGCTGAATCGGGTGATCCGTCATGAGCGAGCGCATGTGCCCCTGCGGTCGCTGCCACGGCCCGTCGAAGCTGAGCCGTGACCAGGCGGAAGCGCGCCTCGAAGCGATGACCGAGAACCACATAAACGGGAGCAGCGAACGATGAGCGACGACGTTGAAACGCGCGCCAAGGCTTTGGCTGCCGCCGATGGGTGGTGGTGGCCGACTCTCGGCGAGAACGGTCGCTTAGGGCGCGCGGGCTGGCGCGAGAGGGCCTGTGCGGAGCTGGAGCAAGGAGGAAAAGCATGAGCGACATCCCGCTGACCTACTCAGATATCCAGTGCAGTGAGTGCTTCGAGTACTTCCGTCTCGACGGCGACCTGATCGACCACCGCGCTCAGGTGCACGGTTCGGGTGGTCCGTCATGAGCGCGGCTTCTGCGATCCCCGGCAATCCGCCCGCATGCGTCTACTGCGGCCGGATTATCGGGCACGCGCCGACGTGCGTGCGCGCTCTGAAGGAACACCTGGAACGCATTCAGAACCACGCGAATAGGGGCCGAGATGCGTGAGATCACTGAGTGGTGGTGCTACTGCGGTCTGGCCTTCTGGACTTCTCGGGCGCTCGGTGAGCACCAGCGGCACGACCATACGGACGGGAGCAAGTGATGGATCGGTATCAGGTAGTGCCCCTCGGGGCTGCGGTCTACGTGGTCGACAACGACGCGATGCAGGCGTCGCGGTTCGCTGGCGACTGGAACGCTCACGCCTCGTGCAAGCTGCTCAACTCGGGCGCGATGCCGCGCGCCGATCTCGACTGGACCGACCTCGAACCGGAATCGGAAGGACAGGAGCAGAGCCATGCCTGATGAGTACCCGACATGCGTGAACTGCAGAGAGCGCATCCAGAAGATCAACTTCGCGCTTGGCCCCGAGTGGCGGCACTGGCCGACGCCGGACGGGAACTACCAGACGAACGAGCTATACCGCTACTGCCGGACGGCCGCGCTCGTCGCGACGCCCAAGCCGGAAGGACAGTAGCCCATGGGCATCATCTACATCCCGGAGCCCAAGCGCGAGCCTCAGCGCCCGCCCGTCTCCGCGGGCATGTACCCCCCAGGGACCAAGTGGCAGAGCGACGACGGAAGCGTCTGGGTCATCGAGTGGGACGACCAGGACAAGCGCTACTGGTGGTTCCTCGAATCGGGTGATCCGTCGCGGGCGCATGAGCACCGATGCTGGCTTGGGCATCCGCACCCCATCGGGAGTTGCCGATGCGCCGATTGTGGCGAGGTGTTCCAAGAACCGGAGGATCGGGAGTCATGAGCGACCGCATCGAAGACCTCATTCAGGCGTCTGAGCCCGCAGCGTGGGAGCGCCTGGCGACGAAGATGCCCCTCACATACCGCGTATCCCGCTACACGCGAGCCGCCCACCGCGCCGGCTTCGAGGCTGGAATCGCTTTCGCTAAGGCGGCCATGCAAGCAGGGATGTCTGACGTGGATGAACGGGGGTCTGTGTGAGGGGTAAGGGCGAGGGTGGCCTGTCGCGGGTACCCGCAGACCCCACCAAACCACTCCGCTACTGGCAGGGCGTCGTCGAACTCCCCAACCCGACAGGACGCTCAGGTGACCGACGCCGCAAGTACGTGCGCTCGAAGAACAAAACCACCGCGATCCGCAAGCTGAAGGCAGCGCAGGAAGAACTCCGCCGCAAAGGGGATCTCCGCACCGACTCCACCACCGTCGAAGCATGGTTCACGTACTGGCTCGACAACTACGCCCGACCGAACCTGCGCCCCGCAACGTTCGCATCGTACCGTTCCACCGTCCGGTCGCAGATCATCCCGTCCCTCGGACCCACGACGCGTCTCGACAAGCTGACGCCCGCGCTCGTGCAACGCCTCCGCCGCGACATCCTCGCCGCCGGCCGCTCATCCACGTACGCACGGAACGCGCACCACATCCTCGCATCATCCCTCACAGCAGCAGCCGGCGAGGGACGCATCCCCATGAACCCTGCCGAGTACGTCACCCCACCCCGCAAAACGCACCGCACCCTCGACGTCATGTCTCTCGAGGAGGCAATCCAACTGATCCAAGCGATTCAGGGACGCCCCGACCGGGCACGCTGGGCAACCTCACTGCTCACCGGGGCGCGGCGCGGTGAGGTGATCGGCATCGAACATGAACGTGTTGGGGATGTCCTCGACCTGTCGTGGCAGCTGCAGCGCATCACATGGACCCACGGATGCGCCGACACGCCCGACCCGGACGGACGGTACCTGTGCGGGTTCAAACGTGCCGCCGCGTGCCCCGAGAAGCGTCTCGACGTCCCCGCCGACCACGACTGCCGCCACATCGACGGGGGCTTGTACTTCACTCGTCCGAAGTCCCGTGCCGGGTGGCGGATCATCCCTCTCGTGTCACCCCTCCGCGAAACCCTCGAACGGCACATCGCGGAGCAGGAACCGAACCCGCACGGCCTCGTGTTCACGACCAGCACCGGGCAGCCCCGCGACCCGGATTGGGATTCGAAACAGTGGGTGACGCTCATGCGGTCCACCTTCGGCGACACGCGGTCGATCCGCCTCCATGATGTCCGTCACACGACCGTCGACCTCCTGTACGCGGCCGGCGTCCCCGAGGACGTGATCCAGGAGATCGTCGGGCACTCCACGCGCACCATGACGCGCTCCTATAAGAGCAGGGGCGACCTCATCCGCCTCCGCACCGCGATGGAACAACTCTCCGCACTACTTACCCAGACGCCACGTACGCCCGAAATAGGCGCGTAGTCACCCCTAGCTCACTGATAATTCGCTGCTCATCAGGGCACCACTTATACAAGTCCTGAAGCTCATCGGGGCAGATCAGGTTTCGAGCGGCGTACACGTCGGCTTGATGCTCATGCTTCGGACGGTCGTCACGATGCCCGAGGTCCGCATGCCCGATCTCATGCGCGAGGACGAGCCGCTGAGCGCCGGCACGTATCCGCGAGTGGATCGCGATCGTGTTCATGTCCGGAAGCCACAGCCCGTGCGCGGTGCGTAACGGCCTCACGACGACGTCAATGCCCAGCTGCTCTGCATGGGCCCACGGATCGTAGGAACGGCCTCTAGGGGGCGTCTGGTTCGTCCTGCTCAAGTTCGGCATCCAGGTTGGCTGCTCGCGCCTGTCCATCGAAATCTTCCTGGGCCCCGTCCTTCGGGGATTGGTTAGGTCGGATCGACGTGACGTTACTAGCGGCCTCGGACACGGCCTTCGCGACGGCCCGGCTGATGCGTTCCATGACCTCTTCGGGCGTGAACTTCGACGCGTGCACGAGCGCGAGGAACTGTGGGATCTTGATCGATTGCGTCCCCGACAGGATTCGTTGCACGACGGTGATGCTCATCCCGGACTTCTGCGACCAGCTCTTCTGGTTCAAACCAGACTCCTGCATCACGCCCCGCATGACGCGCGAAGCTACAGGGTTTATGAGGCTGTCTGGAATAGGCACGCATCCCAGTTTAGGCATCTGACGCACCTCTTACGGAACGCCACGAGCCTGTATGGGCTTGCACATTCCACTAGTGGGGTGTAGCGTTCCAGTATGAGCATGATCTCAGAGAGAAGAGTAGTGGCGAACATCGCCGCACTCACCTCCCCCTACCCGCTGACGACGGTCGCACAAGCCGCCGACATGCGCGAGGAAGACCTGAACGCGCGCCTCCACGGAGACGCCACGTTCACGGTCAACGACCTCGTGCGTGTCGGCGGCTTTCTGCGTATCTCGCCCGCCCGATTCATGGAAGGACTGCACGCATGCTGACGAAGCTCGCGTACTCGATCCCCGCGCTCGCTGAAGCCGTCGACCTGTCGGTGTCGTCGGTGCGGGAAGCGATCGACCGGGGAGACCTGAAGCCGAAGTACCCGAACCGGAAGCCGATCATCCCTGCCGCTGAGGCGCAGCGGTGGCTCGACTCCCTTTCCGACGAGAAGCCGGCGACCAGATAACGGAAACGCCCCCGCGGCTACGGGGGCGAATCACAAGAAAGGCAAGCAGATGCCTCTACTGACCAGAGTACCGGTCGACGTGGTCGACATCGCGGAAGGTCTCCGCGAACTCGCTCGACTGTTCGAGAAGTACCCCGCCGACGATGCGGGTCGTGATTTCACTCGGACGCCGTTGGAGATCATCGTCCCGGTCGCATCCGTGTCCGCCGTTCGTGAGTGGGCGGGTGTTCTTGGTGTCCCTGTCGAGTCGCGGGAGTTCGCCGGCGCGTTGCACACGACCGCCCGGGCGGACCTCGGCGGCGTGATGGTTCGGATGGTGTTCATCGGCCGTGAGGACGTGTTGAAGCGTCCCGAGGGTGTGCACCCCGCGCACGAGGAGGTAGAGCCGTGATCCCTCGGACGAAGCTGTTCGTCGCGAAGTGCCGCTGCGGTTGTGGCATGTGGGCGGCTTTCAAGACACACCGCCTGACTCTCGATGACTACGGGCAATACCTCGAGCAGGGCATGTACGAGGCCTCCTGGCGACAGGCGCTTCGTGCGGCGATCCAGTGGACGACACAACCGACCGAGTCGCTGGATGGGGTGATGGAGCCGTGATCGGGTTTTTCCGTCGCGAGTTTTGGATCGCGGATGGCGAGCTGGCGGCACAGCTGGCGGCAGACGATCAGGAACTCACTCGCCGGGAGCGTGCTCGCAGGTCGAACGATGACATCGTGATGCCGTTCCGCCGTGACGTGGAGTTGGTGGCGTGGTTTGCTGCGGTTCCGGGTGTGGTCGCGGTGGTGCTGTTGATCGTGGCGGTGGTGATCCGATGAGCGAGTTCACCGCATCCAACGGTACCACGATCCACGAACAGGGCACGGGTACAGATCGGGGCCTGGGCATCATCGTCGATGGCTACTTCCTGCCGCCGAACGATGTCATGGCGTTGCGTGAGTTCTTCCAGAAGGAGAACGACGACCGCCTCGGGCGGTGGCGCTGGCCCGAGAACGCCGAGTTCGTGGTGTACGACCGGGGCGACTACGTGCAGGTCATACACGAGGCAACAGGAGCGAGCGGAATGCTCGGGACGTGGACCCGCGAACAGGCGGATGACCTGACACCAGGATCCACCGATTTTGGTTTGGCGGCGAAGGCGTTCTTCGACGCGCACCCGGAGTCGAGGCCGGCATGGCACGACGCGAAGCCCGGCGAGGTCTGGGTTCTCACCGTTCGTGGCGCAGAAGAGGTCTGGTACGCACGCAAGGGGACGTTCCGCGACATCGATGGACTCGGTATCAAGATGCCGCTGAACAACACCATCATCACCGCTGGTCGTCGGATCTGGCCGGTGGTGGCGTCGTGATGTTCGCCAGCAAGACGCCCCGCGACCTGAATCACGACCCGTACCCGGTACGCATCGCGGGCCATACAGAACGGTCAATGAGGATGCTTTGGCCGACGGACGTGATGGATCCTCGCCCTGAGTTCGATCACGTCCAGCACAACGAGCCGAACCCGATCCTGGTCGAGTTTCGGAGCGACTCAACAGGAGCCGTGACCGCGCTGAAGGCTGAACGCTACCTCGCACTCATCGACGATCCGATGAGTGCCGACGAGCACGGCATCCTGTGGAGCCGCGACGCACGCGAGCACGCCCACCGCGTCCTCACGCCCCTGGCTCGGTTCGTGGAGGTGGCGTCGTGATCGTCGCTGACCCGCGTCCCGCCGCTCGTGCGGAGTGGGATGACCTGACCGTCGCGGAGGCCGTTGAGCAGTTGCGTCTCGGTGACCTGTCGGAGTTCTTCCCCGACTTCGAGGCCGACCCGCACGTCATCGCGGATTGCCCGAACTGCGGCCGGATTCCCGTCCACGAGTCGGGGTTTTGCGAGTGGGGGTGCGGGTACGACTTCATGACCGCCGCACGGGTACTCCCCGTCGAGGACAACCACGCCGCACTCACCAACTCACAACGAACAGGAGCAGCGATGAGCACCGTTGCAGAACTGATCCCCGGAGACGTTGTCGACGGGCCGCTGGGCATCCTGTCGGCGACCTTCGTGTCGGCGACGCCTCACCCGATATACGCGTCGTTGCAGCTCGTCACGTGGCGCCTCTCGGACGGCGAGTGGATGCACGATGCGCTCCGCGCTGACCAGTACGTCGGTGAGCCGCGGGCCGCGACGCCGGCAGAGCGAGAAGAGGCGCTGCGCCGCGCGCTCCTCGGTTCGGAGGAACGGTAGCCATGCACGACTTCTGGTGGAACTACAACGGCTGGGCGCGCTGCGAGTGCGGCGAGTACTTGTGCGTCGTCGGGCGCAAGCTCGAGCCGATGGCACGTGCGGTTGCTGACTCCGCCCTGGACACGCACCGCATGACCAGTTCGGGTGATCCGTCATGAGCTTGCTCGATGAGGTCGAGTGCTACGGCTTCACCTGCTACGTCGTCGACTGCGAGGTAGACGCCCCCGAGCGATGGTCGCGGGCGGAGGCGATGCAGGACGAGCGGGAGCACCGCATCTGGCACGAGCAGCATCCCGGCCTCGTGTTCGTGGATGGGCACGCACCACAAACGGCCGAACCGATTCAAGCCGCGGCGGGTTCCCATGAACCCAGCGGCATCGAGTCAAGTTCCGTAGACCCGGACGATCCGTCATGAGCTGCCCGTTCACGCCCACGGCTTGGAACCCGAATGTGTGCGTGTTCTGCGGGAAGTACCTCAGCGTGCACGACGCGGTTGACGGACTGGAGGGACGGGAGTCATGACGTACCGATTCAAGGCGCGAGTGGCGCCATCCAACCGCAACAGCGACTACGGATACGACGTGACCGTACTCGCCGACACCGCATCGGAGGCAATGAGGAAGGCGACCGCGCTCGCCTCGTACAGCGACGGGCGGGCGAACGTCTGGATACGCGGCGCAGACGAGATCGAGCCGCAACCACAGTCGTCCGATTCTTCGTCTAGTGGTGTGTCGTGAACCCGTTCCGGCTGTTCCTGCTGGTCTTCGCGGTCGGGCTGCTCCCGTTCGGTTTGACCTCCTACAACGGGGCGACGTTGCTCGGGGTGGTGGCGGTTGTCGTGTTGATCGTCCTGACCGTGAAGGACGCACCCCGGGAGGTGCAGAAATGACCGCTTACACGATCGTGAAGGTCACCCCGGACACGCCGGAGTGGGAGCGGGAGCGTCGCAACTCGGTCGGCGCTTCTGAGGTCGCCGCGATCATGGGGCTCTCCTCATACGGGAACACGGCTCTCGACGTGTACAAGCACAAGCTCGGCATCGACCGTCCCTTCGACCCGCTGCTCGCATGGATCGGGCACCAGTCGGAACCGATCATCGAAGCGTGGGTGCACGAGTTCTCCGGGATCGACGTGACCCTGCAACCGGGTTTCATGGCCAGATCGGTCGAGCACCCGTACCTGCACGCCTCGTTCGACCGTGTATCCGGTAGCCCGTTCCTGACCTGGCAGTTCAAGACCGCCCACCACTACTCCGGGCATCACTGGGATGAGGGCATCCCCACCGACATTCGGGTGCAGGTGCAAGCGGAAATGGCCGTCGCCGGCACACCTCGGGCGGCGGTTGTCGTGTGGATCGGTGGGCGGGAGTTCCGCCTGTTCTGGGAGCCCCGAGATGACCGGTTCATCGACGAGCACCTCATCCCCACGGTTCGGGACTTCTGGGATGCGAACGTCCACGCTGGCGTCCCCCCTCAGCCGTCCACGATCGCGGAGCTCAACGAGGTTCCCGTCGACGCTGGCGCATCGCTCGAAGCCGACGACACGGTCATGGAGGCGATCGAACGGCGCGCCGTGCTACTCGCCGACATTCAGGCGCAGAAGGCCGAAGCCGACGCGCTGCAGGTCGCGATCGGGCAATGGCTGGGAGGGGCCGACACCATCACCCGAAACGGGCGCAACATCCTCACCTACCGCTACCAGAAGGGACGCATGGGGCTCGACACCACAGCGCTCCGCCAGGTCCACCCCGACATCGTCCGCGAGTTCACCACCCAGGGACAGCCGTACCGGGTCATGCGGACCAACCTCAAGGAGAAGAGCAAGTGACTGACAAGACCATCCAGATGACCGCCAGCGGGCCGAAGAAGATGCCCGGGTGGTACTCGTGGCGCCACCAGACGCGCGACGCCCAGGAGGCGGCAACGGCCGACTACAAGGCTCGTCGGGGCCCGCAGGCGCGTCGCCGGCGGGCGATGGAGCGGGCGGGGGCGGAGTCATGACCGACCTGTCGCAGGCGGCTGTCGCCGTCAAGAAGAACAAGACCGTCGAGGACTACCTCACCCAGTACGAGCCGGAGTTTCAGCGTGCGCTCGGCGCGTCCATGGATGCGGCGAAGTTCACGCAGGATGCGCTCACCGCGATCAAACAGAACCCGCAGATCGGCCAGTCCGACCCGCGGTCCTTGTTCGGGGCATTGTTCCTCGCAGCGCAACTCCGCCTCCCCGTCGGCGGGCCCCTCGCCCAATTCCACCTCACGACCCGAAAGGTCAAAGGCAACCTGACCGTCGTCCCGATCGTCGGCTACAACGGGTACATCCAGCTCGCGATGAACACCGGCCTGTACTCCAGAGTCGCCGCGTTCCTCATCCACGAGAAGGACTACTTCATCCGCGGCGCATCGTCCGAACGCGGCGAGTTCTACGACTTCCGCCCCGCCGACGGAGACCGAGGCCCCGTCACCGGTGTCGTCGCGTACGCGAAGGTCAAAGGCTTCGACGAGTCCTCCTGGCACTACATCGACGCCGACACCGTCCGCCGTGAGCACCGCCCCCAGTACTGGGAGAACACGCCCTGGAAGGACAAGGAGGGCGAAATGTTCCGCAAGACCGCTGTGCGGGTGCTGCAGAAGTACTTGCCGAAGTCCGTCGAATCGTTCGGCCTCGCCCAGGCCGCTCAGGCGGATCAGGCAGTGGTCCGCAAGGTAGACGGTCTCCCCGACCTCGAGATCCAGCATGACGTCCCCGAAGAGCCCGTCGTGCTGCAGGAGACCGACCACAGAGAGAAGGAGCAGGGAAATGGATGAGATGGAGCGCGCCGAGGTTTCGGCCACGAAAAACCTCGTGATGGCCGAGCTTGAAGACGTCGTCACCGAGGCGAACCTGAATCCGGGTGCGTCCTACGACGCGATCGAACTCGCCGACACGATCGTCGAGAAGCTGCTGAACACGGGGGTACTGATCCCGGAGTGGATGGCTGCTTCCAAGCCTGACATGGTCCGGTTCATGTCCTCGAAGGGGACTGACGGGTCCACGTCGAATCTGATCGCGGGCGCCGTATCCGACGTGTGGCGTGCGTACTTCGGCGATGAGTGGGTGCCGTTCTCCGTTCGAGTTGGCATCGCTAACGAAGTGCAACGCCGCCTCGCTCAGCGCCCGGATGTGCAGGGTCAGTGATGAGCGAAACACCGTGAACCCCTGAACACAGATCGGGGACCGGCCAGGTAGCAGCCGGCCGGTCCCCTCCACCCAACACATTCGCATCCCTGGCAGGAGCAGAACCATTGAGCACGACACACGATACCGAAGCCCCGGTGAGAGCCACCGACCCCATCACCTCCCTCATCGCCGCGACCCGCGCGAAGAAACGCGTCACTGTCGCCCGTGCGATCGAAACCGTCCTGGCGGCGAAGGGTGAACCGATGACCGCCGACGCGATCTGGGCTGCCCTCCGCACCGAGTACGGGTTCTACTGCTCCCGCGAACGGGTCCGCACGGTCCTGAACGAGGGTGCGGGGTTATCGAAGCGAGTGTCGGCACGGTTCAACTCGTTCCGCCGCACGCTGGACACGGCACCGTCCGAGAACGGGAACCCCAGCCACACGTGGACCCTGGCAGGTGAAGCGTGAAGCTCTACATCGCCGGACCTATGACCGGTCTGCCCGAGTTCAACTACCCCGCATTCCAGTCCGCAGCTGCCTCTCTGGCGTCCCTCGGATACGAGGTCGCGGATCCGTCGACGAATGTGAACCCGACACCAGGCGACTATCACGGCTGGCTTCGCGCGGGTCTCGCGCAGCTGATCACCTGCGATGCGGTGGCGCTGCTTGACGGATGGGAAGCGTCGGGCGGTGCACGTCTCGAAGTGAACGTCGCCGCCACTCTCGGGATGCGCGTCAAGCCGCTGCACGAATGGGGAGCCTGACTGTGGCGATCTACTACGAAGACGAGTACGTGCAGCTCCACCACGGCGACTACCACGACGTCCTTCCGACTCTCTCGTCTGTCGCGCACGTGATCTGTGACCCGCCGTACTCCGAGCATGTGCACGGTGCCGCTCGATCGCGGGTGATGTCTGCGAACGATCGTGGAGGACGTTACGGGGCGGACCTCCGCAGGAACGTGGACCTCGGCTTCGAGCACCTGCAGGCGGACGACCGCGAGTTTCTGTCTGCTGAGTTCGCGCGGCTGGCTGATCGCTGGGTGCTCGTGTTCAGCGATGTCGAGGGCGGTCATGCATGGCGGACCGATCTCGCAACGGCTGGTCTCGACTACGTCCGGACCGGCGCCTGGATCAAGCGGGGGAGCACGCCGCAGTTCAGCGGGGACCGACCCGCCACCGGATTCGAGGCCGTGACAATCGCTCATCCGAAGGGGCGCAAGCGGTGGAACGGTGGCGGTGCGCATGCCGTCTGGGATGTGCCGATTGTCCTGAACCGGGCCCGCTCGGAGAAATCGGAGCGCGTACACCCCACGCAGAAGCCGCTGGTCCTGATGCGGATGCTCGTGACGCAGTTCACGGACGAGGGTGAGGTCATCCTCGACCCGACCGCCGGCGGGGGTACGACCGGGGTCGCCGCGAAGATCGAAGGCCGTAAAGCCATCCTGATCGAGTCGCAGGAACAGCACTGCGAGGCGTCGGCGAAGAGGCTCGAGGCAGTGGAGCCGCAGCTGGCGTTCGCCACCGCATCATCGCCTCAGGCGTTCGACTTCTCCTCGTTGGAGGCCGGAGCATGAGCGCGCAACGGCAGAAGGGCACCCGTCAGGAACGTCTCGTCGCCGACTACCTCGCCGAACGCCTCGGTGACGACAGGATCGACCGTAGCCCGATGACCGGTTCCAAGGACCGCGGCGACATCGCCGGGGTCCGCACGATCCTCGGAGAACGCGTCGTCGTCGAGGTGAAGAACACGGCCCGTATCAACCTGGGCGTGTGGCTCGCTGAGGTAGCCGCGGAGAAGGGCAACGATGACGCACCGTGCGGTGTCGTGATCCACAAACGCCATGGCAAGGGTGCGGCTGCTGAGCAGCTCGTCACGATGCGACTCGAAGACTTCGCGGTCCTCCTCGGTGCGGATGTGGCGTCGTGATGCATATCAACCGTGGCGCGGTGCCGCCGACGATGGCCCGTGTGATGCCGGCGTGTGGGCGTTGCCCGAAGTGTCATCCCGGGCGTCAATTCGGCGGGGACGAGAAGTGCACGGTCGCGAAGTGCGCATGCCACAGAGGGGGTGCATCGTGAGTCTTCGAATCGTGCCAGTTGATCTGAAAACAGCACGGGCGTTCGTTGCTGAACATCACCGGCACAACGAGCCTCCGATCGGGCACAAGTTCAGCGTCGGTGTCGCGGACGGTGGCCAGCTGGTGGGCGTGGCGATAGTCGGCCGACCTGTGTCCCGGGTGATCCAGTCGGAGGGCGCGACGCTCGAAGTGATCCGCACAGCCACGGACGGCACCCGCAATGCAAACAGCATGCTCTACGGTGCCGCACGCCGCGCCGCGTTCGCGCTCGGATATGACCGGCTCATCACATACACGCAGGCAGATGAGACCGGAGCCAGTCTCCGCGCGGCTGGCTTCCGGGTCATAGCTCAGCGTCCGCCTCGACCTGGTTGGGATACCCCGAGCCGCCCTCGCACTAACAAATCCGACCACGTCGCACGAACGCTCTGGGAGGTCACATCGTGAACCGACGTACTCGGTTGAATCATCCGCCGGTGTCGGTGAAGCGTGCCGTGATCGCCCGGGATGGTGGGTTCTGCCTGTTGGCGCTGCACAACTGTCAGGGGGAGGCAACAACCGCTCATCACCGCGCTAACCGCGGCCACGGCGGGAGTCGTGTCCTCAACCACCCGGGCAATTTGGTCGCCACATGCCAGCAGTGCAACTCCGACGCGGAGAACGCCGGCGCGATCACCCGCATGGATCTCATCGACAGGGGTCTACGGGTCGAGAAGGCCGCCACCAACGCCGCAACCCTCGCTCGTGCGCTGGAAACCCCGGTCACGGATCTTGAGGGGCGCAGGTGGCTGCTCATCGACGAACACACCAGGAAGGAGGTCGAGTGATGACTGTCAGTAAGAGAACACGGTTCGAGGTTCTCCGACGCGACGGGTTCCGCTGCTACTACTGCGGAACCAGAGGCAACGAGACTGGTGAAGGTCTTCAGATCGACCACGTCACCCCGCTTGCTCTCGGCGGCACCGACGACCCGAGCAACCTCGTCTCCGCATGCCGGGACTGCAACTCGGGGAAGTCGGCCACGCCCGCGGACGCCGAGACGGTTGCAGACGTCGACATGGTCGCAGCCAACTACAACAAGGCACGAGCGCTGGCGCTCCGTGCCCTTGAGGCGAACCTGCAAGCCGAAGCTGAGTACGTCGATACGGTCTGGGACGCCTGGAACAGCGTGGCCCCCTCTTACGCGGCAGACCGCGCTACCGACCTCGATTCTTTCGCAGCCGACTGGTACCGGCGCGGCATCCCCCTCGTGGTCGTCATCAAGGCGCTACGCATCTCCTGGGGAGGTCCTGCCGCAACGGCGCAGAAGGTTCGCTATGCGGGCGGTGTCATCAAGCACCTGCTCGCGGATGCTGAGGACCAGACCCGTGCACTGATGGCCGGAGACAGCGTCATCTGGAACGCCGGGTACGACGCCGGATGGCACGACGGCCATATAAACGCTGAGACCGAGTGGGTCGCGAAGCGGAACGAAGATTTCCCCGCCCCCGAAACCATCGGTGTCGAGATCAAGGGGGTCGACGATGCCTCGTGACTATGCGCAGATCCGTCAGGACATGTGGTCAGACGATCGATGGCGTGGCCTCACCCCGGCTGCGCAGTGGCTGTACATGCTGCTGCTGTCAGACCCCCGTCTCACGTACGCAGGAGTCGCCGAATGGCATCCGGGACGGATCGCGCAACGCGCCGCCGAATGCACCGGCCGGGACGTACTGATCGCCGCCGCCGAGCTCGCTGACGCGCACTTCGTGATCATCGACGAGGACACGGAAGAGGTCGCGATCCGGTCGTTCCTGAAGCACGACCCGGTGATGCGGAACCCGCGCCTCGCGGTGACGATGGCGAAGGACTTCGGCGTCGTCGCCTCGAACAAGATCCGCGCCGGGATCGTGTGGGAGCTGCAGCGTCTGAAGAAGGCTGAGCCGGATTTGCCGGCCTGGGAGAAGCCTCAGGTGAAGACGGTGCTGCGTCAGAACGCGGTGAACCCGCGGGAGATGGTGACCGATCTTCCTGTGGGCGCGGCGACCTATTTAGGGGTCGGTTTACCCAACGGTTTAGGGGTCGGTTTCGGGGTCAAATCTGACGAGGGCAGGGTAACGGTTTACCAGCCCCCTACAACAGAAACAGCAACAGGAACTACAACAGCAACATCTTCTAACGAAGATGCAGCAGATTCCGACTCAAGTTATCCACACCGTCACGGCGACCGGTCCAACCGAAACGTCACAGCATCCGAGCGGGTGGCGTCGTGAGTGGGGTTGATGCGTTGAGCGAGTTCATCGACGGGCTGCTCGCTTCCCCGATCCGGTTGCGTCGGCTTCGCATGGAGGCTCCGGGGTATCGGCGGACGTGCCGGTCACGGTGGGAGGAGTTCCTTCTGCTCCCGGAGGGGTTGTCGCTCGCTGAGGCGGCTCGCCGGCTTGGGTGTGATGCGAGGCAGGTGACCCGGTACCGGGAGCGCGCAGGGATTGCACAACAACCGCCGCAGCCCCACCCGGTGGAGGACCGGGAGCTCGCAGCACGGCTGCTTGAGGACGGATGCCCGATCGCTGAGGTCGCACGCACCGTCAACGCACACCCCAAGACCATCCGCCACTGGTTCCCCGACGCCCCAGCGTGGACGCCGCAGGAGTCGGGTGCTCTCCGTAGGGCACTGGGCGGGTTTGAAGGACAGGACAGCCGGGAACGGCAGCAAAGGAGAACAGCATGAACGAGACAGTGAAAGCCACCGTGTACCTGCAGGTGCAGCCCGAGTACACGTACTGGGCCAAGCAGCGGCGTGAATTCGACAAGCCCCACTCGATCGAAGGCGCGAAGGTCGTCGGGTCGACGCAGAACCGCTCGCAGAAGCCGAAGCAGGGCACGGTCGAGGTGAAACTCACCGTCGAGCTCCCGAAGGGCGCGTTTCTGCCGTTGCGTCCGGAGGCGATCGTGGTGATCCCCGAGACGCTCACGACACCCCACCCCGTCCAGGTTGAAGCTGAGGACGCGAACGAGGTGACCGACTGATGGCTGGTGAAACCGTCGTCACTGTCGTCGGGAACCTGACCGCGGACCCGAACCTTTCCTACACGCAGAACGGGCTCCCGGTCGCGAACTTCACGATCGCTTCCACGGCGAAGGTGTTCGATCGTCAGGCGAATGAGTGGAAGGACGGCGAAGCGCTGTTCCTCCGCGCGTCGGTGTGGCGTGAGTTCGCCGAGCACGTCGCCGGTTCGCTGACGAAGGGTTCCCGTGTCATCGCGACCGGTCGGTTGAAGCAGCGCTCCTACCAGGACCTCGAGGGCAACAACCGGACCGCGATCGAGCTGGAGGTCGACGAGATCGGCCCCTCGCTGCGGTATGCCACGGCTCAGGTCACGCGTACAGCGTCTACGGGCGGCTCTGGGGGTCTTTCTCAGGCCTCAGCACCCGATGAGCCGTGGGCGACCCCGGGAGCCGCTCAGGCGGGCGCACAGCAGTGGGGAGGTGCTGACGATGGGAGCGTGCCGTTCTGAGCTGAACCTGGAGGAGTTGCGACGCGACGCAGAACATTCCATGTACATCGACCCGGATGTCCTCGTCGAGGTCATCGATCGCCTCGTCGCAGCGGAAGAAGGTCTCTTCCGCGTCGTTGTAGCGATCGGTGAGGACACCGATGGAGCGCGGACCGCTCGCGACTACTTCGGACCGCTCACGATCCTGCTCCGGGATCAACCACCAATCACCGATCCGGTCGGCATCACCCTTCATCTGGTGTCGGAGTATCGCCGCGAGATGGAGCAGGAAGCCGACATCGCGGATGCCCGGATAACTGAGGCAGAGCGGGTGATCCGTGAAGCTCTCGAACCTCACAACATCGATTACGGGCACGTTGACGAAGCCATCGAGCGCGTTCGTTCGGTCTTGTCCGCTTACGAGAAGGGAACCAACCAGTGACTGTTTCGCATTGGGCGAAATCTATCCACTCCGAAGAGTCCCGCGTGTGGGGTGGCGACGTTGGTGAACTCGTCAAGGTCGCGTCGGGCTACCTCGGCGATGAAGGAGCGGCGTGGATCGTTGACGGCGACGTGATCGTGTTCTCCCGTCCGATGGGTTCCGAAGCTGTTGGCCGGGAGGGGGAGTGATGTCTGATCAGGAAACCCGGGAAGCTCTCGCCGCGTTCATCGACGGGGTGCTGGATGGTGACGCCGGCACGAACGTTGGGCCCGGCCTGGCCGAAGCGATCTTGTCCCGGTTTGCCGTCACCCCGAAAGACGAAACCGAATGGGAGTACGGCTGGCGGTGCTTCTTCGACAACGGGGAGGAGTACGAATGGCTGGCGTGCGCTTCCCGCGATGAAGCCGAGTATCAGGCCGCCGAGTACCAGATCGAGGAAGACGCCACCCATCCCACTGGAGCCGGGCATCTCACCTACTCGGTATGGCGTCGTCGTACTGCTAAGGCTGGCCCGTGGGAGCCGGTACGGGAGGGAGAAGCATGAGTGAGTACATCGATGAACTGGCGAACGAAATCCGCCGCGTGGACGGCAGCCACTCGCTTGGCGCTGGCGCACTTTCTGAGGCACTGCACGCCTGGCTGTCCGAGCATGACCGTCTGGTCGCTGAACGCGCCTGGGAAGAGGGTGCGCGATGGGCGGCTGTCGAGTTCGGCAACGACGCATCCGTGGACGAGAGCCGGGTTGCCCTGGTCCCGTCCGACAACCCGTACCGCAAGGAGCAGGAGAACCACGATGCCTAACGCAGAGAAGATCATCGACACGGCGATTCAGGAGTGGGACCAGATCGCACTGCACGCCACCCCGGACGCGCCACTCGCCACCCACATTGTGCGGGCTTTGCGGGCGGCGGGGATGCTCACCGAATCGCCACGACGGTTCATCTTCGCCGCTTCCAGGGCTGAGTCGGAGCGTCGTTACCCGGATGGTCTCGATGGGCCCAACGTCACCTTCACTCGTGCCGAGATTCGTGCCATGCTCCGCGGCGCGTTCCAAGCCGGCGCCTCATGGACCCTCACCCGGAAGGACCACCAATGACCGACATCAACCCCACGGTCCTCCTCTGCGCCCGCGGATGCAGCCGCCCAGACGGAACCCCATACCTCGCCACCCACGGGAACTACTGCGGCCGCTGCTGGGGACGAATCGACTCCGCCCTCAACCAGACACCCGAACTCACCCTCCACCTCATCAGTCACGCCATCATCGGGACCTCCGGAACCGGAGAGAGAGTCGACGCTTCGAAGGACGCGCCACTCCCGTTCAACCAGGCCGCATTCGACGACGCGAACGAGATCTACAGCCTCCTCGTCTACTGGGCAGACGTGTGGGCCGGGCATCTCCACAACGCGACCGTCACCGCACCCGGATGGCGCACCAAGACCGGAACCATCATCGGGCTACCCGCCGACGTGCACCCCATCGATGCGGCCGAGAAGGTGAACTGCCTCGCATCCTGGCTCCGTCACCGCCTCGACCAGATCCTCGCCTCCACACACCGGGACGACATCGACGCCCTCGACGAAGCGATCAAGGACGTGTGGAGGATGAATGCCCGCTGGCCCCGCATCGAACAGGCAGCGTACTCAGCGATGCCATGCCCGCGTGAGGACTGCAAGATGCCGATCGCAGTGTGGCCGCCGGCGTTCCCTGGCGACGATCGGCGGATCGTGTGCAAGGGCGGCCACTGGTACCCGGAGGAGGAGTACGAGCACTTGATCCTCGTCTTCCAGGACGAGCAGAAGGAGCGGAAACGGGTCGCACGCACAGCCGCGCGACTCGCGAAGAAGTACGGAATTGGAGCGACCGCATGACCAGCAACAACAAAGGTGCACCTGTGGCTGATATCACCCTGCGCGACGTGGACAACCGGGATGCGGACGGAGCGCCCTACGAGTTCACCGGCTCTCTCGATCAGGTCGCCGCGTACCTCGACGGACCGCTGCGGTCTGACCTGTCCAATCCCGCCGAGAGCGCCGAGGAACTGGATGCCGCGATCGTGCATGTACGCGGCGGGCGGCTCGCGTCGGCAAATCTGATCCTGAAGTCGATGAGCATCTACCTGAGCGCCCATTCGGCTGATTCGTCATGAAGGCGAGACACGCGAAAGGTGCTTGACAAGATGGGGTGTGGGCGTGGCTATACTTGTGGTGTAGGTCGCGCCCACTCGGGAGCGGCCTTTTCTGCGTCCCGGCGACTCGATGGTGACACTCGGGTGTTGCCGGAGACAGTTCACCGAGAGGTGAGCCACCACCCCGCAACGCCAGCGGGAACAACAGAACACGCGCGCGCATCGACGGCTGATATCGATGCCAGGCTCCGGCCGCCGATTAGCAAGCTGCCCCCGGCACCCATAAGCCCGGATGAGGAGAAGCGAAAAGCTCCCCCGGAGCCACCTATGCCCCTAGCTCAGTGGTAGAGCGGCGGTCTCCAAAACCGCGTCGTGCGAGGTTCGATTCCTCGGGGGTGTGCCATCTACGACGCATGGCCTCAATGGGGAGGTTGCTCATGCTCGACCCCGCCCCCAAAGACATCGTCGACCGCCCCCTCGTCGTCGAAGCCGCCCCGGACCGGTGTGATGCGAAAGGCTGCGGAGCGCAAGCGTTCGTGTACGCCGAATACCGTGTCGGATCAGTCGCGTTCTGCGGTCATCACGGCACCGAGTACTTCGAACGCCTCCAACAGACCGCGATCGCTCTCATCGACCTTCGTCACCTGATCGGCTCATGATCCCTCACGGGTGGCGGTTGATCGCCTGCCTGCTCGGTGTGCACGCGTGGACTCGTGTGGTGGGTACGGCGACGTTCGCTCAGGCTTGCCGGCATTGCGGCTGGCCCCGCACCAGGTAGACCTTCCCCGCCGCCGGTAGAGCGGCTCTCCCCACGACTGGTGTGCACGCCTGCCGTGGGTGATGTGGGTTCGACTCCCATACGAGGAGCAATGCAGTCAGCGTCCAATCTTCGATCGCCTCCGGGGCGTTTCCCGTAGGAGTGATAACGGATTGCGGGTAGCGCTATGCCGGCCGGCACTGCAGAAGACCCGAGTCGGCAGAGCCGGACGACACCGCCGGACGTGAGGTGAGACCCCATTGGGGGCGCTCGGGCACCTCTTCCCCGATAGGAGCACACCGTGGCGATCAACACGCCGATCTACCCGTGCGATCGAGGCATGCCCAACGGGGCTCGCGGTCTCCACGAGTTCGTGACCTATGCCGGAGGCTCCCCCACCTGTCGGTACTGCGGTGCGACGCGACGCCCGTCGTTCGACTCCAGCTTCTACCCGATGAGCACCCCGGACCTGTGATGTTCACCTGCGAATGCGGTTCCGAGTACTCGTCCGCGATAGCCGCGATGTACTGCTGCGATGTCGCCGCACCCGGACCCGCAGACGACGACCACATGACAAGACCGCACTACGTCCTTGGGTATGACTAGCTATGGGCACCAAACGCAGCTCCACCACGCGCGACAAAGCCCGCACCCGCCTCGCCCGCACCCGCCCGAACTGCCACATCTGCGGCAAGGAGATCGACTGGGGAGCCGACTGGAAAGACCCACAGTCTTTCGTCGTAGACCACGTCATCCCCCTCGCAAAGGGGGGAGAAGATGCGCTCTCCAACATGAGAGCGGCGCATCGGGATTGCAATAGCAAGAAGCGGGCGCGCACGGTTTCCCAGATCGTGAGGAGACCGCTCGGGCTGAACATGTAAAATGTGAGCAGCCCCGGCGAGTGCTACCAACACTCAAACCGGGGCCTAACCAGATCACCTAGGTAAGTAGGGATTATGGCTGAGCAACAGTCTATCTGTGTCGTTGATGCATGCGAGCGGCCGATCAAGAACAAGGCGCTCGGATACTGCGATCCGCACTACAAGCGGCACTGGCGCTATGGTGACGTGCAAGCACACATCCCAGTGCCACCTAAACGCAGACCGCCGGCACCCATCAACGATGCCGATGGGCTACGCCAGTGCCAGCAATGTTCAGCGTGGAAACCCCTCAGCGACTATCACCTCGACCGCAGATCTCCCCTAGGCAGGAAGACAACATGTCGGGCGTGCAGGAGATCCGCAGAACGTGCCCGACAGCACCGCAACAGGGACGCCAACGTGGCACGATGCCGCGCATACCGCGCCGCGCATCTCACCGAACTCAGGGCCAAGGAAGCGGCAGCATACGAACGGAACCGACAAGCCCGCATAGCCGCAGCAACCGAACACGTTCACCTGCGCAGGGCACGGCTATCCACCACCCCAAACGATCGAGGCGTGACGCTGACAACGCTCCGTAAGCGCGACGGCGATCAATGCCACTACTGCAAGCAGCCCATGGTGTTCGCATCCTTCGAAAAAGGAAAGCGACCAGACAACATGGCAACCCTCGAGCACGTCATACCAGTGTCCAAAGGCGGATCACACTCATGGGACAACTGCGTGATCGCATGCTGGCGATGCAACATCACCAAGGGCGCAAAAGCAATCGCCTGAGCCGTGAAGGAACCCACGGGTAGTCCCCCCGGCCCCCAAGCCACCAGGACCACCGGGGCCAGGCGGCTTTCACACACAGAGCATTTGGGGGCTTCGATGGCCGATTTGGGGCCGGATGGCCAGGCGCTGTTTGATGCGCTCTCTGTCGCTGTTGTGAAGCACAAGACCGCCACACTGGTTCTCTTACGTGAGGCGGCTCGAGCTGTTGATCGGCTCGCTGACCTGGATGATGTCATATCCGGCAATGGTGTTCTGAACCTTCTTCGATTCCGTCTCGCCGATGACGAGGGGCGAGTTGCTGAGGTCAAGTTCGATGCAGTGCTCAGCGAGGCTCGGCAACAGCAGAACAACCTCGCAACTCTGATGAAGGCGATCATGCCCAATATCGATGCTGCTGCGGGCGTGGAGAAGGAGCGTGACCTCCTTGACGAAATCGCGCAGCGGCGTGCTGCTCGGCGAGCAGGCCCCGCCAAGGGTTCGCTACGTTCCGGCGTCACGAGCTAACTCTTGGGAGGATGTCTCGGCCCTGTCGTCGGGTCTTGGAATTGTCCTCGACGAGTGGCAGGAGGCCGTCTTCGAGGCGGCGATGGGGGAGAGAAGCGACGGTAGGTGGGCTTCCCGCCTGGTTGGCATCTCGACGCCGCGCCAGAACGGAAAGTCTCAGCTAATCGTCGCTCGTGCTTTGGCCGGCATTCTGCTGTTCGGTGAGAAGACGATTATCTGTTCGGCGCACCAGACGGATACAGCCCGTGAGGTTTTCCAGAGGCTTCTTGATGTCATCGACGACAATCCCGCTGTTTCGAAGCGGGTTGACTCGGTGATGAAGGCATTGAATCGGGAGTACATCCGGTTCAAGGGCGGGCAGACGATTCGTATCAAGGCCCGATCCGTTTCGGGATCTCGCGGGTTCTCTGCCGACTGCTTGCTCTTGGATGAAGCCCAGATTCTCGGGCGTCCGGCGTGGTCGTCGATTCTCCCGACTATGTCCGCTCGTGAGAATCCGCAGGCCTGGCTTCTAGGTACTCCTCCCACACCGCAGGATGACGGTGAGGTGTTCTCTCAGCTGCGTAGCCAGGCTCTTGAGAAGTCTGGACGACGGATCTCCTACTTGGAGTGGTCCGCAGCGCAGGACAGCAACCTGGACGACGAGGAGTCATGGCGCGCAGCTAACCCGGCGTACGGAACACGTATTCAGCGTGAAGCGATTGAAGCTGAGCGATCCTCGATGTCGGACGAGCAGTTCGCCATGGAACGCCTCGGCATGTGGTCGGCGGACTCGGTTGCTCGGGTCATTGACCAGGACTCCTGGTCTGCCATTGCCGACGAGACGTCTATGCCGGTGGAGCGGCTGACCCTGGCCGTAGACGTGACGCCGAACCGAAGCATGGCATCCATCGGTTTCGCTGGTCGTCGGGCAGATGGGAAGTGGCATGTTGCTCTGGTAGACACCCGAAAGGGCGTCGACTGGGTTGCCCCCGTCATTCATGACCTAGCTAATAAGAACCGCCTGCATGCGGTCGTCGTGGATGAGCTCTCCGGGCTCGTTGACGAGCGCCATGGTCGCTTTTACCTGACAGGGACGAACGTCATGGTCACGAAGGCAGCCTCGGAAGGCCGCGACATGGCGATTGCATGCGCCAAGTTCTTCGATGCCGTAATGGACCGTTCTGTGCGCCATGCGGATCAGCCGCAGGTGAACGTGGCTCTCTCGGTGGCTCGGAAGCGTCCGCTTGCTGGTGGGTGGGCGTGGAACCGGAAAGACGAAGAGTCCGACATCACCCCGATCGTCGCGGAAACCCTGGCCCTGTGGGGCGCCCGGAACGACACGGTTAAGAAGCCTCAGCGGGCTGAGCGACGGAAGGTGGTGGTCCGGTGAATCTGGTCTCCGAGCTCAGTCCTGATGAGGAAGGTCTGATCCGTAAGTGCCTGCAGCGTTTGATGTTCGCTCAGAGCCCGAACCGGGAAGCTGACCTCCGGTACTCGGGGGAGTGGGTGACGCAGCAGTTCGGGATCAGTATCCCGCCGAACATGCGGATGCTCCGCACGGTGGCTGGATGGTGCGGCACCGCTGTTGATGTCCTCGAGGAGCGTCTCGACTGGCTGGGTTGGGCGACGGTTGATGGTGACGACACGCTCGGGATGAACCAGATCTTTGCCGACAACGAGCTGGCTGTTGACTCGGGGATGGTTCATCTTGACTCGCTGATCTTTGGGGTGTCATTCGTTGCCGTTGGGACGGGTCTTGATAGTGAGCCGAACCCGCTGATCACGCCGTACTCGCCGAAGAACGTGACCGGTGTGTGGTCGCGGACGACGCGTCGTCTTGAGGCTGCGGTTGCTGCTGATTTCGATGATGGTCGTCTTGAGTCGGTGACTCTGTATCTGCCGGATGAGACGGTGACGGTCGACACGTCGGCAACGTGGACCGTGACGAACCGGGATCGGCACATGCTCGGCCGTGTCCCTGTGGTCATGGTCCCGAACCGTGTGCGCGGGTCGCGTGAGACCGGCCGTTCGGAGATCACGAAGTCGGTTCGGTACTACGCGGACGCGGCGGCGCGCACGCTGCTGGGCCTTGAGGTGAACCGTGAGTTCTACAACGCTCCGCAGCGGATCGGTCTGAACATTTCGGATGACATGTTCCAGGACGCGAACGGTAACCCGGTTTCGCCGTGGACGTCGATTCAGGGGCGCGTGTGGAATGTGCCACCGAATGAGGAGGGTGAGGCTGCGCCGGACGTGAAGCAGTTCCCGCCGTCGTCGCCGGCCCCGTACATCGATCAGGTGAAGGGGTATGCGACTCTGCTGGCTGCTGAGGCGGGTATCCCGCCGACGTATCTGGGTTTCCAGACGGACAACCCGGCTAGTGCGGATGCGATCCGTGCCGGTGAGGCGCGTCTGGTGAAGCGTGCGGAGCGTCGTCAGGCGGCGTTTGGGCGTGCATGGTCTGAGGTTGGTCGTCTGGCGCTGCTGATGCGGGATGGTTCGTTCCCGGAGGATTACGCGTCCCGGGTGATGGTGCGGTGGCGGGATGCTGCGACACCTACGCGAGCTGCTGCAGCCGATGAGGCGTCCAAGCTCGTCGGGTCCGGCATCCTTCCCGCCGACTCGCAGGTCACGTATGACCGTGTGGGGCTGACGCCTGCAGAGCAGTCGAAGGTGACGGTTGAGAAGAGCCGTGCGCAGGCATTGCAGCTCGCTTCGGCGATTGGTGCGGCGGCTGCGCCGGCTGTTCAGGATCAGGCGATGAGGTCGCAGAATGCTCCTGTCGTCGGTCGATGATCATCGTGCGCTGATCAACGGGGTGACGAGTCTCGCTGAGGCGGACATCACCACGTATGGGGCATCCTTGCTGGGTGACGCGCCCGATGCGGTAGCTGCTCAGATGCGTCCTGCTGCGGTCAGCGTTGTGTCTCAGTACGGTGCTGTTGCCGGTGTTTCTGGGGCGCTCTGGTACGAGACGGAGCGTCCCAAGCAGGGGTTCTCCGCTGACCCGGTTCTGCCGTCCGTTGGTGAAGAACTTGCTTCTGCGCTCGGGTGGGCATTGAGTCCTGTCTTCAACCCAGACGCGTTCGATGGTGGACCATCTGACGCTTTGCCTCGGCTTGCTGGTGTGGTGCAGAAGTACGTCGCACTGGCTGATAGGGAAACGGTCACTGCGGCAGCGAAGAAGGACAAGCTGTCGACGGGCGTGGAACGGTTCGCCCGGGCTTCGGCCTGCTCATTCTGCGCGTTGATGTCTTCACATAACGGCAGCCATTGGCACACGAACTGTAAGTGCGTGTCGGTTCCGACATGGTCGGATTCGCCTGCCCCGGATTCGGAAACGATGATCCGTTTCGCTGAGGCGTCCGATGGTGCGAGGCAGTACCTCCTTGATGCACGTCGCGCGCACCCCGACTACGGGTCCACGAAGCTGCGCGTCTTTCTCCGGCAGCACCCGGAGTTCGCTTTGACGAACCGGAACATCACCCGCGTGATGCGGGCGCAGTACGGATTCGCTCACTGAACCTGCCCCAGCCGCACGGCACAGGGGTACCAACCCGAACGGGAGAATCATGTCCGACGAGATCGTCGAAGAACCTGCACAGGTCACCGACAACCCGGATCAGCCGACCAGCGACAAGGAGATCGACTGGAAGGCCGAAGCGGAGAAGCAGAAGCAGTACTCACGTACGTGGGAAGAGCGGGCGAAGGCGAACAAGGCTGCGGCCGATCGTCTCGCCGAGATCGAGGAATCGCAGAAGACCGCCGAGCAGAAGGCCGCGGATCGTCTCGCGGAGGCGGAACGCCTCACGGCGGAGGCGAACGCGAAGATCCTTCGCCGTGATGTCGCACTCGAGCACAAGCTCTCCGCGGAAGATGCCGCCCTGCTGGACACGATCACCGACGAGAACGTGATGCGGTCCCTCGCCGCACGTCTCGCCCCTGCCCCGGAGAACCCGCGGGCACCGCACCCTGACCCGAACCAGCGTAAGGCGCCCACCGCGGGCGGCACGCCGGGGGAACAGTTCGCGGACTTCCTCACCCGATCTATGGCCCAGTAACGGGCCAGAAAGGCGGCAACTATGCCCGTCACCACTCTTGCTGGGCTCCCCAGCGCCGTACTGCCCCCGACCATCGCGGGGCCCATCTTCGACAAGGTCAACGAGACGTCGGCGGTGCAGCAGCTCGCCCGCAAGGTCCCGCTTGCAATGACCGCGAACACCGTCGTCCCCGTCTCCATGGACATCCCCGCCGCCGGCTGGGTGTCTGAGGGTGGCGTGAAGCCGGTCGGTTCGTCCGCGTTCGGCATCAAGCAGATGCAGGGCAAGAAGGTTGCTCTGCTCGTGCCCGTGTCGGAGGAGATCGTGCGTACGAACGCTGCGGGCGTGTACGACATGCTGCAGCAGGATCTTCCCGTCGCGATCTCGCGCGCGTTCGACTACGCGGCGATCCGCGGCATCGACCTTCGCACCGGCGGTGCGGGTCCGTTCGCGGACTACCTCACCAAGGGTGCGAACACCGTCGAACTCGGCACGACCGCTCAGAACGCGGGTGGCATGTACGCCGACCTCGTGAAGGGTGAGCAGCTGGTCGCGTCGGCTGGTTACGACTTCACCGGCTTCGCGGCGGACCCGCTGCTCAAGCCGACGCTGAAGCTGCAGACCGACACGCAGGGCCGTCCGATCTGGAACCCGGACCCCAGCCAGGGCCTCACGGGTGGCAGCATCATCGGGTACCCGGCGTACTACAACCGTGGCGTGTCTGGTGCTTACCGTCGCTCCGGTGACCGTGTGCAGGTCGTCACGATCACCGGTTCCCCGACGGGTGGCACGTTCACCCTGAAGATCGGCGGAGCGTCGACGTCGGCGATCGCGTACAACGCTGCGGCTTCGGCGGTGCAGACCGCGATCCGTGCCATCAGCCCCCTGTGGGCAGCGGCCACGGTTTCCGGTTCTGCTGGTGGCCCGTACACGATCACCCTGTCGCCCGTCGGTGGTGCTGCGGCTCCGATCTACGCGGACGGTTCCGCTCTGACCGGTGGCACTCCCGTGATCACGGTTGCGCAGTCGCCGGCCGCGGACACGAAGCTCCGCGCGATCGGTGGCGACTGGTCGCAGGCCGCATGGGGTCAGGGCATGGACATCACGGTCAAGGTGTCGACCCAGGCGTCGTACACCGACGAGTCGGGCACGGTGCACTCCGCGTTCCAGGAGAACCTCGTCCTCCTGCTCGTGGAGGCGTACTACGGCTTCGTCAAGTCCGACGCGCTCGGGGCCTTCACGGTATACACAGACGCGGTGTGACCAACGGTGGGGTGCTGGTGATCCCGGCACCCCGCCCACCCTGAGCTTGGAGGAATGATGACGCTGACGACGACTGTCACATCGGCTGATGTCGCAACCGAGCTCGGGCAGGATGCACCTGCTTCTGGCTCCGTTACGGAGCGTCAGTGGCAGGTGTGGATCGACGACGCGCTCATGCTGATCAGCGCGCGCGCGACGGGTCTCAACATCGCGACGGTGGATCAGGACACCCTTGACTACGTCATCCGTCAGGCGGTGTCGGATCATGCGAAACGCCCCGACAACGCCACGCAGGTCACCTACTCCGTCGATGACGGTTCGTCGTCTCGCACGTACCGCTCCGGTCAGGGGCGGGTGACGATCCTTGATGAGTGGTGGCAGATGCTGGGGTTGAACCCGGTGAAGAGCGGCGCCTTCGAGACCGACACGATGCCCCCGGATGCTGGCGTCTTCCAGGACCCGGCACTGGTTTGGTACCCAATCGGGTGCGAACTGTGACCCTCGGCTCCGACATCACGTTCATCCTTCCCGAACTGCGCCGGCAGGCGGAGTCGCGGATGACGGCGTCGTGCACGATCACGGTTGATGGTGTGGAGACGTGGAATCCGGCGACTCTGCAGTATGAGGACTCCGATGTGGTGGTGTACTCGGGTGCGTGTCGGGTGAAGCGTCGGGATACGCAGGATTCGGTCTCGTCGGCGGCTGAGCAGGTGTTCGTTGAGTCGTTGCATGAGCTTCATTTGCCGGTGGCTTCGTCGGGTGCGGTGGTGAAGAACGCTGTTGTTCTGGTGACTGGTTGCCCGGATGATGCGGAGCTGGTGGGGCGTCGGTTTGTGGTTGTTGCGGTTCCTGCTGGGTCGCAGACGACGGCTCGGCGTATCCCGGTTCGGGAGGTGCAGTGAGCGACGGGGCGGAGGAGCTGCGGAAGCTTGCTGTGGATTTCGATTCGGCTCCTGATGAGGCGCGCCCGTTGGTCAAGAAGGCTGTTGGGATCACGGCGTTGAAGGGTAAGCGGGCGTGGCAGGGTGCCGTGAAGGGTCGCAAGTATCTGGGCGCGTATGTGCCTTCGATTGATTACGACCCGGTCGACAACAACTTGTCCACGGATCTCGGGCCGAACCTGAACCGCAAGGGTGCGGGTGGTTTGGGGATTGTGGAGGATTCGCCGGGTGGTGTGCGGGGTACACCGCAACGGAACTATCTGGTTGCTGAGGCTGTGATGGAGCCGGATCTCGAGGCGGGTGTGCAGCTCGCGATCGATCAGACGTTGCGGAAGTTGGGGCTATGAGAACAGCACACTTCGCGGCGTTCGATGCGCGGCTTAAGTCCAGGGTTCCGGCGCTCTCATCGTTGACGTTCGATGGTGAGGCGACTCTTGATGATGGGACGGTGCGTAAGGGCACGTTCCTCGTTGAGCATGACATGGGTTTCGACGGTCAGGATGACGGGCGCCTGGCGGTGAACGTCTCTGATGTTGCGGATGGTACGTACCGGGTGGTTGTGCGTGTCGTGGCTGATACGCGAGCCGCTGTGCGTTCCGTGGCTGACGTGGTGAAGTCCGGCATGGTCGGGCAGGTTCTCACGATCTCCGGGCGCGTGTGCGGCGCGATCGAGAAGGATCAGGGCCCCGACAGCATCGAAGTCGACGGGTACTCCCGCTACGCGGACCTCGACTTCATTTGGCGTTCTCAGCGCGCCTAACTCTCTTCCTCGGTCTCCCCGAGGATCAACCCCTTGCCAGATGGGTGGGGGTGTACCGACGCCCCGGTTTCGGGGAGAAGAAAGGAGATCAGCATGGCCGATGTGGCTGATGTTGTGCCCCCTGCGATCGACCAGACCGGGAACACGGTGATCTGGTGGGTTGACACGATCGCTGACGTGACGGCGGTGAAGGCGGCTACCGAGCTCGGTGCGACTACGTCGTTCCGTGTGACGCACTCGTTCACGCCGGACGGGTTCCCGCTGGACTCGACGCAGAACAAGAACCCGGATGAGCGTCTGGCGCTTACGCAGGTTCTCGAGTCCCTCGGAACCACCCAGTACACGTTCGGTGACGGCCTGGTGTACGTGGACTCTTCGGCTGCTTCGGCAGCTGCGGTTGTTCTGAAGCCGTCGGGGTCGGCGAAGTCGAAGTCTGGTTACTTCGTGATCCGTCCGGGCGTGCCGAACGCGACCCTCGCCGCGGTTTCGCAGAAGGGCTACGTGATTCCGGTGACGCTTGGTGAGCAGCGTCGTGGCCCGGTGAACGGGTCCGGGAAGTTCACGTGGAAGCAGCAGGTCACGGTCACCGGTTCGGTGGTCGAGTCGACGTTCGCTGCGTGACCGAGTTCCGGGCCGGGGGTCTCGCACCGTCCCTCGGCCCGGTTCACATTCTCTACGGTGCATGAATAGGAACGGTGCGATGGACTTTGATGCTGTGTTGGATGCGGCTGAGCAGGAGCCGGCGGAGGCGGTTGAGGTTCAGGTGTGCTTGCGGCCTTCGGTCGCGAAGAAGCGTTCCGAGCTGCTGAAGCGGCTCGAGGATGCGCGTGCGGAGGATGCTCGCGATTCGCAGGCAGATCCGGGACGCTTGTCGGCGCCCGCGGAACCCGTGACGGTTCGTCAAGACGCGGTCATCGCTGAACTGGACGCGATCGAGGATGAGGTTGAACGGTCGCTGGTGACGCTTCGTTTTGGGCGCGTCGATGGGGATAAGTGGGCGGCGTTGACCCTCGCGAACCCGATCCGCGTCAACGTTCCCCTGGATCGTCACTACGGGTACAACGTGGATGCCGTCAGCGTCGCCGCGGCCCGCCTATCCGGTGTTCGGGTTGATGAGGATGGTGACCACGAGCTCACTGTTGAGCAGTGGGATCGGCTGTACAAGCTGCTGTCTGGTCATGATCAGACGCTGATCCGTGACGCCGTGTGGACGTTGAACGAGTACGCGCCCACACAGCTCACGGAGGCCCTGGTAAAAAGCTACGGAGCAGCGTAGCGCTCCGGGAAGAGGTGCAGGCCGCTGCGCGCGTAGGTATCTCCCATACGGAGTTCCTGAGCTGGCCGCACCGCGACCGGGCGTTGTTGATCGCTCTTGGTCGGGTCGAGAAGAACACGGGTCGGTACGGCGAATGGTTGCCCGACGCGACGTCAGATAAGGCGGACCTGAACTACTACGAGCCCGACATGCTCAGGTTCGCTGTGCAGGGCCCGTTCACGAATCATGCCGAGAAGATGGCTCTCGATGCGGAGAAGCAGTACCGGAAGGAAGCCGGAGAGAAGGCGAACCTGAACGGGATGTTCTGGACGGTCGAATCAGTCGACCCGGTTCCTCAGCGCGTTGACGATGGCCTGGGCAGCGTATCCGACGGCGACTGAAACGAGTAGCGCCAGGAGCGCGATCGCCGCGATCACGAACAGCATGAGCCTGAACGGTTCTACCGGAATGTTGAAGCCGGCTACGACGGCAACCAGAACGGCGATGGCCAAGCCTGCCTGTAGCTGGCTCAACCGGTCCAAAGGGCTCTTTCCCATGCGGACACAGTACCGCTCAACCTAGCCCCCGTCGCACGGGGGCTTTCGCATGTGAGGGGGTCGCATGACGAACCGGGTTGTTAAGGTCTCGATCACCGCGGAGATTAGCTCCTACCTGACCGGTATGGATCAGGTTACGAAGAAGACGCGCGAGTCCGCTTCCGAGCTCGACAAGCTCAGGGAGAAGCTTGAGGCTCAGCGGAAGGCGATGGACTTCGTCGGCAAGTCCATGCTCGCAGCCGGCGGTGTTGTTGCTGCTGGTCTGATTCTCGCGACGAAGAAGGCCGCCGAGTTCGACCAGGCGATGTCGAACGTGCAGGCTGCGACGCACGAGTCCGCCGACAACATGGCGCTCCTGCGTGATGCCGCTATCGAGGCTGGTGCCTCGACGGTCTACTCCGCGAAGGAAGCCGCAGGCGCGATCGAGGAGCTAGCTAAGGCTGGTATCGCGACGAAGGACATCATCAATGGTGGTCTGACGGGTGCGCTCGACCTGGCGGCCGCTGGGGGTCTTGCTGTCGCCGATGCGGCTGGCATCGCGTCTACGACGCTGCAGCAGTTCGGGCTCAAGGGAAACCAGGCGTCCCACGTTGCCGACGTCCTCGCCGCAGGTGCGGGCAAGGCGATGGGAGACGTGTCGGACCTCTCGATGGCGCTCTCACAGTCGGGCACGGTCGCCTCCCAGTTCGGGCTCTCCCTTGAGGAGACGACAGGATCGCTCGCCGCGTTTGCGTCGAAGGGACTTCTCGGCTCGGACGCGGGCACATCGTTCCGTACGATGCTGCTGCGGCTGGCTAACCCGAGCGGTGAAGCGGCCGACAAGATGAAGGAGCTTGGCCTGCAGGCGTATGACGCGCAGGGCAAGTTCGTCGGCATGGAGAGCCTCGCGGGGCAGCTTCAGAAGCGTCTTGGTGGTTTGACGCAGGAGCAGCGCAACGCTTCTCTCGCGATCATCTTCGGCCAGGACGCGATCCGCGCCGCGAACATCCTCTACACCGAGGGCGCGAAGGGCATCGCGAACTGGACGAGGGAAGTCAACGATGCTGGGTATGCGGGGGAGACCGCGGCCACTCGGCTTGACAACCTGAACGGTGACCTGGAGAAGCTGTCGGGCGCATTCGACACCGCGTTGATCACGATCGGTGGCGCTGGGCAGGGCCCTCTACGTTCTGCCGTGCAGGGCATCACTGACCTCGTGGATGGCTTCAACGGGCTTCCGGAAGGTGCGCAGTCGGCCGTCTATTGGGTCGGAGTGGTCACGGCCGCCGCCGCCCTTGCTGGGGGGACATTCCTGCTCGCAGTGCCTAAGATTGCGGCCTACCGGGCGGCGGTAGAGCTGCTCAGCCCTGCTGCGCAACGCGCTTCACGAGCGATCGGCGCGCTGGCTCGTGTTGGAGCGATTGGTGCCGCCGCGGGCGCCGCAGCGTGGGGTGTGGATGCCCTCTCGAATGCTATCGCGCAGGGTCTACTGCCATCTGCCGACAAGATCGACAACCAGATGCGTCAGGCGAAGTCTGGCGTTGATCTGTTCGCGGCTGCGCTCAACAGCGAGGGCATCACCAATACGCAGCAAGCGACGAAACTTCTGCAGGGTCTTGGTGGCGAGCTCGACGCTGTCGCGAAGAGTGACTTCTGGAACCCGCGATCGACGTCGGGTACTGCGGTGACGGTAGCTAACAAGCTCGCTGACATCGCGAACTCTGGCGACATGGCGACGTTCTCGGCTCAGTTCCGTCGCCTCGCGAGTGATGCGAAGCTGACTGATGCGCAGATGCAGACGTTCATCCAGACGAACGAGCCTCTTGCGGACGCTCTGACGAAGCAAGCAACGACCGCTGGCCTCACTGCTGACGCCCAGACTCTGTTGAAGATTGCGATGGGGGATGCCGAGGCATCCACTAAGACGGCGTCGGACGCGTATCTCGATCAGGCGAAGCAGGTTGATGGTGTCCGCGACGCATTGAAGAACCTGTACGACCAGATGGACGCTCAGAACAACGTGCAGCAGAAGGCGATCACTGCGAACGCCGACTGGTTGAAGGGCCTCTCGGGGATCACGGCGGAAGTCGAAGCGCAGAAGAAGGCCTTCGAGGACGCGAACGGAACCCTGGACGGGTTCACGCTGTCGCTTGATGAGTCGACGACTGCTGGCTCCTCGAACGCGGCGATGCTCGCTGGTATTGCTGGTGATGCTCGGGATGCTGCCAAAGCTCAGTACGACGTGGACCAGACGACGATGGGCGCGAAGGAGTCGGCGGATAAGTACGCTGCGACTCTCGCGGATCAGCGGCAGAAGTTCATGGATTCTGCGGTTGCGGCGGGTTTCAACAGGGACGAAGTGCAGAAGCTCGCGGATAGGGTGTTTGCCCTTCCGACGTCGAAGCAGATCGATCTTCTTGTTGACACGTCGAAGGGGTTGACGGAGGCGGAGAAGTTCGCTGAGCGGATCGCGCAGATTCGTCCGATCATGACGATCGACACCCAGCCTGGAACGCTGGTCCCAATCGGGCGTCTGGGCGGCTACGCCGAGGGTGGTCCTGTGCGCGGTCCTGGCACGGGGACGAGCGACAGTATCCCTGCGCTTCTGTCGAACGGTGAGCACGTGTTGACGGCGGCGGAGGTCGCACGGATGGGCGGTCATGGTGCCGTGCTGCGGATGCGTTCGTCTGTGATGCGTGGTTCCGTGCCTCGTTATGCCGAAGGCGGGCCGGTCTACGCGACGTCTACGACATTCGTCACGCCCCGGGCGCAGCCGATCAGCCTGGACGGGATGCGTCTGAGCGGAACCCTTGATCTCGGCGACGGGCTCTCGGGGTATGTGAACGGGATGATCACGGCGTATGACAAGTCGCAGAAGAAGGCCGCTCAGCGTGGTTGGGATGGGAGCTTCTGATGGCATCTACGGTGACCGCGTTCTCGGACATGGCCCCGTCGCCTCGTGCGGTTATCGATATCGATGATGCGGACCTGGACCCGTCGTGCGTGACGGCTCAGGTGATGCAGGTGTCGCAGTGGGGGAGTGTTCCGGTTGAGAACACTCCCCGCACTGTGGCGGGTGGTTTCGTGGTGTATGACTACACGATCCCTGCTGGCGTTTCGGTGGTGTATCGGGTGCGTCAGTTCGATGCGTCGGGGAATGACATCGGCTTGGTGTTGAACATGCCGGTTGAGGTGGAGATCCCGTTTGGTCGGGTGATCCTGTCTGATCCGTTCGCTCCGGCGACGGTGGTGGCCCTGGATGGTGAGGCGCAGTTCGCTGGTCAGCGGGGCCGTTCGCGTCCGTCGAAGGTGTACCAGGCGGGTACGAGATCGTTTGCGATGTCGGGTTTGATGTCGGCGTTTCAGCAGGTGAACTTGTCCTGCTACACGGACACCGTTGATGATGCGGACAAGCTGAGCGATGTTCTGGATCAGCCGGTCGTGTTGGTGCGGACGCACCCGCGTACGGGGTTGCCGGGATCGTTTTACGCGACGATCCCGACCCCGACGGCTGACTCCACCGATCATGCCCGTTTCGGGCGGGACACGAACCTGTGGCTCATGTCTGGGTCGGAAGTGTCGCGCCCGTCGGTTGACGTGCTGGTCCCGGTGTACACGTACGCGCTGTACAAGGCGTACCTGGATGCGAAGTACCCGCCCGAGGCAACGTACGACGATGCGGCGGCCGAATGGGCTACGTACATTGAGGCGATCCGTAACCCGCCGTCGCTGGTCTGAGGGGGTCTGATGCTTCAGGTTCCCGTGGACGTGGCGGCGGCTTTGGAAGATTCGGTCGAGTCTGAGGCTACTGCGGTGGCACAATATCGCGGCCAGTCCGTCGCCCTTGATCTGCACCCTGATGGTGGGTTCTCGTGGGATGCGAACGGGGAGATTCAGAGCAACGGTTCGATCCGGGTTTTCGGGTTCGGTGATTCTCTGGTCCCGAAAGCGCGGGACGCTTTCCTCGCCCCGTACGGGCAGGAGGTGTCCGTTTCCCGGATTGTGAAGTTGCGGTCAGGGGATTACACGATCCCGTTGGGCGTGTACCGGATCACGGGGAACGACGGCGGCAGGGAGACGTTCCGGTGGGAGCGGAAACAGGTCACCGTTGATGCGCCGTACGTTCTCCACGACGACCTGTTCGATGACGTGTTCGACGACGAGTTCCCGGGGTATGTGACAGGTGGGCCGTTCACGTATCTCGAGGAGCCGACGCTCACTGGTCAGGTTCTTGACTGGGAGGTGGGCGTTGATCTTGCTGACCGGTTGCGGATGCTGCAGCGGGCGAAGATCGTCAACCCTGCCTCGCCGCCGGCGGGTGCGACGGTGTATTCGGAGTTGCAACGCCTGACGTTGTTCCCGTTGATGCAGTCGGCTGATGTCCCTGATGTGCCGGTTCCTGCGGGGACGGTGTATGAGGATCGACGGTCTGCGGTGTCGATGCTCGCTGGGTTTGCTGGTGCGAAGGTGCGGGTGACGCGGCAGGGTGCGTTGACGTTGCGCCCGGCTGACAGGTGGGCGACGGAGACGGTTCTCGATTTCGACCTTGATGGTGTTGTGGAGGCGTCCGACGCGCAAACCGACGAGTTCGTGAACTATGTGTGGGCGCACTCTCCGAACGGGGATTTCTCCGCGTTCGCTGCGTTCACGGATGATACGGACCCGCGGTCTGTGGCGAATGCGGGGCAGGCGGACTACGAGCATGTGTCCCCGGTGTACGACTCTGCTGCTGCGGCGACGGCTGGTGCGCGGACTGTTCTTGCGCGCCTGTTGAACCGTCGATCGCGGACGGTGACGGTCAAGTTGGGTGCGGTGGGGCTGCTGCTTGACCTGTCCGATTTTGGTCGTGTCACGGACAGGGCTACGGGCAGGGCGTGGACGGGTGAGGTGTCCGCTATCAGCATCCCGAACGATCCGACGGAGACGGTGCAGGTGTCGTTGATTGTGGCGGAGGATTCATGACCGACGAGGAACGGTTTTACGAGCTCGCGCAGGGTCGGGCGGACTCTACAGAGGGCATTTGTGTGGATGTGCTGTGGGGTTCGAGGACGGTCCTGGTCAACACGAATGGTGTGGAGGCTGAGTACCCGTGGGAGGGTCCGCCGCCGTGGCCTGGTGATCGGGTGCGGGTTGTGAAGGCTGGGGTTGGGAATGTCGTCTGCACGTTGGTGATGGGTGCCCCGTTGGGGACAGTGTTGACGACTGCGGCGGGGGTCGCGACGGTCGACGGCGACGATGGTCAGCAGTACGTGTACCCGCATCTTGGGGCTGCTCCGGCTAATGGGGCTCGGGTCCGGTTGGATCATGCGGGCCGGTGTGTTCCCGCGGGGACGTACTCGGTGGAGCCGGCTGGGTCCGATTTCGTGACCCCGCCACCGCCTCCTGCTACGGGAGGGTCCGCCACGTTCACGCCGACATGGTCAGGGTCGTGGCGTCTGGGGACGCTGGACAATTCGGGTGTCGAATCGTCGCAGAACCGTGTCGCTGGTGTTGGTTTCGGGGATCAGATCGTGAACACGATCCCGGCGGGCGCGACGGTCACGAAGTGTGTGCTGCTGCTGGTGCGGGAGTGGAACAACTCCTACTCGCCCGCGGCGGTCAAGTTCGGGGTTCACGGGTACGGGACGATCCCGACCGTGCTGGCGTCGGGTGACCTGTCAGGGCTGGTTTCGGTGGGGCAGGACGAGACCAGTAAGGACATCTCCGGTTTCGCTGCGGCCCTGAAATCGGGGTCTGCGAAGGGCGTCGGGATCTACCCGGATTCCGGTTACTGGATTCGTTACGCACCCGCGCCGACGGGTGTCCGCATCTACATGGAATGGACGAGCTGATGGCTGATGTGACTGGTGGTACTCCGCCGACGGGTTCTTCCCCGTTCCGCCCTCCGGATGATTTCGCTTCGGTGTACGCCCACTTCGGTGACCCGTCGATGTTCACGGCGGCGACGAAGTCTGCGTTGCCCGCGTCGGGGAACTGGAATGGTCGCATCCTCGGCGTGACCGACATTGCGGCGGTGTTCGTCTGGTACGGGCAGTGGGTCGGGGTCGCGTCGAAGGAGACGGCCCGCGGGTCTGTTGTCCCGGTTGCCGGTTCTGGATTCACGCTCTCGAACAACAACTTGTACATCCGCTCGGGATTCGTGCTGGGCTCCATCGACGTGGTGAAGAGTTCGGACATCGCTCATGCCGACGTGATGCTGACATTCCCCGTGGGGGCTCGACCCGTTGAGGAGTACGTGGTGCAGGCGACGATGGGCCCGTCGCCGTCTCAGATTGTGCCGCTGAACGTCAGCACGTCTGGGGCGTTGACGGCACTGACGCCGCCGGCTGGGCGCCGCTCGGCGACGGTGAAAGTCATCTACCCGGTCCCGATGTGAGGTGAGTGATGAGCGCACCGCAGAACGTCCTCGACTTCTACGCGGAACGGTACTGGTCGTTGCCGTTCGGCGCGCAGGGTGACGCGTACACGATCGTGCCCGGCCGGCACATCGGCATGGACATCCTCGCCGGGAACGGGGAGGACATCCCCGCCCTGTGGCCGGGACGGGTGGCCGCGGTCGTCCTCACGGGCACGATGGCGTGGGTTGTCGTGGTGCTCGGCACGGACGGCAACTACTACTTCTACTGCCACATCGCCAACGACCGTCTCCCTACGGTGGGTGACACGCTTGAGCAGGGCGACCGTGTGGGGCGGGCTGCGAACGGCCCGAAGACTCTGCCCGCGATCTCTCCCGACTTCCCCGGGAGCGCGTGGACGGGCCGTCACCTGCATCTCGTGGTCACGACGAACCCGACCGCGGCGTACTCGTTCGTGCCCGGCTACCGGACGCTCGATGCGTTCACCGACCCGGCCATCATCATCCGCTCCGTACTCGCGGGGACGTCGGCGGACACGTCCCGCCCCTTCACCCCGCAGACCGCACCCGAACCCGAGCCGACAGGAGTTCTCCCCATGCCGAACATCAGCATCATCTTCAACCTCGACGCGCCCGGGCAGAAGCAGCAGGTAGCCGTCGGTCCGCGGGGTCGGGTCGCCCTGAACGGGCAGACCGCTGACCTCCTGAACCGGTGGATGCGGTGGCAGATCGGCGGTGGGGACGTGTCGAAAGCCGCTGGCATGTCGGTCGCGGAGATGGACCTGCTCATCAGCAGCGTCCTGTCGAAGATCTCGTGATCCGCCGCCTCTGGGCGGCATCCGTGTGGGCGCCGGGCGTCGTGCCCGAGGATGATCCATGGCGCACGGCGAAACGGGTGTGGCTGCCGCTGTTCGACGTGATCATGATGTCCGCCGGCGTACATGCGGTTGTGTACGGTTCGCTGCTGCTGGACCGGCTCTATGGCGACGCGACGGACCTCATCGGTGCCGTGTTCACCCTGGTCGCTTTCGCGTGCCTGACGGGGGTCGTGTGGCCGCGGATGTGGCCCGTCGAGATGATCGGGAAGATCCTGCTCGTCTCGCTGATCGTCGGGTACGTGTTCGGGATCATCCTGTCACCGTCGCCGGAACAGATCACGGCGAAGGAAGCCCCGAACTGGTTCATCGTGTCGATGATCCTCGGGCTCACCATGCTGCCGATCGCGCGACTGGACCGCCTGATCGACGAGTGGGTCGAACGGCGGGCAACGCGGCGGCGGGGAGGCCGCGCATGAACGACGGCATCCTGATCGCACTCCTCTCGTTCGTCTCTGCGGTGCTGATTGCGCTGCTCGCCTGGCTCCGGTTCCGCCGCAAGGATCGCGCCGACGCTGTCGACGTGGAGGAAGGCACGATCTCTGCCCGCTTCAAGGATGCGGACGCGCTCATGCGGTACATCGACGAACGGGTCGAGGAGCGCACCAAGGCACTGACGCTGAAGGTCTCGGAGATGAGCACCGCGCTTGAGACGGTGAAGCGCGAGTCCCACGAGATCCACGATGCGGTGCGCACGCACTTCTACCAGCTGTGGATCTGGGATCAGAAGGGTCGCCCTGGTCCGTTGCCGATGCTTCCTCCGACGATCCTTACCCGGCTAGGGATCGCTGATCCCCTCGAAGACACACACCCATCCCTGAAGGAGCAGTCATGACCGATCAGATCGTCCCCGCTGCGGTGCAGCTCGCCGCGAAGCGTGGTTTCGTCCGCACGTTCACGCAGTCGCTCGCGTCGGTGATCCCGATCACCGCGATCGCGATCCCCTCGACGGGTGATGCGCTTCTCGGCATCGGTCTGGGTGTCGCCGGCGCTGTCGTGTCCGCGGTGCTCGCGGGTGCCGCCTCGTACCTGTCGATCACGTCGAAGGGTATCCCCGGCGACTATGCGGATGCGACGCTCGTGCAGCAGTCGGTCTTGGAGCCGTCGGAGGCGGAAGCGGATCAGCAGGCCGCGGCCGCGCGCGTGCTGCTCCGCCGTGACCTGAAGGGGTAACTCGTGACGGTCGTGAACTTGACCGTCGATGAAACGATTCTCGGCGGTACGGGCGCGGCGACCAGCGGCCGGGTGACGGTCGACTACTTCGCCGGCACCAGACGTTTCGTCCGGGTTGACGGTGAAGTGGTGACGCTCCCGAAACCCGTCATTGTCACGTACGCGGATGGTGAGCTCGCGGCACCGCTCATCCTGGAACCAACGGGTGATGTGTGCTGCGCGCATCGTGATCCGTTCCGACGCGACCGGTGCGCAGCTCCGCCGGTACGTCACCATCCCCGACACGGGTCCCGTCGATTTCGGCGCGCTCGTTGACGTGGACCCTTCCTTGTTCACCCCAGTCACGCCGGATGAGTCGTTGCGGGACTGGATTGAGAACGAGATCACCACGCGCACTATTGACCGGTTCTGAGGAGGACCAGTATGACGTTCACTCCTGGCCAGACTGGCCACACAGCGGAACACAACAGCATCCGCGCAGATCTCGACGGGCGCCTCTCAGACGGAGAGCTTGGGGCCAACTTCGTTCGGGTCCGCACTTCTGATGGGCATCCCCTTCCGCCTTCGACGGTGGTCGTGATCACGCTCGACAGGACCCTCGCCGAGGTCACCGCAACACCGACTGCCGATATCTACGACATCACCTTCGAGGAGGCCTGAAATGGGAGGACTCGCCAAGAGCGCTGATTTCCGCACCTTCAACCTGCCGCCCGGGCTGCTGCCCGAGGGGTACGACCAGGTCATCTCCGATGACACGTTCAACGACGGGTACGACGGGTGGCAGGACCATTCGGAGCGGAACGGCTCCGCGACGTCGTGGAACCCGCCGATCGGCCTGTCGCAGCAGCGCACGTTCAACGGTTCCCGCCATTCGCTGAAGCTGTCGACGGGAACGTCGACGACCGCGAACGCCGCCTATGGCGGGTCGTGCAGCGCGTACAAGCGCGGTGCTCGCACCCACGAGACCGGGTTCCTGCTGCTGCTGCAGTGGATCGCGTACCGTGGCACGGCGGAGCAGGCCGCGCCTCGTTCGATCCACATGGGCATCGACACGCAGAAGATCGACAACTCGTCTCGCATGTTCCCGAAGCTGATCCTTCAGCGGTGGGTCGGCTCCGGCCCGGACGTGTTCGCGCCGAAGTACTCGATCATCGACGACTCCAGCAACTCCGTCGACATCCCGGGTGCTGCGGCCGCAAGCGAGACGAGCCCGACCGCCGGGCAGGGCGTGGTCTTCGGGTGGAACGAGAACAAGGCCGGCTTCTTCCCCCAGGCCCTCGTCGTCAGCCTCGACGCGAACAGCGGCGTCGGCGCATACCACCGGGCACTCCTCGGGGGGAAGTGGTTCGACCTGACGGGCCTCGGCGCGGGCCGTGGTGCGCAGTCACCGCAGCTCACCACCGGCGGCGGGGGCTCCTCGTACGCGGGTGGGCAGAACATCGGCAACTCGATCTTCAACCGCACCGCGACCGCTGACGGGCCGGCTGCCCTGTTCATCGGACGGTCCACGCTGCTCCACTACCCGGAAGGGACGGTGTTCCCCACATCATGACCGCACACACGATGGTCCTCGGAGCCGACCGCACTGTCGACTCCGGCAACAACGCGACCCGCTACTTCCCGCAGAACCCGATCGAGTTCGGGATCTACTCGCGGGTCACGTTCCAGATGTACTGCTCCGCCGTCACCGGGTCACCGTCCGACTGGACGATGACGTACAAGTTCCAGTGGGCAATGGAGCACACGACCGGGGCGCAGTTCGCGGCCGCACCGTCGTGGAAGGACTTCTCCGCCGCAGACATCGCCACGTTCGTCGTGGGCGGTGCGGACTGGACTCCCATCACGACCGCGGACGCCAACCCTCGCATCCAGCAGCGGACGCTCCTGCGCCCGCCGAGCCTCGTCCGGGTGATCGCGACCCCGTCGTACACGGGCGGCTCCTCACCCTCGAACACCGTCACAGGCCTCGCGATCTGCGAGTTCTGAGCTCACCACTAGAACAGCCCCGGCTTCTCTTCGGAGAGGCCGGGGCCGTTTCTGCGTTGATCATCCGTTCAGGATGCCCTTCGACGTGAGCATGTCTGCCAGCAGCGGCGCGATCCTCTCCGCGTACTGCGGTGTGAGGTGGGTCGCGTCACGCTTGATGAGGGTGGTTCCAGCGAACGCGGGGCACGCCGTCTTCACGCAGAACCACTCCCGGGTGTCCAGGTAGGCGGTGTTCTCCGCGGGGAGTGACGCCTGCTCCGCCTGCGAGAACGGGAACCACGTCTCCGGGATGGTGAACGCACACGCCTGCGGCTTCGAGATCTTCGTCGCGCATTCGACGGGATCCTTGCCGCGGGGCGGCTGCGAGAGGATCACGAACGTGCCGTAGCCGCCGCTGATGCGATCAAGCATCGTCTTCGTCGCGTCGCCCCAGTGGGCGGCGTCGCTCGCGTAGCCGGTCGGGTCTTGGAAGTTCGTCCCGTAGACGTTCGAGGAGATCACGATCTGCGGATGGATCCGGTTGATCGTGTCGACGACGATGTCCTTGTGGCCTCCGCACGCGGCGGTCACGCCGTCGTCAGGATTGACGGTGTCGGCGTTCACGAACGGGCATCCGATCATCGTCAGCGCGATGACCTCCCAACCGCGCGGCTCGAAGACGCTGCGGATAGCGGGGAGCCAGGCGACCGCAATCGAGTTCCCGACCACGACGACCGTGCGCGACGGGTCACCGACGGTGATCTCCGCGCAGTCCTTCCCGTCCGGGTTCGCTGGGGCGCACCCGTTCGCATCGGCGTTGTCGAACTTGATCGAACCGAGCTCGTCGACGGTCGGGGACAGATCGGGCCATGCGGTTGCCGCGAGCGCTGCGGAAAGCTCAGCCTGAATCGCTGACTGCCCTCCGCCCGGAGTGGGGCTGGCCGTGGGCGTGGACGTGACGACGGGTTGAGGGTTGGTCGCGGCGGTGCTGCTGGGACGCGGGGTGAGCGCGAGGATGACGAGCACGCCGGTGATGAGTGCGACAGCGCCGAGGGCGGCGAGCTGCTTCCCGAGGTTCGGTTCGTACCCGCGGTGGTGGCGGTGGCGCCGGCGCGACCGCGTCTGACGCTCGGGCTCCCAGAGTGAGGAGCGTCGGATCGGGTCCTCGACGAGGTGGTAGGAGACGATCGCGAGGGTGAACATCGCACTGATCGTGAGCAGGTAGAACGTGAGGTCGGGGGTGGGGAAGAACTCGCTGGCGAAGATGATGACGGGGAAGTGCCACAGGTACAGGGAGTAGGAGATGTCGCCGATGTAGTTGGAGACGGGGTTGGTGATGGGCCAGATGAAGCGGGCGGGCGCTCCGGTGCCGGCGATGATCACGAGGGCGGTCGCGGTGACGGGTAGTGCGGCCCACGGGGCGGGGAAGCCGGGGCCGGCGCTGACGAGGAAGACGCTCGCGACGATGCCTGCGAGACCGACCCACGCGATGATCGGACGCGCCCAGTCGGGGAGCTTGCTGAACACGGGTGCGATCACGGCGATCAGCGCCCCAAGCCCGAGCTCCCACGCTCGGGAGAAGGTCGAGAAGTACGCCCACGTCGGGTGGGTCGCGGTCTCGTAGAGCGCCCACCCGAACGATGCGACCGTGATGAGGGAGATCGCGGCGAGCACGACGCCGCGTGCGTGTCGCGCGGTTCCCCTCGTGGATGCCACGACCCAGAAGATGAGGAGCATCAGCCACGGCCACACGAAGTAGAACTGCTCTTCGACGGAGAGGGACCAGTAATGCTGCAGCGGGGAGACAGCGGTCTCCGCACCGAAGTAGTCGGTGCCCTGCAGTGCGAAGTGCCAGTTCGCGCCGAAGAACGTCGCCCAGATCCCGTCACCGATGGTCTGTTCGAAGCGGACCCGGTTGAAGATCAGCCATGCGGCGATGAGCGTGACGATGATGACGAGCATCGCGGCGGGGATGATCCGCTTAATGCGTCGACGGTAGAACCCCCAGAAGGAGATCGTGCCGGTCTTCTCGTGCTCCCGCAGCAGCAGCGAAGTGATCAGGAAGCCCGAGATCACGAAAAACACATCGACGCCGACGAACCCGCCGGTGGGCCAGTGGAAGAGGTGGTCTGCGATGACCGCGAGAACCGCGATCATGCGCAGCCCTTGGACGTCTGGACGGAACGCTGACTTCTTCACGCCCGAGGGGGCGACGCGGTCTACGACAGCGGCAACGGCGGGACCTGAGGGCATGGGGGTGCTCCTATCTCATCGATGAGCATAGGGAACACACATGACCGTCGTGTAACGGTTCCGCCGGTGGTCAGCCGACGCTCGCGGACTGGTAGTAGAGGATCGCCGCCCAGACGAGCACGCCGACGCCGATCATGAGGACGCCGACGCCGGTGAGCTGCCAGAGGATCAGTCGGCGCGCTGCTGGGGGGAGGTCGCGGTAAGCCATGCGCGGATCATACAGATGCGGTGTTTCGTCAGATCGCTCGCACGCTGAGGAGCGTCCACCCGTCGGGCACCTTCGCCTCGAGCTGCGTCATGGTGTCGGCTTCGATCTCGCGGATGCCGTCGCGGCGTTCGATCGTCCCGGTCGCCTTCAGCGAGGTCGACCCCGCCGTCATCGTCACGGGCGCCTTCGTGAGCTCCCACCCTGCCGGCACCTGCGCGACCAGCTTCGCGTGCACGTCGGCGAGGGAGTCGCCTTCGACGTCGACGGTGCGGGTCTCCACGGGGCGGATAAGGCCGGTCAGCATGCTCACCAGCCTACGGTCGCACCTGCGGGGCGCCGTGCACGGGAGCATCCCGCCGTTCCCGCCCGAGCGCGACCCACGCGTCCGCACCGGGGATCTCGAGCAGCGCATCACTGAGGGTCCGTGTGTGGTCGTCGCCGTAGTATCCGACCCATGATCCGGCGACGCGCGCGAGGATGTCAACACGTGCGCCGGCGATGCGGTGCAGTTCGACGATGACGGGCGCCGCATTGGTCGTGTACCGGTGGCGGGAGCAGGTCGCGGCGAGGAGCACGTCGAGGGCGGTGTCGGGGTCGAGACCTGAGCGGGGCATGCGGTGAGCGTAGGAGACACCGACGACATCGGTGTCGGTGGCCGCGCGCACACTGTCGCCATGCCAACTCCGACGATCCCGCAGCTGCTCGACTTCGCGGCCGCGCACCCGGTCGTGCGCGGTGAGGTGGAGAACCAGATCCGCCGAGACCTCGGGATCACCCCGGCACGGTACTTCCAGCTCCTCGGACGCGCGGCCGCATCACTCGAAGGCCAAGCGCACGACCCGATCACCGCACACAGGGTGTTGCGCGGTTCAGCCGGGCGTATGCACCATGGGATGCACCATGGCTGACTTTTGTGTGCCCCCGACAGGAATCGAACCTGCGACCTTTGGTACCGGAAACCAACGCTCTATCCCCTGAGCTACGGAGGCGTACCGATCGAGGGTATCACCGCTGCAGCGCCGCGACCGCCGCCGCGAGCCGCTCCGCGAGGTAGCGGTGCCCGGCGGTCGAGGGGTGCTGGCGCCCGGCACCGGCGTCGATCACCTGCGCGTAGTTCGCCGGCGTGATCCACCGCTCCCGGACGGGGGAGATGTACCACCAGCCGCGCGCAGCGGCCGCGGCGGCGAGATCCGCGTCGATCCGCGCCGTCGCCGCTTCGACGGGCAGCACCTGCGGCGCCGTCCCGAGGATGACCACCTGCGCGCGCGGGAGCCGATCCGCCAGGGCGTCCCACGCGGCATCCACCGCCTGCCGATAGCCCGCCGCCGGCTCGCGTCGATCGTTGATCGAGCCCTGCACGATCACGAGGTCCGGATCGAGCCGCGGGTCGAGCGCCGCGATGCGCGTGGCGTAGTCGGGCCCGTCGATCCCGGGTGTGAGATACCCGGAGCCGCGCACGCCGTCGACCACCGTCGTCCAGCCGGCGAGCTCGCCGACCACGGCGGCGTAGCCGAGGGCCGGTGATGCGGCTGCCGAGCCGTACGTCCAGGAGTCGCCGAACACCAGCACCGTGGGGTGATCCGGCAGCACGAGGGATGCCGGTGCCACCGCCACGGCGTCGCTGCCGGCGGCCGTGACCGCGGCCGGTGCCGGGTCGGCGATGCGCATCGCGAGCTGCCAGACGCCCACGCCGCAGGCGACCGCGACGAGCGTCGCGAGCGTCGCCCGTGCGCCCGCCGGAAGGCGGCGACGCGGGCGGCGGACGGCGGACATGCGACGAGAGTAGGTCACGGTCGGCGCAAACCGGAATCGGCCGTCGGGGACCCGCGTGAGAGGGTCCCGACATCCGTGTGCGCGACCGCCTCCGCGGCGTGCGAGGATACTGCGGTGCAACGCCTCGTGACCGCCGAACTGGACCTCGATCTCGGGGCCTCCGTCGACCTCATCTTCCAGATCGCGGCGGCCCAGCCGGCCCCGGTCCTGCGCGAGGAGTTGACCTTCACGCAGGGCGATCGCGTGTACACCCCGACGGAGATCATCGACCAGTCCGGGAGCCGGCTGCACCGCCTTCTGGGCGAGTCGGGACGTCTCGAGGTGCGCTACGAGGCGCTCATCGAGGGCCACGTCGCCCAGCGCGCGACGAGCGACCTGGAAGCCATCACCTACCTGCGCCCCAGCCGCTACTGCCAGTCCGACGAGGTCTTCTCGCAGGCGCGGCGTCAGTTCCGGGGGCTGCAGGGCCTCGACCTCATCGCGGCCGTCAGTGAGTTCGTCGCCTCCAGCACGACCTACACGCCGGGGCTCAGCCAGGGCACCGACTCGGCCGTCACCACGCTGATGACCGGCCAGGGCGTCTGCCGCGACTACGCGCACGTCGTCATCGCGCTGCTGCGGGCCATGGACATGCCGGCCCGCTACGCCGCGTGCTTCGCGCCGGGGCTGCGCCCGATGGACTTCCACGCCGTCGCCGAGGCCTACCTCGACGGCAGCTGGTACGTCATCGACGCCACCCGGCTCGCGAACCGCCGCTCGCTGGTGCGCATCGCGACCGGCCGCGACGCCGCCGACTGCGCGTTCCTCAGCTACCACGGCGGCTACGTCGGCCTGCAGCGGATGCGCGTCGACGCGTGCGTCCTGCCGGACGACGCGTCCGACGTCGCGGCGCAGGATGCCGCGGCCGCGGCATCCGACCCCGCTCTCGACGACTTCGCCGAGCTCGTCCAGCTCGCCTGACCCGGCCGGGCCAGGCGGGCCGCCACCGCGGCCGTGGGGCTCGACGCGCCTGCGCAACTCCGCCTGTAGGCCACCAGGCTGCGGCTATCGCTCCCGCGCGCACGACCGAGCTGGAGTTGCGCACGCCAGCGGCGCGCGGATGCGGCCCGAGTCTCCGGCCGCGCCAGCCGGGCCGCCACCGCGGCCGTGAGGCTCGACGCGCCTGCGCAACTCCGCCTGTGGGTCTGCTGTCCGCAGCTTTCGTGGCTTCGCAGACGTCTCAGGTGGAGTCGTGCCGGCGCCGGTGCGCGGGGCGGGCCCCGCAAGACCCCGCACCTCACGACGGATGCCGAGCCGCGCACGCAGGTTGCGGGCGGCACGCGCCCGTAGACTTGACGGGCTATGAACCCCGACGCCCTCTCCGCCGCCCTCCTCGCCGTCATCGCCCCGCTCGCCGAGGCGCGACGCCCCGGTGCGAGCGCCGGTCTGACCGCGGCCGACCTGCCGCTGGAGCGGCCGCGCAACCGCGACCACGGCGACTGGGCGTCCAACGCCGCGCTGAAGCTCGGCAAGGCGGTCGGGGCGAACCCGCGCGAGTTCGCGCAGGAGATCGCCGACGCGCTCGCCGCCACCGACGGCGTCGCGAGCGTCGAGGTCGCCGGTCCCGGCTTCATCAACATCCGTCTCGAGGCGGGCGCCGCCGGTGCCCTGGCCCGGACGATCGTCGAGGCCGGCGCGGCCTACGGCACCAACGAGACCCAGCGCGGGCAGAGCATCAACCTGGAGTTCGTGAGCGCGAACCCCACCGGCCCGATGCACATCGGCCACACCCGGTGGGCGGCCCTGGGCGACGCGATCGCGCGGGTGCTCCTGGCCAGCGGTGCGACGCTCGTGCGCGAGTTCTACATCAACGACGCGGGCGCGCAGATGGACCGCTTCGGCCGTTCCGTGCTCGCCGCCATCAAGGGCGAGCCGACCCCCGAGGACGGCTATCCGGGCTCCTACATCGACGACCTCGCCCGTCGCGTCCTCGCCGAGCTCCCGGGCATCCTCGACCTGCCGGCGGAGGACCAGGTGGTCGAGGCGCGCGATCGGGCGTACGCCCTGCAGCTGGCCGACCTGCAGGCGTCGCTGGAGAAGTTCAACGTCCACTTCGACGTGTTCTTCAGCGAGCGCACGCTCCACGCCCACGGCCCGAACGGCGAGCCGAGCCTCGTCGACGAGGCCGTCGACCGCCTGCGCGCCCAGGGGCACGTGTTCGACCAGGACGACGCCGTGTGGGTGCGCACGACCGACTTCGGTGACGACAAGGATCGCGTGATCCGTCGCTCCAACGGCGAGTACACCTACTTCGCCGCCGACGCCGCCTACTACCTCAACAAGAGCGACCGCGGCTTCGCGCACAAGATCTACCTCCTCGGCGCCGACCACCACGGCTACGTCCACCGCCTCAAGGCGCTCGCGGGCGCGGCGGGCGACGACCCCGAGAAGGACATCGAGGTGCTGATCGGCCAGCTCGTCTCGGTCAACGGCGCGCGGCTGTCCAAGCGCGCCGGCAACATCATCGAGCTCGACGACCTGCGCGACTGGCTCGGCACCGATGCGCTGCGCTACTCGCTCGCGCGGTACCCCGCCGATTCGCCGCTGACCCTCGACCCCGAGATCCTCACGAAGCGCACGAACGACAACCCCGTCTTCTACGTGCAGTACGCGCATGCCCGCACGCACAACGTCGCGCGCAACGCGGCGGACTCCGGCGTCGACCGCAGCGCGTTCGTGCCCGAGCTGCTGGACCACGAGAGCGAGTCGGCCCTGCTCGGCGCCCTGCAGGAGTTCCCGCGCATCGTGGCCTACGCCGCCGAGGTGCGCGAGCCGCACCGTGTCGCGCGCTACCTCGAGGAGCTCGCGAGCCTGTACCACCGCTGGTACGACACCTGCCGGGTGACGCCGCTGGGCGACGAGCCGGTCACCGACCTGCACCGCACGCGGCTCTGGCTCAACGACGCGACCGGTCAGGTGCTGCGCAACGGACTCGGACTCCTCGGTGTGAGCGCGCCCGAGCGGATGTGACGTGAGCGACCAGCACCCCACCCAGCCGCTTCCCGACCCGACGGCGCAGTGGGTGCTGTCGACGGATGCCGCGGCATCCGCACCGCGACGACGTCGCAGCCGCCGCTGGCCGTGGCTGATCGCCGTGCTCGCGGTCGCGGCGCTCGCCGTCGGCGCGTGGTTCGCGGGGGAGTACATCGCCCGCGGTGTCGTGGAGCGGACGATCCGCGAGCAGGTCGTGTCGCGGCTCGACCTCCCCGCCGATCAGCAGATCGACGTCGCCGTCCCCGGTCAGATGCTGCCGCAGCTGATCGCGGGCCGTCTCGACGAGGTCACCGTGTCCGCCGCGGACGTCCCGCTCGGGCAGCTCACGGGCGACGTCGAGGTGCACGCCGCGGGTGTGCCCGTCGGCGGCGACCAGCCGCTGCAGAGCGCGTCGGCGACCGTGCGTCTGGACGAGGCCCAGGTGCGGGCGCTGCTCGGCACCGTCGAGGGCTTCCCGTCGGATGCCGTCACGCTCGAGGCGCCGGACATCGTGATGTCGACGGAGCTGAGGCTGTTCGCCCTGGCGGTGCCGGTCGGGGTGAGCCTCGCGCCCTCGGCGTCGGACGGCGACCTGGTGCTCACGCCGCGCACGCTGCGGGTGTCGGGCGCCGAGGTGTCGGCCGACGTGCTGATCGACCAGTTCGGCGCGGTCGCGCGCACCGTGGTGCGCGACTGGGACGTGTGCGTGAAGCAGTACCTGCCCGCCGGGCTCACGCTGTCCGCGGTGCGCGTCGACGGATCGCAGGTGGTCGCGGACGTCGCGGTCGATCCGCGGATCACCGTCGACACGGCCCTGCAGCAGAAGGGCACGTGCAGCTGAGGCGGGGCGGGCCCGGGGCGTCTCGCGGGGGTCGTCACATGCGTGAGGCGGCATGCGGGGGTGCCCTAGACTTCTAGGACTGCCGGGCGTGACGTGACCGTCGGCAGCCCGACCCCACACGATTGGTTCCGCACGTGTCCGCCGCCTCCGACCGCCCGCTCGTGCCCGCGTGGCTCACCGTGCCGGACGATGCGAACGCGCTCGCCGCGGCTGTCTGGCCGGCCTCGGCCGCCCGCGACGACGACGGCCAGCTGCTCATCGCCGGCGTCGGCGCCGCCGCGCTGCGCGCCCGCTTCGGCACACCGCTGTACGTCCTCGACGAGGATGCCGTGCGCCGCCGCGCCCGCGAGGTCCGCGAGGCGTTCGCCGCCGCCGCCGCCGGCCACGGGGTGCAGGCCCGGGTCTACTACGCCGGCAAGGCGTTCCTGTCGACGGAGATCGTGCGGTGGGTCACCGAAGAGGGACTCGCGGTCGACGTCGCCACCGGCGGTGAGCTCGCCGTGGCCCTCGCCGCCGGCGCCGACCCGTCGCGGCTCGGGCTGCACGGCAACAACAAGTCGGTGACCGAGCTGGAGCGCGCCGTCGAGATCGGCATCGGCTCGATCGTCATCGACTCCCGCATCGAGCTCGAGCGGCTCGCCGCGATCGTGGAGCGCCGCGTCGCCGCCGGGGCCGAGCCGCAGGCGGTCCTCGTCCGCGTGAACAGCGGCGTGCACGCCGAGACGCACGACTTCCTCGCGACCGCCCACGAGGACCAGAAGTTCGGGTTCGCCCTCGCCGACGCCCCGGCCGTCGTCGCCCGCATCCGCGAGCTGCCGGGCCTGCGCTTCGTCGGCCTGCACTGCCACATCGGCTCGCAGATCTTCGGCGCGCGCGGCTTCGAGGAGTCCGCGGCTCGCGTGGTCGACCTCCACGCGCAGCTGCTCGCCGGCGGCGACATCCCCGTCCTCAACCTGGGGGGCGGCTTCGGCATCGCCTACACGTCGGTCGATACGCCCACGCCCATCGCCGCGCTGGCCGACGGCATCGTCGACGCCGTCGCGCGCGAGTGCGAGGTCCGCGGCATCCCGCTGCCTCACCTCGCCTTCGAGCCGGGCCGCACGATCGTCGGCCGCGCCGGTGTGACCCTGTACGAGGTGGGCACCGTCAAGCCCGTGCAGGTCAGCGACGAGCTCGAACGGCTCTACGTCAGCGTCGACGGCGGCATGAGCGACAACGCGCGTCCGGCGCTGTACGGCGCGCAGTACTCCGCCCGTCTCGCATCGCGCACCTCGGATGCCGCGCCCGCCCTGGCCCGCGTGGTGGGCCGCCACTGCGAGTCCGGCGACATCGTCGTCGACGCGGAGTACCTGCCCGGCGACGTCACCCCCGGCGACCTGCTCGCCGTGCCCGCGACCGGCGCCTACTGCTTCTCGCTGTCGAGCAACTACAACTACGTGCCGCGGCCGCCGGTCGTCGCCGTCCGGGACGGCGCGGCACGGGTGATCGTGCGCGGCGAGACCATCGACGACCTGCTGGCGCGCGACCTCGGGGTCGCCTCCGGCTCCCCATCCGGCGAGGAGAACGAATGACCGACTACCGTCGACTGCGTGTGGCCCTGCTCGGGGCGGGGGCCGTCGGGTCCCAGGTCGCCGCGCTCCTGCGCAAGCACGCGGACGAGCTGGCCGACCGTGCCGGCGCCGCGCTCGATCTCGTCGGCATCGCGGTGCGCAACCCCGACGCGCCGCGCGACGCGGACCTGCCGCGCGAGCTGTTCACCACCGACTCCGAGCAGCTGATCGTCGGCGCCGACATCGTCATCGAGCTGATGGGCGGCATCGAGCCCGCCCGCACCGACATCCTGCTGGCGTTGTCGTCGGGCGCCGACGTGGTCACCGCCAACAAGGCACTGCTGGCCACGCACGGCCCGGAGATCTTCGACGCCGCCGATCAGGTGGGCGCGTCGGTGTACTACGAGGCCGCCGCCGCCGGTGCGATCCCGATCATCCGGCCGCTGCGCGACTCGCTCGCCGGCGACCGCGTGCAGCGGATCATGGGCATCGTCAACGGGACGACCAACTACATCCTCGACCGCATGGACAGCGTGGGCAGCGGTTTCGACGAGGTCCTCGCCGACGCGCAGAAGCTCGGCTACGCGGAAGCGGACCCCACGGCGGACATCGAAGGCTACGACGCGGCGCAGAAGGCGGCCATCCTCGCCTCGCTCGCCTTCCACACCGCCGTCCCGCTCGACGCCGTGCACCGCGAAGGCATCACGCGCATCGACAAGCAGGCGATGGATGCCGCCCGTCACGCCGGCTACGTCATCAAGCTGCTGGCCGTCTGCGAGCGCCTCGCCGACGCCGAGGCGGACTCGCCCACCGGCGAGGCGATCTCGGTGCGCGTGTACCCCGCCCTGATCCCGCGCGAGCACCCGCTGGCGAGCGTGCACGGCGCCAACAACGCGGTCTTCGTCCAGGCCGAGGCGGCCGGGAACCTGATGTTCTACGGCGCGGGCGCCGGCGGCGTGCAGACGGCGTCCGCCGTGCTCGGCGACGTCGTGTCGGCGGCGCGGCGCCACATCGCCGGCGGGGTCGGGGTCGGCGAGTCCACGCGCGCGAACCTCCCGGTGCTCCCGATCGGCCGCGTCACCACGCGCTACCAGATCACCCTCGAGGTCTCCGACGAGCCGGGTGTGCTCGCGACGGTGGCCGGCATCCTCAGCGAGGGACGCGTGTCGATCGCGACGGTCGAGCAGACGATCGAGCCGACCGTGCCCACCGAGGCCGAGGACGCTCCGGGCGTCGCGCGGCTGGTCATCGGCACCCACACGGCACGCGAGCAGGACCTCAGCGACACCGTCGACCGTCTCGCCGCCAGCGGCGTGGTCGGCCGCGTCGTGTCGGTCCTGCGCGTCGAAGGCAATTGATCCGGGGAAACTGAACTCGCGGTCGCGGCACCGCAAGAAGGAGATGGACATGGCACACGTCTGGCAGGGAGTCCTGCGCGAATACGCCGATCGGCTCGGCGTCACGGAGACGTCGACGGTCGTGACGCTCGGCGAGGGCGGCACGCCCCTGATCCCCGCCGCGGCGCTCTCGCAGCAGACCGGCGCGAACGTCTTCATCAAGTTCGAGGGCATGAACCCGACCGGCTCGTTTAAGGACCGCGGCATGACGGTCGCGCTCTCGCGCGCCGTCGAGCACGGCGCGAAGGCCGTCATCTGCGCCTCGACCGGCAACACGTCGGCATCCGCCGCCGCCTACGCGGCGCACGCGGGCATCACGGCGGCCGTGCTGGTCCCGGAGGGCAAGATCGCGATGGGCAAGCTCAGCCAGGCGGTCATCCACGGCGGTCGGCTGATCCAGGTGCGCGGCAACTTCGACGACTGCCTCGAGATCGCGCGCGAGCTCGCCGACAACTACCCCGTCCACCTCGTCAACTCGGTCAACCCCGACCGCATCGAGGGGCAGAAGACGGCCGCCTACGAGGTCGTCTCCCAGCTCGGCGACGCCCCCGACTTCCACCTCATCCCCGTCGGCAACGCCGGCAACTACACGGCCTACTCCCGGGGCTACCGCGAGGAGGCCGCGCGCGGCGTCGCGACCAAGGTGCCGCGCATGTTCGGCTTCCAGGCCGAGGGCTCCGCGCCGCTCGTGCGCGGCGAGGTCGTCCGCAACCCCGAGACGATCGCCTCGGCGATCCGCATCGGCAACCCCGCCTCGTGGGAGCTCGCCCTCGAAGCGCGCGACGCGACCCAGGGCTGGTTCGGCGCCATCGACGACGCGCGCATCCTCGCGGCGCAGAAGCTGCTGGCCAGCACGGCCGGCGTCTTCGTCGAGCCGGCCAGCGCGATCGGCGTCGCGGGCCTGCTGGACCGCGCTGAGGCGGGCGTGATCCCCGCCGGCGCGACCATCGTCATCACCGTCACCGGCCACGGCCTCAAGGACCCCCAGTGGGCCCTGCGCAACGCCGACGGCACCGAGGTCGAGCCCACCGTCGTCGACGCGACGACCAGTGAGGTCGCGTCCGTCCTCGACCTGGCATGACCGCGGCAGAGGCGGGGCGTGCCGTCGCGGTGCGCGTGCCCGCGACGAGCGCCAACCTCGGGCCGGGCTTCGACACGCTGGGCCTCGCGCTGAGCTCGTACGACGAGCTCGTCGTCACGGCGCTGCCCGAGCCGGGGCTGGAGATCGTCGTCTCGGGGGAGGGCGCCGCCGACGTCCCCACCGACGCCTCGCACCTGGTCGTGCGGGCCATGGCATACGCCTTCGAGGCCTCCGGCCGTCCGATGCCCGGCATCCGTCTCGTCGCGCACAACACCATCCCGCACGGGCGCGGCATGGGCTCGTCGGGCGCGGCGGTCGTCGCCGGGCTGCTCGCGGCCCAGGGGCTGCTCGCCGGCGACGTCGAGCTCGGTCCCGACACGCTGCTGCGGCTCGCGACGGAGCTCGAGGGACATCCCGACAACGTCGCACCGGCGCTGTTCGGCGGCCTCACGATCGCGTGGATGGACGAGAACGGCCCGCAGCACAAGAAGCTGCTGGTGCACCGCGGCGTGGCTCCGCTCGTGTTCGTCCCCGACTTCACGATGTCCACGTCGGTCGCGCGCGGGCTCGCGCCCCTGCAGGTCACGCGCGAGGACGCCGTCTTCAACGTGTCGCGCTCGGCCCTGCTGATCGCGGCGCTCACGCAGAGCCCGGAGCTGCTGATGGCGGCCACCGAGGACAAGCTGCATCAGTCGTACCGGGCCCAGGCGATGCCGGCGACCGACGAGCTCGTTCGCGCCCTGCGTGCCCGCGGCTTCGCGGCGGTGGTGTCGGGAGCCGGACCGAGCGTGCTCGTGCTCGCCGACGGTCCCGGTCAGCGTCTCGCGGCCGCGGAGGTGGCGGCCACCGTCACGGACACTCCGTGGGAGCCGCGCATGCTCGCCGTCGACGTCAGGGGTGGTACAGTGAGGAACCATACGGAGGGTGCCACGGCGTGACCGTGAATCTGGCCTCCGTCGCAATTCTGCGAACCACCGCATAACCCTCACGTTGCACCATCGCGCGTCTGAGCTAGACGTGCATGCGCGCACGAGAGCGGTAGCGCCTGTCGTGGACGGCGCGATGCGGACGGTCCCCGTCCACATGCCTACGAAGGAGAACTCGTGGAGTCCCTCTCCGAGATCCAGACCGAGAACATCGAGAACGTCGAGAACACGGAAGCCGCCGGCGACGCCGCCGCGACCGAGGTGACCGACGCCCCCACCGCCGAGGAGACCCCGGCGGAGGAGAACCCCGTCGAGGAGGCCGCCGCGGAGGAGGCTCCCGCGGAGGAGGCTCCCGCGGAGGAGCCCGTCGCGCCGGAGGAGCCCGCCGCCGAGGCCGTCCAGAGCGAGGCCCCCGACGTCGAGGTGCCCTCGGATGCCGAGGCCCCCGCCGCCGCGAGCGAGGAGGCGCCGGTCGTCGAGAAGCCCGTCAAGGCGCCGCGCAAGCGTGCCCCGCGCCGTGCGAAGAGCACCGACGTGCCGGCCGCCGAGGCGACGGATGCCGAGGCCCCCGCCGCCGAGACCGCCGCCGCCGAGACCGTCGTCGAGACCGCCGACGCGCCCGCCGCCGAGAGCGCGGACGCGCCCGCTGAGACCGTCGCGCCGGCGGAGACCCCCGACACCGCGGCTGCGGCGACCGACGCCGTCGCCCCGTCCGGTGAGGGCGAGACCGCTCCTGCCCAGGACGAGACGGGTGCCGACGCTGCAGCCGCCGACGCCACGGCATCCGGCGAGAACGCGGCCGAGGGGGAGACCCCGAGCCGCAGCCGCAGCCGTTCGCGCAGCCGCAGCCGCAACCGCGGCCAGCGCGGCGAGAACGCCCAGGCCGCGCAGAACGCCCCGGCCACGCAGGGCGGCCAGAACGCGCCGGCCGCTCCCGCGGCCCCCGCCGAGGACAACACGTCGAACGACGACGCCGACGAGCAGGGTCAGGGACGCGGTCGTCAGCGCAACAAGCGTCGCGGCGGACAGAACCAGAACGGCGACGAGTTCGAGACCGAGATCGGCGAGGACGACGTCCTCATCCCGATCGCCGGCATCCTGGACGTGCTCGACAACTACGCGTTCGTGCGCACGACGGGCTACCTGCCCGGCGCCAGCGACGTCTACGTCTCGCTCGGCCAGGTCAAGAAGTACAACCTGCGCAAGGGCGACGCCGTCGTCGGCGCCATCAAGCAGCCGCGCGAGGGCGAGCAGTCGAGCCGCCAGAAGTACAACGCGCTGGTGAAGGTCGACGCCATCAACGGCCTGTCGGTCGACGACGCCGCCGAGCGCGTCGAGTTCGGCAAGCTCACGCCGCTCTACCCGCAGGAGCGCCTGCGCCTGGAGACGGCGCCGGAGAAGCTCACGCAGCGCATCATCGACCTCGTCGCCCCGATCGGCAAGGGCCAGCGCGGTCTCATCGTCGCGCCGCCGAAGGCCGGCAAGACGATCGTCCTGCAGCAGATCGCGAACGCGATCGCGACGAACAACCCCGAGGTCCACCTCATGGTCGTGCTCGTCGACGAGCGCCCCGAAGAGGTCACCGACATGCAGCGGACGGTCAAGGGCGAGGTCATCGCCTCGACCTTCGACCGCCCGGCCGAAGACCACACGACCGTCGCGGAGCTCGCCATCGAGCGCGCCAAGCGCCTCGTGGAGCTCGGCCGCGACGTCGTCGTGCTGCTCGACTCGATCACGCGTCTCGGCCGCGCCTACAACATCTCGGCGCCCACCAGCGGCCGCGTGCTCAGCGGTGGCGTCGACGCGTCGGCCCTGTACCCGCCCAAGCGCTTCTTCGGTGCCGCCCGCAACATCGAGAACGGCGGATCGCTCACCATCCTCGCGACGGCGCTCGTGGAGACCGGCTCCAAGATGGACGAGGTCATCTTCGAGGAGTTCAAGGGCACCGGCAACAGCGAGCTGCGCCTGTCGCGTCAGCTGGCCGACAAGCGCATCTTCCCGGCCGTCGACGTCAACGCCTCGTCCACGCGCCGCGAGGAGATGCTGCTGAACCCCGACGAGGTCAAGATCACCTGGAAGCTGCGTCGCGCCCTCGCCGGCCTCGACCCGCAGCAGGCCCTCGAGGTGGTCCTCGGCAAGCTCAAGGAGACGAGCTCGAACGTGGAGTTCCTCTACCAGATGCAGAACGTGCAGATGAAGTCGGTGTCCACGACCGCCGGCGGCCACAGCCACGGACACGAGAACAGCATCCGCTGAGCGGGACCGTGTTCGAGTCCGTCCAGGCGCTGATCGACGAGCACCGCGCGGTCCAGGAGGAGCTCTCCGACCCCGCGGTGCACGCCGATGCCGCCCGCGCGAAGCGCGTCAACCGTCGCTACGCCGAGCTGTCGAAGATCGTCGCGGCGCACGACGCGTGGCGTGCGGCGGACGACGACCTCGCCGCCGCGCGTGAGCTCGCCCGTGAGGACGACGCCTTCGCCGACGAGGTCCCGGTCCTCGAGGAGCGGGTCGCCGCCGCGCAGGAGAAGCTGCGGCGCCTGCTCATCCCGCGCGACCCCGACGACGCGCGCGACGTGATCCTCGAGGTCAAGGCGGGGGAGGGCGGCGCCGAGTCGGCCCTGTTCGCGGCCGATCTCCTGCGGATGTACCTGCAGTACGCGGCATCCATGGGGTGGAAGACCGAGCTGCTGGAACGCAACGAATCCGATCTGGGCGGCTACAAGGACGTCCAGGTCGCGATCAAGGGCAGCTCGACCGACCCCGCGCAGGGGGTGTGGGCCCACCTCAAGTACGAGGGCGGCGTGCATCGCGTGCAGCGCGTCCCCGCGACCGAGTCGCAGGGGAGGATCCACACGTCGACGACGGGTGTCCTCGTCTTCCCGGAGGTCGACGAGCCCGAAGAGGTGCAGATCGACGCGAACGACCTCAAGATCGACGTGTTCCGCTCGTCGGGTCCGGGTGGACAGTCCGTCAACACGACCGACTCCGCGGTGCGCATCACGCACCTGCCGACCGGCATCGTCGTCTCGATGCAGAACGAGAAGAGCCAGCTGCAGAACCGCGAGGCCGGCATGCGGGTGCTGCGTGCCCGGCTGCTCGCCAAGCAGCAGGAGGAGCGGGATGCCGCGGCATCCGACGCCCGCCGTTCGCAGATCCGCGGCATGGACCGTTCCGAGCGCATCCGCACGTACAACTTCCCCGAGAACCGCATCGCCGACCACCGCACCGGCTACAAGGCCTACAACCTCGATCAGGTCATGGACGGCGCCCTCGGGCCCCTCATCGAGTCGGCCATCGCCGCCGACGAAGAGGCGCGGCTGGCGGCGCTCGGCGGCGACTGACCGCGTGGGTCGTCGCGCGCCGACGGATGCCGCTACGCTCGCGTCATGATCACGTTCCTCCTGCGCGCCCTCGTCTTCCTCGCGTCGGCGGCGGTCGGCCTCATCGTCGCCGACATCGTGCTGCCCGGCTTCACGATCGACTGGCGCAGTCCGTTCGGGTTCATCCTGGCGATCGTGATCTTCGCGGTGCTGCAGAGCGTCCTCGCCCCGTGGCTCGCGCGCGTCGCCCAGCGCAACGCGCCGGCCTTCCTCGGCGGCATCGGCATCGTGTCGACCTTCGTCGCGCTGCTCGTGACGGCGATCATCCCGGGGGCGGGGCTCACGATCGGATCGCCCTGGTGGACCTGGGTGGTCGCCCCGATGATCGTGTGGGTCGTCACCGCGATCGCGGCGTTCCTGCTGCCCGCGGTGCTCCTCAAGAAGAAGGTCGAGAGCCGCCGCGCGTCCTGACGATGCGTCAGATGTAGTACTCCGGCGTCGTCAGCAGCGCGCGGGTGTCTTCGCCCGCGCGGCGCGTGCGCGCCTTCGCGGGAACGCCGACCAGCACCGAGTCCTCCGGTGCGTCGCGCGTGACGACCGCGTTGGCCCCGATGACGGATCCGGCGCCGATGCGCACGGGGCCGAGGATCTTCGCGCCGGCGCCCACCGCCACGCCGTCGCCCAGGGTGGGGTGGCGCTTGCCCGCGTCGCGGGTGCGTCCGCCGAGGGTGACGCCGTGGTAGAGCATGACGTCGTCACCGATCTCGGCCGTCTCGCCGATCACGACGCCCATGCCGTGGTCGATGAAGAAGCGGCGCCCGATGGTCGCACCCGGATGGATCTCCACCCCGGTCAGCCAGCGCGTCAGCTGCGACAGGGCCCGGGCCGGAAAGCGCCAGCCGCGCCGCCACAGGGCGTTCGCCAGGCGGTAGGACCAGATCGCGTGCAGCCCGGAGTAGAGCACGGCGATCTCCGCCGCGCCTCGGGCTGCGGGGTCGCGCAGCTTCGCGGCGGCGATGTCCTCGCGGACGCGGGCGAACGCCCCGAGTCGCGGCGCGGCGGAGGGGCCGGTGGTGCGGGTCACGTCGGGGATCAGTCCTCGCGCAGGTGCTCGTAGAGCGCCGTGGAGAGGTACCGCTCGCCGAAGGACGGGATGATCACGACGATGTTCTTGCCCTCGGCCTCGGGGCGGGCGGCGATCTGCAGTGCGGCCCAGATCGCGGCGCCGGAGGAGATGCCGACGAGGATGCCCTCCGTGGTCGCGACCTCGCGGGCGACGCGGATCGCGTCGTCGAACTCGACGTCGACGACCTCGTCGATGACGCCCTGATCGAGGATCTCCGGGATGAAGTTCGGTCCGATGCCCTGGATCTTGTGCGGCCCGGGCGTGCCCTTGGTCAGCAGCGGGGAGTCGGCCGGCTCGACGGCGATGACCTTCGCCTCCGGCACCCGCTCCTTCAGCACCTGGCCGACGCCGGTGATCGTGCCGCCGGTGCCGATGCCGGCCACGAAGTAGCCGATCTCGCCGTCGGTGTCGCGGAGGATCTCCTCGGCCGTCGTCTTGCGGTGGATGGCGGGGTTGGCCTCGTTGGCGAACTGCTTGGCGAGGATGGCGCCGGGCGTCGCGGCGGCGATCTCCTCCGCCTTCGCGACGGCGCCCTTCATGCCGAGCGCGGGCTCGGTGAGCACGAGCTCGGCACCGTAGGCCTTCAGCAGCAGACGACGCTCGACCGACATCGACGCGGGCATCGTGAGGATGACCTTGTAGCCGCGTGCGGCGCCGACCATCGCCAGCGCGATGCCGGTGTTGCCGCTCGTGCCCTCGACGATCGTGCCGCCCGGCTGCAGCGCGCCCGCCGCTTCGGCGGCGTCGACGATCGCGATGCCGAGGCGGTCCTTGACGGAGGACGCCGGGTTGTAGAACTCGAGCTTGGCGAGCACCGTTCCGGGCAGGCCCTCGGCGATGCGGTTCAGACGCACCAGGGGAGTGTTGCCGAATGCGCTCGTGATGTCGGGGTGGATGCCGGACATGGCCTGCCTTTCGTGCGGTCGGGTGCCGCCCGGTCGTGCGTGATCGCGTCGCCGTCGGCGTCTCGCACCAGCCTAAGCGCCCGATCTGCTCCGGAGTCGATTGTGACGATTCTTCACGGGTGCACGGGCCTCCCGCGCGGCATCCGCCGGCGGGCGCGACTAGGGTGGGAGGGCTCATGATCCCCCCGCACGATTCCGGCGCGCCCGCACGACGCGCTGCCACCGGCCTGTCCGACCTGCTCCGACGGGCGACGCAGACGCTCGCCGCCGCGGGGGTGCCGACGCCCGACGTCGATGCGGAGCTGCTGGCGGCGCACGTCTGGGGCCGCACGCGCGGAGAACTGCTCGCCGCGGCTCTGCGTGGCGACGACGTCCCCGACGACACGACGGCGTTCGAGGCGCTGATCGCCCGCCGCGCCGCCCGTGAGCCGCTCCAGCACCTCACGGGCACGGCTCCTTTCCGCCATCTCGAGCTGCGGGTGGGTCCGGGAGTCTTCGTGCCGCGGCCCGAGACCGAGATGGTCGCCCAGCTCGCCATCGACGCGCTGCGCGCCGTGCCGGATGCCGAGCCCGTCGCCGTCGACCTGGGCACCGGCTCGGGCGCCATCGCGTTGGCGATGGCCACGGAGGTGCCGCACGCGCAGGTGCACGCGGCGGAGAACGCGCTCGACGCGTTCGTGTGGGCGAAGGAGAACTTCGCCCGGCACGCGCCGCAGGCGCGCCTGGCGTTCATCGACCTCGCCGACGCGTTCCCGGAGCTCGACGGCTCGGTGGCCGTGCTCGTCTCCAACCCGCCCTACGTCCCCGACGCCGCCGTGCCGCGCGACCCGGAGGTGCGCCACTGGGACCCGCCGTCGGCGCTGTACGGGGGAGAGGACGGCCTGGACGTCGTCCGCGTGCTCTCCCGGGTCGGCCGGCGTCTGCTGCGCCCCGGGGGGACCCTCGTGATCGAGCACGGGGAGTGGCAGGGCGGCCCCATCCGCGCGCTGCTGGAGGCCGACGGCTGGCGCGCGTGCGCCACGCATCCCGACCTCACCCTCCGCGACCGGGCGACGACGGCCCTCCGCCCCTGACCTTCCGGTCGTTGAGCGAGCGCAGCGAGTCGAAACGTCGCGCGGGTCAAACGTAGACTGGACACGATATGTCTGAGTTCTTCGACGCCCGCGACACGGAGCAGCTGCTTCCGGGTCTGCGCAAGGCACGGCAGGCGATCGGGCGCGGTGAGCTCATCGTCATGCCGACGGACACCGTGTACGGCATCGCGGCCGACGCGTTCAGCGCCAGCGCCGTCGCCGCGCTCCTGGCGGCGAAGGGGCGCGGGCGCCAGTCGCCCCCTCCGGTCCTGGTCGCGGGCCTGTCGACGATGCGCGCCCTGGTCTCGGACGTGCCGGCTCCCGTGGAGCGACTGGTCGAGGAGTTCTGGCCGGGCGGACTCACGATCGTGCTGCCGTCGCAGCCCTCCCTGTCGTGGGACCTCGGCGACACGGGCGGCACCGTGGCGGTGCGCATGCCCGCCGACCGCATCGCGCTCGAGCTGCTCGAGGACTGCGGCCCGCTGGCGGTCTCCAGTGCCAACCTCACCGGCAAGGCCGCGGCCGTCGACGTGCACAGCGCCTACACGATGCTGCGCGACAGCGTCTCCGTCTACCTCGACGGGGGACCGTCCTCGCACGGCGTCGCGTCGACGATCGTCGACGCGACGGGCCTCGCCGTCCCGGGAGGGCGTCCCGTCCGGGTGCTCCGCGAGGGCGCCGTCCCGCGCGACCGGCTCCGCGAGGTGCTGGGCGAGCTGCTCGAGCCCGACCCCGAGCCGCTCGGCGACGACGCGCCCGCGCCATGAGGTTCTATCTGCTCACCGTCGCCGTGACGGCCGTGGCGACCCTCGGTTTCACCTGGGTCGTCTGGCGGATCGGGATGCGGCTCAAGCTGTACCCCGAGATCCGTGAGCGTGACGTCCACACCACGCCCAAGCCGCGCGTCGGCGGCGTGGCCATGTTCCTCGGCGTGCTGGTGGCCTTCGGCATCTCCTCGCAGATCGGCTACTTCCAGATCTTCTGGGCCGATCCGGCGGTCATCTGGTCGCTGCTCGGCGCCTCCGCCCTGATCGTCGTCGTCGGCGTGCTCGACGACCTGTGGGATCTGGACTGGATGATCAAGCTGGGTGCGCAGTTCCTCGCCGCCGGCATCGTGGTGGGCTTCGGCGGCATCCAGATCTTCTTCATCCCGTTCGGCCAGCAGTTCGTGGTGTCGAGCTTCGCGAGCTTCGCGATGTCGGTGATCGCGATCGTCATCGTCATGAACGCGGTCAACTTCATCGACGGACTGGACGGCCTCGTCGCCGGGGTCGCTCTCATCGCCAACGCGGTGTTCTTCGTGTACACCTACCTCGTCGCGCGCGACACGGGCGCATCGAGCTACTCGAGCCTCGCCTCGTTCATCGCCGTCGCCCTCATCGGTGTGTGCGTCGGCTTCCTGCCGTTGAACTGGAACCCGTCGAAACTGTTCATGGGAGACTCGGGGGCGCTCCTGCTCGGACTTCTCATGGCGTCGTCGGCGATCGTGTTCACGGGCAACCTGCCGCCGGCGCTGCTCGGCGACAACGACGTGTTCGGCCGCTCGCAGCTGCTGGGTGCGTTCATCCCCATCCTGCTGCCGGTCGTCGTCGTGCTGCTGCCGCTGCTGGACTTCGGGATGGCGATCGTGCGCCGCATGGCGCGCGGGAAGTCGCCCTTCTCTCCCGATCGCAAGCACCTGCACCACCGCATGCTCGACATGGGGCACAGCGACCGCGACGCCGTCCTCATCTTCTACGCGTGGACGGCCGTGGTGTCGGTGGGCGTGCTGCTCATGTACATCGGGACGACCCAGAACTGGCCGGGGGACTACGCGATCGGCGGGGTGTTCGTCCTCGTCGGCATCGCGGCCTGCCTCGTCGTCACCTTCATGCCGTCCCGGCGTTCCGCCCCCACCGCTGCCGACGGCGCCGCGGCGCCCCCGTCCGATCCGACCCCGAGGACCTCATGAGCTCCCTGTCCAGCACCACCGTCCTGCGCACGACCCTCCTGTGGTCGGCCCTCGCCACCGGCATCCTGGCCGTCGTCGGCGCGCTGATCGGCTTCGCCGTGGCCGGGACCTCCGGTCTGTGGAGCGCGCTGGTCGCGATCGTCCTCGCGGCGGTCTTCCTCGGGTTCACGGCGGTCACGATCCTCGTGTCCAACCGGTGGTTCGGCGATCCGCTGTACGTGCCGATCTTCTTCGGCGCCGTGATGGGCGGATGGTTGCTGAAGTTCGTCGTCTTCCTCGTCGTGCTGTTCCTGCTGCGGGGTCAGCCGTGGCTGAATGCCGGCGTGTTCTTCATCGCGCTCGTCATCAGCGTGGTGGTCTCGCTCGCGATCGACGCGATCGTGATGGTGCGCATGCGCGTGCCCGTCGTCAGCGACGCCTCGCTGCCCACGCTCGCCGACGTCATCGACGAGGCGCGACGCCCGGCGCCCCCGGAAAGGGGGGATGCCGAGGACGGTCCGCGGCCCGCGGACGATAACCCCTCCCGGGGCTGATAGGCTGTCTCTGCGCCCGTTCGCGCTCCGCGAAACGCGTGCGCAGTGACGCTCACACCGACCATCGTCGCACCGGTTGCATCCGGTGCCCCGAAGCTGGAGCCAGCGCTGTTTACCCAAGCTGCGACACTGATCGCCAAGACCGCCGAAGACGGCGGCTTCCACGGCCCGTCCATCGATGAGTTCTTCCCGGACGTCCTCTTCAGCGTCCTGGGCGTCCCCGTCACGCGGATCCACCTCATCCAGTTCATCGCGACGATCGCTCTCGTGCTGTTCCTGTGGGCCGGAACCCGTCGCATGCGGATCGTGCCGGGCCGTTTCCAGAGCATCGCCGAGATGGGCCTGGACTTCGTCCGCGTGAACATCGCCGAAGACCTCCTGGGCAAGAAGGACGGGCAGCGCTTCCTGCCGATCCTCACCACGATGTTCTTCATGATCCTGTTCTTCAACATCACAGGCATCATCCCGTTCATGAACCTCGCCGGGACGAGCATCATCGCCGTCCCGCTGATGCTCGCGGTGATCAGCTACGTGACGTTCATCTACGCGGGTATGAAGAAGAGCCCGAAGAACTTCTTCAAGAACGCGCTGTTCCCCTCGGGCGTCCCGCCGTTCCTCTACATCATCGTCACGCCGCTGGAGTTCCTGTCGACGTTCATCATCCGCCCGGTGACGCTCACCCTGCGACTGCTGATGAACATGATCGTCGGTCACCTCATGCTCGTCCTGTTCTTCTCGGCGACGCAGTTCTTCCTCATCACCCTCGGCGGCTGGTGGTCGGCTCTGGCGGCGGGCTCGCTCGCCTTCGGTCTGGCCTTCACCCTGTTCGAGATCCTGGTGGCCTTCCTCCAGGCCTACGTCTTCACCATCCTCACCGCGGTCTACATCCAGCTCGCGGTGGCAGAAGAGCACTGAGCGGGCGAGGCTCCCGCCTCTCCCACCCAACCCCGAAAGGAAAAACCCCGTGGACGCAACTACGGTTCTCGCCGAGCTTTCCGGCAACGTCGCGACGATGGGCTACGGCCTCGCGGCCATCGGCCCCGCCATCGGCGTGGGCATCGTCGTCGGCAAGACGATCGAGGGCGTCGCCCGTCAGCCCGAGCTGGCCGGCCGCCTGCAGGTCCTCATGTGGATCGGTATCGCCTTCACCGAGGCGCTCGCCTTCATCGGCATCGCTGCCGGCTTCATCTTCGTCTGATCGCCCGCACCAGTTAAGGAGACAGGATGCGCAATCTTGTCGCGTACGCCGCGGAGGAAGCGGGCCACAACCCGCTCATCCCCGCCTGGTACGACATCATCTGGTCGGGTGTCTGCTTCATCGTCATCCTCGTCGTGGTGTGGAAGGTCGCCCTTCCCAAGATGAAGGTGCTGCTCGACAACCGTGCCGCCGCCATCGAAGGCAACATCGCGAAGGCCGACGAGGCGCAGCGCAAGGCCGAAGCCGCGCTCGAGGAGTACACGGCGCAGCTCGCCGAGGCTCGCAAGGAGGCCGGTGAGATCCGCGACGCCGCCCGTGAGGACGGCAAGAAGATCGTCGCCGAGGCGAAGGACACGGCATCCGCCGAGGCCTCGCGCCTGACCGCCGCCGCGCACACGCAGATCGAGGCGGAGCGCCAGACGGCGCTCGTGTCGCTGCGCAGCGAGGTCGGCACCCTGGCGCTCGACCTGGCCGGTGGCGTCATCGGCGAGTCGCTCTCGGACGACGCCAAGGCGAAGGGCGTCGTGGACCGCTTCCTCGCCGACCTCGAGAAGGCGAAGTAATGGGCAGCGCGACCACTCAGGCACTGGCGACGACCACGGCGGAGCTGACGGCAGCCGGCGTGGGCGACCTCACGGTCGCTCGCGAGCTGTTCGCGGCCGCGCGCGAGATCGCCGACTCGGCGCAGCTGAGCGGCGCGCTCTCCGCATGGGGCGCGCCTGCCGAGGCGCGCGCCCAGGTCGCCCGCGCCGTGTTCGCCGGGTACGGTCCCGTCGCCGTCCGGCTGCTGACCTCCGCGGTCTCGCAGCGCTGGTCGTCGACGCACGACCTCATCTCCGGCATCGAGGAGCTCGCGATCCGCGCCGCCGCGATCGGGGCTCCCGGCACGGACGTCGAGGGCGAGCTGTTCCAGGTCGCACGCCTCGTCGCGGCCAACCCCGAGCTCGAGCTGGCGCTCGGCAGCAGGCGGGGCGACGCGTCGGCCAAGGGCGCGCTGATCGAGAAGCTGCTCGGCGGCCGGGCGGGAGAGGCCACGGCCCTCATCGCCTCGCAGCTGGTGCAGCAGCCCCGGGAGCGCCGTGTGCGCTTCCTTCTGAACCGCGCGCTCCAGCTCGTCGCCGACCAGCGCGGCAAGAAGGTCGCCACCGTGCGGGTGGCCGGCGCGCTCGACGCCGCGCAGCAGGATCGCCTCGCGGCCGCGCTGAGCGCCCGCTACGACGCCGACGTCACCGTGAACGTCGTCGTCGACCCGGAGGTGCTGGGCGGAATGCGCGTGGAGATCGGTGACGACGTCATCGACGGGACCGTCTCCTCCCGAATCAACGACTTGCGCCAGCGCCTCGCTGGCTAGAACAGAAGGAACACCATGGCAGATCTGACCATCAGCCCCGACGTCATCCGTGACGCGCTGAAAGACTTCGTCGCCGCCTACGAGCCGGCCGGCGCCGCCGCCACCGAGGTGGGCACGGTCGTCGACGCCGCCGACGGCATCGCGCACGTCGAGGGTCTTCCCGGCGTCATGGCGAACGAGCTCGTGCGTTTCGACAACGGCGTGGAGGGCCTCGCGCTGAACCTCGACGAGAACGAGATCGGCGTCGTCGTGCTCGGCGAGTTCTCCGGCATCGAGGCCGGCCAGAAGGTCACCCGTACCGGTGAGGTCCTGTCGGTCGCCGTCGGCGACGGCTACCTCGGCCGCGTCGTCGACCCGCTCGGCAACCCGATCGACGGCCTCGGCGAGATCGCCACCGAGGGGCGCCGCGCCCTCGAGCTGCAGGCGCCCGGCGTCATGCAGCGCAAGAGCGTGCACGAGCCCATGCAGACCGGCATCAAGGCCATCGACGCGATGATCCCCGTCGGCCGCGGTCAGCGTCAGCTCATCATCGGCGACCGTCAGACCGGCAAGACGGCCATCGCGATCGACACGATCATCAACCAGAAGGCCAACTGGGAGTCGGGCGACGTCAACAAGCAGGTCCGCTGCATCTACGTCGCCATCGGTCAGAAGGGCTCCACGATCGCCTCCGTCAAGGGTGCGCTCGAGGATGCCGGTGCCATGGAGTACACGACGATCGTCGCGGCCCCGGCATCCGACCCCGCCGGCTTCAAGTACCTCGCGCCCTACACGGGCTCGGCCATCGGCCAGCACTGGATGTACGGCGGCAAGCACGTCCTGATCATCTTCGACGACCTGTCGAAGCAGGCCGAGGCCTACCGCGCCGTCTCGCTCCTCCTGCGCCGCCCGCCGGGCCGTGAGGCGTACCCCGGCGACGTGTTCTACCTGCACTCGCGTCTGCTGGAGCGTTGCGCGAAGCTGAGCGACGAGCTCGGCGCCGGCTCGATGACGGGTCTTCCGATCATCGAGACGAAGGCCAACGACGTCTCGGCCTACATCCCGACCAACGTGATCTCGATCACCGACGGCCAGATCTTCCTGCAGTCCGACCTGTTCAACGCCAACCAGCGTCCCGCGGTCGACGTGGGCATCTCGGTCTCGCGCGTCGGCGGCGACGCCCAGGTCAAGTCGATCAAGAAGGTCTCGGGAACGCTCAAGCTCGAGCTGGCCCAGTACCGCTCGCTCGAGGCGTTCGCCATGTTCGCCTCCGACCTCGACGCGGCATCGCGCCGTCAGCTCGAGCGCGGTGCGCGTCTGACCGAGCTGCTCAAGCAGCCGCAGTACGACCCGTACCCCGTCGAGGAGCAGGTCGTGTCGATCTGGGCCGGCACCAACGGCAAGCTCGACACGATCGCGGTCGAGGACGTGCTCCGTTTCGAGCGCGACCTGCTCGACTACCTCAAGCGCAACACGACGATCCTCGACACGCTCCGCGACACCAACGTGCTCGACGACGCGACGGTCGCCGAGCTCGAGAAGGTCACCGACGCCTTCATCCTCGAGTTCCAGGGCGGCAAGGGCCAGGCCATCAACAAGCCCGGTCACGAAGAGGTCGCCGCCGCGCACGAGGAGGACGTGAACCAGGAGCAGATCGTCAAGGGCCGCCGCGGCTGACGCCCGGCGCGATCTGAGACAGAGAATCCATGGGAGCACAACTCAGGGTCTACAAGCAGAAGATCTCTTCTGCTCAGACGACCAAGAAGATCACGAAGGCGATGGAGCTCATCGCGGCTTCGCGCATTCAGAAGGCGATGGCGCGCGTGCGCGCCTCCTCGCCCTTCGCGCGCGCCGTGACACGGGCCGTCTCCGCCGTGGCGACGCACTCGAACGTCCAGCATCCCCTCACGACGGAGCGGGAGACGATCCGCCGGTCGGCGGTCGTCATCTTCGCCTCCGACCGAGGGCTCGCCGGTGCCTTCAACTCGCAGATCCTGCGCGAGGGCCTGCAGCTCGGTGAGCTGCTGCGCTCCCAGGGCAAGGAGGTCGAGTACTTCCTCGTCGGGCGCAAGGCGGTGGGCTACTTCCAGTTCCGCCGCATGGCGTCGGCCGGCGAGTGGGTAGGCGACACCGACACTCCGCACTTCAACACCGCCGAGCAGATCGCGGGCGCCCTGCTGGACGCCTACGACCGCGGCGGCGAGGAGGAGGGCGGCGTGGACGAGATCCATCTCGTCTTCAACCGGTTCGTCAGCATGATGACCCAGGAGCCGCAGACCGTTCGTCTGCTGCCCCTCGAGGTCGTCGAGGCGGACGAGGTCGTCGAGTCCGCCGGCGCGGGCACCCAGGTCTACCCGCTGTACGAGTTCGAGCCCAGCCCCGAGGTCGTCCTCGACGCGCTGCTGCCGGTGTACGTGCAGAGCCGCGTGTTCAACGCGCTCCTGCAGTCGTCGGCCGCGAAGCACGCCGCGACCCAGAAGGCGATGAAGAGCGCCAGCGACAACGCCGACAAGCTCATCACCGACTACACCCGCCTGCGCAACAACGCGCGTCAGGCCGAGATCACTCAGCAGATCGCCGAGATCGTCGGCGGTGCCGACGCCCTGGCATCCGGCAAATAACGCCCACACCGAAAGAGACAGACAATGACTGCCACCGCCACCGCCGAACAGGCCGAGACGACGGTCGTCGGGCGCGTCGCACGCGTCACCGGCCCGGTCGTCGACATCGAGTTCCCGCACGATGCGATCCCCGACATCTACAACGCGCTGAAGACGACCATCACGATCGGCGACGACGCGACGGAGATCACCCTCGAGGTCGCGCAGCACCTCGGCGACGACCTGGTGCGCGCCATCTCGCTCAAGCCCACCGACGGCATGGTCCGCGGCCAGGAGGTGCGCGACACCGGCGGCCCCATCACGGTCCCGGTCGGCGACGTCACCAAGGGCAAGGTGTTCAACGTCACCGGCGACATCCTGAACCTCGAGCCCGGCGAGACCGTCGAGATCACCGAGCGCTGGGGCATCCACCGCCAGGCGCCGAACTTCGACCAGCTCGAGTCGAAGACCGAGATGTTCGAGACCGGCATCAAGTCCATCGACCTGCTGACGCCCTACGTGCAGGGTGGCAAGATCGGCCTGTTCGGCGGCGCCGGTGTCGGCAAGACCGTCCTCATCCAGGAGATGATCCAGCGCGTCGCGCAGGACCACGGCGGTGTGTCGGTGTTCGCCGGTGTCGGTGAGCGCACCCGTGAGGGCAACGACCTCATCGGCGAGATGGAGGAGGCGGGCGTCTTCGACAAGACCGCGCTCGTCTTCGGCCAGATGGACGAGCCGCCGGGGACGCGTCTTCGCGTCGCGCTGTCGGCGCTGACGATGGCGGAGTACTTCCGCGACGTGCAGAAGCAGGACGTGCTGCTGTTCATCGACAACATCTTCCGCTTCACGCAGGCGGGCTCCGAGGTGTCGACCCTTCTCGGCCGCATGCCGTCGGCCGTGGGCTACCAGCCGAACCTCGCCGACGAGATGGGTGTGCTGCAGGAGCGCATCACCTCCACGCGCGGTCACTCGATCACCTCGCTGCAGGCGATCTACGTGCCGGCCGACGACTACACCGACCCGGCGCCGGCCACGACCTTCGCGCACCTCGACGCGACGACCGAGCTCTCCCGCGAGATCGCGTCGAAGGGCCTCTACCCGGCCATCGACCCGCTGACCTCGACCAGCCGCATCCTGGACCCGCGCTACATCGGCGAGGACCACTACCGGGTGGCGACGGCCGTGAAGCAGATCCTGCAGAAGAACAAGGAGCTGCAGGAGATCATCGCGATCCTCGGTGTCGACGAGCTGTCCGAAGAGGACAAGATCGTCGTCTCGCGCGCCCGCCGCATCCAGCAGTTCCTCTCGCAGAACACCTACATGGCGAAGAAGTTCACCGGTGTCGAGGGCTCCACGGTCCCGATCAAGGAGACCATCGAGTCGTTCGACGCCATCGTCAAGGGCGACTTCGACCACGTGGCCGAGCAGGCCTTCTTCAACGTCGGAGGCATCTCCGACGTCGAGGAGAAGTGGGCGAAGATCCAGAAGGAGAACAGCTGACATGGCGCTGACCGTCACCCTTGTCTCCGCGGAGGAGGAGGTCTGGCACGGCGAGGCGAATCTCGTCGTCGCCAAGACCGTCGAGGGCGAGATCGGCTTCATGACCGGTCACGAGCCCGTGCTCGCGATCCTCGCCGAAGGGCAGGTGCGCATCACGCAGCCCGACGGGACGAAGGTCGTCGCCAGCGCGCAGGACGGATTCCTGTCGATGGAGGGCGACGAGCTCACCATCGTGGCCGGCCACGCCGCACTCGCGTCTCGCTGAAAACCTCGAGAAACCACTTCCCTCTCGACAAACCACCGCTCCGGTGGTTCGTCGGCAGGGGAGTGGTTTCTCACTGTTGGGAGGCGTGATGCTGATCCTGCTGCCGCCGTCGGAGACGAAGCGTCCCGGCGGACGGGCGTCCCGGCCGCTGGATGTCGGGTCGCTGGCCCTTCCCGCGTTGACCGACGCCCGCGAGGCCGTGATCGATGCGCTGATCGCCCTCAGCACGGACGAGGACGCGGCGGCCGCCGTGCTCAGACTCTCCGCGCGCCAGCGCGGCGACATCGCCGACAATGCCGCACTGCGCCGCGCGCCGACGATGCCGGCGATCGATCGCTACACGGGCGTCCTCTTCGACGCCCTGGATGCCGCGACGCTGGAGCCCGCGGCGCGCCGCTGGCTCGGCGCGCATGTCCTCATCCACTCCGCGCCGTTCGGCCCGGTCGCCGCGCTCGACGCGATCCCCGCCTACCGTCTCGCCGCGGGCACTGCGCTCCCCGGCATCCCGCCGCTGCGTCGCCACTGGGCCGGCGCCGTGTCGTCCGCGCTGGCGGCCGAGGCTCCCGCGTTCGTCCTCGACCTGCGCTCGGAGGCCTACGCGACTCTGGGGCCGGTCCCGTCCGGACTCCGCTGCGCCTACCTGCGGGTCGTGACCGTCGGCGACGACGGGACCGCTCGGGCCCTCAACCACTTCAACAAGGCCGGCAAGGGCGCCCTCGTACGCGCCCTCGCCCGGACCCGGCCGCGCATCTCCACGATCGACGCGCTGCTGCGCTGGGCGACGGCGAACGACGTCGTCCTGCGCGAAGGTGCGGCGGGCGAGATCGAGCTCGTCGTCTGACCTCCCTCGTGGCGTCAGTCGCGTGAGGTGTTCGCGGCCGTGCGCTCGGTGTTCTCGGCGATCGCGACCAGCGCGACGCCGGCCTCGATGACGAACCGCAGCACGACGACCGCCAGGAACGCGAGCACGGGGACCACGATGAGCGTCGAGAGGATCAGGGCGATGCCGCCGCCCGGGTTCCACCACAGCGAGCCGATTCCCGAGATGATCCCGCCGAGGAAGCTCGCGATGAAGGCGATGCCGATGGCGACCAGCCCCACGAGGTAGAAGACGCTCGCGAGACGGCGGGTGATGAACCGCGTGAACGACAGGTCGAACAGGGCGGAGAGGAAGCCGCGGCCGATGTCGTCGAGATCGCCCACGAGCCGGGGCACCCCCGTGTCGTCGACGCCGGCGATCCCCTCGGGGCGGGGCACCTCGCGGGCGGCCTCCTCTGCGGGTCGCTCGGGCAGGGGCGGCGGTGTGGGTGCGGACGGATCGGTCATGGCGTCTTCCTCCGGATGGCGGTGGGCGGGATGGGGACAGGCTATCGATCGGCGCGACCGCCCCGGGAAGACCCACCGCAACAGACGTCGCGCTCGTCGGGGCACTACCAATACGATGTGAGCCGAGCGGGCCAGGGTGGTCGTGCTCGACGGCGAGACTCGCCGGGGGAGGTTTTCATGGATGACTACTCGGGAGGCAGCGCGGCTGCGGCTGCGGCTGCCCTGATCGCGCTCGCATTCTTCATCTTCATCTTCGCGGTGATCGGCTACGTGATCAGCGCTTTCTTCTTGATGAAGATCTTCGACAAGGCCGGTGTCCAGGGCAAGTGGCGCGCCTGGGTCCCGATCTACAACTTCATGGTGTTCGCCAAGCTCGGCGACGTCAGCCCGTGGGTGATGCTCGGGGCCATCCTGGCGTCGGGCCTGCTGAGCCAGATCCCCGTCCTCGGATGGATCATCGCCCTGCTCCCCATCGTCGTCGGGGCGCTGGCCGCGTGGCGCGTCGGCCTCAAGCTCCAGAAGGAGACCCCCTGGGTCATCCTCTACGTGCTCCTCGGCATCGTCTGGCTCGGCATCCTCGCGTTCGACAAGTCGCGCTGGAACCCGAGCGTCGCACCGGCACCGTGGGCCGCGAACGGCTTCCTCGCCGACCGCACCGTGTGGCAGGGCGTTCCCGTCCAGGCCACCGGCGCCGCTCCGGCCGGGTACCAGCCGCCGGCACCGCCCGCGGGATACCAGCCGCCGGCGCCGCCCACGTACCAGCCGCCCGCGGCCACGCAGCCGCCCGCGGCGCCCGAGCCTCCGACGACGGAGCCCCCCGCGGCTCCGGAGCCGCCGCGCTCCTGATCGCACCTTCTCACCTCGACCGCCCGGGTTCGCTCACAGCGCACCCGGGCGGTTGAGCGTGGACGGCGCGCGGGCGTAGCGTCGTCTCGCGCTCATCTCACGCTCATCTCGTGGGGCGCGGGAAGGTGGTGCCGTGCTCGGCAGGATCCTGGTGCGCTACATCGCACCGTCATGGCCGCTGCTCGTGCTGGTCGTCGTCTTCCAGCTCGGCCAGTCGGTCGCCTCCCTGCTGCTGCCCACGCTCAACGCCGACATCATCGACAAAGGTGTCATCACCGGCGACATCGGCTACATCTGGCAGACCGGCGGCGTCATGCTCGGCGTGAGCCTGGTGCAGATCGTGTGCTCGCTCATCGCCGTGTACTTCGGGTCGCGGCTCGCGATGGGACTCGGCCGGGCGCTGCGCGCGGACCTGTTCCATCGCGTGGTGGCCTTCTCGCAGCGGGAGGTGGGCCAGTTCGGCGCGCCGTCGCTGATCACCCGCAACACCAACGACGTGCAGCAGGTGCAGATGCTCGTGCAGATGTCGGCGACGGTCATGGTGGCCGCTCCCATGCTGGCCATCGGAGGCATCGTCATGGCGGTGCGACAGGATGCCGGGCTGTCCTGGCTCGTCGCGGTGTCGGTCCCCGTGCTCCTGGTGATCGTGTCGCTCATCGTGGTGCGGATGGTGCCGGCCTTCACCAAGATGCAGGCCCGCATCGACCGGATCAACCAGATCATGCGCGAGCAGCTCACCGGCATCCGCGTGGTCCGCGCCTTCGTGCGCGAGGACGAGGAGCGCGCCCGGTTCACCCGCGCGAGCGAGGACGTCATGGAGACGGCGCTTCGCGCCGGCAACCTGATGGCGCTGATGTTCCCCGCGGTCATGCTCGTGATGAACCTCTCCTCCGTCGCCATCATCTGGTTCGGCGCCGCGGAGGTGCAGGACAACGGCGTGCAGATCGGCACGCTCTTCGCGTTCCTGAGCTACATGATGCAGATCCTCATGGGCGTCATGATGGCGACCTTCATGTTCGTGATGATCCCGCGCGCGGCCGTGTGCGCCGACCGCATCGGCGCCGTGCTGGACACCGAGCCCTCGGTCCGCGCCCCGCAGACGCCGGTGCCGGCCGCGCACGGCGGCGGTCGGGTCGTGTTCGACGACGTGGAGTTCACCTACCCCGGTGCCGAGGCGCCGGTGCTGCAGGGCATCAGCTTCCAGGCCGAGCCGGGCACCACCACCGCGATCATCGGCTCGACCGGGTCGGGCAAGTCCACGCTCGTCGGGCTCATCGCGCGCCTCTTCGACGTGACCGGGGGCAGTCTCACGGTCGACGGGGTGGACGTGCGCACGATGGATCCGGACGATCTCTGGGAGCGGGTGGGGCTGGTGCCGCAGCGGGCGTTCCTGTTCGCGGGCACCGTCGCCTCCAACCTCCGCTACGGCGACGAGGACGCTACCGACGACCAGCTGTGGCGGGCGCTGGAGCTCGCCCAGGCGAAGGACTTCGTGACGGCGCTCCCGGGAGGGCTCGAGGCCCAGATCGCGCAGGGCGGCACGAACGTCTCCGGCGGCCAACGTCAACGCCTCGCGATCGCCCGCGCGCTCGCCAAGCAGCCGGAGATCTACATCTTCGACGACTCGTTCTCGGCGCTCGACCTGCAGACCGACGCGGCGCTGCGCCGAGCCCTGGACATGCATCTGCCCGGCGCCACGCGCATCGTCGTCGCCCAGCGCGTCTCGACGATCCAGAGCGCCGACCAGATCATCGTCCTCGACCACGGTCGCATGGTCGGCATCGGCGCGCACGAGGAGCTCCTGGAGACCAGCGAGACCTACCGCGAGATCGTCGAGTCGCAGCTCGCCGCGCAGGAGGCATCGTGAGCGGCCCGGGGCCCCGCGGCCCGCGCGGCGGCCCGATGGCCGGGGGCGCGCCGGTGCAGAAGGCGCAGAACTTCGGCCCGAGCGCGCGTCGCCTGCTCGCCACCCTGCGCGTGGACAACGCGAAGCTCGTGGTCGTCCTGATCCTGGGTGTGCTGTCGGTGGGGCTGTCGGTGCTCGGACCGAAGATCCTCGGCGAGGGAACGAACGTCGTGTTCGCCGGATTCATCTCGATGCAGGTGCCGGCCGGGGCGACCAAGCAGCAGGTCATCGACCAGCTCGTCGCCAGCGGCAATCAGCAGCAGGCCGACATGCTCTCCGCGATGGACTTCACGCCCGGCGCCGGCATCGACATGGGCCGGCTCGGCACCATCCTGCTCGCCGTCCTCGCGATCTACGTGTTCGCGGCGGTCTTCAACTGGCTCCAGGCCCGCCTGCTCAACGGCATCGTCCAGCGTGCGATGCACGGGCTGCGTGTCCGCGTGGAGGAGAAGATCCACCGCCTGCCCCTGTCGTACTTCGACGGCGTGCAGCGCGGAGAGCTCCTCAGCCGCGTGACGAACGACGTCGACAACATCGGCCAGACGATGCAGCAGACGCTGTCGCAGGTCATCATGTCGCTGCTCACCGTGGTGGGCGTGCTGGTGATGATGTTCGTGATCTCGCCGCTGCTCGCCGTCATCGCGCTCGTCACGATCCCGCTGACCGTCCTGGTCACCGTGCTGGTGGCCCGCCGTTCGCAGAAGCTCTTCGTGGCCCAGTGGAAGGCCACCGGCATCCTGAACGCACGCGTCGAGGAGACCTTCTCGGGCCATGCCGTCGTGAAGGTCTTCGGGCACCAGCGGGCGGTGGAGCAGGACTTCGCGGTGGAGAACGAGGAGGTGTACCGCGCGAGCTTCGGCGCGCAGTTCCTCTCCGGCGTGATCATGCCCGCGATGATGTTCATCGGCAACCTCGTCTACGTCGGCATCGCCGTCGTCGGCGGTCTCCAGGTGGCCGCGGGACTGCTCTCGATCGGCGATGTGCAGGCCTTCATCCAGTACTCGCGCCAGTTCACCCAGCCGCTCAGCCAGCTGGGGTCGATGGCGAACCTGCTGCAGTCCGGCGTCGCCAGCGCCGAGCGCGTGTTCGAGCTGCTGGACGAGCCCGAGCAGGAGCCCGATCCCGATCCGGCGGCGACCGCGCCCGCCGACGCCGCTCACCTCGAGTTCGACGACGTGAGCTTCCGCTACGTGGCCGACAAGCCGCTCATCGACGGGCTGACCCTCGAGGCGCAGCCGGGCAGCACCGTCGCGATCGTCGGGCCCACGGGTGCGGGCAAGACCACGCTCGTGAACCTCATCATGCGTTTCTACGACGTGGATGCCGGGGCGATCGCGCTCGACGGGGTCGACACCCGGCGGATGACCCGCGACGACCTGCGGGCACGCACCGGCATGGTGCTCCAGGACACGTGGCTGTTCTCGGGCACCATCCGCGAGAACATCGCGTACGGGCGTCCGGAGGCGTCGGAGGAGGAGATCGTCGCGGCGGCCACGGCCGCCTATGTCGACCGGTTCGTGCACGCCCTGCCGGAGGGCTACGACACGGTGCTGGACGACGAGGCGACGAATCTGTCGGTCGGTGAGCGCCAGCTCATCACGATCGCCCGCGCCTTCCTCGCCGATCCCCGCATCCTGATCCTCGACGAGGCGACCAGCTCGGTCGACACCCGCACCGAGCTGCTCATCCAGCGGGCGATGTCGCGCCTTCGCACCGACCGGACCGCGTTCGTGATCGCGCATCGGCTCTCGACCATCCGCGACGCGGACCTGATCCTCGTGATGGAGGAGGGGTCGATCGTCGAGCAGGGCACCCACGAGGAGCTGCTCGCCGCGCGCGGTGCGTACCGCCGGCTCTACGACGCGCAGTTCGAGGCGCCCGTCGACGACGAGGGGATCGCCGACCTTCCGGCGAGCGGTGCGCCTGTCGGCGGGGTGCGGGGCTGAGGCGTCCACTAGAGTGGGACCGTGCCCGAAGCCGCGACCCATTCGCGCACCATCCCTCTCGCGGACGGTGTGCTCGAACTGCAGTGGTCGGAACTGACCCACCGCGGTCGGCGGCGCGAGGTCAATCAGGATGCGGTCCTCGCCGAGTATCCGCTCTTCGTCGTCGCCGACGGCATGGGCGGGCACATCGGTGGGGAGATCGCCAGCAGCAGCGCGGTCGCGCGCCTGGAGTCGATCGCCGCCAAGGGCGAGGTGACCCCCAAGAGCATCGAGAAGGCGCTCGCACGGGCCGTCGCCGACATCGCCTCGCACCCCGATGCGACCGACGACGGGACGGGCACGACCGTCACCGGCGTGTACCTCGACACCTCGACGCCCGAGCCGACCTGGGTCACCCTCAACATCGGCGACTCCCGGGTCTACCTCTTCCGTGACGGCGGCCTCGCCCAGGTGACGACGGACCACTCCGTCGTGCAGGAGCTCATCGCCGCGGGACGGCTGAGCCCGGAAGAGGCGGAGAACCACCCCTACGGCAATGTGATCACCCGCGCCGTGGGCCCCTCCGACGGCGTCGCGCCCGACTACGTCCGCCTCGAGGTCATCGACGGCGACCGCTTCGTCATCTGCAGCGACGGGCTCACCAAGGAACTCACGGACTACGGCATCCTGCATTTCCTCCTGCAGCACGACGACCCGAGTGCGGCGGCCGACGACATGCTCGAGGCGGCGCTGGAGAACGGCGGCCGCGACAACATCTCGATCATCGTCCTCGACGTCCACCGCACCGGTTCCTCCCCGGCAGCCGACTGACGCCTTCCCTCCACCGATCGTCCGCATCCGCGGTCGGCGCTGTCCACGGGCCGGTTGACTGCCGGCATGAGCGATGTCGCCGCCCGTGAGCACGATCTCCTCCGCCTGCCGTCGGTGCCGCCTCCGCCGGTGCGCGCACCGGTGCCCGTGCTGGCGGCGATCGTCCCGGTCGTCGGCGCACTCGTCCTGTGGCGGGTGACGGGCTCGACGTACGCCCTGTGGTTCGCGGCGCTCGGACCGCTGCTGGCCGTCGCCTCCTTCGGTGACGGGCTGCGCGCCGCGCGCCGCGCGCGACACGCGGCCCGTCGCGCCGCACGCGGCGAGCTGACCCGCCTGGGCCGCGAGGTCGAGACACGCCATGCCGAGGAACGTGCGCGCGCGTGGGGCCGCACTCCCGACGTCGCGGCGCTGTGCGGCGACGACGCCGAGATCTGGCGGGCGGTCCCCGGCCGCGAGAGCTGCCTCGTGGTCGGGCGCGGAGCCGGTGTCAGCGGTCTGCGCATCGAGGGCGACGCCGCCGACGAGGCGGCGCGTGCGCTGCGCCGTCGCGCCCGCGAGATCGAGGACGTACCCGTGACGATCCCGCTGGACGCGGGCATCGCCGTGCGCGGGCCGGCCGTGCTCGCGGCATCCGTGGCCCGGGCGCTGCTGCTGCAGGTGTGCCTGGTCCACCCTCCCGGTCGAGTCCGGGTCGCCGACCCCGCGGCGCTGAGCACGGTCCTCGCGGTCGCCGGCGAGCTGCCCCACGCCCACGCGACGGCGGGGGCGGCCGTCGTGGTGACGGATGCCGCCGCGCGCGTTCCCGCCGGCGCCGACATCCCCATCGTCGTCATCGGTGAAGACGATCCCGTGCCGCCGCGGTGCGCGGCGGTGCTCACGCTCGCCGGGGGAGACCGGGGGCGGCTGGATCACGACGGGAGCACCCGCTCGGTGCAGGTCGAGGCCGTCTCGGCCGCCCAGGCCGCCGAGATCGCGTCGGCGCTCGCGGCGCGGGCGCACGGCCTCGGACACCGCACGGACGAGGCGACCACCGTCGACGACCTCGCCGTCGACGAGCCCCGTCCGGGCAGCTTGCGCTGTCCGCTGGGAGTGAGCGCGGGCGAGGTCGTCTCCCTCGATCTGGTGACCGACGGTCCGCACGCCGTCGTGATCGGCACGACCGGCAGCGGCAAGAGCGAGCTGCTGTGCACGTGGGCAGCCGGCATGTGCCGGGGCCGTGATGCGACCGAGGTGGCCCTGCTCCTCGTGGACTTCAAGGGCGGGCGCGCATTCGACGCGCTCGCGGCCCTCCCGCACGTGACGGGCGTGCTCACCGATCTCGACGAGCAGGCCGCGGTGCGGGCGGTGGAGAGCCTTCGCGCCGAGATACGGCATCGGGAGCGGACGCTCGCCGCGCACGCGGCGAAGGACATCGACGAGGCGGCCGGTGCCCTCGCGCGCCTCGTCATCGTCGTCGACGAGTACGCGGCCCTCGTCAACGCCCATCCCGAGCTGCAAGAGCTCTTCGCCGATGTGGCGGCGCGCGGGCGGGCGCTCGGGATGCATCTCGTGCTCGCGTCGCAGCGGGCGACCGGCGCCTTCCGCGACGCCGTCCTGGCCAACGCGCCGCTGCGGATCGCGCTGCGCACCACCGACGCGGCCGACTCCCGCCTCGTGCTCGGCACCGACGACGCGGTGCGACTGTCGGGGCGCCCGGAGGGGCGGGGGATCGCGCTGATCCGCGGCGCGGCGGACGATGAGCCGCGGCGCCTGCGCGTCGCCCGCTGCACCGCGCGCGCCCTGGAGGCGATCCGGCTCGGGGCGGGAGCGCAGCGTGCGCGGGCGCCCTGGCTTCCGCCGCTCGCGCCATCCGTGCCTCTCGAACGGGTCGCCCGCCCGGGACGGATCGTCCTGGGGCTCGCGGACGAGCCGGACCGGCAGCGTCAGGAGGCGGTGGTCCTCCCCGAGGATGCCGCGGGTCTCGCCGTCGTCGGGGCCGCCGCGAGCGGGCGCACGGGAGTGCTCCGGACGGTCGCGCGCCAGCTTCGCGTCGCTCCGCTGTGGGTTCCTGCGGACGCGGAGGGCGCGTGGGACGCGGTCGACGCTCTGCTGCGCTCCGCGACCGGCGGCGCCGTGTTGATCGACGACCTCGACGCCCTCGTCGGCCGGTTCCCCGCGGAGTACGCCGTCGAGTTCGTCGCCCGTCTGGAGCGCATCGTCCGTGACGCGCGCCGGGCGGGCCGGCTCGTCGTCGTCTCCGCGGCCCGGATCTCGGGCCCTTCGGCGCGCATCATCGAGCTCCTCCCGCATCGCGCCCTGCTGTCGCTCGCGACGCGCGCCGACCACGTCGCCGCCGGCGGCGACTCCGCCCACTTCCTTCCCGATCAGCCGGTGGGGCGCGGACGCTGGGGGAGGCTCCTCGTCCAGTTCGCCCACACCGACGCGCCGGAGATGCCCGCTCCGGGCCCCGCGCCGCCCGTGTGGTCACCGGCGGGCGCCGTCGGCGGTGTCGCGGCCGTCGTGGCGGGTCCGGGCGCCGACCCGCGCGGCCTCGCCGCGGCCTGCGCCGCCCGCGGAGCGCGTCTGCTGACCGTCGCGGAGGCCGCCGCATCCGACCTGATCGACCCGGCGGCGCCGCCGCCGGGTGCTCCGCGCGAGACCCTGGTCGTCCACGGCGCCGCCGACGAGTGGCTCGCGCAATGGCGTCTGCTGGCGCGCGTCAGGTCGGCGCACGAGCTGCTGATCGGCGCGGAATGCCTCCCCGAGTTCCGCGCCGTGACGGGTCGGCGAGAGCTGCCGCCGTTCGCCGCGTCCACGGCTGGGCGCGCGTGGCGGGTCGTTCCCGGACGGGAGTGCGTGCGGGTCCGCCTGCCGCCGGGGCGCCGATCAGACGGTCGGGCGGATGCGTCCCACCTCGCGGCCCCCGCCGGTGATCTCGAGGGGGAGCTGCGCCATCGTGGCGGCGGCGTCCTCCGCGGTCAGGGCGCCGACGCGGGCGAGCAGTGAGAGGGCCACCGCCGTCGCCACCCGACCGCTGCCGTCGAGGGTCTTGAGCGCGACGGTCGTGCCGTCGGGAGCCGTCATGATCATGACGCCCTCGGCGCCGCCCTTGGCGAACACTCCGAGGCGCTCGATCGCGATCGTGTCGGGCCGCCCCGGGCCGTCGATCGCCCACGGGTTCTCCCGCACCGCGCGCACGAGCGCGCCGGCCTGGCGATGCAGCGCGAACGGGGATCGCTCCGACGCCGTGCCGATCCGGTGCGCCGCGCGCGCCAGGGCGGTCAGGCTCATGGCGTACACCGGCGCCCCGCACCCGTCGATGGCCATGGTCGACACCTTCGTGCCCGTCAGGCGCTCGATCACCTCACGGATGTGCACCTGAAGCGGATGCTGCGGGTCGAGGTAGCTGCCCGGTTCCCACCCGTTCGCGGTGCAGGCCAGCAGCATCGTCGCGTGCTTGCCCGAGCAGTTCATCCGCACCCGTTCGGGCTGGCCGAGCTCGCGCACGAGCTCGTCGCGCGTCGCGGTGTCGCCGGGCCATGCCGGAGGGCATTGCAGGCTGTCCTCGCCGAGGCCGGCCCGTCCCAGGATCTCCCGAACCACCGCGGCGTGCCGGTCGGTGCCGCTGTGGCTCGCCGTCGAAAGCGCGAGCTGCTCGCCCTCCAGCGTCACGCCCGCCGTCAGGCAGCCCAGGGCCTGCAGCGGCTTCATGCTCGAGCGCGGCAGGATGGGCGCCTCGACGTCGCCGAGGCTCAGCCGGACGACGCCTTCCGCGTCGAGCACGATCGCCGCGCCCGCATGCCGCGACTCAACGAAGCCGCTGCGCTCGACGACGGCGAGCTCGACGGCGTCGCCGACCGCGATGGTTCCGTTGCGCGCGGACGATCGGGCGGAGGCGTGAGGATCTGACACGCAGAAGAGCCTACTTCCCTGCGCGCATCGGCCGCGGCGGTCGCGGATGGCAGACTGGCCGCATGAACGGTGAGCATCGCTACGCGCTGCACAGCAGGTGGACCGGCAACCGGGGCACCGGCACGAGCGGATACCGGGACTACGACCGCTCGGTCACGATCTCGGTCGACGGCAAACCCGCCCTCGACGCCTCGAGCGACCGGCCGTTCCGCGGCGACCCGGCGAAGTGGAACCCCGAGGACCTGCTGCTGGCGGCGCTGTCCGAATGCCATTTGCTGTCGTACCTGCACGCGTGCGTCCAGGCCGGCGTCGTCGTCGTGTCCTACGAAGACAGCGCCACCGGCCTGATGACGGAGGACGGCCGCGGCGGGGGGTCGTTCTCCGAGGTGACCCTGCACCCCCGGGTCGAGGTGGCCGCGGCATCCATGGTCGCCGCCGCCGAGGCGGCCCACGCGCAGGCGCGTGAGTGGTGCTTCATCGCGAACTCCGTCAACTTCCCCGTGCGGCACGAGGCCGTGGTCGTCGTCGCGGGTGTCAGCGACGCTCGCGCGGGGGTCAGCGACGCTCGTGGGGCAGGACCTGCTTGAGCCGCTCGACGGGATTCGACGCGGGAGCCTCGTTGTAGGCACCCGCCAGCTCCTGGCCGGAGAGGGCGTGGATGGCCGCCATGATCTCGTCGGTGGCCTGCCGGCGGGCGCGGCCCGAGTCGGCCGAGCCGTGGTGCGACAGATCGAGCGGCTCGCCGAAGCGCACGGTCACCCGCGGCCGCAGACGCGGGAACTTCGCGCCGACCGGCATGATCTCGTTGGTGCCGACGAGGCCGACGGGGATGACGGGCGCTCCGGTCTGCAGGGCGAGGAAGGCGACGCCCGTGCGGCCCTTGTAGAGGCGTCCGTCCAGCGAGCGGGTGCCCTCCGGGTACAGCGCGGTCGACCAGCCCTCCTCGAGCATGCGGCGCTGCTGATCCAGGGCGTCCAGGGCGGCCTGTCCCGCGCCGCGCTGGACGGGGAACGCGCCGACGGCGTAGAAGAACTGCCGCGAGAACCATCCCTTGATCCCGGTGCCGTCGAAGTAGCTCGACTTCGCGAGGAACCGCACGGGGCGCGGGGCGGCCATCGGGATGACGAAGGAGTCGATGAACGACAGGTGGTTGCTCGCGATGATGACCGCGCCCTTGCGGGGGAAGTTCTTGCGGCCCTCGATGCGCGGCCGGTACACGAGGCGGGCGAGCGGCGCCACGACCCAGCGGCCGATGACGTAGGTCGGGCCGATGCCGGTCACGTCGTGGGGGCCCGTCTCGGGCGGCGCCTGTTCGCCGGCGGCGTCGGGGGCGGGCTCGGCGGATGTCACCAGATGAGGGTACTCCCGATCGCATGCCCGATCACGCATGCCCCGCCAGGGCTCGCCGACGATCTCCCAGCGCGCACAGAACAAAGTGCGAGAGGATGGGCGGGTCCCGTCTCCCATCTGTGAGGTCCTCATCGTGCGCCTGCGCCCGCTCGCCGCTCTGTCCATCGCCGCCGTCTCCGCCGTCCTCCTCGTGGGATGCTCCGGTTCGGGCGGCGACGCCGCCACGCAGAGCCCCAGCGCCGACGCTGCGGCCGACCTCTGCTCGGCCCAGGTCGCCGCCGGCACCGCGGTCGACGCGGTCACCGTCAGCGGAGACGCGGGTACGTCTCCGACGCTGTCCTTCACCGCCCCGCTGCAGATCGACAAGCTCGAGGCGAAGACCATCGACAAGGGCACCGGGACCCCCGTCGCCGCGGGCGACTTCATCTCCTACGCGATGACCGCCTACGACGCCGAGACCGGCGAGAAGATGGGCGACATCGGCTACCAGGCCGGTCAGCTGCTGCCCGCCCAGATCTCCGCGTCGAGCCCGCTCGGCCAGGTGCTCGGCTGCGGCGCCCCGGGCGAGCGCGTCGTCGCGACCTTCCCGGCCAGCGAGCAGGGAGCGGCACAGGTCTACGTCGTCGATCTGCTCTCGGTGGTGCCGAGCGCCGCGTGGGGGGCCTCCCAGGAGCCCGTCGCGGGCATGCCCACCGTCGCGCTGGCCGACAACGGCGCCCCCACGATCACGCTGCCGGGCGGGAACCCGCCGGCCGAGACGCAGATCGCGACGCTCAAGAAGGGCGACGGCGCGACCGTGCAGAGCGGCGACCAGGTGCTGGTGCAGTACACCGGCGTGCGCTGGTCGAACGGCGAGACCTTCGACTCCACCTGGGACAAGGGCGGTGTCCCCACGAGCTTCAGCACGACGGGGGTCGTCGAGGGCTTCCGCAAGGCGCTCGAGGGACAGACCGTCGGCTCGCAGGTGCTTGTCGTGATGACCCCCGCCGACGGGTACGGCGAGGGCGAGATCAACACGACCGACCTGAAGGGCGAGACGCTCGTGTTCGTCGTCGACATCCTCGGCGCGCAGACCTCGCAGAACCAGTAGCCCCGATCGGTCGCCGGTAGGCTGACGGGATGCGCCGCATCCTGATTCTCGGCTCCACCGGCTCGATCGGCACGCAGGCGCTGGACGTGATCCGCGGACGGCGCGACAGGTTCGAGGTCGTCGGGCTCGCGGCCGGCAGCAGCGCCGACGCGCTCGCCGCGCAGGCGGCGGAGTTCGGTGTGGAGCACACCGCGCTCGGCGCGGTCGAGGCCGAGCAGCTCGTCCGCGACGTGGATGCCGATGTCGTGCTCAACGGCATCACCGGATCCGTCGGGCTGGGTCCCACTCTCGCGGCGCTGGAGTGCGGGCGCACGCTCGCGCTCGCCAACAAGGAGTCCCTCATCGTCGGCGGCGAGCTCGTCACCGCGCGGGCGGCTCCCGGGCAGATCGTCCCGGTCGACTCGGAGCACTCGGCGATCGCGCAGGCGTTGCGCGCCGGCGCGGCCGACGAGGTGCGCCGGCTCGTGCTGACCGCCTCGGGCGGTCCGTTCCGCGGTCGCAGCCGCGCCGACCTCGCCGACGTCACCCCGGCGCAGGCGCTGGCGCATCCCACCTGGGACATGGGCCGCGTCGTGACGACGAACTCCGCGACGCTGGTCAACAAGGGCCTGGAGGTCATCGAGGCGCACCTGCTGTTCGGCATCGACTACGACGCCATCGACGTCGTCGTGCATCCGCAGTCGATCGTCCACTCGATGGTCGAGTTCGTGGACGGATCGACGATCGCGCAGGCGTCTCCGCCCGACATGCGCCTGCCGATCTCGCTCGGCCTGGACTGGCCGCACCGGGTCGGCGGCGTCGGCGTGCCACTGGACTGGACGCGCGCCGGCTCGTGGACGTTCGAACCGCTCGACGAGGACGCGTTCCCCGCCGTCGCGCTCGCCAAGAGCGTCGGCCGCGCCGGTGCGACGTATCCGGCCGTGTTCAACGCGGCCAACGAGCAGGCCGTCGACGCGTTCCACGAGGGGCGGCTCTCGTTTCCCGGCATCCTCGACACCGTGCGACGGACCGTGGAGGCGCACGAGGCGCCGTCGATGCTGTCGCGCGACGCCCTGACCGAGGCGGAGGCGTGGGCGCGCAGGAGCGCCGACCGGATCATCGCCTCCGCGTGAGGTCGCCGCCCCGGCCGTGCGCCCGGGCGGAGAAGAGGACCGGACCGCCCACAGGGGATGGGGGAGAGCGGTCCGGTCCGGGGCCCGGTCGTCGATGACCCGGCCGCGCGGCCGCGGAGGGGAAGCAGCGGTCCGCGTTCGCGAGAGGAGCCGACGTCAGTAGGTCACCAGGCCGTGCGCGCGGAACTGCGCGCGCACCCGTTCCACGAGGGCGACGGAGGGCGGCTCGGTGTCGGCGAGTCGGTACTCGCGGCCGAGGGCGTCCCACTTGTCGCGGCCCATCTGGTGGAACGGCAGCACTTCGACGCGCGTCACGGCGCCGGGTCGGATCTCGTTGAGGGATGCCGCGTAGGCCGCGACCGCCTCGATGCCCTCGACGTCGTCGGTCAGGCCCGGCACGAGGACGTACCGGATCCAGATCTCGGGGCCCTCGGGGCGGGCGGCCAGGCGCCGACCGAAGGCGAGGGTCGGTTCGAGATCGCGACCGGTGATCTCCCGGTAGGCCTGCGGGTCGCCGCTCTTCACGTCGAGCAGGACGAGATCGACGTCGTCCAGCATCGCGTCCGACGCCGCCGCGCCAAGGTAGCCGGAGGTGTCGATCGCCGTGTGGATGCCGCGCTCCTTCGCGCCACGGAGGATCCGTGCGGCGAAGGCGGGCTGCATGAGCACCTCTCCGCCGGAGAGGGTGATGCCGCCGCCGGTGGCGCGGAAGACCGCGGTGTACCGGGAGATGCGGGCCAGCAGCTCATCGCTCGTGACGGGCTGGCCGTCCTTCATCGCGAGCGTGTCGGGGTTGTGGCAGTACAGGCACTGCAGCGGGCATCCGCTGAGGAACGTGGTCAGTCTCGTCCCCGGTCCGTCGACCGCCGTGACCAGCTCCCACGAGTGCACGGAGCCGAGGCGGCCCTCGCGCATCGCCGTGAGGCGTTCGTGACGGTCGACGTCGGAGACCTCGAGTCCGTCGACGCCGGCGCCCGTGCGCCGATGGGCGGGCGCCTGGAGGGGGACCTCCAGGCGCACCGCGTCATCGGGGAGGGAGGCCGGTACCGTGTTGCACGGGTGGCGGAGCATCGCCCTGGCCATGGTCCTCAGCTTCTCTCGGGGGTCACATCGAGCCGTGGAAGGTCCGCGACAGGACGTCCAACTGCTGCTCACGGGTCAGGCGCACGAAGTTGACGGCGTAGCCGGAGACCCGGATGGTCAGCTGCGGGTAGTTCTCCGGGTGCTCCATGGCGTCCTCGAGCGTCTCGCGGTTCAGCACGTTGACGTTCATGTGGTAGCCGTGCGAGCCGACGTAGGCGTCGAGGAGGCCCGCCAGGTTGCGCACCTGCTCGTCCGTCGTGCGTCCCAGGCCGCTCGGCACGACCGTGTTGGTCAGCGAGATGCCGTCCTGCGCCTGCGCGTAGGGGATCTTGGCGACCGACAGTGCCGACGCCAGCATGCCGTGCGTGTCGCGACCGTTCATCGGGTTGGCGCCCGGGGCGAACGGCTCGCCGGCGCGGCGACCGTCGGGCGTGTTGCCCGTCGCCTTGCCGTAGACGACGTTCGAGGTGATCGTGAGCACCGACTGCGTGGGCAGGGCGCCCCGGTACATCGGGTGACGGCGGATCTTCGACATGAAGCTCTCCACGAGGCCGACGGCGATCTGGTCGGCCCGGTCGTCGTCGTTGCCGTAGCTCGGGAAGTCACCCTCGGTGAGGTAGTCGACGACGATGCCGCGCTCGTCGCGGACGGGGGTCACCGTGGCGTACTTGATCGCCGCCAGCGAGTCCGCCGCGACCGAGAGTCCGGCGATGCCGCAGGCCATCGTGCGCAGCACGTCCTTGTCGTGCAGGGCCATCTCGATCCGCTCGTACGCGTACTTGTCGTGCGACCAGTGGATGCAGTTGAGGGCCTCCACGTACGTCTCGGCCAGCCAGTCCATCGTCTTGTCGAAGCGTTCCATGACGTCGTCGAAGTCGAGGGGGCCGTCGCCGACGGGCGCCGCGACCGGCGAGACCTGCTTGCCGGTCACCTCGTCGCGTCCGCCGTTGATCGCGTACAGGAGCGTCTTGGCGAGGTTCACGCGAGCGCCGAAGAACTGCATCTGCTTGCCGACGCGCATGGGGCTCACGCAGCACGCGATGGCCGCGTCATCCCCCCACGCCGGGCGGATGATCTCGTCGGACTCGTACTGCACGGCCGAGGTGTCGATCGACACGCGGGCGCAGTAGTCCTTGAACCCCTGCGGCAGCTCGGGGCTCCAGAACACGGTCATGTTGGGCTCGGGGGCCGGGCCCAGGTTGTAGAGCGTCTGGAGGAAGCGGAAGGAGTTCTTCGTGACGAGCGGGCGGCCGTCCTCGCCCATGCCGCCGATGGTCTCGGTGACCCATGTCGGGTCGCCCGAGAAGAGGCTGTCGTACTCGGGGGTGCGCAGGAAGCGGACGATGCGCAGCTTGATGACGAAGTCGTCGATGATCTCCTGGGCCTCGGACTCGGTGATGAGCCCGGCTTCGAGATCGCGCTCGATGAACACGTCGAGGAACGTCGAGGTGCGCCCGAGCGACATCGCGGCGCCGTTCTGCTCCTTCACGGCCGCGAGGTAGCCGAAGTACAGCCACTGCACGGCCTCGCGGGCCGTCGTCGCCGGACCGGAGATGTCGTAGCCGTACGACGCGGCCATCTGCTTCAGCTCGCCGAGCGCGCGGATCTGCTCCGCGTGCTCCTCGCGCATGCGGACGACCTCCTCGCTGAACGGCGTCGTGTCGAGCCCGAGCTTGTCGACCTGCTTCGCGGCGATGAGCTGGTCCACGCCGTAGAGCGCGACGCGGCGGTAGTCGCCGATGATGCGTCCGCGGCCGTACGCGTCGGGCAGTCCGGTGATCACGTGCGAGCTGCGGGCGGCGCGGACGTTGGGGGAGTACGCGTCGAAGACGGCCTCGTTGTGCGTCTTGCGGTACGTCGTGAAGATCTCCTTCAGCGTCTCGTCGACCTCGTACCCGTACGTGTTCAGCGCGCCCTCGACCATGCGCCATCCGCCGTTGGGCATGATGGCGCGCTTGAGCGGCGCGTCGGTCTGCAGGCCGACGATGACCTCGTCGTCCTTCGCGATGTAGCCGGGACCGTGGGCCGTGATGCCGGCGGGCGTGTGCGCGTCGACGTCGTAGATGCCCTTCTCACGCTCGACGGGGAACATCGCCGACAGCGTGTCCCAGACCCGGGTGGTGCGCGCCGTCGCTCCCGTCAGGAACGAGGCGTCCCCGAGGTAGGGGGTGTAGTTGCGCTGGATGAAGTCGCGCACGTCGATCGCGTCCTGCCAGGGGCCGGCGGTGAAACCGTTCCAGGCGGCGGGCTGCGTGTCCTGTGCGGAGGGGGTGACGGTGGTCATGATTCGCTTCCTCAGATCCTCGTGGGAGCGGCCCGTCCACCCATCCGTGGTCGGGTCGTGACCCCAGCATACGACCTGTGGTCAGACCACAACGGGACTGTGGAGGAAGTCGACAGGAGAAGCGGGCGAGGCGCCGCCCGCAATGTGGTCAGGCCACAAAGGGGAAGCGCCTCGCGAGAGAGCCCGAGCGGAGCTCAGAACGGCCGCGTCGGATCCGATGGTGTGATGGAGTCGGCGGGGTAGGGCACCGTCCACGTCGGTGCGGGGGCGGGCCAGCCCGCCGCGTCGAGCGCTCGGCGGGCGAGCTCGCGCGCCGAGTAGGGCGTGCGGACGCCGCGGATGTCGCGGTAGTCCTGGTGGCCGGGCCCCGCCCAGAGGATCGCGTCGCCGTCGCCGACCCGGCTCACGGCCTCGACGATCGCGCGCTCGGGCGGGGAGATCTCCAGGATCTCGGCGCGGGACATCGCCGCCCGGGCCCCCGTCAGCAGCGCCGCGCGGATCTGGTCCGGATCCTCGTGACGCGGATGGTGATCCGTGATGATGAGGATGTCGCTGCCCAGCGCCGCCGTGCGGCCCATGTCGAAGCGCTTGGTCGTGTCGCGGTCGCCGTCGGCGCCGAACAGCATCAGCACCCGCCCGGGGGTGACCCTCCGGACCGCGGCCAGCGTCTTGTCGAAGGCGTCCGGGGAGTGCCCGAAGTCGACGTAGACCGCCGGCCCGGCATCCCCGGAGACGCGCTGCGTGCGTCCGGGGACGGCGGCCTCGATGCGGCGACCGTCGAGCGCGGCGTGGATCCGCGACCATTCGTACCCGGCCTCGACGAGCATCACGATCGCGAGCCCCGCGTTGGACGCCATGTGCCGCCCGATCACCGGCACGGTCGTCTCCAGCGCCTGCCCGCCGGGACCCCGCAGCGAGAAGGTCGTGCCGTTCTGGCGTTCCGCGGAGATCTCCACGGTCCAATCGGCGGATGCCGGCACGGCCGCGATCGCCGGCGTCGTGATGGTCGTCGTCGGCACCGTCGCGGCGGCGACCAGCTGCGGCCCGTACTCCGAGTCGAGGCTGACGACCGCCCTCCGGCTGCGCTCCGGGGTGAAGAGGGGGAGCTTGGCCTGGAAGTAGGTCTCCATGTCGCCGAAGTCGTCCAGGTGGTCGTGGGTCAGGTTGGTGAAGCCCGCGACGTCGAAGACGATGCCGTCCACGCGGTGGCGGTCGAGGGCCTGAGCGCTGACCTCGTCGGCCACGGCCTCGACGCCGCGCTCGCGCATGAGGGCGAGGAGGGCGTGGAACTCGCTGGCCTCGGGCGTGGTCAGGCGCGACGTGATCACCTCGGGGCCGATGTGGCGCTCGGCGGTGGACGACAGTCCGGCGACCACCCCCATCTGCTCGAGGATCGCTTTCAGCAGGTGCGAGACGCTGGTCTTGCCGTTCGTGCCGGTGACGGCGAGGAGGGTCGGCAGGTCGCGGTCGGTGCCGTAGACCCATGCCGACATGGCACCGAGGGTGCCGCGGGGATCGGGGAAGACGGCCACCGGCAGCGTGGGAGACAGCGCCGCATCGCGGACGAGGCGCGCGCCCTCCTCGTCGGTGATGATCGCCGCCGCGTCGAGGGAGGCCGCCGCGCTCGTGAACTCGGCACCGTGCTGATGGGTGCCGGGCAGGGCGACGAACGCCTCACCGGGGCGCAGATCGTTGGTGGACAGCGTGATCCCGCGCAACACGGTGTCGCCGTCTCCGGCGCGCAGCTCTCCGCCGAAGCGATCGACGAGGTCGATCAGTCTCCTCTGCGGCGGCTGATCGGGGCGAAGCGTCGGGGGCAGGGTGCTCTCGATGTCGGGTGTCATGATTCCCCCATGCTCGCGCATGGAGTTATGTGAAAACTATGTGCCCTCTATCGCGGCTCGTTGAGAGCGGCCGGGCGACGGGGTCGAATCCGCCACCCGGCCGCGGGTGAGAGGTCGCGCCGACCGGGGGTCAGGCGCGGCGTCGGAGGAGGGCCACCGCGAGCGCCGCGAGCGCCGCGACCAGGGCCCCTCCGCTCAGCCAGCGGGCGACGGGATCGGCGTCTGCCGGTGCCGCGGCATCCGTCGACGCGTGCGTGTCGGCGTCGGCGTGCTCCTCGGCCGTCGAGGCATCATGGCCGTGCTCTCCGCCGTCCGCGGAGACGGCGCCGACCGCGACGACCGGTGCCGGGGCGGCCAGGTCGTCCTCGGTCTGTCCCTCGGCGGCGACCTCCGACCAGTCGGTCGATCCCGTCGCGCAGGTCTGCAGGACGGGGAAGGCGACCGACGTGTTCGCGGCGCTGGAGGAGAAGATCACGTCGAGGGCGACGGATGCCGCGACGCCCGACTCGACGGGGGTCACGGCCGTGAACGTGACGCTCGTGGGGATGCCGTCGGTGTTCAGCTCACGGGAGATCGTCCAGGCGCCGTCCAGCACGGGCTTCACCCCGTCGATGCCCTGCGGCACCGTGATCTTCACGGCGGTGGTCGGGGAGTCCTCGCAGCCGTGGCTGAAGGAGAACGCGAGGCGGGTGGTCGTGCCTGCCGACGATTCGTCGGGGGTCACGTGGACATGCGCGGACGCGGCCAGCGGGGCGGCGAGGACGAGGGCTGCGCCGGCGATGAGGCCGGCGGCGAGGCGGGTGCGACGGCGCGAACGGGTGGTGACGGTCATCAGGGTGCTCTTTCTGTACGTGGTGCGGCGGGATGCCGCGGTGACGGGGCGGCGCGTGCGCCGCGGGTGCCGCGGGTGCGGCGGTGCTCAGCGTGCGAACGCCGGCGGCCCCCGTCGACGAAGAGCGGACAGCAGGAAGAGCGGGAGGGCGATGCGCCGGTCGGTCGGGGCGGCGTGCGCGCGGGGACGCGGTCCGGGCGCCGTCACGGCGGCCCGGGCGAGGAGGCGACGGACGCCGCGCGCGATCATCGCGAGCAGTCGTTCGCCGTAGGCGACGAGCGCGATCGTCACGAGGGCGGCCACCAGGTGGCCGATCAGCATGGCGGCCGTCAGATGCCCGCCGGCGTGGGTCGTCGCGACCCCGATCGCGACGCCCGGCATCACGTGCTCGTGCCCGGCGGGGGTGACCGGTGCGGCGCCGCCGACGACGGCGAACGCCGTGTGCAGGGCGATCTGGGCCGTGGCGATGGCGGCCGCCAGCCGCGGAAGGCTGCGCCGTCGTCCGACCATCGCGACCGCGAGCGGCGCCGCCAGGACGGTCACGGCGACCAGCAGCCACAGCGACGGCGCGGCCCCGCCGCCGAACGTGTGCCCGGTCGAGGCGAGGGTCGTCGCGATCGCCGCCGCCGCCGTCCCGCGCAGGGCCCGCAGCCGGCGGGTCATCGGGCGTTCGGGCACACGTCGAGCCTACCGGGGGCCGGGGCGCGGACTGAGCAAACTCAAAGCGGTGGCGGGTAGCCTGTTCGCTCGTGACCGTCATCGCCTTCATCGTCGGCGTCCTGCTGCTTGTCGTGGGACTCGCCGCATCCATCGCCCTGCACGAGATCGGTCATCTCGTGCCCGCGAAGCGCTTCGGCGTCCGCGTCGGGCAGTACATGGTGGGCTTCGGACCGACGCTGTGGTCGCGTCGCTTCGGCGAGACCGAGTACGGCGTGAAGGCCGTGCCGTTGGGCGGCTACATCTCGATGGCGGGGATGTACCCGCGGTCGCGTGCCCGCGCCGCGGTGGGCGGTGCCGCGGGCAAGGCGGGGGGCGGGTTCTTCGCCACGATGGTGCAGGACGCCCGCGCCGCCAATGACGAGACGATCGCCGGAGACGACAGCACGGGCACGTTCCACGCGCTGCCCGTGTGGAAGCGGGTCGTCATCATGCTGGGCGGCCCCGTCATGAACCTGCTGCTCGCGATGCTGCTGTTCGCCATCGTGTTCAGCGGGATCGGGGTGCAGACGGCCACCACGACGGTCGCCGCCGTCAACGAATGCGTCCTGCCGGCCGGCTCCACCCAGACCGCCTGCACCGCGGACGACCCGCAGTCGCCGGCCGCGGCGGCGGGCCTTCGCCCCGGCGACGAGCTCGTGTCGGTCGACGGGACCGCCGTCGCCACCTTCGAGGAGGCGTCGGCGATCATCCAGGCCGCCCCGAACCGCACGATCGACGTCGTCGTCCGTCGCGACGGCGTCGAGCAGACCCTGCGCGTGACGCCGTTGCTCGCGCAGCGCCAGATCGCGGGTCCGGACGGCACGGCGGTGACCGCGGAGGTCGGCTTCGTCGGGATGACGGCCGCGACCGCCTATGTGCGCCAGCCGCTGTGGGACGGGCCCGCCGCCGCGCTGCAGCAGGCCGGCCAGGTCGCCGGCATCATGTGGCAGCTCCCGGTCCGGGTCTACCAGACGGCGTCCGACCTGGTCACGGGGGCGCCGCGCGATCCCAACGGCCCGCTCTCGGTCGTCGGCGTGGGCCGGCTCGCCGGAGAGGCGGCGGCCATCGACGCGCCCGTCCTCGACCGGGTGGCCACGATCCTCGGTCTGCTCGGATCGCTCAACCTCGCGCTGTTCGTCTTCAACCTCATCCCGTTGCTCCCGTTGGACGGCGGGCACGTCGTCGTCGCGCTCTGGGACGGACTCAAGCGGGCCTGGGCGAAGCTGTGGCGGCGGCCGCCGCCCGCTCCCGTCGACGCGACACGGCTCGTGCCGGTCACCTTCGTCGTCGTCATCGCGCTCATCGTGATGGGCGGCATCCTCATCCTGGCCGACATCGTCAACCCGATGAAGATCTTCGGCTGAGCGCCCTCGCGCCCCGGTTCAGGACAGCGCGTCGGCGATGAGGCTCTCGAGGGTCCGCAGCCCGTCGCGCGACAGGATCGACTCGAGGTGGCCCTGCACCGAGGCGTAGCCCGGCCCGCGGAGCGCGTAGACGTCGCCGGATGCCGGGTCGGCCGAGATCCGCGTCCGGCCGATCTCGTCGGTGCCCGGCTCGACACGCGCCGTGAAGGTGTTGTAGAAGCCGATGGACGCCGGCACCCCGAAGACGTCGACCGTCTTCTGCAGGCCCTGATGCGGCGCGTCCAACGGGGCCAGGGAGATGCCGAGCCGATCGGCGAGGATCTGGTGGCTCAGGCAGACGGCCAGCAGGGGGCGGCCGCTCTCCAGCCGGTCGGCCACGACGGCGCGCATCGTCCGGATCCGTGCGTTGGCGTCGTCACGCGGGTCGCCGGGGCCGGGCCCGGCGACCACCAGGTCAGCGGCCGCGAGGGCCGCGGCATCCGCGTCGTTCCACGGGAGGATCGAGACCGCGAAGCCGAGGTGGCGCAGCTGGTGCGCGAGCATCGTCGTGAAGCGGTCTTCGGCGTCGACGACGACCGCGGTGCGCCCGGAGTACGGTCCCGCGATCTCCCCGGCTTGCGGCTCGAGCCAGAACGACGCGAGGCGTTCGTTGCGCGCGGCCAGCAGTGCGGCGATCTCGGGCACGTCGGCGAGGCGGGGAGGCCGGGCGGCGGGCGCGTCTTCGTCGAGCGCGCTCGCCTCCGCGACGACGTCGCGGGCGACCGCGCCGATGGCGCCCAGCACGCCCGCGGCCTTTCCATGGGTCTCACCGACCTCGCCGTCGGGATCGGAGTGACGCACGAGCGTCGCGCCGACCGGCACGCGCAGCGTGCCGTCGACGAGATACGCCGTGCGGATGAGGATCGGCGCGTCGAGGTCGTGTCCGCCGCCGGGCGTGGGCGTGAACAGTGCGGCGACGCCCGAGTAGTAGCCGCGCGGAGCGCGTTCGTGCCGCTGGATGACGGTGCACGCGTTCTGCATGGGCGATCCGGTGACCGTCGGGGCGAACATCGTCTCGCGCAGGATGTCCCGCGGATCCATCGTGCTCGTCCCGCGCAGGATGTACTCGGTGTGCGTCAACCGCGACATCTCCTTGAGATGCGGGCCGGTGATGCGGCCCCCGTCGCTGCAGACGGCGCTCATCATCTTGAGCTCCTCGTCGACCACCATGAAGAGCTCTTCGGTCTCCTTGGTGGACGAGAGGAACTCCGTCAGGGTCTCTGCCGTGGCCCCGCCGGCCGGGTGGCGGAACGTGCCGGAGATCGGGTTCATCGTCACCGTGCTGTGGCCGGGCCCGGCGGGAGCCCCGGCCTGCGCGCTCACGTGCGCTTCCGGGCTCGCCCCGACCGCGAGGTGGCCGGGGGTGGAGACGAGGAAGGTCCAGTAGGCGCCGCGCTCGTGTTCGAGCAGCGCGCGGAACCAGATCAGGCCGGCGGTGAGGGCATCGGTGTCGACGGATGCCGTGAAGTCGCGCCGGATGACGAAGTTCGCGCCCTCGCCGCGACCGATCTCATCGGCGATGACGGTGCGCACGATCGCGGCGTACTCGTCGTCGGAGATGTCGAACCCGGCGTCGGCCAGCGGCACCGTCGCGGTCGGCAGCGCCGCCAGCACGTCGGCGCGGGGGAGCGTGGTGTGCTCCTCGACGACGAGGCAGCGCAACGGCGCGCCGTCGTCGTGGCATGCGAAGCCGCGCTCGACGACCTGCCGGTACGGCACCAGCGCCAGCACCTCTCGCGGGGCGCCGGTCGCATCCGTCAGCGGGATGTCGGCGAGCAGGGCGACGTCGACGACATCGCCGACGAGCAGCTCGACGGTGTCGGGATCCCGCGCGATCAGGGCGAAGGGGCGATCCGCGCGCAGCACGGACTCCAGGAGGGCGGGGCTCGGGGTCATCGCCGGGCCTTTCTTCAGGTCGGGCGGGCTGGGTTCGTCCGGGAACGAAAAGACCGCCTCGAGGGCGGTCTGTGGTCGTGGGTCGCGAGCACACCGCCTCAGCGGGTGGGCCACCAGGAGGTGTTCGCGAACATGCGGTCACGATATCAGAACGACACGTGCGCGTCGGCGCGGCGGGTATCGGCCGCCGGTGCGCGATCACGATCTCGAAACGAACGGCCGCCGCCGATGCGCCTCTGCAGCGCCGTGCGTCAGGGTGAAGGGATGAGCGCCTCCGCCCCCCGATCGGTCCCCGTCGTCATAGCCGCAGCGGCGTGCGTCCTGGTGCTGGCGGGCTGTGCACGGGGCGCTGCGGCACCCGTCGAGTCCGCGTCGCCCGTCGCCTCGGCGACGTCCACGCCGACGGCGACGCCGCCCGCGGAGCACACGATCGCCTTCGGGGGCGACTGCGACGCCGTCCTGCGTGAGGAGCAGCGCACGTCGCTGTTCGACGCGGAGTCCACGCCTGTCGACGCCGATCCGGGGCGAGATGTCGGCATCGGGACGCTGGGCGGTGTCGAATGCACGTGGCGCGGAGTGGACTGGCAGTCACTGATTGCCGACATCGAGAGAGTTTCCGTGCTCGCCTTCCCGACCTCGGTGATCCCTCGGGATCTGCGAGCCGAGGCTGAGGCGGGGACGTGCGTTCAGATCTATGATGCGATGTCGTGCACGCTGGGAGCTGACGTCGACGGCGTCTGGCTCGTTGTGCAGACCGTCCAGGCGGCGGCAGAGGGCGTCGACACCCCCGCCGCGCTGCTGCGGTCCGTGCTCGACGCGGTCACGGCGAATGCGGCGGGGGCGGTTCGGCCCGTTCCGCTGGTGCGTACGGCGGGATGGTGGAGCACGGAGATCTCCTGTGAGGATCTGGGCCAGCGCCTCGGACTCGCCGACTTCCTCGGGTCGACCTACATCACCGGCTGGTGGGAGGGCGACCCCAGCCGGGAGTGGACGTGGCGTCTGCTCGAGAGCGCCGGAGTCTCGCTCACCTGCATGTGGTTTCCCGACTTCGACGACCCCGCCATCGATGCGACCTACGGGCTGACGACCCTTCAGCTCTCGCCCGGCGGGGCGTGGGCGGCGGACGCGGCGTTGGCCGCCGGGGAGCGCTCGAGCCTCGCGGGCGGACTGTCCGCGGCGGTGGACGGGAAGACCGCGCTCGCCGCCGACGGCGTGAACCTCGCCCGGGTCGGCATCGGCGCCAGCGGCACCGGAGATCCGACGATGCTCCTTCTCCGCGTCTTCGACGAGTTCGCGACATCCCCCTGACGTCAGCCGCACAGCCCCCGCGCGGCCAGCGCGGCGTAGGCTGGTGCAGTGCCAGCAGTGAACATCGGGATGCCGCGTGTGCCGGACGTCCTCGCCCCGCGCCGCAAGAGCCGTCAGATCAAGGTCGGGAAGGTGCTCGTCGGCGGCGACGCGCCCGTGAGCGTGCAGTCGATGTGCACGACGCCCACGACCAACATCAACGCCACGCTCCAGCAGATCGCGGAGCTCACGGCATCCGGCTGCGAAATCGTGCGCGTCGCCGTTCCTAGCCAGGATGACGCGGATGTGCTGCACATCATCGCGAAGAAGAGTCAGATCCCCGTGATCGCCGACATCCACTTCCAGCCCAAGTACGTCTTCCAGGCGATCGACGCGGGCTGCGGCGCGGTGCGCGTGAACCCGGGCAACATCCGCAAGTTCGACGACCAGGTCGGCGCGATCGCGAAGGCGGCGAAGGATGCCGGTGTGTCGCTGCGCATCGGCGTGAACGCCGGCTCGCTCGACAAGCGGCTGCTGGAGAAGTACGGCAAGGCGACTCCGGAGGCGCTCGTGGAGAGCGCCGTCTGGGAGGCCTCGCTGTTCGAGGAGCACGACTTCCACGACTTCAAGATCTCGGTGAAGCACAACGACCCGATCGTCATGGTGAAGGCCTACCGCATGCTCGCCGAGCGGGGCGACTGGCCCCTGCACCTCGGTGTGACCGAGGCCGGTCCCGCGTTCCAGGGCACGATCAAGAGCGCGACCGCCTTCGGCATCCTGCTCGGCGAGGGCATCGGCGACACGATCCGCGTCTCGCTGTCGGCGCCGCCGGCCGAAGAGGTCAAGGTGGGTCACCAGATCCTGCAGTCGCTGAACCTCCGCGAGCGCAAGCTCGAGATCGTCTCGTGCCCGTCGTGCGGGCGGGCGCAGGTCGACGTCTACACCCTCGCCAACGACGTCACCGAAGGCCTCAAGGACATGACCGTGCCGCTGCGCGTCGCCGTCATGGGCTGCGTCGTCAACGGCCCCGGTGAGGCGCGCGAGGCCGACCTCGGCGTCGCGTCCGGCAACGGCAAGGGACAGATCTTCGTCAAGGGTGAGGTCATCAAGACCGTCCCGGAGGCCGAGATCGTGGCCACCCTGATCGAAGAGGCCAATCGCATCGCCGACGAGATGGGCCCCGACGCCCCGCTCGGAACGGCGCAGGTCGTCACGGTCTGACACCGGTCCCCGTTCCTCGGCGGGCGCATCGTATGCCGCCGCCGGCATGGGCGTGACGAGATCGTTGTGAGCCGAGGCGAACGCCGCTTCGCGCGCGTGCGACGATGGCCCTATGGCCACCTTGTCCACGCGTACGAGAGACGTCGCTCGGCGCACCGCGCTTGTCATCGTGCTGGCGGCGACCGTCGTGTCGCTGCAGGCGTGTGCGTCCGATGGCTCCACCGTGAGCTCCCCTTCGACGAGCGAGGCCGTGGCCCCGGTGCCCGAGAGTCCCACGCCGACGTCGGAGCTCGACTCGGGAGCCCGCCCTGCCTTCGGAGGCGATTGCGCCGCCATCGTGGACGCGACGCGGCTCTCCTCGATTCTGGGGAGAGATCTCGCTCAGCCTTCTGAGATCACCTCGATCGGCGTGCGTACCCTCGGCGGCCTGGAATGCGTCTGGCGGACGGGGAGCGGTTCGGCCGTGCGGAGCTTTGCCGCTCCCGTCGATGTGGTCCCGGAAACCACCCAGTCCCGCTACGGCAGCGTGGTCTGCGAGGGATATCTCTACGACGGTTGGGGGTGTCGGATCGCGGTCCGCAACGACACGACCTGGCTCCTGGTCACGATCGATGGCGAGGTGGGCGACGACGCGCCGGAGTCCCAGGTCCGATTGACGGAGGACGTGGAGAAGCTGGCCCCGCTCGCCCGGGATTCCCTGTCGACGTCGCCCGCACCGCGAGCGGCGACGCCGAGCACGCAATGGTGGGCGGCGCCCACCTGCGAGGACCTGGGAAGCCGGCTCGACCTTGCGGGCATTCTCGGCTCAACCGACGTCGAGTCCGGCTATCCATCGGGGTTCGGAACCGACGTTCCGGGGGAGCTCGCGGTTGCCCGCGGGACGACGATCGACTGCAAGTGGTACTCGTCGTCGACAGACGGCATGACGGCGATCGTCATCACCGCCTATCCCGGCGCCGCGGATGAATGGGAGCAGCTCGAGAAAGACCTGTCGTCGCGGAAATCGCTGACGTCGGTTGTCGTCGCGGGCGCGCAGCAGGCGATCGAGGGCACAGGCGCCATCCGTCCGGACAGTTCGTTCGTGGTCGCCACCGATGGGATCAACCTCATCAAGGTCACGGAGGCGCCCCACATCGTCGACGCGACGGCGTCCGTGATCTCCGCGCTGAGCCAGGGCTGAGCGCCGTTCGCGAGCGTCGTCAGCGCGCGGCGCTCACCGCCCGCAGGCCCTCGCGCGTCCGCGCCAGGGCCTGCGACAGATCGGCGATCAGGTCGTCGACGTGCTCGAGTCCGATCGACAGTCGCAGGATGTCGGCGGCGGGGCGCGCCTCGGGCGCGACGGGGCGGTGCGTGAGCGCCGCGGGATGCTGGACGAGCGAGTCGACGCCGCCCAAGGACACCGCGTGGGTGAACAGGCGCAGGGATGCCGCGACCTGTGCCGCCGCGTCGTAGCCGTCCCGAAGGCGCAGAGCGAGCATCGCGCCGCCGCCGTGCTGCTGGCGCGTCAGGAGTCCCTGCGGATCACCGTGCAGTCCGGGGTAGAAGACGTCGACGACCGCATCGTCCTCCTGCAGATGCCGAGCGATGTGCGCCGCCGACGCCTGCTGGGCCCGCATGCGCAGCGGCAGCGTCGGCAGTCCGCGGTGGAGGAGATACGCGCCGAGCGGATGGAGGATGCCGCCGGTGATGGCGCGCACGCGTCGCAGGGCCGCCGCGGACTCCGGGCCGCAGGCGATGACCCCGCCGACGACGTCGCCGTGGCCGCCGAGGTACTTCGTCGCGCTGTGCAGCGACATCGCCGCGCCGTGGTGGAGCGGCTGCTGCAGCACCGGGGTGGCAAAGGTGTTGTCCACGAGCACCGGCACGCCGTCCGCCTGCGCGACCACGCCGGCGATATCGACGAGGTCCAGCGTGGGGTTCGCGGGCGTCTCGACGATCACCAGGCCGGTGTCCGGTCGCAGCGACGCTCCGACCTCGTCCGCGGAGCAGAAGGTCACGTCGGTGCCGAGCAGGCCGGTCGCCAGCAGATGGTCGCTGCCGCCGTACAGCGGACGCACCGCCACGACGTGCGGGCGACCGACGGACACCGTGTGCGAGAGGACGGCGGCGGTGAGCGCGGCCATCCCGGACGCGAACGCGACAGCGGCCTCGGCGTGCTCGAGTGCCGCGAGGGCCTCTTCGAAGCGCGCCACGGTGGGGTTCCACAGCCGCGCGTACACGTGGCTGCCCCCGTCGATGGGCGTGCCCCCGGTGGCCAGCGCCTCGTAGGAGTCTCCGCCGCGCTCGACGTCCGGCAGGGGGTACGTGGATGACAGGTCCAGCGGCGGAGTGTGCACGCCGAGGGCGGCGAAGTCGTCACGACCGGCGTGGACGGCGAGTGTGTCGGGGTGCGTCATGCCCGCGAGTATGAAGGAAAGAGCGGCAGACCGCGTGTGTGATTGTGGAAACGGCAATCGAATGATCGAATTGTGCCGCTGTCATCAATCCCGCGCGACCGTGAGGAGCCGCCCTTGCCGGAACCACAAGGCGCCGCATCCGCTCTGGACGAGCTCGACCTCCGTGTGCTCGCGGCGATCGTGCGCGCTCCCGGGCGCTCCAACAAGGCGCTCGCCGATGATCTCGGCATCGCCGAGTCGACGTGCGCGTACCGCGTGCGGACGCTGCGTTCGCGCGGCGTGCTCACCGGCGTGCGGGTGCTCGTCGACCCGGCATCCCTCGGTCTGCCGCTGCAGGCGGTCATCCGCGTCCGGCTCGGCCGTCACACCCGCGAGGGCGTCGGCCGGCTCTTCGATGCGATCGTCGCGACGCCCGGAGTGATCGAGGCGTTCCACGTTGCGGGCGAGGACGACTTCCTCGTGCACGTCGCGGTCGAGGATGCCGCGGCGCTGCGTGACATCGTGCTGCAGCACATCACCGTGCACGAGTCGGTGCGCACGACCGAGACCCACCTGGTCTTCGAGCGGCGCGAGGGCGTCGGGCCGCTCGCTCGCGTCACCGGGGAGCGACCGTCGGGTCCCACAGCGAGTGATAGGCGTTGATCGCCGGCTGTCCGCCCAGGTGCGCGTAGAGCACGGTCGACGACGCCGGGATGTCGCGCGAGCCGACGAGATCGATGAGTCCCGCGAGAGACTTCCCCTCGTAGACCGGGTCGGTGATCATCGCCTCCAGCTGCGCGCCGATGGCCATCGCCTCCATCGTCGAGTCGACGGGGATGCCGTACAGCTCGCCCGCCCAGCCCTCCAGCACCTGGATCTCGTCGTCGCGGAGGTCGCGGCCGAGCTCGATGAGCTCCGCGGTGTGGCGGGCGATGCGCGCCACCTGGTCCCGGGTCTTCTGGAGTGTGGCGGACGCGTCGATCCCGAGCACGCGGCGCTTCACCCCGGTGGCCTCCTCCAGCGCCGCGAACCCGGCGATCATGCCCGCGTGGGTGGAGCCGGTCACGGTGCACACGATGATCGTGTCGAAGAACACCCCGAGCTGCTTCTCCTGTTCAGCGACCTCGAACGCCCAGTTCGCGAAACCGAGGCCGCCGAGCGGGTGCTCGCTCGCGCCGGCCGGGATCGGATAGGGCGTTCCGCCGCCGGCCTCGACCTCGGCCAGGGCCTGCTTCCAGGAATCGCGGATGCCGATGTCGAACCCGGCGTCGTCGAGGCGCGAGTCCGCGCCCATCATGCGCGAGAGCAGGATGTTGCCGACCTTGTCGTTGGTGGGGTCGTCCCACGGAACCCACTTCTCCTGCACGAGCCGCGCCTTCAGCCCGAGGTGCGCCGCGACGGCCGCCACCTGTCGGGTGTGGTTGGACTGGTAGCCGCCGATCGAGACGATCGTGTCGGCGCCGGAGGCGAGGATGTCGGGGACGATGTACTCGAGCTTGCGTACCTTGTTGCCGCCGAACGCGAGGCCGCTGTTCACGTCTTCGCGTTTGGCCCAGATCTGCGCACCGCCGAGGTGATCGCTGAGCCGCGCCAGGTGCTGCAACGGGCTGGGGCCGAACGTGAGCGGGTGGCGCGGGAACTCGTGCAGCTTCATGCGGGGTCCTGTTCGATCGGGGTAATCCGGGTGGTCGGGATGCCGAGGCTCTGCCACGTCTGCTCGGCCAGGCGGGCGGCGCCGTCGGCGTCGCCGTCGGCGCACAGCGCGATGAGTCGTTCATGCCGAGCGGCCGACTCTGCGCCTTCGTGCGAGGCGAACCGCAGCCGCTCCACGCGACGCAGGACCGGCTCGTACTGGGCGATGACCGCGACGGCGGCCGCGTTGCCGCTGGCATCGAGCGCGACGCGATGGAAGCGCTCGTCCGCGGCGAGGGCGGCGTCGGTGTCGCCGGCCCGCTGCGCGGCGGTGAACGCCGCGTTGGCGTCGCGCATGGCGGACAGATCCGCCGCCGTCAGCAGCGGCACGGCCGTCCGCACGGCGAGGGCGTGGAGAGCGCCGACGACGGCCTGAGCATCGCGGATCGCCCGGGGGTCGAGGGGGGCGACGACGGTGGAGCGGCCGGGCGTGGCCGTCACGAGTCCGGCGCGGGCGAGCTCGAGCAGCGCCTCGCGCACGGGCGTCCGGCTGACGCCGAGCCGTTCGGCCAGCTCGACGTCGCGCAGCTGTTCGCCGGGCGCGAGCGTGCCGTCGACGATGGCGTCGCGCAAGCGGGCGTGCACGTCGTCGCGCAGGAGGGCGCGCGGTACGGGCGTGAGCGAGAGAGGCACGATATGCAATATATCGCATCGCGCTCTCTGGCTGCCGCGATGGGCATGACCTCGTCCCCTGCTCCGCGGCGCTGTCTCTGACCCCTCCGCACGACGGACATCGCGCAGGAGCACGAGCCACCGAGAATCGCGCCCCCGCGGCCCACGGAGGGGCAGGTCTGCGTCACCGCGGCCGGTGCGGTCGGAGAGACGGACGAGCCGTTCTGAATAGCATCGGCCCATGAGTCTGTTCCGCCGGAAGCGCCCCTCCGCGTCGCCGCCGGCGGTGAAGCTCGTCGAAGCGAGGAACGGTGACGAACGGGTACTCGTCCTGCTCGACGAAGCTGCGGGGACGACCGCACTGTTCCCCGCTGTCAACCTGCTGCTGCGCAGCGCCGAAGATCAGGCGCAGATCACCGCGGCCCTCGTCGAGCGCGGCGCCGGTGACGACGACCTGCCCTGGTCCGAGCCTGCAGGGTCCGGGCTCTTCGCTGTGCTCGGGCTGGATGAGGGCGATCGGCATGTGACCCTCACGCACAACGCGCTCGCCGAGAGGGGGCTGACCGCCGAGCTCGCCCGCGCCGGCGCCTTGGCCCGGCTGCGGATGGCCGTGGGGGGTCTGCTCACCGAGGGCGGGGCCGGGCAGTTCCGTCTCCACCTGCGGAGCGAACCGGATCTGACCGCATCGTTCATGCTCGTGGCCGATTCCTGGCTCGAGCTCGACCGCATCGACGGACCCCCGGTGTTCGCCGCGGGGACCCGGGCCTTCCTCCACGTGTGCGGTGCGAACGACCGCGACGCCGTCGAGGGGCTCCGCCACATCGCACAGACCTCCCACCGCGAGGGTCTCGCCGATCCCCAGACCTTCGGGCGCGCGCTCACCCCGACGCTGCAGACGCTGCAGAGCAATCGACTCGTCTCGTTCGACTCCTGACCGTCGCGCGGCCCCGCCTGCCGCGGATGACCGCGGGGCTCAGGCGGGGGCGAACGCGATGGTCCCGTCCGGGACGGATGCCGCGAGAAGCCGGATCGCGGCGCTCGTCCCGGGGGCGGCGTCGAGGCCCGTGACCGTCGCCTCGACCGGGGGCCGATCGATCTGGACGCGGGCCGTCGTGCCGCGGACGTTCAGCACGAGCGCATCGAACACCTCTCCCTCGTGGCCGGCGAGCAGCGCCGCCTCGACGCGATCGATCGACCCCGCATCCAGACGGCCCGCGACGGCGGCGCTCCGCGCCATCGCGGCCGGCAGCCCGGCCAGCGACGAACGCGCCCACTCGGGCACCTCGCGGCCGTTCGCGAGCGCATCGCAGATGACCAGCGACCAGCGGTCGACGAGGCGCCGCAGCGGCGCGGTCGTGTGGGCGTACGGAGCGCCGATCGCCGCCTGCATCGTCTCGGCCGGCACGTCGCCGTCGAACGTCGTGTAGCCCGCGCCGCGGAACAGGGCTGCCGCGTACTCGCGGACCACCCGCGCGGCGGGGGATCGGTCGAGACCGCGGAGATAGTCCCCGTACGCCACCTCCGGTGCCCACGGCATCCCGAGCGCGACGGTCTGTGAGCGGAAGGACGCCACATCCTCCGCGGCCGCGGGTGGCATGGTCCGCAGGATGCCGATGCGACCGTCGATCATGATCTGCGCCGCGGCCATGCCCGTCAGCAGCGACACATCGGCATTCCAGTCCTCGAGCGGTACCCCGTCGCTGCGATCGAGGGCGTACTCCCCGGGCTCTCCGGCCGGTGGCGAGACGACGCGGGTCTCGGGCAGGTTCAGGCTCGCGCCGCCGCGCTCCCGCTCGCGGTCGGCGCGCGCCGCACCGAACCAGGGGAGCGCCAGGAGCGTGGCCGGCGCGTCGCCCGCATCGATCGCGCGTTGCGCGTCCACGTACGACCATTGCCGCCGCGAGCGCACCACCGCGCGGGTGAGGGTCGTCTCGACGGGCCGCGCGCCGTCGTCGAGGACGAATCGCCAGACGAACGCGCGGCGATCTCGCCCCGGATGCAGCGAGGCGGCGCCGTCGCCGAGCACCCCCGGATGCAGCGGGATGCGGCCGTCGGGAGCGTAGAGGGTCTGGCCGCGGCGGCGGGTCTCGGCATCCAGAGCGCCGCCGGCGCTCACGAACGCGGGGACGTCGGCGATCGCGTAGTGCAGGATCGCCCCGCTCGCGGTGCGTTCGAGGTGCAGCGCCTGGTCGAGGTCGGTGGATCCGGCGGGATCGATCGTGAGGAAGGGGATGTCGCGGAGATCGGCCAGCCCGGATGCCGAGGGCGCGACCGGCACGGTGTCGGCGGCACGCTCGGCCTCGGCCTGCGCATCGGCGGGGTAGCCCTCCGGGATGCCGAGCTGGGCGCGCAGATCCGCGAGCGCGGCGGCGAGCTCGCCGCGGACCGCTCGTGGGGCGATGCGGGAGCGGCGGTGCGGCACCGGGTCAGTCTAGGTCGGAGGGTGCAGGGACACCCACCGGACTAGGCTTGACGCTCGTGGTCACCCGTCTGTCGAACTTCTTCCTCCGCACGCTTCGCGAAGACCCCTCGGATGCCGAGGTCACGAGCCACCGCCTGCTCGTGCGCGCCGGCTACATCCGCCGTCAGGCGCCGGGGATCTTCGCGTGGCTGCCGCTGGGCCTGCGCGTGAAGGCCCGCATCGAGACCATCATCCGCGAGGAGATGACGGCGGCCGGAGCGCAGGAGGTCCACTTCCCGGCGCTCATGCCGCGCGACCCCTATGAGGCGACCGGGCGCTGGGAGGAGTACGGCGACGGCATCTTCCGCCTCAAGGACCGCAAGGGCGCCGACTACCTGCTCGCCCCCACCCACGAAGAGGCGTTCACGCTGCTGGTGAAGGACCTGTACGGCTCCTACAAAGACCTGCCGCTGACGATCTACCAGATCCAGGACAAGTACCGCGACGAGGCCCGCCCGCGTGCGGGTCTCCTGCGCGGCCGCGAGTTCACGATGAAGGACGCCTACTCCTTCGACTACACCGACGCCGGGCTCGACACCAGCTACATGGCCCAGCGCGACGCCTACGAGCGGATCTTCCAGCGCCTGGGCCTGGAGTATGTCATCGTCCAGGCGGATGCCGGGGCGATGGGCGGCTCGCGCAGCGAGGAGTTCCTGCACCCGACGGCGATCGGCGAGGACACGTTCGTGCGCTCGGCCGGCGGCTACGCGGCCAATGTGGAGGCGTTCGAGACCCTGGCGCCCGAGCCCATCGCGTTCGACGGGTTCGGCGAGCCCGTGATCTTCGACTCCCCGAACACGCCCACGATCGACACGCTCGTGGCGCACGCCAACGCCGTGCTCGACGGCGAGTACACCGCCGCCGACACCCTCAAGAACGTCGTCCTCGCTCTCACGCACCTCGACGGCACCCGCGAGCTCGTCGTCGTCGGCCTCCCCGGCGACCGCGACGTCGACGACAAGCGCGTCGAGGTGGCGTTCGCGCCCGCCGAGGTCGAGCCCGCCACGCCCGAGGACTTCGAGAAGCACCCGCTGCTGGTCAAGGGGTACATCGGGCCGTGGTCGCCCCAGGGCGCGATCCTGGGCGAGGAGTCGGCCACCGGCATCCGCTACGTCCTCGACCCCCGCGTCGTGGACGGCACGCGATGGATCACCGGCGCGAACATCGATCAGAAGCACGTGCACTCGCTCGTCGCCGGTCGCGACTTCGCCGCCGACGGGTACGTCGAGGTCGCGACGGTGCGCGCCGGCGACCCGGCGCCCGACGGCTCCGGCCCGGTCGAGCTCGCCCGCGGCATGGAGATCGGCCACGTCTTCCAGCTGGGGCGCAAGTATGCGGACGCGCTCGGTCTCAAGGTGCTCGACGAGAACGGCAAGCTCGTGACCGTCACGATGGGCTCCTACGGCATCGGCGTCACCCGCATCCTCGCGATCATCGCCGAGCTCAACAACGACGACAAGGGCCTCATCTGGCCGGCATCCGTGGCGCCGTTCGACGTGCAGGTCGTGGCGACGGGGCGGGATGCCGTGGCCTTCGAGCTCGCCGAGAAGCTGTCGGCCGACCTCGAGGGTGCGGGACTCGACGTGCTCTACGACGATCGGCCGAAGGTCTCGCCGGGTGTGAAGTTCGGCGATGCCGAGCTCGTCGGCGTTCCGCAGATCGTCATCGTCGGCCGCGGGGCGGCCGACGGCGAGGTCGAGCTGTGGGATCGCCGGTCCGGAGAGCGCACGCTCGTCTCGGCGGCCGACGCCGTCGCCCGCCTGTCGGTGCGCTGACGGCGCGCCGGCACCGACACCCCCCACCCGCGGCCGCGGGTCAGAACGGTGGTGGTCCGGCGTCGTCCGCACGCTCGGCGACGGGGCGGAACACCGGGGTTCGACGCTCCGGCTCGACGAGGTAGCGTCGGCCGTACGGTGAGGTCCACTCCAGGACGCCTCCGCTGTCGGGAACCTGGACCACCGTCCACCCGCCGTGATGCTTCACCTTGTGATGGCCCGGGCACAGGGGAGCGAGGTTGTCCGTCGCGGTCGCTCCGCCGTCGGACCAGGCGAGCGTGTGGTCGATCTCGCACTGTGAGGCCGGCATGACGCACCCGGGTGCCATGCAGCGCTCGGCCCGCCACCGTACGAGGCGCCGGAGCTCGGGCGGCGGGTCGTACCTGCGGCGCCCGACGGACAGCACGGCGCCGGTCTCGGGATGGGTGAGCACGCGCATCCAGCCCCTGGCGCCGCCGCTGAGTTCGCGGGCCCGCTCGATCGGGATCGGACCGAGGCCCTCGACCTGCGCCGGTTCTCCGGCGCCGTGCGCGTCTTCCCGCAAGGACAGCGCCGGAACGGTCACGACCACGGTCGGACGGATTCCCCGCGCCGAGGGGGAGTGGCCGTCGCAGCGACCGTCGATCAGCAGATCGCAGAGGACGTCGGCACGCACCTGGTCGAGGGAACGGTCGTCGGTGGGTGGGGGCGTGGCGTCGGCGGACGCGTCGGGGACGGCCCGGCGCCCGGTCATCGCCGCGGCCATCCGCGTCAGCCGGTCGAAGATCGCGTGGGCCTCGACGCTGGGCAGATGCGCGGTCAGGACGGACATGCCGTCGGCGGCCGGGGCGACGTGCACGCGGCGCTGCGCGAGGGCGCGCTCGTGCGTCTCGGCGAGGGTCTGCACCGCCTCGGCCGCGACGAGGTCGCGCAGGCGACGCCGGAACGTCCCCGCGGGGAGGTCTTCGGCCAGCCGAACCGCTCGATCGACGAGCCGTGCGCGCACCGCCGGATCCGCGGCATCCAGCACGTCGACGAGGAATCGCGCGTGCTGATCGGTGATGCGCGCCGCCCCCAACGCCTCGAGCGCCCGCGGGTAGCGCTCGACCAGCGCCGTCGAGCGCGCCATCAGGTCGCCCGCGGCGTACTCGGTGATGCGCAGCGCGGCGGCGAGCTCGAGGCGCAGCGAGCGGTCGATCATCTCGTCGGTGCAGGCACGGGAGGAGGCCGTCGCCATCGCATCGCGGCGGGCGGCCGCGACGCACACGTATTGCTCGGCCGTGTGCACCGCCACGAGGGTGGCGATGTCGGCCACCTGATCGACCGGATCGCGGGGGAGGAGCGCCGTCTCGAAGGCCGCGACATCCGACCAGTACCCGGGATAGGGCTCCATCTCGATGTCACCGTCCATACGTCGATCATAGAACAAAGATTCGAATGTGGGAAGAGGGAAGGAGACGTTCTCGCCGCGTTCACCCGAACTGCGTCCGGGATGTCAGGCTGGAGCCATGTCAGATCGCTCCACGCTCCCGTCCACCGTCACCGACGGCATCCGCCGGCTGCTCGACGACGCCGGCATCACGACCGACGCCGATCTCATCGCCCGCATCCTCGCGACGGGCGTGGGCATGGGGCTCGACGGCGCCGACCGCCTCGACCTCAAGATCACCTCGGCCGCCCTCACCGAGATGCGCGCGGCCTTCGAGCTGTTCGCGCCCTTCCGCGGTGTGCCCAAGGTCACCGTGTTCGGTTCGGCCCGCACCGCCCCCGACTCGCCGCTCTACCGCCTGACCGTCGAGCTCACCGCGGCGCTCGCCGCCCGCGGATGGATGACCGTGACGGGGGCGGGCCCCGGGATCATGCAGGCGGCGGCCGAAGGCGCGGGCCCGCAGCACTCCCTCGGGGTCTCCATCCGCCTGCCGTTCGAGGAGAAGCCGAACGCGATCATCGCCGCGCACGCCCGCAACGTCGCGATGAAGTACTTCTTCACGAGGAAGCTCATGCTGGTCAAGGAGTCCAGCGGCTTCGTGTGCATGCCCGGCGGCTTCGGCACGCTCGACGAGATGTTCGAGCTGCTGACGCTGCAGCAGACCGGCAAGGCCGCGCCCACGCCGATCGTCCTGCTGGACCGTCCCGGCGGCGGCTTCTGGCACGGGCTGCAGCGTTTCGCCGATGACCAGCTCATCCCCGAGGGCGTGATCTCTCCGGACGACCTCGACCGGGTGGTCGTGACCGACTCCGTGGATGCCGCCGTGGACGAGCTCACGGGCTTCTACCGCAACTACGTCTCGCTGCGGTGGGTCGGCCGTCGGCTCGTGCTGCGCCTGCGTGCGGAGCCGACCGACGCGGAGGTGGATGCGCTGAACGCCCGCTTCGGCTCGCTGCTGGCCGAAGGCGTGATCGAACGCCGCGGTCCCTTGAAGGCCGAGCGGGAGGACGACGACGATGTCGCCGCGCCCCGTCTCGTCATGCGCTACGCGCAGCGGCGCGTGGGTGAGCTGCACCACCTCATCCGCGCCGTCAACGCGCTGCCGAGCGCCCCCGCCGAGGCGCGCCCGGCCTGAGTCGGCCCGAGGTGCGCGTCAGCGGACCAGCCTGCCGTGGTTCATGGTGTCGTCCGGCGTCTCCCGCGTGATGAGAGCCTTGAGCATGCCGGCGGCCATCGCGAGCGTGCCGTGCGCCGGTTCCCAGAACTCGGTCACGATCGGCGTCACCGTCAGCAATGCGATGTCGGGGGTGTCCAGGCCCTCCTCGAACCAGATGTCCAGCGACGGCGACCACAGCTGTTCCATCCGTGCGCGGTCGTGCACGATCGTCGCGCGACCGGCCACCGACACGTAGCGCATGCCCTTGGCGTCGCAGTAGGCGAGGTTCACGTCGTGGTCCGCCTCGACCTCGTCGGCCTTCTTCGTCTCGTCGGAGGTGAAGAACCAGATCACGCCGTCGTCGTCCATCTCGCGGGTGCTCATCGGACGGCTCACGAGGCGCCCGTCGGCGTCCACGGTCGTGAGCATGGTGATGTCGATGTCCTCGACGAGTTCCTTGACGCGGTCGCGCGCCTCGATTCCAGTGAGTTCGGTCATGACTCGACCCTGCCCGCCGCCGGGATGTCGTCCCAGGGCCTTGACAGACGCCGCTGCCGCGCTCACGATTCCGGGTCGCCGTGCCCATCGTGCGGCGCGATCCACGGCCGCCCGAGGGGGACGACACGGCGTCCCATCGTCCGCCAGGCGAACTTCTCGATCAGCAGGTAGAACGCGAGCGCGGAGGCGCCCAGCAGGAACCAGGCACCGACCGTGCCGAGCGCGGGCGAGGACGCGAAGGAGCCCACGGACTCCAGGGCCAGCCCGATCGCGACGAACAACAAGGTCAGCGGCAGGGCGGTGTTGTGCATCGCCCCAGCGAACATGAAGCCGAGTGCGAGCACCGCGAACATCATGGAGAAGAGCGGCCGCGCCGGTCCCGACACCTCGAAAAAGCCCAGCTCCCCGCCGAGGAGGAACCCCGGCATGCAGATCCAGTACCACCCGAACGCGTTGTACACGATGAAGTGGAAGTCGTCGCCGATGAAGTAGGAGAGCATGCCCGCGGTGACCTGCACGACGCCGCCGAAGACCGCGCCGACCCAGAACACGGCGCTCTCGTTCTGAACGCCGAGGTGCGCCAGCTGCGCGGTCAAGGTCGCGATCACGAACCCGAGCAGACCGATCAGACCGGGATCGGCGCGCCGCGGCTGCGGGATCGCTCGGTCGACGGCGGGTGAGGCGGCATCCATCTGGCAAGTATGCACGTCCGCGCACGTCCGCCGCCGCGGGACGATCGGCTAAAATCGTGCAGATGACCGAGGGTGACCTCGCGTCGAGAGCTGAATAGGGAGGCACCTGTGGACATCGATCTGGGACTGCTGCGAACGGTCGAGCGCGAGAAGGAGATCCCGTTCGACGAACTCGTCGGGATCATCGAGCAGGCGATCCTCACCGCCTACGCCAAGCACACCTCGCCCACCGGCGAACTGCCCGAGGGCGCCCGCGCCGAGCTCGACCGCAAGACGGGGCACGTCGCCGTGTTCATCCCGCTCCGCGACGAGGAGGGGGTCGTCATCGGCGAGGAGGAGTCCACCCCCGAGGACTTCGGACGCATCGCCGCGTTCGCGGCCAAGCAGGTGATCGGCCAGCGTCTGCGCGACATCGCCGACGATGCGATCCTGGGCGAGTTCCGCGGCAAGGAGGGCGACATCGTCGCCGGCGTCATCCAGCAGGGCCCGAACCCGCGGATGGTGCACGTCGACCTCGGCACGGTCGAGGCGATCCTTCCGCCCGAGGAGCAGGTCGCGGGCGAGCAGTACCCGCACGGCTCCCGGCTGCGCGTTTACGTCACCTCCGTGTCCAAGGGCACCAAGGGTCCGCAGATCACGGTCTCGCGCACCCATCCGGGTCTCGTGCGCAAGCTGTTCGCGCTCGAGGTCCCCGAGATCGCCTCCGGTCTGGTCGAGATCACGTCGCTGGCGCGCGAGGCCGGTCACCGCACCAAGATCGCGGTGACGGCGAAGGATCCCGCCATCAACGCCAAGGGCGCCTGCATCGGCGAGCTCGGCCGGCGTGTGCGCGCGGTCACGGAGGAGCTCGGCGGGGAGAAGATCGACATCGTCGACTACGACCCCGAGCTGGCGAAGTTCGTCGCGAACGCCCTGTCGCCGGCGAAGGTCACCTCCAGCTTCGTGCTGGATGCCGGCACCAAGGCGGTCCGCGCCCTCGTCCCCGACTACCAGCTGTCGCTCGCCATCGGCAAGGAGGGGCAGAACGCCCGCCTCGCGGCCAAGCTCACGGGCGCCAAGATCGACATCCAGCCGGATTCGATCCTCGAGTCGTGACGCGAGGGTGAGCGAGGGGGCGCCGCGACCGCGCCGAAATCCCGACGCGGCGAGTGGGGGTAGGATGGAAGCCGTTCGAACGTGCGTGGGATGCCGCGCGCGCGACCTCCGGTCCGCCCTCCTGCGAGTGGTGGAGCGAGACGGTGTCCTCATCGCCGATGAGAAGGCCGTCCTTCCCGGGCGGGGCGCGTGGGTGCACGACACGCACGGGTGTGTGGATACCGCCATCCGGCGCCGCGCCTTCGGACGAGCATTGCGTGTGTCGGGCCCGCTCGACACGCAGACCTTTCAGAACACCCACCAGCGAAACGGCTGAACGGCTATGGACACAAAGTGAACGGCTCGAAATGAGACCCGTCCGCAAGTAACGGTCTGCCCTGTCCGGGGGAGACCTCAGACAGGAGAATTGTGGCAAACCCACGCGTGCACGAAATCGCCTCCGAGATCGGCGTCGACAGCAAAGTCGCCCTCGCGAAGCTGAAGGAGCTCGGCGAATACGTCAAGAGCCCCTCATCCACCATCGCGCCCCCCGTGGCGCGCAAGCTCCGTGCGGCCCTCGAGGCCGACGGCGCCGCCAAGAAGTCCTCTGACGCCGCCCCGGCCGCCCCTCGTGCGGCCTCCGGTGCGCCGACCCCCGGCGCGCGCCCCGCGGCGCGTCCCGGCCCGGCGAAGCCGGCGGCTCCCGCTCCGGCGGCGCCCGCGGCATCCGCTCCGGCGGCACCGGCGCCCAGCGCGCCCGCCGCGCCGGCCGCTCCGGCTCCGGCGGCCCCCGCCGCAGCCGACGCTCCGACGCCCGCCACGCCGGCCGCCACCGCGCCCGGTGCGGCCACGCCGCAGGCGCCGCGCCCCGGTGGCGCTCCGCGTCCCGGCAACAACCCGTTCTCCTCGTCGCAGGGGATGGGCCAGCGTCCCGCCGGCCCGCGTCCGGGCAACAACCCGTTCGCGTCCGCGCAGGGGATGGGTCAGCGTCCGACGCCCGGCAACATCCCGCGCCCGCAGGCTCCGCGCCCCGGCGCCCCCCGCCCCGGCGCCCCGCGTCCCGGCGGCGCCGGTCGTCCCGGAGGCGGCGGTCGTCCCGGCGCGCCGTTCCAGCAGCGTCCCGGCGGTCCCGGTCGTCCCGGCGGTGCCGGCGGCTTCCAGCGTCCCGGCGGCACCGGCGGTCCCGGAGCGCCCGGTGGCGGCTTCGCGGGTCGTCCCGGTGGCGGCGGTGGTCGTGGCCGTGGTCCCGGCGGTGGCACCGCGGGTGCCTTCGGCAAGGGCGGCGGCAAGAGCAAGCAGCGCAAGTCGCGTCGTGCGAAGCGGCAGGAATTCGAGATGCGGTCGGCGCCCGTCGTCGGCGGCGTCAACGTCCAGAAGGGCAACGGCGAGATCATCCGCCTGCGTCGCGGCGCGTCGATCGCCGACTTCGCGGACAAGCTCGAGGCCCTGCGCGGCTACACCGTGCAGCCCGGCACGCTGGTGACGATCCTCTTCAACCTCGGTGAGATGGCCACCGCGACCGAGTCGCTGGACGAGGCCACCTTCGAGGTGCTCGGCGCCGAGCTCGGCTACAAGATCCAGATGGTCTCGCCCGAGGACGAGGACAAGGAGCTCCTCGAGGGCTTCGGTCTCGACCTCGAGGCCGAGTTGGAGGCGGAGAGCGAGGACGACCTCGAGATCCGTCCTCCGGTCGTGACCGTCATGGGTCACGTCGACCACGGTAAGACGCGACTGCTGGACGCCATCCGCCAGACGAACGTCGTGGCGGGCGAGGCCGGCGGCATCACCCAGCACATCGGTGCGTACCAGGTGTGGACCGAGCACGAGGGCATCGAGCGCGCGATCACCTTCATCGACACCCCCGGTCACGAGGCGTTCACCGCCATGCGTGCCCGTGGTGCCCAGGTGACCGACATCGCCATCCTCGTGGTCGCCGCCGACGACGGCATCATGCCGCAGACGGTGGAGGCCCTGAACCACGCCCAGGCGGCCGGTGTGCCGATCGTGGTCGCGGTCAACAAGGTCGACAAGCCCGACGCGAACCCGGCCAAGGTGCGCCAGCAGCTCACCGAGTACGGCCTCGTGGCCGAGGAGTACGGCGGCGACGTCATGTTCGTCGACGTGTCCGCACGCCAGGGCACGAACATCCAGGAACTGCTGGATGCCGTGCTGCTGACGGCCGACGCGGGACTCGACCTCACGGCGAACCCGAACAAGGCCGCCCGCGGTGTCGCGATCGAAGCGAAGCTCGACAAGGGCCGCGGCTCGGTGGCGACCGTGCTCATCCAGTCGGGAACGCTGCGCGTCGGCGACGCGATCGTGGCCGGCACGGCCTACGGCCGCGTCCGCGCGATGATCGACGAGAACGGCGACGCGGTCGACGAGGCCTACCCCTCGCGTCCCGTCCAGGTGCAGGGTCTGAACTCCGTGCCCCGCGCCGGTGACGTGTTCATCGTCACCGAGGAGGACCGCACGGCTCGCCAGATCGCCGAGAAGCGCGAGGCCGCCGAGCGCAACGCCCAGCTGGCCAAGGCACGCAAGCGCATCTCGCTCGAGGACTTCACCCGCGCTCTCGAAGAGGGCAAGGTCGAGTCGCTCAACCTCATCATCAAGGGCGACGTGTCCGGTGCCGTCGAGGCGCTGGAGGAGTCGCTCCTCAAGATCGAGGTCGACGACTCGGTGCAGCTGCGCATCATCCACCGCGGCGTCGGCGCCATCACGGAGTCGGACATCAACCTGGCCACGATCGACAACGCGATCGTGATCGGCTTCAACGTCCGCCCCGACACGAAGGCGCGCGAGCGTGCCGCCCGCGAGGGCGTGGACGTGCGCTTCTACTCGGTCATCTACAACGCGATCGACGACGTCGAGCAGTCGCTCAAGGGCCTGCTCAAGCCGGAGTTCGAAGAGGTGCAGTCGGGTGTCGCCGAGATCCGCGAGGTGTTCCGCTCCTCGAAGTTCGGCAACATCGCCGGTGTCATCGTCCGCAGCGGAACGATCACGCGCAACGCCAAGGCGCGCGTCATCCGCGACGGCGTCGTGCTGGCCGACGGTCTGCAGATCGAGTCGCTGCGCCGCTTCAAGGACGACGTCACCGAGGTCCGCACGGACTTCGAGGCCGGTATCGGACTGGGCAAGTACAACGACATCCAGATCGGCGACGAGATCGAGACGACCGAGATGGTGGAGAAGCCGCGCGGCTGATCCTTCCTATTCGGCTGCGGCTGCGCCGGTCGCGCCGCGGAGACAAGAGCGGGGCCCCTACCCCGATTGTCTCCGCGGCGCGACCGACTCCGCCTCCGCCGACCTCCCGGCTCCGCCGGGCGCAGAAAGAGGTAAGAGAGATGTCTTCAGAACGGCAGGCGAGACTCGCCGACCGCATCCGCGTGCTCATCGCCGAGCGGCTCGAGAAGGGGCTGCGTGACCCGCGCCTCGGCTTCGTGACGATCACCGACGTGCGCGTCACCGGAGACCTGCAGCACGCCTCGGTGTTCTACACCGTGTACGGCGACGACAAGGCGCGCGAAGACTCGGCGGCTGCCCTGAAGGCGGCCACCGGGATGCTGCGCAGCGAGGTCGGCAAGCAGCTCGGCGTGCGGCTCACCCCGTCGCTCGAGTTCATCCCCGACGCGCTGCCGGAGAACGCCGGACACATCGCCGAGCTCCTCCGTGAGGCGCAGGAGCGGGACGCCGCCGTCGCCGGGCTCGCCGCCGGTGCCGCCTACGCGGGCGACGCCGACCCCTACGTCAAGCCGCGCGAGGACGACGACGAGGACGACTGAGCCTCAGCGCCCGAGCGCGCGTCCCCACGCGGTCGCGCGCTCGAGCTCGCCCTCCTCGAGGGGGCCGCTTCGTCCCGTCACGAAGAAGTCCTCCACGGCATCCACCGACAACCCGTGCGCCCGCGCCGCCTTCGCGGCCGCCGTCGCCGCCGACCCGCTGAGCCGGCCGTGCCCCTGCTTCGTGCCGAACGTGGCGACGCGAAGACGTCCCGAAGCGGAGGAGGCCTGCGCGAGCGATTCCCGGATGCCGCGCCGGGTCGGCGTCGGCGCGTCCTTCGCGGCATCGGCCCGCGTCTGCACCCGCGACATCGAGAACACGTGCGTCGGACCGCCCACGAGGAGCAGTTCCACATCGTCGGGCAGGACCGTCGGGGCGGTGTCGACCGCGACGACCTCGACGCGACCGCTCGTCGCGACGCCCTCCGCGATGGCCCGGGCGACCTTCTCGGTGTTGCCGAACTGCGATTCGTACACGATCAGCGCCTTCATGAGGCGGACCGTACGCCGCCGCGCCGGGTGACGCATCGGCCCCTCGCCGTGACAATGAGCGTGCGCCGCGCTCGGCGTCGTCAGCGGGGCAGACGCAGCAGCATCCCGTCGGACTCGATGAGTCCGTCGACCAGCAGCGAGTCGATGGCCCGCCCGCGCTGCGCCGGATCGGGCCAGTCGGCGATGACCGCCGCCTCGGCGACCTCGTGCGCCTCCGCCGCCCGCAGCGTCCGCAGCACCGCGCCGCGCGCCTGACGATCGCTGCCCTCGTAGGACGCCTGCTTCCGGCGGGCGTCGCCGGTGTCGGGATACCCGGCGGCGCGCCACGCACACAGCGAGGCCACCGGGCAGACGTCGCAGCGCGCCGCCCGCGCGGTGCAGACCACGGCGCCGAGCTCCATCATCGCGGCGTTCATCACCGCGGCATCTGGCAGCTCCGCCGGCAGCAGCCGTTCCATGTCGGCGAGGTCCCGGCGCCCCGGGGGTCCGGGCTGCGACCGGCCCTCGACCGCCCGCGCGATGACCCGCCGCGTGTTCGTGTCGACGACCGGATGCCGGTCGCCGTACGCGAACACCGCGACGGCGCGCGCGGTGTAGTCGCCGATCCCGGTGAGGGCCAGGAGCGCATCGACGTCGCGGGGGACCACGCCGTCGTGACGGTCGCGGATCTCGACCGCGGCGCGGTGCAACCACAGCGCGCGGCGCGGGTAGCCGAGGTTCGCCCACTGCGCGACGGCGGCGGCGGGCGGGTCGGCGGCCAGCGCGGTGGGAGTCGGCCAGCGCGTCAGCCACGCCTCCAGACGCGGGATCACGCGGGTCACCGGCGTCTGCTGCAGCATGAACTCGCTCACCAGCACGCCCCATGCGCCGAAACCGGGCGCCCGCCAGGGCAGGTCGCGCGCGGTGTCGCGATACCACGCGATCAGCGGCGTCGCGAGCTCTGGCACCGCACCAGCCTACGGCCGCGGGCGGGTTGCGTTCTCCGGCCGCGCGTCGGCCCGGCCTAGGCTGGAGCAATGCCCGCGTCACCGTCCGTCCCGAACGGCATCCTGCTCGTCGACAAGCCGCAGGGGATCACGAGCCACGACGTCGTCGCCCGCGCGCGTCGCGCGCTGAACACCCGAAAGATCGGGCATGCGGGCACCCTCGACCCGATGGCCACGGGGCTGCTCGTCCTCGGGGTGGGGCCCGCGACTCGGCTGCTGACCTTCATCGTCGGCCTCGGCAAGACGTACGAGGCCACGATCCGGCTCGGCGTCGCCACCGACTCCGACGACGCGGACGGCGTCGAGACGGCCCGAGCGGATGCTGCGGCCCTCGCCGCCGCGACGGACGAGCGGATCGCGGCCGGTATCGCCGCGCTCTCCGGCGAGATCGACCAGGTGCCGAGCACGGTCTCGGCGATCAAGGTCGGCGGCAAGCGCGCCTACGATCTCGCGCGCGCGGGCGAAGCGGTCGAGCTGACGGCGCGGCGCGTCACGATCGACCGGTTCGAGGTCCTGGCCCGACGTGCGGGCGCGGACGGCACCATCGACCTCGACGTGGTCGTGGACTGCTCCAGCGGGACGTACATCCGCGCCCTCGCGCGCGACCTCGGCGCCGCCCTCGGCGTCGGCGGGCACCTCACGGCGCTGCGGCGCACCCGCATCGGCGCGTTCGAGGTCGCCGACGCCGTCGCCGAGATCACCCCCGACGCGCCGCTGGAGACGCCGGCGCACGTCGCGGCAGCCGTGCTCGGCGCGTTTCCCGTCAGCGCCGACGAGGCGCGCGACCTGCGCCACGGCAAGAGGCTCCACGCCGCGGCGGAGCGCCTCGACGGATCCGCGACCGCGACGCCCGCCGCGATCGACCCCGACGGGCGACTGGTCGGCATCGTGGAACGCCGCGGCGCCGACGTGAAGAGCGTGATGAACATGGCGGAGGACGCATGATCGAGTGGTTCGCCATCGTGCAGGTCGCGGTCGCCGTCGCGGCGGGCCTGCTCGCGGTCGTGCTCGGCCTGGCCGGGCGTCGTCCCAGCGACCTCACGGTCGGGGCGATGGCCCTCATCCTCGTGCTCCTGCTCGCGCAGGTCGTCGTCGCGATCGTCGCCCCGCTCGTCGGCAACCCCCCGTCGGGCAGCGCGCTGGAGTTCTGGGTCTACCTCGTGTCCGCGGTGCTCATCCCGCCCGCGTCGGTGGTCTGGGCCCTCATCGAGCGCAGCCGCTGGAGCACCGTGATCATGGGGATCGCGGCGCTGTCGGTCGCGGTCATGGTCTGGCGCATGCAGGTCATCTGGACGACCGTCGGCATGTGAGCCGGCGCCCGTCACCCCCGTCGGCGCCGCCTATCATTGACAGGTCATGACTTCGCCACACCTCGACGCGACCGGGCCCACCCGGATGACCGGCATCGGCCGCGTGCTCGTGGTCGTCTACGCCATCATGGCCCTCGCGGCGACCGGACGCTCGTTCGTCCAGATCGTGCAGGACTTCGCCGCCGCCCCGCTCGCCTACACGCTGTCGGCGGCCGCCGCCGTCGTGTACGTGCTGGCGACCGTCGCCCTCGTGAAGTCCGACAGCCCGCGCTGGTACGTCGTCGCGTGGATCGCGATCTGCTTCGAGCTGGCGGGGGTGCTCATCGTCGGCACTCTGAGCCTCACGCATCCGGAGCTGTTCCTCCACGATGCCACCGTCTGGTCCGGCTACGGCTTCGGCTACTTCTGGGTGCCGCTCGTGCTTCCCTTCGTCGGGCTCTGGTGGCTGCGCAGTGGCGGACGCGGGGCGGACCCGGTGCCGGATTCCGCGGCATCCGACGACGAGCCCGTCCGGCACGACACCGTCGGCACCGATCGGAGGTCGTCCTGGTGATCGTCTTCCACGACCCCGCCGAGATCCCCGAGGGGTTCGGCCCGAGCGTCGTCGCCATCGGGAAGTTCGACGGCGTGCACTCCGGCCACCGCGCCGTGATCGATCGCGCCCGGGTCGCGGCGGCCGAGGCCGGCGCGCGGGTGGTCGCCGTGACCTTCGACCGCAACCCGCTGAGCCTGCTGCGGCCGGAGCTGTGTCCCGAGCCGGTGTGCAGCGTGGGCCAGAAGCTCGACCTCCTCGCGGCCGCGGGCGTCGATGCGACCCTCGTCCTGCGCTTCGACGAACAGCTCGCCGCGCTGGAGCCGCGGGCGTTCGTGGAGCACGTCCTGCTCAGCCTGGGCGTCGTGACCGTGATGGTCGGAGACGACTTCCGCTTCGGCCGCGGCGGGGCGGGAGATCCCGCTCTCCTCACCGAACTGGGCGCCGAGTACGGCTTCGCGGTCGACGTCGTCGGCGACGTGCAGGGCGGCGGCCGCCGTGTCTCGTCGACGTGGGTGCGCGACCTGCTGGCCGCCGGTGACGTCGAGGGGGCCGCGCGGCTGCTGGGACGTCCGCACGCCGTGCAGGGCGAGGTGGTCCACGGCCTCAAGCGCGGCCGGGAGCTCGGTTTTCCGACGGCGAACCTGTCCGCGTCGGCGGAGGGCTTCATCCCGGCCGACGGCGTGTACGCCGGCTGGCTCGTCGACCTCGGCGCGGACGGAACCGCCGTCACGACCCGCTACCCCGCGGCCATCTCCGTCGGGACGAACCCGACGTTCGACGACGTCCCCGTCCGTCAGGTCGAGGCCTATGTCCTCGACGAGACGGGACTCGACCTGTACGGGCACCGCGTGCAGATCCGCTTCACGCATCGCATCCGCGGAATGGTCGCCTTCGCCGGCATCGAGGCGCTCATCGCGCAGATGGACGACGACGTCGCCCGTGTGCGCGCGGCTCTGGCCTGAGCCGCCGAACCCGACGACGGCGGGTCAGTACGAGGAGGCGTCGACGGCGCCGACGGCCTGCTCTCCGGCGTCCACCCGGCGCGCCTCGCCGAGGATCACCGCGCTGCCGCTCGTGCCCAGTCGGGTCGCCCCGGCGGCCAGCATCGCCAGCGCGTCGGCGTAGCTGCGGACGCCGCCGGAGGCCTTCACCTGCACATCGGGTCCGACGTTCGCGCGCATGAGCTCGACGTGGGCGACGCTCGCCCCGCCCCCCGCGAATCCCGTCGACGTCTTGACGAAGTCGGCGCCGCCGGCCTCGGTCAGACGGCTGCCGCGGGCGATCTGCTCGTCGTCGAGCAGCGAGGTCTCGAGGATGACCTTCGTCACCTTGCCGGATGCCGCCGCGACGACGGCCGCGATGTCGGCGACGACCGCGTCGTCGAAGCCCGAACGCAGGGCGCCGATGTTGATGACCATGTCGAACTCGACGGCGCCGTCGGCGAGGGCCTGACCGACCTCGGCGACCTTGGCGGCGGTGGAGGTGGTGCCGTGGGGGAAGCCGATGACGGTGCCCACGTTCACTCCGGTGCCGGCCAGGCGGTCGACCGCGTGGGCGATGTCGCTCGGACGCACGCACACGCTGAAGACGCCCCACTCCGCGGCGATGTCGAGCTCGCCGTCGACGTCGGCGCGCGTCAGTTCGGGCTTGAGGATGGCGTGGTCGATGGTCGCGGCGAGGTCCCGCTCGGTGATGGTGGACATGGTCCCAGCCTACGCCAGCGGGTCCTCGGGAATACCCCAGGGGGGTATCATGGTTGTCAGCGAGAGCCGCAGCCGAACGGGCGTGCGGCGAGAGGAGACACCATGTCCACGCAGACGTACGCCGTCGACGGCATGACCTGCGCGCACTGCGCCGGAGCGGTCACGCGCGAGGTGCGCAAGGTCGACGGGATCGATGACATCGCCGTCGACGTGACGGCGGGAACCCTCACCGTCACCGTCGACGACGGCGCGGCCGGTGCCGCGCTCGACGCCGAGATCGCGGCCGCCGTCGACGAGGCGGGCTACACCGTCGTCGCCCGCTGACGGGGCCGACGATGACCGGCCTGTCGACGGATGCCGTGTCGATGCCGCACGAGGAGGCGGTGCTCGACATCGAGGGGATGACCTGCGCGAGCTGCGTCGCGCGCGTGGAGAAGCGGTTGGAGCGCCTCGACGGCGTCTCGGCATCCGTCAACCTCGCGACCGAGTCCGCACGCGTCGACTACCCTCGCGCCCTGGACCCCGCCGCACTCGTGGCCGCGGTGCGCGAAGCGGGGTACGAGGCGCACCTGCGTCCGCGGCGTTCGACCCCCGACCGGGGTCACGAGTCGTCGCCCGGCGAGGCGCACGCGCACGACCACGCGGCGCACGCGGAGGGAGCGGAGGGCCACGTCCACGACGTGGAGGATCGCCCGGGCGCCGTCACGCTGCGGACCCGCCTGATCGTCAGCATCCTTCTGGCGCTGCCCGTCGTCGCGCTCGGGATGGTCCCCGCGTGGCAGTTCTCGGGCTGGCAGTGGGTGTCGCTCGTGCTCGCGACGCCGGTGGTGCTCTGGGGCGGGTGGCCGTTCCACCGCGCCACGATCGCCAATGCGCGCCACGGCGCGATGACGATGGACACGCTCATCACCCTCGGCACCGGCGCGGCCTACCTCTGGAGCGTCTGGGCGCTCCTGTTCGGCACGGCCGGCGAGCTCGGGATGCGCCACGACGGCGGGATGTTCGCCCCCGTCCACGACCCGTCGTCGCTCGTCTACTTCGAGGTCGCCGCCGCCGTGACGGTGTTCCTGCTGCTCGGACGCGTCATCGAGCAGCGCTCCAAGCGGCGCGCCGGCGCGGCGGTGCGGGCGCTGATGGATCTCTCGGCGCGCGACGTCGAGCTGCAGGACGGCCGCCGCGTGCCGATCGACGCCCTCCGGGTCGGGGACGCGTTCGTCGTGCGCCCGGGGGAGAAGGTCGCCACCGACGGTCGTGTGATCGCCGGGCGCGCCTCGATCGACGAGAGCATGATCACCGGCGAGGCGGTGCCCGTCGAGGTGGATGCCGGTGCGATCGTGACCGGCGGCACGATCTCCACCGACGGTCGACTGGTCGTCGAGGCGACCTCGGTCGGCGACGACACCCGTCTCGCCCGGCTGGCGCGGCTGGTGGAAGACGCTCAGGCGGGCAAGAGCCGCGTCCAGCGGCTCGCCGACCGGATCTCCGGCGTGTTCGTGCCCGTCGTCATCGTCCTGGCGGCGCTGACCCTGCTGGCGTGGCTGATCGTCGGCGGGTTCTCGGGCGAGGCGATCGCATCGGGGTTCACCGCCGCGGTGGCGGTGCTGATCATCGCCTGCCCCTGTGCGCTCGGACTGGCGACGCCGATCGCGATCCTGGTCGGCACCGGGCGCGGCGCCCAGCTGGGGGTGCTGATCACCGGGCCGGAGGCGCTCGAGGCGGCCGACCGCATCGACACGGTCGTCCTCGACAAGACCGGAACCGTGACCGCAGGAACCATGACGGTCGCGACCGTGACCGCCGTCGCCGGCACCGATCCCGACGACGTCGCGCACCTCGTCGGCTCGCTGGAGCACGCATCCGAGCACCCGCTCGCGCGCGCCGTCGCCGCCCTCGCCGACGCCCCGGCGGAGGTGACCGACTTCGCGGGCCGGGCCGGGCTCGGCGTCATCGGCACCGTGGAGGGGCGCCGCGTGTTCGCCGGCCGTCCGACCTTCGCGGCCGAGCAGGCTGCGCGCGCGGCGGACGCTGCGGATGGTGCGCCCGACGAGATCGCCGCGGCGGTGCGCGCGGCCGAGCAGCGCGGCGCGACCGCGATCGTCGCGGGGTGGGACGGACGGATCCGCGCGGTCATCGCCGTCGCCGACACCGTGCGCGCCGACAGCGCCGACACGGTCGCGGCGCTCGCGGCGATGGGGTTGGACGTCGTGCTCCTCACCGGGGACAACGCCGGAGCCGCCCACGCGGTGGCGGAGGCCGTCGGCATCCGCAGCGTCGTCGCGGGCGTGCTTCCGGAGGGGAAGGTCGCCGAGATCGAGCGGCTGCGGGCCGGGGGACACCGTGTCGCCATGGTCGGCGACGGGATCAACGACGCCGCCGCCCTCGCGAGCGCCGACCTCGGAATCGCGATGGGCTCGGGAACGGATGCCGCGATGCACGCCAGTGACATCGCGATCACCGGGCAGGGCCTGGCGCCGGTGCTGACGGCGATCCGGCTGAGCCGTCGCACGATGCGGATCATCCGCGGCAACCTCTTCTGGGCCTTCGCCTACAACGTCGCGGCGCTCCCGCTGGCGGCCCTGGGGCTGCTGAACCCGATGATCGCCGGGGCCGCGATGGCCTTCTCGAGCGTCTTCGTCGTCCTCAACAGCCTGCGCCTGCGTTCCTGACCCCCCTCCCTCCCCTCCCCCCACCCTCCTCGCGAGCCGCCATCCTCTGTGCGAGCCGCCATGGTTCGTGCCGGCCGAATCATGGCGGCTCGGCCGCGTCGTGGCGGCTCGCGGGTGCGGGGGTGGCGCGCTAGACTGGGCGCGAGGGCTACCCCCGTCGCCGCAGCTCGCAGAAGCGAGTACCCGCAGCCGGAGGATCCGTGCCTCGTCCCGACCCCGCGGCATCCGCCCCGGGAAACGACTGACCGGTCTCTGGACCGGAAGCCCGCCGGTCTCCCGGCGACTCACGCTCAGGAGGAGCATGCCGACCACGGCATCCATCGCCCCCGCGTCACGCCGACGCGGCTCGTCCCATCGCGGCTCGTCCGCTCGTCGCGACGACGACGCGCCGCTGATCCCGATCCTCGCCCGCAAGGTGCGCGAGGTCGAGGCGAAGGCGCAGAAGGGCAAGCTCGGGCCCACCAACCGGGTCAAGTTCCAGGTCATCGCCTTCCTCGTGCGCGAGGAGCGGGCCCGCGTCAAGGCCGACGAGGCGATCGCCGGCGCCGCCCGCGCCGAGCTGCTCAAGCGCCTCGACGGCGTCGCGACGATCCTCGCCAAGACGGCCGCGCGCGACACCTCGCTCATCCAGCTGCTCGAGGTCGACCAGGCCACGTCGCCCGTCGCCAAGCGCATGCGCCGCGACTGGCTGCTCGAGTCGGGCGCGGACCTGCCCGAGGACGAGCTCATCATCACCGACGTCACCCAGAACGCGCAGAGCTGGGGGCAGACCCCGGTCGTGCCCGCCGCGCTCGCCGAGCGGCAGGTCATCCCGCCGCAGATCGAGGCGCGCCGCGAGGCGAACCCGTTCCTCGCGCCCGATGTGGCCCTGCGCGCCCCGGCATCCACCGCCCGCCGCCGCCTCGACGGCTGGGAGCTGATGGGACCGCTCTACAAGGCGTTCGAGACGGGCGCCGGAGGCGCGAGCGCGTCGATGGAGCTTCCCCCCGTGCCCGAGTTCGACCGGCTCTCGCCCAAGGGGCTCGAGATCATGCCGCACCAGTCGCGGTTCCTCGAGGCGGTCCGGGCGGGTCACCGCTCGTTCCTGCTCGCCGACGAGCCCGGCCTCGGCAAGACGGCGCAGTCGGTGCTCGCGGCCTCCGTCGCCGACGCCTATCCGCTGCTGGCGGTCGTGCCCAACGTCGTGAAGATGAACTGGGCGCGCGAGGTCGAGCGGTGGACGCCGCAGCGTCGGGCCACCGTCATCCACGGCGACGGCGACACGGTCGACGCCTTCGCCGACGTCTTCATCGTCAACTACGAGGTGCTCGACCGCCACCTCTCCTGGCTCGGCTCGCTCGGGCTGAAGGGCATGGTCGTCGACGAGGCTCACTTCATCAAGAACCTCACCTCGCAGCGTTCGCAGAACGTGCTGGCGCTCGGCGGACGCATCCGCGAGCAGGTGCGGAACCCGCTCATGCTGGCGCTCACGGGCACGCCGCTGATCAACGACGTCGAGGACTTCGACGCGATCTGGCGCTTCCTCGGCTGGACCAACGGTGAGAAGCCGGGCCCGGAGCTCATGGAGAAGCTCGATGCGACCGGGTTCACCCCGGCGGACAAGGCGTTCTACCCCGAGGCCCGCGAAGCGGTCATCTCGATGGGCATCGTCCGTCGCAAGAAGAAGGATGTCGCCTCCGACCTCCCCGACAAGCTGGTCGCCGACCTGCCCGTGGAGCTGGACGACGAGTTCGGCCGGTCCATCCGCGAGGCCGAGCGCGAGCTGGGTGCGCGCCTGGCCGCCAAGTACCGCCGCATCATCGAGGCGCGCGGCGACAAGGTGCGCATCGGCGAGATCGACGAGGACATCGTGCGCCTCGTCGCGCACGGCGAGCTCGAGGACGCCAAGTCGTCGTCCGCCGGCGCCGACAACGTGTTCACCATGGTGCGCAAGATCGGCCAGGCCAAGGCTCACCTCGCGGCCGACTACGCCGTGCAGCTGCAGCGCTCCGTCGGCAAGGTCGTGTTCTTCGCGAAGCACATCGACGTGATGGATGCCGCAGAGGCGCACTTCGCGGCATCCGGCCTGCGCACCATCTCCATCCGCGGTGACCAGTCCACGCCCGCCCGCCAGCAGGCGATCGACGCGTTCAACACGGATCCCGACGTGGCCATCGCCGTCTGTTCGCTGACGGCCGCCGGCGTCGGCCTGAACATGCAGGCGGCCTCCAACGTGGTGCTCGCCGAACTGTCGTGGACGGCGGCCGAGCAGACGCAGGCCATCGACCGCGTGCACCGCATCGGTCAGGACGAGCCGGTCACGGCGTGGCGGATCATCGCCGCCCACACGATCGACACGAAGATCGCGGAGCTCATCGACTCCAAGCAGGGTCTTGCCCAGCGCGCGCTGGACGGCGCCCAGCTCGACCCCACCTCGAGCGACTCGGTGCAGCTGTCCGCGCTCATGCACCTGCTGCGGCAGGCGCTCGGCGCGGCCTGAGGCGGGCCGGGATTATCGACGGCGGATGCGGTGGCATCCGCCGTCGATACGGCGATAGTGTCGAGGATGGCAGCGTCGCCGAACCACATCCCGAACCATCGAAGGATCTCCACATGAAGATCGGCATCCTCACCAGCGGCGGAGACTGCCCCGGACTCAACGCGGTCATCCGCGGCGTCGTGCTCAAGGGCACCACGAACTACAACATCGAGTTCGTCGGCATCCGTGACGGATGGCGCGGCGTCGTCGACGGCGATTTCTTCCCGCTCACGCGCCACGAGGTGAAGGGGCTGTCCAAGGTCGGCGGCACGATCCTCGGCACGAGCCGCACCAACCCCTACGAGGGTCCGCGCGGCGGCGCCGAGAACATCGCGAAGACGATGTACGGCCACCACATCGACGGCATCATCGCCATCGGCGGCGAGGGCACCCTGGCGGCCGCGAACCGGCTCTGGAACGACGGCATCAACGTGATGGGCGTTCCGAAGACGATCGACAACGACCTGCGCGCCACCGACTACTCCTTCGGCTTCGACACCGCGGTCAACATCGCCACCGACGCGATGGACCGCCTGCGCACCACCGGCGACTCGCACCAGCGCTGCATGGTGGCCGAGGTCATGGGCCGCCACGTCGGCTGGATCGCCCTGCACTCCGGCATCGCCGCGGGCGCCCACGTCATCTGCATCCCGGAGGTGCCGATGTCGATCGACGAGATCGCGGCGCAGGTGCAGAAGGCGCACGACCGCGGACGCGCCCCCCTCGTCGTCGTGTCGGAGGGCTTCACCCTCAAGGGCATGGACGAGGCGTTCAGCGACAAGGGCCTCGACGCCTTCAACCGCCCGCGTCTCGGCGGCATCAGCGAGGTGCTCGCGCCCGAGATCGAGCGCCTGACGGGTATCGAGACCCGCGCCACCGTGCTCGGCCACATCCAGCGCGGCGGCTCGCCGTCGGGCTTCGACCGGGTGCTCGCGACGCGCCTGGGGTTGCACGCGGCCGACTCGGTCTACGAGCAGGCCTGGGGCCAGATGGTGTCGCTGAAGGGCACCGACATCGTGCGCGTGCCGTTCGCGGAGGCGCTCGGCGAGCTGAACACGGTCCCGATCTACCGCTACGAAGAGGCCGCGGCGCTCTTCGGCTGACCCCCGGCCCGCCGGGACGCCGGCCCGCGGCCCCCGGCCCGCCCGCCCACCGGGGCGCCGCAGATGCCGTGTCCCACTTCTCGCCGGCGTTGTCCCACTTCCGTCGTGGCATGTCCCACTTCCTGCTCTGCGGGGCACCCCTGCACAGCTGGAAGTGGGACACGTCGTGTGAGCGTCACTCTCACTGTCCACGCCCGACGGAGGTTCCTCCCCGGCCGCGTCGGGCGTCGAAGTTTCCACCGTCGGGCGCTCAGCCGCCAGAGCGTCGCCGCGGATGCGTGACGCTTGCGCGATGACGACCTCGAGCGACCTGCCGCGGAGTCTGCCGGAGGCGTTCACCGTCGCGCAGGCGCGAGATGCCGGCGTGAGTCCCGGGCGGCTGCGGGGACGCGATCTCTCGCGTCCCTTCCACGGCGTCCGCGCGCGGGCGGAGCCTACTCCCGGTTCGCTGGAGGCGTCCTGTCGGGCGCTGCTGCCGCGGTTGCGGAACGGGCAGTTCTTCAGCCACGAGACGGCCCTGTGTCTTCTCGGGGTGCCCCTGCCGGAGTGGCCCTATGCCCCGAGCATCCACGTTTCCACCCACCGTCCCGCGCGCGAACCCCGCACTCACGCCGTGGTCGGCCATCGCCTGCAGCTGCGGGAGTCGGCCCACACGACGGTGCGCGGGATGCCGGTCGAGCACCCGGCGCGTGCCTGGCGTCAAACGGGCACGCTCTGGCGGCTCGATGACCTCGTTGCGGCCGCAGATCACCTCATCTCGGGCCGGAGCCCGCTGACGGATGCGGCCGAGCTTCGGCGTGAGATCGAGGTGATGGGCGACGTGCGCGGCGGAATCCTCCGCAGAGCGCTGGCACTCGCTCGCGGTGGTGTGCGCTCTCCTCGCGAAACCCGGTTGCGGCTGCTGCTGAGCCGTGCGGGACTGCCGGAGGCCGAGGTGGCCTGGAATCTGTTCGACGATCGGGGGACGTTCGTCGCGGAACTCGATCTGGCCTTTCCTCGCTATCGTCTCGCCGTCGAGTACGACGGGCGCGTCCACGCTTACGATGCGCGTCAGTTCGCGCGCGACGCCGATCGGTGGGCGGCCATTCGCGGCCTGGGGTGGCAGCACGAGCGCGTGCTGGCGCATCACCTCGTCGGCGATGGCCGGCTCGCGGTGTCGATGGTACGAGACGCCCTGCAGCGCGCAGGGTGGACCCCCGGGCGCTGACGCCGGTCACTGCTAGCTCTGATCGCCGGCGCTGTGTCCCACTTCCTGCTGCCTGGGAGCGGTGCCAAGCGCAGAATGTGGGACACACCTCGGCATAAGTGGGACATGCTGAGGCATGGGCGGGGCGCGGTGCGTGGGAGCGCGGAATCAGTCGGCGGCGAGTCCGAGCACGTCCAGCAGCCAGGCGAGCTCGAACGACCGCTGGTGCCACGAGTTGTAGCGTCCGGAGACCCCGCCGTGGCCGGCGACCATCTCGCACTTGAGCAGCGCGTCCGCGCCCACCTCGCGCAGACGCGCGACCCACTTCGCGGGCTCGACGTAGTACACGCGGGTGTCGTTGAGCGAGGTGGTCGCCAGGATGCGGGGGTACGTGACGCCCGCGCGGACGTTCTCGTACGGCGTGTACGACTTCATGTACGCGTACACCTCGGCGTCGTGCAGCGGGTCGCCCCACTCGTCCCACTCGATGACGGTCAGCGGCAGCGACGGGTCGAGGATCGTGGTCAGCGCGTCGACGAACGGCACGTCGGCGAGGATGCCGGCGAACAGCTCGGGGGCGAGGTTCGCGACGGCGCCCATCAGCAGCCCGCCGGCCGATCCGCCCTCGGCGACGAGCCGGTCGGGGCTCGTGACGCCGGTGTCGACGAGGTGCCGGGCGACGTCGACGAAGTCCGTGAACGTGTTGCGCTTGTGCTGCAGCTTGCCGTCCTCGTACCACTGGCGGCCGAGCTCGCCGCCCCCGCGCACGTGCGCCACCGCGAACACGACGCCGCGGTCGAGCATCGACAGGCGCGCGACGGAGAAGCCCGGCTCGATCGAGTGCTCGTACGAGCCGTAGCCGTACAGATGCACGGGTCGCGGCCCGTCGCCGGGGTCGCCGAACGAGCGCTTCCAGACGAGCGAGACGGGTACCCGGGTGCCGTCGGATGCCGTGACCCACTCCCGCCGCTGTGCGTACTCCTGCGGCTCGTACCCGCCGAGCACCGGCTGTCGCTTGCGCAGCAGCAGCTCGCCGGAGGCCACCACGTAGTCGTAGACGGTCCCGGGGGTCACGAACGAGCCGAACCCGAGCCGCACCATCGGGGGAGCCCACTCCGGGTTGCCCGCGGCGCCGGCGGTGTACAGCTCCTCCGGGAAGTCGAGCTCGTCCACGGCGCCGGTGCGGTAGTCGAGGATCCCCATGCGCGACAGGCCGTCGCGGCGGTACGACACCACCGCCCAGTCCCGGAACGCCGAGACGTCCAGCAGACGGCGTCCCGGCGTGTGGGGGAGCACGACCTCCCGCGCGCCGAGAGGGTCGGATGCCGCGACCCGCACGAGCTCGAAGTCGAGTGCATCCTCGTTGTGCACGATGTAGAGCACGTCCTCGCCGTCGACGACGGCGTGGGTGCTCGAGTACTCGACGCCCTCGCGGCGCGGCCAGATCGAGCGCGGCTCGGCCCCGGCGCCGAGCTCGGCGGCCTCCAGGAGGTACTCCTCCGTCGTGATGGACGATCCCACCTCGATCACGAGGTACTTCTCGCTGCGGGTGAATCCCGCCCCCACCCAGTAGCGCTCGTCCGGCTCGTGGAACAGGCGGACGTCGGCGGCCGCGTCGGTGCCGACCTCGTGCAGCCAGACGGTGTCGGGGCGCCAGGCGTCGTCGACCGTCGTGTACACCACGTACCGGCCGTCGGGGGAGAAGGAGGCGCCCGCGGACGTGTTCTCGACGACGTCGCCGAGCGTCTCGCCGGTGGCGAGGTCGCGGATGCGCAGCGTGTACCGCTCGTCGCCGGCGACATCCACGCCGTACAGCAGACGCGTGCCGTCGGTGCTCACGTCGAAGCTGCCGAGGGAGAAGAACTCGTGGCCGTCGGCTTCGACGTTGCCGTCCAGGAGCACCGTCTCGCCGGGGACGTCGACGCCGGGGGTGAGCACCGGCGGCGTCCAGTCGTCGGGACCGGACAGCGGCGCGCGGCAGTGGATGCCGTACTGCTTGCCCTCGACGGTGCGTCCGTAGTACCACCACGCGCCCTGACGGGTCGGCACGGAGAGGTCGGTCTCGAGCGTCCGGGCCTTGATCTCGTCGAAGATCCGCTGGCGCAGTCCCGCGAGGTGCGCGGTGCGCGCCTCGGTGTAGGCGTTCTCGGCCTCGAGGTGCGCGATGACCTCGGCATCCTCCTTGGCGCGGAGCCATTCGAAGTCGTCGCGGACCTCGTCGCCGTGATGCCGGCGGATCGTGGGGCGTGCCGGGGCGATCGGGGCGGACGGCGGCGTGGAGGCGAGGTCTCGGGTCACCGCTCCACGCTAATCGACGACCGGCGTGTCGGGGGCGAAGCGGCGTTCGGCGCCGGCCCGCGGATGTGGGAGTATTTCTGTGGTCCGGTTGCCGGAGTATGAACCCACGGTGAACTCTTCGTTCGCACCGCCGATCCCATCGGCTCCCTTCCCACGAATCCCGACGAAAGCGAACTGTGGAAACCGCTGCACTCATCGTCGTGCTGGTGATCGCGCTGGCGCTGTTCTTCGACTTCACGAACGGCTTCCACGACACCGCGAACGCGATGGCCACTCCGATCGCGACCGGAGCGCTCAAGCCCAAGGTCGCCGTCCTCCTCGCCGCGAGCCTGAACCTCGTCGGTGCCTTCCTGTCCACGGAGGTCTCCAAGACGATCTCCCACGGGATCATCCGCGAGGACCAGATCGAGCCGCTGGCCTTCCTGCCGATCATCTTCGCCGGCCTCATCGGCGCCATCACCTGGAACATGCTCACGTGGCTGCTCGGGCTGCCCTCCAGCTCCTCGCACGCGCTGTTCGGCGGCCTCATCGGCGCGACCCTGGTCGGCGCGAGCGTCGCGGCCATCGACTTCGGCATGGTCTTGAGCAAGGTCGTGCTGCCGGCGCTGATCGCGCCGTTCACGGCGGGTGCGATCGCGTTCCTCGTCACGCGCCTCGCCTACGCGGTGACCCGGCGCTACGACAACAAGCCCGACGGACGCGACGGCTTCCGCTGGGGGCAGATCTTCACCTCGTCGCTCGTCGCCCTGGCGCACGGCACGAACGACGCCCAGAAGACGATGGGCGTCATCACCCTGGCGCTGATCATGGCGGGCTGGCAGAACTCCGCCCACGCCGATCCGCAGCTGTGGGTCATCCTCGCCTGCGCGTTCACGATCGCGCTCGGCACCTACATGGGCGGCTGGCGCATCATCCGCACCCTCGGCAAGGGCCTCACCGACGTCAAGCCCGCGCAGGGCTTCTCCGCCGAGACCTCCACGGCGGCGACGATCCTGGCCTCCAGCGCGCTCGGCTTCGCCCTGTCCACGACGCAGGTGGCGTCGGGATCGGTCATCGGCTCGGGGCTCGGCCGTCGCGGCTCCACCGTCCGCTGGCGCACCGTGGGCCGCATCGCCGTCGGCTGGGTGCTCACCCTCCCGGCCTCCGCCGCGGTGGGCGCCCTGGCCGCGCTGCTGGTGGTGTGGTTCGGGAACGTGGGCATCTTCATCGACGCCGTGATCGCGGTCGCGATCATCGTCGGCCTCTTCCTGCGCTCCCGCCGCAACCAGGTGGACTCCTCGAACGCCATGAGCGAGGTCGCCGACTCCGGCCTGGCCGTCAAGGTCAAGCGCAACCCGCCGCCCACCCGCCGCCAGCGCGCGATCCTGCGCGAAGAGCGTGCACGCGAGAAGGCGCAGCGGGCGAAGGACAAGGCCGACCGCGCGCACCGTCAGGGGAAGGACCCGCGCTGATGGGCATCACGATCGACTGGTTCGCCTTCGTCCAGGTCTTCGCCGCGGCGCTCGCCGGTGCGCTGCTCGTGGTCGGCTTCTACGCGGTCGGCCTGCGGCTGCTCGTGCGCGGCGGCCGCGCACCCGTCGTGGCGCCGGCGGAGTTCACGGACGCCATCACCGTCATCAGTGAGAAGGAGGCCAAGCGGGCCGCGAAGGCCGCCGCGAAGGCCGCGAAGAAGAGTCCCCTCACCGACGGGCAGAAGCGCGTCGCCCTCGTCGGCGCCTACCTGTGCTTCGCGTTGTGCGGCGTCGCCGTGCTCGCGGGCCTCGCACTGATCGTGGTGCGCTGAGCGGGCACCCGACGCGGCGTCGCGACCCCCGCCTAGGCTGAGGGCATGGCCACAGAGTCGATCCGCTTCGGCATCCATCCGCCCGCACGGCGCGTGATCGTGCACCTGAGCGACACGCATCTGCTGGCAGGAAACCGGCCGCTGGGCGGGCGCTACGACACGGCGGCGAACCTCACCGCCTCGCTGGCGGCGGTGGAGCGCACCGGCGTGCGACCCGACGCGATCGTCTTCACGGGCGATCTGACCGACCTCGGTGAGCCGGAGGCCTACGCGGCGCTTCGTGCCGCCGTCGAGCCCGTCGCCGCACGCCTGGGCGCGCCGATCGTGTGGGTCGCGGGAAACCACGACGAGCGCCCCGCGCTGCGGGCGGGGCTGCTCGACGGGACCGCGTCGGCCGAGCCGATCACCGGCGTGTGGGATCTGGGCGGGCTGCGGCTGATCGCCCTCGACTCGTCGGTGCCGGGCTGGCACCACGGCGATCTGGATGCCGCGCAGCTCGACTGGCTCCGCGGCATCCTCGCCGAGCCGGCACCGCTCGGAACGGTCCTGGCGCTGCACCACCCGCCGCTTCCGAGTCACATCCCCTTCTTCGACATCCTCGAGCTGCGGCACCAGCACGAGCTCGCCGCCGTGCTCGCCGGCAGCGACGTGCGGGCGATCCTCGCCGGGCACCTCCACTACGCGACGTCCGGGACGTTCGCGGGCATCCCGGTGAGCGTCGCGTCGGCGACCTGCTACACGATGAACCTCCAGCGCCCGCCGCAGGAGGTCAACGGCATGGACGGCGGTCAGTCCTTCCATCTCGTCCACGTCTACGACGACACGATCACCCATGCGGTGGTGCCCGTGGGGGAGGGCGAGACGGCCGAGGTCTTCACGCCGGAATGGACGCGACGCATGGCGGCGCTGAGCGCCGAGGAGCGCCTGGAGGCGTTCTCACGCAAACGCTGATCGCGTCGTCGCCGACCCGCTTGACTGAGAGTGCACTCTAAGTTCTAGCGTGGGGGCATGACCCTCCTTCACGACGGCGTCTCGATCGCCACGGTCGCCGAGGCGACCGGTGTGTCCGCCCACACCTTGCGCTACTACGAGCGCGAGGGACTGATGCTGGCGCCCATCGACCGCGCCTCGTCGTCGCACCGGCGCTACACGGAGGCCGACATCGCGTGGGTCCGTTTCCTCACGCGACTGCGCATGACCGGAATGCCCATCGCCGGCATCCGGCGGTACACCGAGCTCGTGCGCGTGGGGGAGTCGACGGTGCCGCAGCGGCGCGAGCTCCTCGTCGAGCACCGCGAACGCGTCCGCGCACAGCTGGAGGAGATCACCGCCAGCCTGCGCGCCATCGACCACAAGATCGACATCTACGACAAGGAGATCGCACACTCATGAAGACCACCACTCTGGGAGCCTCGACCCCGATCCAGGTCAGCCGCATCGGCCTCGGCCTGATGGGGATCAGCGCCTTCTACACGGGAGCCGGTCAGGACGACGTCGACGGCGCGCGCACCATCCTCGGCGCCCTGGACCGCGGCGTCACCTTCCTCGACACGGCCGAGATGTACGGCCCCTACACGAACGAGGAGCTGCTCGGGCGCACGCTGGCCGAGGCCGGTCGCCGCGACGAGGCCGTCATCGCCACCAAGTTCGGCACCATCCGCCACACCGCCGGTGACGAGCGAGGACTCGACGGCACGCCCGGGAACATCCGGCTGTCCGTCGAGGGCTCCCTGCGCCGCCTGCGCACCGACCGGATCGACATCTACTACCAGCACCGGATGGATCCCTCGACGCCCATCGAGGACACCGTCGGCGCGCTCGCGGAGCTCGTCGCCGAGGGGAAGATCCGCGGCTACGGTCTGTCGGAGGCCTCCGTCGCGACGATCCGCCGGGCGCACGCCGTGCACCCGGTGACCGCCGTGCAGACCGAGTACTCGCTGTGGACGCGCGACCCCGAGGGCGAGCTGCTGCCCGCGCTGCGGGAGCTCGGAATCGGGTTCGTGCCGTACTCCCCGCTGGGCCGCGGCTTCCTGACCGGGACCATCCGGTCGCTGGACGTGCTCGACGACGACGATTTCCGCAAGAGCAATCCGCGCTTCGCCGACGGGGCCCTGGAGGCCAACCTCGCCATCGTCGAGGTCGTGGAGGACGTCGCACGCGACGCCGGGGCCACGCCGGCGCAGGTGGCTCTGGCCTGGCTGCTGGCCCAGGGTGAGCACATCGCTCCGATCCCGGGTACGCGCAAGCTGACGCGGGTCGAGGAGAACATCGGCGCGGCCGAGCTGTCGCTCTCGGCGGCGCAGCTCGCGGCGCTGGACACGGTGGCCGCCCCGGTGGGCGAGCGCTACGCGGACATGTCCACGGTCAACCGCTGATCGGACGGCGCCCTCCGCACCGGTCGATGACCGTGGCGGAGGGCGCCGGCGTTTCCGGTGTACGTCGTGTACACCGGATGCGCCGCGTCGCCGCGGGTAGGCTCGACCACGACCACCCGAGGCGACGACCCAAAAGGACCTGCACTCATGGCACTGGACGCAACGACGCGCACCGAGACCGACTCCCTGGGATCGATGGAGATCCCCGCGGATGCCTACTGGGGCATCCACACCGCCCGCGCTCTGGAGAACTTCCCCATCTCCATGCGCCCCATCTCCGTCTACAAGGACCTCGTCACCGCCCTCGCGATGGTCAAGCAGGCCTCCGCCCGCGCGAACCTGGAGATCGGCGTGCTGGATGCCGAGCGGGCCGACCTCATCGATCGCGCGTCCCAGCGGGTCATCGACGGCGAGTTCCACGACCAGTTCGTCGTGGGCGTCGTCCAGGGCGGTGCCGGCACCTCCACCAACATGAACGCGAACGAGGTCATCACCAACATCGCGCTGGAGCTGGCCGGACGCCCGAAGGGCGACTACGCGTTCCTCTCGCCGATCGATCACACGAACCGCTCGCAGTCGACCAACGACGTGTACCCGACGGCCGTCAAGGTGGGCCTCAGCCTCGACCTCAAGACGCTGCTGGAGGAGCTCGACCTCCTGCGCCGCTCGTTCCTGGCGAAGGCCGTGGAGTTCCACGACATCCTGAAGATCGGTCGTACGCAGTTGCAGGACGCCGTCCCGATGACGCTCGGGCAGGAGTTCCACGGGTTCGCGACGACCCTCGGCTACGACCATCAGCGCCTCACCGAGAACGCCTATCTCCTGTTCGAGATCAACATGGGCGCCACCGCCATCGGCACGGGCATCACGACGCATCCCGGCTATGCGCCGGCGGTGCTGCGCCACCTGCGGGAGATCACCGGCCTCGACCTCGCGACCGCCGACGACCTCGTCGAGGCGACGAGCGACACCGGCTCGTTCATGTCCTTCTCCTCCACCCTCAAGCGCAACGCCATCAAGCTGTCGAAGATCGCCAACGACCTGCGGCTGCTCTCCAGCGGTCCTCAAGCGGGTCTCGGAGAGATCAACCTGCCCGCGCGTCAGGCGGGCTCCAGCATCATGCCCGGCAAGGTCAACCCCGTCATCCCGGAGGTCGTCAACCAGGTCGCGTTCTCTGTGGCGGGCGCCGATCTCACCGTGACGATGGCGGTGGAGGGCGGCCAGCTCCAGCTGAACGCGTTCGAGCCGATCATCGCGCACTCGATCTTCCAGTCGATCACCTGGATGCGCCGGGCCATGCGCAGCTTCCGGATCAACTGCGTCGACGGCATCACCGCGAACCGCGAGCGCCTCGGCGCCATGGTCGGCTCCTCGGTCGGCGTCGTGACGGCCCTCACGCCGTTCATCGGCTATGCCGCCTCGGCGGCCCTCGCCAAGACGGCGCTGCTCACGCACCGCAACGTCGGCGACCTCGTCGTCGAAGCCGGTCTCATGAGCCGCGACGACGTCGACAAGCAGCTGTCGCCCGCGCGGCTGTCGGGGTTGGAGGCGATCACCCAGGCGATCCCGATCGTCCAGCCGGCGGAGAACCTCGTCGAGAGCTGAGCGCAACCCTTTGCGGGCGGCCGTCAACGCCCGATAGCGTACGTCTCAATCCGGCACCCTGTACCGAATCACCGAGGAGAGACATGACCGACCCCACTCAGCCCCCCGTCAACCCGCCGACGCCCCCGTCGGCGCCGCCCGTCGCACCGCCCGCCTACCAGGCGGCTACCGCGTACGCCGGACCGCCCGCCCCCGGGGCGCCGGTCCCCGGCCGCACCCTCGGCATCGTCGCGTTCGTGGTGGCGATCTTCTTCAACATCATCGGCCTCATCCTGGGCATCGTGGCTCTCGTGCAGAGCCGTAAGGCGGGGGTCAAGAACGGCTGGGCGGTCGCGGCGATCATCGTCGGTGCCGTGCTGGCCGTGGTCGGCGTCATCGTCGGCATCATCCTCGTGGCCGTGTTCGCCAACGCGGCGGGCGATCTCATCCAGTTCTGCGCCAACAACCCCAGCGGGGTGTACGAGGTGAACGGGCAGACCGTCACCTGCAACGGCGGCTGATCCCGCGAACGTGCGACGGCCCGCTCCTGCCCTTCGGCGCGGGGCGGGCCGTTCGTCGTCGAGCGGTGGCGGCCTCAGTCCAGGATGCGGCAGTGCGTCGTGAGCTCGCCGATCCCGTCGATGCCGACGGTCACGGTGGAGCGGTCCCGGAGGAAGATCTGCGGGTCGCGCGAGTAGCCCGCACCGCCGGGGCTCCCCGTGGAGATGAGGGTTCCCGGCAGCAGCGTCGCCGACTGGGAGAGGTGTGCGATCAGCGTGGCGACCGAGCGGATCATCTGCCCCGTCGAGGCGTCCTGCACCGTCTGGCCGTCGACGACGGCCCAGATGTGCAGATCCTGCGGGTCGGGGATCTCATCGGCCGTGACGACGAACGGGCCGTTCGGGGTGAACCCGTCGAACGACTTGCACCGCGACCACTGCGCCTCGGAGAACTGGATGTCGCGCGCCGTGATGTCGTTGACGACGGTGTATCCCCACACGTGATCGAGCGCGTCTTCCGCCGGGACGTCCTTCGCGGGCGCGCCGATCACGACACCGAGCTCCGACTCGTAGTCGACCGACTCGCTGAGCGTGCGCGGCCAGCTCGTCGTGCCCTCGTTGCCGGCCAGGGAATTCGGCCACAGCGTGAACACGGTCGGTGCGGTGTCGGCCTTCAGGCCGAGCTCGCTGGAGTGCGCCGCGTAGTTGAGGCCGACCGCGAGGACGATGGGCGGCGCGGCGACGGCCGGCCCGAACACGAGCCCCGCGAGGGGGATGCCCTCGGCATCCTCGGCCGCCTCCCGCACCCGTGCGAGCAGGTCGTCGCCGCCCTCGATGAGGGATTGCAGCGTGCGCGGCGCGCCCGCGAACAGGGCGCCCACCGGGGCGACACGTCCGGGGGCGACGACGGCGACCAGCTGCGGATCGTCCGTCTCGGGCAGCACGACGTGGGCGAAACGCATCCCTCCAGGGTAGTGGGGACGGCGCGACGGCGCAGGTTTTGGTGATTACGGTCGCGACGCGGGTCTCCGCAGGTTGCAGTGGGAAAGACTCAGCGCCCGGTGCCGCGGCGATGCCTGCGTGTCTCCCGGGCGCTGAGTTGGCCTGCAGTCATTGTCCGTCGGTGCTCTCGGGGGTGTCAAGAGGGTGCCCGCGGCATCCGCGCATGCTTGGATGGAGGCATGACCGAAGAGCGCACCAAGCCCGAGTTCGACGCCCCGACGGGGCCTGCTCCCGCGGACCTCGTCATCCGCGACCTCATCGTCGGTGACGGCGACGAGGCGAAGCCCGGCGACAACGTCACCGTCCACTACGCCGGCGTCGAGTACGAGTCCGGTGAGGAGTTCGATTCCTCCTGGGGCCGCGGCGAGTCGATCCAGTTCCCGCTGCGCGGCCTGATCCAGGGATGGCAGGACGGCATCCCGGGCATGAAGGTGGGCGGTCGCCGCGAGCTCGTGATCCCCCCGCACCTGGCGTACGGACCGGCCGGCGGTCACTTCCTGGGCGGCAAGACGCTCATCTTCATCATCGACCTGCTGAAGGTCGGCTGACCACTGGACGTTCCTCGGGGGCGGATGCCGCGGCATCCGCCCCCGAGGTGTTCGCCGAGAGTTTTTTCATTCTTGGGAATACATACCCGGTCGACGTGTTGACTATGCGCAGACCGGTTCCCCCGACGAAGGACGACTGACATGACCGACACGACCACCACCGCCCCCGAGATCCCCGGCTACAAGGCCGGCACCTGGGTCCTCGACCCCGCCCACAGCGAGGTCACCTTCAGCCTGCGCCACATGATGATCTCGAAGGTCCGCGGCGTGTTCGGCCTGAAGAGCGCCACCATCGAGGCGCCCGAGAACCCCCTGGACGCCAAGGTCACCGCGACCGTCGACGTCGCCTCGATCAACACCAACGACGAGAACCGCGACAACCACCTGCGCAGCGCCGACTTCTTCGACGTCGCCCAGTTCCCGACCATCGAGTTCGTCTCGACCGGTGTCCGTCTCGACGGCGGCGACTTCCTCGTCGACGGCGACCTGACGATGCACGGCGTCACGAAGCCGGTCACCTTCACCCTCGAGTTCGGCGGGTTCGGAACCGACCCGTACGGCAACTACAAGGCCGGTGCGACGGCGACCGGTGTCATCAACCGCGAGGACTTCGGCCTGACCTGGAACGCCGCCCTCGAGACCGGTGGCGTCCTCGTCGGCAAGGACGTGACCATCACGCTCGATCTGCAGGGCGCGCTGCAGGCCTGATCCGATCCGATCGACGGCGGTCGTCCCCGGCATCCCGGGGCGGCCGCCGTCGTGGCATCCGCAGCCGGTTCTGCGCCAGGAGGATGCCGAGGAAGACGACCGCCGCACCGACCGGCTCGTGCCAGCTGACCTCTTCGCCGAGCACGAGCACGCCGAGTGCGACGCCGACCACGGGGGTGATGTAGGTCACGGTGGAGGCCGCCGTCGGCCCCCAGGCGCGCAGCGTGTTCTGGTTCCAGATGTAGGCGACCCCCGTGCCGAGACATCCCAGCAGGACCATGCTCCCCACGATCCAGGGATCGAGGGTGACGGGCGAGAGCGCGATCGCCGGGGCGATGAGCGTCATGAGGACGGCCGCGATGCCGATGTTGACGAACGAGAAGGCGAGGGGTGTCATGCCCGAGTCGCGGAGGAAGCGCCGCATGTAGGCGAGGCTGAACCCGTAGCACGCCGTCGCGCCGAGCAGGGCGAGCTGTGCCACGAGGCTGTGCGTGAGATCGAGCCCCGTCCACGGCGCGATGATCACCACGACGCCCGCGATGCCCACGACGATCCCGGTGATCTGGACGGGCTTCAGTCGTTCGACCCGGAACACGGCGGCCGCCATCACGGCCGTCATGATCGGCGTGGTCGCGTTGTAGATGCTGCCCAGACCCGAGGAGACGTGCTGCTCCGCCCAGGAGAAGAGCAGGAACGGCACGACGCAGAAGCTCACCGCGAGCACCGTCATGTGGCCCCAGACGCGCGCGCCCGCGCCGCGGACGGCCGGCAGGCGGTCTCGACGGGCGAGGACGAAGATCCCGAGGGTGAGCGCGCCCAGCACGAGCCGCCCCCACGCGACCTGCGCGGGGGAGATCCCCTCCAGGGCGACCTTCATGAACAGGAAGCTCGAGCCCCAGATGACGCCGACCAGCACGAACTGCACGGCGATCACCGACGAGGCGGGCCCTGCCCCGGGGCGCGGTGCGGCCACGGCGGCGGCGGGCGTGGAGACGGTCACGCGGCGACTCTAGCCGCGGCATCCGACGTCGGGACGGGTCCGCGAGCGCGACGTCCGAAACCCGCCGACGGCTGGCAGGAATGCGACGGCGCACCTCGCGCCCGCTCGGGCGCTGCGCTCAGGCGAGGGGGTTCTCGGCGTCGTACGCGCGGAAACGGGGGCTCAACCGCGCGAGCGTCGCGACGATCGCGATGATCAGGATGCCGCCGACCAGCGGCGGGAACCACAGGGTCGTGATCGTCGCCAGCGTGCCCGCGTAGAGCGCGCCGACGCGCGGACCGCCCGCGACGACGACGATGAAGATCCCCTGGAGCCTTCCGCGCACGGCGTCCGGAACGGCGGCCTGGAGCATCGTCGAACGGTAGATCGCGCTCACGTTGTCGGCGGCGCCGGCCACCGCGAGCGCGACGCAGGCGGCGACGATCATCGGCACGTTCGCGTGCTCGGCGTCCACCGTCGCCGGTGCGCCCAGCCCCACCGCCGCCAGCAGCAGCGCCAGGGCGAAGGCGCCGATGGCCCCGCCGTACACCTCGATCGCCCGTGTGATGCCGCGCCCGTGCCAGCGGTAGCCGCCGACCCGGCCGGAGAACAGACTCGACAGGAAGGCGCCGGCCGCGATGGCGGCGGTCAGGGCCCCGGCCGTCACCGGCCCGCCGCCGAGCAGCACCATGCCCAGTGCAGGGAACAGCGCCAAGGGCTGTCCGAACGTCATCGCGACGATGTCCATGACGAACTGCAGCCGGATGTTCGGGGCGCGCTTCAGGAAGGCGATGCCGTCCTTCAGCGACTCCAAGCCGGGTCGTACCGTCTCGCCCTCCGGTCGCATCGTCGGCAGCGTCCACAGGCCCAGGAACAGGCTCAGCATCAGGACGACGTCGAGGGAGTACGTCCACGCGTAGCCCGTGGTGGCCACCAGCACACCGGCCAGCGCGGGCCCGGCCATCACCATGATGCCGACCGTCACCCCCTGCAGCGCCGCGGCGGAGGGCAGCAGCTCGCGGGGGAGCAGGCGGGGGATGATGGCGGATCGGCTCGCCATCACGATCGAGTTCGCGGCCGAGTTGACGATGCTGAGCACGTAGAGCGACCAGACCGCCTCCTGCTGCGTCCACGCGAGGACCGCGAGCAGCAGGGTCGAGACGAAGGTGACCGTCGCCGCGGTGAGCGCGACCGTGCGCCGATCGAAGGCGTCGGCCAGCATGCCGCCGTAGATCCCGGCGAGCACCATGGGCACCAGTCCCGCCACCGCGATCATCGACACTGCGAAGGTCGATCCGGTCAGCGCGTACATGTGCAGCATGACGGCCATGATCGTCAGCTGTCCGCCGAGGCCCGACAGTGTCGACCCGATCCACAGACGGGCGAAGGCCGGGCTCCGCCGGAACGGCGTGAGATCGATCAGATGGCCGCCGCTCACCGGTCGACCTCGACGCGCTTGTGGCGCGAGGCGTGTCCACGGAGGATCGTCACGTCGCGCGGCGGGACACCGAAGTGGGCCGCGAGGGCCCGCACGACGCCGTCGTTGGCCGCGCCGTCCACGGCGCGCTCGCGCACGAAGACCGTGAGGCCCTCGGCATCCTGCTCGACGAGGGGGCCCTTGCGGCTGCCGGGCTTGACGTGGACGGAGAACTGCACGTGACCGAGCCTACGAGTTTCCGCGACGGCGTCGGCGCTGGTAGACTCCTGAGGTTGCCGTTCGATCGGCCGCGGAGAAAGAGAGCCCACGCATCAGGCGTCGGGCGCCGCGCAACGAAGAGGAAGGGGATCACCTATGGCACTGGAAGCAGACGTCAAGAAGGCGATCATCGAAGAGTACGCGACGCACCCCGGTGACACCGGATCCCCCGAGGTGCAGGTCGCGATGCTGACGCAGCGCATCAAGGACCTCACCGAGCACCTCAAGGAGCACAAGCACGACCACCACTCGCGTCGTGGGCTGTTCCTGCTCGTCGGTCAGCGTCGTCGCCTGCTGGGTTACCTGCAGGACATCGACATCAACCGTTACCGCTCGCTCATCGAGCGTCTCGGTCTGCGCCGCTAAGGCTTCGCGCCCCCGCGTTCAATCGCGCAAAACATTCTTGGAGAGCCTCCCCACGGTGTGGGGAGGCTCTCGTCATTCCCCGGCGTGTCAGGCGCGAGCGGCCAGCAGGTCGGCGTGCCAGCGCTCGGCCACGTCGGGGTGCGCCCGCAGCCGGGACTTCAGGGCGTTCTCCCCGTAGAGGGCGTGGATGGGGTTCGTGGGGTCCTGCGTGACGCCGCGCGCCTGTGCGGCGAGCTCGGGGGGCAGCTCGATGAGCGGGAGCCGGGCGTCGAGGGCCGGGTTGAAGAAGAACGGCACCGAGATGCGGTCCTCGGGCGCGCGCGGCGATACGACGCGGTGGTTCGTCGCGATGAGGTAGCCGCCGGTCGCGTACTCGAGCATCTCGCCGATGTTGACCACGAACGCCCCCGGCACCGGGGGCGCATCCACCCATTCGCCGTCGCGCTCGACCTGAAGGCCGCCCTTGCCGGGCTCGACCCACAGCAGCGTGAGGACGCCCGAGTCCTTGTGGGCGCCGACGCCCTGGGCCGGCTCGGGCGCGCTCGAGCCGGGGTAGCGGACGATCTTGAGCAGCGTCGAGGGTTCGCCGAAGTGGTCGTCGAAGTAGTCCTCGGGCGCGCCGAGGGCCAGAGCCCACGCGCGCAGCAGCCGCCGGGCGACGCCCGTCAGATGCTCCTGCCAGGCCGACGCGACCTCGCGCAGCTCGGGCTGCGCCGCGGGCCACAGGTTCGGCCCGATGAGCCGTGCGAACGCCGGGGCGTCCGGGTCGTCGACGACATCGCGCTCGGGTCCGATGTCGATCTGCTCGCGCCAGTCGACCTTGCCCTGCGTGCGCTCGCCGCCGATGCGCGTGTAGCCGCGGAAGTGCGCACTGGTGACGTTCTCGATCGCGAGCTTGTCGGCATCCGGGAGGGCGAAGAAGTCCCGCGCGGCGCGGTGCAGCCGTTCTTCCAGCTCGCCGTCGACGCCCGTGCCGGTGAGGTAGAAGAACCCGACGTCGTGGGTCGCGGCCCGCAACTGCTCGCGGAAGAGGGCGGCCTGTTCGGGGCCGGCGTCGAGGAGGGCGAAATCGAGCACGGGCAGGTTCAGGTCGCTCATGAAGGCGAGGGTAGGCGGATGCCGACACCTGCGCGCGCTGTGTTGCGCCCGGTTACCGCTCGGGCTCGCGGTGCGGGCGCGGCCGCGGGTCCTGACGGGGTCGGCGCGAGCCGGTGGGGTCGGAGCGATGGCCTTCGCGCCCGGCCAGCGTCGGGTCGGCGAACAGCCAGCGGGGGCGGGGCTCGACGAGCGGCCGGAAGACCGTGCGCACGGGCCGCGTCGCGAGGCCGAGCGCGATGACGACCGACAGGACGACCAGCGTCGGCAGCCAGAGCCACGTCGGCTCGGCGCTGCGCAGCAGACCGCTCTCGCGGAACGGGTACAGCACGAACGAGTGGAGCAGGTACACGTACATCGTGTAGCGCCCGAACGCCGTCCACCCGTACGCGCCGCGGGGGACGAGGGCGAAGAACGCGACGCTGAGGACGAGCGCGATCGCCATCAGCGCCAGGCGCACCGCGGCCGACCACCAGGGGCCGCCGAGCGCGGCGTAGTCCTGGTCGTAGAACAGCCACTGGCGCAGGTCGACCGTGCGCCAGGTGTCGGCGAACAGCCACGCTACGGCGCCCGCCGCGGCGAACAGGGCGACGGCCGCGATCCGCGGACCCCTGCGGCGACGGCGGAGCAGGTCGAGCCGCTGCACGATCCGATGGTGCGACACCCACCACCCGAGGGTGAAGAACGGGAGCAGGCCCAGCGTGCGCGACAGCGACAGGGTCGAGTCGACGTTGGGCCAGTAGCCGACGGCGAGGGAGACGGCGACGGTCCACGCGAGCGGCCACCGCAGGAGCGCGAGGTAGGGCAGCACGAGCCGGAAGATGGCGAGCGCGAGCAGGAACCACAGCGTCCAGGACGGCTGGGTGAGGTTGGGGTTCGCCTCGCCCTCGACGAGCCACTTCGTCAGCGTCCACAGGCTTTCGAACACCACGTAGGGGGCGACGATGTCCGTCAGCACCCGGGCCATCTGCCGCCGCGACGGCCCGTCCGAGGTCGAGAAGTAGCCGGAGATCAGGGCGAAGGCGGGCATGTGGAACGCGTAGACGACGAGGTAGAGCGCCAGCGCGGCGTCGCTGTCGTACGTGAGTCGCTGGATGGCGTGGCCCAGGACGACCAGCACGATGCAGGCGAAGCGCGCGTTGTCCCACAGCGGCACCCGCCGTTTCGCCGGGCGCGGTGCCGGGGAGGCGGGCGAGGGGACAGGGTCGGTCATCGTCTGGTCACCCTACCGGGGGTGCAGGACGGGGCGGGAATAACCTGGACAGCACCGCGTTGCATCAGATACATTCATTTGCATGTATTGGATGCCGAGGCATCCGGAAGGCGAAGGACACCGTGAACGAGAAGAGCCCGCAGATGCAGTTCGGCATCTTCACCGTCAGCGACATCACGCAGGACCCGACCACGGGCCACACGCCCAGCGAGGCCGAGCGCATCCGCGCGACCGTCGAGATCGCGAAGCACGCCGAAGAGGTGGGCCTGGACGTCTTCGCCCTCGGCGAGCACCACAACCCGCCGTTCTGGTCGTCGTCCCCGACCACCACGCTGGCCTACATCGCCGCCCAGACCGAGCGACTCATCGTCTCGACCTCGACGACGCTCATCACGACGAACGACCCGGTGAAGATCGCCGAGGACTACGCCATGCTGCAGCACCTGTCGGGCGGACGCATGGACCTCATGCTCGGCCGCGGCAACACCGGCCCGGTCTACCCGTGGTTCGGCAAGGACATCCGTCAGGGTCTGCCGCTGTCGATCGAGAACTACGCGCTGCTGCACACGCTGTGGCGTGAGGACGTGGTCGACTGGGAGGGGAAGTTCCGCACGTCCCTCCAGGGCTTCACCGCGACCCCGCGGCCGCTCGACGGCGTCGCGCCGTTCGTCTGGCACGGCTCGATCCGCACGCCCGAGATCGCCGAGCAGGCCGCCTACTACGGCGACGGCTTCTTCGCGAACAACATCTTCTGGCCCGCCGAGCACTACCAGCGCCTCATCGGCCTGTACCGCCAGCGCTGGGAGCACTACGGTCACGGCGCCCCCGAGACGGCGATCGTCGGCCTCGGCGGACAGGCGTTCATGGCGAAGAACTCGCAGGATGCCGTGAACCAGTTCCGTCCGTACTTCGACAACGCCCCGGTCTACGGTCACGGCCCCTCGATGGAGGACTTCACCGAGATGACGCCGCTGACGGTCGGCTCGCCCCAGCAGGTCATCGACCGCTACGCGGGCATGCGCGACATCTTCGGCGACTACCAGCGCCAGCTGTTCCTCATGGACCACGCCGGACTCCCGCTGAAGACCGTGCTCGAGCAGCTCGACTTCCTCGGCGGCGAGGTCGTGCCCGTCCTGCGCAAGGAGTTCGCGAAGGACCGGCCGGAGAACGTGCCCGACGCGCCCACGCACGCCTCGCTCGTGCGCGCCGCGTACGGCGACGGCCCGGCGCGCCAGGCCACCCCGCGCGCCAACCGCGGCGACAACCTCAGCGGCCCGTCGCCCTATCAGGACGCGCCCGCGCCGGCCGGCGCCGCGTTCGGTGTGGGGGCGACCCGATGAGCGCCCGGCGCATCGCCGTCGTCTCCGCCGGCCTGTCCAACCCGTCGTCCACCCGCATGCTCGCCGACCGTCTCGCGGCCGCGACCGTGACGGCGCTGGGGGAGCAGTCGGGACCCGACGGCGCCCCCATCCAGGCCACCGTCGACACGATCGAGCTGCGCGATCTCGCGCACGACATCACGAACAACCTGCTGACCGGCTTCGCGCCGCCCGCGCTGGAGTCGGCCATCAACACGGTGGTCTCGGCCGACGCGCTCATCGTGGTCACGCCGATCTTCTCGACGAGCTACTCGGGCCTGTTCAAGTCGTTCATCGACGTGCTCGATCCCGACGCCCTCACCGGCATGCCGGTGCTGATCGGGGCCAACGCGGGAACGGCGCGGCATTCGCTCGCGATCGACTACGCCATCCGTCCGCTGTTCGCCTACCTCCACGCCGAGACGGTCTCGACCGGCGTGTTCGCGGCATCCAGCGACTGGGGAGCCGCCGCCGATCAGGTCGCACCGCTGAGCTCGCGCGTCGAGCGCGGCGCCCGCGAACTGGCCGAGGCCGTCGCGCGCCGTCAGCCCGCCGGCAGCGGCGACCCGTTCGACCCGGCGAACTACCTCGGCGAGGGACGCTCGTTCGGCCACCTGCTCGGCGGTCTCGCCGGCGAGTGAGCCCGCACGTCGACGCCCCCGATCACGCTCCGGCGCGGTCGGGGGCGTCGCCGTGCGCCGCCTCGGCGCGGGCGAGGGCGGATGCCGCGCGCACCAGCGCCAGGTGCGACAGCGCCTGCGGGGTGTTGCCGGCCTGCCGTCTGCCGGCCACGTCGTACTCCTCCGACAGCAGGCCGACGTCGTTGGCGCGCGAGCAGGCACGGTCCATGAGCGCGCGGGCGTCGTCGAGCCGGCCGCTCGCGGCGTACTGCTCGACGAGCCAGAAGGAGCAGGCGAGGAACGGGTTCTCGGTGCCCTCGAGGCCGTCCACGCCGGACTCGGTCCGATAGCGCAGCACGAGGCCGTCGACCATCAGCGTGCGCTCGATCTCGGCGACGGTGGCCAGCATCCGCGGGTCGTCGGCGGCGCAGAAACCGACCACCGGCAGCAGCAGGAGCGACGCGTCGACCGCATCGGTGCCGGCGTGCTGCACGAAGTGCCCGCGCGCCGACACGCCGCGCCGATCGATGTCGGCGCGCACGCGATCGCGCAGACGCTCCCACCGCTCGTCCGGCCCGTCGAGGCCGAACTCGCGCACCGACCGGACGCCGCGGTCGAACGCCGCCCACACCATCGCCCGCGAGTGCGTGAACAGCTGCGGGTCGCCGCGGATCTCCCAGATGCCGTTGTCCGGCTCGTCGATGCGCTTCTCGGCCCGGCGCAGCAGGGCACGCTCGAGCGGCCACGAGATGTCCGACTGCTCGATGCCCGCCTGCCGCGCCGCGAACAGGCAGGTCATCACCTCGCCCGTGACGTCGGCCTGGTACTGCCCGGCCGCGCCGTTGCCGATGCGCACGGGGGCGGCGCCCCGGTAGCCGGGGAGGCTCGCCAGCTCGCGCTCGGCGAGGTCGCGCTCGCCGGCGATGCCGTAGACGATCTGCAGGTCGGCGGGATCTCCCGCGATGGCCCGCAGCAGCCACCGCTGCCAGTGCTCCACGACGTGCGCGAAGCCCTGTCCGAGCAGCACCTCGATCGTCAGGGACGCGTCGCGCAGCCACACGAACCGGTAGTCCCAGTTGCGGCCGCCGCCGAACTGCTCGGGGAGGGACGTGGTCGGTGCGGCGATGATCCCGCCGGTGTCGCGGTGCGTCAGCGCGCGCAGGGTCAGCAGCGAGCGCACCACGGCCTCGCGGTGCGGGCCGTGCACGTTGATGCGCTGCGCCCACGTGCTCCACCAGTCGCGGGTGCGGGCGAGAGCCGCGTCGACGTCGAGCGGCTCGGGCGCCGGACGGTGCGAAGCGTGCCAGGTGAGGGTCAGGTCGCGCCGCTCACCCGACGAGACGCGGAACGCACCGCGGTGCAGATGGTCGGTGGCGGTGAGGGCGGCGCCGCGCAGGAGCACCGCATCCGGGCCGGCGATGGCGGTCAGCTCGGGCGCCTCGGCGGTGCCGGTCTGGCGCACCCAGGGCAGGGCCCGCGCGTAGTCGAACCGCAGCCGCACGCGCTGCTCGAACTCCACGCTGCCGGAGAGGCCGACCACGCGCCGGACGAGGTCGGTGCGGCTCGCGGTGTCGAGGTGGTGCGGATCGACCGGGAGGCAGTCGTGCACCTCGGCGACACCGTCGGCGCTCTCCCAGCGCGTGACGAGCGTGAACGTCTCGCCGTCGTAGCGCCGCGTGTGCTGCGCCTGCGGATCGGTCGGGCGCAGCATCCACTGCCCGTGGTGCTCGTCGCCGAGAAGCGCGGCGAACACCGACGCGGAGTCGAAGCGCGGCAGGCAGAGCCAGTCGATCGAGCCCGATCCCGACACGAGCGCCGCCGTGCGGCTGCTGCTCAGCAGCGCGTAGTCCTCGATGGGCGCGGGCGAGGAGTCCGATCCTGCAGGTGCATCTGCCACGCAACGATTCTGCCGTCTCCCCGGGGCGGAGGGGCCACGTAGGGTGTGCTCATGGGCGACGTGTCGACACTGGCCATCATCGGAGCGAGCGGCGATCTGACCGAGCGGCTGCTGCTGCCCGCGGTCGCCGACCTGCTGAAGAGTCAGCCCGATCGCCGCATCCATCTGCTGGGGGTGGGACGCACGGCGCTCAGCGATGCGCAGTGGCGGCGTCGCGTGCGCACCGCGTTTCGCGAAGCGGATGCCGAGGAGGCGTTCGCCGCGGTGGCCTCCACGCCCTACCTCGCCGTCGACGCGACCACCGCCGCGGGGCTGCGCCGCGTTGTGCGCGACGCCCCCGACGGCCGGCTCGTGCTCTACTTCGCCGTGCCGCCGGCGGCCGCGGCGGCCGCGTGCGCCGCGCTGTCGCCGGGCGACCTGCCGGCGGGGACCGTGCTGGCGCTCGAGAAGCCGTTCGGCGAGGACGAGGCGAGCGCCCGCGCGCTGAACGAGGTGCTGCGGACGCTGCTGCCGGAGGAGCAGATCTTCCGCGTGGACCACTTCCTCGGCCGATCCACGGTGCTGAACGTGCTCGGCGTCCGCTTCGCCAACCGCCTGCTCGAGCCCGTGTGGACGGCCGAGCACGTCGAGCGGGTCGAGATCCGGTTCGACGAGACCCTGGGCCTCGAGGGGCGCGCGGGCTTCTACGATCGCGCGGGCGCCCTCGTCGACATGATCCAGAGCCATCTCCTGCAGGTCATGGCGGTGGTCGCGATGGAGCCGCCCGCGGCGCTGAACGCGACCGACGTCCGCGACGCGACCGCCGCGGTCCTGCGCGCCACGCACGTCTGGGAGGACAACGCGGTGCGCTTCTCCCACCGAGCCCGCTACACGGCCGGCACCGCCGGCGGCGAGCAGATGCCCTCCTACGTCGACGAGTCGGGCGTCGACCCCGCACGCGAGACCGAGACGCTGGCACAGGTCACCGTGGAGGTGCGCAACGCGCGGTGGGCGGGCGTGCCCTTCACGCTGCGGTCGGGGAAGGCTCTGGATGCCAAGCGTGCGGAGATCGACGTGGTGCTCCGGCCGGTCCGCCACCTTCCCGCGGGCTTCACCGGCGACGCCGCCGGCAGCGTCATCCGCTTCTCCCTCGGCCCCGACCGGGTCACCATGGACATCTCCGTCAACGGCGGCGACGGGCCGTTCGCGCTGCACCGGGCCCGCCTCGAAGCCGATCTCGGCCTGGGCTCGCACCAGGCCTACACCGAGGTGTTGGCCGCGATCCTCGACGCGGACGCGATGCTCTCGGTGCGCGGCGACGTCGCCGAGGAGTGCTGGCGGATCATCCAGCCCGTCCGCGACGCCTGGCGGCGCGGCGACGTGCCGCTCGAGGAGTACGCCGCCGGATCGAGCGGGATCGGGTGGGACGACGCGGGCGTCGCGGCATCCGGGCGCTGATCAGCGCCAGCGGTACTCCGTCTCGGGACGCCCGCGCGTGCCGTACCGCGGCGAACGCTCGACCCGTCCCGCGTCGGCGAGGTGTTCGAGGTAGCGGCGCGCCGCCACGCGCGACATCCCCAGCGCGTCGGCGGCCTCCGTCGACGAGAGGGGGCCGCGGTCGCGGACCGCGTCCGACACGCGATCGAGGGACGCCGGAGACAGGCCCTTCGGCAGCACGACGGGGCCCGTCGGGCGCAGAGCGCCCAGCATCGCGTCGATCTCCGACTGCGTCGCCGCTCCGGTCGCGGCACGGGCTCGCGCGCGATACGCGCGGTACTGATCCAGTCGATCGTGGAAGGCGGCGAACGTGAAGGGCTTCACGAGGTACTGCACCGCACCGAGCGCGATCGCCTGACGAACCACGTCGGCGTCGCGCACCGAGGTGATCGCGATCACATCGACGTCCGCGGCGCGCGCCCGGATGTGGCGCAGGACGTCCAGCCCCGTGCCGTCGGGCATCGTCATGTCGAGCAGGACGAGATCGATCCGCGACCGCTCGGGCGCCTCGAGCACCGCCGCGACGGCGGCGCGCGCGCCGGCGCATTCGGCGACGACCTCGAAGCCCGGCACGCGGCTGACGTAGGTGCGATGCAGCTCGAGGGTCAGGGCCTCGTCGTCGACCAGCAGCACCCCGATCATGACAGTCCCGTCGGCAGCACCACGCGGAACGTCGTCGGCGACAGCCCCAGCGAGATCGTCCCGCCGACCTCGTCGACGACCGCGCGCACCAGGGCCAGACCCACCCCCCGGCCGTCCGCGCCGGCGGGCTTGGTCGAGAAGCCCCGTTCGAACATCCGCGCGCGGGTGTGCTCGTCGGGCCCCTCGCCCGAGTCGGCGACGCTGAGCAGCAGCTCGTCCTCGGCGGTGCGCGACATGTGCACGCGCACCCAGCGCGGCTCCGGGCCCGCGGCCGCGGCATCCAGGGCGTTGTCGATCAGGTTGCCGACGAGGGCGACCGCGTCGATCGGTCGGAGCAGCGAACGGGGCGCGTCGGCGGCGATGTCCGCGCTCCACTCGATTCCCCGCTCCATCGCCTGGGACGCCTTGCCGAGCAGCAGCGCCCCCACCGTCGGGTCGCCGTCCGTCCGCGCGGCGACCTGGTCGACCAGCGCCTGGCTCTGGCGTGCGGAGTCGGTCAGGATGCCGATGGCGTCGGCGCTCCGGCCGAGCTCGATCAGGGCGACGGCGGCGTGCATCCGATTGCCGTGCTCGTGCGTCTGCGCCCGCAGCGCCTCGCCGAGCGTGCGCATCGACTCGGCCGAGGCGAGGGTGTCGCGGATCGCTCCGGCGGGGAGGTCGCCGGCGACGCTCCGGGTCGCTCGACGTGCGAGCACCGCCCCCGCCAGTCCCGCCCCGACGAGGGCGAGCCCGACCGCCGCGACCACCAGCAGCCGCGGCACGACCTGCGCGGTGACGGTGCGCACCGTCACGCCGACCGACACCCAGCCCACGAGGCGCCCGTCCGCCTCCACCGGCACGATCGTGCGCAGCGACGGACCCAGGGTTCCGGTGAATTCCTCGGTGATCGTCTGCGGCGACGGCGGGATCGTGCCGATGTAGTGCTGGCCGATCTGGGCCGGGTCGCGGTGCGTGATGCGGATGCCGGCCGTGTCCATCACGGTGACGAAATCGACGCCCGCGCTCGACATCACCTCGCGCGCGATCGGCTGGAGCGTGCGCGTGGCCGCCTCGCCGTCGCCCGCCGCGAGAGCGGACCGGACCTCGGGAAGGCCCGCGAGTGTCGCGGCGACGGCCTGGGTCGCTCGCTCCGCCTCGGCGCGGGCCGCCCGCTGGGCCTCCAGCACGAGCAGCCCCGCCGTCCCCAGCGCCAGCACGAGCGCCGCACCGGCGAGCCACAGGAACAGCCGGGACGCGGCGCTGCGTCCGATGCTGCGGGCCATGGCGCCCCTCTCGACGGTGAACGGCGGTGGCGTGCGTCGCCGCCCGGGGGCGGGACCAATACGACCACAAGTGAACCACGAGGTCCCGGCGGGCGCACTCTGGGCACGTGGCCGCCAACGTCGGCGGTCCGCGAACAACGACCCGTTCACACCTGGAGGCGGACATGGCCCTCTCGACGACATCTTTCAGACTCCCCGGCTACAACTGGCGCCGCGGCAAGACGTCCTGGGACAAACACACCTGGCTCTACGTGTCGGTGATCATCGCCGTCGTGCTGGGCGCCGTCGTCGGCCTCGTCTGGCCCGAGTTCGCCAAGGGGCTCGAGCCGATCGGCAAGGCGTTCGTCAACCTCATCAAGATGATGATCGCGCCGATCATCTTCTGCACCATCGTGGTCGGCGTCGGTTCCATCGCCAAGGCCGCCACGGTCGGCAAGATCGGCGGGCTGGCCCTGGGCTACTTCATGGTGATGACGACGTTCGCGCTGTTCATCGGCCTCGTCGTGGGCAACATCATCCACCCGGGTACGGGACTGGACATGTCGAGCTCGACCTACGACGCATCCAGCATCGAGGCCACCTCGACCACCCAGTTCCTCATGGGGATCATCCCCACGACGTTCTTCTCGGCCTTCACCGGCGAGAGCGTGCTGCAGGTGCTCTTCATCGCGCTGCTGGTCGGTTTCGCCCTGCAGGGACTCGGCAGCAAGGGCGAGCCGATCATGTACGCCGTCAAGCAGCTGCAGGTGCTCGTGTTCCGCATCCTCGGGATGATCCTCTGGCTCGCCCCGATCGGCGCGTTCGGCGCGATCGCCGCCGTGGTCGGCAAGACCGGCTTCGCCGCCATCGTCAGCCTCGGCATCCTCATGATCGCGTTCTACATCACGTGTGCCGTGTTCGTCTTCGGCATCCTCGGGGTGCTCCTGTACGCCGTCACCCGCGTGAACATCCTGCGACTGATGAAGTACCTCGGTCGCGAGTATCTGCTGATCGTCGGCACCTCCTCGAGCGAGTCCGCCCTTCCCCGGCTGATCGCCAAGATGGAGCACCTCGGCGTCTCGAAGCCCGTCGTCGGCATCACCGTCCCGACCGGCTACTCCTTCAACCTGGACGGCACGGCCATCTACCTGACGATGGCGTCGCTGTTCATCGCCGCGGGCATGGGAACGCCGATGTCGTGGTCCGAGCAGATCGGCCTGCTCGTGTTCATGATCATCGCCTCCAAGGGCGCCGCCGGGGTCACGGGGGCGGGTCTGGCGACGCTCGCCGGCGGGCTCCAGGCCTTCCGCCCCGACCTCGTCAACGGGGTGGGCGTGATCGTGGGCATCGACCGGTTCATGTCCGAGGGGCGCGCCGTCACGAACTTCACCGGCAACGCCGTCGCGACGCTGCTCATCGGCACCTGGACGAAGCAGATCGACCGCGACCGCGTCCGCGAGGTGCTCGCCGGTCGGGCGCCGTTCGACGAGTCCACCCTCACCGGTGACGGCCACGACGGCATGTCCACCGCGACCGGCGCCGTCGGCACGCAGGGACTCGAGCAGGCTGCCCTCGACGAGGCCGCCGCGAAGGAGGAGCGCGCCCGCCGCCGGGCGGCCGCGCACTGACGGCGCGGTCACGTCGCCGCGTCCGGGCGTGCCTGTCCTCAGGCCTCCGGGGCGCGGCGTCGCCGCGCGCGGCCCGCCACGGCGTCGGCGGCCGCGCCGAGGGCGAGCGCGAGGGCGATCGAGACCGCGACGGCGACGACCGTGCCGCCGGGCACGATCGCGGCGACGGCGGCTCCCAGCAGCGCCTGGTAGAGCGCCCACGCCGTCGCCGCGGGAGCGGCCAGCAGCAGGTACCGCGGCACCGGCATGCGGGAGGCGCCCGCCGCGAGATTGACTGCCAGGCGGGCGAACGGGATGAAGCGGGCCGTGAACATCAGCGTCGCCCCGCGCCGCGCGAGGGCGTCGCGGGCCCAGCCGAACGCGGCGGTCACGCGCGGCCCCCGCATCCATCGCCAGCGATCGAGGCCGACCGTTCGTCCGAGGGCGTAGCAGCCGAGGTCGCCGAGCAGGGCGGCCAGCGCGGCGACGGCGATCACCGCGATCAGCGGCGGCGCGCCCTCGGCCACCGCCAGCGCGCCGAAGGTCGTCACCGCCGCCTCGCCGGGGATCACGACGAGCAGCGCATCGCCCAGCACCAGCCCCGCCATCGCCGGCAGCGCCCACGGGCTGTGCGCGAGAGCCTGGAGCCATGCGTCCGTCACCGTCCCGGAGTAGCACGGGCCCATGAACGCGCGGCGAACGCGCGCGGCGGGGATGACCGTGCGGTGACCGTCCGCGGAGCGTTCGGGGAACACTGCGTTCCCGGGGCCCGTCAGCACGCCCCCGGGGCCGCGCACCCGCGACCCTGGACCCATGAGAGTCGCGTTCGTCGCCGAGTCGTTCCTGCCTCACATGAACGGCGTCACCGGATCCGTCCTGCAGTCCGTGCGTCATCTCACCGCACGCGGCCACGACGCCCTCGTCATCGCGCCGGGTGCGCCGGGTGCGCGCTCGGATGCGACCACCACCCTGCTGCCCTCCGTGCCGCTGCCCGCCTACCGCCAGGTGCGCATCGCGCTGGGGCGCACCGGGACGCTCGCCGGCATCCTGCGCGACTACGCGCCCGACGTCGTGCACCTCGCCTCGCCGTTCGTGCTCGGCTGGCGCGCCGTCGCGGCGGCGGAGGCGCTGGAGCTGCCGACCGTCGCGGTCTACCAGACCGATGTCATCGCCTACGCCCGCAAGTACGGCGTCCCGCGGGCGACCGCCCTGACCGCCGCGCACGTGGCCCGTCTGCACGGCCGGGCCACGCTGACGCTCGCGCCCTCGTCGTCGGCGCTGCGACAGCTCGACGAACTGGGCGTCGATCGCACGCGGCTGTGGGGCCGGGGCGTCGACACCCAGCGCTTCCGCCCCGAGCACCGCAGTGAGGCGTGGCGTTCCTGGATCGCGCCGGGCGAGGTGATCGTCGGCTACGTCGGGCGTCTGGCCCCCGAGAAGCAGGTGGAAGACCTGGCGGTTCTCGCCGACATCCCCGGCGTCCGCCTGGTGATCGTGGGCGACGGCCCCGCCCGCGCGCGACTGGAGCGCGCGCTGCCGCGCGCCGTGTTCCTCGGCCACCTCGCCGGCGCCGAGCTCGCCCAGGCGATGGCCGGCTTCGACGTCTTCGTGCATCCGGGGGAGAGCGAGACGTTCGGGCAGACCATCCAGGAGGCCCACGCCAGCGGCGTACCCGTGGTCGCGACCGGTCGCGGCGGCCCCGTCGACCTCGTGCGCTCCAGCGTCGACGGCTGGCTCTACCGGCCGGGCGACCTCGACGACCTCCGCGATCGCGTGCGCGACCTGGTCGGCGACGCGAGCAAGCGTCAGGCCTTCGGAGCGGCGGCGCGGGCCGGCGTCGAGGGGCGGACCTGGCCTGCCCTCGTCGACACGCTGGAGCAGTACTACCTCGAAGCGCGGCGGCTGCACGGCGCGGAGCGCGGCACACGCGTCGGGTCGACCTCGGCCCCCGCGGCGGAGCGTCCGGCGCCGCCGCCGCGCGGATGGTCGCGCATCATCGCCCTCGGCGACTCGTTGACGGAGGGGCTGTGCGACACGTCGCGGATGCCGGAGGGGGAGTACCGCGGCTGGGCGGACCGCCTGGCGACCCTCCTGGCCCAGCGCTCGCCGACACCGGTGCGCTACGCGAACCTCGCGGTGCGCAGCCGCCGTGTCGGCGACCTCCTGGACGAGCAGCTCCCGCGCGCGCTCGCGATGCGTCCCGAGCTCGCGACCGTGCTCATCGGCGCGAACGACCTCGTGTCGCACCACGTCGACGCCGACACCGTGGCCGCCCGGGTCGATGACGCGGTCGGCCGCCTGCGCGCGGCGGGCAGCGATGTGCTGCTGGTCACGCCGTTCCTGCCCGACCGCCGCGCCTCACGGCTGTTCTCCCGCCGGTTCGCCCGCTTCGCGGTGCGGCTGCGCGAGATCGCCGCCCGGCACGGGGCCTTCCTGCTGGACCTCGAGAGCGATCCCGACATCGGCGAGCGCGAGAAGTGGGCGCACGACAAGGTGCACCTGAGCTCGCGCGGGCATCGGTTCGTGGCGTACCGCGCCGCCGAGGTGCTCGGGCTGCCGGACGTGGAGGCGCTCGGTGCGCTCGACGCCGCCCTGCACGCCGACGACGACCGCCCGGTCAGCGGCACGTGGCTCACCCGCGACGCGCTGCCGTGGGCGTGGCGGCGGCTGCGCGGGCGCACGGCCGGCGACGCCGTGACGGCGAAGCACACCGACTACGTCGATCTTCCCGCCGGCGGGTCGTCCGACCGTGCGCGCACGCCCCAGCGCTGACCCGCGATGACCGCGGGACGCGTCGGCGCGTCAGCCGCTCTTGCGGCGGAACTCCCGCTTGGTGACCGCGCCGTGCGTGCCGTGCACGGCCGAGTCGCCGTCCAGGTGCGCCTCGCCGGTGCGGCTCTGCGCGTTCTTCTTGTCGAGCGCCTCCCTGAACTTGCGCTTCATCTCCTCGGATGCCGTGGTGTCATCGGTGCTCATGCCCCCAACCATACGCAGGCGAGGGCGCGACTGATAGGCTTGGGCAGGTTGCCGTGGATCTTCTGCGGCATCCGGAGCAGGCCGGCAGGAAGCTGGTCCCCTGTGGTGGGTTCCCGTTCGACGCGATCCGATGCGAACGGTGGCTTTCTACTGGTGGCCAGCGCTGACCGTCCCGGCGGCGCCTCACGCGGTGCCGCCGCGCGTCTGGATCTGCCCGTTCCTGCTCCTTCGCACGATCTCGTGCGCGAAACGCGCGCGCGAGTCTAAACAAAGAAGGAGAGACCTCTTGGAAGGTCCAGAAATCACCGCCGCCGAAGCCGTTCTCGACAACGGCCGCTTCGGCACCCGCACGATCCGGTTCGAGACCGGACGACTCGCGCAGCAGGCACAGGGTGCCGTCGCCGCGTACCTCGACGAAGAGACCATGCTGCTGTCGGCCACGAGCGCGGGCAAGCACCCGCGTGAGGGCTTCGACTTCTTCCCGCTGACCGTCGACGTCGAGGAGCGCTCCTACGCCGCCGGCAAGATCCCCGGCTCGTTCTTCCGTCGCGAGGGCCGCCCCTCCACCGAGGCGATCCTCGTCTGCCGCCTCATCGACCGTCCGCTGCGCCCGTCGTTCGTCGACGGCCTGCGCAACGAGGTCCAGATCGTCGTGACCGTGCTGAGCATCGCCCCGGGCGAGTACTACGACGCGCTCGCGATCAACGCGGCATCCCTGTCGACGCAGATCTCCGGTCTGCCGTTCTCGGGCCCCATCGCCGGTGTGCGCCTCGCGCTCATCCCGGGTCACGGCGAGCACGCCGACCAGTGGGTCGCGTTCCCGACGGCCGCCCAGGTCGAGGAGGCCGTGTTCGACCTCATCGTCGCCGGTCGCGTCCTGGAGGACGGCGACGTCGCGATCATGATGGTCGAGGCCGAGGCCACCGAGAACAGCTGGAACCTCATCAAGGCCGGCGCCACCAAGCCCAGCGAGGAGATCGTCGCGCAGGGTCTGGAGGCCGCCAAGCCCTTCATCACCGCGCTCGTCGCCGCGCAGAACGTCGTCGCGAACACCGCGGCCAAGGAGATCCAGCCGTACCCGGTCTTCCCGCCGTACGCGACGGAGACCTACGACTTCGTCGCCGGTCGCGCCTACGACCGTCTGGTGCCGGTGTACCAGATCGCCGACAAGATCGAGCGCCAGAACGCCGACGACGCCGTCAAGGACGACGTCAAGGCTCAGCTGGTCGCCGCCGTCGAGGCGGGCGAGCTGCCCGACAGCGCGCTGGCCGAGTTCGGCGCCGCCTACAAGTCGGTCACCAAGCTGATCGTCCGCGGCCGCATCCTCACCGAGGGCGTCCGCATCGACGGCCGCGGCCTGGCGGACATCCGTCCGCTGGATGCCGAGGTCCAGGTCATCCCGCGCGTGCACGGCTCCGCGATCTTCCAGCGCGGTGAGACCCAGATCCTGGGCGTCACGACGCTGAACATGCTCAAGATGGAGCAGCAGATCGACTCGCTGTCGCCGACCACGAGCAAGCGCTACATGCACCACTACAACTTCCCGCCCTACTCGACCGGTGAGACCGGCCGCGTCGGGTCGCCGAAGCGTCGCGAGATCGGGCACGGCTTCCTGGCCGAGCGCGCGCTCGTTCCGGTGCTGCCCAGCCGCGAGGAGTTCCCCTACGCGATCCGTCAGGTGTCCGAGGCCCTCGGCTCCAACGGCTCGACCTCGATGGGCTCCGTCTGCGCCTCGACCCTGTCGCTGCTGAACGCGGGTGTGCCGCTGCGCGCCCCCGTCGCCGGCATCGCGATGGGTCTGGTCTCCGACCAGGTCGACGGCCAGACGCGCTACGCCGCGCTGACCGACATCCTGGGCGCGGAGGACGCGCTCGGCGACATGGACTTCAAGGTCGCCGGTACCAGCGAGTTCGTCACGGCGATCCAGCTCGACACGAAGCTCGACGGCATCCCGTCGTCGGTGCTGACCGCCGCGCTGACGCAGGCGAAGGACGCGCGCATGACGATCCTGAACGTCCTGAACGCCGCGATCGACGGCCCGGACGAGATGGCTCCGACGGCGCCGCGCGTCATCAGCGTGCAGATCCCGGTCGACAAGATCGGCGAGCTGATCGGCCCGAAGGGCAAGACGATCAACGCGATCCAGGACGAGACGGGTGCGCAGATCTCCATCGAGGAGGACGGCACCGTCTACATCGGCGCGACCGACGGCCCCTCGGCCGAGGCCGCCCGCGCCCAGGTGAACGCGATCGCGAACCCGACCAACCCCGAGGTCGGCGAGCAGTTCCTCGGAACGGTCGTCAAGCTCGCGGCGTTCGGCGCCTTCATCTCGCTGCTTCCCGGCAAGGACGGCCTGCTGCACATCAGCGAGGTGCGCAAGCTCGCCGGTGGCAAGCGTGTCGAGAACGTCGAGGACGTGCTCGGCGTCGGCCAGAAGCTGCTCGTCAAGATCACGAAGATCGACGACCGTGGCAAGCTGTCGCTCGAGCCCGTGCTCGAAGAGGCCGCCGACCAGGAAGGCCGCGCGGCCGCCAGCGAGGGCCCGGAGGCTCCCGCCGAAGGCTGAGCGCACTCGGCGCGGCACCCCGTAGGGTCGCCGCGCCGCCCAAGGACACGGATGCCCGCTTCCTCCCGTCTCGGAGGGGCGGGCATCCGTTCGTTCACGTGATGTCCACCGAATGGCGGACATCCGGTGCCCCGCGTCGGCGTCGTGACGGAAGCGTTATGGAATGTTTACCGTTCGTTCGGCGCGATGCGCGGCGCGGGTGCGGGGCTGGCCTACCCTCGGAACTACACATCGGGGGGTGGGTATCGAGACACACGGGGCCGCAGCGGCGGCAGCGTGAGGGGGTGAACGGATGGGTTACTTCGGCATCGGCGCCACGGCGGCCGGGTCGCGCGTCGTCGCGGCGCCGCACCCCTCCGCGCCCATTCCCGTCCAGGGGGCGCCCGTGGGATCCGTCATCCGCACCGGGCTCGGCGAGTCCGGGCTCGACGTCTTCCCCATCATTCTCGGCGCGGCCGAGTTCGGCTGGCACGTCGACCTCTCCGCCGCCCACGGCATCCTCGACGCGTACCGCGAGTGGGGCGGCAACGCCGTGCACACCTCCGACGGGTACGCCGCCGGGCGCAGCGAGCACATCGTCGGCCAGTGGCTGGGTCGCCGCGGCATCCGTGACGACATGGTGCTGGCCGTGCGGATCGGATCCAACCCCGACAACCCCGGCCTCGGACCGGTCAACCTGATCCGCGCCGTGGAGGCCTCCCTCACGCGGCTGCAGACGGACCGGATCGACCTGCTGTACCTCGACGCGACCTCCGACGACGCGACGACGCTCGAGGACACCCTGGCGACCGTCGAGTGGCTCATCGAGTCGGGGAAGGTGCGCGCCGTCGGCGCGTTCGGTCACTCGGCGGCGCAGCTCGTCGAGGCCCGCATCCTCGCCTCGGCGGGATACCCGCGGTTCACGGTGCTCGACGTGCCCTACAACATCCTCCGCCAGAGCGAGTTCGACGGCGATCTGCGCCTGGTCGCGGGGGCGCAGGGCATCGCGGTCACGCCGTCGCAGGCGCTCGAGCACGGCTACCTCGCCGGCGTGCACCGCGACCGCGCCAACGTCGCGTACTCCGTGCGCGGCATCCAGCTGGCGGCGTCGATGAACAGGCGGGGGTCCCGCACCCTCCGCGCGCTGGATCGGATCGGCGCCGAGCTGGCGATCCCGCCCTCCGCGGTCGCGATCGCGTGGCTGCTCGCGCAGCGCGCCGTCGTCGCACCCATCGTCAACGTCTTCGCCGTCGGTCATGTGGAGGAGCTCGTGCAGGGCGTGGGAGCGCGTCTGAGCCGGGCGCATCTGGCGGAGATCGCCCGCGCGATCCAGTAGTCGTGGCGGCGGCGCGCGGCGCTGTCAAGACCCGGTCGGGCCGCGTCGGCCTGACGTAGGGTGGAAGAGCCCCACCCCCAGGCGAGACGAGTATTGACGTGACGCATTACCTGTACCTCGTGCGACACGGAGAGCATCTCGACGCGGAGCACGGGCTCGAAGACGGTCCGCTGTCGCCGCGCGGTCGCCGCCAGGCGGAGCTGCTGGCCGACCGGCTCTCCGGCGTTCCGCTGGATGCCGTGTGGCACTCTCCCCTCGAACGCGCCGCCGAGACCGCCCGCGCGGTCGCGGGCCGCCTCCCGTCGGTCACGCCCGAGCCGTCGGCGCTGCTGTTCGACTGCATCCCGACCGGCATGCTCCCCGAGACGCCGTCGATCTACGAGCCGTTCTTCGGTTCGTACACCGAGGCGGAGATCGACGCGGGGCGCGCGCAGATGGGCGACGCGGTCGCGGAGTTCCTCGTGCGCAAGCCCGCCGCGCACGAGCTGCTCATCACCCACAACTCCGTGATCGCCTGGTTCGTCCGGGAGGTGCTCGACGCGCCGGACTGGCGCTGGATGACGATCAACCAGGCCCACTGCGGCCTCACGGTGCTCGCCCAGCGCAAGGGGCGGCCGTGGGCGCTCGTGACGCACAACGATCTGGCGCACCTGCCGATGGAGCTGCGCACGGGCCTGCCCGAGGTGCCGCCCGTCTGAGCTCCGGCGTGCGGGAGTGTCGGCGTGCGCAACGTCGGATTCGCTGTCGCCGAGACCCTCCGCGTGCCGTGATCGCGGGGGCTGTGCGGCCCCGACCGTGAGGATCTCCGACGGTCGTCACCCGACGGCGCCGCCGTGATTCACAGCGCCTTGCGCAACCACACCGTCGCGTTGGGGTTGTCGTTGTAGGGCTCGACGGCGGTGAAACCGGAGCGGGCGTAGAGCGCACCGGCCGCGTCGAGGGTGTGGTGCGTGTCGAGCACCAGCTCCGCGGCGCCGAACCCGCGGGCCCGCTCCTCGAGCGCCTCCAGCAGCAGCCGTCCCCATCCCCGGCCGCGCGTGCGCGGCTGGAGGTAGAGGTGCTTCACCTCGTAGCGCGGTCCCGCCGGTCCGTCCTCGATCCGACGGATGCCGCCGCAGCCCGCGTCCGTCGCGTCGGCGCCGTCGTCGTCCACGACGACCAGGAACACGCCGGCCGGGGGAGTGAACACGGATGCCGCGGGAAACACCGGCTGGTAGGCCTGTCCCTGCGGGAAGGCCGCCGCACGCATCCGGAAGTACTCCTCCAGGAGGGCGCGCGAACGGGGATCGTCGGCGGTGAGCGGCTCGAGACGGACCATCCCTCGAGCGTAACCGTGTCGGGTCCACGCCCTAGGCTGGAACCATGACGACGAGAGTGGCCCTCGTGGGCGGCACCGGCAAGCTCGGTGCGATCATCGCCGGCGTGATCGACGAGATGGACGACTTCGAGACGGTCGCCGTGCTCGGCTCGTCGAGCGACCTCGCCGAGATCGACGGCGCCGACCTCGTCGTCGACGCCTCCACGCCCGGCGTCTCGATCGACGTCGTGCGCGCCGCGATCGAGCGGGGCCGGAACGTGCTCGTCGGAACCTCCGGGTGGTCGACCGAGCGGATCGCGCTCGTGCGCCCGCTCGTCGAGGCGGCCGGCACCGGCGCCGTGTTCATCCCGAACTTCTCGCTCGGCTCCGTCGTCGCGACGGCCATCGCCGCGGCCGCCGCACCGCTGTTCCCCTCGATCGAGATCGTCGAGACCCACCGCGAGACCAAGGTGGACTCGCCGAGCGGCACCGCCGTGCGCACGGCCGAGCTCATCGCCGATGCGCGCTCGGCGGTCGGTCCCGTCGCCTCGCCGCACGTCGATCAGCGTGCCCGCGGCCAGCAGGTGGCGAGCGTGCCGATCCACTCACTGCGACGGCCCGGCGTCATCGCGAAGCAGGAGACGATCCTGTCGGGTCCGGGCGAGTCCCTGTCGATCGTGCACGACACGGTCGACCCGGCCCAGGCGTATGCCCCCGGCATCCGCGTCGCCCTCGTCGCCGCCCGCGATGCGCGGGGGGTGACCATCGGCCTCGACGCGCTCATCGATCTCGGGCTCGGTTCCCGCCGCGACGCGGAGACGGCGGAGGCTCGCGTCGACGAGGGCGCGGTCCCCGGCCAGGTCGCCCGCGTCACCGGGGCATGAACGCCCGCATCGGCGTCGCCGTGATGGCGGTGCTGCTGGCGCTCTACATCGTGCTCGTCGCGCAGCGCGCGTGGCTGCTGCTGGTCTCGGGCGAGCCGATCGGCATCGCGATGGGGATCGCCCTGGTGGTGCTGCCGGTCATCGCGGCGTGGGCCCTGTGGCGCGAGCTGGCCTTCGGCCGTGCGGCCGAGCGGCTCGCGAAGCGCCTCGAGGCCGAGCGGGCGCTGCCGGCGGAGGAGCTCGACGTCCGCGTGAGCGGCCGTCCCGACCGGGAACAGGCCGACGCGGTCTTCCCCCTCTACCGCGCGGATGTCGAGCGCCACCCCGACGACTGGCGCGCGTGGTTCCGCCTCGGCCTGGCCTATGACGGCGCCGGCGACCGCCGGCGCGCCCGCGAGGCGATCCGCCGGGCGATCACGATCGAGAAGAACCCGCCGACGGGCTGATCACGCGGGGACGGCGGCGGCCACGGCATCCTCCACCGTGGGGTGGGAGAACGTGAATCCGGATGTCGTGAGCACCTCCGGCACGACGTGCATGTCGCACGTCAGCAAGCCCTCCGCGGCGTCGCGCCCGAGCACGAGCGTGAGCGCCCATTCGGGCACCCGCAGGAGGTAGGGCCGGTTCATCCGGCGTGCGAGGGCGAAGCCGAGGTCGTTCGCCGTCGCGCGCTGGGGTCCCGTGAGGTTGACCGGTCCGGTCGTGCCGGTGTCGATGATGTGGCGGATGGCCCGCACCTCGTCGTCCAGCGAGATCCAGGGCCACACCTGGGTGCCGCGTCCGAGGGGGCCGGAGAGCCCGAGTCTCGTGAGCAGCAGCAGCGGCTTGAGCACGCCGTCGGCGTGCACGACGGGGGCCGTGCGCAGGGTCGTGACGCGAGCCCGGTCGCCCGCCCCGCGCAGCGCCGCCGTCTCCCATTCGCCGCAGAGGTCGGCGAGGAAGGACTCGCCGCGCGGCGAGGACTCGGTGAGGGTCGCGCCGGGGACGGAGGGGTAATAGCCCACCGCGGACGACGAGACGAAGGCCGGTGCGTCGTCGCCGAGGCTGCGCACGGCCGCGGCGAGCGCCTGGGTCGGCGCGATCCGCGACCACACCAGGTCGTGCTTGTAGCGGCGCGTCCACGGGAAGCGTCCCAGGGTGGCGCCGTTGAGGCCGACGACCGCCCGCGCGCCGGCGAGCACCGCCGGGGGCAGGGGCGTGCGGCCGGGGTCCCAGGTGACCTCGTCGCCGGCCGTGCTCGCGCGACGGACGAGGCGGGTCACCGGGATGCCGTCGGCGCGCAGCGAGTCCGACAGCGCTCGTCCGATGAGGCCGGAGGCGCCGGCGATGACGACGCGGCCCTCGGCGGCGGTGTCAGGCAAGCGTGGCCTCGAGCGTGATCTCGATGCCGGTCAGCGCCGCCGACACGGGGCAGCCCGACTTGGCCTCGCCGGCGATGCGCGCGAACTCCTCGGCCGACAGCCCGGGCACGACCGCATTGACGTTGAGGTGCGATCCCGTGATGCCGGTGCCGGGGATGAACGTGACGGATGCCGTCGTCTCGATGCTCTCGGGCGGGGTGCCGTTGCCGGTCAGGGCGTGGGAGAGGGCCATGCTGAAGCAGGAGGAATGGGCCGCGGCCAGCAGCTCCTCGGGCGTCGTGACCGACGAGGAGCCCTCGCTGCGGGCCTTCCAGTCGACCGCGAACGGCCCCTGATTGGAGCTCTCGAGGGCGATCTCGCCGGATCCGTCGGTGAGGGATCCCTTCCAGCTCGTGGACGCTTCGCTCGTGACGCTCATGACTGCTCCTCGATGTCGTGGGGATTCGTTCCCGAGCCTAGACGCGCCCGCCCCGCGACGGAATGGGGGACGCGTGGAGCGCCCGGTCAGACGGCGGCGGCCGCGGTGACGCGATCGAGCTCGAGCTCGATCGCATTGCGGTTGGGCGTGCCGCCGAAGCGCGTCTGGACGACGCCGTGCCGATCCAGGATGAGCGTCGTCGGCGTCTGCAGCACGTGGAAGTGCTTCGCGATGTCGGGGCGGTGCGTGAGGTCGACGTCGAGGTGGAGGACGCCGTCGTGCGCGTCGGCGATCGATCCCAGCACGCGGTGCACGCCCGGGCAGCGGGAGCACATCTCGGTGCTGAACTGCAGGAGCGTCGCCCGCTCGCCGAGCGCCGGGGCCCCGAGCCGCTGCGGCTCGACGACCTCATCGGGGTTCTGCCGGCGAGGACGGCTCTGCTTCCAGCGGAGGAAGAGGCCGACGCCGACGGTGACGGCGAGAAGCGCCGTGAGCAGGAGCACGGCATCGACGATGGTCACAATCTGCCACGATACCGCCGCTTCGGGCTTCGAGGCGCGGTGCGCGGGCAGATGACGGGCCGTGCGTAACAGAGCCGATGTCCGCGCACGCCGGTAGTCTGACTGGCGTGACCGCGGCATCCATCCCCACCCCCTACGAGGATCTCTTGCGCGACGTGCTCGCCCACGGCGTGCACAAGGACGACCGCACCGGAACGGGGACCACGAGCGTCTTCGGTCGGCAGATCCGGTTCGACCTCGCGCAGGGCTTCCCGCTCATCACGACCAAGCGCGTGCACCTGAAGTCGATCGTCTACGAGCTGATGTGGTTCCTGCGCGGCGAGTCGAACGTCGCATGGCTCCAGGAGCACGGCGTGAGCATCTGGGACGAGTGGGCGGATGCCGACGGCGAGCTCGGTCCGGTCTACGGCGTCCAGTGGCGCTCCTGGCCCACGCCGTCGGGTGGTCAGATCGATCAGATCTCGCAGGTCATCGAGCAGATCCGCAGCAACCCCGACTCGCGGCGGCTCATCGTGTCGGCGTGGAACCCGGCGGACATCCCGCAGATGGCGCTGGCTCCCTGCCATGCGCTCTTCCAGTTCTACGTGGCGGACGGCAAGCTGTCGTGCCAGCTGTACCAGCGCAGCGCCGACATGTTCCTCGGGGTGCCGTTCAACATCGCGTCCTACGCGCTGCTGACGCTGATGATCGCGCAGCAGACGGGGCTCGAGCCGGGTGATTTCGTCTGGACCGGGGGCGACTGCCACATCTACGACAACCATGTCGAGCAGGTGCGCGAGCAGCTCTCCCGCGATCCGTATCCGTACCCGCGGCTGTCGTTCGCCCGCACCCCGGCGTCGATCTTCGACTACACGTACGAGGACGTCGTCGTCGAGGACTACCGGCACCACCCCGCGATCCGCGCGGCCGTGGCCGTATGACGCGACTGGGGCTGATCTGGGCCGAGGCGCGTGGCGGCGTGATCGGCAAGGACGGCGGGATGCCGTGGCACGTGCCCGAGGACCTCGCGCACTTCCGCGCCGTGACGACGGGTGCTCCCGTGGTCATGGGCCGGCGCACCTGGGAGTCGTTCCCGCCGCGTTTCCGGCCGCTCCCGGGGCGGCGCAACATCGTGGTCAGCCGCGATCCCGGCTGGGTCGACGAGGGCGCCGAGCGGGCCTCCTCGCTGGACGACGCCCTGGCGCTCGCGGCGCCGGAGCCCGAGGTGTGGGTCATCGGCGGCGCGGGACTGTTCGCGGAGGCGATCGCGCGCGCGGACGTGCTCGAGGTGACCGAGCTCGACCTCGAGGTGGACGGCGACACCTTCGCTCCGGTCCGCGCGGGCTGGAGCGTCGCGCGCATCGACCCCGCCGAGGGCTGGACGGTGTCGCGGACCGGCATCCCCTACCGTTTCCTGACGCTGATCCGTCCCTGATCCTCCCGATCGGCACTAGCGTGGCCCCATGCCCAGGACAGCACTGATCACGGGGGCGAGCTCGGGTCTCGGCGCCGAGTTCGCGCGTCAGCTCGCCGCCCGCGGAGCCGATCTGGTGCTCGTCGCGCGCGATCGCGCCGCACTGGAAGCCCTGGCCGCGCGATTGCGCGCCGACACGGGCGTCGGCGTCGAGGTGCTCGCCGCCGACCTCGTCGCCGACGAGGGCCTGGCGGCGGTGGCCGAGCGCGTCGCCGACCGCCGGCATCCGATCGAGATCCTCGTCAACAACGCGGGCTTCGGTCTCGACCTCGACTTCGCCGCGAACGACATCGCCGACGAGCAGCGTCACCTCGACCTGCACGTGCGGGCGACGATGCGCCTGAGCCACGCGGCACTCGGCGGGATGCTCGAACGGGGGAGCGGTCGTGTCATCAACGTCGCCTCCGTCGCGGGCTTCCTGCCGCGCGGAACCTACGGCGCCGTCAAGGCGTGGGTGATCTCGTTCAGCCGCTGGGCGAACGCGGTCTACCGGCCGCGCGGCGTGACGGTCACGGCCGTCTGCCCGGGCTTCACCCACACCGACTTCCACGCCCGTCTGGGACTGCCCCCGGGGGAGGAGGGCATCCCCGCCGCGATGTGGCTGGAGGCCGCCGACGTCGTCCGTGAGGGGCTGCGCGACGCGGCACGCGGCACGGCGGTGTCCATCCCCTCGCTGCGCTACAAGGTGCTCGTCGGCCTCGCACGCGCGCTGCCCGCGCCCTGGGCGGCGCGACTCGCCGCGACCGGGCGGTGACGGCCCGCTCCGACCTCCGCCCCGCGAGCCGCTAGCCTGGAGGCATGACGCACTCGGGCAATCCCTTCGGACAGGTCCTCGTCGCGCTCGTCACCCCGATGACGGCCGACGGTGAAGTCGACTGGCCCGCCGTCGAGAAGCACATCGACGACGTCATCACCGCCGGCGCCGACGGCATCGTCGTCACCGGCACGACGGGGGAGACGAGCACGCTCACCGACCCCGAGAAGCTCACGCTCGTCGAGGTCGGCAAGTCGGTCTCCGCCGGCCGCGCCAAGATCATCACCGGCGGCGGCTCGAACGAGACGGCGCACGCCATCGAGCTCTACAAGGCGAGCGAGAAGGCCGGCGCCGACGGCATCATGATCGTCACGCCGTACTACAACAAGCCGACGCAGGCCGGCATCCTGACGCACTTCCGCCTCGTCGCCGATGCGACCGACCTCCCGGTCATCCTCTACGACATCCCCGGCCGCACCGGGGTGCCGATCAAGTACGAGACCATCCTGCGGCTGGCCAACCACCCGAACATCCTCGCCGTGAAGGACGCCAAGGGCGACTTCAGCGAGGTGAGCCGGGTGCTCAACCAGACCGATCTCATGTACTTCTCCGGCGACGACGCCAATGTGCTCCCGCACCTGTCGATCGGCGCCGCGGGCCTGATCGGCGTGACGGCGAACATCACCGCGACGCCCTACCGCGTCATCGTGGATGCCGTGAACCGCGGCGACCTGGCCACCGCCACGGCCGCCCACCAGCAGCTCGAACCGCTCGTCCGCGCCGTCATGACCCACGTCCCCGGCACGGTGAGCGCGAAGTACATCCTGCACGGACTGGGCCGCATCTCCAGCCCGCGCGTGCGTCTGCCGCTCGTCGGACCCGAAGAGTGGGAGGCCGCCCTCATCGAGGACGAGCTCGCGCTCGTCACGGGCGTCGACGGTGCAGACTTCTCCAACTTCCGACCCGACCGCAACGCCGCCGCCGGCGGCGCGCTCCCCAAGGTCCACGGCACCACCCGCTGAGCGACCGCGATACCGGTGGATGCCGCGGCATCCACGAAAGGCAGACGATGCCCACGACGTTCTCCGAGCCCCCCGCGCTCGCCCCTCAGACCCTCCGCGTGATCCCGCTCGGCGGGCTCGGCGAGATCGGTCGCAACATGACGGTCTTCGAGTACGAGGGCAAGCTCCTCGTGGTCGACTGCGGGGTGCTCTTCCCCGAGGAGCACCAGCCCGGGGTCGACCTCATCCTCCCCGACTTCGAGCCCATCAAGGACCGGCTCGACGACGTCGTGGGCGTCGTGCTCACGCACGGCCACGAGGACCACATCGGCGCGGTGCCCTACCTGCTGCGCCTGAAGAGCGACATCCCCCTCATCGGCTCGAAGCTGACCCTCGCGCTCGTGGAGGCGAAGCTCAAGGAGCATCGCATCAAGGCGTACACCCTCACGGTCGAGGAGGGGCAGGAGGAGCAGGTCGGCCCGTTCGATCTCGAGTTCGTCGCGGTCAACCACTCGATCCCCGACGCGCTCGCCGTCGCGATCCACACGGATGCCGGCACGGTGCTCGCCACGGGCGACTTCAAGATGGACCAGCTGCCGCTGGACGGCCGCCTCACCGACCTCCGCGCCTTCGCCAGCCTCGGCGAGGACGGCGTGGACCTGTTCCTCGTCGACTCGACCAACGCCGACGTCCCCGGCTTCACGCCGCTCGAGCGCGACATCGGCCCGGTGCTCGACCAGGTCATCGCCAAGGCTCCCCGTCGCGTCATCGTCGCGAGCTTCTCCAGTCACGTCCACCGTGTGCAGCAGGTCATCGACGCGGCCGCCGCCAACGGGCGCCGGCTCGCGTTCCTCGGCCGCTCGATGGTGCGCAACATGACCATCGCCGAGGACCTCGGCTATCTGCACGTGCCCGACGGCGTGCTCATCGACTACAAGAAGGCGCAGGACCTGCCGGACGACAAGATCGTCTACATGTCGACGGGGTCGCAGGGCGAGCCGATGGCCGTGCTCAGCCGCATGGCCAACCTCGACCACGCGATCGAGCCCGGTCCGGGCGACACCGTGATCCTCGCCTCGAGCCTCATCCCGGGCAATGAGAACGCGGTGTACCGCGTGATCGACGGCCTCACCAAGCTCGGCGCGAACGTCGTGCACAAGGGCAACGCCAAGGTGCACGTCTCGGGCCACGCCGCCGCCGGCGAGCTGCTCTACTGCTACAACATCCTGCAGCCGCGCAACGTCATGCCGGTGCACGGCGAGTACCGGCACCTCATCGCGAACGCGAAGCTCGCGCAGGACACCGGCATCCCCGCGGAGAACACGATCATCGCGGAGAACGGCACGGTGGTCGACCTCAAGGGCGGCGTCGCCCGCGTCGTCGGCCAGCTCGACCTCGGCTTCGTCTACGTCGACGGCTCGACCGTCGGCGAGATCACGGATGCGGACCTGAAGGACCGCCGCATCCTCGGCGAGGAGGGCTTCATCTCGGTCATCGTCGTCGTGGACGCCGCGACCGGACGGATCATCACGGGCCCCGAGATCCACGCCCGCGGCTTCGCCGAGGACGACAGCGTCTTCGACGACGTCAAGCCGAAGATCGCCGCCGCGCTCACGGAGGCGGCGCAGTCGGGCGTGCGGGACGCCCACGCGCTGTCGCAGGTCGTCCGCCGCACGATCGGCCGCTGGGTCAACCAGCGTCTGCGCCGGCGGCCGATGATCGTGCCGCTCGTCATCGAGGCCTGAGCGGTCGCGGCGGGGCGCTAGCATCGGCTCCATGCCCGTCAGCTTCCGTGTGCGCCCTGCGACGCAGGCCGATGGCGCGTTCCTCGGCGACATGGTCGTCGAGGCGGCGAACTGGCGGCAGGGCGGAGCGCGTCCGCGGCACGAGGTGCTGACGCATCCGGACCACACCCGCTACATCTCGGGCTGGATGCGGCCCGGCGATGCCGGCTTCATCGCCGTCGACGCGCAGGACGATCCGCTCGGAGCGGCCTGGTACCGGATGCTGCCGCGCACCGACCCCGGCTTCGGCTACATCGGCACGGGCGTGCCCGAGCTCATCATCGGCGTGCGTCCGATCTGGCGAGCCCACGGCGTCGGCCGGGCCCTGCTCCAGCGGCTCTGCGAGCACGCCCGGGCGCAGGGCTACGGCCGGATCAGCCTGTCGGTCGAGCGGGGCAACTACGCCCAGTCGCTCTACCGCAGCGAGGGCTTCGCCGTCACGCAGGCCGGCCACGGTCGCGACACGATGGTCAAGCGCCTGCGCTGATCCCCGGCGGGGCCGGCGAGGCCGGCGCGATCCGGAAGGCGGCGCCGGATGCGGGCTCGGGCCGCGTCAATCCGGCGATCCGGGGTCCCCGCGGCCTACCGTGGAGTAATGGCACGATCCACGAGCACGCCCACGAACGCCCGCGCGTCCGCGAAGGGCTCCTCGTCGCGTGCCCGCAAGCCCGCGCCGGCACCCAAGAAGTACGTCGACGAGGAGGAGCACCCGCCCGTCGCCGTGCGCGCGTGGCTCGGCGTCGCCCATGCCGTCGGCGGAATGTTCCGGGCGTTCGGCCAGGAGACGCTCGAAAAGGACCAGCGTCGCGACGGCTTCCCGTTCCTGCTCGTGCTGCTGGCGACGGCCGGTGCCGTGGTCGAGTGGTTCCTCATCGGGACCGACGTCGGCACGACCATCAGCGCGTTCACCGTCGGCGCGCTCATCGGGCGCGTCGCGTTCATCATGCCCGTGCTGCTGATGCTGCTGGCCGGGTGGCTCTTCCGGCATCCGCCGTCGGTGCACGACAACGGTCGCATCGGCATCGGGTTCGGCCTGTTCGTCCTGGCGATCGCGGGTTTCTGCCACGTCGCCGGGGGGCGTCCGCAGCCGCGCGAGGGACTTCCCGCGCTCAGCACCGCGGGTGGCCTGTTCGGGTGGACCGTGGGCGAGCCGCTCACGCTGCTGACGGAGATCGGCGCCTATCTGGTGCTCGCCGTCGTCACCTTCTTCAGCGTGCTCATCATCACCAAGACCCCGCCGAACCGGATCGGGCGGCGTCTCGGCGACCTGTACGCGTGGATGTTCGGCGCGGAACGGCCGGAGTCGGCACCCGCGGGCGAGACCGCGCCGACCGTCGCCTTCGCCGAGGGCGAGGACGCCGCGCAGAAGGAGCTGCCCTGGTGGCGCCGCAATAAGTCGGGACGCGAGGAGGACGTCGACGGTCATCTGGGCTCCGACGACCTGACGGCCCTTCTGGACACCACCGGCGACGGCGGCTTCGAGCAGGCGGTCGCGGTGCCGCCCGTCCCGCCGCTGCCCCTTGCCGACGCGCCCACCGAGATCATCGACCCCTCGGTGATCGCGAACGCGAAGAAGGCCGCCCGCCGTGCCGACACCGGCATCCGGGAGGACAGCGGCGAGATCATCCTCGACGACGGCACGCTGCCCGGCATCTCCGCCCTCGGCGACGACCACGACGGTCGCCCGCCGCAGGCGCCCTACGTGCTGCCCTCGGTGGCGGCGCTGGCGCAGGGAACGCCGCCGAAGGCGCGTTCCGAGGCGAACGACCGCGTCGTCGCGGCGATCATGGGCGTGTTCGAGCAGTTCGGCGTGGACGCCCGCGTCACGGGCTTCTCGCGCGGACCGACGGTCACCCAGTACGAGATCTCCCTCGGCCCGGGCGTCAAGGTCGAGCGCATCACGGCGCTGACCAACAACATCGCCTACGCCGTCGCCTCCAACGAGGTCCGCATCCTCGCGCCCATCCCGGGCAAGAGCGCGATCGGCGTGGAGATCCCCAACACCGACCGTGAGATCGTCACCCTCGGCGACGTGCTGCGCTCCCCGGCCTCCACGGGCCAGACCCATCCGATGACGATCGGCGTCGGCAAGGACGTCGGCGGCGGGTACGTCGTCGCGAACCTCGCGAAGATGCCCCACCTGCTCGTGGCCGGCTCCACCGGCTCGGGCAAGTCGAGCTTCGTGAACTCGATGATCACGAGCCTCCTCATGCGCGCCAAGCCCTCCGAGGTGCGGATGGTGCTGATCGACCCCAAGCGCGTCGAGCTCACGAGCTACGCCGGGGTGCCGCACCTCATCACGCCCATCATCACGAACCCGAAGAAGGCCGCCGAGGCGCTCCAGTGGGTCGTGAAGGAGATGGACATGCGCTACGACGACCTCGCGTCGTTCGGCTTCCGTCACATCGACGACTTCAACCGGGCCGTGGTCGCGGGCGAGATCAACCTCCCCGTCGGCAGCGAGCGCGTGCTCAAGCCCTACCCCTACCTGCTGGTCGTCGTCGACGAGCTCGCCGACCTCATGATGGTGGCCCCTCGCGACGTCGAGGACTCGATCGTGCGCATCACCCAGCTCGCTCGCGCGAGCGGCATCCACCTCGTGCTTGCCACGCAGCGCCCCTCGGTGGACGTCGTGACCGGTCTCATCAAGGCGAACGTCCCGTCGCGGCTCGCGTTCGCCGTCACGAGCGTCACGGACTCCCGCGTCATCCTCGACCAGCCCGGCGCCGACCGCCTGATCGGCCAGGGCGACGGCCTGTTCCTCCCGATGGGCGCCTCGAAGGCCATCCGCGTGCAGGGGGCGTGGGTCGCCGAGAGCGAGATCGAGAAGGTCGTCACCCACGTCAAGAACCAGGCGCGACCCGACTATCGCGCCGACGTGCAGGCGGTCGCCGAGAAGAAGGAGATCGACGCCGACATCGGGGACGACCTCGACCTGCTGCTGGCGGCGGCCGAGCAGATCATCTCGACGCAGTTCGGGTCCACGTCGATGCTGCAGCGCAAGCTCCGCGTCGGGTTCGCCAAGGCCGGACGACTGATGGACCTCCTGGAGTCCCGCGAGATCGTCGGCCCCTCGGAGGGCTCGAAGGCCCGCGACGTCCTCGTCACACCGGACCAGCTCCCCGAGGTGCTCGCGCGCCTCCGCGGCGACGATCCGCCGGCGGCGGCGGCGTCGGCCGACCCGTACGGTCCGGATGCCGTGACCTCGCAGTTCGAGGGCCTCGATGTCGTGGACGGCGACGAGGGCTCCGAGGATGCCTGGGGTCTGACCGGCCGCGACTGAGCGCGGCGACGCGGCGAGCCCGCGGGTAGGCTCGGCTCGTGGCGATTCCCCGGCAGCTCCCGAACGCGATCACGATCGTGCGCATCCTGTGCGCACCGGTCTTCCTCTGGATGCTCCTCGCCGACCAGGGCGCCGACGGGGCGCTGCGCTGGTGGGCGGGCGCGCTGTTCATCGTGGCGATCGCGACCGACGGCATCGACGGCTACCTCGCCCGCCGGTACGAGATCGTCACCGACCTCGGCAAGCTCCTCGATCCCATCGCCGACAAGGCGCTCACCGGCTGTGCGTTCGTCGGCCTCTCCCTCCTGGGCGAGCTGCCCTGGTGGGTCACGATCCTCGTGCTGGTGCGCGAGGTGGGCATCACGGTGCATCGCCTCGTCGTCGCGAGCGACCACGTCGTGGCCGCCGCGTGGATGGGCAAGCTCAAGACGGTGGCCCAGGCCGTCGCGCTCTCGCTCGCGCTGCTGCCGCTGTGGACCCTCGTCGGCGACGGGATCCACGTGGTCAACACGATCGCCATGGTCATCGCGGTCGTCCTCACCGTCGCGAGCGGTCTCGACTACGTCGTGACCGAGGTGCGCGGCGCGCGCGCGTCGCGGGCGGCCGGATCCGGGGAGCCCCGGCGATGACCGCGTCGCCCACCCCCGCGTCCGGCGAGACCGGCCTCTCCGACGACCTCGAGAGCACCCTCGTCTCGGTCGGTCGCCGCACCGACCCCGAACGCCTCGTGGCCCGGTTGGCGGAGCTGGGCTGGACCATCGCCGCCGCGGAGTCGCTCACGGGCGGTCTCGTCGCCGCCTCCATCGTCTCGGTGTCGGGGGCGTCGCGGGTCTTCCGCGGCGCGGTGGTCGCCTACGCGACCGACGTCAAGGCGAGCCTGCTCGGGGTGGAGCAGCACCTCCTCGACGCGCACGGGCCCGTCCACCCGCGGGTCGCGAGCCAGATGGCCGAGGGGGCCCGCCGCGCCCTCGGACGCGACGGTGTTCCGGCCGATGTCGGCATCGCGACCACCGGCATCGCCGGCCCGGTCTCGTCCGACGGGCAGCCGGTGGGCACCGTGCACATCGCCGTCGCGACGCCCCTGGGCTCGCGGGTGGAGTCGGTGCAGCTAGACGGCGACCGGGACGGCATCCGTGCCGAGACCGCGGCGCGCGCCATCCGACTGGTGCTCGACGCGCTCTGACGCGCCCGCCCGCGCGCGGGCGATGTCGCGGGGAATACCGTTCGTGTCGCGCCGGTTACGTCTGAGCGATTCCCAACCATTACCCAGCACGTGAGGGCTATCGTGGCCAGCAAGTCGGGTACTGTTGTCCACCCGGGTACCGAAACCGGCGAGGGAACACGAGTAGAGGAGGGGGCCCGAACATGATCCTGGTTCGTCAGGAGATCGGCGAAGTCCTGCGCGACTTCCGTCTGCAGAAGGGGCGCACCCTCCGTCAGGTCGCCGGGCGCGCGAGCGTCGCCCTGGGCTACCTCAGCGAGGTCGAGCGCGGTCAGAAGGAGGCGTCGAGCGAGATCCTCGCCGCCGTCGCCGAGGCCCTCGACGTCCCGATCTCGACCATCATGCGCGAGGTGGGCGACCGCCTGTCCGTCCTCGAAGGCCTGCAGGTCTTCCCCGACGTCGTCCCCGACGATCTGGCCGCCCTCGACGGCGGTCTGGTCCAGCCCGAGCTCTCGCTGCGCTGACGTGCGGCGCAGTGAGTTCGCGCGCGCGGTCGCGGACGAATTCGGTCCCCGCGGGTCGAGCCTCGTCGCCGATCTCGCCCTGTCCGGTGTCGGTCATCGCACCGCGGCGCAGGCGTTGGCCGACGGGGTGGATCCGCGGGAGATCTGGCTCGCGCTGTGCGTGGAGACCGACGTGCCTCTCGCGCGCCGACACGGCGTGGGCATGATGGAGCCCCGTCGGCGCTGACGGTGTGCGCGGCGCCACGGCGTGTCGCGATCTCGAAACTCTGTTCGAGGAGCGTAGGCTCCTGCACATGAGGTAGAGCGAGATGTTTGTCCACATCCGTGGGCGTGCCCCCGACCGATGTCGGAGGCGCTCCCTAGCGTGGACATCGTCATCACGACACCTCCGCCTTGTCGCAGCGTCCCTCCCGTCGGGTGGGAGCGCGACAGCCTACAGGCGACGGAATCCCCGACGCGGCCGAGCCGCCGACGGCAGAGCACAAGGAGCACGTCATGCCCTCACCCGCCGACCGCGAGAAGGCCCTCGAATCGGCCCTCGCCCAGATCGACCGGCAGTTCGGAAAGGGCTCGGTCATGCGACTGGGCAGCGACGAGCGCGCCCCCGTCGAGGTCATCCCGACCGGATCCATCGCGCTGGACGTCGCCCTCGGCGTCGGGGGTCTGCCGCGCGGCCGCATCATCGAGATCTACGGTCCCGAGTCGTCGGGTAAGACGACCCTGACGCTGCACGCGATCGCCAACGTGCAGCGCGCGGGCGGCATCGCCGCCTTCATCGACGCGGAGCACGCGCTCGACCCCGACTACGCCCAGAAGCTGGGCGTCGACATCGACCAGCTCCTCGTCTCGCAGCCCGACACGGGGGAGCAGGCCCTGGAGATCGCCGACATGCTGGTGCGCTCGGGCGCGATCGACCTCGTCGTGATCGACTCGGTCGCCGCGCTGGTGCCCAAGGCCGAGATCGAGGGCGAGATGGGAGACTCGCACGTGGGTCTGCAGGCGCGACTGATGTCGCAGGCGCTGCGCAAGCTCACCGGTGGGCTCAACCAGACCAACACCACGATGATCTTCATCAACCAGCTGCGCGAGAAGATCGGCGTGTTCTTCGGCTCGCCCGAGACCACCGCCGGTGGTAAGGCGTTGAAGTTCTACGCGTCGGTGCGCCTCGACATCCGTCGTATCGAGACCCTCAAGGACGGAACCGAGGCGGTCGGAAACCGTACGCGCGTGAAGGTCGTCAAGAACAAGATGGCTCCGCCCTTCAAACAGGCCGAGTTCGACATCCTCTACGGCATCGGCATCTCCCGCGAGGGCTCCCTCATCGACTTCGGCGTGGAGCACGCGCTGGTCAAGAAGTCCGGTGCCTGGTACACCTACGACGGCGAGCAGCTGGGGCAGGGCAAGGAGAACGCGCGCAACTTCCTGCTGAAGAACCCCGACATCGCCGCCGAGATCGAGACCAAGATCAAGCAGAAGCTCGGCATCGGACAGCCGCGCGGCGCGGCCGAGACGGCGCCCGCCGACGATCTGGCTGCGCGCCGCCCGGCCTGATGGGCGGTGCGCGCGACGGGGGCGAGCGCGACGGCCTCGCCCCCGTGATCCCGCTGTTCGGCGGAGCACATCACGCCCGGCGCGACGACGGGGCCGCGGAGGACGCGACTGCGGAGGACAGGACTGTCGGGGACGCGGGCCGCGGGGGAGTGACCCCGTTCCGCGACGCCCCGTCGACGACGTGGCACACGACGTGGACGGACGAGCAGGACAGTCCGGAGGCGGACGCCTGGGATGCCGACACGGCGACTCGTGCGGAGGACGCCGAGGCCGCGCTCGTCAAGCGGCTACGGACGCGGTCGCTCTCGGAGTGGGAGGCGAGGGCCTTCCTCCGCGAGCGCGACCTCGCAGACGACGCGATCGAGCACGTGCTGGCGCGGATGCGCGGCCTCGGCTATCTCGACGACGCGGCGCTCGCGGAGCAGCTCGTCCACAGCGGCGTCGAGCGGAAGGGTCAGGGCCGGGTCATGCTCGCGCAGGCGCTGGCCAAGCGCGGCATCCCTCGTGATGTGGTCGACGAGGCCCTCGGGGCGTTGCCGGACGACGAGGCCGAACGCGCGCTCGACTTCGCGCGCCAGAAGGCGCGATCGCTGCGCGACCTCGATCGCGACACGGCACTGCGGCGACTGTCCGGCCAGCTTGCGCGGCGCGGTTACGGCGCGACGGCGCTGTCGGCCGCCCGGCAGGCGCTCGACGAGCTCGGCCGGCCCGTACGGCGACCGCCCGCGGGTACCGTCCGCTTCGACTGAGCGAGCCCGCCGCCCGCCGCGCCCGCAGTCGCACCGGAGTCCGACGCGTCGTCGGATCGTAGAATGAAGGCACCATGACCTCTCCGTCCGCCGCCCCCACGCTGATCGCGCCGTCGCTCGCCGCCGTCGCCGCCGACGGCCGCACCCGCACCTACGAGGTGCGCACCTTCGGCTGCCAGATGAACGTCCACGACTCCGAGCGGCTGTCGGGTTCGCTCGAGAGCGCGGGATACGTGCGTGCGGATGCGGGGACCGAGGCCGACGTCGTCGTCATCAACACGTGCGCCGTGCGCGACAACGCCGCGGGCAAGCTGTACGGCACGCTCGGACACCTCAAGAGTCGTAAAGACCGCCACGAGGGCATGCAGATCGCGGTCGGCGGCTGCATGGCGCAGATGGACAAGGACGCCGTCCTCGAGAAGGCGCCCTGGGTCGACGTCGTCTTCGGCACCCACAACATGGGATCGCTTCCGCGCCTGCTGGAGCGCGCACGGCACAACGGCGACGCCGAGCTCGAGATCCTCGAGGCCCTCGAGGTGTTCCCCTCCACGCTGCCCACCAAGCGCGACGCCGTCCACAGCGGCTGGGTGTCGATCTCCGTGGGCTGCAACAACACGTGCACGTTCTGCATCGTGCCGAGCCTGCGCGGCAAGGAGAAGGACCGCCGCCCCGGCGACATCCTGAACGAGATCCGGCTCCTCGTCGACGACGGCGCGATCGAGGTCACGCTCCTCGGTCAGAACGTGAACAGCTACGGGGTCGAGTTCGGCGACCGCCAGGCGTTCGGCAAGCTGCTGCGCGCCGCCGGTCAGATCCCCGGCCTGGAACGCATCCGTTTCACGAGCCCGCATCCGGCGGCGTTCACCGACGACGTGATCGACGCGATGGCCGAGACGCCGCAGGTGATGCCTCAGCTGCACATGCCGCTGCAGTCCGGCTCCGACCGGATCCTGCGCGCGATGCGGCGCTCCTATCGCAGCGACCGCTTCCTCGGCATCCTGGACCGGGTCCGTGAGCGGATCCCGCACGCGGCGATCTCCACCGACATCATCGTCGGCTTCCCCGGCGAGACCGACGAGGACTTCGAGGACACGATGCGTGTCGTCGAGCAGGCCCGTTTCGCAAGCGCCTTCACGTTCCAGTACTCCATCCGCGAGGGCACGCCCGCCGCCACGATGCCCGACCAGATCCCCAAGGCCGTCGTCCAGGAGCGCTACGAGCGCCTGGTGGCCCTGCAGGAGCGCATCAGCCTGGAGGAGAACCAGGCCCAGATCGGACGCGAGCTCCAGGTGCTCGTCTCGACGGGCGAAGGGAAGAAGGACGCCGAGACGCGCCGCCTGACCGGCCGCGCGGAGGACAACCGCCTCGTGCACTTCGAGCTGCCCGACGGCTCCGCGGTGCCCCGCCCGGGCGACGTCGTCACCGTGACCGTCACCCACGCCGCTCCCTTCCACCTGCTCGCCGACAGCACCGACGGCGACCCGCTGCAGATCCGCCGCACACGCGCCGGCGATGCGTGGGACCGGACGCAGGCCGAGTCCTGCGGCGTTCCCGCTCCCGCGGGCGCGGAGGGCGGCGCGCCGCGCGCGGTGTCGCTGGGCCTTCCCACGCTGCGCCTCGGGTGACCGGGCGCCTCTGGGCCGTCGTCGGAGCCACCGGCACCGGCAAGACGGACCTGTCGCTGCGCCTCGCCGAGGCGCTGAGCGCCCGGGGACGCGCGGCGGAGATCGTCAACGCCGATGCCATGCAGCTCTACCGCGGGATGGACATCGGGACTGCCAAGCTGCCGGTCGCCGAGCGTCGCGGCATCCCGCACCACCTCTTCGACGTGCTGGAGGTGACCGACGAGGCCGCGGTCGCGGCCTATCAGGATGCCGCGCGCACCGCGATCTCCGACATCTTCTCCCGCGATGCCGACGCCATCCTCGTCGGCGGCTCGGGGCTGTACGTGTCGAGCGTCGTCTACGACTTCCGCTTCCCGCCGCACGACGACGCGGTGCGCGAGCGGCTCGAACAGGACCTCGCCCAGGACGGCCCCGGCGCCCTGCTCGCACGCCTCCGCCTCCTCGATCCGACGACGGCCGAGCGCATCGACGCCCGCAACGGGCGTCGGATCGTCCGTGCGCTCGAGATCGCTCTGCAGGGCGACCGCGGGCACGGCGCGGCACTGCCCGCGGAACCGGTGCGGTGGCATGAGCCCACGATGCTCGTCGGCGTCGAGCTCGACCGTGCGCAGCTCGTCGCACGCCTCGACGAGCGCGTGGAGCGCATGTGGCGCGAGGGGATGCTGGCCGAGGTCGAGGCGCTCCGCGCGCGAGGCCTCGAGCGCGGGGTCACGGCGAGCCGTGCCATCGGGTATGCCCAGGCCGTCGACCAGCTCGCCGGACGCATCGACCAGGCGGAGGCGATCGCGCAGACCCAGGCGTTGACGCGGCGCTACGCGCGGCGACAGGTGTCGTGGTTCCGTCGGTACTCCGGCATCCACTGGGTCGCGCCCGACGCGGACGCCGCCGCGCTGGCAGACTCGACGCCGTGACCGCCGTCGAGATCCGCCCCTTCGCCACCGCCGACACGGACGCCGTCGTCGCGCTCTGGCGAGAGGCGGGGCTGACGCGGCCCTGGAACGACCCCTACCGGGACATCGCCCGCAAGCTCACCGTGCAGCCCGAGCTGTTCCTCGTCGCCCACGATCGGGGCGACCCCGTGGGCACCGTCATGGCCGGCTACGACGGGCATCGCGGGTGGCTGTACTACCTGGCGACGGCCGCGGAGCGTCGCGGCGAGGGGATCGCGCGCCGCCTCGTGGAGACGGCGGAGGAGGGCCTGCGCGCCCTCGGATGCCCGAAGGTGGAGCTGATGGTGCGTCCGGAGAACACCGCGGTCCACGACTTCTACGCCCGCCTCGGGTACGAGCCGTTCGATGTCTGGATGACCGGCAAGCGGCTGATCGCCGACTGACGCGTGCCCGCCGTCCACCCCGCCGGTGCACAGTGCGCGGCCCGTAGACTGGCCGGGTGGCAGAGCCGATCGCATTCACCAAGGGTCACGGCACGGGCAATGACTTCGTGATCGTCCCGGACGACGACGGTGCCCTCGACCTGTCGGCCGACCAGATCGCCGCGCTCTGCGACCGCCGCTTCGGCATCGGCGGCGACGGCATCCTGCGCGTCGTCCGCAGCGCCCGCCTCCGCGAGGGTGAGGCGACGGCGGATGCCGAGTGGTTCATGGACTACCGCAACGCCGACGGATCGGCCGCGGAGATGTGCGGCAACGGCACCCGCGTGTTCGCGAAGTACCTCGTCGACACCGGCCGCGCGAACATCGATGACGCGCCGCTGCGCATCGGCACCCGCGCGGGCGTGAAGACCCTCACCCGCAGCGACCTCGGCTTCGAGGTCGACCTCGGCGTGTTCCGGGTCGACGGCGATGTCGTGGTGAAGGCGAGGGGCCTCGACGTCGCCCGGCCCGGACAGGGCGTCGACGTCGGAAACCCGCACGTGGTCGTTGCGCTCTCCAGCTCCGCGGAGCTCGACGGACTCGACCTCACGGTGCAGCCGCAGCTGCACCCCGACCCGGTCGAGGGCGCCAACGTCGAGTTCGTGGTCCCGGCCGATCCGCTCGTGCAGAACGGCGTCGGAACGATCCGGATGCGTGTGTTCGAGCGGGGCGTCGGGGAAACCCTGTCGTGCGGCACCGGTGTCGCCGCCGCCGCGCTGGCGGTCCGGCACTGGGCGGGGGCCGCGGCGCCGGACCGGTGGAGCGTGGAGGTGCCCGGCGGCACGCTCGGTGTACGCATCGTCGCCGAGGCCGACGGAGACCACGTCCTGCTGTCCGGACCGGCGGCGCTCGTCTACTCCGGCGAGGTCCGTCTCGCCTGAGGCCGGCGCGCCGCCCGCGCCGCCGCCAGGGGCACGTCAGGGAAGCTCGATGGCTCCCGTGCGCACGGCGCCGTGCCGGCGCACCTTCAGCACCCGGAATCCGCGCCCGGTCGCCGCCCGCGTCACGGAGTAGCCGTCGTCGAAGGTGGCCGCGAGCCAGCGCTGCAGCGAATCCGAGCCGAGGTTGCGCTGCACGACGAGCCAGGCGTCGCTGCGCTCGTCGAGCCGCGGAAGCCAGCGCTCCAGAAGGCCGTGCAACTCGTTCTTGCCGACCCGGATCGGGGGATTCGACCGGATGCCGCGGAAGCGGACGTCCTCCGGAACATCTTCTGGGCGTGCGGCGTTGACGTTGTCGAGTCCCCACTCCGCGGCGTTGCGGCGGACGAGATCGAGGGCCCGGTCGTTCACGTCGACCGCCCACACGGTGGCGTGGGGAGACTGGACGGCGAGGCTCAACGCGATCGGCCCCCACCCGCAGCCGAGGTCGAGCAGATGTCCTCCCGGCGGAGGCGGTGGCGTGTTCGCCAGGAGCACGGCCGTCCCGCCATCGACGTGGTCGGGGCTGAACACCCCGCCCGCGGTCGTGACCTCGCCAGAGCGTCCGGCGAGGGACACACGGATGCGGCGGAGGTTCTCGGCGCTGGACGGGGAGGCGCTGAAGTAGTGGTCACTCCCCATCCTGCGAGCGTACCGGAGCCACCCGCCCCCGCGGGAGGCTAGACTGCAAGGCTGACCTGGAAGGAATCCATGACCCACACCACCGAGACCACCGACGCGCACGGCGACGAGACGCCGATCGACCCGGTGGATCGCGTGCTGGCCCACGCCGAGGGGCGTTCGAGCGCGCGCGTCTTCGGGGCCGCCCAGGCGCTGCAGGACTCCGCGACCGTCGCCTATGGCGACACCGACGGCGACCAGTGGGACCGTGAGGAACGCGCGGCGCTGCGCCGCGTGCCCGGGCTGTCGACCGAGCTCGAGGACGTCACCGAGGTCGAGTACCGCCAGCTGCGGCTGGAGAACGTCGTGCTCGTGGGCGTGTACCCCCAGGGATCGCACGAGGATGCCGAGAACTCCCTTCGCGAGCTCGCGGCGCTCGCCGAGACCGCGGGAGCCGTCGTGCTCGACGGCGTGCTGCAGCGTCGCCCGCACCCCGACCCCGCCACCTACATCGGCCGCGGCAAGGCCGCGGAGCTGCGCGACCTGGTGGCGGCCGTGGGCGCCGACACCGTCATCGCCGACACCGAGCTGGCCCCCAGCCAGCGCCGTGCGCTGGAGGACGTGGTGAAGGTGAAGGTCATCGACCGCACCACCGTCATCCTCGACATCTTCAGCCAGCACGCGAAGAGCCGCGAGGGCAAGGCCCAGGTCGAGCTCGCCCAGCTCGAGTACCTGCTGCCGCGCCTGCGCGGCTGGGGCGAATCGATGAGCCGTCAGGCCGGTGGCCAGGTGGGCGCCGGTGGCGCCGGCATGGGCTCGCGCGGTCCGGGTGAGACGAAGATCGAGCTCGATCGCCGCCGCATCCGCACCAAGATGGCCCAGCTGCGCAAGCAGCTGCGCGACTTCGCACCCGCCCGCGAGGCCAAGCGCAGCGAGCGCAAGCGCAACACGATCCCCTCGGTGGCCATCGCCGGCTACACCAACGCCGGCAAGTCCAGCCTGCTCAACCGGCTGACCAGCGCCGGCGTGCTCGTCGAGAACGCGCTGTTCGCGACCCTGGATGCCACGGTGCGCCGGGCCGAGGCGGCCGACGGCCGCGTGTACACGCTGACCGACACCGTCGGGTTCGTGCGGAACCTCCCGCACCAGCTCGTCGAGGCGTTCCGCTCGACCCTGGAGGAGGTGGGCGACGCCGACGTGCTCGTGCACGTCGTCGACGGCTCGCACCCCGATCCCGCCGCGCAGCTCGCGACCGTGCGCGACGTGATGGGCGACGTCGGGGCGCGCTCCACGCGCGAGATCGTCGTGTTCAACAAGGCGGACCTCGTCGACGAGGACACCCGGCTCGTGCTGCGCGGTCTTGAGCCGGGCGCGCTGTTCGTGTCGTCGCGGACGGGCGAGGGCATCGACCAGCTCCGTGCCGTCGTCGAGGAGGCGCTGCCGCTTCCCGCCGTCGAGGTGCGTGCGCTCGTGCCGTACGACCGCGGCGACCTGATCAACGCCGTGCACGAGTCGGGGCACATCGTCTCGACGTCGCACGAGGAGGACGGGACGGCCGTGCACGCGCACGTCTCGGAGCGTCTCGCCGCGGAGCTCGCGCCCTACGCCGTCTGACGGTCGGGCGTTTCGACTCGCTGCGCTCGCTCAACGACCGGTGGTGACGGTCGGGCGTTTCGACTCGCTGCGCTCGCTCAACGACTGGGCGGGGCGGTGGGGCGTTTCGACTCGCTGCGCTCGCTCAACGACCGGTGGTGACGGTCGGGCGTTTCGACTCGCTGCGCTCGCTCAACGACCGGTGGTGACGGTGGGGCGTTTCGACTCGCTGCGCTCGCTCAACGACCGGGCGGGGCGGTCGGGCGTTTCGACTCGCTGCGTTCGCTCGACGACCGGTGGTGACGGTCGGGCGTTTCGACTCGCTGCGCTCGCTCGACGACCGGTGGCGACGGTGGGGCGTTTCGACTCGCTGCGCTCGCTCGACGACCGGGCGGGGCGGTGGGGCGTTTCGGCTCGCTGCGCTCGCTCAAGGACCGGGCGGGGCGGTGGGGGACGGGCCCGGTCGTTGAGCGACGAGCGCAGCGAGGAGTCGAAACGCCCGCACTCACGCGAGCGCGATCGGCGGCACCCCCGGGGTCTCGAAGCCGAACACCCGCCCGAGGAACGCGAGCTCGCTCTCCAACGCGTGCACGACCGACTCCGCGCGCCGGAAGCCGTGCCCTTCGCCCTCGTACAGGACGTACGCGTGGGGGACCCCCCGCGCGGCGAGGGCATCGCGGATCGCCTCGGCCTGCGACGGCGGCACGACCGCGTCCTCCGCGCCCTGCAGCAGGAGGACGGGTACCGCGAAGCCCGCGATGTGCGTCAGGGGCGACCGTTCGACGTACAGGTCCTCGGCCTCCGGCAGCGGGCCGATGAGGCCGTCGAGATAACGGGACTCGAAGTCGTGGGTGTCCGCCGCGAGGGCGCGCGCGTCGCCGACGCCGTAGCGCGAGATGCCCGCGGCGAAGACATCGGTGCGGGCGAGCGCGGCCAGTACCGTCCACCCGCCGGCCGACCCGCCCTTGATCGCCAGCCGGTGCGGGTCCGCCGCGCCGGACGCGGCGAGACCGGATGCCGCGGCCGCGACATCCTGCACGTCGACGACGCCCCACTGGCCGCGCAGGCGCTGCCGGTACGCCCGGCCGTAGCCGGTGGAGCCGCCGTAGTTGACCTCGAGCACCCCGATGCCGCGACTCGTGAAGAACAGCGTCTTGCCGTCGGCGACGCCGCCCTCGTGGCCGGTCGGACCGCCGTGGACGAGCACGAGGTACGGCGGACGCTCACCGGCGGGGCCCGCCGCGTGCGGGTTCGTCGGCGGATGGACGAACGCGTGCACCGGCCCGGTCGGTCCCTCCACCGTGAGCGGCCGCGTCGGCGGCATCCACGAGCCCAGCTCGTCGCCGGGGATCTGCGCCGGCGCCCCGACGACGCGCGTCACATGCGCCGCGTCGGGACCGTCGGTGAGGTCGACGAGCCAGATCCCGCTGACTCCCGGGGCCATCCCCGACACGAGCGCCCGACGACCGGCGACGGCCTCGACGGCCACCGACGCGGTGGCGGGGACGTCGACGGCGGTCGCGGTGCCGGCGGCATCCACCGCCACGAGCTCATCGGCACCCTCGGTCCGCACGGCGAGCAGCCCACCGTCGTCGAGCAGCCCGTACCAGCGGCTGCCGAGAGACCACAGCGGCCCACCCGTGTCGGCGTCCGCGGGGGCGAGTGCGGTACGCGGCAGATCCGCATCGAGCCGCACCCGCCACGGGTTCCAGTGCCCGCTCGCATCGTCGAGGTAGACGAGGTCGTCCTCGTCGGCCCATTCGGGCTGCAGCGCCGCGGAGGCGCCGTCGGTCACGTCCGTCCACTCGACGACGGCGCCGTCGTCGATCCGCCCGACGCGCAGGACCGTGCGGTCCCAGGGCATGTCCGGATGGTTCCAGGCGACCCAGGCGAGGCGATCGCCGCGCGGCGAGAGCACCGGCTGCGCGACGAAGTCGCTGCCGGCGACGAGGTCGCGCGCGCCGGAGCCGTCCCGCTCGATCCGCACGATCGCCCGATCGCGCCCGCCGCGCTCGCGGATGCCGAGGAGCACTCCCGCGCTGACGCGCAGACCGCCGTAGCGGACGTCGGGCTCCGCCGTGAGGGGGCGCGGCTCGTGACCGGGCTCGATCACCCAGACCTGCTGATCGCTGCGCTCGACGAAGAACAGACGGCCCTCGTCATCGGCCGCCCATGACCCGCCGCCGTACTCGTGCACGCCCGAGCGCGCGTTCCACGGCGCCGGCAGCACGGTGTGCACCTCGCCCTGCGCGTCACGGCGGAAGACGGCCGTGCGACCGGCCTCCTCGGGGACGGACTGCCCCCACCACACCTCGTCGCCGACGACGGCGGCGCCGTCGATGCGCGGGGAGGCGGCGGAGGCCCACGCGGCGGTCAGCGGGGAGGGCCAGGATCCGTAGGGGCGTGCGTCGACCATACGTCCCACGCTACGCCGCGGGGCGACGGCATCCTCCCCGCCCGGAGTGAAACGTGTCGTCACACAACACCGGATGCCGCCGTCGTGGCCCTACAGTGGTGCGATCGACGCCCGCGCCAGCGGGCCGCCCGGTACGCCCGGGCAGGAGCGACAGCCGAGCCCGGCACCCGCCCGCGAGAACCGCACCTTCGTGCGCCCCGCGGCCGACCGGCTGAACGACCCTGACCCGAGAGCGAACCGAGCCATGATGTCTCACGAGCCCCGCGCCACCGCGCCGATCGTCGACGACGTGTCCCCGAGGTCCGCTCGGACGGTGCCCTTCTCCTTCGAGATCTATCCGCCCCGGACGGCCGAGGGGCTCCCGGCCCTCCACGAGACGATCCGTGTGCTCGCCGCCACCGGGCCGCGGTTCATCTCCGTCACGTTCGGGGCCGGCGGATCGACCACCGACCGCTCGCTCGCCGTCCTCACCCACATCCTCCGCGAGACGCCCGTGCCCCCGGTGGCCCATCTCACGTGCGTCGGCAGCAGCTACGCGGAGGCCACCACCGTGATCCGGGAGTTCCTCGACGCCGGCATCACCCGCTTCCTGGCCCTGCGCGGCGACCCTCCCGCGGGGGTCGCGGAGGACGAGGTCGCGCTCGGCGACCTCGAGTCGGCGGCGCAGCTCGTGCAGCTGATCGACCGGGTGCAGGCGGAGCGCTCGCCGTATCGCGAGCAGGAGATCCCCGGCGTTCCCGGGGCCGCGCAGGTCGCCGCCGGGGAGCGGGTCGAGATCGCCGTCGCGGCCTTCCCGAACGGCCACCCGCGCTCGCGCCACCGCTTCGAGGACATCGATGCGCTCCTGGCCAAGCAGGCGGCGGGAGCGACCTCGGCGATCACGCAGCTCTTCTTCCGCCCCGCCGACTACCTCGACTTCGTCTCGCGCGCCCGCGCCGCCGGCGTCGTCATCCCGATCCTGCCCGGCATCATGCCGATCACCTCGCCCGCACGCCTGCGCCGCGTCCTCGAGCTCACCGGCGACCCCCGGCCCGACGACCTCGCGGTCGCCCTGGAGGCCGCGACGGATGCCGCCGCGCAGCGCGCGGTGGGCATCGCCCACGCCGCGGACCTCGCCCGCGCCGTGCTCGACGGCGGAGCGCCCGGCATCCACCTCTACGCCTTCAACAACCACGACACCGTCCTGGCCGTGCTCCGCGCCGCCGGGCTCATCCCTGAGGAGACGACCCCATGACCACGTCCTTCCCCGCCGGCACGATCCTCGGTTACCCGCGCATCGGCCGCCGCCGCGAGCTCAAGCGTGCCGTCGAGCGCCACTGGGCCGGTGTGCTCGACGAGGCCGGCCTCGAGACCGAGGCGGCGGCCCTCCGCCGCGCGACGCGCGCGCGGCTCCTCGACCTCGGCCTCGGCCGCGACGACTCGTCCATCCCCGAGACCTTCTCCTACTACGACCAGGTGCTCGACGCGGCGACCGCCGTCGGCGCCCTCCCGGCGCGCTTCGACGCGCTCCGGGGCGAGGACGGCGCCGTGCCGCTCGCGGCCTACTTCGCCGCCGCGCGCGGCGACGGTCATCGTCAGCCGCTCGAGATGACGAAGTGGTTCGACACGAACTACCACTACCTCGTTCCCGAGATCGCTCCCGAGACCCGCTTCGCGCTCTCGCACGACCGGTTCGCCCGGCAGGTCGCGGAGGCCGCCGCGGACGGCGTGACCGTGCGCCCCGTCCTGGTCGGTCCGGTGACCCTCCTCGCCCTGGCGAAGCCCGCCGACGGCGCGCCCGCGGGCTTCTCCCCGCTCGACCGCCTCGAGGATCTCCTTCCGGTCTACGCGTCGCTGCTGCAGTCGCTGCGGGAGGCCGGCGCGTCGTGGGTGCAGCTGGATGAGCCGGCGCTCGTCAGCGAGAGTCTGGGAATCGACGCCGACCGGCTCGCCGCCGCGGCGGAGCGCGCATACGCGGTGCTGGGAGCCGCCGCGGACCGTCCGGCGATCCTCGTGGCGGCGCCCTACGGGCCGCTGACGGCCGACGCGTGGAGCGTGCTGGCCGCGGCGCCCGTCGAGGCCCTCGCGATCGATCTGCACCGTGCCGGCGAGGCGCCCGCCTCGCATCCCGGCCTCGCCGGCAAGACGATCGTGGGCGGTGTCGTCGACGGTCGCAACGTGTGGCGCGGCGATCTGACCGCCGCCGCGGACCGGCTGGAGCGGCTCCGTGCGGTCGGCGCGGCCGCGGTCGCCGTCGGCACCTCGACGTCGCTGCAGCACGTGCCGCACGACGTCGCCGACGAGCCGGCGCTCGACCCGCGTCTCGCGGCATGGCTCGCGTTCGCGGATCAGAAGGTCTCCCAGGTCGCGACCCTCGCGCGCGGTCTCGTCGCCGGGCGCGCCGCGATCGCCGACGAGCTCGCGGCGGCCGACGCCGCCCTCGCCGACCGTCGGTCGGCGCCCGGGGTGGCCGACGGCGACGTGCGCGCGCGTCTGGAGGGGCTGGACGCCGCGGCATCCGACCGCGCGCCGTTCGCCCGGCGATCCGCCGCGCAGACGGCGCTCGGTCTGCCCACGCTGCCGACGACGACGATCGGCTCGTTCCCGCAGACCGCGGACATCCGCCGGGCGCGCGCGGCCCACACGCGCGGTGAGCTGTCGGCAGCGGAGTACGAGGAGTTCCTGCGCGCCGAGATCGATCGCGTCATCGACCTGCAGGAGGACCTCGGCCTCGACGTCCTCGTGCACGGGGAGGCCGAGCGCAACGACATGGTGCAGTACTTCGCCGAGCACCTCGACGGCTTCGCGGTCACCCAGAACGGCTGGGTGCAGTCGTACGGCTCGCGCGCCACCCGCCCCTCGATCCTGTGGGGCGACGTGTCGCGTCCCGCGCCCATGACGGTCGGGTGGTCGACGTATGCGCAGTCCCGGTCGGAGAAGTACGTCAAGGGGATGCTGACCGGACCCGTCACGATCCTCGCGTGGTCCTTCGTCCGCGACGACCAGCCGCTCGCCGCGACGGCCGACCAGGTCGCCCTGGCGCTGCGCGACGAGATCGCCGACCTCGAGGCCGCCGGCATCCGCATCATCCAGGTGGACGAACCGGCCTTCCGGGAGCTCCTGCCGCTGCGGCGGACCGACCAGCCGGCCTACCTCGACTGGTCGGTGCGCTCGTTCCGCCTCGCGACGGCGGGGGCCGCCGACGCCACCCAGATCCACACCCACCTCTGCTACTCCGAGTTCGGTGTCGTGATCGACGCGATCGCCGCGCTGGATGCCGACGTCACCTCGATCGAGGCGGCGCGCAGCCGCGGTGAGGTCATCGACGACATCGCGGCCTCGGGCTTCTCGCACGGCGTCGGGCCGGGCGTGTACGACATCCACTCCCCGCGCGTGCCGAGCGTCGACGAGATCGAGGAGCTCCTGCAGCGCGCCGCGGACGAGCTTCCGCTGCACCAGGTCTGGGTCAACCCCGACTGCGGGCTGAAGACGCGCGGCTACGAGGAGACCGTGGCGGCGCTGCAGAACCTCGTCACGGCCACCGCGCGCGTGCGGGAGCGCGTCGGCGCGTAGCCGGCGTCGACCCGGTCCCCGCGCGGGGACCGGGTCCGCACGGCTAGAACGCGCCCGTCGTGATCCCGGCCGATCCCGACGGGGGAGTGTTCAGCACGTTGTTGCCGCCGGGCTCCCACGCGTCGGCCGTGTTCGGATTGCCCGCTTCCTGCCGCTTGATGCACTTCCACTCGATCGCGCTGGACGGCGGGAGGTTCTCGATCACACCGGTCCAGGTCGGGTACGCGCTCGGGTTCAGCTTGATCGCGCTCGCGGGCGACCAGTTGCCCAGCTGCGGGATGTTCCCCACGACGTAGACCGACTGGCCGAACGTCGTCGTCGCGAACTCGCACGCGAAGGTCGCCCACACCGGGTCTTCGCCCAGGGTGAAGGCGAAGGTCTTCGCGGTGCCGACCGCACTGCTGGCGGCCTTGGCGATGACCGTGTTGCCACCGGCGTTGTACCACCCGCTGGCGGCGGCGTCGAAGGCGGCCTTGTTCGCGTGCTCGGTGAGCGTGCTGCCGTTGAGGGTCACCGAGGCGGCCTGCGTGTCGTCGGTGACGAGCTTGACGATCGTCGGCCGCGACGACGGGGCGCCGGCGTACGTGCCGGATGCTGCGCCCACGGTGACGGTGGCCACGCCGCCGGACGTCGACTGGCTGATCGGCGTCGTGCGCACCGCACCGCTCTGGTACGCGGTGCTCGTGCCGTCGTCCTCGTAGAGGGTGAAGCTGGTCGCGGCGTCGTCGGCGTAGACGGTCGTGATCTGCTCGTCGTGCACGGTCGAGTCCGAGCGCAGGCCCGTGATGTCCTTCGTCTCGGCATCGACGAAGGCCTGCGGGATGATCGCTCCCGCGCGGGCGTAGGCGGGCAGCGTGAACACGCCGCTGCGCCACAGGGGCACGTCCGCGATCCACTGACCCGTGCTGGCGATGCGCTCGTTCGTGTGGATGTCGATCCAGTCGCCGGCGGGCAGGTACACGTCGCGCTCGCGCTCGCCCGACCCGGCCACGATGGCGACCATGAGGTCGCGGCCCAGCATCTTCTGGTGGCCCATCTCGCGGACGTTGTCGTCGTTCTGGTAGTAGTACACGAGCGGCGGAGCCACCGGTTCGCCGTACCGGTTCGCGCGGTGGGCGAGCGAGTACGTGTAGGGCGCGTTCTCGTAGCGGCGCACCAGGTTCGCGCGGTTGCTGTCGACGTCGCCGATCGCGTCGGGCGTGGTCTCCAGGCAGTTGCAGAGGTTCTCGGTGTGCGGGCGCAGCGGCGTGTCGAACCAGGCGCTGTCGGCGAACCACTGCGTGTACAGCTCGTCGGCATCCGCGTCGAGCATCTCGCGGCGGAACCCGCCGACATCCGAGCCGTAGTAGTCGATGCCCGACATCGACATGTGCAGCTGCGTGTTCTGCTGCGACGCGAGGGCCTTCATCGTGGAACCGATGTCGGCCGACCACATGGCCGTCCCGAAACGCTGGATGCCGCCGGCCGCGGCGCGCGAGAGCAGGAACGGGCGGGCGTCCTCGTCGTTGCGCTCGTAGCCGTCGGCGATGCTCTGCGCCCACAGGAGGTTGTAGGCGTTGTGGTAATCGGCGTGCGCGTGCTTGCCGGGGAGGATCCCGGCCGTCCAGTCGTTCGCGTCGTACATCTCCGGCTCGCCGAGGTCGAGCCAGTGCCCCATCACGCCCTCGTCCACGAGGTGCTGGCGCTGCTCGTCGTGCCACGCGGCACCGGCGGCGGGCTGCGTCCAGTCGATCATCCCGCCCTTGCCCCACCACGGGTTGCCGGTGAGGTAGGCCGGGGAGCAGGTCGAGCATCCGGAGCGCACGAGGTAGCCGTCGGCGGCCATGTCGGCGTGCTCGGGCAGGTTCTTGCCGACGTACGACTCTTCGATCGGGATGATGCCGACGCCGTCGGCCTTCAGCGCGGCGATCTTCGACGCCGGGTTCGGGAAGCTCGACGTGTCCCAGTCGAGGGTGCCCATGCGGGTGTCGTCGGAGTCGGCGGTCACGCCTCCGAACCACTGCACGTCGAGCATGGCGCCGTCCACGGGGAAGTCGGCGGCACGGAGCCCGGAGATGGTGTCGTCGAGCTCGGACCAGTCGTCGTAGCCGAACTCCGAGACCCACAGTCCGAACGCCTTCTTCGGGGGCACGGGCGGGGTGCCGGTGAGCTGCATGTAGTCCTCGCGAAGGTCGGGCAGGTCCGGCCCCGCCATGAGGTACCACCGCAGCTGGTCGCCCCACGTGCGCATCGTCCACGGGTCGCCGGTCAGGTTCCACTCCTGCTTGTACAGCTGGTCGACGAACAGGCCGTAGTTGGCGTTGGCGTCGCCCACGGCGAACAGCACCGGGATCTGCGTGTTGCCGACCGGGCCGTTCTCCGCGTCGTAGACCATCGCATTGCCGTAGGTGCCGCCGGGGGAGCGGACGCGCCCCACCCAGTCGCCGTCGGCGCTGGCTCCCGTGAAGAACTGCTGCCCGAGGCCGTAGGCGTTCTCCATCGACGACTTCGTGATGTTCAGGCCCTTCCACGCCTGCGTGAGATCGACCGGGCAGGTCGTCTGGAGGACGAGCTCCGGCGTACGGGTGATGTCGGTCGCCGTCACGCACAGCGTCGACGTGTCGACGTCGAGTCGCAGCCCCGCGGTCTGGATCGTGCCGCCGCTGCGCGTGTAGGTCTCCGGGCCGGGGTAGTCGGTCTTCGCGATCTGCGGCGTCGTGAACAGCGCCGTCGACGTCCCGGGCGACGTGCCGCCGCCGGCGACCTCGAAGTGCACGAGGTCGTCGTCGAGCACCTCGACCACGAGGTAGCTCGATCCGGAGGTGAACTCGGCCCGCTGCACGCCGAGCGGTGCGGCCTGGGCGGGCGCGGCATCCGCCCAGCCGCCGAGGGCGGTCAGGGAGGCCGCCGCGATCGACGCGATGGCGAGGGTGGCGACGCGGCGCCGCAGGGTCAGAGCGTTCATGGTTCTCTCCGCGGGATCCGGCTCAGCGTGCGAGCACGAGGTTGTCGAGGTTGATGCCGCCGGCGCTGCCGCTGTCGTACTCGATGCGCACGGTGTGGCGGCCGGGAGTGAGACTCGCGCCGATCGAGGCGATGCCCCAGCTGTCCCAGGAGCCGGTCGAGGGCAGGGTCAGCGTGCCGACGGACGTCCCGTCGACGCGGACGGTGCGCACGGCCGAGGTCGCCGCGCCGTTGCCGTAGCGCACGCGCAGCTGGTGGGTCGCGTTCGCGTCGGCCCACACGTCGAACTGGACGGCGTCGCCGCTCGTGGCGAACCCGTCCACGAAGCCCGTGCCGGTGTAGCCGGGGTGATCCGTGTTCGTGCCCACGCCCGTCTGCGCGGCGAACTCGGCCTCGTACGCGGCTTTGTCGACGCCGGCCAGCGCGATCGTGCGCGCGGACGTGCTCGCTGCGACCTTGATGGAGGTCAGCTGCTGCACGGCATCCCAGAACCAGCCGGTGCTCGCGGCGGCCAGCGCTGCCACCGACCCGACCTCGGTGAGCGCCGACCCGCCGACCGCCACCGCGGTGGGCTTCGTGCCCGACACCTGGTAGGTCGCCGCGGTGGTCAGCGCCGGAGCCGAGATCGACACGGTGCGCGCCACACGGTCGGAGGTGACCGCGATGGCGCGGTGGGCGTCCGCCGCGTCCTCGAAGTAGTCGTACGTGCTGGAGGCCGACGGGTAGATCCGGAACACCAGGTTGTCGTACGCCTCGACGTCGTTTCCGATCGTGCCGCCCAGCTCGTAGGCGTCGTTGAGGTTGAGGGGGATGACCGCGCCGGCCCGTGCGTACACCGGGATGCTGTCGGTGGCGGCGTAGTACGGCTTCACGCCGTCGCCGAGCGCGCGACCGCCGTTCCAGAAGTCGTACCACTCGCCGGCGGGCAGGTAGACGTCCTTCACGGTCTGGCCCTGCGTCGTGATCGGGGCGACGAGCAGCTGCGAGCCGAACAGATACTGCTGGTCGTAGGTCGCGGCGGTCGCGTCGCCCGGGAAGGCGAGACTCATGGCCCGCATCATCGGCACGCCCGTCGAGGCGCTGTCGTCGGCCTCGGTGTACAGATAGGGGACGAGGTTCATGCGGACGTTCGCGAACTTCGCGAAGGTGGGGACCACACTCGTGTCGCCGGTGCGCGCCTGCACGTTCCAGGGAGTGCGGGCCTCGGACGGCGTGGGGTCGGACTTCTCGGAGTGGTACTGCATGATCGGCGAGAAGGTGGCCTGCGACGTCGAGCGCAGGTAGAGCTCGGCGCTCGGGAACGAGCCGGTGAAGCCCGCGAGGTCCCACGCCCAGAACGGGACGCCCGACTGCCCGGCGCTCTGTCCCGCCCGCACCGCCTCCTGGAAGGCGCCGAAGGTGGAGGACTGGTCGCCCGCCCAGAAGATCGACTGGCTCTGGGCGCCGGAGGTTCCCGCGCGGCTGAAGAGCGTGCCGTCGCCACCGGTCTTCTGCTGCACGACGTCGTTGTAGGCGCGGGTGTACTCGTTCGGGTACGCGTTGTGCATCTCGTCGCCCCGGCGTCCGTCGGCCACCTGGAGGTCGCGGCCGAACAGCGCCTCGCTGCCGTCGGTCTTGAAGCCGTCCACGCCCAGGTCGTCGAACAGATAGGCGCGCTTGCTCATCCACCAGTCGGTGGCGGCGGTGCTCGTGAAGTCGGGCACCGTGCTGTCGCCGAACCACTGGCCCGTCGGGATGCGGTAGGGCTGACCGGCGCCGTCCTTCACGAGGAAGTCCTGCGCGGCGGCGTAGGCCTTGTCGTTGAGGTGCTGCTGCGGAGCGGTGGAGGGGTTGGAGGTGAAGTTCTCCTTGAGCACCGGGATCTGCCAGAGGATGACCTTGATGTTCTGGTCGTGGGCATCCTGGATCATCTGCTTCGGGTCGCTCCACGCCCCGCCGGAGGGGAAGGTGAGGTCGGCGTAGTCGAGGCTGCCGCTTCCCGCGGTCGGCGTGTACTGGGCGTCCTTCCAGAGGTAGAACGTGGCCTCGTCACTCCACTGCTCCAGAACGAGAGCGCTGTGCGGGATGCCGGAGGAGTCCACCTGGTTCAGCCACGTGTCGACCTCGGCCTGCGTGTTCCACTCGTTCGCCGATCCCCAGAGGCCGAAGGCCCACTTGGGCGGCAGGAGCGGACGGCCGGTCTCGGCGGTGAAGTCGTCGAGCAACTCGGTCTGGTCGCCGGTGAAGAACTGGTACGTGAGGGTCGAGTTCACCGCGCCGCCCGTGTCGACGGTGAACCCGGCCATGTCGGAGCGGTAGGTCGCCAGGTTGAAGATCGCGTACCGGGTGCTGGGGACGTGCACGCCGTAGCCGGCGGAGTTCGCGAAGTAGGGCACGGAGTAGTACGTGCGGCGGGTCGCGCCCTGGTCCTGGTACTGGTTGTAGACGTAGTTGTGCACGTCGGTTCCGCGATGGTCGAGTCGGTCGTAGCGCTCGCCGAAGCCCTCGAACCGCTCGCCCGCGGGGCTGAGGAAGTGGTCCTCGATCTTGGTCACGGTGGAGCTGCCGTCGCTGGCCCAGCCGATGTTGCGGAACTGCGCCGGGTCGTACTGGCGTGTGATGAGCGTCGTGCCGTCTCCCTTGTAGACCGAGAGGCGGTAGGGGCTCTTGTCGATCTTGAGGACGAGCTGGCTCGTGGCGATGGTCACCTGCGACGCGCCGTTGGTGAGGGTGTAGTCCGTCAGCCCGCTCAGGTTCAGGCCCGATCCGCTCGGCGCGATCTGCACGTCGTAGCCGTCGAGGCGGGGGAAGGCGAAACGCACCTTCGGAGTGAAGTCGCCGGCGCTGTCGCCCGTCACGATGTCGACCGAGGTGCCGTTGTCGATCACGTTCGTGACGTCGGTGACGGTGCTCCACGAGGTGGTCGCGAACGAGAACGGTCCGATGTCGCGCTGGCCGGCGCCGTTCACGTCGGCGTGCACGGTGTACTGCACGTCGTCGCCGCGGGCGAAGGATCCCAGATCGATCTTCCAGTACGTGTTGTTGCCGGAGTTGTAGTCCCAGCTCGCGCCGCGCGGGGTCTGGGCGACGCCGTTGACGCTCCAGGTGACCCACACCGACTGGCCCGAGGCGATCGGCCACGTCGTGGCGCGGACCGTGACGTCCTCGCCCGCCATCGGGTCGCGCGGCGATCGTTCCGTCGGTTGCGCGGCATACAGCTCGTCGTCGCCGTACGGGTCGTGCCACACCCCGTCCAGCGTGCTCGCCTGTGCCGGGGTCGCCGCGAGAAGGGCGATGACGAGAGCCGTCACCAGACCCGCGGCGAGCACGATCACGCGCCGGGGGCCGACGAGGGGAACAGTCCGTGCAGCAGAAGACATGGGAACCTCTTTGTTCAGGTCTGAATTTAGTGGAGAGTATGGACCACCTGTGCGTCGGATATCAACCCTTTGTTCTCATCGAGCAGTCGCGCGCCGGGCTGATCGGGGCGAAGGGGAATCGAGTTGACGTTCGCGCGCGTCGTGTCCTAATGTTCTTTCAGGCCTAAACAAAGGGGTTCCCGTGCCGTCTTCATCCGCCCGAGCCGATGTCACTCGATCGGCCGTGCTCGCCTTCATCGGCGGCAGCGGTCCCACCTCGCGGGCCGACCTGGCGCGCGAGCTCGACGTCTCGCCCGCGCTCATCACCCAGCACACACGTCAGCTGATCGCCGACGGGCTGCTCGTCGAGCTCGACCACAGCCCCTCCAGCGGCGGACGCCCGGCGCGGCTCCTCGGACTCGTGGCCGACGCGGGTCGCGCGATCGGCGTCAAGGTCGTCGCGGACCACATCACCGTCGTGGAGGTCGGGATCGACGGCACCGTCGTCCGTTCCGCGACCGAGCCCTTCGATGCGGCCTCGGGCACCGCGACGACACGCCTGGCCGAGAAGCTGCGCGCGTTCATCGCCGGGGGCGACGGCGCCCCGCTCCTCGGTCTCGGGGTGGGCGTGCCCGGCAACGTCGAGGAGCAGGCGGTCGGCACCGTCGACTCCACGCAGCTCGGCTGGCAGCGCGTGCCCCTCGGCGAAGCGCTGCGTCGCGAGCTCGACCTCCCGGTCCTCGTCGAGAACAACGTCAACGCCCTCGCGATCGCCGAGGCGCTGCACGGGCAGGCGCGGGGGCACGAGAACGTCCTCGTCCTCACGATCGGCACCGGCGTCGGTGCGGGGCTCGTGGCCGACGGCCGCGTGCTGCGGGGTCGGAGCGGCGGGGCGGGCGAGATCGGGCACGTCCCGGTGGAGGAGGACGGTCCGCTCTGCCAGTGCGGCGGCCGCGGCTGTCTCGAAGCCATCGTCGGCCAGGACGCCCTCGTGCGCCGCGCCCGCGAGCAGGGGATCATCGGCCGTGATGCCGGCATCGGCGCGCTGCGCTCCGCGGCGGACGCGGGCGACGCGGGCGCCCAGCAGCTCTTCTCGCACGCCGGACATCTGCTCGGTCGGGTCCTCGCGGGCGTGGTCAACGTGGTCGACCCCGAGATCGTGATCCTCCTCGGTGAGGGCGTCGAGTCGTGGCGACACTGGTCGTTCGGATTCGAGCCGGCGTTTCGCGCCGGCCTCATCCCGCGCAACCGCGCCGTACCGGTGGCGGTCGAGACGTGGCAGGACGACCGCTGGGCGCAGGGCGCGGCCTCGCTCGTGCTCTCGACCCCGTTCGACGACCAGGGGCGCTCGGGGGAGCAGGGACGTCTCGTGCGCGAGCGGCTCGCCGTGGCGCGTGCGGTCGAGCCCGGAGAAGGCGGCGGCGCGAGATGACCCTCACGGCCCGGCCTCTCCCGGCCACGACGGGACGCGCGGCGATCCGGACCCGGCCCGTGCGGCGGCCCCGGCGACGACTGCGCTACGCGCTCACGGTGCTCGCGTTCCTGCTGCCGAGCGCCATCCCGCTCGCCCTCTTCACGATCTACCCGATGTTCGGCGCGCTGTGGACGAGCCTGCACGAATGGAACCTGCTCGCCCCCATGAAGTGGGTCGGGCTCGACAACTACGTCCACCTCGTGCAGGACCCGGCGACGCAGCGGGCGTTCTTCAACACGCTCTACTACCTCGTCGGCTACCTGCCGCTCGTCTACATCGGCGGTCTCGCCCTCGCCCTCGCCCTCAACGTGCCGCTGCGCGGTCGCAACATCCTGCGCGGTGTGTACTTCCTTCCCGTCGTGACGAGCTGGATCGTGGTCGCCCTGGTGTGGCGCTGGCTCCTCAACCCGTCCGTCGGCATCGTCAACGCGACCCTCGCGGTGTTCGGCATCGACGGGCCGGGCTGGTGGACCGACCCGGCGTGGTCGATGCCCTCGATCATCCTGGCCTCGGCGTGGAAGGACCTCGGGTTCGTCATGATCATCCTGCTCGCCGGGCTCCAGGCCATCCCGCAGGAGATGTACGAGGCCGCGAAGGTGGACGGCGCGGGCCCGTGGCGGCGCCTGTTCAACGTGACCCTGCCGTTGCTGTCGCCCTCGACGTTCTTCGTCGTCGTGATCTCGCTGATCAACGGCTTCCAGGTCTTCGACCAGGTCTACGCGATGACCGGCGGCGGTCCGGCGGGCTCGAGCACCGTCGTCGTGCAGCAGATCTACGACCTGACGTTCCGCTACGGCGCCGCCGGTGAGGCCTCGGCCCTGTCGTGGATGCTGTTCATCCTCGTGCTCGGCGTCACCGTCGTGCAGATCGTCGGCCAGAAGAAGTGGGTGACCTATGCGTGAGAAGACCCAGCGCGCCCTCCTGGCCGCGGTGCTGATCGCCGGCGCTGTCGTGATGTTCTTCCCGTTCCTGTGGACGCTGTCGACGTCGTTCTCGCCGGGCGCCGGCCTGGACGCGACGCCCCGCCTCATCCCGGAGGAGCCGTCGTTCTCCGCGTATCAGACGCTGTTCGCGGAACTGCCGTTCGCCCGCATCATCGCCAACTCCCTCGGTCTGGCCGTCGCCACCGCGCTGCTCCAGCTGATCACCAGCTCGCTCGCGGCCTACGCCTTCAGTCGTCTGCCCTTCCGTGGGCGCTCCGTGGTGTTCGCGGTGTACCTCGCGACGATGATGATCCCCATCCAGGTGCTCATCGTGCCGCTGTTCGTGCAGATGCGAGACCTCGGCCTCGTCGACACCTATCTCGGTGTGCTGCTGCCAGGCGTCGCAAGCGCATTCGGCGTGTTCCTGCTCCGGCAGGCGATGAACGCCGTGCCGCGCGAGCTGGACGAGGCCGCGACCCTCGACGGCGCGGGCCACTTCCGCATCTTCGGCACGGTCGTGCTGCCGCTGGTGGGGCCGACGCTCGCGACGCTGGCCGTGTTCTCGTTCATGAACAGCTGGAACGGCTTCCTGTGGCCGCTCATCATCCTGCGCTCGGCCGAGCTCAAGACCCTGCCGCTGGCGCTCGCCGGGCTGCAGGGCCAGTACACGACCCAGTGGGACGTGATGATGGCGGGCTCGGTCGTCAGCATCCTCCCGATGCTGGCCATCTATCTGTTCGCTCAGCGCTACGTCATCCAGGGCGTCGCCTCCAGCGGCATCAAGTAACACCCGTACGACCTCACCTCGCACACCCGTATCGAAGGAGATATCGCATGAACCGCACAGCACCCATCGCCGGGATCGGCGTCCTCGCCGTCGCCGGCCTCGCCCTCGCCGGATGCTCCGGCTCCACCTCGCCCGCCGCGGGGGGAGACGTGACCATCACGTACTCGAACTTCATCTCGGCCGGCGGCAACGAGAAGAACCTGCAGGCGATCGTCGACGCCTTCGAGAAGGAGAACCCCGGCATCACCGTCGAGGTGAAGACGCTGCCCTACGCCGACTACTTCACGGCGCTGCAGACCGACCTCGCCGGCGGCACGGCCGCGGACGTGTTCGACATCGAGTTCGCGAACTACGCCGCGTATCAGAAGAGCGGCGTCCTCGCCCCGCTGGACGGCGTGGACACGAGCGTCTACCAGACCTCGCTCGTCGACGCCTACGCCACCGACGGCACCTCGTACGCGCTGCCGAGCTCCTTCTCCAACGTGGTGCTCTTCTACAACGCCGACCTGTTCGATGCGGCGGGTCTCGCGTACCCGACCGCCGACTGGACGTGGGCGGACGAGAAGGCCGCCGCCGAGAAGCTCACCGACGCGGGCGCCGGGGTATGGGGCGACTACCAGCCCATCTCGTACCACGAGTTCTACAAGGCCGTCGCCCAGGCGGGCGGGCAGTTCCTCACCGCCGACGGCAAGGTCGGCTTCAACAGCCCGGAGGGCATCGCCGCCGCCACCTGGCTCGTCGGCAAGAGCGGCACGACCATGCCGACGGCCGAGCAGGGTGCGGGCACCCCCGACTTCGACAGCAAGCTGTTCGCGGACGGGAAGCTGGCGATGTGGCACAGCGGCATCTGGATGTTCGGAGGCCTGGCCGACGCCGGCATCTCCTGGGACATCGCCGTCGAGCCGGGTGACACGCAGCACGCGAGCGCGCTGTTCTCCAACGCCGTGGGCGTGTCTGCGGGCACGAAGAACAAGGAGGCGGCCACGAAGTTCGCCGAGTTCCTCACGAGCTCGAAGACGACCGTCGACACGCGTCTGACGGCCGGCTGGGAGCTCCCGCCGATCGCCGACCAGACGGCGCTGTCCGCCTACCTCGACATCACCCCGCCGGCCAACCGCCAGGCCGTGTTCGACTCGCTCGAGGAGGTCGCGCTCGCGCCGTCGATCGGCGACGGCCAGGCCGAGATGCAGGACATCGTCACCGAGGAGCTGACCGAGGCCGCCGCCGGCCGCAAGACGGTCGAAGCGGCCCTCGCCGACGCCGAGAAGCGCATCACGCCCCTCCTCGGCTGACATCCCCTCTGGTCGGGGCGGGTCCGCCCGCCCCGACCACCGCGACTCCCACGGAACGGACCCATGACCACCACACCCCGCGTCGCGCTCGACGCCCTCCTCGACCGCTCCCGCACCGTCATCACCTCGTTGCAGGAGCCCAACGGCGCCTACCCGGCGTCGCCGTCGTTCTCGGCGTACCGCGGGTACTGCTGGTTCCGCGACGGCTCGTTCATCGCCGACGGCGCCTCCGCCGCGGGCGAGGCGGCCTCCGCCTCGGCGTTCCACGACTGGTGCGCGATGGTCGTCGCCCGCTACGCCGACCGCATCCGCGACATCGTCGAAGCGGCGGATGCGGGCACCCCGCTGCCCGACGAAGAGATGCTGCCCGCCCGTTTCACCTTCGACGGCGGACTGGGCTCGGACGACTGGTGGGACTTCCAGCTCGACGGCTACGGCACCTGGCTCTGGGCCGCGGCCACTCACTGCGACCGACACGGCATCGACCCCACGCGGTGGGCGGATGCCGCCGCGCTCACCGTCGACTACCTTCTGAGCTCGTGGGCGCGCCCCTGCTACGACTGGTGGGAGGAGCACGACGAGGCCGTGCACGCCTCGACGCTCGGGTGCATCGCCGCGGGCCTGCGTGCGGCGGCCGACGCCGGACTGGTCACGGGCGAGCGCGCCGCGCGGGCCCGCGCGGGAGCGGCGGAGGTCACCGCCCGTCTCACGCGGGACGCCGTGGTCGACGGGCACCTCGTGAAGTGGATCGGCTCGGATGCCGTGGACGGCAGCCTCAGTGCGCTCCTCGCACCGCTGGGTGTGATCGATGCGCATTCCGCACTGGGGGCGGGGACGCTCCGCGCGGTGTCGGAGCAGCTGGAGGTCGAGGGCGGGGTGTACCGCTTCCGCGCCGACACGTTCTTCGGCGGCGGACGGTGGCCGCTCCTGTCGTGCTTCCTCGGTCTCGCGTACGCGGCGGCGGGCGAGCGCGACGAGGCCCTGCGCCTCCTGGAATGGGCCGCGTCGACCGCCACCGGGGAGGGGATGCTGCCCGAGCAGGTCGACGGGCATCTGCTCGCGCCCGGGTACCGCCAGGAGTGGCTCGAGCGTTGGGGGCCGGTCGCGACCCCGCTGCTGTGGAGTCATGCGATGGTGCTGCGCCTGGCCGTCGAGCTGGGTGTCGGCCGGGGGGAGCTCGCGGCATGATCCGTCATCGTCCCTCCGGGTCCGGGCATCCCTACTCCGACGACACCGAGCAGCGCAGTCCGGTGCAGCCGGTGGCGGGTGAGCCGCTGCGCCTCGGCGTGCGCACGTCGGGAGACATCGACGCGGTCACGGTCGAGCTGCGGGTGGACGACGCCGACGCGGTGATCCTCCCGCTCGCGCGCGTCGCCCGGTCGTCGCGCGGACAGGCCGTCGACGGCGGGCACCTCGCCTCGGCCCAGGCGCGCACCGCGCGGGCCGCGGGCGGGTGGCAGGTGGAGCTGCAGGCTCCGCCGGCCGGCAGCGTGCTGCGCTACCGGTTCGCCGCCGCCGGCACCGACCGCGGCGGCTCCACCCGCTGGTTCGAGACCCGGGTCGCGGCGTGGCGCGACGCGGATGCCGCGGCGCTCGCGGTCGAGGGGACCGCCGTGGACGTCGTGCCGGGCACGCTCCAGGTGCTCGACGACGGCGAGCGGATCCACCGCCTGCGCTTCGCCCTCCCGCTCGCGCCGGGGGAGCACGTCACCGGATTCGGTGAACGCTACGACGCGCTCGATCACCGCGGGGCGCAGTTGGACGCCGTCGTGTTCGAGCAGTACAAGAGCCAGGGGGCGCACCGGCGCACCTACCTGCCCATGCCGTTCGCGCACGTCGTGGGCGGCGCCGGCTGGGGGCTGCACGTGCGGACGTCGCGTCGCGTGTGGTTCGACATCGGAGAGCAGGTCTCCGATCGCCTGGTGATCGAGGCCGACGTGGATGCCGCCTCCGGCGCGCCGGCCGCACTCTCGCTCGCCCTGTACACGGGCGATCCCACGACCGTGCTCGACGCCTTCCTCGCGGAGACCGGACGCCCCCGCGTCCTTCCGGACTGGGTGTTCGGGCTGTGGGCCAGTGGCAACGAGTGGAACACGCAGGCCGAGGTGGAGCGCCAGATGGCGCTCCACCGTGAGCACGACATCCCCGTCCGCAACGTGGTGATCGAGGCATGGAGCGACGAGAAGAGCTTCACGATCTTCCGCGACGCGCAGTACGCGGTGCGCGAGGACGGCGGCCCGATGCGCTTGGCCGACTTCACCTTCCCCGCCGACGGCGCCTGGCCCGACCCGAAGGGCATGGTCGACGCGCTGCATGCGCACGACGTGCGTGTGCACCTGTGGCAGATCCCGCTGCTCAAGCTCCGCCCGCATCCCACCGGCCAGGCGGCCGCGGACGCGCGCGCCGCGCTCGCTGAGGGCGTCGTCATCCGGGAGAGCGCTCCGGACGGGACGCTGCGGCCGTACCGCAACCGCGGGTGGTGGTTCCCGCTCTCGCTCATGCCCGACCTCACCGACGAGCGTGCCGCCGCGTGGTGGACCGAGAAGCGCCGCTACCTCGTGGAGGAGGTCGGCATCGACGGCTTCAAGACCGATGGCGGCGAGCACGCGTGGGGCGAGGATCTCGTCTACCTCGACGGCTCGTCCGGCGACGTCGCCAACAACCGCTTCCCCGTGGCGTACGCCGCCGCGTACGGTCGGCTGCTGGAGTCGGCGGGCAAGGCTCCCGTCACCTTCAGTCGCGCCGGCTTCACCGGCTCACCCGCGCACGGGGCGTACTGGGCGGGAGACGAGAACTCCACGTGGGAGGCGTTCCGCTGGTCGATGTTCGCGGGGCTCTCCGCGGCATCCTGCGGGATCGTCTACTGGGGCTGGGACATCGCGGGCTTCTCCGGTCCCATCCCCGACGCGGAACTGTACGTGCGGGCGATGGCGGCGAGCGTGTTCGTGCCGATCATGCAGTACCACTCCGAGTTCAACCACCACCGGCTGCCCTCCAACGACCGCACGCCGTGGAACATCGCCGAGCGGACGGGCGACGAGGCGGTGATCCCCGAGGTGCGCGCGCTCGTCCGGCGGCGCGAGCGCCTCGTGCCGTACCTCGCCGAGGCGGCGGCGCGCGCCGTCTCCTCGTCGGTGCCGATGATGCGCCCCCTGTACTTCGACCACCCGACCGATGCGGCCGTGTGGCGGCATCCGCTGCAGTGGATGCTGGGCAGCGACCTGCTCGTCGCCCCCGTGCTCGAGCCCGGGGCGCGGGAGTGGCCGGTGTACCTGCCGTCCGGATCGTGGGTCGAGGCGCGCACCGGCGCGGCGCTGACCGGCGGACGCGTGGTCACCGTCGACGTGTCGGCGCGGGACGCCGTCCCGGTGTTCGTCCGCGCCGAGGCGTGGGTCGCCTTGGCGCCGGTCCTCGCACCGGAGCGGGAGCCGCACCGCGACGAGGACTGAGGCCGTCTCTCACGCGGTGGGCTCGTCGGCGGCTGCCTCGTCTGTCCGGTGAGCCCACCGGTGGGCCACGCGGCGGCGCAGCGCCACGGCGCGCTGCGAGGCGCCGGCGAGCCAGCCCGCTCCGACGAGGACGAGGGCCACGATGAGCACCACCACGGCCGTGCCCACGGCGCCGGCGAGGAGCCGGTCGTAGATCGCGAGCGCCGCGGCGGAGGAGAAGTCCGCCTGCGTCGCGGAGGACGCCACCCACGGGCGGCCGACCCCCGCGACGATCAGCAGGATCGCCGACCCGATCCCCGCGGCGATGCCCGCCCGGGCGAGAGCGGCGGCGCGGCGTCGCGCGAGCACGACCCCGCCGATGAACAGCACGGCCGTGACCACCGGCATCCACCCGCCGAGAGCGACGCCGACGGCGTAGCCCGTCCGGATCGCCGAAAGGGTGTCACCCGAACCGATGATCACGACGTGGTCGACTTCGGGGATGAACGGAGCCAGCGGAGCGCCCTGCGCGACGAGGCGCTCTTCGACGGCCGCGACGATCGCGCCGATCTGGATGCCGAGGCCGTCGGCCGTCTGCACGACGACGCCGCCGCCGTCGGAGGTCGCCGCGACGGTCAGTGCCCGATGGGAGCGGCGGACGACCTGCTCCCAGACGGTGCTGAACGCGTCCGAGCGCACGGCGTCGGCCACGGCGACGTGCACGAGCTGCTGCAGCGCCGTCGCCGCCGGGCCTTCCAGGCGCCGCAGCGCCTGCGCCGCGCGGTCGCCCATGCCGAGGTCGATCAGGCCGTCGATGACCGTGCCGGTCAGCGCCGCCGTGTCGAGCCGCTCATCGATCGCCGTGGTCGATGCCGCGATCACGGCGTCCTGAACCTCGACGGCCTGCGACAGCGGCGCGAGGGTGGCCGCGAACGCGTCCTCGTCGACGAGCTGCGTGCGCGCCCATCCGCTGACGATCGACAGGGGCAGCAGGACCGCCGCGACGACGATCACCGCCGTCGACGCCACCCCGCGCGCGGTGGCCATCCTCAGACGGCGCGCAGAACCGCGACGACGCGGCCGAGCACCACGGCGTCGTCGCCGAGGATCGGTTCGAACGCGGAGTTGCGGGGGAGCAGCCAGGTGTGGCCGTCGCGCTGGCGGAAGGTCTTGACGGTGGCCTCGCCGTCGAGCATCGCCGCCACGATCTCGCCGTTGTCCGCCGTCGGCTGCGAGCGCACCACGACCCAGTCGCCGTCGCAGATGGCGGCGTCGATCATCGACTCGCCGCTGACCTTGAGCATGAACAGGTCGCCCTTGCCCACGAGCTGTCGCGGCAGCGGGAAGATCTCCTCGACCTGCTGATCGGCGGTGATCGGCACGCCGGCGGCGATGCGGCCCACGAGCGGCACGAGGGCGGCATCGCCGAGGGCGGGCGCGAGGTCGGCGGGGTTCTCCGCCGCCGCGCCGGGCAGGTCGATGAGCACCTCCATCGCGCGGGTCTTGCCCGCGTCGCGGCGCAGGTAGCCGCTGAGCTCCAGCTGGTTGAGCTGATGGGTCACGCTCGACAGCGACTTCAGTCCGACGGCATCGCCGATCTCGCGCATGCTCGGCGGGTAGCCGTGGCGGGCGATGGAGGTCTGGATCACCTCGAGGATCTTCAGCTGCTTGTCGCTGAGGCTCTTCCGCCTGCGTGTCTGAGGCTTCTCGGCCATGTCGCGCGCTCCTTCGATCGCGTCCCCCCGAAGGCGTCGCCTTCGAATGTCGGAGGTAGGTGATGGGGTCGTCTTGTCGAAACCGTATCCGGTTTTCGCAGCCTCGACCGGCACGCGCCCGCGTGTCGCCTTCGATTCATCTGCGAGAACCGTGTGCTTGACACCCGAACACCATCGAAGATACATTCGGAAGAGAGATTCGCATCCGGCCCTCCCGGCCGAGGATCGGATGCGAATCTCTCGACACCCGGAGACACCCGTCCTGAGGAGGAACCCATGACCACGATCGACATCCTCGGAGCCTCGCCCCGGGGCCGTCTCGTCGCGGCGACCCCGATGACGACTGTCCGCACGACGAACACCCCGACGCGACTGCGTCTCACGGCACGGGGTCGGCGGGTCCTCGCGCTGCTCGCCTCCGTGCCCGCGGTGATCGCCCTCAGCATCGCGATCCTGTCCGGTGGCGGCGCGCTCGCCTCGAACGAGAACGGCTCCGGGGTCTCCTTCGCCCACGTCACGGTGCAGCCCGGTGACACGCTCTGGTCGATCGCGCACGCCGTCGCGCCCGATGCCGATCCGCGCGACGTGGTCGACGCGATCATGCGGCTGAACGCGCTGCCGTCGGGAAGCCTCGACATCGGCCAGAGCGTCGCGATCCCGGCGGAGTACAGCGCCGGGCGCTGATGCTCCCGGCGCCGGGAGCCCTCTCGGGGCGCCGTGTCGTGCAGTGCGCCGTCTACGATGTTCAGGGTGAGCGTCCGACTCGATGACCTTCCCCTCCGCGACGATCTGCGCGGGCTGACACCCTACGGGGCGCCTCAGGCGCCGCTGCCGGTGGCGCTGAACGTCAACGAGAACACCCACCCGGTGCCGGAGGACGTCGCCGACGACATCCTCGACAGCGTCGCGCGCGCGCTGCGCGAGGTGAACCGGTACCCCGACCGGGAGTTCACGGCTCTGCGCGAGGGATTCGCGGAGTATCTGGGTCACGGCCTGTCGGCGGCTCAGATCTGGGCCGCCAACGGGTCGAACGAGGTCCTCCAGCACCTGCTGCAGGCCTTCGGAGGTCCGGGACGCACCGCCTTCGGCTTCGCTCCCACCTACTCGATGTACCCGCTGCTGACGCGGGCGACGGGGGCGACCTACGCGCACGGCACCCGGGGCGTCGACTACACCCTCGCCCCGGAGGACGCCGCTGCCCAGATCGAGCGCGCCCAGCCGGACATCGTCTTCCTCTGCGCGCCGAACAACCCGACCGGCACCCCGCTCGGCCTCGACGTCATCGAGGCGGTGTACGACGCGGCGCCCGGCATCGTGATCGTCGACGAGGCGTACCAGGAGTTCGCGCCGCGCGATTCGCGCTCGGCGCTCACGCTCCTGCCCGATCGTCCGCGTCTGGTGGTGTCGCGCACCATGAGCAAGGCCTTCGCGTTCGCGGGTGCCCGTGTCGGCTATCTCGCCGCCGACCCCGCCGTGATCGACGCCCTGCGCCTGGTGCGCCTCCCGTACCACCTCAGCGCGCTCACCCAGGCCGCCGCGACCGCGGCGCTGCGGCACGCGCCCGCGATGCTCGCGATGGTCGACGACATCGTCGGTCAGCGCGACCGCATCTCGGCGACCCTCGACGCGCTCGGCTACCGCCCGTTCGAGAGCTGGACCAACTTCGTCCTCTTCGCGGGCGTGGAAGACCCGGCCGCCACGTGGCAGGCCCTCTACGACCGGGGCGTCCTCATCCGCGACGTCGGCATCCCGCACAGTCTGCGGGTGACGGCCGGCACCGAGGAGGAGTCGACCGCGTTCCTCGACGCGCTCGCCTCGCTGGGCCCTGGCGGAGCCACCGCGCGCTAGCGCGCGCCGGTAACACGCGGAAGCGGTCGTGCGGGCGCTCGGTAGACTCGGCGCATGAGTACTTCTGCCCCCCGCACCGCCTCCCTCCGGCGCGCGACGAGCGAGTCCACGATCGAGCTCGAGCTCGATCTCGACGGGTCGGGGCAGAGCCGCATCGACACGACGGTCCCGTTCTTCGATCACCTGCTCACCGCGTTCGCGAAGCACTCGCTCACCGATCTGACCGTGCGCGCCTCCGGCGACACCCACATCGACGCCCACCACACCGTCGAGGACACGGCGATCGTGCTCGGCCAGGCGATCCGGCAGGCACTGGGCGACAAGAGCGGCATCTCGCGCTACGGCGACGCGCTCGTGCCGCTCGACGAGGCGCTCGCGCAGGCCGTCGTGGACATCAGCGGACGGCCCTACCTCGTGCACACGGGGGAGCCCGTCGGCTTCGAGCACCACCTCATCGGCGGCCACTTCACCGGCTCGCTCGTGCGCCACACCTTCGAGGCGCTGGCGTTCAACGCCGGGCTCACGGTGCACGTGACGGTCCTCGGCGGGCGGGACCCCCACCACATCGCCGAGGCGGAGTACAAGGCGTTCGCCCGGGCGTTCCGCCAGGCGAAGGCGCAGGATCCGCTCGTGCACGGCATCCCCAGTACGAAGGGAGCCCTGTGACGGACGGCGACGCGCAGGTCGGCACGCGACCGCTGGTCGCGGTGCTGGACTACGGATCCGGCAACGTCCATTCCGCCGTCAAGGCGCTCGTCGCCGCCGGGGCGGACGCGCGACTGACGGCGGATCGCGGGCTGATCCAGGATGCCACGGGCCTCGTGGTGCCCGGAGTCGGCGCCTTCCGTGCCGTGATGGACGCGCTGCGCGCGACCCGCGGCGACGAGATCATCGAGCGGCGCCTCGCCGGCGGCCTGCCCGTGCTGGGGATCTGCGTCGGCATGCAGGTGCTGTTCGAGCACGGGGTGGAGCGCGGCGAGGAGACGGAGGGGCTCGGCGAGTGGCCGGGCGCGGTCACCGAACTCGACGCCCCGGTGCTGCCGCACATGGGATGGAACACGGTGCGCGCGGGGGAGGGGACGACGCTGTTCCGCGGCATCGAGCACGAGCGGTTCTACTTCGTGCACTCCTATGCGGCGCAGCACTGGACGCTGGAGGTCACGCGGCCGTTCCGTGAGCCGGCGCTCACCTGGTGCGACTACGGCTCGCCGTTCCTCGCGGCGGTCGAGAACGGTCCGCTGTCGGCGACCCAGTTCCACCCCGAGAAGAGCGGCGAAGCCGGCATCCGTCTGCTCGGCAACTGGATCTCGGCGTTGCCGTCGGCCCGGTAGTCTCTCTGCTTGTGTGTCACCGTGTCCGCAGTGCGCGGTCACTGAACCCCTTCCTGGAGCCATGAACGATTTCGCGTCGACCCCTGAACTGATCCTGCTTCCCGCCGTGGACGTCGCCGACGGCAAGGCCGTGCGCCTCACGCAGGGCGAGGCCGGCACCGAGACCAGCTACGGCGATCCCGTCGAGGCGGCCCTCACCTGGGCCCGCGACGGTGCGCAGTGGATCCACCTCGTCGACCTCGACGCCGCCTTCGGCCGTGGCAGCAACGCCGCCGTGCTCCGCAAGGTCATCAAGCAGCTCAAGGGTGTGCAGGTCGAGCTGTCCGGCGGCATCCGCGACGACGCCACGCTCGAGGCGGCGCTGGACTCCGGTGCGGCGCGCATCAACCTCGGCACGGCGGCGCTGGAGAACCCCGAATGGGCGGCCGACGTCATCGGCCGCTACGGCGACGCGATCGCGGTCGGCCTCGACGTGCGCGGGACCACCCTCGCGGCGCGCGGCTGGACGCGCGACGGCGGCGACCTCTGGCAGGTGCTCGAGCGCCTCGAGGACGCCGGCTGCAGCCGCTACGTCGTCACCGACGTCACCAAGGACGGCACGCTCAAGGGACCGAACCTGGAGCTGCTGCGCGAGGTCACGGCGCGCACGGTCAAGCCGGTGGTCGCATCCGGCGGCATCTCCAACCTCGACGACATCGCCGCGCTGCGCGAGCTCGTGCCGCTCGGCGTCGAGGGAGCCATCGTCGGCAAGGCCCTGTACGCGGGCGCGTTCACGCTCGCCGAGGCGCTGGATGTCGCCGCAGGCTGAACGGCCCGGGGACGGCGCGGGAGGCCACTCCTGCGCCGCCGACTCGGCGGGCGTGCCCTGGGAGGGGCGCTCGTTCGAGGCGAACCCGCACGCCGGTGACGACGGATCGGCCGATCCCGCGCTGCTGGCGGCACTGACCGCGTTCCGCGACGGCAGCGGCGACGCGGTCGCCGTCGTCGACGCCTACCGCTCGGCTCGGCTGCTCATCCCCCTGGTCGCCGAGGCGGGGGACGTCGGCGTCGCACCCTCGGGCCACCTCGTCGACAAGACGCAGGAGCTCTCGATCGTGACCGTCGCGGGACCGGACGGGCGCACGGTGCTGCCGGTGTTCACGTCCGTCGCGACGATGGCCGCGTGGGACCCGAAGGCGCGGCCGGTGCCGGCCGACGGCATCCGCACCGCCCTGTCGGCCGCGGCCGACGACACCGACCTGATCGTGATCGACCCGGCATCCGCGACCGAGTTCGTGCTGCGCCGACCCGCCGTGTGGGCGATCGGGCAGGCGCTGCCGTGGGAGCCCGCCCACCTGTCACCCGAGGTCATGGCCGGTCTGCACGCGTCGATCGGCGCCGAGCTCGGCGTGCTCGACCTCTCGGTGGCCAGCGGCGACCCGGAGGCGCGCCTGCGCGGACCGGAGCTGATCGTGCGCCTGCACCTCGTCGACGGTCTGGACCAGACGCAGCTCGACGCGATCCTGCAGCGCCTCGCCGCCCGCTGGGCGGCGGACGATCGCATCGCCGTGCTCGTCGACTCCCTGACGGTCAAGCTCGTCCGCGGCTGACCGTGTCGCCGGTCAGGTGACCGGGCCCGTCCACTTCTCGCCCGGTCCCTTGCCGATCGGATCGGGGATGACGGATGCCTCACGGAAGGCGAGCTGCAGGGAGCGCAGCCCGTCGCGCAGCGACCGCGCATGCATGTCGCTGATCTCCGGAGCGCCGGCGGTGATAAGACCCGCCAGGGCGTTGATGAGCTTGCGGGCCTCATCCAGGTCGAGCTGCGTGGCCGGGTCGTCGGCCAGTCCCGTCTTGACGGCCGCGGCGCTCATGAGATGCACGGCCGCCGTCGTGATCACCTCGACGGCCGGGACGTCGGCGATATCGCGGCTCGCCGCCGCGGCGGCGCGCTCGCGCTCCTCCCATCGGGCGAGCCGTTCGGCCTCGTGGGGGTCGGGGGAGGAGGGAATCGTGTCCACGTGCTGCTCTCTGCTAGACTGTGCGGGCGCCGGAGTGTTCTGCTCCGGATCGAAAGAGGATCACATCCCACCCGCGCTTGCCGCTCCAGGCTACCGGGTCACGCACTCCGCCCCGTCCGACGGGGCCGCCACGACGGGATCCGTTGCGGGTGAGGGTGCAGGAACGAAGCCGACGTGCGCGTCGTGCGGGGTGGACGTGACGATCTTCCGCCCGAGACACATCCCTGTGTCCGGTGGCACCCACCCGTACGACTAAGGAGTTCCGCATCAGCGATCCCCGCACCAATGACCGCATCCGCGTTCCCGAGGTCCGCCTCGTCGGACCCGCGGGTGAGCAGGTCGGCGTCGTCCGCATCGAGGTCGCGCTGCGCCTCGCTCAGGAAGCAGATCTCGACCTCGTCGAGGTCGCCCCCAACTCGAAGCCGCCCGTGGTCAAGATCATGGACTACGGCAAGTTCAAGTACGAGGCCGCCCAGAAGGCCAAGGAAGCGCGTCGCAATCAGGCCAACACGGTCCTCAAGGAGGTCCGTTTCCGTCTGAAGATCGAGGCTCACGACTACACGACCAAGCTCAAGCGCGCCGAGGGCTTCCTGCAGTCGGGTGACAAGGTCAAGGCCATGATCCTCTTCCGCGGTCGCGAGCAGTCGCGTCCCGAGCAGGGTGTGCGTCTGCTGCGCAAGTTCGCCGAGGACGTCGCCGAGCACGGCACTGTCGAGTCGAACCCGACGATCGACGGTCGCAACATGGTCATGGTCATCGCCCCGCACAAGAACAAGTCCGAGGTCAAGACCGAGCAGAACGCCCAGCGTGCTGCCAACAAGGAGGCGGCGCGCCAGGCGCGCACGACCCCGGGCGCCGAGCCCGAGTCCGCCCCCGCCGAGACCGCTCCCGCGGAGTAGGTCGCCCGGCCCGCGGCCCCGCCGCGTCGGCCCCACGAGCTCCCGCCCCGCGGGAACCACAACGAAGGATAGAGACATGCCGAAGCAGAAGACCCACTCGGGTGCCAAGAAGCGCTTCAAGGTCACCGGTAGCGGGAAGATCAAGAAGCAGCAGGCGAACCTCCGCCACAACTTCGAGGGCAAGCCCACCAAGCGCACGCGCCGCCTGTCGGCCGACAAGATCCTGGCTCCCGGCGACGCGAAGGTCGCCAAGAAGCTCCTCGGCATCTGAGCGCTGACGCAGACGAGAAAGTAGAAGAAAATGGCTAGAGTCAAGCGGGCCGTCAACGCCCACAAGAAGCGTCGCGTCATCCTCGAGCGCGCCTCCGGTTACCGCGGTCAGCGTTCGCGCCTGTACCGCAAGGCCAAGGAGCAGGTCACCCACTCCCTGGTCTACGCGTACCGCGACCGTCGCAAGCGCAAGGGCGACTTCCGCCGCCTGTGGATCCAGCGCATCAACGCCGCGAGCCGTGCGAACGGCCTCACCTACAACCGCTTCATCCAGGGCCTGGGCCTGGCCGGCGTGCAGGTCGACCGTCGCATGCTCGCCGAGCTGGCCGTCAACGAGCCGAAGACCTTCGCGTCGCTCGTCGAGACCGCCAAGAAGGCGCTGCCGGCGGACGTGAACGCGCCCAAGGCGTAATCACCGCAACACAGCACACAGAAGGGGTGTCCTCCGAACGGGGGACACCCCTTCTTCTTCTCTAGGATGAGAGCGTGCTCGAAAACCCTCGCTCTCCGCGCGTGCGCGCCGTCGCCAAACTGACCAAGCGCAGTGCACGTCAGGAGACCGGGCTGTTCCTGCTCGAAGGGCCGCAGGCCGCCCGCGAGGCGCTGGCCTTCCGCCCCGACACCCTCGTCGAGCTCTTCGCCACGCCCACGGCGATGGAGCGTCACCAGGACATCCGCGACGCCGCGCGCGACGCGGGGCTGGAGATCGTCTTCACGACGGAGGCGGTGCTCGACGCGATGGCCGACACCGTCACGCCGCAGGGCATCGTCGCGGTCGCGCGCCAGTCGCCGACGTCGCTGAAGGACGTGTTCGCGGCATCCCCGACGCTCATCGCGATCTGCGAGGAGGTGCGCGATCCCGGGAACCTGGGCACCATCATCCGCGCCGCCGACGCGGCGGGCGCGGATGCCGTCGTGCTCACCGGGCGCACCGTCGATCCCTACAATCCCAAGGTCGTGCGGGCCACCACCGGGTCGCTCTTCCACCTGCCGGTCGCGGTCGGCGCCGAGCTGTCCGCGACCGTCGAGCGTGCCCACGCCGCGGGGATGCGGGTGGTCGCCGCCGACGTCGGGGGCGACGACTTCCTCGCGCGCCGCGAAGTGCTCGCCGAGCCCACCGCCTGGCTGTTCGGCAACGAGGCGCGCGGCCTCGAAGACGCCGCGCTGGGCCTTGCGGACCTCTCGCTGCGCCTGCCGATCTACGGGCGCGCCGAGTCCCTGAATCTCGCCACCGCGGCCAGCGTCTGCCTGTACGAGACCGCCTTCGCGCAGCGCGGAGGGCGCTGACGCGCATTGTCGCGGCTCGGTCACGACTCGGTCAAGATCCTGTGCATAAGTTGTGCCACGTCGAGGTGATCTGCCTAGGCTGGCCCGCATGTCGACTCCCCACCCGGCTCCGGCGACGTCCAACATCACGGTCCGTCGAGGCGATCCCCTGGTCGTGATCGATGCGGTCGAGAAGCACTACGGCGACTTCCACGCCCTGAAGAACATCGACCTGACGGTGAACCGCGGCGAAGTGGTGGTGGTCATCGGGCCGTCCGGTTCCGGCAAATCGACGCTCTGCCGCACGATCAACCGGCTGGAGACGATCACCAGCGGCACGATCTCGATCGACGGCACCGAGCTGCCGAAGGAGGGCAAGGCCCTCGCCGCGCTCCGCGCCGACGTCGGCATGGTCTTCCAGTCGTTCAACCTCTTCTCGCATCTGACGATCCTCGAGAACGTCACTCTCGGGCCGATCAAGGTCAAGAGGATGAAGAAGGCGGATGCCGAGGCGGAGGCGAAGGTCCTCCTCGAGCGCGTCGGTGTCGGCCACCAGGCGGCGAAGCTGCCGGCTCAGCTGTCCGGAGGTCAGCAGCAGCGCGTCGCGATCGCGCGGGCGCTGGCGATGAAGCCGAAGGTGATGCTCTTCGACGAGCCCACCAGCGCGCTGGACCCGGAGATGATCAACGAGGTGCTCGACGTCATGGTCGGCCTCGCCCAGGACGGCATGACGATGATCGTCGTCACCCACGAGATGGGGTTCGCCCGCAAGGCCGCCGACCGCGTCGTGTTCATGGCCGACGGGCAGATCGTCGAGCAGGCCCGGCCCGAGGAGTTCTTCACCGCACCGAAGAGCGACCGCGCGAAGGACTTCCTCTCCAAACTGATCACGCACTGATGAAGACGTCCGCGCCCGGCACCGGCGCGGTCAACGAGAGATGGATACGAAACAGGAGGATCACATGCTGAAGAAGAATCGCATCGCCGGCGCTTTCGCCGGTCTGGCCGTCGCGGCCCTCGCCCTCACGGCGTGCAACAGCGGCACCCCGGGTGCAGAGCCCGGCGCGACGGAGGGCGCCGGCGGCGCCGCCGAGACCCCGTGGACGGTCGCCACGGATGTGACGCTCGAGGGCAGCCCCACGTTCGACAAGATCACGAGCGCCGGCGTCGTCAAGGTCGGCGTCAAGGAGGACCAGCCCGGTCTCGGCTACCTCGACCCGGTCACGAACACGCGCAGCGGCTTCGACGTCGACATCGCGCGGTGGATCGCGGCGTCGCTCGGCTACGACGAGGACAAGATCGAGTTCCAGGCGATCGCCTCCGCCAACCGCGAGCAGGCGCTCGTGAACGGCGACATCGACTACTACGTCGGCACCTACTCGATCACCGACAAGCGCAAGCAGCAGATCTCCTTCGCCGGTCCCTACTTCATCACCGGTCAGGGCCTGCTCGTCGCCGCCGACAACGACAAGATCACGGGTAAAGACGCGCTGACCGCGGACGACACCGTCTGCTCGGCCACGGGCTCGACCTCGATCCAGCGCATCAAGGAGGAGACGCAGGCCAAGACGAAGGAGTACGACACCTACTCCGCGTGCGTCGAAGATCTCAAGAACGGCCAGGTCGACGCCGTCACCACCGACGAGGCGATCCTCATCGGATACGCCGCGCAGGCGCCCGACCAGCTGAAGGTCGTCGGAGAGCCCTTCAGCGAGGAGCGCTACGGCGTCGGCATCGCGCAGGGCGACACCGCCTTCCAGACGTTCATCAACACGATGTTCACCGACGGCGGATCGACCTGGCAGGCGATCTTCGACAAGAACCTCGGCGCCTCCGGCGTGAAGGCGACGCAGCCGCAGGTCGACGCGGCGGACTGATCCGCCCCGGCGGCGGCGCTGCCGCGCCGCCGCCGGAACCCGACCACACGACGACAACGACGGAAGGCGGAGCGGTGGAGGTCATCACCGACAACCTGGACCTGTGGGGAGAGGCCCTCACCGGCACGCTGGTGCTGTTCTTCGGCGGCGGCGTCCTCGCGCTCGTGCTCGGCTTCGTCGTCGGCGCGATGCGCGTCTCGCCGATTCCGGCGGCGCGCGCGGTGGGCGCCGTCTACGTCAACTGGATCCGCAACACCCCGCTGACGCTGGTCATGTTCTTCTTCGCGTTCTGCCTGCCGATCCTGCTGCGGGAGCGCATCGACGCGATCCTGCTCGCGACTCTCGCCCTCGGCGTGTACACGGCGACCTACGTGGCCGAGACGCTGCGCTCCGGGATCAACACCGTGCCGGTCGGTCAGGCCGAAGCCGCCCGCGCGCTGGGTCTCACCTTCGGCCAGGTGATGACCCTCGTGGTGCTGCCGCAGGCCACCCGCTCGGTCATCCCGCCGATGATGAGCGTGCTCATCGCGCTGTTGAAGAACACGACCGTGGCCGCCGGCTTCTCCGTCCTCAACCTGGGGTCGGTCCGCAGCAACCTCAGCGAGCGGGGCGAGAACCAGCTCGTCACCCTCCTGTGGGTCATGGTCATCTTCGTCGCCCTGGTGCTGCTGCTCGCGTGGCTGCAGCGAGCGATGGAACGCCGATGGAAGGTCGCACGATGAGCTCCGTCCTCTACGACGTCCCGGGTCCCCGCGCCGTCGCCCGCAACCGGGTGCTGGGGCTCGCCACGATCCTGCTCGTCCTCGCGATCGTCGGGTGGGTGAGCTGGCGCTTCGCCGCGACCGGACAGTTCTCCGCCGACAAGTGGGAGATCTTCACGTACGCGACGATCTGGCAGCGGCTGCTCGACGGCGCGCTCGCGACGCTCGCGGCCTTCGCCGCGGCGGCGGCCGGTGCGCTCGTGCTCGGCTTCGTCCTCGCGATCGGGCGCTTGTCCGCGCACGCGTGGATCCGGGTGCCCGTCGGCTGGATCACCGAGATCCTGCGCGCCGTCCCCGTCCTCGTCTTCATGATGCTGCTCTACTACGGTCTGCCCGTGGTGGGCATCCGCATGGAGCCGTACTGGGCCGTCGTCATCGCCCTCGTCGCCTACAACGGGTCGGTCCTGGCAGAGGTGATCCGTGCGGGCGTCGAGTCGCTGCCGCGCGGCCAGAGCGAGGCGGGCTACGCGATCGGTCTGCGCAAGGCCGGAGTGCTCCGCCTGATCCTGCTTCCGCAGGCGATCCGCGCCATGATGCCGGTCATCGTCGCCCAGCTCGTCGTCACCCTGAAGGACACGGCGCTCGGCTTCATCATCACCTACCCCGAGCTGCTCTACGTCATCAAGCTGTTGGGCTCGAACGCGGTGTACAGCTCGCCTCTCATCCAGACCGCGATCGTCGGCGGCTCGATCTACGTCGCGATGTGCCTCGTGCTCAGCTTCGTCGCCTACCGCATCGAGCAGCGGGCGAAGCGCCGTCAGCAGCAGCAGGCGGCCGAGGGCGGCGCTCCTCACCACCCGCTGGGCGCCGGCGGCACCGACACCGAGCTCATCGCCCTGCAGGCGCGGGCGGGCAAGCTCGATCCGGGGAACACGTCGCAGATGTGATCCGCGGGGCGGTCGCCGGCGCGGTCCCGGTAGCCCGCGCCGCCGCCGGTAGACTGCTCTCTTGTGTCTGACGCACCCGAGATCACTCCCGCGATCACCGCCGAGAACGTGGATGCCGCCGTCGCCGACGCTCTCACAGCGATCGCCGCGGCCGGTTCCACGGCCGAGCTCAAGGCGGCGCGCGCGGCCCACGCCGGCGAGGGGTCGCCCCTCGCGCAGCTGAACGCGCAGCTGCGTCACGTGCCGAACGAGCAGAAGGCCGCGTTCGGCAAGCTCGTCGGCCAGGCGCGCGGGCGCGTCACGCAGGCGCTCGTCGCCCGGGAGGAGGAGCTCGCGGCCGCGGAGAACGCGGCGAAGCTCGAGGCCGAGCGGGTCGACATCACGGCGATCGCGCCGCGGGGGCGCGTCGGCGCCCGGCATCCGATCTCCCTCCTGCAGGAGGAGATCGCCGACCTCTTCGTCGGCATGGGATGGGAGATCGCCGAGGGCCCCGAGCTCGAGCACGAGTGGTACAACTTCGATGCGCTGAACTTCGACATCGACCACCCGGCGCGCCAGATGCAGGACACGTTCTTCGTGGATCCCGTCGAGCGCCACCTGGTGCTGCGCACGCAGACCAGTCCCGTCCAGATGCGCTCGATGCTCGAGCGTGAGCTGCCGATCTACGTGCTGTCGCCCGGACGGGTGTACCGGACCGACGAGTTCGACGCCACGCACCTGCCCGCCTTCCACCAGTTCGAGGGCCTCGTCGTCGACAAGGGCATCACGATGGCGAACCTCAAGGGCACCCTCGACCACGCCGCGAAGGTCCTGTTCGGCGCCGAGGCGAAGACGCGTTTCCGCACCAACTTCTTCCCCTTCACCGAGCCGTCCGCCGAGCTCGACCTGTGGCACCCGACCTTCAAGGGCGGCGCGCGCTGGATCGAGTGGGGCGGCTGCGGCATGGTCAACCCGAACGTGCTGCGCGCGGCCGGGATCGACCCGGAGGTCTACTCCGGGTTCGCGTTCGGAATGGGCATCGAGCGCACGCTCATGTTCCGCTCCGACGTGCAGGACATGCGGGACATGGCCGAGGGCGATGTCCGCTTCAGCGAGCAGTTCGGAATGGTGGTCTGATGCGCGTCCCTCTGTCGTGGCTGCGTGAGTACGTCGAGCTTCCCGAGGATGCCACGACCGACGACGTCTTCGCGGCGCTCGTGTCGGTCGGCTTCGAGGAGGAAGAGGCGATCGGCTTCGAGATCACCGGTCCGGTCGTGGTCGGCCAGGTGCTCTCCTTCGAGGCGGAGCCCCAGTCCAACGGCAAGACCATCCGGTGGTGCCAGGTCGACGTGGGCGCGGCCAACGGCGGCGTCCGCGGCATCGTCTGCGGCGCCTCCAACTTCGTCGCCGGCGACAAGGTCGTCGTGTCGCTGCCCGGCGCCGTCCTGCCCGGCCCGTTCCCGATCTCGGCGCGCAAGACCTACGGCCACGTCTCCGACGGCATGATCGCCTCGGCGCGCGAGCTCGGCCTCGGTGAGGAGCACAACGGTATCCTGCGTCTGGTCGAGCTCGGACTGGACCCGGAGGTGGGCGCCGACGCGATCGCCCTGCTGGGCCTCGACGACGTCGCGGTCGACGTGAACGTCACGCCCGACCGCGGCTACGCCCTGTCGCTGCGCGGGATCGCGCGCGAGTACTCGCACGCCACCGGAGCCGCCTTCCGCGACCCCGCCGACCACGAGTGGGCGGACGTCGAGCCCGGCAGCGGATTCCCGATCGTCGTCGACGACCGGGCGCCGCTGCGAGGCCGCGTCGGAGCGAGCGAGTTCGTCGCCCGCGTCGTGCGCGGGGTCGATCCGACCCGCCCCACGCCGCCCTGGATGGTGGCGCGGCTGACCCTCGCGGGCATCCGCTCCCTCGGCATCCTGATCGACATCACCAACTACGTCATGCTCGAGCTCGGCAACCCGATCCACGGGTACGACCTCGACCGGCTGCAGGGCGGCATCACCGTCCGGCGCGCCGGCGAGGGGGAGAAGCTCACGACCCTCGACGGCAAGGAGCGGACGCTCAGCGCCGAGGACCTCCTCATCACCGACGAGTCGGGCCCGATCGGCCTCGCCGGCGTGATGGGCGGCGGGACGACCGAGATGACGGATGCCACGCGCAACGTGCTCATCGAAGCGGCGACCTTCGACCCGATCACGATCGCGCGCACGGCCCGTCGCCACAAGCTGCCGTCCGAGGCCTCGCGCCGTTTCGAGCGCGGCGTCGACCCGCTGCTGCCGTTCGTCGCCGCCCGCCGCGTCGCCGACCTGATGGTCGACCTCGCCGGCGGAACTCTCGACACCGAGCTGGGCGGCGCGCTGTTCGGCGAGGTGTTCGTGGAGGGCATCGACCTGCCGCGTGCGTTCGTGTCGACCCTCATCGGCGTCGACTACACGGATGCCGAGATCACGGACGCCCTCGAGATGATCGGCTGCGAGGTGACGGATGTCGATGAGGCGTTCGTCGACGGGGTCGTGTTCGACGAGGCCGTGCCCGCCGACATCCCCGGCGGCGGATGGATCGTCATCCCGCCGACGTGGCGCCCCGACCTCACCGACAAGTGGACGCTGGCCGAGGAGGTCGCGCGCATCCACGGGCTCGACCGCATCCCGTCGATCCTGCCGACGCCCCCGTCGGGTCGCGGCCTGACCGCGCTGCAGAAGGGGCGTCGTCGGGTCGCCAACGCCCTGGCGGCCGCCGGCTACGTCGAGACGCCGTCGTTCCCGTTCTCGACCGCCGAGGCGAACGCGCTGCACGGCTCGGCCTCCGGCGAGCCCGTGGCCTCGGTGCGGCTCGCGAACCCGCTGGACGGACAGGCGCCGTATCTGCGCCGCTCGCTCATCCCCGGGCTGCTGGCCGTGGCGCACCGCAACCAGGCCCGCGGGTTCACCGACCTGGCCCTGTTCGAGACGGGACTCGTCTTCACCCCCGAAGACGGCGTCGTCTACGGCACGGCGACCGTGCCGCCGCTCGCCGTGCGTCCCGATGACGAGACCCTCGCGGCCCTCAACGCCTCGCTGCCGCCGCAGCCGCGCCACGCGGCCGTCCTCCTCGGCGGCGACATCGTCGCCAAGCAGCCGGGTCAGCCGGCCGTCGCGGCGGAGCTGTCGGATGCGCTCTTCGCGGTGCAGACGATCGCCGCCGCTGCGGGCGTGCGCATCGACGTGGCCCAGGGCCGGCGCGCTGCGCTGCACCCGGGACGCACCGGGATCCTCTCCGTCGACGGCGTCGAGGTCGGCTACGTCGGCGAGGTGCTGCCGCAGGTCGCCGACGACGCCGACCTGCACGGGCGGGTCTACGTCGCCGAGCTCGATCTCGATCGCGTCCTCGCCCTCGCGGGCGCGCCCGCGGTCGCGCCGTCGCTGTCGGGCTACCCGGCCGCGACGCAGGACGTCTCGCTCGTCGTAGGCGCGGACGTCGTCGCCGGTGATGTCGAGGCGGCGCTCGTCGACGGCGCGGGCCCGCTGCTGGAGACCGTGCGTCTCGTCGACGACTATCGCGGAACGGGACTCGCCGACGGCACGAAGAGCCTGACGTTCGCGCTGCGGTTCCGGGCGCCCGATCGCACGCTCACCGCGGCCGAGGCCACGGAGGCCAAGCTCGCCGGTGTCGCCGTCGCGACCCAGCGCTACGCGGCGACGATCCGGGAGTAGCGCCCGCTCGGGGCCGTCGCGTGGCCCTCTTGACGGATCTGCAAGCCCTCTTACGCGACACGCCGGAGTCGAGCGTCGAGCGTCCCGCGTGTCGCGTCGGGGCCCGTGCAGTTCGGGCTTCGGCGATGCGGCCATCGTGCCGTCGCGCTCCGACACCGGCGGATGCCGCGGCATCGGCGACGGGGCTGTGACCGCGCGCGCCGGTCGGGCTAGGCTCGGTGGGGATGACTGACACCCAGCTGGTCCCCGCCCTGCAGCTCGCGGGCCTCGTCAAGCGCTTCGGCGACAAGACCGCGGTCGCCGGTGTCGACCTCCTCGTCCCGCCGGGCTCGTTCTACGGACTCGTCGGTCCCAACGGCGCCGGGAAGACGACGACCCTGTCGATGGCGACGGGACTGCTGCGCCCCGATGCCGGGACGGCGTGGGTGCACGGCGTCGATGTGTGGGCCGATCCGGTGCGCGCCAAGGCGATGATCGGAAACCTCGCCGACGGCGTGCGTCTGTTCGACCGCCTGACGGGGGAGCAGCTGCTCACGTACACCGCGATGATGTTCTCGGTGCCCCGGGAGCAGATCGCCGGGCGCGTGTCCGACCTGATCGCGCTCATGGATCTCGGTGAGGCCGCCGGCACGATCGTCGCCGACTACTCGGCCGGCATGACAAAGAAGGTGGCGCTGGCCTGCGCGCTCGTGCACGCCCCGCGCCTGCTCGTGCTGGACGAGCCGTTCGAGTCGGTCGACCCGGTGTCGGCCGCCAACATCGAGGACGTCCTGCGCTCGTACACGTCCTCGGGCGGCACGATCATCGTCTCGAGCCACTCGATGGACCTCGTGCAGCGCATGTGCGACCACGTCGCGATCATCGCGACCGGCCGCGTCCTCGCCGCCGGCACGGTCGACGAGGTGCGCGCGGGCGAGAGCCTGCAGGACCGCTTCCTGTCGCTGGTCGGCGGCCGCCACACCTCGGAGGGCCCGCAGTGGTTGCGACAGTCCTGAGGCTGCGCTATCGCATCCTCGGCAACACGCTCGCCCGCCGGCCGTGGCAGCTCGTCGGCTTCTGCTTCGGCATCCTCTGGGCGCTCGGCATCCTGGGGTCGGTGATCACGGGCCTCGTCGCGATCGCGGTCTTCCAGAGCCTCGACGTCGCCCGCGCGGTGGCCGTGGCCGGCGGCTCCGCGCTGCTGTTGGGCTGGGTGCTCGGCCCGGTGCTGGTCACCGGCATGGACACGACGGTGGATGCCGACAAGCTCGCCCCCTTCCCGCTCACCACCCGCCAGGTCATGCTCGCCCTCGCGGCCACCGGACTCACCGGCATCCCGGGCATCGCGACCTCCATCGCCGCGCTCGCGACGGTCGCGCTCTGGGTGCGCTGGCCCCTCGCGGCCCTCGTCGCGGTGCCGTGCATCGCGCTCGCCGTGCTGACGTGCGTCGTGGCCTCGCGCCTCGTCTCCGCGCTGTCGACCGGGCTCGGCGGCAACCGGCGCGGCCGCGAGCTCGTCGGCACCGTCGTGCTGGTGCTGCTGATCATGTCCGGGCCGATCATCACGGGGACGCTGGCGCTGCTGGGCTCGGCGCGCGACCTCGGCGAGCAGGTGCGGCAGATCGCCGGCGTGCTCTCGTGGACCCCGATCGGGGCCACCTGGGCGGTCCCCGGCGACGTGGCGGCCGGTGCGTGGGGGAGCGCGGCGCTGAAGCTGCTGATCGCCCTCGCGACGCTCGGAGTGCTCTGGATGCTGTGGGCGCGTGCGCTGCACGGCGCGACGACGGCGCCGCGACAGCGCGCCGCCAAGGTCGCCCGCTCCGGTGCCCTGGGCCTGTTCGGTCGGATGCCGACCGGTGGCGTCGGCGCGACCTGGGCCCGCTCCCTCACGGCGTGGCTGCGCGATCCCCGCTACCTGCGGCAGCTGCTGGTGGTGCCGCTGTTCCCGCTGCTGTTCGCCTTCACCGGCGGCATCGACGGGTTCATGTTCTCGTCGTCGGCGATCCTCGTCGCCTTCGTGCTCTGCCTCGCCGGCTACACCGACGTGTCCTACGACGGCACCGCGTTCGCCTCGGTGCTCGCGACCGGCATCCGCGGCCGCGACGACCGGCTCGGCCGAGCGCTCGGTGCGGCGAGCATCGGCATCCCGCTCGTGGTCCTCGTCGCGGTCGTCACCACCGCGGTCGGCGGTCGCTCGGCGGAGCTCCCTGCGATCCTCGGCGCCGCGCTCGGGCTGCTCCTCGGCGGGTACGGCGTCAGCGCGGTCTCGTCGGCGCTGATCGTCAGCCCCGTCGCCGCGCCCGGAGACAGCCCCTTCAAGAGCGTGCCGGGGCAGACCTTCCTCACGGGTCTGCTCGTCTTCGTCGTGATGGGGGCGTGCCTCGTGCTCGGTGCCCCGGCGATCGCGTTCGCCATCGCGGGTCTCGTCACGGGTGCACCGCTGTGGGGCTGGGTGGCGCTCGCCGTCGGCATCGGCGTCGGCGGGGGAGCGGCGGCGCTGGGCGTGTGGCTCGGCGGCCGCGCGCTCGATCGCAGCGGACCGGATCTGCTGCAGCGCATCAAGGCGTTCCCGACGACATGACCGAGATCCTCGTCCTCGGCGGCACCGGGTGGCTGTCGGGCCGGATCGCTCGGCGGTGGCGGGATGCCGGCGCCGCCGTGACCTGTCTCGCGCGCGGAGGCCGGCCCGTGCCGGACGGCACGCGGCTGGTCGTCGGCGACCGCGACTCCGCCTCCGCTTACGAGAGCCTCGTCGACCGCGAGTGGGACGAGGTCGTCGACATCTCCTCCACGGCCGCCCACGTGCGCGCGGCCGTCGACGCCCTGGGCGGTCGCGCCCGGCACTGGACCTACGTGTCGAGCGTGTCGGCGTACGCGGACGACGACGTGGTGGGCGCCGACGAGACCGCGCCGCTCGCGCCGCCCGCCGGACCGGGCGAGGAAGGCGACTACCGGCGGGAGAAGTCGGCCGCCGAGGCCGCGGTCCGCGCCGCGTGCGGCCACCGTGCCGCCGTGGTACGACCCGGGCTCATCGTCGGACCGGGCGATCCGACCGACCGCTTCGGCTACTGGGTCGCGCGATTCGCGGCCGCGGGAGCCGAGCCGGTGCTCGTGCCCGACGTGCCGGCGGCGCCGGTGCAGGTGATCGACGTCGACGACCTCGCGAGCTTCGTCGTCGCCCTGGGCGGTGCGCGGTTCACGGGCGCCGTCAACGCCGTCGACGACGCCCTGCCGCTGGACACGGTGCTGGCGGCCGCCCGCGCGACGGCGGGACACACGGGGGAGGTGGTCGCGGCATCCCCCGACTGGCTGGTCGCCCAGGGGGTGGCCCACTGGGCGGGGGAGCGCTCGCTGCCGCTGTGGCTGCCGGAGGGCATGCCCGGGTTCGCGACGCGATCGAACGCGGTCTTCCGTCTGCTCGGCGGGCGGCTCACGCCGCTCGGCGCGACGCTGGAGCGTGTGCTCGCCGACGAGCGCGCCCGCGGACTCGATCGCCCGCGCCGGGCCGGCCTCACCCGCGCCGACGAGCGCGCGCTGCTGGCCGCCCGCGCGGGCGGCTGAGGCCGATTTGCGACGCACCCCGTCCGCGCGATACGGTCGCCGCATGCATCCGGCCGCTCCTCTCACCGTCACCACGGTGCGACGCGCGCGCCGACGCCAGGCCGGCCGCCGACTCTAGGCGACCCCGCGAGCTCCCTGTCGCCGTGACGGGTCGAGCCGCCGGTGTCGCCGTTTCGAGCCCACCGTCTGCAGACCACAGTCACAATAAGGTTGAACAATGACCCTTTCGGTCGCCGTCTCCGGCGCTTCCGGCTATGCGGGCGGCGAGATCCTGCGCCTGCTCGCCGCTCATCCCGACATCCGCATCACGACCGTCACCGCGCACAGCAACGCGGGTGACGCGCTCATCCAGCACCAGCCGCACCTGCGCTCCCTCGCGCACCTGACGCTCCAGCCGACCACGCCCGACGTGCTCGCCGGCCATGACGTCGTCTTCCTCGCGCTCCCGCACGGCCAGTCCGGCCAGTACACCGACGCGCTCGCCGACACGCCCCTCGTGATCGATGCCGGCGCCGACCACCGGTTGACCTCCCCGGCGGCCTGGGACGCGTTCTACGGCGGCGCCTTCCACGAGCCGTGGACCTACGGCGTGCCCGAGCTCCTCGTCGGGGCGGGCGGCGCCAAGCAGCGCGACGCTCTCGTCGGCGCCTCGCGCATCGCGGCCCCCGGCTGCAACGCCTCGACCGTCGCCCTCAGCCTCGCCCCCGGTGTCGCCGCGGGCGTCATCGACCCGTCGGACATCGTCAGCGTCCTCGCCGTCGGCCCGTCCGGGGCCGGCAAGAGCCTGAAGACCACCCTGCTCGCGTCCGAGATCCTCGGCTCCGCCAACCCGTATGCCGTCGGCGGCACGCACCGCCACATCCCGGAGATCCAGCAGGCGCTCGCCGCTGCGGCGCCCGCCGCCGCTGACGTGCGCATCTCATTCACGCCGGTGCTGGTGCCGATGGCCCGCGGCATCCTGGCGACCTCCACGGCGCCGATCGTCGACGGGGCGACGGATGCCGAGATCCGCGCCGCGTGGGAGGACGCCTACGGGTCGGAGACGTTCGTGCAGCTCCTTCCCGAGGGACAGTTCCCCCGGACGGCGGACGTCCTCGGCGCCAACACGGCGCTCGTCGGACTCGCGATCGACCGCCCCGCCGGCCGCGTCGTCGTCGTGACAGCGGTCGACAACCTCGTCAAGGGCACCGCGGGTGCCGCCATCCAGTCGATGAACATCGCCCTCGGCCTTCCCGAGGCCGCGGGCCTGACCGTGAACGGAGTGGCACCGTGAGCGTCACCGCCCCCGCAGGATTCGCCGCCGCCGGCGTCGTCGCCGGCCTCAAATCGACCGGCAAGCCCGACGTCGCCGTCGTCGTCAACCGCGGCCCGCTCAAGGTCGGTGCCGCCGTGTTCACCAGCAACCGCGCCAAGGCGAACCCGATCCTGTGGTCGCAGCAGGCCATCCAGGACGCGACGGTCGAGGCCGTCGTGCTGAACTCCGGCGGCGCCAACTGCTTCACCGGCGCGTTCGGCTTCCAGACGACGCACCAGACGGCCGAGAAGGCCGCGGATCTGCTGGACGTGAGCCCCGGCGATGTGCTCGTCTGCTCCACCGGGCTGATCGGCACCGGCGACGAGGTCTTTCGCGCGAAGGTGCTCGCCGGCACCGAGGCGGCGATCGCGGCGCTGTCGGACGACGGCGGCGACGACGCGGCGCGCGCGATCATGACCACCGACACCGTGCCCAAGACCAGCGTGTTCGAGGGGGACGGGTGGAGCATCGGCGCCATGGCGAAGGGCGCGGGCATGCTCGCCCCGGGCCTGGCGACGATGCTCGTCGTCCTCACGACCGATGCGGTGCTCGCCGCCGCCGACGCCGACGCGCACCTGCGTGCGGCGACGCGCGTGAGCTTCGACCGACTCGACTCGGACGGCTGCATGTCCACCAACGACCAGGTCACCCTCCTGGCCAGCGGCGCCAGCGGCGTGACGCCCGATGCCGCCGCCTTCCGCGCGGCGCTCATCGAGGTCTGCACGAGCCTCGCGGTCCAGCTGCAGGCGGACGCCGAGGGCGCGAGCCACGACATCACGATCCGGGTCGTGGGCGCGGCATCCGAGGACGACGCCGTCGAGGTCGGCCGCTCGGTCGCCCGCAACAACCTCTTCAAGGCCGCGATCTTCGGAAACGACCCCAACTGGGGCCGGGTCCTCGCCGCGATCGGCACGACGCAGGCGGCCTTCGACCCCTACCTGGTCGACGTGAGCTTCAACGGCGTGCGGCTGTGCAGCGCGGGTGCCCCCGACCGCCCGCGCGAGGAGGTCGACCTCACCCCGCGCGCGACGGACGTGCTCATCGACCTCAAAGCGGGAGAGGCTGCGGCGACCATCTTCACCAACGACCTGACGCACGACTACGTCCACGAGAACAGCGCGTACAGCTCATGACCGAGAAGATCCAGCACACGACGCCCGAGGAGGCCGCCGAGAAGGCCGCCGTCCTCATCGAGTCGCTGCCCTGGCTGCAGCGCTTCCGCGACCAGATCATCGTCATCAAGTACGGCGGCAACGCCATGGTCTCCGAGGAGCTGCAGGACGCGTTCGCGCAGGACATCGCCTACCTCCGTTTCGTGGGCGTGAAGCCCGTCGTCGTGCACGGCGGCGGTCCGCAGATCTCGCAGATGCTCGACCGCCTCGCGATCCCGAGCGAGTTCAAGGGCGGGTACCGGGTCACCTCCACCGAGGCGATGAGCGTCGTGCGGATGGTGCTCACCGGGCAGGTGAACCCGCAGCTGGTGGCGCGCATCAACGCCTACGGTCCGTTCGCGGCGGGGCTCTCGGGCGAGGATGCCGGACTGTTCCACGGCCGCCGCCGCGGTGTCGTGATCGACGGCACCGAGCACGACCTCGGCGCGGTCGGCGACGTCGTGCGCGTCGACCCGCAGCCGGTGCTCGACCAGCTCGCCGCCGGCCGCATCCCCGTGGTGTCCTCGATCGCGCCGGATCTCGACCACCCCGGGCAGTCGCTCAACGTCAACGCGGATGCCGCGGCCGCCGCCCTCGCCGTCGCGCTCGGTGCCGCGAAACTGGTCGTGCTGACCGACGTGGCGGGACTCTACGCCGACTGGCCGAATCGCGACTCGCTCGTCTCGCATCTGACGGCCGACGAGCTGCGCGCGATGCTGCCGCGCCTGGAGTCGGGGATGATCCCGAAGATGCAGGCGTGCCTCGACGCGGTCGACGGCGGCGTCGACACGGCGGCGATCATCGACGGACGCCAGCCCCATTCGGTGCTGGTGGAGATCTTCACGGAACAGGGAATCGGAACAGAGGTGGTGGCGCAGTGAGCGGCGTGCAGGAGCAGACGACGGCAGCGACGATGTGGCAGGAGGATGCCGGGCGCGATCTCGTCCGCAACGCCGGCGACCGGATGGCCCTCTTCGTCCGCGGTGAGGGCTCGTCGCTGTGGGACGCCGACGGCCGCCGCTACCTCGACTTCCTCGGCGGCATCGCCGTGACCTCGCTCGGTCACGCCCACCCCGTCTTCGTGGATGCCGTCGCGCGCCAGGCCGCGACCCTCTCGCACGTGTCGAACTTCTTCGCGACGCCGCCGCAGCTGGCGCTCGCCGCCGAGCTCAAGCGCCTCACCGGCGCGGGCGCCGCCGGACGCGTCTACTTCGCCAACTCGGGAGCCGAGGCGAACGAGGCGGCCTTCAAGCTCGCGCGCCTCCACGGAGCGGCGGGCGGGGCGGCGGACGGTGCGCGCGCGCCGCGCCCCCGCATCCTCGCGCTGAAGGACGCCTTCCACGGCCGCACGATGGGCACCCTCGCCCTCACCGGCAAGCCCTACATGCAGGCGCCGTTCCTGCCGATGGTCCCCGGCGTCGAGTTCCTCGACTCCACGGTGGAGGCCCTCGAGGCCGCGATGGGCGACGACGTCGCCGCGCTGTTCGTCGAGCCCATCAAGGGCGAGGCCGGGGTCGTCCCGCTGCCGGAGGGCTACCTCGCGGCGGCGCGGGAGATCACGGCGCGACACGGTGCGCTGCTGATCATCGACGAGATCCAGACCGGTGCCGGACGCACCGGAGCCTGGTTCGCGTTCCAGCACGAGGGGATCGTCCCCGACGCCATCACCGTCGCCAAGGGCATCGGCGGCGGCTTCCCGATCGGTGCGCTCATCACGTTCGGCGCGGCGAGCGACCTCTTCTACCCGGGCACGCACGGCTCGACCTTCGGGGGCAATCCGCTCGCGACCGCGACGTCGCTCGCCGTGCTCGGCGAGATCGAGCGTGCGGGCCTGGTCGAGAACGCGGCCGTCCGCGGCGTGCAGCTGCGCGCGGCGATCGAGTCCCTCGCCTCGCCGCTGATCGACGGATGCCGCGGACGCGGACTGCTGCTGGGCGTGGCCCTGCGCCACCCCGTCGCCGGCGCCGTCGTCGCGGCCGCCCAGCAGCACGGGCTCATCGTCAACGCCGCCAACGACAGCACCGTGCGCATCGCGCCGGCTCTCACCATCGGCGACGTGGAGATCGACGAGTTCGTCGACCTCTTCGCGCGCGCCCTCAGCACCGTCGCCGACGCTCTCGTGCTCGACGACACCGAAACCCCCACCTCGACCCCGGAGGCCTCCGCATGACCCGCCATCTGCTCCGCGACGACGACCTCAGCCCGGCCGAGCAGGCCGAGATCCTCGACCTCGCGGTCTCGCTCAAGAAGGACCGCTGGAAGCTGAAGCCCCTCGAGGGGCCGCAGACCGTCGCGGTCATCTTCGACAAAAGCTCCACCCGCACGCGCGTCTCGTTCGCGGTCGGCATCGCCGACCTCGGCGGCTCGCCGCTGGTGATCTCGACGGCGAACAGCCAGCTCGGCGGCAAGGAGACCCCCTCCGACACCGCGCGCGTGCTGGAGCGGCAGGTCGCCGCGATCGTCTGGCGCACCTACGCGCAGGCGGGGCTCGAGGAGATGGCGCGCGGCACCACCGTGCCGGTCATCAACGCGCTCAGCGACGACTTCCACCCCTGTCAGCTGCTCGCCGACCTGCTGACGATCCGCGAGCACAAGGGCGAGCTGAAGGGGCTGACGCTCACGTTCTTCGGCGACGGCACCTCCAACATGGGCCACTCCTACGTGCTGGCGGGCGTGACGGCGGGGATGCACGTGCGCGTCGCCTCGCCCGCCGCCTACGCCCCGCGTGCCGATGTCGTCGCCGACGCCGAGCGCATCGCGGCGACCACCGGCGGCTCGGTCACCCTCTTCACCGACCCCGAGGCCGCGGCCGCGGGAGCGGACGTCGTCGTCACCGACACGTGGGTGTCGATGGGCAAGGAGGAGGAGAAGATCCAGCGCGTCCACGACCTCGGCGGCTACAAGGTGACGCAGCACACGATGTCGCTGGCCGATCCCGCGGCGATCTTCATCCACTGCCTGCCCGCCGATCGCGGCTACGAGGTGGATGCCGACGTGATCGACGGCCCGCAGAGCGTCGTCTGGGACGAGGCCGAGAACCGCCTGCACGCCCAGAAGGCGCTGCTGGTCTGGCTGCTGCGTCAGCAGTGACCGGGGCGCGCGGCGAAGACCCGAGACGATGACGACCGCCCCCGCGCACCGGGACCGCCGCCTGGGCGGGTCCGGGCGCCTGGCGGGAGTCGATCTCGCGCGCGGCCTGGCGGTGCTCGGCATGTTCGCCGCCCATCTGCTGTTCATCGACGCGTTCGACCCGTGGCAGCCGTCGACGTGGGTCGATGTCGTCAACGGGCGCTCGTCGATCCTGTTCGCGACCGTGGCGGGCATCTCGATCGCCTTGATGACGGCGACCCCGGGCACGGCCGGCACGCGTCCGGCATCCGGTGCCGCGCTCTCGGTGGCACGGCGCCGCCTCGCGGTGCGCGCCGCGATCATCTGGGCCATCGGCATGCTCCTGAACGCGACCGGGGTCCCCGTCTACGTGATCCTGCAGGCCTACGGCATCCTGTTCCTGCTGGCGCTGCCGCTGGTGGGCCTGTCGGCGCGGACGCTGTGGACGATCGCGGCCGCCATCGCGCTGGTCGCGCCGTGGGTGCTGCCGGTGTTCGACGGCGCGCTGGCCGCGGCCGGCCCGGTCGGCGGCGATCTCGTGCTGCTGCTCGGCTGGCACTACCCGTTCCCGCTCTGGGCCGCGTTCATGATCGCGGGCATCGCGGCGGCGCGGTCCGACCTGCGCGCGAACCGCACGGTCGTGGCCCTCGTCGCGGTCGGGGTCGGCTGCGCGGTCGCGGCGGGCGCGGCATCCGCCGTGGCGTCGTTCCCGGCCGATTCGTACCTCGGGCTCGTGCTCTCCGACGCGGCGCACTCCGGAGGGCTCCTCGAAGCCGTCGGGTCGGGCGGCTTCGCGCTCGCCGTGATCGGGCTCTGCCTGCTCGTCTGCCGTCTGCCGGTCGCGTCGTCCGTTCTGCTGCCGATCCGTGCGGTCGGCTCGATGCCCCTGACGGCATACGTGGGGCAGATCCTCGTCTGGGCGGCGTGGGCATCCCTCGCGCTCGGCGATGTCGGGGACCTCTCGGGTTTCCGCGCCCTCCAGCCGTTCTGGCCGTTCGTCGTCGTCACCGTGGTGTTCTGCACCGCGTGGGCGCTGCTGCTCGGCCGCGGCCCGCTGGAGCGCGCCCTCGCGCTGGCGACGCGTCTCGCGGTCCCCGCCTGACCCTTCATCCGTCCCCTCACGTCGCTTCGGATGCCGCGACACGACCACTCGGGACGGACGAACCCGCTCCGCGACGCAGGGCGTCGCGGATGCGCGCGTACGCAGGATCTTCCGCCGCATCCGGCTGCTCTCGTGCGCCGTCGGCGACGCATCGTCGGCGTCGCGATCCGCCGCGGAGCGGCGCATCCGCACGCCGCGGAACGGAGCGTCCAGATCCCGTGCGCGCAGGCGCCGCACCGTGACCCCGGCATCCCGGGCGGCGCGCACCGCGAAGGCGTCCGGCAGGGTCTGCGGCAACGGCGACGGCTCGCGGCTCATGCCTGCGAGCGTGCCCGCCCACCCCACCCGCGCCCTCCCTCCCCGCCCCCCTCCGTGGACGCCCTCCGCCGCACCCGCGCGGGGGAGGAGGCGGCGCCGCTCGCTCATCCGTCCCGTGTGGTCGTCTCGGATGCCGAGACGCGACCGCACGGGACGGATGAAGGGGTGCGGCGGGCGGCGACGCGGCGCTCGGTAGGCTGGTGCGGTGAGCGAAACGACACCGCACGGCACGAACGACGGCGCCCTCTGGGGGGCGCGCTTCGCCTCCGGACCCTCGCCGGAGCTGGCGGCGCTCAGCCGCTCGACCCACTTCGACTGGGTGCTCGCGCCCTACGACCTCGCCGGCTCGCACGCGCACGCCGCCGCGCTCGCCGCGGCGGGCTACCTGACGAGCGACGAGGAGGCCCGCATGCACGCCGGTCTCGACGCCCTCGCCGCCGCCGTGCAGGACGGCACCCTGGTCGCGCAGCCCGGCGACGAGGACGTCCACGGCGCCCTCGAGGCCGCGCTCATCGCGGAGATCGGCCCCGCGCTCGGCGGCAAGCTGCGCGCCGGTCGCAGCCGCAACGACCAGATCGCGACGCTGGTGCGGCTCTATCTGCTCGACCACGCGCGCGTCATCGCCCGCGATCTGCTGCGCGTGATCGACGCGATCGTCGCGCAGGCGGACGCGCACCCCGACGCGATCATGCCCGGTCGCACGCACCTGCAGCACGCGCAGCCGATCCTGCTCGCGCACCATCTGCAGGCCCACGGCTGGCCGCTCGTGCGCGACCTCGAGCGCCTGCGCGACTGGTCGGCGCGTGCCGCCGTCTCGCCCTACGGCGGGGGAGCGCTCGCCGGCGCGACGCTCGGTCTCGACCCGCAGCTGGTGGCCGATCGGCTGGGGCTCGACCGGCCCGCCGAGAACTCCCTCGACGGCACGAGCGCGCGCGACGTCGTCGCCGAGTTCGCCTTCATCGCCGCGATGATCGCGGTCGACATCTCGCGTTTCGCCGAGGACGTCATCATCTGGAACACCCGCGAGTTCGGTTTCGTCACCCTCGACGACGGCTACTCCACGGGCTCGAGCATCATGCCGCAGAAGAAGAACCCCGACATCGCCGAGCTCGCGCGCGGCAAAGCGGGCCGGCTCATCGGCAACCTGTCCGGACTGCTCGCGACGCTGAAGGCGCTGCCGCTGGCCTACAACCGCGATCTGCAGGAGGACAAGGAGCCCGTCTTCGATTCGGTGCTCACGCTCGAGACCGTGCTCCCCGCCTTCGCCGGGATGATCGCCACGCTGCGCTTCGACACGGAGCGGATGGCGGCGCTCGCGCCGGCCGGCTTCTCCCTCGCCACGGATGTCGCGGAGTGGCTCGTGAAGCAGGGCGTGCCGTTCCGCGACGCCCACGAGATCTCCGGCGCCCTCGTGCGGGCGTGCGAAGACCGGGGCATCGGCCTCGAGGATGCCGACGACGCGCTCCTCGCCGAGGTGTCGCCGCAGCTGACACCGGCGGTGCGTCAGGTGCTCTCGATCGAAGGGTCGGTCTCCAGCCGGACGGGGGCCGGCGGCACCGCCGGGGTGCGGGTGGCGGAGCAGCGCGCCGAGCTCGTGGCGCGGGCGCAGAGCGCGGCGCATACGCTGATCGATCCGAAATAGCAGCCAGAGCCTGATAATTCAGGAATATCAGCTATAAGCTGGTCTCATGAGCGTCGCCGTCATCGCCGACATCGTCGGATCGCGCACCCTCCCCGACCGGGCGGGTGCGCAACGCGCGCTCGAAGACGCCGTGGCGCGGGTCGAGGACGATCTCCCGCTCGCCGAGCGCGCCCTGCGTCCCACGGTCGGCGACGAGCTGCAGGGCGTCTATCCGTCGTTGGAGGCCGCGATGGCCGCCCTGCTCATGCTCCGGCTGGCCCTGCCGGACGGCATCGACTGCCGGTTCGGCATCGGCGTCGGCGCGCTCGGCGAGGTCCCCTCCCGCGTCGGCGCGCTCGCCGAAGGCCCCGGCTGGTGGGCGGCGCGGGAGGCGATCGACGTCATCCACGCCAAGCAGGCGCGGACGATCCCCGGCGCGCGCACGTGGATCGCCGCCGACGCCGATGTCGCCGACCCCGGCATCCGGGTCGCGAACGCCTACCTCCTGGCCCGCGATCGCATCGTCAGCGAGATGACCGCGCGCGCCCGACGCCTGACCTACGGCCGGCTGCGCGGAGCGACGCAGGCCGAGCTCGCATCGACCGAGGGGATCACCCAGTCGGCCGTCTCGCAGGCCCTCGGCTCCGCCGGCGCCGCGGCGCTGATCGAGGGGTTCCGCCAGCTGATCGAGGCCGCGGACGTCGAACCGGGCAGCTGAGTCACCAGATCGCGAGCCACACGACGCCGGCCACGGCGCACGCCCAGAGCAGGCTCGCCAGCGTGCCGACGATGAACCGCTCGCGCGCGGCGGGGGTCGCGAGCTCGGTGAAGCGGCCGACGCCCTTCACCGCGACGACCACCGCGACCGCACCGGGAAAGCCCGCCACGATCCCGAGGGCGGTGCACGCCCGCTCGAGGTAGCCGATCGTCGTGCCGCCGCGGAGGATCTCCTCCTCGCGCGGAGGGCCGCCCGCGCTCTCGGCCATCATCTCGACGAGGATGCCGCCGCGCGGTCCCACCGAGGTGCGTCCGCCGTCCGCGATCCCCAGCACCCAGCGGGTGAACGGGTCGCCGCCGACCACCGCCAGCGCGACGCCGGGAAGGGCCAGCAGCACGCCGAAGACGACCGGGACCGTGAACGGGAGGATGCTGAGGACGACCAGGGCCACCGCCACGATCGCCGCCGCGGCCGCCAGCATCGCGCCGCGCGGGCGGCGGAGGGAGAGCGTGACGAGCACGAGGGCGGCGCAGAGTGCGGCGAAGACGGCGATCACGACGATCGTCGTGACGATCGCGTCGGTCTGCGGGTCCATGCCCGTCAGTCTCGCACGCGCCTCCGACCCGGCGACGTCGGCGGGCCCGGGCCCCGGCATCCGGCGCTGATAGCCTGGGTCGCGTGTCTGAAACCGCCTTCGTGAGTGCCTCCGCGCCCGCGCGCGCACTGGCCCCCGCCAACGATCCGTCGTTCGAGAACGTCTGGGACGAGATCGTCTGGCGCGGACTCGTGCACGTGTCCACCGACCAGACCGCTCTGCGCGATCTGCTGGGCGGCGAGCCGATCACGTACTACTGCGGTTTCGACCCGACGGCGCCCAGCCTGCACCTCGGCAACCTCGTGCAGCTGCTGCTCATGCGCCGTCTGCAGCTCGCCGGGCACCGTCCCCTGGGCCTCGTCGGAGGCTCGACCGGACTGATCGGCGACCCGCGCCCGACCGCCGAGCGCACCCTCAACACCAAGGACACGGTCGCCGAGTGGGTCGCCGCGCTGCGCGCGCAGGTCGAGCGGTTCCTCAGCTTCGAGGGCGACAACGCCGCGCGCATGGTGAACAACCTCGACTGGACCGCGCCGATGAGCGCGATCGACTTCCTCCGCGAGATCGGCAAGCACTACCGCGTCGGCACGATGCTCAAGAAGGATGCCGTCGCGGCCCGCCTGAACTCCGAAGCCGGCATCAGCTACACCGAGTTCAGCTACCAGATCCTGCAGGGGATGGACTACCTCGAGCTGCACCGCCAGTACGGGTGCGTGCTGCAGACCGGCGGATCCGACCAGTGGGGCAACCTCACGAGCGGCGCCGACCTCATCCACCGCGTCGAGGGCACCTCCGTGCACGCGATCGGCACCCCGCTGATCACGAACAGCGACGGCACGAAGTTCGGCAAGAGCGAGGGCAACGCCATCTGGCTGGATGCCGCGATGTGCAGCCCGTACCGCATGTACCAGTTCTGGTTGAACACCGACGATGCGGACGTCGTCGAGCGCCTCAAGATCTTCACGTTCCTCACCCGCGCCGAGATCGAGCAGTACGCCGACCTCGTCGCGGCGGAGCCGTTCCGTCGCGCGGCGCAGAAGCGTCTCGCCCTCGAGGTGACCACGACGGTGCACGGCCCGGAGGCCGCGGCCGCCGTGATCGCGGCATCCGAGGCGCTGTTCGGAGCGGGGGATCTGTCCGCGCTCGACGCGGCGACGCTGCGCACCGCGCTGGAGGAGCTGCCGCACGCCGCCATCGCCGCCGGGACGACGGTCGTGCAGGCGCTCGTGGAGACGGGCCTGTGCACGAGCCTCAGCGAGGCGCGCCGTTCCGTCGCCCAGGGCGGGGTCAGCCTCGACGGGGTCAAGATCGACGACGAGTCCACGGCGATCACGGGCACGCTGCCGGGTGGAGTCGCGGTGCTGCGCCGCGGCAAGAAGACCCTCGCCGGGCTCTTCGTCGCGCCCGCGGTCTGATCCGGTTCGCCGCCGAACGCCGGGAGTCGCATGCCGTTCACCGTCTCGCACGCCGTGGTGGCGCTGCCGTTCGTGCGCACGCCGCTGCTGCCCGCGGCGATCGCGATCGGGGCGATGACGCCCGACCTCCCGCTGTTCGTCCGCGGGACGCCGGTGTCGTACCAGCTGACGCACACGAACCTCGCCGTGTCCACCCTCATCGCCGCCGGACTGACCGTGCTGTGGTACCTCCTGCTGCGTCCCGCCGTCCGGGCGCTGTCGCCGACCTGGCTCGCCGCGCGGCTGCCGGCGGAGTGGGACCGTGTCGGCATCCCCGCGTGGTGGAGACGCCGGCCCGCGTGGGTCTCGGCACTGCTGGCCGCGCTCTCGCTGCTGCTGGGCGTCGCCTCCCACATCGCGTGGGACGCGTTCACGCACGAGGGGCGATGGGGGACGGCCCTGTTCCCCGCCCTCGACGAGCGCTGGGGGCCTCTGCTCGGCCTCAAGTGGCTGCAGTACGGCTCGAGCGCGTTCGGTCTGATCGTGCTGGCCGTCGCCGCGTTCCTCTGGCTGCGCCGTCGTCCGCCGTCCACCCCGGCCACCGGCATCCCCGCGGCCGTCCGCTGGTCGTGGTGGCTGTCGCTGCCGCTCGTCCTGGTGTGCGCCTGGGCGATCGGCGTCGTCGTCCACGGTCCGTTCACGCCCGCGTGGACCGTGCAGCACCTGGCCTACCGGGTGCTGCCGCCGGCGTGCGCCGTGTGGGGCGCCGCGACGCTCGTCCTGTGCATCGCCATCGCGGTGCGCCGGCGCCGTGCGGCGTGACGGCGAGCCCGCGACCGCGGTAATGTGAACGTGCACATCGAAGGCGAGGGCACCGTGTCGGCTGGCGAGGAGAAGGCGCGTAGCGCGAGCATCCGCGACGTCGCGCGTGCCGCCGACGTGTCGTACCAGACCGTCTCCAGAGTGCTCAACGGGCACCCCTCGATCCGGCCGGAGACCAAGCAGCGCGTGCTCGACGCGATGGCCGATCTGAAGTACCGGCCCAACCAGGCCGCGCGCGCCCTCGTCACGAGCCGATCGCAGACGCTGGGCGTCGTGCTGGGCTCGCGCGGGGAGTACGGCCCGTCGTCGAGTCTCGCCGCGCTCGAGGATGCGGCCCGCGAACGCGGCTACTGGGTGAACTCCGCCTATCTGCGCGACACGCGTCCGGAGACCATCGCCGCCGCCGTCGAGCACCTGCGACGCCAATCGGTCGAGGGCATCATCGTGCACGCGCCGCAAGTGCGGGTGTTCGACGTGCTCGCCGAGCTCGACGTGGACATCCCCTACCTCGGACTGCACAGCGCCGAGCGCGGGATCGCCGAGCTCGCCGACGACCAGGTGCGGGGGGCCCGCCTCGCGACCGAGCACCTCATCGGCCTCGGCCATGCCGAGATCGTGCATCTGGCCGGCCCTCAGGACTGGATCGAGGCGGAGAGCCGGATGCAAGGCTACCTGCACGCGCTCTCCGACGCCGATCTGCCGACGCGACCTCCCATCCTCGGCGACTGGACGGCGGACTTCGGCTATCACGCCGCCGTGGAGCTGTCGCGGCGGCTCGACTTCACCGCCGTCTTCGCGGCGAACGACGCCATGGCGCTGGGCATGATCCACGGCTTCCGCGACGTGGGCGTCGACGTTCCACGTCAGGTGAGCGTCGTGGGCTTCGACGACATCCCGCTCGCCGCCCACGGGTGGCCGCCGCTCACGACGGTGCACCAGCAGTTCGCGGGGCTGGGGGAGCGCGCCATGATCGCGCTGCTGCGCGCGATCGGCGCGCCGGACGTCGCGGTGGATGCCGTTGACGGCATGAATCTGGAGCCGTCCCTCGTCGTCCGCGAGTCGTGCGCGGCGCCGATCTCCGCCCGAAGATGACGCTTCGATAACGGCGGATTCGGGCGATTGACAACGTCGCTCGGAGGGTGCACGATGTTCAAGCGATGTGAACGGTCACATTGACGCTCGATCAAAGAAGAACGACAACCGACGACGAGGAGGTCGCGCACGATGGCGGATGCAGTGCCGATCCTGGAGATGCGCTCCATCACGAAGGAGTTCCCGGGGGTGAAGGCCCTCAGCGACGTCTCGATCACGGTCGCGGCCGGCGAGGTCCACGCGATCTGCGGCGAGAACGGCGCGGGCAAGTCGACGCTCATGAAGGTGCTGTCGGGGGTCTACCCCTACGGCACCTACAGCGGCGACATCTGGTACCGCGGGGAGGTCGTGCAGTTCCGCGACATCCGTGCCAGCGAGAACGCCGGTATCGCGATCATCCATCAAGAGCTCGCGCTGATCCCCGAGCTGTCGATCACGGAGAACATCTTCCTGGGCAACGAGATCGGCCGCGGCGGCGTCATCGACTGGGCCCAGGCGCGGCTGCGCGCCGTGGACCTGCTCGCTCGCGTCGGCCTGCGCGACGACCCCGACACGCAGATCAAGCACCTCGGCGTCGGCAAGCAGCAGCTCGTCGAGATCGCGAAGGCCCTCGCCAAGGACGTCAAGCTCCTGATCCTGGACGAGCCGACGGCGGCCCTGAACGAGGACGACTCCCAGCACCTGCTGGATCTGATCCTCTCCCTCAAGGGGAAGGGCATCACCTCGATCATCATCAGCCACAAGCTCAACGAGATCGAGCAGATCGCCGACTCGATCACCATCATCCGCGACGGGCGCACGATCGAGACCCTGGACGTCGCCTCCGGCACCGTCGACGAGGACCGCATCATCCGCGGGATGGTGGGGCGCTCGCTGGAGAGCCGCTTCCCCGACCGCACGCCGCACATCGGCGAGGTGTTCTTCGAGGTGCGCGACTGGACGGTGCGCCACCCGCAGATCCCCGAGCGGCTGGTCGCCAAGCACTCGAACCTCCACGTCCGCCGCGGCGAGATCGTCGGCATCGCGGGCCTCATGGGCGCCGGCCGCACCGAGCTCGCGATGAGCCTGTTCGGCCGCTCGTACGGCGTGTACGAGTCGGGCCAGATCCTCATCGACGGCAAGGAGGTCGTGATCAAGGACGTGCAGTCCGCGATCGATCACGGCATGGCCTACGTGAGCGAGGACCGGAAGGTCCTCGGGCTGAACCTCCTCGACACGATCAAGCGCTCCATCGTCGCGGCGAAGCTGTCCAAGATCGCGCGCAACGGCGTCATCGATCCGTACGCCGAGAACGACATCGCCGACGACTACCGCAAGAAGCTCAGGATCAAGACCCCGAGCGTCGACGTCGGCGTCTCGAAGCTGTCCGGCGGCAACCAGCAGAAGGTCGTGCTGGCGAAGTGGATGTTCACCGACCCGGAGCTGCTCATCCTCGACGAGCCGACACGCGGCATCGACGTCGGGGCCAAGTACGAGATCTACACGATCGTCCAGCAGCTGGCCGCACAGGGCAAGGGCGTGATCCTCATCTCCAGCGAGCTGCCCGAGCTGCTCGGCATCTCCGACCGCATCTACACGATCTTCGAGGGCCAGATCACGGATGATCTGCCCGTCGCCGAAGCAACCCCCGAGAACCTCATGCGCAGCATGACCTCCGCACGACAGAAGGCACAACGATGAGCACCGAGACGGTACCCACCAAGAGCTCAGGCGGTTTCTCCGACCTGAAGAAGATGTTCGGGGGGAGCACGTCCTCCCTCCGACAGTTCGGCATCCTGGCGTCGCTGATCGCCATCATCCTGATCTTCCAGATCTGGACCGGCGGCACGACCCTCTCGCCGCAGAACCTCATCAACGTCGTCAGCCAGCAGTCCTACATCCTGATCCTCGCGATCGGCATGGTGATGGTCATCATCATGGGCCACATCGACCTGTCGGTCGGCTCGGTCGCCGCCTTCGTCGGGATCATCGTCGCCAAGTCGATGAACGAGTGGAACACCCCGTGGCCGCTCGCCATCGCGATCGGCCTCGTCGTCGGCGCGCTCGTCGGCGCCTGGCAGGGGTTCTGGGTGGCGTACGTGGGCGTGCCCGCCTTCATCGTGACCCTCGCCGGCATGCTCATCTTCCGCGGCGGCAACCAGTGGATCGGGCAGTCGACGACGACCCCCGTGCCGCCGGAGTACAGCTACATCGGCTCGGGCTACCTCCCGGAGCTGCCCATCGCGGTCGACTTCAACGTGCTCACGATGCTCCTGGGGCTCATCGGCGTGGCCTGGATCGTCTACAACGAGTGGCGCCTGCGCCGGCAGCAGGCCAAGATCGGCGCCGAGTCCGCCCCCGTGTGGGTGTCGGTGGTCAAGGTGGTCATCCTCTCCGCCGCGATCCTCTGGGCCGCGTGGCTGTTCGCGACCGGCCGCCCCGGCACGAGCTTCCCGATCTCGGGCGTCATCCTGCTGGTGCTCGTGGTCATCTACTCCTTCGTCACCAACCGCACCGTGTTCGGCCGCCACATCTACGCCGTCGGCGGCAACCGCCTCGCGGCCGCGCTGTCGGGCGTGAAGGACCGTCGCGTCGACTTCTTCGTGATGATGAACATGTCGGTGCTCGCGGCGATCGCCGGCATGATCTACGTCGGTCGCGCCACGGCATCCGGCCCCCAGGACGGCAACGGCTGGGAGCTGGACGCGATCGCGGCCGTCTTCATCGGCGGCGCCGCGGTGTCGGGCGGCATCGGCACGGTGATCGGCTCGATCATCGGCGGCCTGGTCATGGCCTTCCTCAACAACGGGCTCCAGCTCATCGGCGCCGGCGCCGACTCGGTGTCGATCACGAAGGGCCTCGTCCTTCTGCTCGCCGTCGCCGTCGACGTCATCAGCAAGCGTCGCGGCGGCCCGTCCATCATCGGTCTGCTCATGCGCCGTCGCGACCGGAGCACCGAGCTGATCACAGACGTCCCCGCCGTCATACCGACGTCGGGCACGAACGAGTCGAGCCAGCCGGCCGACCTCCCCAAGGTGTAGGTCCGGGACCGACTCGCCTCACCCTCACCAGAGAAAGTGATGAATCAATGAAGAGAATCGCTCTTGCGGCAGCCACGGTGGCCGCCGTCACGGCACTCGCGCTCACCGGCTGCTCGAGCTCCGGGCGCGGCGGCGACGCGACCGCATCGGCGGGCGCGGCGGCGGGCTTCGCCGCGGACGCCACGATCGGCATCGCCCTGCCCGACAAGACGTCGGAGAACTGGGTGCTCGCCGGCGGTCTGTTCGAGGACGGTCTGAAGGCGGCCGGCTTCAAGGCGGACGTGCAGTACGCCCCGGCATCCAACACGGTCGCCGAGCAGCAGAACCAGATCTCGGCCATGATCACCAACGGCGCCAAGGTCATCGTCATCGGCGCCAAGGACGGCAAGCAGCTCGGCACGCAGCTGCAGCAGGCGGCGGATGCCGGTGTCACGGTGATCGCCTACGACCGCCTCATCGAGAACACGCCGAACGTGAACTACTACGTCGCGTTCGACAACTTCAAGGTCGGCGAGCTGCAGGGCCAGGCCCTGCTCGACGGCCTCGAGAAGCGCTCGGGCCACGGTGCGCCGTGGAACGTGGAGCTGTTCTCCGGCTCGCCCGACGACGCCAACTCGGCGGTCTTCTTCAACGGCGCCATGAAGGTGCTGCAGCCGAAGATCGACGACGGCACCCTCAAGGTCGTGTCGGGTCAGACCGACATCCAGCAGACGGCCACGCAGGGCTGGAAGGCCGAGAACGCACAGAGCCGGATGGACTCGCTGCTCGCCGCCAACTACACGTCGGCGACGATCGACGGCGTCCTGTCGCCGAACGACACGCTGGCGCGCGCCATCATCACCTCGGTGAAGCAGGCCGGCAAGAACATCTCGCAGTTCACCGTGACCGGTCAGGACTCCGAGGCCGAGTCGGTCAAGTCGATCATGGCGGGCGAGCAGTACTCGACCATCAACAAGGACACCTCGCTGCTGGTCGCCCAGACCATCAAGATGATCCAGTCGCTCCAGAAGGGCGAGGCGCCGGAGGTCAACGACACCACCCAGTACGACAACGGTGTCAAGGTCGTCCCGGCGTACCTGCTGCCGCCGGTCATCGTCACCAAGGAGAACGCGGCCGAGGCCTACGCCAACAGCCCGAAGCTCCTCGAGATCGTCAAGGCCGCCCAGTAAGCGACCCTGCCTCTCACGACGGCCCTCGCTCTGCGGAGCGGGGGCCGTCGCCGTTCAGCGCGGCAGCCAGGCGGGAGCGTCGCCGCCCCATTCGCGCGGCGCGGCGAAGCGCGGGGGAGCGCCCGCGTAGGCGATCGCGGGAGCCGCCGTCACGACGCTCCGGCCCCCCACCGTGAAGCGCTGCAGATGGCGATCGGGGTCGGGGACGGGGGCCAGATCGTCCACACCCGGTCGTGCGCGCGGCATCCCCAGGAGCTCGGCGGCGATGCGCCGCAGCGATGTCTCGACGAGCCAGCTCCCGCCCTCCGCGCGCCGGCGGCGCAGCGTCGCCATCGTGTGGGCGGCCAGCAGGTAGCCCGCGGTGTGATCCAGTGCCTGCGCCGGGAGGGCTCCGGGAACGTCGGCCGTCGTGGACTCGATCCACGAGATTCCCGATGCCGCCTGGACGAGACTGTCGAAACCCCGCCCTCCGCTCTCGCCCCAGGCGCTCAGCCGTACGACCACGACACCCGGCCGCAGTGCGGCCAGTGCGTCGGGCGACAGGTCCAGGCGCGTGAGCGCGGCCGGACGATAGCCCAGCACGATCGCGTCGGCATCCGCGGCGAGGCGCCGGAACACCGCGCGATCGGCGGGACGGTCCAGGTCGAGGAGGGTGCTCCTCTTGCCGTGGCCCGTGTCGAGGTGCTGGGCGGCCGGCTCGGGCAGACGGGGGGAGTCGATGCGGAGGACGTCGGCGCCCAGGAGTGCCAGGGTGCGCGTCGCCACCGGGCCGGCGATGACGCGGGTCAGATCCAGCACGCGGATGCCGCGCAGCGGCGCATCGGCGGGCGACGCGCGCCCGGGGCGCGGGGCCGCCTCCCCGATGCGTGTCACCGACACCGCGGGGGAGGCGCGCAGGCGCTCGTCGGTGGCGTGCTGCGCCGGGACGACGGCGACGCACAGCCCGCCCGCGGCCGTGATCGACGCCTCCGCGTGCGCCGTGGAGAGCGTCGCCAGCCGCTCCCGCACCCGCTCGGCATCATCCGCGGCGGCGGAGGCCTCGGCCGCGCCCGCCGCGTCGATCCCGAGGGCGGAGCGCAGCGCGCGGGCGTGGTGGGGATAGTTCGCGTGCGTGCGCACCCAGCCGTCCCGCGTGCGGAAGAAGCCCGACAGCGGGGCGAACGCGGTGATCGGTGCGTCGTCCAGACGCATCCACCGCTCGCTCGTGTACGCGACCGTCACGGCAGCCGGATCCGGGTCGACCGGCGCCGCGCCCGCCCATCTGGCGGCTTCGTCGCCCGCGGCGCGGACGGCCGCGCGGGCGAGGCGGCCGACGGGGAGACTCGCGTGGAGCGGACGGGTGTCCATGTGGGGGAGCCTACGACCCGCGACGCCGCAGGACGGCGGCGCGGAGGGCGCGACACGCCCGAGATGCAGCCCAGATTTGCCCGATGTCGGCACGCCGCGTAAGTTATTACTTGTTCGCCCCACAGGGAAGAGCGAAGGGCCGGAAGGCCTCGCCCCCTCAAGCGGAGAACCACCCCCATCCCAAACCTCTCGGTAGAGAGAACAGGACTTCTGGTCTAGGATGGGAATCCTCCCTCCTCGAGATCGTCGCAGACGGATCGTGGGAGTGAGTGCGGCAGACGCGAGAGCGACTCTGCCGCCGCAGCGAGTCCTGCGTGGATGCTCCTTCGGGATGTGTCCGTGCCGAGCTCGTCGCACACGTGAAGTTGCCCCGTGAAGAGAGCCGAGAGGCTGGAACACGGGAGCATCCGATCCTTGAGAACTCAACAGCGTGCACTTGTCAAATGCCAAATAACCTCGTCTCAGCTTCGGCTGGGTGAGATTCCTTTGGATCAAGTCCAGCCTCTTTTGGGGTTGGCGTATGGATTGTCAGTAATGGCATCCTTTTGGTCAGTTTCGAACTCGCTGCATCGTCGTTTTCCCGGTGGTGTATGCATTTTTTCTTTTTGGAGAGTTTGATCCTGGCTCAGGATGAACGCTGGCGGCGTGCTTAACACATGCAAGTCGAACGGTGAAGCCCAGCTTGCTGGGTGGATCAGTGGCGAACGGGTGAGTAACACGTGAGCAATCTGCCCCTGACTCTGGGATAAGCGCTGGAAACGGCGTCTAATACTGGATACGAGCTGCGATCGCATGGTCAGTAGCTGGAAAGATTTTTTGGTCAGGGATGAGCTCGCGGCCTATCAGCTTGTTGGTGAGGTAATGGCTCACCAAGGCGTCGACGGGTAGCCGGCCTGAGAGGGTGACCGGCCACACTGGGACTGAGACACGGCCCAGACTCCTACGGGAGGCAGCAGTGGGGAATATTGCACAATGGGCGCAAGCCTGATGCAGCAACGCCGCGTGAGGGATGACGGCCTTCGGGTTGTAAACCTCTTTTAGCAGGGAAGAAGCGAAAGTGACGGTACCTGCAGAAAAAGCGCCGGCTAACTACGTGCCAGCAGCCGCGGTAATACGTAGGGCGCAAGCGTTATCCGGAATTATTGGGCGTAAAGAGCTCGTAGGCGGTTTGTCGCGTCTGCTGTGAAATCCCGAGGCTCAACCTCGGGTCTGCAGTGGGTACGGGCAGACTAGAGTGCGGTAGGGGAGATTGGAATTCCTGGTGTAGCGGTGGAATGCGCAGATATCAGGAGGAACACCGATGGCGAAGGCAGATCTCTGGGCCGTAACTGACGCTGAGGAGCGAAAGGGTGGGGAGCAAACAGGCTTAGATACCCTGGTAGTCCACCCCGTAAACGTTGGGAACTAGTTGTGGGGTCCATTCCACGGATTCCGTGACGCAGCTAACGCATTAAGTTCCCCGCCTGGGGAGTACGGCCGCAAGGCTAAAACTCAAAGGAATTGACGGGGACCCGCACAAGCGGCGGAGCATGCGGATTAATTCGATGCAACGCGAAGAACCTTACCAAGGCTTGACATACACCAGAACACCGTAGAAATACGGGACTCTTTGGACACTGGTGAACAGGTGGTGCATGGTTGTCGTCAGCTCGTGTCGTGAGATGTTGGGTTAAGTCCCGCAACGAGCGCAACCCTCGTTCTATGTTGCCAGCACGTAATGGTGGGAACTCATGGGATACTGCCGGGGTCAACTCGGAGGAAGGTGGGGATGACGTCAAATCATCATGCCCCTTATGTCTTGGGCTTCACGCATGCTACAATGGCCGGTACAAAGGGCTGCAATACCGTGAGGTGGAGCGAATCCCAAAAAGCCGGTCCCAGTTCGGATTGAGGTCTGCAACTCGACCTCATGAAGTCGGAGTCGCTAGTAATCGCAGATCAGCAACGCTGCGGTGAATACGTTCCCGGGTCTTGTACACACCGCCCGTCAAGTCATGAAAGTCGGTAACACCTGAAGCCGGTGGCCCAACCCTTGTGGAGGGAGCCGTCGAAGGTGGGATCGGTAATTAGGACTAAGTCGTAACAAGGTAGCCGTACCGGAAGGTGCGGCTGGATCACCTCCTTTCTAAGGAGCATCTGGCACTCTTTGGGGTGTCCAGGCGCCGGATCAGGGCCGAATGTGTCTTGCCGGTTAGCTCATGGGTGGAACGTTTGATGAGGTGTGGGGGAGTGATCTTCGAGTTAGTACGGCCTTCGGGTTGGGAACGCTGGGGGTGAGTGAGCCGGCACATGCACGCTGTTGGGTCCTGAGGGACCGGATGCGCTCTGATCTTCGGATTGGGAGCAGACGAACCTCAGGACTCTTTCTGTTGCCGGCTGGTGCTGGTGCGGGGAGGGTACCGCCCGTACTTTGAGAACTACACAGTGGACGCGAGCATCTTCGAGATGAGTAATCATCTCGTGAAGATGATCTTAAAGATCATTAGTCAATTTCGATTGACGATTCAAACTCATGTGATTTCAAGTCTTTAAGAGCAAACGGTGGATGCCTTGGCATCTGGAGCCGAAGAAGGACGTAGCAATCTGCGATAAGCCTCGGGGAGTGGATAAGCACACTGTGATCCGAGGGTGTCCGAATGGGGAAACCCCGCTGGGCGGCGTGCCGACCCAGTGACTCCCGCCTGAATATATAGGGCGGGTAGAGGGAACGTGGGGAAGTGAAACATCTCAGTACCCACAGGAAGAGAAAGCAACCGCGATTCCGTTAGTAGTGGCGAGCGAAACCGGAACAGGCTAAACCGAGTACGTGTGATATCCGGCAGGAGTTGCGTATTCGGGGTTGTGGGACTTTTCTGGTTGTTCTGCCGAGCAGCCGGCGTTACAAGAAGGTATAGACGAACTGGATTGAAAGCCAGGTCATAGAGGGTGCCAACCCCGTAGTCGAAATGCCTCTCTTGGCGCGAAGAGTATCCCAAGTAGCACGGGGCCCGAGAAATCCCGTGTGAATCTGTCAGGACCACCTGATAAGCCTAAATACTCCCAGATGACCGATAGCGGACAAGTACCGTGAGGGAAAGGTGAAAAGTACCCCGGGAGGGGAGTGAAATAGTACCTGAAACCGTTTGCTTACAAACCGTTGGAGCCTCCTTAGTAGGGGTGACAGCGTGCCTTTTGAAGAATGAGCCTGCGAGTTAGCGATACGTGGCGAGGTTAACCCGTGTGGGGTAGCCGTAGCGAAAGCGAGTCTGAATAGGGCGATTCAGTCGCGTGTCCTAGACCCGAAGCGAAGTGATCTATCCATGGCCAGGCTGAAGCGACGGTAAGACGTCGTGGAGGGCCGAACCCACTTAGGTTGAAAACTGAGGGGATGAGCTGTGGATAGGGGTGAAAGGCCAATCAAACTTCGTGATAGCTGGTTCTCTCCGAAATGCATTTAGGTGCAGCGTTGCGTGTTTCTTGCCGGAGGTAGAGCTACTGGATGGCCGATGGGCCCTACAAGGTTACTGACGTCAGCCAAACTCCGAATGCCGGTAAGTGAGAGCGCAGCAGTGAGACTGTGGGGGATAAGCTTCATAGTCGAGAGGGAAACAACCCAGACCACCAACTAAGGTCCCAAAGCGCGTGCTAAGTGGGAAAGGATGTGGAGTTGCTCTGACAACCAGGAGGTTGGCTTAGAAGCAGCCACCCTTGAAAGAGTGCGTAATAGCTCACTGGTCAAGTGATTCCGCGCCGACAATGTAACGGGGCTCAAGCACGCCACCGAAGTTGTGGCATTGACATTATTGGTAGGCCTTCGTGGTCCAGCCGTGTTGATGGGTAGGAGAGCGTCGTGTGGCCAGCGAAGCGGCGGTGTGAACCAGCCGTGGAGGCCACACGAGTGAGAATGCAGGCATGAGTAGCGAAAGACGTGTGAGAAACACGTCCTCCGAAAGACCAAGGGTTCCAGGGTCAAGCTAATCTTCCCTGGGTAAGTCGGGACCTAAGGCGAGGCCGACAGGCGTAGTCGATGGACAACGGGTTGATATTCCCGTACCGGCGAAGAACCGCCCAAACTAATCCAGTGGTGCTAAGTGCCCGAATTCCTTTGTATCGATCCCTTCGGGGTGAGAGCGTTGGAGCTAGCGCATGACCCCATGCTGGTGCGGTTAGCGTATTAACAGGTGTGACGCAGGAAGGTAGCCCAACCCGGGCGATGGTTGTCCCGGGGCAAGTGCGTAGGCCGAGTCATAGGCAAATCCGTGACTCTTACAGGCTGAGACACGATGCGGATAAAAAGTGGGTGATCCTCTGCTGCCAAGAAAAGCATCGACGCGAGGTTCTAGCCGCCCGTACCCCAAACCGACTCAGGTGGTCAGGTAGAGAATACCAAGGAGATCGAGAGAATCGTGGTTAAGGAACTCGGCAAAATGCCCCCGTAACTTCGGGAGAAGGGGGGCCATCCACTTATATGAGCTTGCCTCAAAAAGGGTGTGGTGGCCGCAGAGACTAGTGGGTAGCGACTGTTTATTAAAAACACAGGTCCGTGCCAAGTCGCAAGACGATGTATACGGACTGACGCCTGCCCGGTGCTGGAAGGTTAAGAGGACCGGTTAGCCGTAAGGCGAAGCTGAGAATTTAAGCCCCAGTAAACGGCGGTGGTAACTATAACCATCCTAAGGTAGCGAAATTCCTTGTCGGGTAAGTTCCGACCTGCACGAATGGCGTAACGACTTCCCAACTGTCTCAACCGCGAACTCGGCGAAATTGCACTACGAGTAAAGATGCTCGTTACGCGCAGCAGGACGGAAAGACCCCGTGACCTTTACTACAGCTTGGTATTGGTGTTCGGTGTGGCTTGTGTAGGATAGGTGGGAGACTTTGAAGCGGTGACGCCAGTTACCGTGGAGTCATTGTTGAAATACCACTCTGGTCACTCTGGATATCTAACTTCGAACCGTAATCCGGTTCAGGGACAGTGCCTGGTGGGTAGTTTAACTGGGGCGGTTGCCTCCCAAAAAGTAACGGAGGCGCCCAAAGGTTCCCTCAACCTGGTTGGCAATCAGGTGGCGAGTGTAAGTGCACAAGGGAGCTTGACTGTGAGACTGACAGGTCGAGCAGGGACGAAAGTCGGGACTAGTGATCCGGCAGTGGCTTGTGGAAGCGCTGTCGCTCAACGGATAAAAGGTACCTCGGGGATAACAGGCTGATCTTGCCCAAGAGTCCATATCGACGGCATGGTTTGGCACCTCGATGTCGGCTCGTCGCATCCTGGGGCTGGAGTAGGTCCCAAGGGTTGGGCTGTTCGCCCATTAAAGCGGTACGCGAGCTGGGTTTAGAACGTCGTGAGACAGTTCGGTCCCTATCCGCTGCGCGCGTAGGAAATTTGAGAGGATCTGACCCTAGTACGAGAGGACCGGGTTGGACGAACCTCTGGTGTGCCAGTTGTTCTGCCAAGAGCACCGCTGGTTAGCTACGTTCGGGATGGATAACCGCTGAAAGCATCTAAGCGGGAAGCCGGCCTCAAGATGAGATTTCCATGCCTTCGGGCGAGAGGCTCCCAGCCAGACTACTGGGTTGATAGGCCGGATGTGGAAGCGTGGCAACACGTGAAGCTGACCGGTACTAATAAGCCGATGACTTGATAACACACCGTTTTGGTGCTTGCGTCCACTGAGTGGTTCTCGATGTACGGTCGAGAACTGCACAACTGATCTTCGATCGTTGTGTGCTTGATGAAACATCAATAGTGTTTCGGCGGCCATAGCGTGAGGGAAACGCCCGGTCACATTCCGAACCCGGAAGCTAAGCCTCACAGCGCCGATGGTACTGCAGGGGGGACCCTGTGGGAGAGTAGGACACCGCCGGACTTCATTTCAGGAAATGGCCACCCAACGCTGGGTGGCCATTTCCCGTTAACAGACGCGTCGCGTGACGCGGCCGTCGTCGTCGCGGCGACTATCGTGGAGGTATGTCGATGGATGGCGACGACCAGCAGCTGCGCCGCGAGGATCTGCTCTCCGCCCTCGAGGTGATCGAGGAGCAGCCCCTTCGCGAGCGCGCCGCCGCCTACGCCGCCCTGCACGACGAGCTGGCGCGCCGCCTCGAATCCGGCCCGCGCGACGGCGGCCAGTGACGGTGCGGTTGGATGCGGCCCTCGCCGCGCGAGGGCTGTCGCGTTCTCGCACCCAGGCCGCGCGGGACATCGAGGCCGGTCTGGTCACCGTCGACGGTGTGGCGGTCGTGAAGCCGTCGACGCCGGTCGCGGACGATGCGGTCCTGGCTGTGGCTGGTGCGGACCACTACGTGAGTCGTGCCGCGCACAAGCTCATCGCGGCCCTCGACGCCTTCCCGATCCGTGTCGACGGACGGCGGTGCCTCGACCTGGGGGCGTCCACGGGCGGCTTCACGCAGGTGCTCCGCGAGCGCGGGGCGGCGCACGTCCTCGCCGTCGACGTCGGACACGGGCAGCTCGCGGCCTCCGTCGCGGCCGACCCCGGCGTGACGGTCGTCGAGGGCTTCAACGTCCGCTACATGACGCCGGCAGCGCTGGCCGCCGCATCCGGCGACGATCGTGTGCCCGAGGTGGTGGTGGCCGATCTCTCGTTCATCTCGCTGGGGCTCGTCCTCCCGGCGATCGCGACGCTGGTCAGCGCCGCCACCGACATCGTGCTGCTGATCAAGCCGCAGTTCGAGGTCGGTCGGACGGGGGTGCGTGAGGGACTGGTCACCGACCCGGCCGCCCGCGCCGACGCCGTCGCGGGCGTGCTGTGGGCGGCGTGGGACGTGGGGCTCGGCACCGCCGGCCTCATCGCCTCGCCGCTGGCGGGCACGCACGGCAACCGAGAGTACCTCGTGCACCTCCGGCCGATCGCCGCCGCCTCTGTCGACCGCCCGGCGACGCCCGGCAATCCGACAGAATGGCTGAGGACGATCGATGAGCTGACGGGAGCGGTATGACCGACGCGAAACGTACGCGCGACATCCTGGTGGTCGCCCACGCCCGGCGAGACGACACCGTCGCGGCCGCTCGTCGCGTCATCGCCGCGCTGACCTCGGCCGGTGCGCGGCCGGTGCTCGCCGTGGACGATCCCGAGCTGGTCGCGGCCCTGACCGATCTCGGTCCGCTGGCGGCCCTGGGCACGGATGTGCACGTCGCCGACGTCGAGCTCGCCATCGTGCTGGGCGGTGACGGCACCATCCTGCGTGCGGCCGAACTGGTGCGCGACGGCACCGCGCCGATCCTCGGCATCAACATGGGCCATGTCGGCTTCCTCGCCGAGATCGAGCCGGACGACATCGACGACGCCATGCGCCGCATCATCGCGCGCGACTATCAGGTCGAGGAGCGGATGACCCTCGCCGTGCGCGTGAAGGATGCCGACGGCGCCGTGATCTACGACACGTGGGCGCTCAACGAGGCCACCGTCGAGAAGGCCGCGCGCGAGCGCATGATGGAGGTCGTCATCGAGATCGACCGCCGCCCGCTGTCGAGCTTCGGCTGCGACGGCGTGGTCATCGCGACTCCCACGGGCTCGACGGCGTACAACTTCTCCGCCGGAGGGCCGGTGATCTGGCCCACCGTCGAGGCGATCGCGGTGGTCCCGCTCTCGGCGCACGCCCTGTTCGCGCGCCCCCTGGTCGTCGGCCCCGAAGCCACGGTGGCGATCGAGGTCCTCGCCCGCACCGACGGCACCGGCATCCTCTGGTGCGACGGGCGGCGGTCCCACGACCTGCCGCCGGGCGCGCGCGTGGTGGTGAGCCGATCCGCTCAGCCGGTGCGGCTGGCGCGTCTGCACCCGGCACCGTTCACCGATCGGCTGGTGCGCAAGTTCCAGCTCCCCGTGACCGGCTGGCGGGGCCCCGCCGAAGGGTCGGCGGCCGTCGCGACGGGGGAGGGCTCGACGTGATCGAGCAGATGACGTTGCGCGATCTGGGCGTGATCGCTCAGGCGACCCTCCCGATGGGGCCGGGGTTCACCGCGATCACCGGTGAGACCGGTGCGGGCAAGACCATGGTGGTGACCGGACTCGGGCTGCTCCTCGGCGCGCGCTCGGACTCGGGCGTCGTGCGCGCGGGGGCCGCTCAAGCGGCCGTGGAGGGCGTGTGGGTCGTGCCGGATGCCGGTGCCGTGGCCGACCGCGTCGCGGAGGCGGGCGGCGAGGTGGAGCCGATCGGCGACGGCCTCGCCGAGCTCTACCTGGCGCGCACCGTGACGGCGGAGGGTCGCAGCCGCGCCAGCGTCGGCGGGCGTACGGCGCCGGCGGGCGTGCTCGCCGACCTCGCGGAGCAGCTCGTCGTGGTGCACGGCCAATCCGATCAGCTGCGTCTGCGCTCCGGCGCCGCCCAGCGCGACGCCCTCGACCGCTTCGGCGCCGCGGAGATCCTCCCCGCGTGGGAGGCATACCGCGAGGCGTACACCGCGTTGCGCGAGCTGTCGGCGCAGATCGCGGACATCACCGGCCACGCGGCGGAACGCGCCGCGGAGGCCGAACGGTTGCGCGCGGAACTCACGGAGATCGAGCAGGTCGATCCGCAGCCCGGCGAAGACCTCGAGCTGGCGCAGCGCGCCGAGAGACTGGCCAACGTCGAAGAGTTGCGACAGGCGGCCGCGATCGCCCACGATGCCCTCTCCGGCGGCGGCGAGGCGCCGGATGTCACGCTGCTCGTCACGGAGGCGCGGCGCGCACTCGACCGGGCCGCGCGCAGCGACACGATCCTCGCGGGTCACGCGGCGAGCCTCGACGACATCTCGTACCGCGTGGCCGACCTCGCCACCGAGCTGAGCGCGTACCTCGCCGACCTCGACGACTCGGGGCCGCACGAGCTCGCCGCGGTCGAGGAGCGCCGGGCCGCCGTCACCGCCCTGGTGCGCGCGCACGGCACCCTCGACGCCGCGCTCGAGCTGGCGCGCACCGGTGCGTTCCGTCTCGCCGAGCTCGACGACGACGGTGAGCGCATCGCCCGCCTGCGGGAGGAGGAGGCCGAGGCCACCGCCGCCCTCGACGCCCTCGCGTCCCGCCTCACCGCCGCGCGCCGCGCCGCGGCCGTGCGCCTGGCCGACGCGGTCACGCAGGAGCTGCACGCGCTCGCCCTTCCCGACGCGCGCGTCGTCGTCGCCGTCGAGGAGGCGGCCCCCACGGCATCCGGCCGCGACGACGTCACGATCCTGCTCGCGCCGCATCCGGGCGCGGAGCCCCGTCCCGTCGCCAAGACCGCCTCGGGCGGCGAGCTCAGTCGTGTCATGCTGGCGATCGAGGTCGTCATCGCGGGCTCCGGCGGGGTTCCGACGTTCGTGTTCGACGAGATCGATGCGGGCATCGGCGGCGCGGCGGCGATCGAGGTCGGTCGACGCCTCGCGCGGCTCGCCGAGACGAGCCAGGTGATCGTCGTGACCCACCTCGCGCAGGTCGCCGCGTTCGCCTCCAACCACCTGAGCGTCGTGAAGTCCGGCGACGGCTCGGTGACGGCGTCGAGCGTGCGTGCGCTCGTGGGCGCCGATCGGGAGGCCGAGATGGCGCGCCTGCTGTCCGGCCTGTCGGATTCGACCACCGCTCTCGACCACGCCCGGGAGCTTCTGAGCCTCGCCCACTCCGGGCTGATAGGATGAAAGCCCGTGACGGACACTCATTCAGCAGGTAAGACGGCGGGCAAGACTTCGAACGACACCACCAAGCACATCTTCGTGACGGGCGGTGTCGTTTCGTCGTTGGGGAAGGGCCTGACCGCCGCCTCCCTCGGGAATCTGCTGACGGCGCGCGGACTGCGCGTGGTGATGCAGAAGCTCGACCCGTATCTCAACGTCGATCCCGGGACGATGAACCCGTTCCAGCACGGTGAGGTCTTCGTCACCGACGACGGCGCGGAGACCGACCTCGACATCGGCCACTACGAGCGCTTCCTCGACATCGAGCTGAGCCAGGCGGCCAACGTCACGACGGGCCAGATCTACTCCCAGGTCATCGCGCGCGAGCGCCGCGGCGAGTACCTGGGCGACACGGTTCAGGTCATTCCCCACATCACCGACGAGATCAAGCGTCGGATGCGCCTGCAGGCCGACGAGACGCCGAAGCCCGACGTGATCATCACCGAGATCGGCGGCACCGTGGGCGACATCGAGTCGCAGCCGTTCATCGAGTCGGCGCGCCAGATCCGCCACGAGCTCGGACGCAAGAACGTCTTCTTCGTGCACGTCTCCCTCGTGCCGTTCATGGGCGCCTCGGGTGAGCAGAAGACCAAGCCCACGCAGCACTCCGTGGCGGCCCTGCGCTCCATCGGCATCCAGCCGGACGCCCTCGTGCTGCGCAGCGACCGTCCCGTCACCGAGTCGAACAAGCGCAAGATCGCGCTCATGTGCGACGTCGACGAGGATGCCGTCGTCAACGCGATCGACGTGCCCTCGATCTACGACATCCCCACCATGCTCAACGAGCAGGGACTCGACAGCTACATCGTCGACGCGCTGGGGCTGTCGGGCAAGGCCGCCGAGGTGGACTGGACGCGCTGGAGCAAGGTGCTCGACGCCGTCCACAACCCCAAGCACGAGGTGACGATCGGCCTCGTCGGCAAGTACATCGACCTGCCCGACGCCTACCTGTCGGTCACGGAGGCGCTCAAGGCCGGAGGCTTCGCACAGGAGACGAAGGTCCAGGTGAAGTGGATCGCGTCCGACCTCTGCGAGACGCCGGAGGGCGCCGAGAAGGCGCTGGGCGCCCTCGACGGCATCGTCGTGCCCGGCGGTTTCGGCATCCGCGGCATCGAGGGCAAGCTCGGTGCGCTGCGTTTCGCGCGCGAGCAGGGCATCCCCACGCTCGGCATCTGCCTGGGCCTGCAGTGCATGGTGATCGAGTACGCGCGCCACGTCGCCGGCATCGAGGGCGCCTCCTCGAGCGAGTTCAACCCCGACACCACGCACCCCGTCATCGCCACGATGGCCGAACAGGTCGACATCATCGACCGGGGCGACCTGGGCGGCACGATGCGTCTCGGCCTGTACGAGGCCGAGCTCGCCGAGGGGTCGCTGGCCGCCGAGGTCTACGGCGCGGGCCGCGCGAGCGAGCGCCACCGGCACCGCTACGAGGTCAACAACCGCTACCGCGACCAGATCGCCGAGGCGGGCATGTGGTTCTCGGGGCTGTCGCCCGACCACGGGCTCGTCGAGTACGTCGAGCTGCCGCGCGACGTGCACCCGTACTACATCGCGACCCAGGCCCACCCGGAGCTGCGCTCGCGCCCGACCGAGGCCAACCCGCTGTTCCGCGGCCTCATCGCCGCGGCGCTGGAGCGGCACCGCGCCAGCGAGCTGTTCGAGGTCGAGCGTGACTGACGCGTCACCGCTCGCGGACGACCCGGTCGAGGCCGCGGTCGTCCGCACCGAGACGCCGTTCGTCGGGCGGGTGTGGAACATCCGCCGCGACGAGGTCTCCTACAACGGCGAGTCCATCGTGCGCGAGTACATGGACCACACCGGGGCCGTCGCGGTGCTCGCGCTGGACGATGAGGACCGCGTGCTGCTGATCAAGCAGTACCGGCATCCGGTGCGCCTGCGCGACTGGGAGATCCCGGCGGGCCTGCTCGACATCGCGGAGGAGTCGCCGCTGGTCGCGGCGCAGCGTGAGCTGGCCGAGGAGGCCGACCTCGTGGCGGCATCCTGGCACGTGCTCGGGGAGTTCATGACCTCGCCCGGCGGCAGCGACGAGGCCATCCGCATCTACCTCGCACGCGACCTGCGCGCGGCCGACGAGACGTTCGCCCGGGAGGCCGAGGAGGCCGACATCGAGGTGCGCTGGGTCGCGCTCGACGAGGTCGTGGACGCCGTCCTCGACCGGCGCGTGCAGAACCCGTCGCTCGTCGTGGCTGCCCTCGCGGCGCAGGCGTCGCGCGCGCGGGCGTGGTCGACGCTGGCGGCGGGAGACGCGCCGTGGCCGCGGCGCCCGCGGGCCATCGGCGAGAGCGGACCCGCGGTCTCGCGGTGAAGGTCGACCGCGCGATCGACGCCTACCTGAGGCACATCACGATCGAGCGCGGCCTGTCGGAGCATACCGTCGCGGCGTACCGCCGCGACCTGTCCGGCTACCGCGCGTGGCTGTCCGCGCAGGGCGTCGAGGAGACGGCGGAGGTGACGCCGGCGCTCGTGGCGGCCTTCGCCGCGGAGCGCGCGTCGGCCGTGCCCCCGCCCGCGGCGACGTCGCTGGCGAGGCTGCAGTCGTCGGTGCGTGGGCTGCACCGCTTCCTGGTGCGCGAGGGGATCGAGCAGGCCGACCCGAGCGATCGGCTGCGGCCGCCGAAGACGCCGCAGCGACTGCCGAAGGCACTGTCCATCGACCAGATCGAGGCGCTGCTGGATGCCGCGGGCCCCGCGCCCGGAGCCACCGGCGACACCGACATCATCCGGCTGCGCGACCGGGCCTTGCTGGAGCTGCTGTACGCGACCGGCGCGCGCGTCTCGGAGGTCATGCAGCTCGACGTCGACGACGTCGCGGGCTCGGGCGGCGAGGTGATCCGCGTGCGCGGCAAGGGGCGCAAGGAGCGGATCGTGCCGGTCGGCTCGTACGCGCGGGCGGCCCTCGACGCGTATCTCGCCCGCGCCCGCCCGGAGCTGTCGCGGCGGGGTCGCGCGACCGCGCGCCTGTTCCTCGGTGCGCGCGGCGCGCCGCTGTCGCGGCAGGGGGCGTGGCTGATCATCCAGGACGCGGCGGGGCGCGCCGGTCTCACGGCGCACGTGTCGCCGCACACCTTCCGGCACTCGTTCGCGACGCACCTGCTGCAGGGCGGCGCCGACGTGCGGGTCGTCCAGGAACTCCTCGGCCACGCGTCGGTCGCCACGACCCAGATCTACACCCACGTCACGGTCGACGCACTGCGCGACGTGTATCTCACCTCTCACCCCCGCGCCCGCTGATTTTCTCCGGCGCATCGGGCGGTTCCCGCCGCGGACGGCGAGGGACGATGGCGGGATGAACCGCGAGAGCATCCCCGCCGTGCACCGTCCCGGACGCGCGCTGTCCGTCTGGTGGATCGTGGCCGGTGCGACCGGTGGCATCGTGGCGTTCCTGCTCTACCTGGAGTACATCGGCCAGCTGACGGGGGCCACGCCGCTGATCAGCTGCAGCATCAGCCCGATCGTCACGTGCGGCCCCAACCTGCTCTCGCCCGGCGGCAACCTGCTGGGGTTCAGCAACTCGATCATCGGCATCATGCTCTTCTTCGGCCCCATCTACGCGGGTGCCGCGGCGTTCGCCGCTCCGGCGGGTCTGCGGTCGTGGTTCTGGCGCGTGTACGGGCTGTTCGTGGCGGGCGCCTTCGTGTTCGTGCACGTCCTGGCGTACCGGAGCGTCTTCGAGTACGGCTCGCTGTGCCCCTGGTGCATGGTGATCTGGCTCGTCACGATCCCGCTCTTCTGGACCGTCGCCGGCTGGACGCTCCGCGACGGGGTGTGGGCGAGCGGGCCCGGTGTGCGACGCGTCGGGGCGGCGGTGCTGTCGTGGCTGCCGCTGATCGTGGTGGCGGACTACCTGGTGATCGCCGTCGCCGCCCAGCTGCGGCTGGATGTCATCGGCAGCCTCTTCTGAGGCGGGAGCCCGGTCGGCGCTCGATCTTTCACGGCGGAAGACGCGGCGCACGGCCGGGTGGTCCGACCACAATGGGCCGCATGGATGCCGCCGGTCGCCCCGAACGCAAGGGCCTGTTCGGCAGACGCGGCCGCGGCGCCGACGCGCAGCGAGACGCCGCCGCCGAGGCCCGACCCGGGTTCGCCTACCTTCCCGAGGGCGAGGTCTACCTCGATTCCGCGTGTCAGACGCTGCGGCCGCAACCGGTCATCGACGCCGTGCAGGACTACTACCTGCACAGCAACGCGTGCGGCGGACGCGTGCGGTACGACGCCGGCCGGCGGGTGGATGCCGAGGTGGCGCGCACGCGCGAGCGGACCCTGGCCGCCCTCGGGCTCACGTCGCGGCGGCACGCCTGCGCCTTCACGCTCAACACGACGTACGGTCTCGGGCTGCTCCTGGCGAGTCTGCCCGCGGGAGGGCACGCCCGGATCGTCACGACGGCCACCGAGCACAACGCCGTGTTCCTGTCGACCATCGCGGCCGCGCGTCGCCGCGGCATTCCGCGCATCGTCCTGGAGCGCGACGACGAGGGCCGCGTGCTCACCGACGAGGAGGGCCTTCGGGACGCGATCGTCGTCGTGTCGGCGATGGATAACGTCGCGGGCGTCGTCACCCCGGACCTGCCGGAGCTGATCGCGTCGGCGCACCGCGTCGGCGGCATCGTCATCGTCGACGCCGCCCAGGCGGCCGCCCATGCCCTCGAAGCCCTCCGCGGTCTCGACGCCGACGCGGTCTGCTTCTCGGCGCACAAGATGTACGGTCCCTCGCTCGGCGTCGTCGTCGCCACGCGGGAGCTGCTCACCGCGTTGGATCCCGTCATCGTCGGCGGCGGCCAGGTGAGCGCCGTCTCGGCCGACGACTTCACCCTGCTGCCCGATCCGCACACCCGCCTCGAGCCCGGCCTGCAGGCGTGGGCCGAGATCATCGGTTTCGGCGCCGCCCTCGATTGGCTGGCCGGGTTCCGCAGCGCCGCCGGCGAGTCGCTCGAGGTGCACGAGCAGCGTCTCGCGACGCGCCTGTACGACGGGCTCGCCGCTCTGCCGCGGCTGCGCATGATCGGCGACGCGCCGACGCCGGTGATCTCGATCCTGCCGGAGCGGGTCGACGGACACCGGCTGGCCGCGTTCCTGGCGCACGCCGGCATCTCCGTGCGCAGCGGATCGTTCTGCGCCCACCACTGGCTGATCGAGCGGCGGGGGTTCGGACCCCTCGTGCGCTTCAGCCTCGGGGCGCACAACACCGACGCCGACGTCGATCGCACGCTCGAGGTCATGACCGCGATGATGGCGGGGTTGTGACGTGGTCTGCATCGTCGCCTTCATCGTCGTCCTGGTGCTGTCCGCGGTCTCCGCGAAGTACCGCCGGCTGCTCGGCAAGGCGTGGGGGTGCGCGTGGCGCCGGGTGACGCTGCGCCCCTGCGACACCACGTTCCGCGATGACGTCAAGAACTCGCTGCTGGCTCCTCTGGCGGTGCGCGCGCCGCGGCTCGTGCGCCCGGCGAGCATCGCCATCGAGGTCGTCGCCTGGATCATGGTCCTGAGCCTCATCGTCAGTCTCTATCTGCTCGGCCGCAGCGGTCTCAACCTCTTCGTCTACGGGACGTGCGACAAGCAGAACGCCCAGGCGTGCACGCTCGCCGCGCAGGCCTGCTCCATCGACGCCGTCGAGCCGGGCTTCTGGGAGTCGATCGGCACCGGCGACGTCCTCGGCGCGTTCGGCCGCGAGTTCGCCTCGGTCGGCGACACGATCGCCACCGTCCCGAGCCGGCTGCGCACGTGGGATGCCGCGGACTTCGCGTCGCCCGACGCCACCTACCTCGGTGGTCGCGTCGACGGACGGCCGACGGCGCTCGACGTCCTCGACCCCGGATGCCGCTTCTGCGCCGAGCTCTTCCGCAACATGCGGGAGGCGGGCTTCGACGAGACGCACAACGTGACCTACCTCGTCTATCCGATCCGCGGCGGCTTCGGCGACAAGTTCGCCAACTCCCACCTCATCGCGACCTACCTCACGGCCGTGCGCGCCTTCGAGGCGCAGCGGACGGCGGCGGACGCCGCGGCCGACACGGCGGAGGTGGAGACGGGCGACTGGTTCATCCTCGAACAGCTGTTCACGACCGAGACCGCCGACGGTCAGCCGACGCAGGAGTGGATGAACGCCGCGTCCGCGGAGGCGGCGACCGCCCGCCTGCACGAATGGCTCGGCCTCGACGGCTACACCCCCGCGCAGATCGAGCAGATCGCGGAGCTCACCACCTCGCCCGAGGTCGCGGCATCCCTCGCGCACACCCGCGACGTCGTCGAGGACCAGATCCGCACCGTCTCGATCCCGTCTCTGATCGCGGGAGGCGGCTTGCACGCGGGCCTCATGGACGTCGACACCCTGCGGGGCCTCGGCTGAGCCGACCCCACCCTGTGCGAGAATCGAGGAGCACGGCGGCGCACGTCCGCCAGGCCCTGGGAAGGGCATCACGGAGCAGGAGTGTCGGTGGCGGATAAGACGCGGGGGACGAAGAAGGCCCTCTCGGAGGACGTTCCGATGGGACCGACCGGTCGGCCGTACCACGGCTTCCCGACCCCGCCCGCGCTCACCGGTCACGGTCCCGCCCGCATCATCGCGCTGTGCAACCAGAAGGGCGGCGTCGGCAAGACGACGACGACCATCAACCTGGCCGCCTCCCTCGCGCAGTACGGGCGCAAGGTGCTCGCGATCGACTTCGACCCGCAGGGTGCGCTGTCGGCCGGTCTCGGCATCGCCACCCACGACATCCCGACGATCTACGACCTGCTGCTGGACACCAAGCGCGACCCGCACGAGACGATCGTGCACACCTCGGTGGACGGTCTCGACGTCATCCCCGCCAACATCGACCTGTCGGCCGCCGAGGTGCACCTCGTCAACGAGGTCGCCCGCGAGACGATCCTGGCGCGCGTGCTGCGCAAGGTCGCGGGGGAGTACGACGTCATCCTCATCGACTGCCAGCCCTCGCTCGGCCTGCTCACAGTCAACGCCCTGACGGCGAGCCACGGCGTGCTCATCCCGCTGGAGTGCGAGTTCTTCGCGCTGCGCGGAGTGGCGCTGCTCATCGAGACGATCGACAAGGTGCGCGACCGCCTCAACCCCTCGATCGAGCTGGACGGCGTGCTCGCCACGATGTACGACCCGCGCACGCTCCACTCGCGCGAGGTGCTCGAGCGTGTCGTCGAGGCGTTCGGCGACGACGTCCTGGAGACGGTGATCGGGCGCACGGTGAAGTTCCCCGACGCGTCGGTGTCGGGCGTTCCGATCACGACGTTCGCCCCCGAGCACGCCGCCGCCCAGGCCTACCTGCGCCTCGCGCGGGAGCTGGTGGCTCGTGGCGCCGTCGCCTGACGAGCCGGACGTCGCGGCGGCCGCGCCGGTCGCAGACGCGGCCGCGGAGGCCGACGACACCGGATTCCGCGTCTCGCTCAGCAACTTCGACGGTCCGTTCGACCTGCTGCTGACGCTGCTCGGCAAGCACGAGCTCGACATCACGGAGATCTCGCTCAGCAAGGTCACCGACGAGTTCATCGCGTACCTGAAGGGCCTCGACTCCGACGACGATCTCGATCAGGCCTCCGAGTTCCTGGTCGTCGCCGCGACGCTGCTGGACATGAAGGTCGCGGGGCTCCTCCCGCAGGGCGAGCTGGTGGATGCCGAGTCGGTCGCGCTCCTCGAGGCACGCGATCTGCTGTTCGCCCGTCTGCTGCAGTACCGCGCGTTCAAAGAGGTCTCGGCCTGGTTCGAGCGCAGCCTCCGGCGCGAGGACCGGCGCCACGTGCGCGCCGTGCGCCTCGACGAGAAGTACCGCCGCGCGGTACCGGAACTGGTCTGGACGCTGTCGAAGGAGGACTTCGCGGCGCTCGCGATGCTCGCCTTCGCGCCCAAGGAGATCCCGCACGTCGGGCTCGACCATCTGCATGCGCCGCTCGTGTCCATCCGCGAGCAGGCCGCGATCGTCGTCACCCTGCTGCGCGACGCGGGGACCCTCAACTTCCGGGAGCTCGTCGCCGGGGTCGCCCAGACCGGCGTCGTCGTCGCCCGCTTCCTCGCGGTGCTGGAGCTGTACCGCCACGCCGCCCTCTCGTTCGAGCAGCTGGAACCGCTCGGCGAGCTCACCCTGCGCTGGACCGCCGAACGCTGGTCCGAAGAGAACCTCGCCACCCTGGGAGCCGATTATGACCGCTGACACCGAGACCGACACGAACGCGCCGCCGCGCTCGCAGGAGCCCGCCGACGTCGCGCGCCGGATCGAGGCGATCCTGCTGATCGTCGACGAGCCGCAGAGCCTCGTCGCGCTCGCCGCCGCCGTGGGAGCGCCCGTGCCCGCCGTCCGGCAGGCGGTGGCGGGCCTGGTCGCCGACTACGACGGCGAGACCGGCGGTCCGCGTCGCGGCTTCGAGCTGCGCGAGGTCGGCGGCGGCTGGCGCCTGTACGTGCGCGATGAGCACGACGACCTGATCGCGGACTTCGTCGGCGGACAGGCCCCGTCGCGCCTGTCGCAGGCGGCGCTGGAGACCCTCGCGGTCATCGCCTACAAGCAGCCGGTCACCCGCAGCCAGGTCGCCTCGATCCGCGCGGTGAACGTCGACTCGGTCGTGCGCACCCTGCTGGCACGAGGGCTGATCACCGAGCTGTTCACCGATCCGGAGACCGGTGCCATCAACTACGGGACGACCGAGGCGTTCCTCGTGAACCTCGGCATCAACGGGCTCGACGAGCTGCCGCACATCTCGCCGCTGCTCGACGACGGATCCGACGGCTTCGACGCGGAGGTGCTCCGATGATGACGAACACCCCGGATGCCGAGGGCGTGCGGCTGCAGAAGGTGCTCGCGAACGCGGGCGTGGCCTCGCGCCGCGTCTGCGAGCAGTACATCGTCGAGGGGCGCATCCGCGTCAACGGCGAAGTGGTCACCGAGCTCGGGCGGCGCATCGACCCGGCATCCGATCTGGTCGACGTCGACGGCACCGCCATCCAGCTCGACACCACGAAGCGCTACGTGATGCTCAACAAGCCCACCGGTGTCGTGTCGTCGATGAAGGATGAGCAGGGCCGCCCCGACCTCCGCCGCTTCACGAAGGACTGGGACGAGCGGCTCTACAACGTCGGGCGACTGGATGCCGAGACGTCGGGGCTGCTGGTGCTGACCAACGACGGCGAGCTCGCGCACGTGCTCGCCCACCCGTCGTTCGGCGTCACCAAGGTGTACATCGCCAAGGTGACCGGTCGCGTGACCCCGCAGACCATCGCGCGGCTGACGAAGGGCGTCGAGCTCGACGACGGCCCGATCGCCGCCGACAAGGCGCGTCTGCTCGACACCTCGGGCGACACGTCGCTGGTCGAGCTGACGCTGCACTCGGGCCGCAACCGCATCGTGCGGCGCATGATGGCCGCCGTCGGTCACCCCGTCGTCGAGCTCGTGCGCCGACAGTTCGGACCGCTCCACCTGGGAACCCTCCCGGCGGGACGGGCGCGGGAGTTGACTACAGTGGAACGCGGCGCGCTGCTCACGGTGGCGCGTCAGGCGGCGCCCACGCCGCCCGGGGACAGCTGAGGCGGAGAACAGTGACCGAACAGGCCGTTGCCGATGCACGCGCGCGTGCGGCTCGCACCTCCGGCACGGTCCGGATCGTCGGTGCCGGGCTGCTCGGCGCCAGCATCGGCCATGCGTTGCGCGCGCTCGGCGTCGACGTCGCGCTCGCTGACGCGTCGCCGGCGCAGCTGCGGCTCGCCGTCGACTACGGCGCGGGTCGCGCGGCCGCCGACGGTGACCGCCCGCTGCTCGTGGTGGTCGCGGTCCCGCCCGACGTCGTCGCCGACGTCGTCGAGCGCGAGCTGGCCGCGTTCCCGGATGCCGTCGTCACCGATGTCGCGAGCGTGAAGCTCGACCCGCTCCGCGAACTGCGCCGTCGCGGCGTCGACCTCACGCACTACATCGGCTCGCATCCGATGGCCGGGCGCGAGCGGGGCGGCGCCATTTCGGCGCGCGCCGACATCTTCGTGGGCCGCCCCTGGGTCGTGTGCCGTGACGAGGAGACCCCGGCATCCGATCTCGCGCTCGTCGAAGGGCTCGCGCTCGATCTCGGCGCGACGCCCATCGAGATGACGCCCGACGAGCACGACCGCGCGGTCGCGCTCGTGTCGCACGTGCCCCAGCTGGTGGCGTCGCTGCTCGCGGGCCGGTTCGTCGACGCGCCCGACGGCTCGCTGCGACTGGCCGGACAGGGCGTGCGCGACACGACCCGCATCGCGGCCTCGGCACCGGAGCTGTGGGTGCAGATCCTCGGTGCGAACTCCGCACCCGTCGTCGACGTGCTCGACGCTCTCTCCGACGACCTGCGCGCCGTCGCGGACGCCCTGCGCGCCCCCGAGGCCCCCGGCGCGCGGCGTGCCCTCGCCGACACCATCCGCCGCGGCAACGACGGCGTGGAGCGCCTGCCCGGCAAACACGGCCAGAACCGGCGTTTCGAGAGCCTCGTCGTCATGGTCGACGACACCCCGGGCCAGCTCGGCCGCCTGTTCGGAGAGCTGGGGGAGCTCGGCGTCAACGTCGAGGACCTGCGGCTGGAGCACTCGCCGGGCGCCCAGTTCGGTCTCGCCGAGATCAGTGTCGACCCGACGACCGTGCGCCAGGCCGAGGAGGGCCTCGTGGCGCGCGGCTGGAAGATTGCGAGCCTGCCCTCATGACCGTCACGATCGCCATCGACGGGCCCGCCGGCTCCGGCAAGTCGAGCGTCTCCAAGCAGGCCGCGCGCGCCCTCGGCTACGGCTACCTCGACACCGGGGCGGCCTACCGCGCCCTCGCGTGGCACGTGCTGGCGCGCGGCACCGGGGCGGCCCAGGACACCGCCGACGAGACCGCCGTCGTGGCCGCCGCATCCGACTTCCCCTACGCGATCTCGCTCGACCCCGACGACTACTGGGTGCGTGTGGGCGACGCCGACGTGACCGCCGCGATCCGCGAGCCGCGGGTGACCGACGCCGTGAGCGGCGTCGCACGCGTACCCGCCGTGCGGGAACAGGTCAACGCGCTGTTCCGCCGTCTCGTGCGCGAGTCGGGTCGCCCGGGCGTCGTGGTCGAGGGCCGCGACATCACCACGGTCGTCGCGCCCGACGCCCCGGTGCGCATCCTCCTCACCGCCGCGCCCGAGGTGCGCGCCGCGCGCCGCAGCGCGGAGCTGAGCGCGCACGACGCCGACGCCGTCGCCGCGGCGCTGCACCGACGGGATGCCGCCGACAGCACCGTGGTCGACTTCCTCACCGCCGCAGACGGCGTGACGGTCGTCGACTCCACCGAACTCGATTTCACGCAGACCGTGGAGGCCGTCCTCGACGTGATCTCCGCAGTCGCCCCCACTGCACAGGAGAATCCCGATGGCCGCTGAAGACGACTACGAGGCCGGACCCGACCAGATCGAGGAGAAGCTCGCGAACCTCGATGAGGAGCTCGCCGAGCAGCGGGCCGCGGCGCTGCGCGCCTCCCTCGCCGACTACGAGCTCGACGACGAGGACGATGAGCTGCTCGCGGGCTTCACCGCCGGCGGCGAGGTCGTCGAGATGCTGCCGGCGCTGCCGGTCGTCGCGATCGTGGGACGACCCAACGTCGGCAAGTCCGCGCTGGTCAACCGCATCCTGGGCCGTCGCGAGGCCGTCGTGGAGGACACCCCCGGTGTCACGCGCGACCGCGTGACGTACAAGGCCGAGTGGATGGACCGCCGCTTCAGCCTCGTCGACACCGGCGGGTGGGAGCCCGACGCGCGCGGCATCGACCGCTCCGTCGCCGCGCAGGCCGAGGTCGCGATCGAGCTGTGCGACGTCGTGCTGTTCGTCGTCGACGCGATGGTCGGCGCGACCGCGACCGACGAGGCCGTCGTCAAGCTCCTGCGCACGACGAAGAAGCCGGTCTTCCTCGTCGCGAACAAGATCGACGACGCCCGGCAGGAGCCCGAAGCTGCGGCCCTGTGGAACCTCGGTCTGGGCGAGCCGCACCCCGTCTCCGCGATCCACGGCCGCGGTGTCGCCGACCTGCTCGACGAGGTCATGAAGGTGCTGCCGGAGGTCTCGGCGGTCGCCAAGGGCGAGCTCGGCGGGCCGCGTCGTGTCGCCATCCTCGGTCGCCCCAACGTCGGCAAGTCGTCGCTGCTGAACAAGGCCGCCGGCGAGGAGCGCGTGGTCGTCAACGAGCTCGCGGGCACGACCCGCGACCCCGTCGACGAGATCGTCGAGCTCGGCGGCAAGCTGTGGCGCTTCGTCGACACCGCCGGCATCCGCCGCCGCGTGCACCTGCAGCAGGGCGCCGACTTCTACGCGTCGCTGCGCACCTCCGCGGCGCTGGAGAAGGCGGAGGTCGCCGTCGTCGTGCTCGACGTGTCGCAGTCGATCAGCGTGCAGGACCTCAACATCATCGACCTCGTGCTCGAGTCGGGCCGTGCGCTCGTGCTGGCGTTCAACAAGTGGGATCGTCTCAACGACGACGACATGGAGAACGCCGACCGTCGCCGTTACCTCGAGCGTGAGATCGAGCAGGACCTCGCCCACGTCACGTGGGCGCCGCGCGTCAACATCTCGGCGCGCACCGGCCGTCACCTCGACAAGCTCGTCCCGGCGCTCGAGACGGCGCTCGAGTCGTGGGATCAGCGCATCCCGACCGGCAAGTTCAACGCGTTCCTGGCCGAGCTGGTGGCCGAGCACCCGCATCCGCTGCGCGGCGGCAAGCAGCCGCGCATCCTGTTCGGCACGCAGGCCGGCACCCGTCCGCCGACGTTCGTGCTGTTCACCACTGGCTTCCTCGACCCCGGGTACCGGCGCTTCATCCAGCGCCGTCTGCGCGAGATCTTCGGCTTCGAGGGCACGCCGATCGTCACCAACATGCGGGTGCGCGAGCGTCGCCAGCGCTGAGCCGGCTGGGCTGCTGCGGGCGGTCTGCGCCGGGGACCGAACTGCAAGGCCTCTGCGCCGACACGCGGTGTGGGGCGCGGATGCCGCGGCGTGTCGCCCCGCATCCCTTGCAGTTCGGGAGGGTGGCGGACGAGCCGCGCCCCGAGCGGGTTCGGCCGAGCCGGCTGGCCTGTCTGCGGTGAGGCGGGCGGGCTGCTGACCGAACTGCAAGGCCTCTGCGCCGACACGCGGTGTGGTGTGCGGATGCCGCGGCGTGTCGCCCCGCATCTCTTGTAGTTCGGGCGGGTGGGCGGCCGGGCCGCGCGCCGAGCGGGCTCGGCCGAGCCGGCTGGCCTGTCGGCGGTGGGGCGGGCGGGCCGCTGACCGAACTGCAAGGCCTCTGCGCCGACACGCGGTGTGGTGTGCGGATGCCGCGGCGTGTCGCCCCGCATCCCTTGCAGTTCGGGAGGGTGGGCGGACAGGCGTGCGGGCGGACAGGCGGCCGGGCGGAGGGCAGGCAGTTCGGGCGGGTGGCGCTGACCCGCGCCCGCGACCGCGCCCGGCCAGCGCGACGGCGCCACGCGCGCTCGACCCCGGTCCCGGTCGTTGAGCGAGCGGCGCAGCCGCGAGTCGAAACGCGGTCCCGTCAGCGGATGACCAGCGAGCGGAACCGCTCCGTCGGCAGGTCGTCGAGCCGCAGCGCCGGTGCCTCGGCATCCGCCACGCGGGGGAGCGGCTGTCGGGTCCCCGTCTCGCGGAACCGCTGCACGGCCCAGTGGTCGACGCCCGCGTCGGCGAGCCGGCATCCGAGCTCGCGCAGCCCCGCGTCGTCGATCGCCGCGGGGTGCACCGTGGTGCGCACCTCGTAGTCGAGCGGGTGGTCGGAGCCGGCCCGCAGCAGCCGATTGCCCAGCACCAGCTCGAGCGAACGCCACGCGTGGCCGCCGCTGGGGCCGCGACCGGTGACGGCGGCGTAGTCCTCCCGCGAAGCCTTGATGTCCAGGCCCACCCAGTCCACGAACGGCAGCGCCTGCGCGAGCAGCCCGGGATACGCCCCCGCCGTGTGCAGCCCCACCCGGAACCCGAGCGCGCGCACCATCCGCATCGCCGGGACGAGCGCGCGCTGCAGCGTCGGCTCGCCGCCGGAGAACACGACGCCGTCGAGCAGCCCGATGCGTTCGCACAGCAGGTCGGTGACGTCGGCCCAGGTGACGGCGCCCTCGGCGCGCGGGTCGATGAGGGCGGGGTTGTGGCAGTAGAAGCAGTTCCACGGGCAGCCCTGCAGGAACACGGTCGCGGTCATCGTGTCGGGCCAGTCGACGGTGGAGAACGCCGTGACCCCGGCGATGTTCAGCTCACTGGCTGCAGCGGTGCGGACCATGACTCCTCCTGCGGTGTCGCGGATGCCGTCGCCGCGCCGTCGTGGGGCGCGACGAAGTACGTCCTCTCCTGAGCTTCGCCCTTCTTGCCGATGTTGAACCCGGCGATCGGCCGGAAGTAACCCATGACGCGCGTCCACACCTCGCACACGGCGCCGCAGTCGGGGCAGGTCTCGTGCTCGCCGGAGCGGTAGCCGTGGCGCGGGCAGATCGAGAAGGTCGGGGTGATCGTCAGATACGGCAGGCGGAAGCGCTCCAGCGAACGGCGCACCAGGTCACGGCAGGCGGATGCCGAGGGCAGCGCCTCGCCGAGGTAGAGGTGCTGCACCGTGCCGCCGGTGTACTTCTGCTGCAGCGGCTCCTGCATCGCCATCGCGAGGAACGGGTCGCTCGTGTAGCCGACGGGCAGCTGCGAGGAGTTCGTGTAGTACGGGTTCGCCCGGGTGCCGGCGTGCCGGATGCCGGGGTCGGTGCCGTCCGCGCTCGTCGCGGCATCCTGGGCGGAGCCGAAGCGGGCGATGTCCTCCTTGGCGAAGCGGTACGTGGCGCCCTCGGCGGGGCTCGCCTCCAGGTTGTACATGTGGCCGGTCTCCTGCTGGAACGCGGTGATGCGCGCGCGTACGTGGTCGAGCAGACGCGTGGCGAGGGTGGCCCCGGCATCCGTCGTGATGTCGTGCGCGTCGCGCGTGAGGTTGCGGACGTACTCGTTCACGCCGTTGACGCCGATGGTGGAGAAGTGGTTCTCGAGGGTGCCGAGGTAGCGCTGCGTGTAGGGGAAGAGTCCGCCGGCGAGGTGATGGCCGATCACCTCGCGCTTGGCCTCGAGGCTGTCGCGGGCGATGTCGAGCAGTTCGTCGAGGCGGGCGAGCGCCGCGGTGTCGTCTCCCGTACCGGTGGAGTGCAGGAAGCCGAGGCGCGCGCAGTTGATCGTGACGACGCCGATGGAGCCGGTCTGCTCCGCCGAGCCGAAGAGGCCGTTGCCGCGCTTGAGGAGCTCGGTGAGGTCGAGCTGCAGGCGGCAGCACATGGAACGGATCATGTGCGGGTCGAGGTCGGAGTTGAGGAAGTTCTGGAAGTAGGGGAGGCCGTACTTCGCGGTCATCGCGAACAGGGCCTCGACGTTCTCACCCTCCCAGTCGAAGTCGCGGGTGATGTTGTAGGTGGGGATGGGGAAGGTGAAGGCGCGGCCGTCGGCGTCGCCCGTGGTCATGACGTCGATGAACGCGCGGTTGATCATCGCCATCTCCGGCGCCAGCTCGCCGTACGTGAACTCCTGCACGCGGCCGCCGAGGAGCGGATGCTGCGCGCGCAGGTCGTCGGGGCACGCCCAGTCGAACGTGAGGTTGGTGAAGGGGGTCTGGGTGCCCCAGCGGGAGGGGACGTTGAGGTTGAAGACGAACTCCTGCATCGCCTGGTGAACATCGTCGTAGCTCAGCGCGTCGACGCGCACGTACGGGGCGAGGTAGGTGTCGAACGAGCTGAATGCCTGCGCACCGGCCCACTCGTTCTGGAGCGTGCCGAGGAAGTTGACGAGCTGGCCGAGCGCGCTGGAGAAGTGCTTCGGCGGCGTGCTGGAGATCTTGCCCGCGACACCGTTGAAGCCCTGTTCCAGCACCATCCGCAGCGACCAGCCGGCGCAGTAGCCGGCGAAGACGTCGAGGTCGTGGATGTGCAGGTCGCCCTCGCGGTGGGCCGTGCCGGCGGCGGGGTCGTAGACCTCGTCGAGCCAGTAGTTCGCGACGAGCTTTCCGGCGGAGTTGAGGATCATGCCGCCCAGCGAGTAGCCCTGGTTGGCGTTCGCGTTGATGCGCCAGTCGGAGCGGGCGAGATACTCGTCGATCGTGGCGCGGGCCGAGACGACGGTGTCGCTGGGGGAGGAGGACATGGGGATCCTGCTTTCGATATCTCGTGGGGTGGGCTTGGTCTGACCACAATATGTGGGGTCTGTGGGGGCTGTCGCGCCCAGATGTGGGCGTGTCGGAGAGTGACGCACCGTGCAAAATCTCGTCACGCGGAGGCGGCGGGATGCCGGGGGTGTGACAGGCTGAACGGGTGACGATCGTGCCTCCTGCTCCCGGCGAGCCGCGCCGACCCGACGGGCCGCGCGATCCCGGCGACGCCTGGGTCGTCGCCGACGACGGCGCCCGGTACTGGGGCCGGTTCGGGGCCGCGGGTCTGCTCGCGGTCGACGCCGAGCGAGGGGTGTTGCTGCAGCACCGGGTCGCCTGGAGCCACTTCGGCGACACCTGGGGGCTCCCGGGAGGGGCGCGGCGCGAGGGCGAGTCGGCGTGCGACGGGGCGTTGCGGGAGTCGGCGGAGGAAGCCGGGGTTCCGGCGTCGGCCGTGCGGCCGCGGTTGATCAGCGTCTACGACGTGGGCGTGTGGACGTACGCGACGGTGGTCGCCGACGTCGTCGAGCCGTTCACGCCGGTGATCAGCGATCCCGAGAGCCGCGAGCTCGCGTGGGTGCCGGTGCAGGCCGTGGACTCGTATCCGCTGCACCCCGGCTTCGGCGCGTCGTGGCCGATGCTGCGCGGACTTCTCGACGTGCGTCCGGCTGTGGTGGTCGATGCCGCGAACGTGGTGGGATCCGTGCCCGACGGTTGGTGGAAGGATCGTGCGGCGGCGACGGGGCGACTGCTCGAACGGTTGCGTTCGCTGGTCGTCGAGGGCATGGCTGCTGCTCGGCTAGAGCTGCCCGGGGATGTCTGGTTCCCCGAGGTGCGCGTCGTGGTCGAGGGTCAGGCGCGGGCCGTCGACCACGTTCCCGGCTTCGCGGTCGTGCGCGCGTCCGGGGAGGGCGACGACGCGATCGTCGCCGAGGCGGCGGCGCTCGCCGCGGCCGGGCGGTCGGTCGTCGTGGTCACGAGCGACCGTGAGCTGCGCGAGCGTGTCGCCGTCCACGGCGCGGTCAGTCGGGGACCGTCGTGGCTGGATGCCGTCTGACCGTGCTCCGTCTGAGGCGCGCCGGGGTCAGGAGTCGCTCTCGTCGCTGGGACCGCTGAACGCATCCCGCCCGCGGAGGCGATCGATCTCGCGCCGTTCGCGCTTGGTGGGGCGGCCGGCACCGCGATCGCGGACGGCGAGCTGGGCGACGGGCTCGCGCGGCGGTGTGCGGTCTTCGGCAGCGAGTGCCGCGACGGGCGCGCCGACGCGCTTGGTGAGCAGCTGGCGCACCACGAGGATGCGGTCGAATCCCGCGATCCGCACCCGCAGTTCGTCTCCGACGCGCACGGCTTGCGCGGCTTTGGCCTTCTCGCCGCCGATGCGAACGTGGCCGGCGCGGCAGGCGGTCGTCGCGGCGGAGCGTGTCTTGTAGACGCGGACCGCCCAGAGCCACGAGTCCACGCGGACGGACGGTTCGCTCACCTCTCGATTCTGCCGTGTCGAAGCCGCGAGGTCACGCCACCGTCAGCGAGACGATGGGGCGCGCCGGTTTCGGGCGGGCGACTTCGACGAATCCGGCATCCACGAAGCTCGAGAGGGCGCCGTGGAAGAGGTTGTTCGACGACGTCTTGCCTGCATCGGTGTCGACCGGGTAGCCCTCGATGACGCGCGCGCCGTGTGCGCGGGCGTGGTCGACGGCCGCGTCAAGCAGGCGGTTCGCGAGGCCGTCGCCGCGGAACTCCCGGCGGACGACGAAGCAGGTCACCGCCCACACCGACGCATCGTCGAAGGGCTCCGGCGACTGCTGGAACGCGCGCGTCGCGGCGAGGCGGGGCTGCGCCGGGCGCGGCGACACCTTGACCCAGCCGGCCGCCTCACCGTCGACGTAGGCGATGAGCGCGGAGGCGGGCGTGGCGGCGAGGTCGCCGCGGAGCAGCTCGCGCCGCTCGGCGGACGTCGCGGACTGGAAGTCCTTGTTGCGCAGCATCCACCACTGGCACCAGCAGGAGGCGCCGTCGCCTCCGCCGGTGAGGGCGTGCTCCACATCGGCGAAGCGATCGGCGGATGCCGGGACGATCTCGATCTGGCTCATGACCAGACCGTACTCCCGGTCACGGACACGCGTTCGCGAGCACTCCGGGAAACCGGTAGGATAGGGGAGTTGTCCGCGAGCGGACGATAGACCGGGATGTGGCGCAGCTTGGTAGCGCACTTGACTGGGGGACACCTTGTCTTCGGCGGTCAAGAACAGCCTAGATAATTCAACAACGGGATGTGGCGCAGCTTGGTAGCGCACCTGACTGGGGGTCAGGGGGTCGCAGGTTCAAATCCTGTCATCCCGACAGAAAAAGCCTGATGGAACGGCATTTACGAGTGTCCGATTTCCGCGAGCAGACGTCGGACGAAGATTGATCCTGTGGTCCCGATCTGTGCTTCCTATGGTAGGGATGTCGGAACCGACTGAACTCGCGTGGTCCCAACATGTTCCCAAATCCCTGACCCCCATGAATCAAAGTCAAGTGGTGTAGAGGCTCGCTCCGCTCCATCTGAGATGCTGGTTCGTCCGTTCCGCGGCAAGCGCGAGCTCGGTGGTGTCGGTGTGCAAGTATCTCTTGGTCGTCTCGATCGAGGCGTGTCCGAGGATGTCACGAACGATGTGAAGCGGGACGTCGGCATTCGCGAACCATGTGGCTCCGGCGTGTCTGAGGTCATGTCGTCGCAGACCGGGATGGCCGAGTCGCTGTACCAGGTTGCTCCAGTCGGTTGCTCGCGAGAGCGTTCCGGTGGTGAGGACTCCGCCTCGGGGTCCTCGGAGGAGCGGCTGATCATGTTCGCGGCCCTCAGTTGTTCGTCTGAGCACCGGCTCCAATGGCTTAAGGATCGGCACCCTGCGTGATTGCCTGCTCTTGGTGGGCTTGAGGCACAACCCGTTCGAGCCGGGAAAGTGCTGTCGCGCGATGGTGATGAGGCGGCTGTCCCAATCGACGTCGCTGACCAGCAGTCCCGCGACCTCCGATATCCTCGCCGCGAGAAGCGCAGAAAGGAGGACGAAGTCGCCGTACGCCACGTGAACATGACGGCACGCGTCCGCGAGGCTTTGCACCTCGCCGAGAGTCGGGATCTTGCGCGCGAGATCGGCTGTTGATGACCGCGTCCGTCGCCTTGCGCGTGTTCGCGCGGGGTTCGCGGCGATGATCTCATCTCGCACTGCTTCGTCGAGCACCAGTGTGAGGACTGACACGGTGTTCTTCAGCGTCGACGGCGAGCAGTCGCCTTCCCACCGGTCGATCGTCCTGTCGATGACGGCGGTGCTGATCGATCGCACCGCCAGGTGCCCCAGGGCAGGAAGCACACGGACTCTGATGCTGCCGCGATACCCGCTCACCGTCGACGACGGATCGAGTCCTCGAAGATGCCGGTCCCCGATCTGATGGATGTAGTCGGCGAGGGAGATCAGCGGGTCGCGTGCGACGTGCGTTCGTGACTGGAGCTGTTCCAGGAACGCCCTGGCTTCTCCCTCCCGATCGAACGTTGCCGAGTAGCTTCGCCGCTCGTGTGAAACGGGATCGCTCCACCTGGCGCGAGCGCGGAATCGGCCATGGCGATTCGCGACGTCTTGCGTGAGGTGTACTCCGATAGGAGGGATGTGTCGGTGATGGGTATTCATCTGTCCGAAGCTGGCAGAGAAGTCGCCCCAGCCCGCAGAAGGCGTGTAGTTGACGAGCATCTCGCCGGCCGTGATGAACGGAAGATAGAACGGACAGGTCTGGGAAGTAGTTCGCCTTCGCGCGCCTCGTGGGCGGCGGCAGTCGGACTGATCGAATGCGCCCGCGCTTATTGGCCGCGCGTTTCGTGGTCGTGGAGCCTGCGAAGAAGCCACCCTGTCCGAAGTGGTCCACACCCAGTAGCGCCCAGACGGCGCTTGTCGCGGACTCCGTGCAGACCGAACATTCAGCGGAGGTGAGCACATGCTGTCAAGAAGTAAAGTGATGTGATAACTTTCCTGTAGGTGGATGAAAGGAGCAGTAGGTGGCGATCGACGAGGGGCGCGCATGGGCGTTGCGGACGCTGGGCGCGGATGGCGTACTGGTGCGGGAGCAGATCTCGGCCATCATCCGCGACTGCCACGAGAAGATGGCGAACGCGCAGGCCGAAGCCGACATGAAGCACACCGGGGTGTACGGACAGATCTGGCGCAAGTGTCTGGATGAATTCGTGGCGGCGCTCGGGCGGCTTCCTTCGGCTGAGATCATCCCGCGACGGGGCTACAAGCTGGTGTCGTTCAACGGCGTTGTCCTGTTCCCGTGGCGCTTCGCTCGGGAGCGTTCCACGGATATCGGATCGCGTCCTTTCGCGGTGTCGGACACGCGCATCTCCCTCTTCCGGCAGGAGCGGGATCTTGGCCAGCAGCGTCTCGACATTGAGTTCGAGCACCCGGAACTGACCGAGGAGGAGAGGGAGCTTCTCGACGCTGAAGCCAAGGCTCTCGAGGAGACGCTGACGTCTCACCGTGTGGTCGTCGTGCCCTATGCAAGCAATCCGTCTGCGCTTCACAGTGTCGACTGGGGCGAGGCGACTCTGGGAGCCGATGGCTACCTCACCTTTGCGTCGATGGAGTCGTTGCTCGATGTCGGATCGGGCTCGTTGGCGGATGTCGAGCCTGCGGAGGATGAGGGCTTCTCGAACGGCCCTATCCCGCGCGCCCAGCTGGGGGTGAAGGAGGAAGAGGCGGACGGAGGCGCTCATGGATGACCGGGACACCCTGTTCTCCCTGGTCGAGCCATCCGATCGCCCTGACCTCGATACTGTTGCGGGCAGCTTCGATCCTGCACGTCTGACGCAGGCGCGTTTCGCCGCGGGTCTGTCGAAGGCAAAGCTCGCCGACCTTGTCGGAGTGACCCCCGCGGCCATCGGCCAGTACGAGTCACAGTCCTCCACGCCGCGACGTGACTTGCTGCCCGTCCTAGCACGCGAACTGCATGTTCCCGTGGACTACTTCGCGACCGGTCGGCCGATTGGTCGAGTGGATGGGTCGCAGGCGCACTTCCGGAGCCTGCGTTCGACGTCCGCGCGGGACCGTGCGAAGGCGATTGCCTTCATCGAGCAGGTGTGGGAGCTGACGTTCGCACTGGAGAAGAAGGTCCGCTTCCCGGAGGTCGATCTGCCACCGATCGACCGGGGGCACGCGGACCCGATTTCGGCTGCCCAGGCCCTTCGTGCGCAGTGGGGGCTTGGCATGAAGCCGGTGAAGCATCTGGTCGCCCTGGCGGAATCGCACGGGATCGTCGTCAGTCTGCTCACGATGGCGAACGCGGACGTCGCTCGTGTTGGCGCGTTCTCTACGTCGCACCTGGCAAGGCCGGTCATCGTCGTCACACCGGAGCGAGCGAGGTCCGTGTTCGTGTACCGGTTCACGATCGCGCACGAGCTCGGACACGTCCTGCTGCACGGCGAGGCGGCGCCTGGTGACAAGCAGCAGGAACGTGAAGCGGATCAGTTTGCCGCTGAGTTCCTTACGCCGCGCTCCCAGATCGTGAACCTGCTGCCACGCACGGTGAGCTTGTCACGGCTGGACGAGTTGTCGCGACACTGGGGTGTCTCCGTCGACTCGCTGCTACTGCGGATGAAGGAGACCGGCGCCGTCTCTGATGCATCGATTCGGCGCGGGTATCAGAAGTTGAACCAGTTGCGCAGCTCGGGGCTGGAAACACCTGAACCCATGAACGCCTACCCCGGAGAGGTGCCCTCGATGCTCGCGCAGGCGGCTGAGCTCGCCGATCAGGCAGGCCACAGTCAGGCAGACCTTGCGCGAGAGCTGAGATGGCACCCCGCGCGGGTGCGCGAGGTGCTCGGCGCGGAAGACCCCCGGCCCGCGCTACGACTCGTCAGCGACCCGCCTCAGACATAGGACCTTGTTCCGTGGGACGTCTCCTTAACAGACGCTTTAATTGATACCTCACTCATCTTTAGAAATGCGCGCAGAGTAAAGCCATGAGTTTCGTTAGCCGCATGAGGGGATTTTGTAGTGCACATTAGGTGTTTTCGTGTTGAGAACTTCAGACGACTCAAGAGTGCTCGTGTTGACCTCGAGCAGGAGCGCACCATATTTGTCGGCGCAAATAACAGTGGTAAGACGTCCGCCACGCATCTGTTTCAGATGTTTCTGTCGCAGCAACCCCGTGCGCCGTTTCAGATCTACGACTTCACCGCCGATTGCTGGGAGGTCTTCGACTCCTTCGACGTTGACGACGCGGATCCAGACGTCGAACTTCCTCGAATCACGTTCGATCTGTGGTTCGACGTCGACGAGGATAACCTCCACCGCGTGCTCGAACTCCTGCCGAGCCTTGACTGGGAAGGCGAACCCGTCGGTGTGCGAATGGTGTATGCGCCGCGAGACGGCGCCAAGCTGATTTCAAACTTTAAGGAAGCGCGTGCGAAGGCCGAGGCGACCACTGGTGACGTCGAGACGTCCTACAAACCGTGGCCACAAACCATGGTGGAGTACTTAACGAAGCGGCTTCAGCAGGAGTACGAGATCAAGTACTACGCCCTCGACGCTAATGAGTGCGACGACCAGTTCGTGCTGAACGACGGGTACGAGCCGTTTTTCCTTGGCACACACATAACCGGCGCGTCGAGCATCGTTGACTCGATTATCCGCGTCGACTTCCTGAACGCGCAGCGTCACCTGTCCGATGTCGACTCGCACGGCAGGAGTGAGGATCTCTCGAAGCGTCTGAGTCGCTTCTACGATCGGAGTCTCCAAAAGCAGGATAGCGACCTGGACGCGCTCGGAGCTATCGCCGAGTCGGAGGAGCGGCTGAACAACCACTTCGCTGAGGTCTTCGGACCGACCCTGGCGCGACTGGGGGAGGTGGGCTACCCCGGGGTCGCCAATCCCGGCATGGTCGTCAAAGCATCGTTCAACGCCCATGGCATCCTCAGCACCAGCGCCAAAGTCCACTACTCGCTACCCGTGCCAGCGGGTGCGGGCGTGACCATCGAGCAGATGCTCCCCGATCAGTACAACGGCCTTGGCTTCAAGAACCTCATCTTCATGGTGGTCGAAGTGCTCGATTTTCATCAGGCATGGGCGGAGGCCGAGGTGGACCGTCCGCCGATCCACCTGGTCATGATCGAGGAGCCAGAAGCCCACCTGCACGCTCAACTACAGCAGGTGTTCATCCGGAAGATCCTCGAGATCTTGCCCGCGCCTGACGCGGATTTCCAGACGCAACTGGTGGTCACGACACACTCGCCTCACATCATTTATGAGAGCAACTTCAAACCGATCCGCTACTTCTGCCGATCAGTCGCGCCGAACGGACTGCACTGCAGCGACGTCAAGAACCTGTCGATGTTCTACGACGATGAGGAGGCGACGACGCGGGAATTCTTGCAGCAGTACATCAAGCTGACCCATTGTGATCTCTTCTTTGCGGATGCCGCCGTTCTCGTTGAAGGGAACGTCGAGCGCCTGCTCCTACCACTCGTCATCGAGCGATTCGTGCCTGAGCTCCGCTCATGTCACCTGACGATCCTTGAGGTCGGCGGCGCCTTCGCGTACAAGTTCGCGAAGCTCCTAGCCTTCCTGAGCCTTCCGACGCTCGTCATCACGGATCTCGACAGCGTGGCTGTTCCGGATGCCACGGGGAGGGGCGGTGAAGATGACAAGCGCGCATCTGCCTGTGCGGTAGATACTCCTGGAGCAATCACCTCCAACGAGACGCTGAAGCAGTGGCTCCCGAAAGTCGAGGACATCGGTGAACTGCTAGCGGCCGGCGCTGATCAGAAGGCACCCGTCAGTCCTGACGGCAGCCCCGGCTTGGTTCGCGTTGCCTATCAGACCAAAGAGACCGTCTCCTGGCAGGCGGCCCAGGAGGTTAGAGCTGCTCGGACGTTGGAGGAGGCGTTCGCTCTTCAGAATCTCGACTGGACGCAGAGCGTGGACGGCAAAGACCTGGGACTGCACATTGGTAAGGCGTCCGAACTCTCGATCAAGGAGTTGCATGAGAAGCTCTTCAAACGCGTTAAGGGCACGCACTTCGACAAGACCGCCTTCGCTCTCGGTGTAATTGCGGCGACCGAGCAGTCCTGGAAATCTCCCGCGTACATTACCGAGGGCCTTGAGTGGCTGCGTGAGCAACTGGAGCTTGTCGTGCCGGAGGAACTCGCCAACCAGGTAGCTGGGGGGTCGGGCTCAGAATGACGTCACGAGTTGATGCGCCCGACACCGACGCCGATCGCCAAATTCGAGAGATCCTGGACCGGGATCAACTGATCGGTTTCACAGTCGTAGCTGGCGCAGGATCAGGCAAGACCACGTCGCTAGTGAAGGCGCTGGCACATGTTACTAGAAACCGAGGGCCGTCACTGCTCGCAAAGACGCAGCGCGTCGCCTGCATCACCTACACCGAGATTGCCGCGCGGGAGATCCACGAGGAGATCGCCAACGATCCGCTCGCCTCCGTATCCACTATCCATAGTTTCTTGTGGGCGCTGGCGAAGCCGTTCCAGAAGGACATCGGCGGCTGGGTTGCGGCTCGCATCGACGAGGAGATTGCCGGGGTCCTTGAGAAGCAAGCGAACTACAAGCCCGGCACACGTCAGACGACCAAGGACAACGATGCGGTGCACCTAGAGAAGCGTCGACACCAGCAAGCCGCTGTGAAGGACGTCAACCGGTGGACGTACGGCATCGGTGCCGATTACGCCCGCGGCATCGTCGGCCATGCGGATGTCATCAAGATGGTGCCGGAGATGATCGTCGAACGAAGGCTCCTGGCGCAGCTCGTGGGCCGGCAGTTCCCGTTCATCTTTGTGGACGAGAGTCAGGACACCTTCTCTGAGGTCGTCGAGGCGCTGAAGCACGTTTGGTCACTCGCGGGCGGGAAGGTGTGTCTTGGCTTCTTCGGTGACCCGATGCAGCAGATCTACCAGCAAGGTGTCGTATCGGTGTCGCTGGAGCCCGGGTGGGTGAACGTCGACAAGCCACAGAACTTCCGCTCGTCACGGCGGGTGTTGGCCTGCGTGAATGCCATTCGTTCAGAAGGCGATTCGCTCCAACAGGTGAGTGGCTTATCGGAACAAACTGACGGAGAGGCTTTCTGTTTCATTCTTCCGTCAGACGACCAACGGAGTGATCGGCTGGAGCTTGTCCGTTCTTGGCTCGACGAACATAGCACTTCAGGGAACTGGACTCGCTCCGCGCACGAGGGCGGCTCCAAGATCCTGATGATCGTGCATCGCATGGCGGCCAAGCGCCTCGGATTCGAGAATCTCTACGCGGCGTTCAATGATCTCAAGGCCAGCAGCCTGGGTCAGGCCTTCAACGAAGGCAACGCGTGGCCACTGACGCCGTTCAGGGACGTGATCTTGCCGCTCTGCTTGGCGAAAGATGCAAGTTCGCCAGCAGTTCTGGCGGTGCTAAGAGAGAGCAGTCCTCTCGTGCGTGCTGGGCAGGCATCCCGGCAACTCAAGGCTGTCCTGGCATCTAGTAAGGCGGCTGTTGGGGAGTTGCGCCAGCTCGCACTAGATCCGGGAGCCGCGAAGCTGGGCGACCTGCTCCGCAGCGCATCCAGCACTGAGCTCATCGAAATCGATCCTCGAATGGCTGCGTACCTTCACCCGGAGGGCGAGCACGGCGACGTTGTTCTCGACGAGCGAGATGTCGACGTGTTGAACGCCATGTCCGAGTGCGTCTTGTCCGAGTTGGAGGGCTACTACACCTACGTCAAGCAGGAGTCGCCGTACTCCACACAGCATGGTACGAAGGGCTCTGAGTTCGACCGCGTGATTGTCGTCCTCGACGACAGCGAGGGGCGATACTCCCTCTACTCGTATGACAAGCTTCTCGGCCTAAAGGAGCTGTCGGCCACCGATGTCGACAACCAATCGAGGGGCGCCGACTCTGCGATCGAGCGGACACGCAGGCTCTTCTACGTCTGCGTCTCTCGTGCGCGGGAATCAGTCGCCATCGTCCTGTTCTCCGATGACATAGCTCGGGCCGTCGAGGCAGTTCGCGAGTCAGCGATAGGGCAGCATATTCAGGTTTTCACCGTCGATGACCTGTCACCTCCGAACTGACCGACGCGGGTCGCACGCCGGTTACGCGCCAGGATCGAGTTTGATGACCCTAGCCAGGCATCAGCGACGTGGAATGACGACGAATGTGACATGCGCCTCAGCATCGGTTGTGCCACGGGAGTGGGCCGCGTCACGATGTCTCCTATGAGCGATCAGAAGTCGAAGGGCGCCGTGGTGGCCTCCGTCGTTGGGACCCTGTCACCCGGCGATGTGGGCAAGCCGTTCACGGATACGGACAGGGTGCGAGCCATGGTCTCGCACGACTGGCAGATGCTGGGCGCTAAGTACGAGTGGGCAGAAATACAAGGCGTGAGCAAGGGACTGCCTCACGGCTACGTCGCGGATCTGTTAGGACGAGCGGCCGCCGCAGGTGAGCAACTTGGGCTCGCATTCGCTGCGCTTCGCGATGCTGAGGTTTGGCGCGATACCGCTACAGAGCCCGCAACCGCAAACCATCGCAATATCGCCGGACGTGCAGTCGCTGAAGCATCCGGGCTCTGGGCTGTGAGCGCCGGCCATGCCGTTGTGAACGTGGTGGCTCGCGTCATCCGCATCCACAGCAAAGCTGCGGTTCTCGACGCGAAGCTTCGCTGGACCGGCCTCCCGGCGCCGTTTGATTCCGGACGACTTGCAAACCTCTCCCTCAATCCCGAGACGATGAAGTACATCCTGGCGGCTGCCAGGCAGACGGGAGAGGTCGGGCTGGCGGATCTCGTCGAGCCGCTGGACGATCTCGTGAGAAGCCCGGCGTGGGCTGCGCTTGTGGCCCGGCGAGACGCGGGATATCACCGCCTGCGACCACAGAGTGTCGAAGGTGGCGTGCCGTCTGTAAACCCGTGGGTGACCGACAAGGCCGCGGGAACGCTGACCCTGAGCGTGTCGACGTTCTCGGATTACGTACCGCCGGTGCTCGAAGATGTGGTGGCCGAGACGCACGCCGGCTATGAAGCGCTCTCGTCGGCAATGCGCGACGTGCACGACGGTGTGCCCGAAGCGCTGCGAGCCGCGGGCGTCCCGATTTGGCGCACGCCCTGACGATCGCTGTGAGTGCGAGGAGGCGTGAGGCTGGTGTCTAGAAGGGAAGAAGAACACGCGAGGCTAATGCTGTCGGACGAGATCGGTGTGGAGTTTCGACTGTATGACGACGGCTCCAGGTCAAGCATGTCCGACCTGTTATCCGCGGACGGGAAGCACGTCGCGGAAGTGATTACGACCACGCCGTCTGCCATTCGTGAAGCAGAACAACGCCTCGATCCGATGGCGGAGCCGACACTGCCCCACTGCGTGTGGGTGATGATCCCGTACATGATCTTGGGAGGCGCGACCAGAGAAGTGCGCAGCAAGATCAAGGCGGATGTCCTTCGATGGACTGTCGAAGCCGGCTGCGAATATCACTGGTCATCTCGCGACGAGCGACGGTTGCTTCCAGGGGCTGACCCTGATCCGATCCTCGGACTCGGGGTCTACGACGACGGTGTCCAGGTGATCTGCGCTCAGCGCTGCCAGCATTCGTACACGGAGCCTCATCAGGTCAGGTGGTCTGTCGCGCATGAACCGTCGCCAGACAATCCGTGGACGTTGATTCGACAATCACTGCACATCGTTGACAATGAGCAGCGAGGGGGAGTGCGGGCCTTAGGTGAAAAGCTGGACGGGCACCCGAACAAGCACCTCGTGATTTACCCATTCGGCCCACCCGGGAACCTCACCGCAGCGCTCAGCCGCTACTCGCCGCCGCCGAATCCGCGCGACCTGATGCCCCCGCAACTAAACCCGCCCCTTGATGACGTTCATCTTTGGCTTATGCATCGGTACGAGGATCGCGATGTCACAGAGGGACTACACGTCTGCAACGGTCACTGGGCGAGGTTCGGAACTAGCCTTCCGAAGCTCGACTTGGAACTGCCGCTCCCGCGACTCCATTATCGGAGTGCCTAGATGAGCGAGCCGGGTCTTGGGCCGTCTCCAGGAGCGAGTAAGTCCTGATCAGAGTTGTACTTATGAGAGATGAAATGTAGGGGGTGTTGCAGTGAACACCACATGCGATCTTTGACCCTGCTAAAGCTGGCCCCGGGCGATCCGCTGTGTCTGGCGAAGGAATTTGCCCGCGGTGCAACCAGTGCAGTAGGCACAGCTGTCCAACTCTCGGAGCGTCGTATCGTGCTTGCAATTCCCTCTAGACGCTGGCCTGCTGGAGAGGGGCGACCAGCTTTGGTCCCTTGAGTTTGAAGGTCTCGGTTTCAACTTGCTTGATAGTGTCGCCGACGAGTCGATTCAAGACGTATGTGTGAGCTGAATCGACGTTGAACGTGGGGCGCCCTCGTCCTCCGTTCGCGACGCGCGAGTAGTCACCTCCCAGCGCTCGCAGCAGCAACTTGAGCTGGTCGACCGGAAGACGGTCTCCTCGAGCGGCGATGAGCGCGACAACTTGTCCGGTAGTCGCGCCAGCGGCCCTCAACGCCTCAATGCTTTCGTAGGGCAAGCCCCATCCGTTCTCAGCCAGGGCGCTGGCAAGTGTTCGGACCTGCAGCCGGCTTGCACCAGCAAGGTAAGCGGTGACCCTTGAGACGACCGCGAGTCGGGTCGCTGCGGGGATGGCCGAGCTGCGTAGTAGAGGCGGGATCTTGGAGACGTCGAGCACTTCGGGTGATACGAACGTCTCGAACTTCTTGGATGCAGCGATCGTTGTCTCCAGGGTCACCCAATCGACCATGAGGTCCGCGGAGAACGCGGTCGCGTCGTCTGCGAGTAGACGACGCTTCAGTAGCCGCGCGACCAAGTCGCCCGTCTCCGGGGTGATCCTGGTTGCTTCGATGATGCCGGGGGCGATGCTTGCGGCGATGCGGACACGCGTGTTGGTCGAGGTGATCGCGCTACTTGCAGCAAGCACATCGATGGCCACTTCGATCCGCTTCTCAGTGGGGAAGCGTTGCCAGTCAGTGATCTTCTTGTGCTTGTTAAGCAGCGGACCAATGTGCTCGTCTACTCCGAACTGATCGATGTACTCAGACACGTTCTCGAACGTGGGATCGGTTCGGTTGCTCTTGGCAAGGAACGGCCACGCCTGGACGGCCGTGTCGCTGAGCGCGGGTACTTGGCAGTCAGCGGCGGACATGTCGACGAGCCGGCCGAGCAGGTCAGCGCTCGAACGCTTTGCTGCTTCGGTCAAGACGGTCGCGAACATCTTTGGATCGGCGACGGTCTGGACGTTCTGCGGTGAGGTGCTTGCGATGTCGAGGTAGTCCTCGAGCTCGTCGAGCGCGTAGGCGTAGACGTCTTGGTTGGGTCTCAGAGTGTCTAGCGCGATCGGACCGGTGGGCAGGAGGGCGCGTAGGTTCGCTTCGGTTAGGGGGAAGATCCGGAGTTGTACTGCGATATCCCGTGCGTCGTCGTTTAGGTCGGCGAGGGACTCAAGTGATCCCCCGTTTGCTTTCACGATCCGCAGGACGATCTCGGCGTGATCCGCCGAGACTGGCTGGCAAATGGCCTCCATGTCTTGATAGTTAGCTTGGATGACTAGCCCGACTTCTCGGTCAGTCTCGAACTCGTCGTTGGGTGCGACCTGGAGCACGGCGTTGAGAAGCGCGGGGCGGACAGCGGCGTCCACAGGCGCAGTCACTGCCGCATATCGGAGTACGCCTGGCCAGTAGGGTGCCAGTGCGGCGAGTAGACGGGCAGGGTGCTCTCCTTGGGCAATGTAGGTGTCTAGGAACTCGTGATCTTGTTCGCCGAGGAGAGACAGGCGTCGGGCGACCGTGGCCGCTGCTGCGGGCCGTTTCGAAAGCAGGTAGTCCATGATCGCGATGTTGAAGACGCTCGCGTCACCGAAGAAGTCGGCGGTGTCGCTGTTCTCAGCGTCCTGTTCGCGTAGGAGTTGGACAACGTCCGTGTCGCTCATCGGGAACGATGCGTCGGGTATCCCGGGCTCGACGCAACGGCGGATGTACTCCATCGCGTCGGGACCTAGATGGTTGCCGTAGTAGCTCGAGGAGTAGAGGGCAAAGTGGGATGTGAGAAAGCCGTGGCGGACCAGATCGCGCGCGAGGTCTGACTCGAGTGCCGCTTGGACCACATCATCGAAGGAGATCACACCGTCGAGTGGCTCGCCAGACGAGTCAGTGAGTGCGAGTTCAGATGTGTCGACTTTGAACTCGGGACGGGCGCACAGCTCTTCCCAGGTGTGGTGTCGCAGGAAATCTATCGCTTGCTCTTCCTTCACGATTGCTGCGTTTACTTCGGCGAGGTCGACAGCTTCCCATCCGTCCGCGTTGACGGTGATGCCGAACATTTCAGCGAGCTGATCGGCGGTGAATGACAGATTGATCGTCGGAACGCGGTAGGAGCCCGGATCACGGATTTGAAGCTGTTGGGGTTCACCAGCGATGATCCGAGCCCAGGTTTCTGCGTCGTCGAGGTTGCCCTTTGTACCAGGGCCTGTCAGTTCGACCGTTGCCTGGGGCGCTGTTGCCTGAGCTGCCGCGAGCAGCCCATCGCGAAGTTGGAGAAGAGCATGTCCGAGGCGAGTAGCACGCGCGTTCTTTGTGGCCTCGAGGTGCCGGCTGTTTCTGTAACTCGTTAGTTGCTGGGCGCGCGTCGCGAGATTCTGACGTACAAGAGCGCGCCACACGTTGTAGACGAGGTCGAGCGTGCTGTCTCGGTGACGGATCTTCTCGAAGTCAGTGAGATGCGTGTTCTTGAACAGTACGATCGCGAATACGAGATCATCGTCGATACCCGGAACGCGGCTCGCCGGAACGACAAGGCGGTTTCGGTACACCTCGAACTCGTTGCGAATGTTGTGAATCATCCGCATGTCGGCGACGTGGCGGGCGGCAAGACGTATGAGTGCGGGGTTGATCTTGAACTCATCACTCGCCGTTGCGTCCGACATCACGTCACGGGCGTTGTCGGCGCTGACAAATGGCACTACCGGGATGATCACGTCAAAGAACTTCGTGCGGCTCGCACGCTTCAACGTCGCTTTCGCGCGGTCGGAGTCCTCGATCGCGGCAGGGATGTCTTTGCCATCTCGCCGCGGCGCGCCGATCTGCTCGAACACGCTGTCGCGTATGGCGTAGATGAAGATGATGCGTTGGCCGATTTGATCCGAACTGTTTAACAGGCCGTTCAGTGCGCGGAGCGTGTCGAAGACCTGCACGTCTTCGAACCGGTCGATGTCCTCTATAACGACGATGTTGCGGCGGCTCACTTGGAAGAAGTAGACGATCTCGTCCAAGTACTCATCGAAGTATGTATCCGATTGCTTCGACAGGGTGACCGTTGCGGCGCCGGCCTGAACGGACGCACTTATCGTCGGCCGTGCGCGGAGCACGCTAATGATCGCCCAAGTAGCGCCCACTGCCAGCCCCAGAATCAGGACGTATGCGACGATCTGCCGCCACAGAACCGTCAAGAGGGCCTCTACAAGCGGTTGGACAAGTCCTAGCCCAAAAGGAACTATGAAGACGGCAGCGCCGATGGCGCCGGCGACCACCCAGTCACGACGCCTGTTCGGCGCACTCGCCCGACGGAATCTCGATCGCGGCACGGCTTCAGGAGGAAGCCGATACAGCAGCTGTTTGACGATCTCCTTCTGGATCTGGTTCGTGCGCGACGCTGGCCCATCCTCGACAGAGTTCTGACTGGCGGCATCTGTGTCGTGGTCGTCGGGCGCGATTGTCGAGAGCGAGAGCTGTACCGTTTGGGCCCCGTGAGTCTCGCTGAGACGCTGGAGGATGCTGCTCTTGCCGGTGCCGTATGCGCCAGTGAGCGCGATGTTGCGTGTACCTTCGGCGTCGATCGCGCGGACGAGCAAGTCGTAGTACAGCTGGTGCTGCTCGTCGTCAAACGCCGGTGCCAGGCTCGTCAGGCGCAACTGCTGTCCCGGTCGGAGGTTGTCTCCCTGTGGATGCGGGATTGCGTTCTCGGACATGTGCCCATGGTATTGAGATGCCCGGACAATCCACCGGCACCAGGTCGGTGGCGTCGGTGCTGCACGCGTCATGTGCTTTTCTGCGTGCGCAACGTCATCAACATCGCTTCGGTGAGAAGCACTGAGGCTCCCCGTCGGTTGGTCGATGAGCAGGAGCGCGCAGACCACTGCTCGGCGAAATACCGAGGAGGCCCAGTGTCGGCTGAGCTGCGCCGACGAGAGTATGAGGATCTGTGCTCGGTTGTGCTGCGCGAGGCCACGGCCCGCTTGGTCGAGATCGTCTGCGGAGTGGCGGCGTCGTGTGAGCAATTCGGCGTCGTCTCTTCGGAAGAGGGTGTCGCGAGCGTCCACGCAGCGCGCGAAAGCGTCGAGGGCTTCGCCACGGCGGGACATACCTTCCCAATGCGGAGGCCTTCGGCGATGCTTCCACAAACGCCATGTAAACCACCGGCGGATCAGTGGTCGGCTGCCAAGAGCCGGGACCTAGCCGGGACCTGATGCATGCAAGCCATGCAACTCATGATGTGAAAACGGACCTCCCGCAGAGTGGAGAGGCCCGGAAAATCAGGGGAACCGGCCGATCCGGGTACCTGGGGGTCAAGGGGTCGCAGGTTCAAATCCTGTCATCCCGACGGTCTGAAGCCCTGATGAGGAATCGTTTCTCGTCGGGGCTTCGTCGTGTCTGGGGTGGGCACTGGGTTGTCCAATCGCTCGATCTGCTCGATCCGTCCGCGGATGGAATGCACCGCTCCGCTTCCGTGTCGTCGGCCACGAAGCGCACCAGAATGCGCTGAACGGGTATCGCGCTTCTGCCTGGAAGGGGAGATTTGGGGCCTCCTCCAATCTGACGTATGGTTTCCGCGGCAACACCCAGTACGCAAATCTCCACGTGATCTACCCGAGAATGTTCTGACATGGAACTAACGAATAGCTTCTGGGGTCGTCAGGGCCGAATAGGGCGCGTGACATCTGGCCCTTGGGCCGGCCGCCTTCTGTTCGTCTACCCGGACACCATGATCGAGTGGTGGACGTTGGTGCTCGACCCGCCGCCCGTGGCCGGAATTCCGGGTGATATGTACTTCAAAGGCAACGATGATGTCGCATCGCTGCTCGATGAGTGGGGTGTCGAGTGGCTGCCCCGCGACTCCGACGAAGTTGAGTTGGAGCGAACTCGGTTCGGTTGGAGGCCTCTCCGCGGCGGGGTGGAATGGCTACCCAGCTGAACGCGGCTCGCTGCGCATGAGTGCGACTGATTCGGCCTGACTTCCGGCACACCTCGCTCCGGTGTCGGCAAGTGTCGCGAGGATGGTTCGTATCTGGCGACCAGTTCTCTTTAGCCCTCTCTGGTCCCCTCGCCAAGGGCCGGCGCGGACCGTCGAACGTGCCTGGAATGGACGAGCGCTCTCGGCCTGCCACCGGTACAGGCGGCGGCGCAGTCGTGATGCCGGAATCCGCTCACCGTTGCCGCGTACCGAGATCGATCTCCCTCCCGGTGGTGATTCACCACAATCGTGAGAATCCACGAGACCCTCGGGCTAGAACGGCTTGCTCGAAACTGCGTCACCTGTTCGGGCATGCGTGGGCCGTCACGGCCGGTAGGTTCGCCGAGTGATTCACCTGGAGCCAACCGCTTCCGACGCTGGTCCAGTCGACAGCGCTCCAATACACCGTCCGCTCGGACTGCCCGTCGACGAGAAGGGTGTACTCCTGACCGCTTTGGGCGGAGAGCTGCGCGCTATGGGTCAGCCGCATGCCGGCGACTGGTTCGCCGAGCTCAATCTCCTCTCCACGTGTGAACGTGTGCTTCCCTTCGTACTCGGCGACGATCGTCCAATCCTTCGCCGCGGTGAGGTCGCGGATGCTGAAACTCAATCTGCTTGCGTCTGTCGGGGCACATATGGCGACTCGGATTGAGCCGCCGCTCGCCTGGCGCAGAGCAGCGACTCCATAACCCGCACCCGTCTCGCACCCTGTCAGGCCAAGTGCTCCCGCGGTACAGGCCACCGCCGCGGCCAGGAATCTGCTCAGCATCGGTAGCTGCCGTACTCGACGTTCGCGGCCACCTCGAGGTCGTTGAGCCACTGATTTCCTCCATCCAGAGGGTAGTTTGTGAGAGGGGGAGGATGCCGGTGCCACGCCCCAGTCTGTGGTTGATCGCGGTGGTCGCGTTCGTGGTCTTCGCGGCGATCTTCGTGCTCCAAGGAGTTCCCGACCAGTTCCTCGTCCTTCGCAATGCAGCGACCTTCTCCGCGAGCGACCGGGAGTACCTCGTCGGGCAGGTTGCGCTCGTCGCCGTCTTCCAGGCTTTCGTCATCGGTGTTCTGCACTGGCATCTGCACGTTCTCGACCGACGCGTGCGCGGGGATCACGTGACCTTTCTCGTGCTCTTCGTGTGGGGCTCGTTGGTGTGGCCGGTGACGGCGTTCGCTGATGCGTACTGGGACTACGAGTATTGGGGGCAGGGGAGCTGGCGAGCTTCTTTCGATCTCGCGTTCTTCTCGGCGCCGCTGAGTCTCGTGGCCCTCATCGTGATGATCGTACGAGGGTCCCTCCTCGGAAGAAGGGCCCGTGTGTGACTCACGTCCGTTGGAGGATGGGAGTCGCGGTCGCCTACGCGCGGACGCCGCCCTGTCTTCCCTCACAGAGGAGCACCAGATGACCACCTACGCCCAGAACCTGAACGAGATCCTCGACCGCGAGGCTCTTCCCGCGGGCGGGGTCGTCTCCGGCGACGTCGACTACGTCGCGCACGGTGTCGCTTTTCGTGGGTACCAGGCCCGTCCCGCCGGGGGCGGCCCCTACCCAGGCATTCTGGTCGTACACGATTGGCTCGGTGTGACCGACTACGTCCGGATGCGCTGCGACATGCTGGCCCGTCTCGGCTACGCGGCGTTCGCCGCGGACGTCTACGGTGCGGACATCCGCCCCGCACCTCAGGATGCCGCCGCCGTCGCCAGTGGCTTCTACCAGGATCGCGCGCTGTGGCGACAGCGGCTCGCGGCCGCGTTCGAGCGGCTGCTCGCCGAGCCGTCCGTCGACCCCGCGCGCACCGCGGCGATCGGCTACTGCTTCGGCGGAACTTCCGTGATGGAGCTGGCCCGGACAGGCGCCCCCGTCGACGCCGTCGTGAGCTTCCACGGCGGCCTGCTCGCCGGTCCGGAGGGGGAGGCGAGGCGAATCACAGCCAAGGTGCTCGTCCTCCACGGGGCGGCCGACCCCGTCGCCCCGGACGATGCGCTGCTCGCCTTCGAGAACGATCTGCGGACGGCTCCCGAGATCGACTGGCAGGTCGTCACGTACGCCAATGCGATGCACGCCTTCACCCTCCCCGACGCGAACGCACCCGAGCACGGCGCCCTCTTCGACGCCACCGCCGAGCGCCGCAGTTGGACGGCGATGAAGTCCTTCCTGGGCGAGGTCTTCGACTGAGAGGCCCGGGTTCGCGTCACTCCCGGGCGTCTTCACGTCGATCCGGCGTGACGACTGAGGTGACCATGGATCCCGGCCGCATCCGATCCTCGGCGCTCGCGATCGAGTTCATGACGGCGGTCAACGAGGCGGTGAGCACAGACCGGTCCTTGCCGGCGACCCATGCGGTACGTGAGCCGTGGCGGTATTCGATGAGGGTGAGGGCTTCGCTGTCTGCTCCGGTGCCGATGCTTGTCTGGGAGAGGCTCAGGATCTCGATCGCGAACCCGTGTCGTGCAAGCGCCGTGGTGAGTGCGTCGACGGGTCCGTTGCCGTCGTGGGTGCTGGTGTCCTCGATGCCGCCGGCGCGGAGGGTGATGCGGGTGTTCTTGTCGGTCGTCACGACGTCGACGAGTTCGATCGGAGCGTCGACGGGGGTGGTGAGGTAGGTGGCGCAGAAGACATCCCAGAGCTGTTCGGCGGTGACCTCGCCGCCGGTGGTGTCGGTGTGATGCTGCACGTGGCGGGCGAAGTCGATCTGGAGCCGGCGGGGGAGCTCGATGCCGTACTCGGTCTGGAGCAGGTAGGCGATGCCGCCCTTGCCCGACTGGGAGTTCACGCGGATGACGGCGTCGTAGCTGCGGCCGATGTCGGCCGGGTCGATGGGCAGGTAGGGAACCCGCCAGGCGATCTCGCTCTCGTCGCGCCCTTCGGCTGCAGCGCGGGCGCGATGCTCGGCGAAGCCCTTCTTGATGGCGTCCTGATGGGTGCCGCTGAACGCGGTGTGCACGAGATCGCCGACATAGGGGTGTCGAGGGTGCACGTCGATGCGGTTGCAGTACTCGACGGTACGGCGGATCTCGTCGATGTCGGAGAAGTCGATCATCGGGTCGACGCCCTGCGCGTGCAGGTTGAGGGCGAGGGTGGCGAGGTCGACATTGCCCGTGCGCTCGCCGTTGCCGAAGATGCAGCCCTCGACCCGCTGGGCGCCGGCGAGGACGGCGAGCTCGGCGCAGGCGATCCCCGTGCCGCGGTCGTTGTGAGGATGGACGGAGAGGATGACGCCGTCGCGGCGGGCGAGGTGGGTGTGCATGTACTCGATCTGGTCGGCGTACACGTTGGGGGTGGCGATCTCGACGGTGGCGGGGAGATTCAGGATGACGGGGCGCTCGGGCCTGGCATCCCACAACTCCGTCATCGCGTCGCAGATCTCGATGACGTAGTCGGGCTCGGTGAGGTTGAACACCTCGGGGCTGAACTCGAACCGCACGTTCGGCAGGTCGCCGGCGAAGTGGAGCACGTCCCGTCCGCCGGCGAGGATCAGCTCCCGCAGTTCGTCGCGGTCCTTGCCGAGTACGGTGTCGCGCCAGATCGGTGCGGTCGCGGTGTACATGTGGATGACGACGTCGTTGCGGATGCCGCGGATCGATTCCACGGTCCGCTCGATCAGGTCGCGGCGCGCAGGGGTGAACACGACGATCGTGACGTCGTCGGGGGCGATGTCGGTCTCGGCGATGAGGCGGACGAAGTCGTAATCGGTCTGCGACGCGGAGGGGTAGCCGACCTCGATCTCGGTGTAGCCCATCCGCACCATCAACTCGAAGAACCGGCGCTTGCGGGTGGGGTCCATGGGCTCCGCGAGGGCCTGGTTGCCGTCGCGCAGATCGACGGGGACCCACAACGGAGCCTGGGTGAGCCGTCGGTTGGGCCATTGCCGGTCGGCGCCCAGGGGCACGTCGACACGGGAGTAGGCGTCGGTGTAGCGGTGCGAGGGCATGCCGGAGGGGCGCTGCCGATTCCAGGAGGGGGCGATCGTGGTGGTCATGACAAGGAGTCCTTCAGGGTCTCGTGGGGAAGACCGGCGCAGTGTTCAGCCCCACGGCGGGGAGCCGGTCCGGCTACGCCCCGCCGTGGCGGCGAAGGAGAAGGAGGTTTGCGGTGAGCACGGGTAGAATCTAGCAGAAGTCCTCAGACAAGTAGAGGAGACGAGATGGCTCAACTCAGACGTGTCCCCTTGGCGGATCAGGCCGCCGACGCGCTGTTCGCGCGCATCCGCGCGGGGGAGTGGGCGCTCGGTGCCAAGCTCCCCGGCGAGACGACGCTGGCGCCGCAGCTCGGAGTCGGACGGTCCACCGTGCGGGAGGCGATTCGCCAGCTCGCCGGCCGCGGCATCCTCGATTCCCGTCAGGGGTCGGGGGTGTATGTGACGGCGTTGGAGGCGCCCGATGACTGGGAGCAGGTGCTGCGCCGCACCGACATCGTCACCGTGCTCGAGGCCCGCACCGCGATCGAGGTCGAGGCGGCGAGCCTCGCAGCGACGCGCCGCACGCCGTCCGATCTGCGCGCGATCCGACGGGCGCTGGACCTGCGCACGGTTCCTGGGCAGAGCGTCGAGGAGCACGTGGATGCCGATATGGCGCTGCACCGCGCGATCGTGGTCGCCGCGCACAACGAGGTGCTGACCGAGCTGTTCGACGGGTTCGTGCCGCGGGTGCGGCGCGCGATGGTCGACATGCTCCGCCTCCGCCCCGTGCCCGACGCGCACGCGGATCACGACGCGCACGTCGTCGTGGTCGACGCGGTCGCCGACCGGATGCCGGATGCCGCGGCCCGCGCCAGCCGCGCCCATCTCGATGCCCTCAAGGCGGGTTTCGCGTGAGTGCGGCGGTCGTCGAGCCCGTCGTGGTGCTTGACGAGGTGACGTTCCGCAGGGCCGGGAGAAGCATCCTGAACCGCGTCTCGCTGCGGATCGCGCCGGGCGAGCACTGGGTGCTGATCGGCCCGAACGGGGCAGGCAAGAGCACGATCCTCGGCCTTCTCGGCGCGCGCACCTTCCCCACCACCGGCACCGTCGATGTGCTCGGACATCGTGTGGGCCGTGTCGAACTGCTCGCATTGCGTCGCCGCATCGGGCACGTCGACCCGCGGCATCCGCTCGACTCGCCGCTCACCATCACCGACGTCGTCCTCACCGGGGTCACCGGCACCACCGAGCTCATGATGCGCTGGCAGCCCACCGCCGCCGAGCGCCGCCGAGCCGCCGAGCTGATCGACCTGCTCGGCCTCGGCGGGAAGGCCGAAGAGCGATGGCCGACCCTCTCCCAAGGCGAGCGGGGGCGGGCGCTCATCGCCCGCGCGCTGATGAGCGAGCCCGCGCTCCTGCTGCTCGACGAGCCGTCGACCGGACTCGATGTCGCCGCCAGGGAGCAGCTGCTGGAGACGGTCGACCGACTCGCCGCGAGCGATCCCGATCTCGCGTCCGTGCTGGTCACCCACCACCTCGAAGAGATCCCCGAAGCCGCCACCCACGCCCTCCTGCTCGCCCGTGGCGCCGTCGTCGCCGCCGGACCCGTGCACGACACGCTCACCACCGACCTCGTGAGTCAGACCTTCGAGCACCCCATCGCCGTCGACCACAGTGACGGGCGATGGCGTGCCCGCAGCCTCCGCACGGTTCGTAGCGACTCGCGACGGCCGGCGACGCGCACGACGCGGGAGCGCCTCACAGAGAGCGGCGACGGATGGATACTCCCTCGTGACCGATGACGACGCGCAGCCGACTGTTCTCGTCAGTGCGATGTGGTGGTCGGAAGACCACGCTGTCGTCGCCGTCGTCTCCGATGCGCTCCCCGGCAGAGTGCTCACGCGGGGTTCGTGGCAGGGGGTCGTCGTGAAGTCGGCGCGCATCGTCGAAGACGACGCGGTCGCGCGGCAGGCTGCGTTCGAAGCCTTCCTCCGCGGCGTCGCGAGTGCCCTGACCAGCATCCAGGTGCCAGGGCGCCCGGGAGGCGTGCTCGGCGTCGGAGAACTTCGTCTCCATCTGGCGCTCTCGGGCCCAGAACTCGCGCGGGGAGTGCTCTTCGATCCGGACTCGCTCGCCGTGCTCCTGCCGTTCGGACTGTCGCTCTACGTGGATTGAGGCTTCGTCACGGTGAGGACGAGGCGAGCGGTGATGGTGAGTCGGTTGCCGATCATCGCCCGCTCGCCTTCTCCGGCGAGGAAGTTTCCGCCGTGGCACGGGTGGTTGACCGCTCGTCCGGGAGCGGTGCGGGCGTCGGACGGCGGAACCGGCCGGTGGCGACGAGGACGATCACGAGCGCGAGGGGCACGATCCAGCCGCTCCAGCCGAGGACGGTCGCCTGCGTGGTGTCGATGCGCTCGCCGGCCATCGCGAACAGGAGGTAGGTGCCGCCGGCGCCGTTGAACGCGGCGTGGGCGAGAGCGGCGGGCCAGAGGGAATCGGATCGGAGGCGCAGCCAGCCGAAGATCGCGCCGAAGACGATGCACATCCCGGTCATCGCGCTGAGACCGAGCCAGCCCGGAACGCCCGGGTAGTTGTATCCGAGGAGGATGAGCGGCGCGTGCCACAGTCCCCAGATGACGCCCGAGATGAGGATCGCGGGGATCGCCCCGAGAGGCATGAGCTTCGGAAGAAGCCATCCGCGCCAGCCGAGCTCTTCGCCGAGCGCCGGGACCAGGTTGATGAACGCTGCCATCGGCAGTGCGAGGAGTTGTAGCAAGACGAGCACGCCGATCGGGAGCGGCAGCTCGTTTCTGCCGAGCGCCTGCAGTTGCGCGGTGATGGTCTGCTGGCCCGAGGGTTCGGGCTTTGCGCGGCGGCCGTTCGACGAAGACCTCCACGGTGAGCGCCGCAAGGGGGGGCGTCGCCATCATGGCGACCGCGATGATCGGGAACACCGGGCTTGCGAGTCCGTCGCCGAGCCAGAGCGGAAGCGCCACGAGCCAGGCGAGGGCGAAGGCGATCACGACGAAGGTCACGATGGAACGGATGTCGGTTCCGCCGAGCCGGCCCGCTCCGCCCGTGCTCGTGACCGTGACGTCGGCTGCTCGCGTCACGACGGGATCGCCGTGGCTTTCGAAGGCGCCCGAGGTGGCCACGATCTGCGCCCAGGGCTGCCGCGAGCGCGTCGTCTGACAGGTTCTCGCGCATCGTCGGGTCGAAGCGCGCGGACACGAGCTGCCATCGGCCCGCGACGAGGTCGTCGATGACGGATCGAGCCAGCTCCGCGCCGTCGCTCAAAGGTGTCGTGTTCATGAGTTCTCCCGTCCTGGGGTCGATGGGCTTGCCGAACCGCTGGAACGCCGCCTGCCGGCTCACGCCCAAGGCGCCGCCGATCGCCTGCCAGGTCGCGCCGCGCTCGCGTTGCGCGACCGCGACATCCTCAGCATCCGGCCGGCTCCGACAGCGTTTTACATCACGGAAACACGGCGGTCATTGTTGCGAAAGCGCGCCCGGTATACAGTGTGCTTACTCAGCGTAAACATGCTGTTTAGTGATGAGAGGATCGCCGTGGACGACAGCAATCTCGGTGCCCGGGTGCGTGAACTGCGCATGCTGCGCCAGATGTCGACGCGCGAGCTGGCGCGGCGCGCGTCGATCAGCGCGGGCTATGTCAGTCAGATCGAGAACGGCCAGGCCAACACGAGCCTGGACGTCGTCCGACGGATCGCCGCCGCGTTCGGCGTTCCGTGGACCGAGCTCTTCAGCGCGCAACCCGCGCTGGGCACCGTCCTCCGTCGCGCCGAGCGACCGATGCTCGCGGCAGGCAACTCCGTGCGGCACTTCCGCATCACCCAACCGCCGCTCGGCAACGTCGAAGTGCTCGTGTCGGAGTATGAGCCCGGTCACGGCGAGGGGAGCGAGAGCTACACCCACGGCGACTCGCAGGAAGTCTGCGTGATCCTGCGCGGTCGCTTCCGCTTCCACCTCGGCGACCAGGACTACATCCTCGAGACGGGCGACAGCCTGGACTACCGATCCTCGACGCCGCACAGCATCGTCAACATCGGCGACGTTCCCGGCGAGGCCCTGTGGGTGGTCACCCCGCCCTCCGACGCCCCCCTTCCCGCCGTGGACTGAACCACGTCCTCAGACTCCCGGCGCCGACGCGATGTTCGCACGGCACCGGTGATCGGCGATGCCGAAAACAGCACCGCCACCCGCTTCACCTGCTCCACTACGCACCGCCCCGTCCGAATTCCATTCCCTCCCCGGATTCCCGGATCCGCGCACCACCCGTCCCGCGCTAGGAGAACATCATGCACGTCCGCCGTACCGCCGCCCTGCTCGCCACCGCAGCCCTCGCCGCCGCCCTCGCCGGGTGCGCGAGCGCATCGCCCGGCGCCGAAAGCGCCTCCACGACGATCCAGTTCGGCCTACCCACCAACATGGGGGCCAACAACTCGCCGATGGCCGTCGCCGAGGCGATGGGATACTTCGCCGACGAGGGGCTCAAGGTCGAGATCGTCGTCACCGGCGACTCGACGTCGATCGTCCAGGGGATCGACGCCGGTTCGCTCGACATCGGCAGCACGCCTCCCGAGCCGATCCTGCAGGCCATGACCAAGGGCAGTGACCTGCAGCTGGTCTACAACTACATCCGCAAGCAGACCGGATCACTCGCGGTGCTCGACGACAGCCCCATCCAGTCGCTCGAGGACTTCCGCGGGGCCGTGATCGGCCAGGCCAGCCTCGGCACCTCGAACATGCTCCTGTCGGAGGGCATCCTCGCCTCGGTCGGGCTCGCTCCCGACGTCGACTACTCGCACCTCGCGGTCGGCACTGGCGCGGCGGCCCTGCAGGCCCTGAAGACGGGACAGGTCGACGCGCTGTCGCTCTGGGACACCGAGTACGCCGCCTTCGAGGCCCAGGGGACGCCGCTGCGCTACTTCACGACGGATGAGGTGGCTTCGCTGTTCTCGACGACCTACTTCACGAGCACCGACTATGCGGGAAAGAACGCTGCGGCGATCGAAGGGTTCGGTCGCGCCATGGCCAAGGCCACCCTGTTCACCGCGACGAACCCCGAAGCAGCGCTGCGCATCATGTACGACAAGTACCCCGACACCCTCGTGGCCGGCAACTCCATCGATGACCAGCTCGCGATCGACCTGGTGGCGCTGAAGCGTCGCATCGAACTGCTCACGGCCGGCGACCCGGAGGGCTCTCGCACCTGGGGCGCCTACGACGAGTCGGCGCTGAAGGCCTGGGCGAGCTTCGCCCTCGACGCGGGGATCATCGACTCCGCCGTCGACGCCGTCGCCGCCGCGCCCAACACCTTCGTCGAGGCCTACAACGACTTCGACGGCGACGCCGTCATCGCCGAGGCGAAGAACTGGAGCGCTGCCGGATGACGACCCTGACCTACACCGCGGGGGTTCCCGCGATCGACCACCACTCCCACGCCGGCTACGTCCGGCCCGGCGAGGAGCTGGAGGGGATCGACGCCCTCGAACGCGAGAACGCGATGGGACATGTGGAGGCGCAGCTTCCGGTCGACGTGTTCGACGCCTTCGTCGCCGCGCGCGGTCGCCGCGACGGGGAGGAACTCGACCGGCTCGACCGGGAACACGGCATCCGGGCGCTGTTCGAGGAGAGCATCGCCTTCCAGGCCACGACCGTGCACGCGGTCGCCCTGGCCGACGGAAGCCGGGCGCTCTACGGCGACATTCCCCACGCGGAGCAGGTGCGCCTGAGCGCGGAGCGCCGCCGGGCCGACTTCCCGGGGCTCTACGGGCAGGCGCTGGAGCTCTCCCACACGGCGGCGGTGCTCACCGACATCCCCTGGATCGATTCCGCGCTGTGGCCCCACGCGCAGTACAAGCCGGTCGCCCGCATCGATCCCTACCTCTACCCGTTCGGGCACCCGCCCTTCCGGCGCCGGGGTTCGGACAGCCCGCGCTTCCAGCGCGTGTTCGCGTCGATCCTCGCCGATCTGCTCAGCGCACAGGGCCTCGCGTCGCCACCGGCGACGCTGGGGGAGTACGTGGCGTTCGTCCGGTCCTCGATCATCCGCCGCCAGGAGAGCGGTTTCGTCGGGCTCAAGATCGCCTCGGCCTACGTGCGCTCCCTCCACTTCGTCCGACGGTCGCGGGAGGAGGCTACGGCGGCTTACGAGCAGCTGCGCACCGACCCGGCCGCGCTGCAGGGCGAGGCCCACACGATCGTCGCCGACTTCCTCGTCTTCGCGATCGCCGAGCTGGCCGTCGAACGCGAGTTGCCGGTGCAGATCCACGCCGGCATGGGTCACGCCGAGCCCGGACTGCTGCTCACGGGCGCCGACCCGCGCAACCTCGAGCCGCTGCTGTCCGACCCGGCGCTCAACCGGCTGCGGGTGATCCTCATCCACGGCGGTTACCCGTACACCTCCTACCTGGCGGCGATCGCGCAGGCGCACGGCAACGTGTACGTCGACTATTCGTGGATGCCGTACCTCCACCATCACGCTCTCGAGCGGATGCTGCAGGAGTGGCTGGAGCTGCTGCCCGCCAACAAGATCATGTTCGGCACCGATACCGGCCAGCCCGAGTTCCACGTCGCGGCCACCACGCGCGGGCGGCTGCTTCTGGATCGCGCGCTCGCCGCCGGGGTGTCCGACCGCCTGTGGAGCACCACGCAGGCCGAGTGGCTGGCGGGCCGCGTGCTCAACGAGAACCTTTGTCGTGTCTATGGGTTGGAGGCTCCGTGAACGACCTCATCGAGATCACTGATCTGTCGAAGGTCTATCAGACCCGCACCGGCACGGTCACGGCTCTCTCGCACGTCGACCTCAGCATCGGGGAGGGCGAGTTCGTCTCCATCCTCGGTCCGAGCGGATGCGGCAAGACGACGCTGCTGAGGATCCTCGCCGGGCTGGAAGGCCACACCGAGGGTGAGGCCACGATCTCCGGAACGCCCATCGGAGCGCCGCGGGGCGAGGCGGGCATGGTGTTCCAGAAGGCGACGCTGCTGCCGTGGCTGAACATCCTCGACAACGTGCTGCTTCCGCTGAGCCTGAAGCGACGCGTGACGGCATCCGATCGTCGCCATGCCACCGCGCTGCTGACGATGGTGGGGCTCGAGGACTTTCTCCGTAAGCACCCGCACGAGCTCTCCGGTGGAATGCAGCAGCGCGCCGCCATCTGTCGCGCACTCGTGCACGACCCCGCCGTGCTTCTCATGGACGAACCGTTCGGAGCACTCGACGCGATGACCCGCGACGCCCTGAACGTCGAAGTCAATCGGATCTGGCGGGAGACCGGCACCACCGCGGTGCTGATCACCCACAGCATCGCCGAGGCCGTCTTCCTCGCCGAGAGAGTGGTGGTGATGACTCCCCGGCCCGGCCGGATCGCGGAGATCGTCGAGGTGCCGTTCGGCAAGGAGCGTACTCCCGATCTGCTCGGCGACCCCGAGTTCGCCGCTCTGACCTCCCACATCCGACGCCACTTCGAGGTGAACTCATGACCGTCAACACTCAGATCGTGACGACGAGGCGTCGCGCGGTGAACACGCCGACGAAGCGCGCTGTCGGCTCGCTCGGCCTGTTGGCTCTGCTGCTCCTGGTCTGGCAGTTCGTGCCCGGCTGGACGAACACCCCCGACTACGTGGTGCCGCCGCTGAGCGATGTGCTCTCCGCCCTCTTCGACCCGAGGGCGTTCCCCCGCTATGTGGAGAACGCCGCCTCGACGATGACGATCGTTCTGACGGGCCTCGCGATCGGCGTCGCAGCGGGCCTGGCGTTGGCGGTCGTGTTGGCGCAGTTCCCCACGGTGTACGCCGTGGTGTTCCCCTACATCGTGGCGATCGAGTCCATTCCGAAGGTCGCGATCGCTCCGCTGTTCATCATCTGGTTCGGCTTCGGGATGCCCTCGAAGGTCGTCGTGGTCGTGCTACTCGCCTTCTTCCCCATGCTCGTCAACGCGCTGCACGGCTTCCGCGGGGTGGATCGCGACCAGGTCGACCTCTTCCGGGTGAACGGTGCCACGCGTTGGCAGATCCAGACGCGTCTCATGCTCCCCGCTGCCCTCCCGCAGATCTTCTCGGGCCTGGAGCTGGCCGTCGCCAACTCGATGATCGGCGCGATCGTCGCCGAGTTCGTCGGCGCGCAGAAGGGCCTGGGCGTGCTGATTCTGCAAGCCCAGGGTCGGATGGAGACGGCGGCCGTGTTCGCGCTCCTCATCATCCTGTCGGTGCTCGGCATCGTGCTGAACCTCATCGTGCGGGTGCTTCGCAAGGTCGTCGTGCGATGGGAGATCACGTCGAAATGACCTTCAGCATCGTCGCTCGAGACCCGCTGACCGGCGCGGTCGGCGTCTGCCAGGGCACGGGGTCCATCGCGCTCGCATCGCGGTGCCCGCAGGTATCGGGGGAGGCGGCGGTGACGAGCCAGTGGCACTCCGACTGGAGGCTGGGGCTCCGGGCGCTGGACCGAGGGCGTGCCGGCCTGGATCCCGCGCTGATCCTCGCGGGGCTTGCCGAAACCGATCCGCTCTTCCACTACCGTCAGATCGGCGTCGTCCTCGACGACGGCCGCGTCGCCGCCCACACCGGGGATCACGTCGAGCCCGGCCTGTACGCGGGTCACCGCGTGGGGGAGGGTTATGCCGTCCTCGGGAACGGGCTGGTCGGCCCCGAGGTCCTCGTGGCGATGGAGGAATCGTTCGGAGGCTGCACCGACGTGCCGTTCGAAGAGCGGCTCATGCGCGCCCTGGAGGCGGGACTCGGCGCGGGTGGGGAAGGGCGCCAGCACCTGTCGTCGTCGATGATCACGGCCGTCCGCGGACAGCGTCGGCATCGTCTGGATCTCCGCGTCGATCTCGCTCCGCAGGGGCTCGATGCCGTCGCCGAGCTTCGCCGCATCCTCGACGGGTACGCGCCGTTCATCGACTACTACGGGAGCTATTGGCTCGATCATCCCGAGGTCACGGGCGAGCAATGGCTGGCGATGGGATCGCCGACGTCGTGAGCGTCGTTCGGCGCGGGCGGGGCCTCGGGGCGGACGGCGTCCGCGGTCCCGTCTCCGGATTGCGCGGAAATATATAGACCGGTCTATTATCGAGAGGTGACGACCAAAGGCACCCGCACGAGAGCCCGACTCTCGGAATCCATGCTCGAACTGATCCAGACCCACGGCTACAGCGGCACCGGCGTCAACGCCGTGATCGCACACTCCTCGGCCCCCAAAGGCTCCGTGTACTTCCACTTTCCGGACGGTAAGGAAGGGCTCGGTGCGGCGGCGATCGAACTCGCGGCCGCGCAGTTCGAGACGTTGATCACGGATGCCGCCGCATCCGGAGCCGGAGCTGCCGAGGCCGCCCGCACCGTCATCGCGGGGGTGGCCGATCTCGTCGCAGGCAGCGACTTCCAGCTGGGGTGTCCGGTGTCGGTCGTCACCCTGGAGATGGGAGCGCACAACGAGCGACTGCGCCGCGCCTGTGCCGACGCCTTCGAATCGTGGATCGCGTCGGCGGCGGCGCTCCTGGAGGCCGAGGGGCTCTCCCCGACCGAGGCGCGGGGAATGGCCACCGTCGTCGTGTCGATGATCGAGGGGGCCGTGATCGTCTCGCGCGCCCTGCGCAGCACGGGGCCGCTGATGGATGCGGCGGACGGCATCGCGGCGTTCATCGCTCAGCGCGTCTCGGCGTCGACCTCGTGAGCGTCCCCGACCACGGTCGACACGCGCTGGTCCTCGGCGCATCCGGGTTCGTCGGCCGCCACCTCCTGCGTGCCCTTGCGGGTGCCGGGGGAGAGGTCACGGCGGCCGTGCGCACGCCCGCGTCGGCAGCTCGCCTGCAGCACTGGCTCCGCGAGCACGGCCTGACACGACCGGTGGCGACCGTCATCGTCGACTTCGCCTCCGCGGAGCTCGTGCCCGGTGACCGGTCGGCTCTCGCCACGGTCACCGAGATCCACAACTGCGCGGGCTCCTACCGATTCGGCATGTCCGCGCAGGAGGCGCGCGAGGCCAACGTCGGCATCGTCGAGAGGCTGATCGACGTCGCCGCGGGGCTTCCCGCGCTGCGCCGCGTCGTCCACGTGTCCGGCTACCGTGTCGGCGGCCAGGATCCCGCGACGGTGCCGTGGTCGGACGACCATCGCGCAGCGGTCTATGCACGCCTCGGCGCCTACGAAGCGTCCAAGGTCGAATCCGACGCGGTCTTCCAGGCGCGCGCGAGCGCGCATGGGATCCCGTGGACGATCGTCAATCCCGCCAGCGTGATCGGCGACAGCGTCACGGGCGAATCCGACCAGCAGATCGGCCTCGCCGACACGATCCAGCAGCTCTGGCGCGGCAGGATGGCCGCCCTGCCGGGAGGGGACGCGATCTTCCTCCCCGTCGTCACCGTCGACCACCTCGCCGCGTTCATGGAACGCGTGGCCGTCGATCCGGCGGCGGAGAGCCGGGCCTACTGGCTCCTCGACGACGACACCCCGCCGCTCAGCGATCTGCTCTCGACGGTCGGGCGCCACCTGGGCGTGCCGATACCACGGCTCACGGTCCCGGTCGGTGTCATCCGGCGTCTCCCGGCGCGCGTGACCCGCGTCGACCCCGAGACGTTGTCCTTCATGTCTTCCGACCGCTATCCGACGGGGTCCGCCGACGCGCTCGCCGCCGCCCACGGGATCTCGACGCCCGACGTGCGGCTGTCGCTTCACCGGTGGGCGGATCACCTGGTCGCGTACCGGTTCGGCGACGCGCCCGGCGGCGACCGGCGATTCGTCGACTACGGCGGCATCCGCACGTTCGAGATCGGACGCGCGGGTTCGCGTCGGGTGATCCTGCCGGGCCTGCCCGTGAACGCCGACACCTGGGCGCGGGTCGCCGCAGGCACGGGGGCTCGCGCGGTCGACCTGCCCGGACTGGGCCTGTCCGGCGGTACCGGTCTTCGGGACTGGACCCGGTGGCTGGCGGGTCTGACGAGCGGGGAGCCGCTCGAGCTCATCGGCCACTCTCTGGGCGCCGCCGCCGCGCTCGCGGTCGCCCGGCGATTCCCCGAGCGTCTCCGGTCGCTCACGCTCGTGTCGCCGTTCTTCCTGCAGGTCCCGCCACGCGGTGCGGCACGGATCTCGCCGGTCGTGCGCGCGTTCCTGAGGCACGCCGACGCGGTGCGGCTGTCGCGCCGGCTGACCGGGACCGACGCGGGGGCGGCGGCGCTGGAGTCGAGCGTGAGCGACCTGAGGCGCACCGGCGCGAAGCACGCCGCAGCTCAGCTGTCGCGCGCGGGCTCGGCGAGGTGGCGGGCGCAGCTGCGGGACGCGCTGAGGGGGTTCGACGGGCCCGTGCGTATCGTCGTCGGCAGCGAGGATCCGCTGGATGCACGCTTCCGGGACGACCTCGGTCCCCGAGTGGAGATCGTGTCGCTTCCGGGTGCCGGTCACCACCCGCAGCTGACCCATGCGGAGGCCCTCACCGAGGTCCTGTCGCGCCCGGTCGCCTGACCTCGGCATCCGCACTCTCGGGATCGCGCTACATCCGTTCCAACGGGTTGGCGGCCAGCTTGGCGACGATGCCGCCGTCGAGCAGGCGCCGCGCGGCCGTGTCGGGCTTGCGCGCGGCCTGGTCCGCGACGCACGCGCCGAACTCCGCCGCGAGTCCACCGCGGGGGTACACCGCGAGCACCTCGCGCACGAACGACTCCTGAAGGGCGTCGGGTCGCGCGCCGGAGATGTCGAGGCCGGTGGCGATCTCGAGGAGGTGGCCCTCGGCATCCATCGCCGGGTCGACCCGCGGCCAGTTGTGCCGCACGATGACCTCGAGCACCCGGGCGCGTCGCTCGGCGGGCCAGCCGGCCCCCGCGGTGAGCGCGACGCCCACGTGTCCGCCGGCGTGCTCGTACGAGACGGTGTGGTTGTCGAACGCGGTCACGGTGCCGATGTCGTGCAGCACCGCCGCGACGTAGAGCAGCTCGTGGTCCACCTCGGCGATGCCGTCGACGCGCGCGAACGCTTCGGCCCAGAGCCACGAGCGCAGCGCGTGGGCCGTGATCGCGGGGGACTGGTACTGGCGGGCGAGCTCGAGCGCTCCTCGCGCGGCGAGGGTGTCGGGTGCGCGGAAGTCGGTGAGGTGCATGCCTCCAGTCTCCGCGCGCCCGATGCGCACCGACCGCCGCGTGGGCGTCGAGCCTCGTCGCATTCCTGCCAGATCGGTGCGCGACGCGCGTGCCTCGCTCTCCGTGCCGGCGTCGGAGATATCGTCGACGCCGTGAGCGTGGGAGCGCGAGTCGGATTCATCGGCCTCGGGATCATGGGGGAGCCCATGGCGCTCAACCTGGTGCGCACTGGCGTGGCGCTGACGGTGTGGAACCGGTCGGAGCGCGCGCGAAGGGTGCTGGTGGATGCCGGAGCGACGGCCGCGGCGGAACCGGCGGAGGTGTTCGCGCGGTCGGAGATCGTCATCCTCATGCTGGCCGGCACGTCGGCGATCGACGACGTGCTGGGTCCCGACGGCGCCCGGCGCGCGGAGATGCTCACCGGGCGCACGGTGGTCAACATGGGCACCGTGCCGCCGGAGTACTCCGCCCGGCTGGCCGCCGAGATCACCGGCGCCGGCGGCGTCTTCGTGGAGGCGCCCGTGTCGGGGTCGCGACGCCCGGCGGAGGAGGGGACTCTCGTCGGCATGCTCGCCGGGCCCGAGGATGCGGTGGCCCGCGTCACACCGATCCTGGAGCCCCTGTGCGGCGCGCTCACCTTCTGCGGGGACGTCCCGTCGGCGTTGACGATGAAGCTCTCCGTCAACGTCTTCCTCATCGCGGTGGTCACGGGGCTGGCCGAGTCCTTCCATTTCGCCGCCCAGCACGGCGTGCCCGCGAGCCTGTTGCGGCAGGTGCTCGATGCCGGGCAGATGTCCTCGCCCATCTCTCGCGTGAAGACCGCCAAGCTCGCGGCCGAGGACTGGACGCCGCAGGCATCCATCCGTGACGTGCTGATGAACAACGAGCTGATCACCGAGTCCGCGCGCACCGCCGGCATCGCGAGCCCGCTCCTCGACGTGACTCGGGAGTTGTACGCCGACGCCGTCGCGCGCGGTGACGGCGACCTCGACATGGCGGCCGTCGTGCGGGCGATCTCCGATCGGTCGGCGGGCGGCGCCTCGCCGGAACTCACAGCCGGCATCCAGCCTGGCGGGACCAAATCGGGCGCATCCTCTGTTTGATCAGGTGACGCCGCAGCCAGCGGTGTCGCAGAGGAGACATCATGTCGAAGGACTACCGCAAGACCCCCGAGGCGCTCGGCCGCCTCACCGATCAGCAGTACGCCGTGACACAGGAAGAGGGCACCGAGCCCCCGTTCCGCAACGCTTACTGGGACCTGCACGACGACGGCATCTACGTCGATGTCGTCTCGGGCCAGCCCCTGTTCGCATCGACCGACAAGTTCGACAGCGGCACCGGATGGCCGAGCTTCACCCGCCCGATCGAGCCGGATGCCGTGGTCACCACGACCGACCGCACGCTGTGGATGACGCGCACCGAGGTGCGCTCGTCGGGCGCCGAGAGCCACCTCGGCCACGTGTTCGACGACGGCCCCCGCGCGGAGGGCGGTCTGCGCTACTGCATGAACTCGGCCGCGCTGAGGTTCGTGCCCGTCGAGGACCTCGCCGCCCAGGGTTACGGTGAGTACCTCGACCGTTTCCCGAACGCCCCCACCACCGACCCCACCCCTCAGGAGGATGCAGCATGACCAGCGGACCGAGCGACACCGGAGCCATCACCCAGCCGGCCGGCACCGAGACGGCCATCCTCGCGGGCGGCTGTTTCTGGGGCATGGAGGATCTGATCCGCCGTCAGCCCGGCGTGATCAGCACCCGCGTCGGCTACACGGGCGGTCAGAACGATCACGCGACCTACCGTCATCACCCGGGGCACGCCGAGGCGGTCGAGATCGTCTTCGACCCGAATGCGACCAGCTATCGCGACATCCTGGCGTTCTTCTTCCAGATCCACGACCCGTCGACGCTGAACCGCCAGGGCAACGACATCGGCACGAGCTACCGCTCCGCCATCTTCCCCGTCACGCCCGACCAGGAGCACGTCGCGCGCGAGACCATCGCCGACGTCGATGCGTCGGGGCTGTGGCCGGCGCCGGCCGTGACCACGATCGAGCCGCTGGGCGCGTTCTGGGAGGCCGAGCCGGAGCACCAGGACTACTTGCTGCGCTACCCCAACGGCTACACGTGCCACTTCCCGCGTGCGGGGTGGGTCCTGCCGTCCCGCGCCGACGCCTGAGCGACGCGCGGGAGTACGCCCCGAAGCTGTGAGGCGCACATCTTCGGGGCGTACCGTCAGGTCATGAGTACACAGAGCACGACGAAGAGCCCGTCCGACAGCGCCGCCCTCGGCCTCGGATCGGTGCTGGCGGGCTCGCTGCCGTCCGCATTGATGACAGCGGATGCCCCGGCCCGCTACACCGTCGAGGCGGTGTTCACCCGTCGGCCGCAGCGCGAGGAGATCGCCGATCTGCTGAGCGACGAGACGCGCGAGATGCTGATCCGCAACGGATACCCCGTGGTCGAGCTGACGGTGTCCGATCGCCGCCTGGAGATCGCGAACACCAACCTCGAAGAGCTGCGCGACGGTCTCGGAACGGTGCTCGCCGACCGGCTCGCGGAGATCAGCGACCGCGCCGTCGAGCGCCGCGACGCGGCCGCCCTGCGCGACGAGAAGACGGCCGAGGGAGAGCGCGAGCGCGCCGCCGCCGTCGTGGCCCTCGCCGCGTCGGTCAGCTTCGAGCGCGTCGTGCCCGCTGCCGGATGATGCCGAACACGACGGTGGCGACGGTCCGATCGACCCGGGACTGAGGCGGTCAGCACTCCCACAGTCCGGTGTGAGACGGTGGACACATGCTCCACTGCGGTGATGGCATACCGACCCGAAAGGAAGGTGCCATGCCAGCGTGGTGGGAAGAAGTGCTCCATGTCGTGACCGGTCGTGTCAGCCGGCACGACGATCTCCCCGATCTGCGCGGGCTCGAGACGCGGCGGGTCGCTCTGGAGAAGACGCACTTCCTCGTCAACGACCGTGAGCGTCGCGGTGAGGAGCGGCGCACCTACGTGATGCGCCACGTCGCCTCGACCCGGCACGACACGACCACGGTGGCCGTGACCTCCAACGGCCGCGGCGTCGGCTCGCTCCCGCGCGAGGTCGCCGCGTCCATCGCTCCGCTCCTGCGCCGTATCGGCGGCGCGGCGATCATCAACGGGGCCGGAGCGCGCCCCGGCAGCCTCCGGCTGTGGGTCGATCTGCCCACCTCCGCCGCCCTCGGCGACTTCGCGCTGCAGCGGGACGGGGCGGCCACGCAGGACTCGTGACGCGTCGCGCCGGGCGCCGGCCCCGCCGCGGAGCACAATGTCCTCATGGCCGACCCCATCTGGAAGAACGACCCCGACGAGCATGACTTCCCCGCGGCGGAGGACTACCTCCGCCTCGTCGCCGATCCCGAGCGGGCCCGTTCTGTCGTCGCGGCCCTGCGCACGCGGGCGACGGTGGTGAAGAAGGCGAAGGACATCCTGCGGGCGGCGAACCTGCCGCTGCTTCCGATCGACAACCCGCACGTCGCCGATGACCTCCGCAAGGTGCGCGCGGGCAAGCCGCTGTCGCCCGTGCTCATCGTCCACGGCGACCTCACGCGCGGGCTGTCCGCGCAGATCGCCGACGGCTATCACCGCGTCTGCGCCAGCTGGTACCTCGACGAGAACACGGAGATCCCGTGCCGCATCGTCGGGCCGGACGCCGCCGCGGCGTGAACGCATGAACCTGCAGACGCTCGCGCTGGTGGGTGCGGTCGCGCTGCTCGGTCCGCTGCTGTCCGCCGGCAGTCGGTGGCGCGTGCCGGTCGTGATCGGCGAGCTCGTCGCGGGCATGGTGATCGGCGTCTCCGGGCTGCACCTGGTCGACCCCACCGACCGCACGTTCAGCTTCCTCGCGACGCTCGGCTTCGGTCTCACGATGTTCGTCGCGGGCACCCACGTGCCGCTTCGCGACGCGCGCCTGCGCCCGGCGCTCGGCCGGGGCGCGCTGCAGGCCGTCGTGGTCGGCGTGGTCGCCGCCTTCGCCGGCTGGGGACTCGCGACGCTGTTCGACACGGGTCACGCCGCCGTCTACGCCGTGGTCATGGCGTCGTCCTCCGCCGCGCTCGTGCTGCCCGCCGTCCAGCAGACGCGTCTCGGAGGTCCGCCGCTGCTGGCCACCATCGCGCAGGTCGCGATCGCCGACACGGCCTGCATCGTCGCGCTGCCCCTCGCGATGGACCCGGAGCGTGCACCGGTCGCGGCCCTCGGCGCGCTCGGCATCGCCGCCGTGGCGCTCCTGCTGGCGCTGGGGCTGCGGTGGGGCGCGCGCGGCGACCGGTGGAAGCGCCTGCGCGAGACCAGCAAGACGCACGAGCTCGCGATCGAGCTGCGCGTCAGCCTCATCCTCGTCTGCGCACTCGGCGCCCTCGCCACCGTCTCGCACGTCTCCGTGCTGCTCGCCGGTTTCGCCGGCGGCCTGGCGGTCGCCAGCGCCGGGGAGCCGCGGCGGCTCGCCCGACAGCTGTTCGCGGTGACGGAGGGCTTCCTCTCGCCCCTCTACTTCGTGTGGCTCGGCGCGTCGCTCTCGCTCGGCAGCCTCGTCGACGCGCCCGCGTACCTCTGGCTCGGTGTGCTGCTCGGGGCGGGTGCGCTCCTCGCGCACCTGTCCGGGGTGCTGCTGCGGCAGCGTCCGCTGTGGGCCGTGATCGCCGCCGCCCAACTCGGCGTCCCGATCGCCGCCGCCACGATCGGAGCCGAGACGGGAGCGCTCACCGCGGGGGAGCAGGCGGCGCTCGTGCTCGGGGCGATCGTGACGATCGCGGCGCTGGCGGCATCCACGGCGGTCGCCTCCCGGCGCACGGCGGTTCGTGCCGAGGGCGCGGATGCCGCCGACGGCACGGATGCCGCGTCGAACGTCAGCCCGCCATCGCGCTGACCGCGCCCGCGACGTAGGGGATCAGCCAGATCGCCCAGACGACGATGCTGAAGCGGTGGAACGCGCGCTTCTCGTTCTCGCGGCCCCGCACCAGCACGATGATCGCCCAGATCAGGTGGATCGCCATGAGGACGATCGCGGCGGTGCCGGTCCAGGCCATGAGGGTTCCCGCGGCCGTCTCGGCGACGCCGTCCGCGCGCCGGTCGGCCGCGATCTGCGTCATGAGCAGGGTGCCGGTGGTGTCGGCGGCGAGGCCGAGGGCGAACATGCCGGCGTGCCACCAGCGCAGCGTGCGCTGGATCCGCTCCGCCCAGACGCCGACGCTGTAGAAGACGAGGGCGGCGGTGATGATGACGATGGAAAGTGGAAGCATGCGGCCACTCTACGCCGAATCCTTCAGTTGTGTTGAAGGTTTTCGGGGGCGCGCCACAGCTGCTCTATCGGCACGCCCGTGCCGAGCACGTTCTGCGCGGCGCGGTGCCCCGAGCACAGCGCCGCCGTGACGGTCGCCGGGTCGTCGGTCCACGTCGCCTCGCCGGCCAGGTGCAGCACACCGCCGACCGGTGTGGCCAGGGTGTCGTGGTCGTCGGTCGTCGACCCGGGACGCATGTAGGCGTACGAGCCGCGCGCGTAGGGGTCGTCCTGCCATGCGGTGCGCTGGACGGCCACCGGATCGGGGGCGTCGCTCCCGTACAGGCGTCGCAGCTGCGCCATCACGGAGGCGACGACCTCCGCATCCGCCTCGTGCTGCGTCGCGACCGCCGCCGGTCCGGCGGCGAAGGTCAGCAGCGTCGGCTCGCCGTGCAGCGCGGTCAAGTCGTACCAGGAGTGCCACCACCGCCCCTGGGGCCCCTGCTGGCGGACGGCGTACACGTCGGAGTCCCAGAACCGCTCCGGGAAGCGCAGGAACAGCTTCTCGAACGCGTTCATGCGCAGCCGGCCGAGCGCGCCGGCCACCGGCTCGGGCAGGGGCGGCTCGATCGCGAACGACGCCGATTGCAGCACGCCGACCGGCACGGTCACCACGACATCCCGGCTGGTGAACGCACCCCGATCGGTCGTCACCGTCACACCCTCGGCGCCCCATCCCACGCGGGAGACGACGTGGGCGAGCCGGATGTCGAGCCCGCGCGCCAGGCCCGTGGCGAGGGCGTCGTAGCCGTCGGGGAAGACGACCTCGTCGCCGTCGACCTGGTCGTCGTCGAGGCCGTGCGCGGCGAGATCGTCGATCGCCGCGCCGTACTGCTCTTCGCTGCGGTGCGCCAGGTACTCGCGCACGCGCTCTGCCCGCTCCGCCTCCCAGCCCCGGGCGGCGAGGGCCGCCTCGGTCACGTCGCGGTACGTGGCGTCGGGCGCGGATGCCGCGATCAGCGGCACCAGGGCGGCATCCACGGCACGGATGTCGGCCACGTACGCGGCCGCTTCGTCGGTGCTCAATCGCCGCCCGTCGGGGGAGTAGTGCGCGATCGGTCGACTGTCGGGCTGGTAGCCGCCGACCGTGAACTCCACGGTGCGCATGCCGAATGCGCTCGCCGCGGCGGCCACCGGGCTGTCGGTGATCCCGTGGATCCACGAGGCGCCCCGGTCGGTGACGCGCCCGTCGGACCGATCGGTCCAGACGCGGCCGCCGATGCGATCGCGCGCCTCGAGGACGACGGTGCGCCGTCCGGCATCCGTCAGCAGGCGCGCCGCGGCGAGCCCCGAGATCCCGGCACCGATGACGATCGAATCGAATGCGGCCACGGCGCGTCCCTTCCTCCCGGCGGCGCCTCCCTCGGCGTCGTAGGAGCGACGTTAGCGCGCAGGGCCGCTCATCCGGTGCTGCGTACGTCGTCGAGGGCCGCGTCGAGGGTCGCGAGGATCGCCGCGCACCGCTCGACGTCCTCCCGCGTGCCCGACAGCTCGAACTCGAACAGCACGGGCCGGCCCGACGTCTGCGACAGCTGGCGGGCGGCGGCCTGGTAGTAGTCGCCGAAGTTGCGGTTGCCCGACCCGATGATCCCGACCATTCGTCGGCGCGTCATGGGCGAGCGCAGGAACGCCCGCACCCCCGCGGGCAGGGTCACCTCTTCGGCGTTGCCCGCCTTGTACGACGGCGTCAGCAGCACCCACGGTCCGGTCGGCTCCGTGCGACGCACGTCCGAGCGTGCGAGGTTGAGCACCCGTCGGCCGTCGATCCGCGCGAGCGCCTCGGCGAACCGGCCGGTCAGGTTCGACGACGAGGAATAGTAGTACACGGGGATCTTCCGCATGTGGACAGTCTGATCGGACGTCGTCACGCGTGCTGGCCGCATCGGCGTGACAAACCCGCTTCGTCGGCACACTCGCCTGTGCACAGTGCACAAGGGGCGGGCGGTATTGGGCCGTTTCTGCCGATGGCTGGTTTTTCACGGCGGCTTACTCTGACGTGACCACCCGCTGTCAATGTCGACGAGGAGGACGACCCATGACCGTGCACCCCCATTCGCGTCTGCCGCAGCTGCCCTGGAACGGTCCCGCGGCCGGAACCGATGCCCCGGCCGTCCGCGATGTGCGTCGTGAGCTCACCTACCGAGGCCTCGAGCGGGAGGCGGCGGGGTTCGCGGAGCAGTTGCGCTCCCTGGGTATCGGCGACGGAGCTGTCGTCGCCGTGATGCTGCCCAACTCGATCGAGCTGCTCGTCGCCATCCTCGGCGCGTGGCGCGTGGGAGCGGCCGTCACCCCCATCAACCCGACCTTCACCGCCCGCGAAGCCGGCTATCAGGTGGCCGACTCGGGAGCCCGGATCCTGGTCGGCCCCGCCCTGGACGGCATCGAGGTTCTCCGCCTCGGCGCCGACGACCTCCAGCGCGAACCGCGGTTGCCCGTCGCCGATCCGCGTATCCAGCCGAGCCGTGTCGCCCTTCTCGTCTACACGAGCGGCTCGACCGGCCAGCCCAAGGGGGTCATGCTCGACCACGAGAACCTCGAAGCGATGGCGACGCAGATGGCGACGCACTTCCAGCTGAGCCCCCGCGACCACGCGCTTCTGGTCCTCCCGCTGTTCCACGTCAACTCGATCTGTGTCACGTTCCTCGCACCACTGAGTGTCGGTGCACAGGTGACAGTGCTGGAGAGGTTCGCCCCGGCAGTTTTCATCGACGCCGTCGAGCGATACCGGCCGACGTACTTCTCGGGGGTGCCCGCGATCTTCGCCCACCTGTCGGTGCTGCCCGACGAGGTCGCTCTGGACGCGTCGAGCCTGCGCTTCGCGGTGTGCGGCGCGGCCCCGGCATCCGCCGAGCGGCTGGCGCGCTGCGAAGAACGCTTCGACATCGCGATCACGGAGGGCTACGGACTCACCGAGGGCACCTGTGCGTCCGCGTGCAATCCTCCCCAGGGCCTTCGAAAGCCCGGCACGGTCGGACCCGCCCTGCCCGGGCAGCAGATCCGCATCGTCGACGAGCAGGGCCGAGAGCTGCCGGTCGGACAGCGCGGCGAGGTGGTCATTTCTGGTCCCACGGTGATGCGGGGTTACCTCGGGCGTCTCGATGCGACGGCGCAGGCGATTCGTGACGGGTGGCTGCACACCGGCGACATCGGGGTGCTCGACGCCGACGGCTATCTGACGATCGTCGACCGCATCAAGGACATGATCATCCGCGGTGGCGAGAACATCTACCCGAAGGAGATCGAGTCGTTCCTCGCCACGCACCCCGCCGTGCTGGAGTCGGCCGTCGTCGGCAGACCCGACGCCGTCCTCGGCGAAGTGCCGGTGGCGCAGGTGGTGCTGCGTCCGGATGCCGCGGACACGACCGTCGACGAACTGCTCGCGCACTGCGCGACGGGGTTGACGAAGATCAAGATCCCGGTCGCGCTCGAGATCGTCGACGCGCTGCCGCGAAACTCCGTCGGCAAGATCGACAAACCCGCCCTCCGCCTCATGCTTCTCGCCCAGGTCTGACCTGCGCCGACGCGTCTCGGATGCCGCTGCGGCGGCACCCGATGCTCGCGCGCGCGTCACCGGGCTTCACCACATCCCTTCCATACCTCGAAACCCATCACCGAAGGAGTTGACATGGGATTCAAAACCGGCGACTTTCCGCCCGTCGATCTCGACACGTTCCTGCACCGTCCGCTGCGCGACCGTGTTCGCACCCTCGCCCTGCACTGGGCGGAGTACGGCTTCGGCTCACCCCGAATGATCGCGACCACCTATATCGCGAAGGTGGTGTTCGTCTGGGGCCTGCTCGGTGCGGTGATCATCACCGCGACCAGCGGCGTGGGGTGGTTTTGGCAGGTCGAGCTGTGGTGGAACCAGCCCATCGTCTACCAGAAGGCCATCGTCTGGACCATGCTCCTCGAGGCGATCGGTATCGCCGGATCGTGGGGCCCGATGGCGGGCAAGTTCACGCCCATGACGGGCGGGATCCTGTTCTGGGCGCGGCCGGGAACGATTCGGTTGCGGCCGTGGCGCTGGGTTCCGGGCACCGCTGGTGACACCCGCACAGTCCTCGACGTCGCGCTCTACCTCGGCTTCCTTGCCGCCCTCGCCACCGCGCTGTTCATGCCCGGCACGCCGTCTGCGTCGCTGGCGGCGATGCTTCCCGAGAACACGAGCGGTCTGGTCCAGCCTGCGCCGGTGATCGCCGCCATCGTGCTGCTGGTGCTCGTCGGAGTGCGCGACAAGACGATCGCGCTCGCCGCGCGTATCGAGCAGTACCTGCCGGCGCTCGTGATCTTCGTCGTCCTGCCGTTCACCGACATGATGATCGCGCTGAAGATGCTGATCGTCATCGTGTGGGTGGGAGCGGCGGTCTCCAAGTTCGGCAAGCACTTCGTCAACGTCATCCCGCCCATGCTCTCCAACACGCCCTTCTGGCCGCCGCTGTGGCTCAAGCGCGCGCACTACCGGGACTTCCCGCGCGATCTTCGCCCCTCGAAGCTCGCCGGCTTCATGGCGCACGTGATGGGCACCACCGTGGAGCTCGTCGTCCCCCTCGTGCTGCTGTTCTCGACCAACCGCATCGTCACCCTCGTCGCGGTGGTCATCATGGTCGGATTCTGCCTGTTCATCGTGTCGACGTTCCCCCTGGCCGTGCCCCTCGAGTGGAATCTGCTGTTCGCGTTCGGGGTGGTGACGTTGTTCCTCGGATTCCCCGCATGGCAGGGTTACGGGGTGTTCGACTTCTCGGCCGCGTGGATCGGCGCCGCCGTCGCCATCGCGCTGCTGTTCTTCCCGATTCTCGGCAACCTGCGTCCCGACAAGGTGTCGTTCCTGCCCTCGCTGCGTCAGTACGCGGGCAACTGGGCATCGGCGATCTGGGCCTTCGCGCCGGGCGCCGAGGCGAAGCTCGATGCGGTGGTGCGGCCGACCCGCAACCAGATCGATCAGCTGCAAGCGATGGGCTACCCGTACGCCGTGGCCGAGATCACGATGCAGCAGACGATCGCGTGGCGGTCGATGCACAGCCAGGGCCGCGGGCTGTTCTCGTTGGCCTACCGCACCCTTCCCGACATCGAGACGCGCACGATCCGCGAAGGCGAGTTCGCGTGCAACTCGCTCATCGGATTCAACTTCGGCGACGGTCACCTGCACAACATCGACCTCATCCGCGCTCTGCAAGCGCGCTGCCGTTTCGAGCCGGGAGAGTTCATCGTCTTCTGGGTGGAGTCGCAGCCCATCCACAAGACGACGCAGGCGTATCAGATCATCGATGCCGCTCTCGGCGTCATCGAGCGAGGAACGTGGAAGGTCGCCGATGCCGTCGCGGCGCAGCCATGGCTTCCCGATGGTCCCATCCCGATCGAGGTGCAGTGGCGCGCTCAGACCGTGCCGGCGACCTCGGCGACCAACAGCACGCACGTTCCCGCGTCCGCTGACGGTCGCGACGTCCGGGCGAGAGCCTCGCAGTCATGACCGGCGCGGTGGTGGTCGGCAGCGGGCCCAACGGGCTTGCGGCCGCCACCGTGCTCGCGCGCGCGGGCGTCGAGGTCACGGTCTTCGAAGCCGATGACGTGCTGGGCGGCGGCGCCCGTTCCGGTCCGAGCCTGGTTCCCGGACTCGTCCAGGACCACTGCTCGGCGGTGCACCCGATGGCCGCGGCGTCCTCCTACATCGCCTCCTGGCAGCTTGACGAGCGCGGCGTTCGGTGGGCGCGGGCGCCCTACGATGCGGCGCATCCCTTCGACGACGGCGATGCGGCGCTGCTCAGCCAGTCGATCGAGGAGACCGCCGACCGGCTCGGCATCGACGGGCGGGCATGGCGCACGATGTTCGCTGCACCGTCAGGTCGATTCGACGATCTGACCACCGACATCTTCCAGCCCATGATTCGGATGCCGCGCCACCCGCTGCTGCTGGCGCGCTTCGGCGCCGTCGCTGCTTTCCCCCCCACCTGGACGGCGCGGGCGCTGCGCACAGAGAGGGCCCGCGCACTCTTCACAGGTGTCGCCGCGCACGCGATCAACCGCATCGACGTGCCGCTCGTCGGCGGCATCGGAGCCGGGATCATCACGGCTGGGCATGCGGTCGGGTGGCCGGTCGTCGCCGGAGGCACCGGCGTGCTGACCGATGCCGTCATCGCGGGCCTTCGCGAGCTCGGGGTGCGCTTCGAGACCGGTGTGCGGGTGAGGAGTCTGCGCGATCTTCCCCGTCACGAGGTCGCGATGCTCGACGTTCATCCTCACGAAGCCGCGCGCCTGCTGGGCGAACGGATGCCGCGGGCCGCGCGCTCGGCGTACCTTCGCTTCCGCCCCGGGCCGGCTGCGTTCAAAGTCGACTTCGCCGTGCACGGTGCCATCCCCTGGCGCAACCCCGAGGTCGGGCGCGCGGGAACCGTGCACCTCGGCGGGACGGCACGCGAGATCGCGGACGTGGAGACGGAGATCGCGAAGGGCCGCATGCCCGAGCGCCCGTTCGTCCTCGTCGGACAGCAGTTCGTCGCCGACCCCACGCGCGCCGCCGGCGACATCGTGCCCGTGTACGCCTACGCCCACGTTCCCGCGGGATACACCGGCGACGCGACCGCGGCGATCATCGCGCAGATCGAACGGTTCGCCCCGGGGTTTCGGGAGCGCATCGTCGCCACGGGTGTGGTCACCGCCACAGAGATGGCCCAGCGCAACCCGAACTTCGTCGGGGGCGACATTCTGACCGGCGCGAAGACCCCGCTCCAGTTCCTGTGCGGGCCCCGGCTGAGCCCGTTCCCGTACGATACCGGGGTGCCCGGCAGTTACCTCTGCTCGGCGGCGACGCCGCCCGGACCCGGCATCCACGGGATGAGCGGGGTCAACGCCGCACGTCGCGCACTGCGATGGGCGCGGTCGCAGTGAGCGCGAACGCGACGGCAGCCGCGGATCGGGAAGATCTCCGGCCTTACCTCGCCCAGGTCGCGTCGCAGCTGGACGGGCGGCTCCCCGAGATCGTCCGTGAGATGCGCGACCTGCTGGCCAACAGTATCGGTCCCCTCGGCGGAGATCCGCAGCTCGTGGAGATGCTGCAGGCGAGCATCGAGGGCAACGTCTCGACGATCTGCCATGTGCTCGGCAACGACATCAGCCTGGAGAACCTGCAGCCCACGACTGCGGCCGTCGAGTATGCGGCGCGACTGGCTCAGCACGACGTGCCGGTGTCCGCTTTGACTCGTGCGTACTACCTCGGCCAGAGCATGTTCCTGCGACTCGGGATCGACGCCGTCGAGAAACTGCCCGTGCGCGACGACCAGCGGATCGAGCTGGTGCGCAACGTCGCCGACGTCGTGCACCGCTACATCGACTGGATCCTGCAGTACGTCTCCACCGTGCACGAGGCCGAGCGGCGCCGTTGGTGGAATGCGCGTGCGACCATGAACGTCGCCGCGGTCATGAAGATCCTCAACGGCGATGTGCGCACGGTCCATGCCTTCGAAGCAGAGACGGGCTACGCGCTGGATCAGACGCACGTCGCCGTTATCGCGTGGGTCGACGGCGTCGCGGACGATGCCGACCAACAGCGCATCGAGCAGACTGTGCGACGCATTGCCGCCGAAGCGGGCACGCCGCAGGCGCCGCTGTCCGTCGCCGCGGACCGGGGGACCGCATGGGCGTGGATCGCGACGCGCGCGTCGGTCGCCGAAGTGCGCGCCGCCGCAGAGCGAGTCGCGGCGCAGTGGCCGCGCCTGCGGCTCGCCATCGGCGGCGCCGGAGTCGGCGTGCGAGGCTTCGTGGCCTCGCACGAGGCCGCGGCAGCGGCACGGTTGGTGGCGCTGTCGACCGTTCAGGGCCGAGAACGCGCGGTGGTGGCCCACACCGACCCCGGTGTGGTGCTGCTGGGACTGTTCGCGGCCGACCCCGGCGCCGCGCGATCCTGGGCCGCGGGAGTCCTCGGCTCCCTCGCCGAGCCGGGAGAGCAGGCGGCGGTTCTGCGTGCGACGCTCGCCGGCTACTTCGCGAATGGTGAGAACGTCATGCGCACCGCCGACGCGCTCGGCCTCCACCGCAACACGGTTCGCGCGCGCGTCTCGCGCTGCCTCGACGACCGAGCGGAACCCTACGATTCCATCGAGATCGCGCTGGCGCTCAGACTCTTCGACGCGTTTCCCATCGATCAGCTGACTGCTCGCGCCTCATGGCAGTAGCCGCAGCTGTGACCGGCAGCAATCGGTCGCATCCGGCCCACGGCAGGGGCCTGCACTGACCGCATGCAGCGGTCCGACTCACCCGATGTCCGGCACCGCCGCGCCGGGGTGTCGCTGGGGGTCGCCCTCGTCGTCGCCGCCCTCACCGCGTGCGCGCCCGTGCCTCCCCCGCCCGCCCCTGCCCACATCAGCGTCTCGGTGCAGCAGGACAGGCTGGACATCGCGCGCGGCAAGATGTCGGTCGTCGTGCACAACGACGGCGCCGCTGCGGTGACGCTCACTTCTCTGACGTACGCCGACCCGCGTTGGGCGTCCGTGCTGGAATGGACCGGCGCGCTGCCGGTGCCGGCGGGTCGTGGCCGCTCGGTCACGGCCGATCTGTTGTCGCCCGCGTGCACAAGCCCGACGGATGCCGCGGGCACGGCGCATCTGGTCTTCCAGACCGACCGCGGCGCGGCATCCGACGACTACGCCGTCGACGACCCCTTCGGCTTCGTCGCGCGCGCCGTACAGCAGAGGTGTTTTGCGAGCCGGTTCGCCGCGACGGCCGCCGTCGATCTCGTCGACGTCGCCACCGTGACCCGCGACGGTGCCGCGGTGGCGGAGCTCACCGTGCGCATCGCCAACCACGGCGCCACGCCCGTACGGCTCGACACCGTCAAGAGCACCACGCTGCTGCAGCCGGCCGCCGGCGGATGGCTGTGGCTACCGGCCCAGGTCGTGGCGGCGGGGGAGAGCGTCACTCTTCGCATCGACGCCGCGCCCGCTCGCTGCGACATGCATGCGATCGCCGAAGACAAGGTCGGCACCCGCTTCGACGCGGCGGTGTCGGTGCTGAGCGACCCGATCGACAGCGGCACCCTCACCCTTGCCGCCAGCGACGAGCAGCGCTCCCGCCTGTACGACTTCGTCGCCTCGGCCTGCGGCTTCGCCCCCTGATCTGCGGAGCTGGGCGGCTCGCGGCGGCTCGCGGTGGCCGCCGGCGCGCCTCCATCCCGGTTATTCATGGCCGACGTGCACCGCCGGAATCACGCGGCTCTTGTGTGGTCAGACCACACGTGTCATACTGATCTCAGACAGGCCCGAGAGCCCTCGGACCCGGAAAGCGATGACGCGGACACCGTGTCCGCGCCGGGTAGGAGACCCACAATGTCCACCTCGATCGATGCTCTGGTCGAAGGCGCACAAGCCGCGCTCGCAGAGTACGCATCTTTCACCCAGGAGCAGGTCGACCAGATCGTTCGCAAGGCGAGCGTCGCGGCCCTGCACTTCCACGGCGAACTCGCCCTCATGGCTGTCGAAGAGACCGGTCGCGGTCTGTTCGAGGACAAGGCCGTGAAGAACATGTTCGCCTGCGAGCACGTGACGAACTCGATCATCAACCAGAAGACCGTCGGCGTCATCTCGCACGACGAGATCACCGGCATCACCGAGATCGCCGACCCCGTGGGCGTCATCTGCGCGCTGACGCCGGTCACCAACCCGACCTCGACCGCGATCTTCAAGTCGCTCATCGCGCTGAAGACCCGCAACCCCATCGTCTTCGGCTTCCACCCCGCCGCCCAGAAGTGTTCCGTGGCCGCGGCGAAGATCGTCCGGGACGCCGCGGTCGCCGCCGGCGCCCCCGAGAACTGCATCCAGTGGATCGAGGAGCCCTCCATGGAGGCCTCCGGCGAGCTCATGAACCACCCGGGTGTGGCGCTCATCCTCGCCACCGGCGGCAACGCGATGGTCCGCGCCGCCTACTCCTGCGGAAAGCCCGCCCTCGGCGTCGGCGCCGGCAACGTGCCCGCCTTCATCGAGCGCACCGCCAAGGTGGGTCGCGCCGTCAACGACATCGTCCTGTCGAAGTCGTTCGACATGGGCATGGTCTGCGCCAGCGAGCAGGCGGTCATCCTCGACGAGCCGATCGCCGCCGAGGCGCTCGCCGAGTTCGCCCGTCTGCACGCCTACATGGCGACCGCGGACGAGAAGCGGATGCTGGAGGAGTTCATCTTCGGCGTCACCGCCGGCAGCGAGAACTGCGCCGGCGCGAAGCTCAACCCCACCGTCGTCGGCCAGTCGCCGCAGTGGATCGCCGAGCACGCCGGCTTCACGGTGCCCGAGAACACGTCGATCATCCTCGCCGAGGTCTCCGGGGTCGGTCCCCACGAGCCCCTGACGCGGGAGAAGCTCGCACCCGTGCTCGCCGTGCTGCGCGCCTCGAGCCCCGCCGAGGGCATCGATCTGGCCCGCCAGATGGTCGACTTCGACGGTCTCGGCCACTCCGGCGCCATCCACTCCAACGACCAGGACGTCATCGCCGAGTTCGGCAAGGTCGTCAAGGCCGTCCGCATCATCGAGAACAGCCCGTCGGCACTCGGCGGCATCGGTGACATCTACAACGCCTTCATGCCGTCGCTCACCCTCGGCTGCGGCTCCTACGGTCACAACTCGGTCTCCAACAACGTCTCGGCGGTGAACCTCTTGAACGTCAAGCGCATCGGTCGTCGCAACAACAACCTGCAGTGGTTCAAGATCCCCGCGAAGACCTACTTCGAGCCGAACGCGATCCGCTACCTCGCCGACATGCGCGGCCTCGAGCGCGTCACGATCGTGACCGACGAGACCATGACCAAGCTCGGCTACGTCGACAAGATCATGGATGTGCTGAACCGTCGCGAGAACCGCGTGCAGGTGCAGCTCATCAACACGGTCAAGCCGGAGCCCAAGGTCTCCGAGGTGCGTGCCGGCGCCGACCTGATGCGTCAGTTCCAGCCCGACACGATCATCGCCCTCGGCGGCGGGTCGCCGATGGACGCCTCCAAGGTGATGTGGCTGCTCTACGAGAACCCCGAGGTGGAGTTCTCCGACATGTGCGAGAAGTTCTTCGACGTGCGCAAGCGCGCGTTCAAGTTCCCCGAGCTCGGCAAGAAGGCGAAGCTCGTCTGCATCCCGACCACGTCGGGCACGGGCAGCGAGATGACCCCGTTCGCCGTCATCACCGACGATGAGAGCGGCATGAAGTACCCGCTCGCCGACTACGCGCTGACCCCGTCGGTCGCGATCATCGACCCCGTGCTCACCAAGGTGCTGCCCGGCTTCCTGGTCGCCGACGCCGGCTTCGACGCCCTGACCCACGCCACCGAGGCGTTCGTCTCCGTCTACGCCAACGACTACACCGACGGCCTGTGCCTGCACGCGATCAAGCTCATCTTCGAGAACATCGAGCGCAGCACGAAGGCCCAGCCGAACTCGACGGATGCCGAGGACATCAAGGCCCGCGAGAAGATGCACAACGCGGCATCCATCTCGGGCATGGCCTTCGGCAACGCGTTCCTCGGGATCGTGCACGCGATGGCGCACGTCACCGGTGCGACGTACCACCTGGTGCACGGCCGCACGAACGCGGTCTACCTGCCGCACGTCATCCGCTACAACGGCACCGTCCCGACGAAGCTCACCAGCTGGCCGAAGTACGAGCGCTACATCGCCCCCGAGCGGTTCCAGGAGATCGCCAAGCACCTGGGCCTGCCGGCATCCACCCCGGAGGAGGGCGTCGAGAGCTACGCCCGCGCCGTCGAGGAGCTGCGCGACCGGGTCGGCATCGAGCGCTCGTTCCAGCAGCAGGGCGTCGACGAGACCACCTTCATCTCGGGCCTGCAGGATCTCGCCCTGGCCGCCTACCGCGACCAGTGCGCCCCGGCGAACCCGCGGATGCCGATGATCGAGGACATGAAGACCCTCATGGAGGCGGCGTACTACGGCACGTCGTTCGCCGAGGTCCGCGCCGCGCGGAAGGTCGCGCACGCGGAGAGCGAGGCCGTGACGGGAACCGTCCGCACGGCGCCCGCCAAGGGAGCGGCCAAGAAGGCCAAGGCCAGCGCCTGATCGACGCTGCGGAACGAGGGGGGTCGGGGGAGCATACCCGGCCCCCTTCTCCGTGCCCGCACGATCTCCGTACCCTGGACCCATGCACAGGCCGCGCCGCGTACGGGTCGGGGACATCGCCCCCTGGGTCGTGACGGCGCTCGCCGTGGTCGGCGGCATCGCCGTCGCGACCGCCGTCGCGGTGGCGGGGACGGCGGGCGAGGACCCGCGCCCCACCGCGGACGCCGCTCCACCCGCGGCGACGGCGCCGGCCGCGACGGCGGCGGGCACAGCGGCGACGGATGCTCCCGCGGATGCCCCGGAGAACACGACCGCCTACGACATCGCCGCCCTGCCCCAGATCGACGTGTGGTCGGTGACGCCCGGCATCCCCGTCGACGATGCGCCCTTCGCGCCGATGACCGGAGAGCTCGCGCGCCCCGTGACGGCGGCGCCGATCTTCGCCGATCCCGCCGGCGAACCGCTGGGATACCTCCCGCGCGACGCCGCCTACGGCGGGACGACGGTGCCGGTCGTCGTCCGCCAGCAGCACTGGGTCAAGGTCCTGCTCGCGGGCCGGCAGGGCGTTCCGCCGGACGGCAACCCCGCGCAGACGGTCGGCTGGCTCCGCGCCGCGGATGTCGAGCTCACGCCCGTGACCGCGTACGTGGAGGTGCACCTGGCGCAGCACACGATCGACATCGTCTCGGCGTCCGGTGTCGAGCGGGTCGCCGACGACTTCGCGTGGGGCAAGCCGTCGACGCCCACGCCGGTGGGCCGCACGTTCGTGATGCTGACGCGCGTCGTGCCGGAGTTCGCGTACACCCAAGGCCATCCGCTCGTCTACCTGGGCGTGCAGTCGTCGTCGATGGCCGGATTCGACGGCGGCACGGTCGCGGTGACCGCGTTCCACTACTACCGGGAGCGCTCGGGAGCGACGTCGTTCGGCTGCATCTATCTGGACGGGGCCGCGACCGATCGGCTCGCGCAACTGCCGCCCGGAACGCCCGTCATCGTCTCCCCGTAGGACGCCTCGCGCGCGCTGCGGTGTGCGGGCCCGCGGGGTTGTGCACAGGCGGACGGAGACCCCGAGGCGAGGTCGCTACGATGACCGCGTGCGCTTCGACTTCGACGGTGAGATCTTCCGCTGGTCCGCCCGGCGGGAGGACTGGTACTTCGTCGAGCTGCCCGCCGCCGTCAGCGCCGACATCCGCGAGCTCCCGCGTCCGCCGCGCGGATTCGGCGCCGTGCGCGTCGACGTGGTCATCGGCGGCTCGCAGTGGCGCACCTCCGTCTTCCCTGACGCGGAGCGCGGACGCTACGTGCTGCCGCTGAAGCGAGCGGTGCGTGAGGCGGAGGGCATCGACACCGCGGGCAGCGTGCGTGTCCGACTCGACGTGCTCCATGGCTGACGCGGCCGTGGTCCTCGTCGCGGCGGCCTATCTCGGGGCGGCAATCGTCGGCGTGGTCCTCGCCGTCGTCGACCTGCGCACGCATCGCCTACCGAACGCCATCGTGCTTCCCGCGCTCGCCGTCACCGTCGCGCTGCTCGCGGCATCCTGCCTGCTCGGCGCGCCCTGGAGCGCGCTCCTGCGGGCGCTCACGGCCGGCGCCGTGCTGTTCGTGCTCTTCCTCCTGCTGCGGATGCTCGGCGGCGGGGCGATGGGCGGAGGCGACGTCAAGCTCGCCGCGCTGGTCGGCGTCCTCCTCGGCTGGGCCGGGTGGTCGGCGGTCGTGCTGGGCGTCCTCGCGGCCTTCCTGCTGGGCGGCGTCGTCGCCGCCGCGCTGCTGGTGACCCGCCGGGCGAGCCGGTCGACGCGCATCCCCTTCGGGCCCTTCCTCGTCGCCGGAACCTGGATCGGGGTCCTCGCCGAGGGGGTGTGACCCCGGCCGGTCGCTGTCAAGGCCCCGCGGCCGGCGGAGGTCGCCGCCTATCCTGGCGGGATGGACATCTCCCGCGTCATCGCCCGCGCGCTGTCGCTGACGCCTGTCCGCGCGTTCCTGCGCTACGGCGAGCGGCGCGGCGCGATGCTGGCCGACAGCGTCACCTATCGCACGCTCTTCAGCGTCTTCGCGGCGGCGCTGCTGGGCTTCTCCGTCGCGGCCCTGTGGCTCTCCGGCGACCCGCAGGCGTGGCAGGCGCTCATCGCGGCGGTCGACCGGGCCATCCCCGGCCTCGTGGGCGAGAACGGCCTCATCAAGGTGGACGAGATCGACCTGTCGGTCGGCCTCTCGGTGGCCGGCGTGCTCTCGCTCATCGGTCTCGTGGGCGCGGCGATCGGTGCCATCGGGTCGCTGCGCACGGCGATGCGCGTCGTGTGCGACAAGCTCACCGATGACGTGCCCATCTGGATCGTGCTCCTCCGAAACGTCGGTCTCGCCGTGGCCGTCGGCGGCGCCCTGCTCGCCTCCGCGGTCGTCACGATGCTGGGGACCGCCGGCCTGGACGTCGTGGCGCAGTGGCTCGGCCTCACACGCGAGGACCCCGCCATCGCCTGGGGCACCCGAGTGCTCGCGATCGTGGTGACCTTCGTGCTGGATGCCGCGGCGGTGGCGGTCCTGTTCCGCGTGCTCTCGGGTGTGCGCGCCCCCGCGAAGGCGCTCTGGACGGGCGCCCTTCTGGCCGCGGTGGGGCTCACGGTCCTCCAGCAGCTGTCCGGGCTGTTCGTCGGCGGCGCCGCGTCCAACCCGCTTCTCGCGTCCTTCGCGGCGCTGATCGCGCTGCTGCTGTGGATCAACCTCTCGGCGCAGGTGATCCTGATCGCCACGGCGTACATCTTCACGCTCGTCGAGGAAGGCGACGACCGCGTACGTGCGCGCCACGGCGCCGCGACGTTCGCTCAGCGACGCGTGCGCTCCGCGGAGAACGTCCTCGCTCTCGCGGCCGCCGAACTCGAGGAGGCCCGGCGGGCGGAGCAGAAGGAACGTGACGGCGCCGGAGCGTCCTGACGGTCGCGTGTAACGGCCAGGTAAGAGCCGCGTGAAAAGACCCCCGCCGATGTGCATCGGGCGGGGGCGCACGTTAGCGTGTGAACTGTGTCAGAACCCGAATCTGTGACCGGTCCCACCTCCGTGCCCCACCCGCTCCACGCGACGCACCCGCTGGCTCTCGCGCCGGTGACCGGTCCGGCGAGCTCGGTCGACGGATTCGTCCGCCAGTTCCTGCGGAACCTCAACTACGAGCGGGGCGTGCCGCTGTCGGCATCCAGCCCGAACGACCGCTACTTCGCCTTCGCGATGACCGTGCGCGACTACCTCATGGCGCGCTGGCTGGAAGACCTGCGCCGTCAGCGCGTCGCGCAGGCGAAGGGCGTGTGCTACCTCTCGGCGGAGTACCTGCTCGGCCGCCAGCTCGACAACAACCTGCTCGCGAGCGGTCTGACCGAGATCGCCACCGAGGCGATGGCCGCCTGCGGCATCGACATCGACGAGCTGCGGGCGCAGGAGGTGGAGCCGGGCCTCGGAAACGGCGGTCTGGGACGCCTCGCCGCGTGCTTCATCGACTCGCTCGCGACGATGGGTGTGCCGAACGTCGGCTACGGCATCCGCTACGAGTACGGCATCTTCCGTCAGACCTTCGTCGGCGGTCAGCAGGTCGAGCAGCCCGACGCGTGGCTCACCCTGGGCTCCCCGTGGGAGTTCCCGCACCCCGAGGCCGCTCGCCGCATCTCCTTCGGCGGACACACCGAGACCTACGACGACGACGGCGTCATCCGCAACCGGTGGGTTCCGGGCTGGCACGTTCAGGCGGTGCCCTACAACTACATGGTGCCCGGATACCTCAACGGCCGCGTCAACACCCTGCGGCTGTGGAGCGCGAAGGCCACCGACTCGTTCGACCTGCGGGTCTTCAACTCCGGCGACTACGAGGAGGCCGTGCGCGCCCAGACGTTCGCCGAGAACATCTCCAAGGTCCTCTACCCGGAGGACTCCACCCCGCAGGGCAAGGAGCTGCGCCTCCAGCAGCAGTACTTCTTCGTCGCGGCATCCATCGGCGACTTCCTGGAGAACACGCTGCCGGACGACTTCGACCTCGAGAAGCTGCCAGATCGCGTGATCTTCCAGCTCAACGACACCCACCCCGTCATCGGCGTGCCCGAGCTCATGCGCGTGCTCATCGACGAGAGGAAGCTCGAGTGGGATGCCGCGTGGGCGATCACGCAGCAGTGCTTCGCGTACACGTGCCACACCCTGCTGCCCGAGGCGCTCGAGGTGTGGTCGGTCGACCTGCTCGGTCGCCTGCTGCCGCGGCATCTGGAGATCATCTACCGCATCAACGAGGAGTTCCTCGACGCGGTGCGCGAACGCTACGGCGACGACGAGATGCGCATCCGCAACATGTCGATCATCTCCGAGTTTCCCGAGCGGAGCGTCCGGATGGCGTACCTGGCGACCGTCGCGGGCGCCAAGGTCAACGGCGTGGCCGAGCTGCACTCGCAGCTGCTGCGCGACAAGGTGCTGCCCGACTTCAACGACTTCTTCCCGGGCAAGTTCACCAACGTCACCAACGGCATCACGCCGCGCCGTTTCGTGCGGCTCGCGAACCCGGGGCTCTCCGAGCTGATCACCGAGGCCATCGGCACCGGCTGGCTCACCGACCTCGAACGCCTGCGTGAGCTCGAGACCTACGCGGAGGACCCGCAGTTCCGCCAGGCCTTCGCCGACGTGAAGGCGGCGAACAAGCGGCGCCTCGGCGAGGTGCTGCGCGCCCGCGACGGCTTCGAGATCAGCGACGGCCACATGCTCGACGTGATGGTCAAGCGCCTGCACGAGTACAAGCGCCAGATGCTGAAGCTCCTGCACGTCGTCACGCAGTACGAGAGCATCGTGTCGGGCCGGGTCGCGGCATCCGAGATCCTCCCGCGCACCGTGATCTTCGGGGCGAAGGCGGCTCCGGGCTACGTGATGGCCAAGCGCATCATCCACCTCATCAACGCCGTCGGCGAGGTCGTCAACGCCGACCCGCGGGTCGAGGGGCGCCTGAAGGTGCTCTTCCCGCCGAACTACAACGTCACCCTCGCCGAGCGGCTGATACCGGCCGCCGATCTGTCCGAGCAGATCTCGCTGGCCGGCAAGGAGGCCTCGGGTACCGGCAACATGAAGTTCGCGCTCAACGGCGCGCTGACGATCGGCACCGACGACGGCGCGAACGTCGAGATCCGCGAGCTGGTCGGCGACGACAACTTCTTCCTCTTCGGCATGAGCGAGCCCGAGGTGGAAGCGTTGTGGGCCCGCGGCTACAAGCCGGCGGACTTCTATCAGCGGGACGAGAACCTCCGCCGGGCGATGGATCTCATCGCCTCCGGCGCGTTCTCGGGCGGCGACCGCAGCGTGTTCGAGCCGATCGTGTCGAACCTGCTCTACGACGACCGCTTCATGGTGCTCGCGGACTACTCCTCCTACGTGGCCGCGCAGGCGCGGGTGGATGCCGCCTACACGGATCAGGATGCCTGGACGCGCTCGGCGATCCTGAACGTCGCCCGCTGCGGGTTCTTCTCGTCCGATCGCTCGATGCGCGACTACATCGAGCGCATCTGGCACACCCCGCCGATCCTCTGACGCGGGCGCGTCTCGGCTCGCTGCGCTCGCTCGACGACCGGCCCGCCCCGCGTCCCGGTCGTTGAGCGCGGAGCGCAGCGACGAGTCGAAACGCGCCGCCGCGCGCCTTCCGCAACTGCAAGGCGGGCTGACCGACACGCCGTGTCCGCGGGGGATGCGGCGGCGTGTCGCCCGGCATCCCTTGCACTTCGGCTCGCGGCGGCGCCACGGCACGCAGCCGCGGCCCCGCGCCACACGCCCCGCCCCGGTCGTTGAGCGAGGAGCGCATCGACGAGTCGAAACGCCCCGCCGCCTCCCGTCCGCAACTGCAAGGCGCGCTGCCCGACACGCCGCCTCCGCGGGGGATGCGGCGGCGTGTCGCCCGGCATCCCTTGCATTTCGGCTCGCGCCTAGGTCACGCCACGCCCACGCCCCGCCCCGCGCCCCGGTCGTTGAGCGAGGAGCGCAGCGACGAGTCGAAACGCGGTGTCAGCGGGCGTAGCGCTCGACGAACGCGCGCAGGAGGGCGCCCGTGTGCACGACGGGCAGCCGCCGCACGGCCGCGAGCGTGAGGTCGAGCTCGCCGGGGCCGAAGTAGCCGTAGTCCGCGTAGGCGCGGATGCGTGTCGAGATGCCCTCGACGTCGCATTCCGGGTGGAACTGGGTGGCGTACACGTTCCGGCCCACCCGGAACATCTGCACGGGGCACGCCTCGCCGCGCACGAGCAGGGTGCCCGACTCCGGCAGTCGCGAGATCGCCTCCTTGTGCCCGACGAAGGCGGTGAACCCGTCGGGCAGCGTCGCCAGCAGCGGGTCGTCGCGCCCGGCATCCGTCTTCTCGACCTCGATCACGCTGATCGGCTCACGGTAGGTGCCGTCGATGACCGCCCCCTGGTGCGCGCCGACCGTGCCGACGCCGTAGCAGGCGCCGAAGAACGGGAAGTCGCGGGCCACGACCTCGTCGAGGAGCCCCGCGATCTCCGATTCGACCCGCCGCTGCACGGGGGACTTCTTCTCGAGCGGGTCGGAGGCGTTGAAGGGTCCGCCGCCGACGAAGACGCCCGAATACTCGTCCAGATCGATCTCGCCGAGGGGCCCCGCCTCCATCCGCACCCGCACCAGCTCGTTCGCCGACAGTCCCGTGAAGCGGAGGAAGAGGGCGTACTCCTCGTCGGCGGGCAGATCCTCCGCCCGCGTCGCCAGCAGCAGGAACGGCTTCATCGCCGGCCCGGCTCGATGTAGGCCGTGATCGCCGCGAGCGTCGCCGCGACGGCGGGGTTGCGCGGGCCCTCGTCGCGCGCGACGGCCCAGTACGCGAGCGGGTGCGCGTAGGCGCCGTCGAGCACGCGCACGAGACGGGGGTCCGCATCGCCGAGGAAGTCGGGCAGGATGCCGACGCCCGCCCCGGCCGCGGTCGCCTCGACATGCGCGAAGACGCTCGTCGAGCGCACCGACGCGGGGGAGTCGGGCAGCTCCTGGAGGGCGCGATCGAGCTCGTCGACCTGCAGCGAGCTCTCCACGTAGTACACGAGCGGGTGGGCGGAGAGGTCGGCGACGGCGGCGGGAGTGCCCTGGGCGGCGAGGTAGTCGGGGGCGGCGTACAGACGCAACGCGTAGGAGCACACCGGCGTCGCGTACGCGCGCAGCACCTGCGGTCGGCCGACGACGATCTCCAGGTCGACGCCGGAACGGTTCTGGCGCACGCGCTGCGTCGCCGACAGCAGCTCCACCGCCAGCTGGGGGTGCTCGCGTCGGAGCGCGGTCATCGCGGGCGCCAGGAACACCGACGTGAAGGCGTCGGGGGCGGAGATGCGCACCATGCCGTGCACGGCGTCGGCGTCGTCGCCGTCGACGAGCTCCCGCAGCGAGGCCTCGATGCGCTCGGCGATGGTCACCGCGCGGTGACCGAGGTCGGTGACCTCCCATCCGCCCACCGTCCGCACGAGCACGCGCCCGCCCATCGCGCTCTCCAGTGCCGCGATCCTGCGGGAGACGGTCGAGTGGTTGACGCCGAGCACCTCGGCGGCGGCGGTGTAGCGGCCGAGGCGCGCGACCGAGAGGAAGGTCATCAGCGCGTCCAGCGGCGGGTCGGGGGGAGCGAGGGGCATGCCGACGAGTGTGCACCAGTGCACATCAGTGGTGCAAGTTTGCCGCTGACGTGTGCATTGATCGATGACTCGTGGCTGCCTACGCTGACGGTGGCGGCCCTCGAGGACGACGGCCGCCGCCCGCGACGACGACCGTCGCCGGTCGAAGGGAGCTGTCATGTCCACGATCGCCTTCATCGGACTCGGCCACATGGGCGCCCCCATGTCGGCCCACCTGGTCGCCGCGGGCCACACCGTGCGCGGCGTCGATCTCAACCCCGCGGCCGCGGCGTCCGCCGCCGAGCGCGGGGTGCAGATCGTCGCGTCCGTGGCCGCGGCGCTCGACGGCGCGGATGCCGCGATCACGTCCCTCCCCAAGCCGGAGCACGTCCGCGCCGTGTACGGGGGAGCCGACGGCATCCTCGCGCACGCGGCGGCATCCACTCTTCTGCTGGACACCTCCACGGTCGATGTGGAGACCTCCCGCTGGTGCCACCGGGAAGCCGCGGACCGCGGTCTCGCGTTCGTGGACGCGCCGATCTCCGGCGGCACCGCGGGAGCCGAGGCGCACACGCTGACCTTCATGCTCGGGGGCGACGCCGCCGACGTGGAGCGGGCCCGGGGGATCGTGGCGCCGATGGCGGGCAACGTCATCGCCTGCGGCGAGGCCGGTGCGGGCATCGCCGCGAAGCTCGTGAACAACATGATGCTCTTCATCTCGGTCATGGCGGTGTCGGAAGGCTCTCAGCTCGCGGAGCAGCTGGGGCTCGATCCGCAGGTGTTCTGGGACGTCGCCCGCGTCTCGTCCGCCGACTCGTGGGCGCTGCGCACCTGGTATCCGGTGCCGGGCATCGTGGAGAAGGCGGCCGCGAACAAGAACTTCGACGCCACGTTCTCGGTCGACCTCGCCCGCAAGGACTGCGGCCTGGCCGTGCAGGCCGGCGACGACACCGGCGTGCACCTGCCGGCGGCGCGTCTCGCGCTGAGCCAGCTCGACGAGCTCATCGCCGAAGGACTCGGAGGCAAGGACTGCACGCTCGTCGCGCGCTTCGCCTCGCCGGACGGCACCCTCCGCGGTTACGACCCGGCGCGCGACGGCGCGGCCGCCGTGGCCTGATCCCCGTACCTGCCCGCCACCGATCCCGAGAGAGCATCCTCATGAGCATCGCCTCCACCGCCTCGTCCACCGCCTCGTCCACCGCCTCGTCCACCGCCGGGACTCTCACCGCCATCCCGCACGTCGTCGGCGGCGCACGCGTCACCGGCGACGGTCGGACCGGTCCCGTCTTCAACCCCGCCACCGGCCGGCAGACCGGAGAGGTCGCCCTGGCCCCCGCCGCCTTCGTGCACGAGGCGGCGCGCGTCGCCGCGGCCGCGCAGCGCGGATGGCGCGACACCGGTCTCGGCAAGCGCCAGCAGGTGATGTTCCGCCTCCGCGAGATCGTCTCGGCACGCGCCGAAGAGCTGGCGCGCCTCATCACCGCCGAGCACGGCAAGACGGTCGACGACGCGCTCGGCGAGGTCGCGCGCGGACTCGAGAACGTCGAGTTCTGCACGAGCCTCATGCATCACCTCAAGGGCGACTACTCCGAACAGGTCGCCTCCGGCGTCGACGTCCATCAGGTGCGCCAGCCCGTCGGGGTCGTCGCGTGCATCACGCCGTTCAACTTCCCGGCGATGGTTCCGCTGTGGATGGTGACGACGGCGATCGCCGCCGGCAACGCGGTCATCCTCAAGCCCAGCGAGCGCGACCCCTCGGCCGCCGTCTGGCTGGCCGACGCGTTCGCGGAAGCCGGTCTTCCCGCCGGCATCCTCAACGTCGTCCACGGCGACAAGGAAGCCGTGGACGCCATCCTGGACGATCCGATCGTGCGCGCCGTGTCGTTCGTCGGCTCGACGCCGATCGCGAAGTACATCTACGCGCGGGCCGCCGAGAACGGCAAGCGCGTGCAGGCGCTCGGCGGGGCGAAGAACCACATGATCGTCATGCCGGATGCCGACCTCGACGCCGCCGCGGACGCCGCGGTGTCCGCCGCCTACGGCTCGGCGGGGGAGCGTTGCATGGCGGTCTCGGTCGTCGTGGCGGTCGGCGACGTCGCCGACCCGCTGATCGCGAAGGTCGCCGAGCGCATCGGCGGACTCGTCGTCGGCGACGGCACCGACCCCGACAGCGACATGGGGCCGCTGATCACCCGCGACGCCCTCGACCGCGTGAGCGGGTTCGTGGCGGGCGCCGCCGGCGAGGGCGCGCGGGTCGTGGTCGACGGCCGCGACCTCTCCGTCGACGCGGACGGGTTCTTCATCGGCCCCTCGCTCGTCGACGGCGTCACGCCCGGGATGCGCGTCTACGACGAGGAGATCTTCGGCCCGGTGCTGTCGGTGGTCCGCGTCGCGAGCTACGACGAGGCGGTCGCCCTGGTCAACGGCAACCGCTACGCGAACGGCACGGCGGTGTTCACCCGCGACGGCAAGACGGCGCGACAGTTCGAGTACGACATCGAGGTGGGCATGGTCGGGGTGAACGTCCCGATCCCGGTCCCGATCGGCGCCTTCTCGTTCGGCGGCTGGAAGGATTCGCTCTTCGGCGACACGCACATGTACGGGCCGGAGGCGTTCAACTTCTACACGCGTCGCAAGGTCGTCACCACGCGCTGGCCCGACCCGAGCGAGAGCCAGATCAGCCTCGGCTTCCCGACGCACTGAGCCCCCGGCGATAGGCTGGGAGTCCACATTCCGCTTCATCGTCGGAGGTACACCATGGCGATCGCACGACTGCACGGAGGCCCGCTCGACGGGCAGGTCCTTCCCCTGGACGACGAGAGCCAGGACCGCCTGATCATGCCCTACAGCGAGACCCAGATCGTCTACGAGCGCGCCGGGGCCGCGGAGAACACGGGCGAGGGCGACGGCCCGACGTCGGCCGACTTCCACTTCGTCGAGGCCGAGGACGACATCGATCCCGACCCCGACGGCCGGGACGAGTGAGCACGGAGCCCTCCCGCTCGCGCGAGATCGAGCTCACCTTCGACGTCCACGGCGACACCCCGCTGCCCGACTTGTCGGGTCTGCCGGGTGTCGCCGTCGTCGACGGTCCGGATCGGCGCGAGCTCGACGCCCGGTACCTCGACGTCGAGGGCTACGCGCTCGGTCGCGCCGGCTACGCCGTCCGTCGCCGCACGGGAGGTCCCGACGCCGGCTGGCACATCAAGGGGCCGAAGGGGGCCGACGGCGGCCGCATCGAGACGCACTGGCCGCTGGACGGCGCGGGCCTCGACGACATCGCGGTTCCGGATGCCGTGGCATCCGCCGTCGCACACCTCGTCCCGGGGGCTCTCGCGCCCATCGCGCGGATCCGCAACGACCGCCACGCCTATCTGCTGCGCGACGCCGACGGCGGCGTCGTCGCCGAGTTCGTCGACGACCACGTGATCGCCACCGATGAGCGCCGGCGCGTGGAGAGCACGTGGCGCGAATGGGAGTTCGAGCTCGGCTCCGCGGCGCCGACGGCACCCGCCGCCCGCGCCGCCCTGCTCGCGGCCGCCGTCGCCGCGGTCACCGCCGCGGGCGGCCGCCCCGCGGCATCCGACTCGAAACTCGCCCGCGCGCTGGGTCTCTGACGCGCCTTCGTCCGTCCCGTGGGGGCGGTATCGCGCCGCGATCGCGACATCACGGGACGGACGAACGCGCACGGATGCCGGAAACCACTGACGCCGCCCCCGGCTTCGGATGGGGCGGCGTCAGTCGCAGGAGTCAGCGTACTCCTGGGCTCACAGGTTGATCATGTGACCGGCGAGGCCGTGGAAGGCCTCCTGGAGCGCCTCCGACAGGGTCGGGTGGGTGTGCACGTTGCGCGCGAGCTCGAGGGCCGTGAGGTCCCACTTCTGCGCCAGCGTCAGCTCGGGCAGCAGCTCCGACACGTCGGGGCCGATGAGGTGGCCGCCGACGAGCTCGAGGTGCTCGGCATCCGCGATGAGCTTCACGAAGCCGACCGGCTCGCCCAGGCCGTGGGCCTTGCCGTTGGCCATGAAGGGGAACGTCGCGACCTTGTACTCGCGGCCGGTCTCCTTGTACTGCGCCTCGGTGTAGCCGAACGAGGCCACCTGCGGCGAGCAGAAGGTCGCGCGCGGCATCATGCGGTAGTCGCCGAGCGCCATGGTCTCCGCGCCGCCGATCGTCTCCGCGGCCACGACGCCCTGCGCCTCCGCCACGTGGGCGAGCTGCAGCTTCGCGGTGACGTCGCCGATCGCGTAGATGCCCTCGACGTTGGTGCGCATGAAGTCGTCGATCTCGATGGCACCGCGGTCGGTGAGCTTCACGCCCGTGTTCTCCAGGCCGAAGCCCTCCACGCGGGGGGCGAAGCCGATCGACATGAGCACCTTGTCGGCTTCGATCGAGCCCTGCGCACCGCTCTTGTTGTCGGTGTAGGTGACCGTGACCTTGTCGCCGCTGTCGACGACCGACTCGACCTTGGTGGACACGAGGATGTCCACGCCCAGGTTCTTGTACTGCTTCGCGATCTCCTTCGAGACGTCCGCGTCCTCGTTCGGGAGGGCGCGGTCGAGGAACTCGATGATCGTGACCTTCACGCCGTAGTTGGCGAGGACGTAGGCGAACTCCATGCCGATGGCACCGGCGCCGACGATGACGATCGATCTCGGCAGGTCGCGGGTGAGGATCTGCTCCTCGTACGTCACGACGTTCTCGCTCAGCGTCACGCCCGGCAGCAGGCGCACGGTGGAGCCGGTCGCGATGATCACGTTGTCGAAGGTGACCTCTTCGGTCGACCCGTCCGACTTCGTCACGGTGATGGCCTTGGGGCCCGTGAAGGAGCCGCGACCCTCGAACTCGGTGACCTTGTTCTTCTTCATCAGGTAGTGGATGCCCTTGACGCGGCCGTCGGCCACGACGCGCGAGCGATCCCACGCCTTGCCGAAGTCGAGCGTGAACTCACCCGAGATGCCGAAGAACTCGGACTTGTGCTTCAGGGTGTGGGCGATCTCGGCGTTCTTCAGGAGCGCCTTCGAGGGGATGCAGCCGACGTTGAGGCAGACACCGCCCCAGTACTTCTCTTCGATGATGGCGACGGACTGGCCGAGCTGAGCGGCGCGGACCGCCGCGACATAGCCACCAGGGCCGGCACCGAGGACGACGACGTTGAAATGAGGCATGGTTCCAGCCTAGTCCTCGGGGGTGGGCGCGGACCGCCGCAGGAGCACCGCCACGAGTGCTCCGAGCGCCGCCGCCACGGCGATGCCGAGGACGATCCAGACCAGCACGGGAACGCCCCCGTCCGCCTCCGCCGACACCGCCGTGGAGGGCGAGGCCGCGGGAGTGCTCGGTGCCGTCTCCGACCCCACCCCGGCGGTGCCGACCGTGAAGCTGTACTGGCCCGAGACGGGATGGCCGTCGCTGGACACGACGCGCCAGATCACGGTGACGGCGCCGCTGGCCGTGCCGGACAGCGGCTGCGTCAGTCGCGTTCCGTCGAGGCGGGGGTCGCCGTCGGTGAGCGAGGAGCCCGCGGCATCCGTCACGACGACCTCGGTCGCTCCCGGCTCGTCCAGCAGCACCCCGCTGAAGGTCATCGTGAGCTCGTCCGGCATCGCGTCCACCTGGGCGCCCGCGGCGGGGGAGGAACCGATGAGCTCGTCGTGCGCCCAGGCGGGCGTGGCGACGGCGAGCGACAACAGGCCCGCGAGCAGCGCGGAGAACGCGAGGGCGAGCGGGCGGAACGTGTGAACTCTGTGTGACATCACCCTCCCGAGCCTATCCGCGGGTGTCGCCGGGGCGCCCCGCGTCCTAGCATGGCGGCAGGCGGGCACGCCGCTCGCCGTGACCGGGAGGACGGTGCGTGATGGACGCCAGGATGATGGATGCCATGTCGGCGGAGATGACCTCGATGTCGGGCATGCCGGAGATGGATGCTGCCGTGATGCAGGCGTGTATGGACGCCTGCGCCGCGTGCGAGCAGGCGTGCACGATCTGCTCGGTGCAGATGATGGACGGGCACATGATGGACTGCGCCCCGGCCTGCATGACCTGCGCCGACATGTGCAACACGATGATGCGCGCGATGCTGCGGATGCCGGGGATGACGCCGGCGTCGATGATGGCGATGCTCGACGCCTGCATCGCGATGTGTCAGACCTGCATGGACATGTGCATGATGCACGCGGACCAGAGCCCCGTGTGTGCGATGTGCGCCGAGGCCTGCCGAGCGTGCATGGATGCCTGCATGGCGGTCAAGGACGCCATGATGGCGGCCGCCTGAGCGACCCCGCTCTTCCGCAGAGGTCTAGAGGGGCAGGGCGTTGAAGAGGCGCCCGCCCGCGTTCAGCACGTGGTAGCGGCGGTGGTACGCGACCGGTGAGCCGGTCGGGAGCTCCGCCGCGGCCCCGGCGCCGTTCCACAGCTCGATGACGTCGCCGTCGAGCGAGGCGACGACGACCGTGCCGTCCGCATCGGCGTGCGTGACGATCGCGTCGACCCACTCGGTGGGCGTCGCGGAGACCAGGCGCGCCTGGATGAGGTGCACGGCGTGGCCCGGGGCGAACGAGGAGCAGGCTCCGCCCGTCGCGCACATGCAGATCGCGTCCTGACGCACCGGGGCGGGCGTGAGGCGGTTCTGCGGCGTGGACACGGGGTGTTCCTCTCTTCGGGCGCCGACGCGGGAATGCGGAGGCGGTCGTGCCAGATTAGGTCGGTCCTCCCGCGGACGCCCGCTCGCCGTCACACGACGACACACGGGGCGCCCCGGATGCGGGTCGATCGACGAAACCGACTCGCGGTCGGGGGTTCGCAGCGCGAGCCGATCCGTTAGGGTGAAAGGGAAGGAGGCCATGGTGGAAGAGAATGCGCGAGACGCTGGTGGCAGCGGCATCCGACGCGACGCCGGGGACGGTGGTTCCGCCGACTCGACGCAGACGTTCGGCCATGACTCCGACCTCTCCTTCGTCCCGTTCGGCACCGATCTGACCGATGTCGAGCGCGAGGCCATCGAGGCCCTCCCGGCTCGTGCGGGACTGCTGCTCGTGCGGTCGGGTCCGACCGCGGGCGCCCGGTACCTCCTCGACGCCGACGTCACGACGGTCGGCCGGCACCCCGAGGCGGACATCTTCTTCGACGACGTGACCGTGTCGCGTCGTCACGCCGAGATCACCCGCACCGGCAGCGTCTTCGAGCTGGTCGACCAGCGTTCGCTCAACGGCAGCTACGTCAACGGGGAGCGCGTCGACCGCGCCGTGCTCGTCGACGGGTCCGAGGTGCGCATCGGCAAGTTCCGGCTGAACTTCTTCGCGTCGCCCGTCGACCGTGCACAGGTGACGAGCGGGTGAGCCCGGCCGCATCGCCCCGTGGACGCGCGTCGTCCACGGGTTACCTCAGCATCGGTCAGGTCCTCGCCCGCCTCACCCCGGAGTTCTCCGACCTCAGCGCGAGCAAGCTCCGCTACCTCGAGGTCCAGGGGATCGTCACGCCCCTGCGGACGGAGTCGGGCTACCGCAAGTTCTCGCCGCTGGACGTCGACCGGCTGCGCACGGCGCTGACGCTGCAGCGCGACCACTACATGCCGCTGGCCCGCATCCGCGAGTACCTCGACGAACAGCAGCAGGGCGGGACGGTGGCGCCGCCCGCACCGGCGTCGATCGTGACCGCGCCGCGCCGCTACCGCCGCGACGAGCTGCTGCAGGCGGCCTCGGCGCCCGCAGCCCTGCTCAACGACGCCGTGCGGGCCGGCCTGGTCCCGGCTTCCGAGAGCTACGACGAGAAGGCCCTGGGCGTGCTGCGCGCACTCGTGGCGCTCGACGGCCACGGCATCCAGCCCCGACACGTCCGCGGCGTCCGCCAGGCCGCCGAGCGGGAGGTCGCGCTCGTGGAGAGTGCGTTGACCCCGCTGCTGCGGCGCATGGATGCCGCGTCTCGCGCCCGGGCGGGCGAGCTCGCCCCGGAGCTGCTGCGACGACTCGACGAAGTGCGGACGGCGTTCGTGCACGCGGCCCTCGACCGCATCGTGCCGTGACGCGCGCGCGACACGCCGCGGCCGTGGAAGCGGATGTCGTTGCCGCGGGCACGGTGCTGATCTACCGTGGAGGAAACGACAGACAGATCGGTGGGAGGCGAGCATGACCGCGCACGACGATGCGCCGGGCGACATCCGGTTCGCCACCGACCTGCTGTTCACCGACGGCCTGCCGCAGATGGACGACGAGGTCGGCTACCGCGGAGCCGTCGCCGCCCGCGCCGCCGGCATCACCTACCGTCAGCTCGACTACTGGGCACGCACCGAGCTCGTGCAGCCGACCGTCCGCGGTGCGAGCGGCTCGGGATCGCAGCGGCTGTACGGCTTCCGCGACATCCTCGTGCTGAAGCTCGTCAAGCGCCTGCTCGACACCGGCATCTCGCTGCAGCAGATCCGCACCGCCGTCGATCAGCTGCGCGCCGCCGGCATCCGCGACCTCGCCGGGACCACCCTGATGAGCGACGGGGCGTCGGTGTACCTCTGCACCTCCAACGACGAGGTCATCGACCTCGTCAGCCGCGGTCAGGGCGTGTTCGGCATCGCGGTCGGCAAGGTGCTGCACGAGGTGGAGTCGACGCTGTTGGACTTCGACCCGCAGGCTCCCGACCCCGTCGACGAGCTCGCCGCCCGCCGCGCGGTCAAGTCCGCCTGAGACGCGTCGAGGCGGGGGAGTTCGACTCGCTGCGTTTCGACTCGCTGCGTTTCGACTCGCGCCTGCGGCGCTCGCTCAACGACCGGTGCGGCGCTCGCTCAACGACCGGTGCGGCGCTCGCTCGACGACCGGTGGGGCGCTCGCTCAACGACCGGGTGGGCGCTCGCTCAACGACCGGGTGGGCGCTCGCTCGACGACCGGGTGGGCGCTCGCTCAACGACCGGGTGGGCGTTCGCTCGACGAGCGGTGGGGCGCTCGCTCGACGACCGGGTGGGGCGCTCGCCCGACGACCGGGCGGGTGAGGGTCAGGCGCGCTGTTCGCCGGCGGTGATGCGGCCGGTGCGCATGACGCGGTCCAGCAGCGCGTCGAAGTCGCCCGCGAGCTCCTGAGCGGAGTCGCCGGGCCAGATGTGCAGCGGCTTGGCGGCGCCCTGGGCCTGCTGCAGCGAGGTGCGCTCCGGCAGCTGAGGCGACAGCACGAGCGGGCCGAACATGTCGCGGAGCTCCTTGATGCGGAACTGGTGCTCGATCGACTGCGGGCGCACCCGGTTCACCACGATGCCCAGAGGCTGCAGTCGCGGCGAGAGGCCGCGGCGGATCTCCTCGATCGCGCGCAGCGCGCGGTCGGCGGCGGCGACCGAGAACAGGCCGGGCTCGGTGACCACGACGACGCGGTCGGATGCCGCCCAGGCAGTGCGCGTGAGGGCGTTGAGCGAGGGGGCGCAGTCGATGAGGACGAGGTCGTAGTCCGCCTCGATCGTCGCGAGGGCCTCCTCGAGCTTCCACACGTCGCGCACGCTGGGGTGCGGACCGTCGAAGTTGATCGCGGACGGGCTGCCGATCATCACGTCGATCGTGCCCGGATGCACCTTGGCCCACCCGCTGGAGGTGATGGCCTGACGGACCACCTTCTCCTTCGGATTGGCGAGCACGTCGGCGACGTTGAGGCGTCCCGCGACCTGGATGTCCATGCCCGTCGACACGTCAGACTGCGGGTCGAGGTCGACGACGAGAGTCCGCACTCCCCGAGCGAACGCCGCGGAGGCGAGGCCGAGAGTCACGGTGGTCTTGCCGACACCCCCCTTGAGCGAGGAGACGGAGAGTACGTGCACGAGGCTCTACGTTACCGTCCCCTAGGCTGTGAGGACACTCAGGCCCTCGTGAAAAGTGGGCCCGTCGGGGAATCAGGGTCTCTCGGCACGCGAGGGCCGCTCGGAGAAGAGGTGCGCATGTTCCGCAAGATCCTGGTGGCCAATCGCGGAGAGATCGCGATCCGGGCGTTTCGCGCGGCGTTCGAGCTCGGCGCGCGCACCGTCGCGGTGTACCCCTACGAGGACCGCTACTCCCTCCACCGTCTGAAGGCCGACGAGGCGTATCAGATCGGCGCCGCCGGTCAGCCGGTGCGGGCCTACCTCGACGTGGACGAGATCATCCGCGTCGCCAAGGAGTCCGGCGCCGACGCGATCTACCCGGGGTACGGATTCCTGTCCGAGAACCCCGAGCTCGCCGCGAAGGCGGCCGAGAACGGCATCGTCTTCATCGGGCCGCCGTCGCGGGCGCTGGAGATGGCCGGAAACAAGGTCACGGCGAAGGAGCACGCGATCGCCGCGGGCGTGCCCGTGCTGCGCTCGACCGCGGCATCCGACGACGTCGAGCTGCTCGTCAGCCAGTCCGACGGCATCGGCTTCCCCATCTTCGTCAAGGCCGTCGCCGGCGGTGGCGGCCGCGGCATGCGTCGCGTGGAGAAGAAGGAGCAGCTCGCACCGGCCATCGCCGAGGCGATGCGCGAGGCGGACAGCGCGTTCGGCGACGCCCGGGTCTTCCTGGAGCAGGCCGTCCAGCGGCCCCGCCACGTCGAGGTGCAGATCCTCGCCGACAAGACCGGTGAGACGGTGCACCTGTTCGAGCGCGACTGCTCCGTGCAGCGCCGGCACCAGAAGGTGATCGAGATCGCCCCGGCGCCCAACCTCGCCGACGACGTCCGCGAGAGCCTGCACCGTCACGCGGTCGCGTTCGCCCGCTCGATCGGGTACGAGAACGCCGGCACCGTCGAGTTCCTGCTCGAGACGGCGGGCCCGCGGACGGGTGAGGTCGTCTTCATCGAGATGAACCCCCGCATCCAGGTCGAGCACACCGTGACGGAGGAGGTGACCGACGTCGACCTCGTGCAGTCGCAGATGCGCATCGCCGCGGGGGAGAGCCTCGCCGACCTCGGGCTGCACCAGGAGGACATCCGCCTGCGCGGAGCCGCCCTGCAGTGCCGCATCACGACCGAGGACCCGACGCAGGGCTTCCGGCCCGACACCGGCAAGATCACGACATACCGCTCGCCCGGAGGCGCCGGCATCCGCCTCGACGGCGGCACCACCGCGGCCGGCTCGCAGGTCAGCCCGCACTTCGACTCCATGCTCGCCAAGCTCACGTGCCGGGGACGTGACTTCGCGGCGGCCGTCGTGCGCTCGCGGCGCGCTCTCGCCGAGTTCCGCATCCGGGGGGTCTCGACCAACATCCCGTTCCTGCAGGCGGTGCTCGACGACCCCGCGTTCGTGGCGGGCGATGTCAGTACCGCGTTCATCGACGAGCGGCCCGAGCTGCTGCGGGGGCGGGAGTCGAAGGACCGCGGATCGAAGATCATCGCCTGGCTCGCCGACACGACCGTCAACCGGCCGAACGGCGAGAACCCGCTGACGGTCGAGCCGGCGACGAAGCTGCCGCGCATCGACCTGTCGGCCGCGCCGGTCGCCGGCTCCCGCCAGCGCCTGCGCGAGCTCGGCCCCGCCGGCTTCGCCCGGGCCCTGCGCGAGCAGACGGCCCTCGCGGTGACCGAGACGACGTTCCGCGACGCCCACCAGTCGCTGCTCGCCACGCGCGTCCGCACGCGCGACCTCGTGACGGTCGCGCCCTACGTGGCCCGGTTGACCCCGCAGCTGCTGTCGGTCGAGGCCTGGGGAGGCGCCACGTACGACGTCGCGCTGCGCTTCCTGGGGGAGGACCCCTGGGAGCGTCTCGACGCGCTCCGACAGGCGCTGCCGAACGTCGCGATCCAGATGCTGCTGCGCGGACGCAACACCGTGGGCTACACGCCGTACCCCACCCGGGTCACCGACGCCTTCGTCCGGGAGGCCGCGGCATCCGGCGTCGACATCTTCCGCATCTTCGACGCGCTCAACGACGTCTCCCAGATGCGTCCCGCCGTCGATGCCGTGCTCGAGACGGGCACCGCCGTCGCGGAGGTCGCGCTCTGCTACACCGGCGACCTGCTCTCGCCGTCGGAAGACCTCTACACCCTCGACTACTACCTGCGCCTCGCGGAGCAGATCGTGGATGCCGGGGCGCACGTGCTCGCCATCAAAGACATGGCCGGGCTCCTGCGCCCGGGGGCGGCCGCGCGCCTCGTGCGCACCCTCCGCGAGCGCTTCGACCTCCCGGTCCACGTCCACACGCACGACACGGCGGGCGGACAGCTGGCGACGCTGCTGGCCGCCGGCGCCGCCGGTGCCGACGCGGTGGATGCCGCGGCCGCCCCGATGGCGGGCACGACGAGTCAGCCGTCGCTGTCGGCCCTCGTGGCCGCCCTGGCCCACACGGAGCGCGACACCGGGCTCGACCTCGACGCGGTCTCCGACCTGGAGCCGTACTGGGAAGCCGTCCGCCATCTCTACCGTCCCTTCGAGTCGGGCCTTCCCGGACCCACCGGGCGGGTGTACCGCCACGAGATCCCCGGCGGGCAGCTGTCCAACCTCCGGCAGCAGGCGATCGCGCTGGGCCTGTCGGACGACTTCGAGCTGATCGAGGACATGTACGCCGCCGCCGACGCCATCCTCGGCCGCGTCCCGAAGGTCACGCCGTCGTCGAAGGTCGTCGGCGACCTGGCCCTCCACCTCGCCGCCGTCCGCGCCGACCCCGCCGACTTCGAGCAGAACCCGGAGAAGTACGACGTGCCCGACTCCGTCGTGGCCTTCATGGCCGGCGAGCTCGGCGATCTGCCCGGAGGCTGGCCCGAGCCCTTCCGCACCAAGGTGCTGCGCGGCCGCGAGGTGCGCACGGGGGTCACGGAGATCTCGCCGGAGGAGGCCGCCGCGCTGGATGCCGACTCGGCGACGCGACGCGCCACCCTCAACGGCCTGCTCTTCCCGGCGCCGACGGCCGCGTTCCGCGAGGTGCGCGAGACCTACGGTGACCTCAGCGTCCTCGACACCGCCGACTACCTCTACGGCCTCACGCCGGGCACCGAGCACGTCGTGCAGATCGAGCGCGGGGTGCAGCTCTACGTCGGGCTCGAGGCGATCGGCGAGGTCGACGACAAGGGCATGCGGACCGTCATGACGACCCTCAACGGCCAGTTGCGTCCCGTGTTCGTGCGCGACCGCGCGATCGCGGTCCAGACGCGTCAGGCAGAGAAGGCCGACACGTCGATTCCGGGCCAGGTCGCCGCGCCGTTCTCGGGGGTCGTGACCCTCGTGGCCGGGATCGGAGAGCGGGTGACGGCCGGGCAGCCGGTCGCCTCGATCGAGGCGATGAAGATGGAGGCGGCGATCACAGCGCCGGTCGACGGCGTCGTGGAGCGGTTGGCGATCGCGTCGCCGGCTCCCGTCGAGGCGGGCGACCTTTTGCTCGTCGTCCGACCCGCCGAGTAGCCTGGGTCGGGGGCGCGTGACGTCCCGCGAGCCATGGGGGTCGGGGATCGACCCGTCGATCGGGCGGCGACGCCGCGATCGTGCGGTCCTCACGAGGACCCCGAACCGGCCGACGCCCGCCGCGGTGACGGCCTGAATCTGGAGTGTGCATCCGTGCCTGACCGCAACGAGAACGCGACCGAGGACGTCGACAACGGCGTGCTGGAGACGTCTGCCGGCATCGACACGACGGGCATCGGCATCGTCGACGGTGCGACCGCTCAGGTGGATGTCGCCCTGCCCGTCGCGGCCGACGAGGACGACTACCTCGACGACGACGACGTCGTGCTGGACGACGACCTGACCCACGCCGCCGCCGCGGCGCCGGCGAGCGTCGAGGCTTCCGACCTCGTCGCCGACGACGAAATCCACGAGGCCGTCGTGGACGACGACGAGGACGACGACGACGAGGAGCACCCGTCGACGACGGCCGAGGGGCCGGCCGAGGCTCCGACGGTCGAGGACGCCGACGAGATCGCCGCCGTCACGGTCGCGGTCGCGGCATCCACCGATCTCGCGCATCACGAACGCGTGCGTCCGCGCACGTCCGAGGTGACGCTGCAGTCGCGCCGGCTGGGCGACTTCGAGGCGGGCCGCGAGAGCTCGGACCTGCTGACGGCCGACCGTCTGCTCGACCCCGCCCGCGCGACGCGGCCCGAGCCGGAGGGCACCTGGCAGCACCTGGTGTACACGCTGTCGGGGCGGCGCATCAACCTCGGTGACGGCAAGCGCGCCCGGGCGCGCAAGGATCTCGATCGCCGGATCGCGGCTCCGCTGCACGGCGGAGCCAAGTTCGTGCCGGTGCTCTCGCGCAAGGGCGGCGTCGGGAAGACGACCGTCACGACGCTGCTCGGGATGGCGCTCGCGGATGCGCGGGAGGATCGCGTCATCGCCGTCGACGCCAACCCCGACCGCGGCACGCTCGCCGAGCGCATCGGCCGCTCGAGCGGCAAGACCGTGCGCGACCTCGTCCGCGCCCACGCCGACGTGCGCGGGTTCAACGACATCTCGGAGATCGTCGCCCGCGACCACACCCGGCTCGACGTCATCGCGTCGGACACCGACCCGCACGTGTCGGAGGCGTTCAACGACTCCGACTACAACGCGGTCGCCGACGTCGCCGCGCACTTCTACTCGCTCGTGCTCACCGACACCGGCACCGGCATCGTCCACGCGGTCATGGGCGCGACGCTCGACCGCGCCGACCAGATCATCGTGGTCGCCGGATTGAGCGTCGACGAGGCGCGGCTCGCGTCGGAGACCCTCACGTGGCTGGAGAGCAACGGCTTCGCCGATCTCGTCCGCGGAGCGGTCGTCGTGCTCAATACGGCCCGCCCGGGGGCGCCGCTCGTGCGCGCCGACGAGCTCGAGGCGCACTTCGCCACCCGCGTGGGGCGCGTCGTGCGGATGCCGTACGACCCGCACATCGCGTCGGGCAGCGCCATCGTCTTCCGCGACCTGCAGCCCGAGACGCGGGCGGCCGCGCGCGAGCTCGCCGCGATCGTCGTCGAGAGCCTGCGTCAGCGGGCCGCCGCCTGATGGCCGTCCGGCCGATCCGCCTGTTCGGCGACCCGGTGCTGCGCGCACCCAGCGTGCCCATCGAGGTCGTCGACGACGGCATCCGCGGCCTCGTGCAGGATCTGCTCGACACCGTGGAGCTGCCGGGGCGGGCCGGTGTGGCGGCGCCGCAGATCGGCGTGGGGCTGCGCGCGTTCAGCTATAACATCGACGGCGACATCGGATACGTGCTCAATCCGGTGCTCACCGACGTCGACGGCGAGCCGCAGCTCGTCGGCGAGGGCTGCCTGTCGGTGCCCGATCTGTGGCACGACACACTGCGCTACCCCTGGGCCCGCGTCGTGGGCATGGACCTCGACGGTGCCGAGCTCGTCCTCGAGGGGGAGGGGCTGATGGCCCAGGCGCTGCAGCACGAGACCGATCACCTCGACGGGATGCTCTACATCTCGCGTCTGAGTCCCGAAGAGCGCAAGATCGCGATGCGCCGGATCCGCGAGTCGAACTGGTTCTGACGAGGAAGGGGGCCGGTCGTGCGCGACCGGCCCCCTTCCTTGCGGACGCGACGCTCAGCCGAGCGAGACGTTCGTCGTGGTGACCGGCACGGTGTAGATGTCGTCGACGGCATCGGCGAAGTCGCTGAGGATGACGTTCCGCTTGATGCTCATCTTCGGAGTCAGGTGACCGCTGGCCTCGGTCCACTCCGAGCCGAGGATCGTGAACTTGCGGATCGACTCGGCGCGCGACACGTTCTTGTTCGCGATGTCGACGGCCCGCTGCACCTCCTCGCGCACGTTCGGGTTCTGCGCCGCCTCCGCGAGCGACATGTCGGCGGGCAGCCCGTTGTTGGCCAGCCACGTCGGCAGCATCTCGGGGTCGAGCGTGACGAGCGCCGAGATGAAGGGCTTCTGGTCGCCGACCACCACGACCTGCCCGATGATCGGGTTGGCGCGGATCGGGTCCTCGAGTGCGGCGGGGGCGACGTTCTTGCCGCCCGCGGTGACGATGATCTCCTTCTTCCTCCCCGTGATCGTGAGGAAGCCCTCGCTGTCGAACGAGCCGATGTCGCCGGTCTTGAACCACCCGTCGTCGAAGGCGGCGGCCGTCGCCTCGTCGTTGCGCCAGTACTCCTTGAACACGTTGATGCCGCGGACCTCGATCTCGCCGTCGTCGGCGAGACGCACGCCCACGCCGGGGAGCACCGGACCCACGGTGCCGATCTTCGACTTCGTGGCGAGGTTCACGGTCGCCGGCGCGGTGGTCTCGGTGAGGCCGTAGCCTTCGAGGATCGTCACCCCGAGACTGTGGAAGAAGTGGCCGAGACGCGGGCCGAGCGGCGCGGAGCCGGACACGGCGTAGGTGACGCGGCCTCCCATCGCCTCGCGGAGCTTCGAGTAGACGAGTCTGTCGAACAGGGCGAACTTGATCTTGGTGCCGAGCGGGATCTTCTTGCCGTCCTGCAGCAGGCGGGAGTGCTCGATCGCGGTGTGGGCCGCGGCGCGGAAGATCTTGCCCTTGCCGCCGGCCTCGGCCTTCTGCTCGGCGGAGTTGTAGACCTTCTCGAACACCCGGGGGACGGCCAGCAGGAACGTCGGCTTGAACGAGCCCAGCGCGGGCAGCAGCTGCTTCGTGTCGGGCTGGTGACCGGTCTTCACGCCCGCGTGGACGTCGAGGATCGAGATGAACCGCGCGAAGACGTGTGCGGTCGTGATGAACAGCAGCGTCGATGCGCCGCCCGGCGTGTTCATGACCTCGGCGAGGGCCTTCGCCGCGTTGCGGGACAGCTCCACGAAGTTGCTGTGCGTGAGCACGCATCCCTTCGGCCGTCCCGTCGACCCGGAGGTGTAGATGAGCGTGGCGATGTCCGAGCCCACCGCGATGCTCCGGCGGCGCTCGATCTCGGCATCCTCGATGCCCGTCCCGTCGGCGCGCAGCGTGTCGAGGTCGCCGTCGGCCATGGTCCAGACGTCGCGCACCAGGGGCACCTCCGACCGGATCTCGGCGATGCGGGCGGCGTGCTCGGCGGATTCGGCGATCACGGCGATCGCGCCGGAGTCGGAGAGGATCCAGCTGATCTGCGCCGCCGAGCTGGTCTCGTAGATGGGCACCATGACGGCGCCCGTGAAGAAGAGGGCGAAATCGACGAGCGTCCACTCGTAGGTGGTGCGGGCGACGAAACCCACCTTGTCGCCGGGGGCGATGCCGGCCGCGGCGAAGCCCTTCGCCAGCGCGATCACCTCACGCTCGAACGCGGCGGCGGTGATGTCGCGCCATCCGTCACCGTCGGGGACGGCGAAGAGCGCGAGGGACGGCGTGGCCTTCACCCGCTCGACGAGCAGGTCGGCGACATTGGCCTGCGGGTCTGCGGGCACGACCGCGGGGACTTCGAACTGTACGGCGCTCATGGGCGGCAACTCCTTCGGTACCGGGTGGCGTCGGCGATCGACGGCTGGAATCGAGTCTAACTGCTGGTGACACTCAGTCCCACAGTGGACAGGGTCCGTCCCAAAAGCACGGTCTGCCCGGACCGTAGGTCTGTCCTGTCCACACTAGACTCTCGGATGCCGTGCCGCCCGGGCCGGCCGGAAGGGAGCGCCGTGCTCAACGTCGGCATCGACATCGGCGGGACGAAGATCGCCGGAGGTGTCGTCGACGACACCGGTGCGATCATCGAGCGCACGCGCGTCGCGACGCCCGTCGACACCGGCGCCCTCGCCGAGGCGGTCGCGGCGATGGTCCACGACCTCGCGTCACGGCACGACGTCGGCGCGGTGGGCGTCGCCGCCGCGGGCTACATCGACCGCACGCGGTCGGTCATGCTGCACTCGCCGAACATCGACTGGCACAACGAACCGCTGCGCGCCGAGTTCGAGGCGCGGATCGGCCGTCCGGTCACCCTGGAGAACGACGCGAACGCCGCCGGCTGGGGCGAGTACCGCTTCGGGGCGGGCCGGGGATCGACCGACATGGTCATGGTCACCCTCGGCACGGGCGTCGGCGGTGCCGTGATCAACGACGGGCGACTGCTCATCGGCGCGAACGGCAGCGCCGCGGAGCTCGGCCACCTGCGCTTCGTGCGCGGCGGGCGCCCCTGCGGGTGCGGACAGAACGGCTGCCTCGAGCAGTACGCGTCCGGCCGTGCGCTCCAGCGGGAGCTGGGCGACATCGCCGACGGCGGCGGAATCGGCGCCCGGCTGGCCGCGCATCGCGGCGCGGACGGGATCGTCCCCGCGGCCGATCTCGCGCTCCTGCTCAGCGAAGAGGATGCCGGGGCGGTCGAGGCCGTGCGCCGTGTCGCCACGGCGCTCGGCGAGGCCTGCGGCGCCTTCCAGGCGGTGCTCGACCCCGACCTCTATGTCATCGGCGGTGGGGTGGCGGATCTGGGCGAGGTGCTGCTGGAGCCGACGCGGATCGCCTACGAGACGTCGCTTCCCGGCTTCGGTGATCGGCCGACCGCTCGCTTCACCGTGGCCACGCTCGGCAACGACGCCGGGCTCGTGGGCGTCGCCGACCTCGCGGGCCTGCGGAGCCGATGAGACGCCCACGCCGATGAGCGGGGGAGGAGCCTGATGTTCTACTGGGTCATGAAGTACATCGTGATCGGGCCGATCGTGAAGGCGATCTTCCGCCCGTGGATCGTGGGCCGCTCCCACGTGCCGTCCTCCGGCGCCGCGATCCTCGCGAGCAACCACCTGTCGGTGAGCGACTCGATCTTCCTCCCGCTCATGATCGACCGGCCCATGAGCTTCCTCGCGAAGAGCGACTACTTCACCGGGACCGGGCTGAAGGGCTGGGCCACCCGGATGTTCATGAAGGCCACGGGCCAGATCCCGGTCGATCGCACGGGCGGCAAGGCGTCGGAGGCCTCGCTGAACACGGGCCTGCAGGTGCTCGGCCGCGGCGACCTGCTCGGGATCTACCCCGAGGGCACGCGCAGCCCCGACGGCAAGCTCTACCGGGGTCGCACCGGTCTCGCGCGCATGGCGCTGGAGGCCCGTGTGCCCGTCATCCCCGTCGTCATGGTCGACACGGATGCCGTCATGCCCATCGGTCGTTCCATTCCGCGCGTCGGTCGCGTCGGCATGGTGATCGGCGAGCCGCTGGACTTCTCGCGGTTCCACGGCATGGAGTCCGATCGCTACGTGCTGAGGTCGGTGACCGACGAGATCATGGTGGCCCTCCAACGGCTCGGCGAACAGCAGTACGACGACGTGTACGCGTCGACGGTGAAGGAGCGCGCGGCCCGCGCCTGATCTGCGCGAGCCGCCATGCCGCGGCCGAGCCGCCATGCTTCGGGCGGGCCGCGCGATGGCGGCTCGGCCGAAGGATGGCGGCTCGCGAAAGGGTGGCGGCGCGCGGGGCCGCGGCATCCTGGCGCGCCGCTAGACTGAGCGGATGCCCACCCTGCACGCCGATCTCGATCACTGGCGCACGCTCCCGATCAAACAGCAGCCCTCCTGGACCGACCTCGACGCCGTCGCGGCCGTCTCCGCCGAGCTCGCGACGCTGCCTCCTCTCGTCTTCGCCGGCGAGGTCGACAACCTGCGCGATCGCCTGGCCCGCGCCGCCTCCGGGCGTGCATTCCTGCTCCAGGGTGGGGACTGCGCCGAGACGTTCGCCGGCGCGACGGCGGAGCAGATCCGCAATCGCATCAAGACCGTGCTGCAGATGGCCGTCGTGCTGACCTACGGTGCGTCGATGCCCGTCGTGAAGATGGGGCGGATGGCCGGCCAGTTCGCCAAGCCGCGCTCCAGCGACACCGAGACCCGCGGCGACGTCACCCTGCCCGCGTACCGCGGCGACATCGTCAACGGCTTCGACTTCACCGAGGCCTCGCGCACCGCCGACCCCCAGCGACTGCTGAAGGGGTACCACACGGCGGCGTCCACCATCAACCTCATCCGCGCCTTCACGCAGGGCGGCTTCGCCGACCTCCGCGAGGTCCACAGCTGGAACAAGGGGTTCGCCCAGAACCCCGCCAACCAGCAGTACGAGCGTCTCGCCACGGAGATCGACCGCGCCATCAAGTTCATGGAGGCGGCGGGCGCCGACTTCGACGAGCTGCGCCGCGTCGAGTTCTACACGGGTCACGAGGGCCTGCTGATGGACTACGAGCGTCCCATGACGCGCATCGACTCCCGCACGGGCACGCCGTACAACACCTCGGCCCACTTCCTGTGGATCGGGGAGCGCACGCGGGAGCTCGACGGCGCCCACGTCGACTACTTCTCCAAGATCCGCAACCCCATCGGCGTGAAGCTCGGCCCGTCGACCTCGCGGGAGACGGCGCTCGAGCTGATCGACAAGCTCGATCCCGAGCGCGAGCCGGGCCGGCTGACCTTCATCACGCGCATGGGCGCCGGCAAGATCCGCGACGCGCTGCCGCCGCTGCTCGAAGCCGTCCGCGATTCCGGCGCCACCCCGCTGTGGGTCACCGACCCGATGCACGGCAACGGCATCACCACGCCCACCGGCTACAAGACGCGTCGCTTCGACGACGTCGTCGACGAGGTGCGCGGGTTCTTCGAGGCGCACCGCGCGGTCGGCACGTTCCCGGGCGGCATCCACGTCGAGCTCACCGGCGACGACGTCACCGAATGCCTCGGCGGATCGGAGCACATCGACGAGGCCACCCTCGCGACGCGTTACGAGAGCCTGTGCGACCCGCGTCTGAACCACATGCAGAGCCTCGAGCTCGCCTTCCTCGTCGCCGAGGAGCTCGAGAAGCGCTGACCGATCGCGTCTGGGCACGGCTGCCGTGCCCAGACGCGGGGTGAGCGCCTGAGCGCGCCGGTGCGCCGCCGCGCGTGCGTCAACCCGTCGAGCGGACGGTGATCTTGGTGCCGGGCAGCTGCATGGTGCCGCCGGCGGGGCTGGTGCTGGACACCGTGAAGATGCCCCAGACGATCTCGGGCAGGGCCGTGCCCGGCTCGAATCCGGCTGCACGGAGCTGCTCCATCGCCTGGGCCACCGTCTGACCCGTCACGTCGGGCACCTCGATCGGCTGCGGTCCCTTCGAGACGATGAGGGTCACGGTGTCGCCGGGGCGGAAGAGCCCGCCGCCGTCGCGGTCCGCGATGCGGATGACACGACCTTCGGCGACGTCGTCGTCGTAGGCCTGCGTCGTGGTCACGCCGAGCTGAACGGCTTCGAGCGCGGCGGTGGCCTTGTCGACGCTCTGGCCGGCGACGTCGGGCACCGGGCCGAGCGAGATCTCGAACGATGCCGTCGATCCCTCCAGCGCCGTGCATCCCTGCGAGCAGTCCACGGCCTCGCCGCCGCCGGGCGGGGTGATCGAGGCGCTGACCACGGTGTCGCGCGCGGCATCCGTGAACACCTGCGCCGGGTCGCCGGACGGGGAGATGTAGATCTCCGACAGCGACGACGTCGCCGCGTCGAGGCTCTGCCCGGCCAGGGCGGGGATCTCGTGGGATGCCGGGCCCAGCGAGACCACGACGGTCACCGCGCTGTTCTTGTCGACGCGCGTCCCGGCGCCGGGGTCGGTGCGGATGACGGCGTCGATCGGCACGTCGCGGCTGTAGTCCTGCGCGGGCACCGCGCTGAGTCCGAGCTCGGCCAGTTGCGAGGTCGCCTCGTCGAGCGAGGACCCCGACACGTCGGGAACGCCGACGAGCGAGCCCGGCCCGGATCCGAACCACCAGCCGGCACCGCCCGCGACCGCCGCGAGCAGCAGCACGAGCACCACCAGCCAGCCGCCCGCCCGTGCGCGCCGCCGCGACCGCACGCGCAGCCGGGTGGCGTTGTCGACCTGCTCCGTCACGGTCGGGGCCGTGAACGTGCCGGGCATGACCTTCGTCAGCTCGCCGGAGTCCACGCCGTCGTCGACCGCGACGATGCCCGGGCTCGGCGCCCGCACGACGTGCGGGAACACGCCGAGCTCCTTCTCGATCTCGCGCAGGCGGTCGAGCATCGCGCGCGCATCGACCGGGCGCTCGTCGGGGTTGCGCTCCGTCGCCCACATCACCAGCTCGTCGAACTGCTCCGGGATGCCGGGGTTGCGTGCGCTCGGACGCGGCACCGAGTCGGTGGCGTGCTGGTAGGCGATCTGCATCGGCTGCTCGCCCTTGTACGGCTGCTCGCCGACGAGCATCTCGTAGAGCATGATGCCGAGGGCGTAGATGTCGCTGCGGGCGTCGGCGGTGCCGCGCGTGACGAGCTCCGGCGCGAGGTACGCGATCGTCCCGAGCAGCATCTGCCCCGTCGCGGTGTTCGCGCTGGTGGCGCGGGCGAGCCCGAAGTCGCCGATCTTGATGCGGCCGTCCTCGGCGAGGAGCACGTTCTCGGGTTTGACGTCGCGGTGGACGATGCCCGCGCGGTGCGCGGCGGCCAGGCCCGACAGCACGGCATCCATGATCGTGATCGTCTGCGGGATGCTGAGTCGCTTCTGCTCGCGCAGCAGCTCGCGCATCGTGATGCCGGGCAGGTACTCCATGACGAGATAGGCCATCTCGCCGTCCTGGCCCTGGTCGAACACGTTGACCACGTGCGGGTCGGCGAGGCGGGCCGCGGCGCGTGCCTCCTGGATGAAGCGGCTCTGGAAGACCGTGTCGTCGGAGAGGTGGCTGTGCATCACCTTCAGGGCGACGCGGCGCTCCAGTCGCAGGTCCGTCGCCACGTAGACCGTGGCCATCCCTCCGCGGGCGATGCGAGCACGCACGCGGTATCGGCCGTCGACGAGACGGCCGATCAGCGGGTCGGTCTGCTGACTCGTGCTCACTCTGTGATTCTAGGGAGCCGGAGCGCCGTGTCCCGGGAGCGCCTCACCCCTCACGGCATGTGCGCAGCGATCACGGGGGTGCGGCGCACGCCGTCGGGGTCAGCCGAGCGCGGCCAGCCAGGCGTAGGCGTCCTGCTCCCACGGGCCGTAGCGCTCGGGGTACGCCGACACCTGCACGGCCTGGGCGGCCGCGCCGAAGTCCATCGACTCCCATCCCGGGACGTCGAGGAGCCCGCGCGTCAGCATGCCGTCGGGGCCGGAGACCCCGGTGAAGAACGCCTCGGCGGAACGGTGCGGGTCACGCACCTCGTCGGGAGTGCCCCAGCCCGTGCTCGGACGCTGCTGGAACAGGCCGAGCGAGTCGCGGTCGCCCCAGTCGAGATTGCGGATCCAGGACTCGACCATCGCGGTGGCCAGCGCGATCGCGATGCCGCGGTCGGGCACACCGAGCGATCGGCCTACCTCGATGATGATGCGGGCGTTTTCGGTCTGCTCGGCATCGAGGCCCGTGACCGCCGACGTGGCCGGTGCGGGCGCCTCGACGGCGGCGAGCGTCGCGACCAGCGGCGCCGCCGGCGGCAGCGAGAGCACCTGGCCCGGGTAGATGATGGCGTCGCGCGTGAGGCCGTTGGCGCCGAGGAGGGCGTCGAGCGTGAGTCCGTGCGCCTCGGCGATCGCCCAGAGGGTGTCGCCGGCGCCGACCTCGTACGCCGCGGCGGGCGCGGGCGCGGGCGCGGCGGGGGCTGCGGGGGCCGCGGTGGCGGACGCGGCGCCCTCGGAGGGCAGCACCAGCACGAGTCCCGCGTGGATCAGCGAGGAGTCCTGCAGCCCGTTCGCCGCGCGCAGGCTCCCGAGATCGACGCCGTGCGTGCGGGCGATGTCCCAGAGGGTGTCGCCGTCCTGCACGGTGTAGGTGTCGGGTGACGGCGCGGCGGTGCGCGCGCGGAGGTCGACGACGGGATGGCGCTCGGCGGCGGCGCGGTTCTCGGCCGCGGCCGCGGGCGTCGTGCTCAGTGCGAGCGCGAGGGTGCCGAGCGTGCCGAGGATGCCGGCGGAAGCGGTGTGCACGTGTGTTCTCACCCACGTCACCGTGTCATGGAAGTCAAGTCGTGTCAACTGGTGGTATAAGGAGTGACTGCTGTGACGTTTGTGACCAATGTGATTCGGACAGGGAGCCGACGTCCGGCGCGGAGGATGCGATAGTGGAGGGGTGACCGACGACATCGTCCCCGCGTCCACCGGCTGGCTCACCCTCCCCGAACTCGTCGAGGTCCTCGGCGAACCGCTCGGTCGTGTCCGCCGCCTCCTCGACGAGAAGCACCTCGTCGGCTCTCGCCGCGGCGGTGCGTTCGCGGTGCCGGAGATCTTCATCGCCGAGGGCCGACCCCTCTCCGCCCTCCGCGGCACGATCATCGTGCTGCAGGATGCGGGGTTCAGCGACGACGAGGTGATCGACTGGCTGCTCGCCGAGGAGGAGTCGATCGGACAGGCTCCCATCTCCGCGCTTCGTCAGGGGCGCAAGAGCGAGGTGCGTCGGGTCGCTCAGACGCTCGCCTGACGCCGCCGTCGCCGCCCGGTGCGCCGGGCGACCCGCGTCACGAGGATCGGGCGATCGCCGCCTGGGCGAGATCGCGGAGCGCTCCGACCGCCGGCGTCGACAGGGGGGCGCCGCGCAGTGCACGGTCGGCTTCGGCCGCGTAGTGCGAGATCGCCGTCTCGACGCGGTCGAGGGCGCCGGTGTCGATGATCGTCTGCTGCAACGATGCGATCTGCGCGGCGTCGAGCCCCGGATCGCCGATGAGCTCGTCGACGAGTCGCTTCGTCGGGCGGTCGAGCCGTTCGCGGGCGTAGGCGATCAGCAGCGTGCGCTTGCCCTCGCGCAGGTCGTCGCCCGACGGCTTGCCCGTGACGGCGCTGTCGCCGAACACGCCCAGCACGTCGTCGCGCAGTTGGAAGGCGAGACCGAGCGGGTGACCGAAGGCCGCGAGCGCCGCCGTCTGCGCCGCGTCGCCGCCGGCGAGCGCAGCCCCGAGCAGAAGCGGATGCTGGATGCTGTAGCGGGCCGACTTGAGCGAGGCGACCCGCAGCGCCCGCTCGGCGTGCTCCGCATCGGGTGCGGTCGTGAAGGCGGCCTCCTCCGCGATGTCGAGGAACTGCCCGACGGTGACCTCGCGACGCATCAGGGCGTAGACCTCGCGAGCGAATGCCGCGTGTTCGGCCGCCCGCAGCCCCTGCTCGAGCAGGTCGTCGCTCCATGCCACGAGGAGGTCTCCGAGCAGGACGGCGGCCGAGCGGCCGAAGGCCGCGGCGTCGCCCGCCCAGCCCGCGCGGGCATGGGCGGCTTCCAGTCCGCGATGCGCCGCCGGCTGGCCGCGGCGCGTGTCGGAGTTGTCGATGATGTCGTCGTGGACGAGCGCGGCCGCATGGAAGATCTCCAGGGCGGCGGCGGCGTCGAGGACGCTGTCGGGAGCGGCGGCGACGGGACCCCTCGCCTCGGCGACGGCCTGCCATCCCGTCACGCAGAAGCGCGCGCGCAGCCGCTTGCCGCCCTCCAGAGTGCGGGCCGCGGCGTCCAGGAACAGCTGCGTCTCACGGCCCGCATCGGCCCATGACGACCGCTGCGCCTCGACGAACCTTCCCAGTCGCTGAGAAACCGGCTCTATCGGGTCGAGGGAAGCGTCCACGGGCCTAGCCTAGTTCTCGACTGCACGCGTACAATCGACCGCACACGATGCCGGTCCGAAACGGCGAGGAGGGGGCAGCATGCCGCTGTCAGAGCAGGAGCAGCGTCTGCTCGATGAGATGGAGCGCCATCTCATGAACAAGGACGCAGATGTGGTCAGCGCGTCTCGAGACGGCCGTTCCCTCAGCTATCGCAACATCGTCTACGGCACCGTCCTGGTGCTCGTCGGTCTCGGGGGGCTGATCGCCGGCGTCTCGTCCGGGATCATCGCCATCGGCGTCGTCGCCTTCCTCGTGATGGTCGCCGGCGTGGTCCTCGCGGCGACCCCGGCCAAGGGCGTCGCCGCGGTGCGTCCGGCGGGAGAGCCCAAGGGCCAGCGCAAGACGTCCGGCGCAGCATCCTCGTCCTCCTTCATGGATCGCATGAACGATCGTTGGGACCGCCGCCAAGACGGCGCCTGACCCCCAGCTGACGTCGCTTCGGCGACGAAGAGAAAGCACCGGCCCATCGGGCCGGTGCTTTCTTGTTTTCGCGGCCCGCTGCGCGACGCGGCCCGCCGTCAGAGGACGCCGGGGAGCGCCGGGGGAGCGCTGCGCCCACGAAACCATAGTCAGGTGGAGGAAAGTGGAGTAAAGTGGTGCGCACCTGGATCGGGCCGGAGGAAGGGGGGAGTGGTCGATGCTGTTGGGCACCTACACCCCCAAGCTGGACGAGAAGGGCCGCGTCATCCTGCCGGCCAAGTTCCGCACCGACCTGGGCGACGGCGTCGTGGTCACCCGCGGTCAGGAGCGCTGCCTCTACGTGTTCAGCACGAAGGAGTTCGAGCGGGTCTACGAGAAGATCCGCGAGGCGCCGCTGACGAACAAGCAGTCGCGTGACTTCCAGCGCATGTTCCTCTCGGGCGCGAGCGACGAGAAGCCCGACAGCCAGAGCCGCATCACCATCCCGCCGCACCTGCGCGCCTACGCCAACCTCGGCCGCGAACTGATCGTCACCGGTGTGGGCGCCCACGCGGAGATCTGGGACGCGGAGGCGTGGAACGCCTACGCCGACAGCAACGAGGACAGCTACTCGGACATGGAGCAGGAGGTGATCCCGGGCCTCTTCTGAGCCGTGGCCGTGACTCCCAGCCGCACGCCCTGACGCACTTCCCCGGTGTCAGGTCAGGCGGATGGGGATCACGACTCCGGACCACCGACCCGAAGAATCATGAGCTACTCCGAGATCCACACCCCCGTCCTGCTCGAGCGCTGCGTCGAGTTGCTCGCCCCGGCGCTGCAGCGGCCCGATGCCGTGCTGGTCGATGCGACCGAGGGCATGGGCGGTCACTCCGAGGCCCTGCTGGAGCGCTTCCCCGACGTCCGACTGATCGGCCTCGACCGCGACACCGACGCCCTGCGCATCGCGGGGGAGCGGCTCGCGCGCTTCGGCGACCGTGTGACGCTCGTGCACACGGTGTACGACGGGATCGCCGCGGCGGTGCGCGGAGCCGGCGTCGACCGCGTCGACGGCATCCTCTTCGACCTCGGCGTCTCCTCGCTGCAGCTCGACGAGGCCGACCGCGGGTTCGCGTACTCCCAGGACGCCCCCCTCGACATGCGGATGGACCAGACCTCCGGGACGACCGCCGCCGACATCGTCGCGACCTACGGCGAGGGCGATCTCCGGCGCATCTTCGAGCGTTACGGCGAGGAGAAGCTCGCGGGCCGCTACGCGCGCGCGATCATCGCGGCGCGCGGCGTCGCTCCCATCGAACGCTCCGGCCAGCTCGTCGACGTGCTCGTCGCCGCGACGCCGGTGGCGGTGCAGCGCGAGGGGCGCGGGCATCCCGCCAAGCGGGTCTTCCAGGCGCTTCGCATCGAGGTGAACGCCGAGCTGTCGGTGCTCGAGCGCGCCCTGCCGGCCGGTCTCGACCTCCTCCGCGTCGGGGGTCGCATCGTGGTCATGAGCTATCAGTCGCTCGAGGACCGGCTCGTCAAGCGCGTGTTCGCGGATGCCACGGCATCCACCGCGCCCGCCGGACTTCCCGTCGAGCTGCCTGAGCACGCCCCGCGCTTCCGTCTGGTCGTGAAGGGAGCGGAGCTCGCCTCCGACGACGAAAAGGCGCGCAACCCGCGTGCCACCCCCGTGCGGCTTCGCGCGGCCGAACGCATCCGGGAGGCGGCATGAGCATGTCCGCAGAGAGCACACTCGACCCCTTCGCGGGACTGCCCGCCCTGCCGTCCGCGCCGCGTCGCGAACCCGCGCGTCGGCTGCAGGCGCTGGAGCAGCCGCAGCCGCGCCGCCGCCCGCGTCTGGTCTACGGCATCATCGCGGTGACCGGCGCCCTGCTGATCGGAGGCGCTCAGATGGGCTTGTCGATCCTGACGACCCAGTCGTCGTACGAGCTGTCGACGCTGAGCGACCAGCAGCGTGACCTCGACTGGCAGAAGCAGATGCTGCAGGACAGCATCGCGGGCCTCAGTTCGCCGCAGTACCTCGCCGCCAATGCGGAAGCCCTCGGCATGGTCACCGGCCAGGCGCCGACCTATCTGCGTCTGAGCGACAACGCGATCATCGGCACGGCGGCCGGTCTCACCGGCGCCAGCGCCGTCAACGCCCTCAGCAAAGCGGCCGTGGGCAATGCCCTCGTCAGCGGCCAGCCGCTCGTCGGCGACCCGGCCGCCAGCCTCGGCGGCGGCACGACCTCGGTCGTCGACAAGGCGATCGTCGATACACCGACACCCCCTGCCATCGCCGACGGTCTGCCGACCCCCGCCACACACTGATCTCATGACGACACGAGCCACCCGCAGTCCTCGTCGGCGCACCGTCGTCGCCCTCGCCGTCGTCCTGGCGGTGCTCTGCGCCTTCGTCGTGCGCCTCGTCGACATCCAGGTCGTCAACGCGCGCGAGCACATCGACGACTCGCAGGCCTACGCGACCGGCGCCAAGAGCACCCTCTACGGCGCGCGCGGCGAGATCGTCGACGACAACGGCGTCGTCCTCGCCAGCAGCACGACGCTGTACGACGTGCAGATCGATCCGCTCCTCGCCGCGCAGGGCGTCGCCACGGTCGACGCGGACGGCAGGACGATCAAGGATGACGACGGCAAGAACGTCATGACCCCGTGGAGCGAGGTGGCGCCCAAGATCGCGGCGATCACGGGCCAGTCCGCCGCCGACGTGGAGAAGATCGTCGCGGACGCCCTCGCCGCCGACGCGGGCTCCCGGTTCGCCTACGTGAAGCGGTACGTCTCCACCGAGGAGTACCGGGCGCTCGCCGAGCTGAAGCTGCCGTTCCTGACCTTCCCGCTCCACCCCGCCCGCACCTACCCCGACGGCGCCGTCGCTGGAAACCTCATCGGGTTCGTCGGCTCGGACGGCACCCCCCTGGAAGGGCTCGAGTCGTTGCAGGACTCGTGTCTGCAGGCCACCAACGGCACCCTCACGTATCAGCGCGGGGCCGACGGGGTCATCATCCCCGGCACCGAGGTCGAGGACCCCGCGGTCAACGGCGGCACGTTGAAGCTGACGATCGACAGCGACCTGCAGTGGTTCATGCAGCAGCTGATCTCCGAGGAGACGGCGCGCTACCAGGCCGACTGGGGCGGCATCATCGTCATGGAGGCCAAGACCGGCAAGATCCGCGCGCTCGCGGAGACCAACACCGTGGACCCCAACGACCCCGGCGCCTCCGATCCCGACAACCGCGGGTCGCGCCTGCTGCGCGTGTCGTACGAGCCCGGATCGACGTTCAAGCCCGTCACAGCGGCGACCGCGATCGAGCAGGCCGGCCTGAGTCCGACATCCACCGTCGAGACGCCCGATCGGATCCAGTTCCCCAACGGTGCCGTGATCAACGACTCGGAGAGCCACCCGACGCAGAACCTCACGCTGACCGGCGGGCTGGTGGAGTCGTCCAACGTGGCGATGTCGCAGTTCGGCTCGCTCGTGAGCCCCGAGGTCCGCTACGACTACCTGAAGAAGTTCGGGGTCGGCGGCGGCACCGCGCTCGACTGGTCGGCGGAGCCGAGCGGCGAGATCCGCGACCCGTCGACGTGGGACAACCAGACCTACTACACGACGACGTTCGGTCAGGCCTTCACGGTCACCCCGACCCAGGTCACGAGCCTCTTCCAGACGATCGCGAACGGCGGCGTGCGGATGCCGGCCCAGCTCGTGGAGTCGTGCACCAAGCCCGACGGCACGGTCGTGACACCGGATCTGCCCGACCCCGTCCAGGTCATCAAGCCGGAGACCGCCGCCGAGGTGTCGCAGATGCTCGAGAACGTCTACGCACAGGGGACGCTCGCCGACGACATCCGCATCCCCGGCTACCGGCTCGCGGTGAAGACCGGTACCGCGCAGGTGCCCGACGGCAACGGCGGGTACAAGGACAACCTCTACATGACGTCCCTGGCCGGTTACGCCCCGGCGGACGATCCGCAGTACGTTGTCTTGACCCTGTTCAACGAGCCGAAGACCAACACCATGTCCTCGGCCAACCGCTCCGTCTTCAAGAAGGCCATGACGCAGGTGCTCACGCACTACCGCGTCATGCCCTCGGGCTCGGACACCCCTCTGCTGCCCGTGACACAATGACGAGACCGCGACGCGCCACCGCGCGTGAGGAACCAACCCTATGATCCGGATGACGCTGGCCGAGGTGGCCGCCGCCGTGACGGGAACTCTGCACCCGGCACACCACGACACTCCCGAGACGTTCGTCGACGGCGACGTCGACACCGACTCCCGCATGATCGGGGCGGGTGACATCTTCGTCGCGAAACCCGGCGAGGTCACCGACGGCCACCACTTCGTCGAGGCCGCCGTCGAGGCCGGTGCGGTGCTGGCGATCGTGGAGCGACGCGTCGACGCGCCCGTCAGCCAGATCGTCGTCCCGGATGCCGTCGCGGCCCTCTCCGACCTCGCGAGGGTGGTCGTGGCCTCCGTCCGCGCGGGCGGGAAGCTGCGGATCGTCGGCATCACCGGCTCGAACGGCAAGACCACCACCAAGAACATGCTGGCGCGCATCCTGCAGGACGAGGGCGACACCGTCGCGCCGCGCGGCTCGTTCAACAACGAGGTCGGCGCGCCGCTGACGATGCTGCGCGTCCGCGCGCAGACCCGCTTCCTCGTCAGCGAGTTCGGCGCCTCCGGACCTGGCGAGATCGCGCGTCTGGCCGGTCTGGTCTCCCCGGACGTGGGCGTCGTGCTGATGGTGGGCCTGGCCCACGCGGGCGGCTTCGGCGGCGTCGAGGAGACGCTGAAGGCGAAGACCGAGCTGGTCGAGGCGGTCCGCCCCGGCGGCGTCGCGGTGCTCAACGCGGACGACGCTCGCGTCGTCACGATGGCGGCCGTCGCCGCGTCGCGCGACGTCGAGGTCCGCTGGTTCGGTCGCGGCGCCGCCGCGGAGATCCGGGCCGAGGACGTCGAGGTGACGGCCGCCGGCACGACGTGCACGATCGTGGCCGGGGACGAGCGCTTCCCGCTCCGGCTCCGCGTTCTCGGCGAGCACCACGTCATGAACGCGCTGGCCGCGCTGACGGCCGCCCGCGAGCTCGGCGTGCCGCTGCCGTCCGCCATCGCTCGGTTGGAGACGCTCGAGATCGCGGAGCGCTGGCGGATGCAGCCGCTCGGCTCCGACCGCGTGCGCATCATCAACGACGCCTACAACGCGAGCCCCGACTCGATGGCGGCCGCGCTGCGCACGCTCGCGCAGATCGCGGGCCCGGGCGAGCGGAAGGTCGCCGTCCTCGGTGCCATGAGCGAGCTCGGCGAGTTCGCGGGCGAGGAGCACGACCGCGTCGGTCTGCTCGCCGTGCGGCTGCGCATCGAGCGCATCGTCGTGGTGGGGCGCGACGCGCGCCGCCTCTTCCTCGCCGCCGTCGGCGAGGGGTCGTGGGACGGGGAGGCCGTCTTCTTCGAGACCGCCGACGAGGCGTTCGACTACCTCCTCCACGAGCTGCGCGACGGCGATCGCGTGCTGGTGAAGTCGTCGAACTCCGCCGGGCTCCGGCACCTCGGCGATCGTCTGGGAGAATCGTTCTCGTGAGATCCCTGCTGGCGGCTGCGACGATCTCCCTGGCGTTCACGCTCTTTCTCACACCGCTGTTCATCCGGCTGTTCGAGAAGCTCGGCTGGGGTCAGGTCATCCGCACGCCGGAGAACGTGAACAACCCGAGCCATCAGACCAAGCGCGGCACGCCCACGATGGGCGGGATCGTGTTCATCGTCGGCTCGATCGTGGGCTACTTCGTCGGCACGCTGACCGGCGGAGCGCCGCCGTCGATCTCCGGTCTGCTGGTCATCTGGATGATGGTCGGCTTCGGCGTGGTCGGCTTCATCGACGATTTCATGAAGGTCCGTCAGCAGCGCAGCCTCGGTCTGTCCGGGTGGCGCAAGATCGTCGGCCAGGTGCTGGTCGCGGTGCCGTTCGGCATCATGGCGCTGAACTTCCCCGACGCCCGCGGGGAGACGCCCGCGTCGCCCTACATCTCCTTCTTCCGCGACATCCCGATGCTGTCCTTCCTCGCGCTCGGCGCCGTCGTCGGATGGATCGCGTACCTCGTGTGGATCACCTTCATCTCGGTGGCCTGGTCGAACTCGACCAACCTGACCGACGGTCTCGACGGCCTCGCGACCGGATCGGGCATCTTCACGGTGTCCGCCCTCAGCCTCGTCACGTTCTGGCAGTTCCAGCAGCGGTGCGCGAGCGGGGCGCTCGTCACGGCGTATGTCAACGGCTGCTACCCGACGCCCGACCCGATGGATCTCACGATCATCGCGGCATCCTTCGTGGGCGCTCTCGTGGGCTTCCTGTGGTGGAACGCACCGAAGGCCAAGATCTTCATGGGTGACGTGGGCTCGATGGCGATCGGCGGCGTGATCGCCGCGATGGCGATCCTCTCGCGCACCGAGCTGCTGTCGGTCATCATCGCCGGCGTCTTCATCATCGGCCCGGGCTCGGTCATCCTGCAGCGCATGTACTTCAAGGCCACGGGCGGCAAACGCCTCTTCCTGATGAGTCCGTTCCACCACCACCTCGAGATGCGCGGCTGGCCCGAGATCACGATCGTCGTGCGGATGTGGATCATCGCCGGCATGCTCGCCGTCACCGGCGTCGCGCTCTTCTACGTCGAATGGCTCTCGGCGCTGTGAGCGGGGTGCGCGACTTGGATGCGCTGCGCAGCTGGCACGCGGACTGGCGCGGGCTGCGCGTCGCCGTGCTCGGCCTGTCGGTGACCGGCTTCTCCGTCGCCGACACGCTCGCCGAGCTCGGCGCCGACGTGCTCGTGCTGAGCGAGACCGCCGCGGAGGAGTACGCACGGCTGCTGCCCGTCATCGGCGCACGCCTGCACCTCGGATCCCTGGGCTCCGTGCCGGATGCCCTCGTCGAGTTCGCACCCGAGGTCGTCATCGCCTCGCCCGGCTTCGCGCCCCACCACCCGATCGTCGCGTGGACCCGCGCGAACGGCATCGCGCTGTGGGGCGACATCGAGCTGGCCTGGCGCGTGCGCGACAAGGTCGTGCGGCCCGACGGCACCCCCGCCGAGTGGCTGCTCATCACGGGGACCAACGGCAAGACGACGACCACGCAGCTCACGGCATCGATGCTCGTCGCGGGAGGGCTGCGCGCCGCCCCGTGCGGCAACATCGGCGTCCCGATCCTCGATGCGGTGCGCGATCCCGGCGGGTTCGACGCGCTGGTCGTCGAGCTGTCGAGCCACCAGCTCTGGTACCTCTCGCTGCAGGAGGGCACGCAGCCCGTCTCCCCGCACGCGAGCGTGTGCCTCAACCTCGCCGACGACCACCTGCAGTGGCACGGGTCGTTCGCCGCGTACCGCGACGCGAAGGCGGTCGTCTACCAGCACACGCGCGTGGCCTGCGTCTACAACAAGTCCGACGTCGCGACGCGCGTCATGGTGGAGGAGGCCGACGTCGTCGACGGATGCCGCGCCATCGGTTTCGACCTCGGTGTGCCCGGCCCGAGCGATCTGGGCATCGTCGACGGCATCCTGGTCGATCGCGCGTTCCTCGACGACCGTCGCACGAGCGCGCTGGAGCTGACCACGGTCGGCGAACTCGCCGCGCACGGGCTGGCGGCGCCGCACGTCGTCGCCAACATCCTGGCCGCGGCGGCGCTGGCACGGTCGCTCGACGTCGCCCCCGCGGACATCGCCTCCGCACTGCGCGCCTTCCGCCTGGACGCGCACCGCATCGAAGTGGTCGCGACGATCGGCGGCATCACCTGGATCGACGACTCGAAGGCGACCAACCCCCACGCCGCCGCGTCGTCGCTCGCGGCGTTCCCCGGCGCCGTGTGGATCGTCGGCGGCGACCTGAAGGGCGTCGACATCGGCGAGCTGATCGCGGCGCGCGGCCCGGGCGTCAAGGCGGTCATCGTGATCGGGGTCGAGCGGTCGCCGATCACCGAGGCGTTCGCGCGACACGCGCCGACCATTCCCGTCTTCGAAGTGGACCACGCACAGACTGAAGACGTCATGGCGGACGTCGTCGCAGCGGCGGCGGAGATCGCCCGTGACGGAGACGTGGTCCTCCTCGCCCCCGCCGCGGCATCCTTCGACCAATTCGACTCGTACGCCGACCGTGGACACCGGTTCGCCCGCGCCGTACAGGCCTGGACGCCACCCGACGCGGCGACGCAGACACCGACCGAGACCGGCACGACAGACGCAGGGGGAGCCGATGACCACGACGACCCCGCCGACCCGTCCGGCCGCTGACGGCGCCGACGACGCGGCGTCCACCGGGTTCGCCGCGCGCGTCTCGTTGGGGAGGGTCTTCGCGCCCGTCCCCAGCGAGTTCCTGCTGATCGCCTCGACGGCGCTGCTACTGACCGGATTCGGCCTGACGATGGTCCTCTCCGCGACGATGGCGACCGCCTTGGCCGGCGGCCAGAGCCCGTTCGAGGTCGTGATGAAGCAGGCGGTGTTCGCCGTCATCGGCATCCCGCTGATGTTCGTCGCGAGCCGGCTGCCGGTGACCTTCTGGAAACGGGTCGCCTGGCCGGGGCTCATCCTCGCGACGCTGTTCCAGCTGCTCGTGTTCGTTCCGGGACTCGGCGTGGCCAACGACGGAAACCAGAACTGGATCCAGATCGCGGGCTTCCAGGCGCAGCCGTCCGAGTTCCTCAAGGTGACCCTCGCGCTGTGGCTGGGGTACGTCCTCTATCGCAAGCAGACGCTCCTGGGCCTGTGGCGGCACGTCTTCATCCCGGTGGTGCCGGTCGGCGCCCTCGTGATCGGGACGGTCATGGCCGGCCACGACCTCGGCACGGCGATGATCCTCATGGTGATCCTGCTCGCGTGTCTGTTCTTCTCCGGCGTCAAGCTCCGGATCTTCCTGATCCCGCTGATCCTCGTCGTCGGGGCGGCCGGCGTGTTCGCCGTGACCAGCCCGAACCGCATGGCGCGGATCATGAGCTTCCTCGACGTCGACACGCTCTCCTGCTACGACACCACGTGCTACCAGCCGCTGCACGGCGTATGGGGCCTCGCCAACGGGGGGATCTTCGGGCTCGGACTCGGCAACTCCCGCGAGAAGTACGGGTGGCTGCCGGCCCAGTCCAACGACTACATCTTCGCGATCCTCGGCGAAGAGCTGGGGCTCATCGGATGCCTCGTCGTGCTCGCCCTGTTCACCCTCTTCGCCGTCGGCGCGTTCCACATCATCCGCAAGACCCACGATCCGTTCATCCGCATCGTCGCCGGCGGCATCACGGTCTGGATCGTCGGCCAGGCGCTGCTGAACATCGCGGTGGTGCTGCGGCTGGCGCCCGTGCTCGGCGTACCGCTTCCGTTCATGTCGCAGGGGGGAACGTCGCTGCTGTCCGTCCTGATCGGATGCGGCGTGCTGCTCTCGTTCGCCCGGACGCTCCCGGTCACGCCGGTGGCCTCGGTCGCGCTGCCCGGCGAGCGCCGCCCCGGCCGCCGCTGACAGGGGCTCGACGGTAGGCTCGATCGGGTGACGACCGCCCCGGAATCGACGACGTACCTGCTCGCCGGCGGGGGCACCGCCGGCCACGTCAACCCGCTCCTGGCCGTCGCCGACGGCCTGCGCGAGCGCGACCCCGCGGCCCGTGTCCTCGTCCTCGGCACGAGGGAGGGGCTGGAGGCCCGCCTCGTGCCCCAGCGCGGCTACGAGCTGCTGTTCGTCGACAAGGTGCCCTTCCCGCGCCGTCCCGACCTCGCCGCCGTGCGCTTCCCCGCCGCGTGGACGCGCGCCGTCCGCCAGGTGCGCGCGCACCTGCGGACGCGTCGGGTCGATGTCGTCGCGGGCTTCGGCGGGTACGCGTCGGCGCCGGCGTACGTGGCGGCGCGGCGGGAGGGCATCCCGTACGTGGTCCACGAGGCGAACGCCCGCCCCGGCCTCGCCAACATCCTCGGCGCCCGGCGCGCCGCCGCGGTGGGCGCCGTCTTCCCCGGGACGCCGCTGCGCGGCGCGCAGACGGTGGGGATGCCGTTGCGGCGCGAGATCGTCGAGCTCGATCGCGCTGCGGCACGGGCGGAGGCCGCCGCGGCCTTCGGGCTCGACCCGGCGCGGCCCGTGCTCCTCGTCTTCGGCGGCTCGCTCGGCGCCCGCCGACTCAACCAGGCCTTCGCCCAGGCGTGGTCCTCGATCGTCGACGCGGGCTGGCAGCTGCTACACGCGGCGGGGGAGCGCGACGAGATCGTCGACCCGCGGCATCCCGACTACCGCATCGTCCCGTACCTGGACCGGATGGATCTGGCGCTCGCGCTGGCCGATCTCGTCGTGTCGCGCGCCGGTGCCGCGACGGTCAGCGAGCTGTCGGCGCTCGGTGTTCCGGCCGTGTACGTGCCCTACGCGGTCGGCAACGGCGAGCAGGCGCTCAACGCCGCCGACGCGGTGGCGGCGGGCGCCGCACGGATCATCCCGGATGCCGAGTTCACCGCCGACCGGGTGCGCACCGAGATCGTGCCCCTTCTGGGCGACGGGGCCGCGCTCGGCGCGATGCGCGCGGCGGCCGCCTCCCGCTCCGCGGCGGCGCGGGCGGGCACGGCCAACGTCATGGCCATGCTCGACGGCGCGCTGCGCTGACCCCCGCTCATCCGTCCCCTCGTGCCGGTATCGCGTCGGCGATGCGGCAGGACGGGACAGACGAACGCGTGTCAGGAGGTCGCCGGCGCGTCGCGGAGGGCGGCGCGGGCGAGGGCGAGGGCCTGCTCGGGATCGAGGCGGAGCGCGCGGATCTGCGCGGCGAACGCGGATGCCGCTCGTTGCGCCTCCTTCAGCGCCGCATCGCCCTGCGGGGCGACGAACGTGCCGTTGCGCCCCCGGGTCTCGATGACATCGGCGGCCTCCAGCTCACGGTAGGCGCGTGCCACGGTGCCGGGCGCCAGGCCGAGGTCCTCCGCCAGTCGTCGGACCGTGGGCAGTCGGGCCCCGGGAGCGAGCTCGCCGGTGTCGATCGCGTCGATGAGCCGGCGGCGCAGCTGCTCGAAGGGCGGGACGGGGGATGCCGGGTCGATGACCATCTGCATCCCGCTTTTGTATCATGCAATGTATCAAGAAGTCAAGACCCCGGACCGCCGCGCAGCGCGCCGCAGCATCCCCCCAGGGAGAGCCGACCTAGACTTGTCGAGCCATGATTCGACCCGATCTCAGCCTGCCCATTCCCGAGGACATCTCCGCCGCGCACTTCATCGGCATCGGCGGATCGGGCATGTCCGGGCTCGCCGGCATGTTCCTCGACCGCGGCATCCGCGTGTCAGGCTCGGACCGCGCCGACGGCGCCGCCCTGCGCGCCCTCGCGTCGCGCGGTGCCGACGTTCACGTCGGCCACGACGCGGCGCACCTGCCCGACGACGCCGACACCGTCATCCACACCGGGGCGATCTGGCCCGAGAACCCGGAGTTCGTGCTCGCGAAGGAGCGCGGCCTCCACGTCATCCACCGCTCGCAGGCCCTGCACTGGCTCATCGGCGGCCGCCGCCTCGTGAGCGTCGCGGGCGCGCACGGGAAGACGACGTCCACGGGCATGATCGTCACCGCGCTGCGTGCGCTCGGCACGGCGCCGACGTTCGTCAACGGGGGAGTGATCGCCGACCTCGGCGTGTCCAGTGCGACGGGATCCGACGAGCTGTTCGTCATCGAGGCCGACGAGTCGGACGGCACGTTCCTCCTCTACGACACCTCCGTCGCCCTCATCACCAACGTCGACCCCGATCACCTCGACCACTGGGAGTCGCGCGACGCGTTCTACGACGGCTTCGTGCGCTTCGGCGACGCGGCCCGCGAGGCGGTCGTCATCTCCGCCGACGACGCCGGCGCCCGCCGCGTGACGGCAGCGCTCGATCACCCCACGGTGGTGACGTTCGGCGAGGATGCCGCGGCCCACGTGCGCGTCAGCGACATCGTGACCGACGGCCCGGTCTCGTTCACCCTCACGCACGACGGCGTCAGCGTTCCGGGCCGGCTGGCGGTGCCGGGCGCCCACAACGCCATCAACGCGGCGGGCGCGGTCGCCGTGCTCCTCACGCTCGGATACGCCCTCGAGCCGGCGCTGCGCGCGGTGGAGGGATTCGGCGGCACCGTCCGGAGGTTCGAGCTGCACGGCGTGGAGCGCGGGGTGAGCGTCTACGACGACTACGCCCACCATCCGACCGAGGTCGCCGCGGCGCTCGCGGCCGCGCGCACCGTCGTCGGCGAGGGGCGCATCATCGCGATCCAGCAGCCGCACACGTATTCGCGCACGCAGGAGATGTATCGCGAGTTCGCCGAGGTCCTCGAGCAGTACGCCGATCACACGGTCATGCTCGATGTGTACGGTGCCCGTGAGGACCCCGTGCCCGGCGTGACCGGCGAGCTCGTCAGCGGCGCGTTCCGCGACCCCGCGAAGGTGCACTTCGTCCCCGACTGGCAGGCGGCGGCCGACTACACCGCGACGGTGGCGCGCGCCGGCGACTACGTCATCACCCTCGGCTGCGGCAACGTGTACCAGATCATCCCTCAGGTGCTCGGGGCGCTGTCCGCGACGAAGGCCGAGGCATAGCCGATGCGTCGGCCGACGCCGCTGCCGGCGCCGGAGCAGGACCCGGCCGCCGCGAAGGCGACCGCGGATGAGGTCGACGCGTCGACCGTGCGCCGTGTCGATCCGCCGCGTCGGGGCGAGGACGCCGGTGCCGGTGCCGACCCCCTGGACGACGCCGATGCGACGGCCCCGCTGACCCCGCTGTGGGTGGGATCGTCCGAGCGTGCGCCGATGTCGACGGTGACCGAGGCGACACCCGAGGCCGCCGAGGATGCCGATGCGATCGGCGTCCGCGACGTGTGGTCGGCGGCACGCGCCCGGCGGCGCGCCCTGCGAGCGGAGGTGCGGCGCTTCACGGCGCGTCAGCGCCGCCGTCGGATGATCTGGCTCGGGGTCGGCGCCGCCGTCCTCCTGCTGGTGCTCGGCACGCTGGGCGCCGCGTACAGCCCGCTCTTCGCGGTCGAGAAGGTGAGCGTCGTGGGTGCCTCGACCCTCGACGCCGGAGCCGTCGAGCAGGCGCTGGCCGGCCAGATCGGCACGCCTCTTCCCCTCGTCGACTCCTCGGCCGTCAAAGCGGCGCTCGTGACCTTCCCCCTCGTCGAGTCCTACACGCTCGAGGCCCGGCCGCCGCACGAGCTCGTCGTCCGCATTGTCGAGCGCACGCCGATCGGCTCGATCCCGTCGTCGGCCGGCTACACCCTCGTCGACGCCGCCGGGGTGGCGCTCTCCACGACCCCGCAACCTGCCGCCGGTCATCCCGTGCTCTCGGTGGAGGGAGGGCTCTCCTCGCCCGCCTTCACCGCCGTGGGGACCGTCTTCCGTACGCTGCCCACCGACATCCGCGACCAGGTCACCGCGATGAGCGCGACCTCGGCGAACGACGTCACGCTCACCCTGGGCGGCACCGGCACGACCGTCGTCTGGGGCAACGCCGACGATTCCGTGCTGAAGGCCAAGAGCCTCGCGGCGATCATGGCCGCCCGGCCGCCGTCCGAGGTGTCGAGCTACGACGTCTCGTCGGCCACGGCCGTCGTCGTGCGCTGACACGCGGTCACGACGCGTTTCTGCGCGACACGCCCCGTGCCTGGCGGGCGCAGGCCTCGCTGCCGCATACCTTCAATCAAGGAATTGCATACTGAGCAATTCTTTAAACCTCAACTAGAGGTTCAAGGTTTAGCAGTCAGGGTTCGGGACACAATGGAGGCCGGCATGAGCCAGAACCAGAACTACCTCGCGGTGATCAAGGTCGTGGGTGTGGGCGGCGGCGGCGTGAACGCCGTCAATCGGATGATCGAGCTCGGGCTGCGGGGTGTCGAGTTCATCGCGGTGAACACCGACGCCCAGGCGCTGCTGATGAGCGACGCCGACGTCAAGCTCGACGTGGGCCGCGAGCTCACGCGCGGGCTCGGCGCCGGGGCCGACCCCGAGGTCGGCCGCCGCGCCGCAGAGGATCACGCCGAGGAGATCGAGGAGGCTCTCGCGGGAGCCGACATGGTCTTCGTGACGGCCGGCGAGGGCGGTGGGACGGGAACCGGCGGTGCCCCCGTGGTCGCCCGCATCGCCAAGTCGATCGGCGCGCTGACGATCGGTGTCGTCACCAAGCCGTTCAGCTTCGAGGGTCGGCGCCGCCAGAGCCAGGCCGAGGCCGGCGTCGCGAAGCTCAAGGAAGAGGTCGACACCCTCATCGTCGTGCCGAACGACCGTCTGCTGGAGATCAGCGACCGCGGCATCTCGATGATCGAGGCGTTCGCCACCGCCGACCAGGTGCTCCTCGCCGGTGTGCAGGGCATCACCGACCTCATCACCACGCCGGGTCTGATCAACCTCGACTTCGCCGACGTGAAGAGCGTCATGCAGGGCGCCGGCTCCGCTCTCATGGGCATCGGCTCCGCGCGCGGAGCCGACCGTGCGATCAAGGCCGCCGAGCTGGCCGTCGAATCGCCTCTGCTGGAGGCGTCGATCGAGGGTGCGCACGGTGTGCTGCTCTCGATCCAGGGTGGATCGAACCTCGGCATCTTCGAGATCAACGACGCGGCCCAGCTGGTCAAGGAAGCCGCCCACCCCGAGGCGAACATCATCTTCGGCACGGTCATCGACGACACGCTCGGCGACGAGGTCCGTGTCACGGTCATCGCCGCCGGTTTCGACGGGGGCGAACCGCAGACGCGCATCGAGCCGATCACGGCGGCGCGCCCGGCGGCCGCGGCGCCCGTGCTGCCGTCCGTGCCCGCGGAGGATGCCGCGCGCGAGATCGCCGCCGTCGAGGAGAAGCAGCCGGTCACGGTGTCGGCACCGGTCGCCGAGTCGTACGACTCGGTCTACGGCGACGACGACCTGGACATCCCCGACTTCCTGAAGTGACCTCTCTCGCCGAACGCCTGACCGCCCTGGACGCCCGCCTCGCGGACGCGGCCAGGGCGGTCGGGCGCGACCCCGGCGAGATCACGCGGATCGTCGTCACGAAGTTCCACCCGGCGCGCCTCGTGACCGATCTCGCCGTGCTCGGCGTGCGCGACGTGGGGGAGAACCGCCAGCAGGAGCTCACCGCGAAGCGCGCAGAACTCGAGGGCTCCGCGCTGGACGGGCTGCGCTGGCATTTCATCGGGCAGCTGCAGACCAAGAAGGCCCGCGCGGTGCGCGTGGCCTCCGACTGCGTCCACTCCGTCGACCGCGACCGCGTCGCCGACGCGCTGCACGCCGCCGATCCCGAGGGGGCGCCGCTCGACGTGTTCCTCCAGGTCAACCTCACCGCCGACCCCGGCCGCGGAGGCGTGTCGCCGTCGGAGGTCGAGGCCCTCGCCGCACACACCGCCGATCGCTGTCCGTCGCTGCGCGTGCGCGGCGTCATGGGCGTCGCACCCCTCGACGAGGCGCCGGGCGCGGCGTTCGCGCGTCTCGCGGCGGCGGGCGAGACCGTACGGCGCGTCGTCCCGGACGCGTCGTGGATGTCCGCCGGGATGTCGGGCGACTTCGCCGATGCGATCGCCGCCGGCGCGACACACCTGCGGATCGGCACGGCAATCACGGGACCGCGACCGGACCGCGGCTAGCCTCAGACCAGACGAGCAAACGGAGGAATGCGATGTCGAACCCGCTCAAGAAGACCATGGTGTACCTGGGCCTCGCCGACGAGGAAGAGGTCTACGAAGAGCCCGCCGCCGAGACGCCTGCGCGCCGTGAGCGCACGAGCGACCGCCCGATCGAGAAGGCGGCTCCCGTGACGCCCCTGCACCGTCCCGCCGTCGTCCGCCAGCCGACCGCCGGCACCGTCAGCGAGATCCTCACGGTGCACCCCAAGCAGTACCGCGACGCGCAGATCATCGCGGAGAACTTCCGCGACGGCATCCCGGTGATCATCAACCTGTCGCAGATGAGCGACGCCGACGCGCGTCGACTGATCGACTTCGCGAGCGGACTCTCCCTCGGCCTGTACGGGCGTATCGAGCGCGTGACCAGCAAGGTCTTCCTGCTGTCGCCCGAGAACGTCGCGATCTCCGGTGACGGGTCGGTGGCGAACGCCGACCCCGAGTCCGCACCCTTCTCGCAGTAGTCGTGGAGATCGTGCGCCTGGCGGCCTTCGTCGTCGACGTCCTTCTCCTCATCTACATCCTCGTGCTGTTGGCGAGGCTGGTTCTCGAGTACATCCCGATGTTCAACCGTCAGTGGCGGCCGCGGGGCTTCGGGCTCGTTCTCGCCGAGGCCGTCTTCACGCTGACCGATCCGCCGCTGCGGTTCTTCCGTCGGCTGATCCCTCCGCTGCGGCTCGGACCCATCGCTCTCGACCTCGGATTCCCGGTGACGATGCTCAGCTGCTTCGTGCTGCTCACGATCGTCCGGGTGATCGAGCGCCTGTAGCCCCGTCGCACGCCCCACGAGCGCCGACTATGCTTGATCAGTACGGTTCGCCGATGGCGGGCCGACCGAATCGGCCCGCGTCGTGAGCCCCGAAAGAGGAAACACCATGGCTTTGACCCCGGAAGACGTCGTCACCAAGCAGTTCCAGCACGTGCGGTTCAAGGAGGGCTTCGACCCCGACGAGGTGGATGACTTCCTCGACGAGATCGTCGTCGAGTGGCGCAAGACCATCGCCGAGAACGAAGAGCTGAAGACCAAGCTCGCCGCGTACGAGTCCGGTGAAGCCGCTCCCGCCGAGGTCGTCGAGGCTGCGGTCGTCGAGGAGCCGGCTCCCGCCGTCGTGGAGGCCGTGCCCGCTGCGGAGGCTCCCGCCGCCGGTGGCGTCGCGGCATCCGCCGGCATCATCGAGCTCGCTCAGCGCCTGCACGACGAGCACGTCGCCGAAGGCCAGGCCCAGCGCGACAAGCTCATCTCCGAGGCCCAGTCCAAGGCCGCGTCCATCCTGGCCGAGGCCGAGGCCAAGGGCCGCGACGAGATGGCCCGCCTCGAGGCGGAGCGCGTCACGCTGGAGAGCCGCATCAGCGAGCTGCGCCAGTTCGAGCGCGACTACCGCTCGCAGCTGCGCGGCTTCATCGAGGACAAGCTGCGCGACCTCGACGTCGCCGGCACCACCTCGGGCGCCTCACCGGTCTCGGCTTCCTGAGCCCGGTGACGGACCCGTCCCCTCAGCACAAGACCCTGAACAGGGCGGCGGCCGGTGCCCTCGTCGCGATCCTCGCGGCGCTGGTGCTGGCCGCCGACCAGTTCACCAAGCATCTGGCTCTCACCTCGCTGCCGTATCAGGAACCGGTGGCGGTGTGGGGCGATGTCCTGCAGTTCTATCTGACGAGGAATCCGGGCGCGGCGTTCTCGCTCCTCGAGGGTCAGACGTGGATCTTCACCGTCGTGATGACCCTCGCTGCGCTGGTCATCGTCTCGCTCACGGTGATGCGCGTGCGCTCCCGTGTCTGGGCGATCGTCCTCGGCCTGCTGCTCGGCGGCATCCTGGGCAACCTCACCGATCGCGTGCTGCGCGACCCGGGGTTCCTGGTCGGTCACGTCGTCGACTTCATCAACACGCCCTGGATGTGGCTCGGCATGAACCCGGCCATCTACAACGTGGCCGACATGTTCATCGTGACGATGATGATCGGTGTCGCCCTGCTCGTGGTCGTCGGCGTGCGCCTCGACGGCACGCGTGAGCGCCGCGGCGACGCGACCGCGCCGTCGGCGTCCGACGCCGATGACGCGCCCACCGGGCTGCGCGAGGACTGATGCCGTCACGCACCCTTCCCATCCCCGACGGTCTCGACGGCGTCCGGGTGGATGCCGCCCTCGCCAAGATGCTGGGGTTCTCGCGCACCTTCGCGGCCGAGGTCGCCGAAGCCGGCGGCGTGCGGATGGACGGGCGCCCGCTCGGCAAATCGGATCGTCTGCGCGCCGGGGGGTGGCTCGAGCTCGAGTGGGAAGACCGCCGCGAGCCGGAGATCGTCCCCCTCGCGGTGCCCGACCTCGGGATCGTCTACGACGACGACGAGATCGTGGTCGTCGACAAGCCCGCGGGCGTCGCGGCGCATCCGTCGCTCGGCTGGGAGGGACCCACGGTCCTGGGCGCGCTGGCCGCGGCGGGCTTCCGGGTCGCCACGACGGGCGCCGCCGAACGCCAGGGTGTGGTCCATCGCCTCGACGTCGGCACGAGCGGCCTCATGGTCGTCGCCAAGACGGAGCGCGCGTACACCGCGCTCAAGCGGGCCTTCAAGGAGCGCGAGGTCGACAAGATCTACCACGCCGTCGTCCAGGGCCACCCCGACCCCCTCGCGGGCACGATCGATGCGCCGATCGGCCGCCATCCCTCCCACTCGTGGAAGTTCGCCGTGACCCCCGACGGCAAGGACTCGATCACCCACTACGAGACGCTCGAGGCGTTCCCGTCGGCCGCGCTGCTGGAGATCCACCTCGAGACGGGACGCACCCACCAGATCCGCGTGCACATGGCGGCGCACCGGCATCCCTGCGTCGGCGATCCGCTGTACGGGGCCGACCCCACCCTCTCGGCGCGGCTCGGCCTGTCGCGGCAGTGGCTGCACGCGCACGAGCTGTCGTTCTCGCACCCCGCCACGACGGAGTGGGTCACGTTCTCGAGCGACTACCCGGCCGACCTGGCCCACGCGCTCGACGTGCTGCGCGGCTGACGCGGGGTCGGACGCCGGTCCCATGCCGACCGGCGTACATGCCGGTGCCTAGCCTGGGGGAGTGACTCTCTCCGAACGTCCCTGGTTGTCCTCCTATGCGCCGGGGGTGCCGTCGGAGATCGAGCCCGTCACGCAGACCCTTCCGGACATGCTCGACGAGGCGGTCCGCACGCATCCGGGCCGGCCCGCGCTCGAGTTCTTCGGGGCCGTGACGACGTACCGCGACCTGGGGCGTGAGGTCGCGCGTGCGGCGGAGGGCCTGCGCAGACTCGGCGTGGTCGCCGGCGACCGCGTGGCGCTGATCCTGCCCAACTGCCCCCAGCACATCGTCGCGTTCTACGCGGTGCAGCGCCTCGGGGCGATCGTCGTCGAGCACAATCCGCGCTACACGGCACCGGAGCTGCGGCACCAATTCGAGGTGCACCACGCGCGCGTGGCGGTCGTGTGGGATGCCGTGGCGGACACCGTCGCCGACTTCCCCGCGGACATCCGTCCGAACCACATCGTCGCCGTGCGCATGATCGACGCGATGCCGCGCCGCACCCGCCTGGCGCTGCGGCTGCCGGTGAAGAAGGCGCGCGACGCGCGGAACGCACTCTCGGCGCGTCCCCGGGCGAAGGGGGTGCGCGCGTGGGCGGAGCTCGCCTCGTCGCGTCCGCTCGCGCGGCGACACCCCCGTCCCGCCGTCGACGACGTCGCCGCGCTCCAGTTCACCAGCGGCACCACGGGGACTCCGAAGGCCGCGATCCTCACCCACCGCAATCTGCGCTCGAACGCGGCGCAGTCCGCCGCGTGGGTGCCCGACCTCGTGCCGGGGCGCGAGGTGTTCTACGCGGTCCTCCCGCTCTTCCACGCCTACGGGCTCACGCTGTGCCTCACGACGGCGCTGTCGGTCGGCGCCCGCATCGTGCTGTTCCCGACCTTCGATGTGGGGATGACGCTGGACGCGATCCGACGGACGCCGCCGACCTTCCTCGCCGCCGTCCCGCCGATCTACGACGCCCTCGCCCGGGCGACGGCGCGCGAGGGCGTCGACCTCTCGAGTCTGCGCAACGCGATCTCGGGGGCGATGTCGCTGCCGCCGTCCACGGTGCTGCGGTGGGAGGAGGCCACGGGCGGTCTCATCGTCGAGGGCTACGGGATGACGGAGTCGTCGCCGATCAGTCTCGGCAACCCGATGGGGCCGCGGCGTCGGCCCGGAACGGTCGGCGTCCCGTTCCCGAGCACCGAGATCCGCGTGGTCGACCCCGCCGATCCGGCACGCGACCTCCAGGTCGGTGAGGAGGGGGAGCTGCTCGTGCGCGGTCCGCAGGTGTTCCAGGGGTACTGGAACCAGCCCGGCGAGACGGCGACCGCGCTCCTGGCGGGCGGATGGCTGCGCACCGGTGACATCGTGGCCGTGGATGCCGACGGATTCGTGACCGTCGTCGACCGGCTCAAGGAGCTGATCATCAGCGGTGGCTTCAACATCAGCCCGAGCGAGGTGGAGAACGCGCTGCTGCTGCATCCGGACGTGGCGGACGCGGCCGCCGTGGGGATCCCCCGTTCGGACGGCTCGGAGACGGTCACGGCGGCCGTCGTGATGCGGGAGGGGTCGGTGTTCGACGCCGACGAGATCCGCGCGTTCACGCGGGCGCATCTGGCGGCGTACAAGGTGCCGCGGGCGGTCGTGGAGTTCGACGCACTGCCGCGCTCGCTCGTCGGCAAGGTGATCCGCCGCGAGGTGCGCGAGGAGGTCCTCCGGCGCCGGCGGCCGTGACGGTCAGCGGCCGCCCGCGAAGGCGGCCGGATCGTCCTCGGCCAGGGCGAGGGCGATCTTGCGGACGTGGGCCTGCTCCACGTCGGTGAGCTCGCCCAGCCCGTACCATCCGACCTCGGTGAGCTCCCCGTCGGCGGGATGAGGCTCGCCCGCGACCCAGTCGCAGCGGAACACGAGGTCGAGGTAGTCGACCTGGTCGCCGTTGGCGTACGTGATGCGGGGCAGCTGCTGCACGAGCGCGAGCCGCGTCGCGCGCACCGTGACACCTGCCTCTTCGCGGCACTCCCGGACGGCGGCGTCCGCGGGCTCCTCACCGGGGTCGACGATGCCCGAGACGCTCTGCCAGGCGCCGTTGTCGGCGCGTCTTCCGAGCAGCACCTTCTCGTCCTTGAAGACGACGGCCGTCACTCCCACCAGCGGCAGCGGGGCGCCGCCGATCTTCTCGCGGAGGGACAGGACGAACTCGGGGGTGGCCATACGCTCAGCCTAGGTCTCTCACCCTCAGGTTGAGGGTGAGGTGAGCTGACGCGCAGCCCCGAGCGTCCCGCCGGCGATGTCGGCGGTGTTCGTAGACTCGATGGGTGGCCACCGACTCCTTCGTTCATCTGCACGTGCACAGCGAATACTCGATGCTCGACGGGGCGGCGAAGATCGGCGCCATGACTCAGGCGGCGGCCGAGTACGGGATGCCGGCGATCGCGGTGACCGACCACGGCAACACCTTCGCCGCGTTCGAGTTCTACAACGCCGCCAAGGCGGCGGGGGTCAAGCCCATCATCGGCCTGGAGGCCTACGTCACGCCCGGCACGCACCGCAGCGACAAGTCGCGCGTCGCGTGGGGCTCGCCCGACCAGAAGAGCGATGACGTGTCGGGTTCGGGCGCCTACACGCACATGACGATGTGGAGCCAGAGCACGGAGGGCATGCACAACCTCTTCCGGCTCAGCTCGCTCTCGAGCATGGAGGGCTACTACTTCAAGCCGCGGATGGACCGCGAGCTGCTCCAGACCTACGGCAAGGGGCTCATCGCCACGACGGGGTGCCCCTCCGGCGAGGTGCAGACCCGGCTGCGACTCGGGCAGTACGACGCCGCGCGCGCGGCGGCGGCGGAGTTCCAGAACATCTTCGGCAAGGAGAACTACTTCGCCGAGATCATGGACCACGGCCTCTCGATCGAGCGCCGCGTGATGACCGACCTCATCCGGCTGGCGAAGGACCTCGACATCCCGCTCGTCGCGACGAACGACTCGCACTACACGCACCAGCACGAGGCCGACGCGCACGAGGCCCTGCTCTGCGTCCAGTCCGGCTCGACGCTCGACGACCCGAACCGGTTCAAGTTCGACGGCGACGGCTACTACATCAAGACCGCCGCCGAGATGCGACAGCTGTTCCGCGATCACCCCGAGGCGTGCGACAACACGCTCCTGATCGCCGAGCGCTGCGAGGTCGAGTTCAACACCTCCGCCAACTACATGCCGCGCTTCCCGGTCCCCGCCGGGGAGACCGAGGACAGCTGGCTCATCAAGGAGGTCGAGGCGGGGCTGCACTACCGCTATCCCGGCGGCATCCCCGACAAGGTGCGAAAGCAGGCCGAGTACGAGACCGGCATCATCCTGCAGATGGGCTTCCCGGGCTACTTCCTCGTCGTCGCCGACTTCATCAACTGGGCCAAGGACAACGGCATCCGCGTGGGTCCGGGGCGCGGCTCGGGCGCCGGGTCGATGGTCGCGTACGCCATGCGCATCACCGACCTCGACCCGCTCGAGCACGGCCTCATCTTCGAGCGCTTCCTCAACCCCGACCGCGTCTCCATGCCCGACTTCGACGTCGACTTCGATGACCGTCGCCGCGGCGAGGTGATCGACTACGTGACCGCGAAGTACGGCTCCGAACGCGTCGCCCAGATCGTCACCTACGGCACCATCAAGTCGAAGCAGGCCCTCAAGGATGCCGGCCGCGTGCTCGGCTTCCCGTTCAGCATGGGGGAGCGGCTGACCAAGGCCATGCCTCCGGCGGTGATGGGCAAGGACATGCCGCTGTCGGGCATGTACGACAGTGCCCACCCGCGCTTCAAGGAGGCGAGCGAGTTCCGCTCGCTCATCGACACCGACCCCGAGGCCAAGACGGTGTTCGATCGCGCGCTGGGTCTGGAGGGTCTGAAACGTCAGTGGGGCGTGCACGCGGCGGGCGTCATCATGTCCAGCGAGCCGCTGCTGGACATCATCCCGATCATGCGCCGCGAGCAGGACGGCCAGATCGTCACCCAGTTCGACTATCCGTCGTGCGAGGCCCTCGGGCTGATCAAGATGGACTTCCTGGGCCTTCGCAACCTGACGATCATCTCCGACGCGCTCGACAACATCCGCCTGAACCGCGGGGAGGAGCTCGACCTCGAGCACCTGACCCTGGACGACCGCGACGCCTACGATCTGCTCACCCGCGGTGACACGCTCGGCGTCTTCCAGCTCGACGGCGGACCGATGCGGGCGCTGCTGCGGCTGATGAAGCCCGACAACTTCGAGGACATCTCGGCCGTCATCGCGCTGTACCGCCCCGGTCCCATGGGCGCGAACTCGCACACCAACTACGCGCTGCGCAAGAACGGCCAGCAGCCCATCACTCCGATCCACCCGGAGCTCGAGGAGCCGCTGCGCGACATCCTCGACACCACCTACGGCCTGATCATCTATCAGGAGCAGGTCATGGCGATCGCGCAGAAGGTGGCGGGGTTCTCGCTCGGGCAGGCCGACATCCTGCGTCGCGCCATGGGCAAGAAGAAGAAGTCCGAGCTCGACAAGCAGTACGAGGGCTTTTCCGGAGGCATGAAGGAGCGCGGGTACGGCGAGGCGGCCGTCCAGGCGCTGTGGGACATCCTCCTGCCGTTCTCCGACTACGCGTTCAACAAGGCGCACTCCGCGGCCTACGGACTGGTCTCGTACTGGACGGCGTATCTCAAGGCCCACTACCCGGCCGAGTACATGGCCGCCCTGCTGACCAGCGTCGGCGACTCCAAGGACAAGATGGCGGTGTACCTCAACGAGTGCCGCCGCATGGGCATCCGGGTGCTCCCGCCCGACGTGAGCGAGTCGATCCGCTACTTCGCGGCCGTCGGCGAGGACATCCGCTTCGGCCTCGGTGCCGTCCGCAACGTCGGCGCCAACGTCGTCGACGGCATCGTCGAGGCGCGCGGTGAGGAGGGCTTCTCGAGCTTCCACCACTTCCTCGACACGGTGCCGATGCACGTCGCCAACAAGCGCACCGTCGAGTCGCTCATCAAGGCGGGCGCCTTCGACTCGATGGGCGACACGCGTCGCGCGCTGCTCGAGGTGCACGAGGATGCCGTCGAGGCCGCCGTCGACCGCAAACGCAACGAGGCCCAGGGCGCCATCGGGTTCGACTTCGACAGTCTCTACGACGCCGCCGAGGAAGTCGTCCCACCGAAGGTGCCGCCGCGGCCCGAGTGGACGAAGAAGGACAAGCTGGCCTTCGAGCGCGAGATGCTCGGCCTGTACGTCTCCGATCACCCGCTGGCAGGTCTGGAGATCCCGCTCGCGAAGCACGCGTCGCTCTCGATCCACGATCTGCTCTCCTCCGACGACATCAACGACGGCGACATCGTGACGGTGGCCGGGCTCGTGACGAGCGTGCAGCACCGCGTCGCGAAGCAGAGCGGCAACCCGTACGGCATGATCACCGTCGAGGACTTCGACGGTGAGGTCACCGTGATGTTCATGGGGAAGACCTACACGGAGTTCCAGTCGATGCTCGTGGCGGACAGCATCCTCGTCGTGCGGGGGCGCGTGTCGCGGCGCGACGACGGCCTCAACCTGCACGGTCAGTCCGCGTTCTCGCCCGACCTCGGTTCCGTGGACGCCACCGGCTCGCTCGTGCTCCTCATGCCGGAACATCGCGCCACCGAGCGGATCGTCACCGAACTGGCCCAGGTGTTCTCGCGGCATCCGGGCGACACCGAGGTGACGCTCAAACTCCACAAGAGCGGCGTGGCGAAGGTGTTCGAGGTGCCCGCCCAGGTGCGCGTGACCGTCGATCTCTACGGTGAGCTGAAGGGCCTTCTCGGACCGCAATGTCTCGGCTGACGCCGCGACGGTCCGAGTAGGATCGCAGTCGAGTTCTGATCCGGAAGGATGCGTCACGTGACCGACGAGAAGCCCACCCCCGACCCCGCCGACGACAGCGCGACGGAGGACGCCACCGTCTCCGTCCCTGCCGCGGCCGGCCCGGACGACGAGCCGACGGCCGCGCACGCGGAGCAGCCGGCCACGGAGCCCGCAGAGCAGCCCGCCGCGCAGTCCGACGAGCAGCCCGCTGCCCGGCCCGCGGCGTCGGACGACGACCCCGACGTGTCTTACGCGACCTTCTCCGAGGCGTTCCAGGCGATCACCGACGGGCCCGACGGCGTCGACGAGGCCGCGTCGCCGCAGTACGGCGTCGGTCCCTTCTCGGTGCGGGAGGTCTCGCTGGGCGCGATCTGGCTGGTAGCGTTCGTCGTCTCGTTCTTCCCGATCTACAGCTACGGCAACCGCGGCTGGGGCCCCTCGGTCTGGACGGGCATCGACTGGGTGCTGACGATCGGCGTGCCCACCGTGGCCGTCTTCCTGATCGGTCTGCGCCGGCTCTCGCCGCAGGGCATCCGTCGCGTCGGCTCGCTCGGCATCGACCAGTTCGCCTCGGTGGCCTTCACCGTCTCGTCCGTCGTCTGGCTCGGCATCCTGTGGAGCTCGTTCGTCTCGCTCGGCGGCGGAAGCGTCTTCCTGGCCACCTGGGTCGTCTGGGTGGAGTTCATCCTCATGCTCGCCGGGGTCGTACTCACCGTGTTCGCGCCGTTGCTGCCCACGGTCGGGGAGGACTTCCGTTACCGGACCGAGGTTCCGGCCCACCGCTACGCGCGCCCGGCGCGTCCCGTCGTCGCGCGGCCCGCGGCCGCCCGTCCCGCCTTCGCCGCCGCACCGACCGCCGCCGCGGCGACCGGCGCCGACGCGGCGGCGGGCACCGCCACCGGTGTCGTCGAGCCCGTCACCGAGACGACCGTCCTCGACGAGACCGTCGTCGCCCCCGCCGCGTCGCAGGCGTTCTGGGCTCTCGCCCCCGTCGAGCGCGACGTCGTCGATGAGAACGGCGCCCCGCTGTTCCGCATCGGACCGACGGCGTGGGCGCTCGTCATCGAGGATCGCGGTGACACGTACGTCGTGCGCCACGAAGACGGACGCATCGGCTACCTCACCGACGTCTCCGGCGTCACACGCGGGTAGCCTGGACGGATGCTCCGCACCATCGATCTGCGCGGTCGAGACCTGACCACCGCGCAGCTGCTCTCGGCCGTGCCGCGTGCACAGGCCGCCCGCGCCGAGGCGCTGCAGGCCGCCTCCGACATCGTCGCGGACGTGCGCGAGCGCGGGGAGGCGTCGCTGCGCGACCAGGCCGCCCGCTTCGACCGCGTCACCGACCACGACATCCGGGTGCCCGCCGCGCACCTCGACGAGGCGCTCGAGCACCTCGACCCGACCGTCCGGCGTGCGCTCGAGGAGGCGATCCGCCGCGTGCGCATCGCCTCCGCCGCGCAGGTGCCGCCCCCCACGACGACGGATCTGGGGCCGGGAGCACGCGTCGAGCAGCGCTGGCAACCGGTGCGGCGCGCCGGCGTGTACGTGCCCGGCGGGAAGGCGGTCTACCCGTCGAGCGTCGTGATGAACGTCGTCCCGGCGCAGGTGGCCGGCGTGGGCGAGGTGGCGCTGGCGTCGCCGCCGCAGGCCGAGTTCGGCGGGCGGGTGCACCCCGACATCCTGGCGGCGGCACGGCTGCTGGGCGTCACGGAGGTGTACGCGATCGGCGGTGCCGGGGCCGTCGGGGCCTACGCGTACGGCGTGGAGAGCATCGGACTCGATCCCGTGGATGTCGTGACGGGCCCGGGCAACAACTTCGTCGCCGCCGCGAAGCGCGCCGTCGGCGGCCTGGTCGGCACCGACTCCGAGGCCGGCGCGACGGAGATCCTCATCGTCGCGGACGAGTCGGCGGATGCCGCGCTCGTCGCCGTCGACCTGATCAGCCAGGCCGAGCACGACGAGCAGGCGTCCGCGGTGCTCGTGACCTGGTCGCCCGAGCTCGCCGAGAGCGTGCGGGCGCAGGTCGCCGAGCGCGTCGAGCGCACGCGCAACGGAGCCCGCGCGCGCGTGGCGCTGAACGGCCCCCAGTCCGCCGTCGTCCTCGTCGACGACCTCGCGGTGGCGACCGCGTTCAGCAACGCCTACGCCCCCGAGCACCTCGAGCTGCACCTGCGCGCCCCGCGGCCCGAGGACTTCGTCAACGCGGGAGCGGTCTTCGTCGGCGAGAACTCGCCGGTGAGCCTCGGCGACTATCTCGCGGGCAGTAACCACGTCCTTCCCACCGGCGGTCAGGCGCGGTACGCCGCCGGGCTGTCGGCATCCACGTTCCTGCGACCGCAGCAGGTGATCGCGTACGACCGTGAGGCCCTGCGCGCCGTGCACGACGGGATCGTGGCCCTCGCGGTCGCCGAGGAGCTGCCGGCGCACGGCGAAGCCGTGACGGCCCGATTCGCCGACGTGCGGGCGGGGGAGTAGCTCGTGCACTGTCCCTTCTGCCGACACGCCGACTCGCGCGTCATCGACTCCCGCACGAGCGACGACGGACTCAGCATCCGCCGACGCCGGCAGTGCCCGCAATGCGGCGGCCGGTTCACGACCATCGAGACCGCGAGTCTCAACGTCATCAAGCGCTCCGGGGTCATCGAGCCGTTCAGTCGCGAGAAGGTCATGTCGGGCGTGCGCAAGGCCTGCCAGGGCCGCCCCGTGACCGAGGCCGACCTCGCGGTGCTCGCTCAGGCCGTCGAGGAGGCGGTTCGCCAGACCGGCGCGTCGCAGATCGACACGAACGAGATCGGGCTCACCATCCTCGGTCCCCTCCGCGATCTCGACGAGGTCGCCTACCTGCGATTCGCCAGCGTCTACCAGGCGTTCGACTCGCTGGAGGACTTCGAAGCGTCGATCGCCCAGCTGCGCGCCGACCACGCGCGCGACGCCGCCGACTAGACACGGCGCCCGCGCGCGGCACGCCGGGACGCGAGCCCTAGGCTGGGAGCCGATGTACCCCTTCATCTTCCGCACCGTGTTCGCCCACATGGATCCCGAGCGTGCCCACCACCTCGTGATCCCCGTCATCCGCGCGTTCGGCGTGTGGCCGTTGCGGCCGATCGTCCGGGCGCTGACGGCGCCCGACCCCGTGCTGCGGACGCCCGCGCTGGGGCGCGTCTTCGATTCGCCGTTCGGTGTCGCGGCCGGCTTCGACAAGAACGCCGTCATGAGCGAGGGGCTCTACGCGCTCGGCTTCGGGCACGTCGAGGTGGGCACCGTCACGACGGTCCCGCAGGCCGGCAACCCGCGCCCGCGACTGTTCCGCCTCATCCCCGACCGCGCGCTGATCAACCGCATGGGCTTCAACAACGCCGGGGCCGCGGCGGCCGCCGCGCGTCTGGAGCGTTCGCGGCGCCGGGCTCGGCGCACCGTCCTCGGCGCCAACATCGGCAAGAGCCGCATCGTCGACGTCGAGCACGCCACCGCCGACTACGTCACCAGCACGAAGCTCGTCGCGGGGGAGGCGGACTACCTCGTGGTCAACGTGTCGTCGCCGAACACGCCGGGCCTGCGCGGCCTGCAGGCCGTCGAGACGCTCCGCCCGCTGCTCGAGGCGGTGCGGGATGCCGCGGGCTCCACGCCGCTGCTGGTGAAGATCGCGCCCGACCTCGAGGACGACGAGGTCGCCGCCGTGGCCCGTCTCGCGGTCGATCTCGGCCTGGCGGGACTGGTCGCCACGAACACGACCATCGCGCGGGACGGGCTGACCGTGGATGCCCGCACCATCGCGGCGATGGGCGCCGGAGGACTGTCCGGGGCCCCGCTGCGCCGCCGCGCCCTCGAGGTGCTGCGGATCGTCCGTGCCGCGGTGCCCGACGATTTCTGCATCATCGCGGCGGGCGGCGTCGAGACCGCGGACGACGTGCAGGAGCGACTGGATGCCGGTGCGAACCTCGTGCAGGGCTACACGGGCTTCATCTATCGCGGGCCGCTCTGGGCGCGTCAGATCAACCGGGGGTTGGCTGCGCGTCGGCGGCGCTGACGCTCGGCCGGCCTTCGGGCGCCCGATCGAAGCGCACCGTCTCCCGCCGGGTACGCGGGCGCAGTCCCGCCTGCTCGAGCGCACGGGTCATGCGGTGCTGCAACGGCGGCAGCTCGGACGCCGCACCGGCATCCTGGCGCACCATCCCGACGAGGAAGGTCTCGCTCCGGCTCGCCGTGTGGATCTCGAGCCGCGCCATGTCGCCGCGTGCGCACCACACGAGCCGTCGGATCATCGCGAACGGGATCACCCAGGGCGGTCCGGCGGCCGTGTGCACCTCGATCGCGCCCGTGCTCCAGCGGACGGTCAGGCGTGAGCGGCGCCGGTTGACGAGGGCGCGCACCGCGGCGTAGAGGGGGAGGGCGATGAGCCCGCCGAACAGGACGACCAGCATCAGCGGCGGCAGGCGCAGCACCCACCGCTCGGCGAGGATCACGATCGTCAGCGCGAGTGCGCCGCCCAGCGCGACAGCCCCCACGATGAGGGCGGTCAGCCGCCGCGGGGAGAGGCGGGATGCCGTGACCGTGAGCTCCGGGCGGCTGTCGGCTCCGCCCCAGGCGGGCGTCGCCATCGCCCGCGCCCGACGGGATGCGCTGCGGTCGATCTGACTCGACACCCGTCCCAGCAGCGTCACGAGCACCCAGCCGGCGGCCGGGGGGACGCCGAGCGCCGCCTGGAAGAGCGGACGACGCCACGGCTCGGGAAGGCCTCGGACCGCGTCGAGCACGGCCATGCTCGTGGGCAGCAGCGCGATCGCGCACACCGCCAGGATCACGTGCAGCGTCCACTGCCGGCGAGGGGGGAGTGCGCTCAGGGAGTTGACGGCGGCGAAGGCGAGCGCCCATCCGCCGACGATGACGCTGAGGTAGGCCGGGAAGCCGTCGGCATCCCGCGCGGCCAGCGTCATGCCGACGATGACGAGCGCGAGCCCGGCCAGCGCCGGAGCGACGACGAACCAGCGACGCCAGCTGCGGTCCGGGCGCACCGCCACGTCAGGCGGGACGGCCGCCGCGCTTGACCTGCGGCTTCGGCAGACGCATGAAGCGCATCTGGATGGTGCGCATCGCCGCGTACCAGCCGAGGCCCTTCTCGATGCGGTCGCCGAACTTCGCGCGCGCGAGCTTCTTCACCCGGATGCTGGTGATCACCATGTCGATGACGACGAAGAGGATGTAGAGCCACAGGGCCGCGAACCCGTAGTACACGATCGCCGTGTTCGGGATGAGACTGAGCAGGATCACGATGAGCATCAGGGGCATCAGCAGCTCGCCCGCGTGCCAGCCGCCGTCCACGACGTCGCGGACGAACCGGCGCTGCGGGCCCTTGTCGCGGGCCGGGAGATAGCGGTCCTCCCCGTTGGCCATGCCGATCCGCGCCTTCTCCCGCTGCGTGGCGAGCTCGGCCTTCGCACGGGCGCGCGCTTCCTTCGTGTCGGCGACGAGAGGGCGCTTGCGGGCCGCCTCCCGCTCGGCGCGCGACGGCGTCGGGCGGTTCTTGCCGGGACCGGTGGGGACGTCTGCGGCGGCGTCGGGGGCGGCGGGGTTCTTGGCCACGATGTGGATCCTCGTTGTCTTCACGGGTGGTGCGCACGCACGTGGATGCGCGAGAGCTGCCCCCTAAGATTACCCGCATGAGTTCGGACCTGTCCCGCCGTCACGCCGTCCGCGACGCCGCCGAAGCGGCCGTCCCCGCCGCCCTCGCCGATCTGGGGCGCCTCGTGCGGATCCCCTCCGTCGCCTTCCCGGGTTTCGATCGTGCGGAGGTGGCGCGCAGCGCGGAGGCCGTCAAGGAGCTCCTCGACGACCTGGGCATCTTCGACCGCGTCGAGGTCAAGACCGCCGTGGTCCCCGAGACGGGCATCGAGGGGATGCCGGCCGTGCTCGCCTCCCGCGCGGCGCGCAACGGCCGCCCCACGATCCTGCTCTACGCCCACCACGACGTGCAGCCCGTGGGCGACGAGACGCTGTGGGAGACGGCGCCGTTCGAGCCGACGGTGCGCGGCGGACGCCTTTACGGGCGCGGCGCCGCCGACGACAAGGCCGGGATCATGGCCCACGTCGGTGCGCTCCGCGCGCTCGTGGAGGTCCTGGGCGATGACGTCGACCTCGGCGTCAACCTGTTCATCGAAGGCGAGGAGGAGGCCGGCTCCGCGTCGTTCGCGGCGTTCCTCCGCGAGAACGCCGACGCGCTGCGCGCCGACGTCATCGTCGTCGCCGATTCCGGCAACTGGGACGCCGTCACACCGGCGCTCACCGTCTCGTTGCGCGGCAACGCCCGCTTCACCCTCACGGTGCGTACCCTCGAGCACGCCTCGCACTCGGGCATGTTCGGCGGAGCCGTGCCCGATGCGATGCTCGCGACGATCACGCTGCTGTCGACCCTCTGGGACGGCGACGGCGCCGTCGCCGTGGCGGGCCTGGCGGAGAGGGATGCCGCGACGCCCGAGTACACGGAGGAGACGCTCCGCGACGAGGCCGGCCTGCCCGACGGCGTGAGCCCGATCGGGCGGGGGACGATCCTCAGCCGGATCTGGAACAAGCCGTCCATCACGGTGACCGGCATCGACGCGCCGAGCGTGAAGAACGCGTCGAACACGCTGGCGCCGGAGGTCTCGGTGGTCATCAGCATGCGCGTCGCCCCCGGCCAGCCCGCACGGGAGGCGTACGCCGCGCTGGAGGCCCATCTGCGCGCGCACGCGCCGTTCGGTGCGGAGCTGACGTTCCGCGACGTCGACTGCGGCGACGCCTTCCTCGTCGACACGAGCGGCTCCGCGGTCACCGCGGCGCGCACCGCCCTGCGCGAGGGCTACGGCGTCGAGCCGGTCGACATCGGCATCGGCGGGTCGATCCCGTTCATCGCCGACCTGGTGCGCGAGTTCCCCGGCGCCGAGATCCTGGTGACCGGCGTCGAGGACCCCCACGCGCGTGCGCACAGCCCCAATGAGTCGCTGCACCTGGACACGTTCCGCCACGCGCTCGTGTCGGAGGCGCTGCTGCTGGAGGAACTGGACGGCCGGACGGCAGCGGAGGGCTGAGCCGGACCGGGCCCCGGTCGGCTCCCGCGGCGTAGAATCGAGCAGACCCGCCGTCTCATCACGGCTTCGATCACCGAGGTTCCGGAGAGTGCCATGACCGACATCGCCACGAACGCCCCCGCCCCCGCCACCGAGGCCGCCCACGGCGTGCTGCTCACGGATGCCGCGGCCGACAAGGTCAAGAGCCTCCTGCAGCAGGAGGGCCGCGACGACCTGCGTCTGCGCGTCGCCGTGCAGCCCGGCGGCTGCTCCGGCCTCATCTACCAGCTCTACTTCGACGAGCGCTTCCTCGACGGCGACCAGGCCGTCGACTTCGACGGTGTCGAGGTCATCGTCGACGACATGTCGGTGCCGTATCTCGACGGCGCGACGATCGACTTCAAGGACACCATCTCGGAGCAGGGTTTCACGATCGACAACCCCAACGCGGCCGGCAGCTGCGCGTGCGGTGACAGCTTCCACTGAGTCCTGACGTCGGCGCAGATCAGGCCGGGAAAACCCCTCCGATAGTGGCAGACATCCTGGGCGGATGGCCTGAATCGTGTGGGAGGTTGCCCTAGACTGAACGGTGTTCGACCTTCATGACCCCGAAAGGTGCACCGTGCGCGTCAAACGCCGACTCCGGCTCGCCGTCATCCCGATCGGGATCGCCTCGGCGATCGCCCTCGCGGGATGCACTCCCACCGAGCTGAACGGCTTCCTGCCGGGTTTCACCGACGATGGAACGCAGGCCACGAACCACACCGAGATGGTGTCGGGGCTGTGGGTCAACTCGTGGATCGTCCTCCTCGCCGTCGGTGTGATCACCTGGGCCCTCATGGGATGGGCGGCCATCGCGTACCGTCGCCGTCGCGGCCAGCGGGGTCTGCCGGTGCAGCTGCGCTACAACATGCCGGTCGAGATCTTCTACACGGTCGTCCCGCTGATCCTCGTGCTCGGCTTCTTCGCCTTCACCGCCCGTGACCAGGCGATCCTGGAGACCCAGTACGACAACCCCGACGTGTGCGTCACCGCGATCGGCAAGCAGTGGGCGTGGGACTTCCAGTACAACGACGACACGGCCGACTGCGAGGCCGGCGACGACGCCGTCTGGACCATGGGCGTCCAGGCGCAGACCGACGCCAAGGGTGACATCACCAGCGAACTGCCGACCCTCGTCCTCCCGGTCAACGAGACGGTCAAGCTCAAGCTGACCTCGCGCGACGTGATCCACTCGTTCTGGATCATCGACTTCCTGTACAAGAAGGACATGTACATCGGGAAGGACAACTACTGGTCCTTCACGCCGACGCGTGTCGGCGAGTACGACGGCAAGTGCGCCGAGCTCTGCGGCCAGTACCACTCGATGATGCTCTTCAAGGTGAAGGTCGTCGAGCCGGCCGAGTACCAGGAGTACCTGGCGGGTCTGCGCGCTGCCGGCCAGACCGGTGACATCAACAAGGCCTACGACCGGCTCCAGAACTTCCCGGGTACGGGCGCCTCCACCGAAGCCGAGGGAGAACACTGATGGCGACGACGCTTCCTCTCCAGGGTGAGACCTCCTCTCGCCCGACCACTCTGCCCCCGCGTCAGGCCGCGCTGATGAGCTCGACCCGCGTGGAGCAGAAGGGCAACATCATCGTCAAGTGGATCACCTCCACTGACCACAAGACGATCGGGTACATGTACCTCATCGCCTCGGTGATCTTCTTCCTCCTCGGCGGCGTGATGGCCCTCATCATCCGCGCGGAGCTGTTCGAGCCGGGCATGCAGATCCTTCCCACGAAGGAGCAGTACAACCAGCTCTTCACGATGCACGGCACGATCATGCTGCTGATGTTCGCGACGCCCCTGTTCGCGGGCTTCGCCAACGCGATCCTGCCGCTGCAGATCGGTGCCCCCGACGTGGCGTTCCCGCGTCTGAACGCGTTCGCGCTGTGGCTGTTCATCTTCGGCTCGGTCATCGCCGTCGCGGGGTTCCTCACGCCGCAGGGCGCCGCCGCCTTCGGGTGGTTCGCCTACCAGCCGCTCGCCGGCGCGACGTTCTCTCCGGGTGCCGGAGGAAACCTCTGGATGCTGGGGCTCGGCATGTCCGGCTTCGGCACGATCCTCGGCGCCGTGAACTTCATCACGACGATCATCACGATGCGCGCGCCCGGCATGACGATGTGGCGTCTGCCGATCTTCTCGTGGAACACGCTGGTCACCAGCATCCTGATCCTGATGGCCTTCCCGGTGCTCGCCGCGGCGATCCTGGCGGCCGCGGCCGACCGCGTGCTCGGTGCGCACATCTACGACCCGGCCAACGGCGGCGTGCTCCTGTGGCAGCACCTCTTCTGGTTCTTCGGCCACCCCGAGGTGTACATCATCGCCCTGCCGTTCTTCGGCATCGTCTCCGAGATCTTCCCGGTGTTCAGCCGCAAGCCGATCTTCGGATACAAGACCCTGGTCTACGCGACGATCGCGATCGCGGCCCTGTCGGTGTCGGTGTGGGCTCACCACATGTACGTCACGGGTTCCGTGCTCCTGCCCTTCTTCGCGCTGATGACGATGCTGATCGCGGTTCCCACCGGCGTGAAGATCTTCAACTGGATCGGCACGCTCTGGCGCGGCTCGGTCACGTTCGAGACGCCCATGGTGTTCTCGCTCGGCTTCCTCGTCTCGTTCGTCTTCGGTGGCCTCACCGGCGTCATCCTCGCCTCGCCGCCGCTGGACTTCCACCTCTCCGACTCGTACTTCGTCGTCGCCCACTTCCACTACGTCGTCTTCGGCACGGTCGTGTTCGCGATGTTCGCCGGCTTCTACTTCTGGTGGCCGAAGTGGACGGGACGCATGCTCAACGAGCGGCTCGGCATGGTGCACTTCTGGATGCTGTTCATCGGCTTCCACATGACCTTCCTCATCCAGCACTGGCTGGGCGTCGACGGCATGGTCCGCCGCTACGCCGACTACTCGGCCGCCGACGGCTGGACGTGGCAGAACCAGGTGTCCACCATCGGCGCCATGATCCTCGGTGCGTCGATGATCCCGTTCTTCCTCAACGTGTGGCTGACCTCCCGCAAGGCGCCGCGCGTGACCGTGAACGACCCGTGGGGCTACGGCGGCTCGCTCGAGTGGGCCACCAGCTGCCCGCCGCCGCGTCACAACTTCACGTCGATCCCGCGGATCCGCAGCGAGCGTCCCGCGTTCGACCTCAACCACCCCGAGGCCGCGTTGCCCGTGGGCGTGGGACCGGCGAAGGACGCGCCCGATGCGCCCGTCGTCGACGTGGCCGAGGGGAAGGTCAAGTAAGTGAAGACCAACGTCAACCTCTGGTGGATCCTCTCCGGGTTCTTCCTGCTCTGCTTCGCCCTCTACACGGGGTGGAACATCATCGAGCACTCCGATCGTCCGTGGTTCCACGCGATCGAGTGGGTCGGCAGCGTCGCGCTGCTGTTCACGGTCTTCATGGCGGCGATGATCGGCTTCTACGTCGATCGGGTGCACCGCGCCCAGGGCGGCGAGCTCCCCGAGGACTCGCTGACGGCCGACATCGACGACGGCGACCCCGAGATGGGTGAGTTCAGCCCGTGGTCGTGGTGGCCGCTCGTGCTCGCCTTCTCGGCAGCCCTCGGCATCCTCGGCCTCGCGGTGGGCACGTTCCTCCTTCCCATCGGTCTCGGTGTCTTCGTCATCGCGATCGTGGGCTGGGTGTTCGAGTACTACCGCGGGTACTTCGCGCGCTGAGCGGCGACGCCACGTCGGCCGTGACGGCTCTCTCCCTGCGGGCCGGCGTCTCCAGCGACGTCGGCGGATACCGCGACGCCAATCAGGACGCCGCCTTCGTCGCCTCCTGGGGCGTGGGCGTCGCGGACGGCGTGGGCGGGGGCCCGGCGGGCGATCTCGCCTCCGCCGCGTTCTTGCACCGGCTCGTGGCGGGCGGGGCGATCCTCGAGGATGCCGACGAGCTCACGGCTCGCGTGCGGATCGCGAACTGGGACCTCGGTGCACATGTGCGGCGCGATCCCTCGCTGGCCGGGATGGCGACCACCTTCACGGGTCTGTGGTTCGGCCGCGGCGGGGCGCTGCTGCTCGCGCACACGGGCGACTCCCGCGGCTACCTGCTCCGCGAGGGGCACCTCATCCGTCAGACACGCGACGACTCCTTCGTCCAGGTGCTGGTGGACCAGGGGATCGTGCGCGAAGAGGATGCGATGACGCACCCGCGCCGCAACATCATCACGGCATCCCTGCGCGGTGAGCCCTCCGATCTCGTCCGCGTCAGTGAGCGCATCGCCGTGCGAGGAGATCGCTGGCTGCTGTGCAGCGACGGCGTCAGCGACTATCTCCCGGACGATGCGATCGCCGACATCCTCCGCACCGTGACGCGTCCTCAGACGGCCGCCGAGACGGTGGTCGCGGCATCCCTTCAGGCCGGCTCCCGCGACAACGTCACGGCCGTCGTCGCCGACGTCGCGAACGGCGCACCCCGCGGCGAGCGTCCGAGCTTCGCGGGCGCCGCCGCCGATCGGTTCGCGGAGGGCATCGACACCCTCGCCGGGTGAGCGCCGTCGTCCCGGGTCAGTCGGAGGCGGGGCGCACCACCATGACCTGGGCGTCGAACACGCGGGGGAGCGGGCCCTGAGCGCCCTGGGCGGGCAGTCCTTCGCGCACCCAGTACTCGTAGCCGCCGATCATCTCGCGCACCTGGTATCCGAGGCGCGCGAACGCGACCGCGCCTTTGGCGCCGGCGTTGCACCCCGGGCTCCAGCAATAGACCACGACGGGGGTGTCGAGCGGGATCTCGCGGGGTGCACGCGCCTCGATGTCCCGGTAGGGCATGTGCAGCGCGCCGACCGCGTGACCCTGCTCCCAGGCTTCTGCTCCGCGCACGTCGACGAGCACGAACTGCTCGCCGGCCTTCTGCGCGGCGTAGACGTCGGAGGGGTCGGTCTCGTGGGCGAGCTTCGCCGAGAAGTAGGCGAGGGTGTCATCGGTCATGGCGTCGACGCTACGGCAACGACGAAGCGGCGAGGAGGACCGGAACGGTCACTCCTCGCCGCTTGACTGCCAGCGTGCGGCGGACGTCAGTCCTTCGCGTCCTTCGCCTCGTCATCGGGGACGATCACGTTCGACGGGCGCACGGCCGTCTCGCTGTTGTGGCCGTCGTCGATCGGGTGGTGCGGCGCGTCGGGCACTCCGGCACGCTCGTGCATGCCCTGGATCTCCGCGTCCTCTTCGGTGGCGATGTGGTCCAGCGTGTGGTGCTGGTGCGCGCGCGCCGCCTCGAGCTCACTCTGGGTGACGGGGGAGAGGCGGTCCTCGAAGAACCACCGCGACAGCGAGGCGCGGAAGTTCTCGTGCCACGGGATGCGTCCCTGGTCATTGGGACGCACGACGAGCGGCTCGTTCGTCTCGAAGTCGACGAGCTTGACGACCTCGTACTGGTCGACGGGCTGGTGCACCTCGATGTACTCGCCGCCCGGAAGGCGCACGATGCGTCCGGACTCGTACCCGTGGAGCGCGATCTCGCGGTCCTTCTTCTGCAGCGCGATGCAGATGCGCTTGGTGATGAAGTATGCGAGGACGGGCCCGACGAACAGCAGCGCCTGGAGGGTGTGGATGACGCCCTCCATCGTGAGCCAGAAGTGGGTCGCGATGATGTCCGAGGATGCCGCGGCCCACAGCACCGCGTAGAAGGTCACGCCGGCGGCGCCGATCGCCGTGCGGGTGGCCGCGTTGCGCGGACGCTGTGCGATGTGGTGCTCGCGCTTGTCGCCCGTGATCCACGCCTCGATGAAGGGGTAGATCGCGACGAGCACGATGAACAGGCCGAGGGTGACCAGCGGGATCAGGATGTTGAACGACCAGGTGCGGTCCCAGAACACGGCCTCGAGGTGCGGGGGCACCAGACGCAGCGCGCCGTCGGCGAAGCCGATGTACCAGTCGGGCTGGGTGCCGGCGGAGACCGGTGACGGGTCGTACGGGCCGTAGTTCCAGATCGGGTTGATCGTGAACAGCGACGCGATCAGGACGATCACACCGAACGTGATGAAGAAGAAGCCGCCCATCTTGGACATGTACACCGGCATCATCGGGTAGCCGACGACGTTGCTGTTCGTGCGGCCGGGGCCGGCGAACTGGGTGTGCTTGTTCACGATCATCAGCATGAGGTGCACCGCCAGCAGGGCGACCAGGATGGCCGGCAGGAGCAGGATGTGCAGCGTGTACAGGCGGCCGACGATCTGCGTGCCGGGGAACTCGCCGCCGAAGAGCAGGAACGAGGTCCATGTGCCGATGACGGGGATGCCCTTGACCATGCCGTCGATGATGCGCAGGCCGTTGCCCGAGAGCAGGTCGTCCGGCAGCGAGTACCCGGTGAAGCCCTCGGCCATCGCGAGGATGAAGAGGACGAAACCGATGAGCCAGTTCAGCTCGCGCGGCTTGCGGAAGGCGCCGGTGAAGAACACGCGCAGCATGTGCACGCCGATGCCCGCCACGAACACCAGGGCCGCCCAGTGGTGGATCTGGCGCACCAGCAGGCCACCGCGGATGTCGAACGACAGGCGCAGCGTCGAATCCAGCGCCGCCGACATCTCGACGCCGCGCAGCGGCAGGAAGGCGCCGTTGTAGTGGGTCTCGACCATCGAGGCCTGGAAGAAGAACGTCAGGAACGTGCCGGACAGCAGCACGACGACGAAGCTCCACAGCGCGATCTCGCCGAGCATGAACGACCAGTGGTCGGGGAAGATCTTGCGGCCGAGCTCCTTGACGAGACCCGAGATGCTCGTGCGCTCGTCGATGTAGTTCGCCGCACCGGCCACGAAACGGCCGCCCAGCGGCTTCTCGTCGCGGGTCGCCTGGGGCTGGCTGGTGTCAGGGCCTGTCTCGGTGACAGTCGCGGTGCTCAATGGCGCTCCCAGAAGCTCGGGCCGACGGGTTCGGTGAAGTCGCTCTGCGCGACGAGGTAGCCCTCCGCATCCACGGCGATGGGCAGCTGCGGCAGCGGGCGGGCCGCCGGGCCGAAGATGACCGCCGCACCGTGCGTCACATCGAACTGCGACTGGTGGCACGGGCAGAGGAGGTGGTGGGTCTGCTGCTCGTAGAGGGCCACGGGGCAGCCGACGTGCGTGCAGACCTTGGAGTACGCGACGATGCCGTTGTACGACCAGTCCTTGCGGTCCTCGGCCTCGACGAGCTGCTCGGGCAGCAGACGCATGAGCAGGACGATCGCCTTGGCCTTCTGCTCGAGGTAGCCGTCGTGGTGGCTCAGGTCTGCGAGCGACTGCGGGATCACGTGCACGGCGGATCCCAGCGTCAGGTCGGCGGCGCGGATCGGCTCACCCGTCGGGTCGTGGGCGAGGCGCTCGCCCTTCTTCCACATGGTGTGGCTCAGCAGGGCCACCGGGTCACCGGCATCCGGGTGCGCCGTGCTGGACTCGGGAGCGAGGCCGCGGAAGAGCGTGATGCCGGGGAGCACGGAGGCCACGAGGGCGGCGATCAGCGAACCGCGGATGGCGGTGCGACGCCCGAAGCCCGACTCCTCGTTCGCCTCGCGGAACGCCTGGACGGCGCCTTCGCGGGTGACGTCGCGGCCGCGCGTCGCGTGGCGAGGCTCGATGTACTCCTTGTCGCTCATCACGGCCTTGGACCAGTGGATCGCGCCGATGCCGATGGCCAGCAGCGCGAGCGCGATGCCCAGACCGATGAAGAGGTTGTTGTGGCGGATGTCGATGATCCGGCCGCTCTCGATCGGGAACAGCATGTAGGCGGCGACCGCCCAGATGCTCCCCGCGAGCGAGAGGTAGAACAGGGTGTAGACCGTGCGGACGGCGCGCTGCATCGCGGCCGGATCCTTGTCGGTGATGCGCTCCCGGTGAGGCGGGAGGCCCGGGTTCTGCACGGGGTCGGGGACGGCGACGGCGAGCCCGGGGGAGGGCTTCCATGAAGCCCTCTCGTGCTCGAGTGCGTCTTCCTCGTGTGCCATGTCTCGTCCGTTCCCTACGTCAGTGCCGTTGTCCACGTATGCCCGATCAGTTCGACTTCGCCGTGATCCACACGGTGATGCCGATGAGGGCGCCGATGCCGAAGATCCAGATGAACAGACCCTCCGAGACCGGGCCGAGCGAGCCGAGGTTGAAGCCGCCGGCCGACTCGTTCTCCTGCAGGTACATCAGCGAGGAGATGATGTCGCGCTTCTCGTCGTCGGTGATGGTCATGTTGTTGAAGACCGGCATGTTCTGCGGGCCGGTGACCATCGCGGCGTAGATGTGCAGCGGGCTGGTCTTGGTGAGGGCCGGGGCGTACTTGCCCTCGGTGAGCGCACCGCCGGCCGCGGCGACGTTGTGGCACATCGCGCAGTTGATGCGGAACAGCTCGGCGCCGTTGGCGACGTCGCCCTGGCCGTCGAGGATCCGCTCGTCGGGATAGGTCGGGCCGGGAGCGACCGACTGGACCCACGCGGCGATCGCGCGGATCTGGTCCTCGGTGAACTGGGCCGGCTTCTGCGGCGCCTGGGGGCCCTGCATCTGCAGGGGCATGCGACCGGTCGACATCTGGAACTCGACGGCGAGCTCACCGACGCCGTAGAGCGACGGGCCGTCGGCCGTCCCCTCCATGTTCAGGCCGTGGCACGTGGCGCAGTTGGCCTGGAACAGCTTCTTGCCGTCGTCGACCGTCAGCGTCGTGGATGCCGACGCCGGCTCGGTCGAGGCCATCGCCGCGGAGGCGCCGGCATAGACGCCGCCGGTGACGAGCAGGCCGATGCCGATGAGCGCGGCGGCAGCCCACTTGCTGCGACGACCGGTCTTCGGGCGGGTGGTCTTGGATGCCATGGAGGAACTCAGCTCCGCTCTCACTTGACGACGTAGATGACGAAGAACAGGACGATCCACACCACGTCGACGAAGTGCCAGTAGTAGGAGACGACGATCGCGGACGTCATCTCCTTGCGTCCGAAGTTCTTGACGGCGTAGGCGCGCCCGATGACGAGGAGGAAGGCCAGCAGACCGCCCGTCACGTGCAGCGCGTGGAAACCGGTGGTGATGTAGAAGGCCGACGCGTACGAGTTGGCGCTGATCGGCAGACCCTCGGCGACGAGCGTCGCGTACTCCCAGACCTGGCCGGAGACGAACACGGCTCCCATGAGGAAGGTGAGGAAGAACCACTCGACCATGCCCCACTGACGGAACTGCCAGAACGAGCCTCGGCGGTAGGGCTGGAAGCGCTCGGCGGCGAACACGCCGGCCTGGGCGGTGAACGACGACAGCACCAGGATCCCCGTGTTCACGGCCGCGAACGGCACGTTGAGGTCTCCGGTGCTCTCGGCCCACAGGTCGGGGGAGGCGTTGCGCAGCGTGAAGTAGATCGCGAACAGACCCGCGAAGAACATGACCTCGCTGCCGAGCCACACGATGGTGCCGACGGCGACCGGATCCGGCCGCTTGACGGAACGCAAGGCTTGGGAATAGGTCGCTGGAGTGGTCGTCACGCTCCCCATTATGGCTGATTCCGGGCCGGGTTTTCGCATCACTGAAGGTGCGTTCGACTTTCGGAGGGATCGGAGGGCGCTTCGCGCGCGCCGGGAGTTCCCTGACAGAGTGCCGATAGGATCGGGGCTCATGGTGGAGCTCTATTCCTGGCCCGAGATCCTCACGGCCGTTCTCGACCGGCGCGACCTCAGTGTGTCGGAATCGACGTGGGCCATGCGGCAGGTGATGCAGGGCTCCGCGACCCCCTCCCAGCTGGGCGGATTCCTCCTTGCTCTGCGGGCGAAGGGCGAGACGGTCGACGAGATCGTCGGGTTCCGCGACGCCATCCTCGAGGCGGCGCTGCCGCTTCCGGTGCCGGCGGACGTCCTCGACATCGTGGGAACGGGCGGCGACCGATTCGGCACGGTGAACGTGTCGACGATGTCGGCCATCGTCGCCGCAGCCACCGGCATCCCCGTCGTCAAGCACGGCAATCGCGCCGCCAGCTCGGCATCCGGATCCTCCGATGTGCTGGCCGCGCTCGGGATCGACCTGACGCTGCCGCCGGAGCGGGTGGCGGACGTGCTGGCCGAGGCCGGCATCACGTTCGCGTTCGCGTCGGCCTTCCACCCGGGGTTCCGCCACGCGGGCCCGACGCGCGCCGAGCTCGGCGTCCCCACGGTGTTCAACTTCCTCGGGCCCCTCTGCAACCCCGCCCGCGCCGAGGCGAACGCCGTCGGCGTGGCGGCGCTGGACCGCGTGCCGCTCATCACCGGCGTGTTCCAGACGCGCGGCGCGACGGCTCTCGTCTTCCGTGGCGACGACGGGCTGGACGAGCTGACGACGACCGGGCACAGCCGGGTGTGGGAGATCAGCCGCGGTGACATCCACGAACACGATCTCGACCCGCGCGACCTCGGCATCCCGCTCGCCGACATCTCCGACCTCCTGGGCGGCGACGCGCACCACAACGCCGAGGTCGTCCGCCGTGTGCTCGACGGGCAGAAGGGTCCCGTGCGCGACATCGTCCTGCTGAACGCGGCCGCGGGCATCGTCTCGTACGAGCTGTTCCGCGATGCCACGCAGGTGCAGTACCCGATCGTCGAGCGTCTCGCCGCGGCGTGCGCGCGGGCCGCCGCCGCGATCGACGAGGGTGCCGCGGCCGGGGTCCTGGCACGGTGGGTCGAGGCGACCACGCGCACTGTGGACTGACCACAGGGTTTTCTCTGGCTCGTCCTCTGGTTGCCGCGCCGATGTGAGCGATACCGTGAGGCAACGGCCCGGCACCAAAGAGAGGACCCCCAACCATGTCAGAGAACACCGCCACCGCCGACACCCTCGAACCTCCGCAGAAGAAGGTCGGATTCGTCAAGATCGCCGGAATCCTCGGCATCCTCGGCGGAATCGCGCTGATCGTCGTCGGTCTCGTCGTGTGGGTCACGGTCTCGAGCCAGCTGCGCGCCGAGAACATCACCGTCCCCGATGACGCGATCGCCTTCCAGGGCCAGACCGTCCAGGGCCCGTTCACCGCGTACGTGCAGGCCGACATCATCCAGCACCACGCGCTGACGGCCTCCGGCGGCAAGACCTACGCCGAGCTCGACAAGGACGACCCGGTGCGCGCCACGATGATGAACGCGTCGTTCCTGCGGGCGTCGCTGTTCACGTCCGTCGTGTCCTTCGGCGTCGCCGCGTTCGCGATGGGAGTCGGCATCCTGTCGATCCTCTTCGGCGCCGCGCTCACGAGGCTGGCCTCCGTGCCCGTCGTCGTCCGCCGCTCGGCGGTCACGAGAGCCTGATCGATCGATGTCTCCCTCGGAACGGGCCCGCGCAGCGCGCGGGCCCGTTCCGCTGTCATGATGTCTTGCACATGGAGCCCATCGATGCCCTGAGGGAGATCGCGAGCCTGCTCGAGCGCGAGCGGGCCTCGCGCTACCGCTCCGCTGCCTTCCGTGCGGCGGCGGCGGCGATCTCCGATCTCAGCGCGGACGAGCTGGCCGACACCGCCGCCCTGCGCCGCCGGAAGGGGATCGGCGACTCGTCGTTCCGCGTCATCCAGCAGGCGCTGGCCGGGCAGGTGCCCGACTATCTCGCCGAACTGCGGGAGCGATTCGCCCCGGCGCGGTCAGCGCTGCGCGCGACACTCCGCGGCGACCTGCACTGCCACTCCCACTGGTCGGACGGCACGACGCCGATCGGCGACATGGTCGACGCGGCGCGGGCCCTCGGTCACGAATACCTCGCGCTGACGGACCACTCGCCACGGCTGCGGGTCGCGAACGGACTGACCGCCGAGCGCCTTCGTACGCAGCTGGCGCAGCTGCCGGCGTACAGCGACGACGACTTCACACTGCTCAGCGGCATCGAGGTCGACATCCTCGACGACGGGCGGCTCGACCAGGAGCGCATCCTGTTGCGCAGGCTCGACGTCGTCGTCGCATCGGTGCACTCCGCCCTGCGGATGGAGGCCCCGGCGATGACCCGACGGATGGTGAACGCCGTCTCCAGCGGTGACGTCCACGTGCTCGGTCACGTCACCGGGCGTCTGGTGCGCGGTGACCGCGGCACCCGTCCGCCGTCGGCGTTCGACGCGCGCGCGGTGTTCGCCGCGTGCGCCGCGCACGACGTGGCGGTGGAGATCAACTCCCGGCCCGAGCGCGAGGATCCGCCGGACGGCCTCATCGCGCTCGCGCTGAGCGAGGGGTGCCTGTTCTCCATCGACTCCGACGCGCACGCTCCCGGCCAGCTCGGGCTGCTGGACGAGGGCGCGGCGCGCGCCGAGCGTGCCGGCGTGCCGCCCGAGCGGATCGTCACGACCTGGCCCCTCCCGCGCCTGCGCGATTGGCTCGACCGCTGAGGGCGGCGCCGCCGGCGGTGCCCGCCGGAGGCGGCCGTGCCCGCCGGAGGTGGACGTACCCCGTCTGCGGGCGGACGTGGCCCGTCTGGGGGCTGCTGTGCCCCCGAGGCGGCCGTGACGACCGTCGGATTCGCCGACTGTGCCTGCCGCCGTGGGGGCCTCGGGGGTCGGACCGTCGCGGAAAGTCCGACGAACGTCACCGGAGTGCGGGGGTGCGGTCGCGTCGGCGTGCGGTGGCGGCGGCTGCCATGCCCTGCGGAGGCGGCCGTGACGACCGTCGGATTTCCCGGTCGTCACCGCGGGCCGTGGGTGCCCAGGGGTGGGACCGTCGCGGAAAGTCCGACGAACGTCACCGGCGTGCGGTGGTGCGGTGGTGCGGCGGTGCGGTGGCGCGGTCGCGTCCTCGTATCGTGGCGGCTGCTGCCACGCAGGGCCGAGGTCAGGCGCGCGCGGCGACCGCGCTCACCGCGCGCGCGAGGGGCGTGCCCAGGTTCCACGCGGCATCCACACGCGCCACCTCCGCCGCATCGGGGGTGCGGAGCCGCGCGTCGACGTCGGGCAGGTCGAGCGTGCGGACCACCTCCACGACGCGCGGGGCGACGGCGACGTAGTCGGCCGCGGCGAGCAGCTTGGCGCGGACGCCGGCGGTGACGCCCTCGCCGGATGCGGCCGCCGCCAGGATGCCGGCGAGGTCGCCGTGGGTGGCGAGGAGGGTGGCGGCGGTCTTCTCCCCGATGCCGGCGACCCCGGGCAACCCGTCCGAGGCGTCGCCGCGCAGCACCGCGAAGTCGGCGTACTGCTCGGCGAGCACCCCGTACTTCGCTGCCACGGCGGCGCCGTCGAGCACTTCGAGCTTGCTCATGCCGCGTCCGGTGTAGATGACCCGGACGTCCTTGTCGTCGTCGACGAGCTGGAAGAGGTCGCGGTCTCCGGTCACGACGTCGACGGGCCTCGTCGACTGGGTCGCGTAGCTCGCGATGACGTCGTCCGCTTCGTGATGGGCGTGACCGACGATCGGGATGCCCAGAGCGTCGAGCTCGTCGCGGATCGCCGGGAGCTGGATCGTGAGGGGGTCGGGCACCTCCTCGACGTCCGTGCCGCTCTCGACGACCTCGGCGACGCGGTGCGTCTTGTAGGTCGGGATGAGGTCGACCCGCCACTGGGGGCGCCAGTCGTCGTCCCAGCAGGCGATGAGATGCGTGGGCTCGTAGGTCGTCACGAGCTTCGCGATCATGTCGAGGAGTCCGCGCGCGGCGTTGACGGGACGGCCGTCCGGCGCCTTCACCGTGTCGGGCACGCCGTAGAACGCGCGGAAGTAGAGGGACGCGGTGTCGAGGAGCATCAGGCGATCGGCCACGCGCTCATCCTGTCACGCGGTCGCGTCGGCGTCGCGGTCAGCAGCCCGGGCCGGTGGGGTTCTCCCCGCAGGTCCGCTCGACCAGCGCGGTCCGCACCTCCACGATCTGCAGTGTCGTGGCGCCGGCCGGGATCTCGAGAAGGCCCGGGACATCCGTCCAGCCCCCGCCGAAGTCCACCTGGGCCGCGTACCGCACGGTCGCGGTGGCCGTATAGGTGCCGCGGGTCGAGTAGGCGTGGCTCGTGTCGGTGGCGCTGAACTGCGCGCGGCCCAGCTGCGCCCACGTGCGGCCGCCCGTGACGGTCTCGCGCACGGTGCCGTCGCCGTGGACGAAGACGTATGACGTCGGTGTGAAACGCACGGTGACGGGCAGGTCGAACAGCACCCCGGCCTGTTCGTGGGCGCCGGCGGAGACCACGAAGTTGACGGGCATGCCGACGATCCCGACGCCGTCGGGCTCGTCGATGAGGGGCGTGGATGCCGGGGCGAACGACGCCACATCGGCGAGAGTGGGCCGCAGTACCGCCACGGAGTAGTTGCCGCGGCACAGGTTGTCGGTGCACGCCGGCGGGGGAGAAGCCGTGCCGCCGGAGCTCCCGCCGTCACCGCGCGAACCGTCGGGCGAGCCGTGAGAGCCCTCCGACCCGCCCGGACGAGTAGCGCCGACCTCGACGGAAGACCCGCTGTTCGAGATGGATGGGCATGAGGTCCAAGCAGACTGTGCGCCGCATTCTGTGGACTGGCTAGTCATCGACATCGCCAGGCTCATGAGGACGATCAGCATTGTTCGTCGCTTGCTCGGCTCACCATGATGGCTACACCTGTTGGTGACTTCAGCCGGGGCAGAAACTCCACAAGAAGTGCCTGTCGTTCAGGGCGATCGAGTGGCACCACGGACTCCCCGGTCGAGTTGATCACGCGTACGTTGCTGACATCCAGGCACACAGTCCCGGCGACAGACCTCGTCGCAGCGTCGAACGCATTGCCCTTCCACCTGAACACCTCTGAAGTGCCGGAAACAGTCCACGAGTCCGCGTGCATTTGGCTGAAGCTCTTCTTCGAATCATCAAGAGCCTCACCGTCGAGCCACTCATACACCGGCTCAAACGTGCGCGGGTCGGCCAGGTCGACGCGATTGAGGGCGTCGACGTAGGCGCGATAGGTCGCCTCGGCGGCGGCGAAGGCCTCCTCGTCCGACGCGAAGCCCGTCGCGGAGGCGCTCGGCACGGGCGCGGGCTGAGGCGTGCAGCCGCTCATCGCCAGGCCCCAGACGACGGCGAGGGCGATCGCCGCCCCCGCCTGCCGCCGCGTCACCATGCCACCACGCTAGTCACGGCACCGGCCGTCCATCCCGGTTATCCACAGCCGCGCCGTAGAGTCGAGGCATGTCGTTCGGCGCCGTCTCTCCGTCGCGCGGGCGCCGCCCGGCTCCGGGATCGCGGTGCGTGTGCGGCAGCGGCGACGCCTTCGCCGCGTGCTGCGGGCCCGTTCTCGATGGCGAGGCGGCGCCGACCGCCGAGGCGCTGATGCGTTCGCGCTACAGCGCGTTCGCGCTCGGCGACGCCGCGCACCTGCTGGCCTCCTGGCATCCGGCGACGAGGCCCGATCGGCTCGAGCTCGACGCGCAGACCGACTGGCGCGGGCTGGAGATCCTCTCCACGGAGCAGGGGCGTGCGGGCGACACCCGGGGTGTCGTCTCGTTCCGCGCCCGGTGGGCCGATCGGAGCAGCGGGGATCGCGGCGTCCTCGCCGAGACGAGCCGGTTCCGCCTCGTCGACGGACGCTGGACGTACCTCGACGGGGTGGTCGACCGGCGTAGCGTGTGAGCATGACCCCCGCCCGTCCGCCCGGCGCCCGCCCCGCATCGACGGATGCCGGCGCGCCGGAGGGACAGAGCGCGTCGCTGCTCACGGTGCTGATCGCCCTCGGCGCCAACCTCCTCATCGCGATCGCCAAGACCATCGCGGCGATGCTGACCGGCGCGGCGAGCATGCTCGCCGAGGCGGCGCACTCGTGGGCCGACACCGGCAACGAGATCTTCCTGTACGTCGCGGCGCGGCGGTCGGTGCGCCCGCGCGACGCGCGGCATCCCACGGGTTACGGACGCGAGGCGTACGTCTGGTCGCTGTTCGCCGCGTTCGGACTGTTCGCGGTCGGTGCGGGCGTGTCGATCATGCACGGCGTGCAGGAGCTGTTCTCCCCGGAGCCGGCCGGTCTGTTCGGTGTGTCGTACGCCGTGCTGGCCGTCGCCTTCGTCCTCGAGGGGATCTCGTTCCTGCAGGCGCTGCGTCAGTCGCGGCGGCATGCGAAGGAGAGCTCGCAGGACGTCCTCGACTACGTGATGGGAACGTCCGATCCCACGCTGCGGGCGGTGTTCTTCGAGGATGCCGCGGCGCTGATCGGTCTGGTGATCGCCTTCGGCGGCATCCTGCTGCATCAGCTCACGGGGTCGGCGGTCCCCGACGCGATCGGCTCGATCCTCGTCGGCGTCCTGCTGGCGGTCGTCGCGGTCGTGCTGATCCGCCAGAACCGTCGGTTCCTGGTCGGTGTCGCGGTCGATCCACGGGTGCGGGCGGCCGCTCTCCAGCGCCTGCTCGCCCAGCCGGAGATCGCCCAGATCACCTACCTCCACATCGAGTACGTCGGCCCCGGGCGCGTCTTCGTCGTCGCCGCGGTCGATCTGGTCGGCGACATCCCCGAGCACGTCGTTGCGGAGCAGCTCAACGCCATCGAAGACCGGCTCGCCGCCAGCCCGCGCGTCGCGTGGGCCGTGCTGACACTGTCGCGTCCCGGGGCGCCCGCCCTCGATCCCGACCACCCCGCCGACCCGCTGCGCGGCTGAGGCCCGCGACCCGGCGGGAACCCGGTGACTCTGATACCCTGGAGTGTCATTCGTGTGGCCCTGCCGCATGTTCCTGACACGCAATCCCTGACCGACCGCTCCGGCGGCGGCATCCGTTCGTCTTCGTACGGATGCCGCGATGCGATCTTCCGCATCGGAGCCCGACATCCAACCCAACAAGGACAACCCACTACATGACTACCGCAACGACCGCCCCGGCCACCAAGCAGGTCGCCATCAACGACATCGGATCTGCTGAGGACTTCCTGGCCGCGGTCGAGAAGACCCTGAAGTTCTTCAACGACGGCGACCTCATCGAAGGCACCGTGGTGAAGATCGACCGCGACGAGGTCCTCCTCGACGTCGGGTACAAGACCGAGGGCGTCATCCCCTCGCGCGAGCTCTCGATCAAGCACGACGTCGACCCCAACGAGGTCGTCAAGGTCGGCGACGAGGTCGAAGCCCTCGTTCTCCAGAAGGAGGACAAGGAAGGCCGCCTCATCCTGTCCAAGAAGCGCGCGCAGTACGAGCGTGCGTGGGGCGACGTCGAGAAGATCAAGGAGAACGACGGTGTCGTCACCGGCTCCGTGATCGAGGTCGTCAAGGGTGGTCTGATCGTCGACATCGGCCTGCGCGGCTTCCTGCCCGCGTCGCTCATCGAGCTGCGCCGCGTCCGCGACCTCACGCCGTACCTCGGCCAGGAGATCGAGGCCAAGATCCTCGAGCTCGACAAGAACCGCAACAACGTCGTGCTCTCGCGCCGTGCCCTGCTCGAGCAGACGCAGTCCGAGTCGCGCACCACGTTCCTCAACAACCTGCACAAGGGTCAGGTCCGCAAGGGTGTCGTCTCGTCGATCGTCAACTTCGGTGCGTTCGTCGACCTCGGCGGCGTCGACGGTCTCGTCCACGTCTCCGAGCTGTCCTGGAAGCACATCGAGCACGCCTCCGAGGTCGTCGAGGTGGGCCAGGAGGTCACCGTCGAGATCCTCGAGGTCGACCTCGACCGCGAGCGCGTCTCGCTGTCGCTGAAGGCGACGCAGGAGGACCCGTGGCAGGTCTTCGCCCGTACCCACGCGATCGGTCAGGTCGCTCCGGGCAAGGTCACCAAGCTGGTCCCGTTCGGTGCGTTCGTCCGCGTCGCCGACGGCATCGAGGGCCTCGTGCACATCTCCGAGCTGTCGGGCAAGCACGTCGAGCTCGCCGAGCAGGTCGTCTCCGTCGGTGAAGAGGTCTTCGTCAAGATCATCGACATCGACCTGGAGCGTCGCCGCATCTCGCTGTCGCTCAAGCAGGCCAACGAGTCGGTCGACCCCAACGGCACCGAGTTCGACCCGGCGCTGTACGGCATGGCCACCGAGTACGACGAGAACGGCGAGTACAAGTACCCCGAGGGCTTCGACCCCGAGTCGGGTGCCTGGCTCGAGGGCTTCGACGCCCAGCGCGAGAAGTGGGAGCAGGAGTACGCCGCTGCCCAGGCTCGCTGGGAGGCGCACAAGCTCGCCGTCGCCAAGACGCTCGAGGCCGAGGCCGCCGCTCCCATCGAGTCCGGCTCGTCGTCGTTCTCGTCCGACTCCTCGAACGGCGGCGGCACGCTCGCCGACGACGAGGCTCTCGCGGCTCTCCGCGAGAAGCTGTCGGGTCGCTGAACCGCACCGCATCCGCACAGGGCCGTCGCACCGGAATCGTCCGGGCGGCGGCCCTGCGCCGTCCCCTCCCACCTGACCGCCTCGCTCGGCGGTAACGTCGTCCCATGGCGAACCCCCCTCGCTCCGCCGACGGCCGTATCGGCGGCGAACTGCGCGACCGCGTCGCAGCGAACAACCAGCTGGTGCTCTGCGCCGTCGTCGGTGTGCTGTTCGTCGTCGGCATCGCGACCGGATCCCTGGCCGACGGCGGTCTGTTCGGCGTCGCCGTGCTGCTCGTGGTGCTCGGAGGCGTCGCCGCGCTCGCGGTGCCCTGGTCCCGCCTCCCGCCCGCCGCGGTCGCCGTCATCCCCGTCGTCGACATCATCGCGATCACGCTGCTGCGCATCTCCGACCCCGCGGCGGCGTTCGGGCTGCTCTGGGTCTTCCCGGCGATGTGGCTGTCGACCCTCGGCAGGCTCGGCTTCGCGGTCGCGGCCCTCGGCATCCCCGCCGTGTACTGGGTGGTGCTCGCGACCGGCTCCTCGTCCAGCGGCACGTACGCGGTCGTGCTCCTGCCGATCGTCGTCATCGCCGTCAGCGCGGCCAGCTACGCGTCCGCGCGCCGATACAGCGCGCAGCGGAGCCTGCTCGACCGCCAGGCCGTCCGCGTGTCCGCGGCCCACCGGGAGGCGCTTCGCCAGGAGCAGCTCGTCAGCGAAGTGCTCGACACCGTCGACTTCGGCGTGATCCGCCTCGCGGAGAGCGGGGAGGTGGTGCTGGAGAACGATGCGCTCATCCGCTTCGGTCACATCCCCGGCTTCCTGCCCGCCGGCGCCGACGCCGCCGAGGTCCTGGACGAGAAGCTCGCGCCGCTCGTGGCGGAGCAGCATCCGCTGGTGCGACTGCAGCGCCGGGAGTCGTTCGACGACATCGTGCTCTGGTTCGCCCTCGCCGACGGCAGCCGCCGCGCGATCGCGTTCTCCGGGCGCCATCTGACCGACCACAACGGTGCGTCGGCGGGGGCCGTGCTGATCGCCCGCGACGTCACCGCCGAGCGCGACGCCCAGCGGGTGCGCGACGATCTCGTGGCGTCGATCTCACACGAGCTGCGCACTCCGCTGACCTCGATCCTCGGCTACCTGGAGCTCGCGCTCGACGGCGGGGGACTGTCGGAGGAGGCGCGGCGGCAGGTGGAGACCGCGTACCGCAACAGCGAGCGCCTGCTCGGCATCGTCACCGACATCCTCTCGGCCTCGTCGCGCTCGGGCTCGTCGATCGACACGCGGCTGCGTCCGCGCGCCCTCGACATGGCGGACGTCGTCCGCGCGGCGGCGGCCGGGCTGGAGCCCGTCGCGGCCGACCGGTTCGTCACGATCCGCGTCGATCAGGCCGGCTGGGCGGAGGCCTACGCGGATGCGGCCCGCATCCGCCAGGTGGTCGACAACCTCCTCGCCAACGCGATCAAGTTCAATCGCGACGGCGGCACGGTGACCGCGTCGACGTCCACCGACGGCGTGCACACCGTGATCCGTGTCGCGGACACCGGCATCGGCATGACTCCCGAGGCGACCTCCCGCGTCTTCGAGCGGTTCTTCCGCGCGACCCCGAGCGTGCCCGGCAACGGCCTCGGCCTCTCGATCACGCGCAATCTCGTCACGGCCCACGGCGGCACCATCACGGTCGAGTCGACGGCCGGCGAGGGCACCGTGTTCACCGTGGTGCTGCCGGCCACCCGGGACGTCTACGAGCGCGAGGTCGCGGCTCTCGGACTGGCCGGTCAGGACGATTCCGCCGTGGGGGAGCCGCGATGAGCCTCGACCTGTTCAGCGTGACCGTGATGACCGCGATCGTCGCGTCGGTCGCGGGCCTGACCTTCATCCTCGACACCCTCCTGCGCCGTGACACGGGTCCCGGGCGCCTGTGGGCGGTCGCCTTCTTCTGCGGGCTCGCGACGACGGTCGCCTACATGGCGTGGTCGGCGGGGGTGGGCGCCGCGGTGTCGGTCGCCGTCGGCAACACGCTGTTCGTCTGCGTCCCGGGGTTCATGCTGCTCGGCAGCCGGCGGTTCAACGACCGTCCGCTGACCGCGGTGTCGGTGGCGGTCGGGGTGCTGGCGGCGGTGACGTTCGTCGCCGTGCTGATCGAGTACCCCAGCCGTGGCAGCTGGGGCGGCTGGTGGGCGATGGCCGCCGCGCTCGTCGTGCTGTTCGGATGCGGTGCGGCGGAGTCCCTGCGAACGCCCATGCGGGGTCTGCGCAGCGCGTGGGCACTCTCGGTCGTCCTGGGCCTCGCGGGCGTGTTCTACGCCGTGCGGCTGGTGGTCTTCCTCGCGGCGGGGCCGTACAGCGAGATCTTCTCGCGCTGGCTCGGCTCCATCAGCGCGAACATCGTGACGGTCATCCTCACGATGGTGGCGGCGATCGTGACGTCGGTGCTGCGGTCGCATCGCACCACGCTGCAGCGCTACGAGTGGCTGACGTCGAACGGTGTCGCCGCCGACGGCGTGATGCTGCCACGCACCTTCGCGGGGGCTCTCGCCGACATCGTCGAGCGGGCGTCGTGGCGCCGCGAGGGCATCGCGGTGATCGTGATGCGCGCCGACGGGGTCGACGAGATCGGCGACGCGTTCGGCGGCGACGTCGTCGACACGATCTCCGCCGCCTGCCGCCACGCGGCGCGCTCCTACGCGCCGGCCGCGGCCCTGGTCGGCGAGGACGGCGACGGGCAGCTCGTCATCTGCGCACTGGCCGAGTCGACCGCCGACGCGCGCCGCATCGGCGGCGCGCTTTTCCGCGGGCTGATCGACGAGCTCACGGCGCTCGACCACGGGCGCCTCGCGTCGGTCGGCGTCGGTGTCGCGCTGACCCAGGTGCTGGGGCACGATCCCGAGGTGCTCATGACCGCCGCGCGCGAGGCCGCCCTGCGCGCGGCGCAGATCGCCGAGGCGTCGGTGATCGTCGCGGGCGCCGCATCGCCGTCCCCGTCGGCCGGCATGGCATCCTCGTAGTCATGCCTCTCATCGCGCTCACCGGCGGCATCGCGTCGGGCAAATCGACGATCGCCCGTCGGCTCGCCGGCCGCGGCGCCGTCGTCGTGGACGCCGACGCCATCGTGCGCGAGGTGCAGCAGCCCGGATCGGCGGTCCTCGCCGACATCGCGGAGGCGTTCGGTGCGGGCGTGATCGCGGGTGACGGCACGCTGGACCGGCCCGCGCTCGGCGCGATCGTGTTCTCCGACCCCGCGGCGCGCGAGCGGCTGAACGCGATCGTCCACCCGGCCGTCAAGGCCGAGTCCGGCCGTCGCTTCGCCGCGGCCCTCGCCGCCGACCCGGCCGCCGTGGTCGTGTACGACGTGCCGCTTCTCGTCGAGGCCCGCGCGGACGATCCCTGGGACCTCGTCGTGGTGGCGCACGCCCCGGCATCCCTGCGGGCGGAGCGCCTGGTGACCCTGCGCGAGCTCCGTCCCGACGAGGCGCGGGCGCGCATCGCGGCGCAGGTCGACGACGAGACGCGTCTCGCGGTCGCGGACGTCGTCATCGACACGTCGGGGACACTCGAACAGACGCACGCGCAGACCGACGCGCTGTGGGATCGGCTGACCGACGGGGTCCGCACGGAGCGCTGACCCCGCGGCCTCACCCGGATGACGCGGGCGCCGCGGCGGCGTGCGGAGTGCGGTGTCGTCGTCGCCGGCGGAGCACGACGATCGCGGTCGCGACGATGCCCACGATCAGCGCCCCGGCGAGCAGCGGCGCGAAGATCGCCGCGAGGATGAGCCCCACCGCGGACACGTCCTCTCCGGCCGAGAGCGCCGGCGCGGCGAGGCCGAAGGTCGCGGCGTTCGCGATCGGCCGTATCGAGGCTTTGAGCGCATGGATCGCGAGGGCGATCACGACACCCACCACGACGGGCACCCAGGCCGTTCCGGCGAACAGCGCGGGGTCGTCCACGCGGACGGTCTCGGCGCTCGCGCCGGCTCCGAAGACGATCCCGCCGGATGCCGGGCGCACCACGGTCTGCAGCACGTCGTTGACGGAGTCGACCGCCGGCACCTTGTCGGCGACGATCTCGACGACCAGCAGGATGCCGGTGATCCAGAGCGCGACATCGCTCGACAGCCACGCCCACGCGGGCGGCAGCTGGAGGATCGACGGGAGGAACCGGTCGATCAGGCCCAGGGCGAACAGCGGCATCCACGCGTTCAGGCCCGCCGCCGCGGCGAGGCCCGATCCGACGAGGAACTCCAGCATGGATCCAGGGTACGCGGCGCCGCCGACGCCGACGCCGACGGCGAACGGCGGGCCCGATGTCGGAGGCCGACCGTACGCTGGAGGAATGCAGACCACGCGATCCGTCCGGCCGTTCGAGGTCGTCAGCGAGTACGCGCCCAGCGGCGATCAGCCTCAGGCCATCGCCGACCTGGCCGCGCGCATCAACGCGGGAGAGACCGACGTCGTGCTGCTCGGCGCGACGGGAACCGGCAAGTCGGCGACGACCGCCTGGCTCGTCGAACAGGTGCAGCGGCCGACGCTCGTGCTCGCCCACAACAAGACGCTCGCCGCGCAGCTGGCCAACGAGTTCCGTGAGCTCATGCCGCACAACGCGGTGGAGTACTTCGTCAGCTACTACGACTACTACCAGCCCGAGGCCTACGTCCCGCAGACGGACACGTTCATCGAGAAGGACTCGTCGGTCAACGCCGAGGTGGAGCGGCTGCGCCACTCGACGACGAACGCGCTGCTGAGCCGACGCGACGTCATCGTCGTCAGCACGGTCTCGTGCATCTACGGCCTCGGGGCGCCCGAGGAGTATCTGCGCGCCATGGTGGCCCTGCAGGTGGGGGAGCGGTACGACCGCGACGCCCTCATCCGCAAGTTCATCGCGATGCAGTACAACCGCAACGACGTCGACTTCTCCCGCGGCAACTTCCGCGTGCGCGGCGACACGATCGAGATCATCCCCGTATACGAGGAGTACGCCGTGCGCATCGAGCTCTTCGGGGACGAGATCGAGGCGCTGTACATGCTGCACCCGCTGACGGGCGATGTCGTGCAGAAGCTCGACAGCGTGCCGATCTTCCCCGCGTCGCACTACGTCGCCGGCACCGAGACCGTCCACCGGGCGATCGGCACCATCGAATCGGAGCTGGCCGAGCGGCTGGCCGAGCTGGAGGGGCAGGGGAAGCTGCTGGAGGCGCAGCGGCTGCGGATGCGGACCACCTTCGACCTCGAGATGCTGCAGCAGCTCGGCTTCTGCTCGGGCATCGAGAACTACTCGCGCCACATGGACGGTCGCGAGCCGGGCGAGCCGCCCCACACCCTCCTCGACTTCTTCCCCGACGACTTCCTGCTCGTCATCGACGAGTCGCACGTGACGGTGCCGCAGATCGGTGCGATGTACGAGGGGGATGCCTCGCGCAAGCGCACGCTCGTCGATCACGGCTTCCGTCTGCCGAGCGCCCTGGACAACCGGCCGTTGCGCTTCGACGAGTTCAAGAACCGTGTCGGACAGACGGTCTACCTCTCGGCGACTCCCGGGCGATACGAGATGGGCATCGCGGACGGCGTGGTCGAGCAGATCATCCGCCCCACCGGTCTGGTCGATCCGCAGATCATCGTGAAGCCCTCCAAGGGACAGATCGACGACCTCCTGGAGGAGATCCGCCGGCGCGTCGAACGCGACGAGCGCGTCCTGGTCACGACGTTGACCAAGAAGATGGCGGAGGAGCTGACCGACTTCCTGGGTGAGCACGGGGTCCGCGTGCGGTACCTGCACTCCGACGTCGACACGTTGCGACGCGTCGAGCTGCTCACGGAGCTGCGGCAGGGCGTGTACGACGTGCTGGTCGGCATCAACCTGCTGCGCGAGGGCCTGGATCTGCCCGAGGTCTCGCTCGTCGCGATCCTCGACGCCGACAAGGAGGGCTTCCTTCGCAGCGGCACGTCGCTCATCCAGACGATCGGACGTGCGGCCCGCAACGTGTCGGGCGAGGTGCACATGTACGCGGACAACATGACCGACTCGATGCGGTTGGCGATCGACGAGACCGAGCGCCGACGCGAGAAGCAGATCGCCTACAACACGGCCCACGGCATCGACCCGCAGCCGCTGCGCAAGAAGATCGCCGACATCACGGATGTGCTGGCCCGCGAGGCCTCCGACACGAGGGAGATGCTCGCTCGCAAGGGCGGTGGCGGTCGCGCCGGCTCTCCGACGCCGCGTCTGCGGCGCGAGGGCATCGCGGCGGAGGGGGCGATGCAGTTGGAGGCCACCATCGAGGATCTGTCCAACCAGATGCTGGCGGCCGCGGGCGAGCTGAAGTTCGAGCTCGCCGCCCGGTTGCGCGACGAGGTGCAGGACCTCAAGAAGGAGCTGCGCGCGATGGAGCGCGCCGGACACGCCTGAGCGGCACACCCAGGAACGCACGGCGCGCGTTCATGGGAGGTGGCTATCGGTTTGCTATCGTCACCGAGTGAGTATCGAGCAGTCCTGCGCGCCGGAACCCTCGGACGCGGGAACGAGCAGTACGGCGGGGGTCGTCGCGGCCGTCGTCAACCGACCCGACCACGTGACGCCGCGCACCCTGGATGAGGTTGCGGCCCGGCTTCCGAGCGCACGTGTGACGGGGTCGGCGACCGTGACGGGGATCTCGCTGACGACCGCGTCGACTCGTGCGGGCGACCTCTTCCTCGCCCAGCCGGGAGCGCGCACCCACGGCGCACGCTTCGTGGCGGACGCGGTCGCCGCCGGCGCCGCCGCGGTGCTCACGGATGCCGAGGGAGCCGCGATCATCGCGGAGACACCCGGCCTGGACCAGCTCGCCCGCATCGTCGTCGACGAGCACCCGCGCCGGTTCCTCGGTGCGCTCGCCGCCTGGTTCTACGGGTATCCCGCGCAGGCGCTGAAGACGATCGGCATCACCGGCACGCAGGGGAAGACCTCGACGACCTATCTCGTGGACGCCGCGCGCGGCTCGGTCCGCAGCGGCGTGATCGGTTCGATGGGGACCCGCATCGACGGCGTCGCGGTGCCCTCCACGCTGACGACCCCGGAAGCTCCGCAGATGCAGGCCCTCTTGGCTCTCATGCGCGAGCGCGGGGTCGAGGTGGTGTCGTCGGAGGTGTCCAGCCACGCCATCACGATGAATCGGGTCGCCGGGCTCCACTTCGACGTCGGCGTGTTCCTCAACCTCGGTCACGACCACCGCGACTTCCACGGCACGCAGGAGGCCTACCTCCTGGCCAAGCGCGAGCTGCTGACGAGCGCGATGTCGGGTGTCGGCCTGGTGAACGTCGACGACCGCGCCGGCCGTCGCCTGCACGCCGATCCCGAGCTGCACACGCAGTCGTATTCGGTCACGGGCCGAGAGGCGGACTGGCGGGCGGTCGACGTCGAGCTCGGCCTGCACGGATCCTCCTTCACGGTCGTGGGGCCCGAGGGGCAGTCGGCCCGCTTCACGACGCCGATGGTCGGCGAGTTCAGCGTCAGCAACATCGTCGCCGCCGTGGCGGCGCTCGACATCGTCGGGCATCCGCTGTCGGCGTCGGTCGCGGGCATCGCGACGTTCACCGGCGTCGAGGGCCGTGTGCAGTTCGTGCCGGTCGACGCGCCCTTCCAGGTCGTCATCGACGCCGGTCACAAGCCCGAGGCGATCAACGCCCTGCTGCGCGCCATGCGCCCGCTCACTCCGGCGCGGATCATCACGGTGATCGGCTCCAACGGCAACCGCGACATGCACAAGCGGCCTCTCATGGGCCGGTTCGCGGCGATGGCCTCGGACATCGTGATCGTCACCGACGACAACCCGGCCGACGAGGATCCCGCGACGATCCGCCGTGCGGTGGTCGCGGGCACCCGGGGCTCGCACGCACAGGTCTTCGACGTCGCGGGACGCGCCGAGGCGATCCACAAGGCGGTCGAGCTGGCGGAGGAGGGGGACCTGATCGCGATCGTCGGCAAGGGCGACGAGCGTCACCAGATCGTGCGCGACGGCGTGATCGTTCCGCACAGCGACCCCGACGAGGTCGAGTGGGCCCTGCAGCGGCGGCGTGCCGCCGCGGCGGCCGCGGCATCCGAGGGCTGACCGTCCGGCGGTCGTCCGGCGTCGGGGGAGTGCCTCAGGGGCAGTGCATGAGGGGCTTCGGGCCGCTGCGGTCGAACGTGTGCCGCGACATCGGCGCCCCGCACAGCGGGCACGCGCGCTCGGTGCGGGCGGGCTCCGGCTCGACGTCGTAGGGGCCCACCGAGGCCGGTCCCGCGAAACGGATCAGGCGCGTGTTGAGGTACGTGTACCAGCCGCCGGCCTCGCGGACCCGCTCGCGCAGCGGAGGGCGATCCGGATCGTTTCGTGTCATGAAGATTAGTGTACTAACGATTCGACTAGACTGGCGGCGTGGATTCTCGCGACGACCTCCTGAAGCTGGAGAACCAGCTCTGCTTCGCGCTCGTGACGGCGGCCCGCAACGTCGTCTCGATCTATCGGCCCGTGCTCGAGCCCCTCGGCCTGACGCATCCCCAGTACCTCGTGATGCTCGCGCTGTGGGAGAGCTCGCCGCGCTCGCTGAGCGCGCTGGCCGACGAGCTCGCGATGGAGCCCGCGACGCTCTCGCCGCTCGTCAAGCGTCTGGAGGCGCAGGGCAGGGTCTCGCGCACGCGCCGGGCGGATGACGAGCGCGTCCTCGAGATCGCGCTCACGGCCGAGGGGCGTGCCCTGCGCACCGAAGCCCTCGACGTTCCCGGGCAGATCATGGCACGGGTGGGGGTCGACGCCACCGAGCTCGCGGCGCTCCGCGACGGTCTCGCGCCGTTCGCGGGGCGTCGGATCGACTGAGCCGGCTACGCCGACAGCGCACGTCGGATCCGGTGTCGGAGGCCCCACCTAGACTTGTGCGGTGCCCATCGTCCCTGTCGCCTCGTCGAAACTCAGCGTCCGCGGAGCCCGCGTCCACAACCTCAAGAACGTCGATCTGGACATCCCTCGGGACGCCCTCGTCGTCTTCACCGGGCTGTCGGGTTCGGGCAAATCGAGCCTCGCGTTCGACACGATCTTCGCGGAGGGTCAGCGCCGCTACGTCGAGTCGCTCAGCGCGTACGCGCGTCAGTTCCTCGGCCAGGTCGACCGTCCCGACGTCGATTTCATCGAGGGCTTGAGCCCCGCCGTCTCCATCGACCAGAAGTCGACCAACCGCAACCCCCGCTCGACCGTGGGCACGATCACCGAGATCCACGACTACATGCGCCTGCTCTGGGCGCGCATCGGCATCCCGCACTGTCCCGAGTGCGGCGCGCAGATCCAGCGGCAGACGGTGCAGCAGATCGCCGATCAGCTGATGGAGCTGCCGGAGCGCACGCGCTACCAGATCGTGGCGCCCGTCGTCTCGCAGAAGAAGGGCGAGTTCGTCGACCTCTTCAAGGAGCTGTCGGCCAAGGGCTACGCGCGCGCCGTCGTCGACGGCGACCTCATCCAGCTCGCCGAGCCGCCCACCCTCAAGAAGAGCTACAAGCACGACATCGCGGTCGTCGTCGACCGCCTCGTCGCGAGTCCCGACATCCTGGGCCGCATCACCGACTCGGTCGAGACGGCCCTCGGGCTGGCCGGCGGCATCGTCCAGGTCAACTTCGTCGACGAGGAGGGCGATGACGCCTGGGTGAGCTTCAGCGAGAAGCTCGCCTGTCCGAACGGCCACCCCCTGCAGCTCACGGAGATCGAACCGCGCACGTTCTCCTTCAACGCGCCCTTCGGCGCCTGCCCGGCGTGCTCCGGGCTCGGCACCCGGATGTCGGTCGACGTCGAGCTCATGCTCGGTGACGAGGACCTCTCGATCAACGAGGGCGTCATCATCCCGTGGACCACGCAGGGCAAGGGCCTCTACCAGTACTACGAGCGACTGCTCGTGGGTCTCGCCGACGACCTCGACTTCTCCCTCGACACCCCCTGGCGCGACCTCTCGACCGACGTGCAGGACGCGATCCTGCGCGGCGAGAACTACAAGGTCACCGTGAAGTGGCGCAACCGCTACGGCCGCGAGATGCGCTACTCCTCGGGCTTCGAGGGCGTGGTGCCGTACATCGAGCGGCAGTACACCCAGGCCGAGACCGACACGCAGCGTCAGCGGTGGGCGGAGTACCTGCGCGAGGTGCCCTGCCCCGTCTGCCACGGCGACCGGCTCAAGCCCGAGGTGCTCGCCGTGCTCGTGCACGACCGCTCGATCGCCGACGCCTCGCGGATGAGCCTCGCGGAGGCGCAGGACTACTTCTCGCAGCTCGAGCTGACCGATCGTGAGGCCAAGATCGCCGCGGCCGTGCTGCGGGAGATCCGCGCCCGGCTGGACTTCCTGGTCCAGGTCGGACTGAACTACCTGAGCCTGGGCCGATCGGCCGGGTCGCTGTCGGGCGGCGAGGCGCAGCGCATCCGTCTCGCCACCCAGATCGGGTCGGGGCTGACCGGCGTCCTGTACGTCCTCGACGAGCCGTCGATCGGTCTGCACCAGCGCGACAACCGGCGCCTGATCGAGACCCTGGTCCGCCTGAAAGACCTGGGCAACACGCTGATCGTCGTCGAGCACGACGAGGAGACGGTCCACGCCTCGGACTGGGTCGTCGACATCGGACCGCGCGCCGGTGTGGACGGCGGCGAGGTCGTGCACTCCGGCCCCCTGGCCTCCCTGCTCGAGGAGGAACGATCCCTCACCGGCGCCTACCTGAGCGGCCGTCGGGCGATCGCGACCCCCAAGAAGCGCCGCAAGATCGACAAGAAACGGATGCTGACCGTCGTCGGCGCGCGCGAGAACAACCTCCAGAACGTGACCGCGGAGTTCCCGCTCGGCGTCCTCACGGCGGTCACCGGCGTCAGCGGCTCCGGCAAGTCGACGCTGGTCAACGGCATCCTCTACGAGGTGCTGGCCACCAAGCTCAACGGCGCGCGTCGCGTGGCGGGCAAGCACACCCGCGTGACCGGGCTCGACAACCTCGACAAGGTCGTGCACGTCGACCAGGCGCCGATCGGCCGCACCCCGCGCTCGAACCCGGCGACCTACACGGGCGTCTTCGACCGCATCCGGACGCTGTTCAGCGAGACCCCCGAGGCGAAGGCCCGGGGCTACCAGCCGGGCCGGTTCAGCTTCAACGTCAAGGGCGGACGCTGCGAGGCGTGCTCCGGCGACGGCACGATCAAGATCGAGATGAACTTCCTGCCCGACGTCTACGTCGACTGCGAGGTCTGCCACGGCAAGCGGTACAACCGCGACACGCTCGCGGTGCACTACAAGGGCAAGAACATCGCCGAGGTGCTGGAGATGCCCATCTCCGAGGCCGCGGAGTTCTTCGAGCCCATCCAGGCCATCCACCGCTTCCTGAAGACCCTCGTCGACGTCGGCCTCGGATACGTACGGCTGGGGCAGTCGGCCACCACCCTCTCCGGCGGTGAGGCGCAGCGGGTCAAGCTCGCCACCGAGCTCCAGCGGCGCTCGAACGGCCGCAGCATCTACGTGCTCGACGAGCCCACGACCGGACTGCACTTCGAGGACGTGTCGCGCCTGCTGCAGGTGCTCGGCGGGCTCGTCGACAAGGGCAACACGGTCGTCGTCATCGAGCACAACCTCGACGTGATCAAGTCGGCCGACTGGATCATCGACCTGGGGCCCGAGGGCGGATCGGGCGGCGGTCGCATCGTCGCCACGGGCACGCCCGAGCAGGTGGCCGACGTCGAGGAGAGTCACACCGGCGCCTTCCTCGCGGAGATCCTGGCATCCGAGCGCGAGCGGGCCGGCGCCGCGGCGAAGGCTCGGGGGCCGGTGCGGAAGGCGGGCTGAGGTGGCGTCCGACCTGCCGTACAAGCCGCGGCCGGGAGAGATCCCGACCCAGCCCGGCGTGTACCGGTTCCGCGACGCCGACGGCCGCGTGCTGTACGTCGGCAAGGCGAAGAACCTCCGGGCGCGGCTGTCGAACTACTTCGCCCCACTGCACACCCTCCACGAGCGCACGCGCCGGATGGTGCTGACCGCGGCATCCGTGGAGTGGACCGTCGTCGCCAGCGACGTCGAGTCGTTGCAGCTCGAGTACATGTGGATCCAGGAGTTCTCGCCTCCGTTCAACGTGCGCTATAAGGACGACAAGTCCTACCCGTACATGGCGATCACGCTGGCCGACGAGGCGCCCCGCGTCATCGTGACCCGCAATCGGCGCATCCCCGGAGCGCGCTACTTCGGGCCGTATCCGAAGGTGTGGGCGGTGCACGACACCATCGATCTGATGATCAAGGTGTTCCCGATCCGCACCTGCTCCGACGCCTCGTACAAGAAGGCGATGGCCACCGGGCGGCCGTGCTTCCCCGGGCAGATCGGTCGGTGCGGGGGCCCCTGCTCGATGAAGGTGACGATCGAGGAGCACCGGGCGATCGTCGACGACTTCGTCGCGTTCATGTCCGGCGGAGACCAGCGGTTCGCGCGCGAGCTGACCGCCCGCATGCGCGAGGCCTCGGCGGAGATGGACTACGAGTCCGCGGCGCTCTACCGCGATCGTCTCCAGGCGATCGACGCCGTCCTCAGCCGCAGCTCGCTCGTGCTCGCGGAGGACACGGACGCCGACCTGTTCGGCATCGCCGAAGACGAGTTGTCGGCGGCCGTGCAGCACTTCGTCGTGCGCGGCGGCCGGGTGCGGGGTGTGCGCGCCACGACGATCGACAAGGAGCTCGACATCTCGGGCGCCGACCTCGTCGACCAGGTGGTGCAGCGCACCTACGGCTCCGCGACGGCGGCGGACATCCCGCGGCAGGTGCTGGTGCCGACGCTGCCCGACGACGCCGCCGACCTCGAACAGTGGCTGCAGGAGCGTCGGGGCAAGCGGGTCACCCTCCAGGTCGCGCAGCGCGGTCGCAAGGCCGATCTCATGCGCACGGCGACGCTCAACGCGCAGCAGGCGCTCCTGCTGCACAAGACCCGCCGCACGTCCGACTACACGGCGCGCACGAAGGCGCTCACCGATCTGCAGATCGCGCTCGGGATGGACGAGGCGCCGCTGCGCATCGAATGCTACGACGTGTCGCACCTGTCCGGCACGAACGTGGTCGCCTCCATGGTCGTCTTCGAGGACGGTCTGCCGAGGAAGGACCAGTACCGATCGTTCGGCGTTCCCGAGACCACGGACGACACCGACTCGCTCTACCAGGTGCTGACCCGTCGGCTCGCCCACATCGACCGCGACGAGGCGCTGCCGGATGCCGCCACGGTCGCCGTGGAGGGCGACCCGGACGCCGATCCGGACGCCCCCGTCGTCACGGAGCGCAAGCGTCCGCGCTTCGCCTACCGCCCGCAGCTGCTCGTGGTCGACGGCGGCGCGCCGCAGGTCGCGGCGGCGGCGCGGGCGCTCGAGGATGCCGGGCACACCGAGATCGCCCTGTGCGGCATCGCGAAGCGGCTCGAGGAGATCTGGCTGCCGGGGGAGGACTACCCCGTGATCCTGCCGCGCACCTCCGAGGCGCTCTACCTCCTGCAGCGCCTGCGAGACGAGGCCCATCGCTTCGCGATCACGCACCAGCGCAAGCGTCGCAAGCGCGACATCTCGACCGTGCTCGGTGAGGTGCCGGGACTCGGTGACGCGCGCATCAAGGCCCTGCTGCGTCACTTCGGCTCCGTCACCGCGCTGAGCGCCGCGACGGCCGACGAGATGACCGCCCTACCCGGCATCGGGCCGAAGCTCGCGGCGGCGATCGAGCAGCGCCTCGCGAATCGATAGGCTGTTCGTATCCGGATCGGCATGCGATCAGTCCTGGGGAGTGCACGTGGCAGATGACCAGCCCGCCGGCGAGGTGCTGATCGTCACGGGCATGTCCGGTGCCGGTCGCACGACCGCGGCCAACGCCCTCGAAGACCTCGACTGGTACGTCGTCGACAACCTCCCGCCCCAGATGCTGGGGCCGCTGCTCGAACTCACCGAGATGGCCGGCGGGGCGCTGCCGAAGCTCGCGGCGGTCGTCGATGTGCGCGGCCGCGACCTCTTCCAGGCGTTGCCGGCGGTCACCAGCGCCCTGCGCGCGGGTCGTCAGCTGCGCGTGTTGTTCCTCGACGCGGGCGACGACGTGCTCGTGCGCCGATTCGAGTCCGTCCGGCGCCCGCATCCGCTGCAGGGCGACGGCACGATCCTCGACGGCATCCAGCGCGAGCGCGAGCGGCTGGCGGTCATCCGCGAGAGCGCCGACGTCATCATCGACACGAGCGCGATGAACATCCACCAGCTGGCGAACCGCGTCGTCGACCTCTTCAGCGAGGAGGGCGCGGCGCGGCACACGATCACCGTCATGAGCTTCGGTTTCAAGTACGGCCTCCCCACCGACGTCGATCTCGTCGCCGACATGCGCTTTCTGCCGAACCCGTTCTGGATCCCGGAGCTGAAGGGGCACACCGGCGAGGAGGAGCCCGTGCGCGACTACGTGCTCGCGCAGGAGGGCGCGCGCGAGTTCATCGACGCGTACGCGACGGCCCTGCGCCCCGTCCTCGCGGGCTACCAGCGCGAGAACAAGCGCCACTCCGTTCTCGCCGTCGGGTGCACGGGCGGCAAGCACCGCTCGGTCGTGACGGCGATCGAGCTGGCCGACCGCCTGTCGCAGGTGCCGGGTGTGGCCGTACGGGTGAAGCATCGCGACCTCGGTCGCGAGTAGGCTGGATGTTTGTCCCCGCCCCCCGAACGAAGGATCGCCGTGTCGCCGACCGTTGACGTGAAGTCCGAGCTGGCCGCGGTCCGCGACCCTCGTCCCACGGCGCGGGTGGCCGAACTCACCGCGATCCTGCGCTTCTCCGGCGGCCTGCACTCGATCGCGGGACGCGTGGCCGTGGAGGCCGAGCTCGAGACGGATCCGCTCGCCCGTCGCGTCGCTCGCGACATCATGGAGCTGTACGGCGTGCGCCCCGAGCTGCACCGCGTGCAGGCCTCGGGCGGCCGCGCCGGCGGGCACTTCGCCGTGCGCGTCATCGAGGGCGGCGAGACCCTCGCCCGACAGACGGGACTGCTCGACGCGCGCCGTCGCCCGGTGCGCGGCCTGCCCAACAAGCTCACCACGGGGGCGCGCCACGACCTCGCGGCGGTCTGGCGCGGCGCGTTCCTGGCCAGCGGCACCCTCTCCGACCCCGGACGCTCGGCGGCGCTCGAGATCGCCTGCCCCTCGGGCGAGGCGGCCATGGCGCTCGTCGGCGCCGGCCATCGCATCGGCATCGCGGCGAAGGCCCGCGAGGTCCGCGGCGTTCCCCGGGTCGTCGTCCGCGACGGAGAGGCGATCCGAATCGCCCTGGCCGAGATGGGTGCCGTGCGCACCGCCCAGGCCTGGGAGGAGATGCGTCAGCGCCGCGAGGTGCGCGCCGGCGTCAACCGTCTGGTCAACTTCGACGATGCCAACCTGCGTCGTTCCGCGCAGGCGGCCGTCGCGGCCTGCGCCCGCGTCGAGCGCGCACTGGAGATCCTGGGAGACGACGTCCCCGAGCATCTGCGCGAGGCGGGGGAGCTGCGGCTGTCCCACCGCGACGCGAGCCTCGACGAGCTCGGCCACCACGCCGACCCCCCGCTGACGAAGGATGCCGTCGCCGGCCGGATCCGGCGTCTGCTCGCGATGGCCGACAAGAAGGCCGTGAGCACCGGCATCCCCGGTACGGACTCCGCCGTGCCCGAGGGCCTCGAGGACTGACCCCCGCGTCACGGGGCGCGTGCGCGGCGGTACACGTCGGTCGCGGTGGGAACAACCCCCTGCCGGCAGCGTTGCACCTCAATAGGATGGCAATGTCCCATCGCCGCAGCGCAGTTGCGGCGCCGACGACAGGAAGAAGAGAACATGGCGATCTACACGCTGCCCGACCTCCCCTACGACTTCGCAGCCCTCGAACCGCACATCAGCGGCAAGATCATGCAGCTCCACCACGACAAGCACCACCAGGCGTACGTCACGGGAGCCAACACGGCGCTCGAGCAGCTGGCGGAGGCCCGCGAGAGCGGCAACCTGGCCAACGTGAACAAGCTCGAGAAGGACCTCGCGTTCAACCTCGGCGGCCACGTCAACCACTCGATCTTCTGGACCAACCTGGCGCCCGCGAACGACGGCGGCGGCGGACAGCCGGAGGGCGAGCTGAAGGCCGCGATCGAGGAGTTCTTCGGCGGCTTCGAGAAGTTCCAGGCGCACTTCACGGCCGCCGCGACCGGCATCCAGGGCTCCGGCTGGGCGGTGCTGAGCTGGGACCCGATCGGCGAGCAGCTGATCATCCAGCAGCTCTTCGACCAGCAGTCCAACACGGCGCAGGGCACCATCCCGATCTTCCAGCTCGACATGTGGGAGCACGCCTTCTACCTCGACTACCTCAACGTCAAGGCGGACTACGTCAAGGCCGTGTGGAACATCGCGAACTGGGGCAACGTCGCAGAGCGCTTTTCGACGGCGCGCGAGAAGACGGCCGGACTGCTCAAGTAGTAGTCTCATGACCAGGTGAGGATGCCGGGTCCCTCCCGGCGACGGGCAGGTGACCCGGCATCCTTTTTCCTTCACACACCAAGTTCGCGACTGGCGCGTCGAAACGCCGTCGCCGTCGCGACATGAACCGGGAGACAACGTGTCTGTCAAGATCGGAATCAACGGCTTCGGCCGTATCGGCCGCAACTTCCTCCGTGCCGCGCTCGAGCAGGGGGCTGACCTCGACATCGTGGCGGTGAACGACCTCACCGACAACAAGACCCTCGCCCACCTGCTGAAGTACGACTCCGTCGGCGGCCGCCTCGACGCGGAGGTCTCGTACGACGCCGACTCCATCACCGTCAACGGCAAGGCCATCAAGGTCTTCGAAGAGCGCGACCCGGCGAACCTCCCCTGGGGCGAGCTCGGTGTCGACATCGTCATCGAGTCGACCGGCCGCTTCACCAAGGCCGCCGACGCCAAGAAGCACCTCGACGGCGGCGCCAAGAAGGTCATCATCTCGGCTCCCGGCACGGATGTCGACGGCACCTTCGTCATGGGCGTCAACGACGGCGAGTACGACTCGGCGACGATGAACATCATCTCCAACGCGTCGTGCACCACGAACTGCCTCGCGCCGCTGGCCAAGGTCTTCAACGACAACTTCGGCATCGAGCGCGGCTTCATGATGACCGCGCACGCCTACACGGCCGACCAGAACCTGCAGGACGGCCCGCACAGCGACCTGCACCGTGCGCGCGCCGCCGCGATCAACATCGTCCCGGCCTCGACGGGTGCCGCCAAGGCCATCGGCCTCGTGCTGCCCGAGCTCAACGGCAAGCTGAGCGGCTCGTCGTACCGCGTGCCGGTTCCCACCGGCTCGATCGTCGACCTCACGATCATCACGCCCACCGAGGGCCTGACCGCCGAGGTCATCAACGCGGCCTACAAGAAGGCTGCCGCGGAGGGTGAGCTCGTCGGCTACCTCAAGTACAACGAGGACGCCATCGTCTCCAGCGACATCCAGCTCGACCCGCACTCGTCGGTGTTCGACGCGGGCCAGACGAACGTCTCGGGCAACCTCGTCAAGGTCTCGTCGTGGTACGACAACGAGTGGGGCTACTCGAACCGCCTCGTCGACCTCACCGAGCTCGTCGCCGACAAGCTCTGAGGCTTCGCCATGGCTTTGCGCACCCTTGCATCCCTCGGGTCGCTGGCCGGTAAGCGCGTCATCGTCCGTGTTGACTTCAACGTCCCTCTGAAGGACGGCGTCATCACGGACGATGGCCGTATCCGGGCGGCTCTTCCGACCCTCAACGAGCTCATCAACCAGGGGGCGCGGGTCATCGCGTGCTCCCACCTCGGACGCCCCGACGGCGCGCCCGACGCCAAGTACAGCCTCGAGCCGGTCGCCCAGCGGCTGTCGGAGCTGCTCGGAAAGCCGGTCGTGTTCGCGCGCGACACGGTGGGCACCTCCGCACAGGAGGCCGTCGCGGCCCTCGAGGACGGCGATGTCACCGTCATCGAGAACCTGCGGTTCAACCCGGGGGAGACGGCGAAGGACGACGCCGAGCGTCGTGCGTTCGCGGAGGAGCTCGCCGCTCTGGGCGACGCCCTCGTCTCCGACGGCTTCGGAGTCGTCCACCGCAAGCAGGCGTCGGTCTACGACCTCGCCGAGCTGCTGCCCTCCGCGGCCGGGTACCTCATCGAGAAGGAGGTCGACGTCCTCGACCGCCTGACCGAGAACCCCGAGCGTCCCTACGCCGTCGTGCTCGGCGGCTCCAAGGTGAGCGACAAGCTGGGTGTCATCGCACACCTGCTCCCGCGCGCGGACAAGATCCTCGTCGGCGGCGGCATGCTCTTCACCTTCCTCGCGGCCCAGAGTCACAAGGTCGGCAAGAGCCTGCTCGAGACCGACCAGATCGAGACCGTGAAGGGCTACATCGCGGATGCCGCCGCGCGCGGCGTCGAGCTGATCCTCCCGGTCGACGCGGTCATGGCCTCGGGCTTCGCGGCCGACGCCGACCACGTGGTCGCTGCCGCCGACGCGCTGGAGGACACCCCCTTCGGCGCCGACGGCATGGGCCTGGACATCGGTCCGCGCACGGCGGAGATCTTCGCCGACGCGATCCGCAGCGCGAAGACCGTGTTCTGGAACGGCCCGATGGGCGTGTTCGAGATGCCGGCGTTCGCTGCCGGCACCAAGACGGTCGCCCAGGCGCTCACCGAGGTCGACGGCCTGTCCGTCGTCGGCGGTGGCGACTCGGCCGCGGCCGTGCGTCAGCTCGGTTTCGCGGACGACCAGTTCGGTCACATCTCGACCGGCGGCGGCGCGAGCCTGGAGTTCCTGGAGGGCAAGAAGCTCCCCGGGCTGGAGATCCTCGGATGGGAGAGCTGATGGCGCGCACACCGCTCATCGCCGGCAACTGGAAGATGAACCTCGACCACCTGCAGGCGGTCGCGTTCGTGCAGAAGCTGCACTGGACGTTGAAGGACGCCGGACACGAGGACGGCTCGGTGGAGGTCGCGGTCTTCCCGCCCTTCACCGACATCCGCACCGTGCAGACGCTGCTGGACGCCGACAAGATCCCCTTCGCGCTCGGCGCGCAGGACCTGTCGACGCACGACTCCGGCGCCTACACCGGAGAGGTGTCCGGCGCGTTCCTGAGCAAGCTGGCCTGCCGCTACGTCATCATCGGGCACTCCGAGCGTCGCGAGTACCACCACGAGAGCGACGCCATCGTCGCCGCCAAGGTGCAGGCTGCGCTCAAGCACGGTCTGGTCCCCGTCATCTGCGTGGGCGAGACGCTCGAGCAGCGCGAGGAGTCGGGGCCGACGGCCGTGTCCGTCGCTCAGCTGCGGGCCGCGCTGGAAGGCGTGCCGGCCGATGCCGACATCGTCGTGGCGTACGAGCCCGTGTGGGCCATCGGCACCGGACAGGTGGCGTCTCCCGAGCAGGCTCAGGAGGTGTGCGTCGCGCTGCGCGGCGTGCTCGCCGAGGTGCTCGGCGCGGATGCCGCCGCTCGCACGCGCGTGCTGTACGGCGGGTCGGTGAAGTCGGGCAACATCGCCAGCTTCATGCGCGAGCCCGACGTCGACGGCGCGCTGGTGGGTGGTGCAAGCCTCGTCGCGGACGAGTTCGCGGCCATCATCCGCTACCAGAAGCACGTCGGCGTCTGACGCCGTCCGACGCGCTGCGCTCTGCGTTTCGACGCGCTGCGCTCTGCGTTTCGACTCGCTTCGCTCGCTCAACGACCGGGGGAGAGGCTCCGGTCGTTGAGCGAGCACCGCAGGCGCGAGCCGAAACGCAGGTATACTCGACCCTTGTGCGCCCGACGACGCGGGCGCCGCGAAAGGCTTCATCGACTGTGGACATCCTCGAGTTCGTGCTGCAGGTGCTGCTGGGCATCACCAGCCTCCTGCTGACCCTCCTGATCCTGCTGCACAAGGGGCGCGGCGGCGGTCTGTCGGACATGTTCGGCGGCGGCATGAGCTCTGCTCTCGGGTCGTCCGGTCTCGCTGAGCGCAACCTGAACCGCTTCACGGTCGTGCTCGCACTCGTCTGGTTCGTCGCGATCGTCGCGCTCGGACTCATCACCAAGTTCCAGGGGCTCTGATGGCAACGGGCGGAAACGCTATTCGCGGCACTCGTGTGGGTGCCGGTCCGATGGGTGAGCAGGACCACGGTCACCACGCCGACCGTATCGCCGTGTCGTATTGGGACGCGCTCGGCAACGAGACCGTGCGCTACTTCGCCGCGGGCATCGCCGAGGAGGAGATCCCCGAGGTCATCGACTCCCCGCACTCCGGGCTTCCCGCGGGCCGCGACAAGGAGAATCCTCCGGCGCTCGCGAAGACCGAGCCCTACAAGACGCATCTCGCGTACGTGAAGGAGCGTCGCACCGAGGAAGAGGCCGACGCCCTCCTCGACGACGCCCTCCAGCAGCTGCGCGAGCGCCGCGGCCAGGCCTGATCGCGGCGGCAGCCGCCGCCGACGCGTCCGCGAGGACGGCGTCCGCTCAGAAGTCCTGGTCGATCAGTTCGGCGGGCACGTTCGCAGCGGCGGCGTCGTCGACGAAGAACACCGTCTTCTTGCGCCCCTTCGCCCCGGCGGCGGGCACCGTCTCGTAGCTGGCGCCGGCGAGGGCGAGGCCCAGGGCCGCCGCCTTGTCTGTGCCCGAGACGACCAGCCATACGCAGCGTGCCGAGTTGATCACCGGTCGCGTCATCGTGACACGCACCGCCGGCGGCTTCGGCGCGTCGCGTACGGCCACCGCGGTGCGGTCGGTCACCTGGATCTCGCCGCGGTCGGGGAACAGCGAGGCGATGTGACCGTCGGAGCCGACCCCGAGGAAGCACACATAGAACTCTGGCCACGCGTGCTCGTCGGTGCCGAAGCGCGCGAGCTCGTCGGCGTACGCGGATGCCGCGGCATCCGCGTCGGGAGCGTCGCCGCTCGCCGCGATCGCGTGCACGTTCGCCGCGGGGACGTCGATGCGCGCGAGGAGCGCCTCCCGCGCTGCGCGCTCGTGGCGCTCGGGATCGTCGGCCGCCGCGAAGACCTCATCGCCCCACCAGACGTGCACGTGCGACCAGTCCACGTCCGCCCGTCGGGGGCTCGCGCCGGCCGCACGCAGCACGGCGGTGCCGATCTGACCGCCGGCGAGGGCGATGTGGGTGGTCTTGCCGGCCGCCGAGCGGCGCGCCAGGCGCGCCAGCAGGCGGTCGGCGACGGCGGCGGCGAGCGTCGGAGCGTCCGGACTGATCACGACCCGTTTCTCGGTCCACATCTGCGCCATCGGAACTCCTAGGACTCGGTCGTGGTCGGGGGCCCCAGCAGCTCCCAGCCCTCCGTGATCACTCGACCATACAGGAGGTCGGGATCGAGCCGACGCAGCTCCTCGGCGAGGCATTCGCGGAGCGTGCGGCGCGGCAGGACGATGTCGTGCGAGGGCTGTCCGGGTTGCGTCAGCGTCGCGTCGATGTCGTTCGTCCGCTCGAGGACGATGTCTCCCGTCGCGCGCACGAGACGCACCTTCTGGATGCCGTGCTCCCACTCCTCGGGGGCCGAATAACGCCACTGCACGGGGACGTCGAGCTTCAGCCGCAGCCACGCGGCGAGCAGCCCCGTCGAGGGCGAGCTGCCGGCGCCGACGACCTCCACGGCCGTCACCGGCTCGTAGGGCGGCTGGTCGAGCACGGCGGCGAGCTGCTCGCGCCAGTGCGTGAGCCGGGTCCAGGCGAGGTCCGTGTCTCCGGGTGCGTACGAGGGCCCGAGACGCGAGAGACGATCCTTCGCGTAGGGCTTGGTCGACGCATCCGTGATGCGCCGCTGCGCCATCCGGCCGATGTCGGACGCCGCAGGCTCGGCGGGCGGGAAGTCGGGCCACCAGGCGACGACCGGGGCGTCGGGCAGCAGCAGACCCGTGACGAGTCCCTCCTGGTTGGTCGCGACGTCGCCGCGGGCGCGCAGCACGACCACCTCGCTGGCCCCGGCATCCCCGCCGACGCGGATCTGCGCGTCGAGCTTGGCGTCGCCCTCGGGGTCGGCGATGAGCACGATGACGCGCATCGGGTGCTCACGGGAGGCGTCGTTCGCGGCCTCGATGGCCTCCTCGTGCAGGCCGTGGGTCGTCACGATCACGAGCGTCAGCACGCGGCCGAGCGCGACCGCGCCACCCTCCTCCCGCACGCTCACGAGCGAGCGGGCGATCTTCGACACGGTGGTGTCGGGCAGGTCGACGATCACGGGCGCCTCCAGACGCGGCCATCACGGGCCAGGAGTTCATCGGCGGACGGGGGGCCCCACGAACCGGGGGAGTACTGCTCGAGAGGTCCGCCCTGCTGGGTCCAGTACTCCTCGACCGGGTCGAGGATCTTCCAGGAGAGCTCGACCTCCTCGTGGCGCGGGAACAGCGGCGGGTCGCCGAGCAGGACGTCGAGGATGAGGCGCTCGTACGCCTCCGGGCTCGACTCGGTGAACGCGTGGCCGTAGCCGAAGTCCATCGTGACGTCGCGCACCTCGTTGCCCGCGCCCGGCACCTTCGATCCGAACCGGATCGTCACGCCCTCGTCGGGCTGCACCCGGATGACGAGCGCGTTCTGGCCGAGCTCGAGCGTCTGGTTGCGCTGGAAGAGCAGCTGCGGGGCGCGCTTGAAGACGACGGCGATCTCCGTGACGCGGCGCCCGAGGCGCTTGCCCGTGCGCAGGTAGAACGGCACTCCCGCCCAGCGGCGCGTGCCGATCTCGAGCTTGATGGCGGCGTAGGTCTCGGTGGTCGAGGCGGGGTTCATGCCGTCCTCCTCGAGGAAGGCGGTGACCTTCTCGCCACCCTGCCAGCCGCCGCCGTACTGCCCGCGGGCGGTGGCGGTCGACAGGTCCTCCGGCAGCCGGACGGCGGCCAGCACCTTCTCCTTCTCGGCGCGCAGGTCCTTCGCGTCCATCGAGATCGGCTCCTCCATGGCGGTCAGCGCCAGCAGCTGCAGGAGGTGGTTCTGGATGACGTCGCGTGCCGCGCCGATGCCGTCGTAGTAGCCCGCGCGGCCGCCGACGCCGATGTCCTCGGCCATCGTGATCTGCACGTGGTCGACGTAGTTGGCGTTCCAGATCGGCTCGTACAGCTCGTTGGCGAAGCGCAGCGCGAGGATGTTCTGCACCGTCTCCTTGCCGAGGTAGTGGTCGATGCGGAAGATCGAGTCGGCCGGGAAGGCGACCTCGAGCGCGGCGTTCAGCTCACGCGCCGTCTGCAGGTCGCTGCCGAACGGCTTCTCGATGACGACGCGACGCCACGCGTCGGGGTTGTTGGACCGGTCGTCGACCAGTCCGGAGTCCTTCAGTTGCTTCGCGACGATGGGGAAGTCGCGCGGCGGGATCGAGAGGTAGAACGCGTGGTTGCCCATGGTGCCGCGTTCGACGTCGAGCTTCTCGACCGTCTCGCGCAGCCGGCGGAACGCGTCGTCGTCGCCGAACTCGCCGGAGACGAAGCGGATGCCCTGCAGCAGCTGCTTCCACGTCTCCTCACGGAACGGCGTGCGCGCGTGCTGGCGGACGGCGTCGTGGACGACGTTCGCGAAGTCCTGGTCCTCCCAGTCGCGGCGCGCGAAGCCGACGAGGGCGAACCCCGGCGGCAGGAGCCCGCGATTGGCGAGGTCGTAGACGGCGGGCATGAGCTTCTTGCGCGACAAGTCGCCCGTCACGCCGAAGATCACGAGCGCGCTCGGTCCGGCGATGCGATTCAGGCGTCGGTCATCGGGGTCGCGGAGCGGGTTGTGCTCGCGCGAGATCTCGGCAGTCATCGGGAAAAGACTCCTCCTGGGCCGCGGCTACTGCGCGGCCTCGAACAGCGAAAGCACCTCGACCTGAGGGTCGGTCAGGGTGAGGGTGACCACCGGTCGTCCGTGCGCGACGAGCACGTCGGCGTCGCCGGCCGCCTGAGCGGCGATCAACTGACCGAACGTGAAGGGGCGGCCCGGTATTTCCAGATCCACCTCTCCGGCGCCGATGATCTGCAGGAACACGCCGTTCGCCGGCCCGCCCTTGTGATACTGACCCGTGGAGTGCAGGAACCGGGGACCCCAGCCGAAGGTCGTCGGACGCCCGCTGTCGGCGGCGATGAGCTCGCGGATGCCGGCGAGCTGCGGAACCGCGGTGCGGTCCGCGTACGCCTGGATCGCGACATAGCCGTCGGCGCCGAGCCGCGCCCACAGCGCGTCGAGGACGCCGGCGAGCGTGCCGGAGGCGGCGAGGGCGGGGTCGGACACGCGCACCTCGACGCCGTCGACGGTGAACGCGGGTGCGCCGATGTCGGGCCGCGTCTCGAGCAGACCGCGCGCGGCCGCCTTCGCCGACTCGACATCGGGCTGATCGAACGGATCGATGCCCAGCATGCGGCCCGCGATCGCGGTCGCGTACTCCCAGACGACGAACTGCGCGCCGAGCGAACCGCTGACGAGCACCTCGTCGGGGTGCTGCTCGATGAGGCGGAAGTGCACCGCGTCGTCGACGAGGCGCACGATCTGCAGATCGGCGGGCGTGCGGTCGACCTCGGGCGACACCGGCAGCAGGACGACCGGCAGGATGCCGGTTCCGTTCTTGCCGGTGGACTCGGCGACGAGCTGCTCGATCCAGTCGGGCAGACCCACGATGTGCGTGCCGTCGCTGACGAGCCCCATCTTGTCGCGGCGCGGATCGCCGCCGGCGATCGCCGCGGCGAGGGTGAGCGCCGGGTTGCGCGGGTCGTCGATGGCGACCTCGAGCAGGGTGGCCTCGGCCTCGTCGAGCAGTTCGGCGATGTCGGCGCCGGCCAGTCCCGACGGCACGAGGCCGAACGCGGTGAGGGCGGAGTACCGCCCGCCCACGTTCGGGTCGGCCGTGAAGACGCGGTAGCCCGACGTGCGCGCGGACTGCTCGAGCGGGGAACCGGGGTCGGTGACGACGACGATCCGCTCGGCGGGGTCGATCCCGAGATCGGACCAGGCGGCCTCGAACGCGCGTCGCGCCGAGTCGGTCTCGATCGTGGAACCCGACTTGGAGGCCACGACCAGCACGGTCCGCTCCAGGCCGCCGCTCTCGGCGTCGCCGTCGATCGCGGCGAGCACCTGGGCGGGATCGGTCGAATCGAGGATCACGAGGGGCACACCGGCCGTCCGCGTGATGACCTCGGGGGCCAGCGAGGATCCGCCCATCCCGGCGAGGACGATGCGCGTGAGCCCGCGGGCGACGAAGTCCTCCCGCAGGGCGGCGATCTCGGGCAGCAGCGGCCGCGAGACGCTCACGGCCTCGACCCAGCCGAGACGCACGGCGGCTTCGGCTGCGGCATCCGGACCCCAGAGATCGGGGTCCCCCGCGGTGATCCCGCTCGCGACCAGGCTGTCGACCAGACCCGGCAGCGTCTGCGCGACGACGTCCTTGACGTGTCCCGAGACGTGGATCTCGAAACTCACCGGCTGGTCTCCGGGGCCTCGGCCAGCGCCTCGGCGACCGTCTTCTTCAGGTCCTGCCACGAGGCGATGAACTTGGCGACGCCCTCGTCCTCGAGCGTCTGGGTGACATCGGTGATGTCGACGCCGAGGTCGGCCAGCTGCGCGAAGACGAGATGCGCGTCCTCGTAGGCGCCCGTGACGGTGTCGCCCGTGACGACGCCGTGGTCGAAGGTCGCCTCGAGGGTCTTCTCCGGCATCGTGTTGACGGTGCCCGGGGCCACGAGTTCCGTGACGTAGAGCGTGTCGGGCAGCGCCGGGTCCTTGACGCCCGTCGAGGCCCACAGCGGGCGCTGGACGGTGGCGCCGGCGGAGACCAGCTCCTGCGCGCGCGGCGCGGAGAACTTCTTCTCGAACAGCTCGTAGGCGAGGCGGGCGTTGGCCAGGCCCGCGCGGCTCTTGAGCGCCTCGGCGTCTTCGCTCTCGAACGCCGACAGACGCTTGTCGACCTCGGTGTCCACGCGGGACACGAAGAAGGAGGCGACCGAGTGGATGCCGGACAGGTCGTGACCGTTCGCCGCGGCCTGCTCCAGGCCGGCCAGGTAGGCGTCGATGACCTCTTCGTACCGCTCGAGCGAGAAGATCAGCGTCACGTTGACGGAGATGCCCTCGGCGATCACCGCGGTGATGGCGGGCAGGCCCGCCTTCGTCGCGGGGATCTTGATGAGCGCGTTGGGCCGATCGACCTTGGCCCAGAGCTTCTTGGCCTCGGCGATCGTGCCGTCGGTGTCGTGGGCGAGATCGGGGGAGACCTCGATCGACACGCGCCCGTCGACGCCGCCCGTGGCGTCGTAGACACCGCGGAAGATGTCGGCCGCGTCGCGGACGTCGGTCGTGGTCAGCTCGAAGATCGCGGTGTCCACGTCGGCGCCCGAGGAAGCGAGCGCGGCCAGCGGGGCGTCGTACGAGTCGTCGTCCTGGTTGCCGATGGCCGCCTGGAAGATCGAGGGGTTCGTCGTCACGCCGGAGACGTTGCGCGTGTCGATCAGCTGGGCGAGGTTGCCCGAGTCGATGCGCGTGCGGGAGAGGTCGTCGAGCCAGATACTGACGCCGGCGTCGACGAGCTGCTGGGTCGGGGTCGGGGTGCTCATGCGTTCTCCTTGACGGTTGCGCGGGCCGCTTCCACGACCGCGTCGGCGGTGATGCCGAACTTCTCGAACAGGGTCTTGTAGTCGGCCGAGGCGCCGAAGTGGTCGATGCCGACCGTGCGGCCGCTGTCGCCGACGATGCTGCGCCACAGCGGCGTGGAACCGGCCTCGACGGAGACGCGCGCCTTCACGGCGCTCGGCAGCACGGACTCGCGGTAGGCGGCATCCTGCTCGGCGAACCACTCCAGCGACGGAGCCGAGACGACGCGGGCGCGGATGCCGTCGGCGGCGAGCGTCTCTCGCGCCGCGACGGCCAGCTGCACCTCGGAACCGGTCGCGATGAGGATCACGTCGGGCTCGCCGCCCTCGGCGTCGATCAGCACGTAGGCGCCCTTGGCGACGCCGTCGGTCGTGGCGAAGCCCGCCTCGCCGCGCGGGAACACCGGGATGTTCTGTCGCGTCAGGGCGATGCCCACCGGACCGCCGCTGGTGCGGCGCACGATCTCGTGCCAGGCCGCGGACGTCTCATTGGCGTCGGCGGGGCGCACCACCGTGAAGTTCGGGATGAGGCGCAGCGTCGACAGCTGCTCGATCGGCTGGTGCGTCGGGCCGTCCTCGCCGAGGGCGACGGAGTCGTGGGTCCAGACGAAGATCGACGGGATGTCCATCAGCGCGGCCAGGCGCACCGGGGGGCGCATGTAGTCGCTGAAGATCAGGAACGTGCCGCCGAAGGGACGCGTGGGTCCGTGCAGCTTGATGCCGTTGACGATCGCGCCCATCGCGTGCTCGCGGATGCCGAAGTGCAGCACGCGGCCGTAGGGGTCGCCCGACCACTCGTGCGTGGACCACTCGGCGGGGATGAACGACTTCGCGTCCTTGATGGTCGTGAGGTTCGACTCCGCGAGGTCGGCGGAACCGCCCCACAGCTCGGGCAGCTGCGCCGCGAGGGCGTTGATGACCTGACCCGACGCCGCGCGGGTGGACACCTCCTTGCCCGACTCGAAGCTCGGCACCGAGAGGTCGGCGGGCAGCTCGCCCGCCTCGAGGCGGTCCAGCAGCGCCTTGCGCTCGGGGTTGGCGGCGGCCCAGGCGTCGAAGTCGGCCTGCCAGGCGGCGCGCGCCTCGGCGGCGCGGTCGCGCAGGGCGCGGGTGTGCGCGATGACGTCGTCGGCGACGACGAAGGACTTCTCGGGGTCGAAGCCCAGCACCTTCTTCGTCGCGGCGAGCTCGTCGGCGCCGAGGGCGGAGCCGTGGATCTTGCCCGTGTTCTGCTTGCCGGGCGACGGCCAGCCGATGATGGTCTTCAGGATGACGAGCGACGGCTTGTCGGTCTCGCCCTTGGCCGCCTCGATGGCGGCGTACAGCTCGGCGACGTCCTCGACGTACTCGCCGGTCTTCTTCCAGTCGACGGTCTGCACGTGCCAGCCGTAGGCCTCGTAGCGCGCCGCGACGTCCTCGGTGAAGGCGACGTTGGTGTCGTCCTCGATCGAGATCTGGTTGGAGTCGTAGATCGCGATCAGGTTGCCGAGGTTCTGGTGGCCGGCGAGGCTCGAGGCCTCGCTGGTCACGCCCTCCTGCAGGTCGCCGTCGCCGGCGATCACGTACACGAAGTGGTCGAAGGGGCTCGTGCCCGCTGCGGCCTCGGGGTCGAACAGGCCGCGCTCGTAGCGAGCCGCGTAGGCGAAGCCGACGGCGGAGGACAGGCCCTGCCCGAGCGGGCCGGTCGTGATCTCCACGCCCTTCGTGTGTCCGTACTCGGGGTGGCCCGGGGTCAGCGATCCCCACGTGCGCAGCGCCTCGAGGTCGGAGAGCTCGAGGCCGAAGCCGCCGAGGTAGAGCTGCACGTACTGCGTGAGCGAGGAGTGACCGGCGGAGAGGATGAAGCGGTCCCTGCCCAGCCAGTGGGTGTCGGAGGGATCGTGGCGCAGGACGCGCTGATAGAGCAGGTACGCGGCCGGCGCAAGGCTCATCGCCGTGCCGGGGTGGCCGTTGCCCACCTTCTCGACCGCATCCGCGGCCAGCACGCGAGCGGTGTCCACCGCGCGCCGATCGATCTCATCCCAAGCCAGTTCCGACACGTGGTGCCCTTTCGAAAAGAGGGGGAGTGCGTCCGACACTCGAACCGGCCTCGGCGACGTCGGTCGCACCCTGCCGGCGCTCGGCGACGCCTGTGATTTCAGCTTAGCGAAGAGGCATGGGCCCGAAGCCCCGTATGTCATCCGTGACAATCCCGACCTGACCTCATTGTTCAACATAGTGAATCATGTCCAGTGGAGTGGATGCAAGGGTGGGGAGAGCGTGACCTAGACTGGGTTCTACCGAGAAAGGGGATCCGGGGCATGGTGCAGTCGAGCGTGTCCGCCGTGAGCGACCCCATCGCGCGGCAGGCCGTCGGTCGGAAGATCCGCGCCTACGTGACCCTCACGAAGCCTCGCGTGCTCGAGCTGCTGCTCGTGACGACCGTGCCGGTCATGATCCTCGCCCAGGGCGGGATGCCGGACCTCTGGCTCGTCCTCGCCACCGTCGTCGGCGGCGCGATGAGCGCGGGGTCGGCGGCGACCTTCAACATGTACCTGGATCGCGACATCGACGCCCACATGCGACGCACCGAGAACCGGCCGCTCGTCACCGGTGAGGTGTCTCCGCGCGGAGCGCTGATCTTCGCCTGGACGCTGGCCGTCGCCTCCACGGTGTGGCTGCTGGTCACGACGAACGCGCTCGCGGCCGCGCTCAGCGCCGTCGCCATCTTCTTCTACGTGGTGATCTACACGATCCTGCTCAAGCGGCGCACCGAGCAGAACATCGTCTGGGGCGGGATCGCGGGCTGCTTCCCCGTGCTCATCGGATGGTCGGCCGTCACGGGCTCGCTGACCTGGACGCCCTTCATCCTCTTCCTGCTGGTGTTCCTGTGGACGCCTCCGCACTACTGGCCGCTCTCGATGAAGTACAAGGGCGACTACCAGGAGGCGGACGTGCCGATGCTGGGCGCGACCCGCGACGGCCTCCAGGTGGGCCTGCAGGTCATCCTCTATGCCTGGGCGACGGTGGCCTCCTCGCTGCTGCTCATCCCCGTCGCGGGGATGGGGCTCGTCTACACGGCGTCCGCACTCGTGTTCGGCGGCTGGTTCATCGTCGAGTCCCACGTGCTGTACAACCGCGCCGTCCGGGGCGAGCAGATCCGTCCGATGCGCGTCTTCCACGCGTCGATCACGTATCTCACGCTGCTGTTCGTCGCGATCGCGATCGATCCGCTGCTGCCGTTCTGATCCCCGAGGGCGCGGGCGGCGCCGGCACGTGTGCGTGCACACGCGAGAAGGCGCCGGCCCCCGTGGGGTACCGGCGCCTTCTCGATGACGCGGTGCGGGCGGATCAGACCGCGGGGCGGTCGGTACCGGCGTCGACGGTCTCGACGGGCGCGGACGCGACCGTCTCCGTCGCGGGGACGGACTCGACGACCTCGACGACCTCGATCTCCTCGGCGGCGACGACGGGCTCGATCTCGGTGCGACGCACGAGAGCGCCCAGCGTGCCGAGCGTGAGGGCCAGCGCGAGTCCGATGAGTCCGGCGCCGATGAGGATCGCGCCGAGCACGGCCCAGATCTGACCGGCGTAGACCTCGACGCCGGTCGCGGTGCCGTCGGTGAGGGTGTTCGCCATGATCGTGAGCTTGTCGACGAGCAGGTACACGCCGCCGCCGATGGCGACGACCGAACCGCCCACGAGCACCCAGAACGGGATGCTGCGGTTCACACGGGCGGTGTTGGGCATGGGAAAGCTCCTTCTGTCACGTCACCGCACGCGCGGCGACAGATCGACTATCTGCGAACCACCAGGGGAGGAGTGATGCGCGGGCTATGAGGTCGCTGTGGACCGCACGCCGTCAGCCAGCATGGCACGGGGAGCCTTCAGGTGCAGCACCACGGCCGTCATCGCCGCCACGAGGCAGACGGCGAGCACCATGTGGATGTTGACCAGCACGATCGGCAGACCCGTGCGGGCCTGCCAGAGCCCGATCGCGATCTGCACGAGCTCCACGCCCAGCAGCAGCCCCGTCCACAGCGGCAGGCGCAGGACGCGCGGCATCCGGAAGGACCAGGCGAAGAGCACGATCGTCAGGGCGAACAGGGTGTAGGCCGGCCAGCTGTGCACGTGCTGCCAGAAGATCGGGTCCAGACCGTTGCGGGCGGCCGCGTCGTCGCCCGCGTGCGGTCCCGAGCCGGTCAAGAGGATGCCGATCACGACCGTGATCAGCACGACCGCGCTGGTGACGTGGGTGAGGATCGCGTAGCCCCGGGCGACCGCGCGCTCCCGCGGCCCGGGTGTCGCGTACACGCGGACCACGTACGCGGCCGCGATCGCCACCAGGGCCGCCGACAGCAGGTAGTGCAGGCCCACGATGCTCGGGTGCAGGTGCAGCCACACGGTGATGCCGCCGATGACGGCCTGCAGGATGATGCCGATGCCGATGGCGAGCGTGAGGCGGGGCAGCTCGGGACGGGTGCGCCAGAGGCGCACGACGGAGAGGAAGGCGAGGAGGGCCACGATCACCAGCACGCCGGTGAGGGTGCGGTTGCCGAACTCGATGAGGCCGTGGATGCCGAGCTCCTGGGTCGGCACCAGCGACTCGGGGGTGCAGTACGGCCACGTCTCGCATCCCATCCCCGAGCCGGTGAGCCGCACGAGGCCACCGGTGCCGACGATGACGACGTTGCTGACGAGGACGAGCCAGGCCAGGACACGGGTGCTGCGTCCGACACGCGCGGGAAGGCGCGAGGCCAGCGAGCGGCCGGAGCCCGAACCGCTCGCGGTCGTCGGGGCGTCAGGAGCGGAGGTCTGCGGTGCGGACATGGTGGGGTCGCCTCCCGGATGCGTGCCCGAACGGGCGCCGGCCACGCCCGTGTCGGGGTGTTGCCTGTAGACTGAAGGGGTGGGAACAGCGGCGCGCGAAGCGCGTCACGCCCCCTACAGTCTAGGCGCGCGAGGTGCGGGCCCCGACGCAGACCACGTCGGAGAAAACGACACGAAAACGGCCCTGAAAGCGGCATCCGACCTTCGCCCACGACACTCCGATCGTGAGACAGGCGCAGGCGCAGGAATGCCGGAGCGGATGACACCGCCGGGCACGAAGGAGGCAAACCCATGTCGGATGTGCTCATCGACCGCCCCGAACTCGAGGGGCTCGGCGTCTACGAGTTCGGCTGGCACGACACCGACGCCGCGGGCGCCGTCGCGCAGCGCGGCATCAACGAGGACGTGGTCCGGGGGATCTCGGCCCTCAAGGACGAGCCGGAGTGGATGCTGAAGACCCGTCTGAAGGGGTATCAGCTCTTCGGCCGCAAACCGATGCCCACCTGGGGCGCCGACCTGTCGGACATCGACTTCGACAACATCAAGTACTTCGTGCGCTCCACCGAGAAGCAGGCGCAGTCCTGGGAAGACCTCCCCGCGGAGATCCGTGAGACGTACGAGAAGCTCGGCATCCCCGAGGCGGAGCGCCAGCGACTGGTCGCCGGCGTCGCCGCGCAGTACGAGTCCGAGGTCGTGTACCACCAGATCCGTGAGGACCTCGAGGCCCAGGGCGTCATCTTCATGGACACCGACACGGCCCTGCGCGAGCACCCGGAGTTCTTCCAGGAGTACTTCGGCACCGTGATCCCCGCCGGCGACAACAAGTTCGCCGCCCTCAACACGGCCGTCTGGTCGGGGGGATCGTTCGTGTACGTGCCGAAGGGCGTGCACGTGGAGATCCCGCTGCAGGCGTACTTCCGCATCAACACCGAGAACATGGGCCAGTTCGAGCGGACGCTCATCATCGCCGACGAGGACAGCTACGTCCACTACATCGAAGGCTGCACCGCGCCGATCTACAAGAGCGACTCGCTGCACTCGGCGGTCGTCGAGATCATCGTGAAGAAGAACGCGCGCGTTCGCTACACCACGATCCAGAACTGGTCGAACAACGTCTACAACCTCGTCACCAAGCGGGCCATCGCCCACGAGGGCGCGACGATGGAGTGGATCGACGGCAACATCGGCTCCAAGGTGACGATGAAGTACCCGTCGATCTACCTCATGGGCGAGCACGCCAAGGGCGAGACCCTGTCGGTCGCCTTCGCGGGCCCCGGTCAGCACCAGGACGCCGGCGCCAAGATGATCCACATGGCGCCGTACACGCAGTCCTCGATCGTGTCGAAGTCGATCGCGCGCGGCGGCGGCCGCGCCGGCTACCGCGGCGAGGTGCGGGTGTCGCCGGAGGCACACCACTCCGCCAACACCGTGCGCTGCGACGCGCTCCTGGTCGACACGATCTCCCGCTCCGACACGTACCCCGCCATCGACATCCGCGTGGACGACGTCCAGCTCGGTCACGAGGCGACCGTGTCGAAGGTGAGCGAGGAGCAGCTGTTCTACCTGATGAGCCGCGGCATGCCCGAGGACGAGGCGATGGCGATGATCGTGCGCGGGTTCATCGAGCCGATCGCGCGTGAGCTGCCCATGGAGTACGCCCTCGAGCTGAACAAGCTCATCGAGATGGGCATGGAAGGATCCGTCGGCTGATGACGACAGTGACGCAGACCCCCGCCGATGCGAGCACCCGGGCGGAGGGTCACATCGACCCTGCGGCCTCGCTGGTCTCCAAGGTGGTGCCGGTGCAGACCCGGTCGGAGCGGCCGACCTCGTTCGACCCCGCCGACTTCGGCATGCCGACGGGACGCGAGGTGAACTGGAAGCACACGCCGGTGGCCCTCCTCGGCGACCTGCTGCGCGACGAGCCCGCCCCGCACGACGTCATCGGCGTCGAGGTGAGCGCGCCCGACGCCGTCCACCAGTCGCGTCTCGCGATCGGTGAGGCTCCGCGCGGCGAGGTGTTCCGTCCCGAGGATCGCGTGAGCGCGATCGCCTGGACGCAGGAGGCCGACGCGCCCCTCATCCGCATCCCCGCGGGCGTCGAGCTCGACGAGCCGGTGCTCGTGCGACTCACCGGCCGCGGCGGCGTCGCCCACGCGCACGTCGTCATCGAAGCGCAGGCCCAGTCGCGCGCCACCGTCGTGCTGCGTCACGAGGGCAGCGCCCAGCAGGCCCAGAACGTCGAGATCATCGTCCGCGACGGCGCCGCGCTGACCGTCGTTTCCGTGCAGCGCTGGGACGACGATGCGATCCATCTCGCGTCGCACCAGGCGCGCGTCGACCGCGACGCCACGCTCACGCACGTCGTGGTGAGCCTCGGCGGACGCGTGGTCCGCGTGAACCCCTCGGTCGAGCTCGCGGGTGCGGGCGCCGAGGGCAAGCTGTACGGCCTCGCGTTCTCCGACGCGGGCCAGCACCTCGAGAGCCAGGTCTACCTGCACCACAAGGGCGCGCAGACCGTCGGCGACGTGCTGTACAAGGGTGCGCTGCAGGGCGAGTCCGCGCGCAGCGTCTGGATCGGCGACGTGCTCATCGGGCCGGATGCCGTGGGCACCGACTCCTACGAGGCGAACCGCAACCTCGTGCTCACCGACGGGGCGCGCGCCGACTCGATCCCGAACCTCGAGATCGAGACGGGCGACATCCGCGGCGCCGGTCACGCGAGCGCCACCGGGCGGTTCGACGACGAGCAGCTGTTCTACCTGCAGGCCCGCGGCATCGCCGAGGAGGAGGCGCGGCGTCTGGTCGTGCTCGGCTTCCTCGCCGAGATCGTCCAGAAGATCGACGTCGCCGACCTCCAGGACGAGCTGATCGCCGCCATCGAGGACGAGCTCGCCCTCGCGTCGGACGCCGAGGGAGCGGCCGAGTGACCGCGCAGAAAGTGCTGAACCTGAGCGACCTCGAGCAGGACACGGCCGTGCGCGTCGAGATCGACGGTGTGCCGATGGCGGTCGTCCTCGACTCCAACGGCGAGGTACACGCCATCGGCGACACCTGCACGCACGGCGACATCTCGCTGTCGGACGGCTTCGTCGAGGGCGACACCCTCGAGTGCTGGGCCCACGGCTCGGCGTTCTCGCTGCGCACCGGCCGGCCCCTGAACCTCCCGGCGTACGAGCCGGTGCCCGTCTATGCGGTCACGATCGACGGGGACGACGTCCTCATCGATCCCACCGTCCTCAAAGAAGTGAACTGAAGAAGGTAATTGACATGGCTGTTCTCGAGATCCGCGACCTCCACGTGACGGTCGAGACCGACGCGGGCCAGACCCCGATCCTCAACGGCGTCGACCTCACCGTCCGCACCGGCGAGACCCACGCGATCATGGGCCCCAACGGCTCGGGCAAGTCGACGCTGGCGTACACGATCGCCGGGCACCCGAAGTACACCGTCACGCAGGGCACGATCACCCTCGACGGCGAAGACGTCCTCGCGATGTCGGTCGACGAGCGCGCCCGTGCCGGCCTCTTCCTGGCGATGCAGTACCCGGTCGAGATCCCGGGCGTCACCGTCACGAACTTCCTGCGCACCGCCAAGACGGCGATCGACGGCGAGGCTCCGGCGATCCGCACGTGGACCAAGGACGTCAAGGCGGCCATGAAGAACCTCCGCATGGACCCGAAGTTCGCGGCGCGCAACGTCAACGAGGGCTTCTCGGGCGGCGAGAAGAAGCGTCACGAGATCCTCCAGCTCGAGCTGCTCAAGCCCGCCATCGCGGTGCTCGACGAGACCGACTCGGGCCTCGACGTCGACGCGCTCAAGATCGTCTCGGAGGGCGTGAACCGCGCCAAGGAGGCGACCGACCTGGGCGTTCTGCTGATCACGCACTACACCCGCATCCTCCGCTACATCACGCCGGACTACGTGCACGTGCTCGTCAAGGGCCGCGTCGCGGAGGAGGGCGGCCCCGAGCTCGCCGAGCGTCTCGAGGAAGAGGGCTACGACCGCTACCTCGAGCCCTCCGACGTCGTCGAGGCCTAGGATCGAAGGCATGACCGCGACGCTCAACCCCGAGAAGTACGACGAGGTCACCGAGGCCCTCAAGGACGTGATGGATCCCGAGCTCGGGATCAACGTCGTCGACCTCGGACTCATCTACGACCTCAGCTGGGACGAGGAGAACGACGCGCTCGTCATCCACATGACGCTGACCTCGGCCGGCTGCCCGCTCACGGACGTGCTCGAGGAGCAGACCGCGCAGGCCCTGGACGAGGTCGTCGAACGGTTCCGCATCAACTGGGTGTGGATGCCGCCGTGGGGCCCCGAGCGGATCACGGACGACGGCCGCGACATGATGCGGGCCCTCGGCTTCGCGATCTGAGCGTCATGTCGTGACGTCGGGCACCGGCCGCGGCGCCGCGCCTCGATAGGCTCGACGGGTGAGCACCCTTCCCCTCGAGGCCCTGCCGTTGGAGACGTTGCGACGCCGGTCCAGCACGAAATGGCGCACCTTCGGCGCCGATGTGCTGCCGCTCTTCGTCGCGGAGACGGACTTCCCGCTCGCCGCCCCGATCACGCGGGCCCTGGCGACGGCCGTGGAACTCGGCGACACCGGGTACACGCCGCCCGACCTCGGTCTGCGCGACGCGTTCGCGGCGTTCGCGCGGCGGCGGTTCGGCTGGGACGTGGACCCCGCCCGCGTGCGCTCCACCGGCGACGTCATGATGGGCGTGGTCGAGATCATCCGCGCCGTCACGTCTCCGGGCGATGCGGTGGTGATCACGCCGCCGGTCTACCCGCCGTTCGCGATGTGCGTCGAAGAGGCGGGATGCCGCGTCGAGGCGGTGCCGCTGACCGACACGGGGGCCGGGTGGGAGCTCGACCTCGACGGGATCGAGGCGGCCCTCGCCGCCGGTGCCCGCGCCGTGCTGCTGTGCAACCCGCACAATCCGACGGGGACCGTTCACCGCGCCGCCGACCTCGCGGCGCTCGCGGAGGTCGTCGCCCGTCACGACGCCGTGGTGATCAGCGACGAGATCCACGCGCCGCTGACCTACGACGAGGTGCCCTACACGCCGTTCCTCGCCGCGTCGGAGACGGCGGCGGCGGTCGGCTACACGGTCACGAGCTCGTCCAAGGCGTTCAACCTCGCCGGCCTCAAGTGCGCGCTGATGATCACGGCGGACGCGCGGACCGCGGCCGTGGTCGCCGGCCTGCCCGCCGAGGTCGAGTGGCGCACGGGCCTGTTCGGCGCGATCGCGAGCATCGCCGCGTTCGACGCGGCATCCGACGGCTGGCTGGACGGCCTGCGCACGCGGCTGGACCTCAACCGCCGCCTTCTCGCCGACCTGCTGGCCCAGCAGCTGCCGGCCGCGCGCTACCGGGTGCCGGAGGCGGGATACCTCGCGTGGGTCGATCTCGGCTCCTACGGGTGGGGCGAGGATCCCGCGGCGCGCATCTTGGCGGAGGCGCGAGTCGCGCTCCATCATGGCCCGCAGTTCGGGCGCCAGGGGGACGGGTGGGTGCGCATCAACTTCGGCTGCGCGCCCGAGGTGCTCACCGCCGCCGTCGAGCGGATCGGTGCCCTGACGACGCGCTGACCCGGGCCGGTGTGACAACGCCAGAAGGTAAGGCTACCCTTAGAGGGTGTCTGCCGCCCCGACCGCCGTCCGCCCTGCGTACCGCCCGTATTCCGTCCGCGTGCAGGCCGTCCGCAGACTCGCCCCGCACTACGTGCGCGTGACGTTCACGAGTCCGCAGCTCGAATGGTTCGGCACCGCCGGACTCGACCAGCGCATCAAGATCGTGCTGCCGCTCCCCGGCATCCCGGGTGGTTTCGCCGACCTGGGCCAGGACGAGGAGGCGGGGGACTGGTACGACCGGTGGCGCGCGCTGCCCGCCGATCAGCGCAATCCGTTCCGTACCTACACCGTGCGCCGGGTGGATGCCGCGGCGCGCGAGCTCGACGTCGACTTCGTCATCCACCACGATGCCGGCCCGGCCGGGGCCTGGGCGGACGGCGCTCGCATCGGCGACGAGCTGATCATCGTCGGTCCGGACGAGCGCAGTCCCCAGTCGCGGGTCGGCATCGACTGGCACCCCGGATCGGCGCGCCGGCTCCTTCTCGCCGGCGACGAGACCGCGGCGCCGGCCATCTGCGGCATCCTGGAGTCGCTCGACCCGCGCTGCGAGGTCGACGCGTTCATCGAGGTGCCCACGGCGGAGGACGCCCTGCGCCCCGCGCTGCCGGCGACCTCCGCGACGCGGCTGAGCTGGATCGCCCGCGGCGACCGCGCCCACGGTCTCGCGCTCATCGATGCGATCACGACCTGGACCGCCGCGCACGGCGACGTGCTGGCGCGCGCCGCCTCGCCGCGGCCGCAGGTGCTCGACGACATCGATGTGGATCGCGATCTGCTCTGGGACAGCCCGGAAGACGGCGACGGCGAGTTCTACTCCTGGATCGCGGGCGAGGCGGGCACGGTCAAGACTCTGCGCCGCCTGCTCGTCTCCGGCTGCGGCGTCGACCGCAAGCGGGTCGCCTTCATGGGCTACTGGCGCCTCGGCCAGGCCGAGCGCGTCGAATGACCGCGCCGCGACGACCGCGACGCACCCTCGTCGTCGCGGTGATCGGTGCCGCCCTGCTGGCCGTGCTCGTGATCCTCTCGTTGACGGTGGGCGCCCGTCCGATCGCGCCTGCCGCGGTGTGGCAGGCCCTCATCGGGGGAGGCACCGCCGACGCCGATCAGGTCGTGGTCCTCACGCAACGGATCCCGCGCACGATCATCGGCGTCTGCGCCGGCGCCGCGCTGGCGCTCGCGGGCACCGTGATGCAGGGGCTCACCCGCAACCCCTTCGCCGACCCCGGTCTGCTCGGCATCAACGCCGGGGCCTCGGTCGCGGTCCTCGGTGCGATCACGCTGTTCGGGCTGTCGCGTCCGGACGGGTTCGTCTGGTTCGCGTTCGTCGGGGCCGCTCTGGCCGCCCTGGTGGTCACCGCGATCGGCGGCCGCGGGCCGGATGCGTCGAGTCCGGCGAGGCTCGCGCTGACCGGCGCCGCCGTCACGGCCGGACTCACCGCCGTGACCTTCCTCATCCTCAACACGAACGTCTACGCGCTCGACGTCTACCGCTACTGGTCGGTGGGTGGTCTGACCGCCCGCGGGCTCGACGCCGTGCTCCTGGTCCTCCCGGCGATCCTGGTCGGGGCCGTCCTCGCCCTCGCTGCGGCGCGCGGCCTCGACCTCATCGCTCTCGGCCCGGAAGCGGCGGCGGGCCTCGGACACGACGTCACCCGCAGCCGTGCCCTCGGCATCCTGGCGACCGTGCTGCTGTGCGGGGGAGCGACCGCCATCGCCGGACCGATCGTGTTCCTCGGGCTGCTCGTCCCGCATGCGCTGCGCCCGCTCGTCGGCGGCAGCTACGGCCGCCTGCTCGCCCTCGCGATCCCGTACGGCGCGGCCATCCTGCTCCTGGCCGACATCGTCGGACGCGTCGTCGCGCTGCCGGGCGAGGTGCAAGCCGGCATCGTGGTGGCCGTCATCGGCGCTCCGCTGCTCATCGCACTCGTCCTCCAGCCCCGCCGGAGCGCCCTGTGAGCGCGTCGCTCGCCGTGCGCCGCACCGCCGCCCGACGGCGGATGCGGGTCGTCGGTGTCCTCGCGCTCGTCGCGGTCGTCGTCATCGCCATCGCCCTGTCGGTGGGCGACTACCCGCTGGCCCCCGACCGGCTGTGGCAGACGCTGACCGGCTCCGGAACGCGCATCGAGCAGTACGTCGTGTTCCAGGTGCGCGCGCCGCGCGCCGCCATGGCGGTCGTCGCCGGCGCGGCGCTCGGGGTCGCGGGGGCCCTCCTGCAGACCTACCTCGGCAATCCGCTCGCCAGCCCTGACCTGCTCGGCATCTCCGGCGGCAGCGGCGTGGCCGCGGTCACCGCGATCCTCGTCTTCGGCACCACCGGTCCCGTGCTGGTCGCCTTCGCGTTCGCGGGCGGGATCGCGGTCGCCGCGCTCCTCCTCGTCGCGGGACGTACCCTGCGTGACGGAGGATTCCGCCTGATCCTGGCCGGTATCGGCATCTCGTTCCTCTCGGCCGCCCTCATCAACCTGATGATGGTGCGCGCGAAGGTCGAGGAGGCGCGGCTCGCCCTGCTGTGGCTGACCGGCAGCCTGGCCTCCACGCCCTGGTGGCAGGTGGCGACGGTGGGCGCCATCCTGATCCTGCTCGTCCCCGCGCTCGTGGTCGCGGGCCGGTGGCTTCCGATCACGCAGCTCGGACACGAGACCGCGAACGGCCTCGGCGTGGCCAGCGGCGCCGTCCGCATCGTCGTGGTGGCTGCGGCGGTGCTGCTGACGGCCGCGACCTCCGCCTTCGTCGGTCCGATCTCCTTCATCGCGCTGTGCGCCCCGGCGATCGCGCGCGCCCTGTTGCGTCACGGCGCGGTCGGCGTGGTCACCAGCGGTGTGGTCGGCGCCGTGCTGCTGCTGGCGGCCGACCTCGTCGCGCAGTTCGCGATCCCCGGCATGTCGCTCCCCGTCGGCATCGTGACCGGTGCGATCGGCGCCCTCTTCCTCCTCTGGCTCCTCGCCACCTCGAAAGGACGGCAGCTGTGATCCCGGCATCCGCCTCTCCCCGCCTCGCCGCTCGCGGCCTCGCCGCCGGATACCCCGGTCGGCGCGTGATCGACGGCCTCGACCTCGAGATCGCTCCCGGTCGGATCACGATGATCATCGGGGCGAACGCGTCGGGCAAGTCGACCCTCCTCGGAACCCTGGCCCGTCTCCACACGCCGCTCGCCGGTCGGGTCGAGGTGGACGACGTCGACGTGCGCTCCGTGCCTCGTCGCCGGTTCGCGCAGACGGTCGGACTCCTTCCGCAGCATCCGACCGCTCCGGACGGTGTGACGGTGTCGGAGCTCGTCGGTCGCGGACGCCACCCGCATCGCGGACTGCTCGCGCGGTGGAGCGCCGAGGACTCCGCCCGCGTCGACGAGGCGATGGCGTGGACGGGGGTGACCGACCTCGCGGCGCGACCCGTCGGAGACCTCTCCGGCGGTCAGCGCCAGCGTGTGTGGATCGCGATGGCGCTCGCGCAGGACCCCCGCATCCTCCTCCTGGACGAGCCGACCACGTTCCTCGACCTCAGCCACCAGCTCGACGTGCTCGACCTGCTCCGGGAGCTCAACCGCAGCCGCGGCACGACCGTCGTGGCCGTCCTGCACGATCTCAACCTCGCCGCACGCTACGCCGACGAGCTCGTCGTGATGCACGACGGCGCGGTGGTCGCGCACGGCACCCCCGCGGACGTGCTGACCGCGGAGGTCGTGCAGACCGCGTTCGGCCTGCGCGCGCTCGTGATGCCCGACCCGCTCACCGCCACCCCGCTCATCATCCCCGTCCCCGCGGCCTCCGGCGCACCCGTCGCCGCGGATGCCGCACCGTCAGAACGTCCCTGAGAGAGGAACCCCCATGAGAAGACTCCGCACGGCCCTCGGCCTTGCCACGATCGTCACCGCGACAGCGCTCCTGCTGTCGGGCTGCGCCGCCGGAACGGCGAGCGCTCCGACAGACTCCGCCGCCGCGAGCGACGGATTCCCCGTCACCATCGACTCCGCGCTGGGATCCACGACGATCGAGAAGAAGCCGGAACGCATCGCGACGTGGGGATGGGGTGCCACCGACGCGGTGCTCGCCCTCGGCATCCAGCCGGTCGCGATCCCGGCGGACACCTACTCCGGCGGCGACGACAAGATGCCGCCGTGGATCGCCGAGGCCGTCGACAAGCTCGGCGGCACCAAGCCCGAGATCCTCGACGCGAGCGCGAACGAGATCCCGGTCGAGGCGCTCCTGAAGACGAACCCCGACGTCCTGCTCGCCCCGTACTCCGGGCTCACGCAGAAGGAGTACGACGCCGTGACGGCCGCCGGCATCCCCGTCGTCGCCTATCCGGACGCGCCGTGGACCACCCCCTGGCGCGATGTCGTCACGATCACGGGCAAGGCCCTCGGGATGAGCACCGAGGCGAGCGCGCTGCTGGCGAGCCTCGATGCCCAGGTCGCGGATGCCGCGGCGGCCCACCCCGAGTTCGCGGGCACGACCATCGCCTACGTGGACGACGACGTCGACACGTTCTACCTCTATCTGCCCTCCGACCCGCGAGTGGAGATCCTCGAGGACCTCGGCTTCGTCTCGCCGCCCAGCGTGTCGGCTCTCGACACGGGCGAGGGCACGTTCTACACGACCGTGAGCCAGGAGAACCTCGACAAGATCGACTCCCAGGTGCTGTTCACCCAGGCCGAGGACCAGGCCACTCTCGACGAGTTCCTCGGCTCGTCGCGGGCGTCGCTCATTCCGGCGGTGCAGAAGGGCGCCGTCGCGGCGATGGTGGGCGCGGAGAACGTGGCGGCCGTGTCGCCGACCGCGCTGACCCTGCCCTGGGCGCTCCCGACGCTGACCGAAAAGCTCGCCGCGGCCGTCGCCCCGGCCAAGGGCTGAGCTCGTCGCCGGAAAGAGAGGAAGGCCCCGACCGGCATGGTCGGGGCCTTCCTCGTTCGCGCGGGTGTCAGCGTCGCGCGTTGCGCTCGATCGCTCGCACGCCGGCCCAGGCGGCGGGGATCAGCAGTGCCGCGAGCGCGGCTTTGACGATGCCGCCGACGATGAACGGCGTGACGCCGGCCGCAAGGATCTCCTGCACGCCGAGGTCCATCCCGAGCACCGTGTTCAGGATGAACGCCATGTACGGCACGCCGAACAGGAAGGGGACGATGCTGGCGGCGACGAAGCCGACGAAAGCGAGCACGGGCTTGCGGTCCCACGCGCGCTCGGCGAACCAGCCCGCGACGTAGGCGGCGAACACGAAGCCGATGATGAAGCCGAAGCTCGGCTTGGCGACGGCGGCGATCGTCCCCGTGAAGCCGGCGAAGACGGGAAGGCCGGCCAGTCCCGCCACCAGGTAGGTCGCGAGGGCGGCGGCGCCGCGGCGTGCGCCCAGTGCGGCGCCGACGACGACCACGGCGAGGGTCTGACCGGTGATCGGCACGGGCCAGAGCGGAACCTCGACCTGCGCCACGATCGCGACGAAGGCCGCGCCGGCGAGCACGAGGGCGGCGTCGAGGGCGACGGCGCGCGCGCGATCGGTCGGGCGTGCGATGAGGTCGGCGAGGACGGGGCGGCGGCCGGCGGCGGCGAGGGACATGCGGTCTCCTTCGAGAGGCGGACGGGTCACGGCTCAGCCTAGGGCGTCACCATCCCCGGCACCTGGCCGACATCGATGGAAGAGGCGCGGTTTCGTTGTCGCTGAGGGACAACAGCAGGCGAGCCGAGTCAGCCACCACCGCCGGCGGGAGGAATCTCCACCAACCGGAACCATCGTCCGGCCGGAGCGAGCCGGGCCCACACGGGGAGGAAGTGCGGGTCGGTGACGTGTCCGTCGAACGTGACGAGATCGATGCCGCGACCCGCGAGGACGTCCAGCGAGCGTCGGACGCTCGCTTCGACCAGCCTCTCGCCGTCCGACGCGGCCCGGGACGTCGTCTCCGCGGTGAGGATCGGGGGAGTGGAGTCGCGATACACGAGCGAGAGGGCGACGATGTCGCCGTCGACGATGGCGGCGCTGTTGGCCTCGAGGTCGAGCTCGTCCTCGAGGTCTTCCGAGAGCGCTGCGGCGAAGTCCGACGCGACCGGTGACCACTCGGCGTGGGTCCACGCGTAGGTCGCCGTTCCGTAGCCGCGGCGTCTCGACGCCGGATCGACGACGATCGTCACCCAGAAGGGTAGCGACAGGTCGTCATCGGTGAACGGGCGCACACGCATGCGATCGAGTCCGGCACCGTCCCGGCTCGTCGGAGACGGGATGGAGGCGCCGCCGGGCGGAGCGTACCCGTCGCGACGGTAGACTGGGAGGCTGGCCCGCCTCCGGGTCGCTCTCCCTCACTGAAGAATGGACGTCTGCTGTGCTGGCCGTGCACGATCTCGAGATCCGCGTGGGCGCTCGAACGCTCATGTCGGAGGTGTCGTTCCGCGTGTCGGACGGCGACAAGATCGGTCTGGTCGGTCGCAACGGCGCCGGCAAGACGACGCTGACGAAGGTGCTCGCGGGCGACCTCCTCCCGGCCGACGGCAGCGTCGAACGCTCCGGCGAGCTCGGCTACCTGCCTCAGGACCCGCGCTCCGGCGACCCCGAGATGCTCGCGCGAACCCGCATCCTGGACGCCCGCGGTCTCGGGACGCTCGCCCTGCAGATGCAGGAGTCGTCCCTGCAGATGGGGGATGCCGACGTGAAGGTGGCCGCCAAGGCGATGCGTCGCTACGGCAACCTCATGGAGCGCTTCGAAGCTCTGGGTGGCTACGCGGCCGAGTCCGAGGCGGCATCCATCGCCCACAACCTGTCGCTTCCCGACCGCATCCTCGACCAGCCGCTCAAGACGCTGTCCGGCGGTCAGCGCCGTCGCATCGAGCTCGCCCGCATCCTGTTCTCCGACGCGCAGACGATGATCCTCGACGAGCCCACCAACCACCTCGACGCCGACAGTGTCGTATGGCTGCGCGAGTTCCTCAAGAACTACAAGGGCGGCCTGATCGTCATCAGCCACGACGTCGAGCTCGTGGGGGAGACGGTCAACCGCGTCTTCTACCTCGACGCCATGCGCCAGGTCATCGATGTCTACAACATGAACTGGAAGAACTACCTGCGCCAGCGGGTGGCCGACGAGGAGCGCCGCAAGAAGGAGCGCGCCAACATCGAGAAGAAGGCCACGGCGCTGCAGCTGCAGGCCGCGCGCTTCGGTGCGAAGGCGTCGAAGGCCGCCGCGGCGCACCAGATGGTCGCCCGTGCGGAGAAGATGCTGTCCGGCCTCGAGGAGGCCCGCCAGGAGGACCGCGTCGCGAAGCTGCGCTTCCCGAAGCCGGCGCCCTGCGGCAAGACGCCGCTCATGGCGAAGAACCTGTCGAAGTCGTACGGCTCGCTGGAGATCTTCACCGATGTCGACCTCGCGATCGACCGCGGATCCAAGGTGGTGGTGCTGGGGCTGAACGGTGCCGGCAAGACCACCCTGCTGCGCATCCTCGCCGGCGTCGACAAGGCGGACACGGGTGTCATCGAACCGGGCCACGGCTTGAAGATCGGGTACTACGCGCAGGAGCACGAGAACCTCGACGTCGACCGCTCCGTGCTGGACAACATGATGTCCGCCGCGCCCGACATCAACGCGACCGAGGCCCGCAAGGTGCTGGGATCGTTCCTGTTCACGGGAGACGACGTGCTCAAGCCCGCCGGCGTGCTCTCCGGTGGAGAGAAGACGCGGCTGTCGCTGGCGACGCTCGTGGTCTCCTCCGCGAACATGCTGCTGCTCGACGAGCCGACGAACAACCTCGATCCCGCTTCACGCGAGGAGATCCTCGGTGCGCTGGCGCATTACGAGGGCGCCGTGGTGCTGGTCTCGCACGACGAGGGTGCGGTGCAGGCGCTCAACCCCGAGCGCGTCCTCATCCTCCCCGACGGTGTCGAGGACATCTGGGGCCGCGACTACGTCGACCTGATCACCTTCGCCTGACTCCCGCCGCGCGCGGGACGCGTCAGCGGGAGGTGAGCTCGTCGAGGAGGGCGTCCTCTTCCTGCATGTCGCGGTCGCGCGGACGCTGCTCCCGGCGCCGCCGACGGCGTGCCGCAGCGGAATCCGCGGGCGCGGGGGCGCGAGGCGCGTCCGGCCCGTCGGGGCCACCGCTCCCACCGGCCGCACCGCTCCCACCGGCGCCGTTCGCCTCGTCGGCCGCGGCATCCTCGGCGTCCTCACGGCGGTGGCGGATCTCGGTGCGGATCATGTACCAGATGAACACGAAGCCCATCACGGCGAAGAGGATCCACTGGATCGCGTACGACAGGTAGGGTCCGGGATCGTCGGAGGGCGATTCGAGCGCGTTGGGCACGTCGGCGACGGACGGCTCTTCGGACACGAGGAGGCCGTACGCACTCGTGATCAGTCCCGCCTGCCCCGTCGTCTCGGCCACCAGCGGCAGGTTGATCGTCGGCACCTGGCCGTCCGGGGCCGACCGTCCCGAGTTCGGCAGCGCTTCGCCCGGCTTGAGGCGCACGACCACCTCCACCTGACCGGACGGCGGTGCGGGGATGGCGTCGGGCTCCGGCTGCGCGGATCCCGGGGCCAGCCAGCCGCGATCGACGAGGAAGACGTCGCCGTCGACGGTGCGGAAGGGCACGAGCACCTCGAACGCGCTCGTACCGCCGTGCGCCCGGTTGCGGGCCAGCAGCGTCTGGTCGGTGAGGTATTCGCCGGTGAGCGACACCGGATGCCACTGGTCGTCCGGGTCGAACGCGCCGTCGGGGCCGATGAGTTCGCGCAACGGCACCGGGGCGGCGTCGTAGTTCGCGGCGACGAGCGCGAGCTGGCGGCTGCGGTCGGCGTTGCGCGTGAACTGCCAGTTCGACAGGAAGGCGCACACGATCGCGAACACCATCGCGATCGCGACGTAGCCTGCCCAGCGCAGCGCGGTGGACTGTCGGGCGGTGCGCGGGCTCATGCGGTGGTCTCCGTCTCCCAGGCGATCACGTCAACGGGGAAGTCGCGGGCGGCGAGGTAGTCGCGCAGGTAGGTGACGTGCTCGTCGCACGCGGCCCACGTCTTGCGCCGGTCGGCGGTGTGGATGCGGGGATTGCGCCACACCACCTGCCAGCGGGCGTCGGAGCGGCAGCCCGCGCGCGAGCAGATCGCGGCGCTCACGTCGGATCCGTCGATGTCGTCGGAGGTGCGGGCGACTCGGTGATGCGGATGACGGTCGGCGCGGCCGGAGATGTCGGCTGCGCCGAGGCGGGCGGCGGAGCGGGCGACTCGATCGCGCGCTCGGGCGGGATCGCCCGCTCGGCGGGACCGGCGGCCACGTTCGCGATCACGACGGCGAAGTAGGGCAGGAACATCGCGCCCGCGCCGAAGAGCCAGGTGTACCACCCGTAGGGGGTGACGGCGACCATCAGCACGAAGCACGCGACGCGGATCACCATCATCGTGAAGTACTTCGTCATCCGCGCGCTCGCGTCGTCGCGCGGAGCGCGCGGCAACGAGGTGGCGGACTGGGGACGAGAGCTTTTCACGGTCCCCTCAGCCTACGCCGATCGGCGGCGCGCGGACCTCGTCAGTACGAGCTGTAGCGCGTGCCCGCGGTCGCCCCGAGGATCACGAAGAAGAGGAAGAAGGCGATGCCGATGACGGCGATCGCCACCCCGATCCACCCCACGATCACGCCGGCCAGGGCCATGCCGCGGCCGCCCTCGCCCGTCTTCTTGATCTGGTTGAGGGAGATGTGCCCCATGATGGCGCCGCCGAGGGAGCCGATGAAGGGCAGGATCCAGACGAAGCCGAGGATCGCGGCGATCATCGAGATGATCGCGAGCACGTTGGTCTTCGGTGCGGGGGCGCCGTAGTAGGGCGCGGCGGCGCCGTAGACGGGCGGGGCGCCGGGAGCCGGCTGCATCGGAGCGCCGGTGGTCGCGCCGTAGGCGGGCGGTGCGGCCGGGTAGGTCGGGGGCTGGTAGGCGGGTGGCTGATAGCTCGGCGCCGGAGCCGCCGCGGGCGGAGGCGTGTACGGGGCCGCCGGCTGCGCGGAGGCGGGAGCGGGCGTGGGCGGCGTCACCGGCGGGGTGGCCGCGGCATCCGGGGACTGAGGGTTCGTCGCATCGGTCATGATCTCTCCTGTCTCGCGATGTCAGCCTATCGGGAGCCGTCGCCGCGGGGGAGGAGCGGGCGTGCGCCGACTAGGCTGAGGCGGTCACATCCCCAGCGAACGGAGCCCCCATGTCGCACGACCGCGTCGTCCTCGTCACCGGTGGAAACCGCGGCATCGGCCGCGCGATCGCCGCCCGCTTCGTCGCCGAGGGCTACCGCACGGCGGTCACGGCGCGCTCCGGGGAAGGCCCCGAGGGCACGCTGACGGTGCGCGCCGACGTCACCGACGCCGCCTCCCTCGACGCCGCCTTCGCGGAGGTCGAGCGGGAGCTGGGCCCGGTGGAGATCGTCGTCGCGAACGCGGGCATCACCAAGGACACCCTCCTGCTGCGCATGACCGAGGACGACTTCGACTCGGTCGTCGCGACCAACCTGGGCGGCACCTTCCGCGTCGTCAAGCGCGCCTCCAAGGGGATGCTGCGGGCCAAGTGGGGACGCGTCATCCTCATCTCCAGCGTCGTGGGGCTCTACGGCTCGCCCGGACAGATCAACTACTCGTCGTCGAAGGCGGCGCTGGTCGGCTTCGCGCGCTCGCTGACGCGCGAGCTCGGCGGCCGCGGCATCACGGCCAACGTGGTCGCCCCTGGCTTCATCGAGACCGACATGACCGCCGAACTGTCCGAAGACACGCAGGCCGAGTACAAGCGGAACATCCCCGCGGGCCGGTTCGCGACGCCGGAGGAGGTCGCCGGTGTGGTGACGTGGCTCGCCTCGGAGGATGCCGGCTACATCTCCGGTGCGGTGATCCCCGTCGACGGCGGCCTGGGCATGGGCCACTGACCGGGAGCGCGTTTCGACTCGCGGGGGCGCCGTCCGCTCGAGGGTCGGTGGAGCCTCAGCGTGAGATGGCGGCGACGATCGCCTCGCCGAGGTGCTGCGGCTGGGAGAACTGGGGCCAGTGACCACTGCCCAGGCGCACGATCTCGGTGTCGTCGATGGCCGAGAACTCGTCGGCGTACCGGCCCCACTGCGCCAGGAAACCGCGGAACTCCTCGTCGCCGAGTGAACCGGACAGCACGGTGACGGGAACGCGGTAGCGGCGTTCGTCGTGCAGCGCGATGGCGTCGGTGGGAACCCGCGCCGGCACGTCGTGGGTGAGGGGAGCGGTCCGCGCCCGCGTCTGCTCATCGAGATCGGCGACGTCGTCGGCGTCGAAGAAGTCCCAGCCGGGGAACGGCACGACGCCGTCGACGAGGTCGAACTCGGAGATCATGCCCCCGTCGTAGGGCACCGCGGTGTCGACCAGCACGACGCGCGCCACCCGGTCGGGACGTGCGTCGGCCGCGCCCCACGCGACGTTGCCGCCGCCGCTGTGGCCGACCACGACGACGGGCCCCTCGGCCGCGTCGATCGCCTCGACGGTCGCGGCCACCCAGTCGGCGATGCCGATGTCGGCGCTCTCGGCGGCGGGGGCTCCGAGTCCGGGCATGGTCAGGGGTCGTGGGGTCAGCCCCGCGGCGCGCAGCGGCGGCAGCACGTCGTCCCACGACGACGCGTCGAGCCAGAGACCGGGAATCATGATGACGTCCATGCGGTCACGCTACGCCCGGTCCCCGACATCCGTGCGGGCGCGGCCGACGCCGCGGTGCGTCAGGGCAGCAGGGGGATGAGCTCGCGCAGATCGACGGGGCCGACGACGAGGTCGGCCTGGCGCCGCACGGCGGGCTTCGCGTTGAACGCGACGCCGAGGCCCGCCGCCGCCATCATCTGCAGGTCGTTCGCGCCGTCGCCGACGGCGATCGTGCGGCGGAGGGCGACACCGGATGCCGCGGCCCACTCGCGCAGCGCGGACGCCTTGCCGGCGGCATCCACGATCTCGCCGTCGACCAGCCCGGAAAGGGCCCCGCCGTCGACCGCGAGGCGATTGGCGCGCCAGACGTCGATCCCCAACGCCGGGGCGACGGTGTCGAGGATCTCGTGGAATCCGCCGGACACGACCGCGGCCCGCCCGCCGCGCCGGTGGATCGCCGTGACCAGCTCGGCGGCCCCCGCCGTCGGCTCGACCCGGGCCCGCACCCGATCGAAGGCGCTCAGCGGCACGCCGCGCAACGCCTGCACACGCGAGCGCAGGCTCGTCGCGAAGTCGACCTCGCCGCGCATCGCCGCCTCGGTCGCGGCAGCCACCTCGGCGCCGCGGCCCGCCTCGTCGGCGATGAGCTCGATGACCTCGTTGCGCAGCAGGGTGGAATCGGCGTCGAACACGACGAGGAAACGGGCGTCAGGCACCCGTCCAACCTAGCGGTCCGTCAGCGGGCGACGTACGCGTTCTTGCCCACCACCGTGATGCCGCTGTCGGTCACCGTGAAGCCGCGCGAGAGGTCGAACGCACGGTCGACACCGACCGTCGCGCCCGGCTCGAGCACGACGTTCTTGTCGAGGATCGCGCGATGCACGCGCGCCCCCGCCCCCACCTGGACGTGATCGAACAGCACCGAGTCGGTGATGGTCGATCCCCCTCCCGACAGCGTCCACGGACCCACGACGGAGCGTTCCAGGTGCGTCCCCGAGAGCACGGAGCCGAGCGAGACGATCGAGTCGATCGCGTTGCCCATGCGGCCGACGCCGTCGCGGACGAACTTGGCGGGCGGGGAGTTCACCGACTGCGAGTGGATCGGCCAGTCGACGTTGTAGAGGTTGAAGATCGGCAGCGTCGAGATGAGATCCATGTGCGCATCGAAGAACGAGTCGATCGTGCCCACGTCGCGCCAGTAGTCGCGATCGCGATCGGTCGAGCCGGGGACGTCGTTGCGCTTGAAGTCGTACACGGCGGCCTCACCGCGCCCCACGAAGTAGGGGATGATGTCGCCGCCCATGTCGTGGTTCGACCCGGGCAGCTCGCCGTCCGCCTCGACGGCCGCGATGAGCGCGTCGGCGTCGAAGATGTAGTTGCCCATCGACGCGAGCACCTCGTGGGGGGCGTCGGAGAGCCCCGTGGGGTTCTGCGGCTTCTCCAGGAAGTCACGGATCGTGATGTTGTCCGTCGGGTCGAGGTCGATGACGCCGAACTGGTTGGCGAGCCCGATCGGCTGACGGATGCCGGCGACCGTCGCCTTGGCGCCGGACTCGATGTGGGCCGCGAGCATCTGCTCGAAATCCATCCGGTACACGTGGTCGGCGCCGATGACCACGACGATGTCGGGCTTCTCGTCGTGGATGAGGTTCAGCGACTGCAGGATGGCGTCGGCCGAGCCGGAGAACCAGCGCTTGCCGAGGCGCTGCTGGGCCGGCACCGAGGCCACGTACGAGTTGAGCAGCGCCGACATGCGCCAGGTCTGGGAGACGTGGCGGTCGAGGCTGTGCGACTTGTACTGCGTGAGCACCACGATCTGGCGCAGACCCGAGTTGATGAGGTTCGAGATGGCGAAGTCGATCAGGCGGTACTGACCGCCGAAGGGCACCGCGGGTTTGGCTCTGTCCTCCGTGAGAGGCATGAGGCGCTTTCCCTCGCCCCCGGCGAGGATGATTCCGAAGACCTTCGGCGCTGCAGGCATGCCACCACACTAGGCCCCCGTTCGCCCTTGTACTAGCGTTCGTGACATGCGCGTCGACATCGTCACCAAGGAGTACCCGCCGGAGATCTACGGGGGAGCCGGGGTCCACGTCACCGAGCTGGTCAAGGCCCTGCGCGTAGGGGTCGAGGTGCAGGTGCGGGCGTTCGGCGCCGACCGCGACGAAGCGGACACGACGGCCTACGGCGTGCCCGCCGAGCTGGCCGCGGCCAACCCCGCGGTGCAGACGCTCGGAACCGACCTGGAGATCGTCGGCGACGTCGCCGGGGCGGACGTCGTCCACTCCCACACCTGGTACGCCAACTTCGCGGGACACATCGCCTCGCTGCTGCACGGCATCCCGCACGTCATCACGGCGCACTCCCTCGAGCCGCTGCGTCCCTGGAAGGCGGAGCAGCTGGGCGGGGGCTACGCGGTGTCGAGCTACGTCGAGAAGACCGCCTACGAGAACGCCGCCGCCGTGGTCGCCGTCAGCGACGGCATGCGTCGCGACATCCTGCGCAGCTACCCGGCGCTGGACCCCGCGAAGGTGCGCGTCATCTACAACGGCATCGACGTGGAGGCCTGGCATCCGCAGCAGGACGACGCCCTCCTCGAGCGCTACGGCATCGACCCGAATCGGCCCTCGGTCGTGTTCGTCGGCCGCATCACGCGCCAGAAGGGCCTGCCGTACTTCCTGCGCGCCGCCACGCGCCTGCCCGCCGACGTGCAGATCGTCCTCTGCGCGGGAGCACCCGACACCCCCCAGATCATGGCCGAGGTCGAGGGCCTCGTCCGCGAGCTGCAGGCCCAGCGCGACGGCGTCGTGTGGATCGACGAGTTCCTGCAGCGCGATCAGCTCTGCGCGATCCTCACGTCGGCCACGACCTTCGTCTGCCCGAGCGTGTACGAGCCGCTGGGCATCGTCAATCTGGAGGCGATGGCGTGCGGAGCCGCCGTGGTCGGCACCGCGACCGGCGGCATCCCGGAGGTCGTGGTGGACGGTGTCACGGGCCGTCTCGTGCCGATCGAGCAGGTGCAGGACGGGACGGGCACACCGGTGGATCCCGAGCGCTTCGTGGCCGACCTCGCGGACGTGCTCACCGAGGTCGTCTCGGACCCCGAGCGTGCCCGCGCGTACGGGGCGGCCGGGCGTGAGCGCGCCGCGAGCGCCTTCAGCTGGCAGGCGATCGCCGAGGCGACCGAGGCCCTGTATCGGGAGGTGTCGGGGCGCGTCGGCTGAGGCGAAGACCCGGCGCGTGCCGCCGGCGGGCGAGGGCACTCCCGATAGGCTGGGAGCATGCCCCAGGTGCTCGAGTTCCTCGATGTCGTCGTCCGCCGCAACGCCCGCAACATCATCGATCACATCGACTGGGCGGTCTCGGACGACCAGCGCTGGGTGGTGCTCGGGCCCAACGGAGCCGGCAAGACGACCATCCTGCAGCTCGCGGCGACGCTGATCCACCCCACCTCGGGCGAGGTGACCATCCTCGACGAGCGCCTGGGCCGCACCGATGTGTTCGACCTGCGCCCGCGCATCGGCTTCGCCTCGTCGGCGATGGCGCGTCGCGTGCCGCCCGAGGAGACCGTGCTGGATGTCGTGCTGACCGCGGCGTTCTCGGTGCTGGGCCGTTGGAACGAGACGTACGAGACCATCGACGAGCGCCGCGCGCGTCGCGTGCTGGCGGAGTGGAAGCTCGAGCATCTCGCCGAGCGCACGTTCGGCACGCTCTCCGACGGAGAGCAGAAGCGCGTGCAGATCGCCCGCGCGGTCATGACCGATCCGGAGCTGCTGCTGCTCGACGAGCCGACGGCGAGCCTCGATCTCGGGGCCCGGGAGGAGCTGCTCGGGCTGCTCAGCGGCTACGCCCTGGCGCCCACGACGCCCGCGATGGTCATGGTCACCCACCACGTCGAGGAGATCCCCGTCGGGTTCACGCACGTGCTGCTGCTGCGCGAGGGGACCGCGGTCGCCGCCGGCCCGCTGGCGGAGACGCTCACCGAGGAGAACCTGTCGGCGACCTTCGGCATGCCGATCGCCCTCACGTCGGAGGCCGGACGCTTCGCCGCGCGGGCCACCGGCGGCGCCTGAGACATCCCCGTTCCCGCCGGGTGCGGGCTGCTGGTATGATCGATCCTTGGTGCATTCGCACCGCAGACTTCCCTCGCCCTGGCAAAATCCAGGGCACCACGTAAGGAAACCCATGAAGACTGACATCCACCCCGAGTACAAGGCGGTCGTTTTCCGCGACCTCGGCTCCGGCGAGACCTTCCTCACCCGTTCGACGGTGTCGAGCGACAAGACGATCGAGCTCGACGGCGAGACCTATCCCGTCATCGACGTCGAGATCTCCTCCGCCTCGCACCCGTTCTACACGGGCAAGCAGCGCATCATGGACTCGGCCGGTCGCGTCGAGAAGTTCAACCAGCGCTTCAAGAACTTCGGCGGCTCGAGCAAGTAAGCCCGGTCCCGCGAGACAGCCCCGCTTCGGCGGGGCTGTCGTCGTTTCGGGGCGACCTCGCCTCCGCCGTCAGCGGATCGGCCAGCTGCCGTCGACGCGGTCCTCGGAGTCGAGCCGTCCGATGCGGATGAAGTACTCCGTGAGGCTGTCGGCCTGAGCGCGTGCCCACCCGATCTGTCGGGTGTGAAGCTCGTCGAGCGCGGCGTCGATCGCATAGCGCCGCGCGAGCGCCTGAGCGACCCGCCCGGCGGCGATCGCGTCTGCGGACGCGTCGTGGGCGCCGACCAGGGGAACCGCGTAGTGGGCCGCGACGGCCTCGAGCGTGCGCTTGCCCTTGCGGAAGCGATCGTGCGCTTTGTCGAGCACGAGCGGATCGATCACGGGCGAGGGGTCGAGGATGGGCGGGATGCCGTGACGCAGTGCCTCGTACTTCAGCAGCGAGAAGTCGAACGGCGCGTTGTAGGCCACGACCGGGATGCCCGCGTCCAGCAGTTCCCGCAGCGCGGCGACGACCGCGGCGACGACCTGCGCCGCCGGAGCACCGTGCTCCTGGGCGTGCGCGGTCGTGATGCCGTGCACCGCCGTCGCCCCGTCGGGGATCGGCGCTCCCGGATCGGCCAGCCACGACTGCGCCCGGACCGCCGCGCCGTCGGCGTCGAGCAGGCCGACGTGGGCCGTGACGATGCGGTCGGTCGTGACGTCGATGCCGGTCGTCTCCAGATCGAACACGCCGACGGCATCCACCCATCTCGGCGGTCGCACGGGGGTGGTCTCGACGGTGGAGACGTCGTCCTCCCAGAGCGGGACGGCCTGCCACTGTTCCATGCCTCCGACGGTATGCGCCGGTTCCGACACCGGCGCGCAGGCACGCGGAGGAGGACGGTCGCGGGGCGCCCCTCCTAGACTTCAAGGGTGACCGTCGACTCTCCCTACGCCGAGGCCCTCGCCGCCGTGCCCGTGTCGCGGCGCGAGATCGAGATCGACGGCGCCGTGACCGCGTACTGGGAGTACGGGCCCGCCGACGCCCCGGTCACGATGGTGGCCGTCCACGGCTATCGCGGCGACCACCACGGCCTGGAGCCCGTCGTCGCCTTCCTTCCGAGCGTCCGGGTGATCTCTCCCGACCTTCCGGGGTTCGGGGAGAGCGTGCCGGTCCCCGGCGCGGTGCACACCCTCGACACGTATGCCCGATGGCTGCGCGCGTTCGTCGCCGCGGTGGCGCCCGGGGCCGTGATCCTCGGGCACTCGTTCGGTTCCATCGTCGTGGCCGCCGCCGTGGCGGCAGGGCTCCCGACGCCGCGCGTGATCCTGGTCAACCCGATCGGCGCGCCCGCGCTGGAGGGCCCCCGCGGCATCCTCACCCGCCTGGCGGTGTTCTACTACTGGGCCGGGGCCCGCCTGCCGAAGCGTCTCGGCGACGCACTGCTGCGCAACCGCGTCATCGTGCGGGTCATGAGCGTGTCGATGGCGAAGACGCGTGAGCCCGCACTGCGCCGCTTCATCCACGACCAGCACGACACGTACTTCTCGCTCTTCCACGACCGCGACGTGCTGCACGACGGCTTCGTCGCGTCGGTGTCCGACGACGTGCGTCGTTTCGCACCTGCCATCGCGCAACCCACGCTCCTGATCGCGGCGGAGAAGGACGACATCACGCCCATCGAGGCGGAACGCCACCTGCAGACGCTCTTCCCGGATGCCCGGCTCGTGGAGATCCCCGCCGTCGGCCACCTCATCCACTACGAGACGCCGCGCGAGGCGGCGGCGGCGATCACGCGCTTTCTCGGGCCTTCCGGCGACGGTACGCGTTGACGTTCATGCGGTTCCCGCAGTTGCCGGTGTCGCAGTAGAGCTTGGAGCCGTTCTTCGAGAAGTCGACGTAGACCGAGTCGCAGTCGTCCGCCGCGCACACCCGCACCCGCTTCCACTCGTCCGAGCGGATGACGTCGACGAACGCCATCGCCGACTCGACCAGCATGCGCATCGCCAGGGGGGCGTCGGGCTCGGTGGCGTGGATGTGCCAGTCGAACTCGTCGTGGATCACGAGCTGCGGAAGCGCCCGCCCGTCGCGGAGCATCGCGTTGACGAGGGGCACCGCGCCGTCGCGGTCGGCGGCCCAGAGCGCGCGCAGACGCCGCCGGTTCGCGCGCACGGCGTCGAGCTCGGCGTCGTCGCGTCGGAAGCTGCCCGTGTAGGAGAACTCCGACAGGTAGGCGTCGAGATCCTCCTGCGTCCGCAGGCGGTCGAGGCCTGCACCGTCGGTTTCGGGGAGGGTGTTGACGAGGGCCGCCGCGGCGCGCAGCGACATCTCGGTGTCATGGATGAAGACCACGTTGACTCCTGACCTCGGCGGGCACTAGTGTCACCAGTGTAATTGCTGTTGAGTCCTGACAGTCCTCCTGCTCGATCCGAAGGAACGCCGGTGTCACGCACCGCTCCACCCGCCCGCACCGCGGGCATCGTCATGGCCGTCTTCTCCGCGCTGGCGTTCTCGTCGAGCGGCCCTCTGGTCAAGCCGCTCCTCGAGGCGGGCTGGTCGCTGTCGGCGGCGCTCGTCGTGCGCATGGGGCTCGCCGGCCTCATCCTGTCGCCCGCGCTCGTGCGCGCGATGCGCCGCGAGCGCGGCTTCGTCCGCCGCCACGGGCTCTCCCTCCTGGCGTTCGGCCTGATCCCGGTGCTGGGCTGCCAGCTGCTGTTCTTCTCGGCGATGCAGCGGATGCCGGTGGCCGTCGCGCTGCTGATCCAATACCTCGCACCCGTTCTGCTCGTCGGCTTCGTGTGGCTGCGCACGCGCCGGGCCCCCTCGCGGCTCGTCATGATCGGTTCGGTCGTCGCGATCGTCGGTCTCGTGCTCGTGGTCGACATCGCCGGCGCGCGTTTCGACCTGCTCGGCACGCTCCTCGCGCTCGGAGCGGCGGTGTGCGTGTGCGTGTACTTCGTCATGAGCGAGCGCACCGGCGACGGCCTGCCGCCGCTGGCCCTCGCCGCCGGAGGGCTGCTCGTCGGCGCCGTGGTGATGGCGCTGCTGGGCGCCACGGGGGCCATGCCGTTCGCCGCGCGGCCGGTGTCGGTGACCTTCCGCGGCGTCGAGGTGCCCGGCATCCTGGCCCTGCTGTGGGTCGGGGCGGTGGGGACGACGCTCGGCTACGCGCTGGGCGTCATGGCGGTGCCGCGCGTCGGCTCGCGGCTGGCCTCGTTCATCGGTCTCAGCGAAGTGCTCTTCGCGCTCGGCTTCGCCTGGCTCCTGCTCGGGGAGGCTCCCTCCGCGGTGCAGATCTTCGGCGGTGCGCTGCTGCTGGCGGGAGTCGTCCTGGTGCGGATGGATGCGCGCGAGGCCGATGCCGTCGGCGTCGCCGCCGACGCCGTGCTGCCCGTGCCCGTGGTGCCGCTGCCGGCGGACGCCCTCCGTCCCGACGTCGTGCCGGTCGACGCGTCGCCGGTGGACGCGAGCGCGCTCAGCGCGTCGCGTCGTCGCGAGCCGATTCCAGGAGCGGCCGGATCCGATAGCCGATGACCTCGCCCATGACGAGGGAGGTCTCGGTGCGCTCCACCCCGTCGATCTCGAGGATGCGCGCGTCGACGTCGAACAGGTGCTGGGTGTCGCGCGCCGCGACCCGCACGAGCAGATCGACCTGACCGCTCATGCCATAGGCCTGCACGACCTCCGGGATGCTCGCGATCGCATGGGTGATCCGCGGCAGTTCCGCCTGCCGCACGGTGACGCTCACCATGGCCTCGATGGGCAGGCCCAGGGCGACCGGGGGGATCGCGCGTTCGAAGGACTGGAAGACGCCGCCGCGCTCCAGGCGGGCCAAGCGCGCCTGGACGGTGTTGCGGGACAGACCCAGGCGCTCGGCGAGGGCCACCACGGTGGCGCGATGGTCATCGGCGAGCGCATTCAGGAGGTCGAGGTCGACGCGGTCCAGAGGTCCCATAGTGCCCAACTCTACCAGGGACCTTCGGGTCGGTCTGCGCAACATGCTCAGGCCACGGGTGAATGCTTGAGCTAGGTGCCAGACGGACGTAGCCTTCCAGGCAACCGGCGACGAGGCCGGCCCGGGCGGCGGTCGCTCTCCACGAAAGAGCGGCACGGCCAGAGAGGGATGACGACGATGTACACCCTGACCACAGACGAAGCGATGACGGCGCTGGACGACACGGCGCGACTGCTCACCCCCGAGGGGCGACGCGTCGCCGACCCCCGCCTCGACCCGTGGGTGCAAGATCTGGACGCCGCCGCGCTGCGCGCCCTGTACCGCGACATGGCGATCGTCCGTCGGATGGATGCCGAAGGCGTCGCCCTCCAGCGCCAGGGTCATCTGGGACTCTGGGCTCCGGCCCAGGGCCAGGAGGCGATCCAGGTCGGCACGGCACGCGCCTGCCGGGAGGACGACTTCCTGTTCCCGAGCTACCGCGAGGTGGGCGTGACGATCGTGCGCGGCGGCGCACCGGCCGATCTCGTGCTCGCGTGGCGCGGTGAGGTGCATTCGACCTACGACCCCTTCGAGCTGAACCTCGCGACGCCGCAGATCATCATCGGCGCGCAGACCCTGCACGCCGTCGGGTACGCCATGGGCGTGCAGCGCGACGGCGGCGACCAGGTCGCCGTGGCCTATTTCGGCGACGGTGCGACCAGCCAGGGCGATGTGAACGAGGCGATGGTCTTCGCATCGTCCTTCGGCGCGCCGGTCGTCTTCGTCTGCTCGAACAACCAGTGGGCGATCTCCGAGCCGGTGACGGTGCAGTCGCGGTTCCCGATCGCCGGTCGCGCACCCGGCTTCGGCATCCCGAGCATGCGGGTCGACGGCAACGACGTGATCGCGTGCACGGCCGCCATGCGGTGGGCCCTCGACCACGCCCGCCGGGGGGAGGGCCCGGTGTTCCTGGAGGCCGTGACCTACCGGATGGGTCCCCACACGACCTCGGACGACCCGACCCGCTACCGCGAACGCGACGAGGTGGAGCGGTGGCGCGCCCGCGACCCGCTGACCCGGTTGGAAGCGCTGCTGCGCAGCACCGGCGACCTCGACGACGCGGCGCTCGCCGCCATCTCGCAGGAGGCGGACGCGCTGACGGGAGCCATGCGGGAGGCCGTGCTGACGGCGGTCACCCGCCCGCCGCTGGCCGTCCTCGACGACGTCTACGCGGAACCGCACAGCGGGCTGTCACGTCAGCGCCAGCGCTTCGCGGCCTACCTCGACTCGTTCGCCGACGGCGATGCGGAGGTGTCCCGATGACGCAGCTGACGATGGGCAAGGCGCTGACCGCGGGGCTGCACCGCGCCATGACGGACGATGACCGTGTGATCGTGATGGGGGAGGACATCGGTCGCCTCGGCGGCGTGTTCCGCATCACCGACGGCCTCCTCGGCGAGTTCGGGCCGAAGCGCGTGATCGACACCCCGCTCGCCGAGTCCGGGATCGTCGGCACTGCCGTCGGCCTGGCCATGCGCGGTTTCCGCCCGGTCGTGGAGATCCAATTCGACGGCTTCGTCTACCCCGCGTTCGACCAGATCGTGTGCCAGGTCGCGAAGCTGCACTACCGCACGCGCGGCCGCGTGAAGATGCCCCTGACGATCCGCATCCCCTGGGCGGGCGGTGTCGGTGCCGCGGAGCACCACTCCGAGTCGCCCGAGGCGTACTTCGTCCACACGGCGGGCCTCCGCGTCGTGGCCGTCTCGAATCCGCAGGACGCGTACACCGTCCTGCAGCAGGCCATCGCGTGCGACGATCCGGTCGTCTTCTTCGAGCCCAAGCGCCTCTATCACTCCAAGGGCGAGGTCGACCTGGACGCCGACGTCGCCGACGCGGCGCCGATGGGGCTGGCCCGCGTCGTCCGCGACGGCACCGACGTCACGATCGTGACCTACGGGGCGCAGGTCGCCACGGCGATGGATGCCGCCGTCGCGGCCGAGGACGAGGGCATCTCGATCGAGGTGATCGATCTGCGGTCGCTGTCGCCGGTCGACTACCGCACGGTGGGAGCGTCGGTGCGCAAGACGGGACGGCTCGTCGTGACCCACGAGGCCGGCGGGGAGGCCGGGGTGGGCGCCGAGATCGTGGCGAGCGTCACCGAGCAGTGCTTCCACTACCTGGAGGCTCCGCCGCAGCGGGTGACGGGTCACGACATCCCGTATCCGCCCGCGAAGCTGGAGAAGCATCACATCCCTGACCTCGACCGCATCCTCGATGCCGTCGACCGCGTCCTCGACCGGCCCCACAGCCTGACGGGGGTGGAGCTGTGATCGCGGAGTTCCGTCTGCCCGACCTCGGGGAAGGGCTTCCCGAGGCGGAGATCGTGCAGTGGCTCGTCGCTCAGGGCGACGAGGTGGCGCTCAACCAGCCGATCGCCGAGGTCGAGACCGCGAAGGCCATCGTCGAGTTGCCGTCGCCGTTCGCGGGCACGGTCAGCACCCTCCACGCCGAAGCGGGAGACGTCGTCGAGGTCGGAGCGCCGCTGATCGCCTTCCAGGTGGCGGGGGCGGAATCCTCGGAGGATGCTGCCGTCGGCGCGGCACCCGCCGCACCCGCCGCACCCGCCGCACCCGGCGGGACGTCCGCGGCCGCCGGCGCGCAGGACCCGTCCGAGGCGCCGGCCGAGGCCGCCGTGCCGAACCTCGTGGGCTACGGCGCAGCGCCTCGGGGTACCGCGCGCCCGCAACGCCGCCGGCGCATCGGCGGCGGTGCGCCCTCGAGCGACCGCTCGACCGCCGCGACGGCGGCCGAGCGCGTCCTCACGGATGCCCCGCACGATGTCGTCGCCCCCGCGGCGCAGGAGCTGCGGCCGGAACGACCGCGCTCGACGCCCCCGGTGCGCGCGTATGCGCGAGAGCTCGGCATCGACCTCGCCCTCGTCGAGGCCTCCGGCGTCACCGACATCATCCGCCGCGAGGACGTCGACAGATTCGCCGCGACGCTGGACGATCGCGCGCCCGGTGCGCACGAGGCTCCGGCCGACACCGCCGCGGCGAGCGGCGACGCCCCGCGGGAGACGCGGATCCCCATCCGCGGGGTGCGCAAGCACACGGCGGCCGCGATGGTGCGCAGCGCCTTCACCGCTCCGCACGTGACGACCTTCCTGGAGGTCGACGTCACGGAGACCACCCGGTTCGTGCAGAGCCTCCGGTCCGATCGTCGTCTGGAGGGTCACCGCATCGGGATCATGGCGGTGGCGGCGAAGGCCGTGTGCCTCGCGCTGCGCGCCGAGCCGACGCTCAACTCGTCGTGGGACGAGGCCGCCGGGGAGATCGTCCAGTACGGCTACGTCCACCTGGGGATCGCCGCGGCGACCGAGCGCGGCCTCGTCGTGCCGCACGTGCCCGACGCGGACCGGCTCTCGCTCGTCGACCTCGCGGACGAGATCGGCCGCCTCGCCGAGACCGCGCGCGCCGGCCGGACGACACCGGCCGCACTGAGCGGCGGGACGTTCTCTATTACGAACTTCGGCGTCTTCGGCATCGATGCGGGCACGCCGATCCTCAATCCCGGTGAGGCGGGCATCCTGGGGCTCGGTTCGGTGCGGCGGCGACCGTGGGAGCACGAGGGGGCGATCGTGCTGCGCGACCTCATGACCCTGAGCCTGTCGTTCGATCACCGGTTGGTCGACGGCGAGCAGGCGTCGCGGTTCCTGACGATCGTCGGCGACGTCCTCCGCGAGCCCGCCCGCGCCATGCTGCTGGGCTGACGCGGGGGAGAGGTCACCGGGCGGCGAGTGCGGCGTAGGCCATGTCGGCCAGCACGTCGCGCAGCATCCCGTCGTCGCCGGCATCCACCGCCGCGTCGCGCCGGGTGCGCACGGCGTAGGGCGTCGAGTTGATGAGACCGAACCCCGCGTGCGCGCGGACGCGGAGCTCCGGCTCGGTGAGGTCGGGGTGGACGGCGTGCAGCACGCCGACCCACAGCTCGACGTACTCTCGCTGGAGCCGGCGCACCTCGTGGCGGTCCTCCTCGCTGAGGCGGGCGAGATCGCGGTCGTGCACGCGGATGACGTCGGCGCCGCGGACGGCGAACTGGACATGGAAGTCGACGAGGTCGCGCAGCGACCGGTCGGGTCCGTGTCCGGCGTCGATGACGCGGCGCCCGCCCGTGAGCAGATCGTCGCTGGCGCGCAGGAGGATGGCGCCGAGCAGGGCGCGCTTGCTGTCGAAGTGGCGGTAGACGGCGGGACCGGTGATGCCGACGGCGGTGCCGAGGTCTTCCAGGCTCACACCGTCGAAACCGTGCTCGGCGAAGAGGCGGGCGGCGGCTTGCAGCAGGGAGTCGGCGCGCTGGGCCTTGGCTCGCTCACGCGAGGTGCGCGATGCCGCAGAACGCGTTGTCATTCCAGTTAATCCTCGCTAACCTGGACCTGTGGGTTAGTGCACACTAACCCACCCGCTCGCCCGCGCGCCACGAGATTGCGGGAGGCGTTATGCGACCGCGACATCGAAGGGGATGCCATGGCGATTCTGGATCCGTACGACCACGGACTGACCGACGAGGAGCGCGAGCTCGCGCGGATGGTGCGCGCCTTCGCCGATGAACGGGTCGCCCCGCAGGCCTACGAGGCCGACCGCACCAAGACCCTCCCGCTCGGGATCGTCGCCGAGATGGGGGAGATGGGACTGTTCGGTCTGCCGTTTCCGGAAGAGGTCGGCGGTCAGGGCGGCACCTACCTCGCGCTGGGGCTCGCGATCGAGGCGCTGGGGCGGGTGGACCAGTCGATCGCCATCACGCTCGAGGCCGGCGTGAGCCTCGGCGCGATGCCGATCCACCGCTTCGGCACCGACGCCCAGCGCGCCGAACTGCTTCCCGACCTGCTCGCCGGTCGCGCGCTGGCGGGGTTCGGCCTGACCGAGCCCGAGGCGGGATCGGATGCGGGGGCCACCCGCACGACCGCGCGGCGCGACGGTGACGAATGGGTCATCGACGGGGCGAAGCAGTTCATCACGAACTCGGGCACCGCGATCACCCGCTTCGTCACGGTCACCGCCGTCACAGGCGTCGAGGACGGGCGCAAGGAGATCTCGACGATCATCGTCCCCTCCGGCACGCCCGGCTTCACCGTGGGTCCCGCCTACGACAAGGTCGGGTGGCATGCCTCCGACACCCACCCGCTCAGCTTCGACGGCGCGCGGGTGCCCGCCGAGAACCTCCTCGGCGAGCGGGGACGCGGGTTCGCGAACTTCCTCAGCATCCTCGACGAGGGCCGGATCGCGATCGCCGCTCTCGCCACCGGAGCCGCGGAAGGATGCCTGGAGGCGGCCCTCGACTACGCCGGCAGCCGCATCGTGTTCGGCGAACGGCTGGGGACGCGCCAGTCGATCCAGTTCACGCTGGCGAGGATGCAGCAGCGCGTGCACCTGTCGCGGCTGGCCTGGCTGCACGCCGCGCGGCTGCGCGACGCGGGTCGCCCGTTCGCGTCGGCGGCGGCGCTCGCGAAGCTGACCGCCGGCGATGCGGCGATGGACAATGCGCGCGACGCGACGCAGATCTTCGGCGGCAACGGGTTCATGAACGAGTACCCGGTGGCGCGTCACTACCGCGACGCGAAGATCCTCGAGATCGGGGAGGGGACGACGGAGGTGCAGCTGCTCGTGATCGCCCGCGCGCTGGGACTGACCGCGCTGCCGCCGGTCGCGGCCGGCCCGGTAGCGTGAACGCATGACCGCCGCTTTCGACCTCGGACCTGCGCTGCTGTTCTGCCCGGCCGACCGCCCGGAGCGCCACGCGAAGGCCCTCGAGCGCGCCGACGCGGTGATCCTCGACCTCGAGGACGCCGTGGCTCCGGCGGACAAGGTCGCCGCGCGGGTGGCGCTCATCGACTCGCATCTCGACCCCGACCGCGTCATCGTCCGCGTCAACCCGCTGGACTCGCGCGAGATCGCCTCCGACCTCGCGACGCTGTCGCAGACCGACTACCGGCGCGTGATGGTCGCAAAGGCGGAGTCCGCCCACGCGATCGCACGTCTGGATCCGCGGTTCGAGGTCATCGCCCTGTGCGAGACGGCCCGTGGTGTCGCCGCCGTCGAGCAGATCGCGGCGCAGGACCGGGTCGTCGCGGTGATGTGGGGCGCGGAGGATCTCGTCGCGTCACTCGGCGGCACGTCCAGTCGCACCCCGAAAGGCAAGTACCGCGACGTCGCCCGCGTCGCTCGGGCACGGGTGCTGCTCGCCGCCGGCGCGGCCGGCATCGCCGCGATCGACGCGGTGCATCTCGACATCGCCGACGAGAAGGGACTGTCACGCGAGGCGAGGGATGCCGCGGCCAGCGGCTTCGCCGCGACGGCGTGCATCCATCCCGCGCAGGTCGAGACGATCCGGGCGGCCTACCGGCCCGACGACGACGCGCTCGCCTGGGCGCGCGGCGTGCTGGCGGCCGCCGAGGGCGAAGGCGGGGTGTTCCGCTACCGCGGACGCATGATCGATGAGCCCGTGCTCCGCCATGCGCGCACGGTCGTCGCCCGCGGCGCCTGAGCCCGCGGCATCCGCTCAGCCGAGCGGGACGGCCGCGTAGGAGCGGACGCTGAGGCGGTCGCGCTCGAGCAGGAACGTGTGCGTCGAGGCGTTGGCCAGACGCTCGCCCTCGTGCGGGAAGGCGCCCGCCGACGCGTGACGGATCACCTCGCGGATGAGGGCGCCGTGCGAGACCATGACGAGCGTCGGTCCGAGCGGCGCGGTCGCCCGGCGGGCGTCGCGGACGGCCCGCTGCAGACCGGCGAGCGCGCGCTGGCGCACCTGGGCCCAACTTTCGGCGTCGGGAACCTCCGCCTGCGCCCACTCGCCCCAACGCTCACGGAACTCGTCGACGCCCGCACCCTCGGCGACGCCGTACGAGCGCTCGCGGAGCTGCCGGTAGGCGCGCGGTGCGGCGACGCCGAGCGTCGAGGCGATGATCTGCGCGGTCTCGGCCGCGCGGGACAGATCGCTGGATGCGACCACGACGGGTCCGACGCCCTCGAGCTCCTCTCGGAGCCGCTCGGCGACCTCGCGCGCCTGGGCGCGTCCCGTGTCGTTGAGCGGGATGTCGGTCGATCCCTGGATGCGGCGCGCCGCGTTCCAGTCGGTCTCGCCGTGGCGCACGAGGATGAGAGTCGTCACCCATCGAGCCTATGCGAGCGGGGAAGCCTCAGCGCACGTCGGGCAGGGCGTGCGCGAGCGCCCGGAGCACCTCGGAGGTGCCGGCGTCGATCTTGACGCTCGCGTGCACGTCGCCGCGCGTCTGCCCGCGATTGACGATCACGACGGGGAGCCGCCGGCGCCGGGCGCGCTCCAGCAGGCGGATGCCGGAGTTGACGACGAGTGACGACCCGGCGACGACGAGCGCCTCGCTGGTCTGGACCAGCTGCTCGGCCTCCGAGAACTTCACGAGCGGGATGTACTCGCCGAAGAAGACGACGTCGGGCTTGAGCATGCCCCCGCAGACGCTGCAGTCGGGGACGACGAAGCCATCGCTCGTGGACGGCAGCACGTCGCCGTCGGGCCCCAGCTCGACCGCGTCGGGAACCGTGATCCACGGGTTGTCCGCCTCGACCCGCGCCGCGAGGTCGCGGCGGTCGAACACCTGACCGCAGTGGGTGCACAGCACGCGTCGCATCGTCCCGTGCAACTCGACGACCCGGCGGCTGCCGGCGCGCACGTGCAGGCCGTCGACGTTCTGCGTGATGACGCCGTTCGCGACGCCGCGCTCCTCCAGATCGGCGAGGGCGCGGTGGCCGGCATTGGGCTGTGCGGCGGCGAATGCGCGCCACCCGAGGTGGCTGCCCACCCAGTACCGGCGTCGCGACGCGTCGCTCGAGAGGAACTGCTGAGCGGTCATGGGGGTGCGCGTGGGAGCCCCCTTGCCGCGGTAGTCGGGGATGCCCGAATCGGTGGAGACCCCGGCGCCGGTGAGCACGGCGATGCGACGGCCGGCCAGCGCGTCCACGGCGCGGCGGACCGCCGCGGTGGTCTCGGGGTCGAGCTCGGGAGCAGCCCCGGACGTGCGATCGAGAACCGTCGACATGGCGTCCTCCCTCCCTCAGACCTACCCCGAGCCTACGCGCCCCGCTTTTCGCGGAGGTTACAGCGGGGTGGGGGAGTGCGCGCGGGCGCGGTCGGGCGTGACAGCATGGGCGGATGCCTGTCGTTCGTATCGACGACCCCGCCGATGACCGTCTCGCCGACTACCGCGACCTCACGGACGTCGCACTGCGTCGTGTGCTGGAGCCGGCCGGAGGGCTCTACATCGCCGAGTCGGCGAAGGTGATCGCGCGCGCCGTCGCCGCGGGACATCGTCCGCGGTCTGTCCTCGTGCAGCAGAAGTGGCTCGATGAGGCGCTGCCGCTCGCCGGCGACGCCCCCGTGTACCTGGTCGACGACGACGTGGCGGAGCGGCTGACCGGGTACACGGTGCACCGCGGTGCGCTCGCGGCGATGCACCGGCCCGCGCTGCCGAGCGTGGCCGAGGTGGTCGCCGGCGCGCGCCTCGTGCTGGTGCTGGAGGACATCGTCGATCACACCAACGTCGGCGCCGCGTTCCGCGCGGCGGCGGGGCTCGGCGCGGATGCCGTGCTGGTGACGCCGCGCTGCGCGGATCCGCTCTATCGGCGCAGCGTCCGGGTGAGCATGGGCACGGTGTTCCAGGTGCCGTGGACGCGGCTTCCGGACGAGGCGGACGGCGGGTGGACCGCCGGGCGCGCCCTCCTGCACGACGCCGGACTGCACCTCGCAGCTCTCGCGCTCGCCGACGACGCGGTCGGGCTCGACGCGTTCGTCGCCGCCCGGCCGCCGCAGGTCGCGCTGCTCATGGGCGCCGAAGGAGACGGCCTGTCGCGGCGTGCGCTCGCCGCGGCCGACACCGTCGTCACGATCCCGATGGCCGGCGGCGTCGACTCGCTCAATGTCGCATCCGCCGCCGCCGTCGCTCTGTGGGCGCTGCGGTAGAGCGGCGGCGAGCGGCCGCTCGGATCAGACCTGCTCGCCCGGTGCCGCCGTGCGGTCGCGCCCGGGGGCTTCGACGGTCACCGGCAGGGGCTCGGGGCGCTTGGCGGTGATGTTGTCGCCCGACGACTGGTGGCGCAGGCGCCGCAGCACCCACGGCACGAAGTGCGTGCGCGCCCAGACGAGGTCGTTCGTCCGGGCGGCGCGCCAGGTCAGACGCGGCAGCGGGTCGGGCTGCATGGGCTGCAGGTCGTTGGGCACGTTGAGGGCGCGCAGCACCATCCGGGCGATCTCGTGGTGGCCGAGCGCGTTGTAGTGCAGGCGGTCGTCGTCGAAGAAGCGCATGTCCTGCACCTCTTTGAGCGCCCACTGGTCGGCGACGATGCAGTCGTAGCGGTCGGCGATCGCGCGGATGTTCTCGTTGTAGATCGCCACTCGTCCGCGGATGCCGCGGAACACCGGTGTGAACTCCGTGTCGACCCCCGTGAAGACGACGAGCGTCGCGCCCTGCGAGCTCAGGCGCGCCACGGCGTCCTCGAACTGCTGCGCCACGGCATCCGGATCGCCGCCCGGGCGGATCACGTCGTTGCCGCCCGCGGAGAACGTGATCAGGTCGGGGCTGAGGGCGAGCGCCGGCTCGACCTGGTCGGCGATGATCTGGGCGATCAGCTTGCCCCGCACCGCGAGGTTCGCGTACGCGAAATCGTCGACCTGCGCGGCGAGGACCTCTGCGACCCGGTCGGCCCAGCCGCGGTGGCCGTCGACCGTGCCCGGGATGGGGTCGCCGATGCCCTCGGTGAACGAGTCGCCGATCGACACCATCCGGCGCCACGGGTGCGCGCTCTCGTTGGGGACGTACGGTGAGCGGTGGTCGTCGGGGGTGGGCTCGTTCCTGCGCATGACTCTCCTGACTCGTGGTCTTCTCCGAGGCTACCGGGGTCGGAGGTCACTGCCGAGGGCGGGCGTGGGGGAGGCGTCGTTTAGGGTGGTCAGTCGTGGACGGGACGGACGAGCGAGGACAGGAGCACTTCGGCAGCTTTGCCGCAGAGCACCTTTCGCCCGCCTTCCCCCAGCGTGCCCCGTGGGGGACGGCCCAGAACCTGCGCGCCTGGCAGGCCGAGGCCCTCGAGGCCTATTTCGCCCAGGACGGCCCCGACGGCGTGGGCGGCGGCCCGCGCGACTTCCTCGCCGCCGCGACGCCCGGCGCCGGAAAGACGACCTTCGCCCTGCGCCTGGCGAGCGAGCTGCTGCGCCGCGGGATCGTGAACCGCCTGGTCGTCGTCGCGCCCACCGAGCACTTGAAGACGCAGTGGGCGGATGCCGCGGCCCGCGTCGGCATCCGTCTCGATCCCCGCTTCACCAACCGCCAGAGCGCCCCGGCGCGCCACTACCACGGCGTGGCGGTGACCTACGCGCAGGTCGCCGTCAAGGCGTCGGTGCACCAGCGGCTGACGATGGATGCCCGCACCCTCGTGATCCTCGACGAGGTGCATCACGGCGGCGACGCGCTGAGCTGGGGCGACGCGCTTCGTGAGGCGTACGGGCGCGCCACGCGCCGGCTCCTGCTGTCGGGCACCCCCTTCCGCAGTGACACGGCTCCCATCCCGTTCGTGGAGTATCACCCGAACGAGAAGGGCATCCGCCTCTCCCGCACGGACTACAACTACGGCTACGGGCGGGCGCTCGCCGACGGCGTGGTGCGCCCGGTGCTCTTCCACGTCTACGCGGGGCAGATGAAGTGGCGGACGAAGGCGGGCGACGAGTACGAGGCTCACCTCGGTCAGGACAACACGAAGGACATCAACGCGCAGGCCTGGCGGACGGCGCTCAACCCCGAGGGCGAGTGGATCTCCGCCGTCCTGCGCTCCGCCGATCGGCGACTCACCGAGGTGCGACAGGACGTGCCGGATGCCGGGGGTCTGGTCATCGCGACCGATCAGACGGCGGCGCGCGCCTATGCGGCGATCCTCCGCGACATCACGGGAGAGCCGACGACCGTGGTGCTGTCCGACGACAAGGCGGCGTCGGGCCGGATCGAGACCTTCGCGACCTCGACGTCGCGGTGGATGGTGGCCGTCCGCATGGTGTCGGAAGGCGTCGACGTTCCGCGGCTCGCCGTCGGCGTCTATGCGACGAGCGCCTCGACACCGCTCTTCTTCGCCCAGGCGATCGGTCGTTTCGTCCGCGCCCGCCGGCGGGGTGAAGCGGCATCCGTGTTCTTGCCGAACGTGCCGCCGCTGCTCGCCCTGGCGAACGAGATGGAGCGGGAGCGCGACCACGCCCTCGACCGCGAGGAATCGGACGACGACGGTCTCGAGGACACCCTGCTCGAGGAGGCCGAACGAGAGGACAAGGCCTCGGACGCGCTGATCGAGGAGGGCAGCTATCAGGCCCTCGGCTCGGTGGCGCACTTCGACCGGGTGCTCTACGACGGCAAGGAGTTCGGGCAGCTCGCGGTACCGGGCACCCTCGAGGAGGAGGAGTTCCTGGGCCTTCCGGGCCTGCTCGAACCCGAGCACGTCCACGAGCTGCTGATGCAGCGGCAGTCCCGCCAGAGTCGTCACCGTCGCGCCCGTGAGGCGAAGGAGGGCGCGGTCGCCACCGACAGCACGGATGCGGGCGAGGCGTCCCTTCCGCCCGCCCTCCACCGCACGCTGCGCGAACAGCGCCAGCTGCTGAACAGTCTCGTCGGCCTCTACGCCCGCCAGAGCGGCGAGCCGCACGGCGCCGTGCACGCCGAGCTGCGACGGGTGTGCGGGGGACCGGAGGTGGCCCGTGCCACCGTCGCGCAGCTGCAGGCCCGCATCGAGGTCCTCCGCGCCCGCGTCCGGTCCTGACATCGCACCACGCCGACACCGGCGCGCGTACACTCGCGCCCATGCGCCGCGGCTACGACTTCACGTCGCGATGGGTGGTCCCGGCATCCGTCGAGCGGTGCTGGGCGCTGTGCGAGCAGAGTCTCGTCTCGGGCGAGGTGCCGTGGTGGCCGTCCGTGCGGATCGTGCCCGGGGCGCGCGCTCCCGCCGTCGGAGACGTGCGGCATCTGGAGGTGCGCAGTCCCTGGGGCTACCGTCTGCGGGTCGCCCTGACGGTCACGGAGGTGCGACCCCCGCACCTGCTCGCCGCGACCAGCACGGGCGATCTGGTCGGCATCGGGCGGCTCGCCATCGCGGCGCGGCCGGGATCGCCCGCAGACGGCGCCGCGCTCACCTGGATCTGGCGGGTCGAGCTCACGCGGCGATGGATGCGCCTCGCCGCTCCCGTGCTGCGCCCCGCGTTCGTCGCCGCGCACCGTCTGGTCATGCGCCGCGGTGAGCGGGGGCTGAGGGCTGCGCTCGCCGGTGCTTCGGAGATCCGAAATCCTGACAATACCGGCGTGAGCGGTCGGCGCCGCCGCCGTCGACGGTACCGTGAAGCCCCGTGAGCCCGACCCCGAAACCCACGCAGAGAGACCGGCGCCGCTGGGCGCGCTATCTCGCCGACGAGCGTGCCGAGGCGCAGGTCTATCGCGCCTTGGCCGCACGGCGCGAGGGGGAGGAGCGTGAGATCCTGCTCGCGCTCGCCGAGGCGGAAGGACGACACGAGGCGCACTGGCTCGAGCTGCTGGGCGGGGAGCCCGTCCGCCTTCCCGCACCCGGGTTCGGCTCGCGCGTGCTCGGGTGGATGGCCCGCCGGTTCGGGTCGATCTTCGTGCTCGCCCTCGCCCAGAACGCGGAGGGACGATCGCCCTACGACAGCGAGCCGTTCGCCACCGCGCGGATGGTCGCCGACGAGAAGATCCACCGCGAGGTGGTCCGTGGGCTCGCGGCTCGCGGGCGACGCCGGCTGTCCGGCACCTTCCGCGCCGCCGTCTTCGGCGCCAACGACGGACTCGTCTCGAACCTCGCCCTCGTGATGGGCATCGGGGCGACCGGCGTCGGCGCGCAGTTCGTGCTGTTCAGCGGGATCGCGGGACTTCTCGCGGGCGCGCTGTCGATGGGCGCCGGCGAGTACGTCTCGGTGCGCTCGCAACGCGAGCTGCTCGACGCGACCGAGCCCAGCGGATACGCCGATCACGTGCTCCCCGATCTGGACCTCGACGCCAACGAGCTCGCTCTCGTCTATCGCACCCGCGGCATGGACGAGCAGGAGGCGCACGATCTCGCGCGCCGCGTCGTCGAGACGGCGCACGCCGCGGACCGCGGCGAGCCCTACCGTCTGCCGCGGGCCGCCGGTGCCGACCACGAGGTCGTGGGCAGTGCGCTCGGCGCGGCCGGGTCGAGCTTCCTCTTCTTCGCGTCCGGTGCGATCATCCCCGTGCTGCCGTGGATCTTCGGGTTGAGCGGCCTGCCCGCGGTCGCCGTCGCGCTGCTGCTGGTCGGCACGGCGCTCACCGCGACGGGCGCGATGGTCGGGCTGCTGTCGGGCGCGCCGCCTCTGCGTCGCGGGCTCCGCCAGCTCGCGATCGGGTTCGGAGCGGCCGCCGTGACCTACCTGCTCGGTCTGCTGTTCGGCGTGTCGGCGGGCTGAGCGCGACCTCGATTCCACGTCTGGCGTCGGATCTGGTACTGTCGATCTTCGGTTGCGAAACCGAAAACCACCTGCGCGGGTGGCGGAATAGGTAGACGCGCTAGCTTGAGGTGCTAGTGCCCGTATAGGGCGTGGGGGTTCAAGTCCCCCCTCGCGCACAGAGAGAAGAAGGTCCCGTCAGGGGCCTTTTTCTTTTGCCCCTGTGGATGCCGGGGCGAGGTCCCGTGTCGTCGTGTGTCACCGCGCGGAGGCCCCCTCCTGATCGCAGTACCGTGGTGAGCATGTCCGCATCCGAGCTGCCTGAGACCGAGCTGCCCGAGGTCGTCGCCGTCGCGCGCGATCTGATCCGCTTCGACACCACCAACTTCGGCGAGGGGCGCTCGCACGGCGAACGCGAGGCCGCGGAGTACGTCGGGGCCTACCTCGAAGGTCTCGGACTCCGCCCGGAGTACTACGAGCCCATCCCGCGCCGCACCAACCTCAGCGTGCGGGTGCCGGGACGCAATCGCGACAAGCCCGCCCTCGTCCTGCACGGCCACCTCGACGTGGTCCCGGCCGTCGCCGACGACTGGAGCGTCGACCCGTTCGGCGGCGTGATCAGGGACGGGATGCTGTGGGGGCGCGGTGCCGTCGACATGAAGGACATGGACGCGATGATCCTCACCTCTGTCGCCGAGCTCCTGAGAGCGGGGGAGCAGCCGGAGCGCGACCTGATCCTCACGTTCTTCGCCGACGAGGAGAACGGCGGGGTGGAGGGCTCGCAGCTGGTCGTGCGAGATCGGCCGCACTGGTTCGACGGCGCCACGGAGGCCATCAGCGAGGTCGGCGGCTACTCGATCCCGGTGGGCGAGCAGCGCGCCTATCTGCTGCAGGTGGGGGAGAAGGCCCTCGTGTGGCTCCGGCTGCGCGCTCGCGGCACCGCCGGCCACGGCAGCCGCTTCCACCCGGACAACGCCGTGACGCGGCTGTCCGAGGCCGTCGCCGCCCTCGGGCGGTCGGTCTGGCCGCTCGAGCTCACCGCCACCACGCGCCAGACCGTCGACGGCCTCGCGGCCCTGTGCGGCGTCGACCCCGCCGATCCGGATGCCGTGGCGGACGCGACCGGCGCGGCATCCGGTTTCCTGCGTTCCACCTTCCGCACGACGACCAATCCCACGGGGCTCGTCGCGGGGTACAAGCACAACGTCATCCCGGATGCCGCGGTCGCCACGATCGACGTGCGCACGCTCCCGGGCCAGGAGGAGCGCGTGCTCGCGGAGATCCAGCGCATCGTGGGCGACGACATCGAGGTCGAGATCTCGCATCGCGACATCGGGCTCGAGGTGCCCTTCCGCGGAGAGCTCGTGGAGGCGATGGTCGGGGCGCTCGAGCGGCACGATCCGGGGGTTCCGGTGCTGCCCTACCTGATGGGCGGCGGCACCGACAACAAGGCTCTCGCCGAGCTCGGCATCGCCGGATACGGGTTCGCGCCGCTGCGGCTTCCCACGGATCTCGATTTCACCGGTATGTTCCACGGTGTGGACGAACGCGTCCCCATCGACGCGTTGGTCTTCGGGCAGCGCGTGCTCACCGATCTGATCCGCACGTACTGAAAGGGCCCCCATGCACCTGTTCGAGGCGATCATCCTGGGCCTGGTCCAGGGACTCACCGAGTTCCTCCCCGTCTCCTCCAGTGCCCACCTGCGCATCATGGGCGAGTTCCTCCCGTCCGCCGAAGACCCCGGCGCGACCTTCACCGCCATCACCCAGATCGGCACCGAGCTCGCGGTGCTCGTCTACTTCTGGGGCAAGATCGTGCGGATCATCTCCCAGTGGGCGAAGTCGCTGACCGGCCGCGTGCCGCGCAACGACCCTGACGCCCGCATGGGGTGGATCGTCATCATCGGCACGATCCCGATCGGCATCGCCGGGTACCTGTTCCAGGAGTCCATCCGCAACACGTTCCGCAACCTCTGGCTGGTCGCGATCGTGCTCATCGTCTTCGGTCTCCTGCTCGGCGCCGCCGACGCGTTGGGGCGCCGCACCCGCACCGAGAAGGACCTGACCTACGGGCACGGCCTCGCTCTGGGCCTGGCGCAGATGCTCGCCCTCGTCCCGGGTGTCTCGCGCTCCGGTGCGACGACGACGATGGGCCTGGCCCTGGGCTACACCCGTCCGGCCGCGGCGGAGGTCGCGTTCCTGCTCGCGGTGCCGGCCGTGTTCGGCAGCGGCCTCTACGAGCTGGTGCAGGCCATCAAGGACCCGGGCGACCAGGTGTACAACATGTTCGAGACGGGCGTCGCCACGGTCGTCGCGTTCGGCGTGGGCCTCGCGGTGATCGCGTTCCTGATGCGCTACCTCAAGCGCGGCAGCTTCCTGCCGTTCGTGCTCTACCGCCTGGCGCTCGGACTCGTGCTGATCGTGCTGCTGAGCTTCGGAGTGCTGCAGGCGTACTGATCAGGAGCGGCGGGGGTCGTCGCGACCGGGTTTGCCGGGGCCCTCGCCGCTTCCGCCGCGGCGCAGATAGCGCTCGAACTCCTGCGCGATGGCGTCTCCGGACGCTTCGGGGGAGTCCCAGGTGTCGCGGGTCTGCTCCAGCTGGTGGATGTACTCGGTCATCTCCTCGTCGTCCGCCGCCGCGGCATCGATCGACGCCTCCCAGGCGAGGGCCTCGGCGGGCAGCTCGCCGCGGGCGACCACCGCTCCGGTCAGCGCCATGACGCGATCGAGCAGCGCGAGCGTGGCCTTCGGTGACGGCGTGTGGCCGGCGACGTAGTGCGGGACGCTCGCCCACAGGGCCGCGGTCGGGATGCCGGCCGCCTCGGCGGCCGCGGAGAGGACGGTGAGGATGCCGGCCGGCCCTTCGTACGTCGGCTTCTCCAGTCCCAGCGCGGCGCGCAGCTTCTCGTTGTCGCTTCCCGCGAACACCGAGATCGGGCGGGTGTGGGGCACATCCGACATCATCGAGCCGAGCGCCACGATGCCCGTGATGTCCTCGCTGAGGGCGGCGTCGATCAGCTCGGCCGCGAACGACTGCCAGGCGCGGGCGGGCTCGACACCGGAGAGCACCCACAGCCGTGTGCCCTCGGCGGGATGCAGCGGCCGCCACACGGTCGCGTCGGGCCAGCTGAGGGTCCGCGAACCGTCGGCTTCCACCTTGAGCTGCGGTCGCGTGTACTGGTAGTCGAAGTAGAGCTCCGGGTCGACCGAGAAGACCTCGCGGTAGGCGCCCGACTCGCGGATGTGCGCCGCGGCGGCGGAAGCGGCCTCGCCCGCGTCGTTCCATCCGTCGAAGGCCACGACCAATACGCGTTTTCCGAGTTCGTCCACTCCGCCCCTCTCGCACGGTGAATCGATCCCTCAACGATACGCGTCGCGACCGGCGACGGGGCGGCGCCCGCGCGCGACGCGCGGTGCCGGCGGGACGCCGCGGAGCGCGTCGGTAGCATGGTCCGGTGAGCCCCGCCCTTCCCGTCGCCGTCCTGTGGGACATGGACGGCACCCTCGTCGACACCGAGCCGTATTGGATGGAGGCGGAGACCGCGCTCGTCGAGAGCTTCGGCGGCACCTGGACCCACGAGCAGGCGCTGACGCTGGTGGGGCAGGGCCTCGAGACGTCGGGAGCGATCCTGCAGGAGGCCGGCGTGCGGATGTCGGTCCGCGACATCGTCGACCACCTCACCGCCGAGGTCACCCGGATGCTGGCCGAGCGCGGCAACCCCCTGCGGCCGGGCGCGGCCGACCTGCTGAGCGCTCTGCGGTCGGCCGGGGTGCGGTGCGCCCTCGTGACGATGTCACTGCGGTCGATGGCGGAGCAGGTGGTGGCGCCCTTCGGCGACACCTTCGAGCTGATCGTCGCCGGCGACGACGTCACCCGCCCCAAGCCCTACCCCGACGCCTACCTGCAGGCCTGTCGGGCGCTCGGCGTCGATCCGTCGGAGGTCGTGGCGATCGAGGACTCGCCGACGGGGGTGCGCGCCGCGGTCGGCGCCGGGGTCACCACCATCGGGGTCCCGCTGATGGTCTCGCTGGTCGGTGCCGGCGCCCACACCCTCTGGTCGACGCTCGCCGAGCGCACGCCCGATGACATCGCCGCCGTGTACGCGGCACACCGCACAGGAGATCACACATGACAACGCCCACCCCCCTCGTCGACCTCCGACCGAGCGGGCCGTTCCGGCTGGGCGACCGGGTGCAGCTGACCGGCCCGAAGGGGCGTCTGCACACCGTGACGCTCCGCGAGGGCGGCGAGCTGCACACGCATCACGGCGTCCTGAAGCACGCGCAGCTGATCGGCCAGCCCGACGGATCGGTCGTGACCAACTCGGGCGGTCACGAGTACCTGGCGCTGCGCCCGCTGCTGCGCGACTTCGTCATGTCCATGCCGCGCGGAGCGGCGATCGTCTATCCGAAGGATGCGGCGCAGATCCTCGCCTCGGCCGACATCTTCCCGGGCGCCACCGTCGTGGAGGCGGGCGTCGGCTCGGGCGCGCTGTCGATGTGGCTCCTGCGCACGATCGGATCGGCCGGCCGCCTGGTCTCCTTCGAGCGTCGCGAGGAGTTCGCCGAGGTGGCCCGCGCCAACGTCGAGACCTTCTTCGGCCACGCGCCCGAGGCCTGGGAGGTCGTGGTCGGCGACCTCGTCGCAGAGCTGCCCGGCGCGGTGGACGCGGCATCCGTCGACCGTGTCGTCCTCGACATGCTGGCGCCCTGGGAGTGCATCGACGCGGTCGCCGACGCCCTCACGCCCGGCGGTGTCGTGCTGTGCTACGTGGCCACCGCCACCCAGCTCAGCCGCGTCGCCGAGTACATCCGCGGCACGGGCCTGTTCACCGACCCCGAGGCCACCGAGACGATGGTGCGCGGCTGGCACGTGGAAGGTCTCGCCGTGCGCCCCGACCATCGGATGGTGGCGCACACCGGCTTCCTCATCACGGCGCGCCGTCTGGCTCCCGGAGCGATGCCGCCCGACGTGCGCAAGCGTGCGCTCAAGAAGCCGAGCTATGCCGACGCGGATGTCGAGGCGTGGACCCCCGGTGCGGTCGGCGACCGCGAGATCACCGACAAGAACCTCCGCAAGCGGGTGCGCGAGGCGCAGCGCGCCGCCGACGGGGCGCGACAGGCCACCGCCGGCGCCGACGCGGACACCGGCCCCGACGGCGCGGGGGAGCGGGCCGCGGACGACGTAGACTGATCCGGTGCGCCGGATCCCTGCTGCCCTCGCCGTCGTCGGCCTCTCCGTCCTGACCCTGGTCGGGTGCGCGTCTGCATCCCCATCGGCCGCCGCGTGCGACCGTGGGGCCGACCCGTCCGGCGTGCTCGACACCGTGAGCGTCTCCGGCGCCGAAGGCACCCCCGAGGTGACCCTGAGCGCTCCCGTCTACGTCGATCACACCGTCGCCGTCGACGAGACCGTGGGTTCGGGCCAGCGCGTGACCTCCGACATGCAGGACGTGCAGTTCGCCATCACGATCATGAGCGGCTCGACCGGGCAGAAGATCCTGACCTCCGGCACGCAGGTCACCCCGCTGTCGAAGTGGCGCGAGCAGTACGCCGGCTTCGCGGACATGATGATGTGCGCGACGGAGGGCTCGCGGATCGTCGGGGCCGTGCCGGCCAGTGACCTCTCCGACGCCGCTGCTCAGGGCTGGGGCCTCAGCGGCAGCGATGCGATCGTCGTCGCGATCGACCTCCAGAAGGTGTACCTCGCCGCCGCCGACGGTGTCCCGCAGTACAACGACCGCCGCGGCATGCCGTCGGTCGTGCTCGCGCCCGACGGCACACCCGGCGTCATCATCCCCGACACGGCCCCGCCCACCGATCTCGCGGTCGAGGTGCTGAAGAAGGGCGACGGCCCGGCCGTCGGCGGAACCGACAGCATCCGCATCAACTACACCGGCGTCACGTGGGCCGATCGCAAGGTCTTCGACTCGACGTGGGAGAACGGCGCCTCGGCGGCCGTCACCCTCGACGCGGTGGTGCCCGGCTTCGCTCAGGCGCTCGACGGCCAGACGGTCGGGTCGCAGATCCTCGTCGTGATCCCGCCGGCGCTCGGATACGGCGACACGGCGAGCGGCTCGATCCCCGCAGGATCGACGCTCGTGTTCGTCATCGACATCCTCGGCGTCGACACGCCCGCGACGAGCTGACGACCGCGACCGCGCGGCAGCGCCGCCGGCGCACAGGCGACGCCTAAGATTGTCGGGTGCCCACCGAGACCGTCCGCAGCGCGCCCGAGGAGCGTCTGGTCAACCTCGTCGTCGCCCTCATGGCGACCGAGCAGGGGCTCACGAAAGACACCATCCTCGCCTCCGTCGCGGGCTACCGCGAGCAGAGCAGCGCCGGCGCGTCCAAGGATGCGCTCGAGAAGATGTTCGAGCGCGACAAGGAGAACCTGCGTTCGCTCGGCATCCCGGTCGAGACGATCGGCGACTACGCCGACCCGGACGACCTCCGCGAGGCGCGCTACCGCATCCCGACGGCCGAGTACGAGCTGCCCGCCGACATCGAGTTCACCCCCGCCGAGCTCGCCGTCCTGAACCTCGCCGGCGGCGTGTGGAGCGAGAGCTCCATGTCGGCCGATGCGCGCAGCGGTCTGCGCAAGATCCGCGCGCTCGGCATCGAGGTCGACGCGCCGATCATCGGATACTCGCCGCGCGTCAACCTGCGGGAGGCCTCGTTCGGGCCGCTGCAGAGGGCGATCGAGCAGGGGCGCGTCGTCGAGTTCGCCTACCTCAAGGCCGGCGACGAGACCGCACGGGTGCGCCGCGTGCAGCCGTACGCCCTCGTCGAGTATGAGGCGCGCTGGCACGTGTACGGGTTCGACCTCGCGCAGGACGACGTGCGCACCTTCCTGCTGTCGCGCATCGTGTCGGATGTCGCGATCACCCGCGCCGCCTTCGATCTCGCGCTGCGCGAGGGCGCCGGTGAGCGCGCGCTGGCCGGTCTCGAGGCCCTCGCGGCCCGTCAGCAGGCGCTACTCGAGATCGCTCCGGGCACCGAGGCCGCCCTGCGTCTGACCCGCCGCGCGACGGATGCCGAGCAGGGGATCCGGGTGCCGTACGTGGACGTCCACATCCTCGCCGACGAGCTCGCCTCCTACGGCCCGGAGGTGCGCGTGGTCGAGCCGGCCGCGCTGCGCGATCAGGTCATCGCCCGACTCGAGCGCACGCTCCGGCTGCACGCCGGCCCGGACGCCGCGACCGACGAGGGGGCGGGGTCATGAGCCGTCGTCGCAAGCCGCTGCTGGCGACCGATCGGGCGGCGCTCATCCTGCAGCTCGTGCCCTACCTGATCGGGAAGGGCGAGGTGTCGCTCACCGAGGCCGCCGACGAGTTCGACGTGACCGTCGAGCAGATGCGCGGGATGGTCGAGAAGCTCACCGTGATCGGCCTGCCCGGCGACGGCGGCTTCTGGCAGATGGCCAACGACCTGTTCGACATCGACTGGGACCTCCTGGACGAACAGGACCTCATCGTGATCACGAACACGGTGGGTCTGGAGCGCACCCCGCGGCTGACCGCACCGGAGGCGGCCGCGCTGCTGGCCGGGCTGCGTGTCGCGGCGACCCTGCCCGGCGTCGGCGACAGCGGCGTCGTCCAGGGCCTGCTCGCCAAGCTCGCACGGGGCGCGTCGGGCGTGCCTGCCGATGTCATCGTCGCCCCCGACACGGTGGACGACGTGCGCCTGACGGTCGCGCAGGCTCTCCGCGAACACGTCGCCGTGACCTTCTCGTACCAGGCGCCCGATGCCGCACCCACGACCCGCACGGTCGACCCGGTCAAGGTCCACATCGCGGGTGGCCAGTGGTACCTGCAGGGATGGTGCCATCTGCGCCAGGCGATGCGCACCTTCCATCTCGACCGCGTCTCCGACGTGCGTCTGACCGACATCGCGAGCACCCACGGCGAGGACTCGGTGCCCGCGCTGTTCGAGGGCGCCGCGGGAGACGTCGAGGTCGAGGTCCGCTATCGCGCGTCGGCGGCGCCGTTGCTGGCCGACTACGTCGTGCTGGACGACCCGGCCACGATCGACGCGGAGATCCGGTCGGCCCGCGTCCGGGTGGGCGACGCGCGGAGCCTCAAGCGCGTCGCGACGCGGCTCGGCGGCGACCTCGAGGTCGTCTCCCCGGATGCCGCACGCCGCGCGACCGCCGCGTGGGCCGAAGCGGGGCTCGCCCAGTACCGCTGAACCCATCCGTCGGGGCGGCAGGTAGACTGGCCAGCAACCCCACACCCGAGGAGACCCTCATGCTCGGAGGCTTGACCGGCTGGCACCTGCTGGCCCTCGTCATCATCATCCTGCTCCTGTTCGGGGCGGCGAAGCTCCCGGCTCTGGCCAAGAGCGTCGGACAGTCCGCTCGTGTCTTCAAGGGCGAGATGAAGGCGATGAAGGAAGAGGACGCGCCCGCCGCGCCGACCGCACCCAACGGCACCAGCCCCGCCCCGACGGCGGAACCCGGTACCGACACCAAGCCCTGACACTCGTGGCCACGGTCGACTCCGCGCGCATCGCCGAAGAAGAGGGTCCGCGCCGTGACCGGCGGATGTCGCTGGGCGAGCACCTCAAGGAACTGCGCCGTCGGTTCATCATCGGGATCATCGCGCTCGTGGTGGGGATGGTCGTCGCGTGGATCTTCACCGATGCGATCATCTGGGCGATGACCGAGCCCATCCGCGTCGTCGCCGAGCAGCGCGGCGACGCCGACGTCGTCACGCTCATGTACCAGAGCATCACGGGCCCGTTCGACATGCGGCTGCGGATCTCGCTGGCCGTCGGCGTCATCATCTCGGCCCCCGTGTGGCTGTGGCAGGTGTGGGCGTTCCTGGTCCCCGGCCTCACGCGCAAGGAGGTCCGCTACACGATCGGCTTCGTCTCCGCGGCGATCCCGTTGTTCGCCGCGGGAGTGTTCGTCGGGTGGCTGATCATGCCCCACATCGTCGAGCTGATGGCGTCCTTCACACCAGAGGGCGCCTCGAACATCTATGACTCGAAGTACTACTACGACTTCGTCTTCAAGCTCCTGCTCGTCGTCGGCGTCTCGTTCGTCCTGCCGGTGTTCCTCGTCGCGCTGAACCTCGCGGGCGTCATGAGCGGCATGGCGATCCTGAAGGGCTGGCGCGTGGCCATCCTCGTCGCCTCGGTCTTCGCGGCGCTCGCGACACCGGCCGCCGACATCGTGAGCATGCTGATGCTGGCCGGCATCCTCACCGTCCTCTTCTTCGCGGCCGCCGGTCTGTCCGTCCTGTTCGACCGTCGACGCGCCAAGCGCGAGAAGGCCCTCGGTCTCGAGCTGTGACGGATCCCGCCACCCGCTACGCACAGGCGCAGGCGCGTCAGGCCCACCCTCTCACCGCCGCCTTCGCCGACGAGCAGAGGTTCGAGCTCGACCCGTTCCAGATCGCCGGATGCCACGCCCTGGAAGAGGGGCGCAGCGTGCTCGTCGCCGCACCCACCGGGGCGGGAAAGACGATCGTCGGAGAGTTCGCCGTGCACCTCGCCATGCGCGAGCCGGGCGACAAGGCCTTCTACACGACCCCGATGAAGGCGCTGTCCAACCAGAAGTTCCGCGAGCTGCAGCAGGTCTACGGCGAGGACGAGGTCGGACTTCTCACCGGCGACACCAACGTCAACGGAAACGCGCGCGTCGTCGTGATGACCACCGAGGTGCTGCGCAACATGCTCTACGCCGACTCGCCGGCGCTGCGCGGCTTGCGGTACGTCGTGATGGACGAGGTCCACTACCTCGCCGACCGCTTCCGCGGCGCCGTGTGGGAAGAGGTCATCATCCACCTGCCGGCGCGGGTGCGGCTGGTGTCGCTGTCGGCGACCGTCTCGAATGCCGAGGAGTTCGGCGACTGGCTCGACACCGTGCGGGGGGACACCGCCGTCATCGTGTCCGAGACACGACCGGTGCCCTTGGAACAGCACGTTCTCGTGCGCGGCGACCTGCTGCCCCTGTTCGACGACCGCGCCGGCATCGCGACCGCGCAGGTGAACCAGGAGCTGATGCGCCTGCGGTCCGTGCGCGGCTCGTCGTTCGAGAGCAACCGGCGCGCACAGGAGCACCGCTCGCAGGAGCACCGTTCGCAGGGACACCGCGCTCACGGTCAGCGGTCCGCAGGCGACCGTGCGCCGGGACAGCGACCGTCCTCCGGCGGGCGGCGCCCCATGCGTGCGGCGAACGCCCAGCGCATCGAGCGCATCGATCGCCCGCAGGTCGTCGAGCTGCTCGCGCGCGCCAACCTGCTGCCCGCGATCTTCTTCATCTTCAGCCGCGCGGGGTGCGAAGGCGCCGTGCAGCAGGTCCGACGTGCCGGCGTGCGGCTCACCGACCGCGACGAACGCGACGAGATCCGGCGCATCGTCGACGAGCGCACGGCCGCCCTTCCCGACGAGGACTTGGCCGTGCTCGGCTTCTGGGAGTGGCGCGAGAACCTGGAGCGCGGCATCGCCGCCCACCACGCGGGTCTGCTGCCCGCCTTCAAGGAGATCGTCGAGGAGCTCTTCCAGCACAAGCTCGTCAAGGTCGTCTTCGCGACCGAGACCCTCGCCCTCGGCATCAACATGCCCGCGCGCACGGTCGTGCTCGAGAAGCTCGAGAAGTTCAACGGCGAGGCGCGGGTCGCGATCACCTCGGGGGAGTACACCCAGCTCACCGGACGCGCGGGACGCCGTGGCATCGACGTCGAGGGTCACGCCGTGATCCAGTGGACCGAGAGCCTCGATCCGCAGGCGGTGGCCGCGCTCGCCTCGCGGCGCACCTATCCGCTCAACTCCAGCTTCCGCCCGACCTACAACATGGCCGTGAACCTCATCGACCAGTTCGGGCGCGCCCGCGCGCGGGAGATCCTCGAATCCTCCTTCGCCCAGTTCCAGGCCGACCGCGCGGTCGTCGGCCTGGCGCGCGAGGTGAAGGAGGCCGAGGACTCGCTCGCCGGGTACGCGGCGGCGATGACGTGCGATCGCGGCGATTTCGCCGAGTTCGCGCGGATGCGGCGTGAGCTCACGGATCTGGAGCGCAAGGGCGACCGGTCCAGCTCACCGAAGCTCCGCCAGCAGCGGCAGGAGCAGCTGGAGTCGCTGCGACGGCGTCTGAAGCGGCATCCGTGCCAGACCTGTCCCGATCGCGAGAAGCACGCCCGGTGGGCGGAGCGGTTCTGGAAGCTGCGGCGGCACACCGACAAGCTGCGTCAGCAGATCGATGCGCGCACCGGCACCGTCGCGCGCATCTTCGATCGCGTCGTCGACGTGCTCGCGGCGCTCGACTACGTCGCGGTGGACGCCGACGGCGTGACCACGCTCACCGCGGCCGGCGCGACGATGAAGCGCATCTACGGCGAGCGCGATCTCCTCGTGGCCGAGTCGCTGCGCACCGGCATCTGGGCAGACCTGGATGCCGCGGGCCTCGCCGCGCTGGCCTGCAGCCTCGTCTACGAGCCGCGTCGCGACGAGAGCGGGCCGGGGGAGCGCGGGCTGCCGCGGGGCGCGTTCCGCGACGCGCTGGCGGCCACCCAAGAGCTCTGGGCGCGACTGGACGACCTTGAGCAGGACCACCGCCTTCCCGGGTCCGCGCCCGTCGCCACCGGCCTCGCCCCGGCGATGCACGCGTGGGCGCGGGGCGCGAGCCTCGACCGGGTGCTGCAGGAGGCCGACCTCGCCGCGGGCGATTTCGTGCGCTGGACGAAGCAGACCATCGATCTGCTCGATCAGCTGTCGATGGTCGCCGACCCGCCGATCGCGACCACGGCGCGCTCGGCGCTCGACGCCGTTCGTCGCGGCATCGTCGCTTACGGCTCGTTCTGATCCCGCTCGCTTAGGCTCGTTCCGTGCCCCGACGCCCGCGACCGTCCTCGCCGCCCCCGAGGCCGCTTCTGCCGCTGTGGGCCGCGGCGGTGACCTCGGCCGCGGCGGGGCTGCTGCTGACGCTCGCCTTCCCCGCCCTCTCGTGGTGGCCGGTGGTGTTCGTGGCCGTGCCCCTCGCGCTGGTCGGGCTCATCGGACGCAGCGTGCGCGGCGCGCTCCTGGTCGGGCTGCTGTTCGGAGCCGGGCTGTTCTTCGTGAACTTCTCCTTCACGGCGCGCTATCTCGGTCCGGTGCCGTGGATCGCGCTCGCGAGCCTCGAGTCCGTCCTCACCGCCGTGATGGCCGTGCCGATCGCCCTGGCCTACCGCTGGCTTCCGCGGTGGGCGCCGGGAACGGCGGGTCGTCTGGTGGCGCTTCCGGCGCTCGTCGCGGGACTGTGGGTGTCGCGGGAGGAGCTGCAGGGGACATTCCCCTACGGAGGGTTCCCCTGGACGCGGATCGCCGTCACCCAGGCCGACTCTCCCCTGGTCGACGTGACGTCGTGGACGGGGATGAGCGGGCTGTCCTTCCTGATCGTCTTCGCCTGCGCCGCCGCGGTCGAGGCCGTGCGTCTGGGGCGCCTGCGCGATCTGCGCACCGCGCTGCCGGCGGCGCTCACGGTGCTCGTGATGTTCCTGCTGCCGGCCTTCCCCACGACGGATGCCGGCAGCATCCGCGTGGGCGCGGTTCAGGGCAACGGGCCCGCCGGCTACTTCGACCAGCGGGCGGCCTACGACGTGCTGCGGGCTCAGCTGGCGGCGACGGCGCCGATCGAGGACGAGGACATCGACGTGCTGCTGTGGCCGGAGGGCGGCATCGACGCCGACGCCCTGTCGAACACGTCGGTGCGTGCCGCGCTCGACGCGCTCGCGGGCCGCATCGGCGCGCCGCTGCTCGTGAGCGGCGTGACCCAGCGGGGCGATCAGTACTTCAACTCGTCGATGCTCTGGAAGGACGGAGCCGACAACCCCGTCGCCCTTTACGACAAACGGCATCCCGTGCCCTTCGGGGAGTACGTGCCCGATCGCTGGTTCTACGACATGCTGGCCCCGGATCTCATCGGGCTCATCCAGCGGGAGTACACGCCGGGCACGTCGACACCGATGTTCGACGTCGACGGTGTGGGCGTCGGTCTCGCCATCTGCTTCGACGTCATCTACGACGACGTGATCCGCGAGGGCGCTCTGGCCGGTGCTCAGGTCTTCATGTTCCAGACCAACAACGCCGACTTCCGGGGCACCGACGAGAACCTGCAGCAGCTCGCGTTCGCGCGGATCAGGGCCGTGGAGTCCGGTCGTGCGGTCGTGAACCTCTCCACCGTGGGAACCAGTCAGGTCATCGGTCCGGACGGGCGCACGATCGACGCCCTGCCCGCCGACGAGCCGGGGGCGATGGTCACCGACGTGCCGCTGCGCACAGGTCTGACGCCCGGCATCCTGCTCGGCGAGGCCCTGCAGACCCTGCTCGGGTGGGGGAGCGTCCTCGCTCTGGCGGTGGTCGGCCTCGTCGCGCGGCGCCGCGCGCGCACGCCGAAGACGCCGACCCCCGAAGGGGCCGGCGTCATCACGGGGGAGTGAGCGTCAGGCGCTGAGGCGAGCGTCGCCCGTGGCGCCGCGGCGGGCGCGCAGCAGAGCCAGGCGCTCCTCGAGCAGCTCCTCCAGCTCGGGCACCGTGCGACGCTCCAGGAGCATGTCCCAGTGCGTGCGGGGAGCCTTGTCGCCGGAGTGGTCGATCTCGACGACCGAGTCGCCGACGCGGAGCACGGCCTCGGCGCCGCAGGTGCGGCACTCCCAGGCCTCGGGAAGCTCGGCGTCCGCCGCGAAGGTCATCACGGTCTCGCGTCCGCACTGCGTGCAGACATACGTGTGGTTGGCGCGCTCATGGAACACGACGCCTTCCTCGCTCTGTAGGCTGGAGGCGCCGAGTCGGATGCCGCGCAGGCTGCGATCTGCCATTGTGTGGTCCTCTCGTCGTGTCAGGTATAACGCGCGCACCTGTGTGCATCATCCGAACGGGCGTCCGGCCACCCCCTTTCACAGGGGATGCTCAGCCCGGGTCAGTGCCGCGCGGCGACCGCCTGCAGTGCGAGGTCCGCACGGTCGGTGACGAGGCCGTCCACCCCCAGATCGAGCAGCCTGTCCATGTCGTCGCGGTCGTTGACCGTCCACACGTGGACCTCGACGCCCGCCGCATGCGCGGCGCGGAGCAGGCGCGGGGTGACGATGCGCACCGCACCCTGGCGCTCCGGAACCTGGAGCGCGTCGACGTCGCGCAGCGCGCGGGCGACAAGGCCCGCCGAACCGGTGGACACCGCCGCCAGGACACGCGCGATGGTGGCCCGGCCGGCGGACGTGGCGGGCTCGCCGCCGAGGTGGCGCGCCGCGTCCAGCGCGTCTCGGCGACGCGCGTCGGAGAAGCTCGTCAGCAGCACGCGATCCGCGTGGGGGACGACGAGGCGTCCCACGGGCCGCGCGGCCGCCGCCACCTTCACGTCGAGGTTGAAGCGCAGCGTCGGGAACGCCGAGAGGGTGTCCGCCGCGGTGGCGAGCCCACCCCGATCGGCCATGATGCGTTCGAGCTCCGCGTGGTGCACCGCCGCGATCGCGCGCGGGTCGCCGGTCACGCGTCGCAGGTCGTCGTCGTGGAAGAAGACCACGACGCCGTCGGCCGTGAGGTGGCAGTCCGACTCGACGTAGACCGCTCCGGCGGCATGGGCCGCCGCGAACGCGGCGACGCTGTTCTCCACGATGCCCTCGGCATCCGGGGGAACGAACCCGCGGTGGGCGAGCACCCGCGGCGACGACGTCCCCGTGAACCAGGGGTGGGTCACGACGGGTCGACGGGAGGCGTGTGCGGTGCGGGCGCGGCGCTCGGCGGCGGGGTCGGCCCGGCTGCACCCGCGGCCGCGTCGGTGCGTGCGGCGAACGCGCCACCCAGGCCCTTCATCGCTTCGGTGAACTCGCTCGGGATGATCCAGAGCTTGCTCGATGCGCTGTTGCTGATCTTCGGCAGCGTCTGGAGGTACTGGTACGCCAGCAGCTTGTCGTCGGGGCGTCCGGCGTGGATCGCGGAGAACACGTTCTGGATGGCGGCCGCTTCACCTTCGGCCCGCAGGATCGCCGCTTGCTTGTCGCCCTCCGCCCCGAGGATGGCGGCCTGACGGCGTCCCTCCGCCTCGAGGATCTGAGACTGCTTCGAGCCCTCGGCGGTCAGGATCGTCGCGCGGCGCTCCCGCTCGGCGCGCATCTGCTTCTCCATCGAGTCCTGGATCGAGTGGGGCGGGTCGATGGCCTTGAGCTCGACGCGCGACACCCGCAGACCCCACTTCCCGGTCGCCTCGTCGAGCACGACGCGCAACTGGCCGTTGATGTTGTCACGGCTGGTGAGGGCCTGCTCGAGGTTCAGCCCGCCGACGACGTTGCGCAGTGTCGTCGTGGTGAGCTGCTCCACCGCCGACAGGTAGTTGGCGATCTCGTAGGTGGCCGCGCGTGCGTCGGTGACCTGGAAGTAGACGACCGTGTCGATCGAGACCACGAGGTTGTCCTCGGTGATGACCGGCTGCGGCGGGAACGAGACGACCTGCTCGCGCATGTCCACGAGCGGGCGCAGGCGGTCGATGAACGGGACGAGCAGGTTCAGGCCGGGGGAGAGGGTGCGCTGGTAGCGGCCGAGGCGCTCGACGACACCGGAGTAGGCCTGGGGGATGATGCGGATGGACCGGAAGAGGACCACGATCACGAAGATCGCGACGACGACCAGGAGGACGATCACGAAGATCTGTCCGACGAATGCTCCGACGTCGACCATCAGTCGGTGCTCCTTTCGGGGGAGTCGGATGCCGCGGGGGACCCCGGGGCGGGAAGCGGGGCGGCGGGCGCGACTTCGACGGTCGCCCCGCGCACGGCGGTGACCACGGCACGGTCGCCCGGGCCGAGCGGCGCGGCGGACGGCGCGAGCTCGGCGGTCCACTGCTCTCCGTTGTCGAGGCGGACGTATCCGCGCCCGTCGACGAAGGCGGCGCTGACGCGCGCACCCATCCCGTAGAGCGCGTCGACGTTCGTCGGGTGCGGCTGGCTGGAGCGGTGCAGTGCGCGCAGCAGGAGCGGGCGGATCGTGAACAGGAGCAGGGCCGACACGGCCGCGGCGATGAGCACCTGCAGCCACCAGGGGCCGCCGAGGAGGTTCACGCCGAGGCCGCCGATGAGCGAGCCCGCGGCCAGCATGAGGAAGGTGAACTCGAGGGTCAGCAGCTCGATGATCACGAAGATCACGGCCAGCACGAGCCAGGCGATCCACAGATACTGCGTCAGATCGGGCAGCATGCGAGCTCCCTTCGAGTTCTTGTTCGAACCCTAACACCCGGTCTCTCCGTTGCGGTGGCCGCTCGCCGGTCGGCGCGAGGCCCCGGTTGATAGTGTCGAGAAGGCCACGGCGAACTCCGCCCGGCATCCGTCATTTCGCAGGAGCAATCATGTCCCAGCCCATTCCCGCCGGTTCGCTCGCCGGAAGGACGGCGCTCGTCACCGGGTCCTCGCGCGGCATCGGCGCCGACACGGTCCGTTACCTCGCCGAAGGCGGCGCGAACGTCGTCATCAACTTCCGTAACAAGGCGCCGCGCGCGGAGAAGCTCGCCGCGCAGCTGCGCGAACTGGGCGTCGAGGTGCTCGTCGTGGGGGCCGACCTCACCGACCCGGGTTCCGTCGAGGCGATGATGACCGCCGTGCAGGAGACCTTCGGGCAGCTCGATCTGCTCGTCCTCAACGCCTCCGGCGGGATGGAGAGCGGCATGGGCGAGGACTACGCACTCGTGCTCAACCGTGACGCGCAGCTGAACGTGCTCGACGCGGCCCTGCCGCTTCTGCACGACGGTTCCCGCGTCGTCTTCGTGACCAGCCACCAGGCCCACTTCATCCGCACGACGCCGACCATGCCCGAGTACGAGCCGGTCGCCCTGTCCAAGCGCGCCGGCGAGGATGCGCTGCGTGAGCGGATCCCGGCTCTCGCCGAGCGCGGCATCGACTTCGTGGTCGTCTCCGGCGACATGATCGAGGGCACGATCACCGCGACGCTGCTCGAGCGCGCCAACCCGGGGGCCATCGCCGACCGTCGCGAGTCGGCGGGCAAGCTCTACAACGTGTCGGAGTTCGCCGCGGAGGTCGCTCTGGCCGCCGTCGAACCCGTTCCCGCCGACAACACGAGGCTCGTCGGAGACGTGAGCTCGTTCGGCGGGGAGTGAGCATGCGCGCCGTCGACATCACCTCCCTGACCACGGTCGGTCGCCCGAGCATCGCCCCCGACGGCGCGTTCTCGGTCTTCGCGACCTCGCGCCCCGACCGCGACGCCGACCGCAACGTCGGCCAGATCTGGCGGATCGACCTGCCCGACGGCGAGCCGCGTCGACTGACGCGCGGCACGGCCGACGCCGAGCCGCAGGTGTCACCGGACGGCGGACGCATCGCCTTCGTCCGCGGCGACGCCGACGGTACCCCGCAGGTGTTCGTCCTCCCCGCGACCGGCGGCGAGCCGGTGCAGGCGACCGACGCCCGCGGCGGCGTCGGCTCGTACGCCTGGTCTCCCGACGGCACGCGCATCGCCTTCACCGCCCGCGTGCCCGAGCAGGGCCGCTACGGCACCGTCGAGGGCCGCTCCGCCGATGCGGAGTCGCCGCGGCGCATCACCGGGGTGCGCTGGCACGCGAACGGTCTCGGTTACGTCGGCGACCGTCCGTCGCACGTCTTCGTCATCGATGCGCCGGATGCGGGTGCGGAGCCGTTCTACACGCCCGCGCCGACCGCGGACGGCGCGAACGCGGGCGCCAAGGCGAAGCGGGTCGCAGCGGATGCCGTCGCCCTGACCTCGGGGGCGGCATCGCACCATGGCGTCGTCTTCACCGCCGACGGTTCCCACGTGCTCACGGTGGTCGACGAGATCGAGCACGACCGCCGCGACCTGCGCACCCCCCTCGTCGCGGTCGCCGTCGACGGCTCGGGCAGCGTCGAGGTGATCGGGCGCGAGGCCGGCTATTCCGTCGACGAGGTCGCCGTCGCGGCGGACGGCACGATCGCGATCCTGGCATCGCGGCCGGGTGCGTCGGGCATCGACTTCATCGCCCCCGACGTCGCGCTGTACGTCCTCGACGGTCCGCTGTCGGCGGTCGTCCCGCGTCGACTCACCGATCCCGAGGCGACCGACCTCGGCGAGGTCGGTTCGCACATCACGCCCATCGGTGCCGAGTTCCTCGTGCAGAACCGCACGCGCGGCCGTGTCGAGTTGCTTCGTGTCACCCGCGACGGCGACGTCTCGGTGCTCGTCGACGGCGACGTCGAGGTCGGTGGACACGCGGCGGCGGGGGAGCGGATCGTCTACGCCCACGCGACGCCGCGAAGCCTCGGCGAGCTCTCGCTGGTCGGCGAGGGTGCCCTCACCGCGTTCGGAGACGCGACGGAGCGCTCCATCGTGGTGCGTCCGGAGGAGCGGGAGATCGTCGGTCGCGACGGCTATCCCGTGCACGGCTGGGTCGCCGTCCCGGCGGGTGAGGGGCCTTTCCCCGTCATCCTGCAGATCCACGGAGGACCGTATGCGTCCTACGGCATACACGTCTTCGATGAGACCCAGGTGCTCGTCGATGCCGGCTACGCGGTCGTGTACTGCAATCCGCGGGGGAGTGCGGGCTACGGCCGCGCGCACGGACGCAGCATCCGTGGCGCGATGGGCACGCTCGACCTGGCCGATGTCCTCGACTTCCTCGACGGCGTGGTCGACGGCGACGACCGTCTGGACGGTGCCCGTGTCGGTATCCAGGGCGGCTCGTACGGCGGCTATCTGACCGCGTGGACGATCGCTCACGATCACCGGTTCGCGGCGGCGATCGTCGAGCGCGGGTTCCTCGATCCGGTCAGCTTCCAGGGAACGAGCGACATCGGCTCGTTCTTCGGCGACGAGTACGTCGGCACTGACCCGGAGGACATGGCGCGGCAGAGTCCGATGGCCGTCGTCGGTGCGGTGCGCACGCCCACGCTGGTGATGCACTCGGAGCTCGACTTCCGGTGCCCGCTGGAGCAGGCGACGCGCTACTACACCGCCCTGAAGCGGCAGGGCACCGAGGCGGAGATGCTGATCTTCCCCGGCGAGAACCACGAGCTCACCCGGTCGGGTCGACCCCGACACCGCGTCGAGCGCTTCGACGCGGTTCTCGACTGGTGGGCGCGCCATCTGCCGGCCGGCTGACCGACGGCATCCGCGACGCAGAAGCGCCCCGCGACCTCTCGGTCGGCGGGGCGCTTCTGCGTCGGATCACTTGCCGAACGAGAAGGCGCGTCCGATCTGGATGACACCCATCACGACGGCAGAGATGCCCAGCAGCCACCACAGCACCACGGCGCCCCAGAGCGGCGAGAACAGCAGGGTGACGCCGGCGATGATCGAGATGATCGCGTAGAAGATCGTCCAGCCGCGCGACGGGGCCAGGTCGAGGGTCGACAAGGCAACGACGCCCTCGATGATCCACATGATGCCGACGAGGATGCCGAGGAACGCGGCGAGGGTGACGGCGGTCGCACCGAGGTTGGTGAACGCGACGATACCGGCGACGACGAACAGGACACCGAGCAGCACGTGTCCGATCCGCGACCAGCCGCCCTTTCCGGCGGCGAAGATGCCCAGGCCCGCGTAGACGAGACCGGCGATGATCGCGTAGACCGCGATGAGCGCGGTGACGACCATCGCGGTCTTGCCGGGCCAGACGAGGATGACGATGCCGAGGATGACCGACAACACACCACCCAGACCCAGTGCGGTCCGGATGCCGTTCGTTGCCGTCTTCTCGAGGGACGGTTCAGCAGTCATGGCGAAGCCCTTTCTGAAAATCTCCTGTGAGCGGAGATGTTCTCAGGGTAGCGCTGTTGCGCGGACGGTGCGGAAAGTGACGCGCGGAGTACGCGACGGTTTCGCCGACGGGGGAGAGGGGGTCAGGGCCTCGCGGAGCCGGAATCCTTCTCTGGCTCGCCGCGGCGCTCGATCGCACCGAGGGCGAACGGAAGGCCGACGGCGAGGGAGGTCAGCAGGAGGCCTCCGATGAAGACCAGCCCTTCGTACTCGGCGACGTTGAAAGCGAACCCCATGAGGTACATGCCGCCGAGGAACAGGACGAGGTAGAGGACGAACACGGGGGAGTCTCCTTCGGAGGGAAGCGATCACACGCAGGTGATTCGTGTGCGTACTATTAGTGTACTAACTAATGATCTGCGCGGGTGTCATCACGACCCCGCCGGCGACCCCCAGCCGAGATGAGCATGACCGACCAGACTCTCCCTCCCTCCGCAGACTGCGATCTGCGGGGGATGATCGACCACACGCTGTTGACGCCGGAGGCCACCGCCGCCCAGGTCGACGCGCATCTCCGCGAGGCGCTCGACCTGGGTGTCGGTGCGGTGTGCATCCGTCCGACGCTGATTCCCGCCGATGCGTACGGGCTCCGTGTGGTCACGGTGTGCGGTTTCCCGTCGGGTGCCCACGATCCGCGGGTGAAGGCGCTCGAGGCCGAGCTGGCGCTGGCGCGGGGTGCGGACGACATCGACATGGTCGTCGACCTCGGCGCGGTGGCTTCGCACGACTGGGCTGCCGTTCGTCGTGACATCGATGCCGTCCGCGCGGTCGTGCCGAGCGAGAAGACGCTGAAGGCGATCATCGAGTCCGCGGCGCTCTCGGAGGACGAGATCATCCGCTGCAGCGAGATCGGTGCCGAGGCGGGTGTCGACTACATCAAGACGTCGACGGGCTATCATCCCGCCGGCGGGGCCTCGGTATCCGACGTCGCCCTGATCGCACGGATCGTCGGGCCCCACGTCGGAGTGAAGGCGTCGGGCGGCATTCGCACCCGGGCGCAGGCGATCGCGCTCGTGAACGCGGGAGCCTCCCGCCTCGGCGTCTCGTCGACACGCGCGTTGCTCGCCGACGCAGCTGCGGACGCCGCACCCGTCGGCGGGGATGCCGCGTCGTACTGACGCGCCCGGGGGGTCGCGCACGGGGCGCTCGGTGGCACCCGTCGCGTTCCCACTCGGCCTTCTCGTGTAACGCCGATAATGCACATTATGTCAACTCGAAGAGAGCATCCGATGGTCGAGTGGTGTGCGGCGACGGTCGATGGTCGGTGCGGGAGCGGCTTCCGCTGGCAGCCTCGCTACCCTGAACGGATGACGGACTCCCCTGAGACGTGGCGCGCGATCATCGCGGCGTTGCGCGACGACGACGTCCGTGCGGTCCTCGCGGAGACGGCATCCCCGCCGCGAACGCCACGGGCGCGCGAGCGAGCCCTCGACCGCCTCACGGCTCTCGGCCTGGTGGTGCGCGGCGGCGACGGCATCCGCTTCGACGATGCCCCGCTGCGGGCTCTGCTGGTGGCGCCGCCTCGCCCGCGCGGGCCCGAGCGCTTCCTCGACCACGACGGTCGCATCGATCGGTATCCCTCGCAGCAGGGTGAGCGTGTCGCGCTGCTCCGTCTCGTCACGGAGCGCGCCTTCTCCCCCGGCGTCCTCATGAGCGAGCGCGACGTCAACGAGCGGCTCGAGCCGTACGCGCCGAGCGGCGATGTCGCCGTGCTCCGACGTCACCTGGTCGATCACGGACTCCTCGTCCGCACGCCGTCCGGGTCCGAATACACGCTCGCACGCGAGTAGCGTTGAGGGGTGAGCTCGCCCCGCCTCTCCCCCGCGTCCGTCGGGCCGGATGCCAGAGCCTGGCTCATCTGGGGCGTGGGCGTCGCGGCCTACATGCTCGCCGTGATCAACCGCTCCTCGCTGTCGGCGGTGGGCGTCGACACCGCACAGCGATTCGGGGCGGATGCCGCGACGCTCTCGATGTTCGCCGTCGTCCAGCTCGCCGTCTACGGCGGCATGCAGATTCCGATCGGCCTCCTGCTCGACCGTTACGGCGCCCGCCCGATCATGACGGCGGGGATGCTGCTCATGGCGGCGGGACAGCTGACTCTCGCCTTCTCCCCCAGCGTCGGCGTCGCGATCTTCGCCCGGATGCTGCTCGGCGCCGGCGATGCGGCGATCTTCCCGGGGGTGCTGCGCCTCGTCGCCGTGTGGTTCCCGGCGCAGCGCGGTCCGCTGATGGGTCAGCTCACCGGACTCGTCGGACAAGCGGGACAGCTCCTGGCCCTCGCCCCGCTCGCCGTGATGCTCCATGCCACGAGCTGGGAGATCGTGTTCGGCGGCATCGCCGGGCTGTGCGTGCTGTTCGGCATCCTGGTGTGGGCCGTCATCCGCAATCATCCGCCCGCGCTGCGCGCCGATGTCTCGGTCGACACCAGCACCGGGGCGATCAGGGTGGTGCGCTCGTCCATGGACACCGGCGTCGGCATCCGCGCCGCCTGGGCGCACCCCGGCACCCGCCTCGCATTCTGGTCGCACTTCACCGCCCCCTTCGCCGGCACGGCGTTCGTGCTGCTGTGGGGAACGCCCTTCCTGACGGCCGGTGAGGGGCTCAGCGCCGCCCAGTCGGCGGGCGTGCTGTCCACGTACGTCGTCGTGGGCATGGCGCTCGGCCCGATCATGGGCGACATCTCCCGCCGTATCCCGCATCTGCGCTCGCGCGCCCTGGTGCTGCCGGCGGTGGCGACCCAGTTCAGCGTGTGGATGGTGGTCGTCGCCTGGCCCGGACCTGCGCCGCTCTGGCTGCTGTACGCGCTGGCGGTCGCTCTCGCCATGGGCGGTCCCGCCTCGATGATCGCCTTCGACCATGCGCGCACGCACAACCCGGCGCACCGGTTGAGCACGGCGACGGGTATCACCAACGTCGGCGGCTTCCTCGCCGCGCTGATCGCGATCTTCGCGATCGGTCTGGCCCTCGACCTGCAGGGCGCGGGCACTCCCGACACCTACCGGCTGGACGCGTTCCGCATCGCCTTCCTGGCCCAGGTGCCGCTGTGGGCGCTCGGATGGACCTTCATCGTCATCGAACGGCGCAAGACCCGGGTTCTTCTGGGCATGGACCCGCCGCGCCGCCCGCGCGCGAAGGGCTGAACGGGGCGAGGGTGAGCGCGCTCAGACGGTGCCGTCGCCGGAGGTGCGCGACTCGGTCTGGGTGATCCGCTCCCCCACCCCGGGCTCGACGGTGCGCGTCACCTGCTGCGTCGAGCGACGACGAAGCAGGAGGACGAGCCCGATGATGAAGACGAGCACACCGGCGCCCATCAGGATGTAGCCGATCATGTCGAGGTCCACGTACGGGACGTCGACGTTCACCGCGAAGACCAGGATGGCTCCGATGACGAACAGCGCGATGCCGGCTCCGATGCTCATGGCGTTCTCCTTGGGTGGGGTCCGGGTGGCGGGATGGGACGTCCCCATGGTGTCCGACCCGTGATCGCGTGCCCATGCCCTTGACAGTCACGGGCGCGCGACGCTAGCGCGGGGCGATCTCCACCCATCCGCCGCCGAACTTCGGCTCGCGTCCATCACCCGAGGACGTTCCGGTCAGCCGCCGGCGCACCCAGGGGCCCAGGTGCTCGCGGACGTAGTCGCGCTGAGCGAGCCGCACGGCATCGGGGATGGCCGGCATGCTCCACCATCCGTCGGGCACGGCCTCCCCCAGGGCGTCGAGCACGCGGGCGGCGACCCGATGGTGGCCGCGGCTGTTCATGTGGAGGCGATCCTCGGACCAGTAGGACGGGTCGGACAGTTCGGCGTCGGGCCAGTTGAGGGCGCGGACGACGTCATCACGGTCGCCGACACGGTCGATGACGGCATCCGACATCAGATCGCCCCGCCGCTGGATCAGGCGGCCCATCGGCAGTTGCGCCGACGGGTTCGCGCCCGAGAGGAGGACGAGCGTGACGCCCTCCTCGTCGCAGCGGCGCAGCACCTGGCTGAAGGCGTCGGCGATGTGCGCGATGGACGTCCTCGGGCGCAGCATGTCGTTGCCGCCGCCGTTGAAGGACAGATGCGTCGGCTTCAGCGCCAGTGCCGCCTCCAGCTGCTGACGCACGATCGGCCAGATCAGCTTCCCGCGGATCGCGAGGTTCGCGTACTGAAGGGGTTCCCCACGCGAGTCGGCCCACCCCTGCGCCGCGAGATCCGCCCAGCCGCGGACCCGGCCGTCGGGAAGCTCGTCGCCGACACCCTCCGTGAACGAGTCCCCGATCGCCACGAAACGCACGTCTGTCACCCGCTCAGCCTACGCCGCGCGTCACCCGACACGTCTCCTTCATTCGTCCCCTGTGGTCGCATCCCTGTGCGCAGAGCGACCACAGGGGACGGATGAAGCGGATGCCGGGGCGTCAGCGGTCGTCGAGGGCCGCGCCGCGGTGGTCGGCCGACCCCCATGCCGCAGCGGCGGCGAGGACGAAGAACGCGGCGAACACCACGAACAGCAGCGGGGCTCCGCCGCCCGCGAGCAGGGGCGGCACGCTCAGCGGTGCGACGATCGACGCGATGCGTCCGACGCCGGCCGCCCATCCGGCCCCGGTCGCGCGCAGCGACGTCGGATAGTTCTCGGGCGTGACCGCGTACAGCGCGCCCCACGCGCCCAGGTTGAAGAACGACAGGGCCATCCCCGCCCCGATGATCATGCCCTCGGTCGATGCGGTTCCGAAGACGACGGCGGCCGCGGCGGATCCGGCGAGGAACACCGAGAGCGTGAGGCGGCGACCCCAGACCTCGATCAACCAGGCCGCCACCGCGTAGCCCGGCAGCTGTGCGAGGGTGATGATCAGCGTGAACCCGAACGACTTCACGAGGCCATAGCCCTGCGCGAAGAGGATCGTCGGCATCCAGATGAATGCGCCGTAGTAGGCGAAGTTGACGCAGAACCAGACGGTCCACAGCGCCGCGGTCCGCACGCGGAACTCGCTCGACCAGAGCGCGCGAACGCCTCCCGTGGCGAGTGCGGGGCCGTCCGCCGACCCCGCCGGGGCGTGGCGGCGGTGTCCCCCGCCGAGCACGGGCGACGACTCGAAGCCGGCCGTGATCGCCTCCGCCTGCGCAACGCGCCCGCGGCGCACGAGCCAGCGCGGCGACTCCGGCAGGCCCCAGCGCACCACGAGCGCGTACACGGCCGGAACCGCACCCAGCGCGAACGCCCAGCGCCAGCCGTCGGCGGATGCCGGGACCACGAAGAAGCCGATGAGGGCCGCCGCCGTCCACCCGACGGCCCAGAACGCCTCGAGGATCACGATGAGCCGTCCGCGCATCCGCGCCGGGGCGATCTCGCTCACGTAGGTGCTCGCCACGGGGAGCTCCGCGCCGAGTCCCAGCCCGACCAGTACCCGCAGGGCGATCAGGGCGGCCAGCCCGCCGGCGAGGGCGCTCGCGCCCGTCGCGACGCCGTAGACGAGCAGTGTGATCGCGAACACCGACCGACGGCCGAACCGATCGGCGAGCAGGCCGCCGAGACTCGCCCCGATCGCCATGCCGACGAAGCCCGCCGAGGCGATCCACGACGCCTGCTCCCCCGTCAGCGACCATTGCGCGATGAGCGCCGTCAAGACGAAGGAGACCAGGCCGACATCCATCGCATCCAGTGCCCACCCGAGGCCGGAACCGGTGAGCACCTTCAGGTGCCGACGGGTGAACGGCAGCGCGTCCAGCCTCTCGCCCACGTCGGCGCGCGCCGAGACGCGGGGGGCCGCCGCAGCATCCGTCATGACTGAACCCTTCTCAGGATGCCGCGAGCATCTCGCTCACGAGCGGTGCGACCCGGGTGCCGTACAGCTCGATGGAGTGCATCAGCTTCGCGTGCGACAGGGTGCCGTTCGCGTACTTCAGGTCGAAACGCGTGGCGCCGAGGGTCTTCATCGTGGCCGCGATCTTGCGGGCCACGGTCTCGGGCGAGCCTGCGTAGACGGAGCCCTCGGGCCCGATGTCGTGCTGGAACTGCAGCCGGCTGTACGGCGGCCAGCCGCGCTCGGCGCCGATCGCATTGCGGTTGATCTCCATCGCCGGGTACAGCTCGTCCCAGGCCTGGGCGTCGGTGTCGGCGATGTGGCCCGGCGAGTGCACGCCCACCGGCATCGGGGCGGTGTGACCGAACGAGGCGAGCGAGCGGTGGTAGAGATCGACGTAGGGACGGAAGCGGTCCGCGGACCCGCCGATGATCGCGAGCATGAGGCCGTACCCGTACCGCGCGGTGCGCACCACCGACTCCGGCGAGCCGCCGACACCGACCCAGGCGCGGAGACCGTTCTCCGTCTTCGGGTAGACGTCCGCGGCGGTGAGCGACGCGCGTGTCGTCCCCTGCCACGTCACGGGCTTCTCGGTCAGCAGCTGCGAGAAGAGGTCGAGCTTCTCCTCGAACAGCACCTCGTAGTCGCTGAGGTCGTAGCCGAACAGCGGGAACGACTCGATGAACGAGCCCCGTCCGAGGATCACCTCGGCGCGACCGGACGACAGCGCGTCGAGGGTCGCGAAGCGCTCGTAGACACGCACCGGATCGTCGCTGGAGAGCACGGTGACGGCCGTACCGAGATGGATCTTCTCGGTACGGGCCGCCGCCGCGGCGAGCACGAGTTCGGGGCTCGACACCGCGAACTCGTGCCGGTGGTGCTCCCCCACGCCGAAGAACGACAGGCCGACCTGATCGGCCAGCACCGCCTGATCGACGATGTCGCGGATCGTCTGCGCGTCGCTCAAGCGCGTGCCGTCGTCGCCGACCGTGACGTCGCCGAAGGTGTCCAGTCCCAACTCTGCATTCATGTGAATGAGAACCTTCCGCGCGTCGGCCGCATTCCCGGTCAGCCCTGCGCGAGGGCCATCCGCAGGGTGTCGAGTCCGACACCGCCCAGTCGCAGCGCCCGCATGTGGAAGCGCTTGATGTCGAAGTCGTCGCCCTCGCGTTCGGCGGTCTCGTCGCGGATCTGCTCCCAGATACGCTGTCCGACCTTGTAGGAGGGCGCCTGACCCGGCCAGCCGAGGTAGCGGTTCACCTCGAACTGGATGAACTCGTCCGACATGTTGACGTTGCGGCGCATGAACTCGAGCGCGAAGTCGGCATCCCAGATGCCCTCGCCGTCGGGGCGCGGCTTGCCCAGGTGCACGCCGATGTCGAGGACGACGCGGGCGGCGCGCATACGCTGACCGTCGAGCATGCCGAGACGGTCGGCGGGGTCGTCGAGGTAGCCCAGCTGCTCCATGAGGCGCTCCGCGTACAGGGCCCAGCCCTCCGCGTGACCGCTGGAGCCCGCGAGGAGGCGGCGCCAGGAGTTGAGCTCGGCACGGTTGTAGACGGCCTGCGCGATCTGCAGGTGGTGACCGGGGACGCCCTCGTGGTAGACCGTCGTCAGCTCGCGCCAGGTGTCGAAGGAGTCGACGCCCTCGGGCACCGACCACCACATGCGGCCGGGACGGGAGAAGTCGTCCGTGGGACCGGTGTAGTAGATGCCGCCCTCGTTGGTGGGCGCGATCATGCACTCCAGGCGACGGATCTGCTCCGGGATGTCGAAATGGGTCTTGCCGAGCTCCTCGACCGCGCGGTCGCTCGTCGCCTGCATCCACTCCTGCAGCGCGACGGTGCCGCGAAGCTTGCGGGCCTCGTCGTTCTCCAGGAACGCGACGGCCTCCTCGACGCTGGCTCCCGGAAGGATCTCGTTCGCGATGGCCTCCTGCTCGGCGACCATGCGGGCGAGCTCTTCCAGACCCCACTCGTAGGTCTCATCCAGGTCGATGACCGCGCCGAGGAAGCTCCGGGAGTGCAGTGCGTACAGCTCACGACCGACGCCGTCCACCTCGGAGGCCGCGGGAGCGAGCTCGGTGCGCAGGAAGTTCGCGAGCTCGTCGTACGCGACCCGCGCCGCACCGGCGTGACCGGACAGCGTCTTGGCGAGCGAGGCGGGCAGCTGCCCCTCGGCGGGGGCGGCATCGGCGGCGAAGGTCGCGAAGAAGCCGTTGTCGGACGTGTACCGCGCGATCTGACCGATGACCTCGGTGACCTGGCGGCGGGCCGGCACGACCCCGGTCGCGATCCCTTCGCGGAGGGTCTCGATGTAGCCGCCGATCGCCTCGGGGATGGCGGACAGCCGCGTGGCGATGACCGACCAGTCGTCGATCGTGTCGGTGGGCATGAGGTCGAAGACGCTGCGCAGCTCCTGCGCGGGCGAGGCGATGACGTTGACGTCGCGCAGGTGGGCGCCCGCCTCGTACAGCGCGATCGAGAGCTCCAGGTCTCCGCTCAGGTCGGCCTTGGTGACGACGTCGACGTCGTCGACCGGCTCGGCGGCCTGCAGGGCGGCGAGGGCGGCGCGCGCGGCGTCCACGCGCGCGGCGGCGCCGGCGAGCGAGTAGTCGTCGAGTCGACCGTTGTGCTCGAAGCGTCCGATGTAGGTGGCCAATCCCGGGGAAAGCTCGGCACAGGTGTCGACCCATGCCTCAGCGATCGCGTCGATCGGCGTGGGGGTACGGGGGGAATCAGTCATTCTTCGAGCCTAATCCCGACACGGCCTCGACGTGGGGCGGGATGCCGACGACCGCGGAACCGGATGCCACCGCGACCGCGCCCTCTCAGTGCCCCGCGATGTCCCAGTTCTCGCCCCGGCCGATCTGGACGTCGAGCGGCACCGACAGCTCCGCGGCGTCGCCCATGCGGTCGTGGACGATCTTCTCGACCGTGTCCCACTCCCCCGGTGCCACCTCCACCACGAGCTCGTCGTGGATCTGGAGCAGGACCCGCGACGCGACGCCCTGCGCGCGGAACTCGTCGTGGATGCGGAACAGCGCGATCTTCATGATGTCCGCGGCGCTGCCCTGGATCGGGGCGTTCAACGCGGCGCGCTCCGCGTTCTCGCGCAGCACGCGGTTGGGGCTCGCGAGATCGGGGAAGGGGCGGCGGCGCCCGAAGATCGTCTCCGTGTAGCCGTCGATGCGCGCCTGCTCGACGGAGGAGCGCAGGTAGTCGCGCACCGCGCCGAAGCGGGCGAAGTACTCGGTCATCAGCAGCTTCGCCTCGGACTGTTCGATGCGCAGCTGCTTCGACAGGCCGAACGCGCTCAGGCCGTACACCAGGCCGTAGCTCATCGCCTTGACCTTGGTGCGCATGGCGGACGTCACGTCGGCCGGCTCGACGCCGAACACCCGTGCCCCGACGAACCGGTGCAGGTCCTCGCCCGAGTTGAACGCCTCGATCAGACCGGCGTCGCCCGAGAGGTGCGCCATGATGCGCATCTCGATCTGCGAGTAGTCCGCCGTCAGCAGGGTCTCGTAGCCCTCGCCGACCTCGAACGCGGCGCGGATGCGCCGAGACTCCTCGGTGCGGATGGGGATGTTCTGCAGGTTCGGGTCGGTGCTCGACAGACGCCCCGTCTGGCTGCCCGTCTGCACGTACGTCGTGTGGATGCGGCCGTCGGAGCCCGCGGCGCGATCGTTGCCGATCGACGAGTCGAGCGACTCGATGATCTGCCGGAGCTTGGTGGCTTCGCGGTGCTGCAGGAGCAGATCGAGGAACGGATGCGGGTGCGACTCCTGCAGGTCGGCGAGCACCGCGGCATCCGTCGAGTACCCGGTCTTCGTCTTGCGCGTCTTGGGCAGCTCGAGCTGCTCGAACAGCACGTCCTGCAGCTGCTTGGGCGAGCCGAGGTTGACCTCCCGCCCGATCTCCGCGTAGGCGAGCTGGGCCACGGCGTCGGCCCGCGCGCCGAGCTCCGTGGAGAACGCCGAGAGCTTCTCGTGCGAGACGGCGACGCCGGCCAGCTCCATGTCGGCGAGCGTGTCGAGGGTGGGCAGCTCGATCTCGGTCATGACGCGGGCGACGGATGCCGGGATCTGCGCACGCATCTCGTCGGCGACCCGCAGCGCGTACCACGAGAGCTGGCCAGGGGTCGCGCCCTCGGTCTCGGGCACGAGCTGGGTGGGATCCGCCTCGGGGAGCTTCTCGTCGAGGTAACGGTCGACCAGGTCGGACAGCCCCTTGTCGGGGAAGCTCGGCCGCAGCAGCCAGCCGGCGAGGATCGGGTCGAAGACGAGCCCCTGCAGGCGCACGCCCGCGCGGCGCAGGGCCTTCACCTGGGGCTTCGCGTCGGCGATGACCTTGGGCGCCGCGCTCTCCAGCCACGGCCGGAGCACGGCCGCCGTGTCGGGCGACCACGTCGTCTCGACGGCGCTGTCGGCCAGGGCGAGTCCGACGCGGGCGGGAAGGCCGGCGTCGGTCGTCACCGTCACGGCGACGTCGGCGGCATCCGGGGTGAGATCGCGGGCGCCGATCCAGGCGGCCAGCGCGGCGGCATCCGCTTCTGCGGGCTTCGGGGCGGCGACCGCGGCCGCGGCGTCGTGGGCGCCCTCGTCGGGGTCGGCGCCGACGGCCTCGAACACGCGCGGGAGGAGGGTGCGGAACTCGAGCCGCGCGAAGATGTCGCGAACGGCCTGCGCGTCGATGGGCTGCACCACGAGGTCGGACGGCTCGACGCCGAGCTCCACGTCGCGAAGGAGCGCGTTGAGCGACCGATTGCGGCGCACGTCGTCGAGATGGTCGCGGAGGTTTCCTCCGACGACACCGGTGATCTTGTCGGCGTTCTCGATGAGCGCATCCAGCGTGCCCCACTGCGTGAGCCACTTCACGGCGGTCTTCTCCCCCACCTTCGGCACGCCGGGCAGGTTGTCGCTCGTCTCGCCGACGAGGGCGGCGATGTCGGGGTAGTTGACCGGCGGGAGGCCGTACTTCTCGACGACCGCGGCGGGCGTGTAGCGCTTGAGCTGCGAGACGCCCTGCACGCTCGGGTAGAGCAGCGTGACGTCGTCGGTGACGAGCTGGATCGTGTCGCGGTCGCCCGAGCACACGAGCACGTCGAAGCCCTCCGCGGCTCCCTGCGTCGCGAGCGTCGCGAGGATGTCGTCGGCCTCGATGCCCTCCTTGGTGAGCACCGGGACGTTCATCGCGGCGAGGCAGTCCTGCAGCAGCGGGATCTGGCCCTTGAACTCCGCCGGCGACTCGGACCGGTTCGCCTTGTACTCCGGATACACGTCGGTGCGGAACGAGTGGCGCGAGGTGTCGAAGGCCACCGCGAGGTGGGTGGGCTGCTCCGCCTTGACGAGGTTGACGAACATCGACAGGAAGCCGTAGATGCCGTTCGTGTGCTGCCCGTCACGGGTCGTGAAGTTGTCGACCGGGAGGGCGAAGAACGCACGGTAGGCGAGCGAATGGCCGTCCACGACGAGAAGGGTAGGCTTTGCGGAGTCCGTCACCCTGCAACTCTAGACGGGGGCATGGACACCGCAGCCTCCGATCCGATCGCTTCCGAAGGTGGATGATGACCGCTGAGAACACCCCCGCCGACCTCGACGGTATGGCCTGGGCGCGGCAGCGCGGGATGGGCGCGCTGGCCGAGAAGATGGGCATCGAGTTCGTCGAGTTCACGATCGAGCGCTCCGTCGCGACCATGCCCGTGGCGGGCAACACGCAGCCCGTCGGGCTGATGCACGGCGGTGCCTACGTCGTGCTCGGCGAGTCGCTGGGCTCGATGGCCGCGAACCTCCACGCCGGGCCGACGCGCCTGGCCGTCGGCGTCGACATCAACGCGACGCACACGCGGTCGGCGACCAGCGGCATCGTGACGGGGGTGTGCACGCCGGTGCACCTCGGGCGCAGCATCACGGTGCACGAGATCGTCGTGACCGACGAACAGGGACGGCGATGCTCCACGATCCGGATCACCAACATGATCACGGATCGCCCGGCGGTCTGACCCCCTCAGCGGGGCGCCGAGCCGCGGGAGACCGCGCGCGGCGTCAGGACTTCTTCGGCGAGAGCTGCTCGATGATGGCCTTGGCGACGTCCTGCATCGTCAGGCGACGGTCCATCGACGCCTTCTGGATCCAGCGGAACGCCTCCGGCTCGCTGAGGCCCATCTTCTCGTTGAGCAGCCCCTTGGCGCGGTCGACGAGCTTGCGGGTCTCGAAACGCTCGACCATGTCGGCGACCTCGGCCTCGAGCGTGATGATCTGCTCGTAGCGCGCGAGGGCGATCTCGATCGCGGGCAGCAGGTCGTTCGGCGTGAACGGCTTCACCACGTAGGCCAGGGCGCCGGCCTCGCTGGCGCGCTCGACGAGCTCCTTCTGGCTGAACGCCGTCAGCAGCACGACGGGGGCCACGTGGTTCTTGCTGAGCTTCTCGGCGGCGCTGATGCCGTCGAGCACGGGCATCTTGACGTCCATGATGACGAGGTCGGGGCGCAGCTCGGTGGCGAGCTGGACCGCGGTCTCACCGTCGCCGGCCTCGCCGACGACATCGAAGCCGTTGTCCCGGAGGATCTCGACGATGTCGAGGCGGATCAGCGATTCGTCCTCCGCGACGACGACGCGTCGGGGGGCGGATGCCGTGGGAGTCGTGCTCGGTTCCTGCTCAGTCACCTTTGAATCCTACGGTATGGTCAATCCCGGACGCGCGCCGACGAGCGTCCGCGTGCGCCGGTGTGGCGGAATGGCAGACGCGACCGACTCAAACTCGGTTGTCTTCGGACGTGTGGGTTCGACTCCCACCACCGGCACGGAAGATGCGCAACGCGAAAGGGCGGATGCCGGCAATCCCGGCATCCGCCCTTCGTCGTTCGTGCTGCGACCTACTTCTCCGTCTGGTAGATCGGCGCCTTGCCGTGGACGGCGTCGCCGATCCGGTGCACCCGGATGTCGTTGGTCGAGCCGATGATTCCGGGAGGGGAACCGGAGATCACGACGACCTTGTCCCCTTCCTGGGCGAGGCCCTGACCGAGGAAGAACTCGTCGACCTGGAGGAACATCATGTCGGTGTGGGCGACGTGCTCGACGAGCGTCGACTGCACGCCCCACGTCAGCGCCATGCGGCGGCGGATCGCCGGGTCGACGGCGAAGGCCATCATCGGGATGCCGGGACGCAGGCGCGACATACGACGCGCCGTGTCACCGGACTCCGTGAAGATCGCGATGTACTTCGCCTCGATGAACTCGGCGACCTCGTTCGCGGCCAAGGTCAGGATGCCGCCCTGCGTGCGGGGCTTGGCGCTGAACGGACGGATCCGCTCCAGGCCGTGCTCCTCGGTCGACTCCACGATGCGGGCCATCGTCTGCACGGTGACGACCGGATAGTCGCCGACGCTCGTCTCACCCGATAGCATGACCGCGTCGGCGCCGTCGAGCACCGCGTTGGCGACGTCGGACGCCTCGGCGCGCGTGGGGACGGGGGCGTGGGTCATCGACTCGAGCATCTGCGTCGCGACGATGACGGGCTTGGCCATCCGGCGGCACATCTCGACGGCGCGCTTCTGGACGACCGGCACGGCCTCCAGCGGCAGCTCGACGGCCAGGTCGCCGCGGGCGACCATGATGCCGTCGAACGCGTCGATGATCTCCTCGAGGTTGTCCACCGCCTGCGGCTTCTCGATCTTGGCGATCACGGGGACCTTGCGGCCCTCCTCCGCCATGATCTCGTGCACGCGGGTGATGTCGGCCGCGTCGCGGACGAAGGACAGCGCGATCAGGTCGGCACCCGCCTTCAGCCCCCAGCGGAGGTCCGCCTCGTCCTTCTCGGAGAGCGCGGGGACGCTCACGGCGACGCCCGGGAGGTTGATGCCCTTGTTGTTGGACACGGTTCCCGCGACGATGACCTTGGTCGTGACGACCGGACCGTCGACGCTCTCGACCTGGACGCGCACCTTGCCGTCGTCGATGAGGAGGAAGTCGCCGGGCTTGACGTCGCCGGCGAGGCCCTTGAAGGTCGTGCCGACGAGATCGCGGGTACCCACGACGTCATCGGTGGTGATGCGGAAGGTCTCCCCGACGGCGAGGTCGTGCGGTCCATCGCTGAACTTGCCGAGACGGATCTTGGGGCCCTGCAGGTCGACGAGGATGGCGACGGCGCGTCCCGCGTCGTCGGCGGCCTTGCGCACGTTGGCGAAGCGGACTTCGTGCTCGGCGTACGAGCCGTGGCTCAGGTTCATTCGGGTGACGTCCACGCCCGCCTCGATGATCGCGCGGATCATCTCGTACGATTCGGTGGCCGGTCCCAGGGTTGCGACGATCTTCGCGCGTCTCACTGAAGACTCTCCGGTCTCTATGGGTTGTTCGGGGTTGATTTCAGCCTACGCGGGCTGAAGGCCGATCGCGACGTCCGTCGGGCGCACCGGTGACGGCAGGCTCGTGCGGCCCATCAGGTACTCGTCGACGGCGGCGGCCGCCGCGCGCCCTTCCGCGATCGCCCAGACGATCAGGGACTGGCCACGGCCGGCGTCTCCGGCGACGAACACGCCGGGCGCGGTCGTCTGGTAGTCATCGCCGCGCTCGACGTTGCCGCGGCCCGTGAACACGGTACCCAGCTGCGACTCGAGCTCGGCGCGCTCGGGGCCGGTAAAACCCATCGCGATGAGGATGAGGTCGGCGGGGATCTCGCGCTCGGTGCCGCTGCGGGGCACACGGCGCCCGTCGGGGAGGTACTCCGTCTCGGCGACGCGGAGCGCGCGCACCTCGCCGGCCTCGTTGCCGAGGAACTCGACGGTGGAGGCCAGGAAGCTGCGCTCCCCGCCCTCCTCGTGCGCCGAGGAGACCTCGAACACCGTCGGCGTCATCGGCCACGGCTGGTGGTCCGGGCGGCCCGCCGGGGGCTGCTTGCCGATCGCCAGGTTGGTCACGCTGAGGGCGCCCTGACGGTGCGCCGTGCCGATGCAGTCGGCACCGGTGTCGCCGCCGCCGATGACGATGACGTGCTTGCCCTCGGCGTGGATCTGGTGGGGCACCTGGTCGCCGGCGACGGCCTTGTTGGACTCGACGAGGTACTCCATCGCGAAGTGCACGCCCGCGAGGTCGCGGCCCGGGATCGCGAGTTCGCGAGGCAGCGTGGAGCCGGTCGCGATGACCACCGCGTCGTAGCGGGCCCGCAGCTCGCTCCAGGTGATGTCGGTGCCGATCTCCACACCGGCGCGGAACCGCGTGCCCTCGTCCTGCATCTGACGCAGGCGCGACTCCAGGTGGCGCTTCTCCATCTTGAAGTCGGGGATGCCGTAGCGCAGCAGGCCGCCGATGCGGTCGTCCCGCTCGTAGACCGCGACGGTGTGACCGGCCCGGGTCAGCTGCTGCGCCGCCGCGAGTCCCGCGGGGCCCGAGCCGACGACGGCGACGGTCTTGCCGGTGAGCCGCGCGGGCGGCTCCGGCTCCACCCAGCCGTTCGCGAACGCCTCGTCGATGACGGAGACCTCGATCTGCTTGATCGTGACCGCGGGCTGGTTGATCCCGAGGACGCAGGCGCTCTCGCACGGCGCCGGGCACAGCCGCCCGGTGAACTCCGGGAAGTTGTTCGTCGCGTGCAGACGCTCGATCGCGGAGCGGCCCTCGCCGCGCCACGTCAGGTCGTTCCACTCCGGGATCAGGTTGCCCAGCGGGCAGCCCTGGTGACAGAACGGGATGCCGCAGTCCATGCAGCGGCCGGCCTGACGACGCAGCACGGCGGAGTCGCCGGGCTCGTAGACCTCTTTCCAGTCCATGATGCGCACGGGAACCGGCCGGCGCGCCGGGAGCTCGCGCTCGGTGGTCTTCAGGAAGCCCTTCGGGTCAGCCACCGGTCACCTCCAGGATGCGGGTCCAGACGACGTCGCCGTCGGGGTCGAGCCCCTCGGCGGCCGCCTCCTGGCGGGTCTGCAGCACCGCGGCGTAGTCGCGCGGCAGGACACGGACGAAGTTCGCGGCCTCGGCCTCGAGATCGTCCAGAAGTGCGGCGCCGAGCGCCGAGTCGGTCTCGGCGACGTGACGCTCGAGCAGGTCGCGGAGGATCTCCACGTCACCGGAGCCCATGTCGAGCAGCTCGAGCTCGCCGGTGGCGAGCGCCTCGCGGTTGACGAGGTCGCGGTCCAGCTTGTAGATGTATGCCGTCCCGCCCGACATCCCGGCGCCGAGGTTGCGCCCCGTCGGACCGAGGATGACGGCCAGACCGCCCGTCATGTACTCGAGCGCGTGGTCGCCCACGCCCTCGACGACGGCGGTGGCGCCCGAGTTGCGCACCAGGAAGCGCTCTCCGACCACGCCGCGCAGGAAGAGCGTGCCCTGCGTGGCGCCGTAGCCGATGACATTGCCCGCGATGACGTTCTGGGCGGCGTCGAAGCTCGCGCCGCGCGGCGGGCGCACGACGATCTCGCCACCGGACAGCCCCTTGCCGACGTAGTCGTTCGAGTCGCCCTCCAGCCGCAGGGTGATGCCCGACGGCAGGAACGCGCCGAAGGACTGGCCCGCGGAGCCCGTCAGGTTGATCTCGATGGTGCCGGACGGCAGGCCGTGCTCGCCGTGGGCGAGCGTCACGCGGTTGCCGAGCATCGTGCCGACCGCGCGCTCCGTGTTGCGGATCGGCAGGTCGATCGAGAAGTGACCGCCGTGGACGATGACGTCCTGCGCGCGCTCGATGAGCTGCACGTCGAAGTGCTCGTCCAGTTCGTGGTCCTGGTCGCGGAGGTGGCGACGGGGCACGTCGGGCGCGAACGCCGGGCCCTCGAGGATGGGCGCGAGGTCGAGTCCGCTGGCCTTCCAGTGGTCGATCGCGCCGTTCATGTCCAGCACCTCGGTGCGCCCGACCGCCTCGTCGATGGAGCGGAAGCCGAGCTCCGCGAGGTACTCGCGCACCTCCTGGGCCAGGAACTCCATGAAGTTGACGACGAACTCGGGCTTGCCCGAGAAGCGGCTGCGCAGCACCGGGTTCTGCGTCGCGACGCCGACCGGGCAGGTGTCCAGGTGGCACACCCGCATCATGATGCAGCCCTCGACGACCAGGGCGGTCGTCGCGAAGCCGAACTCCTCGGCGCCCAGCAGCGCCGCGATCACGACGTCGCGGCCGGTCTTGAGCTGACCGTCGGCCTGCACCACGACACGGTCGCGCATGTCGTTGAGCATGAGCGTCTGCTGCGTCTCGGCGAGCCCCAGCTCCCACGGGGTTCCCGCGTGCTTGAGCGAGTTCAACGGGCTCGCGCCCGTGCCGCCGTCGTGCCCCGAGACGAGGATGACGTCGGCGAGCGCCTTGGCGGTGCCGGCGGCGACCGCGCCGATGCCGGACTGGCTCACGAGCTTCACGTGCACGCGGGCCTTGGGGTTCGCGCGCTTGACGTCGAAGATGAGCTGCTTGAGGTCTTCGATCGAGTAGATGTCGTGGTGCGGCGGCGGCGAGATGAGCCCGACGCCGGGCGTCCCTCCGCGCGTGCGGGCGATCCAGGGGTACACCTTGCCCGGGGGCAGCTGCCCGCCCTCACCGGGCTTCGCGCCCTGGGCGAGCTTGATCTGGATGTCGTCCGCGTGCGTGAGGTACATGCTCGTCACGCCGAACCGGCCCGACGCCACCTGCTTGATGGCACTGCGGCGCTCGGGGTCCAGCAGACGGTCGACGTCCTCGCCGCCCTCCCCCGTGTTCGACTTGGCGCCGATCGAGTTCATCGCGATCGCGAGCGTCTCGTGCGCCTCCTTCGAGATCGACCCGTAGCTCATCGCGCCGGTGGAGAACCGCTTGACGATGGAGGACACCGGCTCGACCTCGTCGATCGGCACGGGCGGGCGCACGCCGGTCTTGAGCTTGAACATCCCGCGCAGGGTCTTCAGCTCGGCCGCCTGGTCGTCGACGAGCTTCGTGTACTCGCGGAAGATGTCGTACCGACGGGTCCTGGTCGCGTGCTGCAGCCGGAACACCGTGTCGGGGGTGAACAGGTGGGGCGCGCCGTCCCGGCGCCACTGGTACTCGCCACCGGTCCAGAGGCGCTCGTGCGCGCGGACCGCGCCGTCCTCGGGGTAGGCGTAGTCGTGGCGAGCCTGGTTCTCGGCGGCGATCTCGCGGACGCCGACGCCGCCGAGCTTGGTCTCGGTGCCGGTGAAGTACTTCTCGATGAGCTCCTCCGACAGGCCGACGGCCTCGAAGACCTGCGAGCCCGCGTAGGACGAGACGGTCGAGATGCCCATCTTCGACATGATCTTCAGCACGCCCTTGCCGAGCGCGTAGATGAGGTTCTTGACGGCCTTCTCGGGCGTGATGCCGGTGATGAAGCCGGCGCGGACGAGATACTCGACCGTCTCCATCGCGAGGTAGGGGTTCACCGCCGAGGCGCCGTAGCCGATGAGGGTCGCGACGTGGTGCACCTCGCGGACGTCGCCGGCCTCCACGACGAGGCCGACCTTCATCCGGTTCTCCTTGCGGATGAGGTGGTGGTGCACGGCCGACAGCATGAGCAGCGACGGGATCGGCACGAGGTCCTTGTTCGAGTCGCGGTCGCTCAGGATGATGAACTCGGCACCGTCGGCGATCGCGGCATCCACTTCGGCGGAGATCTCGTCGAGGCGACGCTCGAGGGCGTCCTCGCCGTGCTCGAGGTGGTAGAGGCCGCGGATCGTCACGGAGCGCCGTCCGGGCAGGGCCTTGTCGATGTTCTGGAGCTTCGCCAGCTCGTCGTTGTCGATCACCGGGAAGTCGAGCGTGATCGTCCGCGTGTGCTCGGGACCCCACTCGAGGAGGTTGCGCTCGGGGCCCAGGCCCAGGGCGAGCGAGGTGACGACCTCTTCGCGGATCGAGTCCAGCGGCGGGTTGGTGACCTGCGCGAACTGCTGCACGAAGTAGTCGAACAGCAGACGAGGCCGCTTGCTGAGCACGGCGATCGGGGTGTCCGAGCCCATGGCGCCCAGCGGCTCCGCACCGTTCTGGCCCATCGGGGTCAGGAGGATGCGGACCTCCTCCTCCGTGTAGCCGAAGGTGCGCTGGCGGCGTGTGATGGAGGCGATCGGATGCACGATGTGCTCCCGCTCCGGCAGTTCCTTCAGGCGCACGCGGCCGGCGTCCAGCCACTCCTGCCACGGCTGCAGAGCCGCCAGCTCGGCCTTCACCTCGTCGTCCTCGATGATGCGACCCTGCGCGGTGTCCACGACGAACATGCGGCCCGGGCGCAGGCGTCCGCGGCGCTTGATGCGCTCGGGGGCGAAGTCGAGCACACCGGTCTCGCTGCCGATGACGACCAGTCCGTCGGTCGTCTCGGTCCAGCGGCCGGGGCGCAGGCCGTTGCGGTCGAGCGTCGCGCCGACGAGCGTGCCGTCGGTGAAGATGAGCGCGGCCGGGCCGTCCCACGGCTCCATCTGCATGGAGTGGTACTCGTAGAACGCACGCAGATCCGGCGCGATGTCGGCCTGCTTCTCGTAGGCCTCCGGCACCATCATCATGATCGCGTGCGGCAGGCTGCGTCCCGTCAGGGTGAGCAGTTCGAGCACCTCGTCGAAGGATGCCGAGTCGCTCGCGCCCTCGGTGCAGATCGGAAGCAGCGGGCGGATGTCGCCGATCAGCTCGGACTCGAGCTGCGACTGACGTGCGCGCATCCAGTTGCGGTTGGCGCCGACGGTGTTGATCTCGCCGTTGTGGGCCAGCATGCGCAGCGGCTGCGCGAGGGGCCACGACGGGAACGTGTTGGTCGAGTAGCGCGAGTGCACGACCGCCAGCTCGCTCTGGAAGCGCTCGTCCTGCAGGTCGGGGTAGAAGGGCTCGAGCTGGAGCGTCGTGACCATGCCCTTGTAGCCGAGCGTGCGCGCGCTGAGCGACACGAAGTAGGCGTCGTGCTCGCGACGGGCCCGCTTGCGCAGGCGGTAGACGCGCCGGTCGAGCTCGATCCCGCTGAGCGCGGGGGCGTCGCCCACGGCGGGGCGCGACACGAAGAGCTGCTCGAAGTGGGGACGGGCCTCGTAGGCCAGCTTGCCGAGGTGCTCCTGCTCGGTCGGGACGTCGCGCCAGCCGAGCACCGTCAGGCCCTCGGTCTCGGCGATGCGCTCGACGCCCGCCTTGATGTCGGCGCGGGCCGCCTCATCGAGCGGGAGGAACGCCATGCCGGCGGCGTACTCCCCCACCGGCGGCAGGTCGAAGTCGACGACGGCGCGCAGGAACGCGTCGGGCATCTGCGTGAGGATGCCGGCGCCGTCGCCCGTGCCGGCGTCGGAGCCGATCGCGCCGCGGTGCTCGAGGTTGCGCAGCGCCGTCAGCGCCAGCTCGACGATGTCGTGGCCCGGCTCGCCGCGGAGCGTGGCGACCATCGCCAGGCCGCAGGCATCCTTCTCGAAGGCCGGGTTGTACATCCCCTGCTTGGCGGGGAAGCCGGATGCGGGGCGCATCACGGGCTGTTCGTGGGTCTCTTCACGACGGGGGCTCGAAGCCATGGCAACCGTCCTCATGGTCAAACTGATCGGGGACGACGTCGGCCCTGGGCATTCAGCGGAGGTGTGTTCAGCGGAGGAGAAATCGAAGCGTGGCGGGCACCGGGGAGGTGACTGCGGTGCTACTTCGATGCGACGGTGCTTGTGGCTGCGTCCGCGATGGAGCCGGGCGTCGGGGGTGCGCTGACGTCCACGAATTCATCGGTGTTCTGCGATTGTACAGCCCCGCCCCGCTCGCGGCCGCGCATGTACGGCGACGGCTCGAAGCCGGGGTGACGACGCGTCTGCACCACGAAGATGGCCAGACCCACGATGACCCCGAAGATGGCCGCCCACACGTTGGTGCGCAGGCCGAAGAACACCTCGCTCGGGTCGATGCGGATGCTCTCCCAGACGATGCGACCGGCGCTGTACCAGACGAGGTAGATCGCGAACAGACGGCCCCACTGCAGCCGGAAGCGGTGGCCGGCCCACAGGAGGACGAAGACACCCATCGTGTTCCAGATGACCTCGTAGAGGAACGTCGGGTGGAACAGCGTGCCCGCGGGCAGGCCGACCGGCCAGGCCGCGTTCGGGTAGTCGATCTGCAGGCCCCACGGGAGGTCGGTGGGCAGGCCGTACAGCTCCTGGTTGAACCAGTTGCCGAAGCGTCCCATCGCCTGCGCGAGCAGCAGCCCCGGGGCCAGGGCATCGGCGAAGGTCCAGAAGCGGATGCCGGTCCACTTGCAGCCCAGCCACGCACCGATGGCGCCGCCGATGAGGGCGCCGAAGATGGCGATGCCCCCGTCCCAGACGTTCCAGATCGCGTCGCGGACGAAGGGGTTCCACCAGTCGCGGCCCTGCTCGAAGTAGAAGCCCCAGTGGGTGACGACGTGGAAGGCGCGCGCCCCGACGATCGCCAGCGGCACCGCCAGCAGGCAGATGTCGATGACGACCCAGGCCTCGGCTCCGCGCTTGGTCAGTCGGTGGTTGGTCATGAACGCCGCGACGACGATCCCCGCGAGGATGCACAGGGCGTAGAAGTGGATCGTCAGCGGGCCGATCTGGAAGGAGCTGATCGACGGGCTCGGGATGCTGGCGACGACGGAGGCGGAGGAAAGCACGAGGGGCAGTCTACTTCGCCGCCGGGATCGTCACGTGTCGCCGCGGACGGCTCAGGAGCCGGTGCCGCCCGTGAGCGCGCGGGTCTCGGCGGCGAGGGCCGCCACGCCGCCGTCGCGGAGGGCACGGACCAGAGCCGTCCCGACGATGGCGCCGTCGGCGTACTCCAGCACTCCGGCGACCTGTTCGGCGGTCGAGATGCCGATTCCGACGCAGGCGTGCTCGACGCCGAAACCGCGGAGGCGGGCCACGAGGGTGCGGGCGGCGGCATCCAGTTCTGCGCGCTCCCCCGTGATGCCCATCGTGGAGACGGTGTAGACGAAGCCGGTGGAGGCCTCTGCGATCATCCGCAACCGCTCGTCGGTCGAGGTCGGTGCGGCGAGGAAGACGCGGTCCAATCCGGTGCGCTCCGAGGCGGCGATCCAGTCGGGTGCGGCGTCGGGGGTGATGTCGGGCGTGATCAGGCCCGCTCCCCCCGCCGCGACGAGCTCGTCGGCGAACCGGTCCACGCCGTACTGCAGCACCGGGTTCCAGTAGGTCATCACGAGGATGGGCACGTCGACGCGCGCGGCGATGGCGCGGACGGCCGTGAAGGTGTCCCGCAGCCGGAAACCGCCGGCGAGGGCCGCCTGCGTGGCCTCCTGGATGATGAGCCCGTCCATCACGGGGTCGGAGTAGGGCGGCCCCAGCTCGAGGATGTCGGCGCCGTTGTCGGCCAGGGCGACGGCGGCGTCGATGCTCGTCTGGAGGTCGGGGAACCCGAGCGGCAGGTAACCGACGAACGCCCCCCGCCCTTCGGCCTTCGCGGCGTCGATCGCCGCGGCCACGCGCGAGGTCACTGCGCGGCCCCCTCGTCGTAGAGCCCGAACCAGCGGGCGGCGGTGTCCATGTCCTTGTCGCCGCGGCCGGAGAGGCTGACGGCGATGATGGCGTCCGGGCCCAGCTCGCGGCCCAGGCGCAACGCGCCCGCGAGGGCGTGGGCGGACTCGATCGCCGGGATGATGCCCTCGGTGCGCGAGAGCAGGCGCAAGGCGTCCATGGCCTCGGCATCCGTGGCGGGGATGTACTCGGCGCGGCCGATGTCGGCGAGCCACGCGTGCTCCGGCCCGACACCCGGATAGTCCAGGCCCGCCGAGATCGAGTGCGACTCGACGGTCTGGCCGTCCTCGTCCTGCAGCACGTAGGTCTTCGCGCCGTGGAGCACACCGGGCCGTCCGCGCTCGATGGATGCCGCGTGCTTCGGTGTGTCGACGCCGTCGCCGGCCGCCTCCACGCCGTACAGCTTCACCTTCTCGTCGTCGAGGAACGCGTCGAACATGCCGATCGCGTTCGAGCCGCCGCCGACGCACGCGACGACGGCGTCGGGCAGGCGCCCGGTCTCGTCGAGGAGCTGGGCGCGCGCCTCCTCGGAGATGATCTTCTGGAAGTCCCGCACCATGGCCGGGAACGGGTGGGGCCCCGCCGCGGTGCCGAAGATGTAGTTGGTCGTCTCGACCGATGCCACCCAGTCGCGGTACGCCTCGTTGATCGCGTCCTTGAGCGTGCGCGACCCGGTCGTGACGGGGATGACCTCGGCGCCGAGAAGACGCATGCGGGCCACGTTCAGTGCCTGGCGCTCGGTGTCGACCTCGCCCATGTACACCGTGCACTCGAAGCCGAACAGCGCAGCGGCCGTCGCGGTCGCGACACCGTGCTGGCCGGCGCCGGTCTCGGCGATGACGCGCTTCTTGCCGAGCCGCTTCGTGAGCAGAGCCTGCCCGATGACGTTGTTGATCTTGTGCGAGCCGGTGTGGTTGAGATCCTCGCGCTTGAGGAAGATCCGGGCGCCGCCCGCGTGCTCGGCGAAACGGGGCACCTCGGTCAGCGCCGACGGGCGCCCCGCGTACGAGTGCAGCAGGCTCTCGAACTCCGCCTGGAACGCGGGGTCGGCCTTGGCCGACTCGTACTCCGCGGTCAGCTCGTCGATCGCGGCGATGAGCGATTCGGGCATGAATCGACCGCCGAAGTCGCCGAAGAACGGTCCGTGCTGGTCACGCAGGCTCATGATCCGGCCTCCAGGAAGGCATGCAGGGTGGTGACGGGGTCGTTCGTGACGAGCGCCTCCCCCACCAGGACGACGTCGGCGCCGCCGGCGCGGTAGTGCGCGACGTCGGCCGGGGCGAGCACCGCGGACTCGGCGATCTTCACGGCATCCGCCGGGAAGTGCTCGGCGAGCGAGCCGAACAGGTCGCGGTCCAGCTCGAAGGTGGACAGGTTGCGGGCGTTCACGCCGATGAGCTTCGCGCCCAGGTCGGCGGCGCGCTCCAGCTCCTCGCGGGAATGCGTCTCGACGAGCGGCGTCATGCCGAGCTGGAGCACCAGCTCGTGCAGTCGGCTCAGCAGCGGCTGCTCGAGGGCGGCGACGATCAGCAGCACCAAGTCGGCGCCGGACGCACGTGCCTCCAGCACCTGGTAGGGCGTCGCGATGAAGTCCTTGCGCAGGACGGGCACGTTGACGCGTCCCTTCACCGCCTCGAGGTCGGCGAGGGAGCCCTTGAATCTGCGCGCCTCGGTCAGCACGGAGATCGCCGAGGCTCCGCCCTCCTCGTACAGCGCGGCCTGGAGGGCGGGATCGGGGATCGCCGCGAGATCGCCGCGGGACGGGCTCGCGCGTTTGACCTCGGCGATGATCTTCACCCGGTCGGCGGGGGCGAGGGCGGCGAGGGCGTCGAGCGCTGGGGCCTGTGCGAGGGCGTCACGCTCGACATCGCGAAGAGGACGTGCGTCCTCCCGCGACCGGGCATCTTCCACCGCACCGGCCGTCAGGCCATCGAGCATGTCAGTGCTGCTTCGGGGCGTACTTCGGGCCCTTGGCGCCGTAGCCGGCCTTCGCCATGCCCCACCCGACGAGTGCGCCGACGATGAGCAGGCCCACCGAAGCCCAGACCAGGATCGGCATGTCGAACCAGTAGAAGACCGTGCCGAGCGTCACGGCGAGCAGCATGATGACCACAGCCGTCCAGGCGGCGGGCGAGTGTCCGTGGCCGGGGTCGTCGATGCTGTTGCTCATGATGCTCCTCGGAGTGATTCGGGGGTTCTCCGCCAGTCTAGCGGGCGGTGGGATCGTCGCCGTGCGACAGGTCGTCCCAGGAGTCGATCGCGTCGTAGGGGCGGGACGCCGCCGCCGCGGACGGCGCGGCGGCTCCCGCGCCGGTCCCGCCGTCGGTGCGGTAGCGCCGGCCGCTGCGGCGCCAGAGGTGCGCCGTCGCGATCGTCAGCGCGCCCCCGGCCACGATGAGCACCCCCGCCACGACGGTCAGCCAGGGCCACGGCGTGGCGGTGACGGACGTCACGAGGCCGGCGATCGCGGCCGTACCCGACAGGCCCGTCGACGTCGTGACCGCGGCGGCGACCGCATCCAGCGGCTGCTCGATCGCGATGCGGGCGGCGGCGACGGTCAGCGTGCCGCCGATGAGGAGGGCGAGCGCGCCGAACGCATACCGCAGCGCGCGGCCCACCACCGTCAACGCGAGTCCCAGCGCGAGGGCCGCCAGACTCAGCGGTGCCAGCATCGTGAACGCCTTCGCCCCCGCCACCTGCAGGGCCGCGGTCGCGCCCGCGTCGAGGGTCACGTCGAGCCAGGTCTGGGTCGACGAGATGATCGCCAGCGCTCCGCCGGCGATGATCGCCAGCACCGCAAAGCTGCGCGCACGTGCCGTCACGACGCGTCGCCGCCGGAATCGAGGGGCGCCCAGGCGACGACGGGCGACAGGTCGTCGGCGTCGAAACAGGTGTGGTCACCGGTGTGGCAGGCCGCGCCGATCTGCTCGACGGCGATCAGCAGGGTGTCGCCGTCGCAGTCCAGCCGCGCGCCGCGGACGTACTGCGCGTGTCCGGAGGTGTCGCCCTTGCGCCAGTACTCCTGGCGGGACCGCGACCAGAACGTCACGCGGCCCTCCGTCAGCGTGCGGCGCAGCGCCTCGGCATCCATCCACCCGAGCATGAGCACCTCGCCGGTGTCGTGCTGCTGGATGATCGCCGGGACGAGCCCGTCGTCGTTGAAGGCGACGCGGCCGATGCGGGGGTCGTCGACGGCGGTCATCGGCGCACCTCGATGCCGTCCGCGCTCAGCGCGTCCTTGACCTCGCCGATCGTCAGCTGGCCGGAGTGGAACACGGATGCCGCGAGCACGGCATCGGCTCCGGCGTGCACGGCCGGGGCGAAGTGGTCGACGCTGCCGGCGCCGCCGGAGGCGATCACCGGCACCGACGACAGCTCGCGCATGAGCCCGACCAGCTCGAGGTCGAAGCCGTCCTTGGTGCCGTCGGCGTCGATCGAGTTGACGAGCAGCTCGCCGGCGCCGCGGTCGATGGCCTCACGGGCCCAGTCGAGGGCGTCGAGGCTCGTGGCCGTGCGTCCGCCGTGGGTCGTCACGACGAACCCGGAGCGGGTGCCGGGTGCGCGCTTCACATCGAGCGAGAGCACGAGCACCTGGGCGCCGAAGCGGTCGGCGATCTCGCCGACGAGGTCGGGGCGCGCGATGGCCGCGGAGTTCACGCCGACCTTGTCGGCACCGACGGCGAGCAGTCGCGCGACGTCGTCGGCGCTGCGCACGCCCCCGCCCACGGTGAGCGGGATGAAGACCTCTTCGGCCGTGCGCCGCACGACGTCGTACGTCGTCGCCCGGTCGTCCACCGTCGCGGTCACGTCGAGGAACGTCAGCTCGTCGGCGCCCTGGGCGAAGTAGAGCGCGGCCAGCTCGACCGGGTCGCCCATGTCGCGCAGGTTCTCGAAGTTCACGCCCTTCACGACGCGGCCGGCGGCCACGTCGAGGCACGGGATCACCCGTCGTGCGAGCGACATGTCAGAGCCTCGCGTTGTGGATCGGCGTCACCAGGATGGCGCGGGCGCCGATGGCGTAGAGCGCGTCCATGACCTGATTGACCGTCGTGCGCGGGCTCATCACGCGCACCGCCACCCACTCCGGGTCGCGCAGCGGCGAGATGGTGGGCGACTCGATGCCGGGTGCGATCGCCACCGCGTCGTCGACCAGCGACGCCGGCAGGTCGTAGTCGATGAGCACGTAGCGACGCGCGACCATGACGCCGCGCAGGCGCCGCAGCAGGGTCTCGGTGCCCTCGGCCTCGGTGGGAGCCCCGATGAGCACGGCCTCCGACTGCAGGAGCACCGGTCCGAAGATCTCCAGGCCCGCCTGCTTCAGTGTCGTGCCGGTGGAGACCACGTCCGCGACGGCATCCGCCACGCCGAGCTGCACCGCCGACTCGACCGCACCGTCCAGCGGCACGAGGTCGACGGCGACGCCCTGCTCGTCGAGGAAGCCGTCGACGAGGCCCGGGTAGGCCGTCGCGACCCGCAGGCCCTCGAGGTCGGTCACCGCGGTGAAGCGTCCGGGAGGGCCGGCGAAGCGGAACGTCGAGCCGCCGAAGCCGAGCTGCTCGATCTCACGTGCCCCCGGCATCCGGGCGTCGAGGAGCAGGTCGCGGCCGGTGATGCCGACATCGAGGGCGCCGGAGCCGACGTAGGTCGCGATGTCCTTCGGACGCAGGTAGAAGAACTCGACCTCGTTGATCGGGTCGATGACATGGAGATCCTTGGGGTCGCGACGGCCGGTGTATCCGGCCTCCGCGAGCATCTCGGCGGCGGTGTCGGCGAGCGACCCCTTGTTCGGCACGGCGATGCGCAGCATGGGTGAAGGGCTTTCGGTAGCGGGACGAGCAGAGGCGGGAGCGCGCTCAGAGATGTCGGTACACGTCGTCGAGGGTGAGGCCCTTGGCCAGCATGAGCACCTGCAGGTGGTACAGCAGCTGGGAGATCTCCTCGGCCGTCTCGTCGTCGGACTGGTACTCCGCGGCCATCCACACCTCGGCGGCCTCTTCGACGATCTTCTTCCCGATGGCGTGCACGCCGCGGTCGAGCTGCGCGACCGTGCCGGAACCCTCGGGACGGGTCTCGGCGGTCGTCGTCAGCTCCGCGAACAGGGCGTCGAACGTCTTCACCCTGACAGGCTACCGGTCCGCGCCGGGGGCGAGCGCCGTCCGGGCGGCCGGCGGGCGGGTCAGTGCCGGTGGTGATCGGCGGCGAGGCGACGCAGGGCGGCGATCGCGCGGTCCGGCTCCCCCGCGCCGAAGACGGCCGAGCCGGCGACGAACGTGTCGGCGCCGGCCTCGGCGGCCTGGGCGATCGTCGCCTCCGAGATGCCCCCGTCGACCTGCAGCCACACCTGCGAGCCGCGCCGGCGGGCCTCGTCGTGCAGTCGCGCCAGCTTGGGCATCTGGTCGGCCATGAACGACTGTCCGCCGAAGCCGGGCTCCACGGTCATGACGAGGATCTGGTCGAACTCGTCGAGCACGTCGAAGAGCCCCTCGACCGCCGTCGCGGGCTTCACCGCCACGCCGGCGCGGGCACCGATCGCGCGCAGGCGGCGCGCGAGGGCCACGGGATCGGTCGCGGCCTCGAGGTGGAAGGTGACCGATGCCGCACCCAGCTCGGCATAGCCGGGAGCCCAGCGGTCGACGTCCGAGATCATGAGGTGCACGTCCAGCGGCACCGGGCTCGTCGCCTGGATGCGCTCGACCATCTGCGGCCCGAACGTCAGGTTCGGCACGAAGTGGTTGTCCATCACGTCGACGTGGACGAAGTCGGCGGTCCCGATGCGGGCCAGCTCGGACTGCATGTTCACGAAGTCGGCGGCCAGGATGCTGGGGTTGATGCGGATGTCGCCGGTCACGGCACCACCCTAGCCGCCGCCGACGGGCCCGCGGGGCCGCTCAGCGCTTGCGCAGCAGCGAGATGGACATGGCATCGGTGCCGTGACGGTGCGGCCACAGCTGCGCGCGCCCGGACCCGTCCGCGGGTGCGGCGAGATCGATCGGTGCGTCGGAGATCCCCGCGACGACCGCACGCGCATCGATCTCCTCGATGGTGTCGCCGTGGGTGCGCAGGGCGTCGGCGACGACTGCGGCGGTCTCGGCCAGGTGTGGCGAGCACGTGACGTAGGCGACGATGCCGCCCGGGCGCAGTGCCCCGATCGCGGCATCGAGCAGTTCGGTCTGGAGCGCGGCGAGCTCGGGGACGTCGGCGGGCTGCTTGCGCCAGCGCGCCTCGGGACGACGGCGCAGGGCGCCCAGGCCGGTGCAGGGGGCATCGACGAGGATGCGGTCGTAGCGCCCGCGGGCGGCCCGTGTGCGACCGTCCTCCTCCGACACCGGAACCTCCAGCGGTACCGACGCGACCGAGTCGCGCACGAGCGGCGCGCGAGCCGGCGACAGCTCGTTCGCCTCCAGCTCCGCGCCGTGGGCGAGCGCCTCCGCCGCGAGCACCGCCGTCTTGCCCCCCGGCGCGGCACAGAGGTCCAGCCAGCGCTCGCCGGGTGCCACCGGGAGGGCGCGGGAGAGGGTGAGCGCCGCCAGCTGGGATCCTTCGTCCTGCACGCGGACCAGGCCCCCGGATGCCGCGACCAGCGCACCGGGATCGCCCCCGGCGGAGCGGAACCCGAGCGGCGAGTACGGCGTCGGCGCGGCGTCGGCGGGCCGGTGCGCCAGTCCGGGGAGAGCGGCGAGGGTGACCACCGGCGCCGCATTGTCGGCGGCGAGGAGCGCCTCGAGCTCGTCGGCGCGGCCTTCCGCGGCCAGGGCGCGGCGGAAGGCGCGGATCACCCACACCGGATGCGCGTAGCGGAGGGCGAGCCGCTCGTCGTCCGACCGCGCCCCCGCCGCGAGACGCTCGTCCCACTCGTCCGGCGTCCGCTCGCTGACGCGACGCAGCACCGCGTTCGCGAAGCCCGCCGCCGACGCGCCGACGGCTTTGCGCACCTGGCGGACGGTCTCGTTGACGGCCGCGTGCGCGGGCGTGCGCATCGCCAGCAGCTGATGGACCCCCAGCAGCAGGGCGTCGCGCACGGCGGGGTCGATGTCGGCGACCGGGCGACGTGCGGCATCCGCGATGATCGCGTCGTAGGTGCCCTCGCGGCGCAGCGTGCCGTAGGTCAGCTCGGTGGCCAGTCCGGCGTCGGGGCCGGTGAGCCCGGCCCGCGTGATCGCACGCGGCAGCAGGAGGTTGGCGTACGCGTCGGAGTCGTGCACGGCGCGCAGTACGTCGTAGGCCACCCAGCGCGGCGACCCGCTCACGAGGCCGCCTCCCCCGACGACGGCAGCTCGATGCGCGGGTCGTCGACCCGCACGCCGCGCCACCAGTCCCCCGCCGCCATCGCGCTCTTGCCGGCCGGCTGGACGGTCTTCAGGACCACGCTGGTGCCGCCGCCGGCACCGAGCAGGATGTCGCGGCCCGAGGCGCTCACCACGCCCGGCTCCAGCCCCGCATCCGGCCCGCGGTGCGCCGCGAGGATCTTCAGCCGCGCGCCGTCGAAGCTCACGTGCGCCCCGGGCTCGGGCGTCGTGCCGCGGAAACGGTCCAGCACGACGTCGGCGGGAGCCGTGAGGTCGAGGGCGCCATCGGCGATGGACAGCTTCGGAGCGAGCGTGGCCGTCCCCGTCTGCGGCGTCGCGCGCGCGGTTCCCGCCGCGATCTCGTCGACGACGCGCACGAGCAGCTCGGCGCCGGCGTCGGCCAGCTCGGTGAGCACCTCCCCCGCGGTCGCGCCGCGGGGGACGTCGTAGCGCACCTCTGCGAAGACATCACCCGCATCCAGGGCGGCGACGAGCTGGAACACGCTCGCCCCCGTGGTCCGGTCCCCCGCGATGAGCGCGTGCTGCACCGGGGCTGCGCCCCGCCAGCGCGGCAGGAGGGAGAAGTGCAGGTTGATCCACCCGTGCTTCGGCATCGACAGCAGCGGTTCCCGCACGAGGCCGCCGTAGGCCACGATGACGCCGAGATCGGGCGCGAGGGCGTCGATCGCGGCGCTCGCCGCGGCGTCGAGGCGGTCGGCCTTGACGATCGGCACCCCCAGGTCCGCTGCCGCCGCCGCCACCGCGGACGGCGTCAGCACCCGCTTGCGACCGAGGGGCGCGTCGCTGCGGGTGACGACCCCGACGAGATCGTGAGCGGATGCCGCGACCGCCCGCAGGGACGGGACGGCGGGCGCCGGTGTGCCGGCGAAGACGATGCGCATGGGGTACCTCGGTTGATGACGACGATCACGGCGGCGAGCCCGCCGGATCAGAGATCGAGTTCGGGGACGTCGAGCCGCACCCGCAGTGTAGTGCGCGCGCCGCTGTTCGCCCCGCGCGCCGGTCCGCGACGGGCGGCGCGACGCCCCCGCAGGGCCTCGGCGACGACGGCCGCGCGCAGCGTCTCGGCGACAGCCTTGCCGTGGGCGTAGTCGAAGCGCACGAGGGCGCGGACCACCCCCTCCTCGACGGGGACGGGACCCAGGATCGCGCCCGCGGGGGCGGCGAGCGTGGGAACGGCCTCGCGGACCGCGCTGAGCGCCCCCTCGACGGCGGTCACGGTGCCCTCGACCGCCGCGACGCGGATCACCGGCGGCATCGCGAGCGGCGCGCGGTCGGCGAGCTCCGCGCGCGCGTAGGCCGGCTGCGTCCAGGTCGCGAGGGCGCGTGCGACCGGTCCCGCGACACCCACGAGGTGCACGGGGGCCGTCGGGGCCGCGAGCGCGGCCGCGTTCGACCACCAGCGCAGCGCGGACTCCCCGATGCGCAGCTGCTCGGCCAGCAGCATCCGGTCGCCGTCGAGCAGGATCACCGCCCGGTAGCCGCCGCGCGCGAACGGCTCGGCGCCGCGGGTCGCGATGACGAGCGCCGGCCGCTCGTCGACGTGGGTCACGGGATGCGCGCCGTCGGCGACGATGACGCGGGTGTGGGGGAAGGCGCGTCCGAGCTCGTCCGCCGTGCGCTCGCTGCCCGACGACGCCATGCGCAGCTTCACCGAGCCGCAGTTCGCGCACGTCCAGGCGGGGGCGGAACGGCCGCACCATCCGCAGTCGGGGGTCGCTCCGGGGCGGCGCGCCCGCAGCGGGCCCGTGCAATGGCGGCAGCGGGCGGGCGTGCGGCAGTCGGCGCACACCAGCACCGGCGAGTAGCCCGGGCGGGCGACCTGCACGAGGACCGGTCCCTCGTGCAGGGCGTCGCGGGCGGCGGCGAACGCGCTCGACGGCACGCGGGCTCCCCGCGACTCGCCCTCGCGTGTGGCCGACAGCACGACGGTCGGGCTCGGCCGGCGGCCCGCCGGCAGGTCGCGCACCCAGCCGAGCTGCACCAGCCGCTCCACATCGGTCGTGCGCGTGTGACCGGCGAACACGAGCGCCGAGCCCTCCAACTCCTGGCGGAGGAGGGCCGCGTCGCGCGCGTGGACGCCGGGACTGAGCGGCTCGGCCAGCAGGGGGTCGCCGTCGTCCCACACGACGACGCAGGCCGTGTCGTGCGCGGGGGCGTAGACCGTCGACCGGTTGCCGACCACGATGCACGGCGACGGCGTCAGCAGCCGCAGGTAGGTGGCGTAGCGCTCGGGGCCGGAGCGGCGCGCGTCGTCGCGCACCACGGCGTCGTCGGGTGCGCGCCCCGCGAGCGCGGTCAGGAGCTGGTCCTGGTCGCGGTGATCGGGCACCACCAGCACGGTGCTGCGCCCGTCCGCCAGCGTGCGCACGGCGATCGCGGCGACCAGGTCGGCCCACGCGCCGACCGGGCGATCGGGCGCGGGGCGCGGCGGCGCGTCGAGGGCGAGCCGCTCCCCCGCCGCGACGGCCTCGGACAGCCCCGGATAGGCCGCGAGCACGCCGTCGGCCCAGGCCGCGGCATCCGTCGACACCTCGGCGGCGGAGGCGTCCGCATCGCCGGCGGCGAGCCACGCCTTCTCCGCGCGCACCATCCGCTTCGGGATCACCAGCCTCAGGATGTCGCTCGCCGAGCCGGCGGCGCGGTCGGCCGCGCGTCGGGCGAGCGCGTACAGCGCCGGGGTCAGCACGGGCACCGACGAGACGACCGCGTCGAGCTCGGAGAGCGGCCGCTCGGGCGCCTCCGCCGTGTGCACGTCGACGAGGTAGCCGTCCACGACGCGCCCCGCCGTCCGCAGCGGCACGCGCACCCGGACTCCCGGCACGGCGTCGGCGACGAGCGATGCCGGGACCTCGTAGTCGAAGAGCCGGTCCAGCTGCGGCAGGGGCGAGTCGATGAGGACCCGGGCGACGACGATCACGGCGTCGGTCAGAGACCCGTGGCGGCGCGCAGCTCCTCGACGCGGTCGGTGCGCTCCCAGGTGAACTCGGGAAGCTCCCGGCCGAAGTGGCCGTAGGCGGCCGTCTGCGCGTAGATGGGCCGCAGCAGGTCGAGGTCGTCGATGATCGCCTTCGGACGCAGGTCGAACACCTCTCGGATCGCCCGGGTGATCTTCTCGTCGGACACGTGCGCGGTGCCGAACGTCTCGACGTAGAGCCCGACGGGCTCCGCGCGACCGATCGCGTACGCGACCTGCACCTCGAGGCGGTCGGCGAGACCGGCCGCGACGGCGTTCTTGGCGACCCACCGCATCGCGTAGGCGGCGGAGCGGTCGACCTTGGACGGGTCCTTGCCGCTGAACGCGCCGCCGCCGTGGCGGGACGCGCCGCCGTAGGTGTCGATGATGATCTTGCGGCCGGTGAGACCGGCGTCGCCCTTCGGGCCGCCGGTGACGAACGGGCCCGCGGGGTTGATGACGTAGCGGACGTTCGACACGTCGAGGCCGGTGGTGGCGAGGATGGGGTCGATGACCTCGGCCTGCACCGCGGCGCGCAGGGCGGGCAGCGAGATGTCGGGGTTGTGCTGGGTGGAGAGCACGACGGTGTCGACGGTGCGCGGCACCGGACCGTCGTAGCCGAGGGTCACCTGGGTCTTGCCGTCGGGACGCAGGAACCCGAGCGCGCCGGAGCGGCGGGCATCCGTGAGACGCTCGGCCAGCCGGTGGGCGGTCCAGATCGCCATCGGCATGAGCTGCGGTGTCTCGTTCGTCGCGTAGCCGAACATGATGCCCTGGTCGCCCGCGCCGAGCGCGTCGACGGGGTCGACCGAACCGCCCTCGCGGTGCTCGATCGCGTTGTCGACGCCGGCGGCGATGTCGCCGGACTGCTCGCCGATCGACACCGTGACGCCGCAGGAATCGCCGTCGAAGCCGGTCTCGCTCGAGGTGTAGCCGATGCGGTTCACGACCCGGCGGACGATGCCGGGGATGTCGACGTACCCGTCGGTGCGGACCTCGCCCGCCACGTGCACGAGGCCCGTGGTCACGAGGGTCTCCACCGCGACACGGCTGCCCGGGTCGACCGTCAGCAGGGCGTCGAGGATCGAGTCGGAGATCTGGTCGCAGATCTTGTCCGGGTGCCCCTCGGTGACGGATTCGGACGTGAACAGACGCAGCGCGCTCATCGGTGCTCCAGACGACAACGGGTACTCGACAATCATGCCCGCGATCTCCGACACGACGTCGTCGTAGCGGGGATCACGGGCATGCCGACGCCATACGGCGTCATGAAGTCAGCGGAGGATCACTCGGCCGCGCGCAGGCGCAGCTTGTCCTCGTGGATCTCGTGCAGCGCGATCGTGAGGGGCTTGTCCTCGACGCTCGAGTCGACGAGCGGACCGACGTTGTCGAAGAGGTTCCCCTCGTGCAGGTCGGAGTAGTAGTCGTTGATCTGGCGCGCGCGCTTGGCCGCGTAGATCACGAGCTGGTACTTGGAGTCGACCTTGTCGAGCAGTGCGTCGATGGGCGGGTCGATGATGCCCTTGTCACGTCCGGCCATGATGAACCTCCAGGATCGAATGGCGGTGGGAAAACTCGCGGGGACACGCCCACGCGGGAGAACTCGTGGCCGCAGGATGCCGCGGCATCCGTTCATTCTATCAGCGCGGACTCGGCGATCGCTTTCATCCGTCCCGCGACGTCGCTTCTGCGGGTGCGATCCGACCTCGCGGGACGGATGAAGCGGCGCTCAGCGGGCGAGGGCCGCGATCTCGGCGGCGGCGCGGGCGACGTCGTCGTTGACGACGCGGTAGTCGAACTCGCCCTGGGCGGCGAGTTCCACCTTGGCCGTCTTGAGGCGTCGGGTCCGCTCCTCGGCTCCCTCGGTCCCGCGCCCCACGAGGCGGTTGACGAGCTCGTCCCAGCTGGGTGGGGTGAGGAACACCAGCGTCGCGTCGGGCGCGGCGGCGCGCACCTGGCGCGCGCCCTGGAGGTCGATCTCCAGCAGCACCGTACGGCCCGCGGCCAGCGCCTCGTCGATCGGCCCGCGCGGTGTCCCGTAGCGGAACGCGTTGTGCACCGTGGCGTGCTCCAGCAGGGCGCCGTCGGCGATGAGCCGGTCGAAGCCGGCGTCGTCGACGAAGAAGTAGTGCTCACCGTCGACCTCGCCCGGTCGCGGCGCACGGGTGGTGGCCGAGACGGACAGCAGGATCTCGGGGTGGTGCTCCTTGATGTGGGCGGCGACGGTGCCCTTGCCGACGGCGGTGGGGCCCGCGAGCACGATCAGCCGGCTGCGGCCGCCGCGGGGCTGCAGCGGCGGGAACCGGGTGTCGAGCCACTCCTTCAGCGCGACGCGTTGGCGGGCGCCGAGGCCGCCGAGCCGCTTGACGGGGGCGATCTCGAGGTCCGCGAGGATGCGGTCGCGCTTGCCCTCGCCGATGGCCGGCAGCGCCGTCAGGAACTCGGTGATCCGCATCGCGCCGGCGGGGCTCTCCGGCGCGTCGAGCGCGCGCTGCAACAGCTCCTGCGGCGTGATGACCCGCATCGCGACGTCGTGCTTGAGGGCCGCGCGTTCGCGGCGCGCGGCGACGGCGCGACGGGATGCCGCGACACGGTCGACCTCGGGAGGTGTGCGGGAGTCAGCCATGGGATCCTCCACGGTACAGGGCGGCGCGTTCGGCGATCCGCGCGGCGAGCCGGTCGGGTCCGGCGGACAGGATGCTGCGGCTCTCGCTCGCGATCACGCCGTCGGCGAGGCCGCCGAACACGCGCGTCAGGTCGGCGGGCTCGGCGCCCTGGGCTCCGAAGCCGGGGGCGAGGATCGGCACGGTCCGCCCGAACGGTCGCAGGCCGCGGTCCGCGAGGTCGACCGTCGCGCCCACCACGAGGCCGAGCGAGGCCCAGTCGCCCGTGGAGGAGTCGGCGGCGACCACCTCGGCGGCGACGGCGGCGGCGACCGGGGCGCCGGTGTCCACGTGCGCCGTCTGCAGCTGCGCCGCCTCGGGGTTGCTCGTCGCGGCGAGGACGAAGGCGCCCTTCCCGTGGGTCAGCGCGGAGGCCAGCGTCGAGGCGAGCGCGCCGACGCCGAGGTACGGGCTCAGGGTGAGGGCGTCCGCCTCCAGCGGCGCCCCGGGCGGTAGCCACGCGGCCGCGTACGCGTCCATCGTCGTGCCGATGTCGCCGCGCTTGGCGTCGGCGATCACGATCAGCCCCGCGGCGCGGGCGGCCGCCATGACCTCTTCGAGGGCGGCGAACCCGGCGGCTCCGAACCGCTCGAAGAACGACACCTGCGGCTTGACGATCCCCACGGTGGATGCCGCGGCATCCACCGTGCGCAGCCCGAACTCGCGCACGCCCTGCGCGTCGACACCGAGCCCCCACTCCCGCAGGAGCGCCTCATGGGGATCGATGCCGACGCACAGGCGTCCGCGCGTGGCGACGGCCCTCTGCAGTCGCGAGCCGAACGAGCTCACACCGCGGCCCGCTGCTCGGCGGCCTGGAGAGCCTCGGCGCGGTCGACGGCGTACTCCTGGAGGCTGCGCACGGCGAAGCCTTCCCGCAGCACCGGCAGCGCGCTGACCGCGGCGCCGAGGACGGCCATCGTGGTGAACAGCGCCTTGTCGGCGGCCACGGCCGCCGCGCGGATCTCGTACCCGTCGGCGCGCGCGATGCCGCCGGAGGGCGTGTTCACGACGATGTCGATCTCGCCCGCGTTGATGAGGTCGACGACGTTGCGCTCCCCCGACTCCTGCGTGTCGGAGTACTTGTTCACGACGTCCACGCGGATGCCGTTGCGCGCGAGGATCTCGGCCGTGCCCGACGTCGCGACGAGGCGGAAGCCGAGCTCCTGCAGGCGGTGTGCCGGCAGGATCACGGCGCGCTTGTCGTCGTCGGCCACCGACAGGAACACCGTGCCCGAGGTCGGCATGCCGCCGTAGGCCGCCGCCTGGCTCTTGGCGAACGCGGTCGGGAAGTCGCGGTCGATGCCCATGACCTCGCCGGTGGAGCGCATCTCCGGGCCGAGCACGGAGTCGACGGTGTGGCCGTCGGCGGTGCGGAACCGCTTGAACGGGAGCACGGCCTCCTTGACGGCGACTGGAGCGTCCAGCGGCACGCGCGAGCCGTCCTCGACGGGCAGCAGGCCCTCCGCCTTGAGCTCGGCGATGGTGGAGCCGGCCATGATGCGCGACGCCGCCTTGGCCAGCGGGATGCCGAGCGCCTTCGACACGAACGGCACGGTGCGCGAGGCGCGCGGGTTCGCCTCGATCACGTAGAGCACGCCCGCCGACACGGCGAACTGCACGTTGAGCAGACCCCGCACGCCGACGCCTTCCGCGATCGCCTGCGTGGCGGTGCGGACGCGGTCGATCTCGGTGCGACCGAGCGAGATGGGCGGGAGGGTGCACGACGAGTCGCCGGAGTGGATGCCGGCCTCCTCGAGGTGCTCCATGACGCCGCCGATGTACAGCTCGTGGCCGTCGTAGAGCGCGTCGACGTCGAGCTCGATCGCGTCGTCGAGGAAGCGGTCGACCAGCAGCGGCTTGCCCTCCTCGATGACGACCTCACCGGCGGTGCGCACGAAGTAGTCGCGCAGGCTCTCGGTGTCGTAGACGATCTCCATGCCGCGGCCGCCGAGCACGAAGCTCGGGCGCACGAGCACGGGGTAGCCGATCTCCTCGGCGATCGCGACGGCGCCCGCCTCGTCGACGGCCGTGTCGTGGCGCGGGGCCACGAGTCCGGCGCGGTCGAGCAGCTGCGAGAACAGCTCGCGCTCCTCGGCGATGTCGATGGCGGCGGGAGAGGTGCCGAGGATCGTGTAGCCGGCCTCCTCGATGCCCTTCGCGAGTCCCAGCGGCGTCTGACCGCCGAGCTGGCAGACCACGCCGAGGATCGTGCCCGACGCGCTCTCGGCGTGCAGGACCTCCAGGACGTCTTCGAGCGTGAGCGGCTCGAAGTACAGCCGGTCGCTCGTGTCGTAGTCGGTCGAGACGGTCTCCGGGTTGCAGTTGACCATGATCGTCTCGTAGCCGGCGTCCGACAGGGCGAACGAGGCGTGCACGCACGAGTAGTCGAACTCGACGCCCTGGCCGATGCGGTTCGGGCCTGACCCGATGATGACGACCTTGGTGCGATCGCTCGGCGTGACCTCGGTCTCGTAGTCGTAGCTGGAGTAGTGGTACGGCGTCAGGGCGGGGAACTCCCCCGCGCACGTGTCGACCGTCTTGTACACCGGGCGGATGCCGAGGCCGTAGCGGACGCCGCGGATCTCGGCCTCGGTCACGCCCCGCAGCTGCGCGAGCTGCGCATCGCTGAAGCCGTGCTCCTTGGCCAGACGCAGGGTCGCGGCATCCAGCTCGGCGGCGGCCTGCACGAAGGCGGCGACCTCGTTGATCAGTGCCATCTGGTCCAGGAACCACGGGTCGATCTTCGTGGCCTCGAACGCCTGCGCGACCGTGGCGCCCTTGCGCATCGCCTGCTGCAGCGTCACGATGCGCCCGTCGGTGGGGACCTTCGCGATCTCCAGCAGCTCCTCCACCGAGCGGGGCTCTTCGCCCCAGTGGAAGCTCGATCCGCGCTTCTCGAGCGAGCGCAGCGCCTTCTGCAGCGCCGTCGTGTAGTTGCGGCCGATCGCCATCGCCTCACCGACCGATTTCATGGTGGTCGTGAGCGTCGCGTCGGCGTTCGGGAACTTCTCGAAGTTGAAGCGCGGCACCTTGACGACGACGTAGTCGAGCGTCGGCTCGAAGCTCGCCGGCGTCGCCTGGGTGATGTCGTTCGGGACCTCGTCGAGGCGGTAGCCGATCGCGAGCTTCGCAGCGAGCTTCGCGATCGGGAAGCCCGTCGCCTTGGAGGCGAGGGCCGACGAGCGCGAGACGCGCGGGTTCATCTCGATGACGATGATGCGCCCGGATGCCGGGTCGACGGCGAACTGGATGTTGCAGCCGCCGGTGTCCACGCCGACTGCGCGGATGATGTCGATGCCGATGTCGCGGAGCTTCTGGTACTCGCGGTCGGTCAGGGTCAGCGCGGGGGCCACCGTGATCGAGTCGCCGGTGTGCACGCCGACCGGGTCGACGTTCTCGATGGAGCAGACGACGACCGTGTTGTCGGCCATGTCGCGCATGAGCTCGAGCTCGTACTCCTTCCAGCCGAGGATCGACTCCTCCAGGAGCACCTCGGTGGTCGGCGAGTCGCGCAGGCCCGCACCGCCGATGCGGCGCAGGTCCTCCTCGTCGTAGGCGAAGCCGGAGCCCAGGCCGCCCATCGTGAACGAGGGGCGCACGACCAGCGGATAGCCGAGCTCGGCGGCGCCGGAGATCAGATCATCCATCGTGTGGCAGATGACGCTGCGGGCCACGTCGGCCCCGGCATCCAGCACGAGCTGCTTGAAGATCTGACGGTCCTCGCCCTTGCGGATGGCGTCGACCTTGGCGCCGATGAGCTCGACGCCGTACTTGTCGAGGATGCCCTGCTCGTGCAGCGCCATGGCGGCGTTGAGCGCGGTCTGGCCGCCCAGGGTCGGCAGGATCGCGTCGGGCTTCTCCTTCTGGATGATCGTCTCGATCACGGCGGGCGTGATCGGCTCGATGTAGGTCGCGTCCGCGAAGTCGGGGTCGGTCATGATCGTCGCCGGGTTCGAGTTGACGAGGATGACGCGCACGCCCTCCTCGCGCAGCACGCGGCAGGCCTGGGTTCCCGAGTAGTCGAACTCGCAGGCCTGGCCGATGACGATCGGGCCGGAGCCGATGACGAGGACGCTCGTGATGTCGTCGCGCTTGGGCATCAGTTCTTGTTCTCCAGAGAGGTGCGCACCATGTCGGCGAAGCGGTCGAAGAGGTAGTTGGCGTCGTGCGGGCCGCCGGCGGCCTCGGGGTGGTACTGCACGCTGAACGCCGGGATGTCGAGGGCGCGCAGGCCCTCCACGACGTTGTCGTTGAGGCCGATGTGGCTCACCTCGACGCGGCCGTAGCCGTTCGGGCTGAGGGTCTCGCCGTCCAGCGGAGCGTCCACGGCGAACCCGTGGTTGTGCGCCGTGATCTCCACGCGCCCGGTCTGCTTGTCGAGCACCGGCTGGTTGATGCCGCGGTGGCCGAAGGGCAGCTTGTACGTGCCGAAGCCGAGCGCACGGCCGAGCAGCTGGTTGCCGAAGCAGATGCCGAAGAAGGGCAGGCCGTCGTCGAGCACGTTGCGCAGGAGCGTGACGTGGTCGTCGGATGCCGCGGGGTCGCCCGGACCGTTGGAGTAGAAGACGGCCACGGGGTCGATCGCGCGGACCTCGTCGATCGTCGCCGACTGCGGCAGCACGTGCACGTCGAACCCGCGGGCGGCGAGGTTGAGCACGGTCGCGCGCTTCACGCCGAGGTCGAGCACGGCCAGGGCGCCCAGCCTCTGCACGTCGGCGGCGGCGGGCGTGACCTCGACCTCGCTGACCGAGACGGCTGCGGAGAGGTTCTGGCCGGCCATCTCGGGCGCTTCGCGCACGATGCGCAGCTGCTCCTCGGGGTCGAGGGCCGCGGCCGCGCCGGAGAACACGCCGCCGCGCATCGAGCCCGACGAGCGGAGCACGCGGGTGACGGCGCGGGTGTCGATGCCGGCGATGCCGACGATCCCGTCGCGCACGAGGGCGTCGTCGAGCGACTCGTCGGCACGCCAGTTGGAGACCACGCGCGAGGGGTCGCGCACGATGTAGCCGGCGACCCAGATGCGGCGTGACTCGGGGTCTTCGCCGTTCATCCCGGTGTTGCCGATGTGCGGCGCGGTCTGCAGGACGATCTGTCCCGCGTAGGAGGGATCGGTGAGCGTCTCCTGGTAGCCGGTCATGCCGGTGGAGAAGACGACTTCGCCGAGGGTCGTGCCACGTGCGCCATAGGCGCGGCCGGGGTGGCGGGAGCCGTCTTCGAGGACGAGGACGGCGGGGTCGAGCAAGAAGGTCATGCGGCGTTTCCCGTCGAGGTGGTGGAGGTCTGGTCTGTCGCGGTCGGGGTCGAAGGCGGCAGGAGGGCGGAGATCGCAGCGGCGAGGGCGGAGGCCGACTCGTCCTGCGGGCGGAGGTAGCTGTCGACGATCTCGGTGGAGCCGTCCGAGCGGTTCGCGAGCCAGGCGATGCGCACGAGCCCGCCCGCCTCGACCACACGGTCGATGGCCGTGTTGGCGAGGTCGACGCCGGAGATCCGCTCGAGAGCGAGGAACATGCGCGGCTGGCCCACGAGGTCGAGGGCGACGCCCCGATCGGTGACCGTCACGTCGAGGCGCGAACGGAAGCCGAGCCCGCGGATCGCGAGGCGTTCCAGGGCGTCGTCGTGCCGGGTCGTCGCGACGTAGAAGCCCGAGCTGCGAACCTGCTCGCGGGCGTCCGTCGGCGCCTCGCCGAACGGTGCGGCGAGCCCGCCGTCCCGCCGGGATCGTCGTCGCCACGCGACCACACCGAGCGCCAGGAGCCCGACGGCCACGGCGATCATGACGAGCAGTGCCCCTTCACGGGTCATGACGTGACCTCCTTCATGGCGGTGGCCACGACGCCGTCGGCGACCGTCGGAGCGCCGCGGAAGAACGTCCACCGCACCTCGCCCGGCAGTTCGCGGCCCAGGTAGGGAGAGTTGACGCTGCGTCCGCGCAGATCGTCGCGGCCGAACGTCCGCACCGGCGCCGGGTCGTACAGCGTGAGCGAGGCCGGTGCTCCCACGGTGAGCGGCGTGCCGGCGTCGGCGAGGCGGCCGATGCGGGCCGGTGCGGCCGACATCACGCGGGCGACGTCGTCCCACGACAGCATCCCGGTCTGCACCATCGCCTGGTGGACGACCCGCAGCGCGGACTCCAGCCCCACCATGCCGTTGGCGGCCGCCTGCCACTCGCACGACTTGGCCTCCGCCGGGTGCGGGGCGTGGTCGGTGGCGACGATGTCGATCGTGCCGTCGGCGAGGCCTTCGCGCACGGCCTGCACGTCCTCGTCGCGGCGCAGCGGCGGGTTCACCTTGTAGCGGGCGTCGTAGCCGCGCACGAGATCCTCGGTGAGGAGCAGGTGGTGCGGCGTGACCTCGGCGGTGACGTTCACGCCCCGCTTCTTCGCCCAGCGGATGATGTCGACCGACCCGGCCGTCGAGAGGTGGCACACGTGCAGGCGGGAGCCGACGTGCTCGGCCAGCAGCACATCGCGGGCGATGATCGACTCCTCGGCCACGGCGGGCCAGCCGGCGAGGCCCAGCTCGGCCGAGACCGTGCCCTCGTTCATCTGGGCGCCCTCGGTCAGCCGCGGATCCTGTGCGTGCTGCGCGACGACGCCGTCGAACGCCTTCACGTACTCCAGCGCGCGGCGCATGATGAGCGGGTCGAAGACGCAGAAGCCGTCATCGCTGAAGACGCGCACGCGGGCGCGGGAGGATGCCATCGCGCCCAGCTCGGCGAGGCGTTCGCCCTTCTGCCCCACCGTCACGGCGCCGATCGGCTGCACGTGCACGTAACCGGCCGCCTCGCCCAGCGCGAGCTCCTGCTCGACGACACCGGCCGTGTCGGCGACCGGCGAGGTGTTCGGCATCGCGAACACCGTCGTGAACCCGCCCGCCGCGGCGGCGCGCGAACCGGTCAGCACCGTCTCCGACGCCTCGTAGCCGGGCTCGCGCAGATGCACGTGCAGGTCGACCAGGCCGGGCAGGGCGATGAGCCCGTCGGCATCCACCACATCGGCGCCGACGCGGGTGAGCCCGGTGCCGATCTCGGCGATGCGGCCGCCTTCGAGCACCAGGTCGGCGGCCTCTGCCCCGTTCAGGCGGGCGCCGCGGATGATCGTCGGGCGCTCCGGGGTGTGTGGAACCGTCACGGGGCGTGCTCCTCTGCGTTCGTGTCGCGCTCGCCGGGTCGTTCGCCGGCCAGCACCAGGTACAGCACCGCCATCCGCACCGAGACGCCGTTCGCGACCTGCTCCAGCACGGTCGAGCGCGGGGAATCGGCGGCGTCGGCGGAGATCTCCAGGCCCCGGTTCATGGGGCCCGGGTGCATCACCATGCTACCGTCCGGCAGAGCGGCCAGACGCTCGGCATCCAGTCCCCATCGACGCGAATACTCCCGTTCAGTGGGGAAATACGCCGCGTTCATGCGTTCCAGCTGAATCCGCAGCATCATGATCGCGTCCGGTGCGCCCGCGATGGCCTCGTCGAGGTCGTAGACGATGCGCGCCGGCCACGCCGAGACATCCTGAGGGATCAGCGTCGGAGGAGCGACGAGAGTGACCTCCGCGCCGAGCGTGTGCAGAAGCCAGACGTTCGAGCGCGCGACGCGCGAGTGCAGGATGTCGCCGACGATCGCGACCCGCACGCCCGCAAGGTCTCGGCCGCGGCTGTCGTCGCCGAAGCGGCGCTTGCGGATCGTGAACGCGTCGAGCAGCGCCTGGGTCGGGTGCTCGTGCGTGCCGTCGCCGGCGTTGACGACGCCCGCGGTGATCCAACCGCTCGTGGCGAGGGTGTGCGGTGCTCCGGACGCGCCGTGACGGATGACCACGGCATCCGCGCCCATCGCCTGCAGCGTCTGGGCGGTGTCCTGCAGCGACTCCCCCTTGCTGACGCTGGAACCCTTGGCGGAGAAGTTGATGACGTCGGCCGACAGTCGTTTCGCGGCCGCTTCGAAGGAGATGCGCGTGCGCGTCGAGTCCTCGAAGAAGAGGTTGACGATCGTCTTGCCGCGTAGCGTCGGCAGCTTCTTGATCTCCCGCGACTGGGTGTCGCGCATGTCCTCGGCGACGTCGAGGATGCGCAGGGCCTGCTCGCGTGCGAGCGTGCGGGTGTCGAGCAGGTGCCTCATGATGCGATCGTCACCTCTTCGACGCCGTCGACTTCCGCGAGGTGCACGTTGACGCGCTCGCTGCGGGCGCTCGGCAGGTTCTTGCCGACGAAATCGGGGCGGATCGGCAGCTCACGATGGCCGCGGTCCACGAGGATGGCGAGCCGCACCGCGGCGGGGCGGCCGATGTCGCCGATCGCGTCCAGGGCGGCCCGGATGCTGCGTCCCGAGAACAGCACGTCGTCCACGAGGACGACGGTCTTGCCGTCGATCCCCCCGGCCGGGATCTGCGTCGGGCGCGGCGTGCGGGTGGGATTGCGGTGCAGGTCGTCGCGGTACATCGTGACGTCGAGGGCGCCGACGGGGACGCTCGAGCCGGAGATCTCGCCGAGGAGGCCGCCGATGCGCTCCGCGAGGGTCACCCCCCGGGTCGGGATGCCGAGGAGGACGAGGCCGTCCGCCCCTTTGTTGGACTCCAGGATCTCGTGGGAGATCCGAGTCAGTGCGCGGGCGATGTCGGCTGTCTGCATCACGGTACGCGTGTTACCGGTGCTCATCCGTCGCTCCCTTCTCCGCCTCACGGGACGGTGTTAAAGGTTGCTGTGGTACGTCACCCACTCTACCCGACCCGGGCGGCGCTTCAGGTGGTGGATCGCCCCGGCGCGATCGCGCGTCGTACCCCGGCGCGGGCGGCCGTGAGACCGAGCACGAGCAGCGTCACCGACCAGAAGCCCCCGAGGGAGACGGCGTCGCCGAAGAGCAGGTCCTCGAGCCACAGCACGACGAACTTGCTGCCGGGCAGGATCAGCACCAGCATCACGATCGAGGTGACACGCCGCGCCGCCGTCGACGCCGCGCGCAGCCGTGCCACGACCCGCTTCTTGATCCGCAGCACCAGCTCGAGGACGAGCTTGAGCATCACCGCCGTTGCGAGCGAGACGGCGAAGCTCTCGGTGATGACGCCCGGGACGAACTCGGCGGTCAGGTTGAGGATCACGAGGTAGACGAGGACGTCCACGAGGTGCAGCGGGTCGATCTTCATGCCAAGGTCCTCCCTCGCGGACCCCCGGTGTAGTGGTCGCGCTCACTCTAGGGCAGGCCGTTGAAGCGCATGAGAACACTTTCACGCGGCGTGTGATGTTTCCTCTCTCGATCTGGACTTTTCCACCGTGCGGTGTCGGAGGCCCTCGGCAGAATGGGGGTATGGACCTCCTCGCAACGCACCTCGACGACCTGCGTTCGCAGGTCGTGGACGTGCTGCGCGCGGTGGTCTCGAACCGTGTCTTCGAGCGGGGCACCGAAGGCGAGCTCGCCCGGCAGATCGCCGCGATCGCCGAGATCGGCCGCTTCGTCGAGGCGCTCCTGATCGACGCGACCGGCGAGGTCATGCGCCGGTCGGAGAACCCCGTGCGCGACGAGCGGATGACCTCGCACCTCGGATGCCGCGACGTCACCGATCTGCTGCAGACGCTCACCCGGCTCGAACCGCGGTCGGCAGTCCGGCTGCAGCGGGCGGCGACGGCTGTCCGCCGCGCCGTGTCGCCCACGACCGGTGAGGCGCTCGACGCGCCGTTCCCGTCGGTGCGGGCCGCGATGGTCGACGGGGTGGTCGGCACCGACGGCATCCTCGCGATCACCGGACCCCTCCAGCAGACCGCGCCGCGCGTCTCCACGGCCGCGCGGAGGGACGCCGCCGATGTCGTCGTCGCCGAGGCGCGGGGCGAGGGGCCGGATGCCGCGCCGCCCGCATGCGCCGAGCTGCTGCGCATCCACGCGCAGACGTGGGCGCTCGCGCTAGATCAGGACGGCGCCGAGCCGCGCGAGCGGGTGGCCGAGCGGAAGCGCTCGCTCGTGCTCGGTGTCGCCACCGCGGCCGGAGTGCCCGTCCGAGGAACCCTGCTGCCCGAGGTGGCGGCGCAGCTGCAGACCATTTTCGATGCCCACCTCTCCCCCGCGGTCGCCTTCGACGACCCGTTCACCGCCCTTGACGACGACCCGCTCGTCGCCCGGGACGAGCGCACCCGCCCGCAGAAGCAGCACGATGCCCATGAACAGCGGCGTGCCCGAGGTCACGGCACCGCCGTGGCACGGCAGGGATCATCGGTGGCGGCCGGTGACGACGTCGCCCGTGCGACTCACGAAGCGCGCGAAACGAATCCTGACGACGTGAATCCCGTGCGTCAGAGCCGGTTCACGGCGTCTGCGCGGAGGCCGTCTCGCTGACGCGCGCCGCGCGGATCGGATGCCCCGGTGCGGTGAGGCACTGTCCGCTCGCCAGGTCCCACTTCCAGTCGTGGAGGGCGCACGTGAGCACGCCGTCCTCGATCTTGCCGGTCTTGGTGAGGTCGGCGCGCAGGTGCGGACAGCGCCGCTGCACGTTCCAGCCGTCGATCTCGGCATCCTCGGTCTGATCCGACTGCTCGGCGTACCAGTTCTCGACGTACTCGATGCGGTCGCGCGACAGGCACTTCAGGAACGTGGTGAGGAACTCGTTGAACTTGCCGCTGCGGCCCACCTCGAACTGCATCGACAGGAAGATCGAGTTCGACCAGTCGATCTCGTGGTCGCGGATGTTCGTCGAGACGAGATCGGCGGGGACCGTGTACCAGTAGATGCACTCCTCCCCCGCGTACGCGCGGACCTTGGCCTTCGGGAAGTCGACGACCATGTCGAGTTCGCCGATGCGGAAGCGGACGTTGCCGCCCACCCCGGTGCGGATCGTGCGGGCGCGGCGCAGCAGCGGCTCCCACCACTCCTGCAGTGCCGCGAGCATCTCGTCGGGTGCCATCGGCTCGGCGCGGGTGGCGATCTCGGCGATGACCTCGCCCTGACGGCTGTCGCGCTGTTCGGCGAGGTAGGCCCACTTGTCGTCGAAGACGCGGTCGATCTCCTCCGCCGAGTAGAGGGTCTGGGTGATCTCGATCGCCCCGCCGTCGAGGTCGACCTGCGTGCCGGGCACGAACTCGTAGCCCTTCTGGTCGGGACGCTCGTCGCGCATGTGCGCGAGGAACTGACGCTGATCGGTGAAGATCGAGTCGTCCTCCAGGCCCCACCCGTTGAAACGGAACAGGTCCTCGCGCAGGAACATGGGCGGACCCGCCATCGGGAAGACGTGCTCGGCATCCACCTTCTCGATGTAGTACATCGCGCGCTTGTTCTGCGCGTCGCGCTTGAGCTTCGCGAAGTGCTGCTTGGAGTCCTGCGGCAGGTCGTAGACCATGGGCCACCAGATCGCCCCCGACACCTGCGTGAAGTACGCGTCGGGCTTCGAGAACGAGAGCAGCCGGTCGAGGTCGAGCGGATGCGAGTCGTTCTGGTTCAGGATGCTGGCGGTGCCGTCGTCCACGCTCAGCGAGGAGTCGCCGATCGGGCCGTCACTGGGCGCGCGCAGCGGCGTGACCATGATCTTCAGCCCGCCGGGGTACTCGATCGTCCGGCCCGCCTGGGTGTAGACGATGTTGTCGTAGCCGAGGCGGCGGAGGTCCACCTCGAGGTCGTCGGTCGGGTACTCCGGCAGCAGAACGCGGATGTCCTTCGGCACGTACCGCTCGAGCAGGGTCGGGTCGAAGTGGTCGCGGTGACGGTGCGAGATGTAGAGGAAGTCCGCCTTCCCGAAGCGCTCCCAGTCCAAGCCGCGGTTGTCGGGGAAGGGGAACCACGAACCGAAGAAACTCGGCCCCATCACGGGGTCGCACAGGATGCTGCCGCCCGTCGTCTCGATGAACATTCCGGCGTGGCCGAGGCCTGTGATCCGCATGGGTCCTCCTGGTCGAACAGCTCCCGAGTCTACGCGCGAGAGGCTGTGCGCCCGCTCAGGCGAGGCGGGAGTCAGGGTGCGGAGAGACCGAGGCGCGGGTACAGGCGGGCGAAGCCCTCGGCCAGACCGCCCTCCAGGGCGTCGACGACATGGCCGGCCCCGGGCACCACGTAGCTGTCGACGTTCCATCCGACCGCCGCCGCCGCCGCGGCGGCGCGGCGCGCCTGATCGATGTACGCGGGATCGTTCTGTCCCGCCGTGAACAGAGCCCACTCGTCGGGGTAGGCGGCGGTGTGCGACGCGAGGATGCTCGTGGGCTTCGCCGCGTCGTAGGCCGCGGACGATCCGCCGAAGACGTCGGCGATCGTCTCGTCGGGGTGTTCGGAGCCGGGCTCGATCTCGCCGCTGACCGAGAGGAGGTTGCCCCAGACATCCGGATGCTCCGCCGCGTACTTGAAGGCGCAGCCGCCGCCGTTCGAGTATCCGACGATCGTCCACTGGCTGGGGCTCTGCTCCACCGGCAGCGTCCGAGCGAAGTCCACGACGTCCTGGGTCACGTAGGTCTCGACGTTGCCGTACTTGGCGGAGTCGGCGCACGCGGGGTCTCTGTTCGGGTCGCCGAGCTGGTCGACCACCAGCACATAGGGCGCGAGCCCGTTGTTCTTCTGCGCTTGAGCGTCCAGGATCTTCGCGATGTACTGCGGATCCGGATCCCCGGGCTGGCCGAGCATCATGATCACCAGCGGCAGACGAGGCGGATGAGCGGTGCGGGCCGCGGGCGGCTTGTAGATACCCGCCATCCGCGCCGTGAAGCCCGACCGGGTCGCGGGGATGTCGACCGTTCCCTGTTCGCCCGTCGTGGGCATGTCGGCCGGTGGCTGCCACGAACGGTAGAGGGGAACGCCGTCAGCGGTGCCGTCGACATCCGTCGGCACGCTGATGGGCCGGTTGATCTGGATGTGGAGGAAGCTCCCGACCGTCGGATTGAGACCGTAGTAGGCATTGATCCCCAGCGTCGTGGTGACCAGGAACAGCGGGACCGACAGCAGCGCCACCACCCGGCGTCGCCACGACACCGCCCACACGCTCGCCAGCGCCAGCCCGACGGCGGCGAACCCGGCAGTGCCCCAGGCGATCGCCTGCCACGGCAGCGGCATGCCGAAGAGGTTCCTGATCCGCGCGAAGAGAGCGAACGCGACGGCGGCCGCGCCGCCGATCGACATGGCGACGGCTGCCCGCAGCGCCCACCGGCGTACGCCCCGCCGGATCAGCAGGAAGACGACGGCAGCGAGACTCGTCACGCAGAGCGTCAGGATGAGCCACGGCTCATCGATTCTGAGTTCGAGGATCGATTGCACCAGCCGAGCCCTTCTGAGACAGGTCGTCGCGGCGGGGTCAGGCGGTGCGGGCGATACGTCCGAGCACGCCGTGCACGAACGAGCCGGAGTCGTCGGTGGAGAACTCCTTCGCGAGCTCCACGGCCTCGTCGATGGCGACCGCGGAGGGCACCTCGTCGTTGAACATGAGCTCCCAGACGGCCAGGCGCAGGATGGCGCGGTCGACGGCCGGCATCCGCTCGAGCTTCCAGTCGCGCGCGTGCGTGACGATCTGCTCGTCGATCTCGTCGCGGTTGTCGATGACGCCGTCGACGATCTCGCGTGCGTACAACCAGGACGCCTCGCGGGCGGGCTCGTTCGCCGCGCGCTTGGCCTCGGCCGCGAGCGTCACGGCGAGGTCGTCACCGCGGACGTCGGACTGGTAGAGGATGTCGAGGGCGCGCTTTCGCGCCTTGGAGCGTGCGCTCATGTGATCGGATGCCGCGCGTCAGTTGACGCGGCCGAGGTAGTCGCCCGTCCGGGTGTCGACCTTCACCTTGGTGCCGGTCTCGAGGAACAGCGGGACCTGGATCTCATAGCCGGTCTCGACGGTCGCGGGCTTCGTGCCCGCCGACGAGCGGTCGCCCTGAAGACCGGGCTCGGTGTAGGTGATCTCCAGCACGACGGAGGCCGGGAGCTCGATGTAGAGCGGGTTGCCGTTGTTGAGCGCGATCTGCACCTGCTGGTTCTCGAGCAGGAAGTTCGCGGAATCGCCGACCGTCGCGGCGCCGACCGTGATCTGGTCGTAGTCGGCGACGTCCATGAAGACGTAGCCCTCGCCGTCGTTGTAGAGGTAGGTGAAGTCGCGGCGGTCGACGTTCTCGATCTCCACCTTCGCGCCGGCGTTGAACGTCTTGTCGACGACCTTGCCGGTCATGACGTTCTTGAGCTTGGTGCGGACGAAGGCGCCGCCCTTGCCGGGCTTCACGTGCTGGAACTCCACGACGCTCCAGAGCTGTCCGTCGATGCTGAGGACGACGCCGTTCTTGATGTCTGCGGTCGATGCCATGAGTGTGGAGTTTCCGTTCGTGAGTTCGAGGTGGCGCACGCGGTGGCGCGCGGCCGACAGTCGATCTTAGCCCACGCGCATCCGCGGGCCCGGGCGTCAGCCCTCCGCCGCACCCGTGATGACGTCGATGAGCAGAGCGACCGCGCGCGCGTAGCCCGAGACGCCCTCGCCGATGACGTGGACGGCGGCGACGTCCGCGACGTAGGAGTGGTGCCGGAAGGCCTCGCGTTCGAGGATGTTGGAGATGTGCACCTCGGCGACCGGCAGCGAGACGCCCGCGAGCGCGTCGCGGAGCACGACGGACGTGTGCGTCAGGCCCCCCGGATTGATCACGATCCCGGCGCAGTCGGTGCGCGCATCGTGGATCGCGTCGAGGAGCACGCCCTCGTGATTGCTCTGCACGGCCCGCACCTCGAAGCCGCGCTCCGCGGCGGCATCCCGGGTGAGGCGTTCGACGTCCGCGAGGGTGTCGCGACCGTAGATCTCGGGCTGGCGGGTGCCGAGGAGGTTGAGGTTGGGGCCGTTGACCAGCAGCAGTCGTCGCGTCTCGCTCATCGTCGGCACACTATCAGCGCGGCCGCTCACCGGGCGGCGTCGCCTTGCGCGGTGAGGCGGATGGGGGCGTTTCCGGCGCCGAAGCCGGCGTAGCCGTCGCGGCGCTCCACGAACTCCCAGAAGATCTGCCCGACGGTGCGGGTGTAGACGTGCAGGTACTCACCGTCGGCGTCGCGGTCGTACGCGATGTCGAGCGCGCGCAGCTCGCTGATGACCTCGGCGGGCAGGTCGAAGCGGGCCGCGAGGTCGTCGTAGTAGTTCTGCGGCATGCGCAGCAGCTGCATCCCCCGCGCGCGGGACGCGCGGGCCAGCGCGCGGACGTCGTCGCACGCGAACGCGACGTGTTGCGCCAGACCCGTGGCGCTGCCCTGTTCGGCCACGATCGGGGGCGCGACGTTCAGCGGCAGTCGCACGCCGTCCTCGCCGGGCCCGGCGAGGACCCGGCTGCGCACCAGCCCCTGCGGGCCCGGCACGTCGGTGCTGCTGGCGACGTGGAGGCCGAAGGCCGCCGTGTAGAACAGCGTCGTCTCGTCGATCTCCTGCCACGGCTGCGTCATGCTGACATGGTCGAAGCCCGTCACGGCGCTCGCGGCGGCGACCTCGCCGTGCTCGAACTCGCGGGTCCAGGAGGGTTCGCCGGCGTCGGCGGCCTGCGTCCAGAACACCGCCATCCCGCCGGGGGCCACGGCGGCGTCGAGCTGCTGCTCGCGGGCGTAGGTGCGTCGGTACGCCCGGGGCGTCTGCAGGGCGTCGACGCGGCGCGACACGGCCTCCGCGTCGTCGACCTCGAAGCCGACGGCCGCCAGGTGAGGCGCCATGTCGCGCGCGTGCTGCTCGTTGAGCACGACCCGCGCCCGCCCGGCCGACCACAACGTCACCGGCTTGGAGCGGTGGCGTCCGCGGGAGGTGAACCCCGCCTGCGAGAGCAGCGCTTCGACCGGAGAAGTGTCCTCGGCGCGTATCTCGACAAAGTCGATGCCCGAGGGCGCTGCGGAGTCGGGCAGCATCTCCAGGTCGGGCAGATCGGGATACCGACGCGCCACGGCGTCCTCGAGCCATTTCAGGGACCGGTGCGCGTGCAGCGCCGTGCGCGCGGAGTCCGTCTGCCGGAAGGTGTCGTTGAAGACCTCGAGCGACCACGGCCCCGAGTAGCCGGCGTGCAGCACCTGACCCATGAAGCCGACGAGATCGAAGCTGCCCTCCCCCGGGAACAGGCGGTGATGCCGGCTCCACGACAGCACGTCCATCGACAGTCGCGGCGCGTCGGACAGCTGCAGGAAGAAGATGCGCTCGCCCGGGATGTCGCGGATCGCGGACGGGTCGTGGCCGCGCGAGAGGATGTGGAACGAGTCGAGGCACAGCCCCACGGCCGGGTGGTCGGCGAGCTGCACGACCCGCCACGCCCGGCGGTAGTCGTCGATGAAGCGTCCCCAGGCGAGCGCTTCGAACGCGATGCGCACACCGTGCCGCGCGGCGACATCGCCGAGGCGGCGCAGCTGCACCGCGCTCACCTCGTCGTCGTCGACCGTCGCCGTCGCCACGTTGCTGCAGCACAGCACGAGGCCGATGCCCAAGCGCGCGGCGAGGGCGAACTTCGCCTCGGCGCGGTGCAGCACGCGGGCGAACTCCGCCTCGTCGACGCCTTCGACGTCGCGCAGCGGCTGGAAGAGATCGAGCGTCAGGCCGAGGCGGTCGGCGACGGCGCGGATCTCCTCCGGGCTCTCGGGCGCCGCGACCAGGTCGGGCTCGAAGACCTCGACGCCGTCGAAGCCGGCCTCGGCGCAGGCGTGCAGCTTGTCGACGAGAGTGCCGCTGACGCACACGGTCGCGATCGAGGTTCTCATGCCGGGAAATGTACCATCCGGTACATACGTGCGGTAGGCCTCGCCTCCGAGGTTCGGTCTCGCCCGTCGATATCCTGAGCGGATGGTGGTCCAGCAGCGCGACGCGGAACGCACCCGGGCGGAGCTGCTCGCGGTGGCGACGGAGGTGTTCGCGCAGGACGGCTACTCGGGTGCGCGTGTCGACGACATCGCGGAGCGCACCCGCACGACGAAGCGGATGATCTACTACTACTTCGGCAGCAAGGAGGGCCTGTATCTCGCGGTGCTCGAGAACGCGTATCGCGGCATCCGTGATGCGGAGCGCGGGATCGACCTGGCCCACACCGATCCCCTCGCGGCGATCCGGGAGCTGGCGGAGCTGACGTTCGACTATCACGTCACCCACGACGACTTCATCCGTCTGGTCTCGATCGAGAACATCCATCGTGGAGCGTTCATCCGCCGCATCGAGGCGCTGCGCTCCCTCTCCCAGCCGGCCAAGACGCTGCTCGACGACATCTTGGAGCGCGGGCGCGCCGACGGCGTCCTGCGGTCCGATGTCGACGCGATCGACGTGCACCTGGTCATCAGCGCCTACTGCGTGTTCCAGGTGGCCAACCGTCACACCTTCGGCTACCTGTTCGACATGGACTTCGACGACCGCAGTGCGCACCTGCGCGCGCTCATCGGCGACGTCGTCGTCTCCTGGCTCGCCGCGCGCTGAGCGCGAGGATGGCCGGGGTTTTTCCCGGCCGATCCTTGACGTCGTGGAATTGCCGTGGTTCACTCTGAACGTACCGGTTAGTACATAGACCGGAGCGTACAAAGGAGTACACCCGTGATCGTCACCCACACCGCTCGGCGTCCCTATCTCGTGGGACTCGTCGGCAGCGGGGTCACGCCCTCGCTCACGCCGCCGATGCACATGGCGGCCGCACGCGAGCTCGGTCTCGAGTACGTCTACCGCCCCCTCGACATCACGGCGCTCGGCCTGTCCCCCACCGCAATCGGCGACATCCTCACGTGGGCGGAGCGCCTCGGCTACGACGCCCTCAACATCACGCATCCGTGCAAGCGGCTCGTCCTGGACCACCTCGACCACGTCGACCCGCTGGCCGCGGCGCTCGGTGCCGTCAACACCGTGCTGTTCACGCCGGAGGGCCGTATCGGCCACAACACCGACACGACCGGCTTCGCCGCCGGGTTCGTGTCCGGCCTCCCCGGCGTCGCGACCGACCGCGTCGTGCAGCTCGGTGCCGGCGGTGCGGGGTCGGCGGTCGCCGATGCGCTCCTGCGCGGTGGCGTCGGTCGACTGATCGTGGTCGACATCGACGGCCGTCGCGCGGCGGAACTGGTCGACGATCTGCGGTCGCGCCACGGAGTCGAGCGCGTCGCCGTCGGTGCCGCCGACGAGCTGGCCGTCCTGCTGGCCGCGGCGGACGGACTGGTCCACTGCACGCCCACGGGGATGGCCGAACACCCCGGGATGCCCGTCGACGCGGCGCTCCTGCGGCCCACCCTCTGGGTCGCCGACATCGTCTACCGCCCCTATGAGACGGCGCTGCTGCGGGCCGCGCGCGCTCTCGGTGCCCCGACGCTCGACGGCGGACGGATGGCCGTGTTCCAGGCCGTCGACGCCTTCGAGCTGATCACCGGCATCCGGCCCGACGCCGATCGGATGTCCGCCCACTTCCACGCTCTCGTGGCCGCCGACCACGACGTGCTCACCCGCTGACCCGAGTCCGGCGCTCACGTCCCCTTCGAAGGAGAACCACCGATGTCCGAATCCGCAATGGCGCGGAAGACCCCTGTCAGAGCCGCCGTGGCCTCTTTCATGGGCAGCGCCGTCGAGTACTACGACTTCTTCCTGTTCGGCTCCGCCGCCGCGCTGATCTTCCCCACCGTGTTCTTCCCCAGCGGTGACCAGGCCGTGCTGGTGATGTCGTTCGCCACGTTCGGGTTCGCCTAAATCGCGCGTCCGTTCGGCGCGGTCATCCTCGGCCACTTCGGCGACCGCATCGGCCGCCAGAAGGTGCTGATGTTCACGCTCATCCTCATGGGGGCATCGACGTTCATCATCGGCTGCCTCCCCGGCTTCGCACAGATCGGCTGGGCCGCCCCGGCCCTGCTCGTGCTGTGCCGGCTCCTGCAGGGACTGTCCGCCGCCGGCGAGCAGGCCGGCGCGTCGTCGCTGACCCTCGAGCACGCACCCGACGACCGACGCTCGTTCTTCACCTCCTGGACGCTGACCGGCACACAGGGCGGGCAGATCCTCGCGGCGCTGATCTTCATCCCGGTGGTCGCCATGCCCGACGAGCTCAAGTTCAGCTGGGGCTGGCGCATCCCCTTCTGGCTGAGCGCCGTCGTCGTCGTGGTCGCCTACGTCATCCGCCGCTCCCTTCACGAGACCCCCGAGTTCGAGGACGCGAAGGCGGAGGGCAAGATCGCCCGTCTGCCCCTGATCCCGTTGCTGCGCGATCACTGGCGCGACGTCCTGCGCGTGATCTTCTGCGCCTTCATCGCCGCCGTCTCGACGGTCTTCGGCAACCTCGCCCTGGCCTACGGCAAGCAGGTGGGACTGGCGGAGAGCCTGACCCTCTGGCTCGTCGTCATCGCCAACGTCGTCGCGCTCGGCACGCAGCCCATCTTCGGTACCCTCGCCGACCGCTACGGACGCAAGCCCGTCTTCATCTACGGCGCGGCCGCGTCGGCGGCGCTGATGCCCTTCTACATGCTCTCGATGAGCAGCGGCAACACCTTCCTCACCCTCGTGCTCGCCGTGCTGACCTTCTCGTTCGGCTACGCGGCGGCCAACGCGGTGTGGCCGTCGTTCTACGGCGAGATGTTCTCGACGCGGGTGCGCTTCTCCGGAATGGCGATCGGCACGCAGCTCGGCTTCCTCATGACCGGATTCGCTCCCTCGATCGTCACCGCGCTGGGCGGCGTCGCACCCGGCGGGTGGGTCGTCATCAGCATCTTCACCGCCGTGATCGCCCTCATCGCCATCGTCAGCGCGGCGACGGCGCGCGAGACCCGCAGCGTCCCGACCGCGCAGCTGGGCCTCCCGCGCACGACCGTGCGGACGAGGGAGAGCGTCTCGGCCTGACGCGCCGGAACGGCCGTACGCCGCGTCCCCTCGCCGGGGCGCGGCGTCCGGCCGTGTGCCGCTCAGGGGCGGGGGCGCCGCATCACGATCTCGGCACCGATCGCGCTCGAGAACGTCTCCCCCGTCGGCACGAAGCCGAGCCGGCGGTAAGCGGCCTGCGCGCGGGCGTTGTCGACGTGCACGTCGAGGGTCAGCGCCTCGGCACCGCGGTCGAGGGCCCAGTCGTGGGCGGCGTCGACGAGTCGCCCGAGCAGCCCCGTCCCCCGGTGCGAGGGCGCGACGTAGACGCCCACGAGGTCCGCTCGCGACGCCGTCACGGCGCGATCGAGATGATCCGATGCCCCCGGCTCCCGCAGGAGCACCGTGACCGTTCCGACCCACCGGCCGCCGTCGTCGGCGATGAACTGCGCCGCATCCGCGCCGATCGCGGCGCCCGCGGCCCGCTCACGCCAGAAGGACTCGTCGCGCGCTCGCTCCTGCTCGATGGTGGTCAGGAACGCGATGGATGCCGCGGGATCGCCGACGGCCTCGATCCGCAGGTCGCGCACCTGGCGCCATTCCGGCATCCGCACGCGGCGGACGTCCGGCTCGTCCGTCACTCCGCGACGTCCTGATAGGCGGCGAAGAGCAGCGACTCGTCCGGTGCCTGGAGGACCGTCGGCTTGGCGATGTCGTCGAGCACGATGAAACGGAGCATCGCGCCCCGCGTCTTCTTGTCGCGCTGCATCGTCGCCAGCAGCTGCTTCCATGCTCCCGAGCGGTAGGAGGTGGGCAGGCCCAGCAGCTCGAGGATGCGGCGGTGCCGGGCGGCGGCGTCGTCCGAGAGACGCCCCGCCAGCCGCGACAGCTCGGCGGCGAACAGCATCCCCACCGAGATGGCGGCGCCGTGGCGCCATTGGTACCGCTCGGCGTGCTCGATCGCGTGACCCAGCGTGTGCCCGTAGTTGAGCACCTCCCGAAGCCCCGCCTCGCGCAGGTCCTCCCCCACGACGCGAGCCTTCATCTCGATGGCCAGCTCGATGCAGCGGCGGAAGGCGGGCGACTGCGGGTCGACGGCGGCGTCGGGGTCGGCCTCGATCAGGTCGAGGATCTCCGGGTACCAGATGAACCCCGCCTTGACGACCTCGGCGAAACCGGCCACCCGCTCGTTGCGGCTCAGCGAGTCGAGCATCGCCAGATCGCAGACGACGGCGCGCGGCGGCCAGAACGCCCCGACGAGGTTCTTGCCCTCCGCGGTGTTGATCCCGGTCTTGCCGCCCACGGCGGCGTCGACCATGCCGAGCACGGTGGTGGGCACCTGGACGACCGCCACGCCGCGCAGCCAGGTGGCGGCCACGAACCCGGCGAGATCGGTGACCGCGCCGCCGCCGAAGCCGACGACGGCGTCGGTGCGGGTGAAGTCGGCCTGTCCCATCACCTGCCAGCAGAAGGCCGCGACCTCGACCCGCTTGCCGGACTCGGCATCGGGGATCTCGGCCAGGAGCACCTGACGCTCGGTCGTCATCAGCAGCTCTCGCAGCTGCGCCGCCTGCGCCGCCAGGGTCGGCGGGTGGATCACGAGCACCTTGCGGGCCGTCTCGGGCAGCGCCGAGCCGACGAGGGGAAGGATGTCGCGGCCGATCGTGATGTCGTAGGGCTGATCTCCCGCGACGGTGATGACGGTGTTCTCGCTCATGAGTCCTCCTGACGCCGGGCGTCTGCGTGCACCCAGTCGACGATGCCGGCCACGACATCGGCGAGGGGTCCGGTCGAGGTGTCGAAGGTGATGTCGGCGACCTGCTCGTACACGGGGCGCCGCTCATCGAAGATGCGGGTCCAGCGCGCCACGGGGTCTTCGCCGGCCAGGAGCGGGCGCGCACCGCCCCCGATGCGCGAGGCGATGATGTGCGGTTGGACGGTCAGCAGCACGACGTCGTGCCGTCGGAGGTCATCGCGGGTGGCGGGGTCGAGGACCGACCCGCCGCCGAGGGCGACCACGCCGCCGACGGCGAGGGCCTCCTGCACCGCGAGGCGCTCGACGGAGCGGAAGTGCGCCTCGCCGTGCGTGGTGAACAGGTCGGCGATCGCCCCGTGATCGCGGACGACGATCTTGTCGGTGTCGGTGAACGGTCGATCCAGGGCCCTCGCGACGCGGCGGCCGACGCTCGTCTTGCCGGCTCCCATCGGCCCGATCAGGACGAGTGCGCGCCCCGTCATCCGAGCGACAGGGCGTCGTCGCTGTCCGACGCCGTCTGCAGGGTGCCCGGGATGGCGGCGAGGTAGCCCTCGAGGTTCCGCCGCGTCTCGGCGACGCTGTCGCCGCCGAACTTCTCCAGCACCGCCTCCGCGAGCACGATGGCCACCATCGCCTCGGCGACCACGCCGGCCGCGGGCACCGCGCACACGTCGGAGCGCTGGTGGTGGGCCGTCGCGGCCTCGCCGGTCGCGACGTCGATCGTGCGCAGAGCGTGCGGGACGGTCGCGATCGGCTTCATCCCGGCGCGTACGCGCAGGACGGTGCCGGTGGACATGCCGCCCTCGGTGCCGCCCGCCTTGTCGGAGGCGCGCGTGATGCCCTCCGACGCCGCGAACAGCTCGTCGTGAGCGGCCGACCCGCGCCGGCGCGTGGTCTCGAAGCCGTCGCCCACCTCGACGCCCTTGATGGCCTGGATGCTCATGAGGGCCTGCGCGAGCCGGCCGTCGAGGCGGCGGTCCCACTGCACGTGCGAACCGAGGCCGGGCGGCAGCCCGTACGCGAGCACCTCCACGATGCCGCCGAGCGTGTCGCCGTCCTTCTTCGCGGCATCCACCTCGGCCACCATCCGCGCCGACGTCGCGGGGTCGAAGCACCGCAGCGGATCGGCGTCGAGCGCCTCGACGTCGTCGGGGGTCGGCAGCGCCGCGTCGGAGGGCACCTGCACGGGACCGATCGAGAGGGTGTGACTCACGAGACGGATGCCGAGCTCGCCGAGGAAACCCCGGGCGATCGCACCGAGGGCGACGCGCGCCGCGGTCTCGCGGGCGCTGGCGCGCTCCAGGATCGGGCGGGCTTCGTCGAAACCGTACTTCTGCATGCCGACGAGGTCGGCGTGTCCGGGGCGCGGCCGGGTGAGAGCGGCCCCGCGGCCGCGGGACTTCTCCGTCAGCTCGACGGGCTCCGCGCTCATGACCTCGGTCCACTTCGGCCACTCGGTGTTGCCGATGCGCAGGGCGATCGGGCTTCCCATGCTGAAGCCGTGTCGGACGCCGGACGAGATGGTGAGTTCGTCCTCTTCGAACTTCATCCGCGAGCCGCGGCCGTAGCCGAGCTTGCGGCGCGCGAGATCGGCCTGGATGGCGGCGCGCGAGACGGGGACGCCGGCGGGCAGTCCCTCCATGAAGGCGACGAGTTCGGGGCCGTGCGATTCGCCGGCCGTGAGCACGCGGAGCATTCGCCTAGTCTCCCACGAGCGCGCGGGCCATGACGTCCACGACGGCAACCTCGTCGGCGAGCGGCACTTCCGGATCCCCCGTCAGGAACGCCCGGATCTGCAGCACCGCCTGGTGCAGCAGCATCCCGCGCCCGTCGACGGCGGGAGCGCCGGCGTCCTCCCACGCCCGGGCGAGATCGGTGGGCCAGTGCCCGTAGACGACGTCGTAGAGGAGCCCGCCGCCGGCGGCCAGGCGGCGGCAGGTCTCGTCGGCGAGGGTGGTGCCGCCCGGCAGCGTCGAGACGGTGAGATCCACGGATGCCGGGGCCTCGGCATCCGTCGGGGCCGTCGTCACCCGCACCGACAGGCGCGCGCCCAGCTCGAGGAGGGCGGCGGCCGCCTCGGGGCGCCGCGCGACGACCTCGACCGTCTGCGCGCCCAGCTGGGCCAAGGCGACGAGGGCGGATGTCGCCGTCGCGCCGGCGCCGACGATGCGCGCCCGTTCCACGCCGTCGACGCCCTGCGCGCGCACGTCCGCGACGATGCCGCCGACGTCGGTGTTGAACCCGACCCGGTCCCTTTCGGTGAGCACGAGCGTGTTGACGGCACCGGTGAGCGTCGCGGTGCGGTCGCGGCGGGTGGCCGCGGCGAACGCCTCGGCCTTCAGCGGGAAGGTCAGCGACAGTCCGCGGAAAGCGGGCGGCAGGCCGTCCAGAACGGTGCGGAGGTCGGCCGCGGCCACGCGCCGCCGACCGTAGGTCCAGTCGAGGCCGAGCCGCGCGTACGCGGCGCGATGCAGCCGCGGCGACAGGCTGTGGTCGATGGGGTCGCCCCACACCTCCAGAGCGGTGCCCGAGGGCAGCACCGCGGAGGCGGTCGAGGCGTCAGCAGTCGTCACTGGCGTTGGCGGCGCACCACTGCTGCCACTGGGCGACGGCCTTCTCATGCTCGGCGTAGGTCGTGCTGAACACGGTCTCGCCCGTCTCCAGGTTGACGGTCACGAAGTACAGCCAGGGGCCGTCGGCGGGGTGCATGGCGGCGTCGATCGCGAGGTCGCCCGGGTTCGCGATGGGCCCCACCGGCAGTCCCGGGTGGAGGTAGGTGTTCCACGGGTTGTCGTTGGCGAGGGCCTCGGCCGAGGAGCTGGCCGTGCCCTTGTTGATCTCGTTGTAGCCGTACTGCGCGGTGGAGTCCATCTGCAGGAGGCCGTGGGTCTCCTCGTTGTCCGGGTCCAGGCGGTTCTCGATGACGCGCGACACCTTGTAGAAGTCGGCGGTGAACCGCGCTTCGCGCTGGATGATCGAGGCGACCGTCAGGATGCGCTCACGCTGGTCGACGGGCACGCCGGCGGCATCCAGCGACGAGACCGTGCGGTCCACGAGGGTCTTGATCACCTGCTGCGCACTCGTGCCGGGGTCGAAGGTGTAGGTCGCCGGGAACAGCCAGCCCTCCAGCGTCGTCGCCGCGACGCCGTACTGCGACGGGTCGGCGGCGGCGGCCTGCAGATCGGCGAGCGGGATGCCGGTGCCGTCCGCGAGCCGCGTGAGGGTCGACTCCATGGTGAGGCCTTCGGGCAGCTGCGCCGTGTTCTCCCGACGACTGGCCGGATCCTCCAGGGCCTTCAGGGCCGCCGCGGACGACATCTTCTGCTTCAGCGCGTAGACGCCGGGCTGGAAGGTCGGGTTCTGGCCGGTCTTGATGAGGTAGTCGTAGAACGCGCCGTCGGTCTTCGTGACCCCGGCCTGGAAGAGCGTCGTGGAGATCGTCGAGCCGGTGTCGCCGCTGACGATGGTCACCGTCGCGTCGCCCTCCGCGATGCCGTCCTCGTAGTCCTTCGGCTCCTCCCAGCCCATGAACGAGCGGATCTTGTCCTCGTACGTGTTCCACACGTAGAAGCCGCCGCCGGCGATCCCGCCGACGATGGCGAGGATCACGCCGAAGATCACCCAGCCGGCGATGCGGCTCTTGCGGCGGTCCCGGTCGTGCTGCTTCACACGCTCGCGTTCGGCGTGCTCTTCGGCCTGGAACAGCGCGGCGAGCTGGTGGTGCTCCGACGGCGGCTCCTCGCGGCGCTCCGGTGCGTCGACGGCGCCCTCGCCGGCGGCATCGGCTGCGGCGACGGGGCCGGCCGGCTCCCCCCTGCGCGCCGACACGGGCGGCGCGCTCGCGGCGAGGTCGGCGGGCGGCTCGGCCGCGGCGGCGGGCACGTTCGCGACCGGGGAGGTCGCGGCGCCCGCCGCGGCCGCTTCCCGGGCGGCGCGGCGCGACGGCGGGACGGCCGGCGGCTCCTCGGTGCGGGGTCGGTCGCTCGCACGGGTCTCGGAGCCCCCGGGAGCACCGGACGACGGCGCCGCGCTCCGCGGCGTCGGGAGTTTGCTGAACAGGTCCGCGAACTCATCGTCGTTCGGCGGGGTTTCGGGCATCAGACGGGCTCCTGCAGATCGGGCACGGCGGCGCCGGCGGGGGCACCGGTGCTCTTCTCGACATCGATCGCCTGCTGCAGCAGGACCACCGCGGCGACTTGGTCGACAATCCTACGAGACGAACGCTGAGAGCGCCCGGCGCTGCGCAGGGCCGCGTGGGCGGTCACCGTGCTGAGCCGCTCGTCCACCAGTCGCACGTCGATCCCGGATGCCGCGCGCAGCGCCGCCGCGAACTCCCGCGCGTCCGCGGTGGACGCGGTGTCCCCGCCCGCGAGGCTGATCGGCAGTCCCACCAGCAGCTCCATGGCGGAGTACTCCTCGGCGAGCTCGACGATGCGCGCCACGGCGGCGTCCGTGCGCGCGACCGTCTCGACCGGGACGGCCAGCAGACCGTCGCGGTCGCACCGCGCCACCCCGACGCGCGCCTTCCCGACGTCGATGCCGAGGCGCACGCCCGGGCGGAATCCGCTCACGCGCCCGGGGTCTCCAGCGCGCGGGTGAGGGCGGTGAGCGCGCTCGGAAGGGCGCTCACCTCCGTCCCGCCGCCCTGGGCGACGTCATCGCGGCCTCCCCCGCCGCCGCCGAGCACGCCGGCGGCGGTCTTGGCGAGCACGCCGGCCTTCGCACCGGCGCCGCGGGCCGCATCGTCGGTGGCGACGATCACGATCGGCCGTCCGCCGACGTCGGCGCCGAGCGCCACGACGGCTCCGGCCCCGACCCGTTCGCGGATCTGCAGCGCGAGCGTACGCACATCGTCGGCGGATGCCGCCGTGCCGAGCGTCTGCGCGACGACACGGTAGGCCCCGATCTGCTGCGCCGTCGCCGCCAACTCGGGCAGGCGGCTCTCCAGCGCCTTCGCCTCGAACTGGGCGATGCGCTTCTCGGCGGCCTTGAGACTCGCGGCGAGATCCGCGACGCGGGCGGCGAGCTGATCCTTCGGCGTCTTCAGCGAGCTGGTCAGCTGCGACACGATGGCGCGCTCGGCCGCCAGCTCGCGGAAGGCGTCCAGCCCGACCAGGGCCTCGACGCGGCGCGTCGACGCCCCCACCGAGGACTCCCCCACGAGGTTGATCAGACCGATCTCGGCGCTGGACGCGACGTGCGTGCCGCCGCACAGCTCACGCGACCACGGGCCGCCGATGTCCACCATGCGCACGGTGTCGCCGTACTTCTCGCCGAACAGCGCCATCGCGCCGGCGGCCTTCGCCTCGTCGAGGGGAAGCACGCGCGTGGTCACCTGCAGGTTGTCCCGCACGGCGTTGTTCGCGATCTCCTCGATCTCCGTCTTCGTCGCCTCCGACAGGGTCTGGCCCCACGAGAAGTCGAAGCGCATGTAACCGGCGCGGTTCAGCGATCCGGCCTGCGTCGCGGACCTGCCGAGGGTGTCGCGCAGGGCCGCGTGCACGAGGTGGGTCGCCGAGTGGGCCTGCTGCGCGGCGCGACGGTTGACGGCGTCCACGACGCTCGTCGCCGGCTGCCCGACGCCGACCTCGCCGGAGGTGACCTCGACCGTGTGGCTCACGAGACCCGGGACGGGACGCTGCACATCGAGCACCTCGAGCTCGTAGCCCGGGCCGACGATGACGCCCTTGTCGGCGACCTGGCCGCCGCTCTCGGCGTACAGCGAGGTCTCGGCGAGGATCACCTCGGCGATCTGGCCCTGCAGCGCGCGCTGGGCGGGAGCGCCGTCGACGAGCAGGCCGAGCACGGTCGACGGGGTCTCCCACTCCGTGTAGCCGGTGAAGACCGTCTCGCCGTGCGCGCGGAAGTCGCGGTACACGCTCGTGTCGGCGAGCTGACGCTTGCGCGAGCGGGCGTCGGCCTTCGCGCGGGCGCGCTGCTCGTGCATCAGCGAGTCGAACGCGTCGCGGTCGACGGACAGGCCCGCCTCCTCCACGATCTCCATCGTCAGATCGATCGGGAACCCGTACGTGTCGTGCAGGAGGAACGCCTCCGCGCCGCCGATCGCGGTGGCGCCGGCATCCTTGGCCGCGGCGATCGAGGCGTCGAGGTTCTCGGAGCCCGCCGCGAGCGTGCGCAGGAACGTCGCCTCCTCGGCGAGGGCGTAGGCGACGAGACGGTCGTAGTCGATGCCCACGACCGGGTACGCCTCCTTCATCGCGTCGCGCGACGCGGCGAAGAGGATCTCGAAGGTCGGGCCGTCCACGCCCAGCAGCCGCATCGAGCGGATGACGCGGCGCATGAGGCGACGCAGGATGTAGCCGCGGCCCTCGTTGGCGGGCGTGACGCCGTCGCTCAGCAGCATCAGCGACGAGCGCACGTGGTCGGCGACGACGCGGAAGCGCACGTCGTCCTCGTGGTTCGCGCCGTACGCCTTTCCGGAGAGGGCGACCGCGGCGTCGAGCACCGGGCGCACCTGATCGGTCTCGTACATGTTGTCGACGCCCTGCTTGAGGAACGCGATGCGCTCGAGCCCCATGCCGGTGTCGATGTTCTTGTTCGGCAGCTCGCCGACGATCGTGAAGTCGTACTTGCTGCGCACGTCGGTGATCTCGTACTGCATGAACACGAGGTTCCAGATCTCGACGTAGCGGTCGTCATCGGTGGCCGGGCCCCCGTCGATGCCGTAGGCGGGACCGCGGTCGAAGAAGATCTCCGAGCACGGACCGGCGGGGCCGGGAAGACCGGTCGACCAGTAGTTCGTGTCCTTGCCGAGGCGCTGGATGCGCTCCTCGGGCAGGTCGGTGAGGCGCAGCCACAGGTCGTGCGCCTCGTCGTCCTCCTCGTAGACGGTGACCCAGAGGTCCTTCGGGTCGAAGCCGAGGCCGCCCTCCTCCTCCGCCGTGGTCAGCAGCTCCCACGCGTAGCGGATCGCGCCTTCCTTGAAGTAGTCGCCGAACGACCAGTTGCCGAGCATCTGGAAGAACGTGCCGTGGCGCGGCGTCTTGCCGACCTCTTCGATGTCGTTCGTGCGGATGCACTTCTGGTTGTCGGCCGCGCGCGCGTAGGGCGCCGGCACGTCGCCGGACAGGTACGGGATGAACGGCACCATGCCGGCCACGGTGAACAGCAGCGCCGGGTCGTCGGTGACCAGGGATGCCGAGGGCACGATCGTGTGCCCGTTCTTCTCGAAGTAGTCCAGGTAGCGCTGGGCGATCTCGGCGGTCTTCATCTGTGGGTTCCTCGGCAGAGCACGGGCGTGCGGGATCGGGCGGTCCCGCACGGGGACGATGCGGGGTGGGTCAGTCGGCGTTCTCGACGGCGTCGGCCGCGGCGTCGACGGCGCTGGAGGCGGCATCCTTCGCGGCCTCCACGGCGTGGGCTGCGGCATCCTTGACGTTCTCGGCGATGCCGTCGATCTTCGCCTCCTGGGCGCGATAGGCCTCGCCGATGCGGTCGGTGAACTCGGTGATGCGGGCATCGACCTCCGCGAGCACCTCGTGGCCGCGCGGATCCTTGTTCACCAGGTGGGCGGCGACGAAGCCCCCCGCGAGTCCGACGACGAACCACAGCACGCTCTTCATGGGTTCCATGTTAGGTGCACGGGTGATCCGGATGGGCGCGGGGACGACGAAGGGCGCCGGGGGAACCCCGACGCCCTTCGGGCGGCATCCGATCGCTGAGCGGATGCCGCGAGTCGAAACGGCTCAGCGCGCGGCGTAGTACTCGACGACGAGCTGCACGTCACCGGTCACGGGGACCTCGGCGCGCTTGGGGCGACGCACGAGACGCGCCTGGAGCTTGTCGAGCTCGACCTCGAGGTAGCCCGGAACGGGGGGCAGGACCTCGGCGTGGCCACCGAGCGCGGCGACCTGGAAGGGCTCCAGCGACTCGCTCTTCGGCTTGACGTGGATGAGCTGACCCGGCTTCACACGGAACGACGGGCGGTCGACGAGCTGGCCGTCCACGAGGATGTGGCGGTGCACGACGAGCTGACGGGCCTGCGCGGTGGTGCGGGCGAAGCCGGCACGCAGCACGAGGGCGTCGAGGCGCATCTCGAGCAGCTCGACCAGGTTCTCACCGGTCAGGCCGTCCTTGCGGCGGGCCTCGTTGAACGTGTTGCGCATCTGCTTCTCGCGGATGCCGTACTGCTCGCGCAGACGCTGCTTCTCGCGCAGACGGACGGCGAAGTCGCTGTCCTGCTTGCGCTTGGTGCGGCCGTGCTCGCCGGGGGCGTACGGGCGCTTCTCGAGGTACTTGGCTGCCTTGGGGGTCAGCGCGATGCCGAGGGCACGCGACAGACGCACCTTGCGGCGGTCCTGGGACTTCGTAGCCACGAAGTGTTCCTTTCGTTACGCGGACGCGACTGTCGCGCCTCGCGGACGTATCGCCTCTCCTCGCCCTGTCCGGACTGCACGCCGGGGCATGCCGGAAGGTCGGTCAAGAAGAGAGGGGATGCCCGAAAACCGGTTTCGAGCCCCTCAAGCCTATCAGAGCGCTCCCCCGCTGAGCGCGGACCAGCCCAGCGCGAACAGCGGCACGTACAGGAGCGCGATCAGCAGCGCGTGCGTCAGGACGAAACCGAAGGCCTCCAGCGCCTTCCCGCGCAGGCGGAGGTGCCCGGTGAGCTTGCGGATCATCGAGGTGGGATGGCGCACGTCCCAGCTGTTGAACCGCAGGTAGCGGCCGAGGTAGACCCCGACGGCGCCGAGCACGATCACGACCCCGGCGAACACCCAGCTCCCGCCGGGAATGCGCCGGTCCGCCGGATCGAGCAGCAGGACGACCATCGTCTGGACGACCGCCAGGCTGAGGACGGCGTTCGCGATGCCCGACAGCGTCAGCGCCAGCGTCTGGACGATGTCGTACCAGAGCGGGACGGGAGTCGCCCGCCCGCGGTGGCTGAAGTTCAGCTCCGTGATGAGGTAGACCGAGTTCGGGAAGAACAGCAGCCAGACGGCGGTCGCGATGACGAGGTAGACCCAGATCGCGACCGTGCCGCCGCCGTCGACCACCTGCGCCGCGCGGCCGAACACGGGTGTCAGCAGCAGGAAGCCGACCCCGAAGACGATCGCCAACAGCACCGGCAGGAAGGACAGGCCGATGTTCACGAGCATCGGCCGGTACAGCCGCACGGCGTACACGCGGGCTCGCAGCACGACGAGCACGGCGGCGTAGACGTTGAGCAGCGCGACCGCCAGGACACCGAGAAGCAGAGCCGACACCCCGCCAGCCTGGCACATCGCCCGTGCGCGCCGGGGCGCGCGGGTCAGCCGAGCAGGTCGAGGATGCCGACGGGGTAGACGGGCCGTGTCGTGTCCCGCGCCGCGGCGGCGATGTCGTACCAGCCGACGCTCGTGTGGCTGTCGCGGACCGCGATCCGCCCGTCGACGGGGAGGGCGCTGAGCGTGCGCGAGCGCACCCGGAAGACGTGCACGATCTCGTGGCCGCGTCCGGCGGGGCCATCGAAGATGTTCTCGGTGACGCCGAGCGCCTCGACGTCGTCGAGCACGGCGTCGAGCTCCTCCGCGAACTCGCGGGCGAGTGCCGCCGCGGCCGGCTCGCCGAAGGCGATTCCGCCGCCCGGAGCTCGGAGGAACTCGCCGTGCCGGTCGTTCGCGGGGTACGACTCGAGCAGCACGCGACCGTCGTGCACGACGAGCCCGACGGCGATGGCGCGGACGCGATCGGGTGCGCTCAGCTCTGCCGCATACGCGCGGACCGCGCGCTGATAGCGCGGCAGTCGCGGAGCGAGGGTGGTGAGGGCGGTGGTCAGCGCGCGCGCCGGCTTCTCGTCGGAGAACAGCGCGAGCGAGAGGAAGGCGCGGGCGGCGTCGATGAGGGGGTCGTCGTCGGCGACGCCCTGCAGAAGGGCGATGGCGGCCGAGGATTCGCCGACGTTTCGCAGGGAGCTGGCCAGCTGGATGACCGCGCGTGTGCGGTGCGGGCTCGCCAGTCCCCGGCCGAGGGCGTCGCGATAGAGCGGGATCGCCTCCCGCTCCTCTCCGAGGGAATCGTGCAGAGAGGCGCGTTCGTAGCTCGCGCGGGCGTCGTCCTGCCCGCGGGCGGCCAGGATCGCGGCCAGCTCGGCGCGGGCCCGCTCCGGTCGCTCGAGGTCGACGTGCTCCCAGAAGCGGTCGAGGTCGTCCTCCGCTGCCGCCGGATTCGCCGCCGTCGCCGTCGCCGTCGCCGTCGCCGCACCGACCGCGGCGCCGTCGCGCCCCGTCCACGCCGAGCCGACGACGCCCTGCAGGTCGCGGAGGGTCGGATCGTCGAGGTCGGATCGCAGGAAGACCTGCAGGCCCCGCACCGCCTCCCCCGCGTCGCTCAGGTCTCCCGACAACAGGTGGGCGATGAGGGCGTCGAGGGTGACGGTGAGGACGGTGCCCGTCTCGCCCGTCTCCCATCGCGGTTCGCCGACGCGGCGGCATCCGGCGGCGATCACGACGTGCTTGCGCCGCGTCGAGTTGGCGCCCGACCACTCCGAGCCGGCGTGGAACAGGGCCGCCGCGCGGTGGCCGGTCTCCTCCCGCAGCTCCCGCGCCGCTGCGGTGACCGGGTCCTCACCGGGATCGATGAGGCCGCCCGGAAGCTCCCGCACGGGCATGCGCGGGCCGACGCGGAACTGTTCGAACAGCAGCGCACGGCCCGCGTCCGTCACCGCGATCACCGCGACCGTGTCGCCCTGCACGAGGACGTCCCAGTCCGAGACGGAGCCGTCGGGAAGACGGTAGGTGTCACGGCGCACCGTGGTGTAGCCGTCGTAGACGGTCTCGTGGCCGAGGCGGACCCAGGGGGTTGCTGCGCTGTCGTCGTCCATCATCCGATCCTCGCACCGGGGCGGCCGCGTCAGTCGCCGAGGATCTTCCTGATCTTCTCGACGCGGGCCGCGATGTCGCGCTCGAGCCCGCGTCCCGTCGGCTCGTAGTAGTGACGGCCGCGGAGCTCGTCGGGCAGGTACTGCTGCGTCGCCACACCGACCTCGAGGTCGTGCGGATAGACGTACCCCTTGCCGTGGCCGAGGCGCTTGGCGCCCGGGTAGTGGGCATCGCGAAGGTGGGTGGGGACGCGGCCGAAGCCGCCCGCGCGGACGTCGGCGATCGCCTTGTCGATCGCCGTGTACGCGGCATTCGACTTCGCCGTCGTCGCGAGGTAGGCGGTCGCCTCCGCGAGCGGGATCCTGCCCTCGGGCATGCCGATGAACGCCACGGCGTCGGCGGCCGCGACGGCGATGACGAGCGCCTGAGGGTCGGCGAGCCCGATGTCCTCGGATGCCGAGATCACCAGGCGCCGCGCGATGAAGCGCGGGTCCTCACCGGCCTCGATCATGCGCGCGAGGTAGTGCATCGCGGCATCCACGTCGGATCCGCGGATGGACTTGATGAACGCGCTGATGACGTCGTAGTGCTCGTCGCCCTGCCGGTCGTAGCGCAGCAGGGCGCGATCGACGGCCTGGGCGACCTGAGCGGCGGTGACGGTCGGCGCCTCGACCTCGGACTCGTCTGCCGTCTCGTCGCCGTCGGCGACCATCGCGGCCGCCGCCTCCAGCGACGTCAGCGCCCGGCGGGCGTCGCCCGACGCGAGCTGGATGAGGGCCGTCCGCGCCTCCGCGTCGAGCCGGACGCGGCCGGCGAGCCCGCGCGCGTCGTCGACGGCGCGGTCCAGGAGCAGGCCCAGATCGTCGTCGGTCAGCGGCTGCAGCGTCAGCAGCAGCGAGCGCGACAGCAGCGGCGAGATGACCGAGAACGACGGGTTCTCGGTCGTGGCCGCGATGAGGATGACCCAGCCGTTCTCGACGCCGGGAAGCAGCGCGTCCTGCTGCGCCTTGGTGAACCGGTGGATCTCGTCGAGGAACAGGATCGTCGAGATCCCGTAGAGGTCGCGCTGGGTCATGGCCTCCTGCATGACCTCGCGCACGTCCTTCACGCCCGCCGTCACCGCCGACAGCTCGACGAAGCGGCGCCCCGAGGTGCGCGCGATGGCCTGCGCGAGCGTGGTCTTGCCCGTGCCCGGCGGTCCCCACAGGATCACCGAGACGGCGGTCTTGGCCGCGCCGGACGGATCCGCGAGCGCGACCAGGGGCGACCCCGGGCGCAGCAGGTGCGCCTGCCCGGCGACCTCGTCGAGCGACGTGGGGCGCATCCGAACGGCCAACGGGGTCTGACCCTGGAAGAGAGCGGATGCCGATGCCACGCACCCAGGCTATCCGCGCCCCCCGACGCCGGGGTCGCCGACGGGGACCCGACGGCGCCGTTTGTGGGCGGGAACGGCCGACACGTAGTCTTCGCGTAGTGTTTGTGCGCCCCCGGATCGCGGGGAACGAGGGAGGTCCGGGTGGCTGCGGCGACAGGGAAGAAGCAATCGCGCGTCGAGAAGGAGCGGGCGCGCGCCTACCGTGCGCGCCAGGAGTTCCATGAGGGCCTGATCGCGCGTCGCCGCCGCGACAACCTCATCGCCGGAGTCGCCGGCGGTCTGTTGATCCTCGCGGTCGTCGGCGGCCAGGTCGCCTACTACACGACGGGCCCGGGCGCCCCGACGCCGGTTCCCACCGACACCGGCACCCCCGCGCCGACTCCGATCGAGCTGCCCGGGTCGTCGCAGATCCCGACGCCGACCCCCACTCCCTGACGCGTCCGGCCCCGGGTCCGGCGGGTGCGTGCGCCCACCACGGACGACGGGGTCGCGCATATAGGCTGTAAGCCGACCGAACCCCCATGCGGCGTGCGCCGCGACGAGGTGCTATCCGTGACTGACGTCTCCCCTTCCCAGCCCGACCACGAGCCCGCAGAGCAGGCCGCCGTCGAGGAACCCGTGCTCGCCGACGACGGCGTGGACGCCGACGCTCCGACCGCGCCCGCGCCCGTCGACGAGGTGCCCTCCGACGAGGCGCCGGTGGAGTCGGCTCCCGTCGAAGAACCCGCCGCCGACCCCGCGCCCGCGGCGGACGCCGGTGCGGCTCCCGTGCCGACGCCGCGAGCCGTTCCCGTGCCGCGCCCGCCGGCGCGTCGGGCGGCCGTCGCTCCCCTGCCGTCGGCCGTGCCCGACACGTTCGGCCGCGTCGACGACGACGGCACCGTCTCGGTGCGCGAGGGCGATGAGTGGCGCGTCGTCGGCCAGTACCCGGACGGCACGCCCGCGGAGGCGCTCGCCTACTTCGAGCGCAAGTACGTCGACCTCGCCGGCGAGGTCACCCTGCTCGAGGTGCGCCACCGCAACGGCGGCGCCTCGGCATCCGATCTGCGGGCCACCCTCGCGACCGTTCGCGAGCGTGTGACCGGCGCGGCCGCGGTGGGCGACCTCGCGGCGCTGGAAGAACGCCTCTCCGCCCTGGATGCCGCGCTCAGCGAGGCGTCCGCGGAGGAGGCCCAGGCCCAGCGCGAAGCGGTGGATGCCGCGATCGCCGAGCGGACCGCTCTCGTCGAGCGCATCGAGGCCATCGCCGCCCGCGATCCGAAGTCGATCCAGTGGAAGCAGACGACCGCCGAGGTGGGCGAGCTCTTCGCGCAGTGGCAGGCGCACCAGGCCACCGGGCCGCGCCTTCCCAAGAGCACGGGCCAGCAGCTGTGGAAGCGATTCCGCGACGCGCGTGCGGTTCTCGACAAGCACCGTCGTGAGTTCTACGCCGGCATGGACGAGCAGCACCGCACCGCGCGCGACGCCAAGGCGCGGCTCGTCGAGCGGGCCGAGGCCCTCGCCAGCAAGGGTGAGGACGGCATCGGCGCGTACCGCACGCTGCTGGACGAGTGGAAGAGCGCGGGCCGCGCGGGCAAGAAGGCGGACGACGCCCTGTGGGCCCGCTTCAAGGCGGCCGGTGACGCCCTCTACGCCGCGCGCAGCGACCGCGAGCAGGCCGACGCCGAAGCCTCGCGCGAGAAGATCGACGCCAAGCGCGAGCTGCTCGCCGAGGCGGCCGCGGTGCCGCAGGAGAAGGACCTGGTGAAGGCCCGCACGCTCCTGACGGGCATCCAGCGCCGCTGGGACGAGATCGGACGCGTGTTCCCCCGCGAGGCCGAGCGGGGCCTCGACGACGACCTCCGCAAGATCGAGCAGAGCCTCAAGGCGCGCGAAGACGCCGACTGGAAGTCGAACAACCCCGAGACGAAGGCGCGTCAGAACGACATGACGCAGCAGCTGCGCGACGCGATCGCGGGTCTCGAGGCCGATCTCGAGAAGGCGAAGGCGTCCAAGAACGCCGGGGCCATCGCCAAGGCCACCGAAGCGCTCGAGGCGCGCAAGGGCTGGCTCAAGGCGCTCGGCGGCTGACATCCGGAGCCGGCGGTCTCTCCGCCGGCTCCTCTGCCCCCTGCTCCCTGCTCCCTGCCTCTGCGGCTTCCTCCCCGGCGGGGGCGTCGCTCGCGATTGTCCACAGTTCGGTGCCTGTCGTGCCTGCCCGCACGCCGCGGGCGTGAGACTGCCGTCATGCCCTGGCCGTTCCTCTACTTCCCCGGCGACCGTCTGTCACGAACCGAGCTGTCGGCCGCGCGTCTCGACGGTCATGTCGTCGAGGTCGGCGAGGCGTACATGCCCGCCGACGCCGTCGAGACCCGGGAACTTCGCGCCGGATCGGCGCGGTCGTGGTTGTCGGCCGCGCTGGCGTTGACGCACGAGTCGGCGGCCTGGGTGCACGGCGCCCTCGCCGAGCCCCCGGTGCGCCAGCGGGTGCAGCGCGTGACGGCGCGCCGCATCCCGTCGGTGCTCGACGTGCGGCTCGTGTACCGGGATGTCGCGCTCCGGCCGGAGGACGTCGAGGTCATCTCGGGCGTCGCGGTGACCACACCGGAGAAGACCCTCGGCGATCTGGTCCGCGATCTCTGCGGCGGCATCGACACGCAGGGCGCCGTCGACGCCCTCCTGGCGTGGCGCCCCGGCCTCGCCCGGTCGACGGCGGATGCGGTGGCAGAGGGGCCGCCACTGCATCACAAGCGCGCGGCGATCGTCTACCTCCGCGCGCGGGCGCAGGAGGTCCGGGCTCAGGAGGAGGTGACGCGGTAGACGTCGTAGACGGCGTCGATGCGGCGCACCGCGTTCAGCACGCGATCCAGGTGCACGATGTCGCCCATCTCGAAGACGTACCGGCTCAGCGCCAGGCGATCGTTGGTGGTCTGCACGGAGGCGGACAGGATGTTCACGTGGTGCTCGCTGAGAACGCGCGTGATGTCGCTGAGCAGCCCGGAGCGGTCGAGGGCCTCGACCTGGATGTGCACGAGGAAGACGCTCTTGGTCGTCGGGGCCCACGAGACGTCGATCATCCGGTCGGGGTCGTCCTTGAGCGAGCGCACGTTCGTGCAGTCCGCGCGATGCACCGACACGCCGCTGCCGCGCGTGACGAACCCGACGATCTGGTCTCCGGGGACGGGCGTGCAGCATTTCGCGAGCTTGACGAGGATGTCGGGCGCCCCGCGTACCAGCACGCCGGAGTCTCCCCCGCGCGGAGCCTTCGAGCGCCCGATGTGCGGGATCTCGATCGGCCCGGTGGAGGTGTCCTCCTGCGAGCTGACGAGCGCCGTGACCTTCTCGAGCACCGACTGGGTGGACACGTGTCCTTCGCCGACGGCGGCGTAGAGCGCGGTGACGTCCTCGTAGCGGAGCTGATGGGCGACCTCGGTGAACGAGTCCTGGTTCATCAGCCGCTGCAGCGGCAGGTTCTGCCGTCGCATCGCGCGGGCGATGGCGTCCTTGCCCTGCTCGACGGCTTCCTCTCGGCGTTCCTTCGTGAACCACCCGCGGATCTTGTTGCGGGCACGGGTGCTCTTGACGAACCCCAGCCAGTCCTGGCTCGGGCCGGCATCCGGGTTCTTCGAGGTGAACACCTCGACGACGTCACCCGAGTGCAGCTCGGACTCGAGGGGAACGAGGCGCCCGTTGACCTTGGCGCCCATCGTCCGATGGCCGACCTCGGTGTGCACGGCATACGCGAAGTCCACCGGCGTGCCACCGGCGGGAAGACCGATCACGCGTCCCTTGGGCGTGAAGACGTAGACCTCTTTCGCCCCGATCTCGAAGCGCAGCGAGTCGAGGAACTCGCCCGGATCGGCCGTCTCGGCCTGCCAGTCGGAGATGTGGGCGATCCACGCCATGTCGGTGTCGACCGACTTGGCCTCGGACTTGCCGCCGGCCATCCGCTCCTTGTACTTCCAATGCGCCGCCACGCCGTACTCGGCCTGCTGGTGCATCTCGTTGGTGCGGATCTGGATCTCGACGGTGCGTCCGCCGGGACCGATCACCGTCGTGTGCAGCGACTGGTAGAGGTTGAACTTCGGGGTCGCGATGTAGTCCTTGAACCGGCCGGGGATCGGTGTCCACCGCGCGTGGATCGAGCCCAGCACCGCGTAGCAGTCGCGCACGGTGTTCACGAGCACGCGGATGCCGATGAGGTCGTAGATGTCGTCGAACTCGCGGCCGCGCACCACCATCTTCTGGTAGACGGAGTACAGCTGCTTGGGGCGCCCCATCACGCGACCGCGGATGCGCAGATCGCGGAGGTCCGCCTCGACCGCCTCGATCACCTTGTGCATGTACTCCTCGCGCTGCGGCGTGCGCTGCTTCACGAGGCTGTCGATCTCGGCGTAGAGCTTCGGGTGCAGGACGGCGAAGGAGAGGTCTTCGAGCTCGCTCTTGACGGCCTGGATGCCGAGGCGATGCGCCAGCGGGGCGTAGATCTCGAGCGTCTCGGTCGCCTTCTTCGCCGCCTTCTCCGGCGGGACGAAGCCCCAGGTCCGTGCGTTGTGCAGGCGGTCGGCGAGCTTGATGATCAGCACCCGGATGTCCTTCGACATCGCGACGATCATCTTGCGGACGGTCTCGGCCTGCGCGGCATCCCCGTACTTGACCTTGTCGAGCTTGGTGACGCCGTCGACGAGCATCGCGACCTCGTCGCCGAACTCCGCGGCCAGCTCGTCGAGGCGGTAGTCGGTGTCTTCGACGGTGTCGTGCAGGAGGGCCGCGGCGATCGCGCGGGGACCGAGGCCCAGGTCGGCGAGGATCTGCGCGACCGCGAGCGGATGCGTGATGTAGGGCTCGCCGCTCTGACGCTTCTGCGCCGCATGCGCCCGAGCGGCCACCTCGTAGGCGCGCTCGATGATGGCGACATCGCCCTTGGGGTGGTGCGTGCGCACCGTGCGGATCAGCTGCTCGAGGCCGTTGCGCGACGGCGCGCGGGAGAAGATGCGCGGCACGAGGCGGCGCAGGGAGGAGCTGGGCGGTGGCGCGACGTTTCCGGCACTGTTGGACGTGGGAACCGTCTCGGCCATCCGCTCACCTCCGCCTTGAATGATCCGTCAATCCTACGCCCGGGCCCACGGCGCCGCGTTCACGCCTCGACGCGCGCGCGTTCGCGTGCCGCGAGCACCCGGGTGTCGCGCGCCTTCAGCTCCGTCTCGTTCTCGCGCAGCAGCGAGTACAGGGGGGCGGCGACGAAGAGCGTCGAGTAGGCCGCGACGATCGTTCCGACGAAGATCGACAGCGAGATGTCGGTCAGCGTCTGCGCACCCAGCCAGAGCGCACCGATGAACAGGATCGCGCCGGTGGGCAGGGCCGCGACGACGGTCGTGTTGATCGAGCGGATCAGCGTCTGGTTGACGGCCAGGTTGACCGACTCGCCGAACGTCCGCCCCGACTTCTCGCCGTCCTCGCGCGTGTTCTCCCGCACCTTGTCGAAGACGACGGTGGTGTCGTACAGCGAGTAGGACAGGATCGTCAGGAAGCCGATGACGGCGGCCGGCGAGATCTCGAACCCGAACAGCGCGTAGACGCCGACCGTGATCACGAGGACGTCGACGAGGCCGATGATGGCCGCGACGGACATCTTCCACGTCCGGAAGTAGATCGCGAGGATGACGAAGGTCAGCGCGAGGAAGATCGCGAGACCCCACAGCGACTGGCGCGTGACGTCCTGACCCCAGCTGGGTCCGATGAACGACGAGCTGACGTCCGACTCCTGCACGCCGAACTCCTGCGCGAGCGCGGTCGTGACGGCCTGTGTCTGGGTGTTGGTCATCTGGTCGGTCTGGATGCGGAGCGCGTCCGAGCCGATCGTCGTGACCTTGGTGGTCGCCCCGGGGACGACGGACTGCACGGCGGCGGTCGCGGCGGTCTGGTCGGGGCTCGCGACCTGGTTGACGGTGAACTGCGATCCGCCGGTGAACTCGATCGAGAACTGGATGGGGCGGAACAGCGGGACGAGGGCCGCTCCGATGACCAGCACCGCGGCGATGATGAACCACAGGCGACGGCGTCCCACGAAGGGGAAGGAGGTCTTTCCGGTGTAGAGGTCGTTTCCGAACTCGTTCATGGAGCGCATCAGTCGTCTCCCTCCGTCGTCGAGCTCGGTCTGGTTCCGTTCTTGCCCGCCAGTTCCGCCTGCTTGCGTTCGGCGATCGTCTGTCGGCGCTCCGCCTCTCCGCGCGAGCGTGCGGCGCGCCGGGCTGCGGCACCCTTCGCGCCCTCCGACACCGGCGCACGGAACTGCGCGCGGCCCCGGTAGACGGCGCCGAGTGCTTCGGGGTCCAGGCCCGACAGGGGGTGACCCCCGCCGAAGAAGCGCGTGCGGGCCAGCAGCTGGAGCACGGGATGCGTGAAGAGGATGAAGATCAGGATGTCGATCAGCGTCGTGAGCCCGAGGGTGAAGGCGAAGCCCTTCACCGTCGCATCGGCGAGGATGTAGAGCACGACGGCGGCGAGGATGTTGATCGACTTCGAGATGTAGATCGTGCGCTTGGCGCGACCCCACCCGTCCTCGACGGCGCCCGTGATCGACTTGCCGTCGCGCAGCTCGTCGCGGATGCGCTCGAAGTACACGATGAAGGAGTCCGCCGTGAACCCGATCGTGACGATCAGGCCCGCGACGCCGGCGAGCGACAGGCGGAAGCCCATCCGCCACGCGAGGATGCACAGGGTGATATAGGTCAGCACGCCCATCACGCCGAGCGACGCGATGATCACGAAGCCGAGGGCGCGGTAGACGATCAGCGAGTACAGGGCGACGAGAGCGAGTCCGATCAGACCCGCGATGAGGCCGATCTGCAGCTGCTGCGAGCCGAGCGTCGCGGAGATCGCGTTGTCGCTGACGATGCCGAAGCTGAGCGGCAGGGCGCCGTACTTGAGCTGATCCGCGAGCGTCTTGGCGCTCTCCTGGTTGAACGAGCCGCTGATCTGCGGCTTGCCGTCGAGGATGACGCCGTTCATCGACGGAGCGGAGATGACCGCGCCGTCGAGCACGAAGGCGAACTGGTTCTGCGGGCTCTTGCCGGCCTGCGTGAACGCGTAGAGGCGCTGGCTCACCTCGCCGAAGGTCTTGGTGCCCTGCTCGTCGAACACGATGTTGACGACCCACTGGCCGTTCTGCGTGTTCATGCCGCTGGTCGCGTCGGTGATCGCCGATCCGTCGAGCTCGACGGGACCGAGGAGGTACTTCGCGGTGCCGGTGGGGTCACAGGCGATCAGCGGCTCACCGGCGGGGCTGTTGGCGGGGTCGTTGTCGGCGGCGGCGCAGTCGTACGCCAGGAACTTCGCCTGCAGCGCGGGGGTGATCCAGTTCAGATCGCTCCCGTCGGTGGGCGACACCGTCGGCGTCGAGGCCAGGCCCGGGTCGGGCGTGGGATACGGCGTGGAGTTGCCGTCCTCTCCGACGTAGGACGTGCTCGCGGCGGTCGTGGCCAGCACCGCGCGCAGCTGCATCTGCGCCGAGGACTCGATGCGCTTGCGCGTCTCCTCATCGGCCTGGCCGGGGATCTGCACGACGATCTGGTTGCCGGCCTGGGTCGTGATGTCCGCCTCACCCACGCCGGACGCATCGACGCGCTGACGGATGATCGCGGCGGCCTGGTTCATCTGGTCGGTCGACGGCGTCGCACCGTCGGGCGTCTTCGCCTCGAGGATGATCTGCGTGCCGCCCTGCAGGTCGAGCGCGAGCTCGGGCGTCCAGGAGCTCTTACCGAAGACGTAGACGCCGAGCGCGTTCACGCCGAACAGCAGGGCTGTGATGACGAGGAGACCGGTCAGTGCGCGCCAGGCACGGCGCACCGGGGTGGGTGTGGCCACGGAGGGTCAGCTTTCTTCGGGAGCGATGCGCGTCTGGATCAGGCCTGGGGCTTCGCGTCGCCCGCGTCGGAGGCCTCGGTCGAGGTCTCGACCTTGCTCGCGGCGCGGTCGTCGCTCACCGAGGTGATCTCGCCGTCGGCGACATCCGCGGCGTACTCGGCCTGGTCGGACTCCGCCTCGATGAACTCGTCCTCGGTGACGGTCCCCTCCTCTTCGTCCGCGACGCGCAGGATGGCCTGGCTGTGGACCTCGACCTCCATGCCGGGGGCGAGCTCGACGAACGCGGGCTTGGACAGGTCTTCCCCGTCGTACGCCACGAGCGTGCCGTAGAGGCCACCCTGGAGGAGCACCTTGACGCCGGGGACCATCGCGCGGGCCTTGGCCTCCTGCTCCGCCTTCATGCGGGTGGCACGACGCCGCGAGCTCCAGAACATGAAGCCGAGCAGCGCCGCCATCGCGACGAGCAGAATCCAATCCATGCGGACACACCTTTCGGGAGCGCGCCGATCGACGCGAAGAAGGCGGCAGAAAGCCTTCAGTGATTATAGGTCATCGAATCTCAGCGCCTCGCCGGGCTGTGCGACGCGTAGATGCGCGTAGGCCTCGGGCGTCGCGATGCGCCCACGCGGTGTGCGCCCCAGGAAGCCGATGCGCACGAGGTAGGGCTCGACGACCGACTCGATCGTCTCCGCCTCCTCTCCCACCGTGACCGCGAGGGTGCTCAGGCCGACCGGACCCCCGCGGAAACGGCGGACCACGGCATCCAGCACCGCGCGATCGAGCCGGTCGAGGCCGATCGCGTCGACGTCGTACAGCTCCAGGGCCGCGGCCACGTGCGCGTCGGATGCGGTCCGGTCCGGCGTGCCGTGCACGATCACGTAGTCGCGCACGCGGCGCAGCAGTCGGTTCGCGATGCGGGGTGTGCCTCGGGAGCGGCGGGCGATCTCCGCACGTGCCGACCGTGGCAGATCGACGCCGAGGACGGCGGCCGATCGCGAGACGACCTGCTCGAGCTCGTCCGGCTCGTAGTACTCCAGGTGCGCCGTGAAACCGAACCGGTCGCGCAGCGGGTTGGGCAGAAGGCCCGATCGCGTCGTCGCGCCCACGAGCGTGAACGGCGCGAGGTCCAGCGGGATGCTGGTGGCGCCGGCGCCCTTGCCGACCATGATGTCGATGCGGAAGTCCTCCATCGCCAGGTACAGCATCTCTTCCGCGGAGCGCGCCATGCGGTGGATCTCGTCGATGAAGAGCACCTCCCCCGGCACCAGACTCGACAGCAGCGCGGCCAGGTCGCCGGCGTGCTGGATCGCCGGTCCACTCGACAGGCGCAGCGGTCGGCTGCTCTCGTGGGCGACGATCATCGCGAGGGTCGTCTTGCCGAGCCCGGGCGGGCCGGACAGGAGGATGTGATCCGGAGGACGCTGCTGGATGCGCGCGGCATCGAGCAGCAGCTGGAGCTGTCCGCGCACCTTCTGCTGGCCGACGAACTCGGCGAGCGACCCCGGTCGCAGCGCCCCCTCGACCGCGAGCTCGGTCTCGTCCTCGGCGAGGCTCGGATCGCGCGGGTCAGACACCGGCACGCTCCGGACGGGCCGGCCCCAGCTGCGCCAGCGCGAGCTTGAGCAGCGAGGGCACGGATCGACGATCGGCGTCGCCCGCGGCATCCACCACGATCGCGACGGCCTCGACGCTGGTGCGCTCGTTCCAGCCCAGTGCGGTGAGGGCGGCGACCACCTGGCCGGCGATGTCGTTGCCCGCGGATGCCGCGGGCGTCGCCGTCGCGCCGACCCCCGCCGGCAGCTTGCCGGCGAGTTGCACCACGATGAGCTTCGCGGTCTTGGGACCGATGCCCGACACGCGGCGGAAGGGAGCGTCGTCCTCGGCGGCCACGGCGTCGGCGATCTGCGCCACGCTCAGGGACGACAGCACGCCCAGAGCCGACTTCGGACCCACGCCGGACACGCTGAGCAGATGCTGGAACACCGTCAGCTCCTGCCGCTCGGCGAAGCCGAAGAGGGAGAGCGCATCCTCGCGGACGATGAGCGCGGTGTGCAGCATCGCGTCGTCGCCGATGTGGAGGGCACGGGCGACCTGGGCGGGCACAGCGACGCTGAAGCCGACGCCGCCGACCTCGAGGATCGCCGACTCGGAGTCGAGGTGCAGCACGCGGCCGCGCAGCGAGGAGATCATGCCACCACCCTAGACACCCGTTCGCAGATTTGTTCGATCGACACGCGCCCCGGCCGCCTCAGCGTCGGCTCGCGCGTTCGGCCTCCGCCCATGCGCGCTGGGCGGGCGTGAGGGTTTCGCCCGTGCCGCCCGCGACCGGCGTCCCCCGCCGCCATCCGTGGCAGAGGGCGATCGCGAGCGCATCGGCGGCATCGGCGGGCTGGGGCAGTGCGTCGAGGCGCAGCACGCGGGCCACCATGGTCTGCACCTGGAGCTTGTCGGCCGAGCCGTAGCCGGTGATGGCCGCCTTCACCTCCGAGGGCGTGTGCGTCGCGGCGGGAAGTCCGTGCTCGGCCGCGAGCAGCAGCGCGATGCCGCTGGCCTGCGCCGTGCCCATCACCGTGCTGCGGTTCTGCTGCGCGAACACGCGCTCGACGGCGACGACGTCGGGTCGGTGCGCCGCGAGCACCTCGCGCAGCCCCGCCGCGATGAGCGCGAGCCGCTCCGACACCGGAAGATCCGCGCCCGAGCGCACCACCCCGACGTGGACGAGGGTCGCGGAGCGGTCCGCCCGCACGTCGACCACGCCGACGCCGCAGCGGGTCAGGCCGGGGTCGATGCCGAGGATGCGGAGCGCGGATGCCACTCCCCCACGCTAAGCGCCGATGGCTGCGGACGGCGTTTCGACTCGCGGCTGCGCCGCTCGCTCAACGACCGGTTCGCCCGCTCCCCCCGGTCGTCGAGCGAGCGGAGCCAATAGCCCCCCCGGTCGTCGAGCGAGCGGAGCGAGCCGCCCCCCCGGTCGTTGAGCGAGCGCAGCGAGTCGAAACGCGGTCGTCGAGCGAGCGGAGCAAATCGCCCCCGGTCGTTGAGCGAGCGGAGCGAGTCGAAACGCGGTCTACTCGTCGTTCTCGAGCTCGGCCTGCACCTCGGCGCTGAGGTCGAAGTTGCTGAAGACGTTCTGCACGTCGTCGCTGTCCTCGAGGGCGTCGATCAGGCGGAAGATCTTGCGCGCGGTCTCCGCGTCGATCTCGACCTTGAGGTTCGGCACGAACTCCACGTCGGCCGACTCGTACTCGATGCCGGCATCCGTCAGCGCGGAGCGCACCGCCACGAGGTCGGAGGCCTCGGTGATGACCTCGAAGCCCTGAGCGTGCGGCTCGATCTCCTCGGCGCCGGCCTCGAGGGCCGCGAGCATCACGTCGTCCTCGCTCGTGCCCTCCTCGGAGACCACGATGACGCCCTTGCGGGTGAAGTTGTAGGCGACCGAGCCGGGATCGGCAAGCGTGCCGCCGTTGCGGCTGAGCGCGGTGCGCACCTCCGCGGCGGCGCGGTTCTTGTTGTCGGTCAGACACTCGATCATCAGCGCGACGCCGTTCGGGCCGTAGCCCTCGTACATGATCGAGGAGTACTCGACCGACTCGCCGCCGATGCCGGCGCCGCGCTTGATCGCGCGGTCGATGTTGTCCTTCGGAACGGACGTCTTCTTGGCTTTCAGGACCGCATCGAAGAGGGTCGGGTTGCCCTGGAGGTCCGGGCCGCCGAGCTTGGCGGCGACTTCGATGTTCTTGATGAGCTTCGCCCACGACTTGGCGCGGCGGGAGTCGATGACCGCCTTCTTGTGCTTGGTCGTGGCCCATTTGGAGTGTCCGGACATGATCTCCAGTTTACTCAGGCGACACCGCTGCTCTCAGCGCAGGATCTTGACGAGTGTGCGCAGGTTGCGCGTCGTGGTCGTGGGCTTGTACTCGGACCGGCCGAGCAGCCTGCCGAACGGCGTGTCCAGCGTGCGTCCCTTCTCGGGGCTCCAGTAGACGACGCCGAATCCGGGCTGTGTGGGGTCTTCTGCAGGGTCGAGGGATGCCGCGGCATCCACCAGCGCGTCGCGCACCGCCAGTTCGCTGCAGAAGACGACGTAGGGCTGTCGTGTTTCGTCGTCGGCGTCGAACGGGTACGTGGTGGTCGCGGCTTCCAGCTCGTCGAGCGTGATGAGCACGATCCACGCGTCGTAGTCGAAATGCTCCCGCAGAGCCGCCTCGATCCGCGCCTTGAGGTCGGCCCGTCCCGTGACGTCCACGTCGGTCGAGAAGCGGGCGTTGCCGCTGGCGAGCACCGTCTTCACGTCGTCGAATCCGAGCCGGCGCAGCAGCGCGGCCAGGTCCGCGCTGCGGATCGTGATGCCGTTGACGTTCACGCCGCGAAGCAGCGCCACCCAGGTCGTCATGCCGCCACGTTAGCCCGCCGCACAGACACCACACGCTCGAGGACGGTCAGTGGGGCGGGCGCAGGTCGCTGAGCGCGGTCGTTCCGCGGCAGCCGAGCTCGCCCGGCTGCAGGTACACGCGCGGCGCGTACACCCGCTCGGTCACGCCATCCACGCGGCGCACGAGCACGCATCTGCTCTCGGTGCCCATCGAGGCTCCGAGCGCGCCGTCGGCGGTCCGCACGACCTCGAGTGGGGCGAGGTGCTCGTAGGGGCCGGTGGGCGGGGTGAGTCGGGCCAGGATCGCGCTCTCCAGCTCGCTCGTCGAGGCCGTCGCAGAAGCGTCGCCGACCACCGCGAGGATCGCGTCGGCCGCCTCCTCGGGCACCACGAACACCGGGGAGGTGTCGGGCGGTGCCGTCACGGCCGTCGCTCCGTCGGGGCAGTCGATCGTGCGGACCGGGCTGGGAGCGCCCCACGGCCGCTCGTGAGCGACGGCTCCGTACCTCGTGAAGTCGACGGCGTAGCACGACGTGCTCGACACGGTGTCGGCGGACCACATATCGGTGCTGCGTGCGGTCATCTCGACGCGGAAGGACAGCGTGCCGAGCGGGTCGATCGGCTCCTGCGCGGTCTGCGGCGTGATGCCGATGAGGGTGATCGTGCTCCGGTCGCCGGTGGCCTCCGTGGCGAGCCGCGCCCATCCGTCGATGTCGGAGGCCTGCCGGGGCGAGATCTCCCCGACGAGCCACGCGACCGCGTCGCGCGCGGCCGCGTCCGCCGGGTTCTCGGGGGCCGCGCATCCCGCGAGGAGGACGACCGAGGCCGCACCCGCCACCGCGCTTCCGATCATCCGCGATGCGCGTCGTGCCATGGTGCGATCCTACGCAGCCGCCTCTGCGGGTCGCAGCATCCGCTCAGCGCGCGCGGGCGGCGACGAGGTCGAGCAACAGCGCGTGGAAGCGCGTCTCCCCCGACATCTCGGGGTGGAAGGCGGTGCCGAGCAGCGCCCCCTGGCGCACGGCGACGACCGCCCCGTCCGGCAGGGAGGCCAGCACCTCGACGTCCGGTCCGGTTTCCACCACCCGCGGTGCGCGGATGAAGGTGGCCGAGACCGGCTCATCGAATCCCGCGACCGCGAGCTCCGTCTCGAAGGAGTCGACCTGCGACCCGAACGCGTTGCGCTGCACGGTGACGTCGAGTCCGCCGAAGGTCTCCTGTCCATGGATGCCGTCGGTGATGCGATCCGCCAGCAGGATGAGCCCTGCGCACGTGCCGTACACCGGCATCCCCTCCGCGATCGCGGCGCGGATCGGCTGCTGCAGGCCGAAGGTGCGCGCCAGCTTGTCGATCACGCTGGACTCGCCGCCCGGGATGACCAGACCGGAGACGGCGGCCAGCTCGGCGGGTCGGCGCACCGCGACCACCTCCGCTCCCAGCGTCTCGAGGCTCCGGACGTGCTCGCGGACGTCTCCCTGGAGGGCGAGGACGCCGACCCGCGGCATCCCCGTCGTCACCATCCGCGCTCGGCGAGGCGGTGCGGCGCCGGGAGGTCGGAGACGTTGATGCCGACCATCGCCTCGCCCAGTCCTCGGGACACGTCGGCGATGACGGCCGCGTCGTCGAAGAAGGTGGTCGCCTTCACGATCGCGGCGGCCCGGGCGGCCGGGTTGCCGCTCTTGAAGATGCCCGAGCCGACGAACACGCCGTCGGCGCCCAGCTGCATCATCATCGCGGCATCCGCGGGTGTGGCGACGCCGCCGGCGACGAACAGCACCACCGGGAGCGTCCCGGTCTCCGCGATCTCGGCGACCAGCTCGTAGGGGGCCTGCAGCTCCTTGGCGGCGACGTAGAGCTCGTCGCGCGACAGTGCCGCGAGCGCAGCGATCTCGCCGCGGATCTTGCGGATGTGCTTCATCGCCTCGGAGACGTCGCCGGTGCCGGCCTCGCCCTTGGAGCGGATCATCGCTGCACCCTCGGTGATGCGCCGGAGGGCCTCGCCGAGATTGGTGGCGCCGCAGACGAAGGGGACGGTGAAGTTCCACTTGTCGATGTGGTTGACGTAGTCGGCGGGAGAGAGCACCTCGGACTCGTCGATGTAGTCGACGCCGAGCTCCTGGAGCACCTGCGCCTCGACGAAGTGGCCGATGCGCGCCTTCGCCATGACGGGGATCGAGACCGCCTCGATGATGCCGTCGATCATGTCGGGGTCGCTCATCCGCGACACGCCGCCCTGGGCGCGGATGTCGGCGGGCACGCGCTCGAGTGCCATGACCGCGACGGCCCCGGCGTCCTCGGCGATCTTCGCCTGATCGGGGGTGACGACGTCCATGATGACGCCGCCCTTGAGCATCTCGGCGAGTCCCCGCTTGACGCGGGACGATCCGGTGACGGGAGTGGACACGGCGGGCTCCTTCGGGAGGGTTCGGATGCCGGATATTGGCCTAGGCCAAAACGTAGCATGATCTGTCACATAGACTTCACGGTGTGACCAGCCCCCGCGGATCGACCACCGAGGTCCGCATCGTCGGCGCCACCGCCACAGAGATCGCCGACAGCGTGCGCCAGCACGTCGAGCGCGGCGTCCTCTCCCCCGGTGCGCCGCTGCCACCGGTGCGAGCGCTCGCCGATGAGCTCGGCGTCAACCGCAACACCGTGGTGGCCGCCTACCGCCTCCTCACCCAGGCGGGCCTGCTCGAAGCGCGCGGCCGCGCCGGCACGCGCGTCGCGGAACGCACCCCGGTCGCGCAGGAGGGCTTCGCGCGGGGCACCGTGCTCCGCGACCTCGCGGCGGGCAACCCCGACCCCGCGCTGATCCCCGACCTCCGCCCGGCTCTCGGGCGCATCGCCGGCCGGCCGGTGCTGTACGGAGAGCCCGTCATCGACCGCGATCTCGCCGCCTGGGCCGAGGCGTGGATGCGCGACGCCGTCGGCGACGACCGGGCCCTGCGCCTGACGATCACCGGCGGCGCCTCCGATGCGATCGAGCGCCTGCTCGCGCAGACGCTCACCCGCGACGACGCCGTCGCCCTCGAAGACCCCTGCTTCCTCGCGAGCCTGAACACCGTCCGTCTCGGCGGCTACCGCCCGGTCGCGGTTCCGGTCGACGACGAGGGCATGACCGTCGACGGCCTCCGCGCTGCGCTGGATGCCGGGGTGCGCGCCGTGCTGCTCACGCCGCGCGCCCAGAACCCGACCGGCGCCAGCCTGACGGCCGAGCGTGCCGCGGCCCTCCGCGCCCTGCTCGCGGACCACCCGTACGTGCTCGTGATCGAGGACGACCACTTCTCGCTGCTGTCCTCGCGGCCGTTCCACTCGGTGATCGCTCCCGGCCATCATCGCTGGGCGCTCATCCGCTCCGTCTCGAAGTTCCTGGGCCCCGACATGTGCCTCGCGGTCGTCGCCTCCGACCCCGACACCGCCGATCGGCTCGCGGAGCGTCTCAACCCGGGCGCCACGTGGGTCAGTCATCTGCTGCAGCGGCTCGCTCTGGAGCAGCTCACCGACGCGGATGCCGTCGCCGCGGTGGCCGCGGCATCCGCCCACTACGCGGCACGCAACGCCGCCGCCGCGGCGGCGCTGACCGCGCACGGCGTGCCGGTGTCGGCCGGTGACGGGCTGAGCCTCTGGGTGCCGCTGCCGGTGCCGGCACGCGCGGCATCCGAGCAGCTCATGCGCCGCGGCTGGCTGGCGCGTCCGGGCGACGAGTTCGTGCTCGAGAACGCCCACGCCGCCCGCCATCTGCGCCTCACGGTGCACGACCTGTCCGACGCCGATCTCGCGCGTCTGGCCACCGACCTGGCCGCGGCGATCCCCGCCGCAGCCGCGACTTCGAAAGCAGGATGATCGCCCGATGAAGATCCTCTCCATCCAGTCCGCCGTCGCGTACGGACACGTCGGCAACTCGGCCGCCGTGTTCCCCTTGCAGCGCATCGGCGTCGAGGTGCTGCCGGTGTACACGGTGAACTTCTCCAACCACACCGGCTACGGAGCCTGGCGCGGACCGCTCATCTCGCCCGACGACGTCCGCGACGTCATCACCGGGATCGAGGAGCGGGGCGTCCTCGGGGAGATCGACGTCGTGCTCAGCGGCTACCAGGGTGGGGAGGGCATCGCCGACGTCATCCTCGACGCGGTCGCGCGCGTGAAGTCCGCGAACCCGGCGGCGATCTACGCGTGCGATCCGGTCATGGGCAATGCGAAGAGCGGATGCTTCGTCGCCCCCGCCATCCCGATCCTGCTGCGCGAGCGCGTCGTGCCGGCGGCCGACATCATCACGCCCAACCAGTTCGAGCTCGGCTTCCTCACGCAGACCGAGCCGGGCGACCTCGCCTCGACCCTCGCGTCGGCGGACGCCGCGCGCGCGATGGGGCCGCGCACCGTGCTCGTGACCTCGGTCGAGCGCCCCGACGCGCCGGAGGGCACGATCGAGATGCTCGCCGTGACCGACGACGGCGCGTGGATCGTGCAGACGCCGCGCATCCCGATGAAGGCGAACGGGTCGGGCGATGTCACGGCGGCGTTGTTCACGGCCCACTACCGGGCGAGCGGGGATGCCGCGGATGCCCTCGCGAAGACCGTGTCGAGCGTGTACGACCTGCTGCAGACGACGTTTGACGCCGGTGCGCGCGAGCTCCAGCTCGTGGAGGCGCAGGAGTTCTACGCCCACCCGCGGCTGCAGTTCCCCGTCACGCGGGTGCGCTGAGGTTCGGCGTTTCGACTCGGCGCTGCGCGCCTCGCTCAACGACCGAGACTCTCCTCGCCGCGTTTCCGGTCGTTGAGCGAGCGCAGCGAGTCGAGACGCCCCTCGCCCCCGCTCCCGGTCGTTGAGCGAGCGCAGCGAGTCGAAACGCGGTGCGCCCGCCTTTCCGGTCGTTGAGCGAGCGCAGCGAGTCGAAACGCGCCTCGCCCGCCTTTCCGATCGTTGAGCGAGCGCAGCGAGTCGAAACGCGCCTCGCCCGCGCTTCCGGTCGTTGAGCGAGCGAAACGCCCTTCGCCGCGTTTCCGGTCGTTGAGCGAGCGCAGCGAGTCGAAACGCCCCCACCCCGTCAGAACAGGTCGTACGGCCAGCGTGCGCTGAGCTCGGGCGAGATCGCCTCCAGTGCGGCGCGGGTGCGCTCCACGGCGGTGTCGCTCGTCTCGTCAGCCGCCTCGAACGACGCGAGCACATGCCCCACCATCAGCCACTCCGTGATCGAGAGGTGCATCGGCGCGAAGCGCGACACGGCCCTCTCGCCGTCGACGTGATCGAAGAACCAGACGTCGCCCCGCGGCCCGAGCCACCATTCGTCGCCCTGGCCGTTGTCGCCGACGATCACCCATCCCGCGGCGACCTCGAGGTCCACCCAGTACAGCGGATCCTGCCGCTCCCGCGTCTCGGCGACGGCGCGGGCGACATCGAACGCGGTGATGTCGCCGCTGAGCTCGACGGTGGATGCCGGCAGCGCCCGGAGCCGGCTTTCGTCGACGGTCAGGGGCTCGGCGCTGTCGTCAGGCCCTCCGCCGCTCACCACGACGGCGCCGTCCTCACGCGTGCGGCCAGGCGGAGGCGACGGCTTCGCGCACCTCGCCGAGCAACTGGGGCAGGGCCTTCGTGCGCGCGATGATCGGGAAGAAGTTCGCATCGGACGCCCACCGGGGCACGATGTGCTGATGCAGGTGTTCGTCGACACCGGCACCCGCGACGGCGCCCTGGTTCATCCCGATGTTGAAGCCGTCGCAGCGCGAGACCTCGCGCAGCACCCGCATGCCCACCTGGGTGAGCGCGCCGATCTCGGCGACCTCCTCCGCCGTCGCCTGGTCGTACGTCGCGATGTGGCGGTACGGGCACACGAGCATGTGGCCGGAGTTGTAGGGGAACAGGTTCAGCAGCACGTACGACGTGACACCCCGGTGCACGATGAGGCCGTCGGCATCCGACTTCTGCGGCGCCGCGCAGAACGGGCACCCCGATCCGCGGAGGGCGTCGGCGCCCGTGTTGATGTAGGCCATGCGGTGCGGCGTCCAGAGCCGCTGGAAGCCGTCGGGGACGCCGGCGAAGGCGCTCGCCTCCTCGAGAGAGGCGTCTGCGTTTCGACTCGCCTCCGGCTCGCTCAACGACCGGGAGGTCGCCTCCGGCTCGCTCGACGACCGGGGGGTCGCCTCCGGCTCGCTCAACGACCGGGCCCTCTCATGCGAGGTCCTCCGCGGTGTTCACGAGCAGCTTTCCCGAGATCGCGGCGACGATCTTGTCGATCGCCTCGTCGACGGGGATGCCGTTGGTCTGCGACCCGTCGCGGAAGCGGAACGAGACCGTGCCGGCGGAGCGGTCCTGCTCCCCCGCGATCAGCTGCAGCGGCACCTTCTGGGTGGTGTGCGTGCGGATCTTCTTCGGCATCCGGTCGTCGGAGTGATCCACCTCGGCGCGTACGCCGGCGGCCCGCAGGCGCGCGACGATCTCGTCGAGGTACGGCGCGAAGTCGTCCGCGACGGGGATGCCGACGACCTGCACCGGTGCGAGCCACACGGGGAACGCGCCGGCGTAGTGCTCCAGGAGGATCGCGAAGAACCGCTCGACCGAGCCGAAGAGTGCGCGGTGGATCATCACCGGGCGGTGCTTCTCGCCGTCGGGTCCGGTGTACTCGAGCTCGAAGCGCTCGGGCTGGTTGAAGTCGAGCTGGATGGTCGACATCTGCCAGGTGCGCCCGATGGCATCGCGCGCCTGCACGGAGATCTTCGGTCCGTAGAATGCCGCGCCGCCCGGGTCGGGCACGAGCTCGAGCCCGGATGCCTCGGCCACCTCGCGCAGGGTCTCGGTCGCTTCGGTCCAGAGCTCGTCGGCCCCGATGAACTTCGGGTTGCCGTCTTCCTTCGTCGACAGCTCCAGGTAGAAGTCGTTGAGACCGTAGTCGCGGAGCGTCTGGAGCACGAAGTCGAGGCTGTGGGTGAGCTCGCCCTTGACCTGGTCGGCCGTCACGTAGATGTGGGTGTCGTCCTGGGTCATGCCGCGCACGCGCGTGAGGCCGGAGAGGGTGCCGCTCTTCTCGTAGCGGTACACCGACCCGAACTCGCTCAACCGCAGCGGCAGCTCGCGGTACGAGCGGCCGCGCGAGCGGAAGATCAGGTTGTGGAACGGGCAGTTCATGGGCTTCAGGTAGTACTCCTGGCCCTCGCGGCTGACGTGACCGTCGGCATCCACGACCTCGTCGAGCACCATGGGCGGGTACATGCCGTCGGCGTACCACTGCAGGTGTCCGCTGGTCATGAACAGGTCGCCCTTGGTGATGTGCGGGGTGTTGACGACCTCGTAGCCGCTCGCGAGCAGACGCTCGCGCATGTAGCGCTCGATCTCGTAGCGGATAATGCCGCCCTTGGGATGGAACACGCTGAGGCCGGGGCCGATCTCGTCGGGGAACGAGAAGAGGTCGAGCTCCTTGCCGAGCTTGCGGTGGTCGCGCTTGGCCGCCTCTTCCAGACGCTGCTGGTAGGCGCGCAGCTCGTCCTTCGTGGGCCACGCGGTGCCGTAGATGCGCTGCAGCTGCGGGTTCTTCTCGCTGCCGCGCCAGTATGCACCGGCCACGCGGGTGAGATCCCAGCCGTTGGACACGTAGCGGGTACCGGGAACGTGCGGACCGCGGCACAGATCGCGCCAGGCCACCTCGCCGTCGCGGTTCACGTTCTCGTAGACCGTGAGCTCGCCGGCGCCGATCTCGGCCGACGCGCCCTCGGCGGCGTCAGCACCCGAGCCCGGACCGCCGGCGAGCGAGATGAGCTCGAGCTTGAACGGCTCGTCGGCCATCAGCTCGCGCGCCTCGGCCTCGTCGACCACGCGGCGCACGAACCGCTGGTTCTCGCGGACGATGCGCTCCATCTCCTTCTTGATGGCCTTGAGGTCGTCGGGGGTGAAGGGGTCGACGTTGCCGAAGTCGAAGTAGAAGCCGTCGGTGATGGGCGGGCCGATGCCGAGGTTGGACTGCGGCTTGATGCGCTGCACGGCCTGAGCCATGACGTGCGCGGTCGAGTGGCGCAGGATCGACAGGCCGTCGGGGCTGTCGACGAGGACCGGCTCGACCTCGTCGGCGGCCGTGACGACCGTCGCGAGGTCTTTGAGGTCGCCGTTGACGCGCAGAGCGACGACGGAGCGGTCGGGGAACAGGGTGAAGCCGTCGGCGGGGTAGGTCACGGCCGCCGCGGGTGAGGCGTCAGTCAAGGAAGGTCTCCAGAAGATGGATCGGATGGGATGCTCAGCTTCGGGCGCCGCGCGCCCTGCCCGCTCAGGCCCAGATCGTTCGTGCACCGGGCGTTCGGGTGCCGGTCGCGAAGGCGCTGATCCGGCTCTGTTCCATGTGTGCAGTCTATCGCCGCACCGGACCGCTCGATGAGGGTCCATGATGGATGCCGTGATGCTTGCCGTGGTCGGAGCGGTGCTGCTGCTCCTGGGCGGCGCCGCCGTCGTGTTCGGGGTGCTGCCACCGGAGGCCGCCCTCGAGATCGGCGATCGGGTCTGGCCGATCCTGCTCTTCGTCGTGGCCGTCACGGTCGTGGCCGAGCTCGCGGCGCAGGCCGGTGTCTTCGACGCCGCCGCGGCCCGGCTGGCGCGCCTGTCACGGGGGCGCGTGATCGTCCTGTGGCTGATGGTCGTCGCGTTCGCGGCGGTCGTGACCGCCTTCCTGTCGCTCGACACCACCGCGGTGCTGTTGACGCCGGTGGTCGTCGCGGTGGCGCGCGCGAACGGGCTGTCGCCGATGCCGTTCGCGTTCGCGACGGTGTGGCTGGCGAACACGGCGTCGCTGTTCCTGCCCGTGTCGAACCTCACCAACCTCCTCGCCGCGCACCGACTGGGCGATCTCGACGCCCTCAGTTTCCTCGTGCTGCTCGGCCCGTCGGCGGTCATCGCCACCGTCGTCACGGTCGTGCTCCTGTGGCTGACGAATCGCCGCGACCTGCGCGGTCGGTTCACCCCCGCGCGGCCGCCGCGCGTCGCCGATCCGGTCCTGCTGCGCATCTCCGCCGTGGTGCTCGTCGTCATGATGCCGCTGCTGGTCATCGGCATCCCGCCGTGGATGCCGGCGCTCGGCGCCGCCGTCGTGCTGTCGGTCGTCTTCGCCTGGCGCTCGCCGCGTGTGCTGCGGTGGGCTCTGGTGCCGTGGCAGCTGGTCGTGTTCGCCTCGGGGCTCTTCCTGGCGGTCGGTGCCGCCGAGGCGCTCGGGTCGGGGGCGCTGCTGGCTGCGGCGACCGGAACGGGTGAGGATCTCGTCTCGCTGTGGCAGGTCGCCGGCGTCGGGCTCCTGGGTGCGAACGTCGTCAACAATCTGCCGGCGTACCTCGCGCTCGAGTCGGCGGCGGGCTCCCCCGTGCGTCTGGCGGCTCTGCTGATCGGCGTGAACGCGGGACCGCTCATCACGCCCTGGGCATCGCTGGCGACGCTGCTGTGGCACGAACGGCTGCACGCCGTGGGCGTCGATGTGCCGTGGAAGCGCTACATCCTGCTGGGGCTCGTCGTCGCCCCGGTCACGGTGGCGCTGGCCGTCCTCCCGCTCGCGCTGCGCTGAGTCCGGCGCGGGAGCCCCGGTCGGATCGCGGGCAGGCGGGCTCAGAGGTTCTTGAGGGCCTCGCGGGCGCTGAGGGGGCTCAGATGATGTGCGGCGACGAACGCGCGCACCTCGTCGGGTCTCGTGCGCGCGGCATCGCGCAGCGCCCACCCGATCGCCTTGCGGATGAAGAACTCCGGATCGTCGGCGTTCTGCTCGATGACATCGGTGAGCAGATCGAGGTCGAGACGGTCGCGTCGGCCGAGCTGCGCGATGATCGCGAGCCGCCGCATCCACAGGTCGTCGTCGACGCTCCAGCCGCGCACGAGCAGGGTCGCCTCCGCGGGGTGGGCGTCGAGCAGGTCCGCCACGCGGTGCGCGAGCTCGTCCGTGATGTCCCACCACTGACCCGTCCGCACCATGTGCGCGATCATCGGGACGATCGCGAGGTCGCCCTTCACCGGTCGCAGCGCGAGCAGGGCCAGCGCGGCATACCGCTCCTCGCGGAACTGCGCGCCGTCCCAGAGCGTGAGCGCGGTCTCCTGCAGCACGACGCCGTCGCGGATGCCGCGCGCGCGGGCGTGTGCGAGCCGCCTCGCGGCGGGCACCCGCACGCCGAGGAACGGCATCGCCGACTTCATGTAGGCCTGCTGGCCGGCGGCGCGCGCGGGGTCGGCGGCGAGCCGCAGATCGGCGCGGATCGCGTCGGCGAGCTCGTCCATCTCCGGCGTCAGCCGACGGTGAGATCGACCTGGATCTCGCCGGCGAGCGCTTCGAGCGCGCTCGTGAGGGCACCGGCATCCGCATCGGCCGGCAGGCTGACGGTGACGGTCGCCTCGAACAGGGTGCCGCCCGCCATGGGGGCGTCGAGCGTACGGCTGCGGAAGGTGTCGATACTCAGGGCGTGGGCCGCGATGGCGGCGGTGACGTCGCGGACGATCCCGGGGCGGTCGTTGCCGAGGACCGTGAACGAGACGGCGTGCGGTGTCGCGATCGACGTCGGTGACGGTGCGTCGTGGGTTGTGATCCGCAGCAGGCCGTCGAGGCCGTTCAGCGCCGTGATGAGGGACTGCTGCTGGTCATCGGGCACCGACACGAGCACGATGCCGGCGAACGCGCCCGCCAGTTCGGCGAGCTCGCTCTGCTCCCAGTTGCCACCGTGGTCCGCGACGGTGTGGGCGAGGGCGCTGACGAGACCGGCGCGGTCGTCGCCGACGACGGTGAGCACGAGGTGGGCCATGCCGCGAGCCTAATGCTCAGGCCAGGGCGGGTGTGAGCGTCGCTCCGCGGCGGCGCATCGATTCCACCAGGAGGATCAGGAGCAGCGTCAAGGCGAGCGCCACCCACCCCGACCCCAGGCCCGCCCCGCCCTCGGCGATCGGCTTCGCGAGGGCATCCGCGACGGACGCGCCCCAGGGACGCGTCAGGACGTAGGCGGCCCAGAACGCCGGCACCGCGGGCCAACGGCCCCACCGGTGGCCCGCGGCGATCACCGCGATCGCGACCGTGAACAGGGCGATCGAGCCGACGTAGCCGATGCCGAGTCCCACGGCCGTGAAGTCTCCCACCGCGGTCCCGAGCGCGAAGGTGCCGACCACCGCGGCCCAGTAGAAAAGCTCGCGGCGGGTGGTCGTGATCTGATGCACCGACACGGTTCCTTCGACACGTCGCCACAGCACGAACACGATCGCGAGGGCGACGGCGTAGGCCGTCGCGGCGACGGGGTAAGGGACCCCCAGGGCGACGTGCATGACGTCGGCGGCCATCGTGCCGAACACGCCGACCGCGGCGACGGCGAGCCAGTAGGCACGCGGACGGTACCGGCGGCGCGTGAGCTGTAAGCCGACGGCGCCCACGAAGAAGGCGAAGCCGAGGAGGACGGCGACCTCGGGCGGCATGATGCGGATGGAGTAGTCGGAGACCGCCTCCCCCAGCGCCGTCGATGCCGCTTTGGCGGCCCAGAAGGCGGCGGTCGGTTCGGGAACCCGCGACCGCGGCGGAACGGGGTCAGACGTCTGATCGGCCTGGGCTCGCGTGGGGGGCACGACCCGAGTTTGACGACATCGCACCAAGACGGCCCCAAGAAATCCACGGCGGAGCGCGACGGCGCCACGCCGGATCCCAAAGCGTCGTCTGTGATCGCGTGTGGTTACGGTGAGGAGGTGAACGGTCTGGGGACCATCACAATCGCAGCACCATCTCCCGAGATGGACTGCGCAAGGCGGGACGTCAGATGCAAACGTCCCGCCTTTTTCGTCTGCGGTGGGAGAGGCGGACTCCCCGTCACTGCTTCTTGCGCTCGAGGGCCATTGATGTCGCTCCTTGTGGGGCCGCCCTTATGGCCCCTGGTGTGCTCACTATCGGCGGGATCTCACGCATGGCGGGGTCGACGGCCTTGTCGTACAGCGCCTTCGCGGCACGACGTTCCTACGGACTTGCGGGTACAACGCGACCCTCGACGAATCCACCCCAGCGGGACGCGACAACATGGCCCTCCTCGTCAACCTCGCCCAGAAAGCGCAGGGTGCCGCCGACGCTCAGTTCGCTCTCGACGGCAACACCGACGGGTACCGAGCGACGCTCGAGAACAGCTAGAAAGCCCTCGTCGACAGGGCCCAACAGCTCGGCCACAACGCCGACGCCGCCCAAGCCCTCGCCGACCAGATCTCGGCATCCCCTCCGACATCCAGTAGAAGATGATCGCCGAAACCGCCGCCGCCCGCACCACCATCGACACGTTCATCCGCGCCTACGACGGCCGCACCATCACTCTCAAACTCACCACCGACCAGGTCGTCGTCGGCGACCGCGTCTACGGAGGGCTGCGAGAGGGACGCGTAGCCGGCGGAATCATCCCCGGCGCACCCTCCAACGTCGACGACCGCATCTACCCCGTCGCAACCGGAGAGTTCATCACCCGCGCATCCGGAGGGGCCGGTGCGTGATCTTCTGCTTGAGATCGCCGGGCTGCAGGATGGAGGAGCGCTCGACGGGTTCGAGCTGTCCGTCATCTCGCGGGTTCATCAGCAGATGACAGATTCGATCCGGGAAGTGTATCGGCCGCGGTCGTCGCTAGAGGCTCAACTCGAGCACGAGAAGGCGCGTAAGGATCTCGAATCACAAGGCATCACGATCCCCGCGTGGACGGAGGATGACATCGCTTTCGTCGTAGAGCGATGGGAGCGATGGCGAGATCGCTGAATGGCCTTGCTTCATTAATCAGATCGAGTCGCGGACTGAGCGGGTGCGGTGCCTTAGGTCAGAGCGACGACACCGGCTGACGCTGTTCTAAGCCGTGATGCGGTCCCTGACGACCTTGAACGCCTCGTAGATCGCGCTGTCCTCGACCAAAGGCGACTGCCGGGGATAGGCGGAGCCGCCGATCTGAATCCGCTGTCCGCCAAGCACGACACTGAACACGAAGCCCTTGTGGCGTGGATGCTCTTCGGTTCCGTCGTAGTACGAGTGCTTGGTTTCGATGACGATGGCAGATGCGCTCGCCACCGGGCACAACTTTGTGACGTGACTCGCGCTATCGGATTCAAGACGAAGCGCATCTACCATGACAAGAAAATTCGGGTAGACGACCAGGAGCGTTCCGGAGAAGCTGTCATCCAGGGAACCGGTCACGGCAACGGGAGATACCTCTTCACCGCTTGCAAGAAGGACGGAGGACACGACGGTCCCCACGTTCCGTCTGAAGCCGGGCATCATGCTGTTCTCAGCGCCCTGGAGGACTTCGTACCACCCGCGCAAGCTCTTGATGGCGAAGTAGAGGGTGCTGCTGGCATCCGTGTTCGGCATGTGGACAGTCTCCATGCCACTCCCGACACCGCCCTACGGTGCAGGCATGGAGGATTGTCTGGCCTGAAGGACCGGCCCCCGGATGGGACGACCACAGGTGTTGTGCGACGCGGGACGGAGCGGACCAGACGACCGAGCCCCGATGGATTCACTGGGTGGACAGTCTCGATCAGTGGGCCACCGTGGCCGGCCTCGTAGCAACCGCGACGAGCCTCGCAGCTCTCGCGAACGTGCTCGCCGCGGCCGCGGCCGCGGTCGTGACTCTGGTGCGCCGGGAGCGTCGCGACGGGCCGGTGTTCCCGACGCCGTTCCTCAAGCGCAGGGATCGTCGCAACACGGCGAACGAGTGGCGGGCGGCGCGGGAGCGGCTCGAGCTGGGTGAGTATACCTTCCACTCGTTCCGCAAGACCGTCGCGACCGCGCTCGATCAGGCCGGTCTTTCGGCTCGCGCGATCGCTGAGTATCTCGGCCACGCGGACCCGTCGTTGACGATGAACGTCTACATGAGCAAGCCGGTGGGCGGCACGGCGGCGGCGAGAGCACTCGATGAGGTATTGCGCAAGATGGCGAATAAGTGACACCTACTCACGCTCGCGCGTGCTGAGGGAAGACTCGTTTCACTTGGTAATCAGAAGCGATAGCGGCGGGGACCCCGATCGCAGCAAGAACAGCGAGGCCGATCCACATGGCCGTTGTGTGATCAGGGGGCATCCCGTACGCGAGTAAGCCGAATGCTCCTAGAACGACGCCACCGAGTCCGAGAAGGCCTAAGCCGTACATCAGGACCACGCACGCCACGCCGGTGATCTTGATCGCCGTCGTATTGCGGCTCGCCATCGCGCCATCGAACGCGAGAGCCAAGCCGACTGACAACCAAAGAATCGTGAACGCCGCCTTCTGCGCTGCGGGGTCGCCGAGCACCTGGTCGACGAGTTCCTCGAAGGTCGGTCTCCCCGAAGTGGAGCGGGGGCCCATGGCCGTGAGCCAGGCGACAGCGCCGTAGATGCACGCTACGGCGGCGCTTTGCAGAGCGACCAAAATGCTGACACGGAAGGCGGCGCGCGCGTTGAGGGCGTCGAAGCCGCGCCGAGTCGAAGACGCGACCATTGCCGCGCCGGATGTGACGCGGCGTGCTGTGTGAATCCAGTCGAGTATCCACAGCACGAGCATCGCGGGCACCAGTACCAAGAACGGTACTCCGGCCAACTGCAGGAACGACCACACGACGTCCTCGAAGGATGGGAACGGATTCTCCACGGGCTCGTTCATGCTCGCAGTGCCTTCATAGCGCGATCATAGCGATCCTGGCAGTCGAGCGAGATCCGCGGGATCGAAGGATAGACTCCGGGCTGGCTCCTCGAACGGTGGGAGAGTAGAGATAAATGTGCGGGGTTTGTGCGGGGTGACATACCCTCGTATTCCGTAGACACCCCGATTTGGCCCGGATTTCCGGGCCTTTCCGGCTTGGCGCAATTGGTAGCGCACCGTACTTGTAATTGCGCACCGTGCATGATCAGGGGTATCTGCGGGGTTTCGGCTTGCGCGCAAGCGCCAGAGGAACGTGGCCGAGGGGTATCCGCCCTTTCCCGCCGATACCAGCATATGTGCGGGGTAAATGCGGGGTCGATGAGTGCACTTTCCGCCAGCCTGAGCCTCTGATGAGCCTGTGCACCACGCCCGGTAGCGGCGCGGATCACCCCTCCTTCTGCTCCGCGATCCACGCCTCCACGACCTCGGGCTTCCAGCGCAGGTATTTGCCGACCTTGAACGGCTGCGGTCCGTAGACGGGTCACATCGTCCGCCACGGGTAGGTCGTCTGGACCGCGACGCCGAGCTTGTCCGCGACGTCCTCGACGGTCAGGAGCGCACCTGGCGCCCGCTGCGTGGGCGGTGGCGGCGTCGGTGCCGCCACGGGCTCGGATGGCGCCTTGGGGGGGCTTCTAGCGCGATCAGGAGGGCTTCAGCGATGTGGTGAGCGATCATCGCGACGGCGTGTTCGCGTGGTGTGGCAGGGCTTGGCATGGTCTTCACGATCGCATCGCGGCGCGCGTCTAGCTGACTGTCAGCGGTGGATGCTACATTGCGAGTACGACGAGCCGGATCCCGGAGCGTTGTTCGCCGAGAGCCCCACGCATGTGGGGCTTTCGTGCGTCAGGGGTCCCATCGGCGGTGCTTCGCGACGATAGGGCGGAGAGCCCACCACAACATGTCGACGAGCTTCACCGCGCGCGCGTCCTGGGTCTGGTGGGCGTCCCGCCGCCGGTAGAGGTAGACGGCCAGGTCGATGAACTGCAATCCGGGTGACGCAGATGAGTCGGCGAACATCATCTGCTCGATCCGGGCGAGCTTGCTGGGTCGGTAGCCCGGTGTGCCGATCTTCTGGTAGATGCCGAAGCGGCGCGAGTGTGCTTCCTGGTCGGTGACCTGGTCGCAGATCACGATGACCTCCTCGCCCTTGCTCGCGGCGTACGTGTTGACGTCTTCGAGCACATGTCTGAGGCAGACAAGGTGCGGCGGGTCGGGGTATGCGTATCGGGCATTGAGTCGTGCGACATCCACCCCTTGGATGTAGACGACCGCGGGGAGTGTGGCGAGCCTGGTGAGAGCGTGCCGGTAGATCTGGCCGGCGGCGCGGTGCTTGTTCCTGATGGGCTCCCAGCCATCGCGACCAGCCATGATGCGGTGCCCGTGGAACTCGGTGCCCTTCTCGATTCCGAAGCCTGCGGCGTACGCGGCGGCCTCCTTGAGGGCGTCGCCCATCTGCCCGATGTCGTCGACGCTGATGACGAGGGCGGCGACGTAGTAGCGGTCCTGAGTGTAGGACTCGTCTATGAAGGCGAAGAGCACGCGCCCACCCTAAACGACGCCTCCCCCCCCCACCGACCTTTCACAGCGTGATGGCGCCCGCGCCAACTGCCACCGTGCCCGAGGACCGGAACAGCGCTCTCACGTGGCGGGTGCGATTAGTCGAGACCCATGTCTCGCTCCGCGATCCGGTCTTGCAGGATCTCGGTGAGCGTCGTACCGATCGTCATCACGGCCTTGTTGAGAGTGACGATCTGCATACGCGCGGACAGGATGGCCACAGCGTCTGGCGAGATGGGCGTCGGCCCACCGCCCGGGTTGACTTGCCGGTGCAGCTCCAGCTCCTCGGCAGCGATCTTCTCGAGCTGTGCGGTCATGTCCTTGAGAGATGTGATGAGCGCCTTGGCCTGCTCAGCTTCGAACACTGTGTTCCCTTCGGTTGGATGGCGGCGTGCTCAGGCTATGGGCTTTCGCCGACATTGGTCAGCGGAGGAACAGGATCGAGCCGGACACGCTCACAGACGGCACCGTGTAGGCCTCCGGGAGCGACGCGAACGCGCTGACGTCGATCGAAGCGCCCGGGGTGGGCCCGAGAGCACCGCCGACGCTGCGGTCGCCACGGAGCCGTAGAGCCCCGCGGGGATACTGTTCCGCATCGTGTTCCGCGCGGTGCCGCTGACATGGGTGCTCGTAAGCGTCGACGAGGTCTCTCCGCTAGCGCGGCACGGGAACGGGTGCGATTCCGGACTGCGGAGAACCGATCTGGAGCTTGAGGAGGTTCTCTCCCCCGCGGTACGCGTTCCATGTGCGGAACAGGTAGAACAGCGCCTGCCCCGGCAGGATGCGTCGGGAAGCGCCGGCCTAAGTCGGACGCCACGCGGCGGGAAGGTGTCAGGAAGGGGTCTTCAGGGCCCGTCTGGATGCCGTCGCGGATGCGGTTGAAGAACTCTGCGGTGTCGTCGACGTCGATGGCGGAGAACTCGAGGAACGCGACTCCGAGTGCGCTGACGGGCAGGCGTATGTACCGGTAGACGTTGCGGGCGAACCGTGCGGCGAAGTCGATGTCCGGGATGCCCATGACCGCTTCGGCCATCTCCGTCTTCGTCAGCTGCGCGCTCCCACCGATGTGGGATGCCGCGTGCTTCACGTCACCCTTCTTCCACGCGACATGCAGTCGCGCGATCGCGCCGACGTCCTTCGCGTCCGCACGTTCGGACAGGCCGGTGATGACGAGCATGTCCCCCGTGTTCCTTGCCGACCCCCGAATCGAGGACGACAAGTGCTTCCTGGCTGATCCCTCGCACGACGAGTACCCACGCGCCGCTGCCGGCGGCGACGATCGCGTGGCACCGGTTCTGCCCGTCGATGAGCCGCCCGTCGGTGTCGAACTTGATCGCCTCACCCGTGAGAACCCAGTTGTCGGACTGGATGTCCCGCACGTACCCGCTGATGCGGCTCTTCTTCACGTTCCGGTTGCGGTCGACGTTCCGCGTCAACCACTCCGCCGCCATCTCGGGCGTGACGAAGATGTACTCCGCGGTCTCTCCCCCGGGGCCGACGGCGATCGACGAGGTTTCTGCGGAGAGGTCGAGATCCTGTGTTGTTTCGGCCGGAGCCGTGGACTTTTCCCTGGTCATACTGTAGTTCTAGTTACACAGCGGAGCAGTTGCTGTTGCACGAGGTCGCGGAGCGATGTTGCACGCATGTTGCACGACGCCTCAGCGGGCACAAAAAAACCCCGGCTGACCGGGGTTGTTCTTGTGCGCGATACTGGGATCGAACCAGTGACCTCTTCCGTGTCAGGGAAGCGCGCTACCGCTGCGCCAATCGCGCCTGTACAGGCATGTTCAGTTATGAGGCGAGGTGGCGACGGGATTCGAACCCGTGTAAACGGCTTTGCAGGCCGGTGCCTAGCCGCTCGGCCACGCCACCGTGTGGATTAACCGTGTGGTTTGACCCCACGTGCCGTGATCACTTCGAAAAGAGATCCCTGCACTCGAGCGGATGACGAGACTCGAACTCGCGACCCTCACCTTGGCAAGGTGATGCGCTACCAACTGCGCTACATCCGCGTGCTCCCTGGTTGCCCCGGGAACTTGATCGACTTTAGCCGACTATCCGCGCATCGCAAAACCGGGCGCAGCCCGCGCGTGTCTCGGCATCCGGGCGCTGACGGATTCGTGCCTGGGGCTTGCATCCGGTAGCATCGGATCTCGGCCCGCACGGGCCATGGGCGATTGGCGCAGTTGGTAGCGCGCTTCCTTCACACGGAAGAGGTCATCAGTTCGAGTCTGGTATCGCCCACCACCCCCCTCCCCCTCCCTGCGGGCCATTTCACGGCCGTGCGCGGATGCTCGGTCGCCGGCGCGCCGGTAGGGTCGCGCCCATGAGGGTTCCCCGCGCGATCCGGCTGTCCCTGCTCATCGTGGCCTGGTTCAACCTGGTGTCCGCCGTCATCGGGCTCCTTCTGCTCACGGTCGTGGGCGGCGACAGCGTCGGGATGCCGCCGGAGTGGCTCGAGCGCACCCCGTTCACCTCGTGGGTCTGGCCCGCCCTCATCCTCGGATTCGTCGTCGGCGGGGCGCAGGCGCTCGCCCTGGCCGCGCAGCGACGGCACCTCGCCGTCACGTGGGGACTGCACGCCGCATCCGGGCTGGTGATGATGATCTGGATCTTCGTGGAGATCGCGATGCTGCTCGTCTGGTCGCCCCTCCACGGCATCTATTTCACGACCGGCCTCGTCCAGACGGTGCTCGCAGTGCTCGCGCTCGGTGCCTGGCCACGGCCGTTCCTGGCACCGGAACCGCGACGAGTGGGCTCCGGCGGCGGGAAACACCCCCGACATCGGGCGCTGGCAGACTGACGCCATGACCACGGCGCGCATCATCGTCCTCTTCCTGCTCGCCGCGGTCGCGGAGATCGGCGGCGCCTGGCTCATCTGGCAGTCGGTGCGGGAGAACAAGGGCTGGCTGTTCGCGCTGCTCGGTGTGCTCGCGCTCGGGGCCTACGGTTTCGTCGCGGCCTTCCAACCCGACGCGCACTTCGGACGCGTGCTGGCGGCGTACGGCGGTGTGTTCGTGGCGGGCTCGCTCGCCTGGGGCATCGTCATCGACGGCTTCAAGCCGACCGTCTGGGACTACGTCGGCTCGGGGGTGGCGCTGCTGGGGGCGGCCATCATCATCTTCGCCCCGGTCGTGCAGCGCGCCGTCTCGGAGTGATCGCGGGCGATCGCGTGCGCCGCTCGTCCGCTACAGGTCGCTGGTCCAGCCGTACCGCTGCTGCAGCGCCGTGGCCACCCCGGCGAAGCGGCGACGGTCGAGTGTCGCCGCTTCACGTCGCATGCCGCGCACGTGCACGCTGTACAGCTGCTCGATGTCGACCCACGAGGGTCGGCCCTGCGCGTCCCACGCGCCCGGCCCGATCGACAGGTAGTCGCGGTCGCCGTCGTGCGACTTGCTGGTGAGCCGCACGGCGTAGACGCGGTCGGCGCCGTGGCGACCGATCACGAGCACCGGGCGGTCCTTGCCCCGACCGTCGTTCTCCTCATAGGGCACCCAGGTCCACACGACCTCCCCCGCATCCGGCGCACCGTCGCGCCGCGGGCTGTAGGTGATGCGCAGCCCGCCACGGGCGGGAGGGCGCACCTCGCGCGTGGCGGTCTCCCCCTCGCGCCCCGGCGCGGGCGCCGACGTGGGTGCTCCCGCCGACCGGGACGAGGGCGCCGCCCGCCGCGACCCATTGCGGCTGAAGAGGCCGACGACGCCGCGCAGCAGTGCCGTCAGAGATCCGTTCCGCTGGCGCTCCGTCATGGACACACGCTACCAACCACGCTCCCCTCCTCCACCCCGCTGATCTCCGAACCGCTATCCCGCGTGCGAGCCGCTACCCCGCGGGCGGTCCGTCCCGTGGCGGCTGGTACAACGCGTAGCGGCTGGCGCACCGTGAGCGTGGGTGCACGCCGAAGGGGCGCCGGACCGGGAGATCCGACGCCCCTTCGGGCTGGTGACGCGGGAGCGTCAGTCGACGAGCGCGTAGCCCTCTTCACCGTGGACGGCGGTGTCGATGCCGGCGACCTCGTCCTCGTTCTTGACGCGGAAGCCGATCGTCTTCTCGATGATGAAGCCGAGCACGTAGGCGACGACGAAGGAGAAGATCAGCACGGTGACCGCGGCGATCGCCTGCAGGATGAGCTGCTCGGCGTTGCCGCCGAGGAACAGGCCCGTGCCGGTCGCGAAGAAGCCGAGGAACAGGGTTCCGATCAGACCGCCGACCAGGTGGACGCCGACCACGTCGAGCGAGTCGTCGAACCCGAGGCGCCACTTGAGCTCGACGGCCAGGGCGCAGACGGCACCGGCGATGATGCCGAGCAGCAGAGCCCAACCGGGAGCGAGGTTGGCGCAGGAGGGGGTGATCGCGACGAGGCCCGCGACGGCACCGGAGGCGGCGCCGACAGCCGTGGGCTTGCCGTCCTTGAGCTTCTCGACGATCGCCCAGCCGAGGATGGCGGCAGCGGTCGCGCCGAGCGTGTTGAGGACGATGAGGCCCGCGGGCGAGCCCACACCGGCGATACCGCTCAGGATGTCACCCGTCGTGCCCTCGGGAGCGGCGTAGAAGGCGGCCGCGCCGGCGTTGAAGCCGAACCAGCCGAACCACAGGATCGCGGCTCCCAGCATCACGAGCGGCACGTTGTGCGGCTTGTGGATGCCCTTCTGGAAGCCGACGCGCTTGCCGAGGACCAGGGCGAGCGCGAGGGCGGCCGCGCCGGCGTTGATGTGGACAGCGGTGCCACCGGCGTAGTCGATCACCTCGGTCGAGAAGCCCAGCGTCGTGCCCAGGTTGAAGATCCAGCCGTTGGTGTTCCACACCCAGCCGGCGACGGCGAAGTAGTCGATCGTCGCGAAGAAGAACGCGAAGATCATCCACGAGCCGAAGCGGGCGCGGTCAGCGATCGCGCCGGAGATGAGGGCCACGGTGATGATCGCGAAGGTGGCGCCATAGGCGACGGCCGTGAGGTTCACGGTCGCGTCCTCACCGGTCGCCATCGTGCCGAGGCCGAAGTCGGAGAAGGGGTTGCCCAGGATGCCGCCCCACCAGTCGGCGGTCTGCATGTTGAATCCGTAGAGGATCCAGAGCACGGCGACCAGTCCCATCGCGCCGAAGCTCATCATCATCATGCTGATGACGCTCTTGGCCTTGACGAGCCCGCCGTAGAACAAGGCCACTCCGGGCGTCATAAAGAGCACGAGCGCCGTTGCGGCGATATACCAAGCGAGATTTCCGCTGTCCATGAAGGTCCTCACTGATGTGTTGTGTAACTCGGACCGGGTCGTCGCGGTTTCGGGGTCGGGACGTCCCAGCGCAATCAGTGTCGCGGCGTGCCGTTTCCGACGGCATGCGTCTCGTGTTTCGCGTCGGTTACACGGGCACCGCTCAGGTAAACATCACGTTTCGTCCGGGCGGTCGACGCCGGTGAATCTCCTCAGGAATGCGTGAGCGCGTTGAGGCGCGAGATCGCGCGGAGGTACTTCTTCCGGTATCCGCCGGCGAGCATGTCGTCGCCGAAGACCTCGTCGAGGGGGCGGCCGGTCGCGCGGACGGGGATCTGCGCGTCGTAGGCGCGGTCGACGAAGGCGACCAGCCGCAGGGCCGCGGACTGATCCTGCAGTGTGACCACGTCGCGCAGGCCGATGGCCGACAGCCCGTCGAGCAGGCGCACGTAGCGGGACGGGTGCACGGTGGCGAGGTGGGCGATCAGGTCGCCGAAACGGTCGTCGGAGACCACGCCGGATGCGGCGGCCTCGTCGATCGCGGCGCGATAGCCGTCGTCGTCCCACACCTCGGCGTGGCCGTCGATGGCGCGCTGACGGTAGTCGGTGCCGTCGATGCGGATCGTCTCGAAGCTCGCGGCCATCGCGTGGATCTCGCGGAGGAAGTCCTGGGCGGCGAAGCGGCCCTCCCCCAGTGCGTTCGGCGGGGTGTTGGAGGTGGCGGCCAGCCGCGTGCCGGTGGGCACCAGCTCTCCCAGCAGCCGCGTCATCACCATCGTGTCGCCGGGGTCGTCGAGCTCGAACTCGTCGATGCAGAGCAGATCGGCGCCGCGGAACAGCTCGACGGTCTTCTGGTAGCCGATCGCTCCGACGAGGGCGGTGTACTCGATGAACGAGCCGAAGTACTTCCGTCGTGCGGGCACCGCGTGGTAGATCGCGGCGAGCAGGTGGGTCTTGCCGACGCCGAACCCACCGTCGAGATAGACGCCGGGCTTCATCTCGGGTGCCTTCTTCGCCCGACGGAACAGTCCGCCGCGCTCGGCCGGGCCGCTCCCCCGGCTGAACGCGATGAGGCGGTCCTTCGCCTCCTGCTGCGACGGGTAGGCGGGATCGGCGCGATAGGTCTCGAACGTCGCATCGTCGAACTGCGGCGGCGGCACGAGCGCGGCCACCATCTCGGCGCCCGAGACGGCGGGCTGGCGCTCCGCGAGCCGGACGATCCCGGTGGTCGTCGACGTCATCGTTCTCCCTCGTCGGTGGGGTGCGTCGCCGGCACCGGCAGCAGATCGCGGTCGCGGAGCCAGTCGCCGATCGCGTCGGTCCACCGCTGCTGGTCGTAGTTCCACAGCTTGGTGTGGCGGGCCGTGCGGAACACCTGGAGGTCGACCAGATCGGGCCGCGCGGCGGCGAGCCGGTGGGAGGCGCTCGAGGGCACGAAGCCGTCGTCGTCGCTGTGCAGGATGAGCACGGGATGCCGCAGCTCGCCCGCCCGGGCCACGATGTCGAGCCGGTCGAACGGGATCGCCCCGTCCGCACCGGTGGCCGGCGCGGTCCAGTCGGAGCGCAGCGCGCCGATGGCCAGACCAGTGACCGGAGACGGCACGTGCAGGGCCTTCGCCTGGTAGGCGAGCACGGTGCGCCAGTCCACGACGGGCGAGTCGAGGATCACGCCCGAGATCTGTTCGCGATGCGCCGAGCCGAGCGAGGTCTGCAGGGCGATGGCCCCGCCCATGGACCACCCCATCAGGAGTACGCGGCGCGCTCCGTGTCGGAGGGCCCAGCCGACGGCGGCATCCACGTCGCGCCATTCGGTGGCGCCGAGCGCGTAGGCGCCCGCACGGCTGCGCGGGGCGTCGCCGTCGTTGCGGTACGACACGACGAGGGAGGTGATGCCGAGCGCGTGGAAGACGGGGACCGCGCGGAGGCATTCGGCCCGTGTGGTGCCGCGCCCGTGGATCTGGATGACCCAGGTCTCGTCGTCGAGGTCGCGGGTGGGCTCGGCGGGGAACAGCCAGGCCGGGCAGGGTCCGATCGCCGCGTGGACGTGCTCCGTCGTGAACGGAAGGTGCAGTTCCTCGGGCCGCTGGTAGTACCAGCCGCTGAACGCGGCGGCGGGCGCAAGCGTCGACTGCCCGCTCACCTGGGTGAGCAGTTTGCGCTTGACGGTGGTCTCGTCGCTCGAGAGGACCGACCCGACCTTCAGGTAGTCGGCCGATCCGGTGGTGAACAGGCCGTAGCGGCCGGGCAGCACGGTATCGGCGGTGCGCGCCAGCGTGATCGTCTGCGCCGGGACGTCGATGTCGACGATGCGGGTATCGGGTACGCGCCCCGAGGGGGTCACGACGCGGCGGGCCATCCGGAGGGCGACTCCCGCGGCCATCGCCACCACCGCGAACAGGGCGGCGGCGAGAGCGAGAGCCAGCATCCGCAGAGTCGCCGCAGGGCCGATTCGTGAGGCGCCGAAGGCGGCGCGCCTGGGTGCCTTCATCGTGGGGCCATCCTAGTCTGTGAGCGTGGATGACACCCGTCCCGCCGCTGAGACGCCCGCCTTCGCGCGTGCCGCGCAGCAGCTGCGCGCCCTCACGTTCCGATCCGACTTCTCCGTGCGCGAGATCGCCGCGCCGACGAGTCTCGCCCCGGAGGCGATCGCGTTCGCCGGCGACGTGCGACCGGATGCCGAGGGCATCGACTCCGAGTACGGCACCGGGCGCTTCGTGCTCATGCACGACCCCTCCGAGCCGGACGCCTGGGGCGGCGCGTGGCGTATCGTGTGTTTTGCGCAAGCTCCGCTCGAACCTGAAATCGGCGTCGACCCGCTGCTCGCGGACGTCGCCTGGTCCTGGCTCGTCGACGCGCTCGACACGCGCGGCGCGGCCTTCCATGCGGAGTCCGGAACGGCGACGAAGACCCTGTCGAAGGGATTCGGATCGCTGGCCGACGAAGGCGACGGGGCGCAGATCGAGTTGAGGTCGTCCTGGACGCCCGACGGTGATCTGTCCGCTCACGTCGAGGCCTGGGCGGAGCTGGTGTGCATGCTGGCGGGACTTCCGCCGGGATCAGAGGGCATCGCCGTGTTCGGCTCGCAGCGGGGTGCAACGGGAAGGGGAACGCGTGGCTGAGTACGACGTCATCACGGATGCCGCCGGTCTCGCCACCGCCGTCGACGCGCTCGTCGCCGGCACGGGCCCGGTCGCGGTCGACGTCGAGCGGGCCTCCGGCTTCCGGTACTCGCAGCGGGCGTACCTCATCCAGGTCTTCCGGCGGGAGGCGGGTGTCTTCCTCATCGACCCCCCGGCCGTCGGCGACCTCAGCGCGCTTCAGGACGCGATCGGCGACATCCCCTGGATCCTGCACGCCGCGAGTCAGGACCTGCCGTCGCTGCGCGACGAGCGTCTCGAGCCGCCGTCCCTCTTCGACACCGAACTGGCCGCCCGCCTGCTCGGGCACGAGCGCGTGGGACTGGGCGCCGTCGTCGAGGACACGCTCGGCATCAGCCTCGCCAAGGCCCACTCCGCGGCCGACTGGTCGACCCGTCCGCTGCCGCAGCCGTGGCTGGAGTATGCGGCTCTCGACGTCCTCCATCTCGTGGACGTCCACGACGTGCTGGTGGCCGAGCTCGAGGAGCAGGGCAAGACGGAGATCGCGGCGCAGGAGTTCGAGACGGTGCGCACGCGACCGGTGAAACCCGCCCGCGAAGAGCCGTGGCGTCGCCTCAGCGGCCTGCACACCGTCCGCGGACGTCGCGCGCTGGCGGTCGCCCGTGCGCTGTGGCTCGCGCGCGAGGAGTTCGCGCGCGAGCAGGACACCTCCCCCGGCCGCCTGGTTCCCGATCGCGCGCTGGTCGCAGCGGTGCTGGCCGACCCGGCCAGCAAGCAGGACCTGGCACGCGTGAAGGACTTCACGGGGCGAGCCAGTCGTAGCCAGCTCGACCGCTGGTGGGCCGCGATCGAGGCGGGCCGCGCCGATCCCGTGCTGCCGGCGGAGCGCGCGACGGGCGACGGGATGCCGCCGCCTCGCGCCTGGGCGGATCGCAATCCCGCCGCCGACCTGCGCCTGAAGGCCGCGCGACCGCTGCTCGAGCAGCTCGCGGTCGAGCTGCGGATGCCCACCGAGAACCTCCTGACCCCCGACACTCTGCGTCGCATCGCCTGGACTCCCCCGGCCGAGATCGACGCGGCATCCATCGGCGACGCGCTCGCGTCGCACGGCGCGCGCCCGTGGCAGATCGCGCTCACCGCCCCCGTCATCGCCGGCGCTTTTGTCGAATCCGTCCAGACACCCGAGGCTGCGTCCGACCTGGCATCGTAGAATCGTCCCAAGCGTTTCGGTGAGACTGAGTTTCACCGTACGCTGGACTGAATCTCAACCCTTGGAGGCAGTGTGGCCGAGCTCTCGGACGTCTACTTCGTCGATGGAATGCGCACCCCGTTCGGGCGCGCCGGCGAGAAGGGCATGTACTGGAACACCCGCGCGGACGACCTCGCGGTCAAGGCGACGATCGGTCTCATGGCGCGCAACGCCGCGGTGCCCGCCGAGCGCGTCGACGACGTCGCGATCGCCGCCACGAGCCAGACGGGCGAGCAGGGACTCACCCTCGGGCGCTCCGTCGCCATCCTCGCGGGCCTCCCGCAGACCGTGCCCGGATTCGCGATCGACCGCATGTGCGCCGGTGCCATGACGAGCGTCGCCATGATGGGTGCATCGATCAGCGCCGGCATGTACGACGTCGCCCTCGCCGGCGGCGTCGAGCACATGGGGCACTACCCCATCGGCGGCAACGCCGACCCCAACCCGCGCTTCGTGGCCGAGAAGATGGTCGACCCGGGCGCGCTGAACATGGGTGTGACGGCCGAGCGCATCTTCGACCGCTTCCCGCAGCTGACCAAGGAGCGCTCCGACCGGTTCGGCATGCTCAGCCAGCACAAGGCGCAGGCCGCGTACGAGGCCGGCAGATTCCAGCCCGACCTCGTGCCCGTCGCGATCAAGGATGCCGAGGGCACCTGGGGCCTGGCGACCGAGGACGAGGGCCGCCGCCCGCAGACCACGATGGAAGACCTCGCGGCGCTGAAGACGCCGTTCCGCCCCCACGGTCGGGTGACGGCCGGCACGTCGTCGCCCCTGACCGACGGCGCGACGATGTCGCTGCTGGCCGGCGGCGGCGCGGTCAAGGAGCTCGGGCTGACGCCGAAGATGCGCATGGTCTCGTTCGCCTTCGCCGGTGTGCAGCCGGAGATCATGGGCATCGGCCCCATCCCGTCGACGGAGAAGGCGCTGAAGAAGGCCGGGCTCACGATCGACGACATCGGCCTCTTCGAGCTGAACGAGGCCTTCGCGGTGCAGGTGCTGTCGCTGCTCGACCACTTCGGCATCGCCGACGACGACCCGCGCGTCAATCAGTGGGGCGGCGCGATCGCCCTGGGTCATCCGCTGGCCGCCTCCGGTGTGCGCCTGATGATCCAGCTCGCCGCGCAGTTCGCCGAGCGGCCCGATGTCCGCTACGGCCTGACCGCGATGTGCGTCGGGCTCGGGCAGGGCGGATCGGTGATCTGGGAGAACCCGCACTACAACGGCAAGAAGCGCTGAGAGGTACGGACATGACCAACTACGAAGAGATCGACTTCTCGCCCTTGACCGCTCTCGCCGACGGCGAGGTCGTCACGCACTCGCGCGTGCGCGACATCACCCTCCCGTCCGGGAAGGTGCTCGCCCTCATCACGCTCGACAACGGCCGCGACCACACCCGCCCCAACACCCTGGGTCCGGCGACGCTCACGGAGCTGGGCGAGACGCTCGCGACGCTGAAGGCGCGCGCCGCCGCCGGCGAGATCCAGGCCGTCGGCATCACCGGCAAGCAGTACATCCTCGCCGCCGGTGCGGACCTCTCCGACATCACCCGCGTGGGGTCGAAGGACAACGCCCGCCTGGTGGCGCAGCTCGGTCACAAGGTGATCGGCGCGCTCGGCGACCTGGGTGTGCCGTCCTTCGCCTTCGTCAACGGCCTCGCCCTCGGCGGTGGCCTGGAGATCGCCCTGAACTCCACCTACCGTACGGTGGACGCCTCGGCGGCCGCGATCGCGCTGCCCGAGGTGTTCCTGGGGATCATCCCCGGGTGGGGCGGCGCCTACCTGCTGCCCAACCTCATCGGCATCGAGAACGCGCTCGAGGTCGTCATCAGCAACCCGCTGAAGCAGAACCGCATGCTGAAGCCCCAGCAGGCGTTCGAGTACGGCATCTTCGACGCGATCTTCCCCGCGGCGACCTACCTGGAGAGCTCCCTCGCCTGGGCCGACGGCGTCCTCACGGGTGCCGTGAAGGTCGACCGCAAGAACGAGCCGGGCAAGATCGAGCGTCTCACCAAGTGGCCGATCGCCATCAAGATGGCACGCGGCATGCTCGAATCGAAGATCGGCACCGTCCCCCGCTCCCCCTATGCCGCGCTCGAACTGCTCGACAAGGCGAAGAGCGGCACGAAGGCCGAGGGCTTCGCGCGGGAGGACGAGGCGCTGGCCGACCTCGTCACGGGCGATCAGTTCGCGGCATCCATGTATGCCTTCGACCTCGTGCAGAAGCGCGCGAAGCGTCCCGTCGGCGCGCCGGACAAGACCCTCGCCAAGAAGGTCACCAAGGTCGGCATCATCGGCGCCGGTCTCATGGCGAGCCAGTTCGCGCTGCTGTTCGTGCGCAAGCTCCAGGTGCCGGTGCTCATCACCGACCTCGACCAGGCGCGCGTCGACAAGGGTGTCGCGTACATCCACGACGAGATCGGCACGCTCGAGGCCAAGGGGCGCCTCGACGCCGACTCGGCGAACAAGCTGCGCGCGCTGGTCACCGGGACGACCGACAAGAGCCTGTACGCCGACTGCGACTTCGTCATCGAGGCCGTCTTCGAGGAGGTCGGGGTCAAGCAGGCCGTTTTCGGCGAGATCGAGAAGATCGTCGCCGAAGACGCGATCCTCGCGACCAACACCTCGTCGCTGTCGGTCGAGGAGATCGGTTCGAAGCTCGCACACCCCGAGCGCCTCGTCGGCTTCCACTTCTTCAACCCCGTGGCGGTCATGCCGCTCATCGAGATCGTGAAGACGCCGCAGACGACGGATGCCGCGCTGTCGACCGCCTTCGTGGTCGCGCGGGGGCTGGGCAAGAACGCGGTGCTGACCGCCGACGCCCCCGGCTTCGTCGTCAACCGGCTGCTCGCGAAGGTCATGGGTGAGGCCGCTCGCGCCGTGTACGAGGGCACCCCGGTCGCCGACGTCGAGAAGGCGTTCGCCCCCCTCGGCCTGCCGATGGGGCCGTTCCAGCTCATCGACCTGGTCGGTTGGAAGGTGGCGGCGCACGTGCAGGACACGATGGTCCATGCGTTCCCCGACCGCTTCTACGCGAACGAGAACTTCCACCAGCTCGCCGAGCTGCCGGAGGTCGTGGAGAAGGACAAGGGTGGACGGGTGACCGGATTCACCAAGGCCGCCGAGAAGGCGCTGAAGGGCCATGTCGGGTCCGCACCGGCATCCGCCGACACGATCCTGCGTCGCGTGCAGGACGGCCTCGCCACCGAGATCAAGCTGATGCTCGACGAGGGCGTCGTGCCCGAGGTCGAGGACATCGACCTGTGCCTCATCCTCGGTGCGGGCTGGCCGTTCATCGACGGCGGCGCCTCGCCCTACCTCGACCGCGAGGGTGCGTCCGAGCGGGCATTCGGCGACACCTTCCACCACCCGCCCATCCGCGGCATCGGCGGCTGACGACCGCCGGATCCGCCGTCACGGATTCGGATGATCACAACGGAATCGGATGCCGCACCTCGCGGCATCCGATTCCGTTCTTCATGTCCGAATCCGGTGGCTGCGCCGTCGCCTGCTCAGCGCGTGGGTTGTGCCGCCCGCACCCGCAGATCGCGCGCGAGGCCGTCGCGCTGCTCGATCACGAGACGGCGGAGGGCCCCCGGCGCGTCCGGGTGATCCCGCAGCCAGGCGTCGGCGGCGTCGAGCGAGGGGGATGCCGGGAAGAGGCCGATCACGAGGCGCCGGGCGATCTCGATCGAGCGCGACCGCCATGCCGGCAGGATGCGCGCGTAGTAGTCGTCGTCGAAGCCGGCGATGAGGTCGCGGCGTCCGCCGGCGCGCACGCCGGCGATCGTCGCGTCCAGATGGTCGTTGGTCAAGGTCGCGTCGTTCCAGGCGTCGTTCCAGGCGGCGGCGCGGACCGCGGCATCCGGACGCGCCGTCCGGGCGGTGCGTGCCGCGACGCGTCCCGACGCCGTGTCGTCGGCGGCCAGCTCGTCCGCGATGTCCGCGTCATCCGCGTGTCCGGTGGCCGACAGGGCGACGGTCCAGGCCCAGCGGAGGTCGGGGTCGAGCCTCAGCCCTTCCGGTGCCGGTGCGGCGCCGGCGAGGATCGCACGCAGGTCCGGCGCGCGCTCGGCGCTGACGGATGCCGCGGCGCCGACCGTGCGGGCCCAGATGAGCTGCGCGTCAGACCCGGGCGTCGCGTGCTGCAGCGCGTTCCACGCCGTCTCCAGCCACTGCGCCGCCAGGGCGGACCGGTCGCCGTCCGCCGCGAAGTGCGCGATCGTGAAGGCCGCGCGGGCGGCGGCCTCGGTCAGCAGCGCGGCATCGGTCTCCGACGGCGCGTGCCGCGCGACGATTGCGACGTAGTGCTGAGCGGGCAGGATGCCGTCGCGCACCGCGTTCCAGAGGGCCGCCCAGACGACGGCCCGCGCGAGAGCGTCGTCGATCGTCGAGAGGCCGCGCGCGACGGCGTCCGTCGACGCGTCGTCCAGCCGGACCTTCGCGTACGTCCGGTCGTCGTCGTTGGGGACGATGAGAACCACGTCGTCCAGAGCCGCGCCGGTGAGCGCGGTGCGTTCGGCGGTGATGTCGGTCGCCAGGCCGCCGCGGCGGACGAGGCGGCCGTCGCGCTCGACGTAGAGCCCGACGGTCACGCGATCGGGGCGCACCGTGGACACCGTCAGCTCGAGCGCGTCGGCGGTGTGCTCGGCGCGCAGCTCGGTGACGCCGGTCGTCTGCAGCCACGCCGCGCTCCAGGAGCGCAGGTCGCGTCCGGACGCCTGTTCGAGGGCTCTGAGCAGGTCGGACAGGGTGGTGCTGCCGTACGCGTGGTCGGCGAAGTAGCGCTGCGCGCCGCGGAAGAAGGCGTCTTCGCCGACGAAGCCGACGAGCTGCTTGAGCACGGAGGCGCCCTTGGCGTAGGTGATGCCGTCGAAGTTGAGCTTCGCGGCCTCGAGGTCGGGGATGTCCGCGACGATCGGGTGCGTCGTCGGCAGCTGGTCCTGCGTGTAGGCCCAGCCCTTGCGTCGCGTGGCGAAGCTGACCCAGGCATCCGGGAACCCGCCGACCGCGGCCGCGGCATGCGTGCCCATGTAGTCGGCGAACGACTCCTTCAGCCAGAGGTCGTCCCACCACCGCATCGTCGCGAGGTCGCCGAACCACATGTGGGCCATCTCGTGCAGGATCGTGTTCGCCCGGGCCTCGTGCTGCGCGGCGGTGGAGGCGCCGCGGAACACGTAGGCCTCGGTGAAGGTCACCAGGCCCGGGTTCTCCATGGCGCCCAGGTTGTACTCCGGCACGAAGATCTGGTCGTACGTGCCCCAGGGGTACGGGAAGTCGAACGCCTCCTCGAAGAACGTCAGCCCCCGTCGCGTGATGTCCAGGATCTCGTCGGCATCCAGATGAGGAGCGAGGGAGGCGCGGCACAGCACTCCGAGAGGGATCTCGCCGGCTGCGCCGTGGTGCGTGCCGTCGACGCGGTGATACGGACCCGCCGCGACCGCGGTGATGTAGCTCGACAGCGGCAGGGTCTCGGCGAACCGGGTGCGCACTCCCCCGTCGACGGGCTCGCGGCGGGTCTCGGCGCCGTTGGAGAGCACCTGCCAGCCGGCGGGAGCGGTGACCGTGAAGCGCCAGCGCGCCTTCATGTCGGGCTGCTCGAAGCAGGGGTACACGCGCCGGCAGTCGGCCGGCTCGTACTGGGTGTACAGGTAGGTCTCGCCGTCGACGGGGTCGCGGAAGCGGTGCAGGCCCTCGCCCGACGTGCTGTAGCGCCCGGTGGCGACGATCGTGACGGTGTTCGTGGTGCCCGCTGCCGTGCGCAGCCCGGTGACGCTCACGCGTGCGCCGTCCCAGTCGACTCCCTGCTCGACGCCGTTGACGACGACCGCGTCCACCGCGGCGCCGATGAAGTCGATCCACGTGCTCTCCGCCCGAGCGGTGAAGGTGAGGGTCGCGCGTGTGCGGAAGGTGCTCTCCGCGGCATCCGGGGCCGAGCGGAGGTCGAGATCGATGTCGACGGTGTCGAGGTGGATGACCGCGGCGCGTGCCGCCGTCTCTTCGCGCGTGAGGTTGGCGGAGCTCATCCCTCCATGCTGTCACGGGGCGGGTTGTGCTATTTTTCGAACATGTTCACTTCTGAGGCACCCGCGATGTCGAAGAGCGACCGGACGCGGGCGCGGCTGCGCGAGATCGCGCTGAGGTCGTTCCGCGACCGGGGCTACGACGCCACCACGATGCGTCTGATCGCGCAGGAGGCCGGCGTCTCGGTCGGCAACGCCTACTATCACTTCGCCACCAAGAACGACCTGGTGCAGGAGTTGTACCTCGATGTGCAGCGCGGACACCGCGAGGCCGCCGCGCCCCGTCTCGCCGACGCGGACGACCTCGTCGACCGCATCGCGATCGTCTATCGCACGGGGCTCGATCAGCTCACCGCCTACCACGGGCACGCGGCCGAGTTCCTCTCCGCCGCCGTCTCGCCGCGCTCGGAGATCAACCCGCTCGCGGAGGCCTCCCGTGAGGCCCGCGCCATCACCGAAGGCCTGTTCGCGGAGGCGGTGCAGGGCGCCCGCTCGGGCGCGGTGCCGACAGAGCTCGCCCGCTCGCTGCCGCCCGCGCTCTTCCTGGGGCATCTCCTCCTCGCGCTGTTCTGGGTCTACGACCGCTCCGAGGGGCAGGAGCGCACCCGGCGACTGCTCGATCGCGGACTCGCGCTGCTGCGGACCACCCTGCCCCTGGCGCGGCTGCCGCTGGTGCGCGGCGTCGTCCGCGATCTGCTCGAGCTCATCGCGGAGGCAGGGCGGTGAGCGCGCCGGTGCGACCGGCAGCCTTCACGCGTGACCAGCTCTGGCGCGGTGCGCTGCACGCGTGGCTCGGTTTCGTCGCGCTGCTCGTGATCGCTGCTGGGGTGTGGACGCTGGTGGTCAGCGCCGCGCGGTTCGACCTGTCGACCGTCTCCGTGGCGGTCTACGCCGCCGGATGGTTCGGCGTCCTCGGCGCGCTCATCTCGCTGGTCGTGACGATCGTCGGACTTCCCGTCGCCGCGCTGATCGGCCACGCGCTTCGCGGCGTGCGTCGCCGCTGGGTCCACCTCGTTGCTTTCGCGGCTTTCGGCGTCGGCATCGGTGCGGCGGTGGTCGGTGTGTTCGTCGCGCTGTCGAGAGCGGTGGCGCTAGATCCGACGATCGTCACGGTACTGCTCGCGCTCTGCGCGGCCGCCACGGCCTACGGACGGTGGCAGGGAGCGCGGACACCGAAGCGTCGCGCCCCCGCGATCGAAGAGGAGGACCGCCTGCTCGGCGGGTGAGCGGCCTCAGCCGCGGCCGTCGCCGTGCTCGGCGTGCTCGGAGCTGCCCGCCCCGCCCTGCACGGTCCAGATGGCGCCCGTGTCGCTGGATGGGCGCGCCACCGGGATCCGCGTCCCCAGCACCTGGGCGACGACGTCCTGCGCGATCTTCGCCGCCGACAGTCCGGCATCCTCGAGGATCTGCTCCCGCGTCGCGTGATCGATGAAGGCGTCGGGCAGACCCAACTCGTCCACCGCGGTGTCCACGCCCGCTTCGCGCAGAACCTGCCGCACGCGCGTGCCGACCCCGCCGACGCGGATGCCGTCCTCGATCGTGATCACGAGACGGTGCGCGGCCGCGAGCTTCACGATCGACGGCTGAACGGGCACGACCCACCGCGGATCCACCACGGTCGCCCCGATCCCCTGCGCGCGAAGACGCGTCGCGACCTCGACGGCCAGCTGCGTCATCGGTCCGATGCCGACCAGCAGCACGTCCTCCGCGCCGTCGCGCCACAGCACGTCGACGCCGTCGGGCAGACGCTCGATCGCCGGCTGCTCCGTCGCCACGGCGCCCTTGGGGAAGCGGATGACGGTCGGTGCGTCCTCGACGGCGATCGCCTCGTCGAACTCCTCGCGCAGGCGGGCCTCGTCGCGGGGTGCGGCGATGCGGATGCCGGGGACGAGCTGCAGCATCGCGAGGTCCCACACGCCGTGGTGGCTCGGACCGTCGGGGCCGGTCACTCCGGAGCGGTCGAGCACGAACGTGACGCCGGCGCGGTGCAGCGCGACGTCCATCAGCACCTGGTCGAAGGCGCGATTCATGAAGGTCGCGTAGATCGCGACGACCGGGTGCAGGCCGCCGAACGCGAGCCCCGCGGCGGATGCCACGGCGTGCTGTTCCGCGATGCCCACGTCGTAGACGCGGTCGGGGAAGCGCTGCGCGAACGGCTGCAAGCCCGTCGGCCGCAGCATGGCCGCCGTGATCGCGATGACGTCGTCGCGCCGCTCCCCCGCGTGGAGGAGGGCGTCGGCGAAGACGTCGGTCCAGGCCACGGCATCCGAGGAGCCCAGCGGCTCCCCCGTGGCGGGATCGATCTTGCCGACCGCGTGGAACTGGTCCGCCTCGTCGTTGCGAGCGGGCTCGTACCCGCGCCCCTTCTCGGTGATGACGTGGACGATGACGGGTGCGCTGTAGTCCTTCGCGAGCTGCAGCGTCTCCTGCAGGGCGACGAGGTCGTGGCCGTCGATCGGACCCAGGTACTTGATGTCGAGGTTCGAGTACAGGGCTTCGTTGTTCGAGAATCGGGAGAGGAAGCCGTGCGTGCCTCCGCGCACCCCGCGATAGAGCGCGCGCCCCATGGGCCCGAGGCGACGGAAGAAGGATGCCGAGCTCTTGCGCAGGCTCTCGTAGCTCTCCAGCGTGCGCACGCGGTTGAGGTAGCGCGCCATGCCGCCGATGGTCGGCGCGTAGGAGCGGCCGTTGTCGTTGACGACGATGACGAGGTTGCGGTCGTTGTCGTCGGAGATGTTGTTGAGCGCCTCCCACGTCATGCCGCCGGTCAGGGCGCCGTCGCCGACGACCGCCACGACGTGGTGGTCCTTGCGGCCGGTGCGGGTCAGCGCGCGCGAGATGCCGTCGGCCCAGCTGAGGGAGCTGGAGGCGTGCGAGGACTCGACGACGTCGTGGACGCTCTCCGCCCGCTGGGGGTAGCCGGCCAGTCCGCCGCGGGAGCGCAGCTCGCGGAAGTCCTGACGCCCCGTCAGGAGCTTGTGCACGTACGACTGGTGTCCGGTGTCGAAGACGAACGGGTCGTTCGGCGAGTCGAAGACGCGGTGCAGGGCGATCGTCAGCTCGACGACACCGAGGTTCGGGCCGAGGTGTCCGCCCGTGCGGGCGACGTTCTCGATCAGGAACTCGCGGACCTCCTGCGCGAGCTGCGCGAGCTGCTCCGCGGACAGGGAGTCCAGGTCCCGCGGACCGGTGATCGAGGCGAGCAGACTCATCCTCCGAGTCTACTTCGCGCGCACGCGAACGCCCCGGCATCCGCGTCCCCTTGCGGGGACCGATGCCGGGGCGTTATACGCGGCGATCAGACGAGCGAGCGCAGCACGTACTGGAGGATGCCGCCGTTGCGGTAGTAGTCCGCCTCACCGGGGGTGTCGATGCGCACCTTGGCGTCGAAGACGATGGTCTCCTTGCCTTCCGGCGAGAACTCGCTGGGGGCCGCGGTGACCTTCACGGTCTTCGGCGTGACGCCCTCGTTGAGCTGCTCGAGGCCCTCGATCGAGACGATCTCGGTGCCGTCGAGGCCGAGCGACTTCCAGCTCTGGCCGTCGGGGAACTGCAGCGGGACGACGCCCATGCCGATGAGGTTCGAGCGGTGGATGCGCTCGAAGCTCTCGGTGATGACGGCCTTCACGCCGAGGAGGGACGTGCCCTTGGCCGCCCAGTCGCGCGACGAGCCGGAGCCGTACTCCTTGCCGCCGAACACGACGAGCGGGGTGCCCTGGGCGCGGTAATTCTCGCACGCGTCGAAGATGTACGACTGCGGGCCGCCCTCCTGCGTGAAGTCGCGGGTGAAGCCCCCCTCGATGATCTGACCGTCGTTGACGGCGGCGACCAGCTCGTTCTTGAGGCGGATGTTCGCGAAGGTGCCGCGGATCATGACCTCGTGGTTGCCGCGGCGCGAGCCGTAGGAGTTGAAGTCCTTCTGCGCGACGCCGTGCTCCGTGAGGTACTGCGCGGCGGGGGTGCCCGCCTTGATGTTGCCGGCCGGCGAGATGTGGTCCGTCGTGACCGAGTCGCCCAGCGCCGCCATGACGCGTGCGCCGTGGATGTCGCTCACCGGGGTGAGGTCCATCGACATGCCCTCGAAGTACGGCGCCTTGCGGACGTAGGTCGAGTCGGCATCCCACTCGAAGACCGGGCCCTCGGGGGTGGGCAGGCTCGTCCAGCGCTCGTCGCCGTCGAACACGGTGGCGTACTGCTTGATGAACTGGTCGCGCGAGATCGACGAGTCGATGACCTCCTGGACCTCCTCGGGCGACGGCCAGATGTCCTTGAGGAACACGTCGTTGCCCTCGGCATCCTTCCCGAGCGGGTCGGTCTCGAAGTCGAAGTGCATCGACCCGGCCAGGGCGTACGCGACCACGAGGGGCGGCGAGGCGAGGTAGTTCATCTTCACGTCGGGGCTGATGCGCCCCTCGAAGTTGCGGTTGCCCGAGAGGACGGCCGTGACGGCGAGGTCGTTCTCGTTGATGGCCGCCGACACCTCTTCGATGAGCGGTCCGGAGTTGCCGATGCAGATCGTGCAGCCGTAGCCGACGGTGTAGAAGCCGAGGCCCTCGAGGTCCTTGTCGAGTCCGGACTTCTCGTAGTAGTCGGTGACGACCTTCGATCCCGGGCCCAGCGTCGTCTTGACCCACGGCTTCTGCTTGAGGCCCCGGTTGCGCGCCTTGCGGGCGAGCAGGCCCGCGGCGATCATGACCGACGGGTTCGAGGTGTTGGTGCACGACGTGATGGCGGCGAGGGTGACGGCGCCGTTGTCGAGCAGGTAGGAGTCGCCCGCGGGCGAGGTCACCGGCACCGGGTTGGATGCCGCGGCCGGAGCGCCGCTGGAGATGTGCACGTCGCGCGTCTCGGGCTCTTCGTCGCCCGGGGCGGAGCCGGGGTCGGAGGCCGGGAACGAGTGCTTCGACTCGAGGTCGACGATCGAGTTCGACACCGACGGCGTCGTGTAGTCGACGATGTCCTTCTCGAACTGGGTCTTGGCCTCGCTGAGCAGGATGCGGTCCTGCGGGCGCTTCGGGCCGGCGATCGACGGTACGACCGTCGAGAGGTCGAGCTCCATGTACTCGCTGAAGACGGGCTCGCTGGCGGCGTCGTGCCAGAGCTTCTGCTCCTTCGCGTACGCCTCGACGAGGGCGACGGTCTGCTCGTCGCGACCGGTGAGGCGCAGGTAGTCGAGCGTCACGTCGTCGATCGGGAAGATCGCCGCGGTGGAGCCGAACTCGGGGCTCATGTTGCCGATGGTGGCGCGGTTGGCGAGCGGCACCGACGCCACGCCGGCACCGTAGAACTCGACGAACTTGCCGACGACGCCGTGCTTTCGCAGCATGTCGGTGATGGTGAGCACGACGTCGGTGGCCGTCACGCCCGCCGGGATCTCCCCGGTCAGCTTGAAGCCGACGACGCGCGGGATGAGCATCGACACGGGCTGGCCGAGCATCGCGGCCTCGGCCTCGATGCCGCCGACGCCCCAGCCGAGCACGCCCAGGCCGTTGACCATGGTGGTGTGCGAGTCGGTGCCGACGCAGGTGTCGGGGTACGCGCGCAGCACGCCGTCACGACCGGTGCGGTCGTAGATGACCTTCGCCAGGTGCTCGATGTTGACCTGGTGGACGATGCCGGTGCCCGGCGGGACGACCTTGAAGTCGTCGAACGCCGTCTGGCCCCAGCGCAGGAACTGGTAACGCTCGCCGTTGCGCTCGTACTCGATCTCGACGTTGCGCTCGAGCGCGTTCTCGGTGCCGAACAGGTCGGCGATGACGGAGTGGTCGATGACCATCTCGGCGGGCGAGAGCGGGTTGATCTTCGCCGGGTCGCCGCCGAGGGCCGTGACGGCCTCGCGCATCGTGGCGAGGTCGACGATGCAGGGCACGCCGGTGAAGTCCTGCATCACGACGCGCGCGGGCGTGAACTGGATCTCCGTGTCGGGCTCCGCGTCGGCATCCCAGTTGCCGAGGGCCTCGATCTGGGACTTGGTGACGTTCGCGCCGTCCTCGGTGCGCAGAAGGTTCTCCAGCAGCACCTTGAGGCTGAACGGGAGCTTCTCGTAACCGGCGACGGTGTCGATCCGATAGATCTCGTAGTCGGTGCCACCGACCGTGAGGGTGCTCTTGGCTCCGAAGCTGTCAACAGTGGACACGTCTGCTCTCCTTCGTTGGGAGTTCCTGAGGCCGCGGGCTCAGTCGTCGGCGGATGCAGGGTTCGGCATGGAGGGCCGTTGCCTGATCCTCCATCTTCCCCGCCGCCGCGTCGCCGGGCTAGTGAGGCTGGCCTTACCCGCGGTGGGCGCCGGTGGCGTACCGCGAGGGGACGAATTTATCTTGATATCAAGATAAATCTATCACGCCGCGACGTCGCCGTCGTCCTCGACGCGGCGCGGGTAGACCGCCCGGACGGCGAGCCAGGTCACGGCGACGAGCGGAGCGAACAGCGGCAGACCCATCACGAGCTTGAGGGTCCCGAGGGTCGTGACGTCGCCGGAGAAGTAGAACGGGAGCTGCACGGCGAGACGGAGGTAGAAGAGGCCGGCCCAGGCGATCGCGAGCCAGAAGAAGACGCGACGTTTGCGGTTGTCAGCCCGCCAGGCGGTGCCCTCGTTCATGAGGAAGCCGACCGCCAGGCCGATGATCGACCATCCGATGAGGGCCGACACGAGGAACGCGGTGCCGTACACGGCGTTGGTGATGAGGCCGGGAACGAAGTTGTCCTGGCCGCGTCCGGTCCACAGCGCGAGCGCTGCGGCGGCTGCGGCGGCGATGAGACCGCCCAGCGCAGCGCTGACGGGCGAGCGCTGCACGAGTCTCACGACGGTGAACAGCGCCGCGGCTCCCACCGAGATCGCGAGCGAGAGCGCGAGGTCCTGCGTCACCGTGAAGAGGATGACGAACGCCAGCCCCGGCAGCACGCTCTCCAGCACGCCCCGCCAGCCGCCCATGGCGGCCCACACGACGTGACCGGTGTGCGACTGTCGCGACGGGTCCAGTCCGGCCCGCCGTGCGGCGCCGCCGAGCGCCTGTCCCAGGATGTCGGAGGCCGACGGCGGCGTGAGGGGGTCGGATGCCGACGCTCGCGCGTCGTCGTCGGGGATGCTCATGCCGTACCGGGAGCTGCCGGCATCTTCAGCGGGATCAGGTCGCGCGGGGGCATGGGGCTGCCGCCGCGGACGACCACGATCGAACGGAAGAGGTCTTCCACCCGTGCCGCGGCATCGACGTCGGTGGTGGCCGCGCCGCCGATGACGCCGCGCAGGAACCACCGCGGACCGTCGACGCCGACGAACCGCGCGAGGCGCTTGCCCGCGACGGCGTCGGGTCCGCTGACGACCGGCACCTCGGCCAGCAGCTCCGGCCCGAGCGGGCCCTCGCGCTCCTCCACCCGTCCGCCCTGCTGGCGGATCTGCTGGCGGATCTGCTCGCGGGTCTCGTCCCACAGGCCGCTCGAGCGGGGGGCGGCGAAGGGCTGCACCTGCAGGGTCGACTCTGCGTAGTCGAGGCCGACGGCCACGATCCTCTTCGTCTGCTCCTCCACTTCGAGACGGAGGTTGAGGCCCTCCCGTGGGAGCACCTTGATGCCGCCGAGGTCGATGTACGGCCGGACCGGGTTGGCCTCCGACTCGTCGAACGGGCCGGTCGAGGCGCGGTCGCCGGCGCCGGGGGTCTGCGGTTCGTCGCTCATGCGATGACTCCTGTCTGGTAGCCCGTCGAGCCGAAGCCGCCCTCGCCCCGGGTGGACTCGGGCAACGTCTCGACGGGAAGGAAGCGGACGCGCGGCACGGGCATGACGATCATCTGCGCGATGCGGTCGCCGGGGGCGATCTCGTACGCGTCGCGGGGGTCGGTGTTCAACAGCGCCACCTTGATCTCGCCCCGGTAGCCGGCGTCGATCGTTCCGGGCGCGTTGACGATGGTGATGCCGTGCTTGGCGGCCAGCCCGCTGCGCGGGACGACGAACGCGACGTAGCCGTCGGGCAGTGCGATGCGCACGCCCGTTCCCACGAGCGCCCGCTCGCCGGGCTCGAGGCGGACGGCCTCGGTCGCGACCAGATCGGCGCCGGCATCGCCCGGGTGCGCGTAGACGGGAACCTGCGACGCGATAATGGGAACGTCCACGGATTCGATCACTCCACGAGGGTAATGCACATCGCCGCCACAGCCCCCTTCTCGCCCACCGACCTCGTCTACCGCGAGCGGCTCAGCCCGTCGCTGTGGACATTGCTGAGCGCCGCCGTGCTCGCGCCCATGGTGGCGCTGGTCTTCGTGCCGCTCGATCCGACGATCGCCCTCGGGGCCGGCATCGCCGTGGCGGCGGCCCTGATCGCACTGATGGTGTTCGCCTCCCCCGTCGTCGAGGTGCGAGGTGGCGAGCTGCGGGTCGGTCGCGCGCACATCGGCGTCGACGACCTCGGCGAGGCGGAGGCCCTCTGGGGCGAGGAGGCCCGGGCGGCGCGGGGGCCGGAACTCTCGCGCGACGCGTGGCATCTGCTCAGGGGCGGCATCGACCCGGTGGTGCGGATCGCCGTCACCGATCCGGGCGACCCGGTGACGCAGTGGGTGTTCGCGACACGCACGCCTGACCGGGTCATCGCCGCGATCAGGCGTGCGCAGACGCGCTGACGTCAGATCAGGCGCACTCGACGCAGACGGCGCCGCCGGCGGTCTCGTGGTCGATCTGCGTGCGGTGCTTCACGAGGAAGCACTCGATGCAGGTGAATTCGTCCTCCTGCGGCGGGAGCACGACCACGTCGAGCTCGAGGTCGGAGAGATCGGCTCCGGGCAGTTCGAAGCCCGAGGGGTTGTCGGCATCCTCGACGTCGACGGCCCCGGACATCTTGTCGGGAACGCGCTCCTTCAGAGCCTCGATCGACTCGCTGTCGTCGTCGGTCTTGCGGGGGGCGTCGTAATCGGTCGCCATGCTCTCAACTTCCAGGTTGTTGCCAAATGCCGACCAGCGGCGGGCGGACCGACGTGGGGCGGCGATAGTTTGCACGACGGGTCGGGATTTCGCAAATGATCGTCGTGCGCGTGCCCGCTTCCGGCGGGTGCGTCGCATGGAACTCGCGGCACGCCCGCGATATTCCCAGGGGCGGCGATCTGCTGTGACAGCATGGGCGCGGCAACGGAATCGTGCCCGAGCAGGGAACGGGAGGGGTGTTTCGCATGGAACAGCTCAAAGTCATCGGAACCGAAGAGGGCATCCTCGTCCTCGCCACGGAGGCGGGCGAGCGCTATGCCCTGCCGGTCGATGAGACGCTGCGCAGTCAGCTGCGCCGCTCCCAGCGTGAGAGCGAACCGCGTTCCGCGCGACCGAGCCCGCGCGACATCCAGGCCCACATCCGCTCCGGCCTGTCGGCGCAGGAGGTCGCCGAGCTCCTCGGTGCGCGGATCGAGGACGTGCAGCGCTTCGAGCGCCCGGTGCTGGCCGAGCGCGAGCACATCGTCGGTCAGGCCCTCGCCGTTCCCGTGCTGATCGCCGGCGAGCTCGACGCGAACGCGCAGCCGACGTTCGGCGTGGCGGTGCGCGCCAAGCTCGCGGAAGCGGGCGCCACCGGCGAACGCTGGACCAGCTGGAAGGACGAGGACGGCTGGGTCGTGAAGCTCGAGTTCACGGCCAACGAGGTCGACCACGACGCGCGGTGGAGCTTCGACCCGCGCCGGAGCAGCCTCGCGCCCCTCAACGCCGACGCGACGCAGCTCTCGCGTCAGGGCTCGCTGCCGGAGGGGCTGATCCCCCGACTGCGCGCGCTCGACGCCTCGCCCCTGAAGGATGCGTCCCGATTCGACTCGGGGGCGTTCGGTCCCCGCCGCCTCGACCTCGACCCCTCCGCGACGGCACCCGAGGCGGACATCGTCCGGCCCGACGTGCGCACGCCGGTCGCGCCCGCCGTTCAGGATGCCGCGATCAAGCGGGCCCCCGATCACGCCGTGACCTCGGCGGAGACGGCGGACCTCCTGGAGGCGTTGCGCCGGCGCAGGGGTCAGCGCGAGCCGATGCCGGCCGAGGAGTCGGCACCCGAACGCGCCCACTCCCCCGTCGCACTCTTCGACGCGCTCGAACCGGGCTACGACGACGCCGACGCCGAGACCGACGACAGCGCCGCCGGCATCGAGGACACCGTCATCAGCGAGGCGTCGCGGCGCAAGGGCCGCACCTCCATGCCGTCGTGGGACGAGATCGTCTTCGGCGCGCGGACCGAGGACGGCTGAGCCGCCTCGAGTCGCGCCGCGCTACCGGGTGGTGAAGGCGCCGAGCCGGATCAGCGGGACGATGCGCTCCTGATCGGTGAGTGAGCCGTGCTGTCCGACCATCCGCTGCGGCTTCTTGTCCGAGAGACGGTCGTCGTAGTACGCCACGGCCCCGCGGGCCGCGACGAGCACATCGCCGATGCGCGGCAGCACCTCGGCATCCACCACGGGACCGTAGAGGCCCGCGGCGATCGCCTCCGCGCGGGTCAGCACCCACGAGCGTGAGCCCTCGGCCTCCCGCCAGCGCGCGGCGACGCCGTCGGCGGCGCCCTCCTCGCTGTACAGCTGCAGCAGACGCGGCTCGCCCGCGACCAGCTCGACGCCGTCGAGGAGCGCGTCGCCCTCGCGCAGCAGCACGTGGCGGTGAGCGGGAACGTCGACCATGCCGTGATCCGCCGTGACGAGCGCGCCGGTGCCCGGATGCAACGCGTTCTCGAAGCGGCGCAGCTCGGCGTCGAGGTCTTCGAGGCCGCGCAACCAGTTCTCGGACTCCCACCCGTGCGCATGCCCGAGGGTGTCGAGCTCGGGGAGGTAGACGTAGACGAGAGCGCCGGCGTGGGTGGCGGCGAGGTCGGCGGCCGTGGCGAGGCGCTCGGCGGGAGTCGCCGCACCGACGAACGTCGCCCCGCGCTGGATCGCGCGAGTGAAGCCGCTGTCGCGGTACACGCCCTTGCTCACGACGAAGCACGCCCGCCCGGCGTCCGACTCGCGCTGCAGCAGCGGCTCCGCCCGCTGCCACGTCAGGGGGTCGAGCCGGTCGGTCTCCCATCCCTTGAGCTGGTTGGGAGCGGAGGAGGTGCCCGGCACGCGGCCCCGGTAGCCGACGATGCCGTGGATGCCGGCATCCACTCCGGTCAGCAGGCTCGTGAGCGCCGTCGCCGTGGTCGACGGGAAGGTGCTGCGCGCGGTGTCCTTCTTCGTCAGGCGTTCCATGAGGAAGCGGGCGTGGCCGGCGCGGGCCGCGAGGTTGCCCCGACCGAGCCCGTCGACGAGCACGAGGACGGCCGAACGGGCGGGCGGGAACCAGTCCGCGGGGCCGTTCAGAGAGCGCAGCAATTGCGGCACGATACCGGTGAGGCTCCGGGCCGATGGCGGGTCCGCGGGTAGGCTGAGAGACATCGGGGCCAGTCTCGCACACGGCGCACGGGCCCCTCTTCCCGGCCCACCCGAGCACCGAGGGAACCGCACATCCATGGCAGCTTCGCGCACCGCGTCCATCCCCGAGGATCACGGCCGCATCGAGGACGTCGACGTCTCTGCGGAGATGCAGGACTCCTTCCTCGAGTATGCGTACTCGGTGATCTACTCCCGCGCCCTTCCCGACGCCCGGGACGGGCTCAAGCCCGTGCAGCGGCGCATCCTGTTCCAGATGGCCGACATGGGCCTGCGGCCCGACCGCGGACACGTCAAGAGTGCGCGCGTGGTCGGCGAGGTCATGGGCAAGCTCCACCCGCACGGCGACTCGGCGATCTACGACGCGCTCGTGCGCCTCGCTCAGCCGTTCGCGCTGCGCGTGCCCCTCGTCGACGGGCACGGCAACTTCGGGTCGCTCGACGACGGTCCCGCCGCGGCCCGCTACACCGAGGCGCGACTGGCCCCGGCCGCTCTCGCGCTGACGGAGAACCTCGACGAGGACGTCGTCGACTTCGTCCCCAACTACGACGGTCAGTTCCAGCAGCCGGCGGTGCTGCCCGCGGCGTTCCCGAACCTCTTGGTCAACGGCGCCTCGGGCATCGCGGTGGGCATGGCCACCAACATGGCGCCGCACAACCTCATCGAGGTCGTCGCGGCGGCGATCCACCTGCTGGACAACCCCGACGCGACGACCGCGGAGCTCATGGAGTTCGTTCCCGGGCCGGATCTGCCCGGCGGCGGCATCATCGTCGGCCTCGACGGCATCACCGAGGCGTACGAGACCGGGCGCGGCACCTTCCGCACCCGGGCCAAGACCTCCATCGAGTCGCTCGGACCGCGTCGCACCGGCATCGTCGTCACCGAGCTGCCCTACATGGTGGGCGCCGAGCGCGTGATCGAGAAGATCAAGGATGCCGTCAACGCGAAGAAGCTGACCGGCATCGCCGACGTCAACGATCTGACCGACCGCAACCACGGGCTGCGGCTCGTGATCGGCATCAAGACCGGCTTCGACGCCGCGGCCGTCCTGGAGCAGCTGTATCGCCTCACCCCGCTCGAGGACTCGTTCGGCATCAACAACGTGGCGCTCGTCGACGGCCAGCCGCAGACGCTCGGGCTCAAGCCGCTCCTGCGCGTCTACCTCGACCACCGCATCCAGGTGGTCACCCGGCGCAGCCGCTACCGCCTTGCCCGCAAGCAGGAGCGACTCCACCTCGTGGAGGGTCTGCTCATCGCGATCCTCGACATCGACGAGGTGATCCAGGTCATCCGCGCCTCCGATGACAGCGAGCAGGCGCGCTCCAAGCTGATGAGCGTCTTCGACCTGTCGCAGGTGCAGGCGGAGTACATCCTCGAACTGCGCCTGCGCCGTCTCACCCGGTTCTCCCGCATCGAGCTGGAGACCGAGCAGGATGCGCTGAAGAAGGAGATCGCCGAGCTGGAAGCCCTGCTGGCCAGCGACGTGCTGCTGCGTCGGCAGGTCGCGCACGAGCTGGATGCCGCGGCGGAGACGTTCGGCACACCGCGGCGCACGATGCTGCTCAACGGCGGGCCCGTCGCCGCGCGCTCGCGCAGCGCGGCGCCGGCCGACCTGCAGATCGCCGACGCGCCCTGTCGGGTCTTCCTGTCGGCCACCGGTCGCATGGTGCGCGCGGAGCTCGGCGAGTCGGGCGAGGTGGTCGCCCCCACGCGGCGTGCGAAGCACGACGGCATCCGCGCCGCCGTCGATGCCACGACGCGCGGCGATGTGGGCGCCGTGACCAGCCTCGGACGCCTCGTGCGCTTCTCCCCCGTCGACCTGCCCTCCGTGCCGGCCAATGCCGTCCAGCTGGCTGCGGGGACGCGCGCGGATCAGTACCTGGGCCTGGCGGCGGGCGAGCACGTCGTCGGCATCGTCCCGCTCGGAGAGGTCGTCGTCGCTCTCGGCACGGCGCAGGGCGTCGTCAAACGCGTCTCCACCGCGGAGCTGGCGCCGGGCAAGCACGACGTCGAGATCATCTCGTTGAAGGACGGCGACCGCGTCGTCGGCGCGGCGATCGCGCCCGACGGCGCAGAGCTCGTGTTCGTGGCATCCGATGCGCAGCTGCTGCGTTTCGATGCGTCGAGTGTGCGTCCCCAGGGGCGCTCGGCGGGCGGCATGGCGGGCATCCGACTCTCGGACGGCGCGAGCGTGATCGCGTTCACGGCCGTCACGGACGCCGACGCCGCGGTGGTCGTCACGATCGCGGGCTCGCTGCTCGCGATCGCCGGCACCGATGCGGGAAGCGCGAAGGTCTCGTCCTTCTCGGAGTTCCCGCCGAAGGGCCGCGCCACGGGCGGCGTGCGCGCGCAGCGCCTGCTCAAGGGCGAGGACGCGCTCACCCTGGCGTGGGTCGGCGTCGAGCCGCGTGCGCTCGCGGCCGACGGTGCGGTGCGAACGCTCCCCGACGTCGGCGCCAAGCGCGACGCGTCCGGACAGGCCCTGGATGCCGTCGTCGCCGCGGTCGGCACCGCGATCGTCTGAGGGGCGTCAGCCGAGCGAGACGAGTCCGTACTGCGTGGCGCGGATCAGCACCTGGATGCGGTCGCGGACACCCCACTTGGCGGTGATGCGGCCCAGGTGCGACTTCACGGTCGCCTCCGAGACGAACATCGCGGCGGCGATCTCCGCGTTGGACATGCCCTGGGCGAGGAGGGTGACCACCTCGAGCTCGCGCTCGGTCAACTCCTCGTCCCGTCCGACCTGGCGCGGCGCCGGGGGCTCGTTCTGCTGGACCGAGCTCACGAGTTCCTTCGCCACCCGGGGTGAGAGCACGTACCCGCCCTCGTGAGCGAGACGAGCGGCGTCGAGGATGCGGTCGGGCGACGTGTCCTTCACGAGGAAGCCGGAGGCGCCCGCGCTGAGCATCGGCACGATCACGCGCTCGGACGAGAACGTGGTCAGGGCGACGATCTTGATGCCCGGGAACTCCCGCGTCAGCCGCTGCGTCGCCTCGATGCCGTCCATCTTCGGCATCTGCACGTCCATCAGCACGACATCGGGGTGGGTGCTGCGTACCAGCGCGATCGCGTCGATGCCGTTGTCGGCCTCACCGACCAGGTCGAAGCCGTCAGCCGAATCGAGGAAGACGCGCAGTGCTGCGCGCACCAGCGACTCGTCGTCGACGATGATCACCCGAATCGGTTCCGTCACATCCCCATCTTACGAACAGCGCTGTGGCGCCGATTCCACGCGATATCGACGAAAGTCGCAACTGATGTAGCTATACGTCGGTCGTGCGAGAGGACCTCTGTTTGAAGAATCGATTCGAGAGATTGCAGGAGGTGAAACACATGTGGTACTGGCTTGGACAGCTCATCGGTATCTTCAAGTGAGGGTGCACATTCGCGAGATAATCGCGAGGTGACCTCCGTTCGAGAGAACCTTCTTCGCTTCGTGCGAGCGCCCTTCTGGGCGTACCAGCCGCTGCGGCCCGCCGCTCGGCGCATCGTCATTATTCTCGCGGCAGTGGCCCTGATCCTCGACTCGCTCTTCCGGGCGACGTCCGGAGGTCCGGGCAACATCATCTCTGCCGCCATCACGACAAGCATCACCCTTTCGGTTGCCCTCTTCGCATGGCGTCCGCCGGTCGCGGCCATCGTCCTGGTGGTTGCGGCGCTGCTGGCCGGTGTCACGGGAATTGCCGACAGCCTCCTCGCGGGGGCGGCGATCCTCGGCCTGGTGGCGTTCAGCTGCAGTGGTCTGCTCACGGCCGTGTACTTCGTGGCATGGCTCGTCTGGCTTGTCGCGGTCGTCTGGAGGCCTGATTCCGTCTTCCAGCCACTGGGCGGGCTCATCGTCGCCATCCTCAGTGTCGTGAGTCTGATGATCGGTCTGGCGATCCGGCAACAGTTCGAGAGGGCGCAGTCTTTGGCATTACAACTCGAAGTCAGCGAGCGCGAAGTCGCCGAGCAGCTCAAGCACGAGCGCGATCTCATCGCGGACGAGCTGCACGACATCGTCGCGCACGAGATCACCATCGTCGCCCTGCACGCCGCGGTCCTGGACCGCACCGAAGACGTGCAGACGCGGTCGCAGTCGCAGACGGCGATCCGCGAGGCGGCCGTTCAGGCCCTCACCGACATCCGCCGCGTTCTCGGCATGGTGCGCGGTGAAGAGAACCTCTCGCCCGACCGCGTCTCCTCTCCGGACGGCATCAACGGCACCATCGCCGCCGTGACGAAGGAACTCGGTCAGGCCGGCATCGAGGTACATGCGGACATCCCCGCCGACCTCCGCCTGCCGAGCGCATCGCTCGTCGCTCTCACCCGCGTCATCCGCGAGAGTGCGACGAACGTGTTGAAGCACGCGACGGGTGCCCACAACGTCAAGATCGTCCTGCGGGTCGAACGCGGCTGGGTGCATCTCACCTTCGCCGACGACTCCCCGCCGGCGCGCACCGCGGGTCTTCCCGCGTCGGGCTACGGCATCATGCGGCTCCGCGAGCGCTTCCGCCTGTTCGGCGGAACCTTCGAGTCCGAACGCAAGTCCAACGGCTGGGTCGTGAGCGCTTCGCTCCCCCTGACCGGCTGATCCCGGCGGGATGTCCTCGCGCCACAGGTCTATACGAAAGTCGCAGGCGAATCCGCCTATCGTCGAGGTCGTGGCCATCTTCGCGCGCCTACTGTTTATCTAGCCGAAGAGCTGATCCCCAGTCGGTTCTTCACAGGGCACGGCGCGTGACGTCCGTGATTTCGGGGACGAGGAGACCGATCTGGTTTCGTCGTCATCCGGATGTCCCCCGTAGCCGCGGCGATGGCCCGAGACCGAATCCCCCCAGATCGGTTTCGGGCCCCGCGCGTTTTCAGGGGCCCTCAGGCGTCGATCGCCTCGCGGTCCAGCTTGTCGCTCGAGGTGACGATGAAGTCGCGCCGGGGTGCCACGTCGCTGCCCATGAGGAGCTCGAAGACGCCCGAGACGGCCTCGGCATCCTGGACCCGGACGCGCCGCAGCAGCCGCCCGGCACGATCCATGGTGGTCTCCGCCAGCTGGTCCGCATCCATCTCGCCGAGACCCTTGTAGCGCTGGACGGGCTCCTGCCACCGGCGCCCCGACTTCTGCACCTTCGCGAGCAAGGCGTGCAGCTCCTGCTCCGAGTAGGTGTAGATCGTCTCGTTCGGCTTCGATCCCGGATTGACGACGATGACCCGGTGCAGCGGCGGCACGGCCGCGTACACCCGTCCCGCCTCGATGAGCGGGCGCATGTAGCGGAAGAACAGCGTCAGCAGGAGCGTGCGGATGTGCGCACCGTCGACGTCGGCGTCGCTCATGAGGATGATCTTGCCGTAGCGCGCCGCCTCGAGGTCGAAGCTGCGGCCGGAGCCGGCACCGATGGTCTGGATGATCGCGGCGCATTCGGCGTTCGAGAGCATGTCGCTGATCGACGCCTTCTGCACGTTGAGGATCTTGCCGCGGATCGGCAGGAGGGCCTGGTACTCGCTGTTGCGCGCGAGCTTGGCCGTGCCGAGGGCGGAGTCGCCCTCGACGATGAACAGCTCGGACTGCTCGACGTCGGAGGTGCGGCAATCCGCGAGCTTGGCGGGCAGCGACGACGACTCCAGCGCGTTCTTGCGGCGCTGGGTCTCCTTGTGGGTGCGCGCGGAGATGCGCGCCTTCATCTCCGAGACGACCTTGTCCAGCAGCAGGGCGGTCTGCGACTTGTCGTCGCGCTTGGTCGAGGCGAACCGCTCCCCGAGCTCCTTGGCGACGACGTTCGCCACGATCGTGCGCACCGCCGGGGTTCCCAGGATCTCCTTGGTCTGTCCTTCGAACTGCGGCTCGGGCAGGCGCACGGTCAGGACGGTCGTCAGCCCGGCGAGGATGTCGTCCTTCTCGAGCTTCTCGCCCGCGCCCACCTTCAGACGCCGCGCGTTCTGCTCCACCTGCGTGCGGACGACCTTCATCAGGCCCTGCTCGAAGCCGGCCTGGTGGGTTCCGCCCTTCGGCGTCGCGATGATGTTGACGAAGGACCGCGTGACCGTGTCGTAGCCGGTGCCCCACCGCAACGCGATGTCGACCTCGCACTCGCGCTCGACCTCGGTCGGCACCATGGCGCCGCCGGCCTGGAGCACGGGGACGGTCTCCGTGAACGTGCCCGTGCCCGTCAGCCGCCATGTGTCGGTGATGGCCGCGTCGGGCGCGAGGAACTCGGCGAACTCGGAGATGCCGCCGTCGTAGCGGTGGGTCGTCTCGACGACCTCGGCTCCGCGCTGGTCGACGATCGCGATCTCGAGGCCGGGGATGAGGAAGGCCGTCTGTCGCGCGCGCTGCTCGAGCTCGTCGGCATGGAACGTCGCATCCTTGGTGAAGATCTGCCGATCGGCCCAGTAGCGGATGCGGGTGCCCGTGACGCCCTTGGCCGCCTTGCCGATGACCCGCAGCTCGGACGCGCGCTCGAACGGCGTGAACGCGGAATCGGGGCTCGGGCCGTCGAAGCGACCGGGCTCTCCCCGGCGGAACGACATGGCGTACGTCTTGCCGCCGCGATCGACCTCGACGTCGAGACGCTCGGAGAGGGCGTTGACGACGGAGGCGCCCACGCCGTGCAGACCACCGGATGCCGCATACGAGCCTCCGCCGAACTTGCCGCCGGCGTGCAGCTTGGTGAAGACGACCTCGACGCCCGTGAGGCCGGTGCGGGGCTCGACGTCGACGGGGATGCCGCGGGCCCGGTCGCGCACCTCCACGCTGCCGTCGTCGTGGAGGACGACGTCGATACGCGATCCGTAGCCGGCGAGGGCCTCGTCGACGGAGTTGTCGATGATCTCCCAGACGCAGTGCATGAGTCCCCGGGAGTCGGTGGACCCGATGTACATGCCGGGGCGCTTGCGGACGGCCTCCAGGCCCTCGAGCACCTGCAGGTGGTGGGCGGAATACTCGGCTGTCACAATCCTCAAGCGTATCCAGCCCCGCCGACACTGCGGCCGCGACACACACTCCGTTCCCGAACCGCCGTATTCCCGCGCCCCGGCGGGGTACGCGCACAGCGAAATGTGACCGGATCGCGGCATTCCTGCGGCCAGGGCGTGGTTGTATGTCATGACACCGCACCGCAACTCATGTACCGAGGAGGACCCGAAATGAGCATGTCGACCACCGCAGAGCCCGACGTCCTCGAGTACCGACTGAGCGCAACGGACCGTTGCGACTCGTGTGGTGCGCAGGCTTACATCGCCGCCGAGGTGAACGGCAGCGAGCTGCTGTTCTGCGCGCACCACGGACGCAAGTACGAGGAGAAGCTGCGGGCCGTCGCCACGTCGTGGCACGACGAGACCGCGCGCCTCGCCGAGGCGCGCTGAGCCTCACGCAGGCCCCCACGTAGACTGAGGGGAACCCCGTTCCCGCTCGTCCCTGGGAGGACTCTGCCATGGCATCTCGAGGCCTTCCGCTGTTCCACCGCTTCGCGGTCCTCGTCGAACGCGCCCGCGGGCTCGACGTCGCCTCGCTGACGGAGCGGGCGCGGTTCACCGCGAACGTCCACGGCAAGAGCTATCCGCTCGTGCTGGTGGACATGCTCTGGTCGGCGGCGCGCCACCGCGTCGGGTTCAACGACTACATGGAGTTCGACTTCGCGATCCTCACGCGGGCCGAGCGCGCCACCTGGGTCACGAGTCCCCTCGCCCTCGAGCTGTCCAACCGCTACGACGATCCCGCCCAGGTCCACCGGTTCCACCACAAGGTCGACTTCAACCGCGACTTCGATCGTTTCCTCGGGCGTGAGTGGTTCGAGCTCGTGCCGGGCAACGCCGAGGAACTGCGTGCCTTCGCGCAGCGGCATCCGGTCTTCATCGCCAAGGTCCCCGTCAGCAAGTCCGGGCTCGGCGTGCGCCGCTACGACGCCGCCGAGGTGACCGACTGGGAGGCGTTCCACGCGGAGCTGAGGAACAAGGGCGAGGTGCTCATCGAGGAGCGCATCGTCCAGCATCCGGATCTCGAGGCGATCGCCCCCGGAACCGCCAACACGACGCGGGTGACCACGTTCGTCAAGGACGACGGCACGGTCGAGATCATCAACATGGCCCAGAAGTTCGGGCGGGGCCAGGTGAGCGACCAGGCGTCGTTCGGCGGCTTCTACACCGCGCTGCACGAGGACGGGCGCGCGATGGGCATGGGCTACTCCACGTCGGGCGAGCTGTTCGAGACCCACCCCGACACGGGGTTTCGCATCGCGGACTATCGACTGCCGATGATCGACGAGGTGCGCGCCCTCATCTCGGACGTCGCGCTCGTCATCCCCGAGGTGCGCTACGTCGGCTGGGACATCGTCGTGACGCCGACCGGTCCCGTGCTGGTCGAGGGCAACTGGGGCGCGGGCGTCTTCGAGAACAAGCCGTCGGCCACCGGCATCCGGCACGGACACCTGCCGCGCTATCGCGCCGCGATGGGGTTCTGAGCGCACGCGGCAAGACACTCCCTCGACGCGAGAGAACGCCGGCGCTCCCGAATCGGAGGCGCCGGCGTTCTCGCGTCGTGGGGCTCAGACGGTGCGGATGATTCCCAGCGGAGTCGACTCGTGGCCTTGCCCGAGCGGGTTGTCGGCCAGGATGCGCACGAGCCGGCGCTCCCCCGCCTTGTCGAGCGTCGAGCCGAGGATGTTGCCGCCGATGTCGTTGATGTCGACGACGGCGACCTCCACCTGCCCGCCGAGGAGCGTCCGCAGTCGCGTCGCGACCTCGGCCGGCTTGGTCGGTCCGAGCACGACCGCACGGTTGTAGGGCGGGATCGTGCCGTTCGTGGGCCCGTCGATCGCGCGCGCCTTGTCACCGGCGATGCGGTAGAAGTCGCCCCGTCGCCCGAACAGCTTCGTGACGGCGCTCACCGCGGCCGCGAACAGGATGCGCACGGTGCCGCATTCGCGCAGCGCCATCTCCATGGTCTCGGGCATGCCGAGGCCGATGCCGTACGAGGTCTTGGTGACGTACTTCGAGAGGAAGCGCGCGAGGGCACGCGGCTGGATCTCGTCGAGGGTGTAGGAGCGGCCCTGCGTGATCGCGACGATCTTCTCGGTCACGAAGAGGAGGTCCCCCGCCGTCACCTCGGCCGCGGCGTACTCCGTCACGAACGCGTCCAGGTCGTCGCCGGGCATGACGACGCGCGTGCGGATGGGGATCCGCGCGAACGTCGTCCCCTCGACGGTGACGGTGAGCACCTTGCCGTCGTTGGGAACGTCGGCGCTCATTCGAGATAGTCCCGCAGCGACTGCGACCGCGACGGGTGGCGGAGCTTGGCCATCGTCTTCGACTCGATCTGGCGGATGCGCTCGCGGGTGACCCCGAACGTGTCGCCGATCTGGTCGAGCGTCTTCGGCTGCCCGTCGCCGAGACCGAAGCGCATGCGGATCACGCCCGCCTCGCGCTCGCTCAGCGAGTCGAGCAGCGACTCGAGCTGACGCTGCAGCATCGTGAATCCGACGGCATCCGCGGGCACGACGGCCTCGGTGTCCTCGATCAGGTCACCGAACTCGCTGTCGCCGTCCTCGCCGAGCGGGGTGTGCAGCGAGATCGGCTCGCGGCCGTACTTCTGCACCTCGATGACCTTCTCGGGGGTCATGTCGAGCTCGCGCGACAGCTCCTCGGGCGTGGGCTCGCGTCCCAGATCCTGGAGCATCTGGCGCTGCACGCGGGCGAGCTTGTTGATGACCTCGACCATGTGCACGGGGATGCGGATGGTGCGCGCCTGGTCCGCCATGGCGCGGGTGATGGCCTGGCGGATCCACCACGTCGCGTACGTCGAGAACTTGAAGCCCTTGGTGTAGTCGAACTTCTCGACCGCGCGGATGAGACCGAGGTTGCCCTCCTGGATCAGATCCAGGAACTGCATGCCGCGGCCCGTGTAGCGCTTGGCCAGCGAGACGACGAGGCGCAGGTTGGCGCCGAGCAGGTGGCTCTTGGCGCGCTGTCCGTCGCGGGCGACCCACTGGAGGTCGAGGCCGAGCTGGCTCGACTTCTCGGCGGCCGACATGTGCGACAGCTTCTCCTCGGCGAACAGACCCGCCTCGATGCGCATCGCGAGCTCGACCTCTTCGGCCGCGTTCAGCAGCGGCACCTTGCCGATCTGCTTCAGGTAGTCCTTGACCGGGTCGGCGGTCGCGCCGGTGATCTGCGTCGAGTAGACCGGGACATCGTCCTCGTCGCTCGACGAGATGACGATCGCGCCGGTCGGCAGCGGCTCGGAGAAGGCCGGCTTGGTCGCGCCGTCCTCTTCCTCGTCGTCGTCCTCGCCGTCGCCCTTCTTGGCGGCCGCGGCCGCGGGAGCGTCTTCCGCGTCGTCGTCCGTCGCCTCGTCGGCGGTGTCGTCGATGTCGGCCTCATCGAGCTCGACGTCGTCGTCCAGCTCCTCGTCGTCGTCCGACGTGGCCTTCTTCGCAGCCGTCTTGGGGGCGGCCTTCGCCTTCGCCGGCGCCTTGGCAGGAGCCTTCTTGGCCGCCGGCTTCTTCGTGGCCTGTTCCGTGGTGGACTCCGTGGCTTCCTCCTCCTCGACCTTGCGGGAGCGGGTGGTCTTCGTGCCTGAGGTCACGTCTTGCCTTTCACCGACGGGAGCGCCGGGTTTTCGGACAGGAGTAAGACCCTTGTCAAGTCCGCAGCCGTTTCCAGGGGAAACGGCCTTCGGTCGACAACGGGTCAGGGATCCATTGTCGCATACATCATCGGATCCACCGTGCGCAACAGTCGATCAGGATCCCCACAGCATCCACAACGTCGTGGGACGGGCGGGCATTCCCCTCAGCGCCGGCCGCGCCGGTCGTCGCCGCGCCATTCGTCGCCCTTGCGGTCCTCGCCGCGGCGGTCGTCGTCGCGGCGGTGGTCATCGGTGCGACGATCGGCGAGGAAGCGCTCGAGCTCGGCGGCGAGCTCATCGGCGCTGGGCAGATCTCCGGTGTGGATGATCGGCTGGCCCAGGTTGGAGCCGGCCATGTAGGAGTCGTACCGCTCCTCGAGAGTGCGCAGCATCGCGGTCAGCTCGGGATTGCCCTCGACCTGGTCGTCGACCTTCGAGACGTACTCCCGGTTCTCCTCGCGCACGCCGTCCGCGTCGAAGACGAGGCCCGTCGCGACCGACAGGCTGTCGAGACCGGCCAATGCCGCGGCGGGATAGTCGGTGTCGGCGAGGTAGTGCGGCACGAGGAGAACGAACCCCGAGACGGAGGCGCCGCTCTGCGCGAAGCGGTGCTCGAGCAGATGTCCCACGGTCGCCGGCACCTGCGTGTGCGGCTGCCACACGGAGTGCGCCTGCGTCAGATCGCTGCGGGTCCCGCTGACGGTCGTTCCGATGGGGCGCGTGTGGGGCACCGGCATCGGGATGGCGTGGACCCAGGTCACCGAGGACACCTGAAGGCCCTCGGCGAGCCCGATGACCGTCTCCGCGAACGACTCCCAGGCGAAATCGGGCTCGTACCCGGCGAGGAGCACGAACGGCTGGCCGATCGCGTCGTGCGCGAGCGACAACTCCAGCCGCGGAGGGCGGTAGTCCGAGAGATGGTCGGCGTCGAAGGTGATCGTGGGGCGCCGCGCACGGTAGTCGAGGAGCACGTCGGCCGAGAAGGTCACCAGCGGCGCCGGATCCAGGTCCTCGCGGAAGATGTCGACCATCTGCGAGATCGCACCGCCGGCATCCGTGAATCCGGTCAGCACGATCACCATCGGGATGCCCGCGGGCACGGGTGGGGCCGACGCGACGCGCTCGTAGAGGGGACCGCTCAAGGGCATGGTTCCACTGTACGAGCCCCCGCCGCGTGCGGCGCCGCGTGCCGCTGACAGCGAACACGACCCGCGGGCGGCGCGCCGGTGGGGGGCGGGCGCACGCCACCGCGGCGAACGGCAAACCTAGGATGGAGGTCATGGCGTTTCCCGAGCTGTCGTACACCACCGACCCTCTGCGCGGGATCGAGGCGGATGCCCTCGTCCTGGCCCTGCCGCCTCTCGAGGAGGTCGCCGACGAGCTGGGGCACTGGCCCGGCCTGTCCGACGCTCTCGAGGCGGTCGGCTTCACGGGCGCTGCGGGCGGGGCGATCCGCGTCGCGGTGGCCGACTCCACCCGTCTCCCCCTGATCGTCGTCGGAACAGGTTCGCGCCCCGGGGCGTCGGCGCTGCGCGACGCGGTCGGCGCCGCGATCCGCACCACGGCGGGCTTCGACACCATCGCGATCGAGGCCGTGGGCGCGGATGCCGACGGCTGGCGCGGTGCGGCGGAGGGCGCCGTCCTCGGCGGCTACCGGTTCGACGGATACAAGACCACCGCGGCGCCGGCTCGCGCCCGTCGCGTCATCCTGCGGGCGGACCACGCGCCGTCGGAGTCGGAGCTCGAACGCGTCCGCGCCGTCGGTGCGGCGGCCGCGCTGGTCAAGGACCTCGTGCACACCCCCGCCGAATGGCTCGGCCCCCAGGATGTCGCAGACGCCGCCGTGGACGTCCTGCGCGACCTCCCCGTCGAGGTCGAGGTGCTCGACGAGACGCAGCTGGCCGAGGGCGGATACGGCGGAATCCTCGGCGTGGGCCAGGGGTCGGATCGCCCCCCGCGACTCGTGCGGGTGGACTACCACCCGGCCGACGCCCTTCGGCATGTCGCGCTCGTCGGCAAGGGCATCACCTTCGACACGGGCGGCCTGTCGTTGAAGCCCGCGGCCGGCATGGTCGGCATGAAGTACGACATGTGCGGTGCGGCGACGGTGCTCGCCGTCGTACGCGCGGCGGCGCAGCTGCGGCTGCCGGTGCGCGTGTCGGCATGGCTGTGTCTCGCCGACAACATGCCCTCCGGCCGCGCGATCCGCCCCGGCGACGTGCTGCGCATCCTCGGCGGGACGACCGTCGAGGTGCTGAACACCGACGCGGAGGGGCGACTGGTGCTGGCCGACGGTCTGGTGGCGGCGAGCCGCACCCGCCCCGACGTCCTCATCGACGTCGCGACGCTGACCGGTGCGATCTCGGTCGCGCTCGGATCGCGGCACACCGGGGTCATGGGAAGCGAGGACGCGGTCGCGGAGTATCTCGAGGCCGCCGCATCCGTCGACGAGCCCGCGTGGCCGCTGCCGCTTCCCGCCCACATGGAGGAGGAGCTCGACTCCCCCATCGCCGACCTCGTCAACGCGAAGATCGGCGACCCCACCGGGGGTTCGCTGTTCGCGGGACTGTTCCTCCAGCGATTCGTCGGACGCACGTCCGATGCCGAGGACGCGCCCCGCATCCCCTGGGTGCACCTGGACATCGCCGGCAGCGGATCCACGAAATCCGCCACCGGTGCCACGGACAAAGGTCCGACCGCGGCGACCATCCGTTCGCTGCTCGCATTCGTCGAAGGAGACGCACGATGACCGAACACCGCGCCGACCTGGTGGTCCTCGGCGGAGGCTCCGCCGGCTACGCCGCCGCCCTGCGAGCGGCCGAGCTCGGCCGTTCGGTGGTGCTCGTGGAGAAGGACAAGCTCGGCGGGACCTGCCTGCACCGCGGCTGCATCCCGACGAAGGCGATCCTCCACGCGGCGGAAGTCGCCGACAGCGTGCGCGACGCCGCCCAGGTGGGCGTGCGCGCCTCGTTCGAGGGCATCGACGCGGCCGCCGTCACGGCGTTCCGCGAGGGCATCGTCGCCAAGAAGTACAAGGGTCTCGAGGGTCTCGTGAAGGCGCGCGGGATCACGGTCGTCGCCGGAGCCGGACGGCTCGCGGTGGATGCCGACGGGCCGGCGGTCGCCGTCGGCGAGGACCTCTATCGCGGCACCGACGTGCTGCTCGCGACCGGTTCCTACACGCGCACGCTCCCGGGGATCCAGATCGGCGGGCGCATCCTCTCGAGCGAGGAGGCCCTCGCCCTGACCGAGGTGCCGGCATCCGTCATCGTCCTCGGAGGCGGCGTGATCGGCGTCGAGTTCGCGAGCGCCTGGCGGTCGATGGGGGCCGAGGTCACGATCGTCGAGGCCCTCGATCACCTGGTCCCCGCGGAGGACGTCTCCTCGAGCAAGGCGCTGGAACGTGCCTTCCGCAAGCGGGGCATCACGGCACGGCTCGGGTCGCGCTTCGCGTCGGTGACGCCCACGGATGCCGCGGTCACGCTCGTTCTCGAGGACGGCAGCGAGCTGTCGGCCGAGTACCTGCTGGTCGCCGTCGGGCGCGGCCCGGCGACGGCCGACCTGGGATTCGAGGAGGCCGGCGTCGGCATCGAGCGCGGCTTCGTCGTCGTCGATGACCGCCTGCGCACGAGCGTGGCCCACGTGTGGGCGGCGGGCGACATCGTCCCCGGCCTGCAGCTGGCCCACCGCGGGTTCCAGCAGGGGATCTTCGTCGCGGAGGAGATCGCCGGGCTCTCCCCCATCGCGGTGCCCGAGCACACGATCCCGCGCGTGACCTACTCCCACCCGGAGGTCGCGTCGGTGGGCATCACGGAAGCCGCAGCGCGCGCGGCCCACGGCGACGCCGTCGTCGCGTACGAGTACAACCTCGCCGGCAACGGACGCAGCGAGATCATCGGCACGGGCGGCATCGTCAAGGTCGTGCGGGTCGCCGACGGCCCCGTCGTCGGGGTCCACCTGGTCGGGGATCGGGTCGGCGAGCTCATCACCGAGGGTCAGCTGGCCGTCGGCTGGGAGGCCCATCCCGAGGACATCGCCCCCTACATCCACGCCCATCCCACGCAGAGCGAGGCCCTCGGAGAGGCCTTCCTCGCCCTGGCGGGCAAGCCGCTGCACGCCATCTGAGCCCCATCCGCCACCCCAACCCGCGTCCGACGCCCGGGCCGCTGTGCGGTCGCAAGGGTCACTAAGCTAGTTGTCGGACATCGAACTTCTGAAGGAGACACAGTCATGAGCACATCCGTGGTCCTCCCCGCGCTCGGAGAGAGCGTCACCGAGGGAACGGTAACCCGTTGGCTCAAGAAGGTCGGTGACACGATCCAGGCCGACGAAGGGCTGCTCGAGATCTCGACCGACAAGGTCGACACGGAGATCCCCTCCCCCGTCAGCGGTGTGATCGAGGAGATCCTCGTGGCCGAGGACGAGACCGTCGAGGTCGGCGCCGTCCTGGCGAAGATCGGCGACGGCTCCGCCGCCCCGGCCTCCGACGACGCGCCCGCCGCCGCGCAGAGCGCGCCCGAGGCCGAGCCCGCGCCCGCCGTGCCCGCACAGAGCGAAGCGCCTGCCGCGCCCGCGCCGGCCGAGGCGTCCGCCGCCTCCGGCGACGCGAAGGACGTGGTCCTGCCCGAGCTGGGCGAGAGTGTCACCGAGGGCACCGTCACGCGCTGGCTGAAGCAGGTCGGCGACGACGTGGCGGTCGACGAGCCGCTGCTGGAGATCTCGACCGACAAGGTCGACACCGAGATCCCCTCGCCCGTGGCCGGCACGCTGCAGGAGATCCTCGTCTCCGAGGACGAGACGGTCGCCGTCGGCGCCACGCTCGCCCGCATCGGCTCCGGGGCGCCCGCCCCGGCCGCCGCGGCGCCCGCTCCCGAGCCTGCTGCACCGGCTGCTGCTCCCGCCCCGGCTGCTGCGCCTGCTCCGGCTGCCGCTCCCGCTCCGGCTGCTGCTCCCGCTCCGGCTGCCGCTCCCGCTCCGGCTGCTGCTCCCGCCGCGCCGGCCGCTCCTGCACCGGCTGCCGCTCCGGCTCCCGCCGCCGCGGCGACGGACGACGACGTCGCGACCTATGTGACGCCGCTGGTCCGACGCCTCGCGCAGCAGCAGGGCGTCGACCTCGCCTCCGTCGTCGGCACCGGGGTCGGTGGACGCATCCGCAAGGAGGACGTCCTCAAGGCCGCCGAGGCCGCCCAGAGCGCCCCGGCCGCGCCCGCTGCGGCTCCCGCCGCCGCGGCGCCCGCGCCTCTGGAGGTGTCGCCGCTGCGCGGCACGACGCAGCCGATGTCGCGCCTGCGCAAGGTCCTCGCCGAGCGCGCCGTCGCATCCATGCAGCAGACGGCTCAGCTGACGACCGTCGTCAAGGTCGACGTGACCAAGGTCGCGGCGTACCGGGCCGCGGTCCAGAAGGACTTCGTCGCCAAGACGGGCGGCAAGCTGTCGTTCCTGCCGTTCTTCGTGCTCGCCGCCGCCGAGGCGCTGCAGGCGTTCCCGGTCATCAACGCGACCGTCGACGGCACCGACATCGTGTACCCGGCGACCGAGAACATCTCGATCGCGGTGGACACCGAGCGCGGTCTGCTCACCCCGGTGGTGCGCGATGCGGGCGGCAAGACGCTCGCCGGCATCTCCTCGGAGATCGCCGACCTGGCGGCGCGGACGCGCGACAACAAGCTGAAGCCCGACGAGCTCGCCGGTGGCACGTTCACCGTGACGAACACGGGTTCGCGCGGCGCGCTGTTCGACACTCCGGTGGTGTTCCTTCCGCAGTCCGCGATCCTCGGTACGGGTGCGGTCGTCAAGGAGCCCGGCATCGTGAAGGTCGACGGCGTCGAGGCGATCGCGGTCCGCTCCTACGTGTACCTCGCGCTGTCCTACGACCACCGCATCATCGACGGCGCCGACGCGGCGCGCTTCCTGGGCGCGGTCAAGACGCGCCTCGAGGACGCGCAGTTCGAGAGCACGCTCGGCATCTGATTCGGGCGCCCCGCTCACTCGGGTCGTCCTCATGGCTGGTCCGCGACGTCGTACACGTCGCGGACCAGCCATTTTCCGTCGGTGCTGACGAGGACGACCACCTGCGGCGCCCGCCCGTCGGCGCTGACGCGGTAGACCGCGACGCCGCCGTACTCGTCCAGCACGTCGATGCGACGCGCGGCAGCGGCGTCGGTCGCGACCCCGACCGGCATCGAGGCGGTCGGATCTTCCAGGACGCCGTCGCACACGCCGCCGGCGACGCACGCGGCGAGCTCCGACAGCAGGCCGTCGACCTGTGCGCGCTCGTCTGCGGCGTCCACGCCCGCTCCCGCGGTCGGCGCCGCGGTCGGTGCGGCCCGCGGTGCCGTCGCCGTCGGGGAGGGCGTGCTCGCCCCCTCGGAGGCGGAGCCGCGCGCGCCCGTGGAGGTGGTGCCGATCGCCGCCGACGGCGAGTCGTCGACGGGCCATGCCACGCCGACGCCGACTACGACCAGGGCGATGGCCGCGGCCACGAGCGCCGGAGCGCGGTGACGGTGCGAGCGCCGCGCCGGCGACGCCGCGGCGCTCGGAACCGCCGGCTCACCGCCACGGGCGTGCCGACGCGGCGTCACCTGCGCGCGTCCGCGGATCTGGCGCAACCGCGAGATCGACGAGGCGGTCGCACGGATCGCCTCATGCGCACGCTCGACGAGGTGATGATCGAACAGCGCGCCGGCCCCTCCGGCGAAGCGTGCTGTGCCGGTCACGGGGCTGTCGTCCGCGATCCGCGCCGTCGCCGCGCGCCGCGGGCGCGACGTCGCGTCCTCCCGTCGCTCGTCGCCGATCAGCGATGAGGGCTCCGCCGCCGAAAACAGGGCTTGCTCCACGCGCTCGTGCCGACGCGGAGTGATCTCGTCGGCGGACACGAGCTCGATCGCCTCCGCGAGCGCGGCACCGAGTGCGCCGCGAGAGCCGCGAGAGCCGCGAGAGTCGTCGGACAGCAGTTCCAGCATCCGCACCGTCTCCTGCCGCCACGGCGCGGAGCCGTCCGCGGCCAGGACGGGGCGACCATCGGCATCCACCCACCACGATCCCATCGAGATGCCGCAGCGCAGGGCCTCCACCGCGCCGCGCAGCAGGCTGATCGCCGCGGTGACCACGGCTCCCGGCGACAGCGGCCCACCGGCGGCGATGACCGTGGCCAGGCGCTGCGCGCAGTGCGGCAGCAGCGCCACATGGCCGTCGGCGGAGCGTGCGACGTCCACCGGCGCCAGCACGTGTTCGTCGCCGCGCGCCCGCCACACGGCGTCGGGAAGCTCATCGGCGGGCACCCACACCGTCGGCGGGTCTCCGGCCCGCAGGACGCCGGGGAACGGCGATTCGTCCGCGCGCAGCGTCCGCAGCATCGGCGGCGGGGCGAGCGGAGAGGCGTCGAACGTCATGCTCCGAGCGTCGTGGAGCGGCCTGGCGCGCTGACTCCGCCGCCCCTCATCTGTGGACGATGCGGGAGATCCGACGGCTGGGGAGGAGGTGCGTGGGCAGGCGTACGCCCGCGCGTGCGGGCTGCCCCGCGACGGTAGGCTGTGTGCCATGGCATCCCGCAGTACCGCTCCCGAGAAGGGCCCCGGCTTCTTCTCCCAGCTCCGCTCCCTGTACACCTTCACGAAGGCCGAGTTCTCGTGGCTTCCGTGGGTTCTGGCGGCGGTCGTCGTCGTGGGCATCGGCATCGGCGTGCTCGTGGGCTTCCTGATCCCGCCCACCGCCATCTGGAGCATCATCCTCTGGGGGGTCACCGGTCTGCTGTTCGGTCTGCTCGGCGCCATGATCGTGCTCACGCGCCTGTCGACGCGTGCGATGTACATCAAGCTCGACGGGATGCCGGGCGCCGCCGGGCACGTGCTCTCCACCTCGCTCGGGCGCAGCTGGGTCGCCTCCGACATGCCCGTCGGCGTCAACCCCAAGACGCAGGACGCCGTCTACCGCGTCATCGGACGCGGCGGCGTGGTCATCGTCGGAGAAGGTGCCCGTGGACGCCTGACGCGGCTCGTCAACGACGAGAAGATGAAGGTACAGCGCGTGGCATCGGGAGTGCCGATCAACGTGCTCTACATCGGTCACGGCGAGGGCGACATCCCGATCTCCAAGCTCTCGGCCACGATCAAGTCGTTCCCGAAGAAGGTCGACCGCGCGACGATGGCGGCCGTCGTCAAGCGCGTGGACTCCGTCTCGCAGTCGGTGACGTCGTTGCCGATCCCCAAGGGCATCGACCCGATGCGCGCCCGCGCCCCGCGCCCGCGGTGACCGTCACCCTCTGACGAGAACGGTCCCTGCGGCCTTGTCGTGCAGTCCCCGCTGATCCGCATCCCAGATCACGGCGGGGATGACCAGCGCCAGCAGCAACGTCCGCACGAGCGGCCGCCACAGTCCCGTCCAGCCGCCGCCGACACGGATCACCCTCATGCCGAGCAGCCGGTGCCCCGGACTGCCGCCCAGGGTGGGGATGAACAGGATCTGCACCGCGAGGAAGATGATGTTCGATGCCACCGGGTTGGCGTTGCGGAAGCCGGTGACCTCGTCGATCGTCGGGAAGAACGCGTACGCGATGAGGGTCGCCGTGGCCAGATCGATCGCCAGGGCGCCGATGCGGCGCCCGATCCGGGCGATGCTTCCCGCGCCGGTCTGCGGCAGCCCGAGCCGCTCGCCGGGATAGCTGTCGTCGGAATGTCCCGTATTCTCAGTCGTACCGGCTGTCACCGGCTCAGCTTATCCGCGTCGCCGTAACATCCCCGAAACACAGGGGATACTGCCGGGCAACCGGTCCTCGATAGCGTCGAGGAGAGCCTGATCCCGTTCAGGCGTGTTTCACACCCGATCTTGGAGACTCCATGTTCAAAGATTCATCCGAGGTTCTGAAGTTCATCAAGGACGAGGACGTCAAGTTCCTCGACATCCGTTTCACGGATCTGCCTGGTGTGCAGCAGCACTTCAACATCCCTGCCTCGACCGTCGACGAGGAGTTCTTCACGGTCGGTCAGCTCTTCGACGGCTCGTCGATCCGCGGTTTCGCAAACATCCACGAGTCCGACATGCAGCTCATCCCCGATGTCTCGACCGCCTACATCGACCCGTTCCGCGAGGCGAAGACGCTCATCATGCTCTTCGACATCTACAACCCGCGCAACGGCGAGATCTACAGCAAGGACCCGCGTCAGGTCGCCAAGAAGGCGGAGAAGTACCTCGCCTCCACCGGCATCGCCGACACGGCCTTCTTCGCCCCCGAGGCGGAGTTCTACATCTTCGACGACGTGCGCTACGAGGTGAAGCAGAACGCTTCCTTCTACAGCGTCGACTCCGAAGAGGGCGCGTGGAACACCGGTCGCGCCGAAGAGGGCGGCAACCTCGCCAACAAGACGGCGTACAAGGGCGGCTACTTCCCCGTCTCCCCCGTCGACAAGACGGCCGACCTCCGCGACGACATCAGCCTGCACCTCATCGACTCGGGCCTCATCCTCGAGCGCGCTCACCACGAGGTGGGCACCGGCGGCCAGCAGGAGATCAACTACCGCTTCGACACCATGGTGCACGCGGCCGATGACATCCTGAAGTTCAAGTACATCGTCAAGAACGTCGCCGAGCAGTGGGGCAAGGTCGCGACCTTCATGCCGAAGCCGCTCTTCGGCGACAACGGCTCGGGCATGCACACGCACCAGTCGCTGTGGCTCGAGGGCAAGCCGCTCTTCTACGACGAGAAGGGCTACGGCGGCCTGTCCGACCTCGCCCGCTGGTACATCGGCGGTCTGCTGGCGCACGCGCCGGCCGTGCTCGCCTTCACCAACCCGACGCTCAACTCCTACAAGCGTCTCGTCAAGGGCTACGAGGCCCCGGTCAACCTGGTCTACTCGGCCGGCAACCGCTCGGCCGCGATCCGCATCCCGATCACGGGCAGCAACCCCAAGGCCAAGCGCATCGAGTTCCGTGCGCCCGACGCCTCGGGTAACCCGTACCTCGCGTTCGCCGCGCAGATGATGGCGGGCCTCGACGGCATCAAGAACCGCATCGAGCCGCACGAGCCGGTCGACAAGGACCTCTACGAGCTGCCGCCCGAGGAGGCCAAGAACATCCCGCAGGTGCCGAACTCGCTGCTCGACTCGCTCGAGGCGCTCCGCGCAGACCACGAGTTCCTCCTCGCCGGCGGTGTGTTCACGCCCGAGCTCATCGAGACCTGGATCGAGTACAAGATCGAGAACGAGATCAAGCCGCTCGCCGCGCGCCCGCACCCGTTCGAATACGAGCTGTACTTCGGCGTCTGACGTTCTACCGAGTGACCGCGAGGCGTGACCGCCTCCTGGTCGGCAGGTAGTCCGCAGAGAATCTGAGGCGAGAGCCCGTCCCGGCGAATGTCCGGGGCGGGCTCTCGTCGTCTTGCGCGACAGAATCAGCCCCTCACCCCGCGGAAGCGGTGGTGAGGGGCTGATGACGGATGACGGTGAGAGAATTCCTGTCGAGAACGCCCGCAGACTATTTGCTGACCTTGGACAGAATGTCCTGCAGGATGTCGTAGTTCTTCGTCACGTCGCCGCGGACGCGCGTGCGAGTTTCGACCACGCCATCGAGGATCATATCGACGGGACGCTTGTCGAGACCGTATTGCGTTCGGCCGTTCAGGAGCGCTTCGCCGAGTTGCTTCACCCAGAAGATGACCTCGTCTTGCTTCGCGATGATCGTGTTGTACTGCTCAGGGGACATTGTGTCTACCTCTCCCGCCAAGGGGGCGTTATGGATGTACGGATAGGGGTCGAGGTGATCCGCGCGGCGGCTCGAAGACCACAGTTCGAGGTGCAGATGGTTGTCCCAGTCGCCGCCGGTGCGCCCGACATTGCCCACCTGCGTGTGTAGATCGATCTGATCGCCGGTTCGGACCGTGAGGGCGCTCATATGGGCGTAGAGCGAGGTCCACCCGGATGGGTGCCGCAGGCGCACGTGATAGCCGGCCCAACTCCATTCGTCGGACGAGTCCCAGCCTGCGTAGACCACGGTGCCCCGCGCGACGGCGTACACCGGTGTCCCGCCACCGAACGGGTAGTCGATCCCTCGATGCGGACCGGGTTTCGGGGTGTACTCCGGATAGGAGCCGCCCCAACCGCGTGACGGATTGATCCGGGACGTAAACGGGTATCCCCACATTTCGCCGGCATAAGCGGGACTGATCGTCTCGCTGGCGGCGATCATCGCCCCGACGAGTCCCCCTATGGCGAGAAGAGTTCTTCGAGATAGCTCGTTCGTCATGAATCCAAGCTATCCGGTGGGCCGCCGGTGCCACATCGGGCTAAAGTCTCTACCGATATTCGGGTGAATGAGCTATTTTCCGCCAACACATTATGCACGGCGCGAGTCATGCCGAGAGACTTTCGAGAATTCTTCGAGGGCGCGCGAATTCCCTCCAGCGACGAGGAGCGCTGTCGATCGCCTCCGCGCCGCGACAGTGCGTCGGCGTCGCTTCTCGTACCCGCGGGTCTGCGTGCGAACGGGGCCGCGGCGTCCATAGGATCGACCCGGCACCATCCGTACGCCGCCTCGGCGACGGAGCATCGGGCCGATCACAGAGACGAGGTCACCATGTTCGCTGTCACCACGAACGACGTTCCGGGTTATCGCATCACCAAGGTCCTCGGCGAGGTCATGGGGCTCACGGTGCGGTCGGCCAACTTCGGCCAGAACTTCACCGCCGGCTTCCGCTCGCTCGCCGGCGGCGAGATGCCCGAGTACACGAAGGTCATCTACGAGTCGCGCTTCGAGGTGATGCAGCGGATGTGGGCCGAAGCGCAGCAGCGCGGCGGCAACGCCGTAGTGGCGATGCGGTTCGACTCGGGTGCGATCGGCAGCTTCACGGAGTTCTGCGCGTACGGCACGGCCGTGGTGGTGGAGCCGCTCGATCCGGCGCAGGCGTAGCGGCATCCGGGCACGGATGCGGGTCGTCGGCGCGTCGCGGCATCCGCATCTGGTGAGTCGCGCTCGCGGCCCGCTAGATTTGACGCACCCGATTGCGTCAGCGCGCCGAACCCGGAGGTGCCCGTGGGCGTGCTCTCCCGCCGCCAGTTCCTCGCCGTCGTCGGCGGTCTCGCCGCTGCCGGCGCACTCCCCCGCGACGAGCTCGCGCACACTCTCGCCGCACCGCCGCGCGCGGTCGCCGACGCACCGAGCACGCTCCTGCAGACGATCCTGCAGGGGCCGGTTCAGAAGGGCTCCTACCGCACGCTCGTCGCCGGCGCGGGTGAGCCCCACATCGCACGCTTCGACGTGCTCGGGCGCTCCGCGGACTCCGGGCGCGCCGCATCACGTCGGTCGCTCCTCTACCTCGCCCACCTCTCGGACATGCACGTCATCGACGCGCAGTCGCCCGGCCGCATCGAGCCGATGATCGTGCAGGACCACGCCGCGTGGGGATCGGCATTCCATCCGCAGGACCCGCTCAGCCCGCACGTGATCGCCGCGATGACCAGGTCGATCTCCGATCTTCGGTACAGCCCCGTCACCGGCGCTCCGATGGATGCCGCCGTCGTCACCGGAGACAGCGCGGACATGCACTCGCACCGCGAGCTGCGCTGGTACATCGACCTGCTCGACGGACTGACCGTCGACCCGCGCACGAGCGACACGTTCCAGGGCGTACAGGCGTGGGCCGAGGCCGTCTGGGCCTATCGGCCGGCCGATCCGACGGGCGGCGCGTTCGGCGCCTACGGCTTCCCCACCCTGCCGAGCCTGCTCGACGAGGCGATCGCCCACCCCGTGTCGTCGGTGGGCCTGCCCGCCCCCTGGTACACCGTCTACGGAAACCACGAGACGCTCCTGCTCGGAACGTTCGACCTCGACACGCAACTGCGCGCCCTCGCGGTGGGCGGACGCAAGTCGTACACCCTGGAGGCGACGGCGGCGATGGCGCTCGGCGGCTACGCGGCGCGCACGAGCGCCGTGCAGCAGACCCTGGATGCGTGGGGGCTCGAGCTGGGGCTGCGTCCCGGATTCAAGGCGGTCCCCGCCGATCCGGGGCGGGCGCTGTTCACGCAGCAGGAGTTCATGACGGAGCATTTCCGCACGGCGGATCGTCCCGGCCCGGTGGGGCACGGCTTCACCGAGGAGAATCTGCGCTCCGGCCAGACGTGGTGGAAGGCCGATCTGTCGCCGCGGGTGCGGGTGTTCGGCCTGGACACCTGCAACCAGGTCGCGGGCCCCGACGGCGCCGTGCCGAAGAACCAGTTCGACTGGCTCGAGGCGGAGCTCGTCACGGCCACCAAGGAGAACCGGCTCGCGATCGTGCTCAGCCATCACAACAGCGACACCCTGGAGAACCGGGCACAGCGGCCCGGGCAGGAGGAGGTGCTGCTCGGAGCCGACGAGTTCGTGGCGATGCTCGTGAGATACCCCGTGGTGGTGGCGTGGCTGAACGGACACACCCACCTGAACCAGATCCTCGCGCACCGCGCGTCGGGCGGTGGCGGCTTCTGGGAGATCACGACCGCATCCTGCATCGACTTCCCGCAGCAGCAGCAGACCGTGGAACTCGTCGACAACCGGGACGGCACGCTCTCGATCTTCACGACCGTCGTCGACCACGCCGCCGATCCGCGGCCGGGAAGCGGCGGCGACTATCTCGCGCTCGCTTCGCGCAGTCGCGAGCTCGCGTCCAACGACTGGGCCGAGACTCCGCTGATGCGCCGCGGGTCGGCGCTCGACCGCAACACCGAGCTCCTCCTGCCCGCGCCGTTCGATCTCGCGACGATCAGCGATGCGGCGCTCGAAGCGCAGCATCTCGCCGCGCGCACGCGCATCCTCGCGCACGAGGGGAACCTCTGATGCGCGCCGCTCGGCTCGCCTGCGCCCTCGTGGCGTGCGCCGTCGCCGCGGGCCTGGCGGGCTGCTCGCAGGTCGCCGCCCTCGCACCGGTCGGAGGAAACGGCCTGGCCGAAGTGCGCTTCGGAGCGATCGACGTCCTGCAGCAGAAGGGCATCGATCTGCTCGAGGCGCCCGTCTGCGCGACCGTGGGAGCAGGGCCCGCGGTGACCTGCACCGGCCGCACGCTCGACGGCCGCGACGTCTCGGTCGCCTCCAGCGTCTCGTCGGACGCGCGACTGGACGTGCTCGTCGGCGGACAGACGCTCTTCTCCGGCCTCCTGTCGGATGTGCTCGACGCGGCGGCGCGCGGATGAGCGCCGCTCCGACGTCGCTGACGCGGGTGGCCCTCGCGGGGGCCGTCGTGGTGGCCAACGCCGCCGCACAGGCTGCGCTCGTCGCGGTCGCGCCGCGTCAACCGCTGGATGCCGCTGCCATCGCCCTCGCCGTCGTCTCCGGTGCGGTCCTCGGTGCGGCGGCGGCCGCGCTATGGGTGATCGCCCAGGGGCGGTTCCGGGCGCGCACAGTGGGCCGCACGGCGGTCGCCGCGGTCGCCGTCGCCCTGTTCGCGGTGGCGGCACCCGTCGCGATCCCGGTCGTGGTCGCGATCGCGTGCCCCGTGATCGCGGCGGACCGCCCGGTCGTCGCCGGGACGGGGCTGCGGCGGCATCCCTGGCGCACCACCCTCCATCTGGTGCTGACGGCTCTGGCGGTCGCCCTGGCGAGCGTGGTGGCGATGCTTCTCGGGCTGCTCGCCCCCGGCGCGATCGGGTCCGCCGCCGCGTGGCTGATCATCGGAGCCGGCGCCGCCGTCATCACCGGGAGCTGGCAGCGCTGGGCACGCCGTGCTGAGTCCGAGCACGGCACACGCACGGCCCCGACATCCGCTCAGCCGTAGAAGAGCTTCTCGAAGTCGCGGCGCGCCCGTCGCGCCGTCCGCAGCCACTCCTCCTCGACGAGGGTGGCCGACCGCGGCGGGTACTCCAGCAGACGGCCGATGCCGTCGAGCTTGCCGCGATCGGTCGGAAGGACGTCGCTCGTCTGGCCGGACAGCAGCGTGTTGGCCGACCGCAGTCGACTCGCGAGCCGCCACGCGTCGTGGAGACGCTGCGCGGCGGCATCCGGCACCAGTCCGGCCGCCCGGGCGGCCTCGAGCGCGTCGAGGGTGGATGTCGTGCGCAGCGCCGGGACGTCGTGCGCGTGCTCGTGCTGCCAGAGCTGCACGAGCCATTCGACATCGCTCAGCCCGCCGGGGCCGAGTTTGAGGTGTCGCGACCGGTCGGCGCCCTGGGGCAGTCGCTCGTTCTCGACGCGCGCCTTGATCCGCTTGATCTCCCGCAGGTCCTGCTGCACGGGATGCCGGGGGTAGCGCACCTCGTCGGCGAGGGCCATGAACCGGCCGACGAGCTTCACGCTCCCGGCGACGCCGCGAGCGCGCAGCAGGGCCTGGGCCTCCCACGAGAGCGACCACCGACGGTAGTACGCCGTGTAGGAGTCCAGCGACCTCACGAGCGGTCCGTTGCGCCCTTCCGGACGCAGGTCGGCGTCGAGCTCGAACGGGACCCGATGATCTTCGGAGTAGGTGCGGATGCCGGCGACCAGGCGCAGCGCGAGATCGTGCGCGCGCTGCGGGTCGAGGCCGTTCGCGTCGTAGACGTAGAGCACGTCGGCGTCGGATCCGAAGCCCAGCTCTCCCCCGCCGAAGCGGCCCATCGCGATGACCGAGAAGTCCAGCGCGGCGTCCTCGGCGCCGACGATGTCGCGGCGGACCGCGCGCAGCGTGGCCTGGATGGTCACCTCGCTGACCGTCGTGAGGCCCTGTGCGAGCTCATCGATCGTCAGCGTGCCCAGCACGGCCCCGAAGGCGAGCCGCAACAGCTCCCGGCGACGCAGAGCGCGCACGGCGCGCATGGCCTCGACCACCGTCTCGTGCCGCGTCTGGATCGCGCGCGCCTCTTCCTGGAGGGCGACGCCGGGGCGCGGGCGGAGCTGGTCTTCGGAATCGAGCCAGGCGACCGACTCGGGGATCCACTCCATCAGCTCGCCGATGTAGCGCGATCCCGACAGCACGCGGGTGAGCCGCTCCGCGGCACCCGCCGAGTCGCGCAGCATCCTCAGGAACCAGGGCGTGTCGCCCAGACGCTCGCTGATGCGCCGGAAGGCGAGCAGGCCGTAGTCCGGATCGACCCCGTCGGCGAACCACCGGATCATGACCGGCATCAGATGACGCTGGATGGTGGCCTTGCGGCTCAGACCGCCCGTGAGCGCGCCGATGTGACGCAGCGCTCCCGCCGGATCGCGGAACCCGATGGCCGCGAGGCGATCGTGCGCCTGCGCGGTCGACAGCTGCTGCTCGTCCGAGCTCAGCGCCGCCACCGCCGACAGCAGGGGGCGGTAGAACAGGCGCACGTGGATCTCGCGCACCTCGCGCTTGATGCCCTCCCACAGCGCCCAGACGCCGGGCCCGCCGTCCGCCAGGCGCGACGCGCGAGCGAGCACCCGCAGACCGTCGGGCTGCTGAGGCATGAGGTGGGTGCGGCGCAGGTCACGCAGCTGCACGCGATGCTCGAGGACCCGCAGCACCCGGTAGTCATGCGAGAACGTCGCGGCATCCTCGCGCCCGATGTAGCCCGCGCCGACGAGCGCCTCGAGCGCATCGAGGGTGCCCCGTTGCCGGATCGTGTCGTCGGTGAGCCCGTGCACGAGCTGGAGCAGCTGAACGGTGAACTCGATGTCGCGGATGCCGCCGGGACCGAGCTTCAGCTGGTAGGGGACCTCCGCGGCGGGGATGTGGTCCGTCACCCGCTCGCGCATGCGCTGCACGCTGTCGACGAAGTTCTCCCGGGCCGCGCTCGTCCAGATCTTCGGCTGGACGGCCGCGACGTATGCCTCACCGAGAATACGGTCGCCCGCCAACGGGCGTGCCTTGAGGAGGGCCTGGAACTCCCAGCTCTTCGCCCAGCGGTCGTAGTACGAGAGGTGGGAGTCGAGGGTCCGCACGAGGGCGCCCTGCTTGCCTTCCGGGCGCAGATTGGCGTCGACCTCCCACAGGGGAGGCTCGATCTCCATCCCGGAGATGCCGCGCATCGTCTGCACTGCGAGCCGCGTCGCGATGTCGATCACGCGGCTCTCGCCCACCTGCTCGACGAGTTGCGGGTCTCCCCCGCCCACGAAGATGACGTCGACGTCGCTGACGTAGTTGAGCTCGCGCGCGCCGGTCTTGCCCATACCGATGATCGCGAGCTGCGTCGCCGCGACCTGGTCGCGCGGGAACAGACCCGATCCGGGCGCACCCCCGGCGACCCGCGTCCGTGCGACGCAGAGGGATGCCTCGAGTGCGGCACCGGCGGCATCCGCCAGGCTCGCCGCGACCGGTGCGAGCACGGCGACGGCGTCGTCGGCACCGAGGTCGTGGGCGGCGATGCGCGCGAGCATGCGCCGGTAGCGGACGCGGAGCGCCACCCACGCGCTCTCGTCGCCCGTCGCGGCGAAACCGTCGGCATCCGCGCCGACCGCATCGGTCAGCTCGCGCCGCAACTCCTCCGCCGTCGGCAGCGGCACCTCGGGGCCGACGAGGTGGGCGAGCTCGGCGGGGTGTCGGAGGAAGAAGTCGGCGAATCCCGTCGACGCGCCGAGCAAGCGCCACAGCGCAGAGCCTCCCCGCGTCAGCGCCTCCGCGACGGCGGTGGCGTCGCGGCGCGCGATGCGCGCGAGCGCCGCCAGAGCGCCGTCCGGATCGGCCGCGTGCTGGGCGCCGCGCAGGATGTCCTCGCGGGAGAGGCCCAGGGCCTCCGCCAGCTCGGTCAGCAGCGCGTCGGCGTCGCCGAGGTCACCGAATCCGTCGCGCGCCAGCAGCGTCAGAACCGACGTGCGCTCGCTCGAGGTCATGACGGATCAGAGCATCTCCAGGTTGCTCTTCAGCTCGAAGGGCGTCACCTGTGCACGGTACTCGTGCCACTCGCGGCGCTTGTTGAGCAGCACGTAGTTGAACACCTGCTCGCCCAGCGTCTCGGCGACCAGCTCCGACTCCTCCATGTACTCCAGCGCGTGGTCGAGGCTCGCGGGCAGCTGCGCGTAGCCGAGCGCGCGTCGCTCGGCATCCGTGAGCGACCAGACGTTGTCCTCGGCCTCCGGCGGAAGCTCGTAGCCCTCCTCGATGCCCTTCAGGCCCGCGGCGAGCATCAGCGCGAAGGCGAGGTACGGGTTCGCCGCCGAGTCGAGCGCGCGGTACTCCACCCGCGTCGACTGCCCCTTGTTCGGCTTGTACATGGGCACCCGCACGAGGGCGGAGCGGTTGTTGTGACCCCAGCAGATGAAGCTGGGCGCCTCGTCGCCGCCCCAGAGCCGCTTGTACGAGTTGACGAACTGGTTGGTCACCGCGGCGATCTCGTTCGCGTGGGTGAGCAGTCCGGCGATGAACTGGCGACCGGTCTTCGACAGCTGGTACTGCGCGCCCTCCTCGTAGAAGGCGTTCTGGTCGCCCTCGAAGAGCGACATGTGCGTGTGCATGCCGCTTCCCGGCTTGCCGGACAGGGGCTTCGGCATGAAGGTCGCGTACACGCCCTGCTCGATCGCCACCTCCTTGACCACGGTGCGGAAGGTCATGATGTTGTCGGCGGTCGCGAGGGCGTCCGCGTAGCGCAGGTCGATCTCGTTCTGCCCGGGGCCGCCCTCGTGGTGGCTGTACTCCACCGAGATGCCGAGGTCCTCGAGCATCCGCACGCTACGGCGGCGGAAGTCGTGGGCCGTGCCGCCGGGGACGTTGTCGAAGTAGCCGGCGGAATCCACCGGCTCCGGACCCTCGGGGCCGAACGACGACGACTTCAGCAGGTAGAACTCGATCTCGGGGTGGGTGTAGAACGTGAACCCGGCATCCGCCGCCTTCGCGAGCGTGCGCTTGAGCACGTGCCGCGGGTCTGCCACCGCCGGCTGCCCGTCGGGCGTGGTGATGTCGCAGAACATGCGGGCCGTCGGGTCGATCTCACCGCGCCACGGGAGCGTCTGGAACGTCGTCGGGTCGGGGTGGGCGAGCAGATCCGACTCGTACGAGCGGGTCAGGCCCTCGATGGCCGATCCGTCGAAGCCGAGTCCTTCGGTGAAGGCGCCCTCCACCTCGGCGGGGGCGATCGCGACCGACTTCAGCGTTCCGATCACATCGGTGAACCAGAGGCGGACGAACTTCACGCCCCGCTCTTCGATCGTGCGCAGTACGAAGTCCCGTTGCTTGTCCATCGCGTCCTCTCAGATGCCGCTTCGAAGGGAAGCCGGGCCGAAGGCCAGACTATCGGTCCCCGTCGGTGTGCGACGCGTCGCCCGACGTACCCCAGTCGCCCTCGCGGGCGTCGTCCTCGGCCCACTCGCGCGAACGCTTCGCGAGCAGCTCCGGAGCCTTCGCCGCCTCTTCGGCCGTGTCGAACGGTCCGGCGCGGTCGATGGCGGGCGACTCGAACCCGCGCTCGACGGCGCCGGTCGTGAGGTTGTACCAGTACTTCTCGTCGCCTGACGTCATGGCAGGTCCTTCCTGTGGGGGCTCTGGCTCGATCCTAACGATGGGCGCGGAGGACCTGGATAGGCTGGACCGCATGACGACGAAGGCGACCCGCGCGGTCGGTGTGGACATCGGCGGAACCGGCATCAAGGGTGCCCTCGTTGACCTCGAGGAGGGAAAGCTCCTCAGCGACCGCGTGAAGGTGGCGACGCCGACCGGCGCCGAGCCCGACGACGTGCTGGCGGCGGTGCAGACCGTTCTCGACACGCTGGGCGTCACCGACGCCGACATCCCGCTGGGCGTCGCGTTCCCCGCGATCGTCAAGAACGGCAAGACCCTCTCCGCGGCCAACGTCGCCGACACCTGGGTCGGCTTCGAAGCCGAGAAGTTCTTCGAGGACGGCCTCGGCCGTGAGATCCACTTCGCGAACGACGCGGATGTCGCCGGTGTCGCGGAGGCGCGATACGGTGCCGCTCGCGACGTGCCCGGCCTCGTGCTGCTGACGACGCTCGGCACCGGCATCGGGACCGCCATGCTGTACGACGGCGTCCTGATCCCGAACGCCGAACTCGGACATCTCCAGCGTGCGCATCACGGCAAGGATGCCGAGGCGTGGGCGGCCTACTCGGCGATGGAGCGCGACGAGCTCACGTGGAAGAAGTGGGCCAAGCGCCTGCAGTGGTATTACAGCTACCTCGACTTCCTCCTGAGCCCCGATCTGTTCATCGTCGGCGGAGGGGTCTCGAAGCACGCCGACGAGTTCCTGCCGCTGCTGCAGCTCTCCACACCCATCGTCCCCGCCACGCACCGCAACAACGCGGGGATCATCGGCGCGGCGGCGCTGGCGGTGTAGCGCGATCGACTGTTGCCACGCGCGTCCTGTTCGCTCTATGGTGAGCCTGACGGTCTGGGGACTGTCGAGCTCCACTTTCACACGCTGATGCAAGCGGCGGAGAGGCGGGACGCAGAGCTGCGTTCCGCCTCTCTCCGTCTTACCGTCGTCGCGCTGCGCGGCGTAGGCTCGTCGCTATGTCGACCCAGCCCGCGGATCCCGAAGCGGTCATCCAAGAGATCGTCGAACGTCTCGAAGTGCGTTTCCCGAACGCCCCGGCCTCCGCGGTGAGGGCTGCTGTCGAGGAGGCTCGCGATCACTTCTCGCGCGCTCGCGTCAAGGACTTCCTGCCGGTGTTGATCGAGCGCGAGGCGAAGGCCCGGCTCGAACGACCCCTCTGACCCCTCCGGCGGTCGGGTCGCGAACCCTGCCGGACGCGGTGAGGCGAATGGGCCGGCCTGTACGCCGGGTTCTGAGAGCGCAGATATTGGCTCTGGTGGGCGTTCGTTGGCACACCGCGTCATCCCGGTGAGGCGGTGATTCCGCTCATTGGGCCCCGTTGGTGATCCCAGACATGTAGGCGCCTTCGCGGGCCCTCAACGCAGAACGGCCCCGGTCGACCTGTGAGGGCCAACCGGGGCCGTGTCGCGACGCTGACCTGTGTACGACTACTGGAGGTACTTGGCGAGTGTCTCGGTGAATGCGCTCCTAATCGCCGCCTCGCTGGTTCGTGGAGGAGTGCGCTCATCGACCTGGACCTTGATACGTCGGGGCATGCCCCACAAGAACGGCACCTTCTTCTCGTCCTTCGTCCAATACCAGGAGCCGCTACGAGTCACCAGCACGGTTTCGCCGATCGAATAATCGTTGGTGCTCTCCCATATGCTCACGAGCCATCCCTCGCGGTGTCGACCGCGTTCGATGCGCACGGTTGGGAGGGACCGGGCCTGTGCTGCCTTCGCGAACTCCGAAGCGCACTGATCGAGCGCATCGTGTGCGAGCCGTTGCAAGTTGCGCGCCTCCACACGTTTCGCCTCCTCGCGTGCACGTTGTCTCTCGGCCGCCGCCTCAGCATCCTCAAGAAGTCCCATATGCGGATGCTATTGGACCAGCGGACAGTCGGACAGCCCGACAAAGCGACTGACCTATGAAGGACAGGCCGGGGCTGCGACATGATGCTGGACTATCGACTGCGATAGCGACGCCCCGAGAGTCCGGTGCGGCGCGGTCACCCGCCGTAGACCTCGACGTCACGGAGCGGGCATCTGTGTGAGCGCCGACCCTCTCTCCTGCGAGGCCCGCGCCCCCGGGGAGCGTGGAGTACCTAAACTCCAGGCCGAGGGATCAGATCTGACTCGACGACGAGAGCTGCGAGTGACTAGAGCTTCGCGAGCAGGTCGACCATCCCCGCACGCAGATTCTGAAGGTTTACACGGTCCAGGTTGCCGACTGCGGCCCGGGTCGTCGTCCGCACAGCGGATCCGACGAGCATCATCAAGAATCGACGGTGGAACACGTGGATGACCGCGGTGAGTCGACCGTCGGTCAGGAGGACAAACTCTTGCTTGTGGGCGACTCCCCGGGATAGGAGAGCTCTTACAGTGGCCACCCGTGACCCAGCACGCCGCCGGCCCATACGGACACTGATGCGCCACGTCCATCGTGGAGTACTTTGCGCCGCGTCCGCTGCTCATGCACGGGCACGAAGGGCTTCGAACGGCGCGCGCGATGCTCCGGGCGCGAGTCAGCGACAGACGCGCGGCTTCGCCTCCTGTAAGTGACTCCGACGACCGCACGCGCGGGGCCATCGACAGCGTTCTTGACCTTCTGCGGACTCCAGGCGGACTGGCGGCGCGTACCCCAGGAAATACCTGATCAGATGGGATAAGGCGAATGGGCCGGCCTGTACGCCGGGTTCTGTCCGGGAGCTCGCGCTCCGTGGACGGTCATCTCTCTCGGCGACACGTTGCCGTGCCGCTCCAGCGGCCTACCCGGGGACTCGGCGAGCCGCGTCGGCATCCCCTGTCTGGCCTTGCTCCGGGCGAGGTTTACCGTGCGGACCGTGTCACCACGATCCCGGTGGTCTCTTACACCACCCTTTCACCCTTACCCCGGTGCTCCGACGAGCGGAGTCCGGGGCGGTCTGCTCTCTGTGGCACTGTCTCGCGGATTGCTCCGGGTGGGTGTTACCCACCGCCCTGCCCTGTGGAGCCCGGACGTTCCTCGGTGCGGGTGACCCCGCCACGCGACCGTCCAGCCGACCCATTCGCTCCCCCGATCCTACTGGTTCGCGTCGTTCCGACGTGGTACGGTGTCGCCACGAGGCCCGGCTGGGGGGTTTGGGCTCGCATCGCCTGGGGGAGGCATCATCATGCGTAAGTACGCGCTGCCCGTTTTTCTTGCCGTCGTTCTGCTGTCGGGGGGTGCGTCGGCCGCGTCGGCTGCCGATACCGGCGACGACTACGGCCCCGACACGCCGTCATCGCCGTCGCTGAGCGGGACGACGGTCTCGCCGTCCTGCGACGCGAACGTGCCGTGGATCGACTACTCGGTGGTCCTGAACGATCCGGACGGGCAGGCCACGAGCCACACGGCGCGCCTGGTGCTGACCGACGGCGCGCAGAGCACCACCATCGCGCTCGGGGAGATCGTCGACGGGACGCTGTCCGGACGGGTGCTCTGGCCCGGCGCATCGGTGGACGAGAACGGGCAGGGGAACGGCTGGCCCGGGTGGGCCTTCGAGAACGGTCAGTGGGTCGCGTCGCCGGGCAACTTCGCCTGGACGAGGGGCGACATCTCGGCCACCGTCGAGGTGAACCCGTCACTGCGGGTCGCGCTCTCCTACCCGCCGTCGACGCCGGCGTGTCTGACGGACCCCGCCGGTGTGGCGACGTCGGGAGCCGTCGCGGCTGCGGGGATGTCGCTACCGGCGACGGGCGGCGACGGCGCAGCCGTGCTCCCGCTCACGGCCCTCGCGCTCGCGCTCGTGGTCGGCGGCGGTGCCCTGCTGTACGCCCGGCGCGCGCGCCGCGCCCGTGACTGAGGTCGCGCCGCCCACCACCGCGACCGGATCGCGCCGCCGCAAGCGGCGGCGGGGGGCTCTGGTCGCCGTCGTGGTGGTCGGGCTGCTCCTCGCGGTGACGGGATGGCTCGGCATCCGCGGGTGGATGGCGAAGAACGAGCTCGAGGAGGTCGTCGCGCTGCAGCCGCGCCTGTCGGCGGCCCTCGCCGCGGGCGACCTGGCCGCACTGACCCCCGTCGTCGATGCCGCACGGGAGCATGCGTCGCGCGCAGCCGCCCTGACGTCGGACCCGCTGTGGCGAGCCAGTGAGGCGATCCCTGTCGTGGGGGCGAACACCGCCGCCGTGCGGATGCTGGCGGACACCGTCCGCGACGTCGCCGCCGCGACCGGAGACGTCCTCGTCGCGGCGCAGCCCACCGGCGGTGCGGACGGAACGATCGACCTGTCGGGGGTCGCCGCGGTCTCGGCTCCGCTCGACGCCCTCGCGCAGCGCGTGGCCGCCGCCGACGGCGCCCTCACCGCGCTCCCCCGCGACCAGCTCGTCGGTCCGCTGCGGGATGCCGCCGACCGCGCCGGCGTCGCGGTCGGCGCCGGGGCGCCGCTGCTGCGGGACGCGGCCGCCGCGGCGAACGCGCTCCCGGGGATGCTGGGTGCCGACGGTGCGCGGACGATTCTGGTCATGATCCAGAACACCGCGGAGACGCGCACCGGCGGCGGCATCACCGGCTCCTTCCTCGCGATACGGGCGGTCGACGGTCGCCTGGAGGTGACCGACCACGTCGACTCCCGCGCCTTCCACTCGCTCGATCATCCGATCGCGGAGCTTCCTCCCGATCTCGTGGCGCTCTACGGTGAGGCTCCCGGGCGGTTCGTCATGAATGCGACGATGACCCCCGACTTCGCCCTCAGCGCACGGCTCGCGTCGGCGTGGTGGCAGTCGCTCGGCCATGCCGCGCCGGACACGGTGGTGGCGGTCGATCCCGCCGTGCTCGCGTCTCTCCTCACGATCACCGGGCCACTGACCCTCTCCGACGGCACCGTCGTCGACCGCGGCGACGTGGTCGAGGACATCCTGGTCCGGCCCTACCTGGAGAAGACGGCCGACGAGCAGACGGCGATGCAGAGTGATCTCACGGATCGGCTGTTCGCGGCGCTCTCGTCGCGTCCCCTCGATCCGCTCCGCTGGATGGACGCCCTCGCGAAGCCGGTCGCGCAGGGGCGCGTGTCGGTGTGGAGCGCCCGGGCGGATGAGGGGTCGGCGCTGGCGCAGGGCCCGCTCGGCGGAGCGCTCGCCCGCCTGCGCGCGGCGGGACCCGACGCCGTGGGCGTCTTCTTCAACGATGCCACGACGGGGAAGATGGACACCTATCTGCACACGCGCATCGCTCCGTCGGTGCAGACGTGCCGGGCCGACGGCGCCGCCGACGTGACGCTCGCCGTGACGCTGCGCAGCAGCGCGACCGTGGCGGCTCGCGACTTCTCCGTGTGGATGACGGGAGCGGCGAACCCGTCCGCCCCCGGCGACATCACGACGGATGTCACGGCGATGATCCCGGACGGATGGTTCCTGGGCGGCGTGGAGCTCGACGGCGAACGGGCTTCCTCCACCGACGTCGACGGCGACGCGTCGGCGGCGACCCTCGCGCGTGTGACACTCGCTCCCGGACAGGAGCGCACATTGACGTTCCACTTCGTCGCCCCACGCGGCGCCGGGCTGCAGCCCGTCGTCGTGCACACCCCGATGATGAACGATGTCGACGTGGAGGCAACCAGCGCGCCCGGGTGCGGGTGACCCCTCAGTCCTTCGCGGCGTCGACGGCGATCCGCAGATCCAGCGGGAAGTCGATCGGGAACGAGCCGAAGAGCAGCCGAGCGGCGTTCGCGGCCTCCTCCCGCACCGCCTCGGCGACGGCCTCCGCGTGCGGGGCGGGGGTGTGCACGATGATCTCATCGTGAAGGAAGAAGGCGAGGTGCGCGCGTCGGCCGAACACGGGCCCCGATGCCGCCGCGCCGTCCGCGGCGTCCACCTCGGGCAGGGCCGCGAGGCGGCCGCGCAGGTCGGCGAGCCACGCCGCCGCCCACTCAGCGGCGGTGCCCTGCACGACGAAGTTGCGGGTGAAGCGCCCGCGATCACGGGCGGAGCGGCGGGCGCGTACGCGGTCTGCCTCCGTCGCGTCGGGAAGCGCGGCGGAGGCCTGGATCTCGCGCCAGGAGGAGGACGGAGGCGGGCTGGAGCGACCGAGCCAGGTCGAGACGACTCCTCCCCGCTCCCCCGTCGCTGCGGCGTCGTCGACCAGTCCCATCGCCCGCGGGTAGGCGCGCCGCAGCGCCGGGACCAGGCGGCCGCTGTCTCCCGTCGTCGCACCGTACATCGCGCCGAGGACGGCGATCTTGGCCTCCTGGCGGGTCTGGACCACCCCGCTCGCGACGATGCCCTCGTAGAGATCGCGCCCGCGCGCCGCCGACGCGAGCGACTCGTCGGACGCCATCGCCGCGAGCACCCGCGGCTCCAACTGCGCGACATCGGCCACGACGAGGGTCCACCCCGGATCGGCCCGGACGGCGCGGCGCAGCTGGCGCGGGATCTGGAGTGCGCCGCCCCCGGATGACGCCCATCTGCCCGTCACGACCCCTCCGGGCACGTAGACGGGACGGAACCGGCCGTCGGCGGCCCACTCGTCGAGCCAGGCCCAGCCGTTCGCGCTCATCAGGCGCGTGAGCTTCTTGTAGGCGAGGAGGGGCCCGATGGCGGGATGGTCGTACTCGGCCAACTCCCACCGACTCGTGGATTCGGCGCGCACCCCGACACGGTGAAGGCTGCGCAGGAGCTTCGGGTGCGAGTCCAGACTCGCCGCCGGGTCACCGAGCGCCACGCGCACGGCCGTCGCGAGGTCGCGCACGCGGGCGGGGAGCTCGCCGGGCGCGGGGCGGGCGCCGAGAACGTCCTCGAGGATCGCCTCGTGCGTCCGCCGGTCCCAGGGCAGACCTGCCGTGTTCATCTCCGTCGCCAGGAGCGCGCCGGCGGACTCGGCGACGATCAACAGCTGCAGACGAGCGGGGTCTGCGCCGTCGCGGAGCGCGCGCTGCTGGCGCCGGAACTCGGCGAGCGCCTCGTCGGGATCGTCGGGCACGCCCGCACGCGCGGTGCCGTCGAGATCGAACAGCGCGGGTGCGGTGGGTGTCGCGGGCTCGTCCACCGCGACATCCCACACCGTCGCGGCACGCAGCGCGGCCGCATCGGTGACGAGAGCGCTGTCGCGCAGGATCGCGTGTGCGAGCCGCAGGTCATGGCACCGTGCGAGGACGGTGCCGGCGCGGAGCGCCCGCGGATACCAGCGTGTCGTGTCGGACCAGACCCACCGGGTGAGCGGGTCGTCGTCCCACCACGCATCGAGCGCGCGGCGCTCGACGTGCTGGACGTCGAGGTCTGCGCCGATCGTGGTGACGACCGCCTGCTCGCCCGATGTCGTGACCAGGCGCCAGCGCGGCGTGCTCCGTGCCGCGCTGGTGGCGTTCACAGCCCCGATTCGTCCGTGCGCACGAGGATGCCGCCGCACTCGGGGCACTGGACGACGTCGTCGTCGGCGGCCTGGCGGATCGTCTGCAGATCGGTGCCCGCGAGCACCATGTTGCACCCCTCGCACGTGCGACGGCGGAGCAGTCCGGCGCCGACACCGCGAGCGGACAGGCGCTCGTACAGCGCGAGCAGATCCGCGGGCACACGGGCGGCGATGGCGGCGCGGTCGCGGGTGGCGACCTCGCTGCGCGCGGTCGCGGCGGCGACGCTCTCCTTCGCGGCGGCGCTCAGTCGCCCGCCCTCCTCGTTCACGGCGGCGATGGCCGCCTCCTGCGCCGCGACGGCGGCTTCGGCGGCCTCGAGCCGCTCCATCAGCTCGAGCTCGGCATCCTCGAGGTCGCTCTTGCGCTTCGCGAGCGACGCCAGCTCGTGCTCGAGTCCCTGCGCCTCCTTGGCGTTGGCCGACGCCGCGAGGCGTTCCCGGTCGCGGGCGACACGAGCCTCGACGAGCGCGACATCCGACTCCAGACGCGCCAGTTCCGCGTTCACGTCGTCGCGGGCCCCGAGCAGCGTCGTCAGTTCGGCGGACTGGGCCTGGCGCTGTGCGAGCAGCTCCTGCACACGGCCGGCCTGCTCCGGGTTGCGGCGGGCATGCTCAGCGTGCTGGATCGCGGCGTCGAGCGTCGCGAGTTCGAGCAGGAGCTGCTGGTCGGCGGGTCGTGACTTCACCGTCCCAACCTACCGCTCCCGACGCAGGGGCGTTCCGGTCGGCGCGGACGTCGCACTAGCATGTTCACCCTGACCGCAGTGCTGCGCACCGTGCTCTGCGGATCCTCAGAGGAGGCGCCATGAGCGTGATGCGCACGAAGTCCATCGAGCGATCGATCGCCGACACGGAGGAACCGGAGTTCCGGCTGCGAAAGTCGCTCTCCGCGCTCGACCTGACCGTCTTCGGGGTCGGCGTGGTGATCGGCGCCGGCATCTTCACCCTGACCGGCCGTGCCGCCCACGAGGTCGCCGGACCCGCGGTGGTCGTCAGCTTCATCGTGGCGGCGGTCGCCTGCGCTCTCGCGGCGATGTGTTACGCCGAGTTCGCATCGACGGTTCCGGTGTCGGGCTCCGCGTACACGTTCTCGTACGCCTCGCTCGGCGAGCTGTTCGCCTGGATCATCGGATGGGACCTCATCCTCGAGATGTTCCTCGGCGCGAGCGTGGTCGCCCAGGGGTGGAGCGCGTACCTCGGCGTGCTCCTCGGCCAGCTCGGCATCCCCTTGCCGGAGGCCATCGGCTACGGCGGCGTGGTCGATGTCATGGCGATCCTCCTGGTCATCGTCCTCGGCATCCTCATGACGATCGGCATTCGCGAGTCCATGCGTGTCAACCTCGTGCTCGTCGGGGTGAAGCTCTTCATCGTCCTGTTCGTGATCGTCGCCGGGATCATGTTCATCAACCCCGCCAACTACACGCCGTTCGTCCCGGATGCCGCGCCGCGCGAGGCGGCGACGGGTCTCATGCAGCCGCTTCTCCAGTTCCTCTCCGGCTCGGCGCCGATGGCGTTCGGCGTGGGCGGCATCTTCGCGGGCGCGGCCCTCGTCTTCTTCGCCTACATCGGCTTCGACGTCGTCGCCACGACGGCTGAGGAGACGAAGAACCCGCAGCGCGACCTCCCGATCGGCATCATCGCGTCGCTCGTGATCTGCACTGTTCTCTACTGCGCCGTCGCGCTCGTCGTGACCGGCATGGTGCGCTACGACGAGCTCGACCCCGCCGCCGCCCTCGCGAACGCGTTCACGCATCACGGTCAGGCCTGGATGGCCACGGTCATCTCCGCCGGAGCGGTGGCCGGCCTCACCACCGTCGTGCTGACGCTGATGATCGGTGCGACGCGCATCATCTTCGCGATGTCGCGCGACGGTCTGCTCCCCCAGCGGCTCGCCAAGGTGCACCCCACCCGACGGACCCCCTGGGTGATCTCCATCGTGGTCACCGTGATCGTCGCCGTCGTCGCCGGACTGACCCCCATCGGTGTGCTCGAGGAGATGGTGAACATCGGCACGCTGTCGGCCTTCGTGCTGGTGTCGGTCGGTGTGGTCGTGCTGCGGCGCACCCGCCCCGACCTCAAGCGCGGCTTCCGGGTGCCCGGCAACCCGGTGCTACCGCTCCTTTCGGCCCTCATCTGCGTCTACCTGATGCTGAACCTGACGGTGGAGACCTGGCTGCGGTTCCTCATCTGGCTCGTGATCGGGTTCGTGGTCTACTTCGCCTACTCCCGCGGTCATTCCCGACTGGGCAAGGACGACGGGATGTACCTCAATCCCGCCGAGCCGCGTGTCGTCGGGCGCGACGGCTAACCGCAGCCCCTCCTCATAGACTGAGGGGGTCAGGGCCTTTAGCTCAGCTGGTAGAGCGCCACGTTTACACCGTGGATGTCGTCGGTTCGATCCCGGCAGGGCCCACTCGCGTCCCGCGCGGTCCACCCCATCGCGATGTGACTAGGCTGATCCAGGACGCGTTGTCGACGCTGCACAAAGCCGCGCGCATCCCAAGCCCCATCCCTGGCACGATCTGCCAGACGACGAAAGGTGTCTCGTGACGGTCAACGATCAGGATCCGTACTCTCAGGGACCGCAGGACAGCGACCCCGAAGAGACGCACGAGTGGCAGGAATCGCTGCAGCAGCTCGTCGACAGCAAGGGGGCGGGGCGCGGTCGCGAGATCATGCTCAGCCTGCTGAACAAGTCGCACGAGCTGCAGCTGAACGTGCCCCAGGTCCCCACGACCGACTACATCAACACGATCGCGCCGGAGAACGAGCCCGCCTTCCCCGGTGACGAGGAGATGGAGCGTCGCTACCGCCGGTGGATCCGCTGGAACGCCGCGCTCACCGTGCACCGTGCTCAGCGCCCCGGTATCGGCGTCGGCGGACACATCTCGACCTACGCGTCGTCCGCGTCGCTGTACGAAGTCGGCTTCAACCACTTCTTCCGCGGCCTCGATGACCCCACGGGCGGCGACCAGATCTTCATCCAGGGCCACGCCTCCCCCGGCATCTACGCCCGCTCCTTCCTCGAGGGGCGTCTGTCGGCCGACCAGCTCGACGGTTTCCGTCAGGAGAAGTCGAAGGCACCGCTGGGCATCCCGTCGTACCCGCACCCGCGGCTCATGCCCGAGTACTGGCAGTTCCCGACCGTGTCGATGGGTCTCGGACCCATCAACGCGATCTACCAGGCGATGACCAACAAGTACCTCACCAACCGCGGGATCAAGGACCTCTCGGGCTCGCGCGTCTGGGCCTTCCTCGGCGACGGTGAGATGGACGAGGTCGAGAGCCGCGGACAGCTCCAGGTCGCGGCCAACGAGGGTCTGGACAACCTCACCTTCGTGGTGAACTGCAACCTCCAGCGCCTCGACGGACCGGTGCGCGGCAACGGCAAGATCATCCAGGAGCTCGAGGCGTTCTTCCGCGGCGCGGGCTGGAACGTCATCAAGGTCGTCTGGGGCCGCGGCTGGGACGACCTGCTCCAGGTCGACACCGACGGTGCTCTCGTGCGCCTCATGAACACGACGCCGGACGGCGACTTCCAGACCTATCGCGCGGAGGACGGCAAGTTCATCCGCGACCACTTCTTCGGCCGCGACGAGCGCACCGCCGCCATGGTGAAGGACTGGTCGGACGAGGACATCTGGGGCAAGCTGCGCCGCGGCGGCCTGGACTACCAGAAGCTCTACGCCGCCTACAAGGCCGCCACCGAGCACAAGGGCCAGCCCACGGTCATCCTCGCGAAGACCATCAAGGGATACGGTCTCGGTCACCACTTCGAGGGCCGCAACGCGACCCACCAGATGAAGAAGATGACGCTCGACGACCTCAAGCACTTCCGCGACTCGATGCGCATCCCGGTCTCCGATGCGCAGCTCGAGGAGAACCCCTACGCGCCGCCGTACTTCCACCCGGGCATGGAGGACGAGACCATCCAGTACATGGTGGAGAAGCGTCGCGCCCTCGGCGGGTTCCTGCCGGAGCGTCGCACCCACCACGTGCCGATCAGCCTGCCCGACGACAGCGCGTACGCGCTGCCGAAGAAGGGTTCCGGCACGCAGGAGGTCGCCACGACGATGGCCTTCGTCCGCCTGCTGAAGGACCTGCTGCGCTCGAAGGACTTCGGCAACCGCATCGTCCCGATCATCCCGGACGAGGCGCGCACCTTCGGTCTCGACGCGTTCTTCCCGACCGCGAAGATCTACAACCCGAACGGTCAGAACTACACCTCGGTCGACCGTGAGCTCCTCCTCGCCTACAAGGAGAGCCCGCAGGGGCAGATCATGCACGTCGGCATCAACGAGGCGGGTGCGGTCGCCGCCTTCACCGGCACGGGCACCTCGTACGCCACGCACGGCGAGCCGCTGATCCCGGTCTACATCTTCTACTCGATGTTCGGCTTCCAGCGCACCGGCGACGCGCAGTGGGCGGCGGCGGACCAGATGGCCCGCGGCTTCATCATGGGCGCAACGGCCGGTCGCACCACTCTGACCGGTGAGGGCCTCCAGCACGCCGACGGCCACTCGCACCTGCTGGCCTCGACGAACCCCGCCACCGTGTCGTACGACCCGGCGTACGGGTACGAGATCGCCCACATCGTGCGCTCCGGCCTGGACCGCATGTACGGCGGCAACCACCCCGACCCCAACGTGATGTACTACATCACCCTCTACAACGAGCCGCTGGTGCAGCCGGCCGAGCCCGAGGGCGTCGACGTCGACGGCATCGTCCGCGGCATCCACCGCATCTCCGAGGGTTCCGGCGACGGTCACCGCGTGCAGCTGCTCGCGTCGGGCGTCGGCGTGCCGTGGGTGCTCGAGGCGCAGCAGCTGCTGCGCGACGACTGGGGTGTGGCCGCCGACGTCTGGTCGGTCACGAGCTGGACGGAGCTGCGCCGCGACGGTCTCGCCGCCGACGAGCACAACTTCCTCAACCCGCTCGCCGAGCCGCGTACCGCGTACCTGACCGAGAAGCTCCGCGACACCGCGGGTCCGGTGCTGGGCGTGAGCGACTACATGCACGCGGTCCAGGACCAGATCCGCGAGTGGGTGCCCCGTCGGTACGTGACGCTGGGTGCCGACGGCTTCGGCTTCTCCGACACCCGTGCCGCGGCGCGTCGCTTCTTCAAGATCGACGGACCGTCGATCGTGGTCCGCGCGCTGCAGGCGCTGGCCGAGGAAGGACTCGTCGACCGCTCGCTGTCGGCCCAGGCGATCGAGAAGTACCGTCTGCACGACGTGACGGCCGGAACGACCGGGAACGCCGGCGGCGAGAGCTGACCGGTTCGATGCCCGCCCGCCCCACACCTCAGGAGAAGGCGGAGACACTCGCGTGGCTCCGCCGCATCTCCGGGGACCTGGCCACGGCGACCATCAAGCGACTCGAAGACTCGCTGCCGTGGTACGCCGACATGCCGCCGGCACGCCGGTCGGCCGTGGGCCTCGTGGCGCAGGCGGGCATCGCCTCGTTCATCCAGTGGTACGAGGATCCGGGCTCCACGCCCTGGATCGCCGCCGACATCTTCGCCGCAGCCCCCCGTGAACTGCTGCGCAGCGTCAGCCTGACGCAGACGCTGCAGCTCATCCGGGTGACCGTCGCCGTCACCGAGGAGCGCGTCGCGGGCCGGGCGGAGGACCTGCGCGAGAGCATCCTGCTGTTCTCCCGCGAGGTCGCGTTCGCGTCGGCCGACGTCTACGCGCGGGCCGCAGAGGCCCGCGGGCTCTGGGACGCGCGACTCGAAGCGCTCGTCGTCGACTCGATCCTCACGGGCGAGGCCGACGAGGAGCTGCCGAGCCGTATCGCCGCGCTCGGCTGGCACGGCCACGGAGAGGTCGCCGTGCTCGTGGGTACGACGCCCCCGCAGCTGGATGTCGATCATCTGCGGCGGCTCGCGCGCAAGCTCGGCGTCGACGTGCTCATCGGCGTGCAGGGGTCGCGCCTCGTGCTGGTGATCGGGCGTGCGGTACTGCCCGGACGCGAGCCGGTGAGCGACGAGCTGCCGTTCCCCGAGATCGCACGACGGCTGGAGCCCGGCTTCGGTCCCGGCCACCTCGTCCTCGGTCCCACGGTGCCCGCGCTGGTGGATGCCGGGCTGAGTGCGCGCGCGGCGCTGGCGGGGTTCGCCGTCGCCGGGGCGTGGCGTCACGCCCCGCGACCGGTCGAGGCCGACGATCTGCTGCCCGAGCGTGCGCTGGCCGGCGACGCCATGGCGAAGGCGACCCTGGTCGAGCGCATCTACCGTCCGCTGCAGGCGCACTCCGCCGATCTCGTCACGACGCTCTGGAGCTACCTCGACAACGGGCGCTCCCTCGAGGCGACGGCGCGCGAGCTGTTCGTCCACCCGAACACCGTGCGGTACCGCCTCAAGCGCGTCTCGGACGTCATCGGCTGGGATGCGACCGGGCCGCGAGAGGCGCTCATCCTGCAGACGGCCCTCATCATCGGGTCGATCGGCACCGAGGCGACGCGCCGTCGGGGAAGCGCGGCGCGCCGCCCCTCTCGCACCGACTGACATCCCACCGTCCCGTTGCTGTTATCGATCGGATACAAAGCAATCCGCGTTTGTTGTGACGTGTTCGCCAGCGCGGCGGCGCAGAAGTTGGAAGGATAGGCACGTGATCATCACCGTCTTCCCCGGGCAGGGCTCACAGACCCCCGGGTTCCTCGCTCCGTGGCTCGAGCTCGACGGGGTCCGCGAGCGCGTCGAGCGGTACGCGGAGGAGGCGGACGTCGACCTCCTCGCGGCCGGCACCGAATGGGACGCCGACCGGATCCGTGACACGAGCGTCGCGCAGCCGCTGATCGTCGCGGCGAGCCTGGTCTCGTACGCCGCTCTGCAGGATGCCGCGGCCACCGCGCCCGGCGGTGTCGCCGGCCACTCCGTGGGTGAGATCGCGGCTCTCGTCGCGGCGGGAGTGCTCACGGACGACGACGGCATGCGTCTCGTCGGTCTTCGGGGACGAGCGATGGCCGATGCGGCTGCGCGCGAGCACACCGGGATGAGTGCCGTCCTCGGCGGTGACCGCGACGCGGTCCTCGCTCTCCTCGATGAGCTGGGCCTCACCCCGGCCAACCACAACGGTGCTGGACAGATCGTGGCGGCCGGCGCGCTGGACGCCCTGGCGGAGCTCGCGGCCCACCCGGTCGCGGGAAGCCGCGTCATCGCCCTGCAGGTGGCGGGCGCCTTCCACACCTCCTACATGGCCCCCGCGGTCGAGTCGTTGCGCGCCGCCGCCGCAGAGGTGACGGCATCCGACCCGACCGTCGCCCTCTGGACCAACCGAGACGGTGCGCGGGTCGTGGGAGGTCGTGAGGCTCTCGAGCTGCTCGTCGCACAGGTCTCCTCCCCCGTCCGCTGGGACCTCTGCATGGACGCGTTCTCGGCTGCGGGCGTGACCGGCATCATCGAGCTCGCCCCGGCCGGCACCCTCACGGGTCTCGCGAAGCGAGCCCTGCGCGGCGTGCCGACCGTGGCCGTGAAGACACCCGACGACCTCGCGGCTGCGGCCGCCCTGCTGACAGGAGGCGACGCGTGACCGACGCGCCCACCCGACCCGCCCTCGTCCAGTCGACGGGGCCGGCCCACACGCGCATCTACGCCTACGGCGCGGCGCGCGGCGAGAACGCCGTTCCCAATGACGATCTCGTCGGTCCCATCGACTCCAGCGACGAGTGGATCCGTCAGCGCACCGGCATCGTCACGCGTGTGCGGGCGGATGCCGCCACCACCGCGATCGATCTGGCATCCGACGCAGCGGCCGAAGCGGTCGCCACCGCAGGGATCGACCCCGCGCTCATCGACGCCGTGATCGTCGCGACGATCTCCAACCCGAAGCAGACCCCCTCGGTGTCGGCGATCGTAGCCGACCGGATCGGCGCGAACCCCGCGGCGGCGTACGACCTCAACGCCGCCTGCGCCGGCTTCGCCTACGGCGTCGCGCAGGCCGACGCGCTCATCCGCGCGGGCTCGGCGCACTACGCGGTCGTGGTGGGCGCCGAGAAGCTGAGCGACATCGTCGACCCGACCGACCGGTCCATCTCGTTCCTCCTGGGCGATGGCGCCGGTGCGGCCGTCGTCGGACCGAGCGACTTCCCCGGCATCGGACCGACCGTCTGGGGCTCGGACGGCTCGAAGGCCGAGGCCGTGGGCATGAACCACACCCTCGTCGAGTTCCGCGACGGCCAGTCGCCGTGGCCGACGCTGCGCCAGGAGGGTCCGACGGTCTTCCGCTGGGCCGTCTGGGAGATGGTGAAGGTCGCCCGGCAGGCGCTCGAGGTCGCCGGAGTGCAGGCGTCCGATCTCGCCGCCTTCGTGCCGCACCAGGCCAACATGCGCATCATCGACGAGTTCGCCAAGCAGCTGAAGCTGCCCGAGACGGTCGTCATCGGCCGCGACATCGAGACCACCGGCAACACGTCGGCGGCATCCATCCCGCTCGCCACGCACCGCCTGCTCGTCGAGCACCCGGAGCTGTCGGGCGGACTCGCCCTGCAGATCGGCTTCGGCGCCGGGCTCGTGTTCGGCGCCCAGGTCGTCGTCCTGCCCTGACGGCCCGAGATCCGCGGGCGCGGCGGCCGCCGCACCTAGACTGAACGTCGGCCCCGCAGGGCCGGTGAAACCCCGATAAACAAGGAGAATCCCATGGCATTCAGCAACGACGAGGTCCTCGCAGGGCTCGCCGAACTCATCACGGACGAGACCGGCATCTCGGCGGACGAGGTCGCGCTGGAGAAGTCGTTCACCGACGACCTCGACATCGACTCGATCTCGATGATGACGATCGTCGTCAACGCCGAGGAGAAGTTCGGTGTCACCATCCCCGACGAAGAGGTCAAGAACCTCAAGACCGTCGGCGACGCCGTCACCTTCATCACCACCAACCAGGCCTGACCTCAGGCCTCGCCACCTGCACCCCGGTGGGGGCCTGAGTGCCCCCACCGGAGCAACGAGGAGACCATGAGCATTCCCCGAATCGTCGTCACCGGCATCGGCGCCTCCAGCCCCATCGGTGGGACCGCGCCGGAGAGCTGGTCCGCGCTGCTGGGTGGCGCCTCCGGCGCGCGCACGCTCGAGTACGACTGGGTCGAGCAGTACAACCTTCCCGTCACGTTCGCCGCGCAGGCCGCCGTCCGCCCCGACACGGTGCTGGAACGGCCGATCGCCAAGCGTCTCGACCCGTCCTCGCAGTTCGCGCTCGTCGCGGCCATGGAGGCGTGGGCGGATGCCGGAAGCCCGGAGGTCGACCCGGAACGCCTGGGAGTCGACTTCGCGACCGGGATCGGCGGCCTGTGGACGCTGCTCGACGCGTGGGACACGCTGCGCGAGAAGGGCCCGCGTCGCGTGCTGCCGATGACGGTGCCGATGCTCATGCCGAACGCGGCGGCCGGCAACCTGTCGCTGCACTTCGGTGCGCGTGCGTACGCACGCACGGTCGCGAGCGCCTGCGCATCGAGCACCGAGTCGATCGTGAACGCGATCGAGCACCTACGTGACGGTCTCGCGGATGTCGTGATCGCCGGTGGCACCGAGTCGGTCATCCACCCGGTCACCATCGCGTCGTTCTCGTCGATGCAGGCGCTGTCCAAGCGCAACGACTCCCCCGAGACCGCGTCGCGCCCCGGCAGCATCGATCGCGACGGATTCGTCATGGGCGAGGGCGCGGGCGTCCTGATCCTCGAGACGGAGGAGCACGCCAAGGCGCGCGGAGCGAAGATCTACGCCGCGGTCGTCGGAGGCGGCGTCACGGCCGATTCGTACCACATCACCGCCAACGACCCCGAGGGCACCGGCGCCGCGCGCGCCGTGAACCTCGCGCTCGCGATGGCGGACGCGTCGCCCGACGACGTGACCCACATCAACGCCCACGCCACCTCCACCCCGGTCGGCGATCCGAACGAGTACGTGGCGCTCAAGAGCGTCTTCGGCGACCGGATCGATGAGATCCCCGTGTCGGCGACCAAGGCGTCCACGGGACACCTGCTGGGCGGGACGGGAGCGCTCGAGGCGATCTTCACGATCCTCGCGCTGCGCGACCGTGTCGCACCGCCGACGATCAACCTGACGGAGCAGGACCCCGCGGTCCCCTTCCGCCTGTCGGGCGCGCCGACCCCGCTCGGCGACGGACAGCAGCTCGCGATCAGCAACTCGTTCGGCTTCGGCGGACACAACGCGGTCGCCGCGTTCGCCTCGGTCTGATCCGGCCTCGAGCCGGACGCGAAGACGCCCCCGCATCCTTTCGGATGACGGGGGCGTCTTCGTGTCAGACGAGGATGCGCTGTCTCGGTCTCCGGGAAGCCGTCCGAAGCCGGTACCGGCGCCTCGACTCGTCTGGGCTCAGGGGGTCGGAGCTCAGCCGACCTTGTGGAGCCAGACGACGGGGGCGTCGTCGCTGGCGTGACGGAACGGCTCGAGCTCTTCGTCCCAGGACGAGCCGAGGGCGACCTGAAGCTCGCGCTGCAGGTCGTACGGGTCGCCGGCCGCGATCTCGAGTGCGTAGCGGATGCGGTCCTCGCCGATGACGACGTTGCCCGCGGTGTCGGTCTGGGCGAAGTGGATGCCGAGATCCGGCGTGTGCATCCAGCGACCGCCGTCCGAGCGCGGCGTCGGGTCCTCGCTGACCTCGAAGCGCAGGTGCTCCCAGCCGCGGATCGCGGTGGCGAGAGCGGCGCCGGTGCCGGCGGGGCCTTCCCAGTAGAACTCGGCACGACGGCTGCCGGAGAGCACCGGCTGTTCCGCCCACTCGAAATTGACCGCCCGTCCGAGGGCGCGACCGACAGCCCACTCGAGGTGGGGGCACAGCGCTCGTGGCGCGGAGTGGATGTAGATCACTCCGCGCGCCTGTGGGGTCGACGTGGTCGCCATCGCGATTCTCCGTTTCTTCAGGTACGTCTTCCCCTACGACCTGAGTCCGGATGCATGGCGGCTATGTGGTTGTGCGCCCATTATTGCCGATAACGACGTGGAATCACAACCGTGTCATTGGTAGGGCGGGTGGGACTTGAACCCACGATCGTCGGGTTATGAGCCCGCTGCCTTGACCAGCTTGGCCACCGCCCCCTGTCCCGGGAATTCTAGCGGGGTCGCGGGTCGTCCTTGTCGCGCACCGGCGGCTCCGGCCACACCTTGGCGACGGCGTCGGTGAGGCGCTGGGCGCTCGGCGAGACGCCCTCTCCGCTGCCGCGGGTGATCGGGATCTCCTGGCTGTCGCTGACGATCTGCGGATGGTGCCGTGCGAGTTGGAACACGCCCGTGACGGCGAGGGCGCCGGCCGCGACGAAGCCCACGTACGCGCCCCAGGGGGCGCCCTCGGCCTCGCGGAGCACCGCGAGACCGATCACGATCGCGACGATCGGGTCGATGACGGTGAGGCCCGCGATGACCAGGTCCGGGGGTCCGGACGCGTAGGCGGTCTGCACGAAGTAGGCGCCGATCGCCGTGCCGGCCAGCAGCGCCACGATGCAGACGATCGTCAGCCACTCGAAGTCACCCGAGCGGATGCGGCTGAGCACCACCTTGGCGAGCGTCGCCACGAAGCCGTACATGATGCCGGCGGCGACGATGTAGAACAGCGCTCCCATGCGTGCGCGCAGCCAGACCCACAGGGCGGTGAGCACGATCGCGACGCCCGCCAGGATGAGGAGCACCGTGATGAGCTGCCCGTCGCTGATCGGGGTCTCGGTCGCGTAGAGCGCGGCCACGGTGACGAAGACGAAGATGCCGGCGACGCACAGCCCGATCGCGGAGAGCGAGCGACGCGTGGGGCGCAGGCCGCTGATGCGGGCGTTCAGGAGGGTGGTGATCACCAGTGAGACCGCGCCCACGGGCTGGACGAGGATCAGCGGCGCGAACGTCAGCGCCGACAGCTGGCAGACGATCGCGAGGCCCAGCATCACGGTGCCGGCGACCCACGAGGGACGCCGCAGGAGGTTCCACATCTGTCCGCCCGTGAGGCCGGACGAGCCGTGCGTGGCCGTGAGGCGTTCGACCTTCTGCACGCCGCGGTGCTGATACTGCGCACCGAACGACATGAAGACGGCACCGAGGAGGGCCAGCGGGATGCCGATGAGGATGCCGGGGTCGGCGAAGACGCCGACGAGCTTGTCAGTCACGTCTCCGAGGTCGGTCATCGCGGCATACACCCCTCGACACTAACCGCCGGGTGCGCTCGATAGGCTCAGGACGTGGCTGTTCTTCCGATTCGCATCATGGGCGATCCCGTCCTCCACTCCCCCGCCGATCCCGTCACGGAGGTGACGGAGGAGATCCGAACCCTCGTCGCCGACATGTTCGAGACGATGGATGCCGCCCCCGGCGTCGGGTTGGCGGCCCCGCAGGTCGGGGTGGGCCTGCGCATCTACACCTACAGCTATCAGGACGACGACGGCAATCCCTGGCGCGGAGTGATCATCAACCCGCAGCTGTGGATGCGTCCTCCGGTGCCCGGCGCGCCGGATCCGGACGACGAGTCCGAGGGATGCCTGTCGTTCCCGGGCGAGCGGTTCCCGCTGCGGCGCTCCGACGAGGTGCTCGTGACCGGCGTCGACCTCGACGGCGCGCCCGTGCGCATCGAGGTGGACGGGTGGCGTGCGCGCATCATGCAGCACGAGTTCGATCACCTCGACGGCATCCTCTACATCGACCGTCTCGACGACGGCGACTGGAAGACGGTGCAGAAGATCGCCCGCAAGCGCGGGTGGGGACGTCCCGGCGCGTCGTGGACCCCCGGCGTCGACGACCTCGACGCCTGATCGCCGTTCACCCCTCCCGCGGGAAACGAAAACGGCCCCAGAGTGGAGTCTGGGGCCGTTCGCTCCCCGGCTTGGACTCGAACCAAGAACCTGCCGGTTAACAGCCGGCTGCTCTGCCAATTGAGCTACCGAGGATCAGTCACCCGCGAGCGGGCAACCCGTCCATATTAGCAAAGGTCGGGGCGTGGTCGTGACAACCGACACGCGATCACGACACGAGTCGCACGCCGCCGTCCGGCGTCCACAGCAGGTCGGCCGTGCCGTGGCCGTAGGCCACCGGGCGTCCCCCGCGGAGCACGAGCACATCGGCGTCGATCTCGCGCACGGCTTCCGCGTCGTTGGTCACCATGAGGATCGCCATCCCGCTCTCGTCGCGGCGGCGCAGGAGCGCGTCGCGAACCGCCTGCCGCACCTCGAGGTCGAGGTTGGCGTAGGGGTCATCGCCGATGAACACCCGCGGCTGCAGCACGAGGGCCCGCGCGATCGCGACACGCTGGCGCATGCCCGAGCTGAGCTCATACGGATACCGGGCCGCGGCGCCCAGCGGAAGCTCGAACTCGTCGAGCAGACTGGCCACCCGCACCGCGAGCGCGCGCTGGTTGACGCGTCGGTCGCGACTCGTGATGGGCTCGCCGATGACCTCCCCGACCGTGAGCCGCGCCGGCAGGTCGGCGCCGGCGCGCTGCGGCACGTAGCCCGTGTAGTAGGCGCGCACACGGGCCGCGCGCCCCTTCTTGCGGATCGGGGTGCCGTCGACCCAGGCGTCGCCGCCGACGACCGTGAGCGAGCCGTCATCGGTTCCGGCCAGGAGTGCGGCCAGGCTCGACTTCCCGGCGCCCGTGGCACCCATGACGGCCAGGGCTCGGCCGGCGTCGAGGCGCACGGTGACGCCGTCGACGACGCGCACGCCGCCGCGGGCCACGGACAGGTCGTCACACCGGACCGCGGCGGTGACGGCGTCGAGGGAGGATCGACGAGGCATGGGCTTCATCCTGCCCTCTCCGGCGCCGTCGCGCCAGCGGGGCTCGCGCCGCCGCGCGGCGTCAGGACGCGTTGTCCGTCAGAGCCCGTCGGCGTGCGTCGAGCTCGCGCAGCGCGAGCCGCACGGTGCGACCCTGCTCGGACTCGGCGGGCAGACGTTGGATGGCGCCGAGCATCTCGCTCTTCTCACGATCGAGCGCTCGGATCCGCAGCCGGCGGGCGAGCGCGTGCGTGGATGCCGCGGCCTCCGCCTCCGTGAGAGCGGGGAAGTCGGCGGTGAGCAGTTCGACGGCCAGCGAACGGTACGGCTCTCGGACGGCCTCCACGGCCGTGGAGGCCCAACCGATCCGGGTGCGATCGGTGTGCGAGAGGAGCGCCTGGCGTACGGCATCCAGCGCCGGCACTGTCATCGGCAGCGCGAGGGCCGCATCGAGCTCGCCCCCGTCGACGAGGTGACCGTACTGCAGCACCCCCATCAGGGCGTCCCGCTCCAGCGCCGCGTCGGCCGAGCGCGGCAGCGTGCGCAGGCTCATCCGCAGCGCCGACTCGCCCGGTGCCGAGGCCGAGGCGTCTGCGGACCGTTCACCGCGCGGCGTCGCGTCGGACGGCGTCGCACCGCCGGTCCGTGCGTCGTCGCCGCGTCGCGCCGCCTCGCGGCCCGCCCGCTCGACCTCGCGTCGCACCGCCTCGGTGTCCATCCCGAGGCGGCGCGCGAGCACCCGGGTGTACTCGGGCTGCAGCAAGGGATCGCGCAGCTCCCCCACGACCGGCGCAGCGGCGCGGAGGGCGCCCACGCGTCCCTCCACACTCGACAGATCGAACCCCGCGAGTCGCTGGTCGATGACGAACTCGAACATCGGGACCTTGGTCTCCATGAGCGAGCGGACGGCGGCATCCCCGCGCTCGAGGCGCAGGTCGCACGGGTCGAGCCCCTGCGGGCCCGTCGCGACGTACGTCTGCGCGTTGAACCGCTTCGCGTCGGCGAAGGCCCGCAGTGCGGCCTTCTGGCCCGCCGCATCCGGGTCGAAGGTGAAGACGACCTCCCCGGCGGCCGAGTCGTCTCCCATGACCCGTCGCAGCACGGTGATGTGGTCGGAGCCGAACGCGGTGCCGCACGTGGCGACGGCGGTCGTGACCCCGGCCAGATGGCAGGCCATGACGTCGGTGTAGCCCTCGACGACGACCACGCGGTGCGAGCGCGACACGTCCTTCTTCGCCAGGTCGAGCCCGTAGAGCACCTGCGCCTTCTTGTAGATGGTCGTCTCAGGGGTGTTGAGGTATTTGGGCCCCTTGTCGTCCTCGTACAGCCGTCGCGCGCCGAATCCGATCGTCTGTCCCGTCACGTCGCGGATGGGCCACACGACGCGTCCGCGGAAGCGGTCGTACACGCCGCGCTGGCCCTGCGAGACGAGGCCCGCCGCCGACAGCTCCTCGTCGCTGAATCCCTGCCCGCGCATCGCGTCGCGGAGCTTGTCCCAGCCCTGGGGCGCGTACCCGACGCCGAAATGCGCGGCCGCGCCCGCATCGAACCCCCGCTCGCCGAGGAAGCGGCGCCCGGCATCGGCCTCGGGCGAGGAGAGCTGGCCGCGGAACCACTCGGCGGCCGCCGCGTTGGCCTGGTACAGCCGCGTGCGCCCACTGTTCTCGGGCGCGGCGCCGCCGTCCTCGTAATGCAGGGTGTAGCCGACGCGGGCGGCGAGGCGTTCGACCGCTTCCGTGAAGGACACGTGGTCCATCGCCCGCAGGAACGAGTAGACGTCGCCCGATTCCCCGCACCCGAAGCAGTGGTAGTAGCCGACCTGCGGTCGCACGTGGAAGCTCGGGCTGCGCTCGTCGTGGAACGGGCACAATCCCTTCAGCGACCCCACCCCGGCCGACTTGAGGGCGACCCGCTCACCGATCACATCGCCGATGTTGATGCGGGCCTTCACCTCGTCGACGTCCGACTGTCGGATGCGTGCCATCAGTGCCCCTCGGCGGGCCAGAGTCCGGCGATCGGCTCCGGAAGGGCGAAGCCGCTGGGGGCGATCGTCCGGTCGTCGCCGGAGCGCAGTCCGAGCTCGCGCAGGTCGACGGGACCGATGAGGCGCGCGTGCCACTCGATCGCGAACCGGTCCGTGAGGCTGGAGACCTGGTCAACGACGACGCGCTTGCGCGCGGCATCGGTGGATGCCGCGGCGAAATCCTCCGCGTGCAGGCGGTCCAGGTGCTCGGGGCGCTCCCACAGGGCGCTCGCGAGCCGCTTGAGCACGCGTCGCTGCTCCTTGTAGAGGCCGCGGCGGCCGTCGATCGTGACGACGAAGGCGCCGATGATGCCCTTGAGCACCGCCATCTCCGCCTCGATCACGCGCGGGACGATGACGCGCCCCCGGTAGCGCGTGAGCACCGGAACCGAGTAGTGCTCGCGGGTCGCGGTCGTCGCGGCGCGCGCGAAGCGGCCGATCAGGTCGGAGGTGAGGTTCTTCAGCCCGGCCAGCGCGGCGCGCGACCCGTCGAAGCCGGGAAGCCATTCGGGCATGCGGGTGAGCCGGTAGAGCGCGTCGGCGAGCTCGTCACGGGTGAACCCGAAGCCCACCCATGCCTGGATCGCCGTCAGCAGCGCCTCGTGCTCGCGGGCGTCGGCGAGGCGGGCCGGGTCGAGGTAGCCGTTGAGCACGGCGTCCTCGAAGTCGTGCACCGAGTAGGCGATGTCGTCGGAGAGGTCCATGACCTCCGCCTCGATGCAGCGCACCCTTCCCGGCGCGCCGAGGCGCATCCAGCGGAAGACGGCTTCGTCCTCGGGGTAGACGCCGAACTTCTCCCGGCCGCCGGGATCGGGCACACCGTGCTCCACCGTCCACGGGTACTTGCAGGTGGCGTCGAGGCTGGCGCGGGTCAGATTGAGACCGGCGCTCTGGCCCGCGGCATCCATCACCTTCGGCTCCAGGCGGGAGAGGATGCGCAGCGTCTGCGCGTTGCCCTCGAACCCGCCGATGTCCTCCGCCCAGTCGTTCAGCGCCCGTTCGCCGTTGTGCCCGAACGGAGGGTGCCCGATGTCGTGGCTCAGACACGCCGTGTCGACGACGTCGGGCGACAGCTCGAGGGCGATCGCGAGCTCGCGGCCCACCTGCGCCACCTCGAGCGAGTGCGTGAGACGGTTGCGGGCGAAGTCGGCGGGGCTGGCCGGGCTCAGCACCTGCGTCTTGGAGGCGAGGCGCCGCAGCGCCGCAGAATGCAGCACGCGAGCCCGATCGCGGGCGAAGCCGTCGCGCTGCGAACGGTGCTGTTCCGGGACGAAGCGTTCCGCGTCGTGATCGTCGTAGCCGGACGGGCGGCCGGAGGCGATGCCGACGCCGCTGCCATCACCCGCCACTGGTGTCGACCTCCGCCTCGGCCAGCTCGCGCGTGGCGTCACCACTCATCTCGCGGCTGTGCAGCCACCCGTCGGGCAGGGCGGGCCGCTTCGGCGTACCGGCGCGCCCGCGCTGGCCCTCCGCCGCCGCCCCCGGGTACGGGGCATCGAGATCGAGGGTGGCGATCAGGTCGTCGATCTCGGCGAGAGTCGACACCGTCGCCAGCTGGGCGCGGGTCTCGCCGCCGACGGGATAGCCCTTGAAGTACCAGGCGACGTGCTTGCGGATGTCGCGGCATCCGCGGCCCTCGTCCTCGAAGAACTCGACCAGCAGCTCCGCGTGACGGCGGAACGCGGCTGCGACGAACCCGAGCGTCGCGTCGACGGGCGCACCGGCGGCGGCCCCCGGGCCTCCGAGGCCGCGGGCGAGGTCGCCGAACAGCCACGGGCGGCCGAGGCAGCCGCGGCCGACCACGACGCCGTCGCATCCCGTCTCGGCCATCATGCGCGCGGCGTCGGCCGCCGACCAGATGTCGCCGTTGCCGAGCACCGGGATGGACGTGACGGCCTGCTTGAGGGCGGTGATGGCCGACCAGTCGGCGTGGCCGGAGTAGAACTCCGCGGCGGTGCGGGCGTGCAGCGCGACGGCGGCGACACCGGCATCCTCGGCGATGCGTCCCGCATCGAGGAAGGTGAGGTGGTCTGCATCGATGCCCTTGCGCATCTTCACCGTCAGAGGCACATCGCCGGCGGCGCGCGCGGCGCGGGTGACGATCTCGCGGAAGAGCCCGAGCTTCCAGGGCAGCGCCGCTCCCCCGCCCTTGCGGGTCACCTTGGGAACCGGGCAGCCGAAGTTGAGGTCGATGTGGTCGGCGCGGTCCTCCTCGACGAGCAGGCGCACCGCTGCTTCCGTGGTGGCGGGATCGACGCCGTACAGCTGGATCGAGCGCGGCTTCTCCGACTCGTGGTGGGTGATCAGGCGCATGGTCGTCGCGTTGCGCTCGACGAGCGCGCGCGTCGTGATCATCTCGGAGACGTAGAGGCCGGCGCCATACTCACGGCACAGTCGACGGAATGCCGTGTTGGTGATCCCCGCCATCGGCGCGAGGACGACCGGCGCGTCGAGCGCGATGGGCCCGATGCGCAACGCGGGGCCGGTGGAGACGGAGAGGGACATCCTGTCCATTCTCCCAGACTCCCGCGGTCACGAAGGCGGCGTACGGCCCTATCGTGGAGAACATGGCCGAGACACAGACGGTGGACATCCGCGACATCCCCTACACCGACGCGTCGGGCGTCGAGCACACGCTCTCCGAGTGGGGCGACAAGGCCGTGCTCGTCGTGAACGTCGCCTCCAAGTGCGGGCTCACGCCGCAGTACGAGCAGCTCGAGGAGCTCCAGCGCACCTACGGCGCGCGCGGCCTGCAGGTCGTCGGGTTCCCGTGCAACCAGTTCATGGGGCAGGAGCCCGGCTCGATGGAGGAGATCCTCGAGTACTGCGCGGTCACGTGGGGCGTGAGCTTCCCGATCATGGACAAGGTCCGTGTCAACGGTTCGCACGCGGCACCGCTGTACAAGGCGCTGAAGAAGGCGAAGAACGCCGAGGGCGCGAAGGGTCCGGTCATGTGGAACTTCGAGAAGTTCCTGCTGACCCCCTCGGGTCAGGTGCACCGGTTCCGTCCTCAGACGAAGCCGGACGCGCCCGAGATCATCGCCGCCATCGAGGCGAGCCTGCCCGTCTGATCGTCGCGGGCGGGCGTTTCGACGCGCTGCGCTCGCTCAACGACCGCGTGGCGCCGCCGCCCTCCACCGGTCGTTGAGCGAGTCGCGCAGCGGCGAGTCGAAACGCAGCCGAGTCGAAACGCAGCCGAGTCGAGACGCAGCCGCCTCAGGCGTCCTGCTTCTCCGTCCAGACCTGCCGTGCGATCTGCGCGAACGCGTCGGCCGGCTGTGCGCCGCTGACGCCGTACTTGCCGTCGATCACGAAGAACGGCACGCCCTGGATGCCGTAGGCCTGCGCCTGCGCCTGATCGGCGCGGACATCGGCGAGATGACGGCTCGACTCCAGCGCATCGCGCACCTCGTCGGCATCCAGCCCGATCTCGGACGCGAGCGCCACCAGGTCGTCGACCCGGCCGACGTGCTTGCCCTCGGTGAAGTAGGCCGACATCAGACGCTCCGCCATCTCGTTCTGGCGGCCCTGCGCCTTCGCGAAGTGCAGCAGTTCGTGCGCCTTCACGGTGTTCGTGTGCTGCAGCAGGTCGAAACGGTACTCGAGGCCCGACCCCGCGGCGACCCCCGTCACCTGGTCGAGCATCTCGCGAACCCGCTCGCGCGGCATCCCCTTGTGCCCGGCGAGGAAGTCCAGCTCGTCGCCCTCGAAGTCCACCGGTGTGTCGGGTGAGAGCTCGAAGGAGTGGAAGGTCACCTCGACCTGGGGAGCGTCGGGATCGTCGGCGATCTGAGCCAGCCCGGTCTCGAGGTTGCGCTTGCCGATGTAGCACCACGGGCAGGCGATATCGCTCCACACGTCGATCGTGATCTTCTCCGTCATGCCTGGTGCAACTCCGTTCGCATCGCGGTCTATTCCGCGGAGTCGGCGGTCGGGGCGTCGACGGCGCCGCCGAAGCGGCGGCTGCGGCCGAGGTAGAGCTCGATCGCGCCCCAGAGATCGGTGCGCGAGAAGTCCGGCCACAGGGTGTCGAGGAACACCATCTCGGCGTAGGCGGACTCCCAGAGCAGGAAGTTCGAGGTGCGCTGTTCACCGCTGGAGCGCAGGAACAGGTCGACGTCGGGCATGTCGGGCACGTACAGGTGCCTACGGAGGGTCTTCTCCGTGATGGCCGACGGCTTCAGGCGTCCCGCGGCGATCTGCTCCCCCATCGCCCGCATCGCGTCGACGATCTCGTGGCGGCCGCCGTAGTTGATGCACATCGTGAGCGTGAGGGTGTCGTTGCCCGCGGTCAGCTGCTCGGCGTACTGCAGCTCCTTGATGACCGAACCCCACAGGCGCGGCTTGCGTCCGGCCCAGCGGATGCGCACGCCCCACTCGTTGAGCTGGTCGCGGCGGCGGTGCAACACGTCGCGGTTGTAGCCCATGAGGAAGCGCACCTCCTCGGGCGAGCGGGCCCAGTTCTCGGTCGAGAAGGCGTAGACGCTGAGGTGCTTCACCCCGGCCTGGATCGCGCCGGCGACCACGTCGAGCAGCACCTCCTCGCCTGCGCGGTGCCCCTCGATGCGCGTGAGCCCGCGCCGGTTCGCCCAGCGGCCGTTGCCGTCCATGACGATGGCGACATGGTTCGGCACACCGCCCTTCGGAAAGCCCGGCGGGTGGATGCCGGTCCAGTCGAGGGGACGGTACGGGACCGCATCGCGGTGCGTGTAGGGCTTGGGGCTCACCGGGGGGACTCCACGTGGGACAGGGATCGGATGCCGCGCTCGAGGTGCCACTGCGCGTAGGCCGCGACGAGACCGGAGGCCGACGCCGTGGCGGCGTGCGTCGCGGCATCCACGATGTCCCATTCTCCCGCGATCAGCGCGCGCAGCAGCACGCCCGTCTCGGGGCGCAGCCGTGCGGAGCCAGCCGGGGCACAGTCGCCGCACACCACGCCGCCGAGCTGGGCGACGAACCAGTCGTGCGGACCCACGGCGCCGCAGCGGGCACAGTCAGTGAGCGCCGGCGCCCACCCCGACAGGGACATCGCGCGCAGGAGATACGAATCGAGCACCGAGCGCGCGGCGCGCCCGCCCTGCGAGAGCGTGCGGAGCCCGCCGACGAGCAGGAGGTACTGCTGCGGCGTCGCCTCCGCCTCGTTGAGACGGTCGGCCGTCTCGACCATGGCGTGGGCGGCGGTGTAGCTGTCGTAGTCGGCGACGATCGCGGCGCCGTAGGAGCCGAGCGACTCGGCCTGCTGCACGATGTCGAGCGAGCGCCCCTGGTACAGCTGCACGTCGGCGACCATGAACGGCTCGAGGCGGGCGCCGAACTTCGATGACGTGCGCCGCACACCCTTCGCGACCGCGCGCACCTTGCCGTGGCGACGGCTGAGCATCGTCACGATCCGGTCCGCTTCCCCGAGCTTGTGGGTCCGCAGGACCACGACCTCGTCGCGGTAGGTGGGCACCCCTCGATTATCCCCGTCGGCGCGGACATCGGGCGGTATTGGAGACAATGGACGGGTGACGGAGCAGCTGTTCGTGATCCCCCTCTGGGCCGACCTCCTCGCCGTGGGTCTCGGCGGCGTGCAGGGGGCGCTGTTCTCGTCGGGATTCGTCGGGCAGCGCCGGCTCGACCTGCTGGGCGTCGTCATCGTCGGCACCGTCATGGGCATGGGCGGCGGCATCATCCGTGACCTGCTGCTGAACGTCGAGCCCGCGACGCTGCAGAGCAACTGGTACCTCATCACGGCGGTCGGTGCGGCTCTGGTCGGCATGCTGCTGGCCAACATCTTCGAGCGCCTCAACGGCGTGATCGTCGCGTTGGATGCCGTGGTCATCGGGCTCTTCGGCGCGTTCGGCACCTCGAAGGCGCTGGCGCTGGGACTGCCCGTGGTGCCCGCCGTGTTCGTGGGAGTCTGCGCCGCGGTGGGCGGCGGCATCCTGCGCGACGTCATCATGGGGCTGCCGGTGGCGATCATGCACGTCGGCTCGCTCTACGCGGTCGCCGCGGCGGTCGGCTGCGCCATCCTCGCGTTCGCGCACGCCCTGGGTGCGCCCCTGGTCGCGGCGGCCGTCGCGTGCGTGATCGTGACGACGGTCATCCGGCTGCTCGCCGTGATCTTCGACATCTCGCTGCCCGAGCAGCGCGCCCTGTACCGCCGCAAGGTCGCGGTGGAGACCAGCGCGATCCCGATCATCCGGCCCTAAGGCGTTTCGACTCGCTGCGCTCGCTCAACGACCGGGGTGGTGAGCGTCGCTCAACGACCGGGGTGGGAAGCCTGCCGGTCGTTGAGCGAGGAGCGCAGCGACGAGTCGAAACGCGGCGACCTCAGACCGCGGCCAGCGACGCCGAGCGCTCGCGGGTGCGGATCGCGCGGTTGACGCACGACACGATCGCCTTGAGGGACGCCGTGGAGATGTCGCCGTCGATGCCGACGCCCCACAGCCGCTCGCCGTCGACCTGCAGCTCGACGTACGAGGCGGCCTGCGCGTCGCCGCCGGCGCTGAGCGTGTGCTCGACGTAGTCGTACAGCGTCACCTCGAAGCCCTGCGCACGCACGACCTCGAGGAACGCGGACACCGGGCCGTTGCCGACGCCGTGGGTCGAGAAGGTCTCCTCGCCGTCGCGGAGGGTGACCTCCAGTGACACCTCGCCCGACATGTCGCTCTGCGTCCGGGTGGACAGCAGCTCGAAGCGGCCCCACTTCTCGTCCGCGTCACGGGCCGGCAGGTACTCATCGGTGAAGATGTCCCAGATCTGCGCGCTGGAGACCTCGCCGCCCTCGGCATCCGTCTTGGCCTGCACGACCCCGGAGAACTCGATCTGCAGCTTGCGGGGCAGATCCAGCGCGTGGTCGGTCTTCAGCAGGTACGCGACGCCGCCCTTGCCGGACTGCGAGTTGACGCGGATGACGGCCTCGTACGAGCGGCCCAGGTCCTTCGGGTCGATCGGCAGGTACGGCACCGCCCACTCGATCTCGTCGACGGTGACTCCGGATGCCGCGGCCCGCGCCTCCATGGCCTCGAAGCCCTTCTTGATGGCGTCCTGGTGCGAGCCGCTGAAGGCCGTGAACACGAGGTCGCCCGCCCAGGGGCTGCGCTCGTGGACGGGCAGCTGGTTGCAGTACTCCGCGGTGCGCTTGACCTGGTCGATGTCGCTGAAATCGATCTGCGGGTCGATCCCCTGCGTCAGCATGTTGATGCCCAGGGCCACCAGGTCGACGTTGCCGGTGCGCTCCCCGTTGCCGAACAGGCACCCCTCGATACGGTCGGCGCCCGCCATGTAGCCGAGCTCGGCGGCGGCGATCGCCGTGCCGCGGTCGTTGTGCGGGTGCAGCGACAGGATGACGTTCTCACGGTGCGCGAGGCGGCGGCTCATCCACTCGATCGAGTCGGCGTAGACGTTGGGCGTCGCCATCTCCACGGTCGCGGGCAGGTTGATGATCACCTTGCGCTCGGGCGTCGGCTCGAACACCTCGATGACCTGGTTGCAGATGTCGACGGCGAACTCGAGCTCCGTGCCGGTGTACGACTCGGGCGAGTACTCGTAGTAGACGGCCGTCTCGGGGATGCGCTTCTCGAACTCACGGCACAGGCGCGCCCCGTTCAGCGCGATGTCGATGATGCCCTGCTTGTCGCTGCGGAACACGACCTCGCGCTGCAGCACGCTCGTCGAGTTGTAGAGGTGCACGATCGCCTGCTTGGCGCCCGCGATGGCCTCGTAGGTGCGCTCGATGAGGTGTTCGCGCGCCTGGGTCAGCACCTGGATGGTGACGTCGTCGGGGATCCGGTCCTCTTCGATGAGCTGGCGCACGAAGTCGAAGTCCGTCTGGCTGGCGGAGGGGAAGCCGACCTCGATCTCCTTGTAGCCCATGCCGACGAGCAGCTCGAACATGATGAGCTTGCGCTCGGGGCTCATCGGGTCGATGAGCGCCTGGTTGCCGTCGCGCAGGTCGACGGCGCACCAGCGCGGCGCGGTCGTGATGCGGGCGTCGGGCCACGTGCGATCGGGCAGGTCGACACGGATCTGCTCGTGGAACGGACGGTACTTGTGGATCGGCATGCCGGACGGCTGCTGCGTGTTCTTCATGGGGTTCGCTTCTCTCGTCTGATGAGGGCGGGCCGCCGGCGGCAGGAAATGCCAAGCTCCGCGACGAGGAAGGCCCTAGAACGAGGTCTCGTCGCGGCGGCTAAGAAGGAGGCCGAACGCGCGCATGGAGTCAGAATACACGGCAGCGCCACACGCCGCATCCGCCCGTGCCCACCCCTCGTGCTGAGATCTCCGGTCGGCGCACCGTCTCATGCGTTCGTCTCGGTGCGATCGCGGGAGCTCGCCGCCGCCGCGGACAGGGATGCCTACTGTCGCGACCGTACGCTCAGCTGCAGTGCGCACAGGACGACCAGCACCGCGCCCATGAGCGTGGGGTAGCCGGAGGCCGCGCCGAACCCGATGGCGTTGAACGGATTCAGCCATTCGGCTCCAGAGGACAACCACGCGATCCGCGAGGCGACGGCAAAGGTGACGAGAGCGAGAATGACGAGGCCCGCGACCAGCCCGACGGTAGGCCATCGCCAGCCTACGACGACCGCCGCGCCGCCGACGACCGCGAGTGCAACGAGCGACACCGGTGGAACAGTGAACCCTCCACCGCTGGGGATGTTGGCCGCGATCGAGACGAGGTACAACAGCAGCATGCCGGTGACGATGCCGACCAGAACATGCGCGACGAGGGCCAGGACCGTGCGCGTCGTCGTCGACCGATCCACAGACTTGGAACTCATATACGCCATCATTCCCCTTGAATTCGCATCGACTCAACCCGGGTTGCAGGCGAGGTTGACGTCTGCGGAAAGAGCGGTCGTCGATGAGCCGATCGCGTTCTCCGCGTGCCAGGTCGTGGACCCGTTGTTCTGGCATTGCTTCCGAGGTGACCAGTACACCGAGGTCCCGGGGGTCACGGTCACGGTGTAGAAGTGTCGCTGGTGCCACAACGGCCATGCGAAAGATGACAGGATGCCGTTGACGCTCGTGCTGTTGGGACAACCAGAGCTGAGGCTGTGGGAGTGATCGGACCACGCGTATCCAGAAGCCACATACGGTTTGGATACGCCTGAGGACGACGTGCATCCGGCGGCGAGCGCCTGGTGCACGACCACGCCGTCGCTGTAGTTAACCTGGACCGTCTCACCGACGCGGAGGTTGATGTCGGACGGGACTGGGATAACACCCTTCACCGAAACGGGTGGAGACACCGCGTCGCGCATCAGCGGCGCTCTCGCGGCCGCAGGTGCGCTTTCGTTGCTTCGGTCGACCACTCGCACCGAGGGAGTCGCCGCATCGTCGCCCAGCGGGGCCGAGTCGGAAGCTGAAGCCGATGTCGACCCCGCCGCGAGCATCCCCGAAAGCAAAGTGCACGCAAAAGCGGCCGCGATGCGATTCGAATATCGGTGCATGTCATTCCTCCTCGCCAGCGGTTCGTCATTCGCAATATCGATATCGCGTAATCTCTCCCTGTTTTGTGAGCATATGTCTGTAGCGGTTCCCGCCTCAATCGGCATTTTGAGTGAATTCCCGAATGAGGCATCTCGCCGCTTCGGCGCCCGGTCGCTCCCGCCGCGTTCGAAAACGACCGGTCATCGTGCTGCCAGGGGGCGGCTCAACGTGCGGTTCTTCAATCCGCATCGAGTCCGCTTCAGGGTATGAGGGCCAGAGCGCCGCCCGGGTGGCCTCCGGCGAGCAGGGCCAGTGCCGCGGGCGCCTCGTCGAGGGGGAACGTCCGCGCCACGGGTACGGTCAAGGTTCCCGCATGCGCGGCCGCGACGAGCCCGGCGCGCGCCTCGTCGCGGAAGCGGGCGCTGTCCGGCAGGGCGCCGGCGATCCAGCGGAAGCCGTCCTGCCGGGCGCGCGCGGGATTCACGATCGTCACGATCCGATGCCGGTCGGAGACGACGGCGAGCGAGACGTCGATCGCCTCGTCGGTGCCGACGGCATCCAGCGCCGCGACGATCGGAACGTCGCCCGTGACGGCGGCCAGGCGCTCGGAGAGGCCGGGTCCGTAGACCACCGGCTCGCCGCCGAAGCGGCGCACGCGGTCGAACGAGGTCTCGGCTGCGGTGCCGATGACGTGGATGCCGCGCAGTGCGGCCAGTTGCAGCACGGCCACGCCCACGGCGCCCGAGGCGCCGTGCAGCAGGATCGTCTCCCCCGGCTTCGCCTCCACGACGTGCAGCATCTCGGCGGCGGTCGTGCCGGTGAGCAGGAGGTTCGCGGCCTCCGGGTGGGTCAGCGGCGACGGCTTGTGGAACGCCGTGGCGGCATCCACGGTCAGAGCCGTCGCGTAGCCGCCGGCGATCCGGAACGCGACGACCTCGTCGCCGATCGCGGCGGGCCCCGACCCGATCACCGTGTCGGGGCCGAGAGCGACGATCTCACCCGAGACCTCGTACCCGATCGCGACGGGCCAGGACTGACCGTTGTCGGCGGCGACGTGCTTCGCATCGGCGGGGTTCACACCGGCGGCGTGAACCCGGATCGTGACCTCGCCGGGGCCGGGAGCGGGCACCTCGACATCGGCGAACTCCCACGTCGCGGGCGTTCCGGCCCGGCGGGCGATCCACTGGCGCGCCACGTCAGAACCCCAGCCGTCCGAGCTGCTTGGGATCGCGTTGCCATTCCTTCGCGACGCGCACGTGCAGCTTCAGGAACACCTTCGTGCCGACGAGGGGTTCGATCTGCGCCCGCGCCCGCGCGCCGACGGCCGCCAGTCGCGACCCCTTGTGGCCGATGATGATCGCCTTCTGGCTGTCGCGCTCGACGACGAGGTTCGCGTAGATGTCGGTGAGCTCGCCTTCGTCGCGGCGGGAGATGTCGTCGATGGTCACGGCGATCGAGTGCGGCAGCTCGTCGCGTACGCCCTCCAGCGCCGCCTCGCGGATGATCTCCGCGATCCGGTCCTCGAGGGACTCGTCGGTGACCACTCCCTCCTCATAGAGCGCGGGGCCGGTCGGCATGAGCGTGAGCAGCTCGTCGGCGAGCACGTCGAGCTGTTCGTTCGCGACGGCCGACAGCGGGATCACGGCGTCCCAGTCCTCGCGCAGGCTGTCGACCTCCATGAGACGCTCGGTGATCTCGTCGCGGGAGGCGATGTCGGTCTTGGTGACGATGGCCACCTTCTTCGCCCGCGGGTAGCCGTCGAGGGATGCCGCGATACGGCGGTCGCCGGGGCCGACCTTCTCGGTCGCCGGAACGAGGAAGCCGATGGCGTCGACGTCGCCGAGCACCTGCTCCACGAGGTCGTTCAGGCGCTGTCCGAGCAGCGTGCGCGGCTTGTGGATGCCGGGGGTGTCGACGATCACCAGCTGGCCGGCCGGGCGGTTGACGATGCCGCGGATGGCCCGCCGGGTGGTCTGCGGCTTGTCGGAGGTGATGGCGACCTTCTCGCCCACGAGGGCGTTGGTGAGAGTGGACTTGCCCACATTGGGCCGGCCCACGAAGGTCACGAATCCCGATCGGGTGCGGTCGTCGGCGGGAGGGGTCATCGGCCGGCCTCTTCTCGTTCGGTGCGGCGTTCATCGCCCCAGGCGGCGTCGACGGCCCGGAGCCGGTCCGTGGCTTCGACGAAGACGGTGGCCAGACCCCGACCGCGGCCGCGCGAGGTGCCGCCGGTCAGTCGCAGGCCGGAGTACTCGGCGGTCGCGCCCGGAAGCGGCACCCGTCCGAGGAGCTTGCCGAGCAGACCGCCGATCGAGTCGACGTCGTCATCCTCGAGCTCGAGGCCGAACAGCTCCCCCACCTCGTCGAGGCCGAGGCGTGCGCTCACGCGGTAGCGTCCCGCGCCGAGCTCGACAACCTCGCTCGAGCGCGGGTCGTACTCGTCGGAGATTTCGCCGACCAGCTCCTCGATGAGGTCTTCCAGGGTGACGAGGCCGGAGACGCCGCCGTACTCGTCCACGACGAGGCAGACGTGCACGGCATCCCGCTTCATCTGCTGCAGCAGGGTCTCGGCCTTCATCGATTCCGGCACGAACACGGCGGGGCGCGCGATCTGCGCGACGGGCGCGTCGCGCCACGCCGTCTCGTCGCGGTAGGCGAACTGCACCAGGTCCTTCAGATAGACCACGCCGGTGATGTCGTCGGCCTCGCCGTCCGCGACCGGGACGCGCGAGACGCCCTTGTCGAGGAACAGCTGCATGGCCTCCTGGGTCGTCGCGGCGGCATCCATCGTCACCATGTCGGTTCGCGGGACCATGACCTCCCGCACGAACGTGTCGGTGAACTCGAACACGGAGTGGATGAGTTCGCGGTCGTCCTCCTCGATGAGGTCCTGCGACGCGGCTTCGTCGACCATGCTCAGCAGCTGCTCCTCGCTGGCGAACGAGGTGCCGCGGTGGATGCCGGGCGTCACCCGGTTGCCGACGATGACGAGGAGGTGCGCGAGCGGGCCGAGCACGATGCGTGCGCCGCGTACGAGGGGCGCGCAGGCGTGGAGGAGTCCCCGGGCGTGCTGGCGTCCGACGGCGCGGGGACTGGCGCCCACGAGGACGAACGAGACCACGGTCATCAGGATGGCCGCGGCCAGCATCGCCCACCAGATGCTGTCGAAGGCGAGGGTGAAGGCCACGGTGACCACCACCGCCGCCGTCGTCTCGGCCAGGATCCTGATGAACACGACGGCGTTGCCGTGCGCCTCGGGATCGGCGCCGATGCGCGCCAGCGCCACGCCGTTGCGACCGGTGACGGACATCTCCGCCAGGTCGGCGCGGGAGGTCACTCCGAGCGCGGCATCGAGGGCGGCCATCAAGCCCCCCAGCGCGACGAGGAGGGCGGCGGCGACCAGGAGGAGGATCTCGGTCATGCGCGTCGTCGGCGCTCGGACACGTGGAAGGCCGCGATGAGGTCGCGCTGGAGCCCGAACATCTCGCGCTCCTCCTCCTTCTCGGCGTGGTCGAATCCGAGCAGATGCAGCAGGCCGTGGGTGGTCAGCAGGATGAGCTCGTCCATGGTCGTGTGACCGGCGGCCTGGGCCTGCGTCTCGGCGACCTGCGGGCAGAGCACGATGTCGCCGAGCAGCCCGGGCGGCGTGGGCTGCTCCTGGGTGCCGGGGCGCAGCTCGTCCATCGGGAAGCTGAGCACGTCGGTCGGCCCCGGCTCGTCCATCCACTGCACGTGCAGGGCTTCCATGGCGCCCTCGTCGACGAGCAGGATCGCCACGTCGGCGTCGGGGCTGACGTGCAGCTCCGCGAGGTTGTTCTCGGTGAGGCGCAGCAGCACCGTCTCGTCGATGTCGACGCCGGACTCGTTGGTGATCTCGATGGTCATGCGCGTCCTCGCTGGGTTCCTCGCGGCGGCAGGTGGTCTCGGGGGCCGCCGCCTCGGGTCTGGCCCCGCCGCTCGGCGCGGCTGGCGAACTCGGAGGCCTCGTCGCGTTCGCGTCGCGACGCGAGCCGCTGCTCGTCGTACACGCTGTACGCGTCGACGATGCGTCCGACGAGGCTGTGGCGGACGACGTCCTCGCTGGTCAGCAGCGAGAAATGGATGTCGTCGATGTCCTTCAGCACGCGGGTCACCAGCCGGAGTCCGGAGGCGCCCTGCGGCAGATCGATCTGGGTGATGTCGCCGGTCACGACCATGCGCGTGCCGAAGCCCAGCCGGGTGAGGAACATCTTCATCTGCTCGGGCGTCGTGTTCTGCGCCTCGTCGAGCACGACGAACGAGTTGTTCAGGGTGCGCCCGCGCATGTACGCCAGCGGGGCGACCTCGATCGTCCCCGACGCCATGAGCTTGGGGACGATCTCCGGGTCCATCATCTCGTTGAGCGCGTCGTAGAGCGGTCGCAGGTACGGATCGATCTTGTCGGTCAGCGTGCCCGGGAGGAACCCGAGGCGTTCACCGGCCTCGACGGCCGGTCGCGTCAGGATGATGCGGTCGACCTCCTTGCGCTGCAGCGCCTGGACGGCCTTCGCCATGGCGAGGTAGGTCTTGCCGGTCCCGGCCGGGCCGATGCCGAACACGATGGTGTTCTCGTCGATCGCGTCCACGTACCGCTTCTGACCGAGCGTCTTCGGTCGTATCGTGCGCCCGCGTGAGCTGAGGATCGCCTCGCCCAGCACCTCTGACGGCCGTTCGCCCGTGTCGGCGCGGAGGATCCGCTCCGACGTGCGCACGTCGGAGGGCTCTAGGCCCTGGCCCGCCCGCGCCATGGCGATCAGCTCGTCGACGAGTGCGCGTGCCCGGGCCACGACATCCCGATCCCCACTGAGGGTGATCTCGTTGCCCCGTACGTGCACCTCGACATCCGGGTGCTCACGCTCGACGACCCGCAGCAGGCGATCCTGCGGTCCGAGCAGCTGCACCATCGCGATGCCGTCGGCGAGGATCCGCTCGACGGCCGCGCCCTGTTCGCTGTCGGCGGGTTCAGCCACCGAGGCTCCCTTCGTCGAGTCCACCGGCGAGGACGTGGGCATGCACGTGGAACACCGTCTGCCCCGCGCCGGAGCCGGTGTTGAAGATCAGACGGAAGTCGCCGTCGGCGTGCTCGGCGGCGAGCGTGTGGGCGAGGCCCACCATCTCGCTGAGCAGAGCGGGGTCGGATGCCGCGAGCTCGACCACGTCGCGGTACGCGGCGGACTTGGGGATGACCAGCAGATGCACGGGCGCCTGCGGTGCGATGTCGCGGATCGCGAACACGTTCTCGGTCTCGGCGAGGATCTCGGCCGGGATCTCCCCCTGCAGGATGCGCGTGAAGATGGACGGTTCGCTCATACTCCGAGTGTAGTCAGCGCCCGTCACCAGCGGCCGAGCCGGGCGTTGACGATGGCCAGGGCGGCGGGCCCGGCCGTCGAGGTGCGCAGCACCGTGTCGCCGAGGCGCACGGCGATCGCGCCGGCCCCCGTGAGCTCGGCGATCTCCTCCGCGCTGACGCCGCCTTCCGGGCCGACCACGAGCACGACCTCCGCGACGTCGTCGAGCGCAACGGCGGTGAGCGCGGTGCCGGCGGTCGGCTCCAGCACGAGCACGCGCGCCCGGTCTGCGCGCGCGGCCAGTTCGCGCGTCGTGAGCACGGCGCCGACTGTGGGGGTCCAGGCGCGGTGCGCCTGCTTCGCCGCCTCGCGCACGATGCTCTGCCAGCGGCCGACGCCCTTGACGGCCTTCTCGCCCGTCCAGCGCGAGATGCTGCGTGCCGCCTGCCACGGGACGACCTCGTCGATGCCGAGCTCGGTGGCCGCCTGCACCGCGAGCTCGTCGCGGTCTCCCTTCGCGAGGGCCTGGGCGAGGACGATGCGGGGGGTCGCGGCCGCCTGCTGCGACCGCGACGTCACCGACACCACGACCCGCTTGGGGGCGGATGCGGTCACGACGCCGGTCAGCCAGACGCCCCGGCCGTCGCCGACGGTCACCTCCTCGCCGATGCGCACGCGCCGCACGACGGCGGCGTGATGCGCCTCCGCGCCCGTGATGACGACCTCGTCGCCGGCGTCGGCGTTCGACACGTCGGCACCGTCGACCGATGGCTCATCGACGAGGAAGTGGAGCGCCATGTCAGCCGCGGAACCGGTCGCGGAGCTTGGAGAACATGCCCTGGTGGAACTGCGCCAGCCGGGGGGCGGGAGCCTTGGTCCGCTTGGCGAAGTCCTCGATGAGGGCGCGTTCCTTGGCGTCGAGCTTCGTGGGCGTGACGACCTGCACGCCGACGCGCAGATCGCCGCGCGTGCCGCCGCGCAGCGGCGTGATGCCGCGACCCTTGACGGTGAGCACATCGCCGGACTGCACCCCGGATCGGACCTCCAGGTCGACGTCGCCGTCGAGCGAGGAGATCGTGGTGCGGGTACCCAGGATCGCGTCCGGCATCGACACCTCCAGCGTGGCGAGCAGATCGTCGCCTTCGCGGCTGAAGACCTCGTGGTTCGCGACGGTGACCTCGAGATAGAGGTCGCCGTTGGGTCCGCCCGCGGGACCGACCTCGCCGGACCCGGGCAGCTGCAGGCGCAGGCCGGTCTCCACGCCGCCCGGGATGTCGACCGACACCGTGCGGCGCGCGCGCACCCGGCCCTGCCCCTGGCAGGTGGCGCACGGGTAGGGGATCGTCGTGCCGTAGCCCTGGCACGTGGTGCACGGCTGCGACGTGACCACGTTGCCGAGCAGGCTGCGCACCGTCCGCTGCACCTGGCCGGAGCCGTGGCAGATGTCGCAGGTGGTCGGCTGCGTGCCGGGCTGGCAGCACGAGCCCTGGCAGGTGTCGCAGAGCACTGCGGTGTCGACCTCGATGTCGCGGTGCGTGCCGAAGACCACGTCGGCGAGATCGAGCGTGACGCGCACGAGCGCGTCCTGGCCCCGCTCCCGGCGCGATCGGGGTCGTCCGGTCCGGGCTCCGCCGCCGCCGAAGAAGGTCTCGAAGATGTCGCCGAACCCGCCGAAGCCGGCGCCCGCTCCCCCGCCGAAGGGCGAGCCGTCGCCGCCCATGTCGTAGCGCTGACGCTGCTCGGGGTCGCTGAGCACGTCGTAGGCGTGCGTGACGAGCTTGAACCGCTCGGACGCATCGGCGCCCGGGTTCACGTCGGGGTGCAGCTCGCGCGCCAGACGCCGGTACGCCTTCTTGATCTCCTCGGGGCTCGCGTCACGGGAGACGCCCAGGACTTCGTAGTGGTCGGCCACAATCGCCTTTCCTGCCCTCTCGGGCGCGGGTGGGTGTTCGGGAGCGGATCGCTCAGCGGGACGCGTCGTCCTCGTCGAGGAGCCGGCTCAGATAGTGCGCGACGGCGCGGACCGCCGCGAGGTTGGTGGGATAGTCCATGCGCGTCGGACCGAGCAGGCCCACGCGGGCACGGGTTCCGGTCGTGTCGTAGTCGCTCGTCAGGACCGAGGCCTCCGTCAGACCGAACGCCGCGTTCTCGCGCCCGATGCTCGCGGCGAGACCGTGTTCGTCGGCGACCATCTCCCCCATCAGCCGCAGGAGCGTGACCTGCTCCTCGATGGCCTCCAGGAGCGGATAGATGCTGCCGCGGAAGTCGCTCTCACGTCGGGCGAGGGTCGCGCTGCCGGCCATGACCAACCGATCCTGGCGGAAGTCGTCGAGCTCCTCGCCGACGATCCGGGCGACGACCCGCAGCGCGTCGTCGATGCGGGTTCCGGCGGGCACGGATGCCGCGAGCTCCGCGATCGCGGCGGCGGCGTCTCCGACGGGCTTCCCGGTCACGAGTTGGGCGATCGCGGTCTTCACCTGTGCGGCCGACTGCTCGCTCAGCTCTTCCGCGAGGAAGGCGACCCGCTGCGAGACGCGCCCCGTGTCGGTGACCACGATGACGACCACCCGCGCGCCCCCGAGGTGGACGAACTCGACGTGCGAGACGTTCGCCCGCGCGAACGAGGGGTACTGGACGATCGCGACCTGTCCGGTGAGCTGGGTGAGGGCGCGCACCGTCCGCATCAGCAGATCGTCGAGATCGCCCGGGTCGCTGAGGAAGGACGAGATCGCCGAGCGCTGCGCGCCCGAGAGGGGACGCAGCTCCGCGAGGTGGTCGACGAAGACGCGGTAGCCCTTGTCGGTCGGCACACGCCCCGACGAGGTGTGCGGCGCCGCGATGAGCTCTTCGTCTTCGAGCAGCGCCATGTCGTTTCGGATCGTGGCCGCGGAGACCCCGAACTGGTGTCGTTCGACGATCGCCTTGCTCCCGACCGGCTCGTGCGTGTCGACGTAGTCCTGCACGATCGCGCGGAGGACCTGCAGGCCGCGTTCCGAGACCATCACTCCTCCTCGTTGGCACTCCGGGTTGTCGAGTGCCAATCCTACCGCGTGCGCCGCCTCAGACGGTGAGGGCGCGGACCACGGCGTCGGCGAGAAGGCGTCCCCGCCGCGTGAGCACCACACGACCGCGCACCGCGGCGGCGCCGTCGATGAGGCCGTCGGCGATCAGGGCCGCGATGGCGTGACGGCCCTCGCCGGTGAGATCCGAGACGGCGATCCCCTCCGCGATGCGCGAGCGCAGGAGCACGTCCTCGAGCCGGCGCGCCGCGGCATCCGGGCGCTCGCGCGCCGCCGCGGGCGACTCGTCGGCGGCCAGGCGCTGCGCGTACGCGGCCGGGTGCTTGACGTTCCACCAGCGCAGCCCGTCCACGTGACTGTGCGCCCCCGGGCCGTAGCCCCACCAGTCGGTGCCCCGCCAGTAGGCCAGGTTGTGCCGGGAGCGCTGCTGCGGGCTGCGCGCCCAGTTCGACACCTCGTACCAGTCGTAACCGGCGGCGGCGAAGGCCTCGTCCGCCAGCTCGTACATGTCGGCCTGCAGGTCGTCGTCGGGGGCCGCGACATCGCCGCGGCGGATCTGCCGCGCCAGTTTGGTGCCCTCTTCGATGATGAGCGCGTATGCGGAGATGTGGTCGGGCTCGAGCCCGACGGCCGTCTCGACAGAGCGTCCCCAGTCGTCGAGTGACTCCCCCGGCGCGCCGTAGATGAGGTCGACGCTGACGTCGAGACCGGCGGTGCGCGCCGCCTCGACGGCGGTGCGCACGCCTGCCGGGTCGTGCGTGCGGTCGAGCGCCGCGAGCACGTGCGGCACGGCGGACTGCATGCCGATCGACATCCGCGTCACTCCGGCGGCGGCCAGCTCGCGCGCGAGGGCATCCGTGACGGTGTCGGGGTTGGCCTCGACGGTGACCTCCGCGCCGTCGGCGAGGCCGAAGCCGGTGCGGACGCCGTCGAGCATGCGGGCGAGGTCGCCCCCGGGCAGCAGGGTGGGGGTGCCCCCGCCGAAGAAGACGGTGGATGCCGCCCGCAGCGGCCCCCGCGCGCTCAGCACCTCCCGCGACAGCGCGATCTCGCGCAGGACCTCGTCGGCGTAGGCGTCTTGCCGTGCCCCGCGCAGCTCGCCGGCGGTGTAGGTGTTGAAGTCGCAGTAGCCGCAGCGGACACGGCAGAAGGGCACGTGCAGGTAGACCCCGAAGTCACGATCGGGGTCGATCACGATGTCGGGGGGCAGGGCGCCGTCGGAGGGCGCGGGATCGCCGAGAGGGAGGGCGGATCCCATCAGGCGGGGGTCGTGTACATCGGGGAGATGGCGCGCAGATAGCCCCGGAAGAGCTCGCGGCGGCGGCGCTTGAGCAGAGGCGGGATCAGTCGGTACAGCGCCGAGACGGGGCGGTCGAAGGCGCGCACCGTGAAGCGCACCTCGTCGTTGTCGGCCCACGTCACGACGAAGGACTCCTCACCGCTGACGACCGAGCCGCCCACGGTGCCGAGCGCGAAACCGACCCGACGGGGCTCCTCGATCGCGTAGATGACCCGCAGCTCGCCGTCGGCGCTCATGCGCTTGACGTGACCGTGGACGCGGATCGTGGTGCCCGCGGCCACGTACGGTGTGCCGTCCGCATCGAAGCGCTGGTCGGCCTCGAGGCGGCTCGCGACCGTGGGCGTGCCGTCGATGTCGTAGCCGACGCCCGTGTACATCGGGCCTGCCGCCGGGCGCACATCGCTGATCTGCAGTCCGGCGCCGCGCAGGGCCGACCACGACAGGAGGGCCTCCGCGGACGACTCGAAGCGAGCCTGTCCGCTGCCCAGCAGCAGCGAGTCCTCGGCCGGGACACTGTTCTCCGGCGGGTAGCTCATGAGGTCGTGCGCCTGCGTCGCACCGACCGCGGCGTAGTCGACGGTGTCGTCCTGAAAGCTTCCGCGACGCATGGTCTCCAGCCTAACGGGGGCGTCCTACTTCTTGTCCTTGCCCTCGACGTCGCCCGAGAGGGCGGCGATGAAGGCCTCCTGGGGCACCTCGACGCGACCGACCATCTTCATGCGCTTCTTGCCCTCCTTCTGCTTCTCGAGCAGCTTGCGCTTACGCGTGATGTCGCCGCCGTAGCACTTCGCGAGCACGTCCTTGCGGATGGCGCGGATGTTCTCGCGGGCGATGATGCGGGCGCCGATCGCGGCCTGGATCGGCACCTCGAACTGCTGACGCGGGATGAGCTTGCGCAGACGCTCGGTCATGAGGGTGCCGTAGGCGTAGGCCTTCTCACGGTGCACGATCGAGCTGAAGGCATCCACCTTCTCGCCCTGCAGCAGGATGTCGACCTTCACGAGGTCGGCCTCCTGTGAGCCCGCCGGCTCGTAGTCGAGGCTCGCGTAGCCCTGCGTCTTCGACTTCAGCTGGTCGAAGAAGTCGAACACGATCTCGCCGAGCGGCATGTTGTAGCGCAGCTCGACACGGTCCTCCGAGAGGTAGTCCATGCCCAGCAGCGTTCCGCGGCGCTGCTGACACAGCTCCATCACCGTGCCGACGTAATCCTTGGGCAGCAGGATGCCGACCTTCACGACGGGCTCGGACACCGAGGCCACGCGGCCGTCGGGGTACTCGCTGGGGTTGGTGACCACGACGTGCTCGCCGGTGTCGGTCGTGACCTCATACGTCACCGACGGCGCGGTGGTGATGAGGTCGAGGTCGAACTCGCGCGAGAGGCGCTCGGTGATGATCTCGAGGTGCAGCAGACCGAGGAATCCGCAACGGAAGCCGAAGCCGAGCGCCACCGAGGTCTCCGGCTCGTACTGCAGCGAGGCGTCGGACAGCTTCAGCTTGTCGAGCGCTTCGCGCAGATCCGCGTAGTCGCTGCCGTCGATGGGGTAGACGCCGCTGAACACCATCGGCTTCGGGTCGGTGTATCCGGCCAGGGCCGTCGTCGCCGGCTTGCGATGGTTGGTGATCGTGTCGCCGACCTTCGACTGGCGCACGTCCTTCACGCCGGTGATGAGATAGCCGACCTCGCCGACTCCGAGCCCGCGCGTCGGGACGGGTTCGGGGCTGGACACACCGATCTCCAGCAGGTCGTGCGTCGCGCGCGTCGACATCATCTGGATGCGCTCTCGCGGCTCCAGCTTGCCGTCGACCATGCGCACATAGGTGACGACGCCGCGGTAGGCGTCGTACACGGAGTCGAAGATCATCGCCCGTGCGGGAGCCGACGCGTCGCCGACGGGCGCCGGGATGCGCTCGACGATGCGGTCGAGGAGCTCTTCGACGCCCATGCCGGTCTTGCCCGAGACGCGCAGCACGTCGTCGGGTGAGCCGCCGATGAGGTTGGCGAGCTCCGCGGCGTACTTCTCCGGGTCGGCGGCGGGGAGGTCGATCTTGTTGAGCACGGGGATGATCTGCAGATCGTTCTCGAGCGCGAGATAGAGGTTCGCGAGCGTCTGCGCCTCGATGCCCTGAGCGGCGTCCACCAGGAGGATGGCGCCCTCGCAGGCCGCCAGCGACCGGGAGACCTCGTAGGTGAAGTCGACGTGACCCGGGGTGTCGATCATGTTGAGGGCGAAGGTGCCGTCCGAGGTCGCCCACGGCATCCGCACCGCCTGGGACTTGATCGTGATGCCGCGCTCGCGCTCGATGTCCATGCGGTCGAGGTACTGCGCGCGCATGTCGCGGTCGGACACGACGCCCGTGATCTGCAGCATGCGGTCGGCCAGCGTCGACTTGCCGTGGTCGATGTGGGCGATGATGCAGAAATTGCGGATCAGCTCTGGAGGGGTCGCAGACGGCTCGAGAGGCTTCAGGGCGCGCGGTGACATGTCCCGAGCAGTCTACCGGCGTCGCCGCGTCGCGCCCGCCCGCGGCGGCGGCACCCTATCCGACGGCGACGGCGGCGCGCCAGAGAACCGGCCGATGAGAAAGAGTTAACGCTTCCCGCCCTTGTCCGGGCGGCCCGGCGCCGCCGATGCTCGATCTCAGACCCGATGACACGGGGTGCCGTCGCGTGTTCACCTGCACGCAACCGCCCCGCCCCCCGGCATCCCCATCATGGGTCCGAATCCACACTGACGGACGACCGCTCGGCGGCCGTCGCTTGTTGCATGCGAAACCAGGGAGAACACGTGTCAGATCAGACACCGGACGCACCGCGTCCCACCGCCGACAGGCGGAAGCGACGCTCGGTCGTCGCCGCCATCACAGCCGGAGCCCTCGCCTTCAGCGGTCTGGGGCTCGCCGCCCTTCCGGCGCGAGCCGCCGTCGACACCGGCGCGGCTGTGCTCATCAACGAGGTCTACGGCGGGGGTGGCAACGACGGCGCGACCTACACGCACGACTTCGTCGAGCTCGTCAACGTCTCCTCCTCGGCGGTGAGCCTGGAGGGGTGGTCGCTGCAGTACGCCTCGGCCACCGGCACCACGTGGACCAAGAACACCCTCTCCGGATCGATCCCGGCGGGATCGACCTTCCTCGTGCAGGAGAAGATCGGTGCCGGCGGCACGACCGCCCTGCCCACGCCGGACGCGATCGGCGACCTGGCCATGAGCGGCACCACCGGCAAGGTCGCACTCGTGTCGAGCGCGGCCGCGATCACGGGCCCGACGGATGCCGATGTCGTCGACTACGTCGCCTGGGGCTCGGCCGCCGCGCCCGCCGCCGGCGGATCGCCCGCCCCCGCGACGACGAACGCGACGAGCATCACGCGCGACGCCGCCCACACGAACACCGCCGTCAACGGCGCCGACTTCGTGGCGGCCGACCCCACGCCGCAGAACGCGGCCGGTAACGTCCCGTCGCCCTCGCCGACCGCCTCGCCGACGGCATCACCGAGCCCGAGCCCGACGTCCACGGCTCCCGGCACCGACACCGTGACTCCCATCGCCGCGATCCAGGGCACGGGCGACGCCACGCCCCTCAACGGCCAGACCGTCACCACGGAGGGCGTCGTCACCGCGCACTACCCGGTGGGCGGCTACAACGGCTACGTCATCCAGACGCCCGGCACCGGCGGTGCGATCGATCTGGGCAGCCACACCGCATCCGACGCCGTCTTCGTGTACACCAGGACCGCGTCCGTCGCGAGCGAGGTCGCGCTCGGCGACACCGTGCGGGTGACGGGGACGGCGGGCGAGTTCAACGGACTCACCCAGCTGAGCGTCGAGGCCGGCAAGACGACGAAGATCGCGGATGCCGCGAAGCCGGTGCCGGTCACGCTCACGAGCTGGCCGACGTCGATCGCGCAGCGTGAGAGCCTCGAGTCGATGCTCGTCACCGTCTCGAGCACCTTCACGGTCACCAACACGAACAACACGAACCGCTACGGCGAGGTCGGTCTCGCCGCCGGAACGGGCGTGCTGCGCCAGCCCACCGACGTCGCGCGCCCCGGCTCCGCCGAGGCGGAGGCCGTCGCGGCCGACAACCTCGCGCGCGGCGTCGTCCTCGACGACGGCGGATCGCTCGACTACGCCGCGCGTGCGAACAGCGGCACCGGAGCGCTCCTCAACGGCGACCTGACCCCGGCCTACGTCTCCGTCGACCACCCGGTCGTCGTGGGCGGCACCGCCACCCTCACCGGCTCGTTCGTCCTCGACTACCGCAACAACGCGTGGAAGCTGAACCCGGCATCGTTCCTGCCCGGTGACGGTGTCACGCAGGGTCAGGCCACGTTCAGCAATCCGCGCACGGCGGCGCCGGCCTCCGTCGGCGGCGACCTCAGCGTCGGCTCGTTCAACGTGCTCAACTACTTCACCACGCTGGGCTCGTCGAACGCGGCGTGCCAGCCGTACACCGATCGCGCCGGCGTCGGCACCAACGTCCGCACCGGGTGCGACCTGCGTGGCGCCTGGGGTGCTGCCGACCTCGCGCGCCAGCAGTCCAAGATCGTCTCGGCGATCAACACCCTGGACGCGTCGGTCGTGGGTCTGATGGAGATCGAGAACTCGGCGAAGACCACGCCGAGCACGCCCGACACGGCGGTCTCCACGCTCGTCGACGCACTCAACACCGCGGCGGGCTCCTCGAAGTGGGCATACGTGCCGGCATCCGCGCAGCTGCCCGACGCGTCCGAGCAGGACGTCATCCGCAACGCGATCATCTACCAGCCCGCTCGTGTGGAGCGGGTGGGCGACGCGCTCGCGCTGGGAACGCTGTCGGGCTCCGGCCAGGCGTTCGACAACGCCCGTGAGCCGATCGCGCAGAAGTTCGCACCGGTCGCGGGCGGCGAGCCGTTCCTGTTCGTCGTGAACCACTTCAAGTCGAAGGGCTCGTCCGGCGCGTCGGGCGCGCAGGCCGACCAGAAGGACGGCCAGGGCGCCTGGAACCCGGCGCGCGTCGCGCAGGCGACCGCGCTGCGCGACTGGGTGACGTCGCTCACGAGCACCGGAGACGCCGCCGTCCTCGTCGGCGACTTCAACTCCTACACCCAGGAGGACCCGCTGAAGGTCCTCTACGACGCCGGGTACACGGATGCCGAGTCGGGGCTGGAGCTGGGTCGCTCGACCTACTCCTTCGACGGTCTCTCCGGTTCGCTCGACCACGTGCTCCTCAACGAGGCCGCGTGGAAGCGCGTGACCGGCGGCGACGTCTGGAACATCAACTCCGGTGAGTCGGTGGCGCTCGAGTACAGCCGCTACAACAACCACGGCACGCTGTTCTGGCAGGAGGGGCCCTATCGCTCGAGCGACCACGATCCGTTGAAGGTCGGGCTGTCCGCGGGCGCCGGAGCGCCGACGACGATCGACATCCTCACGATCAACGACTTCCACGGACGCATCGAGGCCGGCACCCAGGGCGAGGCCGGCGCGGCCGTGCTCGCCGGTGCGGTCGCGACGAAGAAGGCGCAGAACCCGAACACGGTTCTCGTGTCTGCGGGAGACAACATCGGTGCGTCGACGTTCACCTCGCTGATCCAGCAGGACTCCCCGACGATCGATGCGCTGAAGGCCTCCGGGCTCGAGGTCTCGGCGGTCGGCAACCACGAGTTCGACCGTGGCTTCGCCGACCTCAGGGACCGTGTCATCCCGCGATTCGGCGGCAACGTCGATCCGTCGGGCGCGACGCCGGAGCAGATCGCGGCGGGTGCGCCTTACGCCCTCGGGGCGAACGTCTACCTGAAGGGCACGAAGACGCCCGCGCTGGCCGAGTACGCGATCAAGACGATCGACGGCGTGCGTGTCGCCTTCATCGGCACCGTCACCACCGACACCGCCACGATGGTCGACCCCGCCGGTATCGCGGACCTCGACTTCGGCGACCAGCTGGAGGCCGCGAACCGGGTGGCGGACGAGATCGCAGACGGCGACCTCGCCGACGTGACGGTGCTGCTGACGCACTCCGGATCGTCGGTGTCGAACCAGTGCGAGGCGGTCGCCACGGACCCCTCGGCCTTCGGCACCCTGATCCGCGGCGCATCCGCCCACATCGACGCCATCGTCTCGGCGCACACGCACCAGACGTACGCGTGCGAGGTGCAGGTGGCATCGACGGGCGGGCTTCGTCCGGTCATCCAGGCCTCGGAGTACGGCAAGGCGCTGGGTCAGCTGACCGTGACGTACGACAAGCGCGCCGACGAGCTCGTGTCGATCTCCCCGACGATCACGACCTTCGCCAGCACGCCGTTCACCCCGGATGCCGAGGTCGCGGCACTCGTCAAGGGATTCAGCGACCAGGCCAACACCATCGGAGCGCAGCCCGTGGGCACGATCACGGGCGACATCCTGCGCGGCGGGACGAAGGGCTCCGACCGTGGAGTGGAGTCGACGATGGGCAACACCGTCGCCGACGTCTACCTGTGGGCGACCAGCACGAACCCGGCGTACGCGGGGAAGAAGGCGCAGATCGCGCTCATGAACCCGGGCGGGCTGCGCGCGGACCTCACCTACGTCGGCGACGGCACGGTGACCTACAAGCAGCTCGCCGACGTGCAGCCCTTCGCGAACACGCTCGTGACGGTGACGCTCACGGGTGCCCAGCTCAAGGACATCCTCACGCGGCAGTGGCAGGCGACGGGTGACCGCCCGAAGCTGCACCTCGGCGTCTCGCAGGGCTTCTCCTACGAGTACACGGAGGACGCGCCGCCGGCCGGTCAGAGCGCATCGCGGTCGGGGCACATCGTCTCGATGTCGCTGAACGGCACGAAGATCACCGACACCGACACCTTCACGGTGGTGACGAACTCGTTCCTCGCCAACGGCGGTGACGGCTTCGCGCCCTTCGCGCAGGGGACGGATCGCACCGACACCGGCCAGGTCGACCTGGCGGCTACGCTCGCGTACGCCGCGGCGGTCGACCCGATCGCCCCGTCGGCGCTCGGCCGGGCGAAGCTCGTGACCGGCACGCCGACACCGGAGCCGTCGCCGACGGGCACTCCGACCGGCTCGCCCACCGCGTCGCCGACCGGCTCGCCGTCGCCGTCTCCGACGACGACGGCGCCGTCGACGGGCGGATCGGGCGTGGGCGTGTCGACGACCGGCCTCGCCGCCGGCGGTCGCATCGAGCGCGGCTCGTCCTTCACCGTGACCCTCACCGGTCTCGGCGCCGGAGAGCAGGTCGCGGCGACGCTGAACAGCCAGCCCATCGTGATCACCGGCATCCCCGCCGCGGACGCGAGCGGACGGGTCACCTTCACGGTGGCCGTGCCGCGGACGCTCGAGACCGGCACGCACCACCTCATCGTGCTGGGCGCCGACGGTCGCGTCGTGTTGAACCTGCCGCTGGAGGTGGTGGGTGAGGGCGTGCTCGCCACGACGGGCGCCGAGCTCCCCTGGGGCCTCGCGCTCGGCGGTGCGTTCCTGCTCGCAGCGGGCATGATGCTCGCGATGACGACACGCCGCCGCCGCGTCGTCGGCTGATCCGCGCGTCCCGGCGGCCCCGGCCCCGCTTCGGCGGGTGTCCGGGGCCGTCGGCGTGCGTGGCCACCGTTTAGGCTGGCCGGGTGAGGACGACCGTGGTGATGGTGCACGGCATCCGCACGTCCGCCACGATGTGGCGCGCGCAGGTGGAGCATCTCGAGGACCGCGGGGTATCCGCGGTCGCCCTCGATCTCCCCGGTCACGGCACGCGGATGGCCGAGGAGTTCACCCTCGACGGCGCCTTCGCGACGATCGACACCGCCGTCCGCGCGGCGGCCGGGCAGGGTCGCGTGCTGCTCGTCGGGCATTCGATGGGCGGACTGCTCTCGATCGCGTACGCCGGCGATGAGACGCGCCCCCCGCTCGACGCCTTCGTGGCGGCCTCGTGCACGGCCATCCCGCGCGGACTCGCGCTGCAGACCTACCGGACGCTCGCGCGCGGCTTCGACCGTCTCCCGGGGCGGGGCGCTCCCATCGCCGAATGGGTTCTCGATCGCACACTGCCCTCGGAGACCCGTGCCGACTTCGGCGCCGGCGGCTACGCCTACGACGCGCAGGACATCGCGCTGCGGAGCCTGTCGGTGCTGGATCTGCTGGCCGCCCTGCGCCGGATCGACGTGCCCACGTGGTTCGTCAACGGGCAGTTCGATCAGCTGCGCGTCAACGAGCGGCTCTTCGCCTCTCTCGTGCCCGGCGCGGAACTGATCGTCGTGCCGCGCACGTCGCACCTGGTCACCGCGATGCGCCCGCGCGTCTTCAACGCCGTGCTCGATCTGGCGCTGGCGACGATGGATGACGCCGGGGAGCCCGCACCATCAAGGTCATGAGGCCGCCCACCACCGACATCACGGCGGAGCCCAGGAACAGCAGCCAGAATCCGCCCACCGCCGCGACGAGTCCCGCGCCGATGAGCGGCCCGAGGAGCTGACCGAGGCTCGCGGCCACGTTGACGAAGCCGAGATCGCGCGCACTGTCCTCCGCGAACGGGAGCAGGTCGGTGCCGAGGGCGAGACCCACCGACATGTACGCGCCGTAGCCGACGCCGAGCAGACCGGCCGCCACGAGCGACATCTCGAACGACGGGAACACCGCGAGCAGGAGTGCCGCGCCGCCCTGCACGAGCGCGGCGCCGACCGTCAGCCCTCGTCTGTTGCCGGTGCGATCCGACACCGCCCCGGCGAGCACCGAGGCGAGCACGACGAACACCGTGTACACGACGATCAGCAGCAGGAGCTCGTCTTGAGCGGCGGCCGGGTCGCGGTGGAGGCCGTACAGCAGGAAGAAGAGCAGCAGCCCCGTGCCGAGTGCGTTGCCGATGTTGGCCACGAGGCGGCCCCACAGCATCCACGCGAAGTCTCGATCACGGAAGGCGGCGAACCGGGCCGACAGCGCGCGGCGCGTGCGCGCGGTCGCCGACGCCGCCGGTGCGGGCGGGTCGGGCAGCAGCAGCGCGCCCGCTCCTCCGGCGAAGAGCAGGATGGCGCCGAGCATGAGGTAGCCCGCGACCACGCCGAGTCCGAGCAGCACGACGACGCCGACGCCGACCACGATGCCGAGCGCCTGCGAAGAGGAGATCGCCGCCGAGGCGGTGCCCCGCTGAGCCGACAGCTGGTCGGCGATCATGGCGGTGAAGGCGGCGGAGGCGACGGCGACGCCGACCGACACCCCCACCCATGCGACCCCGACGCCGAGGGGCCCGGTCGCGAAGGCGATCGCGACCAGCGACCCCGCCCCGAGGAGCACACCGCCCAGTGCCCACGGGCGCCGGCGCCCGAACCTGCCGCGCGTCCGATCGCTCATGCCCCCGGCCAGCGGACCGGCGATGACCCCGGCGAGGCCTCCCGCCGCGAGCACCAGGCCGGAGGAGACGACCCCGGAGATCCAGCCGTCGGCATCACCCGGGGTGTCCAGCTGCAGCGGGATGAGGAGTTGGAGCGGGGTGAGCTGCGCGGTCCAGATCGCGAGCCACGCGAGGGTGAACAGTGCGAACCAGCCCGCGCCCGCGCGGCGGCCGGAGGTCGGGGCGGTCGGGGCGTTCTGGGGGGACCCTGCGCTCACGGGAGGCTCCTTCGTCGGTGCTCCGTCGGATCGGCCGGATCGGGCCCGGTCGATACGATCATGCCCCACGCGCGCGGGTGCGCGGCGCATTGCGGGGTCGCCACGCGGCAACCTGATAGACTCGGTGATTGGCTTGCGTGTGGGTCCCACCCCGCACGCCGCCGGAGGCGTCCCTCTACCGCTACCCCGGCACATCCATCGAAAACCGAACGAAAGAGCCGTCGAACGTGGCGAACATCAAGTCGCAGATCAAGCGCAACAAGACCAACGAGAAGGCGCGCGAGCGCAACAAGGCCGTCAAGAGCGAGCTGAAGACCGAGGTGCGTCGCACCCGCGAGGCCATCGCCGCCGGCGACAAGGCCGCCGCCGAGAAGGCTCTCGCCAAGGCGTCGAAGAAGCTCGACAAGGCCGTGAGCAAGGGCGTCATCCACGAGAACCAGGCCGCGAACCGCAAGTCGTCGATCGCGAAGCAGGTCGCCGCTCTCTGAGCCGCATCCCGTCGCACGAAGGCCCGTCCCGCATCCGGGGCGGGCCTTCGTCGTGTCCGGGTCAGGCGCCGTAGGGGGCGCGCGTCGCGATGATCGTGATCAGGCGCTCGACCGCGAACACGGGGTCGCGCGAGGCGCCCTTGACCTCGGCATCCGCGCGCGCCGCCGCCTGGATGGCGCGCCCCAGGCTGGTCTCGTTCCAGCCGGTCAGGTCGCGGCGGGCGCGGTCGACCTGCCAGTCCTTCATCCCGAGGCGTGCGGCGATGGATGCCGACGACTCGCGCAGGCCGGCGACCCGCGCCATCGTCCGCAGCTTCGAGGCGATCGCGGCCACCAGCGGCACCGGGTCGGCTCCGCTCGCGAGCGCGTGGCGCAGGGCCACGAGCGCCTCGCCGTAGCGGCCGGCGATCGCGGTGTCGGCGACGGTGAACGCCGACGTCTCGACGCGGCCGCCGTAGTAGCGCTCGACGACCTGTTCGGTGATGTCACCGGGCACGTCGGAGATGAGCTGCTGGCAGGCGGCGGCCAGTTCGGTGAGATCGTCGGAGAAGGCGCCGACGAGGGCGCGCAGGGCGATCGGAGCGATCTTCTTGCGCGCGGTCTGGAACTCACCGGCGGCGAAGTCGAACCGGTCGGAATCGCGCTTGACCGCGGGGCAGGCGATCTCCACTCCCCCGCCCGTGCCGGAGCGGATCGCATCGAGCAGCTTCTTGCCGCGGACGCTCGATCCGGTGTGGCGCAGGACGACGGTGGCGCCGTCTTGCGGGGCCTCGATGTAGGCGAGTGCCTCCGTGAGGAAGGCGTCGGAGCACTTCTCCACGCCACCGACCCGCACGAGACGCGGCTCGCCGAACAACGACGGCGAGGTCAGTGTCAGCAGACTGCCGGAGGTGTAGTCGTCGGCGCGGAGGTCGGAGACCTCGAGGCTCGCGTCCTCGGCGCGCAGGAAATCGCGGATGCCGGCGGTCGCCCGCTCCGCGCAGACGTCCTCCGGCCCCGAGACGAGCACGATCGGCGCCGGCTGGGGGCTGCGCCAGGAGATCTGAGGGATCGCCGACGCGGTGCGGGAACCCCCGCGCGCGGCGGGACGACGGGCGGCGGGTGGCATGCCTCCAGCCTATCGACGCCGTCCGACGTCGCGTCGCCCCGCCGCGTGGTCGCGGGCCGCCGCCGTCACGGCGGAGACCTCTCGCGCCAGACGCGGAGGGCCGACTCCTCGCTCCACAGGACGATGAGGCCCTCGGCGTCGGTGCGGTCGATGCGTGCGCCCAGCCCCGAGAGCATCGTGAGGGTCTCCGCGCGCGGATGCCCGTACGTGTTCGCGCCGACCGAGACGATCGCGAGAGCCGGGCGCAGGCGGGCGTAGAACCGGGCATCCTGATCCGCGCTGCCGTGGTGGGAGACCTTGACCACGGCGTAGGACGTCAGCAGCGGTGCACTCGCGGCCAGACGACGCTGCCCGTCCGCCGAGAGATCGCCGAGCATCAGCGTCGTGGGGACCGCGGGACCGGTGACCTCGATGACCACGCTGGCGTCGTTGCCCGCCACCGCGTTGCTCTCCGGCCCCCGCACGCGCCACCGCGCGTCTCCCAGCAGGCCGGTCATCCCCGCGGTGGCACGGACCGGTCGGGCTCCGCCCTCGGCGAGACGTCGGAGCGTGCGCTCGTCGTCGGGGGTTCCGGCCGGTCCGTGCACGACGACGTCGACGCGGCCCACGACGGCCGCGACGCCGCCGTCGTGGTCGTGGTCGAAATGGGTCAGCACGAGCAGCTCTATGCGGTCGACGCCGAGCGTGCGCAGACAGCGCTCCAGCGCTGCCGGGTCGGGACCGGTGTCGACCAGCGCCACGTGCGCCGTCGACCGCACGACGAGCGCGTCGCCCTGACCGACATCGCACGCCGCGATCGTCCAGTCCGACGGGATCCGGGCGCGCTCCCCGATCTCCGCGACCGGTCCCACGCCCAGCGCCACCGCGGCGGTGACCGCCAGCACGAGCAGCGAGGCGATGCGCCAGACCCGGCGCGTCCGCACGAGAAGGAGCCCGACCGCGAGGACCACCACGGCGAGGGCGAGGAGCCCGACCGGACCCTGCGGCCACCACACGGCGCTGCCCGGAAGCTGCGCGACGACGGTGGCCGTCGCGGCGATCCAGGCCGCGGGAAGCCAGGCGAGCACGGCCATCCCCGCTCCGAGGGCGGGGATGCCGGCGCACACGCACGCGGCGAGGCCGAGGACCGTGCCGAGCGGAGCGGCCGGTGCGGCGAGGACGTTCGCGAGCACCCCGTAGAGCGATACCTGCGGCGAGATGAGCACGATGAGCGGGGCGCAGGCGAGCTGCGCGGCCAGCGGCACCGACAGGGCCAGGGCGAGGGGATGCGGCATCCACCGCGCCAACCCGTCTGCCAGCGGGCCGGCCACGACCAGCAGAGCGGCCGTCGCCGTGACGGACAGGGCGAAGCCGAGCGAGCGTGCCAGCCACGGATCCATGATGACGAGCACCGCGACCGAGACGGCGAGCAGAGACAGTCCCGCGCCGGTGCGTCCGAGGAGCACGCAGAGCATCGCCACCGCAGCCATGGTCGCGGCGCGGACGACGCTCGGCTCGGGCGAGACGAGCACGACGAACGCCACCAGTGCGGCGAGGCCCGCCCCGACCCGGATGCCGCGACGGGCGCCGCAGACGGCGGCGCCCCCGAACGCCATCCCCACGACCAGCGCGCAGTTCGCGCCGCTGACGGCAGTCAGGTGCGAGAGCGATGACGCCTTCATCGCGGTGTCCAGCCCCGGGTCGACGGTGGAGGTGTCGCCGACGGCGAGTCCTGCGATGAGTCCACGCCCCGGATCGGCCAGTCCGGCCGTGACCTCGGCGAGGCCGCGGCGGAGCCCCGACGCGACGGACAGCGCTCCTGTCGGCCCCGACAGCAGCGTGGGCACGGACGCGGCGTCGATGACCAGCACCGCCCGGTCGCCCGCCTCCGGTCGCCAGCCCGTGCCCCGCAGTCGCACCCGCGCGCCGAGGTCGAGGCCGGTGGGCACCTCGGTCGTCCGCACGAGGACGGGCGCCGCCGCGGAGATCACGGTGTCGCCGTACTCGAGCCGCTCCAGGATCGCGTCGAAGCGCCACCCGGTCGCGCTGCGCTCGATCTTGCCGACCGCGGTCGCCATCACCGACAGGGCGCGGCCGCCGGTCGTGTCGGCGGCGGCGACGACCGCGCGTGTCGGCTGGGCTGCGGCGACCTGCATCGCCACCGCGCCGCTCGCGGCGAGGGCGACCGCGATCAGTGCGCACGCGGGCGCCGCACGGCCGCGGCGCACCGCGCAGAGCAGTGCGGCCGCGGATGCCGCCCACAGCGCCGTCGCGACGACGCCGGAGACCTCGGCGTGGGCGGTCAGCAGGCCCGCGACGAGCCACGCGGCGGCCGCGACCGGGACCAGCCGGGCGTCGCGTCGCCGGAGGCGGCGTCCGCCGATCGCTCGCTCCGTCCGCGGGCCGACCCTCACACCGTCACCCGATCGCGCAACCCCGCCAGCATCTTCTCGCCGATCCCGGGCACCGAGAGCAGGTCGTCGACGCTCGTGAACCGTCCGTTCTCGGTGCGCCACGCGATGATGCGCTCCGCGATCGCCGGGCCGACGCGGGGCAGCGCGTCGAGAGCGGTGGCATCGGCGGTGTTCAGGTTCACCCGTCCCTCCCCGGTCGCGGCGGCGGCCGGTGGCGCGCTCTCCCCCACGCGCGGGACGTGCAGTTGCTCGCCGTCGCTCAGCGGGCGCGCGAGGTTGATGGCCGCGGCATCCGCGTCGTCGGCCAGTCCGCCGGCGGCGGCCACGACGTCGACCACCCGCGCGCCGTCGTCGAGCCGGTACAGCCCGGGGTGAGCCACCGCGCCGGACACGTGCACGTACACGGGCGGCGGCGTGGGATCCGCAACCGCCACGGGAACCGAGGCGGCGGGCGCCGCGGCCGAGCGCACCAACCCGATGACGACCGCGATCGCCGCGATCGCGAGCACCAGCACGATCGCCGCGCCGGTGCCGAGGCGGCGTCGCCGCACACGGGCCAGGGCGGCGTCGGCGGATGCCGCGGCCATCTTCTCGGGAGAACTCACCCGCCCACGCTCACACCCTCAGCGCGGGGACGACCCCTTCCGGCGGCTGTTCGTGGAGAGCCGCCAGGGTGAGCGTCCTGGGGAGGAGGGGCTCCTCCCCTCGCGGGGTCAGGCCGTCGTGAAGCTGACGACCTTCGGCGCGCGCACGACGACCCGGGCGATCTCGCGGCCGGCGAGGGAGCGCACGACCTTCTCGTCCGCGCGCGCGAGCGCCTCGAGCTCGTCGGACGAGATGCGTGCGGGCACCGTCAGGGTGCCGCGCACCTTGCCGTCGATCTGGACGACCGCGGTCACCGACTCCTCGACCAGGAGGGTGGGGTCGGCCTGGCGCCACGTCGCGAGACCCACGAACGGCTCGTACCCGAGCTGCTCCCACATCTCCTCCGCCGTGTGCGGGGCGAACAGGTCGAGGATCATCGCCACGGCCTCGGCGGCTTCGCGCACGGCCGGATCGGAGGGGCCCGCGGGGCCGTCGATCGTCTTGCGCGTCGCGTTGACGAGCTCCATGAGGCGGGCGACGACGACGTTGAACTTGGTCTGCTCGATCAGCGCCGGGGCATCCGCCCACAGGCGGTGGGTCACGCGGCGCAGGGCCGTGTCGCCCTCAGCCCACACGACGTCCGGGGCGCTCGACACGTCGTGCGCGATGCGCCAGGCGCGGGCGAGGAACTTGGCGGCGCCGGTGGTCGAGACGTCGCTCCAGTCCTTGTCGTCCTCCACGGGGCCCGCGAAGGCGAGCGCGACGCGCAGCGCGTCGGCGCCGTGGGCGTTGAGCTCGTCCTGGAAGAGCACGAGGTTGCCCTTGCTCTTGCTCATCTTGGCGCCGTCGAGGATGACCATGCCCTGGTTGATGAGGTTCGAGAAGGGCTCGGTGAACTCCACCAGGCCCATGTCGAACAGCGCCTTCGTGATGAAGCGGGCATACAGGAGGTGGAGGATCGCGTGCTCCACGCCGCCGATGTAGAAGTCCACCGGACCCCAGCGGTCGGCTTCCTTCGACGAGAACGCCCGTGCGGCGTCCCCCGGCGACAGGAAGCGCAGGAAGTACCACGAGCTGTCGACGAACGTGTCCATCGTGTCGGGGTCGCGGAGGGCCGGCTCGCCCGTCTCGGGGTCGACGGTCTCGACCCAGCCGGTCGCCGCGCCGAGGGGCGAGGAGCCCTTGGGCGTGAGATCCAGACCCTCCATCGCCGGGAGCTCGACGGGGAGCTGATCGTCCGGCACCGGGACGATGCGACCGTCGGCGGTGTGCACCATCGGGATCGGCGTGCCCCAGTAGCGCTGACGCGAGATGAGCCAGTCGCGGAGGCGATAGGTCTTCGCGGCGCGACCGGTGCCGGCGGCCTCGAGCTGCTCGATGGCCCGGGCGATGGCGTTGCGCTTGCTCAGTCCGTCGAGCGGGCCGGAGTTCATCATCCGGCCGTCGCCCGTGAGCGCCACGCCCGTCACGGCGGGATCGATCTCGTCCAGGCCCGGGGCGCCGGGATCGATCGGCACGCCCTCGGCATCCAGCTCGATGACGGGGATCGCGCCGGTGACCGGCGCCGTCGTGTCGACGACCACCTTCACGGGCAGGTCGAACGCGCGCGCGAAGTCGAGGTCGCGCTGGTCGTGGGCGGGCACCGCCATGACGGCGCCGTGGCCGTAGCCGGCGAGCACGTAGTCGGCGGCCCAGATGGGCAGCCGCTCCCCCGTGACCGGGTTGATCGCATACCGCTCCAGGAAGACGCCGGTCTTCGGGCGGTCGGCCGTCTGCCGGTCGATCTCGCTCGTCTTCTGCACGGTGTCGAGGTAGTCCTGGAAGCGCATGCGCGCCTCCGGGGATGCCGAGGCCACCAGCTCCGCGGCCAGGTCGGAGTCGGGGGCGACGACCATGAAGGTGGCGCCGTAGAGGGTGTCGGGGCGCGTCGAGAACACCGTGATCTTCTCGGTGCGACCCTCGATCTCGAAGTCGATGTCGGCGCCGACGGAGCGGCCGATCCAGTTGCGCTGCATCTGCAGCACCTTGTGCGGCCAGAAGCCCTCGAGCTGGTTGAGGTCGTCGAGCAGACGGTCGGCGTATTCGGTGATGCGGAAGAACCACTGCGTGAGCTTCTTCTTCACCACGACGGCGCCGCTGCGCTCGGACGTGCCGTCGGGCAGCACCTGCTCGTTCGCCAGCACCGTCTGGTCCACCGGGTCCCAGTTGACCAGCGCGTCCTTGCGGTACGCGAGCCCCTTCTCGTACAGGCGCTGGAACAGCCACTGGTTCCAGCGGTAGTACTCGGGGTCGGAGGTGTGCAGCACGCGTGACCAGTCGAACGAGACGCCGTACTGCTGCATGCTCGAGCGCTGCTGGGCGATGTTGCCGTAGGTCCAGCCGCGCGGCTCGACACCGCGCTTGATGGCGGCGTTCTCGGCGGGCAGGCCGAAGCTGTCCCAGCCGATGGGGTTGAGCACGTTGTAGCCGCGGTGCCGCCAGAAGCGCGCGACGATGTCGGAGTACAGGTAGTTCTCCGCGTGACCCATGTGCAGATCGCCCGAGGGGTAGGGGAACATCGCGAGCACGTACTTGCGGGGGCGCGTGTCGTCGTCGCCGCCGGCGCGGAACGGGTCCTTCTCGGCCCAGATGCGCTGCCACTTCTCCTGCACGGCGTGCACGTCGTACGGTCCGTTCTCGGCGGCGGTGGCGATGTCTGTGGGGCTGCTCATGGGAAGGGGAAGACCAATCTGAAAGCTGGGGAACGCGCGAGAGGCGTGCTTCCAGGTTAGCGGACCCGCCCTACCATCCCGGCGGGAGGGCGGCGCCGAGCGCACCGAGCGGACCCCGGGCCTTGACGCCCACCTCGGCCACCTCGGCATCGGGGTCGGAGAGCCAGGTGATGCCGCCCCCGGCCCCCACGTAGGCGCCTCCCGGATGCAGCACGATCGAGCGGATGGTCATCGCGAGATCGGCGCGTCCGTCGTCGCCGACCCAACCGAAGCAGCCGGAGTAGAGTCCGCGCGCTCCGGTCTCGAGCCCGTGCAGGATCCGCATCGCCGACAGCTTCGGCGCCCCGGTCATGCTGCCGGCGGGAAAGGTCGCCGCAAGCAGCTGCGCCCACGTCGTCCCCGGCCTGAGCCGTCCCGCGACGGTGCTGACCAACTGGTGCACCGCCGAGTACGACTCCACCTCGAGCAGGCGTTCCGCGCTCACGGTGCCGGGTGTGCACACGCGCTGGAGGTCGTTGCGCATGAGGTCGACGATCATCACGTTCTCCGCGCGCTCCTTGACGCTCTCCGCCAGCTCGCGGGCAAGGGCCGCGTCCTCGGCGCTGTCGCCGCCGCGCGGACGCGTCCCCTTGATCGGGCGCGTGCGGACCATACCGTCGGCCACCTCGAGGAAGCGTTCGGGACTCGCGCTGAGCAGGGCGAACGCACCGCTGCGGATGATGCCGCCGTGGTGCGCGGGCAGGGCCGCGCGAAGGCGCAGATAGGTGTCGACGGGGTCGAGCGGGTCGGATGCGGCGACGTCGAAGCGCGTCGTCAGGCACAGCTGGTAGGCGTCCCCCGCGCGGATCGCCGCCCGGCAGCGTTCGATCAGCGCGCGGTACTCCGAGGGTCGCTGGCGAGCGGATGCCGTGGCGATGCCGCCCCCGGCATCCGTCGGCGGCGGCGCGTCGTGGCGCCGCGGGGCGTCGAGGAGCGCGAGCGCCGCGGCCAGCTCCGCCGGCTCGGCGACCAGCCACATCGCGCGCGCGGCGTGGTCGACGGTGACGAACCAGCGCACGCGCAGCCACGCCTCCTGCGGTCCGTCCCGGTCGTCGACGGTGGCCGGTGCCCCCGCCGCCCGTGCGGCGGCATCGAAGCCCGACCATCCGACCCACCCGCCGCGGAACGGTCCCGGCGGGACGGGATCTCCCGCGCCGCCGTCCGCTGCCAGCACGACGTCGGAAGGACCGATCTCGTCGGGGACGCCGACGCCCATCCAGCTGTACCCGGTCGTCGCGTGCGGCCCGGCATCCAGCCAGAACGCGTGCTCGTGGTCGCCGAGACCGCCGCGGAACAGTGCCGCGGGATCGGTCCAGGCGAGCGGATGTGCGACGAGGCGCGCGGGCATCCTCCCAGGCTAGACGCACGCCGCCGCGCCGACCGGGACCCGCCGCGCGGCATACGCACACCCCGGTGCCGCATAGGCTGGTCGCGTGAACGAGTTCCTCTCGTGGCTGCTCGATGCCGTGCAGAATGTCGACCCCGTGCTGCGCACGGTTCTCGCCGGGATCGCCATCCTGCTGGAGACGAGCGTCCTCGTCGGACTGATCGTCCCCGGCGACACCGTCGTCATCGTCGCCGCGACGGCGGTCGGGTCGGTCGCGGAGGCCGCGGTGCTGATGGTCGTCGTGGTCGTCGGGGCGCTGGTGGGCGAGAGCATCGGCTTCTGGCTGGGTCGGTGGCTCGGCCCGCGCATCCGCTTCTCGCGGCTGGGGCGTCGCATCGGCGAGGACAACTGGACCCGCGCGGAGCTCTACCTGCGTCGCCGCGGCGGCCCCGCCATCTTCCTGTCCCGCTTCCTGCCGGTGCTGCACTCGCTCGTGCCGCTCACGGTCGGGATGAGCGGCTTCTCCTACCGCCGCTTCCTGGCGTGGACCGCGCCGGCCTGTACCGTCTGGGCGGTGGCGTACATCAGCGTCGCGGCGGCGGCGGCGGGCACCTACCGCGAACTCGCCGACCGGCTGCACGTCGCCGGATACCTCTTCGTGGCCGTCATCGCCGTCTTCCTCGTGCTCGCGTACATCGCCAAGCGCGTGATCGTCGCGCGGGAGGCGCGGCACATGCGCCTCGACGACGCGGACACCCGTCCGACCGAGGACATGAAAGACTGAAGCGATGCACGCCGAACCCGCACCGCGTGTCAAGGTGCTCTGGATCGCTCGTCTGGAGTACAGATTCCACGCCTGGCGCGAGCGTCGCTCCCGCGCCCGCGGGCTGCGGCCGAGCGTGTCCGCCTACCCGGGTTACGGCGGCGAGGACTGGGTGCGGGTGCTGGGCCGGGTGCTCATCGTGCCGCCCGTGCGCACACGCCGCCGCACGCGTCATCGCGGCGAAGACATCGGCGTGCGCGGCTGGCGGAGCTTCGCGGCGGTGCCCGTCGGATACGCCCACGTGACGGTCACGATCGACGGTGTGAGCCATGACGTCGTGGCCGACCGCGGCGGCGTGGTCGACACCGTGCTGCCCGCGCGTCTCCAACCGGGATGGCAACCCCTGACGATGACCGTCGAAGGCTCCGAGCCCTTCGAGACGCGCGTGTTCGTCGTCGGCGCCGACGTGCGCTTCGGCGTCATCTCCGACGTCGACGACACCGTGATGGTCACCGCCCTGCCCCGTCCTCTCGTCGCGGCGTGGAACTCCTTCGTCCTGGACGAGCACGCCCGTCAGCCGGTGCCCGGCATGGCGGTGCTCCTCGAACGCCTGGTGCGCGAGAGCCCCGGGGCTCCGGTCGTCTACCTGTCCACCGGCGCATGGAACGTCGCGCCCACCCTGCAGCGCTTCCTGCGACGACACCTCTTCCCGCCGGGTGCGCTGCTGCTGACGGACTGGGGGCCCACGCACGACCGGTGGTTCCGCAGCGGTCGCGCCCACAAAGAGGAGAACCTGCGGCGCCTCGCCCGGGAGTTCCCGCAGGTGTCCTGGGTGCTCATCGGTGACGACGGCCAGCACGACGACGCGCTGTACACGGCCTTCACGAGCGAGAACCCCGAGCGTGTGCGGGCGGTGGCGATCCGCCGGCTGTCCTCCGCCGAGGCGGTCCTCGCCGGAGGCCGGACCGCCGTCGACGATCACTCGGCCGCGGCGGTGCCGTGGGTGACGGGTGACGACGGCGCCGCGCTTCTGGATCGTCTCGCGGAGATCGGCGTGCTCGACGCCGACGGCGTCGGAGGCCCCGCGTAGGCTGGCCGCATGTGCGGTCGTTTCGTCGTGGGCAGTTCCGGGTCCGAGCTGGTCGGCGTCCTCCGGGTGGACGTGATCGGTGACGATCTGCCGGCGCCCTCGTACAACGTCGCACCCACCGATCGTGTCGCGATCGTCCTCGACTCGGCGAAGACCGAGCCGCCCACGCGACGGCTCGAGGCCGCCCGGTGGGGGCTCGTGCCCTCCTGGTCGAAGGATCCCGGCATCGGTGCGAAGGCGATCAACGCGCGCGCCGAGGAGGTCGAGGACAAACCGATCTTCCGTCAGGCGCTGATCGCGCGGCGCGCGATCGTCCCGGCATCCGGGTACTACGAATGGAAGACCGAGGACGGCGTCAAGACGCCGTACTACATCCACCCGGCCGGTGATGAGCCGCTGTTCTTCGCGGGGCTCTACGAGTGGTGGAAGGATCCGGCGAAGGCTCCGGACGATCCCACGCGGTGGATGCTGAGCTTCACGGTGATGACGCGTGGCGCGGTCGGTCAGCTGGGGTCGATCCATGATCGGATGCCGCTGTTCATCGACGCCGACTACGCGGATGTGTGGCTCGACCCGACGACCGAGAACGTCGGCGACCTGCTCGACGCGACGATCGACGCCGCTCCGGCGCTCGTCGACGGGCTGATGATGCGTCAGGTCGGTCGCGAGGTCGGCAACGTGCGCAACAACGGTCCGGAACTGATCGAACCCGTCTCCTGACACGGCGAGGAGCGGGCCTCTCCGCCCGCTCCTCGCGCGGATCGCCGTCGGTCAGACGAACTCGACGGTGGCGTTCTCGTTGTTCAGCACGATGACCGGTGTGATCGCGGAATGTCCCGCGGCGCGGATCTTGTCGGCGTCGAAGCGGAGGAGCGGCGTGCCGGCGCTCACGGCGTCTCCCGTCTTCACGAGGGTCTCGAACCCGTCGCCCTTCATGTCCACGGTGTCGATGCCGATGTGGATCAGCAGTTCGGTGCCGTCGGCCAGAGCCAGTCCGATCGCGTGGCCGGTCGGGAACACCGAGGCGACGGTTCCTGCCGCGGGCGCCACGATCGTGTCGCCCGAGGGGTCGATCGCGAGACCGGGACCCATCGTGCCCTCGGCGAACATGGCGTCGGGCACCTCGGACAGCGGGAGCACGGTGCCGGCGACGGGCTGACGCAGCTGCAGCGTCGCCGCGGGCACGGTCCGCGCCCGCAGTCGCTGTTCGGCGGCGGCGCCCGCCGCCACCGCCGCGCCCCCGACGCCGCCCACGAAGCCCGCCGCCGCGCCGGTCTGGCCCGCATCCGCACCGCGGAAGGCCTCGATGTTGCGGTCGTTGAGGATGTCTTCCATCGCATCCTTGACGAACTGCACGTTGAGGCCGTACACGACCTGCACGGAATGCCCGCCCGGCTTGATGGTGCCCGCAGCACCCGCACGCTTCAGCGCGTGCTCGTCGACCTGAGAGGTGTCGGCGATCTCCATGCGCAGCCGCGTCGCGCAGTTGTCGACGTCGATGATGTTCTGCTTCCCGCCCAGCGCCGCGATGAACTTCTCCGCCGTGCCGTGATAGCCCGTGAGGCTCGTGCCGACGTTGTCGGCATCCTGTTCGTCGAGCTCGTCGCCGCGGCCCGGAGTCTTCAGCTTGAACCGCTTGATCAGGAAGTAGAACGTGAAGAAGTAGATGAAGAACCAGGCGACGCCCAACAGCAGGAGGATCCACGGGTTCTCTGCCATCGGATTCGTCCACTGCAAGAACATGTCGATGAATCCGGCGGAGAAGCCGAAGCCCAGTCGCGTCGGGAGCATCGCCGCGATCATGACGGAGATGCCGGTGAAGACGGCATGGATGAGGTAGAGCCAGGGAGCGACGAACATGAAGGCGAACTCGAGCGGCTCCGTGACGCCGACGAAGAAGGAGGCGATCGCGCCCGAGAGCATGATGCCGTAGGTGACCTTCTTGCGTCGTGAGTCGGCGGTCATATACATCGCCAGGGCGGCGCCCGGAAGACCGAACATCATGATCGGGAAGAACCCCGCCATGTACTGCCCGGTGACGCCGTAGGTCCCGGTGCCGTTGAGGAAGTTGACGAGATCGTTGATACCGGCGACGTCGAACCAGAACACCGAGTTGAGCGCGTGGTGCAGGCCGGTGGGAATCAGCAGCCGGTTCATGAAGCCGTAGAGGCCGGCGCCGAACGGGCCGAGCGTGGAGATCCACTCGCCGAAGGTGACGAGCGCGCCGTAGACGACGGGCCAGACGAACATCAGGACCACGGCCACCACCAGGGAGAGCCCGGCCGTGACGATCGCGACCGAGCGCTTCCCGGAGAAGAACGAGAGCGCATCGGGCAGCTTCGTGTCTTTGAACCTGTTGTAGCACCAGGCGCCGATCAGACCGGCGACGATGCCCACGAACACGTTCTGCACCTTGCCGAACGCCGGATTGACGTTCGCGAGGTCTTCGATGCCGAGCAGCTTCTGCATCGTCGCAGGGGCCAGGAGGGTGGTGATGGTCAACCAGGAGACCAGGCCGGCGAGAGCCGACGTGCCGTCCGTCTTGTTCGCCATGCCGATCGAGACGCCGACGGCGAACAGGAGCGGCATGTTGTCGAGCAGGGCGCCACCGGCGGCGCCGAGGAAGGCGGACACGATGTTCGAGCCGCCGGCGGCAGAACTGATCCAGTAGGAGATGCCGGAGAGGATCGCGGCGACCGGCAGCACCGCGACCGGGAGCATGATCGATCGGCCGAGTCGTTGGAAGAACTTCATCGGTGAACTCCGTCCCTGAGGGAATCGGGTCGCGCGTCGCTGCGGACCACTGAGGGGACGCTACCGCCGATCAATGGTCGCGCACAGCATTCATTCAGCTATTTCCGCTGCGACCTGACCCCTCCGCACGCCCTCCTGCGATCGCGTCGATGACCTCCCCGCGACGCGGAAGCGCGCCGTTGACGCGGAGGCGCACGGCGCGAGCGCGATCGGCGTCGGGAGAATCCATGGCCTGCAGGTGAAGGTGCGGCTCGGTGCTGTTGCCGGAGTTGCCGCAGCGGCCGACGACGTCGCCGGTCCGCACGCGCTGACCTGGGCGCACGACGAGGCTCCCCCGCTGAAGGTGGCACAGCGCCACGATGACGCCGTCCCGGTCGATGAGGACGTGGTTGCCGGCCAGTGCCACCCATCCGCCGCGGACGCGTCGTCGCTGAGTGAGCGCGTAGGCGATCGAGGGCAGACCGCGATGGGCGAGGTGATCGGACTCGGTGTCATGGGCGGCGACGACCACGCCGTCGACGGGCGCCAGCAGAGGGCGTCCGAACCCGGGAAACAGCGACGGCGGCTCCGCGCGCACGAGCGAACGGGCCGTGATCGGCGCCGTGCGCCCCGCGTCGTCGACGGGAACGAAATCGATGGCGTAGGACGTAGCGAAGAGAGTCGTGCCGTGACTCGGCACCCGATCGGCCGGGCTGTTGCGAACGAGCCAGCGACCCGCGAACGGATATGCCAGGTCGACCGCCGCAACCATGCCGTTCCTCTCCGTCATCCGAACGGCTGACCATGCGCGGAAGGCGATGATTCGACGTTCGACCGGGAGTTTTTGGTGGACCTGAGGGGACTCGAACCCCTGACCCCCTGCATGCCATGCAGGTGCGCTACCAGCTGCGCCACAGGCCCATCTTCAGTTGTCTGCCGCTCGCGGCAACCCCTCTACCTTACTACATCTCACGGGGTGCAACGAACACGTGTCACTCCGCGGCGGCCGGCGCCGCGACCTCGATGGGAACGATCGGGCAGTCCTTCCACAGCCGTTCCAGACCGTAGAACACCCGCTCCTGCTCGTGGAAGACGTGCACGACGAGATCGCCGAAGTCCAGGAGGATCCAGCGCGACTCCTGGCGGCCCTCGCGGCGCAGCCGCTTGACGCCCTGTTCGAGCATGGCCTCCTCCACCGCGTCGGCGATCGCCGCGACGTTACGCTCACTCGATCCGGTCGCGAGAAGGAACACATCCACGAGGGGCAGCGGCTCGGACACATCGAACGCGAGGAGATCCTCGGCGCCCTTGCTCTCTGCCGCGGCCGCGGCGATCGCGACCAGGTCGCGGGTGCTGTCGGCGGCGGTCATCGGAAGGCTCCTGTCACGAGTGCGACGATCAGCACGCCGGTCAGGGCGAGGGCGAGCGCGCCGGCGGTGATGACGAGGGCCAGCATGAGCCGGCTCCCCTTCTCCGGCGCCGGCGGCTTGATGATGTCTTCTGCGCTCTTGATCGTGCTGATCGCGGAACTCGCCGCGATCGGGGTGGGTGAGGACGAGGCCGGAAGCTCACCGTCGACGAGGACGGCATCCGTCTCCTTGTTGTCGGCGAGGCCGGGCAGCGTGCCGGTCGAGCCGAAGGACTCGGGCAGCGAGAAGGTGCCGGTGATCAGCACTTCCCCGGTGGCCGTGATGGGCGAGACGAGCGCGCCCGTCTCGGGCGTCTGCGACAGGATGAGCGCGTTGGGGGCCGAGAGTGCCCCCGTCGCGGTGCTGCCGCGGGTGAGGAGCTGATCGAACGACGCGGGCAGCTCCAGATCGACGTTCTCGCCGGCGAGGAGGCCCGACCCGAAGGTCGGCGCGACGATCGGCCGCTCCTGCTCATCGGTCTCGCGAGACTCGGGCGCCTCCGCGAAGGGCTCGCGGGTCACGGCGGGGGTCTCCTCCGCCGATGCGGGAGCCTCGACACCGGAACCCGCCGCGGCATCGTGCGCCTCGGCGGGCGCGGCGGATCCGTCGCCCTCGTCGGTCGCCGTGTCGTCGGCGACGGTCACGGATGCCGTGCGCAGGCGCTCCTGGCGTCGCGAGGCCCGGCGGGTGACGGGCTGGGAGTCGAGGTCGATGTCGGCTGCCGCCGGGGGCGCCTCGGGCACGTCTGCGGGCTCGGCGGCGCGCGGCAACGGCGCGACGACCGCGGGGGCCGGCTCGGCGGCGTGAGCGGCCTTGTCGGCCTCTTCGGGGGTGATCACCGGCGTCGAGGCGGTGTTGCGCATCTCGCGCAGCTGCCGCCGGGTCAGCTGGGGAGTTTCGGGCTGGTCGGGTGTGCTCATGCCTCGCTCCGGTAAAGGTGGTGCTTCGCAATGTATTGGACGACGCCGTCGGGGACGAGGTACCACACGGGGTGTCCCTTCCTGACGCGTGCGCGGCAGTCCGTCGACGAGATCGACAGGGCGGGGATCTCGAGCCGGCTGACGACCTCCTCGGGCAGTCCTTCCGTGGACAGCACGTGTCCCGGCCGCGAGACCGCGACGAAGTGGGCGAGGTCCCAGAGGCCGTCGTGGTCGCGCCATCCGAGGATCTGCGCGATCGCGTCCGCTCCTGTGATGAAGAAGAGCTCGGCGTCGGGGCGTGCGGCCTTGAGGTCGCGAAGCGTGTCGATGGTGAAGGTGGGTCCGCCGCGGTCGATGTCGACGCGGCTGACGGTGAACTGCGGATTGGATGCCGTCGCGATGACGGTCATCAGATAGCGGTGCTCCCCCGCCGTCACGTCTGCCTTCTGCCACGGCATCCCCGTGGGCACGAAGACGACCTCGTCGAGGTCGAAGGACTGCGCGACTTCGCTCGCTGCCACGAGGTGTCCATGGTGGATCGGGTCGAAGGTTCCACCCATGACCCCGATGCGTGGGGCGCGCGTCGAAGTCATCCTGCCGTCCTAGTGGTGGCCGTGTCCCACCTGCGCCTGGTCGACGGGGTGCGCCTTGGCGTAGGCCTCGGCCTTGTGCGAGTGACGGTTGGCGACGTTGCGGTACGACAGCGTCACCAGTCCGAGCGCCAAGAACACGATGAACGCGATCAGGCCGAAGATGAACGTCTCGGCCTGGACGTTGCCGTGGTGCTCCGCCTCCGCCGAGGCGAGGGCGAGGATCGTGGCGAGGGTCATTCGGACTCCTTCGAAAGTCGGGTCTTCCCAGTTTAGGCGGTCAGGCGCGGATCTGCCCGGACCCACGCGCCAGCCACTTGGTGCTGGTGAGCTCGGGAAGGCCCATGGGTCCGCGCGCGTGGAGCTTCTGCGTGGAGATGCCGACTTCCGCTCCGAAGCCGAACTCGCCGCCGTCGGTGAACCGGGTCGAGGCGTTGGCCATGACGACCGCGGAGTCGACCTCGGCCAGGAAGCGCTCGGCGTGCGCGTCGTCCGCCGTCACGATCGACTCGGTGTGGTGCGTCGAGTAGCGGCGGATGTGCTCCAGGGCCTCGTCGAGGTCGTCGACGACGCGCATCGACAGGTCGAGGCTCATGTGCTCCGTCGACCAATCCGCGTCGGTGGCCGCCACGGCATCCGCGACGAGGGCGCGGACCGCGTCGTCGCCGTGGATGGTGACACCGGCATCCTGCAGTGCGGCGGCGACCGGCGGTACGAGCCGGTCGGCGGCGTCGCGGACGACGAGGACCGTCTCGACGGCGTTGCACACGCTGGGCCGCTGCGCCTTTGCGTTGACGACGATCTGCTGGGCCCACTCCAGCGGCGCGGACGAGTCGAGCACGATGTGGACGACGCCCGCTCCCGTCTCGATGACGGGCACCGCCGACTGCGTGACGACGGTCTCGATGAGCTGGGCGCTCCCCCGAGGAACCAGCACGTCCACGAGTCCGCGGGCCTGCATGAGGGCGTGGGCGCCGTCGCGGCCGAACTCGTCGACCGTCTGGATGGCCTCGGGATCGATGCCTCGGTCGGCGAGGGCCGATCTCATGGCCGCGACGAGGGCGGCGTTGGTGGCCAGCGCCGCCGTGCCGCCGCGCAGGACGACGGCGTTGCCCGACCTGAGCGCGAGCGCCGCGATGTCGACGGTGACGTTGGGACGCGCCTCATAGATGGATCCCACCACGCCGAAGGGGACGGAGACCTTCTGCAGGTGCACCCCGTTCGGCAGCGTGCGCTCGTCGAGCACGCGTCCGACGGGATCGGGCAGCTCGGCGACGTCGCGCACCGCGTCGGCCAGGGCCTGCACACGCGAGGCGTCGAGCCGGAGGCGGTCGCGCAGGCCGTCCGTCAGACCGTCGCGGATGCCCCGTTCGAGGTCGTCGGCGTTCGCGGCGACGATGTCCGCCGAGGCGGCCTCGATCGCCGCGGCGATGGCCCGGAGAGCTTCGGCCTTCTCGACGTCGGTCAGCAGTCCGATGCTCCGCGCGGCGTCGTGCGCGCGTTCGATGCGCTCGCGGGCGCCGGCGGCGACAGAGACGGTGGGAGTGGTCATCCGCTCAGTGTATCGAGGCCGACCAGCCGTCTCGGTCGTCCGGCATCGCGCGGATGCCGGGTCACGCCGAGGGGACGGTCGGCATCGGCGTCGTGCCGCTGCGCACCGGGGCGACCGGATTGGGGGCGAACCAGGTGCCGACGTCGGCGCCCGACAGCGCGGACGAGACGAGGTCGGCGCTCGTGACGAGCACGCCCACCCCGGCAGCGGCAGCCAGACGCGCGGCCGAGACCTTCGTCGCCGCACCGCCGGTGCCGACGCTGTTGACGACCACCGAGCCGAACTCGTACCGGCTGAGATCGTCGCCGAAGTCGACGGTGGAGATGGCCTCGGCCCCGGGCTCGGACGGCGGTCGCGTGTACAGCGACTCGATGTCGCTGAGCAGCACCAGCGCGTCGGCGCCGATCAGCTCGGCGACGAGTGCAGCGAGCCGGTCGTTGTCGCCGAAGCGGATCTCGTGGGTGGCGACCGTGTCGTTCTCGTTGACGATCGGGAGCACGCCCAGCCCGAGGAGCCGGTCGACGGCACGGCGCGCGTTGGCGCGGTGAGCCGGGTTCTCGAGGTCGCCGGCGGTCAGCAGCACCTGCCCCGCCAGCATCCCGTGCCGGTCGAGCGAGGTCTGATAACGCCACATCAGCACGTTCTGGCCGACCGCCGCGGCGGCCTGCTGGGTCGCGAGGTCGGACGGCCGCCCTTCGAGGTGCAGGAAGGGCAGTGCGGTCGCGATCGCGCCGGAGGAGACCAGCACGACCTGCGTGCCCCGCGCGCGCGCCGCGGCGAGGGCGTCGACGATGGACTCGATGCGGTAGTGGTTCTCGCCGCTGATCGACGACGAGCCGACCTTCACGACGACCCGCTGCGCTCCTGCGATCTGTGACCGGTCCTGCACGCTCACGCTTCCTCGTCGTCCTCCCACTGGTACGCGTCCGCCGCGCCGCCGAGGCGCTCGGCCTCGAGGTCGGCGCGCGCTTCCGCCTTGGCGTCCATGCGCTCGTGATACCGCTCGCGTCGCTGCGACGTGGTGCGTCGCGGGTTCAAGTCCAGACGCGGGTCGGTGCCGCGGGGCGCCGTCATGAGCTCGGCCGCCGACGAGAGCGACGGATGCCAGTCGAACACGATCCCGTCGCCGGGGCCGATGACGACGGTCGAGCCGGCGACCGCGCCGACGCGGTAGAGCTCGTCCTCGACACCGAGCTTCTCGAGGCGGTCCGCGAGGAAGCCGACGGCCTCCTCGTTCTGGAAGTCGGTCTGCTGCACCCAGCGCAGCGGCTTGTCGCCGAGGATGCGGTAGACGTTGCCGTAGGTGCCGCCTTCGACCCGGATCTCGAAGTCCTTGTCGGCGCCCTTCGGTCGGATGACGATCCGCTCCGCCACCGGGGTCTCGGCCAGGTGCGCGCGGTGCGCGGCGACGATGTCGCCGAGGGCGAAGGTGAGCCGACGCAGACCCTCGTGGCTCACGGTCGAGATCTCGAACACGCGGTAGCCGCGCTCCTCGAGCTCGGGGCGGACGAGGTCGGCGAGATCCTTCGCCTCGGGCACGTCGACCTTGTTCAGCGCGATGAGCTGCGGGCGCTCGAGCAGAGGCGTCTGCCCCTCGGGCACCGGATAGTTGCCGAGCTCCTCGAGGATGACGTCCAGGTCGCTCAGCGGGTCACGGCCCGGCTCGAGGGTCGCGCAGTCGAGCACGTGCACCAGGGCGGTGCAGCGCTCCACGTGGCGCAGGAACTCCAGTCCGAGCCCCTTGCCCTCGCTGGCCCCTTCGATGAGGCCGGGCACGTCGGCGACGGTGTAGCGGGTCTCCCCCGCCTGGACGACGCCGAGGTTCGGATGCAGGGTCGTGAACGGGTAGTCCGCGATCTTCGGCCGTGCTGCGGACACTGCGGCGATGAGGCTCGACTTTCCCGCAGACGGGAAGCCGACCAGGGCCACGTCGGCCACCGTCTTCAGTTCGAGGAGGACGTCGCCCTCCCAGCCCGGTGTTCCGAGCAGCGCGAACCCCGGCGCCTTGCGCTTGGGGTTGGCGAGGGCGGCGTTGCCGAGACCGCCCTGGCCGCCCGGGGCGACGACGAAGCGGGTGCCGGGGACGATGAGATCCGTCAGGGTCTCGCCGTCGGCATCCTTCACCACGGTGCCGACGGGGACGGCGAGCTCGAGGCTCTCGCCCGCGGCGCCCGAGCGGTTGTCGCCCATGCCGAAGCCGCCATTGCCCGCGGAGCGGTGCGGCGAGTGGTGGTACGAGAGCAGCGTGGTCACCTGCGGATCGGCGACGAGCACGATGTCGCCGCCGTGACCGCCGTTGCCGCCGTCGGGACCGGCGAGCGGCTTGAACTTCTCGCGGCGGACGGACACGCAGCCGTTGCCGCCCTTGCCGGCTCGCAGATGGAGCGTCACTCGATCGACGAAGGTCACCATGTCGGTCTCCTGACGGGATGGGTCGAAGTGGGGGTGGATCTCGGTGGTAAAGAAGGAGGGGCGAGCCGAAGCCCGCCCCTCACCTCATGTCTGTGGTCGACCGCGCGGTCACTCCGCTGCGGCGACGATGTTGACGACCTTGCGGCCGCCCTTGCTGCCGAACTCGACCGCACCCGCGGCGAGGGCGAACAGCGTGTCGTCTCCACCGCGGCCGACGTTGGCGCCCGGGTGGAAGTGCGTGCCGCGCTGGCGGACGAGGATCTCGCCGGCGAGGACCTGCTGGCCGCCGAAGCGCTTCACGCCCAGTCGCTGGGCGTTGGAGTCACGACCGTTACGGGTAGAGCTTGCGCCCTTCTTGTGTGCCATCTCGTCTGCCTCTTCCGCTTACTTGATGCCGGTGATCTTGACGCGCGTGAGGTCCTGACGGTGGCCCTGGCGCTTCTTGTAGCCGGTCTTGTTCTTGAACTTCTGGATGACGATCTTCGGACCGCGCTCCTCGCCGAGGACCTCGGCGGTGACGGTCACCTTCGCGAGCTTGTCGGCGTCGGTCGTCACGGCGTCGCCATCGACGAGCAGCACCGCGGGCAGCTCGAGCTTCTCGCCGACCTTGGCCTGCTGACGATCGAGGACGACGATCGTGCCGACCTCCACCTTCTCCTGACGGCCACCGGCGCGCACAACTGCGTAAACCACTTCACACCTGTTTTTCTTCTGCGGAACCTGCGGCTCCGGCTGTCTTCATGGGACGAGCACGTCCCGGGAAGGTCGTGCCCAAACATCCAGTGCGGAGGCGGAACTCGACGCACCAAGGGTCTACTTTACCGGATGCCGGGGACATCGGCAAAAGCAGAGTGAGGCGTGTCGCGCGTCGACCTAGACTGCGGGCATGGCGATCCTCATCGATGACCCCCGCTGGCCGGCCCATGGGCGGCTCTGGGCGCATCTGGTCAGCGACAGCGACCTCGAGGAGCTCCACGCCTTCGCCGCGGCCAACGGCATCCCCCGTCGCGGATTCGACCGCGATCACTACGACGTCCCGGAGGACGCGCTCGACCGTCTCGTGGCCGCCGGTGCGGAGCACGTCAGCGGCCACGAGCTGGTCAAGCGCCTCATCGCGTCGGGCTTGCGGATCACCGCCCGCGAGCGCCGCGAGAGCTGAGGCTCACTCGCCCGACGCGGCCTCCGTGGACTCCCCCGCGGGCGTCGCCGCCACCGGCGTGCCGGTGAGTGCAGCCGTGGTCACGCGGCGTCGACCGCGTCCCTGTCCCGGCGCCTTCGGCTCGGGAAGGGCGCTGAGGACCGAGTCGAGGAGGATGTCCTTCTCGGTCTTCTTCTCGGCCGTCGCGCGCGTGGAGGGCTCGCGCTTCTTGCGCGGGCGCTTGGGGCGCTCGGCGGCGGCGTCGTTCTCCGGGTCGGGCAGCGTGATCACGGGCGTCGCGTCGGCCTGCGCCGCGGCATCCTCGGCCGTCGTGTGGATCGTGGAGGCGGCGATCTGCGCGAGCGCGGACTTCGCGCTCTCCGTGATCACGTGCGTGCCTCCGTTGGCGCTGGCGCCGTTGCCGCCGGCGGGCGCGCTCTGACGCGAGCGGCGACCGCCGTTGGAGGACGGAGCCTGCGAGCCGCGGTGCTTGACCACCGGGTCGTGGTGCACGATCACGCCACGGCCGGCGCAGACCTCGCAGGGCTCGCTGAAGGTCTCGAGCAGACCCAACCCCAGCTTCTTGCGGGTCATCTGCACGAGGCCGAGCGAGGTGACCTCGGCGACCTGGTGCTTGGTCCGGTCGCGGCTGAGGCACTCCACGAGGCGGCGGAGCACGAGATCGCGGTTGGACTCGAGCACCATGTCGATGAAGTCCACGACGATGATGCCGCCGATGTCGCGCAGCCGGAGCTGTCGGACGATCTCCTCGGCCGCTTCGAGGTTGTTCTTGGTGACGGTCTCTTCGAGGTTGCCGCCGGAGCCGACGAACTTGCCGGTGTTGACGTCGACGACCGTCATCGCCTCGGTGCGGTCGATGACGAGCGAACCGCCCGACGGCAGCCACACCTTGCGGTCGAGAGCCTTCTCGATCTGCTCGGTCACGCGGAACCGATCGAAGGGATCCTGGTCGTCCTCGTACTTCTCGACGCGCTCCAGCAGGTCGGGCGCGACACCCGCGAGGTAGGCCGTGATGGTCTGGTAGGCGTCCTCGCCCTGGATGAGCATCTTCGAGAAGTCCTCGTTGAAGACGTCGCGGACGATCTTCACCAGCAGGTCCGGCTCGGAGTGCAGCAGGGCGGGGGCGCCGATCGTCTCGACCTGCGTGGAGATGTGCTCCCACTGCGCTGTGAGGCGCTGGACGTCGCGGGTCAGCTGCTCCTCGGTGGCGCCCTCGGCCGCCGTCCGCACGATGACGCCGCTCGACTCCGGAAGGACATCCTTCAGGATGCGCTTGAGGCGGGCCCGCTCCGTGTCGGGGAGCTTGCGGGAGATGCCGTTCATCGCGCCGCCCGGGACGTACACGAGGTAGCGGCCGGGAAGGGAGATCTGGCTCGTCAGGCGGGCGCCCTTGTGGCCCACCGGGTCCTTCGTGACCTGCACGAGCACACGGTCGCCGCTCTTGAGGGCGAGCTCGATGCGTCGCGGCTGGTTGCCGGTCTCGACGGCGTCCCAGTCCACCTCGCCCGAGTACAGCACCGCGTTGCGGCCGCGGCCGATGTCGACGAAGGCCGCCTCCATGCTCGGGAGCACGTTCTGCACGCGACCGAGGTAGACGTTGCCGATGAGCGACGATTCCTGGCTGCGGGCGACGTAGTGCTCGACGAGCACGTTGTCCTCCAGGACGGCGATCTGGATGCGACCGTTCTTGGAGCGGACGATCATGTCGCGGTCGACGGCTTCGCGCCGGGCGAGGAACTCCGCCTCCGTGACGACGGTGCGACGGCGGCCGGCCTCGCGGCCGTCGCGACGGCGCTGCTTCTTCGCCTCCAGGCGCGTCGAGCCCTTGATGCGCTGGGGCTCGGTGATGAGCTCGACGGCGCGGCGGCGCGGCTGGTTCTGCTCGCGGGGCGCGTCGTCGGCGTCGGATGCCGAGCCGCCTCCCCCGCGCCGACGGTTGCGCCGGCGTGCGCTGGAGCCGCTGTCGGGCCCCTGCTCCTCGCGCTCGTCGCGGCTCTCGGGCCGCGCACCCGGGCGCGGCGGGAGCGGCGCGATGGCGGGCGCGTAGAAGACGAGCTGGGTGGAGACCGCCGAGACGAAGTCGGCGGGCAGCAGCCCCAGGCTGACCGCGGTGAGGGGCTCGTCCTTGGCGGGCTCCTCGGCCGCGGCGGACTCGGTCGCCTCCACCGAGGGCGTGTCGGACGCGGGGGTCTCGGGCGCCTCGGCCTCCGTCGGCGCCGCGTCGGCCTCCGCAGGAGCGGCCTCTGCGGGAGCCGCGTCCGCAGGAGCAGCCTCGGGTGCGGTGTCTGCAGCGGACGTCTCGGGCTCCGCGGACGTCTCGGGCTCCGCGTACGTCTCGGCGGCCGGTTCGGTCGCCGCGGGGGCCACCTCGACGTCGGCCGGCTCGTGGGCGGTCGCAGCGGTGGATTCGGGGGCGTTCAGCGCCCCGTCCGCGGCGATGGTGGACTGATCGTTGTTGTCATCGGCCATCTCTGGCTTACTCCTCGCCGCCGGCTCCGCGTGCCGGCGGGTGAACTCTGGCGGCCTCACCCGGGTGCCGGGGAACCGCGTACTCACTCGGTCTGCAGCCTCACCCGCTCGTCGGCGGGGCTCGTGCTGCCAAGGGCGTTCATCGCCCGAAGTCTTCGGTGATGCCGGTTGCGGCGCGGCCGCGATGCATCGGCCCCCATTATCGCATCTTCTCGTGAGGATTGAGCAGAGGCGCCGCCGAGCATCGCGTGTTCCGTCGGAGTGGACCCAGCGGACCTCATGCACATGGATGCGATAATCGCCGTCATGGCCTCACGCACGATCGACAGTCGCCCGAGAATCCTCGCGATCTGGCTGGTGATCGCCGGAGCGATCGGATGGATCGCCGCCTTCGCCCTGACGCTCGAGAAGTTCGACAAGGTCGCGGACTCGACGGTCGCGGCATCCTGCGACTTCAGCATCGTGGTGCAGTGCAGCGCGAACCTGAACTCGCCGCAGGGCAGCGCGTTCGGGTTCCCGAACCCGATCATCGGGCTGACGGGATGGATGGCGCCCATCGTCGTGGGGATGGCGATCCTCGCGGGCGCCCGCTTCGCCCGATGGTTCTGGTGGACCTTCTTCGCGGGGATCACCTTCGCGTTCGGATTCGTCATCTGGCTCATCAGCCAGAGCATCTACATCCTGGGCACGCTCTGCCCGTGGTGCATGGTCACATGGCTCGTGACGATCCCGACGTTCTACGCGGTCGCCGTCCATCTCCTGCGATCGGGAGTGGTCTCCGACAACGCCCGTGTCCGCGCCGTCGGCACGGCGCTGAGCGCGTGGGTGCCGCTGATGGCGTTCGTCACCTACGCCGTCGTGCTGCTGTTGGCGCAGCTGCGCCTCGACGCGATCCCTCAGCTGATCGACGTCATCTTCTGATCGACGCCGAAAGCGGTGGCCGGCAGCGCCGGCCACCGGCTCAGAACCAGATCGCGAGCTCGCGTGCGGCGGACTCGGGGCTGTCGCTGCCGTGCACGAGGTTCTGCTGAACCTTCAGGCCCCAGTCGCGTCCGAAGTCGCCGCGGATGGTGCCGGGGGCGGCCGTCGTGGGATCGGTCGTGCCCGCCAGCGAACGGAAGCCCTCGATCACGCGGTTGCCGGCGAGGCGGATGGCGACCGACGGCCCGGACAGCATGAACTCGAGCAGGGGCTCGTAGAAGGGCTTGCCGGCGTGCTCCGCGTAGTGCTGCTCGAGCACGTCGCGGTCGGGCTCGACGAGCTTGATGTCGACGAGGGCGTAGCCCTTCGCCTCGATGCGGGCGAGGATCGCGCCGGTGAGACCGCGTGCGACGCCGTCCGGCTTGACGAGGACGAGGGTTTCTTCGGTGGGCATGTCATTCTCCGTTCGGGGCGTGCGGGGAGGAAGCGTGCGCGCGCGAGGCATTGCGGCGATCGAGCGCTCTGCCCTTGATCGTCGCATACGCGTACATCCCACCGAAAATGACGCCGACGATCACGAGGGCCGGCACGATGAACCCGCCCAGCACGATGAGCGCCTGCCAGAGCCAGCCGAGCACGATACCCCACCGGAAGCGGACGACGCCGGTCGTCGCGATCATGAGCACCGCCAGCACGGAACCCGCGACGATCCCCCACCACGAGGCGATGCCGGCAGGGAGGGCGTTCAAGCCGTAGACGGCGAGGCCGCCGAGGAAGACGATGATCGACTCGAACCCGAGCACCACCTGCGCGAGCGACTCCTCGGCGCCCCGAGCGCGGCGCACGCGCCCGCTCACGCGCGCCATCCGCTCTTCCAGTCCTCATCCGCAGCGAGCTGCAGGGCCTCACCGGCGAGCACGACGCTGCCGGCGATGACCACGGCACGCCGCTCCGAACCCGATGCCCACTCGCGTGCCGCCTCGGCCGCGTACGCCAGGGCGGGGTGGACCGTGACGGGGATGCCGACGGCCTCGACCAGATCGGCCAGCGCCTCCGGGTCGGCGGCGCGCTCGGAATCCGGCGCGGTGACGAAGACGTGCGCGGCCGCGGGGGCGAGCGTCGACACGATTCCGGCCGTGTCCTTGTCGCCGAAGGCGCCGAACACGATCCCCCACTCGTCGAAGTCGAACGAGTCGCCCAGCGCCGCGACCAGCGCGCGGGCGCCGTGCGGGTTGTGCGCGCTGTCGACGAGCACCGTGGGAGCGACCCCGATCAGCTGCAGGCGACCGGGAGAGGTCACCTGCGCGAGTCCGTCGGTGAGCACGTCGGGGGCGATCGGCTGCACGCCGGCGCCGATGAGCGATTCGACCGCGGCGATCGCCAGCGCGGCGTTGTGTCCCTGGTGGGCGCCGTACAGCGGCAGGTAGAGGTCGTCATAGGCGGCGGCGAGGCCGCGGACGGCGAGCTGCTGGCCGCCGACCGCCAGGCGCTGACTCGTCAACCCGAACGCCGAGCCCTCCACCGCGAGCGAGGCGTCGCGCGCGGCGGCGGCGTCGGTGAGGGCCGCCAGTGCCGACGCATCCTGCTGCGCCGACACCACGGCGGCGCCGGGCTTGATGATGCCCGCCTTGACCGTCGCGATCTCGGCGATGGTGTGTCCGAGCTTGTCGGCGTGGTCGAGGTCGATCGGGGCGATCACCGCCACATCGCCGTCCGCCGTGTTGGTGGAGTCCCACGTGCCGCCCATGCCGACTTCGACGACCGCGACGTCGACCGGGGCGTCGGCGAACGCGACGAAGGCCAGCACCGTGAGCAGCTCGAAGAAGGTGAGGGCGGCGTCGTCGGATGCCGCGAGCTCCGCATCCACGAGATCGACGATGGGAGCGATCTCGTCCCACGCGTCGGCGATGAGTCCGTCGTCGATGGGCTCGCCGTCGATCATGATGCGCTCCGTGAAGCGCTCCAGGTGCGGGCTCGTGAACAGGCCGGTCCGCAGGCCGTGCGCGCGGACGATGGACTCGATGATCCTGCTCGTGGAGGTCTTGCCGTTGGTGCCCGTCACGTGAACGACGCGGTAGGTGCGCTGGGGGTCATCGAGCAGCTCGAGGACCCGACGCGTGCGTTCGACGCGCGGCTGCACCCACTGCTCGCCCTGTCGGGTGAGCAGGGCGCGGTAGACGGCGTCGGCGCGGTTGCGATCGCTCACGAGTCTGCTCCGATCCGGGTGACGGCCACCGTGAAGGCGCCGGTGTTGGCATAGGTGCCCGCGGCGATCAGCGCGGTGTGGTCGGCGTCGATCGTTTCGGCCGCGGCCAGCACCGAGCCCTCGCCGAGCAGCGCCGTGCCGTTGGGATCGACCACGGCGTAGTCGAGGGCGAGCGTCTCCCCCGCGACATCCGCCGCCCCGAACGCCGACGCCACCGCGTCGGCATCCTCGCGCGCCTCGAACAGCAGCTGCAGGCGGATGCGGTCGCTCACGTCGAACCCGGCCGCCTTGCGGGTGTCCTGCACGGCGCGGATCGTGTCGCGGGCGAGTCCTTCGGCCTCCAGCTCGGGCGTGGTCGTCGTATCCAGCAGCACGAACCCGCCCTGGCGGTCGGCCGCGCCCGGAAGCACGGCGAGCGCCTCCCCCTCGGGACGCCCCGCCGTCTCGAGCACCAGGTCGTACTCGCCCGGCTCGAGGGCGATGCCGCCGACCGTCACGACGCCGTCGTACTCGCTCCACTCGCCGGCGCGCGCGGCGCCGATGACCTGCTGCACCTGCTTGCCGAGGCGGGGGCCGGCGGCACGCGCGTTCACCGAGAGGCGGTGCGTGATGCCGAACTCCGCGGCGGTGCCGGCCTCCAGCTCCACCAGTTCCACGGCCTTGACGTTCAGCTCCTCGCGGACGATGTCCTCGAACTGCGCCAGGGCGCGCGCGTCGGGCACGACGACCGTGAGACGCGGAAGCGGCAGGCGCACCCGCTTGCCCTCCTTCTTGCGGAGCGCGTTCGCGACGCTGGACACCTCGCGCACGGCGTCCATCGCCGTGCGGATGTCGGTGGCGGCGGGGAACGCGTCGGCGTCGGGCCAGTCCTCCAGGTGCACGCTGCGGCCCCCGGTGAGCCCCTGCCAGACGCGCTCGGACACGAGCGGGATCAGCGGTGCGGCGACGCGCGTGAGCGTCTCGAGCACCGTGTACAGGGTGTCGAAGGCCTCGGTCGACGCCTCGTCGTCGGTCACCCCGACCCAGAACCGGTCGCGCGAGCGACGCACGTACCAGTTGGTGAGCGCCTCCGCGAAGTCGCGGAGCTTCGCCGCGGCCGTCGTCGAGTCGAGCTGTTCGAGGTCGGCGGCGACACCGCGCACGAGGTCGCCGGTGAGGGCGAGGATGTAGCGGTCCAGCACGTTCGTCGAGTCGGTGCGCCAGCGCGCCTCGTATCCGTCGGCGGTCGCGGCGTTCGCATAGGTCGCGAAGAAGTACCACGTGTTCCACAGCGGCAGCAGGAACTCGCGGACGCCCGCGCGGATGCCCTCCTCCGTGACGATCAGGTTGCCGCCGCGCAGCACCGACGAGGCCATGAGGAACCAGCGCATCGCGTCGGAGCCGTCGCGATCGAACACCTCGCTGACGTCGGGGTAGTTGCGCAGCGACTTGCTCATCTTCTGGCCGTCGCTGCCGAGCACGATGCCGTGGCAGGCGACGCCCGTGAAGGCGGGCCGGTCGAACAGCGCGCCGGAGAGCACGTGCATGACGTAGAACCAGCCACGCGTCTGACCGATGTACTCCACGATGAAGTCGGCCGGCGCGTGCTCGTCGAACCACTCGCGGTTCTCAAACGGATAGTGCACCTGCGCGTAGGGCATCGAGCCCGAGTCGAACCACACGTCGAACACGTCCTCGATGCGGCGCATCGTGCTCTGTCCGGTCGGGTCGTCGGGGTTGGGTCGGGTCAGCTCGTCGATGTACGGACGGTGCAGATCGACCTCGCCCTGCGCATTGCGCGGAAGGCGTCCGAAGTCCTGCTCCAGCTCGGCCAGAGATCCGTAGACGTCGACCCGCGGGTACTCCGGGTCATCGCTGCGCCAGACCGGGATCGGCGAGCCCCAGAAGCGGTTGCGGCTGATGGACCAGTCGCGCGCGCCCTCGAGCCACTTGCCGAATTGGCCGTGCTTGACGTTCTCCGGTGCCCAGGTGATCTGCTCGTTGAGCTCGATGAGCCGGTCCTTGATCGCGGTCACGCGCACGAACCAGCTGGAGACGGCCTTGTAGATCAGAGGGTTCCGGCACCGCCAGCAGTGCGGGTAGGAGTGCTCGTAGGAGGCCTCGCGCAGCAGTCGTCCCTCCGCGCGCAGCAGCCGGATCAGCGGACGGTTCGCGTCCATCCAGAGCTCGCCGGCCACGTCCGCGACCTGGGGCAGGAAGCGTCCGCCGTCGTCCAGGCTCATGATGAGCGGGATGCCGGCGGCCTCGGTGATCCGCTGGTCGTCCTCGCCGTAGGCGGGCGCCTGGTGCACGATGCCCGTGCCGTCGGTGGTGCTCACGTAGTCGTCGACGAGGATGCGCCAGGCCGTGCCGGTCCCCCACACCTCGGCATCCGCGTAGTAGTCGAACAGGCGGTCGTAGTGCACGTCCGCGAGCTCCGCACCCCGGATCGTCCGCTCCACCGCTTCGGCCGCATCGGCGGCGTTCTCGTAGCCGAGGTCCTTCGCGTAGCCGCCGAGGAGGTCGGAGGCGAGCAGGTAGCGGTGCGCCGTGGCGCCTTCGTCGTCGCCGGATGCCGGGACGTCGGCGGCGCCCTGCGGCCCGCCGGGGACCACGACGTACTCGATCTCGGGCCCGACGGCCAGAGCGAGGTTGGTCGGGAGGGTCCAGGGGGTGGTCGTCCACGCGAGGGCGCGGACGCCGGTGAGCCCGAGGCTCTCCGCCTTCACCCCGACGAGCGGGAAGGTGACGGTGACCGACGGGTCCTGACGCATCTTGTACACGTCGTCGTCCATCCGCAGCTCGTGGTTGGACAGTGGCGTCTCGTCGCGCCAGCAGTAGGGCAGCACGCGGTGGCCCTCGTAGGCGAGCCCCTTGTCCCACAGACCCTTGAAGGCCCACAGCACCGACTCCATGTAGCCCGTGTCGAGCGTCTTGTAGCCGCGCTCGAAGTCGACCCAGCGCGCCTGGCGGGTGACGTAGTCCTCCCACTGCTGCGTGTACTCGAGCACCGACTCGCGCGCCTTCGCGTTGAAGGCGGCGATCCCCATCTGCTCGATCTCGCTCTTCTCGGTGATGCCGAGCTGCTTCATGGCCTCGAGCTCGGCGGGAAGGCCGTGCGTGTCCCACCCGAAGACGCGGTCGACCTTCTTGCCGCGCATCGTCTGGAAGCGCGGAAAGAGGTCCTTGGCGTACCCGGTGAGCAGGTGCCCGTAGTGCGGAAGGCCGTTGGCGAAGGGCGGGCCGTCGTAGAAGACCCACTCCTCGGCGCCTTCACGGCGGGCGATCGACGCCCGGAAGGTGTCGTCGCGCGACCAGAAGTCGAGGATGTCGCGCTCGATCTCGGGGAATCGCGGGCTCGGCGACACCTCGGCGGCGGGCCCGAAGGCGCTGGCGCCGTCGGCGGTGGGGGCGCTCGTCGAAGGGCGGGGGTAGGTCATGTCACTCCAGCAGGGGCTCGTGCATCGTGTGAATCGTGCAGTCTTCCTGCGAGGACGATCATGCGACCGCGGTACCACCCCGCTTGCCGACGCGCGAGGCGGCGGCCACTCGTACTGCGGCTGTGACGGGCCTGCCCCGCGCGGTTCTAGCGGCCCCGTGAGGGACTTTCTTCCGCGAGCTCCCCGGTGATGGCCGGATCGTTGCTGATCAGCCCATCATACCGTCCGCGTAGGCTCGAGGCATGGCCGCGCGTTCCCGCACCCCTTTCGCCCCTCGCACGGGAGCCCCCGACCTGCCGGCGGTGCTCGACGAGGTCTCCGCCGTCCACGCCCGCGACGACCTGCTCGGCGTCGCGCTGGTCGGCCTCGGCGGCGACGTGGATGCCGCGCACGCCCGCATCGGCGAGTCGCGTCTGGCCGGGGCGACGGTGGGTCATCTCGATCTCACCGGCACGACGCTCGTCGATGTGGCCGTCGACGACCTGCGGGCCGTCGAGGTCATCGCCCGCGACGGCACCTGGCGCAACGTCGAGATCTCCGGCGGACGCATCACGACGCTCGACGGACTCCGTGCGCGCTGGGACAGCGTGGTGCTGCGTGGCGTGCACGTCGACTACCTGTCGCTTCCCTCGGCGGAGGTGACGGACGTGCTCTTCGTCGACTGCCGGTTCGGGACGATCGACCTCCCCGAGGGCCGGCTGACGCGCGTCGCGTTCCAGGGATGCCGGGCCGACGAGGTCGACACCCGCGGTCTCCGCGCCGCGGATCTCGACCTGCGCGGCCTCGAGGCGTTGTCGTTCACCGATGCGCGCTCCCTGACGGGCGCCTGGCTCGAACCCCGACAGGCGGAACTGCACGCGGCGACGTTCGCCCAGGCCCTCGGCATCCGGATCGCGACGTGATCCTCGCGACCCCACGCCTGGAGCTCCGCGAGATGACCGACGACGACCTGCCGGCCCTTCGACGGATTCTTCAGGATCCGCAGGCCATGCGCGCGTACGAGGGCGCGTTCTCCGAGGAGGAGACGAGGCAGTGGCTCGATCGCCAGGTGCAGCGCTACCACGACGACGGTCACGGCCTGTGGGCCGTCGTCCACCGCGACTCCGGCGAGATGATCGGCCAGTGCGGCGTCACGCGTCAGCGCATCGACCTGGACGAGGTCGTGGAGGTCGGTTACCTCTTCGAACGGGCGCACTGGCACCGCGGGTATGCCGTCGAGGCGGCGTCGGCATGCCGCGACTGGGCCTTCGCCACCCTGCCGATCGACGAGCTGTATGCGAAGGTGCGGGCGACGAACGTGGCCTCCATGAACGTCGCGATCCGGCTGGGCATGACGGTCCGGCGCACCTTCACGACGCACTACCGCGGCGTCGACATGCCGCACCTCGCCTTCGCCGTCGATCGCGCGAGCTGGCGGCGCGGCGCGGTCGCGCCGTCACGCGCCGACCGATCGCGAGGAGATGTCGAGAGCTGAGGACGGGATGCCGGTGAGTGCTCCTCGGCATCTGGCGGCTCCTCGGCATCCGGCGGCTCCTCCGCATCCGGCGAGGGACCGGCGTCCGGGTGGTGCGCTCAGCGGGCGATGTGCAGCCCTTGCGCGACCGCCCTCATGACCAGCGCCTGCACCTCGTGCCAGCGGTGGACGATCTGGCCGTAGCCGACACGGATGACGTGATAGCCGAGCAGCATGAGCTCGGCGTCGTGGGCGATATCGCTCGTGCGCTGCGCGCCGACGTGCGTTCCGCCGTCGATCTGGAACACCAGCCGTGCGCCGATGAGGAAATCCACGCGGTGGCCGGCGATCCACACCTGCGGAACGATCGGCACGCCCAGCCAGCTCAGGCGAGCCATGAAGAGGGTCTCGAGTCCCGATCCCGAGTACGGACTCGCCCGATCGAGCAGTTCCCGGGCGGCGCCGCGAAAGGGCAGGCGGCGGAGCTCGTCGAGCGTCACGAGCTTGTGGTCGAGTGCCGATTCCCACACGATCAGCGCCTCCTCGAACGGGAGGCACTGCGCGACGAGAGCCAGGACGTTCTCGATCTCGTCGACGAGGGCGTCGGGATGTCGGGGCACGATCGGCTGCGCCCAGTGCACGTGCGCGCGGGGCGCGCGGACCGCGCCCGATCGCGGCGACGCCGCCACGTGCGGCTGGGCGGTGCGTTCGAGCAGCCACGGGCCGAGTCGTTCTGCTTGGGTCACGCACGAGATCACCACCCCGGCGCGGGCCGCCGCCGTGAGATGTGGGTCCGCGTCGGGGAGCGCGACCCAGCCCTTGCGCGGACGCGACAGTCGTCGGGTCTCGACGGCCGCGCGCAGCTGCCGCTCGCTCCAGCCGCGTTCGCGCAGCCGCCGCACGCGCACGATGCCGCCCGCACCGCGCACGTCGTCTTCGATCCCCATGCGACCACCGTGCCGCGGTGCGGCGCCTCAGGTGGCGCCGTAGACGCCTCCGTGGACGATCGGTGCGGTCCGCGGGGCTAGTGGAGGGGCCGGCGGCGCGGCCGGACACCGCCCGATCCCGAGGAGATGTCGAGAACCGAGGACGGGATGCCGGTGCAAGCTCCTCGGCATCCGCCAGCTCCTCGGCATCCGCACTCGGCCGGTAGACTGGGCGGACATCCACACTCAGGCACGCTCACACAGTGCCGCACATATCGCTCGAGGAGACCTCCATGTCGAACGCGCAGATTCCCGACAAGCCCGCCCTGGAAGGCCTCGAGCAGAAGTGGGATGCCGCGTGGAGCGCGGCCGGCACCTACCTGTTCGACCGCGACGCCGCCAAGGCCAAGGGCCGTGCCGGAGTCTTCTCGATCGACACGCCGCCGCCGACCGCATCCGGATCGCTGCACATCGGCCACGTGTTCAGCTACACGCACACCGACGTGAAGGTGCGCTTCGAGCGCATGCGCGGCAAGACCGTCTTCTACCCGATGGGCTGGGACGACAACGGTCTGCCGACCGAGCGCCGCGTGCAGAACTTCTACGGCGTCCGCTGCGACACGTCGCTGCCCTACGACCCCGACTTCACTCCCCCGTTCCGCGGCGACGCGAAGAGCCTCAAGCCCGCCGACCAGGTGCCCATCAGCCGTCGCAACTTCATCGAGCTCTGCGAAGAGCTGACCCTGGAGGACGAGAAGGCGTTCGAGGACGTCTTCCGCCAGCTCGGACTGTCGGTGGACTGGACGCAGACCTACCGCACGATCTCCGACGACACGATCCGCACGAGCCAGCTCGCGTTCCTGCGCAACCTCGAGCGCGGAGAGGCCTATCAGGCGCTCGCGCCGACGCTGTGGGACATCGACTTCCGCTCGGCGATCGCGCAGGCCGAGCTGGAGGACCGCGAGCAGCAGGCCTCCTACCACCGCCTCGCCTTCCACAAGGGCGACGGCTCGGGCGACATCCACATCGAGACCACCCGCCCCGAGCTCCTCGCCGCGTGCGTCGCGCTCGTCGCGAACCCCGCGGACGAGCGCTACCAGCCGTACTTCGGCACGACGGTGCGCACGCCCGTCTTCGGCGTCGAGGTCCCGGTGCTCGCCCATCCCCTCGCGCAGCAGGACAAGGGCTCGGGCATCGCGATGGTCTGCACCTTCGGCGACGTCACCGACATCATCTGGTGGCGCGAACTCGACCTGCCCAACCGCACGATCCTCGGCCAGGACGGCCGCATCCTCGCCGAGGCGCCCGACGCGCTCGTGACGGATGCCGCCAAGCGCGCGTACGCCGAGATCGCCGGCCTCACGGTCTTCAGCGCGAAGAAGAAGATGGTCGAGCTCCTCGAGGCGTCGGGCGAGCTGCTCGAGGTCTCGACCCCGTTCAGCCACCCGGTGAAGTTCTACGAGAAGGGCGACCGCGCCCTCGAGATCGTCTCGACGCGCCAGTGGTACCTGCGAAACGGCGCCCGCGACGAGGCGTTCCGCGACAAGCTCATCGCGCTCGGCCAGGGCATGAACTGGCATCCCGACTTCATGCGCGTGCGCTACGAGAACTGGACCAACGGCCTCACCGGAGACTGGCTCATCAGCCGTCAGCGTTTCTTCGGCGTGCCGATCCCGGTCTGGTACCCGCTGGACGAGAACGGCGACCGCGTCGAGGGTGGCGTGATCACCGCCGCGGCAGCGAGCCTGCCGGTGGATCCGACGACCGACGTGCCGCCCGGGTTCACGGAGGCTCAGCGCGGCGTCCCCGGCGGCTTCGAGGGCGAGAAGGACATCTTCGACACGTGGGCCACGTCGTCGCTCACGCCGCAGCTCGCGGGCGGGTGGCAGCGCGACGACGAGCTGTGGAACCTCGTCGCGCCGTTCGACCTGCGCCCGCAGGGACAGGACATCATCCGCACGTGGCTGTTCTCCACGATGGTGCGCTCCGCGCTCGAGGACGACAGGGCTCCGTGGACGGATGCCGCCATCAGCGGCTTCATCGTCGATCCCGACCGCAAGAAGATGTCGAAGTCGAAGGGCAACGTCGTCACGCCGGCCGACATCCTCGATCAGCACGGCACCGACGCGGTGCGCTACTGGGCGGCCTCGAGCCGGCTGGGCGCCGACGCCGCCTTCGACCCCCAGAACCCGACGCAGGTCAAGATCGGCCGTCGGCTCGCGATCAAGGTCCTGAACGCGGCGAAGTTCGTGCTGTCGTTCCCCGTGCCCGCGGGCGCCGAGGTGACGCACGCCCTGGATGCCGCGATGCTCGCGACGCTCGACCAGGTCGTGCGCGACGCGACGAAGGCGTTCGAGGCCTACGACCACGCCCGCGCGCTGGAGATCACCGAGGCCTTCTTCTGGACCTTCTGCGACGACTACCTCGAGCTCGTGAAGGAGCGCGCCTACAACCAGACCGATGTGGGCCAGGCTTCGGCCGCGCTCGCACTGCGGCTGGCCCTCTCGACGCTGCTGCGCCTGCTCGCGCCGGTGCTCGCGTTCGCCGCGGAGGAGGCGTGGTCGTGGTTCGAGGACGGTTCGGTGCACACCGCGCCCTGGCCGGAGCCGGCGGGCATCGACGGCGACCCCGCGATCCTCGTCGCCGCGAGCGCCGCGCTCATCGGCATCCGCCGTGCGAAGACGGAGGCCAAGGCGTCGCAGAAGACGCCGGTCGCGCGCCTCGTCCTGCGCGGGGATGACGCGACGATCGCCGCGCTGCGCCTCGCCGAGGGCGATCTCAAGGCCGTCGGTCGGATCTCCGACCTGCAGCTGGTCGGCGGCGGCGAGGCCCTCGTCGTGGATGCCGTCGAGCTCGCGCCGGAGGCCTGAGATGCAGCTCGGAACCCGATGGACGAGCGGCGACGAGCCTCCCGCGGCCGTTCCGGCGGTGCTGCGAGGGCAGATCCACGCCGTCGATCGTGCGCTCCCCCGCGACGAGCTGGGACAGCCGCGTCCGCGGTGGACCCTCACGTTCCTCGAAGGCCGCCCGATCGCGGAACTCGACACCGGTGTGATCGTGGAGGCCACGGCATCCGGCGAGGTGGTCGTGCGGCACGACGACGAGGACGACTTCGCCTGAGTGCGGGAACGGCCGTCAGTCGGTGTGCCCGGCCGCGGCCTCGACGCGGTAGACGAGGCGGGCGAACGGACCGACCGCGTCGGCACGGCGCAGGGTGAGGCGGTCGGACTCGATGCGTCGCGGCAGCACCGGCGCGCCGCCGCCGAGTGTCACGGGTGCGATCGACACGGCGATCTCGTCGAGGGCGCCGGCGTCGAAGAACTGGCCGGCCAGGTCGCCGCCGCCGACGACCCAGATGTCGCGATCGCCTGCGGCCGCCCGGATCTGCGGCAGCGCCTCGGCGACCGAGCCGGACACCAGGGTGACGTCCGCACCGACGGGGACCGGGAGTGCACGCGTGGTGAAGACGAAGGTCGGCTTGTCCGCGTAGAGCTGTTGCCAGCGTTCGGGGTGCGAGAGCAGGTCTTCGGCGGCGAGCACCCACTCGTAGGTGGTCGATCCCTCCACGAGAACCCCCGCATCCGACGGCAGCAGCTCCGGGTCGGGTTCCGCGTCACCCGCCGCGGCGAACAGCCACGCGAGCGCGTTGTCGGCGTCGGCGATGAACCCGTCGAGCGAGGCGGCGGTGTCGTAGATGATTCGTGCCATGCCGACGACGCTAGCGGCGGTCACCGACACCGACACCCACGCCCCTCCGACGCGGGGGCCGCGCCCGTCTCACGGCAGTTCGGCTCCCGCCTCGCGGGTTCCCACGATGAGCAGCCGCACGCCGAGGAGGGCGACGATGGCCGTCGCGGCGCCGCCCACGAGGAACGGCAGACGCAGATCGACGCGGGCGACCAGGCCGCCGAGGATCGTCGCGATCGGGAACAGCCCCCACGTCACGGTGCGAGCCACTCCGAGCACGCGGCCGAAGATCTCGGGGGGCACGATCTGCTGGCGGAGACTGCCCCACGGCACGTTCCAGATCGACACGGCGCACGCCGCGAGGGCGAACGCGATGATGGCGGTCCAGATCGACGGAGCGAGCCCCGTGAGGAGCATGGCGATGCCGCCGCTGAAGATCGCCCAGAACATCACCGGCCCGCGACCCCAGCGCGCGACCAGGCGCGGTGAGACGAGGGAGCCGCAGAGGGCGCCGACGCCGATGCCCGCCGTGACGAATCCGATCGCGGCCGCGGGCACGGCCATGGCGTCGATGAAGAACAGCACGAGGACGGCCTGCGCGAAGGCGAGGGCGCTCCCGGTGAAGGCCGTGAACATCACCATGGTGCGCAGATACCGGTGGTGCCAGAGATAGGCGAGGGCGTCGCGCGTGCCGGTCCGCGGCGCGGGTGTCGTGTCCGCGGTGGCGGTCGCGGCCGTGTCGCCGCGGAGCGAGCGCGCCGCCGACAGCGGCGGCAGCAGCAGGGCGAGCACGACCGGCACGAGGTAGCCCGCCGAGCCGATCCACAGCGGAAGGGCGAGCGAGACGGCGAACAGCACACCCGAGATCGGCGTCGCGATGAAGCTGTCCACGGTGACCTGGGCGGCTTGGACCCACCCGTTGGCGCGATCCAGCTGATCCCGCTCCACGACACCGGGAATGACCGCGTTCGTGGCGTTGTCGAACAGGGTCTCGCCGAGGCCGAAGATCAGGGTCGCGGCGAACAACGCCCAGAGGGTGAGTCCTCCGGAGGCGCCGAGGATCGCGAGCCACAGCGCGACGCCGCCGCGGATCACGTTGGCCAGCGCCATGACGTAGCGACGGTCGAGCCGGTCGACGATCATGCCGGCCGGCAACCCGAAGACCAGCCACGGCAGGAAGGCGAGCGCGGTCAGCACCGAGATCACCAGGGGGTCGGAGCTGAGCGTGATGGCGACCAGCGGCACGGCCGTGCGGCCGATGCCGTCGGCGAGGTTGCTGAAGACGGCGGCCGACCAGAGGGTGCGGAAGCCCCGGCCCAGCGGACGCTTGTGCACGGGCACGTCCGGTGCGGATGCCGGCGCGGCGGCATCCGGAGAAGCGGTGGGAACGGTCATGAGCTGAGTCCTTCGTCGGGGAGGGGGAACAGGTCGGTACGGATGCTGACCGGGCGCAGGCCCTCGCCGGTCTGGTCGCGGTAGAGATCGACGTAGCGCAGCACGACCTCGTGGATCTCGGTCGCCAAGGCCTCCATCTGCGCGGACGTGAGCCGCAGCGTGGAGGTGGCGATCATGGCCTCGGCCTCGTCGAGACTCTCGGCGGAGATGAGCGTCTCGTTGACGTAGCGCATCAGCTGCTGATGGCGGCGGGTGAGGAACTCGCTCATGACGAGCTGGGTCGCGGCCTTGCCCGCGGGCGTCTTCATCGCCTCCGGGTTCGTGAAGGAGATGCCGCCCTTGGGGCGCTCCCACCAGCGCTCCCGCCCCGTGCCGCGGTCGCTGACCTCGCGGATGAGATCGTGCTTCGCGAGGGCGCGCAGGTGATAGCTGGTCGCGCCGGAGGACTCCCCCGTCATCGCCGCCAGGGAGCTCGCCGTCTGGGGGCCGTACTGGTTGAGGATGTCGTAGATCTCGATGCGGAGCGGGTGCGCGAGCGCGCGCAGGGCTCCGGCATCGAGCCGGCGCTCCTCCTCGCGCACGTTCGCGACGGCAGGGGCCGCGTCGTCTGTGGTCATGTTGCAAAGATAGCGTTGCAAAGAATGCTTTGCAAGGGAATCTTTGCACGGAAGCGGCCTACGCTGGTGTCATGACCGACGTCGATCCCCACCCCCTGCTGACGCCCTCCTCCCTGCCCTACGGACTCCCCGACTACCCCTCGATCTCGCCCGCGCACTACCTCCCCGCCTTCACCGAGGCGTTCGCCCGCCACCGTGCGGAGATCGACGCGATCATCGGCGATGAGTCCGCCCCGACGTTCGAGAACACGATCGTCGCGCTCGAGCGTGCCGGCGACCTGCTCGGTCAGGTCTCGCGGACCTTCTACACCGTCTCCTCCGCCGACGCGACGCCCGAGATCCAGCAGATCGAAGAGACCCTGGCGCCGCTGATGGCCGCGCACCACGATGCCGTGCAGCTGGACAGCGCCCTCTACGCGCGCGTGCGCGCCGTGTACGAGAGCCGCGAGGGCCTCGACCTGTCACCGGAGGAGCGCTATCTCGTGGAACGCCGGTTCCGCGAGATGACGCACGCCGGCGCCGGCCTGGACGATGCCCAGAAGGCGCAGCTCACCGCGCTGAACCAGCACCTCTCGGTGCTGACGACGACGTTCGAGAAGAACCTCCTGGCCGACACGAACGAGCTCGCGGTGGTCTTCGACGACGCGGACGAGCTCGACGGTCTCACCGACGGCGAGCTGTCCGCCGCCGCGCAGAACGCGGTGGATCGCGGCCTCCCCGGGCGGTATGTCGTGACGCTCACGCTGTTCACCGGGCATCCCTATCTGTCCAGCCTCACCCGGCGCGACAGCCGTCGCCGGCTGCTGGAGGCATCGCGCGCCCGGGGGTCTCGGGGAAACGCCCACGACAACCGCGACGTGCTACGCCGGATCGTGCGCCTGCGTGCCCAGCGGGCGGCGCTGCTGGGCTACGAGAACCACGCGGCCTACGTCACGAGCGACGAGACCGCGGGCTCGCCCGAAGCCGTGCACGCGCTGCTGCGGGAGCTGGCGGCGCCGGCGGCGGCGAACGCCCGCTCCGAGCAGGCGGCGCTGCAGGCGATGGTGGATGCCGAGTCCGCACCCTTCCCGCTCGAGGCGCACGACTGGGCCTTCTACACCGAGCGGGTGCGGGCGGCCGAGTATGACCTCGACCGCACCGCGCTGCGTCCGTGGTTCGAGGCCGAACGGGTCCTCATCGACGGCGTGTTCCATGCGGCCACGGCCCTGTACGGCATCACGTTCACCGAGCGCCCCGACCTTCCCGCGTACCACCCCGACGTGCGGGTCTTCGAGGTCCACAATGCCGACGGGTCGGAGCTGGGGCTGTTCCTGTTCGATCTGTACACGCGCGACACCAAGCGGGGCGGTGCGTGGATGAACTCCATCGTCACGCAGTCGCGTCTGCGCGGCACGCGTCCCATCGTCGTCAACAACCTCAATGTGCCCAAGCCCGCCCCGGGGATGCCGACGCTGCTGACCCTCGACGAGGTCACCACACTCTTCCATGAATTCGGCCACGCGCTGCACGGCCTGTTCGCGACCGTCACCTTCCCCCACTTCGCGGGGACGGCGGTCTTCCGCGACTTCGTGGAGTTCCCGAGCCAGGTGAACGAGATGTGGATCCTCTGGCCCGAGATCCTCTCGGCCTACGCTCGGCACGTGGACACGGGCGAGCCGCTCCCCCAGGACGTCGTCGACAAGCTCCACGCCTCCGAAGCCTTCAACCAGGGCTTTGCGACCAGTGAGTACCTCGCCGCCGCCTGGCTCGATCAGGCCTGGCACTCCCTCGACCTCGCGGCCGCGGACGCCGTCGAGGACGTGGCGGGCTTCGAGGCCTCCGCCCTCGCGGACATCGGTCTGGACAACCCCGTCGTCCCCACCCGCTACTCCTCCACCTACTTCGCCCACGTCTTCTCGGGCGGGTACAGCGCCGGCTACTACTCGTACATCTGGAGCGAGGTGCTCGACGCCGACACCGTCGAGTGGTTCAAGGAGAACGGCGGGCTCACGCGTGCCGGAGGCGACCGCTTCCGCGAGCGTCTGCTGGGCGTCGGAGGCTCGAAGGATCCGCTCGAGGCCTACCGGGACTTCCGCGGTCGTGACGCGGTCATCGCGCCGCTGCTCGCCCGCCGGGGTCTCGCCGGCTGACGCGCGTGCGTGCGGGCGGCCGGGCACCGTGCCCCGGCCGCCCGCACATCACGGGGTGGACGTCGGTGTCGCCGGCGCCGGAGACACCGAAGCGGTCGGCGATGCGGACGGGGTCGCCGGGGGGATGCTGGCGGGGCAGTCGATCGGGCGGTACCACGCGCGGCTCTCCCGCACGTGGAAGCGGAAGCACTCCTGAGCGCTGCCCGCCGCGACCCCGGGCTGGAACAGCTCCCTCGACGGCTGGGAGCCGACGTCCACACGGATCGCGACGTCGACGCGGGCGCCGTCCGCGTCGGAGGTCGTGCCGCGCCAGGCGTAGGGGTCGATGTGGGCGCCCCCGATGTCGCCGAACTGCGTGGCGGCGAGAGTCTCGGCATCCGTGGCCGTGTGGGGCGCCGACAGGCGGTGTTCGAGCGCACGCGCCGCGGCATCCACACGATCGTGCGCGATCGACTCCCCGTCGCGCGGTCCGAAGGCGTGCATGAAGGTCACGGCGCCGACGCCGGCGACGATGAGGGCGGCCATGATCGTCGCGAGTGCGATGCGGAGGACGCGAAGACCCGTGCTCTGCGGCGGGCGGGCCGGATCCGGTGCCGTCACCGGGGTCAGGCGCTCTTGCGCTTGTGCTCCAGCACGAGGGTCGGCGGAGCACCTTCGGTCACGGCGGCGCGGGTGACGATCACCTTGGCGACGTCTTCTGTCGAGGGGATCTCGAACATGATCGGACCGAGGACGTCCTCGAGGATCGCGCGCAGGCCGCGGGCGCCGGTCTTGCGGGCCACGGCGAGATCGGCGATCGCGCGGAGCGCGTCCTCCTCGAACTCGAGCTCGGCGCCGTCGAGCTCGAACATGCGCTGGTACTGCTTGACGAACGCGTTCTTCGGTCCGGTGAGGATCTCGATCAGCGCGGTCTGGTCCAGTGGAGCGACGGAGGTGACCACGGGCAGGCGACCGATGAACTCGGGGATCAGGCCGAACTTGTGCAGGTCCTCCGGCTCGACCTCGCTGAACAGGTCGAGCTCCTTGCCCTTCTCCTGCAGGGGGGCGCCGAAGCCGACGCCGTGCTTGCCCACCCGCGACGAGATGATGTCCTCGAGACCGGCGAACGCACCGGCCACGATGAACAGCACGTTCGTCGTGTCGATCTGGATGAACTCCTGGTGGGGATGCTTGCGGCCGCCCTGCGGGGGCACCGAGGCCACGGTCCCCTCGAGGATCTTCAGCAGCGCCTGCTGGACGCCCTCGCCCGACACGTCGCGGGTGATGGAGGGGTTCTCGGCCTTCCGGGCGATCTTGTCGACCTCGTCGATGTAGATGATGCCCGTCTCGGCCCGCTTGACGTCGAAGTCGGCGGCCTGCAGAAGCTTCAGGAGGATGTTCTCGACGTCTTCGCCGACGTAGCCCGCCTCGGTCAGTGCCGTCGCGTCGGCCACCGCGAAGGGGACGTTCAACCGCTTCGCGAGGGTCTGCGCCAGATAGGTCTTGCCGCATCCGGTGGGACCGAGGAGCAGGATGTTGCTCTTCGCGATCTCGACCTCATCGGCCCGCTGCTCGGCGCTCTGCAGGGTGCCGTGGGCGCGGACGCGCTTGTAGTGGTTGTAGACGGCGACCGAGAGCGCCTTCTTGGCGGCATCCTGGCCGACGACGTACTCCTCGAGGAACGAGAAGATCTCGCGCGGCTTGGGGAGGTCGAAGTCGCTGACGACGCCGTCGGAAGACTCCGCCATGCGCTCTTCGATGATCTCGTTGCACAGCTCGACGCACTCGTCGCAGATGTACACGCCGGGACCGGCGATCAGCTGCTGCACTTGCTTCTGGCTCTTGCCGCAGAAGGAGCATTTGAACAGGTCGGCGCTCTCACCGATGCGAGCCATGATGCCCCTCCTCCAGAAAACTCTCAGGGATGCGTTTCGAGCCTAACCGCTGAGACCGACATCTCGGCGGATTGCGACACGGAAGTGAACGTCTCGACGTATGACGAGGCCCCGTCGTCGGCGGGACGACGGGGCCTCGATCGGCAGAGGCCGCGGGATCAGGCGGTCAGCGCCGCGGGAACCCGCTTGCGCGAGGTCAGCACCTGGTCGACGATGCCGTACTCGAGCGCCTCGGACGCCGAGAGGATCTTGTCGCGGTCGATGTCCTTGTTGACCTGCTCCTGCGTGCGGTTGGTGTGCCGGGCCATCGTCTCCTCCAGCCACGTGCGCATGCGCATGATCTCCGCGGCCTGGATCTCGATGTCCGACGCCTGGCCGTGTCCGGCCTCGCCGACGGCGGGCTGGTGCATCAGGATGCGGGCGTTCGGCAGTGCGAGGCGCTTGCCGGGGGCGCCGGCGGCCAGCAGCACCGAGGCGGCCGAGGCGGCCTGGCCCAGTACGACGGTCTGGATCTGCGGCGACACGTACTGCATGGTGTCGTAGATCGCGGTCATGGCCGTGAACGAGCCGCCCGGCGAGTTGATGTACATGACGATGTCGCGGTCGGGGTCCTGAGACTCGAGAACGAGCAACTGAGCCATGACGTCGTCGGCCGAGGCGTCGTCGACCTGCACGCCGAGGAAGATCACGCGGTCTTCGAACAGCTTGTTGTACGGGTCCTGGCGCTTGTAGCCGTAGGCGGTGCGCTCCTCGAACTGGGGCAGGATGTAGCGGCTGGAGGGCATCTGGAAGCCCTGCGGGATGCCGGCGGTGGGCATGTTCATGATCGGGTCCTTCAGTTCTTGGTGCCGCCGCCGCCGATGACATCGGTGGCCGATTCGCGGATGTGGTCGACGAAGCCGTAGGCGAGGGCCTCCTCGGCGGAGAACCAGCGGTCGCGGTCGCCGTCGGCGTTGACCTGCTCGACGGACTTGCCCGTCTGCGCCGCCGTGATCTCCGCGAGACGCTTCTTCATGTCGAGGATGAGCTGCGCCTGGGTCTGGATGTCGCTCGCGGTTCCGCCGAAGCCGCCGTGGGGCTGGTGCAGCAGCACACGAGCGTTGGGCGTGATGTAGCGCTTGCCCTTCGTGCCGGCGGTGAGCAGCAGCTGGCCCATCGATGCGGCCATGCCGATGCCGACGGTGACGATGTCGTTCGGCACGAACTGCATCGTGTCGTAGATCGCCATGCCGGCCGTGATCGATCCGCCGGGCGAGTTGATGTAGAGGTAGATGTCCTTCTCGCTGTCCTCGGCCGCGAGGAGCAGGATCTTGGCGCAGATCTCGTTCGCGTTCTCGTCACGCACCTCCGACCCGAGCCAGATGATGCGGTCTCTCAGCAGCCTGTCGAAGACGCTCGTAGCGACAAGTGGTTCAGCCATGGATACTCCTGATTCCGGGTTTCCGTACGCCATTGAATCTATCTGCGCGCGCCGTCCGCCTCGCCCGTGTTCGCCGTCGGCGGAGCACCGTGTCGGGCGCGCCGTCTCGGGGACGACGAAGGGTCGGATGCCGTGGCATCCGACCCTCCGCACCGGGGTACCCGGTCGTTGAGCGAGCGGAGCGCGTCGAACGCTCCCCCGCCGCGCCCCGTCGTTGAGCGAGCGCAGCGAGTCGAAACGCTCCGCGCCGCGAGCTTTACTCGGCGTCCGCCTTCTTGGCCGGAGCCTTCTTGGCGGCGGGCTTCTTCGCAGCCGGCTTCTCGGCGGCATCCGCGTCGGCCTTCTTGGCGGCCGGCTTGCGGGCCGGGGCCTTCTTGGCGGGCTTCGCCTCGGCGTCGGCGGCCTCGTCGGCGATCTCCTGCGCCTCGGCGACGACCTCTTCCTCGGCCTCCGCCTCGTCCTCGACGATGAAGCCGGTCAGGTTGACCGTCTTGCCGTTGGTGTCGACGACCGACACCTTGCCGAGCGCGATCGCGAGGGCCTTGTTACGGGCGACCTCGCCGACCATCGCCGGGAGCTGGTTGCCCTGCTGGAGCGCGTCGACGAACTCCTGGGGCGCCATGCCGTACTGCGCGGCGGACTGGATGAGGTACTGGGTCAGCTCCTCCTGCGAGACCTGCACGTCGTGCGCCTCGGCGAGCTTGTCGAGGATCATCTGGGTGCGGAACTGCTTCTCGCTGGCCTCGGTGACCTCGGCGCGGTGCTCGTCGTCCTCGAGGCGTCCCTCGCCCTCGAGGTGGGCGTGAACCTCGTCCTCGACGAGCTGCGCGGGAACGGGGATCTCGACCTTGGCGAGGAGGGCCTCGATGAGCTTGTCGCGCGCCGCGGCGCCCTGGACGTACACCGACTGCTCGGAGACGCGCTCGACGAGGCTGTCGCGCAGCTCGGCGATGGTGTCGAACTCGCTGGCCATCTGGGCGAAGTCGTCGTCGGCCTCGGGAAGCTCGCGCTCCTTCACGGCGGTGACGGTGACGGACACCTCGGCCTCGTCGCCGGCGTGGTCGCCGCCGACGAGCTTGCTGCGGAACGTCGTGTCCTCACCGGCGGTGAGCGACTCGACGGCCTCGTCGATGCCCTCGAGCAGCTCGCCCGAACCGACCTCGTACGAGACGCCCTCGGCGCGGTCGATCTCGGCGCCGTCGATGGTGGCGACGAGGTTGAGCTCGACGAAGTCGCCCTTCGCCGCGGGACGGTCGACGGTCACGAGGGTGCCGAAGCGGCCGCGGAGGCGGTCGAGCTCGGCGTCGACGGCGGCGTCGTCGGTCTCGACGGCATCCACCTCGACCGTGACGTCGTCGAGGGCGGGCAGGTCGAACTCGGGGCGGACGTCCACCTCGACCTCGACCTTGAGGTCACCCGAGAAGTCCTTGTCGCTGGGCCACTCGATGACCTCGGCCGACGGACGGCCGACGATGCGGATCTCGTTGGCGGTGACGGCTTCGCGGTAGAAGTTGTCGAGGCCTTCGCTCACGGCGTGCTCGATCACGGCGCCGCGCCCGACGCGCTGATCGATGATCGGCGCGGGGACCTTGCCCTTGCGGAAACCGGGGATCTGGATGTCCTGGGCGATGTGCTCGTACGCGTGCGAGATGCTCGGCTTGAGCTCGTCCGGGGTGACCGTGATGTGCAGCTTGACCCGCGTCGGGCTGAGCTTCTCGACGGTGCTGGTGACCATGCCTGTTGTTCTCCTCGTGTCCGGACGCGCACGTGCACGTCCGTGGTTTCTTAGGTCTTGGGGTCGTTCTGTCGGGGCGACAGGATTTGAACCTGCGGCCTCCCGCTCCCAAAGCGGGCGCTCTACCAAGCTGAGCTACGCCCCGGGCGCGCACTCACCGTTGCAGGTCGCGTGCGCCGTCTAACGGCCGTTGGTCAGTCTAGCCGACAAGACCTTGTAGACTCTTCGGGATGCCGCTTCCGCGCGGCCTCGGGGATGTAGCTCAATGGTAGAGCCTCAGTCTTCCAAACTGATGGTGCGGGTTCGATTCCCGTCATCCCCTCCACAGCTTCACTTCGCGACCTGCACTCACCGCGCGTCCGACGCCGCGGCGTGGGATGCCGAATGCGCCCGGTAGATCTGGGCGTTGCGGAGGATCCCGGCCTTCTCCTCGTCGGTCAGCTCTCGGCGCACCTTGGCCGGGACGCCGGCGACGAGCGATCCGTCGGGGATGACGGCGCCTTCGAGGACGACCGCTCCCCCGGCGATCAGGCACCCCGAGCCGATGACCGCGCCCGACAGGATCACGCTGCCCATCCCGATGAGCGAGCCGTCGCCGATCCGGCAGCCGTGCACGACCGCGTTGTGACCCACCGAGACGTCGCGTCCGATGACCACGGAGTGTCCGGCATCCACGTGGACCGAGACGTTGTCCTGCAGGTTGCTTCCGGCTCCCACCGTGATGGCGGCGCTGTCGCCGCGGACGACGGCGTTGTACCAGACGCTCGCACCCTCTTCGAGGGTCACGGCGCCGACCAGGCGCGCGCCGGCCGCGACGAACGCGCTCTCGTGTACCTGCGGCGTACCGGCGGGAATCGACAGGATCGAGGCGTCTACGGCGATCGTCATGACGCCGACGATAGTCGCCCTACCAAATTCACGGCTCGTGCGTAAGCCCAGCCTTCTCTTCCTTGCGGAATGAACGGCGCTGAGTAGCGTTGACAGCAACGGGGGACAACCCCGACGAACGGAGACGAGAACATGACCAAGACGCAGAACATTTCCATGACCGCTGCCGGCCCCGAGGCGGCCGCCGGCACCGCCCAGTTCCTGACGCCCGTCGTGCTCGGCCTGCAGGCTCTCGCCGTCAACGGCAAGCAGGCGCACTGGAACGTGCGCGGAGCGAACTTCATCGCGATCCACGAACTGCTCGACCAGGTCGTCAGCAACGCTCAGGGCTTCGCCGATCTCGCCGCCGAGCGGATCGTCGCCCTCGGCCTGCCGCTCGACGCCCGCGTGTCGACGGTGGCCGAGAAGACCGGCACCACCGCCGTTCCCGCCGGCTTCGCGCAGTGGCAGGACGAGATCGTCGCCGTCGTCGCCGACATGGATGCCGTCATCGCCGACGTCCAGGCCGCGATCGACGGGCTCGACGAGACCGACCTCACCAGCCAGGATGTCGCCATCGCGATCAAGGCCGGCCTCGAGAAGGACCGTTGGTTCCTCTCGGCTCACCTCGCCGCGTAACCGCGTCTTCGACGCAGAACGGAAGCCCCGGGCCTGTCGCCCGGGGCTTCCGTCGTTGCACGGCGCCTCACGCGACGTGGGTGAGGCGGCCTTCGATCATCGTGGCGCGCGCCGCCGTCGCCCTCAGCTCGGTCTCCGACGCGCCGAGGGGGTCGCGGTCGACGACCACGAGATCCGCCCGGTCGCCCGGGAAGAGCGCCGAGCCCGAGAGCGATCCGCCCCACGTCGATGCGGCCAGCGCGGTCGCGGCATCCACACCTTCCTCGGGGTGCCAGGCGGGCCGGCCATCGCGGGTCCGGAAGACCGCGGCGGCCATCGCGGCCCACGGATCAAGCGGCGCGACGGGCGCGTCCGAGCCGAACAGCAGGTTCGTGCCGGCGGCGGCGAGCGAGCGCAGCCCGTACGGCAGACCCGTCTGCGTCGCCCAGACCGTGTCGGTGATGTCGCGGTCGTCGATGGCGTGCTCCGGCTGAACGCTCGCGCCCACGCCCAGGCGCGCGAAGCGCGGAACATCGGCGTGGGCCACGAGCTGCGCATGCTCGATCGTCCCGGTGGCGCCGCTGGCGGCGAACGCGTCGAGCGCGTGGGAGTTCGCGACGTCGCCGATCGCATGGACGGCGCATTCCAGACCGCCGCCGGTCGCGCGCACCATCAGCTCGACCAGGGCATCGGGCGGCACGGTGAGCACGCCGTGGTTGTGCGGGTCGCCCGGGTACGCGTGCGAGCATGCGGCGGTGCGGGTGCCGAGTGAGCCGTCGGTGATGACCTTCAGCGGGCCGACGCACACGAGTCCGGCGGGGTCGAGCGCGTCGCCGGAGGCCAGGCCCTCGGCGAGCGCGCGCTCCAGCTGCCCGGGATAGATCCCGAAGCGGATGCGGGTCGTGTCGAAACCGGCATCCAGCCGGCGGGCCCACGCCTCGGCGTTCCAGGCCATGTCGAGGTCGACGACGCCGACGATGCCGCGCGCCGCCGCCGTCTGCAGCGCCGACCGGACGAGGCGGTCGCCGATCGCGGGGTCGGCGGCGTTGAGGCGCCGCGAGATCTCGAAGGCGGGCTCCTCGCGGAGCACACCCGTGTCGTCGACGGGGAAGCCCTCACGCTGGAGGGCGGCGGTGTTGAGCCAGACGCTGTGCACGTCGGCGTTGATGAGGTAGGTGGGCACCGTCCCGGTCGCCGCGTCGAGGGCCGCGAGGGTCATCTCGTCGGCCCAGAGTGCGTCGCGGAAGCCGCTTCCGACCCGGCGACCATCGGCGAGCACGGCCGCCCGGCCCATCCGTGAGGCCGCGTCGGCGGCCGACGTCGCGTCGCCGAGAGGCTCGCGCTGCGCCACGAGCGCCCACTGGACGGTGTGGACGTGGTGGTCCCAGAGGCCGGGGATCACCCAGCCGCCGTCGGCGTCGAGGACTGTCCCCTGCCGCGGCAGGGCACGGGCGGGGGCGATGTCGACGATGCGGCCGTGGGACAGGTGGATGTCCACCGCATCCGCTCCGAACGGGTCGAGCCGGTCGGCGCCGGTGAGGCGCACGTCGGCGATGACGTCGACCGACTCGCCGCGCGAGGGCATCCCGCTCACAACTCCTCCTCGGCGGCGCTGCGGGGTGCAGCTGCGGCGTCTGCCGCCGTGTTCTGGCGGAGTTGCGCGGCTCGGCCCGCGCGGATCGCCGCGTGGGCACGGCGCATCTCGCCCGCCAGTCGCTGATCGGCGTACGGGCTGTTGCCGGCCTCCAGCTGCACCACGATCTCGTCCACGGTCTCGTCCGGCCGGTTCTGACTGAGCTTGCGTTTGGCCACCACGCGCGTCGGCGTGAGCCGGAAGCCGACCGTGCCCCTCTCCAGCCGCCGCACGTACTCCTCGTCGTTGGGCGGCTGCCACATCAGTCGCGGCTGCGGGAGTCCGCTCTCGAACCGCGCGACGAGGCGGTCGAGCACGCGCAGGTTCTCCTCCGGCGTGAGGATCTCGGGGATGCCGGACAGGTGCACCGCCACGTAGTTCCAGGTCGGCACGTTGGGCCCCGGCGGATACCAGCCGGGCGAGATGTAGCCGTGCGGGCCCTGGGCGACGATGAGCAGTTCGCGCTCCCCCAGCCCGTGCACCGCATCGTCGGGCTTGCCGACGTGTCCGACGACCGTGAGGTCATCGCGCTCCTCGTCCAGCAGGACGGCGTAGTGGGAGGCGACGAGCCCTCCGTCGGAGGCGCTGACCAGCGTCATCCAGGGATTCAGCTCGAGGATGCGGCGAAGCTCCCCGACATCCGTCATCGCGAAGCTGGGGTTCTGTCTCATCCGCTCTCCTCCACCCCGGCGGCCTGGGCCGCCGTCGTCACTTCTGGCAGCTCGGGCACCAGTACAGCTTGCGTGCGCCCATCTCCTCCAGCACGATCTCCGTGCCGCACATCCGGCAGGGCAGGCCGGCCCGGTGATACACCCAGTGCCGGTCGTCTCGGCTCGCCATGGCCCGGCGGTACGCCTCCGGGTCGAGGTCGTCCATCGTCATCATCTGGCCGGTCTCGACGCCGATCACGAGCAGGCGGGCCCAATCCCGCCACAGTTCCCGGACGACCTCCTCGGGCACGAGCTTGCCCGGCGTGTGCGGGTCGAGCAGCGCCCGGTAGAGGAGTTCGGCGCGGTAGACGTTGCCGATGCCGCTGACGACCGACTGATCCATCAGCAGCAGCCCGATGGGGGTGGGCTTGCGGCGGACGGTCGCCACGAAACGCTCTTCGCCCTCGCCGAGGTCGTCGACCAGCGGATCGGGTCCGAGCTTGGCGATCGTCGCCTGCACCTCGTCCGGCGTCTGCAGCTCGCACGCCGTCGGTCCGCGCAGATCGGCCGAGGTCACGGCGGTGAGCAGACGCAGCCGCACCTGCCCGACCACCGGCGGCGGCCACTGGTCGTCGTCGGCGCTCTCGAGCCCGCGCGTCTGCTCGCTCATCCGCACGTGCACACGGGTGCGACGCGGCGCTCCGATCGAGCTCAGCGAGTTCTCGCCGGCGTCGTCGAAGACGGCGTCGAGATCGGTGCCGCGCTGGTTGGTCTGACCCATCCGGCCGTTGGCGGACGCGATCGTCGGATCGACCTCGATCTCGCCGGCGAAGTCCCACGCGCCGTACATGCCGAGGTGCACCCGCAGCCAGACGTCGCCGTCGAAGGCGAGGAACATCTGCTTGCCGACGGCGCGCACCTCGACGGCTTCGCGCCCGTCGATGACGGCGGCCCCCTCGGCGAAGCGGCCCTGCGGGCTGGATGCGGCGACCTCGCGGCCGACGATGTTGCGCTCGAACTGCCGCGCGATGCGGTGGACGGAGTGACCCTCGGGCATCAGCCGGCTTCGGGGTCCAACGCGTCGGCCGACTCCCCACCGACCGAGACGCCGGCCGTCGCGCGGGGGTCGGGGAGCAGGGAGCCGTCGGTCTCGAACGCCGCGAGCTGGGCGATGCGGCGCGCGTGCCGTTCCTCCCCCGAGAACGGCGTGGCGATGAAGCGGTCGATGAACGCGATGGCCTCGGTGACCGTGTGCTGGCGCGCACCGATCGAGATCACGTTGGCGTCGTTGTGCTCGCGGGCGAGTTCGGCGGTCGCGAGGTTCCAGACGAGGGCAGCGCGGATGCCGCGCACCTTGTTCGCGGCGATCTGCTCGCCGTTGCCGGAGCCGCCGAAGACGACGCCGAGCGTCTCGATGCCCGCGGCCTGGTCGCGCACGACGGCTTCGGCCGCGCGGATGCAGAACGCCGGGTAGTCGTCGAGGGGGTCGTACTCGATGGGGCCGTGGTCCACGACATCGTGGCCCTGTTCGGCGAGGTGGTGCTGCAGCTGCGTCGAGAACTCGAGCCCCGCGTGATCGGTGGCGATGTGGATGCGCATGGTCACCATCCTAGGGACGGCCGCGACCGCGCGGCGGCGGCGATATGATGAATCCATCATGCCATTCACCCAGACGCAACGACCGTTGTACGAGGTCAAGGCCAACCTGTTCAAAGGACTCGCCCACCCGTTCCGGATCCGGCTGCTCGAACTGCTCGCGGGGGCGCCGGAGGTGAGCGTCGCCGACCTGCAGCGCCAGACGGGCCTGGAGGCCTCGCATCTGTCGCAGCATCTCTCGGTGCTCCGCCGGCACCGTCTGGTCGAGTCGGAGCGCCGCGCGAGTCATGTGTATTACCGGCTGTCCGACCCCAAGGTCGCCGATCTGCTCTCGGCGGCGCGCGAACTGCTTCTGGGCATCCTGAGCGCCGACGGCGACCTCCTCCTCGACGCGCAGGCGCTGCCGGCGCTGCCCGTGCCGGGCGCCCGCTCATGAGCGCGGGCGTGCGCTCGCTGCTGCCCTCCCGCGCCGACTACGCGCAGGTCGGGCGGACGTGGCGCGGCGACCTGCTCGCCGGGCTCACGGTCGGGATCGTCGCCCTCCCCCTCGCGCTCGGCTTCGGAGTCAGCTCCGGCCTCAGCGCCGAGGCGGGCCTGATCACCGCCGTGATCGCCGGGGTGATCGCGGCCGTCTTCGGCGGCTCGAACGTGCAGGTCTCCGGGCCCACGGGGGCCATGGTCGTCGTGCTCGTCCCCATCGTCGCCACCCACGGCGTCGGTGCGGTGGCCGTCGTCAACCTCATGGCCGGCGTCCTCGTCATCGCGGCGGGAGCCCTGCGTCTCGGTCGCGCCGTCTCCTTCATCCCCTGGCCCGTCATCGAGGGCTTCACGCTCGGCATCGGCGTCATCATCTTCGCCCAGCAGATCCCCTCCCTCGTCTCGGCCCACACGGCGGGCGCCGGTGAGCACAGCTCCAACGCCCTCGTGGCGGCCGTGCAGTCGTTCGCCCGGCTCGACCCCGGCTACGCGCTGTGGGCGCTGGGCGCGGTCGTCGTCGTCGCGGTCTGCATGCTCGGCGCACCGCGGCTGCACCGGGCGATTCCCGGCTCCCTCGTCGGCATCGTGGTCGTCTCCGTGGTGTGCCTGCTCGTGGGCAGCCCTCTGGCGCGCATCGGCGCCCTGCCCGCCTCGCTCCCGGTCCCGGCTCTGCCCGCGGTGGATGCCGCGACCCTCGGCTCGCTCGTCGTGCCCGCCGTGACGGTCGCCGCCCTCGCGGCGATCGAGTCGCTCCTGTCGGCCCGGGTCGCGGCGAGCCTCGCCGACACGGGGCCCTACGATCCCGACCGTGAGCTCGTGGGTCAGGGGCTCGCCTCCATCGGCTCGTCGCTGTTCGGCGGCATGCCGGCCACCGGCGCCATCGCGCGCACCGCGGTGAACGTCCGCTCCGGAGGGCGCAGTCGCCTGGCCGCCGTCACGCATGCCGCCGTGCTGCTCGTCGTCGTCCTCGTGGCCGCCGGCCCGGTCGGCCAGATCCCGATGGCGGCCCTGGCGGGCGTACTCATGGTCACCGCCGTGCGGATGGTGCACGCCGACACGGTACGGGCGATCCTCCGGTCGACGCGCGCGGACGCGGTCGCGTTCCTCGCCACCGCGGTGATCACCGTCTCATTCGACCTGATCGTGGCCGTGCTCATCGGGGTCGCCTTCGCGGGCTTCTTCGCGCTGCGCGGGATGTCGCGCGCGTCGCGGGTGCGCCGGGAGGACCTCCGCGGCGACGCGCAACCGGGCGACGAGCGCATCGCGATCCTGCGCTTCGACGGCCCGCTGTCGTTCACCTCGTCCGACCGCATCTTCGCCGAGGTCGATGCCGTGCGGGGCGTCTCCGTCGTCATCATGCGGATGAGCCAGCTCGAACTCGTGGATGCGACCGGCGCGCACATGCTGGGCGAGGTCGTGCAGTCGCTCGAACGCCGCGGCATCACCGTCCTCATCAAGGGGGTGCAGCCGCGTCATGAAGACCTGTTCCGCACGGTCGGCGTCCTGGCTGCGCTGCGTCATCACAATCACCTGTTCACCGAGCTGCCGGCCGCCATCGCGCACGCCCGCAGCCACGTGCGCCGCGAAACCGCGAGCGCGTAGGCTGGGTGGGTTGCCGTCGGCGCCAGCAGTGCCGGACGGTTCAGACCACGCCCCTCACCCACGGGAGTACCGCAGTGCCTGGAGAGAACCTCACCCGCATCGAAGCGCAGGAGCGCCGCGCGATCGTCGAGACCCACTCGTACGACATCGCCCTCGATCTCACCCGGGGACCGGAGGTGTTCGGCTCGCGCACGGTGGTGCGTTTCGCCGCGACCGAGGGCGCCTCGACGTTCATCGATCTGATCGCGCGCGATGTCCGCGAGATCACGTTGAACGGCGTCGCGGTCGACGCGGCGGCGTTCGCCGACTCGCGGATCGCCCTGGACGGGCTCCGCGCGCAGAACGAGCTGATCGTCGACGCGGACTGCCTCTACACGAACACGGGCGAAGGCCTGCACCGGTTCGTCGACCCGGTCGACGGCGAGGTGTACCTGTACTCGCAGTTCGAGGTGCCCGACTCGCGTCGTGTGTTCGCGGTCTTCGAGCAGCCCGACCTCAAGGCCACCTTCCGCTTCACCGTGACGGCGCCGTCCGCATGGAAGGTCGTCTCCAACTCCCCCACTCCCGAGCCCGTGCCCGCCGACGAGGGGTCCGCGATCTGGGCCTTCGAGCCGACGCCGCGGATCTCGTCGTACATCACGGCGATCGTCGCCGGTCCCTACGAGGCGACCTTCAGCGAGCTCACCAGCGCCTCCGGCACCGTCATCCCGCTCGGCGTGTACGGACGCAAGAGCCTCTGGCAGCACCTCGACGCGGACTACATCTTCGACAAGACGCGCGAGGGCTTCGCCTACTACGAGCAGAAGTTCGGGGTCCCGTACCCGTTCGCCAAGTACGACCAGCTCTTCGTCCCGGAGTTCAACGCGGGCGCGATGGAGAACGCGGGCGCGGTGACCTTCACCGAGACCTACGTCTTCCGCAGCAAGGTGACGGATGCCGTGAAGGAGCGCCGGGTCGTCACGATCCTGCACGAGCTCGCGCACATGTGGTTCGGCGACCTGGTCACCATGAAGTGGTGGAACGACCTGTGGCTCAACGAGTCGTTCGCCGAGTGGGCGTCGACGATCGCGACGGCCGAGGCCACCGAGTGGACCGAGGCGTGGACGACGTTCAACGCCATGGAGAAGACCTGGGCCTACCGTCAGGACCAGCTGCCCTCGACCCACCCCGTCGTCGCGACCATCAACGACCTGGAGGACGTGCAGGTCAACTTCGACGGCATCACCTACGCGAAGGGCGGCTCCGTCCTCAAGCAGCTCGCGGCGTGGGTCGGTATCGACGCCTTCTTCGCGGGCGTCGGCCAGTACTTCCAGAAGCACGCCTTCGGCAACACCGAGCTGTCCGACCTGCTCGTCGAGCTGGAGGCCACCAGCGGTCGCGATCTGTCCGGGTGGTCGAAGAAGTGGCTCGAGACGGCGGGCGTCAACACGCTCGCACCCGAGCTGCGCGTCGGCGACGACGGCGTGATCGCGCGGTTCGCGATCGTGCAGACCGCTCCGGCGGACTACCCGACGATCCGTCCGCACCGCCTCGGCGTCGGCTTCTACGCGCTGGAGGGCGACGCGCTGGTGCGCACGCGCCACGTCGAGCTCGACGTCGACGGCGATCTCACCGAGGTGCCCGAGCTGGTGGGCGAGCGTCAGCCCGATCTGATCCTGCTCAACGACGAGGACCTCGCGTACGCGAAGATCCGTCTCGACCCGCGATCGCTCACCACGGCCATCGACCACCTGGCCCGCATCAGCGACCCGCTGGCGCGGTCGCTCGTCTGGGGTGCGGCCTGGGATCAGACGCGGGATGCCGAGGCCTCGGCATCCGACTACATCGATCTGGTGCTGCGCAACATCGGCTCCGAGACCGAGTCCACGACGGTGCGCACGACCCTCGCTCAGCTGCAGCTCGCCGCGAACGCCTACGTCGCGCCCGAGAAGCGCGAGGCCGCGCGCGTGCGGGTGGCCGAGGGTCTCTGGGAGCTCGCGCAGGGCGCCGAGGGCGGCAGTGACAGCCAGCTCCAGTTCGTGACCGCCTTCGCATCGGCGGCGGCGACCGACGCCCAGTGGGAGACCGTGCGCGCCCTGCGGGACGGTGACGTGACGCTTCCGGGTCTCGACATCGACGCCGACCTGTCCTGGGCGCTGCTGGTGTCGCTCGCGGCCGGTGGTGTGGTCACCGCGGAGCAGATCGACGCCGCGCTGGCCGCGGACAACACGGCGAAGGGCGGCGAGTTCGCCGCGCAGGCCAAGGCCGCGCTGCCGACGGTCGACGCCAAGCGTGCGGCCTGGGCCTCGCTCGTCGACAGCGCCGACCTGCCGAACACCGTCGTGCGCTCCGCCGCACTCGGGTTCGTGCACCCGGCCGGCGTCGAGGCGCTGGCGTCGTTCGTGGACGCCTACTTCGACATGCTGTTGCCGGTCTGGGAATCACGCACCTACCAGATCGCGAACTACCTGATCACGGGGCTCTACCCCGCTCCCCTGGCGTCCGTGGCGCTCCGGGACGCGACGCGGCGGTGGCTCGCGGACCACGCGGATGCGCCGGCGGCGCTGCGTCGCCTCGTGAACGAGAACCTCGCGGGAGTCGAGCGCGCCCTCGCGGTTCAGGAGCGCGACGCGGACAGCTGAGGTCGGCCACGCGGTCGGGTCGTGCGCGCGCGGCGGCGCGCGACCCGATGCGCGGGGACGACGCCGCCGGCGATCGCGCCCGGGCGCGATCGGGGTCGTTCCGGGGAACGACTTCCGGTCAGCGCGATCTCATCCTCTCGCAGGATGCGGCCCCGACCGCAGGCCCCGTAGCGTCGAAGCATGATCGTTGCTGAGAACCTCACGAAGAGATACGGAAGCACCACCGCCGTCGACGACGTCTCGTTCGCCGTGCAGCCCGGGCAGGTCACCGGGTTCCTCGGCCCCAACGGAGCCGGCAAGTCGACCACCATGCGCATGATCGTGGGCCTCGACGCGCCCTCCTCGGGGCGTGTGACGGTCGGCGGGCACCTCTACACCCACAGCCGCTCTCCGCTCACCGAGGTCGGGGTGCTGCTCGACGCGAAGGCCGTGCACACGGGTCGATCGGCGCGCGGGCACCTGCGGGCGATGGCGGCGACGCACGGCATCCCCACCTCCCGCGTCGACGAGGTCATCGCGCTGACAGGGCTCGAGGCCGTCGCGAACAAGCGCGCCGGCAAGTTCTCGCTCGGCATGGGGCAGCGCCTCGGCATCGCCGCCGCGCTGCTCGGAGACCCGCAGACGCTCATCCTCGACGAGCCCGTCAACGGCCTCGATCCCGAGGGCGTGCGCTGGGTGCGCCAGTTCGTGCGCCACCTCGCCGGTGAGGGACGGACGGTCCTGCTGTCCAGCCACCTCATGAGCGAGATGTCGCAGACCGCCGACCACGTGATCGTGCTCGGACGCGGACGCGTGCTCGCCGACGCGCCGCTGGCCGAGCTCGTCAGCGCGTGGACGCGCAACGAGGTGCTCGTGCGCACTCCGCGTGCCGCCGACCTCGCCGCCGCGCTCGGCTCGCCCGACGTCACCGTGACCGACACCGGCGAGGGCAGGCTCGTCGTCGCCGGCATCGCCGCGAGCGCCATCGGCGACATCGCCGCGCAGCGCGGCATCCCGCTGCACGAGCTGACCCCGCGCAGCGGCTCGCTGGAAGAGGCCTACATGGCGCTCACCGAAGGCGCCGTCCAGTACAAGACCAAGGAGATCGCATGACCACCGCGACCGTCCCCGCCGCTGCCGCGGGCTCCGTCTCGGCCCGCCCCGGGTCGCCCTACCACCTGTCGTTCGTCCGCGTCGTGCGCAGCGAGTGGATCAAGCTGCTGTCGCTGCGCTCGACGTGGTGGTCGCTCGCCATCACGGTCGTGCTGTCGGTGGGCATCTCCCTCATGATGGCCGCCGCCCTGCGCGACTTCGACTCGGGCTTCGCGCCCGTCATGGTGGTCGTCATGCCGATGCAGTTCACGATGCTCGTCGCGGGCATCCTCGGCGCGATCGCGATCACGGGCGAGTATTCGACGGGCATGATCCGCTCGACGCTGACGGCCGAGCCGCGTCGCGGCGCGGTCCTGCTGGCCAAGGCGCTCGTCGTGACGGTGCTCCTGGCCCTCGCCACCGCCGCCACCTATGCGATCTCCGTGCTGGCGACGGCGCCGATCCTCACGACGGCGATCGACTGGGCCGACCCGGCGCAGTCGTGGTCGCCGCTGCTGGCGGGCGTCTTCGCGATGGCGACGTTCGCGCTCATCGGACTCGGCTTCGGCTTCATCGTCCGCAACGGCGCCGGTGCGATCGCCGCGACCGTCGGTGTGCTGTTCGTGCTGCCCATCGTCCTGTCGATGTTCTCCTTCGCCGGGGAGGGCTGGAAGTGGATCGTCGATGCGAGTCAGTACCTGCCGATGTCCGGAGCCCAGTCCGCGACGACGGCCGGCGGGGACGAGGTCGTCCGTGGCCTGCTGACGCTCGCCGCCTGGCCTGCGGCACTGCTGCTCGGCGCGTGGGCGGCACTGCGCGGCCGCGACGCCTGACACCGCCATGGTGTCTGCCGGAAGCCGCGGCTCTCCCGACCCCGCGTCGAGCGAGCTGCGGCTTCCGCGTCCGCCGGGAGTCATCCGGCGCTTCTGGGCGCGGCACCGGCGCACCGCCGACGTTCTGATCGCGCTCGCGACGGCGACTCTCACCTTCTCCGCACCGGGACGCACCGAGGCGCGAGACGTGGGCGTGCTCTGGGAGAGCGCGCGACCGTTCGCGGTCGTCCTGCTGGCCGTCGCCTGCGTCGCCCTCCTCTGGCGGCGGCAGAGGCCGATGGTCGCGTTCGCCTTCGCGACGACGGGTGCCGTGCTCGCCGTCTCGTCCGGCGCCGGCGTGGGAGGCGCGGCGGTGGCCGTCGCGGTCTTCGCGGTCGCCGTGTACACGGGGTCGGCCGCGGCGTGGCGTGCCGGGGCCGTCGCCGGCGGAGCAGCGCTGGCGTGCGCGGGGGTGATGGTGCTGAGCGGCGCCACCGACCTCGTCGCCGCACTCAACGGCTGTGCGGCACTCATCGTGAGCCTTCTGCTCGGCACGCTCGTCGGCGTCAACGTCGGCAACCGCGCCCGCTACCTCGCCGCGCTGATGGACACGTCGCGCCAGCTCTGGGCCGAGCGGGAACGGCACGCTCGGCTCGCGGCGAGCGCGGAGCGCACCCGCATCGCGCGAGAGATGCACGACGTGGTCTCCCACTCGCTGACGGTCGTCGTCGCGCTGGCCGAGGGGGCCAGCGCGACCTCCGACGTGGAGCGCGGTCGGGCGGCGACGGCTCAGATCGCCGTCACGGCGCGCAGTGCGCTCGACGAGATGCGCGCGATGCTGGGGCTGCTCCGCGACGGGGATGCCGAGGACGACGCACCGCTCGTCCCCCTCGACGGCGACACCGTGCGTGCCGCGGTCGCGGCGGCCCGCAGCGCCGGGCTTCCCGTCACCGTGGAGACCTCGGGTCCCCCCATCGATGACCGCCACCTCAGACTGGCCGTTGCGCGCGTCGTACAGGAGGGACTGACGAACGTGATGCGACACGCCCCGTCGGCGAGCTTCGTGGCGGTGACCATCTCGACGGACCGCGGCGGAGTGGAGGTCGAGGTCGTCAACGACGGCGTGGTCGCAGGGGCTTCCCCCGCCACCGGTGGCTACGGCATCCGTGGACTGCACGAGCGCGCCGCGCGCGTGGGCGGCACAGCCGAGGCCGGACCCATCGGGGGCGGCCGGTGGCGCGTGCGCCTGACGGTGCCGCAGGACGCGGCGGTGGCGAGGTGACGACCGCGGCGGGGCCGATCCGTGTCGTCGTCGCCGACGACCAGCAACTGATCCGACTGGGATTCGGACTCGTGCTGGGGGCCGAGGACGACATCGTCGTCGTGGGCGAGGCCTCCGACGGCGAGGAAGCGGTCGAGCTCTGCGTCGCGCTCGATCCCGACGTCGTGTTGATGGACGTGCGGATGCCGAGGCTCGACGGTGTCGCCGCCACCGCGCGGATCGTCGGCACCGTCCCGCGCACGCGCGTGATGGTGCTGACCACCTTCGATCTCGACGAGTACGCCTTCGGTGCGCTGGATGCCGGAGCCAGCGGCTTCCTGCTCAAGGACGTCGATCGCGCGGCGTTGGTCGGCGCCGTCCGTGCCGTCGCCGCCGGCGACGCCGTGCTCTCTCCGCGCGTCACCCGTGAGGTGCTCCGGCGCCGCAACGCGGCGAACGCCCACGCGACGGATGCGGACGGCGCCGCAGCGGAGCTCGCGGCCCGGCTCACCGAGCTCACGCCCCGCGAACGCGAGGTGTTCCATGCGATCGCGCGCGGCCTCACGAATGCCGAGATCGCCGCCGAGCTCTACCTCGGCGAGACGACCGTGAAGACGCACGTCGGCCGCATCCTGGCGAAGCTCGGCGCGCGCGACCGCATCCAGGCGGTGATCCTCGCCCACCGGGGTGAGGCGCTCCTCGATCGTCTCCCGGCACCGCGCGACCCGGATGCGCACGCTCCTCACGATCACTCCCCAGGGCGTGCTCGTTAGGATCGGAACGATGCTGTACTTCCAAGACACCGGTGGAGATCCCGCCGCCCCCGTCATCGATCCGAAGCTGTGGGAGAACGTGCTGGTCTTCCTCGGCCAGGCGGGCATGAACGTGCTCGCGAGCATCGGCATCGCCGTCGGCGCCTTCTTCGCCTCCTGGATCCTTCGCCTCGTCATCCGCCGCATCGTCAACCGCATCGTGTCCGGGGCGAAGAGCAAGGCGAACGTCGACGACACGCAGGCCCTCGAGCGCTCGCCCCTCGCCGCGATGCGTCTGGTCCAACGCACCCGCACACTGGGTTCGATCCTCCAGAACATCGTCAACGTCGCCATCGTGATCATCGCGATCCTGTTGATCTTCGGAACGGTCGCCCCCGACGCGCTCGGCTCGTTCGCGCTGCTGTCCGCGGCGATCGGCGCCGGCCTCGGCTTCGGTGCCCAAAACATCGTCAAGGACGTGCTCAACGGCATCTTCATCGTCGCGGAGGACCAGGTGGGGATCGGCGACGTCGTCGACCTCGGATTGGCGACGGGCATCGTCGAGTACGTCAGCGTGCGGATCACGCACGTCCGCGACGTCAACGGCACGCTCTGGTACGTGCGCAACGGGGAGATCACGCGCATCGGAAACATGTCGCAGGGCTGGTCGCGCGTCATCATCGACCTCGCGCTGCCGGTCGACGTCGACATCGATCAGGTCGAGAAGTCGATGCTCGCCACCGCGAAGTCTCTCGCGAAGGATCCGAAGTGGCGCACGCGCGTGATCGAGCAGCCCGAGGTGTGGGGACTCGAGTCGATCACCGGCGATGCCCTCGTGATCCGTCTCGTGATGAAGACGCGCGCCAATGCGAAGGACGACGTCGCGCGCGAGCTGCGCATGCGGCTCAAGCGTGCGATGGACGAGCTCGGTGTGACGCTGCCGTCGATGAACACCGTCATGCTCGCCGGGCTCGAGGGAGCCCAGCGCGTGCGGGGCGCGAACCCGCCACGCACCCGGCCGACCCCGGTGGCGACCGCCGACGGCAAGGGCATCTGGAAGCCCAAGCGCGGAGGCGCCGCCTCGAAGCGGACCGGCGCGGAGGAGAACTCGTCGGCGACGACGGACGGCGCTCCGGCTCCGCAGACGAAGGGCGAGGACTCATGACCGCGCAGAGCGGGAGCTTCTACGACGAGATCGGTGGGCATGACACGTTCGTCCGGCTGGTCGACGCCTTCTACCGGGGCGTGGCCGACGACGAGGTGCTGCGGCCGATGTACCCCGAGGCCGACCTCGGCCCGGCGGCGGAGCGGCTGACGCTGTTCCTGGAGCAGTACTGGGGCGGGCCGACCACCTACACCGAGCGCCGCGGGCACCCCCGGCTGCGCATGCGGCACATCCCCTTCCACGTCAATCCCGACGCCCGCGACCGCTGGCTCGCACACATGCGCACCGCCGTCGACGAGCTCGACCTCTCGCCGCTGCACGAAGCGACGCTCTGGGACTACCTGCAGCGGGCCGCGCATGCCATGGTGAACACGTTCGAGCCCAGCGGCATCGGTCCCGATCGTCCGTCCAGCGCCGCGCACCTGCCGGTGCACCCGCGCCCGACGGAGGATGCCGCGGCATCCCCCGAGCGCTGACGGTCCGAATCTCAGCGACGAGACGACGAAGGAGTCGACGATGAGCACCACCACGACACGCGAGGTCGACGTCCTCGTCATCGGATGGGGCCTCGCCGGTCTCGTCGCGGCGACCGAAGCGGCCGCCGCCGGAAAGACCGTCGCCCTCCTCGACCAGGAGCCGCGCCCCAATCTGGGTGGGCAGGCGTTCTGGTCGTTCGGCGGCCTGTTCTTCGTCGATTCCCCCGAACAGCGACGGATGGGGATCGCGGACTCCCTCGAGCTCGCTCGGCAGGACTGGTTCGCCACCGCCGGGTTCGACCGCGACGAGGATCTCTGGCCGCGCCGGTGGGCGGAGGCCTACCTGCAGTTCGCCAGCGGCGAGAAGCGCGCCTGGCTCCGCGAGAAGGGCGTGGGCTTCTTCCCCGTGGTCGGCTGGGCCGAGCGCGGAGGCTACAACGCCACCGGACCGGGAAACTCCGTCCCGCGCTTCCACATCACCTGGGGTACCGGCCCCGGGCTCGTCGCCCCTTTCCAGGCGGCCATCGAGCAGGCGGAGGCGACGGGGCGGCTCACGGTGCTCCCCCGGCACCGCGTGACGGCCCTGACCACCGGCGGGGCCGGCGTCACCGGCGCACGCGGCGACATCCTCGCCCCCTCCGGCGCACCACGGGGCGCCGTCAGCTCGCGCGAGATCGTCGGAGCCTTCGAGGTCACGGCGGGCGCCACGATCGTCGCGTCGGGCGGGATCGGCGGCAACCACGACCTCGTGCGCGCCCAGTGGCCCGCCCGCCTCGGGACCGCCCCCGACACGATGATCACCGGGGTTCCCGCCTACGTCGACGGATCGATGCAGCCGGTATCCGCCGCCGCCGGCGCCCGCCTCATCAACGGCGACCGCATGTGGCACTACGTCGAGGGGATCCAGAACTGGAATCCGATCTGGCCGAACCACGGCATCCGGATCCTGCCCGGGCCGTCGTCGGTGTGGCTGGACGCCACCGGCGCGCGGCTTCCCGTTCCGCTCTACCCCGGCTTCGACACCCTGGGAACCCTCGCGCACCTGCGCGCCACCGGCCACGACCATTCGTGGTTCGTCCTCTCGCAGAAGATCATCGAGAAGGAGTTCACCCTCTCGGGGAGCGAGCAGAACCCGGACCTCACCGGCAAAGACGTGCCCCTGCTGGTGCGCTCGCGGCTCGGCGCGGGGGCCGCCGGGCCCGTGCAGGACTTCCTCGACCACGGTGCGGACTTCGTGGTGCGCCGGACGCTGGACGAGCTGATCGACGGCATGCGTGCGCTGCCGGGCGGTGAAGCACTGGACGCGTCCACGGTGCGACGCGAACTCGAAGCGCGCGACCGCGAGATCGAGAACGACTTCACGAAGGATGCGCAGATCGCGATGCTGCGCGCAGCCCGTGCCTACCGCGGCGACCGGCTCATCCGCACCGCGAAGCCGCACCGCATCCTCGATCCGCAGAACGGGCCCCTCATCGCCGTGAAGCTCCACGTGCTCACCCGCAAGTCGCTCGGCGGGATCGAGACCGACCTGTCGGGTCGTGCCCTCGGCACCGACGGAGCTCCGGTCGGCGGGCTGTACGCGGCCGGCGAGGCTGCGGGCTTCGGAGGCGGCGGCGTGCACGGCTACCGCGCACTCGAGGGCACCTTCGTCGGTGGATGCCTGTTCTCGGGCAGGATCGCCGGACGGGCGGCCGCCGCCGCGCTCTGAGCGCGACCACCGCGTCGACGGGGTCGACCTGGGTCAGGCGGCGCCCGTCGTCCGGACCTCGGTGAGCCCCGAGTGCACCCGGGTGCGCGTGAGGACGTGTCCCCGGCGCAGGCTCACGCGGGTCCACGGTCCGCTGCGATGGACGGTCGCCGTCTCCTCGCCCCCGATGAAGCCGAGGGCGAAGGCGGCGAACGCCACGCCGCGCGGCAGGTCCACGACCTCGCCGTCCGGCTCGCCCCACACCTGCGCCCGTACCAGTCGTACGACGTCTTCGCCCGCCGCGTCCGGGACGGCCTCCGCGACGGCGGCGATGCCCCACTGCGCACGAGCGGCGAGGGTCGCCGCATCGAGGGAGGCGGCGCGCTCCCACCCGGAGCGCGGCGGGGAGACCCCGGCCCAGGGCGCCGTCACCGCGGAGTCCGGCAGGGCGATCGCGTTCGGGGCGTCGCCGGGTGCCAGCGCGGCGGCATCCACGACGAGGTCGCACTCCAGCTCGGGATCCACGCGCACGAAACGCATGCCGAGGACGGTCGGCGTCGCCTCCAAGAGCGTCTGCGGAGCCAGCGGCGCCGAGGTCACGGCGAGGGTGCCTCCCGATGCGCGCAGACGCACCGTCCCGTCGCCGAGACGGGCGGCGCGCTGGGCGAAGACGAGCACGTCGGCGGCGCTCGGGGCGTCGGGGAACAGGAGGTGGGCGGACATCCCACCTAAACTATCAAGCGGCAGCGGAGACGGACGGAGAGCACGTGGAGACGGCAGGGTGAGCGGCGAGGATCCCGTCGCGGAGATGCTGGACGTGCTCGACCTCTCCTCGGGAGACGCGCGCACGACCGAGGACATCTTCACCGGAGCCTCGCATCCGATGCCGACCGGACGGATCTTCGGCGGACAGGTGCTCGCGCAGGCGATCATCGCGGCCGACCGGACGACCGACGACGACCGCGTCCCGCACTCGATGCACGGGTACTTCCTCCGTCCCGGCGACGCGGGGCGCGGCGTGACGCTGTCGGTGGATCGGATCCACGACGGACGCTCGTTCTCGACGCGCCGCACGCAGGTCTTCCAGGACGGCGTGCCCATCTTCTCCATGATCGCCTCGTTCGAACGCGAGGACCCGGGCCTGGATCATCAGAGCGGGATGCCGGAGGGGATCCTCACGCCCGAAGAGGCGATCCGGCAGTGGCCGGCCGCCGGACGGCATCCGCTGTCGCAACGCCTCCTCGCCAGCAGCCCCATCGAGGTCGTCCACGCCGAGGGAGCGATCTACGACGCCGTGGCCCCGCAGCGCAGCGCGCAGCAGAACGTGTGGATGCGCGCGAAGCGGCCCATCGGCGACGATCCCGCGCTGCACCGCGCCGTCCTGGCTTACATGAGCGATCTGACCATCCAGGAGTCCGTGCTGCGCGCGCACGGCATCGCGTGGTCGCAACCGGGGCTCAAAGTCGCCAGCCTGGACCACGCGATGTGGTGGCACCGCCCGGCACGGGTCGACGAATGGCTCCTGTACGCGCAGAACTCCCCCAGTGCGCGCGCCGGGAGAGGACTGTCCTCCGGACGCATCTTCACCCGCGACGGCGATCTGGTCGCGTCGGTCGGTCAGGAGATCATGGTGCGGGTACCGGATCGCACCTGACCCGCGCCGCAGTCGTCGCGGTCAGTGCCGCCGGAACGCGACCGGCTCCCCCACGTAGGGGCTCCAGGCGTCGCGCATCGTGTCGGTCAGCCGCACGGGGCGGAAGGTCTGCGCGTCGACGAGGACGACCGACGAGGAGGCCCGCGCGTACAGCGTCTGGTCGCCGTCGCTGCGCGGGCTGTACACCTCGTAGCAGACCTCGATGCTCGAGCCGCCGAGCTTGCCGAACCACATCTGGATGTCGAGGGGCTCGCGGCGGTACGGGACCGGCGCGAGGTACTCGATCTCCTGACGCGCGATGAGCGTCAGCACCCCGGCATCCACACCCGCGTCGATGACGGCGGTGTCGGGCGCCGAGTCACCGAACACGGGTGTCCAGAACACCCGCACGCGCGCCTCTTCGAGCAGCTTCAACATCGTCGCGTTGTTCACGTGGTTGAACGCGTCGAGATCACCCCATCTCAGATGGATGGGAACGTGGAGGCGCTCAGTCACGGGTGAGCTTGCGGTGCGTGGAGCGGTGCGGGTTCGCGGCGTCCGGGCCGAGGCGCTCGATCTTGTTCGCCTCGTACGCCTCGAAGTTGCCCTCGAACCAGTACCACTTGTCCGGCTGCTCGTCGGTGCCCTCGTAGGCGAGGATGTGCGTCGCGATGCGGTCGAGGAACCACCGGTCGTGCGTGATGACCACCGCGCAGCCGGGGAACTCGAGCAGGGCGTTCTCCAGCGAGCTCAGCGTCTCGACGTCGAGGTCGTTCGTGGGCTCGTCGAGGAGGAGCAGGTTGCCGCCCTCCTTCAGCGTGAGAGCGAGGTTCAGCCGGTTGCGCTCACCGCCCGAGAGCACACCCGCCTTCTTCTGCTGGTCGGGTCCCTTGAAGCCGAACTTGGAGACGTAGGCCCGCGAAGGGATCTCCGTCTTGCCGACGGTGATGATGTCGAGCCCGTCGGACACGACCTCCCACAGCGTCTTGTTCGGGTCGATGTTGGCCCGGCTCTGGTCGACGTAGCTGATCTTGACCGTCTCACCGATCTTCAGATCGCCGCCGTCGAGCGGCTCGAGGCCGACGATCGTCTTGAACAGCGTCGTCTTTCCGACGCCGTTGGGTCCGATGACACCCACGATGCCGTTGGGCGGCAGGCTGAAGCTGAGACCGTCGATGAGCGAGCGGTCGCCGAACCCCTTCTGCAGCTTCTTCGCCTCGATCACGACGGTGCCGAGGCGCGGGCCGGCGGGGATCTGGATCTCCTCGAATTCGAGCTTGCGGGTGCGCTCCGCCTCGGCCGCCATCTCTTCGTAGCGGGCCAGACGAGCCTTCGACTTCGTCTGACGGCCCTTGGCCGACGAACGGACCCAGTCGAGCTCGTCCTTCAGACGCTTGGCGAGCTTGGCGTCCTTCTTGCCCTGGATGTCGAGGCGCTCGGCCTTCTTCTCCAGGTAGGTGGAGTAGTTGCCCTCGTAGCCGATGAGCCGGCCGCGGTCGACCTCGGCGATCCACTCCGCGACGTTGTCGAGGAAGTACCGGTCGTGGGTGATGGCGATGACGGCACCCTTGTACGACTGGAGGTGCTGCTCGAGCCACAACACGCTCTCCGCGTCGAGGTGGTTGGTGGGCTCGTCCAGCAGGAGCAGGTCGGGCTTCTGCAGCAGGAGCTTGGCGAGGGCGACGCGGCGCCGCTCACCACCGGAGAGCTTGGTGACCGGCTCGTCGGCGGGCGGGGTGCGGAGGGCATCCATCGCCTGCTCGAGCTGCGAGTCGAGGTCCCAGCCGTCCGCGGCGTCGATCTCCTCCTGGAGCACGCCCATCTCGGCCAGCAGCGAATCGAAGTCCGCGTCGGGATCGGCCATGAGAGCGGAGATCTCGTTGAAGCGGTCGAGCTTCGCCTTGATCGCCACGCCGTCCTGGATGTTCTCGAGCACGGTCTTGGTGTCGTCGAGCTCGGGCTCCTGCATGAGGATGCCGACGCTGAACCCGGGGGTGAGCTTGGCCTCGCCGTTGGACGGCGCGTCGAGGCCCGCCATGATCTTCAGGATCGTCGACTTACCGGCGCCGTTGGGGCCGACCATGCCGATCTTGGCGCCGGGGAGGAACGCCATCGTGACGTCATCGAGGATCAGCTTCTCGCCCACCGCTTTGCGGGCACGGACCATGGAGTAGATGTATTCGGCCATAACGGCCCAAGTCTACGCGGACGGGGTCGTGCGCTCGGCCCGCTCGCGCGGGGACGGCGACAGCCGAGGGGCTGACGGCGGCGTGGGGCGTGGCCGCGGCCGGGTCACCAGTCGATCGGACGCGTCTGTCCCACGAGGCAGGTGCCGCCGGGCACCTCCGGAAGCACCCGGGTCTGCGGGCCAGAGACGGAGGGGCCGACCTGTCCCACGAGGCACTCCCCCTGCCATCGCACCGAGAACTGGATGGAGTCGGCCTGGTTGCCGACCGTCGTCAGGTCCTGCGTGACCTCCATCGCCGACTTGTCGAAGCCGGCCGCGACGAGGGCATCGATGTAGGCCCGGCCCTGCAGGGCGGTGGGGCCGGCGGCGACGGCGTCGACGATCGAGCTGAAGAAGGGGAGGTTCTGCGTCGCCGTGCCGCCCGGCTCGAGCACCGGTCCCGTCGGCGTGGGCGTGGCCGTGGCCGACGGTGTCGCGGTGACGGACGGGGACGGCGCGGGAGTCGGCGACGGCGCGCATCCGGCGAGAGCCAGCGTCACCGCGAGGCCGACGGCGAGCAGGCCGGGGGCCGCGCGATGGACGTCTCTTCTCACGCCTCGAGTCTAGGCGGCGTCGCTGGACGCCCACTCCACACCGGCCCCGGCACGACCGCGCGCTCGTCACACCCGGCGGATGGGGGTCGCGATCAGAACGGTGTCTCGTCGTCGCGCGCCGGCGACCACGCGCCCGCACCGACGAGTTGCGCAGACTCCCCCGACGCGTCGGCGGCCGCGACCGGCTGCTCCCCGCCGATCGCATCCGGGTCGTGCGCGACACCGCCGGGAACCGACCACCCGGTCGCGTCGGCGGCGGATGCGGGCGGCTGCACGGACGTCGCGGACGGCTTGTGGAAGGTCGTCGTGCCGAACAGCAGGTCGTGGCCGAGCCCGTCGGCGTCGATCTCGGCCGACGAGCCGCTCTTTCCTCCCGACTCCCACTGCTTGATGCGGAACCGCCCCGTCACGATGACGCGTTGCCCCTTCTCGAGCGAGGCGAGGGCGTGCTCGGCGAGCCGCCGGTAGGCCGAGACCCAGTACCAGTTCGTGTGCGCATCGACCCACTGCCCGTTCTCGTGTCGTCGCTCGCTGCTCGCGAGGCGGAAGCTGATGGCGGGGATCCCCCCGGGCAGCTCCCGCCGTTCCGGGGTCGAGGCCACGTTTCCGACGACGGTGATGCGATCGCTCATGGTTCCCACTCCTCTCATCGCCCCGGACTCTCCGGGGCCGCTGCGGCACCCGGGTGCCCGCCGGGCGCCGCAGCACGAACAGCGTCCCTCCGCACACCGACGCGATCGGCGTCTCGCGCGCCATCCGTGGAGAGTTCCGCAGGGCCGCGACCTGTGCAGGAGGCTCGGACGACGCGCTCCGTTCGATGTCGGACGTCGAAGCTATGTTCGATCACGACAGAGTCAGGAGTTCCGATGACACGTACGCTCGCTCCCGTCCCCGCGGCCGTTCGCGGCTGCTCGTTCCACCCGGTCTCCCCGCAGCGCTGGCGCGTGCTCGATCGCTCCGGACGCGTCATCGGCCATGTGCGATGGGAGGAGTGCGCCGACGGCGTGCGCTATCACGCCGAGCGGTTCGACCTGGCGCGTGCGCGACTGCGTCCGCTCGGCGCCTTCTGGACGGCGCGGGAGGCCGTCGACTGCCTGATCTACCTCCGCTGAGGCCCTGATCCCCCTCCGATGAGACTCAGACGACGGCGTCGACCAACTCGCCGCCGTGTACCGGAGCAGCAGCCCGCACCGTCGGCCACGCCCGCGCGAGCACGTCGACGGCGCGCCGGAGCTCTTCGGGAGGGGCGGTGAAGGGAATGCGCAGATGCCGATCGTGCGGGCCGTCCACGCCGAAGCGCGATCCGGCGGACAGATACACCCCGTGGGCACGAGCAGCCAGCACCAGACCGGTGCTGAGGGGCGCGTCGAGCTCCACCCAGAGCGCGACGCCACCGTCGACGACGGGCACGTGCCACGTCGGCAGTGCGGCGCCGAGCGCCTCGACGACGGTGTCACGACCCACGCGTAGGAGCTCGGCCCGCTGCGCGAGGATCTCGGGCATCCGTGCGATCAGTCGCGTCGTGACCACCTGCTCGAACTCGGGCGTTCCGAGCTCGCGCGGCGGACGCGCCGCCACGATGCGCTGCAGGAGCTCCTCCTCGGCTCGGATCCACCCCACGCGCAGTCCGCCCCAGACCGACTTGCCCACCGATCCGACGCGGATGACGCGCTCCGAAGCGAAAGCGGGCGGCGTCGCCGGGCCGTCGATCACGAGCTCCGCCGTGGTCTCGTCGACGATCAGGGTGGTGCCGGCATCGCGTGCCGACCGGGAGAAGAGGGCTTCTTCCGACGCGCTCATCGAGCGACCGGTCGGGTTCTGGAAGCGCGGCATCAGGTACGCCAGCCGGGGCCGCGTGCGCGCGAACACCTGGGCGGCTCTGTCCAGGTCCCATCCGCCGGCCGTCGTCACGGGCACGGCGCTGAGCCGCGCTCCGGCCGAACGAAGGGCCTCCGCGGCATGCGGATAGGTGGGGGTCTCGATCAGCGCGCGATCTCCGCGACCGATCAGCACGGTCGCCAGGAGGTGGATGGCCGACTGCGCTCCCGTCGTGACGACGATCTGTTCCGCCGACGTCGGGATGCCGAGGCGGCGGTATCGGCCCGCGATCGCCTCCCGCAACTCGAGGGAGCCGCGCACGTCGTAACCGGCGTGCGACACGATGCTGGCCGCATCGGCCGCCGCCTCGCTGATGACGCCGGCCAGCCCGGGCCATGCCGCCGGACTGGCCTGTTGCAGGTCGATCGCCCCCTCGTCCGCGGCGACGCGACCCACGTCGCGTCGGGGGCGCGGGCGGGTCACGCTTCCGGAGCCGCGGAGGCTCTCGATGTGGCCGCTGTCGCGCAGGCTGCGGTACGCCGCGGCCACCGTCGTTCGACTCACCCGCAGGGTCGCCGCCAGATCGCGCTCCGCCGGCAACGCCGTGTGCGCGGCGATGCGGTTGTCGAGGCACAGCAGTCGGATACCGTCGGCGAGTGCCTCGTATGCGGGCTCACGCGTCCGCCATCCGCCGAGTGCGGAGGAGAGGGCGCGCGCCGTGATCCGGGAGTCCATGACGTCCACCGTATCGCGATTGGACTGGTCTGAGAGGTCCAATACTGCGATTGGATGTCGTCATGTCGATTCGCGTCATCCGTCTCCTCGTCGGCCTCGCCCTGTACGGCGCGGGGTGCGGCATCATGGTCCGCGCCGGCATCGGGCTGGACCCGTGGACCGTGTTCGCCCAGGGACTGTCGGTGCAGACCGGGGTCGGCATCGGCTGGATCACGAACATCGTCGGGCTGCTGGTCCTGCTGCTGTGGATCCCTCTGCGACAGAAGCCGGGCATCGGGACCGTCGCGAACATCCTGATCGTCGGGACGAGCATGCAGGTGACCGTCAGCACCGTCCCCGCGGTCTCGGGCTTCGGAGCGCAGCTGGCCGTGTTCGTCCTCGGCATGGTCCTGGTCGCGGTGGCATCAGGCATCTACATCGGCGCCCACTTCGGCGCCGGTCCACGCGACGGGCTGATGACGGGGATGCACACGCGCCTCGGCTGGCCGATCTGGGCCTGTCGCCTCCTCGTCGAGGCCTCCGTGCTGCTGGCGGGCTGGCTCCTCGGAGGCACGGTGGGACTGGGCACGCTGCTGTTCGCGGCGGGCATCGGACCGCTCGTCCACGTGGCGCTCCCGCTGCTGGACCCCGACGCGCGCAGCGCGCACGGCAGGGCGGCCGCGGGACGCCGGACGGGAGCGATCGTGGCCGAGCCGTCGCGGTGAGCGAGGCGTCGCGCGGGTGTCAGTGCTCGCGGAACCGCGGCCAGTCGGATCCGTGGGGAAGATGCCCGTGCAGCGCGTTCTTGGCGATGTCCATGGTGGGGTACGTGCCGATACTGGCGGAGGCCCCCGCGATCGTGGAGGTGTAGCCCTCCGGCGACTTGCGGACCGTGCCGACGACGTTGCCTTCGGCGCCGTACGCGACCCAGAGCGTGGACGATGTGGTGCTCATGCTGACTCCTCTCGTCGGATCCGACGCTACGCCCCCGGGCGCGTCCGCGCGAGAGGGCGGCGGCCGTCTCTCGCACGGCTCGCGCGCGAAGCGGGGCGCACCCGGTACGGTGGAGATGTCGTCCCACCCCTCCATAGCTCAGTGGATAGAGCGAGCGGTTTCTACCCGCCAGGTCGGGGGTTCGAATCCTCCTGGAGGGACGTCTTCGCAGCGTCGCGTCGCGCCTCTGCGCCGTGCGCGACGCGGCGCGACGTCGGCGGCGCTCAGTAGGATGAACGCATGGTGAATGCCGCGGAGAACGACCGCCTCGTCTGGATCGACTGCGAGATGACCGGGCTCGATCTGGAGGTCGACGAGCTGGTCGAGATCGCGATCATCGTCACCGACTTCGAGCTGAACGCGCTCGATCCCGGCTTCCAGATCGTCATCCGGCCCGACGCCTCCGCGCTCGAGAACATGAACGACTTCGTCACGCGGATGCACAAGACGTCCGGTCTGCTGGCGGAGATCCCCCACGGCGTGAGCCTGGCGGAGGCCGAGTTCGAGGCCCTGGAGTACATCCAGCGGTTCGCCCCCGAGGGCAAGGCCCCGCTGGCGGGGAACACCATCGGCACCGATCGGATGTTCCTGGCCAAGTACATGCCGCGCGTGGACCGGTGGCTGCACTATCGCAGCGTCGACGTGTCCAGCATCAAGGAGCTCTCTCGGCGCTGGTACCCGCGCGCGTACTTCAACGCGCCGGCGAAGGACGGCGGGCATCGGGCGCTGGCCGACATCCAGGAGTCGATCCGCGAGCTCGCCTACTACCGTCAGGCGGTCTTCGTGCCCGAGCCGGGACCGACGAGCGATCAGGCCAGAGAGGCTGCTGCGGCCGCCGTGTCGTCATTCGCGCCAGGTGTGTAATAGAATCGTCTGGTTGCCTGGAAGCAGGCACATGGTGGCTATAGCTCAGTTGGTAGAGCACCGCGTTGTGGTCGCGGGGGTCGCGGGTTCAAGCCCCGTTAGCCACCCCACTCACTTCCCTGTCGGGAGTCCCTCATGATCGATCTGGATGCCGACGGCTTCGAGGACCTCGTGTCCGACGAGATCGACCTGTTGCCGGATGACATGCTGGTCGGTCTCGACAACGTGGTCTTCGTCGTGGAGGATCGCCCGGAGGACGGCTCGCTGGACCTTCTCGGGCTCTATGACGGCCTCGCCCTGACCGAGCGCGACCGCTACGGCTCCGGCGAGCTCCCGGACCGCATCATCGTCTACCGGGAGCCCCATCTGCACGCCTGCGAGAGCATCGAAGAGTTGCGCGACGAGGTGCACACGACCCTCGTCCACGAGATCGCGCACTTCTACGGCATCGACGACGCCCGCCTGCACGAATTGGGGTGGGCGTGACGATCCCTCTGGAGGACCTCCGCCTCGACATCCGCTCGGAGACCGCGGGGCCGTGGCAGGCGGTCGTGTGGAACGACCCGGTGAACTTGATGAGCTACGTCGTCCACGTCTTTCGAACCTACTTCGGCTACTCCCGGGAGCGCGCGGAGCAGCTGATGCTCCTCGTCCACCACGAGGGGCACGCGGTCGTGGCGGAAGGCGCCCGCGAGCAGATGGAGCTCCACGTGCAGGCCATGCACGACTTCGGCCTGTGGGCCACCGTCCGACAGGCCGACTCGTGACGACGGCGGTGCGGATGGAGCTCTCGGCGCTCGAGGCCGCCCACCTCACCGACCTGATCGCGCAGTTCGCCCAGCTCCTGGCCGATGCGATCGACGACGCGGACGATCCGGCGATCGCGCGGCTCGTGCCGGATGCGTACCGCGACGACCCGCAGGCGGCCGCGGAGTTCCGTCGCTTCACGCAGGACGACCTGCTCGACCGCCGCCGCGACGACGCGCAGACGGTGCTGACCTCGCTGCAGCGCGAGGGAACCGTTCTGCGCGCCGCCGACCTCGATCGCGTCGAGGCGGAGACCTCGTTCGTCGTCGAGCTGGATGCCGCCGCCGTCACCGCCTGGCTGCGCACGCTCACCGCGGTGCGCCTGGTCATGGCGACGCGCCTGGGGATCGTCTCGGATGACGATCAGGACGACGACCCCCGTTTCGGGGTCTACAACTGGCTGGGTTTCCGTCTCGAAGGTCTGCTGCAGGCGCTGGAGGACTGACGGCGCTGCTGGCCGCTACGGCACGTCGACGCGGATGGTGGCCAGGTCGCGCGGATGGTGCGCGCGCAGATGGGCCTCCTCCTGGCGGGCCCACCGCTGCCAGTGCGGCCGATAGGTGTCGCCGTCGCGAGCGAGCGCGCGATCGCGGCGGCCCAGTTCCGCCGACTCCAGCCAGAGCCGGACCGGCGCGAGAGGTGCGGAGGCGGGGGTCAGCACGCCCGACCCCTCCAGGATCAGCGGCACGAAGGCCGGGGTCACGACTCCGCCTCCGGGGGCGTCTCGCACCCAGTCCCAGCGGTTCCAGTGCGCGGCGCGCCCCGAGGCGAGAGGTTCCAGGATGCGGGTGCGCGCGATCTCGGCGCCCTCCGCCAGCCCGTCCCACCCCGGGTAGAGCTCGTCGAGCCCGATCATCGTGACCGGGCCCGCCCAGCGGGCGCGCACGCGCGCGGCGACCGTCGACTTCCCCGCGCCGGAGCGCCCGTCGATCAGCACGATGGGAAGGACGCCCGGAGGCAGCGCGACCACGGCCCGTTCGACGAGAGTCACCGCGTCGTCGAGGGCGGCGTCGACCTCGTCGCTGTGCGCGTGCTCAGCGCTTGAGTGCACGGATGATGCGGCTGAGCGTCCGCCCCGCGACCCACACGAAGGGGATCGCCACGGCCACCAACGACACCAGGTTCGGCTCGAAACGGAGGTCGTCGCCCTTGCGGATGTAGGCGCCGAGAGGAACGGCGAAACCTCCGCCTCCCCCGCCGTTGTTCCCGCTCTCGTCCTCGCCTGCGCCGAAGCCCGACCACGACAGAGCGACCGGGATGAGCCGGATGCCGTCGACGTCCTGCTGTTCGCCGTAGACGCTGTTCACGCCGAGCGCTGCGGACTGCTTGCCGAGTTCGAGTGCGAGATTGGGCATGGCTCCACCGTAGCCCGGAACGTCAGTCGGTGCGAGGCAGTCGCGGATTCGTCGGCAGCGCATTCACGTCGCGGCGCGGGCCGAGCACGCTGGCACGGGTGACGGCTCCCCCGCCGAAGCGCTGGCGCGCATCGTCGAGCGCTGCGTCGACGCGGCGCCACTCCGCGTCGTCGTCCCACAGGGGCAGCGCGCCGCCGTCGCCGCCGCCGCGGAGCTTCTCGGCGCGCACGCCGATCAGCCGCACGGGCTGCGCCAGCTCGACCGCGTCGAAGAGGGCGATCGCGACGTCGCCGATGCGCTGGCCGACGTCCGACGGCTCCGTGAGCGTCTGTGAGCGCGAGAGCGTCGTGAAATCGGCGTAGCGCAGCTTCAGCGCGACGGTGCCCGCTCGCCATCCGCCGGCGCGAAGCCGGGAGGCGACGCGGTCGGACAGGCGCCGCAGTTCGCTGCGCAGGACGGCGGAGTCGGCCACATCGTGCAGGAACGTCTCCTCGTGGCCGATGCTCTTCTCGACACGCTGGGTCTCGACGGCGCGGGGATCGATGCCGTGAGCCAACTGCCAGATCCGCTCTCCGCCGGCAGCGCCCAGGGCGCGATCGAGCACGCCGCGCGGCGCCGCGAGGATGTCGGACACCGTGCGCAGGCCCCGGCTCTCCAGAGCTTCCGCGGCCTTCGGGCCGACGCCCCACAGCGCGGACACGGGGAGTCCGGCGAGGAAGGCGGCCGTGTCCGGCTCGCTGACGATCAGCAGGCCGTCGGGTTTGGAACGCGTGGAGGCGATCTTCGCGACATGCTTGGTGGCCGCGACCCCCACGCTGCACACGAGACCGGTCTCGCTGCGCACCCGCGCCCTCAGCATCCGTGCGATCTCGCCGGGCGAGCCCCAGAGCCGCCGGGCGCCCGACACGTCGAGGAACGCCTCGTCGATGGACAGCGGCTCGACCAGCGGCGTGATGTCGTGGAAGATCGACATCACCTGCCGCGACAGGGCGGCGTACCTCTCGAAGTGCGGCGGGACGACGACCGCCTGCGGACACAGACGCAACGCCTGGGCGACCCCCATCGCCGAGCGCACGCCGAACCGCCGTGCCTCGTAGGAGGCGCTGGACACCACGCCGCGCCCCTCCATTCCGCCGACGATCAGCGGCTTTCCCGCGAGCGACGGATCGTCGAGCACCTCGACGGAGGCGTAGAAGGCATCCATGTCGACGTGGAGGATGCGGGTGCCGGTGTCATCCGCGCCGTCGGCGGAGACGATCCGTCCCGATCCGTCGCCACGTCCCATGAGTCCATTGTCGGTGACACCGCCGACACGGCGGCGTCACCGACACGAGGACGGCCGGGCTACTTCGCGGCGCGCTCGAGTACGAGCTCGCGGACGCGGGCGGCGTCCGCCTGACCCTTCATCGCCTTCATGACGGCGCCGATGACGGCGCCGGCGGCCTGGACCTTGCCGTCGCGGATCTTCTCGAGCACATCGGGCTGCGCCGTGAGCGCCTCATCGATCGCGGCGATCAGCGCGCCGTCGTCGGAGACGACGGCGAGGCCGCGGGCGTCGACGACCTCCTGCGGGGTCCCCTCCCCGGCGATGACGCCCTCGAGCACCTGGCGGGCGAGCTTGTCGGTGAGGGTCCCGGCGTCCACGAGCTGCTGCAGCGCGGCGACCGAGGACGGCTCGACGAGCGAGGACGGCTCGACGCCCGACGCGTTCGCGAGGCGCGAGATCTCGCTCATCCACCACTTCCGCGCCGCGGCGGGAGACGCACCGGCGGCGACGGTCGCGTCGACCTCGGTGAGGAGCCCCGCATTCACGATCCCCTGGAAGTCGATGTCGGCGAAGCCCCAGTCCGCCTTCAGCCGGCGGCGGCGTGCGGCGGGCGGCTCCGGGAGGTCGGCGCGCAGCGACTCGATGAGCTCCGTGGACGGCGCCACCGGCAGCAGGTCGGGCTCCGGGAAGTAGCGGTAGTCGTCGGCATCCGACTTCGGCCGCCCCGGGGAGGTGGTGCCGGTGTCCTCGTGCCAGTGACGCGTCTCCTGCGTGATGCTGCCACCCGCGGCCAGGATCGCGGCCTGGCGCTGGATCTCGTAGCGGACCGCGCGCTCGACGGAGCGCATGGAGTTGACGTTCTTCGTCTCCGTGCGGGTGCCGAGCTTCTCCTGGCCGCGCGGGCGCAGGGAGACGTTCGCGTCGCAGCGCAGGTTGCCGCGTTCCATGCGCGCTTCGGAGATGCCGAGCGACAGCACGATGTCGCGGATCGCCCGCACATAGGCGGCGGCGAGCTCCGGTGCGCGGTGCTCGGCGCCGAAGATCGGCTTGGTGACGATCTCCACGAGCGGCACGCCGGCACGGTTGTAGTCCACGAGCGAGTACTCGGCTCCCTGGATGCGCCCCGTGGAGCCACCGACGTGCGTGAGCTTGCCGGCATCCTCCTCGATGTGGGCGCGCTCGATGGGCACCTCGAAGACGGTGCCGTCGGTGAGCTCGACCTCGACCTGCCCCTCGAAGGCGATCGGCTCGTCGTACTGCGAGATCTGATAGTTCTTGCCCAGGTCGGGGTAGAAGTAGTTCTTGCGCGCGAAGCGGCTCGACGGCGCGATCTGGCAGCCGAGCGCGAGACCCAGGCTGATCGAGAACCGCACGGCCGTCTCATTGACGACCGGGAGCGATCCGGGTAGGCCCATGTCGACGGGGGCGACGAGCGTGTTCGGGGCGGCGTCGTGGTTCGACGCGTGAGCGGGGTTTCCCGCCGGCGAGAACATCTTGGTCTCGGTGTTGAGCTCGACGTGCACCTCGAAGCCGAGCACCGGCTCGTACAGCGTCAGGGCCTCGTCGAAGTCCATGAGTGCGGCCTTGGCCATCAGCGGTTCCCTCCCAGCAGCGGCGCGCGGTCCAGCAGCGGGCCGCCCCACGAATCGACGAGCAGTGCCTCGGCGGCAGCGCCCACACGGTACAGTCGGGCGTCCTCGCGTGCCGGCGCAATGAACTGGATGCCGACGGGCAGCCCGTCCTCCTCCGCCAGACCCGACGGGATGGAGATGCCCGGGACCCCGGCCAGGTTGACCGGGATCGTGGTGACGTCGTTGAGGTACATCTGCAACGGGTCGTCGATCTTCTCGCCGAGCTTGAACGCGGTCGTCGGAGCCGACGGCGTCGCGATCACGTCGACCTGCGCGAACGCCGCGTCGAAGTCGCGTTGGATCAGCGTGCGGACCTTCTGCGCACTGCCGTAGTAGGCGTCGTAGTAACCCGCCGAGAGGGCGTAGGTGCCGAGGATGATGCGGCGCTTGACCTCGTCGCCGAACCCGGCGTCACGGGTCGCCGCCATGACGTCCTCGACGGTACCGCCGGGCACGTCCACGCGGAGGCCGAAGCGCACGGAGTCGAACTTCGCGAGGTTGCTCGACGCCTCCGCCGGCAGGATGAGGTAATACGCCGCCACGCCGTACTCGAAGTGGGGCGCGCTGATCTCCACGATCTCCGCACCCTGCCCTTCGAGGAGGGCGAGCGCGCTGCGGAACGACGCCGACACACCGGCCTGGAAGCCGCTGTCGGGCAGTTCGCGGATGACACCGATCTTGAGGCCCCGGAGCCCCGCGCCGGACGCGCCCTCGCGCGCTGCGGCGGCGAAGGACGGCCAGCTGTCGGTGAGCGACGTCGCGTCATGCGGGTCGTGGCCGCCGATGACGTCGTGCAGCAGTGCGGAGTCGAGCACCGTACGCGACACGGGGCCCACCTGGTCGAGCGACGAGGCGAGCGCGATCGCACCGAACCGGCTGACGCCGCCGTACGTCGGCTTCATCCCGACCGTTCCGGTGACGTGCGCGGGCTGGCGGATCGAGCCGCCGGTGTCGGAGCCGAGCGCGATCGGCGCTTCGAACGCCGCCACGGCGGCGGCGGAGCCACCGCCCGATCCGCCCGGGATGCGCTCGAGGTCCCACGGGTTGTGGGTCGGGCCGTACGCCGAGTGCTCGGTGGAGGAGCCCATGGCGAACTCGTCCATGTTCGTCTTGCCGAGCGGAACCAGCCCGGCGGCACGCGAACGGGCGACCACGGTCGCGTCGTACGGCGACAGGAAGCCCTCGAGGATCTTGGACCCGCTGGTGGAGGGCATGTCCGTCGTGACGAGCACGTCCTTGATGGCCAACGGCACCCCGGCCAGCTCGCCGAGCGTCTCCCCCGCCGCCCGGCGACGGTCGATGTCGGCGGCGACGTCGAGCGCGTGGTCGCTCACGTGCAGGAACGCGTGCACGTCGCCGTCGACGGCGGCGATGCGGTCGAGGTGGGCGCGCGTGGCCTCCACGCTCGACACCTCGCCGGCGGCGAGCCGCGACGCGAGATCCGCGGCGGTCAGACGCGTCAGGTCGCTCACTGCTCCTCCCCCAGGATCGCCGTCACCCGGAAGCGCCCGTCGGCGGCATCCGGCGCATTCTGCAAGACCTGGTCGACCGTGAGCATCTCTCCGACCACGTCGGCGCGGAACACGTTCTCGAGCGGGATCGGGTGGCTGGTCGCGGGCACATCGGGGGTGGCCACTTCGGAGACCTTCGCGATGTTGTCGACGATGACGGAGAGCTGGCCCGTCAGGCGCTCCACCTCATGCTCGTCGAGCTGAATCCGGGCCAGAACGCCGAGATGGCGAACGAGTTCAGGGGTGATTTCAGACACCCGTCGATTCTAGTCGGCCCCTCTTCACCCCCTTCGACCGGGTTCTCACGGCCGCTAGGCTGACCGGCGTGAGCAGTGCGACCTCCTTCGACCCGCCCCGCCCCTGGATCGCGAGCTACGCCGCGGGGGTGCCCGACGATCTCGAGCCGGTCTCGGGCACGCTGCTCGACATCGTCGAGGCCTCGGCGCGCGACTACCCCGACGCACCCGCGCTGCAGTTCTTCGGACGCACGACCTCCTACCGCGAGCTCGTCGACGCCGTCGACCGCGTCGCCGCGGGGCTGCGCGAACGCGGCGTCGGCAAGGGTGACACCGTCGCCATCGTGCTGCCGAACTGCCCGCAGCACATCATCGCGTTCTACGCGATCCTGCGACTGGGCGCCATCGCCGTGGAGCACAACCCGCTGTACACCCCGCGTGAGCTGCGCAAGCAGTTCGAAGACCACGGGGCCACGACGGCGATCGTCTGGAGCAAGGTCGTCAAGACCGTGCAGGAGTTCCCCGCCGACCTCGCGGTGTCCACCCTCATCAGCGTCGACATCACGACGGCCATGCCCGTCACGCTCCGCCTCGCCCTGCATCTTCCGGTGCCCAAGGCGCGGGAGTCGCGGGCCGCGCTCACGGTGCGCACCACGGGAGCCACGCCGTGGGAGCATCTGACGCGCTCGGCGCCCCTGCCGGCATCCTTCCCGAAGCCCGCCACCGACGACGTCGCGATCATCCAGTACACGAGCGGTACGACCGGCACCCCCAAGGGCGCGGTCCTCACGCACCGCAACCTGCTCTCCAACGCGCGCCAGGCCCAGGCCTGGGTGCCGCAGATCACGCGCGGCAACGGATGCGTCGTCTACGCCGTGCTGCCGATGTTCCACGCCTACGGCCTCACGCTCTGCCTCACCTTCGCGATGTCGATGGGGGCCCGCCTCGTGCTGTTCCCCCGCTTCGAGCCGGCGATGGTCCTGGCGGTCACCAAGAAGCACCCGGCGACCTTCCTCCCGCTGGTTCCCCCCATCGCGGACCGCCTGCTCACGGCGGCGCGGGCGGAGGGCATCTCCCTGGCGGGCACCGAGGTCGCGATCTCGGGCGCGATGGCGCTTCCCCATGACCTCGTCGTGCCCTTCGAGGAGGCGACCGGCGGCTACCTCGTCGAAGGCTACGGACTGTCGGAGTGCTCGCCGGTGCTGATGGCGAACCCCGTCGCGGCCAACCGCAAGGCGGGCACCGTCGGACTCCCGCTTCCGGGCACCGAGTGCCGCGTGGTCGATCCCGACGAGCCGACGCGGGACGTCCCCGCGGGTGAGCGCGGAGAGCTGCTCGTCCGCGGCCCCCAGGTCTTCCAGGGCTACTACGGCAAGCCGGAGGCGACGGAGGCCGTGTTCGTGGACGGCTGGTTCCGCACCGGCGACATCGTCCAGATCGACGAGGACGGCTTCGTGCGCATCGTCGACCGGATCAAGGAGCTGATCATCACGGGCGGCTTCAACGTCGCGCCGACCGAGGTCGAGAACGCCCTGCGCCAGCATCCGCAGGTGGTCGATGCCGCCGTCGTGGGGCTGCCCAGCGCGCACTCCGGCGAGGAGGTCGTCGCCGCGGTCGTACTGGATCCCGCCGCGACGGATGCCGACACGGAGGCGATCCGCACGTTCGTGCGCGGCATCCTCACGCCCTACAAGGTCCCGCGTCGCCTCTTCGTCGTCGACGAGCTTCCCACCTCGCTGATCGGCAAGGTCCTGCGGCGCCAGGTACGGGAGTCGCTGCTGGCCCTCACCCAGCCCGCGGAGGACTGAGCGTCGTCACCCGGCATCCGGGTCGAGGGCGTCCAGCGCGGCCGGGCCCTGTTCGACGAGGATGCGGAACTGCGCGGCGTCGATGATCCGCACGCCGAGCTCCTCGGCCTTGCCGAGCTTGGAGCCGGCGCCGGGGCCCGCCGCGACGAAGTCCGTTTTCTTCGACACGGATGACGCGGCCTTGCCGCCCGCCGCGATGATCGCCTCCTGAGCGCCCTCGCGCGTGTAGCCCTCGAGGGAGCCGGTGGCGACGACGGTGAGACCGTCGAGCACGCCGCCTGCGGCGGCCGCCGCACCCGGTCCGGGGTGCCCGGGGATCTCGAGCCGCGCTCCGGCGGCCTGCCAGCGGTCGACGATCTCGCGGTGCCAGTCGACCGCGAACCATTCGATGAGCGAGTCCGCGATGATGCCGCCGACGCCGTCGACCGCCGCGAGGTCATCGCGCGACGCCGCGCGGATGGCCGCGAGCGACCCGAACCACTGCGCCAGCGCGCGCGCCGCGACGGGGCCGACATGGCGGATGCTGAGGGCCACGAGGAAGCGCCACAGGTCCTTCGTCTTGGCCTTCTCCAGCTCTTCCAGCAACGTCAGCGCCTGGGCGGAGGGCTGCGGTCCGGTGAGGCCCTGCTTCTTCTCCGCCGCGGACGGCAGGCGTCGGAACGGGGACCGCGTCACGGGCGCGCCCGTCTCGTCGTCGAGCTTCGGCTCGCCGGTCTCACTGTCGCGCACCACGACCTCGATCGGCACGAGCTGGGCGAGGGTCAGCTCGAACAGGCCGGCCTCGGTGGCGAGGGGCGGATCGGCCGGCACCGACGGCTGCGTGAGCGCGGCCGCGGTCACCTCGCCGAGCGCCTCGATGTCCAGCGCGCCGCGCGAGCCGATGTGCTCGACGCGCCCGCGCACCTGCGCGGGACAGGTGCGGGTGTTCGGGCAGCGCAGGTCGATGTCGCCCTCTTTCGCCGGGGCCAGCGTCGCTCCGCACTCGGGGCACTGCGTCGGCATCACGAAGGCGCGCTCGCTGCCGTCGCGGAGCTCGACGACGGGGCCGAGCACCTCCGGGATGACGTCGCCGGCTTTGCGCAGGACGACGGTGTCGCCGATCAGGACGCCTTTCGCGACGACGACCTCCTGGTTGTGCAGGGTGGCCTGACGGACGACGGAGCCGGCGACGCGCGCGGGCGCCATGACGGCGAACGGTGTCGCGCGACCGGTGCGGCCCACCGACACCACGATGTCGAGGAGCTTCGTGTTGACCTGCTCGGGAGGGTACTTGTACGCGATCGCCCAGCGCGGGGCCCGGCTGGTCGCTCCGAGCTCGTCGTGCAGCGCCAGTTCGTCGACCTTGACGACGACGCCGTCGATCTCGTGCTCCACGTCGTGGCGATGCTCGCCGTAGTGGGCGACGAAGTCCACGACGCCGTCGATGTCGTCGGCGGTCCGGAAGTACGGGCTGGTCGGCAGCCCCCAGGCCGACAGCAGCGCGTAGACCTCGCTCTGGGATGCGACCGGCGGGGCGGGCCAGGCGCCGATGCCGTGGACGAAGAGCCGGAGCGAGCTCAGTCGCGCATGCCCCGCCTCCCGCTCCATGCCGTTCTTCTTGTCGAGCTGCTGACGCAGTCCGCCGCTGGCCGCGTTGCGGGGGTTCGCGAAGGCCGGGAAGCGACGGGCTGCGCTGCGGGTGAGCTTCTCCTCGTCGCCGCCGCGCTCGCGGCCCTCCTCGATGACCCGCTCACGCAGACGCGCCTGCAGGGCGTTGAGCTCGTCGAACGCCGCGACGGGGATGTACACCTCGCCGCGGACCTCGACGAGGGGCGGGTGGCCCGTCCCCGCCAAACGAGCCGGGATGCCCGCGACCTGGAGCGCATTGACGGTGACGTCTTCGCCGACCCGACCGTCGCCGCGGGTCGCCGCCGACACGAGCACGCCGTGCTCGTACCGCAGATTGATCGCGAGACCGTCGATCTTCAGCTCCAGCAGCCAGCGCACGGGGCGCCCGGCCGCGGCCTGCGTCTTGGCGCACCACTCGCGCAGCTCCTCGGTGCTGAAGACGTTGTCGAGGCTCAGCATCCGCTCGGCATGCTCCACGGGCGCGAACATGGTGCTCTCCGCCGCCCCGACCGACAGCGTCGGCGAGTCCTGACCCTGCACCTCGGGGAACGCGCGCTCGACGGCCTCCAGTCGCTGCATCCACCCGTCGTATGTCGCGTCGTCGACGATCTCCGCGTCGCGGCCGTAGTAGGCATCCCGCGCTCCGACGATCAGGTCGGTGAGGCGCTGCGCCTCGCGATGCGCATCATCGAGACTCGTCGGAAGGGGTGCTGCGTGGTCCGTCACCCCGCCAGTGTAGGCGGCACCTCCGACATCCCCCGGACCGCGAGGGCGCCGGCGCTCGAGGCGACTTTCGGACGCCTCGAGCGCCCGAAACCCGCCCCGGCGCACGATCGGGCGCGCGAAGCGACCGAATCGCGACGGGATGCCGCGAGAGAGCGCTAGACGGGGACGGCGGAGACGGTGCGGTCGATCGTGAACTGCCCGATCACGCGGGTGCCGTCGTAGAGCACCGCGGTCTGGCCGGGCGCGACGCCGTCGAACGGCACCTCGGGCGTCACCGCCAGCATCCCGCCCTCGATCACGGCGCGGGCGGCCACGGGCTCGGCGTGGGCGCGGATCTGCACGTGGCACGCGAACGTCGTGGATGCCGGCGCGCGTCCCGTCCAGGTGACGCGCTCGCCCGAGATCTCCGCGGTCGCCAGCGCCTCCTTCGGGCCGACGACGACGGTGTTGCTGACCGGACGGACCTCCAGCACGAACCGCGGCTTGCCGTCCGCGGCGGGCGTGCCCAGCTGCAGACCGCGCCGCTGGCCGACGGTGTAGGCGTGGGCGCCCTCGTGGCTGCCGACGACGGCGCCGGTGCGATCGACGATGTCGCCCTGAGCGGTCCCCACCCGCTCGGCGAGCCACCCGCGGGTGTCGCCGTCGGGGATGAAGCAGATGTCGTGGCTGTCGGGCTTCTGCGCGACCGTCAGTCCGCGTGCCGCCGCCTCCGCCCGCACGACCGCCTTCGACGGCGTCGACCCGAGCGGGAAGTAGGTGTGCGCCAGCTGCTCGGCCGTCAGCACGCCGAGGACGTAGGACTGGTCCTTCGCCTCGTCGCTCGCGCGGTGCAGCTCGCGTCCGCCGGGCCCGTCGACGAGGGTGGCGTAGTGCCCGGTGCAGACGGCGTCGAACCCGAGTTCCAGCGCCCGCTCGAGCAGCGCGGCGAACTTGATCTTCTCGTTGCAGCGCATGCAGGGGTTCGGGGTGCGGCCCGCGCGGTACTCGGCGACGAAGTCGTCGATCACGTCGTCGCGGAAGCGTTCGGAGAAGTCCCAGACGTAGAACGGGATGCCGAGGAGGTCGGCCGCGCGGCGGGCATCCATCGCGTCCTCGATCGTGCAGCACCCGCGGCTGCCCGTGCGCAGGGTGCCGCCGGCGCGCGACAGGGCCAGGTGCACGCCGACGACATCGTGTCCCGCATCGACCGCGCGTGCCGCCGCGACGGCGGAGTCGACGCCGCCGCTCATCGCCGCAAGGATCCGCATCGTTCCAGTCTACGAGCGCCCCGGGACGGCGGCACCGGCGCTGCGCAGGCGTCCCGCTCCCGTCGCCCGAGCATAGGCCCCGGGGAGGGCGGAGAGGAGGGCATCGACGTCCCCCTCCGTGGACGTGCGCCCCAGGGTGAGCCGCAGCACGGAACGCGCGACCCGCTCGTCGCGACCGAGGGCGAGCACGACGTGCGACGGCTCTGCGACGCCGGCCTGGCAGGCCGAGCCGGTCGAGACCGAGATGCCGGCCTGATCGAGCAGGAACAGCATCGACTCCCCCGCCGCGCCCGGCAGGTGCACGTGCACGTTCCCCGCGATGCGGTGGTCGGCGTCGCCCAGGAGCTCCGCCTCCGGCACGGCCGCGCGGATGCCGGCGACCAGACGGTCGCCGAGCCGGCGCAGCCGGGCGGTCTCCTCGACGCGTTCCGACTCCGCCTCCTCCAGCGCGACCGCCAGCGCGGATGCTCCGGCGACGTCCGGCGTGCCGGAGCGCAGACCGCGCTGCTGGCCGCCGCCGTGCACGAGCGGCGAGAGCCGGGCGTGGCGGGAGACGACCAGCGCTCCCGTGCCGACGGGCGCGCCCACCTTGTGTCCCGAGATGCTGAGGGCGACCAGGCCGCCGGCACCGGACGCGTCGGCCCGCCACGCCGAGAACGACACCGGTACGTGGCCCAGGGCGCCGACCGCGTCGAGGTGCAGGGGGACGCCCGCGGCGGCGGCGGCACCGGCGAGGGCGACGGCATCCTGGACGGTGCCGACCTCGTTGTTCGCGACGAGCGCGGTGGCGACGGCGGCGGGCTCGGGCGCCGTCAGGGCGTCGCGGAAGTCCTCCTTCCGGATGCGGCCGACGTCGTCGAGGCCGACGGGGCGCACCGCGGCCCCCTGCGATCGCAGCCAGCCGACCGCGTCCAGCGTCGCGTGGTGCTCGCCGTCAGGCAGGACGATCGCCCCCGTATCGGCCGGCCGCGCCCACCAGAGTCCCTTGAGCGCGAGGTTCACCGATTCGGTGCCGCCCGAGGTCAGCACGACCTCGATCGGGTCGCAGTCGAGCACCGCCGCGATCCTCTCGCGTGACCCCTCCAGCAGCCGACGGGCCGCCTGACCGGCACCGTGGACCGACGAGGCATTGCCGACGAGAGTGGATGCCGAGATCCACGCGTCGCGCGCCGAATCGCGCAGCGGCGCCGACGCCGCATGGTCGAAGTAGATCGACATGACGCTCCCGCACTCGTGACGACGCGGTCTCACCGCGTCACTACTCTAGAGCGCATGGCCAGCCCGAAGCCGTCCGAGACCGCACCCCCCGCCGCCTTCCTCGGTGCGCCGTACGACGGCCTGGGGGTGACGCTCGGCCCGGACGGGGGAACCCTCCGCGTCTGGGCGGAGGACGCGACCGCGATCGAGCTCGTCCTGTTCGATGGCGAGGACCTCGACTGGATCACCGCGAGCCTTCCGCTCGCGCCGACGGCCGGCGACGTGTGGGAGGTCACGACACCGGAACTGCGCGTCGGGGCCTGCTACGCGCTGCGCGTGAGCGGGCCCGCCGGCCCCGGCCAGACGTTCAACCCGGAGAGCCTGCTGATCGATCCGTACGCGCGGGGGCTCGTCCCGGTCCGCATCGGCCAGTGGCGTTCGGCCGTCGTCGACCGGGACTTCGACTGGCAGGGCGTCGGGCGACCCGCGGTCCCGCTGGATCGGACCGTGATCTACGAGGCCCACGTGAAGGGCCTCACCAAGCGGCATCCGGACATCCCGCCGGCGCTGCACGGCACGTACGCCGGTCTCGGTCACCCCGCAATGATCGCCCACCTGACCGCGCTCGGCGTGACCGCCGTCGAGCTGCTGCCGATCCACGCCTTCGAGACCGAGCCGCGCCTGCTCAACCAGGGGCTGACGAACTACTGGGGCTACAACACGCTCAACTTCTTCACCCCCCACGCCGCGTACGCGACGGCGGAGGCGATCGCCGCCGGCCCGGACGCCGTGCTCCGCGAGGTGAAGACGATGGTGCGCGATCTGCACGCCGCGGGCATCGAGGTGATCCTCGACGTCGTCTACAACCACACCTCCGAACTGGGGCTCGGCGGACCGCGCTCGAGTCTGCGCGGCATCGACAACCGCGGCTACTACCGCCAGCAGGAGGACGGCGCCTACATCGACGTCACCGGCTGCGGCAACGCGGTGAACACCGCGACGGATGCCGCCGCCCGCCTCGTCCTGGACTCGTTGCGGTACTGGGCGCAAGAAGTGCAGATCGACGGGTTCCGCTTCGACCTCGCGGTCACGCTGGGGCGCGACGCACAGAACACGTTCGATCCTCGGCATCCGCTGCTGCGCGCGATCGTGGAAGACCCCGCCCTGGCGGGCCTGAAGATGATCGCCGAGCCCTGGGACGTGGGCATGGGCGGCTGGCAGACCGGCAACTTCGGCGCCGGCTGGTCGGAGTGGAACGACCGCTATCGCGACCGGGTGCGCAACTTCTGGCTCAGCGACGTCGACTACGCGCGCCGGGCCGCGATCTCGCCGGTCGGCGTGGGGGGGTTCGCGACGCGGCTGGCGGGATCGTCCAACACCTTCAGCGCGGAGCGCGGGCCGCTGGCGAGCGTGAACTTCGTCACCGCCCACGACGGATTCACCCTCCGCGATCTCGTCTCGTACGACGTCAAGCACAATCTCGGCAACGGCGAGCAGAACCGCGACGGCGCCGACACCAACCGGTCCTTCAACCACGGTGCGGAGGGACCGACCGACGACGAGGCCATCCTCGCGACGCGCCGGAAGGCGATGCGCAACCTGATCGGGACGCTCCTGCTGTCGGCCGGCGTACCCATGATCACCGCCGGCGACGAGTTCGGGCGCTCCCAGCGCGGCAACAACAACGCCTACTGCCACGACTCGCCCCTGACCTGGCTGAACTGGGAGCACGCCGCGTGGCAGGAGGATCTCCTCGCCCATGTACGACGACTGGTGCACCTGCGACGGGAGAACCCGGCCCTGCGTCCGCGCCGCTTCGCGCGCGACGCGCACGTGGTGCCCAGCGCATCGGTCATCGACTGGTACGACGAGAACGGCGAGACCATGTCGATCGAGCGGTGGACCGACCCGGCGCACCGCACCCTGCAGTACGACGCCGCCTCCACGCCGGAGGAGGAGGCGCCCAACCGCATCCTGCTCGTCGTGCACGGCACCGAACGCCCCATCGACGTCACCCTGCCCCGCATCGACGGGATCACGGGGTACGTGTCGCTGTGGTCGAGCGTGCCCGACCGTCCCGACACGACGGAGCCGGTGTTCGCGCCCGGCGACGTCGTGACGCTGCCCGGCACGGCACTGCACCTGTTCCGCGCACGATGAGCCGGACCCGCGGGCAGATGGTGTCCGCCGCTGCGCTTCGGCGGTAGGTTCGAGACGTGGCATCGACGACGCGCTCCGTTCCTTCCGACCTCCCCCGCGCGACGACGCCGCCCCCGCGCACGGCGCCCCTGCGCAGCGCGGCGCCCCTGCCGGTCCGCCCGGCCGTGCCGTGGCGCGCCGTCGCCGACACGCGCACCGGACGCATCCCGATGGCCGGCGCCCACCCCTCCGTCCCCGATGGTCTCTTCCGGCCGTCCGCCTTCGCGGGCGAGGCGGTGCCGTTCGTGGTCACCGCCTTCCGCGAGGGGCACGATCTCATCGGCGTCCACGTGCGGCTCTTCTCCCCCGCGGGCGACGAGTCGCTGCACCGACTGGAGCCCGTGGGCGACGGCTTCGACCGCTGGAGCGTGCAGCTCGCGCCCGTCGAAGAGGGGGTGTGGCGGTTCCGGTTCGAAGCGTTCGCGGACGACTTCGCGACGTGGGAGCACGCCGCCGCCCTGAAGATCGCGGCGGGTGTCGATGCCCCGCTCATGCGCGAGGCGGGCGCGCGTCTGCTCACCTCCGCCGCCGCGGAGAAGGACCGTCCGGCGGCGGAGCGGCGCGCGCTGACGGCGGCGGCCGCGGCGCTGCGCGACGGGGACGTCACGGACGAGTCGGCTCTCGTCGTGGTGCGCGATCCGGCGCTCGCGTCCTTCTTCCGCGCACGACCCGTGCAGTCCCTCCTCACGGTGGGGGCCGAGCAGGAGCTCCTCGTGGAGCGGGAGCGCGCCGGTGTGGGCGCCTGGTACGAGTTCTTCCCGCGCTCGGAGGGCGCCAAGCGGCTCAAGGACGGCACGATCCGCAGCGGCACCTTCCGCACGGCCGCCAAGCGGCTCCCCGCGGTCTCCGCGATGGGCTTCGACGTGCTCTACCTCCCCCCGATCCACCCGATCGGCGAGAGGAACCGCAAGGGCCCCAACAACACGCTCACGGCCGGCCCGGGAGACCCCGGCTCGCCCTGGGCGATCGGATCCGCGGCGGGCGGGCACGACACCGTGCACCCCGATCTCGGCACCCTCGCCGATTTCCGCGCCTTCGTCCGTGCCGCGCGTGCGGAGGGCCTGGAGATCGCCCTCGACCTCGCGCTGCAGGCCGCTCCCGACCACCCGTGGGTGGCCGCTCACCCCGAGTGGTTCACGACCCTGCCCGACGGCTCGATCGCGTACGCCGAGAACCCGCCGAAGAAGTATCAGGACATCTACCCGATCAACTTCGACAACGACCCCGAGGGCATTCGCGCCGAGGTGCTGCGCATCGTCCGGCACTGGATCGCGCAGGGCGTGAAGATCTTCCGCGTCGACAACCCCCACACCAAGCCGTTGCAGTTCTGGGAATGGCTCATCGCGACGGTCAACGCGGAGCACCCCGACGTCGTCTTCCTCGCCGAGGCGTTCACCCGGCCGGCCCCGCTGCAGGCCCTCGCGCAGGCGGGTTTCCAGCAGAGCTACTCCTACTTCACGTGGCGCAACACCAAGGCCGAGCTCGAGGAGTTCTTCCGCTGGATCTCGCAGGACACGGCGGACTTCATGCGTCCCAACCTGTTCGTCAACACGCCCGACATCCTCACCGAGTACCTCCAGTACGGCGGCCGGCCGGCGTACAAGATCCGTGCGGCCCTGGCCGCCACCGCCGGCGCCTCGTACGGGGTGTACGCCGGCTACGAGCTCATCGAGAACGTCGCGCGGCCGGGGTCCGAGGAGAACATCGACAACGAGAAGTACGAGTACAAGCTGCGCGACTGGGATGCCGCGGCATCCGCCGGCGTCTCGATCGCTCCCTACCTCACGCGGCTCAACGAGATCCGCAGGGCGCACCCGTCGCTTCGTCAGCTGCGCGACCTCAGCATCCACTGGAGCGACGACGACGCCATCCTGGTGTACGTCAAGCACCTGCCCGCCGCCCTGAGCGAGACCGGACGGGCCGACACGATCATCGTCGTGGCCAACGTCGATCCGCACTCCACGCGGCAGACGACCGTCCACATCGACAGTTCCGTCTTCGGGGTGACGCCCGGCACCGACTACGTCGTGGAGGACCTCATCACGGGCGCCACCTGGACGTGGAACCGGGACAACTTCGTCCGACTGGACGCGTTCGACGAACCCGTCCACATCCTGCACGTGAAGGAGTCCCGATGACCGACGTATCCGACGAGGTGCTCGACACCGTCGCCACCGGCTCCTACCACGCACCGCACGACGTCCTGGGCCCGCACCGCCGCGCCGACGGCACCTGGGTGATCCGCGCCCGGCGCCCGATGGCGTCGTCGGTCACGGCGGTCACCGACGAGGGCGTCCGCATCCCCCTGGACCATGTGCGCTCCGGCATCTGGGAAGGCTCCGCCGCGGAGCAGCCGCGCGCCTACGAGATCGTCGCCGCGTACGACGGTGCGCCGGACTTCCGCGCCGACGACCCCTATCGCCACCTCCCCACCCTCGGCGACGTCGATCGCCACCTCATCGCGGAAGGCCGACACGAACAGCTCTGGCAGGCGCTCGGCGCCCACGTCCGCCACTACGACGGCGTCGCCGGCGTGTCCTTCGCCGTCTGGGCGCCCAACGCGCGCGCGGTCCGCGTCGTCGGAGACTTCAACGCGTGGGACGGTCAGGGCCACGCGCTGCGCAGCCTGGGATCGAGCGGTGTCTGGGAGCTGTTCGTGCCGGGGCTCGGCGCCGGCACGGTGTACAAGTACGAGATCCTGACGCGGCACGGCGGCTGGGTCCTGAAGGCCGACCCGATGGCCCAACGCGCGGAGGTCCCGCCGGCGACGGGGTCGATCGTCACCGAGAGCGCGCACACGTGGGGCGACGGCGCATGGATGAGCGCCCGCGCCGAGCGCGACGTCCTCGCGCAGCCGATGTCCACCTACGAGCTGCACCTCGGCTCGTGGCGGCCCGGTCTCGGCTACCGCGACGCGGCGGAGCCCCTGATCGACTACCTCACGGAGGTCGGCTACACGCACGTCGAGTTCCTGCCGCTGGCGGAGCACCCGTTCGGCGGGTCCTGGGGCTACCAGGTGAGCGGCTACTACGCGCCGACCAGCCGCTTCGGAAGCCCCGACGACCTCCGCTACCTGATCGACCGTCTGCACCAGGCCGGCTTCGGCGTGATCATGGACTGGGTGCCGGGACACTTCCCCAAGGACGCCTTCGCCCTCGCCCGCTTCGACGGCGACCCCCTCTACGAGCACCCGGACCCGCGGCGTGGCGAGCACAAGGACTGGGGCACACTGATCTTCGACTACGGCCGCAACGAGGTGCGCAACTTCCTCGTCGCGAACGCGCTGTACTGGTTGGAGGAGTTCCACGTCGACGGTCTGCGCGTGGATGCCGTGGCCTCCATGCTCTACCTCGACTACTCGCGCGAAGAAGGCCAGTGGGAGCCGAACATCTACGGCGGCCGGGAGAACCTGGAGGCCATCCGGTTCCTGCAAGAGGTGAACGCGACGGCCTACAAGCGCTACCCGGGCATCGCGATGATCGCGGAGGAGTCGACGAGCTACCCCGGCGTGACGGCCCCGACCAGCGCCGGAGGGCTCGGTTTCGGCTTCAAGTGGAACATGGGCTGGATGAACGACTCCCTGGAGTACATCAAGCGCGACCCCATGTACCGCGCGCATCACGAGGGCGAGCTGTCGTTCTCGTTCGTCTACGCGTTCAGTGAGCACTTCATCCTCCCCATCAGCCACGACGAGGTCGTGCACGGCAAGGGCACGCTGTTCACCCGGATGCCGGGCGATCACTGGCAGAAGCTGGCGAACACCCGCGCCTTCCTCGCCTACATGTGGGGGCACCCGGGCAAGCAGCTGCTGTTCATGGGCCAGGATTTCGGCCAGCTCTCCGAGTGGTCGGAGGGACGCGGCCTCGACTGGTGGATGCTCGATCAGCCGCCGCACCGCCGACTGCTGGACTTCGTCGGCGCGCTGAACCGCGTCTATCGGGAGAATCCCCCCCTGTGGGCCCGCGACAGCGACGGCTCGGCGTTCTCGCGCATCGGCGCCCCGACCTGGAACCCGAACGTGATCGCCTTCACGCGGTACGACCACGAGGGCAACGCCGTCGCCGTGGTGTGCAACTTCTCCGGCGTGCCGCTGCACGACTACGCGCTGGATCTTCCTGCCGGCGGCGAGTGGACCGAGTTGCTCAACTCGGATGCCGAGGCGTACGGCGGCTCCGGCGTCGGCAACCTCGGAACGGTGCACGCCGACGGCAACGGGCGCGCGACCCTCGTGCTGCCGCCGCTGGGCGTGCTCTGGCTCGGCCGATCCGCCTAGAGCGGCGGTATGGCGGGGCCGGCGCCGGGACGCGGGGTCAGAACAGCAGCGAGGTCAGCCGTCCGCGGGCGCGGATGACGCGCGCGTCGCCGTCGCCGACGAGCGCGAAGAGCTCGACGAGCCGCTCCCGCACCGGGGCTCGTTCGTCCGACGGCAGCGCGGCGAAGAGGTCGAGCAGGCGGCCGAAGGCGTCGTCGACGTGCCCGCCGGCGATGTCGAGGTCGGCGACGGCGAACTGCGCCTCGATGTCGCGGGGCGCCTCCGCCGCGGCGGCACGGGCCTGGGCGAGATCGAGGCTCTGGACGCGCTGGAGCAGTCGCACCTGACCGAGACCGGCGCGCGCCTGCTCGTCGCGGGGGTTCTCGGACAGGGCGGCCTCGTAAGCGGAGACCGCACGCCCGTAGTCGCCGGCCTCGATCGCGTCGAAGGCCTCCTGATGGAGGGGCGGAAGAGCGGGCTCGGCATCATCGGCGGCATCCGCGCCGGCGCCGTCCACGGGCACGGTGCCGGTCACGCCGTTCTGGGCCGCGAGCTGCAGGAGCTGGGCGAACACCTCGCGCACCTGCTGTTCGGGGACGGCGCCGGTGAACAGCGGCACCGGCTGCCCCGCGACGAGCGCCACGACCATCGGGATGGACTGCGCGCGGAACCCCTGGGCGAGCTGGGGGTTCGCGTCGACGTCGACCTTGGCGAGCACGAGGCGTCCGCCGAGCTCGACGACGACCTTCTCCAGGATCGGGCTGAGCTGCGTGCAGGGGCCGCACCATTCGGCCCAGAGGTCCACCACGACCGGCACGGATCGCGAGAGCTCGAGGACCTCGCCGAAGGTCGCGTCGGTCGCGTCGAAGACGAGCGGGGTGGCGGTCGGCGCGCCCGCGGCGGGAGCCGTACCGGCCGGCGCGGCGGCACGCGATCGGAGAGAGGACAGGTCGACGGCACCGCGCAGCACGGCGCCCGAGGTGGGATCGCTCACTTATGAGACCACTTTCGCGTCGAGGATGGAGGTGGAATAGCCCAGCAGCTGGATGCGCTTGTTCGAGCTCTGCGACGGCACGAAGAAGAACAGCTGATCGACGAAGGTCGTCGTGAAGCCGCTGGAGGACTGGTTCACGCCGGTGAGCGTCTGCACGATCGGGTTGTTGTCGAGCTTGATGACGGCGTCGGTGTTCGTGGGCTTCACCGTGTCGCTCTCGTGCACCGTGACCGCGACGATCGCCCCCGAGTCGAGTGTCGCGAGGGAGATCGGCTCGTCGGGCCCCGCCGAGGCGGCGAAGCTGAGCGTGCCCGTCTGGGCGCCGGTCTGGTTGAACGACTCCAGCCGCGCGGCGCGGTTATCGGCGACGAGCTTGCGGAACGGGTCGTTCGTGGCGTCGAACTGTCCCGCGAACGGGCTGCTGTCGCCGTTGGTCAGGATGTCCGCGTAGGCGGCGGCGACCTTGTTCGGAGCGAGCGCGAGGAACGGCGAGTCGGGGTCGATCGCGATGGCGCCCACGTACGCGGGAGCGAGGTTGAGGCTCGCCTGCGACACCAGCTCGGCCTGGTTGGTCACCTTGTAGGGCGACCACGGGTCTTCCTGGGTCACGCTGAGGATGACGTCGCCGGTCTCGATGACGGCGAAGAACGTCCGCGGCCACCCGTCGTAGGCCTCCGGCAGGATGACCTTGACCGGCTTGTCGGGCAGGGCACCCAGTGCCGTGTGCCCGGCGACGTCGCGCAGGCGGTAGTCGGTCTCGCGTGCGGCCAGTGCCGAGTCGGTGAGACGCTCGGCGGCGGCGGCGGGATCCTTCGCGGCATCCGCCTTCGCCACCTGCTCGGAGATCCGGGTGAGGATGCGCTCGGCCTGCGCCTGCGTGACGGCGGGGCTGCCCTGGTCCTGCGGCACGACGACGCTCTCCGATGCCGTGGGGGTCGGGGTGCCGGCCAGCTGAGGCCACGCATCGGCGGTGCAGCCGGTGAACAGGAGGGCGGACAGGCCCACGGCGGGGGCGGCCAGCAGGACGCGCTTTCCCCGGCTGAGCTGACGACGTGTCGGCGTGGCGCTGATCACTCCCTTGTCGGCGCCCTCCACCGCGACATCGATCGGCTCGGTGACGGGCATGGGCAGCCCCTTGCGACGGGGCCCGCGCGACCGGCGGGCATGGCGGACGCCCAGGACGTACAGCACGAGACCGATGAGGAGCAGGATGCTGCCGCCGACGATGAGCGGACCGGCCCAGGGGGTCGTCGGGCCGGTCGGCCACGTGACGGTCATGCTCGACGGTGCCGGCTTGATGCCGTCGGTCGCGACGAGCAGGCTCATGTCCGCCGGCAGCTGAAGGGGGGTGACCAGCAGATCGTCCTGCTGGAACTCGTCGAGCCAGAGGTCCGAGCCGACGGGAGTGATCGCGGCGCTCCCCTCCGCGGGCGGGGTCTTCGCGGCGACGGCGGTGGTAGCGAGCTCGTCGCCGTCCAGGGTGACGTGGGTGTACGACGACGGCGTCAGCCAGGCCTCGAGATCGGCGGTGCGGCCGTAGGAGGCGAAGATCGTGCCGGATTCCTTCACGCGCAGGGTCTGCGAGCCGGTGTGGCTGTTGAGGACGCTGCCGTCGATCAACACGTAGGGGGCATCCCCGGACACCGAGATGGTCTGGCTCTCCGTGCGCGGCCCTTGCAGGACCGTCCGCTGAGCGATCCCCGCCCCGATCATGAGGGCAGCCAGCACGAAGGCCGTTACAGCCCAGACGAAACGCACGAAAGACACCTCCCTGCGCACCGAAGACGGGATGACGGCGCGCAATCGACATTCCAGACTAGCGACATCCGGCTGTGCGTCGCCCGGGAGGGTCGAACGCGCTTCGGCCGTGTCGACACGGGAACGCCGACGCGGTGCGTATTCTGACAACACCATGAAGCTCCAGCATCCGTTCCGCACGGCCCTCGTCGCCACCCTCGGCGTCGGCGTCGGCATCCTGCTCATCACCAGCGTGCAGACCCTGTCGACGATCCTGCTCTACGTGGGCACCGCGCTGTTCCTCGCGCTCGGCCTCGACCCGCTGGTCAGCTGGCTGGAGCGGCGGAAGCTGCCGCGCTGGGCGGCGCTGCTGATCACCTTCGCCGCCGTGCTCGCGGTGTTCACGGGCATCGTCCTGATCGTGATCCCCGTCCTGGTCGGGCAGATCGCGCAGCTGGTGACGCAGATCCAGCAGCTCATCCAGAGCGCCGTGGACGGCGCCTGGAACCCCGTCGACGACCTGTCGGCGTGGCTGCACAGCAACTTCCCGGCGCTCGACGTCGACAAGGCGTTCGCGTACGTGTCGGACTGGTTCAACACGCTCGACTTCGGTCAGATCGGCACCTCCGCCGGCAACGTGATCCTCGGCATCGGCGCGGGGATCATCTCCGGGGTCACCGGGGCCATCATCATCCTGATCCTCACGATCTACTTCACGGCCTCCACGCCGTCGCTGAAGGCGTCGGTCGCCCAGCTCGTGCCGGCCTCGAAGCGCGCGCGGTTCGTCGACCTGTCGGAGCAGATCACGGCATCCGTGGGCCACTACGTCATGGGGCAGGTCACGCTCGGCGCGATCAACGGTGTGCTCAGCGCCGTGTTCCTGTCGATCATCGGCGCACCGTTTCCCGCCGTGCTGGCCGTGGTCGCCTTCTTCTTCTCGCTCATCCCGCTCGTCGGTACGCTCACCGGCTCGGCGATCATCGTGCTGACCTGCCTCATCCCCGGGCTCAGCTCGCCCCTGACGGCGATCGTCGCGCTCATCTGGTACGCGATCTACATGCAGGTGGAGGCCTACGTCCTGTCGCCGCGCATCATGAACCGCGCCGTCTCCGTGCCCGGCGCCGTCGTGGTGATCGCCGCCCTGGCCGGCGGATCGCTCCTCGGCCTGCTCGGCGCGCTCATCGCCATCCCGGTCGCGGCGAGCGTGCTGATCATCTACCGCCAGGTGATCATTCCGCGGCAGAACGAGCGCTGAGCGGCGGGGACGCGCTGCGCGGCGGATGCCGTCAGTCGCCGTCCCACTGCGTGGGCAGCGGCAGCGCGTCGGGATTGACCGCGGCCACGATCTCGGTGAGCACACGGCGGGTCTGGTTCTCCCCCACCCACAGGTGCTTGCCGCCCTCGACGGCGATCAGCTCGGCGTGCGCGATCGGCGCGAACCGCTCGCGCGCCTCGTCCGGTCGCAGGTAGTCGTCGAACTCCGGCACGAGCACGATCACCGCACGGGGATCGCCCCGCCAGGCCGCGATCTCGTCGGCTCCGGCACGGTGCAGCGGCGGCGAGAGCAGGATCACGCCGTCGACGGCGTGGTCGCGGCCGTACTTGAGGGCGAGCTCCGTGCCGAACGACCAGCCGACCAGCCAAGGATGCGGGAGGCCTCGAGCGGTCACGAAGTCCATCGCCGCCGCGACGTCGAACGCCTCCGCGCGTCCGCCGTCGAAGGCGCCCTCACTGGTCCCGCGGGGCGAGCTCGTGCCCCGCGTGTTGAAGCGGAGCACGGCGAGATCGGCCAGCGCGGGCAGCCGCCCCGCGGCCTTCCGGAGGATGTGCGAGTCCATGAAGCCGCCCGCGGTCGGAAGCGGATGCAGCGTCACCAGGGTCGCGATCGGCTCCCGATGCTCGGGCAGCGCCAACTCCCCGACCAGCGTGAGTCCGTCGAGCGTCGTGAGCTCGATCTCCTCGCGCCGCGCGGGAAGCTGGACGGGTCCGCGAATCTCCATGTCAGGCAATCCTCCAACAGGCCGTGTGCCAATGTCTGCGAGCCGCGAGGTCCGCCGCGTCGCCCAGGACGCCGTCCGCGCGCCAGACCACGAGGTGCGCGGTGCCGGGCGTGATCGCACGAGAGCACCCCGGACAGGTGTAGCTCTTCTGCGCCTTCGCGGCGCTGACCGGCTGCACCGTCCACTCCGAGCCGCGTCGGTGCTCGGAGCGCTTCCACCCGCTCAGGAGCCGATCGAACGAATCGTCGGCGGGTTGCGGCTGCCGTCGGTTCGCGCGCGGCATCGGATCAGTACCACCCCGTGGACTGCGAGTGCGACCAGGCACCGCACGGCGTGCTGTAGCGGCCGCCGATGTAGCCGAGCCCCCAGGCGATCTGCGTCGCCGGGTTGGTCTCCCAGTCAGCACCGGCGGAGGCCATCTTGCTTCCGGGGAGCGCCTGCGGGATGCCGTACGCGCCGCTGCCGGCGTTGTAGGCGCCGACGCGCCAGCCCGACTCCTTGTTCCACAGCGCGACGAGACAGGCGAACTCGTCGTCGCCCCATCCGCGCTGCTGCACCATCGAGTAGGCGATCGCCTGCGCGGTGCCGGGATCCGGGGCCACGAAGGGCGGCGACCACGCGGCAGACGACGACGAGGTGCCGGTCGCCGTCGCCGTCGGCGTGGGCGTGGGCGTGGGCTTCGGCGTGACGTACACGCTGTAGACGACGCCGTCGCGGCCGAGCCCGGTGGTCTGATCGGATGCGGCGAGGTACGCCTGCGCGTCGGCGATGGTCGAGGCGTAGAGAGAGATGGGGGCGACTTCCGCGGCGTGCGCCTCGGGGGTCGAGGCCGTCAACGGCGCGATATACACCACGCCGAAGCCGAGCACCGCGACGACCGCGAACACGCTCATCGCCCCGCGACGCCGCGTCCACTTGGCGGGGGCGGCCTTCGCCGGGCGTCGCCCCGCTCCGGATCTCGCAGCCGCACGCCCATCGCCCCGGGTCGCCGGTGCGGCGGCGGGAGCGGCGGTGAGCTCGGCGTCAGAAGTCACAGTGCTCCGATTCTAGCCTCGCGACGGCGACGCCCACACGAGCGGCGGTCACACGACCGCCAGCATCACCTCGACGGTCGCATCGAGCACCGCGTCCACCTGCGCCTCGCTGTAACCGCGACGCTGCATGCGGAAGGCGACCGACCGCACCTGATCCACCGTGACGGGCTCGCCGCTCTCGAGGAACCGCGCGATCTTGTCGGCGACGAGGTCGACCTCGTCAACGCGGTAGCCGAAGCGGAGGGCGCCCACCCGGCGGAACCGGTGGCCCCGCGGACGGGTGAGGCGGTCCAGCACCTCCTGGGCGAGCTGGCGCGACTGCCCGACCCAGGCGCGCGCACCCCGTCGCGACAGCGCCTGCTCGCGCTCGCGGGCGGCGAAGGCATCCTCGATCCGGCTCAACGCCGCATCCACGGCCGACACCTGATAGCCGTGCCGCACGAGCGGGAAGGCGGCCGTGCGGACGACGGTCGAGTCGATGTCGGTCGCCTCACCGTCTTCGAAGGCCGCGCGCGCCCGCGCGAGGAACGCGTCGACCGCGTCGGGCCGGTAGCCGCGCGTGCGGCCCGTCGTGTGGGGGAACGCCGGGGCGTGGGTCTCGGAAACGTCGCTCATAGGGTCACCAGGGGGAAGAAGAGGAAGTAGAGGGCGAGGGCGGCAGCCGCGGACGGCAGGATCGAATCCAGCCGGTCCAGTACACCGCCGTGACCCGGCAGCCAGGAGCTCATGTCCTTGATGCCGAGGTCGCGCTTGATCATCGACTCGCCGAGGTCGCCCACCGTGGCGCAGCCCAGGATCAGGAGGCCGAACACCGCTCCGGCCCACCACGGCACGTGGAGGGCGAAGATGCCCCACAGCACGGCCGCGATCACCGTGGCCACGGCGCCGCCCGCGAAGCCCTCCCAGGTCTTCTTCGGACTGATCCGCGGCGCCATCGGGTGCGCGCCGAACGCGAGACCGGAGGCGTACGCGCCGGTGTCGGCGGCGACGACGGCGATGAGCATGCCGAGCACCCAGTACTCGCCCTGCTCCTGACGCAGCAGCACGAGCGCCAGGCTGGCGAGGAAGGGCACGTAGAGGGGCAGGAAGCCGGCGATCAGGACGTCGCCGAGCACGTCTCCGTAACGGCGGCCGTCACTGGCGATCATCTGGGCGAGCAGCCGCCACACGATGACGGCGGCGACGGCGCCGAAGGTGAGTGCCCAATGCGTGAGGTGTCCCGCGAAGAAGGCGGACAGCATGATCACGGCACCGGCCACGACCTGCGGCCAGACGTCGACGCGCCGACCGGCGGTCTGGAGGGCACGGCTGAACTCGAAGACCCCCAGCAGGCACACCGGGATCGCGAAGACCAGGAACAGCCACTTGATGAACAGCAGCGACCCCAGCACGACGGCGCCCACGGCGAGCCCGATGAGGGTCGCCATCAAGAGGTTGCGCCCCGTCCGCGCGTTGATGCGGTCGTTGACCTCTTCGAAATCGGCGCGCGCGCGATCGATCTGATGCTCGAACTCGCTGCGTGCCGCACGCACGTGGGCCTGGAAACCGGCCGAGGTCCCGGGGCGGGCGCGCTCGCCCTCCGGCCCCGGAACGCCTCCGGGCCCGGCATCCCCCGGGGAGTCGGTGGTCGGCACGTCCTCAGACCTCGAGAAGCTCGGCCTCTTTGCGCTTGAGGGCCTCGTCGATGTCGTCGACATGGCTGCGCGTGACGGCGTCGAGTTCCTTCTCAGCGCGCACGAGATCGTCTTCGCCGACCTCGCTCTTGAGCGCATCCAGCTCGTCCTTCGCCTTCCGACGGATGCCGCGCAGGTGCACCTTCGCGTCCTCGCCCTTGGTGCGCACGAGCTTGACGTACTCCTTGCGGCGCTCGGCGGTGAGCTCGGGCATCGAGACGCGCACGATGTTGCCGTCGTTCGACGGGTTGGCGCCGAGGTTCGGCATGTCGCGGATCGCCTGCTCGATGGCCTTCAGCGCCGACTTGTCGTACGGCGTCACGACGAGCGTGCGGGCCTCGGGCGTGTTCAGCGACGCGAGCTGCGCGAGCGGCGTCGGGGAGCCGTAGTAGTCGACCAGGATCTTCTGGAAGAGCTGGGGGTTCGCGCGGCCCGTGCGCACGGTCGCGAAGTCGTCCTTCGCGGCCTCGACGGCGCGGTCCATGCGGGCGGACGTGTCGGCCAGGATCTCGGCGATCACGGTCACTCCATTCATTCGGTACGTCAGGGAAAGTCTAGTGCGGGGCGTCGTCCGACTCAGACGGTGACGAGCGTGCCGATCGAATCGCCCAGCAGCGCGCGCGTGACGTTGCCGGCCGGCTCCATGCCGAACACGCGCATGTCGATGCCGTTGTCCATGCAGAGGCTGAACGCCGTGGAGTCGACGACCTTGAGCCCGCGCTGGAGCGCGTCGCGGTACGTGATCGTGTCGATGCGCTCGGCATCCGGGTTCGTCTTGGGGTCGGCCGTGTAGACGCCGTCGACGCCGTTCTTGGCGACGAGCACCTCATCGGCGCCGATCTCCAGCGCGCGCTGGGCGGCGACCGTGTCGGTCGAGAAGTAGGGCAGGCCGGCGCCGGCACCGAAGATGACGACGCGGCCCTTCTCCATGTGGCGCTCGGCGCGACGCGGGATGTAGGGCTCGGCGACCTGGGTCATGGAGATGGCCGACTGGACGCGCGTGGCGGCCCCCGCCTGCTCGAGGAAGTCCTGCAGCGCCAGGGCGTTCATGACCGTTCCCAGCATGCCCATGTAGTCCGCGCGGCCGCGGTCCATCCCCCGCTGGCTGAGCTCGGCTCCGCGGAAGAAGTTGCCACCGCCCACGACGATGGAGATCTCGACACGATCCACGGCGGCGGCGATCTCACGCGCGATCTGACCGACCACGTCGGGGTTGACGCCGAGCTGGCCCCCTCCGAACGCTTCGCCGGACAGCTTCAGGAGGACGCGGCGGCGTCCGGTGTTCTCATCGATCACAGGGGGTTCCTCTCGTCGAGTTGCAGACTATCGAAGGCAGGGCATGGAAAAGGGGTCCGCATTCGATGAATGCGGACCCCTTCGAACGACTTACGCGCCGACCTTGAAGCGGGCGAAGTCGGTGATCGTGATCCCGGCGTCGCCGGCGACCTTTGCGACGGACAGCTTGTTGTCCTTCGCGTAGTCCTGGTCGAGCAGGGCGACCTGCTTGAAGAACGCGTTCACGCGGCCCTCGACGATCTTCGGAAGGGCCGCCTCCGGCTTGCCCTCGTTGCGGGAGATCTCCGTGACGATCTCGCGCTCCTTCTCGACCTCGTCGGCGGGGACGTCGTCGCGCGTGAGGTAGGTCGGGTTGGCGAACGAGATGTGCTGCGCGATGGAGCGCGCGGTCTCCGCGTCGTCACCGCTGTAGGCGAGCACCACGCCGACCTGCGGGGGGAGGTCCTTGCTCGTCTTGTGCAGGTAGATCTCGAACTTGTCGCCCGAGAGCGTGCGCACGCGGCGCAGTTCGACCTTCTCGCCGATGATCGCGGCCTCGTCGGAGATGAGGTCGGCGACGGACTTGCCGTCGGCATCCGCGGCCAGCGCGGCCTCGACGGAGTCGGCGCCGACGGCGGCGGCCGCGGCGAGCACCTTGTCGGCGAGGGCGATGAAGCGCTCGTTCTTGGCGACGAAGTCGGTCTCGGTGTTCAGCTCGAGGATGGTGACCTTGCCGTCGTTCAGCGCGGCGGTGACGAGGCCCTCGCTGGTGGAGCGGTCGGCACGCTTCGCGTTGCCCTTCGCGCCCTTGAGGCGGAGGATCTCGACGGCCTTCTCGAGGTCGCCGTCGGCCTCCTCGAGCGCCTTCTTGGTGTCGACCATGCCCGTGCCGAGCTGCTCGCGCAGGGCCTTGATGTCGGCGATGGTGAAGTTTGCCATGGGTGGTGGCTCCTTGCGTGTCGTGAGTTCTCGTGGGATGCCCGTGCGAAGCCGTCCCTCAGGAGCGGCTTCGCACCGGCGCGAAAGTGGTCTTACTCGGCAGCGGTCGCCGCGGCGTCGCCCTCGGCCTTGGCCTCGGCGCCCTCGACGTCGGCGGCCGACTCGGTGGCGATGGTCTCGACCTCGGCCACGTCGGTGACGACGGGCGTCTCGAGCAGCTCGCGCTCCCAGTCGGCGAGGGGCTCGGCGTCGGCGGACTCGTCGGTCGGCTGGTGACGCTGGATGAGGCCCTCGGCGGCGGCGTCGGCGATGATGCGGGTGAGCAGGCCCACCGAGCGGATCGCGTCGTCGTTGCCCGGGATCGGGAACTGGAACTCGTCGGGGTCGGCGTTGGTGTCGAGGATGCCGATCACGGGGATGCCGAGCTTCTTGGCCTCGTCGATCGCGAGGTGCTCGCGCTTGGCGTCGACGACCCAAATGGCCGACGGCGTCTTCTGCAGGTTGCGGATACCGCCGAGCGACTTGTGCAGCTTGTCGAGCTCGCGCTTCTTGAGCAGGAGCTCCTTCTTGGTGAAGCCGCTGTCGGCGGGGTTGTCGAAGTCGAGCTCCTCGAGCTCCTTCATGCGGGCGAGGCGCTTGCTGACGGTCGAGAAGTTCGTCAGGAGGCCACCGAGCCAACGCTGGTTGACGTAGGGCTGACCGACGCGGGTCGCCTGCTCGGCGATGACTTCCTGGGCCTGCTTCTTGGTGCCGACGAACAGCACGGTGCCGCCGTGGGCGACCGTCTCGCGGACGTACTCGTACGCCTTGTCGATGTACGACAGCGACTGCTGCAGGTCGATGATGTGGATGCCGGAACGCTCCGTGAGGATGAAGCGCTTGACCTTCGGGTTCCACCGGCGGGTCTGGTGTCCGAAGTGCACGCCGCTGTCGAGCAGCTGGCGGATGGTGACGACGGCCATGGCCGTTCTCCTTTTCGTTGGGTTGATCGCGGGGACCGGTCGGTCCCGTGCGCCTGGCGCCCGGCGCACACCCGCTCGCCGTTCTCACGGTGAGACCTCGGGGTGTGGATGCCGCGGAATCCGTCTCAGGACGGTCCCGCTGTGGGCACGCGGAGTCACCCCGACGCGCGGGGTGCAGGCAACAGTGTATCAGTCGCACCGCCTCCTCCCCCGCCGCGGCGACGCGGGTTCGCGTCCACGGATCGGGCGGTCGTCCGGCGCGGACCGCATCTGTCGACCACGGTGGAGGGATGCGTGCACGCGGCCCCGCCGGGGCGATCATCGTGCTCTCGGCGGTCGCGTTCGTGCTGCCGCCCGGGGCGGCGACGGCCGCTGCGCGCCCGCCGGCGGTGCATGCCTCCGGGAACCCGTTCGAAGGTGCCCCCCGGGACGTCTCCGCGGCGGCGGACGGTGACGCGGAGCATCCGCCGCGATGGGCCTGGCCGGTGCGCCCGCCGCGGATCAGCGAGCCGTATCGGGCACCTGCTCACGCGTACGGCGAGGGGCATCGCGGCATCGACCTGGCAGCGGCCGTCGGCAGACCGGTGACCTCACCGGACGACGGAGTGGTCGCCTTCGCGGGCACCGTCGTCGACCGCGGCATCCTGACGATCGATCACGGCGGCGGCCTCGTCAGCACGCTGGAGCCGGTCGAGCCACTGGTCGCCGCGGGAGCCGTCGTGCGCGCCGGCGACGTCGTGGCGACGGTCGGCACCGGCGGACACACGAGAACGGGTGAGCTCCACCTCGGCGCGCGCGAGGACGGCGCGTACATCACCCCGCTGCGCCTACTCGCCGAGGTGCCGCGCGCGATCCTCCTGCCGTGCTGCGACGCGCCTCACGACCCGGGGTAGGTGTTGCCGTCTCCGCTGACGGTGGAGGTGCCGATGCCGGGGGCGGCGATCGTGTTGGCACTGCCCGCGATCTCAAGCGTCGCGATCCGGTCGGCGCTCGTGAGGCTGTTTCGTTGCCCGCGGATCGTCACGTCGTCCGCGCGACCGGTCGCGACGACGTTGTCCTGTCCCTCGAGGGTGACCGTCCCCGCGACACCGCTGCCGCTGATCGTGTTGCCGTCGCCCTGGACGAGGAGGGTGTCGATGGCGACGCCTCCCGTCTCGAGGATGATGGCGTTTCCGGCCACGGCGACGCGGGCACAGGGCTCGGTCAGCACGTAGCTGCCGGAGCCCGCCGACACGCTGGCGCTTCCCCCCGGACAGGCGACCTCGATCGCGCCGGCCGGTGCGGACGGCTCCCCCGTCGGGGACGGCGGGGTGGCGGGAGGCGTCGTCGGCGTGGTCGCCGAAGCGGATGCCGACGAGGTGATGCCCGGCGTCGGCAGCACGGTGCGGCGCGGGGCCGCCTCGGCGGCGCACGAGGTCAGAGCGAGAACGGCCGCGACGGTGACGGCGATGACGACGGAGCGTGTTCCCATGAGTGCAGGCTAGTGCCGCGACCCTCACGCCCGCGGATGAGCCAGACGATAGGCCGCGGCGAGGCGTTCCGCAGAGACGTGGGTGTAGATCTGCGTCGTGCCGAGACTCGCATGGCCCAGCAGCTCCTGCACGGTGCGCAGGTCGGCGCCGCCGTCGAGCAGATGGGTCGCCGCGGAGTGGCGCAGCGTGTGGGGCCCGGCCGCCGCGCCGACGGTCGGGCCGACCGCACGCGAGACCACGTCGTACGCGGTGCGTGCGCCCAGCCGCGCTCCGCGCGCTCCGAGGAACAGCGCCGGCGTCGCCGCGCCGATACTCGCGAGCTGCGGACGGCCGCGCACGAGGTAGGCGTCCAGGGCGTGCGCCGCCGGCGCGCCGTACGGCACGACCCGCTCCTTTCGCCCCTTCCCCATCACGCGCACGGTCCGGCGCGCGGCGTCGACGTCGTCGACATCGACGCCGCACAGCTCCGAGACGCGCAGAGCGGAGGCGTAGAGCAGTTCCAGGACGGCCGCGTCGCGCAGCGCGATCGGATCCGTCGCGTCCGCGTCGGCGCGGGCGCCGGCATCGGCGAGCACGCTCTCCATGGCTCCTGCCGTGGCCACTTTGGGAAGCGGCCTCCCCCGTCGTGGCGCGGTGAGACGCAGTGACGGATCGGTGCCGACGTGTCCGTTCTCGACGGCCCACGCGAAGAAGCCGCGCGCCGCCGCGGTGCGACGGGCCAGGGTGGAGCGGGCGTCGCCGCGACGCGTCGCCGCCCACAGCCATTCGCGCAGCGCTTCGAGGTCGATCTCGCGCACGTCGATGTCGCCGACAGCCGCGGTCAGGTCGCGAAGATCCCCGCCGTACGCGCGGACCGTCGCCGGAGACAGACGCCGCACGTCCGCGAGCTCCCGCGTGTACGTCATCACCGCCTCCGATAGCCGCATGCTCCCAGCATCGCGCGCACCGGCGCACCGGCGGCGCCGACGCACCGATCGCCGTCATCCTGCGCGTGCTCAGCGGATCAGCGGATCAGCGGCTCAGTGGCGCGGCGCCGAGGACGCCCGGCGCGCCCATCCTCCCTCGCGGCGCTCCACGGCTCCGTCGAGCTCGAGCAGGCCGAGCAGCGCGGCGACCTCCTCCGGCGCCATCCCGCATCGACGCGCGATGTCGGCGAGGAGCCGAGGGCTGCGCGAGCTGAGCGCATCCAGCACGCGCGTCCGGTCGTCCGTACGGTCGGGATCGACCTCGAGCGTCGCGTCGCCGCCGCGGCCCAGCAGCTCGAGGACGTCGGCGACACCGGTGACGCAGACGGCGTCGGCCTCCCGCAGCAGACGATGGCAGCCGGCGGAGGCGGCGCTGGTCACCGGTCCCGGGACGGCGCCCAGCGGCCGACCGAGGGCGGCGGCGTGATGGGCCGTGTTCAGCGCGCCGCTGCGGTGAGCGGCCTCGACCACGACCGTCGCGTCGGTCATGGCGGCGATCAGACGGTTGCGCGCGAGGAACCTCCACTTCGTCGGGGCGCTCCCGCAGGGCACTTCGGCCACGACCGCGCCCCGGACGGCGATCTGAGAGATGAGATCCTCGTGCCCCGCCGGATAGGGACGGTCCACGCCGCCCGCGAGCACCGCGACCGTCGCACCACCGGCGCGCAGCGCGGCCCGGTGCGCGGCCGCGTCGATGCCGTAGGCCGCTCCGGAGACGACCGTGATGCCGTCGCTCGCGCAGTCGGCGGACAGCCCCGCCGCCACGTGCACGCCGTACGCCGTCGCCGCGCGCGCACCCACCACGGCGACCGCGCCCTCGGCGTCCGCCACCGCGAGGTCGCCGCGCACCCAGAGGCAGAGCGGCGCGTGCACTCCGAGGTCATCGAGCCGGTGCGGCCAGGAGCTGTCGCGGGGCGTGAGGAGTGTCACGCGAGCGCGCCGCGCCGCGCTCAGTGCGCCTTCGACCGCGTCTTGTCGGAGCTGCCAGCGGCGGCGCGCCGCATGCACGTCGTCGTGATCGATCCCGGCCGCGGTCGCCGCCGCGCCGGCGGATGCCGTCGACAGCGCGGTCTCGAGCGCGTCGACGGCGCCGAGCGCGCGGATGAGCGCACCGGCGACGCCGTCGCCCGGCTCGACGAGTGTGGACCAGACCGCCGTCGCGTAGATGCGGCGCACGTCGTCGTCACCGAGTCCGTCGTCGACCAGACCCGCCAGCGCACGCCGAGCGGATGCGGCATCGGGCACGGCGCTCATCCCGCGAAGCCCTGTTTGAGGTACAGCGCCCGTCCCACGTCCGAGGATTGCAGCCGGTCGTGGCCCGCCAGATCGGCGACCGACCACGCCACGCGCAGCACACGGTCGTAGCCGCGCAGTGTCAGCGTGCCGCGGTGCAGCGCCGTGTCGAGCGGACGCCGGATCTGCGCGTCCGGCGCGAGCGGACCGTTGCGCAGCCACGATCCGGAGACCTCGGCGTTCGTCCGCCAGACCGTGGCGCGCAGTCGGGACCGGGCACGGTCGCGCGCCGCGACGACGCGATCGCGGACGGTCACCGAGGAGCTGCGGAGACCGTCATCGGCGGCGCGCGTCGTCGCGACCCGCTGCAGGGACAGTGCGATGTCGATGCGATCGCGCAGCGGACCCGAGAGCTTCCCCAGGTAGCGTCGGATCGCAATCGACGGGCAGGTGCACTCCGCTCCCGGCACGCCGTAGTTCCCGCACGGGCAGGGGTTGGTGGCGAGGACGAGCTGGAAACGGGCCGGGAAGCTCGCCCGGAACCCGGCGCGATGGATCTCGATCGTGCCGGACTCCAAGGGCTGTCGCAGGGCGTCGAGGGCGTGGCCGGCGAACTCGCCCGCCTCGTCGAGGAAGAGCACCCCACCGCTCGCCCGCGCGATCGCGCCGGGGCGCACGGCGCGGCTGCCGCCTCCCACGAGCGCCGCCGCACTGGCGCTGTGATGGGGTGCCTCGAACGGCGGAGTGCGGCAGAGGTCGGTGACCGCCTCCCCCGCGAGCGAGCGCAGGGAGGCGGCGTGGACCGCGTCGTCGTCGTCCAGATCGGGGAGGATGCCGGGAAGGCGGCGCGCGAGCATGGTCTTGCCCGCACCGGGCGGTCCGCTCATCAGCACGTGGTGCGCCCCGGCGGCGGCGACGGTGAGCGCGTCCACGGCATCGGCCTGCCCGATCACGTCCGCCAGATCCGGCGGGGGCGAGGCCGCACCGCGTCGCGGAGCCGCCGGATGCGGCACGGGCTCCACCGGGACGTCGTCGACGTCGAGCCCGTGCCAGCGGGCGACGTCGCGCAGGCAGGCCGCGCCCAGCACCTCGACACCGTCCACCAGCGCCGCTTCCTCTCGGTTCGCGTGCGGCACGACCACCCTGCGCACCCCCGCGCGTGCCGCCGCGGCCACGGCAGGCAGCACCCCGGTCACCGGACGAACCCGCCCGTCGAGGCCGAGCTCGCCGATGTGCACCGTGGCGGCGAGGGACGCGGCATCCATCGCGTGCTCGGTCGCGAGCGACGCGATCGCGATGGCGACGTCCAGACCGGACCCCTGCTTCGGGAGGTTCGCCGGTGACAGGTTGACGGTGAGTTTGCGTCGCGGGAGCGGCAGGTCGCTGTTCGCGCAGGCGTTGTGCACGCGCTGATGGGCCTCGCCGATGGCCTTGTCGGCGAGACCGATGATCGAGAACCCCGGCGTCTGATTCGACAGGTCCGCCTCGACCTCGACGAGATCACCCCGCAGGCCCGTCAGCACGACGCCCCAGGTGCGGCCGACCGTCATCGCACGTCCTTCAGGTGCTCCAGCACGGCGGTGGCCGGATCGTCGCCGGTCACCCCGATCACATCCACACGCGTGCGCCGTCGCCGCGAGAGGTCGGGATGCGCCGACGCCCATGCGTGGGCCAGGCGCCACAGGCGTGCGCGTTTGCGCGCGTCGACGGCGTCGAACGGGTGCCCGAACATCACCGATCGTCGTGTCTTCACCTCCACGACGACGAGGTCGCCGCCGTCGACCGCCACGATGTCGATCTCCCCCACGGCGCACCGCCAGTTGCGATCGAGGACCGTGTATCCGTTCAGCGCGAGGTGTCGCGCGGCGCGATCCTCACCCGCCCGACCGAGCTCGTCCTTGTCTGCCATGGCAGCAGACTGGCGTCATCGGCGTCCGCGCGCGGGCGCGACGACGGGATCGGTGGACGGTCGATCGGTGTCCGGCGCTGGGGAGGAGTCGACGTCTCGTCCGGGGCGCGGGTGCGCTCAGGAGTCGAGCGAGAGCTCGTCGGGGAGTTGGAAGTCCCGGCGCTGGAGTTCCTCGACGTTGACGTCCTTGAACGTGAGCACGCGGACCGACTTCACGAACCGGTCGGCGCGGTAGATGTCCCACACCCACACGTCGGTCATGGAGATCTCGAAGTAGAAGTCGTGCTCGGTGTCGCGGCGCACGACGTTCACGTCGTTGGCGAGGTAGAACCGGCGCTCCGTCTCGATGACGTAGGCGAACTGGGAGACCACGTCGCGGTACTCCTTGTACAGCGCCAGCTCGAGTTCGCGGTCATAGTCGTCAAAGCCCTCGTCGTCCATGGTGCTCCCATCCTATGCGGGCGGCGGGGGCGGGCGGATGCCGCCGCATCCGCGTCAGAACAGCGTCGGCGCGTCGGCGATGGCCCACGACGCCCGATGATGCGCGCTCAGCCCGTGCGCGCGGATCGCATCGCGGTGCTCCAGGCTCGCGTACCCCTTGTTGCGCTCCCACCGGTAGACGGGGTGCTCGTCGTGCAGGCGCGTCATGAGGTCGTCGCGGGCGACCTTGGCGAGCACGGAGGCCGCCGCCGCCGACGCGCAGTCGCGGTCCGCCTTCACGATGGGACGCACCCGCAGACCGGACCCTCCCGCCGGGGTGATGTAGTCGTGGTTGCCGTCGAGGATGACGATCGCCTCTTCCGGGACGATGCCCGCGGCCCGGAGATCCGCGATGGCGCGCAGCGCGGCGAGGCCCAGGGCGCGGATGATCCCCACCTCGTCGATCTCCGCGGCGCTCGCCCAGCCCACCGCAGACGCACCGACCCACGCGGCCGCGCGAGCGGCCACGTCCGGGCGGCGGTGCTCGGCGACGAGCTTGGAATCGCGCAGGCCCTCGGGGATGCGGCGGCGCGCGCCGGCGGCATCCATCACCGCGGCGCCGACCGCCACCGGGCCGGCCAACGCTCCCCGCCCGACCTCGTCGCACGCGATGACCAGCGCGTGCTCCTTGAGCAGCCGGCGCTCGACCGTCAGACGCGGAGCGACGACGCTCATTCCGCTCCCGGCTCGGGCACCCCCGCGAACACCGCGTGGTGCCCGTCGATCGTGCCGAAGCGGTCGAACGGCCAGGTGATCAGGAACGCGCGCCCGACGACGTTGTCCAGCGGCACGAAGCCCTTGTTGGGCTGATCCATGTTGTAGCGCGAGTCGCGCGAGTGGTCGCGGTTGTCGCCCATGACCCACAGCGAGTTCTCCGGTACGACGACGTCGAACGGGACCGGCTGGGGCGCGCTCTGGCCCGGGGAGAGGTTCAGGTACGGGGTCTCGTCGATCGGGGTGCCGTTGACCGTCACCTGGCCGATCGCGTTGCAGCAGACCACGTGGTCGCCGCCGACGCCGATGATGCGCTTGATCAGGTGCTCGTCACTGTCGGACGCCGTGATGCCCACGAGGGACAGCAGCCAGTCGGCGGCCTGGGCGAGCGGCGGCTGATCCGGCGTGGCCGGCGCCGCGGGGAGCCAGCCGCCCGGGTCGCGGAAGACCACGACATCACCGCGCTCGTACCCGCCGAAGCGGGGAGTGAGCTCGTCGACGAGGATGCGGTCCTTGATCAGCAGCGTCTGCTCCATCGAGCCCGACGGGATGTAGAACGACCGCACCAGGAACGTCTTGATCACGAACGAGACCACGACGGCGATCAGCACGATCACCAGCACGTCCCGAAGCAGCATCCAGATGCCTCGACGGCGGCGTTGGCGAGGAGGGAGCGCCGTGTCCGGAGCCGTGATGTTGTCCGAAGTCATGCCTGTCTTTCTCGATCTCGGAGCCGCCCGTCGGTACCGCCCCTCAAGGGTCGCACATGCGCGCGCCGTCGGCTCCACACGCCTCGCCGGGACGACGGATGCCCCGGACCGCAGAGGTCCGGGGCATCCGTGAGGAGGAACGCGTCAGCCGCGCTTCTCCTTGATCTTGGCCTTCTTGCCGCGGAGGTTCCGCAGGTAGTAGAGCTTCGCGCGGCGGACGTCACCACGGGTGACGACCTCGATGTGGTCGATCACCGGGCTGTGCACGGGGAACGTGCGCTCCACGCCGACCTGGAAGCTGATCTTGCGGACGGTGAAGGTCTCGCGCACTCCGTCTCCGGAGCGGCCGATGACGACGCCCTGGAAGACCTGGATGCGGGAACGGTTGCCTTCGGTGATGTTCACGTGCACCTTGACGGTGTCACCGGGGGCGAAGGCGGGGATGTCGCTGCGCAGCGATGCCGCGTCGACGGCGTCGAGAATCTGCATGATCGTCACTTCCTGCGACCGCCACAGGTCGATCGCGAGATGGGGATGGTAAGGATTCGTGTGCCCGAGGCGATCGTTGCCGACGCCGTGCTCCCCTGAGGCAGAGCCTGTTCAGGGCACAAACAGCCATTCTGCCATGGATGCCGGGTGCATCCAAACCGCGTCGGTCAGGACGACGGGGGCGTGTTCTCGCGGATGACGATGATCTCCTCCGGCTCGGATGCGCGCGGAGCGTCGTCGCGCGCCGGGGCCACGTACCCCATGCCGGACGGCGTGCGCAGGATCGAGACCCGCGGACCGGCCTCGCGCCACAGCTGCGACAGCGACGACCACATGGCCGCGACGCCCAGCGCGACGGTCACCGCGAAGACGGGCCACCACCACCGGCCGTCGAACACGCCGAGAGCGACGACGAGCACGTGCCACGCGCCGATCACCCCGGCATCGCGCCACGAGACGGCGCGCTCGGCGCGCACGGTGCCGCGCGCCCGCACGAGCAGCGCGAGGATCAGCTGCCACACGAACACGATCGGCGCCGACAGCAGCACCCACAGCAGCGCCCACGGGCTCGCACCGAACACGATCCAGCCGACGACCAGCCACAAGGGCAGGACGAACGCCGCCGGAACGAGCCACCGGAAGAACGTCTGTCGCAGCCACATACCTTCGATGCTACGCCGGTCGGACAGAATAGATCCTGACGAAAGGATCACGATGATCGAGCTGCGCACCCCCGCCGAGATCGAGGCGATGCGTCCCGCGGGACGATTCGTCGCCGAGACGCTGGCGGCCCTCCGCGAGGACACGAAGGTCGGCACCAACCTGCTGACCATCGATCGGCGGGCGCACGAGCTCATCCGACGCGCCGGCGCGGAGTCGTGCTACATCGACTACCACCCGTCGTTCGGCGCCAGCCCGTTCGGCAAGGTGATCTGCACGTCGGTCAACGACGCCGTCCTGCACGGCCTCCCCCACGACTACGCGCTGCGCGACGGCGACCTCGTGACGCTCGACTTCGCCGTGTCGATCGACGGCTGGGTGGCCGACTCGGCGGTCTCCTTCGTCGTGGGCACGGCGCGCGACGAGGATCTGGCGCTCATCGACACGACGCAGCGCGCCCTCGACGCCGCGATCGGCGCGGCATCCGTCGGGGGGCGGATCGGCGACATCTCGCACGCGATCGCCGAGGTCGCGCGCGCCGACGGTTACGAGATCAACACCGATTTCGGCGGACACGGAGTCGGACGCACGATGCACGGCGACCCGCACGTGCCCAACGACGGCAAGCCGAATCGCGGCTACCCGCTGCGGGCCGGACTCGTGGTCGCCCTGGAGCCGTGGTTCCTGCAGACGACCGACGAGCTCGTGACCGACCCCGACGGCTGGACCCTCCGCAGCGCCGACGGTTCGCGCGGCGCGCACGCCGAGCACACCGTCGCCATCACCGACGACGGTCCGCTGATCCTCACGGATCGCTCGTTCCTCGGCGTCGACTGAGGAGCGGATCGCGGCCGGTCCGCCGCGCCGCTCAGTCCGCCAGCAGATCCGGCCTGCGCGCGCGGGTCCGTTCGACCTGCTGCGCGCGTCGCCAATCGGCGACGCGGCCGTGGTGGCCGCTGAGCAGCACGTCGGGCACGTCGTAGCCGCGCCAGGCGGCGGGCTTCGTGTACGACGGGTACTCCAGCAGCCCGTCCTCGTGCGACTCCTCCACGAGGCTCTCGGGATTGCCCACGACGCCGGGGACGAGCCGGCCGACGGCTTCGATCATCGCCATGGCGGCGACCTCGCCCCCGTTGAGCACGTAGTCGCCGATGCTCGTCAGACTGACCTCGCCGAGGGTGGCGGCGTAGGCGAACACGCGTTCGTCGATGCCCTCGTAGCGGCCGCAGCCGAACACCAGATGCGTCTCGGCGGACGCCCAGTCCCGCGCGGTCCGCTGCGTGAACACGGTGCCCGCGGGCGACGGGAACACGAAGCGCAGCGGCCCGTCGGCATCCGCGGCGATCGCGTCGAGCACCTCGCCCCACGGCTCCGGCTTCATGACCATCCCCGCCCCGCCGCCGTAGGGCGTGTCATCGACGGTGCGGTGACGATCGTGCGCATAGTCGCGCAGGTCGTGCACGCGCACGTCCAGGATGCCGGCGCCACGCGCTCTGCCGAGCAGCGAGACCTCCAGCACGTCGAAGAACGCCGGGAAGATCGTGACGACGTCGATCCGCACGTCAGTCCTCGGCGGGTGCGGCCTCGGCGTCGGCGTCCGCCTCGGGGGTGTCGTCGTCGCCCGGGAGCTCCTCGAAGAGCCCGGCGGGGGGTGTCACGGTGATCGTGCCGGCGGCGATGTCGACGTCGGGGACGATCGCGGCCACGAAGGGCACGAGGATCTCGTCGTCGCCGCTGAGAGGGCGCACGACGAGCAGATCCTGGGCCGGCAGGTGGTCGACGCGGATCACGCGGCCGACGGGCTCGCCGTCCCGCTGAACCGTGAGCCCGACCAGCTGGTGGTCGTACCAGGCGTCGTCCTCGGCCACGGCCGACTCGTCCTGGTCGATCCAGAGGATGGCGCGCACGATGCTCTCGGCGGCCGTCCGGTCCTCGACCTCCTCGAAGAAGGCGACGGGGTGGGAGTTCATCCAGCGGAACTCGCGCACCGTCAGCGTCTTGCCGTGCCACGGGGAGGACTCGGGGACCTGCAGGGTGAAGACGGCGCCCGGGACGAATCGTCCGTCGGGGTCGTCGGTGTACAGCTCGAGCTTGAGGGCGCCCTTCAGGCCATGGGCCTTCACGAGACGCCCGACGCGCAGCTGCGTGCGTGCGGGGCCGGCCGTCGCCATGTCAGTCGTCCGCGACGTCGACGCGGACGCGGGCACCGTCGGCGAGAGCGGACACGAGGGTGCGCAGCGCCTTGGCCGTGCGTCCGCCGCGCCCGATCACCCGACCTCGGTCGTCGGGGTGCACGCGCACCTCGAGGACGTCGCCACGCGGCGACGAGGAGGAACGGATGATGACATCCTCAGGGTGATCGACGATCCCCTTGACGATGTGTTCGAGCGCGGCGGAGAGCAACGGTCTTACTCTGCGTCGGTCTGCTCGGCCTCGGCCGGAGCCTCGACCTCGGCGGCGGGCTCTTCGGCCTTCTTCTCCGCCTTCGGCTTGATGACCGACTTCTTGGCGGAGTCGATCTGGAACTCCTCCTTGGCCGCGGCCGTCTTGACGGTCGAGACGGCGTTCGCGTCGCCCTTGAAGCGACCCCAGTCGCCCGTGAGCTTCAGCAGCGCGGCGACCTGCTCGGTCGGCTGCGCGCCGACGGACAGCCAGTACTGCGCACGCTCCGAGTCGACCTCGATGAACGACGGCTCCTCGGTGGGGTGGTACTTGCCGATCTCCTCGATCACACGACCGTCGCGCTTGGTGCGCGAGTCGGCGACGACGATGCGGTAGTAGGGCGCACGGATCTTGCCGAGGCGCTTGAGACGGATCTTGACAGCCACAATTCTCCTGAATGGTGTTGTGAGGTGATGAACGACGCTCGGGCTGTGGGGTGCACACCCGGCGGAAGCTCTAGGGTGGACGCGATCGCCGGATAGAGGGTCGAGCGAGCGGTCCAACGGTCTATTTTGCCAGATCGTGACGGATGCCGCGAACACGCCGTACTCCGCGTGTCAGACTGTGGGCCATGACGGTGCCCTTCGCGACATCCAGCCGGTCCACTGTCGGCATCGAGTGGGAGCTCATGCTCGCCGACGAGCAGACCGGGGACCTCGTCCCCCGGGCCCCGGAGATCCTCGCCGCACTGGGCGATTCCACGTCGTTGGAGCGTCACACGATCACCGGCGAGCTGCTGACGAACACGATCGAGGTCACCAGCGGCGTCGGCGACACGGTCGCGGCGGTCGTCGACGACATCGCCGATGCCATCGCGACGATCCGCCGGGAGACCGATCCGCGGGGCATCGCGCTCCTGTGCGCCGGAAGTCATCCGTTCGCCCAGTGGTACGAGCAGGAGGTCACCGACAAGACGCGGTACCACAAGCTCATCGAGCGCACCCAGTGGTGGGGCCGCAACATGATGATCTGGGGCATCCACGTGCACGTCGGTGTCGACGACGTCAACAAGGTCTTCCCGATCATCGGTGCCCTCACCGCCTACCTGCCGCATCTGCAGGCGTTGTCGGCATCCAGCCCCTTCTGGGCCGGCGAACGCACGGGATACGCCTCGAACCGCGCCCTCGTCTTCCAGCAGCTGCCCACGGCCGGACTGCCCTGGCCGCTGACCGCGTGGCCGGAGTACGAGTCGTATCTCGACGACATGGTGCGCACGGGGGTCATGGAGGACGCCACCGAGGTCCGTTGGGACATCCGCCCGGCACCGCGCTGGGGGACGATCGAGGTGCGCGCGTGCGACGGGATGTCGACGCTTCCCGAACTGGCCGCCGTCGCGGCGCTGGTCCAGGTGCTGGTGGAGCACTTCTCGCGCGAGCTCGACGCGGGGCGCACTCTTCCCGCACTGCAGCCGTGGTTCGTCCGAGAGAACAAGTGGCGCGCGGCGCGCTACGGCACCGAGGCGCGCGTCATCGTCGATCGCGACGGAACCCAGCGCCCCGTGGCCGAGCACCTGCGCGAGACGCTCGCCGCGCTGGAGGACGTCGCTCGCGATCTGCACTGCGCGCGCGAGTTCGCGGGGGTCGGCCGCATCCTCGACGAGGGCGGCAGCTCCGCTCGTCAGCTGCTCGTCGCGGACGCGGCCGGAGGGGACCTCCGCGCCGTGGTGCACCACCTGATCCGCGAGTTCCGCGCGGGACCCACGCTGCACGAGCACCTCGCCGGCCTGGCCGACTGAGCGGCGTCGGCGCTCTCGGCCCGCGCATCGGATCACCCGGGCGTGTTCACACCGGGCGAAGCCTAGAGTGAAGCGGTGCGCACCCGCAGGCTCGTTCCGGTCGCCGCCGTCTCCGGCGCCGTCATCGCCGTGGCAGCGCTCGCCCTGTCCGGGTGCGCCGCGGCGGTTCCCGACGGCTCCGCCGACGCGCGGCGCCCGGAGGCCGCCCGCGACGCGCCGACCGCCGCCCCGGTGCCCGCCGCACGCGCGGCCGCGCCGAGTGCGACCGGTGGCCTCGTGGTCACCATCGGCGACTCGATCATGGCCGGGCTCGGTCTCGACGAGGACGAGGCCTGGCCCGCGCTGCTGGCGCGCGACACCGGCGCGGACATCGTGAACCTGTCGTGCAGCGGCGCGGGCTTCACGATCGAGGGCGACTGCGGCGACGATCTCGGCGGCCTGGTCGACGAGGCCATCGCGATGGACCCCGCGGTGGTCATCATCCAGTCCTCCGACAACGACGTGGACGCGGCGCAGGACGAGATCGACGACGCCACGCGGGCGGCCGTCGACCGGCTCCGCGCCGGCCTCCCGGATGCGCGACTGATCGGCATCGACACCCTCTGGCACATCGACGACGACGAGCCCGACGCGATCGGCTGGGCCAGCGACGCCCTGCAGAGCGCCCTCGACGCCGACGACGGTGTCTTCGTCTCCATCGGGCAGCCGTTGCGCGGACGACCCGACCTGCTGCAGTGGGACGGCGAACATCCCACCGCCGAGGGACAGGTCGTCCTGGCGGATGCCGTGGAGGCCGCCCTCGACGAGGCCGGCATCACCCTCTGACGGGTCAGCCCTTCCCGAAGAGCTTCTGGATCTCCGCGAGCTCCGCCTCGGTCGGCTGCGGCGCGGAGGCGCCGAGGCCGAAGCCCGACCCGGCGGGGCCGCTCGGCGCCGCGGCCGCGAGGCCCGCGTTCTCGGCGGCGCGCTTGGCCGGGTTGCCGGAGCGGGAGCCGCTGCGCGCCTTCTGCTTGCCGCCCCGCTTGCTCGACGCGCCGGGCCTTCCGCCCACGGGCCCCATGCCCGGGATGTTGGGCACTCCGCCCCGTGCGACGGTCTTCATCATCTTGGCGGCCTGCTCGAAGCGCTGCACGAGCTGGTTGACATCGGTGACGGTCATCCCCGAGCCGCGCGCGATGCGCAGGCGACGGGAGCCGTTGAGCACCTTGGGGTTGCGGCGCTCCCCCGGGGTCATGGAGCGGATGATCGCCTCGGTGCGGTCGATCTCGCGGTCGTCGAAGTTCTCCAGCTGCTGCTTCATCTGGCCCATGCCCGGCAGCATGCCGAGCATCTTCTTCATCGACCCCATCTTCTTCATCTGCTGAAGCTGGTCGAGGAAGTCCTCGAGGGTGAACTGCTCGGTCGCGAGCTTCTCGGCGACCTTGCGCGCCTCCTCCTCGTCGAAGGCCTGCTGCGCCTGCTCGATGAGGGTGAGGATGTCGCCGAGGTCGAGGATGCGGCTGGCCATGCGATCGGGGTGGAAGGCCTCGAGGTCCTCGAGGTTCTCGCCCGTCGAGGCGAAGATGATCGGACGGCCCGTCACGGACGCGACCGAGAGGGCCGCGCCGCCGCGAGAGTCGCCGTCGAGCTTGCTGAGCACCACACCGGTGAAATCGACGCCCTCCTGGAACGCCTTGGCGGTGTTCACCGCATCCTGACCGGTGAGCGCGTCGATCACGAACAGCACTTCGTCGGGATCGGTGGCCGTGCGGATGTCCGCGGCCTGCTTCATGAGCTCGGCATCCACACCCAGGCGACCGGCGGTGTCGATGATGACCACGTCGTGCTGCTGGCGGCGCGCGGTCTCGACGCCGTCGCGGGCGACCCGCACGGGGTCGCCGACGCCATTGCCCGGCTCCGGCGCGTAGATCGCCGCACCGGCGCGCTCGGCGACGACCTGGAGCTGGTTGACGGCGTTCGGACGCTGGAGGTCGGCGGCCACGAGCAACGGGGTGTGCCCGTCCTTCTCGAGCTGCTTCGCGAGCTTGCCGGCGAAGGTCGTCTTGCCCGATCCCTGGAGACCGGCCAGCATGATGACGGTCGGCGGGTTCTTCGCGAACTGCAGCCGGCGCTGCTGACCGCCGAGGATCGCGACGAGCTCTTCGTTGACGATCTGGACGACCTGCTGCGCGGGGTTGAGTGCCCGGTTCACCTCGTCGCCGAGGGCGCGTTCGCGCACCTTCGCGGTGAACTCCTTGACCACGATCAGCGCGACGTCGGCGTCGAGGAGGGCCCGACGGATCTCGCGGACCGTCCCGTCGACGTCGGCGGGCGTGAGCTTGCCCTTGGTGCGCAGATTGCGGAAGGTCTCTGTCAGCCGATCGCTGAGGGTGCCGAAAGTCGCCATGATGCCCCGATTCTACGGGACCGGCCTCGCCCTCAGCCCTTCGCGAGCGCCAGCGCGTCCTCCCAGAGCGGTGCGAGCGCCGACCGTCCAGGCCCCGCGACCGCCCATGCCCAGACGGCGGCGAGCAGGGCGCCGGCCAGCGCGCCGCCGCGGACGTCCGCGGCGAGACGACCCTCGCCGCGGTCCACGAGCCCGTCGCTGACGGCGCGCGCCAGCCGGGCCGTGCGCAGCGCTCGTTCCGTGGCGAGGTCGGGCTCCATGCCCATCGCGGCCGCGTGCGTGATCGCGAGGGCCAGGCTGTCGGGGGCGAAGCCGTCCACGAGCGCCCGCAGGGCCGACACCGGGTCGGCGCCGGCCGCGAGCGTCGCGCACGCCGTGTCGGCGCGTTCGTCGAATCCGCTCCAGAGGACGTCGGCCTTGGAGGAGAAGTAGTTGAAGAAGGTGGAGCGGCTCACTCCGGCGCGTGTCGTGATGTCGGCGACGGTGGTCTCGGCGTAGCCGCGTTCGAGGAACAGCTCCGAGGCGGCCTCGGCGATCGTCGCCCGAGATGTGGCGCGCGGGCGACCGGAGCTCATCCCCTCACCCTACTGGGGCGTATTGTGGGTTCCCGATCGTGTTTTTAGACGCCGTGCAGAAATAATGCCACCAGCATCCCGTTCTGCCTCCTCACCCACCGACACCGGAGGAGCACACCATGCTCGATGTGCAGACCGTGGGCCTCGCGCCCGATCTCGTCCCCTACACCGAGGGCTGGAGCCTGCAGCGGGAGATCCACGCCGGCGTCGTCGCCGGGGAACGCCCCGACACGCTGCTGCTGCTCGAGCACGAGCCCGTCTTCACCGCGGGCGCGCGCACGGCCCGCAACGAGCGTCCGACCGACGGCACGCCCGTCGTCGACGTCGACCGCGGAGGGAAGATCACCTGGCACGGCCCGGGGCAGCTCGTCGGCTACCCGATCGTGCGGCTGACCGAGCCGGTCGACGTCGTCGCCCACGTGCGTCGCATCGAGCAGATCCTCATCGAGGTGCTCTCCGGCCTCGGCGTCGAGGGCTACCGCGTCGAAGGGCGCAGCGGCGTGTGGGTGCGCCGCCCCCTTTCGGAGGACAAGATCGCCGCCATCGGGGTGCGCGTGCAGCGCGGTGTCACGATGCACGGGTTCGCCCTCAACTGCGACAACTCCCTCCTGCCCTTCTCCCAGATCGTCCCGTGCGGCATCTCGGATGCCGGAGTCACGACGATCAGCGAGGTGCTCGGGCGCGACGTCTCCCCCGCCGACGTGCAGGATCTCGTGGCCGATGCCTTCCGGGCGTCGTTCGGCCCGGCCGTGGAGGTCGCGGCATGAGCGCGTGCGGCGTGACCCCCAGCGGCGACACCGGTCCGGCCAACGCGCCGGAGGGCCGCAAGCTCCTGCGTCTGGAGGTGCGTAACGCCCAGACGCCGATCGAGCGCAAGCCCGAGTGGATCCGCACGAAGGCGAAGATGGGCCCCGAGTACCAGGCCCTGCAGTCGCTCGTGAAGGACGAGGGGCTGCACACCGTGTGCCAAGAGGCGGGCTGCCCCAACATCTACGAGTGCTGGGAGGATCGCGAGGCGACCTTCCTCATCGGCGGATCGCAGTGCACACGGCGCTGCGACTTCTGTCAGATCGACACCGGCAAGCCGGCGGACTACGACACCGATGAGCCCCGGCGCGTCGCGGACAGCGTGCGCAGGATGCAGCTGCGGTATGCCACGGTCACCTGCGTGGCCCGCGACGACCTCCCCGACGGCGGGGCGTGGCTGAACGCCGAGACCATCCGTCAGATCCACGCCGTCAACCCGGGAACCGGTGTGGAGCTGCTCGCGACCGATTTCAACGGCGAGCCACGTCTCCTCGACGAGGTCTTCGCCGCGCGCCCCGAGGTGTTCGCCCACAACGTCGAGACGGTGCCGCGCATCTTCAAGCGCATCCGCCCCGCATTCCGCTACGAGCGCTCCCTGGATGTGCTCACCCAGGCGCGCGCGGCCGGGCTGATCACGAAGTCGAACCTCATCCTCGGCATGGGCGAGGAGCCGGAGGAGGTCGTCCAGGCCCTCCAGGACCTTCACGACGCCGGCACCGACATCATCACGATCACGCAGTACCTCCGCCCGACGCCCCGCCACCTGCCGGTGGCGCGGTGGGTGCGTCCCCAGGAGTTCGTCGAGTTCAAGGAGGAGGCGGAGCGGATCGGGTTCCTGGGCGTCCTCGCCGGTCCGCTCGTGCGCTCGTCCTACCGTGCCGGCCGCCTCTGGGCGCAGTCGATGACGGCGAAGGGCCGTGAGATCCCGGCGCACCTGTCGCACCTCGCCGACGCGCAGCTGGGATTCGCCCAGGCCGTCTGACGCCGCCGCTCCGCGCGCGAGCCGCTACTGTGCGTCCGAACCGCCATCGCGCGTGCCGTCCGGGCTGTAGCGGCTCGACCAGGGCGTAGCGGCTCGCGGGCGGGGGGGGGTCAGTCGGCGCTCGTGACCGACTGGACGTCGCCGTCGCTGGTGAGGTTGACCAGCAGCACCTCGTCGGTGGCGTCCGGGTCGAGCGCGTACTCGAGCACGGCGAAGGGGTCGGAACCGCCGTGCTCGTCGGCGAGGATCGTCATGCTCACCAGCTGCAGCGAGCGGATGATGTCGATGTGCACGTCGCCGGAGATGTCGACGAGCACGTCCTCGAGGTCGTCTCCGAGCGTCTCCTGCTGCTGCAGCAGGTACTCCGTCACCTCGCTCGTGCGGTCGTCCAGCTCCGCCACCATGGCGTTCCGGGCCTGCAGGTCGATCTGCTCGAGCGCGTTGATCATGGCCGCGGCGACGTCGAGCGCGGCCGCGGACACGTCGTCCTGATCGGGCGCCGTGAGGTCCACCGTCACGCGCTGATCCGCGAAGTCGACCACCTCGGACCAGAAGATCGATCCGTCGGGCCCGGACTCCAGCAGTCCGAAGTAGTCGTGCTCGATCGCCATGTCCCTATGCAACCACCCTCGGCGCCCGTGCGCGACCCCGCGGCGTCATCAGTCGACGAGCGCGGCGGCGAAGACGTGCGGTGTGAAGCCGGTGAGGTCTCCGATGCCTTCGCCCTGTCCCAGGAGCTTCACGGGGATGCCGGTGCGCTCCTGCACCGCCAGCACGAACCCGCCCTTCGCGGAGCCGTCGAGCTTGGTGATCACCAGTCCCGTGACGCCGGCGTGCTCGAGGAACGCCTCGGCCTGCATGACGCCGTTCTGTCCCGTCGTGGCGTCGAGGACGAGGAGCACCTCGCTGATGGGGGCCTGCTTCTCGATCACCCGACGGATCTTCGTCAGCTCGTCCATGAGGCCGCCCTTGGTGTGCAGGCGTCCCGCGGTGTCGACGAGCACGATCTCGGTGCCGTGGGCCTTCGCGTAGTCGATCGTCTGGAAGGCCACGGATGCCGGATCCTGCCCCTCCTGCTGCGGGCGGACGATCGTCGCTCCCCCGCGTTCGGCCCACGTCGCCAGCTGGTCGACCGCGGCGGCACGGAAGGTGTCCGCTGCGCCGACGACGACCGAGCGGCCGTAGCGCTGCAGGAACTTCGCGAACTTGCCGATCGTGGTCGTCTTGCCCACGCCGTTGACGCCGACGACGAGCACCACCGCCGGGCGCTCCGTGAGCCGCAGCGTCGTGTCGAACTTCGCGAAGTGCTCTTCGAGGGTCTCCCTCAGCATCCGCTGCAGATCGCGCGGGTCGGTCGTGCGGAAGCGGTCGACCTTCTCGTGCAGCTCGTCGATGATGCGTTCGGTGATGTCCGGGCCGAAGTCCGCGGTCAGCAGTGCCGTCTCCAGGTCGTCCCAGGTGTTCTCGTCGATCGTGGGCTTGACGAACATGCCGCGCAGAGCGCGACCGAGCGACCAGGGATTCTCCGCCATGACTTCAGCCTAGATGCCCGCGCGGCGCACGCCGTCAGGCGCGCTCGCGCTCGCGCACCCGCTGGCCGACGACGGCGGAGACGCCGTCCTGACGCATGGAGACGCCGTAGAGGGCGTCGGCGATCTCCATCGTGCGCTTCTGGTGGGTGATCACGATCAGCTGGCTGGACGCGCGGAGCCGTTCGAACACGCCCAGGAGCCGGCCGAGGTTGGCGTCGTCGAGCGCCGCCTCGACCTCGTCGAGGATGTAGAACGGGCTGGGCCTGGCCATGAAGATCGCCGTCAGGAGCGCCACCGCGGCGAGCGAGCGCTCACCGCCGGAGAGCAGCGACAGGCGCTCGATCTTCTTCCCCACGGGGCGCACGGCGACCTCGATGCCGGTCGTGAGCGGGTTGTCGGGGTCGGTCAGCGAGATGCTCCCCGAGCCTCCGGGGAAGAGGATCGGGAACACTTCGCCGAACGCGACGCGGGTGTCCTCGAACGCCGCCACGAAGATCGTCTGCATCCGCTCGTCGAGCTCGGCGATGATCGTCTGCAGATCGGACCGCGTCTGCACCAGGTCGGCGAGCTGCTCCGTGAGGAACGCATGGCGCTGCTCGAGCGCCGCATACTCCTCGAGCGCGAGCGGGTTCACCCTGCCCAGCTGCACGAGCTTGCGTTCGGCCTCCTGGAGACGCTTTCGCTGCGCGGCACGGTCGTACGTCTCGGGCGGCGTGTCATCCCCGGTGGGGATCGGCACGTCGGGGCCGTATTCCGCGACGAGAATATTCTCGTCCAGGCTCAGTTCGGAGGCGACCCGCTCGAGCAGACTCGTCACGTGGAGGCGCTTCTCGTGCATCTGGAGCTCGAGGCCGTGGACGCTCTCGGTGAGACGGCTGAGGCGTTCGCGGACGGTCGCCTCCTCCGCCCGGAGGGTCGTGAGCTCCGCGGTCAACGCGGTGCGCGCCTGCTCGGCGAGCTGCAGCTCCACGCGAGCCTGCGTCACAGACCGGTCGACCGAGTCGAGCACGGGAGGCAGCGCGTCGGCGACGTCGGCGGCGAGCTCCCGCTGCGCACGGCGGATCACGGCGCGACGCGCGGCCTCTGCCGCCGCGGCGCGCTCCCGCTCGCGCTGACGCACCAGCTGATCGACGCGGGCCTCACCCGCCCGCACCCGTTCGCGGAGCGTCTCGACGTCGAGACGGGCACGCATCTCCCGGTCGCGCGCGGCCTCGAGGGCGTCGAGGAGACCGTCGCGTGCGGAGGCGTCGAGCATCGGGCGGGGTGCCTGCTGTGCGCTCTCCAGCGCGTCGTTCGCCGCACGCGCCGCCTTCTCGGCATCCGCGACGGCGGCCGACGCCTGCGCGAGGCCCGCCTCGAGGCGTTCGCACTCCGCGACGGCCGCCTCGTGGCGCACCGTCGCACGATTGACCTGCTCGGTGTGTGCGGCGAGGGCGGCGTCGTGCTCCCTGAGGCTCTGCAGCGCGTCGCGGGTTCGGGTGCGCGCCGCGTTCCACCCGTCCTGCGCCTCGGCCAGGGCTTCGCGCAGCGAGTCGGCGACCACGGTGATCTCCGACAGGCGCTCCGCGGCCGCGTCGCGCTCGGCGGCCAGCTCCAGGCGGGACCGGCCGGCGCCCGACCCGGCCCGCATCGTGTACTCGGTCACCACCTCGCCGAGACGGGTGACGACGGTCACGGGCAGACCGCCGTTCGCCGCCACCAGAGCGCGTCCGGCGGCGTGCGCGGAGTCGAGGTCCTCGACGATGGCGACCCTCGACAGGATGCCGAGGATGCCGTCGGGGGCGGTGACGACGTCCCGGGCGCTCACCGCCGCGGTGCCGGCGACGGCCAGAGCGGATCCGGCGGAGAGATCGGCGACGGCGATGTCGACCCGCCCGAGATCGGCGGCGCCCGCGGCACGCGCGAGCGCGACGGCCGCTTCCACGTCGTCGACGAGCACGCCCTCGGCGAGGGCGCCGAGGGCGGCCGCGATCGCCGCCTCGTAGCCCGGGCGCACCTTCACGTCGTCACCGACGAGTCCGCGGATGCCGGTGCCACCGCGGGCGATGAGCTCGGCCGCGGCGTTGCGCACGTCGAGCGCGCGCCCGAGGGCCGCGGTCTGGGCCGTGAGCGACTCGCGCTCGCGTTCCGACGCGTGCAGGCGCTCGCGCAACGCGGTCACCTCGTTCTCCGCCGTCGTCGCGTCGCGCTGCGCACGCTCGTACGCGGCGGTGTGCTCGGCCGAGGAGCCCTCCGTGGAGAGATCGGGATCCACCCCGGCGAGCACCTCGGCCGCCTCCGATCGCCGGGCGAGCGCCGCATCCAGGGCACGCTGCTGACGCTCGACCGCCGCGCGCACGGCGTCGAGGCGGGACGCGGCGGCATCCGCGGCACCGCGCAGCTTGGTGAGACGCATGTCGTGGGCGGAGACCAGAGCGCTCTGCGCGGCGATGTCGGCGTCCAGCGCGTCGAGCTCGGCGCGGGCGCGCATCACGTCGCGCGCCGCCGCCTCCGCGGCATCCTGAGCACCGCCCAGGCCCGCGGAGATCTCGTCGATCTCGGCGCGCGCCTCATCGATCGCGGACTGGCTGACGGTCGCCACCTCGATGCCGAGTGTGCCGTCGTCCTCCAGGAGCGCCAGCCGCTGGCCGGCCAGGGAGAAGAGTCCGCGCAGGCGCTCCTGCACGCGTTCGAGGCCGAAGGCGACGGCCCGGGCGCCGTCGACGGCCTCGGAACGCTGCTGGGCCTCCAGCGCGTCGATCCGCAGCTTCAGCTGCTCGGACGAGTCCTGGAGCACGAGCCGCTCCGCGCTGCGTTCCTGCTCGTTGCGGGCGTGGTCGGCCAGCTGCGCTCGCAGCCCCACCAGTTCGTCGGCGAACAGGCGCGCCTTCGCATCACGCACGACCGCGGCGATCGTCGCGGCCTCTCGGGCGATCTCGGCCTGCTTCCCGAGCGGCTTGAGCTGCCGGCGCAGCTCGCCCGCGAGGTCGCTCAACCGCGTCAGGTTCGCTTCCATCGCCTCGAGCTTGCGGAGCGTCTTCTCCTTGCGGCGGCGGTGCTTGAGGATGCCCGCGGCTTCCTCAATGAAGCCGCGCCGGTCCTCCGGACTCGCCTGCAGCACGCTGTCGAGCCGGCCCTGGCCGACGATGACGTGCATCTCGCGTCCGAGCCCCGAGTCGCTGAGCAGCTCCTGCACGTCGAGGAGGCGACAGCCGACCCCGTTGATGGCGTACTCGCTCGTGCCGTTGCGGAAGAGGGTGCGGCTGATGGTCACTTCGCTGTACTCGATCGGCAGCGCGCCGTCGCTGTTGTCGATCGTCAGCTGCACCTCGGCGCGGCCGAGGGGTCCGCGGGTGGAGGTCCCGGCGAAGATGACGTCTTCCATCTTGCCGCCGCGGAGGGTCTTCGCCCCCTGCTCGCCCATCACCCAGGCCAGGGCGTCGACGACGTTCGACTTCCCCGACCCGTTGGGGCCGACGATGCAGGTCACACCGGGCTCGAGTGCGAAGGTGGTCGGCTGCGCGAACGACTTGAAGCCCTTGAGCGTCAGGCTCTTCAGGTGCATTCGGGCGTCCTCCAGGGGTGGGTGTGCGAACCACGCTATCGGAACGACACGCGAACGCCGGCTTGACGCGCGACGAGAACAGCCGCTATCGTCACAGATCGCGTCTGAAGTCGAGAAAGGAGGTCCCCGACATGATTCGTTTGAACGCCACCGGCAGCGCCGCATTCGCGATGCGCGCCCTTCCGTTCCGTGAGCCGACGGGGACCGTCTCCTTCGACGCCTTCCGCGGCGTCTGCTGACGCGAACACAGGAGAACTCCGCCCGTCACGCGGGCGAGAGCGACCTCGCGCAGTCCTCCGGCACCGACGTCCACGTTGCGTGTGCCCACCGCCGTAGCCCGGCCAGACACCTGCCCTCGCGCGCATCTGCGCGCACTCACCGAAAGCACCACGATGCATACCTTCATCGCGTCGGTTCTGCACGCCAACGATCCCGAACGCCGCCGCATCCGTCTCGCCGAGCGCGAGCGCGAGCAGCGCGAGCTCGAATGGCAGCGCCGCCGACAGATCCTTCCGTATCTCTGACCCGCGCCTGGGGGCGACGACGACCGTCGCCCCCGGCCCTCACCATCAAGGAGAGAACATGACCACCACCGCCGCGGAGCTCCGCTTCCGCCCCTTGAACGTCCCGACATCGATGAGCGGTGACGACGCTGCCGACTTCCGCGAGTTCACCCGGGTGCGCAACCTCGTCTACCGCGAGATCGCCGGCAACGACGACGACGCGCTGACGCCGGAGGAGCTGCTCCCCCACTACCAGCCGGATCCGGACGAGATCCGCATCGCCTGGATGGCGCTGTCCGACGGCGAGGTCGTCGGCCGTGTCGGCATCGACATCCCGCTCGAGAGCGGGTCGCGCAACGCCTTCTGGCTGGTGGAGCTGCTCGCCGCGCACCACGGGCGCGGCATCGGTTCCGCCGGCTACGCGCTCATCGAAGAGGCGGCGCGCGCACACGGGCGCACCGTCCTGCAGTCGTGGGCACAGCATCCCGACGCCGCGGGCGAGCGCCTGCAGGCGCCGACCGGGTTCGGCTCGATCCCGAAGGACCACGCGGCGCGCTTCTACCTGCGCCACGGCTACGCCCTCGAGCAGATCGAGCGTCAGAGCGAACTCGATCTGCCCGCGAGCGACGCCACGGTGGCCCGGCTCCTCGACGAGGCGGCCTCGGCGTCGGCGGGCTATCGCGTCGTGCAGTGGCAGGCGCCGACACCGGCGGAGTACGCCGAGGGGTTCGCCTGGATGAAGTCGCGCATGTCCACGGACGCCCCCAGCGCCGATCTCGAGTTCGACGAGGAGGTGTGGGATGCCGAGCGTCTCGCGCGTCACGATGCGAAGTACGCCGAGTCGGGTCGCATCAAGCTCGTGACCGCTGCCCAGCACATCGGCACCGGCGCGCTCGTGGCCTTCAACGAGCTCGTGCTCGGCACCGATCCGACCGGGCCCAGCCACCAGGAAGATACCCTCGTGCTCCGTGAGCACCGGGGACACAAGCTCGGTCAGCTGGTCAAGTGCGCCGGTCTGCGGACCTGGCGCAGCGAGATCGCCCCGGCATCCCAGAAGGTCATCACCTACAACGCCGAGGAGAACCGGCCGATGCTGGACATCAACGAGGCCATCGGCTTCGTGCCGGTGGCCTACAACGGGGCGTGGAAGAAGGTGCTCGCGTGAGTCGCCGGGTCGGCGCCGCTCATCGCAGCGGCGCCGACCCGGTGGGGCGCTGGCACCGCGGACAGTAGTGGCTGGACCGGTTCATGAACGAGTCCCGCACGATCGGGCGGCCGCACCGCGGACACGGCAGGCCGTCCCGGCCGTAGGCGTTGAGCGAGTGCGCGAAGTAGCCGGCCTGGCCGTTCACATTGACGTACTGCGCGTCGAAGCTCGTGCCGCCTTCCGCGAGCGCCTTCAGCAGCACCGCGCGCACCTCGGCGAACAGGCGGCGCACCGCGCGGACGCTGAGGGCATCGCCCGGCGTCTCGGGATGGATGCGGGCCGCCCACAGCGCCTCGTCCGCATAGATGTTGCCGACGCCGCTGACCACGGTCTGATCCAGGAGGATCCGCTTGACCGCCGAACGCTTCGCGCGCACCCGGGCGACGACCGCGGCCTCGTCGAAGGCGTCGTCGAGCGGATCGCGGCCGATGTGGACCACCTGCGAGGGGACGAGCGCCTCGTCGCTCCCCCATCCCCCGACGCGCCCGTCGGCCGTGGGCACCAGATCGTCGATCGCCAACGAGCCGAAGGTCCGCTGATCGGCGAACACGACGGCGAGGTCGCCGTGATCCGGGTGATGGACGTCCAGGCGCACCCGCTCGTGCCGTTCCACCAGGGCACCGGATGCCCGGAGAAGCATCTGTCCGCTCATCCCGAGGTGGGCGATGACGGCGCCGCGAGGGGCGTCGGCGGCGGATGCCGGAGCCAGCGGCATCCAGAGGAACTTGCCGCGTCGCGCGACGCCGGTGATCAGGCGGCCGGTCAACGCGCGTTCGAAAGAGCCGGCATCGCCGTCGTGACGCGTCAGCGCGCGGGCATCGCGCGCGTCCACCGCGACGATGCGCGCCCCGACCACCGCCGGTGCGAGACCGGCGCGGACGACCTCGACCTCGGGAAGCTCAGGCACGTTCGCTGAGCGTGCGCCACAGGGTGAGCGCCGCGGCCATCTCGGCCTGCTTCTTGCTCGATCCCACTCCGCGGCCGGCGGTGTCTCCGACGGACACGGTGGCGGTGAAGACGCGGTTGTGGTCGGGGCCCTCGGCCGCGATCTCGTAGACCGGGGGCGTGAGCCCGAGACGCGCGGCGAGTTCCTGGAGGCTCGTCTTCGGGTCCATCGCCGCGCCGTACCGGTCGGGATCGGCCATCAACGGCTGCACGAGCCGCAGCACGAGCGCGGTGGCCGCGTCCGGACCCGCCGAGAGGTAGGTGGCACCGATGACGGCTTCCATCGTGTCGGCGAGGATGGAGTCCTTGTCGCGTCCGCCGGTCTGGTCCTCGCCGCGGCCCAGGCGGAGATGCCCGCCGAGCCCGATACCGCGCGCGACCTCGGCCAGGGCGACCGTCGAGACGACGCTCGCCCGGCGCTTGGCGAGGGCGCCTTCCTCGAGGTCGGGGTGCGCGACGAACAGATGCACCGTCACGGCCTGGCCGAGGATCGAGTCGCCGAGGAATTCGAGCCGCTCGTTGTGCGGCACGCCGCCGTTCTCATACGCGAACGAACGGTGCGTGAGCGCAACCGACAGAAGCTCGGGGTCGATGTCGACCCCGAGCTTGTCGGTGAGCACACGGTGCTCGATCACGGCATCCGCCATCAGATGGCCGCCGCGATCAGATGTCGGCGACCTTGCGGCCCTTGTACTCGAGGAACAGCTCGGTGCCCTGCGAGTCGGTGACGACCTTCGCCTGGTGCGGGCGGCTGTAGACGACCTTGCCGTTCTCGACGGTCTTGACGAGCGTGGGGGCCTCGGCCTTCCACTGCGCGCGACGCGAACGAGTGTTGGAGCGGGAGACCTTCCGCTTCGGGGGGTTACCTGCCATGGCTAGCTCTTCTCTGTGTCGGTGACGACAGGGCGCGGAGCCTCGTCGTCAGGGTCTGGGGTGAGGGCCTTCAGCGCGGCCCAGCGCTCGTCGATCGGGATCTCCGGCGCGGTTCCTGCGGCCAGCTTCTCGCCCGTGACGGGGTCGAGCCCCGGGCAGTCCGGCTGGCACACCGGCTGGAACGGAAGCGAGAGGACGATCGCATCCCTGACCGGAGTTTCAAGATCCACGTGGTCGTCTTGAACCTCGAAGTCGATCGCTTCCGTGCCAGGATACCCGAAGAGCTCCTGAATCTCGACTTCGACAGGCTGGACGATGTCGGTGAGGCACCGCCCGCAGACGCCGGAGTACGCGGTGTCGATCTCCGCCGTGACGAGGATGCCTTCGTGCACCGACTCCAGACGCACCGCCAGATCGATCGGCTCACCCTGCGCGATGGAGACGAGTCCTTCGCCCCACTTCGCCGGTGCGGGGACCTCGACGTCGAACTCGCGCATCTCTCCCGCGCGATGGGCGATGTCCCGGACGGGGAAGACGAACGGACCGCTCACATGCTTTCTGACCACCACGCAATGCTAGTCGTCCGTGCGCCCGAGAGGGCCGTCAGCGCTCCCCCGCGCCCGTGTCGAGGAAGCGCGCGACCGGCCCGGGCACGAACGGCGACACGTCTCCGCCGAGGGCGGCGACCTGACGCACCAGCGAGCTCGATACCAGCGCGTGCGCGGGATCGGGCAGCAGGAAGACGGTCTCGATGTCCGCGAGGTGACGGTTGACGATGGCCATCGGGGTCTCGTAGGCGACGTCCACCTGCGAGCGGATCCCCTTCACGAGCACGCCGGCGTCCACGTCCTGCGCGTAGTCGACGAGGAGTCCGACACTCCAGGACGCGACGATGACGTCACCCTCGACGCCCTCCTCGGCGATGGACTGCTCGAGCAGGCTCAGCCGCTGCGCGATCGGCAGCATCGCCTCTTTGCCAGGATTGTGCACGACCAGCACGTGCAGCTCGTCGTAGAGGGCCGCGGCGCGGCGGATGACGTCGAGATGACCGAGGGTCGGCGGATCGAAGGAGCCCGGGACCACCGCGATGCGGTTGTTCATGCGGATCAGCCTAGCGGCGGGGCCCGGGGAGCCTCCTGAGGACTCAGCTCTTGGACAGCGCGGCGCGTTCCTGCTGCCCGACCCGGCGTTCGATCGCGGCGACCAGCCCGGGATGCCGGGAGAGCGTCGGATCCTCGGCCAGGACGTCCTCGGCGGCGGAGCGCGCCGAGGCGATGAGGTCGGCGTCGGCGACCACCCTCAGCAGCCGCAGCGACGTGCGCGCGCCGGACTGCGCGTCGCCGAGGACGTCGCCCTCGCCGCGCAGTTCCAGGTCGACCTCGGCGAGCAGGAAGCCGTCGGTCGTGGCGGCCACCGCCTCGACCCGCGAGCGCGCGGGCGTTCCCTCCGGAGCCTCCGTGACCAGCAGGCACAGGCCCGGCACCTCGCCGCGGCCCACGCGTCCGCGCAGCTGGTGCAGCTGGGAGACGCCGAACCGATCGGCCTCCAGGATGATCATCGCCGACGCGTTGGGCACGTCGACGCCGACCTCCACCACGGTCGTCGCGATGAGCACGTCGATCTCACCGCGCGCGAAGGCCTGCATGACGGCATCCTTCTGCTCACCCGGCATCCGTCCGTGGAGGATCTCGACGCGCAGCGCGTCGAACGCGGGGATGCCCGCCAGCAGCGCGGCCACCTGGACGACGCCCCACCGCGTGCGGGGCTGCTCGCCCTCGACCGGCGGCGCGCCGGCGGGAGCCTCGTCCGCGGCATCCCGCGCCTCTTTGCCCGTGGCCTCGGCGTCGATCGCGGCGCACACGACGAACACCTGGTGGCCGGCGGCGACCTCCTCCGCGGCCCGCTCCCACACGCGCCCGAACCAGCCCGGCTTCTCGGCGAGAGGCGCGACGTGGGTCGCGATGCCGGCACGGCCGCTGGGCATCGTGCGGATGGTCGACACGTCGAGGTCGCCGAAGACGGTCATCGCGACGGTACGGGGAATCGGCGTGGCGGTGAGGACGAGCACGTGGGGCGCGGTGCCCTTCGCGCGCAGGGTCTCCCGCTGCTCGACGCCGAAGCGGTGCTGCTCGTCGACGACGACGAGCCCGAGATCGGCGAAGGTCGTCGACGCGCTCAGCAGCGCGTGCGTCCCGACGACGATCCGCGCCTGCCCCGACGCCACGCGCAGGGCCGCCTTGCGCCGCTCCGCGGCGGGCAGCTGACCGGTCAGCAGCGTCGGCATGAGCTCGGGGGCGAGTCGGGGTCCCAGCATCCGTGCGATCGAGCGGACGTGCTGGGCGGCGAGCACCTCGGTGGGCGCGATGAGGGCCGACTGACCGCCGGACTCCGCGACCTGCAGCATCGCCCGCAGCGCCACGAGCGTCTTCCCCGATCCGACCTCGCCCTGCACGAGCCGGTTCATCGGCCAGTCGCCCTCGAGGTCGGCGGCGATGCGGTCGCCGACGGAGAGCTGGTCGGGCGTGCGCGCGAACGGCAGCCGTTCGTCGAACTCGGCGAGCAGCCGCCCGGGGCGCCGTGCCGTCGCCGCCATCTCCCGCACGGCCTCGCGCTGCTGCAGCAGCGCCGTCTGCAGGACGAAGGCCTCGTGCATGCGCAGGGTGCGGCGGGCGTCGTCGATCTGCTCGAAGCCCTCGGGGGCGTGGATGCGGCGCAGCGCCGCATCCGCCTCGAGCAGTCCCTCCCGGCGGCGGAGCGGCTCGGGAAGCGGGTCGGCCACCCCCGCCAGGCCCTGCAGAACGACGCCGACCGCCTTCTGCACCTGCCAGGTGGCCACCGTGCTGGTCGCGGGGTAGATGGGGATGGGCGTGTGCTGCTGGGCCTGGGCGTTCAGACGGGCCGTGTCCACGTCCTCGAAGAGCGTGTAGTCGGGGTGGGCCAGCTGCTGGTGGCCCTGGAACTGTCCGACCTTGCCGGAGAACATCCCCTGGCGACCGACCTGGAGGTCGTTGGCGCGCCACGCCTGGTTGAAGAAGGTGAGCGTCAGCGCTCCCGCCCCGTCGCTGATGACGACCTCCAGGAGCGAGCCGCGGCGCTGACGCATCTGCCGCGACGAGACCGAGCGCACCTCGGCGACGATCGTCACCTGTTCCCCCAGCGGCAGCGAGTCGATCGGCGTCAGCTCTCCGCGACGGGCGTAGCGGCGCGGGTAGTGGGTGAGCAGATCGGCCACCGTGATCATGCCGAACGCACGCTCGAACAGCTTCGCGGTCGGGGCCCCCAGCGCATCGACCAGGGCGGTGTCGAGCGTGAACGCGGGCATGCACCGAGTCTATTCAGGCCCGCCGACGCCGAGCGCGGCCCGCCGCGCTCGGCGGGAGCACAGCCCGCGCCCGTAGAGTCGCGTGGTGCTCCGACGCTTCCTCTCCCGACTCTTCTGGCTGTGCAGCCGGTGGCGCCTGCGATCCACCCCCGCCCCCACGCGGCCGACGGTGCTCATCGGCGCGCCCCACACCTCCAACTGGGACTTCGTCTTCATGCTGGCGATCTCGTGGCGCCTGGGCATGCGCATCCACTGGCTCGGCAAGGACGCGCTGTTCGCCGGCTGGAGAGGGCCGCTCATGCGCGCGCTGGGCGGCATCCCCGTCGATCGCACCGATGCGGGTCGCGTCGTCGAGGAGATCGTCGCCCGCATCCGTGCCGGTGAGGTGTTCGGGCTGGTCGTCACGCCCGACGGGACGCGCGGAGCGAACGCGTATTGGAAGAGCGGCTTCTACCGCATCGCCCGGGAGACGGGCATGCCGCTGACCCTCGGCTACGTCGATCGCACGACGATGACGACCGGGCTCGGTCCGACCGTGGAGCTCACCGGCGACGTCGCGAGCGACATGGACCGCATCCGCGCGTTCTACGCCGACAAGGCGGGATTCCGCCCCGAATGGCGGACCGAACCGCGACTGCGCAGCGAGGACGACGGCGCCGCCGGCGAGCGGGCCGACGCGCCCGCGGCGTGAGGTGCCCGTTAGGGTGAAGCCGTGACGCGCATCATCTCCGGCCGCGCCGGCTCGCTGGCTCTCGCGGTCCCGGATGCCGGGACACGACCCACCAGCGACCGCGTGCGCGAATCGCTGTTCGGCGCGCTCGACGCGGCCGATCTGGTCGCCGGGGCGGCGGTGCTCGACCTGTACGCGGGCTCCGGTGCGCTCGGGCTCGAGGCAGTGAGCCGCGGCGCCGCCTCGGCGGATCTCGTCGAGCGCGCGCCCCGCGCCGCCGCGGTCGCCGAGCGCAACGTGCGCGCCGTCGCGAAGGCCGTGCCGGGGGTCTCGGTACGCGTGCACCGTTCGTCGGTCGACGCGTTCCTGCGGGCGAGCACGGCCGCGTTCGATCTCGTCTTCCTCGATCCTCCGTACGACCTTCCCGACGCCGAGCTGAGCGGCGCGCTCGACGCGCTGGCTCCGCGCCTGTCGGCGGATGCCGTGGTGATCGTGGAGCGGGCGACACGGTCGGGAGCGCCGGTGCTCCCCGCGTCGCTCGTCCCCGAGCGCGACCGCGCCTACGGCGACACCACGCTCTGGTGGGTGCGACCGGCCTGACCACGGCCCGCTCCCGGGGCCCTATCCCGTGGCACTCGCCCGGGCTATCCCCGTCCGGCGTCCCAGTCGCGGTGGGGATCCCATCCGCCTCTGCCGCCGGGGAGGGCGCCGCCGACCGTGACGACGCCGTCGCCGGCCGTGACGCGGCCGATGCGCCGGAAGCCGTCGGGCAGGTCGGCTCCCGCCCCGAAGCACGCCAGCAGGGCGTGATCCTCACCGCCGCGCAGCGCCATGTCGTCGAGGGTGTCGTCGAGGTCGATGCTCACGCCCGAGGCGTCCGCCATCCGTGACGCGTCCAGCAGCAGACCATCCGACACGTCCATCATGGCGGTGGCGCCGGCACGGGCCGCCACCGGTCCGAGAGCGATCGGCGGCCGCGGACGCCGTTGCGCCTCGACGTCGGCGCGTTCGGCCGGAGTGAGGGCCGCGGCATCCACCGCGATGGGCCGCCCGCGGTCGTCGCGAAAGCGATCGAACAGCAGCGCGAGTCCTCGGCCCGCCGCCCCCAGATCACCCGCGACCGCGACCACGTCGCCGACGCGCGCGCCGGAGCGTCGCACGGGCGCCGCACCGTCCAGCACGCCCAGCACGGTGACCGCGATGCTCAGGGTGTCGGATGCGGCCAGGTCGCCGCCCTCGACGGCGCACCCCGGGGCGAGGGCGTCGCACGCGGCGCGCATTCCGCGCGCGATGTCGATGACCAGCTCGGCCGTCGTGTCGTCGGGGAGCATGAGCGCGACGAACAGCGCGGTCGGACGGGCGCCCATCGCGGCGATGTCGGAGAGGTTCACGGCGGCCGCCTTCCACCCCAGGTCGAAGCCCGACGACCACGCGAGACGGAAGTCGGGACCGTGGACCAGCGTGTCGGTCGAGACCACGACCCGCCCGTCGTCGACGCGGAGCACCGCGGCGTCGTCTCCGGGGCCCACGACGGCCCGCGACGACCCCTCGAAGACCCCCAGGATGCGTCGCAGGAGCTCGCGTTCGCCGAGGTCGCGCACGGTCTCGGTGGGAGGCGGGGTCATTCCTCCACGGTAGCCTGGAGGGGTGCCTGCTTCGCGTCCGCTCGTCATCTCGGCGACCGCGGTGCTCGCCGTCGCGGTCGCCCTCGGCGTCACCGGGTGCAGCGCCACCGTGTCGATGACCCCGGCCAAGAGCGCCAACGACCCCGCCTGCGCCGCGGTCACGGCGCGCCTTCCCGCGACCGTCGACGGCCAGGAGCGCCGGTGGACCGACGCCCAGGCGACCGGAGCATGGGGCTCCCCCGCGAGCGTCCTGCTCACGTGCGGACTCGCGGCGCCGGGCCCGAGCACCCTGGTCTGCCAGACCGTGGACGGCATCGACTGGCTCGTCGACGACGCGGAGGCGCCGCACTACCGCTTCACCACGTTCGGCCGCACGCCGGCCGCCGAGGTCTATCTCGACTACGACCTCGTGAGCGGCCGCGATGTCCTGAGCGCGCTGTCGTCGGCGGTGCAGCAGCTGCCCACGGACGGCCGATCCTGCACCGACCGTCCGACGTCCTGAGCGTCGATTCCCCGCGGCGGGGCTCGCGCCGCTCAGTGCACGCGGGCGAGGTCGATCAGCTCGCTGATCAGCTCCGGGTAGCTCATCCCCGACGCGATCCAGCACTTCGGGAACATCGAGATGGGCGTGAAGCCGGGCATCGTGTTCACCTCGTTGACGAAGAACTCCGTCCCGGTGAAGAAGAAGTCCACGCGCGCGAGTCCTTCGCCGCCGACCGCCTCGAACGCGCGCACCGCGATGCGCTGCATCTCGGAGAGCTCGCCCTCTCGAAGGTCGGCGGGGCACACGAGGTCGATGCCGGGGGCGTCGAGGTACTTCGCGTCGAAGTCGTAGAACTCACGGCCGCTGATGACGATCTCACCGGCCACGCTGACCCGCGCCGGCTCGCCGTCGCGGCCGGCCAGCACACCGCACTCCACCTCGCGACCCACGACGGCCTGCTCGACCAGGACGGTGTCGTCCTCGGCGAAGGCCGTCGCCAGCGCGGCGTCCAGCTCCGACCAGTCGGAGACCCTCGAGACCCCGACGCTCGAGCCCGCGCGGGCGGGCTTCACGAAGGCGGGCAGGCCGAGCGAGCGGATGCGGCGGTGCCAGAGATCGTGGTCGCGCGCCAAGTCGCGCTCCGTCACCGTGACCCACGGCACGACCGGCACGCCCGCGGCCTTCAGGACGCTCTTGGTCGTGTGCTTGTCCATGCCGATCGCGGACATGAGCAGGCCCGCGCCGACGTACGGCAGATCGAGCAGCTCGAGGAAGCCCTGGATGGTGCCGTCCTCGCCGAAGCGGCCGTGCAGGATCGGGAAGACCACGTCGATCGGACCCAGCGAACGGATGCCGTCGGCATCCTGGACCTTGAGCTCGCGCGAGCGGACGGAATCCGGCCAGACGATGCGCGTGCCGTTGTCGACCACCTCGGGCAGGTGCCCGGGGTCGAGGGCGAACTTGTCGGGGTCGTCGTCTTCGAGGACGAAAGCACCCTCGCGGGTAATGCCGATGGGGATGACCGCGAAGCGGTCACGGTCGATCGCCCGCAGCACTCCCCCCGCCGTGGCGGAACTGATCGAATGCTCGCTGGAACGCCCTCCGAAGAGCACCGCCACTACCGCTTTGTCCATTCTGGGTCCTCTCGCCCGTCGGCTTGTCGTCGTCGGTGGTCAGGTGGGGCGCGATGTCGCGCGGGTTCATCGTGCCGTCCAGGACCATCTTGACCTGCTCCACGATCGGCATGTGCACACCCGACTCCCGCGCGAGCTGCAGCACCGGGGCGACCGACGCGAGTCCCTCGGCGGTCTGGTTCATCTGCTTCACGACGTCCTGGAAGCTGTAGCCCTGGCCCAGCAGCCGGCCCGCGGTGTTGTTGCGGCTCAGCGGCGACTGGCAGGTCGCGATGAGGTCGCCCAGGCCGGCGAGCCCCTGCAGGGTCTCCTGCTGGGCGCCCTGCGCGACCGCGAAGTCGGTCATCTCGACGAGACCCCGCGTGATGATCGAGGCCTTCGTGTTCTCGCCGTAGCCGACGCCGTCGACGATGCCGATCGCGACGGCGATGAGGTTCTTCAGCACGCCGCCGAACTCCGTGCCGATGACATCGGTGTTGACGAAGGTGCGGAAATAGTCGTTGCGGGCGCGTCGGGCCACCGCTTCGGCCGTCTCCCGGCTCGTCGAGGAGATGACGGCCGCGGTCGGCTGCTCGCGGGCGATCTCCAGGGCCAGGTTCGGCCCGGATGCGACGGCGATGCGCGTCGGGTCGCAGTGCAGCTCCTGCTCGATGACCTGGCTCATCCGCAGACCGCTGCGCTTCTCGACGCCCTTCATCAGCGACACGATCGGCGCGTCGGAGTCGGCGACGAGGGGGCGCACCGCTTTGAGGTTCTGGCGGAGGGCCTGGCTGGAGATCGCGAGGTACACCTGCGACGCCCCTTCGAGCGCCTCGGACAGGTGCGTCGTGGCGGACATGGCGCGCGGCAGGTTGATCCCGGGCAGGTACTCGCTGTTGCGGTGGCCTTCCTGGATCTCCTGGGCCAGCTCGGCACGACGAGCCCACATGACGACGTGCGCTCCCCCGTCGGCGAGCACCTTGCCGAACGTCGTGCCCCAGCTGCCCGAGCCGATCACGGCGACCCGGGGCATCGCCGACTCGCCCCTACGACTCAAGGCGACCCGTCTCGTTCTGGCCGTGGGCGGCCGGGTTCCAGCGCTCGGCGGGGGGCTCCTCGCCGCGCAGGGTGCCCAGGAGCGCGGCGACGTCGGCCATCACGGCATCCGTGGCCGCGACGAGGTTCGCCGCACCCATCGCGCCGGCGCCGGTGTAGGCGGAGAGATCGGTGGCGGGACCCAGCGCCAGCCGCACGCGTCGCCGCGGTGGCCAGAGGCGGAGCTTGCCGTAGCGCGGGAGGATCTGCTGCACGCCCCAGGTCGCGGCCGGGATCACGGGGATGGGCTCCGCGGCGGCCAGAGCCAGGCGCACCGCCCCGGTCTTGCCGCGCATCGGCCACATGTCCGGGTCGCGGGTGAGCGAGCCTTCCGGGTAGACGATGACGCCGCGGCCGTGGGTCACGAGGTCTTCGGACTGCTGCAGCGTCTGCTTCGCCGCCGCGGACGACGACGACCGGGCGACGGGGACCATGCCGGTCGCCCGCAGGGCGGCGCCCAGGACGGGGACGCGGAACAGGCTCTCCTTCGCCATGAACCGCGGAGCGCGGCCCATGCGCCACGTGCCCACCGCCAGGATCAGCGGGTCGAACTCGCTGTAGTGGTTGGGGGCCAGCACGTACGGACCCTCGGCGGGCAGGTGCTCGGCACCGGTGATCTCGATCTTCGCGAACCATCCGACGGCCGGCACGATGAGCGCGGCGAGCGGCCAGAAGGCGCTGGGCCGCGTCTTCTCGGCGGAGGCGCGTCGCCGCGCGGGACGGGCCACGCCGGTCATCCGACGACGTCGAAGTCGGCGCCCAGCGCCGTCAGCTTCTCGAGGAACTTCTCGTAGCCGCGGCGGATGATGTCCACCCCCGCGACGCGGGAGGTCCCCTCCGCGGCCAGGGCGGCGATGACGTAGCTGTAGCCGCCGCGCAGGTCGGGAACGACGACGTCGGCGCCGTGCAGCGGCGTCGGACCGGTGATGACGGCGGCCTGCTCCAGCGCGCGGCGCGGAACGCGGCGGTCGGCGCTGGCGATGCCCTCGGGGTGCACCACGATGTCGGCGCCCATCTTGTTGAGGGCCTGGGTGAAGCCGAGACGGTTCTCGTAGACCGTCTCGTGAACGGTCGAGACGCCCTCGGCCTGCGTGAGCGCGACGATGAGGGGCTGCTGCCAGTCGGTCATGAAACCGGGGTGGACATCGGTCTCGACGACGACGGGCTTGAGCGCACCGCCGCGGCGGAAACGGATGCCGTCCTCGTGGATGTCGAAGTCGCCGCCCACCTTGCGGAAGACGTTGAGGAAGGTCAGCATCTCCTGCTGCTTCGCTCCGCCGACGAAGATGTCGCCGTCCGTCGCCAGCGCCGCGCAGGCCCAGGATGCGGCCTCGTTGCGGTCGAAGATGCTCCGGTGGTCGTAGCCGCGCAGCGACTCCACACCCTCGATGAAGATGACGCGGTTGGGCTCGTAGGAGATGATCGCGCCCATCTTCTGCAGGACGGCGATGAGATCCATGATCTCCGGCTCGATGGCCGCGTTGCGAAGCTCGGTGGTGCCCTTCGCGCGCACGGCCGTCAGCAGCACCTGCTCGGTCGCTCCCACGCTCGGGTACGGCAGGGCGATGTTCGCCCCGGAGAGCCCGTTCGGAGCGGAGAGGCGGATGCCGCTGGGCAGCTTGTCCACCGTCGCGCCGAAGGCGCGCAGCGCGTCGAGGTGGAAGTCGATCGGACGGTCGCCGATGCGGCATCCGCCGAGGTCCGGGATGAAGGCCTGGCCGAGCAGGTGCAGCAGCGGTCCGCAGAAGAGGATCGGGATGCGCGACGCGCCCGCGTGGGCGTCGATCTCCTCCATGTGCGCCGAGACCGCTCCGCGCGGGTCGAGACGCAGGACGCCGTCGCCGTCGTCGGTCACGGTCACGCCGTGCACCTCCAGGAGCGATCGCACGACCTGGACATCGCTGATGTCGGGTACGTCGCGCAGCACGCTCTCGGTCTCGCCGAGCAGCGCCGCGACCATCGCCTTGGTGGCGAGGTTCTTGGCGCCCTTCACCTCGACGCGTCCGGTCAGCGGCCGCCCGCCCCGGATCTCGAGGACCGAGCCCTCGCCTCCGGCGGGTGTCGACGCCGAAGCGCTCAGGAGGGTGTTCATGGATCGAACCTCACATCGTGTGTCGAGGACGGGAAAGGAGAGGGGCGGGCATGCCCCGATCGGGGGCGGGTCCGTCCTAGCGGACCGGAAGCGTCCGGGGGCGCCACGCCTCGCGGCGCGCCTCGAACTGCGCGATCCTGTCCTCGTTGCGCAGGGTCAGCCCGATGTCGTCGAGGCCTTCGAGGAGTCTCCACCTAGTGTAATCGTCGATCTCGAACGAGACCCGGAGCTCGCCGATCGTCGCGGTGCGCTCGACGAGGTCGACGGTGATCTCGGCGCCCGGATGCGCGTCGATCTCGGCCCAGATCGCCTCGAGGTCGGCCTCGGAGATCACGCCCGTGACCAGGCCCTGCTTGCCGGCGTTGCCCCGGAAGATGTCGGCGAACTTCGGGCTCAGCACCACCTGGAAGCCGTAGTCGCGCAGCGCCCACACGGCGTGTTCGCGGCTCGACCCGGTTCCGAAGTCGGGACCCGCGACGAGCACCGAGGCGTGCGAGAACGTCGGCTGGTTCAGGACGAACTCGGGGTCCTGTCGCCAGTTGGCGAACAGTGCGTCCTCGAAACCGGTCTTGGTCACCCGCTTGAGGTAGACCGCGGGGATGATCTGGTCGGTGTCGACCGCCGAACGCTTCAGCGCGGCGGCGACGCCGGTGTGGGTCGTGAACTTCTCCACGTCAGGCTCCAATCCCGGTCGTCGCGCGCTCCGCAGGTGAGTCGATACGGGGCAGATCGGACGGACTCGCGAGGCGGCCCAGCACCGCGGTGGCGGCGGCCACGAGCGGCGACACGAGGTGCGTGCGCCCGCCCTTGCCCTGACGGCCCTCGAAGTTGCGGTTGCTGGTGGAGGCGCAGCGCTCGCCCGGGGCGAGCTGGTCGGGGTTCATGCCCAGACACATCGAGCACCCCGCGAACCGCCACTCGGCGCCGAACGCGGTGAAGACCTTGTCGAGGCCCTCCGCCTCGGCTTCCAGGCGCACGCGCGCCGAGCCGGGGACGACCATCACCCGCACGTGCTCCGCCTTCTGACGCCCCTCGATGACCGACGCGAAGGCGCGCAGGTCCTCGATGCGGCTGTTCGTGCAGGAGCCCATGAAGACGGCATCCACCGCAACGTCCTTCAGCGGCGTGCCGGCGGCGAGATCCATGTACTCCAGCGCACGCTCCGCGGCCGCGCGCTCGTTCGCGTCGGTGAAGGATGCCGGGTCGGGAACGACGTCCGACAGCGAGACGCCCTGCCCGGGATTGGTGCCCCAGGTGACGAAGGGCTCGAGCTCGTTCGCGTCGAGGAAGACCTCGGCGTCGTAGACGGCGCCCTCGTCGCTCGGCAGCGTGCGCCAATAGGCGACCGCGTCGTCCCAGTCCTGGCCCTGGGGGGCGTGCGGCTTGTCCTTCACGTACGCGAACGTCGTCTCATCGGGGGCGATCATGCCGGCGCGGGCGCCCGCCTCGATGGACATGTTGCACATCGTCATGCGGCCCTCCATCGACAGCGACCGGATGGCGCTGCCGCGGAACTCGAGCACGTAGCCCTGGCCGCCGTTCGCCCCGATCTTGGCGATGATCGCGAGGATGATGTCCTTCGCGGTGACCCCGGGCTTCAGCTCGCCCTCGACGGTGATGGCCATCGTCTTGAACGGCTTCAGCGGCAGGGTCTGCGTGGCCAGGACGTGCTCGACCTCGCTCGTGCCGATACCGAAGGCCATGGCACCGAACGCGCCGTGCGTCGAGGTGTGGCTGTCGCCGCAGACGACGGTGATGCCGGGCATGGTCAGGCCCAGCTGGGGCCCGACGACGTGGACGATGCCCTGTTCCTTGTCGCCGAGCGAGTGCAGGCGTACGCCGAACTCCTCCGCGTTGCGACGCAGGGTCTCGATCTGCGTCCGGCTCGTCAGGTCGGCGATCGGCTTGTCGATCTCGAGCGTCGGGGTGTTGTGGTCCTCGGTCGCGATCGTGAGGTCGAGTCGCCGCACCGAGCGGCCCTCCGCACGCAGGCCGTCGAAGGCCTGCGGGCTCGTGACCTCGTGCACCAGGTGCAGGTCGATGTAGATCAGGTCGGGCTGGCCGTCTTCGCCCTTGACCACGAGGTGGTCGTCCCACACCTTCTCGGCGAGGGTCCGCGGGCGGTCGGGAATCGTCATGCTCATGCTGTCTCGTTCTCCAGATAAGAGGATCAAGCCCGCGACGGACTCCGCGACGAGTGAGGGCTCAGAACGAGGTCTCGTCGCGGCCGCTAAGGAGAAGACGAGCGATCCGCACGGCCTCAGAATACCACCGCGCGGATCGCCGTCGCCCTCAGCGCCCCTCGACGGTCGGCGGCGTGCCCTTCTCGTCGGCGACCGCTTCGGCCGCCGCTGCCGGCGTCCGGGGTGCCGCCGCGGGCCCTGCGCCGCGCTCCCGCGCGGAGGCCACGAGGCTCGCCCCGGTCGCCACGACCATCGAGACGACGATGACTCCGAGCGACATCCAGGTCGAGATGTCGGGCGCCCACGCGATGTGCTCGCCGCCGTTGATGAACGGGAGCTCGTTCTCGTGCATCGCGTGCGCGATCAGCTTCACCCCGATGAAGGCGAGGATGAAGGCGATGCCGTAGTGCAGGTACTTGAGCCGGTCGAGCAGGTCGCCCAACAGGAAGTAGAGCTGGCGCAGCCCCATCAGCGCGAAGATGTTCGCCGTGAACACGATGAACGCGTTCTGGGTGATGCCGAAGATCGCGGGGATCGAGTCGAGCGCGAACAGCAGGTCGGTCATGCCGATGGCCACGAACACGATGATCATGGGCGTGAACATCCGCTTGCCGTCGACGACCGTGCGCACCTTCGGACCGTCGTAGTCGTCGCTGATGTCGATCGTGCGCCGGAGCAGCCGCACGATGAACGACTCCTTCTTGACCTCGTCCTCGTGGTCGCCGCCCGGGAAGGCCTGCTTCCAGGCGGTGTAGATGAGGAAGGCCCCGAAGATGTAGAAGATCCAGCTGAACTGCTCGATGATCGCCGCTCCGGCGAGGATGAACAGGCCCCGGAGCACGAGCGCGATGATGATGCCCACCATCAGCACCTTCTGCTGGTACCGGCGCGGCACCGAGAACTGGCTCATGATCAGCACGAAGACGAAGAGGTTGTCGATGGAGAGGCTGTACTCCGTGAGCCACCCGGCGACGAACTGCCCGGCATACTCGCCGCCGGCGAAGAACCACATGAATCCCGCGAACACGAGCGCGAGGGCGACGTAGAAGACGACCCACAGGCTCGACTCCTTGGGCGACGGGATGTGCGGTCGCTTCGCGATGAGCACGAGGTCGGCGACGAGGATGAGCACCAGCACGACGAGCGAGCCGATCTCGAACCAGACGGGGAGGTCCATGCAGGCCTTTCGAGGGATGACGAAACGTCGAAAGTCTCTCCCCCGCGACCACCCGTCGGGCGGCGGCGGCGCGCGCCCGGGGTCCCGACGACGGGCCCGTGATGACGGACGCGCGAGGACGGGATACTCCCTCTCGCTCAGGACACGATACCGGCTCGCACCCCGGAGGCGCTCCCCGCCGGTCGGCCCGCAGGCCGGCGGCGATCGGATCTGAGACGATTCCTCCACGGCCGACACTTCCTGAGTGAGAGACGATGAGGACACGATGACCCAGGACACCGGCACGCGTACCGATGCCGAGCTCGTCGCGGAGGCCGCCGCCGGCAGCGAGCTCGCCTTCCGGACGCTCTACCGCGCCTATGCGCGACCCGTCTATTGGATCGCGCACGGCCTGGTCGGCACGGCGCAGGATGCCGAGGACGTGACCCAGGAGACGTTCCTGGCCGCGTGGCGCAAGCTCCGGGAACTGGAGCTGCACAGCGCGTCGCTGCTCCCCTGGCTCGTCACGGTCTGCCGCTTCCAAGCGGCGAACCGTGTGCGCCGCCAGCACCGCGACCGCGCGCACCTCGGAGCGCCCGTCGACGAATCCGTGCCGGACGGCGTCGACATCGAACGTCAGGTGATCGACGCCGACCTCGCCGATCGGATCGCGGCGGAGGTCGCCACCTTCAGCGAGCTCGACCAGAGCATCTTCCGTCTGTGCGCCGCCGAGGGCTACGGATACCAGGCGGCGGCCGAGCACCTCGGCGTCACGCACGGCGTCGTCCGCAATCGTCTCTCCCGCATCCGCAGCTCACTGCGCACCACCATCGCATCGGAGGGGTCATGACCACCGCACACACCGCACTGCCCGAGCTCGGCGACGATCGCGTGGAGGCGATCGAGCACGCGCTCTTCGCACGCATCGCGGACGAACGTCGCGCGCAGTGGGAGCGCAGCGAACGCGAACGGATCCGCGCCGTCCGCCGCGGCCGCATCTGGATGGGCGGGGCCGCGGCCGCCGCCGTCGTGGCGGTCGCGGCGATCATGGCACCGTCGATCGCGGGAACCCTGCAGGGCACGTCCGGGGCGTCGTCCGCCGCACTTCCCGCGGTGATCGCACCGGGCGGGAGCACCGCCGAGCTCGGGCTGACCGATGGACGGGCCGGGGATGCCGCGCCCGGCGGCATGAGCGGAGCCGGCGTGGCGGCCGACGCCGCCACCGGGAGCGCGGGACGCGAGATCGCGACGACCGCCTCGGCGACCGTCGAGGTCGCGGACGCCGCTGCCGCGGCCGAGGGCATCGCGGCGGCAGCCGTCGCCGCGGGCGGCTACGTCGAATCCCAGAGCACCGGCGCCGGAGCGCCCGTCGACGTGATGTCGGGCACGGGAGTCGTCATGCCGATGCCGTCGGGCGCGTGGATCACCGTCCGCATCCCCGCCGACCGCCTCTCCGAGACGGTCGCGGGACTGTCCGCCTACGGGACGGTGACCTCGTCGCAGACCGACCGGCGCGACGTGACCACGGAGGCCGTCGACCTGCGCGCCCGGGTCTCCGCCCTCGAGTCCTCCGTCGCACGCCTCACGGAGCTGATGCAGCAGTCGTCGTCGACCGCCGATCTGATCGCGGCGGAATCCGCGCTGTCGGAGCGTCAGTCCGAGCTGGAGTCCCTCCGACAGCAGCTGAGCTGGGTGCAGTCCCAGGTCGAGATGTCGACGCTGAGCGTCTCGCTCGTCACGCCCGCCCCCGCCGTCACCGCCGATCCGGCGGGATTCGGCGACGGCGTCGCGGCCGGCTGGAACGGTCTCGTCGCGACTCTCAACGGCCTGGTCATCGCGATCGGGTTCCTGCTCCCCTGGCTCGGCCTGATCGCGTTCGCCGCCCTGATCGTGTGGGGTGCGCGCCGGGTCGTCCGCCGTCGTCGGGCCCGCACCCGCGCGCCCGAGACCGTCGACGAGGCCGGTCCCGCAGCCTGACCCACCTCGGGGTCTGTCGCGTCGCGACAGACCCGCAGACGACAGAAGCCCGGTCCGTGTGGACCGGGCTTCTGCGGTGGTGACCCCAGCGGGATTCGAACCCGCGTTACCGCCGTGAGAGGGCGGCGTACTAGGCCGCTATACGATGGGGCCGTACCTTTTCGCTGCGTAAGCAACCGTTCGATTATGCCATGGCGAACGACCCCTCGCCAAATCGAGGCCCGGATGCGCGTCCGGCTTGCCCGGATCGCGGGACAGGCGTTGACTGAGCGACATGCGCGTCACCAAACACGAACACGCTTGCCTGCGCCTCGAGCGCGAAGGAAGCCAGCTGATCATCGACCCCGGAACCTTCACTCTTCCGCTGCAGGATCTGGCCGGGACGGTGGGCGTCGTGCTCACCCATGAGCACCCCGACCACTGGACGCCCGAGCACCTCCGTCGCATCCGTGAGCACGCGCCCGACGTACCGATCTACGGGCCGCAGGGTGTCGCGGATGCGGCCGCGGAGTTCGGCGTCACCGTCGTCGCTCCGGGCGACAGCGTGAGCGCCGGCCCGTTCGCGCTGCGCTTCTTCGGCGGGCGGCACGCCGTCATCCACGAGTCGATCCCCGTCATCGACAACGTCGGCGTGCTCGTGGACGACGAGCTCTACTACCCCGGCGACTCCTACGCGGTCCCCGAAGGGGTCGAGGTCCGGCTCCTCGCCGCGCCGGTGGGCGCGCCGTGGCTGAAGATCGGCGAGGCGATCGACTTCGTCCTCGCCGTGCAGCCCGAGCACGCCTTCGCCACGCACGACATGACGCTCTCGCGCATCGGACTCGACATGCACCGCGGGCGTCTGCAGTGGGCGGCCGAACAGGGCGGGGGTCGGTTCAGCCCGCTCGACCCGGGCGACGCCATCGATCTCTGAGGCCCCGAACGCCGGATGCCGCGACCCCCGGAGAACATCCGGGGGTCGCGGCATCCGTGGATCCGTGTCCGATCAGGCCTCGGCGTCGTGGTCCGTCTCGAGGAACGCGACGAGCGTGTCGAGGGCCGCCTCGGCGCCCTCGCCCTCCGCCTTGAGCGTGACGACGGTGCCCTGCGTGGCGCCCAGACCCATCAGCGTGAGGATGCTGCCGGCGTTGAGGTCAGGACCGCCCTCGACCGCGATCGTCACGGGGACGCCGGTCTGCTGGACCGCCTGCACGAAGAGCTTCGCGGGGCGCGCGTGCAGACCCGAGCTGCTGGCGACGGTGGCCTGGCGTTCTGCCATGGGATCCTCCTTGGATCGTGTTGGGATATCTCCATCGAGACTAGGCGTTCACGGCCTCGGGAGAAACCGAGGACGCACCGGGAATACCCTCGTTCACGGCCGATCCACGGCGTGCGAAGCGCTTGAGCGCGACGACGGTGAATGCCGAGACGACCGTTCCCGCGGCGATGGCGAGCAGCCAGAGCCAGAAGTTGTCGATCGCGAAGAAGACGAAGATGCCGCCGTGGGGCGCCTTGCTCGTGACGGCGAACGCCATCGAGAGCGCACCGGTCACCGCACCGCCGAGCATCATCGCCGGGATCACCCGGAAGATGTCGGCCGCCGCGAACGGGATCGCACCCTCGGAGATGAACGCAGCGCCGAGCAGCCAGGCCGCCTTGCCGTTCTCGCGCTCCGGCTCGGTGAAGAGCTTGCGGTCGATGACGGTGGATGCCAGGGCCATCGCCAGCGGCGGGACCATGCCCGCAGCCATGACGGCCGCCATGATCTGCAGGTAGCGCTCGTCGCCCGCGATGCCCGCGGCGAGGTTGCCGGTCGCGAAGGCGTAGGCCACCTTGTTGACCGGACCGCCGAGGTCGAAGCACATCATCAGGCCGAGGATGATGCCGAGGATGATCACGCCGGCGCCGGTGAGGCCCGACAGCCAGTCGTTGAGGGCCTTGGTGAGCCAGGCGATCGGACCGCCGAGCACCAGCAGCATGAGACCGGAGGCGAAGATCGAACCCAGCAGCGGGATGATCACGACCGGCATGAGACCGCGCAGCCAGCGCGGCACGTCGAGGCCGTTCAGCCAGCGGGCGGCGACACCGGCGAGCAGACCACCGACGATGCCGCCGAGGAAGCCCGCGCCCATGAAGCCCGCGACGGCACCGGCGACGAAACCGGGGGCGATACCCGGCCGGTCGGCCATGCCGTACGCGATGTAACCGGCGAGGGCCGGCACCAGGAAGCCGAACGACAGCGCGCCGATCTTGAACAGCACGGCGCCGAGGTAGACGATCAGCGAGGTGTCGCCGAGGTTCCACAGCGTCGACGCGCCGAGGATCTTGTCCGCGTTGAACGCGATCTCATAGCCGCCCAGCAGGAAGCCGAGGGCGATGAGCAGACCACCGCCGGCGACGAAGGGGATCATGTAGCTGACGCCGGTCAGCAGCGCGCGCTTGATGCTCGCGCCGTACGACTCCCCCGCGCCCGACGTGGCGGTGGATGCCGCCGCCGCCGATCCGCTGACGCGGGTCGCGTTCGGGTTCTTCGCGGCGGCGATGGCCTCGGCCACCAGCTGACCGGGCGCCTCGATGCCGCGCTTGACGCTGGCGCGGACGACGGGCTTGCCGGCGAAGCGCTGCGGCTCGCGCACGTCCACGTCGACGGCGAAGATGACGGCGTCGGCGGCCTCGATGATCTTCGGGTCGAGCGCCTTGTATCCGCTCGATCCCTGCGGCTCCACGATGAGGTCGACGCCGTCCTTGCCGCCCTGCGCGGTGAGGGCGTCGGCCGCCATGAAGGTGTGGGCGATGCCGGTCGCGCACGCCGTGACCGCCACGATCCGGGCGGGGCGTCCGTCGATCAGGTGCGCGCTGTCCGCGCTCGCCGTCGCGGCGGGCGCCGTCGATGCTGCGGGAGCACCGGTGCCCGAGACGGCCTCGGTCACGAGGGCGACGACATCCTCCGGCCGTTCGGCCGCGCGCAGTCCCGCGGTGAAGTCCTCGCGCATGAAGCTGCGCGCGAGCTGCGACAGCACGGCGAGGTGCTCCTCGGCCGCCGTGTCCGGGGCGGCGATGAGGAAGACGAGGTCGGCCGGACCGTCCTCCGCGCCGAAGTCGATGCCCGGCTTCAGACGGGCGAAGGCGAGCGTCGCCTCGCGCACCGCGGCGCTCTTGGCGTGCGGGATCGCGATGCCGCCGGGCAGACCGGTCTCGTCGGTCTGCTCGCGCTTCCAGGCGTCGGCGGCGAGGGCTGCGGCATCGCTCGCCCTCCCCGTCGCCGCCACGCGCGCGGCGAGGGCGTCGATGACGGCCCGCTTGTCGGTGCCGAGCGACGCGTCAAGGCTGACGAGCGCCGGCGTGATGATCTCTGACACGGTGACCTCCAGTGGTCGAGTGGGTTCAGGATGGGGTTTTCAGGGGGCGAGAGGGCTCACCGGCACGTCGCCGGGGAGCAGATCGTCGGGCGTCGGGGCCTGCGTTCCGGGCAGCGCGGCCGCCGCGGACCCGTAGCGGATGCCGCTGCGCACCCGCTCGTCGGGAGCGGCTCCCGCGACGTCGGCGAGGAGGAAGCCCGCCAGCGAGCTGTCTCCGGCACCGACGGTGCTGCGTACCCGCGTCGCCGGCGGCGTGCCGAACCAGGCTCCGTCGGCCGTCACGAGGACCGCGCCGTCGCCACCCAGCGTGACGAAGGCGGCGCCCACCCGCTCGGGCACGAGCTGCGAGGCGACGGCGCGGACGGCCTCCGCCAGCGGCAGCGCCGGGTCGAGGGGGACGCCGGCGAGCTCCACGAGTTCCTCGTCGTTGGGCTTGATGAGATCGGGCGCTCCGCGCTCGACGACGGCCCGCAGGGCGGCCCCCGACGTGTCCACGGCGATGCGCGGCGCTTCGGGGCCGGTCGCGCGGACGGCGGTGATCACGTCGACGTAGAAGTCGTCGGGCAGTCCGGGTGGCAGCGACCCCGCCAGCACCAGCCATCGCGCACCCGCCGACGCCTGCACCGTCGCGGCGATGAGTGTCGCGGCATCCGCGTCGCTGCGCGTCACACCGGGCAGGTTCACCTTCGTGGTCACGCCGTCGTGGTCGGTCAGCGTGAGGTTCGCCCGCGCGGTTCCGGGCAGGGGCACGGCGACGACCGGCACGCGCGCCGAGCGGAGCACGGATGCGAACGGGTCGTCGGCGTCGAGCGGGAGGACCGCGGTGCTGATCACCCCCGATCCGGTCAGCACACGGGTGACGTTGATGCCCTTCCCCCCGGCATCCTCGCGGACGGCGACGGCGGACTGCACCTCGCCGACGCGCAGGGCCTCGGCGAGGGTCACCGTCCGGTCGAGCGACGGGTTCGCGGTGAGCGTGACGATCATGCGGTCCACACCTCCACATCGGCGTCGTCGAGGGCGGCGACGAGGTCGGCGGGCGGCGGCGCATCGGTGACGAGGATGTCGAGATCGGCGAGCCGGCCGAAGGAGACGAGCAGCTCCCCGTCGAACTTCTCGGCGTCGGCGAGCACCACGATGCGGCGCGCCGAGGCGATGATGGCGCGCTTGACCGCGGCCTCGTCGGGATCGGGTGTGCTCAGTCCGAAGGTGGCGGACAGGCCGTTGGTGCCGATGAAGGCGAGGTCGGGGCGCAGCCGGGAGATCGCATCGACCGTCTGGGCGCCCACGGCCGCCGCGGTCAGCCCGCGCACGCGGCCGCCGATGGCGGTGAGGTTGAGCCCGGGCGCTCCGGCCAGCAGGTGCGCCACCGTCATCGAGTGGGTGACGACCTCGAGCGGATGCCCGGTGACCGGGCGCTGGGCGAGCAGTCCGGCGACGGCGGCCGTCGTCGTCCCCGCGTCGATGTAGATGGATCCGTCGCCATCGGCGCCGATGGCCTCCAGGGCCCGCTCCGCGATCGCGCGCTTCGCGTCGCTGCGGCGCTGCGTGCGCTCCACGAAGGAGGTCTCGACCGTGCTGACCCGGGTGCGGGCCACGGCCCCGCCGTGCACGCGACGCACGATTCCCGCCGTCTCGAGCTGGTCGAGATCGCGGCGCACGGTCTCGGTGGTCACGCCGAAGCGGCGCGCCAGGTCGACGACGGCGACGCGTCCGTCTGTACTGACCAGGTGCTCGATGAGCTGCTGTCGCTCCGTTGCGTACACGTATCCTCCTTGAATATCCACACGGTACAACACAAACACAGATATAACAACAGTCTGCTCCGTGGAAAACCACACGAGGGCCACGGACGACGAAGGGCCCCGATCCGAAGATCGGGGCCCTTCGTGCGGACGGGACGTCCGCGGTGGATGCCGAGGCTCAGGCCTCGCTCATCACCGTGACCTCCTGCTGGCCGCGGGCGGCCAGGGCGGCGGCACGGGCGGCGATGCGGCGCTCCTGCTCGATCTGCCCGGCATCCAGCGTCTCCTGGTCGACCGGGTAGCTGTCCACCTTGTTCACCCCGTTGTACTTGGCGATGTAGGCGTCGAGCTCGGGGCCCGACTCCCACGAGGTGATGAGGCAGTAGCGCGGCTCGTCGCCGTAGTGGGCGGCGGCGTGCCAGAGGCGCTGGGTGTCGACGATGAGCTGCGCGCCCGCGGGCAGGGCGATGCGGGTCTCCTCGCTCGGATCGGTGCGGTTCTCCCGCAGCACGAAGTAGCTCGTCTTGTCGTCGGTGAGGTTGAAGAAGCCGCGCACGACCCAGCCGGTGCCGTCCGGGTTCAGACGGTTGTTGTCGTCCTGGTGCAGGTTGTAGAGGCAGTCGGCATACGTGTTCGGCTGCAGCTCGATGATGCGGCAGCGGCCGACGTTCGCCCCCGGCTCCTGCGCACGCGCGGTGAGCGTCGGTGCGATGGCGGTCTGCGCGTCGATCCAGACGCCGTCCTTGTCGGTGCGCGGCGGCTTGTGGTTCCAGAAGCCGTTGCACTCGATCTCGCCCTTGGCGGAGGCCAACGGGGCGAACCGGGTGTCGCCCGAGGACTTCCAGTCGACGTACTCGACGTCGAGCCACTCCTTCGGGTCGATCTCCTTGTTGTAGCGGTCGAGGACGACGTAACCGGTCTCCTCGAGGGCCGCGCTCTTGATGTAACCCATGACGGATCCAACCTTTCTGCCGGACAAGCGAAGTTTTTACAGGCCCGGCCGAGGCAAGCCTACCGAGCGGTCCCGGGAACGCGATTAGACTCGACGGCGGTCATCGAGAGCGAGCGCGGAGGCGACACGGAGAACATGAGCACCGGCACGAACCTCGCCCCCTCGGTCTCCGCGTCCCACGTCTCCGCGACCGCCGTCGCCACGATCGCGTGGCTCTCGGCATCCGACACCACCATCGTCGTTCCGGTCTACCAGCGGCAGTACCGCTGGGACATCGGCGGCTGCGAGCAGCTCCTCGGCGATGTGCGCGCGGTGGCGGATGCGGGCGCCGGCCACACGCACTTCATCGGCTCGATCCTCTCGACCGCCTCGGTCTCCGACGACGATGACGCCCATCTGGTCCTCATCGACGGACAGCAGCGCATCACGACGCTCATGCTGCTGGTCGCCGCCCTGCACCACACCCTGCGCGACGACGACCCGGAGCTGGCCGCCGAGCTCGAGCGGGTGCTGGTCCGCGACGACGATCCCGCACGGACGAAACTCCGGCCGCATCGCGCCTGGGCGGAGGTCTTCGAGAGCGTCGTGCGCGACCGTCGGACGCCCGACGATGAGACGCGCGTGTCGCGTTTCGACGACAACTACGCGTTCTTCCGCAGCCAGATCCGTCCCGACGAGGCCGCCCACATCTGGCGGGGCCTCCAACGCCTCGAGCACGTCGCGATCACCCTCGGGCCCGAGGCGAACGCGCAGCAGACCTTCGAGAGCCTCAACTCGACGGGCGAACCGCTGCGCGACCACGAGCTGATCCACAACTACGTGCTGATGGGTCTCTCCCACGCCCAGCAGAGCGAGATCGAAGACCATTACTGGGTTCCGATCGAGGAGAACACCGGCGAGCAGATCGGCGACTTCTGGCGGCACTACCTCGTCATGCTCACCGGCCGCGAGGTCACCGTGGCCGGCGAGCGGGGCGTCTACGACACCTTCCGCGCCGAGTTCCCGCACCTCGACCTGGCGACGCTGCGCGAGCGCGCCGCGCAGTGGCGCGACTACTCCGCGCTCTACGCCACCCTCCTCGACCCGGCGCGCGTCGCCGACGCGCCGATCGGGCGGCAGCTGGCCCTGCTCAACACCTTCGGACGCGGCATGTATCCGCTCGCTCTGCGCCTGCTCCACGAGCATCGCTCCGGACAGCTCCCGACCTCGGAGCTGATCACGTCGCTCGAGCAGCTGCAGTCGCTGCTGATGCGCCGCACCGTCGTCGGGGTGACCACCGACCGGCTCGTCGCTCGCCTCTGCCGCGCCGCGGCGCTCTCACGCGACGATCTGGTCCGGGCGATCGCGCGGATCACGCCCTCCGACGAGCGCACCCGCGTGGGTCTGAAGTTCAGCGCGCTCCCCCACCCGGCCTACGTGCTGGGGCGGCTCGCGGGCGACATCGACACGGCGCCGCTGGATCTCGAGCACATCGTGCCGCTCGCACCGTCCGACGAGTGGTCGCCCGACGGCTCGCGCCGCTGGGCCGAGCTCTCCGACGACGAGCAGAACAGCTTCCGTGCGCTGGCCCAGACCCTGGGAAACCTGACGCTGCTCGAACGGGAGCTCTTCGACCGCGCGTTCGACGCCTCGTTCCCGCAGAAGCGGAACGCCTACCGCGACAGCGCGCTCGCCGTCACGCAGGCCGTCGCGGACGCCGAGGCGTGGTCGACCGCGGCGATCGCGGCGCGCACGCAAGAGCTGACCGACCTCTTCCTGAGCGTCTGGAAGCGTCCCGCCGTCGTCTCCATCGACGACGACAACCTCACTCCCATTCTCGACGCCCGCAAACGCCGCGGATGGCCTCGGGGCTGGCAGCGCGAGTTCGACTACGTCGAGTTCCGCGGCGAGCACTGGGAGGTTCCCGACATCCGCTACCTCTTCAACCGCATCTTCAAACGGTTGTGGGCGGACTCGCGACAGAGCGTGATCGACTTCAGCGCACGCCGCGGCGGCCCCGTCTACCCGGCCAAGGCGTGGAACGGCCAGTGGGATGAGCTGGGCGACGGCCAGTACCTCTACATGGGGTGGGACTCCAAGTACATGCTCACGGCGGTGCAGGGCGTGCTCGACGAGGCCGGCTGGGCCTCCGAGGTGTTCGTCAAGTACTCCTACATCGGCAATGCGATGAACTGATCGGAGCGATCATGGCCCGGCGTCGACTACCGTCCGCTCGCACACGCGCCTCCCGAGACGACGGGGGCGACACGCGGCGATGGCGCTCCGTCCGGCGCCAAGTGGACGCGCTCGACGTGGCCACCTTCACCGCGATCGCCGGCACGCGCAGCCCGATCCTCGACGGGGCGATGCCGCCGCTCACGCGGTCCGCCGACCGCTCCGTGCTCTGGATGGGGGTGGCGGCGCTCCTCGCGGCCACCGGTCGGCCCCGGGCGCGCCGGGCCGCGGTGCGCGGCCTCGCCGCGATCGGGCTCACCAGCCTCCTCGCCAACCAGGTGTCCAAGCGTCTGCACCGCCGCCCGCGGCCGGCCATCACCCAGGTGCCGGTGCAGCGGCTGGCCCACCGCATCCCCGCCTCGACGTCGTTTCCGAGCGGCCACTCGGCCAGCGCGATGGCGTTCGCCGCGGCAGCATCCGCCGAGTCCCCGATCCTGACCGTGCCGCTGCGCATGCTGGCGGGCCTCGTCGGCTTCTCGCGGGTCGCCACCGGAGCGCACTACCCGTCGGACGTCGCGGCGGGTTTCGCGCTCGGCGAGGCGGTCGCCTGGCTGACGACGCGGATCGTGCCGGTGGAGCGCGTGGACCCGCTGCAGGACGCGCTCGCGGTGCACGCGGGCACGCCGCGGCCGGACGGCGCGGGCATCGCGCTCGTCATCAACCCTCGATCGGGCTCGGGGCGCGCGGCGCGGATCCTCCCGGTGGTGCGCCGCACGCTGCCGGCGCTGCGGATCGTCGAGCTGGGTGCGGACGACGACTACGCCGAGGTGATCCGCCGCACCGCGCAGGAGTGCGAGGTCCTCGCGGTCGCCGGCGGCGACGGCACGGTGCAGCAGGCCGCGGCCGCCGCCCACGAGAACGGCATCCCGCTGGCGGTTCTGCCGGCGGGCACCTTCAACCACTTCGCGAAGGACCTCGGGATGTACCCGCTGTCGGCTGCCATCGACGCCGTCCGGGCCGGCACCGTCGCGAAGGTCGATCTCGGCGAGGTGAACGGCAGGATCTTCGTCAATACCGCCAGCGTCGGCGCGTACACCGATTTCGTCGCGATCCGCGAGCGGTACGAGCACCGCATCGGCAAGCCTCTCGCCGCCCTCGTCGCGGCGGTGCGGACGCTGGGACGGGCCCGCGCCGTGCGCGTGCGCGTCCGCGACCTCGACGGTCGCGCCGTCGACGCGCGGTTCAGCCTGCTCTTCCTCGGCAACGGCCGGTACGAGCCGCGCGGGTTCGCCCCCGTTCACCGCGCGACGCTCGACGACGCGCGGCTGGATCTGCGCGTGCTCGGCGTGTCGCGTCGCGGCGCCCGCGCGCGCGTGGTCCTCGACCTGTTCACGGGGCGGATCTCGCGCAACCGCCGCTACCAGGAGTTCTCGGATGCCGAGTTCGATCTCGAACTGCTCGACGGGCCCTACCGGATCGCCCGCGACGGGGAGCTCGGCGAAGAGGTCGATCACCTCTCCGCGCGCGTCCTCCCGCGCGCCCTCACCGTGATCGCGCCCGCCTCGGCGTCGCGCTGATCGGCGCAGCGGCGCCGGCCGACGCTGGACCGCACGGTCGCGGTCGCCCTATCCTCGACACGAGCGGGACGTCGGCGTGCCGCATGAGGGGGCACGAGGATGGCTTCGACCATGGCTGATGCGCGGCGCCGACCGAGACTGCTGACGACGACGGTGACGGCGACGGCCGTGGGGCTGGCCCTCTCCGGCTGCGCGTGGAGCTCCCCGCCCGAGCCGGCGCCCACGGTCGCCGTGACCACGGGGACCTTCCCGAATCAGGACGTCGTCGCGCTGTACACCGATCGTGAGAGCGCCGTCGCCGCCGCCCTCACGGCTCTGCCCGGCCAGATCGACGACGCACTGCGTCGATCGAAGGTTCCGGGGCTCGCCGTCGCGGTCGTCTCGCACGATGCCGTGCTGTACGAGGGCGGGTTCGGCGTGCGCGACGTGTCCACCGGCGTCAAGGTCGACACCGACACCGTGTTCGAGCTGGCATCGCTGTCGAAGCCGCTGTCGGCCACGATCGTCGCCAAGGCCATGACCGAGAACCCCGAGCTCTCGTGGTCCACGCCGGTGCGCACCTTCATGCCCGACTTCGCGCTCGATGACCCGTACGTCACCCAGAACGCCACGATCGGCGACTTCTTCGCCCACCGCACCGGCATCCCCACCGGCGGTGGAGACGACCTCGAAGACCTCGGATTCGACCGCGACTACATCCTCGACGACCTCCGTGAGATCCCCCTGCAGCCGTTCCGTTCGACCTATCAGTACTCGAACTTCGGTCTGACGGCCGGCGCGCAGGCCGTCGCCGCCTCCCGCGGTCAGACGTGGGAACAGACGGCGCAGGAGCTGCTGTTCACGCCCTTGGGTATGACGTCGACGAGTATGAGCCACGCCGACTACCTCGCTGCCGACGACCGCGCCGTGCTGCACGCACGGATCGGCGACGACGATTTCCAGCCGCTGTTCGACCGCGACGCGGATGCCGAGGCGCCCGCGGGCGGCGCATCCTCGACCGTCGGCGACCTGGCGACGTGGATGCAGCTGCTGCTGTCCGACGGGCAGCGAGGCGGTTCCGCCTTCATCGCCACGGGGCCGCTGAACGAGGCGCTGTCGGCGCAGATCGTCAGCTCCCACCCGGGCGATCTGGATCAACGGCCCGGTCACTACGGCTTCGGCATCAACGTGGGTTCCGGCGCCGGCGGCCGCGTCACGCTCAGCCACTCGGGGGCCTTCGGCCTCGGCGCCGCGACCGCCGCGACCCTCGTCCCCGATCTCGACCTCGGCATCGTCGTCCTCACCAACGGCGCCCCCGTCGGCCTTCCCGAAGCGGTCGTGCAGACGTTCCTCGACGAGGTCATGTACGGGCATTCCACCCGCGACTGGGTGGACACGATGCACGGCTTCTTCGCGTCCTACAACGCGCCGTCCGGCGACCTGGCCGGCATGCAGGCACCGGCGGATGCCGCGGCATCCGGGCCCGTCGCCGACTACACCGGAACGTACGTCAGTCCGTATTTCGGCACCCTGACGGTGACCTCGGCGGGCACCGGCCTCCGCGGCTCGCTCGGACCGAAGGGCGAGACCGCGTTCGACATCACGCCGTGGGACGGCGACACGATGGCGTACGTCCCCACGGGCGAGAACGCGTTGCCGGGCTCCCTCTCGTCGGTCGTCTTCACCCGCGCGGACGGACGGGTGACCTCCGTGACCCTCACCTTCCTCAACCGCTATGCGCAGATCGCGACGCCGTCGGGGTTGGGGGTCTTCACGAGGTCGGGCTGAGATCGGACATCGGCGCGAGTGGAATTGACCCGGCACGCGACGCGGCGACGGCAGTGCCCGGCGCGATAGCGTCGCACGCATGACGAGCGTGCCGGCGTGGATCGCCCAGCTGTCAGGAATGGACCCGCTCAGCTGGGCCGCGTTCCTCGATGCCCATTCCGGGTTGCCCGGTCCGCGCGCGGATCTCGCACTCGTCGACGCGGCGGCGCGCACCGCCGACGCAGCCGTCATCGACGCGCTCCTTCGAGATGGACGCGAATACCCCGTCATGTGCGCCGCCGCAGCGCTCGGCCGACGGGCGGGCGAACCGCGTGACGCCCGCCATGCGCGGGCTCTCGCGGCCGACGACCGGTGGCGTGTACGCGAGGGCGTGGCGATCGGACTGCAGCTGCTCGGCGACGACTCCCCCGCGATCCTCAGGGCGCTGGTCGCGGACTGGGTCGACGACCCCGACCCGCTCGTGCAGCGCGCCGCCGTCGCCGCGATCTGCGAGCCGCGACTGCTGCGGACACCGGACGCCGCCCGCGCCGGGTTGGCGGCGTGCGCGCGTGCGACCGCCCACCTCGCCGCGGCGGACACCTCCCACCGCAGGCAGGACGGGGCGCGCACCCTGCGGCAGGCGCTCGGCTACTGCTGGAGCGTCGCCATCGCCGCCGACCCCGTCGGAGGGCTCCCCGTCTTCGCAGCCCTCGACGAGAGCGATCCCGATGTCGCGTGGATCATCCGCGAGAACCGCAAGAAGAAGCGTCTCGCGACGCTCCTGTCTGCCCCGGCGGCGCGGACGGCGACCGACGGCGCGGGCTGACACGATCGCTCGGGAACGTCCGGATGGCGCCACCAATGCTCGGCGCGGAGTACCGACTCCACGATGGAGCGCACCCCGCGGGCCGGAGACCCGAGAACGCGCCAGAGAAGAAGTCGCGGATCGCGCTAGACGATCCCGCCGATCATGGCGTCGCGACGCAGCTGCGCGTGCGTCGCATGGAACCGACCATCGGCCGTCCACCACGCCTCGTGACCCGCGGCATCCGGATGCTGCTCGACGACGGCCGGCCAGTGCGCCTTGATGTCCTTGAGGTAGTAGCGGATCTCACCGCCGACCGTGCGCTTGACCACCTTGTCCGACGACTCGAGCTGCTCCTGCGTGGGTTCGGTCATGCGGTCAGCATAGGCTCGGCGATCGCCGTTGGCGAGGGTGTGCGGCTGCCGCGGCGCCTCGCATGCCGTGGTGGGCCGATCAGCTCAGTGCGGATGCCTGCCGGACACGGCAACAGGCACACGCCTCAGAAACAAGGAGCCTCCCTCGACATGAGCGTCGAAGGAGGGGTTCGGACATGCAGAGAGCTTGCTCATTCGAGAGCGATGAATTTGCTGGGGTACCTGGACTCGAACCAAGAACAACTGAACCAGAATCAGCCGTGTTGCCAATTACACCATACCCCAGAGGGTGACGACCGAAGTCGTACCGAGGGTCAAGCTTAGCCCACACACAGGCGGTGTCCAAACCAGCCGGATCCCGCATTGCCCGCCGGGCGACGCCCCGGCGACACTGAGCGCATGACAACCGTTCGCTCCGCCACCGTCGTGGGCGCCACCGCCTTCCTGCTCCTGCTGACCGGGTGCGCGGCATCCGGGTCGCCGTACTCGTCGACGGGCGACGTGAGCGCGTCTCCCGCGCACGATGCCCCCGCCGCGGCGGCGGGGGGGCGACGCCTTCGGGTGCACCGACGCGATGATCGCGTTCATGGATGCCAACGGCTACGCCGATCCCACCCCGGCCGATCCGGCCGGTTTCACCTTCCCCGAGTCGGCTGCTCCCCCGGCGGTTCCGGCCTGCTACGTGGTGGACGACTTCGGAGGGACCGCGAGCAAGGGCGCGATCTTCGTCGGCGACACGGATGCCGCGATCGCCGCCATCGGATCGACGCTCTCGGCCGCGGGCTACCAGCAGAACTCCGGCTACGGGGCCTACATCTGGTGGCTGGACGGCGAAGACCCGAGCTCCGCCCGATACGCGGTGGGCGCGGGCCCGCAGCAGATCGACGGGCAGGACGTGATCTGGGCCACCTGGGCGTCGGACTGATTCCGCGCGTCGCGGCGTATTCATAGCTCGCGCTTGCGAGACATCGGGCGCAGCGGTCCTAGCGTGACCGTCGTGACCGTTCTCTCTGCGTCGGCGTCGTCGACGCCGTTCTCCTCCACGCGCGCCCGAACCGGCGTGCGCCGGCGGCTCGGGACGCCCTGGCACTGGTCTCTGCTCGGCATCGGCCTGGTCGCGCTGGTACTCACCGCGTGGGGTGTCGGCGGGTCGATGTCGGACTACTACGCCTCCATTGCGCTGTCGATGAGCCGAAGCTGGCCCGACTTCTTCTTCGGGTCGTTCGATCCCGCCGGCACGGTCACCCTCGACAAGATCCCGGGCTCGTTCTGGATCCCGGCCCTCGTCGTGCGCGTGTTCGGGTTCTCCCCCGCCGCCGTGATTCTGCCCAATGCGCTGGCGGCCGCCGCGGCGGCGGTCATCACGGCGATCACGGCGCGGCGGTGGGCGGGACGGACCGCGGGCGTCATCGCAGGCGCCGTCGTCGCGACGACTCCCATCCTCGTCGCCGTCGCTCGCTCGAACCAGCCCGAGACCTTCTTCGTCCTGGCGTTGGCGCTGACCGCGTGGGCCGCGACCCACGCCCTCCGACGAGCCCACCTCGGCTGGCTCCTGCTCTCCGGCCTGTTCATCGCTGCCGCCTTCCAGACCTACATGCTCGAGGCCTGGGCGGTGTGGCCCGGACTTGCGGCGGCCTACCTCTGCACCCGCCAGCCGTGGTGGCGCCGGGTCTGGCACGTCGCCGTCGCCGGCGTGGTCAGCCTGGCAGCCTCCCTCGTCTGGATCGTGGCGGTCGCGCTGGTCCCGGCATCCGACCGCCCCTACATCGGCAGCACCCTGTCGAACAACCCGTGGGAGATGGTGTTCGGATACAACGGCCTGGGCCGGTTCGGCGCGAGCACGGCCGACACGGAGGCGTACCGCTCGTTCACTCCCCCGTTCTCCGGCGAGCCGTCGGTCGTGCGGCTGCTCAACGGGGCGCTCGCCGACCAGATCGGGTGGATGATCCCGACCGCGATCCTCGCCGTCGTGGTGCTCGCCGTGCTGCGCTTCCGCACGCCGCTGCTCGTCTTCGGGGCGGTCTGGTTCGGCACTTTCGCCGTGATGTTCTCCGTGGTGGCGGGGATGCACCAGTTCTACACGGCGTCGCTGGCCATCCCGATGGCTCTGCTCATCGGTGCGGGCTTCGCCTGGGCGCGTCGACGCCGTGCGCTGTGGGCGCAGATCGCTCTGCCCGCCGTCGCGGCCGTCACCGCGGTGCTGATCGGCGTGGCCGTCGCGGCCGATCGCGGCGCCGCGTTCTCGCTGCCGGTCGCGGTCGTGCAGGTGGTCGTGCTGGGACTCGCCGTCGTGCTCCTCATGATCGAGCACCGGCGGGCTCGGCCCCTGCCTCTGACGGCCGCGGTCGCCGTCGTCGCGATGCTGCTGACACCGGCGGCCTGGTCCGTCGTGACCATGTGGTCGCCCAACTCGACCAACCCCACGGCAGCCGGCGTCGCCGCGACGTCCGGGATCGGCGGCATGGGCGGCTTCGCGCGCGGTGGGATGGGGGCGCCCGGACAGGCGGCGGGCGCATCCGGCTCCGGGCCCTTCGGCTCTGCCCGGTCCGGAACGTCTCGCAGCGACGGGTCGACGCGCACCGACGCGGGCGGATCCCCGGTCCGCCGCGGCGCGGGCAGCGGTGTCGCCGGCGGCGGGGGGACGACGGGCGGCGGGGGGACGAGCCAGGCCACCGCGGCGACGGTGGCCTGGCTCACCGAGCATCAGCAGGGCACCGCCTACCTCGCGGCCGCGTTCGGCGCCCAGAGCGCCGCCGGCTTCATCCTCGCGTCAGACGGCGGATCGTTCCTTCCGATCGGCGGCTTCAACGAGCGCGATCCTGCCCCGACCCTCGCCACGTTCCAGCGCCTCGTGGCCGACGGTGAGCTGCGCTACGTGATCGCAGGATCGAGCGGCGGCTTCGGCGGTGCGGGATTCGGCGGCACGGATGCCGCGTCCACCGCCGCCGGGCAGATCCGCACCTGGGTGCTCGACAACTGCACCGAGGTCACCGACGCGCCGGTCTCCGGGCTGTACTCGTGCGGCGCGTGAGCGCGTCGGCGATCAGCCGACCCGCTGGACGAGCGCGTCGAGGCGGCGGATCGACTCGGCCTTGCCGAGCAGTTCCAGCGACTCGAACAGGGGCGGCGACACGCGCCTGCCGCTCACGGCGACGCGCAGCGGACCGTACGCGACGCGCGGCTTGAGTCCCAGACCCTCGATCAGCGCCTGCGACAGCGCGTCCTGCACCGCCGCGGCCGTGAACCCGTGCTCCGGCACCAGCTCGAGCGCGCCGACGGATGCCACGAGCACCTCCCCCGCATTGGCGGGAAGGCCCTTCAGCGCGTCGTCGTCATAATCCACCTCGTCGCGGAACAGGAATCCCAGCAGGCCCGGCGCTTCACCAAGCAGCTGCATCCGCTCCTGCACGAGCGGGGCCGCGGCATCCAGCGTCGCCTGCTGCGCCGGCGTCGGCGGGGCCTCGACCAGACCCGCGGCGTGCAGATAGGGCACCAGGCGGCCTGCGAAGTCCTCGGCATCCAGCATGCGGATGTGGTCGCCGTTGATCGACTCGGCCTTCTTCTGGTCGAAGCGTGCCGGGTTGGGGTTGACGTCGACGATGTCGAAGGCGGCCACGAACTCCTCGAGGGAGAACACGTCACGGTCGGCGGCGATCGACCAGCCGAGAAGAGCGAGGTAGTTCAGCAGTCCCTCATGGATGAAGCCGCGCTCGCGGTGCAGGAACAGGTCGGCCTGCGGGTCGCGCTTGGAGAGCTTCTTGTTGCCGGTCTCGCCGAGGACCAGCGGCATGTGACCGAATCGCGGCATGAAATCGGTGACGCCGGCCTCGATGAGAGCGCCGTAGAGCGCGAGCTGGCGGGCGGTCGAGGGCATGAGGTCCTCACCGCGGATGACGTGCGTGATGCCCATCAGCGCATCGTCCACCGGGTTGGTGAACGTGTACAGGGCCTGACCGCCCGCGCGCACGACGACGAAGTCGGGGAACGATCCGGCGGGGAAGGTGACCTCGCCGCGGATCAGATCGACATAGGTGAGGTCCTCGTCCGGCACGCGCAGACGCCACGCGGGCTCGCGCCCCTCCGCGCGGAACGCGGCCTTCTGCTCGTCGGTGAGGTCACGGTCGACGTTGTCGTACCCGAGCTGCTTCGCGCGACCCGCGGCCTCGTTGCGGGCGTCGATCTCCTCTGCCGTGGAGTAGGACTCGTACACCGCACCGGACGCGATGAGCGTCTGCAGCACGCCCCCGTAGATGTCGCGCCGCTGAGACTGGCGGTACGGCTCGTGCGGGCCGCCCTTCTCCACGCCCTCGTCCCAGTCGATCTTGAGCCAGGTGAGCGCGTCGACGAGCTGACGGTAGCTCTCCTCGCTGTCGCGCGCGGCATCGGTGTCTTCGACGCGGAAGATCAGCTTGCCGCCGGTGTGGCGCGCGTACGCCCAGTTGTAGAGCGCGGTGCGGACCATGCCGACGTGCGGAAGACCCGTCGGCGAGGGGCAGAACCGCACGCGGACGTCGGTTCCGGAGGCGGTGGTGGTACGGGGATGGATCGCGGCAGACATCCGTCTCAGTCTAGTTGCCGCCCTCCCCCGTCCTGCGGCTCGCGGCTCGGCGATCGGCCGGACGCCGGGTCGGTCATGCGCTCTCGGCGCCGTCGGAGACCCGGCGATGCAGCGCGCTCACCTGCTCCATCAAGACATCGAGCACGGCCCGCACCGAGGGCACGCGCTCGGCATCGCGTGCGGTCACGACGTGCAGGCCCCGTGCCTCGGATGCCGGCAGGGGCGCGGTGACGACGCCGGGCAGTACCGGGAACGACGCGACGGCCATCCGCGGAAGGGTCGCGACCCCGATCCCCTGGGCGACCAGTCCCTCCACCGCCACGGCGTTGTCGGTCTCGAAGCCGATGCGCGGCTCGAATCCCGCGCGTCCGCAGAGCTCCAGCAGGTGACCGCGGCATCGCGGGCATCCGGCGATCCACGTCGCCGCGGCGAGGTCGGCCAGGTCGGACACGGCGCCGTGTCCCTCCGGCAGCACCAGCAGCAGCTCGTCGCGTCCCGCGCTGCGCACCGAGAGGCCGCGGGCGCTCGTCCCGTGCGGATCGTCGCGGTCGCCGGGATAGCTGAAGGTCAGTGCGATGTCGGCGCGGTCCTCGCGGATCGCCTCGACCGCTTCGGGCGGCTCCGCCTCGACATACGTCAGTGACAGGCCCGGATGCGCGACCGCGAGTGCCGCGATCAGGCGCGGCACGAGCACCGGCGACGCCGACGGGAAGGCGACCAGCCGGACGACGCCGGTGCGCAGGCCCCGCAGTTGGGCGAGCTCTTCCGCCGCGGCATCGAACGCATGCGTGACGGCGGGGGCATGGCGGGCGAGCACCCGGCCCGCCTCCGTCAGCCGCACGCCCCGCCCGACCCGTTCCACGACCGCGACGCCCAGGCGCGCCTCGAGCCGGCGCAGCTGCTGGCTGATCGCCGGCTGGCTGTACCCGAGGGCGGCGGCCGCGGCGGTGATCGAACCGGTGTCGGCGATCGCCCGCACGGTGCGGAGCACCTGGACGTCGAGGTCGGGCGCGTCTGGCGTCATGCACACATAATGTCACGGCATGCTTTTCATGCATCACTTGCCGTAGACGCATGCGTGGTGCGGCGTCACGCTGGAACCATGAGCATCGTCGACCTCGAGTCTCTCGCGGACCTGCGCGCACAGTTCCCCTCGGCCGCCGGCTACCTCGCCGCGTGCACGGTCGGGCTGCCCATGAACGCCACCCGTCGCGCGGTCACCGCCGACCTCTGCGGCACGCCCGACATCGCCACCTACAGCCGTGCCGTCGAGGCCTCTCGAGCGCATCTGGCCGGCCTGGTGGGCGTCACCGGCGACCGCGTCGCGATCGGTTCGCAGACCTCGGTCCAGGTCGCGCTCCTCGCCGCCGCACTTCCCGACGGCGCGGACGTGCTCGTCCCCGAGGACGAGTTCTCGTCTCTCGTGCTCCCCTTCGTGCACGCGGGCCGCGGCATCCGCGTGCGCACCGCGCCGCTGTCGCGACTCGCTGACGCGATCACCGCCGACACCGACCTCGTCGCCTTCTCGCTCGTGCAGTCCGCGTGCGGGCACGTCGCCGACCTCGACGCGATCTGCGACGCGGCCGCCGCGGTCGGTGCGAGGACGGTGTGCGACGCGACGCAGGCCGTCGGCTGGATGCCGGTGGATGCCGGGCGCGTCGACGCCCTGCTCTGCCACGCGTACAAGTGGCTCTGCTGCCCACGGGGCGTCGCCTTCCTGGTGCTGAGCGAGGATTACGCGCGTACGCTGACGCCCGTCCAGGCGGGCTGGTATGCGGGAGACGACCCGTGGGCATCCTGCTACGGCGGCGGCGCCGACCTCGCCGCCTGCGCGCGACGCTTCGATGTGTCGCCCGCGTGGCAGGCCTTCGTCGGAGCCGAACCCGCGCTGCGCGCCTTCGCCGCGGCGGACATGCAGGCGGTGCATGCCCATACAACGGGCCTGGCCGCCCGTTTCCGCGCCGCGGTGGGAATCGAGGAGCCCGAGACCGCGACGGCGATCGTCACCTGGCTCGATCCCGACGGCGCGGACCTGGCGCGCCTCCAGTCCGCCGGCATCACGGCATCCGGCCGCAACGGTCGCGCGCGCGTCGCGTTCCACGTCTTCAACGACGCCGACGACGTCGAGCGCGCCGTCGCCGCCCTCGGCCGCTGACCCTCGCGCGGGTGCGTTCTCGCCCCGGCGGGCGCCGTGGGCGTGCCGTACTCAGTCTGCGCGCCCGGACCGAACCCCTGCACCCGCGGAATCACGCGGGCGCCGGGGCTCCGCGGCGCCGGCGAGACTGAATACGGCACGCAGGCTGGACGACCTGTTACGGCAGTCGGCGTCGGCGTCGGCGGACCGGTGCGCGTCGAGCGCGCTGCGCTGGGTGTGCGCACGACGCCGATTCCGCGGAGATGTCGGGATCAGAGGACCGATCCGTGTCAGATCGTCCTCGGTATCCGCCATCTCCTCGGCAGCCGTCCCGTGCACCCCGGCACCCCGGCACCCCGGCGGGTCAGGCGCGCCTCGCGTAGGGCGAGAGCACCGTGACGGCGGCGACGACGACGAGGGCGACCAGCGCGAGACCGCCGTAGCCGACCTGGCTCAGCACCACACCCGCGAGAACCGCACCCACGGCAGCACTGAAGGTCATGATCGTGTCGCTGAGCCCCTGCCGTCGCGGCCGGAGAGCCGTCAGCGAGCTCTCGGTCAGCAGCGCCGCCCCCGACACGGTCGCCGCGCTCCACCCGGCGCCGAGCAGGAACAGCGCGACCAGCACGGCCCACTGCGAGTCGGGGGCCACGGCGGCGAGCACGAGGGCGGCGGCGAGCAGCGCCTGTCCGAGGAGGATCGTCGCGATGCGGCCCCACCGGTCGGCGAGCACGCCGAACAGTGGCGACAGTCCGTACATCCCGAACACGTGCAGCGCGATGGTGGTGCCCACGACGACGGTGACGTGATCCGGCGCGAGGTGAGCGAGGTGGATCGGCGTCATCGCCATGACGGATGCCATCACGACGTGCGAGCCGGCGACGGCGAAGACGGCGTAACGCGCCGCGACCGGGCGATCGACCTCGACGATGCGCTCCCGGCGGGCCTCGCCGCTGCGGGCCAGACGTTGCGCGAGCACGAGCGGATCGGGCCGCAGGGCCACGACGTACAGCACGAACGCGGCGAGCTGAGCGACGATCGAGAACGCATACGAACCGGTCAGCGGCGGCATCCCGAGCGCGGAGCCCACCGCCTCCCCGGGCGTCAGCAGCAGCGGCCCGAGCACCCCTCCCACCGTGGTGGCCCACACGACCGTGCCCAGGTCCCGTCCGCGTCGTTCGGCGGGCGCGAGGTCGGTCGCGGCGAATCGCGACTGCAGGTTGCCCGCGTTGCCGGCGCCGATCAGGATGACGCCCACGATCAGCAGCGGGAAGCTCCGCACCGCGGCGGCCGTGATGACCACCGCGATGCCGACCAGCGCGAAGAGGTTGCCGAGGGTGAGGGCGACCCGGCGCCCGCGTCGCGCGGCGAGACGCGCGAGCGGGATGGCGCAGAAGGAGGCACCGAGCGTGACGGATGCCGTGGCGAGCCCCGACAGCGCCTCCTGCCCGGACAGATCCGCCGCCAGCAAGGCGCCGAGCGACACCGTGGCACCGAAGGCGATGCCGCCCAGCACCTGGCCCGCCGCGAGCACGCCGACCGTTCGCCGCTGCACACGGCCGACGGTCGCGGCATCCAGCTCCGGCTCGACGGTCACGCGTTTCGCGCGGTGTTGCGGAGTGTCCCCAGTCCGGTGATCTCGACCTCGACGCTCTGACCGGCCTCGAACGGCCCGATGCCCGCGGGCGTGCCCGTGAGGATCACGTCGCCGGGAAGGAGCGTGAACGCCGCCGACGCGTAGGCGATGATGTCCGGCACGGAATGCACCATGTCGGAGATCGGACCGTCCTGGCGGACCTCTCCGTCGACCCGGGTGACGATGCGGGCACCGCCGTCCAGGTCGAACTCGGTCTCGATCGCGGGCCCCAGCGGGCAGAACGTGTCGAAGCCCTTGGCGCGCGCCCACTGGCCGTCGGACTTCTGCAGGTCACGGGCCGTGACATCGTTGCCGATCGTGTAGCCGAACACGTAGTCGAGCGCAGCGGATGCCGGGACGTTCTTCGCCACCCGGCCGATCACGACGGCCAGCTCGCCCTCGAAGTCGGTGCGCTGCGACTGCGGCGGGCGCACGATGGCATCTCCGGGACCGATGACCGCCGTGTTGGGCTTGAGGAACAGCAGCGGCGCCTCGGGGGCCTCGCCACCCATCTCCGCGGCGTGGTCGCGATAGTTCTTGCCCACGCACACGATCTTCGACCGCGGGATCACCGGCGCGAGCAGCGCCGCCTCGCCGAGCGGCACACGCTCACCGGTGGTGTCGAAGCCGGCGAACAGCGGATCGCCCGCGAGGACGACGAGCTCGGCGCCGTCGACGATGCCGAAACGGATGGCGTCGTGATGGCTGAAGCGGACGATCCTCACTCCGCCGGCTCCGCAGCGGTCGTGGGCTCGTCCAGCCGGAGCAGCCAGCCGTGGGTGTCTTCGCGCCGCCCGTACTGGATGTCGGTGAGTTCCTCGCGAAGCGACAGCGCGAGCGGTCCGAGGGGCTGCTCGTCGACGAAGTCGCGTCCCTTCAGCACGCCGATCGGCGCGACGACCGCGGCGGTTCCGCACGCGAACACCTCGACGATGTCGCCCGAAGCCACACCGGAGCGCCACTCCTCGATCGACACGGCGCGTCCCTCGATCTTGTGGCCGCGGTCGGCCGCGAGCTGGAGGATCGAGTCGCGCGTGATCCCCTCGAGGATCGAGTCGGACTGGGGAGTGACGATCGTGCCGTCCTTGTAGACGAACACGACGTTCATGCCGCCGAGCTCCTCGACGTTGCGATCCTGGTCGAGGAAGACGACCTGGTCGCAGCCCTGCTCGTACGCCTCGGCCTGCGGGAGCAGGCTCGCGGCGTAGTTGCCGCCGGTCTTGGCGGCGCCGGTGCCGCCCTTGCCGGCGCGGGCGTAGTCCTCGCTGAGCCAGATCGACACCGGCTTCGCGCCACCCTTGAAGTAGGCGCCCACCGGGGAGGCGATCACGTAGTAGCCGACCTTGTTGGCCGGGCGCACGCCCAGGAACGCCTCCTTCGCGAACATGAACGGGCGCAGGTACAGGCTCTGGTCCGCGCCTGAGGGCACCCAGGCGCCGTCGACCGCGATGAGCGCCTTCAGCGACTCGACGAAGTACTCGACCGGCAGCTCGGGCAGCGCGAGGCGGCGGGCGCTGCGCTGCAGACGACGACCGTTCTGGTCGGGGCGGAAGGTCCACACCGAACCGTCGGCGTGGCGGTAGGCCTTGATGCCCTCGAAGATCTCCTGGCCGTAGTGCAGCACGGCGGCGGCGGGGTCGAGCGACAGCGGCCCGTAGGGCTGCACGCGGGGGCGGTGCCAGCCGCCGCGCACCGACCAGCAGATGTCGACCATGTGGTCGGTGAAGGTGGTGCCGAAGGCCGGGTCGGCGAGCAGCTGCTCGCGCTCGGCGGCGGATTTCGCCGCCAGGTTGCGGGTGACCGCGAACTCCAGGGGGGCGAGTCCGGCGTCGGGTTCGTAGGTGAGGCTCATGTCTAGTCCTGAGGGTGTGAGCGGTCGGCGTACGTGCGGCGGTTCCAGGCTACGCCTGGACAGCGGCGGCGATGGCGTCGCCGACCTGGGCGGTGGTGCGGGGCTGCGATCCCCGGGCGGCGATGTCCGCTTCGACGGCGCGGGTGACGCGCGCGGCTTCGTCGGCCAGCCCGAGGTGATCGAGCATGAGAGCGACGGAGAGGATCGCGGCCGTGGGGTCGGCCTTCTGCTGTCCCGCGATGTCCGGCGCCGAGCCGTGCACGGGCTCGAACATCGAGGGGAACGCGCCGTCGGGGTTGATGTTCCCCGAAGCGGCGAGGCCGATGCCTCCGGTGACGGCGCCGGCCAAGTCGGTGAGGATGTCGCCGAAGAGGTTGTCGGTGACGATCACGTCGAAGCGGCCCGGGTTCGTGACCAGATAGATGGTGGCCGCGTCGATGTGCACATAGTCTACGGTCACGTCGGGGTGCTCGGATGCCACGGCATCCACGATCCGCTTCCACATCCCGCCCGCGTGCACCAGGACGTTGGTCTTGTGCACGAGCGTCACCTTCTTGCGGCGACGCTCGGCCTGCGCGAACGCATAGCGCACGACGCGCTCGATGCCGAAGGCCGTGTTGACCGACGTCTCGTTGGCGACTTCGTGCGGGGTGCCCGTGCGGATCGACCCGCCGTTGCCGACATAGGGCCCCTCGGTGCCTTCGCGGACGACCACGAAGTCGATCGCGCCGGGGTCGGCCAGCGGGCCGGGCGCTCCCGGGTAGAGCTTCGAGGGGCGGAGGTTCACGTAGTGATCGAGCGAGAAGCGCAGCTTCAGCAGCAGCCCGCGCTCGATGTTCGCGTCTTTCAGCCGCGGGTCTCCCGGCACGCCGCCGACGGCACCCAGCAGGATGGCGTCGTGCGCGGCGATCGCGGCCAGGTCGTCGTCGGTGAGCGTGTCGCCGGTCTCGAGGTAACGCGCCGCGCCGAGCGAGAACCGTGTCTTGTCGAAGGTCACGTCGGATGCCGCGGTCACGGCATCCAGCACCTTCTCCGCCTCGCCGACGACCTCGGGACCGATGCCGTCACCCGGGATGACGGCGAGCTTGATGACACGCGACATGGAACTCCTCGAAACTGCTCGAAACTGCCCGAACCGTCGACGCGCGGCACTGTCGGCGTCGTCGTCCGGGAGGACGGCTCAGTGCTCGACGTGCGCGCTGCGGGACCCCTTCAGCGTAGTGGCCGCGATGACCGCCGCGATGGCGACGAGCACCGCGCCGATGACGGCGGTGATGCCGACGCCGGCATCGAAGGCGTGCGCCGCGGCGCTGCGCAGGGCCTCGGCGGTCGGGGCGTCGAGCGTGCCCGCGACCGTCATCGCGCCGGCGAGCGTCTCTCGCGCGGCATCCGCGGCCGCCCCCTCGACTCCCGCGGGCAGGACGATCCCGCTGCGGTAGGCCGCGGTCAGGATGCCGCCGAGCACGGCCGTGCCGAGCACGGCGCCCAGCTCGTAGGCCGTCTCGGAGACGGCGCTGGCGGCACCCGCCTTCGCCGGGGGCGCGCTCGCGAGGATCAGCTCGTTGGAGACCGTCTCGGCCGCTCCGATGCCGATGCCGAGCAGCACGAACGCGGCCACGAGCAGCGGCAGCGCGCCGTCGCCCACGGCGCCCGGGACGAGCAGGTACGCCACCACCGAGAACGTCAGCGCGATCGGCACGACCACGCGCGCCGAGACGCGACGCGCGATCGGGACGACCAGGAGCCCGGCGACGATCATGGCCGCCATTCCGGGGACGAGCGCGAAGCCGGCCTCCATCGGCGACAGCCCGACGATCAGCTGCAGGTGCTGTGCGACGAAGTACAGGAAGCCCACCAGCGACACCACGCTCAGGAGGTTGACCAGCAGCGCACCGCTGAACGTGCCGCGCGAGAACAGGCGCATGTCGAGCATGGGCTGCGTCGAGCCGAGCTGGCGACGCACGAACAGCACGCCGAACGCCACGCCGGCGACGGTCAGCACCACCGGCAGCACGCCGAACCCGTGGACGGCGACCTCCTTGATGGCGTAGACGATCGGCACCATCGTCAGCATCGACAGGGCGATGCTCACGGGGTCGATGCGTCCCGGGTGCGGGTCGCGGCTCTCGGGCACCAGCAGCGGTGCGAACACCAGCAGCGGCACGAGCACCGGCACCGACATGAGGAAGACCGAGCCCCACGCGAAGTGCTCCAGCAGGATGCCGCCGACGATCGGACCGAGCGCCGCGCCGGCGGAGAACATCGACGCCCACACCGCGATGGCCATGCGGCGCTGGTCGCGGTCGGTGAAGATGCTGCGCAGCAGCGACAGGGTCGACGGCATCAGCATCGCGCCGAAGACACCCATGCCCGCGCGTGCGGCGATGAGCCAGGCGGCGCTGGGGGCGAACGCGGCGAGCACCGAGACGGCCGCGAATCCGGTCGCGCCGATGAGCAGCATCCGCCGTCGGCCGAACCTGTCGCCGAGGGTTCCCATCGTCACGAGCAGGCCCGCGAGCACGAGGGGGTAGGCGTCGATGATCCAGAGCTGCTGCGCACTGGAGGGGTTGAGGCTCAGGGCGATGTCGGGCAGCGCGAAGCTCAGCACCGTGTTGTCCACGGACACGAGCAGCACGGGCAGCATCAGCACGACGAGCGCGAGCCAGCCGCGCCATCCGACGCGCTTGCCGTTCGCCTCGGCCAGGGTGATCTCTTCTGTCAAAGTCATGATTTCTTTACCGTCCAGCCGGTATAGTAACAGAGATGGAGATCACGCGCTGGATAGCATCGAGACCATGAGTCGCCCTCCCCTGGCCCGCGAGAAGGTGCTGGACGCCTTCGAGGCGATCCTCGTGGACGACGGTGAACGCGCGGCGACGATGGATGCCACGGCCCGCTCAGCGGGCGTCTCGAAGGGCGGCCTGCTCTACCACTTCGCCTCGAAGGAACTGCTCGAGGCCGGCCTGATCGAACGCCTCCGCGCGCTCGTGGAGGACGACGTGGCGGCGATGTCGAGCTACCCGGGCGGCCCCATCGCCCACTACCTGCGGTCGTCGGTGATGTCCAACGACCCGATCGACCGCGCCATCCTCGCCGCCTCGCGCCTGGCGCAGGGCGGGAACACGCAGGCCGCGGAAGCGCTGCGCGAGGTGCGGGAGAAGTGGGCGGACGCCCTGCGCCCGTACGCCCCCGACGGCGCCGCGCTGGATCTGGTCATGCTCGTCGGCGACGGCCTGTACTTCAACAACGCCCTGTCGGGCGGCTCGATCCCCGGGCCGGTCCCCCGCGGCGACGCGCTCGACGCGCTGGTCGCCCTGGTCGAGCGCGCGGTCCGCTGACCCTGGGGCACCGCGTCTCGACTCGTCGCTGCGCTCCGCGCGCGACGACCGGGAAGAGGCGGTTCCCCCGGTCGTCGAGCGAGCGCAGCGAGTCGAAACGCCCTGCGGACCTCAGGCCTCGCTGATCTCCAGCTGGCGGAACAGGTCGGCGCCGATCGCCGCACGCGTGTCGTCCAGGATCGCGTCGGGCACGGGCTGGTCGACGGTCAGCACCGAGAGGGCGCGACCCGAGGCATCCGGCTGCGCGACGAACAGGCCCGCGATGTTGATGCCGGCCTCCCCGAGCTTCTGTCCGTAGATCGCGACGATGCCGGGACGGTCGGCGTAGCGCATCACGAGGTGGTGCTTCTCGATCGGCACCTCGATCTCGTAGCCGTTGATGCCGACGATCTTCGGCACCATGCGCGTGCCGGCCAGGGTGCCGGCGACCGTCAGCACGGATCCGTCGGACAGCGTGCCGCGCAGGATCGTGATGTTGCGGTACAGGGGGCTGTCGGCCTCGACGATCAGGCGGGTCTCGATGCCGCGCTGCTCGGCGAACAGCGGCGCGTTGACGTACGACACGTTCTCGCTGACGATCTTGGTGAAGATGCCCTTGAGCGCCGCGAGGCGGTAGACGCTCACGTCGTAGGCGGCGAGCTCACCGCGCACCTCGATGTCGAGGCTCGTGAGCGCGCTCGTCGCGAGGCCCGAGAGGACCTGCCCGAGCTGCTCGACGAGCGCGATGCCGGGGCGCACGAACGGGTCGATCACGCCACCGGCGACGTTGACGGCGTCGGGCACGAGGTCGCCCTCGAGGGCGAGCTTGACGGAGCGGGCGACCGAGATGCCGGCCTTCTCCTGCGCCTCGTCCGTCGAGGCCCCCAGGTGCGGGGTGACGACCACGTTCGGCAGCGACAGCAGCGGGAACGCGGTGCCCTCGGGCGTGGGGGGCTCGCTCGTGAAGACGTCGAGACCGGCCCCGGCGATCTCACCGGTGGTGAGGGCCGTGTACAGCGCCTCCTCGTCGATCAGTCCGCCGCGGGCGACGTTGACCACGTAGGCGGTCGGCTTCATCCGCGCGAACTGCTCGGCACCGATCATGCCGGTCGTCTCCGGCGTCTTGGGCATGTGGATCGTGATGAAGTCGCTCTGCTCGAGCAGGTCGTCGAGGCTCAGCAGGCTCACTCCGAGCTGCTGGGCGCGCGTGGGGGTGACATACGGGTCGTACGCGACGACCGTCACACCGAACGCCTGCAGCCGGGCCGCGATGAGCGCCCCGATGCGGCCGAGGCCGATGATGCCCACCGTCTTCTCGAACAGCTCGGTGCCGGTGAACGAGCTGCGCTTCCATGCGCCCGCCGCGAGCGACGCGTGCGCGGCCGGGATGTGGCGCGCCAGACTCAGGATGTGCCCGACGGTCAGCTCCGCCGCGGAGATGATGTTCGAGGTCGGCGCGTTGACGACCATGACGCCGGCGGCCGTCGCCGCCTTGATGTCGACGTTGTCGAGGCCCACGCCCGCACGCGCCACGACCTTGAGCACGGGGGCTGCGGCGATGGCCTCGGCATCCACCTTCGTCGCCGAGCGGATCAGGATCGCGTGCGCCTCGGCGATCGCCGACAGCAGCGCCGGGCGGTCGGTGCCGTCGACCTGACGGACGTCGAAGTCCGGCCCGAGGGCGTCGATCGTGGCGGGTGAGAGTTCTTCGGCGATGAGGACGACGGGCTTGGACACAGCGGCAGGACCTTTGCGAAGGATGGGATCGGTGGAAGGATGCCAGCCTACCGGTCGTGCCGCCCTGCCCCCGACCGTGTGACGGCCGGGAAAACCCGGCTCTCAGCCGATCATCGACGTGCCGGAGGGCCCGACGCTGTAGGTCAGGATGTTCAACCAGAACACCGCGACGACGCACAGCCCGGTGACGAGCACGAGCGAGAACTGCCACCACGAACGCCGCCAGCCCACGGCGAAGGCGACGCCGAACGCGACGAGCGGGAAGACCACCGACAGCAGCAGGACGAACCAGCCGTAGCCGTTGAGGGGCTGTGCGCCGGATGCCGCCTGGACGAGGAAGTCCACGGCGTTCCAGACGAAGTACGCGTAGAAGAGCCCGAAGAACACCGAGATCGTCACGATCAGCCAGGTCGGCAGCGCGCGCCGCTTCCCTGCGGCCACGGGGGTCGTCGCGGAGGACGTGTCCGGGGTCATCGTCCCACCGCCCCGACCAGGATGAAGGGCCACGGCACGAGGAGCGCGAGTCCGCCGAGCAGGAGCAGCACGCGGACCCAGGCCTTGGCGAGCCGGGTGAGCACGAACACCGTCAGGAACCACAGCGCCGGCGCCGCGACGGCGAGCCAGAACGCGACCGTGTATCCGACGGGGCTGACCAGGAACTGGGCGGTGCCCTGCAGCCGCAGTCCGCCGATGATCCAGCCGATCGTGAAGAGGAGGTAGGCGCCGGCGAGGATGCCGACCGTCACCAGCATCGCGTTCGACAGCTGTGCGGGCTCGTCCGGCATGGTGACCGTGCCGTCGGCCTCGATGCGGCCGACCTCCGCGCTCCCCTTCCCCACCGCCGTGTAGCCGTCGGGGAGGGCGAGGGGCTCCGCCGCGGGCTCATCGTCCTCGATCGGCTCGCCGTCCGCGACCGCCGTGTCGGCGCCGGGCCGGTGGCCGACATCGAGCGTGGGGTCGTCGTCGCCGTCCCAGCTGAGGGCGTCGTCGTCGCGTGGTGTGCTCACGCTTCGAGCGTAGCGCCGACCGCGGCCACCGCCGCCGCCACGACCGCCGCGTCGGTGACGTCGTGGCCGCTCGCGCCGCCGCCGGGCCCGGCCGGCGTGTCGCGGCCGGCGACGGCTCGCGCCGACAGATGCACGGCGTCGACGCCGGTCGCCACGATGGCCGGGATGTCGGGCACGCGGATGCCGCCGCCGGCCATGATCTCCACGCCCGCCCCGAGTGCGACGAAGCGGCGCAGCGCGCCGACCCCGTCGATCGAGCGGTCGGCCCCGCCCGAGGTGAGAACCCGGTCGACGCCCAGCTCGGCGAGGCGCTCGAGCACCGCGAGCGGATCCGCGGACGCGTCGATCGCCCGGTGGAAGACGAGCGTGAGGTCGCCGGCGGCCTCACGCCAGCGGCGCAGCGCCTCCGCGTCGACCGCGCCGGCGGCCGTCAGCGCACCGACGACGACGCCCCCGGCGCCGGCACGCGCGACCGCGGCGATGTCGGCGGCGACCAGGGCGACCTCGTCGGCGTCGTAGACGAACCCACCGCCCCGAGGGCGCACCAGCACATTGACCGGCTCTCCCCCGACGCCGGCCACCGCGGCCTCGACGAGTCCGATCGAGGGTGTCAGGCCGCCGACGCCCAGCGCCTGGCACAGTTCGAGACGGGAGGCTCCGGCATCCATCGCGGCGCGGGAGCCCGCGGCATCCTGCACGGCGATCTCGACGGCGACGGTCATGACCGCCACGCTAGCAAAGGCGAAGGCCCGACCCCCTTGTGAGGGGGCCGGGCCCGTGTGGCTTTCGCAAGCCTGCTCGGCGGGTGTGCCGAGGGTCTGGACGGGATCAGCGCGCGGCGGATCCCTCGGTGTAGTCGGCGTCCTGCTGCTTCCACGCGAACAGGGCACGCAGGTCCTTGCCGACGGCCTCGATCGGGTGGGCGGCGGCCTTCGCGCGCAGCTCCTGGAACTCGGGCGCACCGGCGTCCTGGTCGCCGATGAAGCGCTCCGCGAACGCCCCGGACTGGATGTCGGCGAGCACGCCCTGCATGTTCTCCTTGACGCGCGGGTCGATGACGCGCGGGCCGGAGACGTAGTCGCCGTACTCGGCCGTGTCGGAGACCGACCAGCGCTGCTTGGCGATGCCGCCCTCCCACATGAGGTCGACGATGAGCTTCAGCTCGTGCAGCACCTCGAAGTAGGCGATCTGCGGCTGGTAGCCGGCCTCGGTCAGCGTCTCGAAGCCGTACTGGACGAGCTGCGAGACACCGCCGCACAGCACCGCCTGCTCGCCGAAGAGGTCCGTCTCCGTCTCCTCGGTGAAGGTCGTCTTGATGACGCCGGCACGGGTGCCGCCGATGGCCTTCGCGTACGAGAGCGCGGTCTCCCAGGCGTGACCCGACGCGTCGCGCTCGACGGCGATGATGTCGGGGATGCCGCGACCGGCGACGAACTCGCGACGCACCGTGTGTCCCGGCGCCTTCGGGGCGACGAGGATGACGTCGACGCCCTCGGGCGCGTCGATGTAGCCGAAGCGGATGTTGAAGCCGTGGGCGAAGGCGAGCGTCTTGCCGGCCGCGAGGTTCGGCTGGATGCTGTCGCGGTAGATGCCGCGCTGGTGCTGGTCGGGCGCGAGGATCATGATCAGGTCGGCCCAGGCCGCCGCGTCGGCGACGCTCTTGACCTCGAAGCCGTCCTCCTGCGCCTTCGCGATGGACTTCGAGCCGTCCTTGAGCGCGATGACGACCTCGACGCCCGAGTCGCGGAGGTTCTGCGCGTGCGCGTGCCCCTGCGAGCCGTAGCCGACGATCGCGACCTTCTTGCTCTGGATGATGGACAGGTCGGCGTCGGAGTCGTAGAAGATCTCAGCCATGGTGTGTGTTTCTCCTTGGTTTCTTTCCGGTCGTTGAGCGGGCGCAGCGCGTCGAGGCGCCCGCGAGAGGTTCAGCCGCGCAGGACGCGTTCGGTGATGGACTTGCCGCCGCGGCCGATCGCGAGCAGACCCGACTGGGCGAGCTCCTTGATGCCGAACGGCTCGAGCGCGCGCAGGATCGCGTCGATCTTGCCGCGATCGCCGGTCACCTCGACGACCAGCGCATCGGTCGCGTAGTCGACGACCGAGGCGCGGAAGAGGTTCACGACCTCGATCACGTTGGAGCGCGTCTGGTTGTCGGCGCGCACCTTGATGAGCATGTGCTCGCGCTGCACGGATGCCGCGGGCTCCAGCTCGACGATCTTGATGACGTTGATCAGCTTGTTGAGCTGCTTGGTCACCTGCTCCAGCGGCAGCTCCTCGACGTCGACGACGACCGTGATGCGGGACAGGCCCGGCACCTCGGTGACGCCCACCGCGAGGGACTCGATGTTGAACCCGCGACGGGCGAACAGCCCCGCGACGCGGGTCAGCAGGCCCGGCTTGTTCTCCACCAGGAGGCTCAGGACATGACGGCTCATCTCAGTCCTCCTGATCGAAGCTCGGGGCGTGGTCGCGCGCGTACTGGATGTAGCTGTTGCTGACGCCCTGCGGCACCATCGGCCACACCATCGCGTCGGCGGAGACGACGAAGTCGATCACGACCGGGCGGTCGTTGGTCTCCAGCGCCGTCTGGATGGCGGCATCCACGTCTTCCTCCTTCTCCACGCGGATCGCGAGGCACCCGTAGGCCTCCGCGAGCTTCACGAAGTCGGGGATGCGGATGCTGCCGTGGCCCGTGTTGAGGTTGGTGTTGGAGTAGCGGCCGTCGTAGAACAGCGTCTGCCACTGGCGCACCATGCCGAGGCTCGAGTTGTTGATGATCGCGACCTTGATCGGGATGTTGTTGATCGCGCAGGTGGCGAGCTCCTGATTGGTCATCTGGAAGCAGCCGTCGCCGTCGATCGCCCACACGACGCGGTCGGGTTCGGCGACCTTGGCCCCCATGGCGGCGGGGACGGAGTACCCCATCGTGCCGGCGCCACCGGAGTTCAGCCACGCGTTGGGGCGCTCGTACGTGATGAACTGCGCGGCCCACATCTGGTGCTGGCCCACGCCCGCCGCGTAGACGCCCTCGGGGCCGGTGAGCGCGCCGATGCGGGAGATCACGTACTGCGGCGACATCAGTCCGTCGCTCGGCTGCGTGTAGCCGAGGGGGAACTCGTCACGCAGGCCGTCGAGGTACGACCACCACTCGGCGATGTCGGGCTTCTGCCCCTCCGCCGCCCCGCGGAACGCCGCGTCGAGGTCGACGAGCACGTCGCGCACGTCGCCGACGATCGGCACGTCGGCCGTGCGGATCTTCGAGATCTCGGCGGGATCGATGTCGACGTGCACGACCTGCGCGTTCGGGGCGAACAGCGCCGCCTTGCCGGTGACGCGGTCGTCGAAGCGGGCGCCGAGCGCCACGATGAGGTCGGACTCCTGCAGGGCCAGCACCGCCGGCACCGTGCCGTGCATGCCCGGCATCCCCAGGTGCTGCGGGTGCGAGTCGGGGAACGCGCCGCGCGCCATGAGCGTCGTCACGACCGGGGCGCCGGTCGTCTCGGCGAGGGTGCGCAGCTCGGCGGCCGCCCCGGCGCGGACCACGCCGCCGCCGACGTACAGCACCGGCTTGCGCGCGGTGACGAGGAGCTGGGCCGCGGCCTGGATCTGCTTGCCGTGGGCCTTCGTGACGGGGCGGTATCCGGGCAGCTCGATCTTCGGCGGCCACACGAACGGCGCCTCGGCCTGCTGCGCGTCCTTGGTGATGTCCACCAGCACGGGGCCCGGACGGCCCGTCGAGGCGATCTCGAAGGCGGCCGCGATGGCGCCGGGGATCTCCGACGCCTCCTTCACGAGGAAGGAGTGCTTCGTGATCGGCATCGTGATGCCGACGATGTCGGCCTCCTGGAACGCGTCGGTGCCCATCAGGGTCGAGAACACCTGGCCGGTGATCGCGACGATCGGCATCGAGTCCATGTAGGCGTCGGCGATCGCGGTCACCAGGTTGGTGGCGCCCGGACCGCTCGTCGCGATGGCGACGCCGACCTTGCCGGATGCCGCGGCGTAGCCCTCGGCGGCGTGGCCGGCGCCCTGCTCGTGGCGCACGAGGATGTGGCGCAGCGCCGTCGAGTCCATCAGGGGGTCGTAGACGGGGAGGATCGCGCCGCCGGGCAGGCCGAAGACGTCGGTCACTCCGAGGAGCTCGAGTGAGCGGACGACGGCCTGGGCGCCGGTCAGCACCGGTGCGGAGGATCCTCGGGCGGGTGGTCGCGGCACGGCCGCGGTGTCGAGAGACATAGTGGTACCTCGGGTGTCGGATGCGTGTGAGGGCGGCTTCCCGCCCTGGAGTCTCGGCCTCAGCCGGTCGTCGCGCCCTCCGCTGCGGAGCGCACGAGTTTCGAGTACTTGGCCAGAACGCCACGGGTGTAGCGCGGGGGAAGCGGCTCCCAGCCGTCACGGCGGGAGTTCAGCTCTGCGTCGTCGACGAGTAGGTCGAGAGTGCGAGCCGCGATATCGACCCGTATCAGATCACCATCGCGCACGAAGGCGATAGGACCTGCGTCCACCGCTTCGGGTGCTATGTGGCCGATGCACAGGCCGGTTGTGCCGCCTGAGAATCTGCCGTCCGTCAAGAGTAGTACATCTTTTCCGAGCCCCGCGCCCTTGATGGCCGCGGTGATCGCGAGCATCTCCCGCATGCCGGGGCCGCCCTTGGGACCCTCGTAGCGGATGACGATGACGCTGCCGGCCTCGATCTCGCCGGCTTCCAGGGCATCCATCGCGCCGCGCTCGCGCTCGAACACGCGCGCCGGGCCCTCGAACACCGACGCGTCGAAGCCGGCGGTCTTCACGACGGCGCCCTCGGGGGCGAGGGTGCCGTGCAGGATCGTCAGGCCGCCGGTCGCGTGGATCGGGTCGTCGAAGGTGTGGATGACGGTGCCGTCGATGGGGTCGGGGTCGAGCTCGCGGAGGTTCTCGGCGAGCGTCTTTCCGGTGACCGTGAGGGCGTCGCCGTGCAGCAGGCCCTCGTCGAGCATGGCCTTCATGATGACGGGGATGCCGCCGTGGCGGTCGACGTCGTTCATGACGTACTTCCCGAACGGCTTCATGTCGGCCACGTGCGGCACCCGGTCACCGATGCGGTTGAAGTCGTGCAGGCTGAGCTCCACCTCGGCCTCGCGCGCGATGGCCAGAAGGTGCAGCACGACGTTGGTCGAGCCGCCGAGCGCCATCGCGAGGGCGATCGCGTTCTCGAACGCCTCCTTCGTGAGGATGTCGCGGGTCGTGATGCCCTGGCGCAGGAGGTTGACGACGGCCTCGCCCGAGCGGTGCGCGTAGTAGTCGCGGCGACGGTCGGCGGACGGCGGGGCCGCCGAGCCCGGAAGGCTGAGACCGAGCGCCTCCGCCACCGAGGCCATCGTGTTGGCGGTGTACATGCCGCCGCAGGCGCCCTCGCCCGGGGCGATGGCGCACTCGATGCGCTTGAGGTCCGCTTCGCTCATCTTGCCCGCGAGGCAGGCGCCGACGGCCTCGAAGGAGTCGATGATCGTGACGTCCTTCTCCGTGCCGTCCGACAGCTTCACCCAGCCGGGGGCGATCGAGCCGGCGTAGAGGAAGACGCTCGACAGGTCGAGGCGAGCGGACGCCATGAGCATGCCCGGGATCGACTTGTCGCAGCCGGCGAGCAGCACGGTGCCGTCCAGACGCTCGGCCATGACGACGGTCTCGACCGAGTCGGCGATGACCTCGCGCGAGACGAGCGAGAAGTGCATGCCCTCGTGACCCATCGAGATGCCGTCCGAGACGGAGATGGTCCCGAACTGCAGGGGGTAGCCGCCGCCGGCGTGCACGCCCTCCTTGGCTCCCTGAGCGAGCCGGTCGAGGCTCAGGTTGCAGGGGGTGATCTCGTTCCAGCTGGAGGCGATTCCGATCTGGGGCTTGTCCCAGTCCTCGTCGCCCATGCCGACCGCACGGAGCATGCCGCGGGAGGTGGTCGCCTCGATGCCGTCCGTGACGACACGACTGCGGGGCTTGATGTCGATGGTGGGATCGCTGTCCGGCATCCTCGAAGTCTATTCCCGCACGGTGTCGCGTTCGCGCGCGAGACCCGACAGCAGCGCCGCCAGTTCGGGGATGCCGTCGACACGCACCGTGGCGGCCGTCGCTCCCCCACCGACGCGCACGCCCACGTCGCCGGACTCGAGGCTGCGCAGGGCGTCCTCGTCGGTGACGTCGTCGCCGGCGAACAGCACGGCGGTCGCACCGGTGCGCTCGCGCAACCGCGCCACAGCGCCGTCCTTGCCCTCGGTGCGGAACGCGTACTCGAGGATGTCGTGGCCGTCGCGGCGGCGCCAGTCGGGCGCCTCGACGGCCATGAGCCCGGCGATCGCGTCGTGCGCCCGCGCCGCGTGGGCCGGGTCGGCGACCAGCCGGGTGTGCAGCGCGAACCCGAACTGCTTCGGCTCGATCCATGCGCCCGCGGCCAGCGCAGCCAGCGCCTCGGCGCGGCGGCGCAGATCGTCGCGGAGGGCGAGGAGCGCGGCATCCGCACTGTCGGCGTCGCGATCGTCGTCAGAGGCGGGCCAGTGCTCGGCGCCGTGGGATCCGGCGAGCAGCACCGGCGAGGCGTCGTCGTGCTCCGCGATGATGCGGAGGTCGTGCAGAGAGCGCCCCGAGACGAGGGCGACCGTCGTCGCGGGCGCGCGCACGAGTGCGTCGACCGCGGCGCGGGCGTCCGCGGTCATCCGCGCCGCCATCGGCTCGTCGATCAGCGGCGCGAGGGTGCCGTCGAAGTCGAGCGCCACCAGCAGACGCTCGGTCCGCGCGAGCGCGGCGACGGCCGGAGCGAGGCTCACGACCGTGCCTTCACGGCGTCGAGGTCGGTGAGGAAACGACGTGACCAGTCCGCGACGTCGTGATCCCGCACGCGGCGGCGGAGTCCTCGCATCCGCCGCGCCTGTTCGGCGGGCTGCATGTCGATCGCGGTCATGATCGCGTCCTTGAGGCCGTCGATGTCGTGGGGGTTGACCTTCACCGCCTGGGCGAGTTCGTCCGCCGCGCCGGTGAACTCGCTCAGCACGAGCACGCCGCGACTGTCGACCCGGCTGGCGACGTACTCCTTCGCGACGAGGTTCATCCCGTCGCGCAGCGCCGTGACGAGCATGACGTCGGCGGCCAGGTAGAGCGCGACCATCTCCTCGCGCGGATACGAGTGGTGCAGGTATCTGATCGCGGTGTGCCCCACCGTGTCGTAGTCGCCGTTGATGCGCCCGACGGTGAGCTCGATCTCGTCGCGCAGCTGCATGTAGGCGGCCACGCGCTCCCGGCTGGGGCTCGCCACCTGCACGAGCGTGACGTCCTCGACCTCCAGGCGGCCCTCCTCGAGAAGCTCGCCGTAGGCCTTCAGCCGGTGGCCGATGCCCTTGGTGTAGTCGAGGCGGTCGACGCCGAAGAGCACCGTCTGCGGATTGCCGAGGCTCTCCCGGATCTCCTTCGCGCGCGCCTGCACCTCGGGCCGGCGCGCGATCTCGTCGTACAGCTGCGCGTCGATGGAGATCGGATACGCCTTCGCGACCGCGGTGCGCACCGAGCCGTCGTCGGCCACGATGCGGATGGTGCCGGACTTGGTCTCGAAGCCGAGCTGGCGACGGACCGCGTTCGTGAAGTTGCCGGCATCCTGCACCCGCTGGAAGCCGATGACGTCGGCGCCCAGAAGTCCCGACAGCACGTGTCTGCGCCACGGCAGCTGGGCGAACAGGCCGTATGCCGGGAATGGAATGTGGTGGAAGTAGCCGATCACGACGTCGGGGCGCAGCGCGCGCAGCAGGCGCGGGACCAGCTGGAGCTGGTAATCCTGCACCCACACGATGGCGCCCGGGGCGGCGACGGATGCCGCGGCCTCGGCGAACCGCTCGTTGACGCGGACGTAGGCCTCCCACCACTCGCGATGGTAGGCCGGCGGCGAGATGACGTCGTGGTACAGCGGCCAGATGGTGTCGTTGGAGAAGCCCTCGTAGTAGAGCTCGACGTCCTCATCGGTGAGGGTCACCGGGACCAGCTCCATGCCGTCGAGCTCGAACGGCTCGAGTTCCAGCCCCGCGGTCCCGGGCCACCCGACCCACGCACCCCCGGTCTGCTGCAGCACCGGCTCGAGCGCGGCGACGAGGCCTCCGGGCGAGCGCCGCCACCCGCCCTCGACGCTCGGGTCGTGGTCTACGGGCAAACGGTTCGACACGACGATCACGTCGGCCTTGGACTTCCGGTCGCTCACGCGGCTCCTCTCGGCAGGCGTGGGTCCAGGCTAACGTGGTCCCATGCGCAAGTACCTGTTCGGGACCGGGATCATCTCCGCCGTCACCAGCGGCCTCGCCCTGCTGCGCGGCCTCCGTGGCGACGTGCCCTTCACGTGGCGGCAGGCTCTCGCGTGGCTGAGTTGGGGCATCACGCTCGCGCTGTCGATCGGCACGATCGTCGACACGTACCGCGCCTCGCGCGGAAAGCTCGTGGCGACCGACTCGCCGCTGCGGGGCAGCGAGGAGAAGCTCCTCGCCAAGCGCCTCTCCCGCTGACGGCGGGCCCCTCTGCGCGTCCGCGGCCGACGGGTGCCGGGTCAGAGCGCGATCTGGTAGTGCACGAAGCCGGTATCCTCGGCGACGCGGTCGTACAGGGTGCGCGCCGTCGCGTTGCCGCTCTGGGTGAGCCAGTAGACCTTCGCCGCCCCCTCGATCTGCGCGCGGTCGCGTACGTGGGCGATGAGCGCACGCCCGACGCCGCCGCCACGGACATCCGGCGAGACGAACAGGTCCTCGAGGTAGCAGTACGCACCGATGCTCCAGGTGGACGGGTGGAAGAGCCAGTGCACGAGGCCGACGGCACGTCCGTCGTCGTCGCGCGCGATCGCCCCGCGCAGCGCCCCGCCCTCCACGAGCCGGCGGAAGACGTCCGCGGTGACCTCGTCGGTCAGCTCACTCTCGTAGAACGTGAGGTAGCCGGCCCAGAGGGCGGCCCACTCGTCATGGTCGGCGGCGGTCAGCGCTGCGATGGTCACCATCCGGTGAGACTATCGCGACGACGCGCGCCGCCCGGCGTCGCGAGGCGACGTCCGGACGGCGCGCGACGGCCGCCTCAGTGGGCGAGCACCGGCTCGGATGCCGCGTCGGGCGCCGGGGCACCCGCATCCCCCGCCGCAGCGGCGCCCTTGCGTCGGAAGGCCACCGCGGAGATGAGCGCACCGAGGCCGAATGCCCCCGCACCCCACCAGTACGCCGTCGCGTAGCTGTGGATGGCCGCGTCCGCGAGCACGTCCGGCGTCACGGGCGTGTGCGCGGCGACGAAGTCCGCCGCGGCGGTGGCGGCGAGGGTGTTCAGCAGTGCCGTGCCGATCGAGCCGCCCACCTGCTGCGAGGTGTTGACCATCGCGGAGGCGACGCCGGCGAACTCGCGGTCGACGCCGAGGGTGGCCGTCTGGATCGACGGCGGCATGATCGATCCCATACCGAGCCCCAGCAGCATCAGCGCCGGCAGCACGTTCGCGGCGTACACGCTGGAGCGATCGAGGAACGTGAGCAGCACCATGCCCGACATGGCCAGCAGCATGCCGATCGGAACCATCGTCTTCGGACCGAACCGCGGCAGGAAGATGTTCGTCGACAGCTGCGCACTGAGCACCAGCATCGCGATCATCGGGAGGAACGACAGCCCGGTCTGGATCGGAGAGTAGCCGAGCGTGGTCTGGAGGTAGTAGGTCACGAACAGGAAGATCCCGAACATCCCCGCACCGGCGATGAGGATCGAGCTGTACGCGGCCGCCCGGTTGCGGTCGAGGACGATACGCAGAGGCAGCAGCGGATGCGCGGCCCGGCGCTGCCACAGGACGAAGGCGACGAGCAGCACGCCCGACGCGGTGAGCATGCCCCACGTCAGCGGCGCGTCCCAGCCGTCGGTCTCCGCGTGGGCGAATCCGTAGACCAGGGCGAAGAGGGCACCGGACACCAGCACCGTCCCCGGCACATCGAGCTTCGGACGCGGGCCCGTCCGCGGGATCGTGTGCACGAAGAAGATCGCGCCGATCACGGCGATCACCGCGATGACGTCGTTGATGTAGAGGTTCCAGCGCCAGCTCAGGTCCTCCGTGAGGATGCCGCCGAGCAGGAGCCCGATGGCGCCGCCGGCACCGGCGATCGCGCCGAAGACGCCGAAGGCGCGACCGCGCTCCTTGGGATCGGTGAAGGTCGTGGTGAGCACCGCGAGCGCCGTCGGCGCCAACAGTGCACCGAAGGCGCCCTGCAGCGCCCGGGCGAAGACGAGGAGTCCGAAGGTGTCGGCCATGCCGCCGAGGGCGGAGGCGAGCGCGAAGCCGAGCAGTCCGATGATGAAGGCGCGTTTGCGTCCGATGAGATCCGACAGGCGGCCGCCGAGCAGGAGCAGGGAGCCGAAGGCCAGGGAGTAGGCCGTGATGATCCACTGCCGGTCGCCGTCGGAGAACTGCAGGTCGGCCTGCGCGGCGGGCAGGGCGATGTTCACGACGGTCGCGTCGAGCACGACCATCAGCTGGGCCAGCGCGACGACGGCGAGCGTCAGCCAGCGCCGGCTGGAGTGCGCCGCCGCAGCGGCTTCGGGTGAGGGTGAGGTCATGCGGGAGACTCTATACGACACTCGCCAGTTCCGAAACCAAATAGTTCCTGAACACGACGGTTCCTGAACTACACTGTTCTCATGACTGACACCACCCTCAGCGCCGAGGACGTCGACCCCGCCCCCAAACTCGGGCGCAAGCGCGATCACTCGCGGGATCCGGAGATCCTCGCCGCAGCGCTCGACATCCTCGCCGAGAAGGGCTACGAGCGCATGACGGTCGACATGGTCGCCGCGCGTGCGCGCGCCGGCAAGGCGACCCTCTACCGGCGCTGGCCGTCGAAGGCCGAGCTCGTGATCGATGCGGTGGCCTGCATGAAGAGCGCCTCCCCCGCCGATCTCCCCGACACGGGCTCGCTGCGCGGCGACCTCGTCGCCAACATCAAGGCTCCCGTGATGAAGGACGGTGAGCGCAAGCTCCGGATCATGGCCGGGATGGTCTCCCTCATGTCGGAGTCTCCCGAGTTCGCCGACGCCGCGCGCGCGGTCATCGTCGAGCCCCGTTCCGCCGCGCTGCGCGTGCTCATCCAGCGCGCGATCGAACGCGGTGAGGTCGCGCCCGACGTCGATGTCGCCCTCGTGGCGCAGGTGATCCCGGCCATGACGGCGTACAAGACCCTCATGCTCGGCACCGCCGTCGACCGCGACTACATCATCGCCCTGGTCGACGACATCCTCCTGCCCGCACTCGGGCTGCGCCCCGCCTGACCCGGCGCGCGCGGGTGTCGCCCCGCGCACGCCGCCGTGCTCAGCGCGTGAGGATCAGCGCCTCCCCCTGACCGCCCCCGCCGCAGAGGCCGACGGCTGCCGTGCTCGAACCGCGGCGGACGAGCTCGTGCACGGCGTGCACGACGAGCCGGGCGCCGGAAGCGCCGATCGGGTGACCGAGCGCGATGCCGCCGCCGTGGACGTTCACGACGTCCTCCCCCACCCCGAGCTCGCGCTGCGAGCGGGCGACGACGGCGCCGAACGCCTCGTTGATCTCGATGAGATCCAGATCGGATGCCGCGAGATGCTGGCGCTGCAGGGCCTGGGCGATCGCGCGCGCGGGCTGCGCGTGCAGCGAGTTGTCGGGGCCGGCGACCTGACCGGCCGCGCCCACCACGGCAAGAACGGGCCAGCCGCTCGCGTCGGCGTGCGCACGCGTGGTCAGCACCACGGCGGCCGCGCCGTCGGAGATCTGCGATGCGTTGCCGGCCGTGATCGACCCGTCGGCCGAGAACGCGGGGCGAAGACCGGCGAGGGTCTCTTCGGTGGTCTCGTCGCGGATGCCCTCATCGGTGGTGATGGTCACCGCGGGACCGCGGCGCTGCGCCACCTCGACCGCGACGATCTCGGCGTCGAAGACCCCGGCATCCCGCGCCGCCGCGGCGCGCTGGTGCGACAGGGCGGCGACGCGGTCCTGCTGTTCGCGCGTCACCTCGAACCGTGGGTTCAGCCGCTCGGTCGACGCGCCCATGCTCTCGCGGTCGTACGCGTCGGTCAGACCGTCGTAGGCCATGTGGTCGAGCACCTCGACGGATCCGTAGCTCCAGCCCTCGCGCGAGCCCATCAGCAGGTGCGGCGCGCGCGTCATCGACTCCATGCCGCCCGCGACGACGACCCTCGCGTCGCCGGAGGCGATCATCCGCTTGGCGTCGATGATCGCGGTCAGTCCCGACAGGCACACCTTGTTGACGGCGGATGCCGGGACGTCCCAGCCGAGTCCGCCGGCGAGGGCCGCCTGGCGCGCCGGGTTCTGTCCGGAACCGGCCGGCAGCACCTGGCCCATGATCACGGCATCCATGGCGTCGGCGGGGATGGCACCCTGTGCGAGCGCGCCGGCGATGGCGAACCCGCCGAGCTGCGGGGCGGTGAAGGAGGCGAGCTGCCCCTTGAGCCGGCCCTGCGGCGTGCGGGCGGCGGCCACGATGACGATGTCGTCGGTGCTCATGCGATCTCCTCGAGTGCGGCGGCGATGATCAGGCGGGGTTCGGTGGCGGCGACGACCTCGGCGACGCTGACACCCGGAGCGGTCTCCACGAGCACGAGCCCGTCGGCCGTGACGTCGATGACGGCGAGGTCGGTGATGATCCGGTCGACGACTCCGCGTCCCGTGAGCGGCAGCGAACACGCGTCGACGATCTTGGCCGAGCCGTCGCGCGCGACGTGCTCCATCAGCACGATCACGCGTTCCGCGCCGTGGACGAGGTCCATGGCGCCCCCCGGACCCTTGACCATCTTCCCGGGGATCATCCAGTTCGCCAGGTCGCCGGAGGCCGACACCTGCATGGCGCCGAGGATGGCCGCGTCGATCTTCCCGCCGCGGATCATGCCGAAGCTCAGCGCCGAGTCGAAGAACGCGGCGCCCGGGAGGACCGTGACGGTCTCCTTGCCGGCGTTGATGAGGTCGGGGTCGACGTGGGCCTCGGTCGGATACGGACCGACGCCGAGGATGCCGTTCTCCGACTGCAGCACGACGGTGACGTCGTCGGGCACGAAGTTCGGCACGAGCGTCGGCAGACCGATGCCGAGGTTCACATACGACCCGTCGGCCAGCTCCGCGGCCGCACGTGCGGCCATCTCGTTGCGGGTGAGCGCCATCTCAGGCTCCTTCCCGGATGTCGCGGTCGGCGCTGTCGTCGACCGTGACGGTGCGGCGCTCGATGCGCTTCTCGATGTCGGTGCCGACCTCCACGATGCGGTGCACGTAGATGCCGGGCAGATGGATGCCGTCGGGATCGAGTTCGCCGGGGGCGACGAGCTCCTCGACCTGCGCGATGCAGATCCTCCCGGCCATGGCGGCGAGCGGATTGAAGTTGCGGGCGGCCTTGTGGAAGACGAGGTTTCCGTGGGTGTCGCCCTTCGCGGCGTGCACGAGGGCGAAGTCGGTGACGATCGCCTCTTCGAGCACGTAGTCGCGCTCCTCGCCGGTGACGGCGAACGTGCGGACATCCTTCGGCGGCGACGCCACCGCGATGCCCCCGGCGCCGTCGTACTTGCGCGGCAGTCCGCCCTCCGCGACCTGGGTCCCGACGCCGGTCTGGGTGAAGAAGGCCGCGATGCCCACGCCGCCGGCGCGGAGCTTCTCGGCGAGCGTGCCCTGCGGTGTCAGCTCCAGCTCGAGCTCGCCGGAGAGGAACTGCCGCTCGAACTCCTTGTTCTCGCCGACGTAGGAAGAGGTCATCTTGCGGATGCGTTTCGCGTTCAGCAGCACGCCGAGGCCCCAGTCGTCGACGCCGCAGTTGTTCGAGACGATCGAAAGGTCGCGCGTGCCCTGGGCCAGCAGCGCCTCGATGAGCGCGATGGGATTGCCCGAGAGGCCGAATCCGCCGACGGCCAGCGATGCGCCGTCCGGGATGTCGGCCACCGCATCGGCGGCCGACGGGTAGGTCTTGTCGATCACGAATCACTCCTTTGTCACCGCGTGTCCGCCTCCATCCTCCGCCGTCGCACCCGGCCGCGCACGTCGGCGCTTGCCATGTGGATGCCGCGGCGCGTACTGTCCACATCATGGACACCGCGCGACGAACGATTCCCGGCGCGCAGTCGGTGGCGCGGGCCGCGGCGCTGCTGCGGCTCGTGACGTCGGCGGGCGAGGAGGGCCTCTCGGTCGCCGACATCGCCCGCCGCGCCGAGCTGACCCGCCCGACCACGCACCGTCTGCTCACGGCGCTGCGTCACGAAGGCCTCGTCGACCAGGACGAGCGCACCGGCGCGTGGATGCCGGGACCCGAGCTCTATCTCATGGGGACGGTCGCGGCATCCCGCTACGACATCACCGCCATCGCGCGCGACATCGTCCGCTCGCTCGCGGTGCGCACCGAGGAGAGCTCGTTCCTGTCGGTGCGCCGCGGCGACGAGACGGTGTGCCTCATCCGCGAGGACGGCGCGTTCCCCATCCGCTCGTTCGTCCTGTCGGAGGGCGTGCGCTTCCCCCTGGGCGTCGCGTCGGCGGGGCTCGCCATCCTCGCCTTCCTGCCGTCCCACGATGTGGACGCGTACTTCGAGCGGCATCCCGAGCTCGCCGAGCGCCACGGCGCGGCGCACGCCGAGCCGCGTCTGCGCGCGCGTCTGCGCGAGACGCAGGCCCGCGGCTACGCCCTCAACCCGGGACTCATCGTCCAGGGCAGCTACGGCATCGGAGCGGCCGTGTTCACGCGCGCGGGGCACCCGCAGTGGGCGCTGAGCCTCACGGGGGTCGACTTCCGGTTCTCCCCCGAGCGCATTCCCGATCTCGGACGCACACTCCTCGCCCACGCGCACCAGCTGACCACGCGCGTCGCCGCCGGCGCACATTAGGCGCCGCCTCTGCCGCGGCCCCGGCATCCCCCGCCGAGAAACCACCGCCACCCCGAGAAACCACCGCAGCCCCGAGAAACCACCGCAGCGGTGATGTGTCGAGACGCCGGTGGTTTCTCGGGATGCCGCGGGCGGCGGAGCTACGGCGTGAGCGGGACGGCGGCGGCGAGCTGCTCCTCCACCAGCGCGGCCAGGCGGTCGGCACCGGCGTGGGAGAGCACCACCGTGTAGTGGTTGAACTCCGGCCACGCCACGTGCGCCACCGACGGATACGTCTGCAGGAGTGCGGCGAGGTGCGGGGGCGGATACAGCCCCGGCACCTCGTCCTGCAGCCCCCGCGGCACGGTGACGAGGGTGGTCGGCGCGGTGAGCGCCTCGAGGGCGTCGCGCACCGTCGAGCGGGTGTTCATGTCGACGGTGTCCTCGACGGTGGTGGCGTAGCTCGTCGCCGGTCGGTACGAGCCGTCGGCCTCGCGGTCGAGGTCGTACGCGAGGTAGTGCTCGAGGGCGGGCGACCAGTCGGCCGCGAACGCGGGGTGCCCGCGCCAGAACGCCAGGTAGTCGTCCACGTCGGCGAAGCGGCGCGAGAGCCGCGCGGCCGTCGGCCCGAGGATGGCCGCGACCAGCTCGTCCGGCGTCAGGTCGGCCGGGGCGACCAGCGGAAGTCCCCCGTCGACGAGGAGGAGACGCGCAACGAGGTCGGGATGCCGGTGCGCGAACACCACCGACACGAACGCGCCCATGGAGTGCGCGACCACGAGGTCCGGCACGAGCTGCAGCGCCGCGCAGACGGCGGCCAGATCGTCGGCGTGCGCCGCCATGCCCGCCGGTCCCTGCACGCCGTTGCTGCGACCGCGACCGCGCAGGTCCGGCGCGACGATCCTCACGTGCGGCAGCGCCTCGGCGAGCAGCTCCCACGCGAGGTGCGACGAGGTGACCCCGTGGACGGCGAGGATCGTCGGGGCGCCCGGCTCGGCCTCCCACACACCGACCCGCAGCGAACCGCCGGGGACGGCGACATCGACGGCGCGCGCCGCGCGGGTGCTCATCGTGCCGTCCATCCGCCATCCATCGTGTAGCTGGCGCCGGTGACCATCCCGGCGTGATCGCTCGCCAGCCAGCCCGCCAGAGACGCGACCTCGGCCGGCTCGATCAGGCGCTTGACGACCGATTCGGTGAGCATGATCTTCTCCACGACCTCCTCTTCGGGGATGCCGTGCACGCTCGCCTGGTCGGCGATCTGCTTCTCGACCAAGGGCGTGCGCACATACGCGGGGTTGATGCAGTTGCTGGTCACCCCGTGCGGGCCGCCCTCCAGCGCCGTCACCTTCGACAGCCCCTCCAGGGCGTGCTTGGCGGTCACGTAGGCCGACTTGTAGGCGCTGGCGCGCAGGCCGTGCGCGCTGGAGATGTTGATGATGCGTCCCCATCCCCGCTCGTACATCCCGGGCAGCACCGCGCGGATCAGCAGGAAGGGCGATTCGACCATGAGCCGCTGCATGAACCGGAAGCGCTCGGGCGCGAACTCGGTGATCGGCGCGACGGTCTGCACACCCGCGTTGTTCACGAGGATGTCGGCATCCAGCGAGAGGTCGTCCAGCGCCGCCGTCGCGGAGAGGTCGACGACCCACGCCTCTCCGCCGAGGCGCTCCGCCACCTCCTGCGCGGCGTCGCCGTTGAAGTCGGCGATCACCACGTGCGCGCCGCGGCGCGCGAACTCCTCGGCGCAGGCGAGGCCGATGCCGCTCGCGCCGCCGGTCACGACGGCGCGGCGCCCGGCGAGGTCCTGCTCAGTCATGGTCCTGTCCCCTCTCGCCGCGTGCCGCGAGCGCGTTGCGGATGAAGCGCATCATGCCGTCGATGACGGCGTCGGGGATCGCCGCCGGAGGCTGCCCCTCCTCATCGCGCTCCCAGAGCAGGAAGCGCATGCCGATCAGCTCACCGGCGCCCATGAGAGCCCAGGCGGTCACCTCCGGGTCGAGCCCGGTGTCGACGTCACCGGATGCCTGCGCGGCGCGCAGACCGGCCTCGTAGCCTTCCACGATGCGCGTGTAGTGCAGCCGCAGCATCTCGGGCGAGACGAACTCCGCCTCGCGCACCACCCGGTACAGCGCCGGGTGGGCGGCGGTGAAGCGGAAGAACCCCTCGAAGCCCGCGCGCTCCGCGTCGATGCGGTTGTCGGTGTCGGCCATCGCCTCGGCCATCGCGTGGCGTACGCGGCGGTTGAGATCGACGACCAGCTCCTCGAAGACCTGCTGCTTGCTGTCGAAGTAGAGATAGAAGGTGCCGAGCCCGATCCCCGCGCGCTCCGTGATCTTCACGATCGACGCCTCGTGGTAGCCGAGGTGGGCGAAGACATCCTCCGCGGCTTCCAGGAGCTTGCGACGGGTGGCCTCGCCGCGCTTGGTCAGCGGTTTCCCGGCCGCGGAGAAGGCCGCTTCGGGCTCGAACTGCTCAACTGTGCTCACGAGCACTTCCTCTCACCAGGTCGGCGGCCCGAGCGCGCAGTCGAGAACGGGCCAGCTTCTCGATCGTGGACCGTGGCAGGTCGTCGACGAACGCGACGCGCACGGGGACTTTGAAACCCGCCAGTTCCGCGCGGGCGTGGGCGAGCACCTCGTCGGCGCCGAGCGCCGCGCCCTCCGCCCGTACGACGAACGCGACGCCGCGCTCGCCCCACACGTCGTCGGGCACGCCCACGACCGCGGCATCCGCGATCGCCGGATGCAGGAGGAGGGCGCGCTCCACCTCGGCGGGGGCGACGTTCTCGCCACCGGAGATGAAGATGTCCTTCCTGCGGTCGACGATGCGGAAGACGCCGTCCGCGTCGCGGTGCACCACGTCCCCCGTGCGCAGCCAGTCCCCCGTCATCGCCCGCGCGGTCGCCGCGGGGTCGTGGAGGTAGCCCGCGAACACGCTCGGCCCCCGCACCCACAGCTCGCCGGTCGCCTCCCCGCTCAGCTCGAGGCCCGCGTCGGGATCGACGACCCGCACGTCGACGTGGGGGTAGGGCCGCCCGACCGCTCCGGGATGGACACCGCTTTCGGATGCCGGCAGGCACAGCACGTTGGGAGCCGCCTCCGTCAGGCCGTACCCCTGGGTGAGCGGCACACCGGCATCCGCCCACCGCGCCGCGAGCGCCGGTGGGATCGTCGCGCCGCCGACGAGCGCCTGACGCAGCCGTCCGCGGGCGAGGGCGTCGAAGCCGGGGTCGTCGATCAGCAGCCGGTACTGGGTGGGCACGCCCATCATGGCCGTCACGCCCCGCTCGGCGAGCAGCTGCAGCACACGCCGCGGCTGGAACGAGCGTTCCAGCACGACCGTCGCGCCGACCCACCAGGCCAGCAGCGGCTGACAGTTCCAGGCGGCCACGTGGAACTGCGGGAGCACCGCCAGCACGACGTCGTCGGCGGTCAGCTGCGCCACGCCCGCGAGCGCGAGGTTGTTCCAGAAGCAGTTGGCGTGGGTCAGGACGACACCCTTCGGCGCCGCCTCGCTGCCGGAGGTGTAGATGACCAGAAGCGGATCGTCGTCGCGCACGGCGCGGGCGGGCGCGGCCGCGCTCGCATCGCCGCGCGGCGGGACGGCCGCCTCGATGCCGGTCGTGCCGAGCAGTGCCGTCGGTGGCGGCGCGGCCACGCGCGACAGCGCGTCGGTCGCCACGCCGAGGTACTCGTCCTCGATCGCCACGAGCGACGGGGCCGCATGCAGCAGAGCCTCGCTCAGCTCCCGCGACGACAGCCGCCACGACAGCGGCACCATCGCGATGCCCGCCTTCGCGCACGCGAAGAACACCACGACGTGGTCGATCGAGTTGCCGGTGATCGTCGCGAGCCGATCGCCCGGGCCGTAGCCCGCGCGACGGAGGGATGCCGCGAGCTCGCGGGCCCGCGCTTCGAGGTCGCCGTAGCCGATCCGCACGCCGCGGTCGTCGATGGCGGTGCGGTCGGGCGTGCCGCCGGCGCGATCGGTGAGCCAGCGGCCGATCGTGTGCGCACCGTCGAGGTCGCCGGTCATCACCCTCGCCCCCTCCCGCCGCTCACGCGCGCACCTGCGCGGGCTCGGCGACGGCGTCGTCCGCATCGTCGATCTGGCGCAGCTGCGAGCGGGTGCGCTCGCCGCGACGACGGCGCACCGCCGCATCGATCGTGCCGGCGATGCCGCCGGGCAGGAACATCACCACGAGGATGAACAGTACGCCCAGCAGGAACAACGGCTCCGACAACGGGATGCGCAGCACGTCGGGAAGGTCGCGGATCCACTCCGCGCGCGCCAGCACCGTGAGCCGCTGGTCGAGGATCGTGTAGAGCACGCCGCCCACGATGGCACCCCACCGGAACCCGACGCCACCGAGCACGACCATCACGAGCACGGTGATCGTCAGATCGGCGCCGACGGCGCTGGGCTGCGTGCCCGACTGCAGCAGCATGTAGGCGATACCGGCGAGGGAGGCGCACAGCGCCGCGGCGACGAACACGAGCAGCTTCGCGGCGTAGGGGCGCAGGCCGAGCACCTGCACGCGCAGCTCGTTCTCGCGCGTCGCCTGGGCCAGGTGGCCGAGCCGCGACCGATCGACCCACAGCACCACGAGGTACACGATCACCAGCACGACGAGGGTCACCCAGTAGAGGTTGCGGGTGTTCGACACGCCGACGAGCCACGCGGGGATCTGGTCGACGGGCAGACGCAGCCCCTCCTCACCGCCCGTGACGTCCTGATTGCGGCGGACGAGCACCGATCCCGCCTGGGCGAACGCGAGCGTCACCATCGCGAACGGGATGCCGGACACCCGCATCGAGATCGCGCCGGTGAACGCGGCGATGGCGAGACCGCCCACGAGCGCGATGAGCACCCCGGGCCACAGCGGCACACCGACCAGCTTCAGCGCGAGGCCCAGCCCGTAGGCGCCGGCACCGAAGTACAGCGCATGACCGAACGACAGCATCCCGGAGGTCCCCAGCAGCAGGTTGTACGACAGCGCGAGCGCGGCGAACACCATGCACAGCGACAGCAGTGCGAGCGTGCCGGGTGTGTAGGTGGCGCCGGGGAGGATGCCGGGGATCGAGATGTTCAGCAGCGGCAGCACGGCCATGACCACGACGAGGGCGGCGCCGACGACGAAGGGCAGGGCGGCGCCACGTCGGCCCGGGATGAGGGTGGGGACCCCGGTGGTGACGGTCATGCTTTCCTCCCCATGAGGCCGGTGGGTCGCACGAGGAGCACGACGGCCAGCAGCACGACGACGATGAAGTCGCCTGTGCCGCTGAGGTACACGTTGGCGAACTGCTGGAGCACGGCCACCAGCACCGAGGCGATCGCCGCCCCCGTCAGCGAGCCGAGCCCGCCGATGACCGTGACGATGAAGGCGAAGATCAGGAGCGTCGCGCCGAGGTGGGCCGAGACGAACGTCGTGTAGTGCATCGCGAGCACGCCGCCGATGCCGGCCGCCGCGCCTCCGATCGCGAACACGAGCGTGAAGCTCCGGCGCACGTCGATGCCGAGCGCGGTGACCATCGATCGGTTCTCGACCCCCGCGCGGATGATCATGCCGTACCGCGTCTTCTTCAGGAACAGCACCAGGGCGATCAACACGAGGGCGGCGGCGAGCATGAGCACCCAATAGGTGTTCGGGATGCGGGCGCCGAGGATCTCGGTGGTCTCCTTGAGCCAGGCGGGACCCGCGATGTTCACGGCATCCGTCCCCCAGATGCCCTCGAACAGCGCGACCGCGGCGAAGGAGAGGCCGACGGTGACGAGCACCTGTTCGATGTGGCGTTCGTACAGCGGCCGGATGAGCACCAGCTCGGTCAGCGTGGCGAACACCGCTCCCACCAGCGCGCCGACGAGGATCGAGACGACGAACGAGCCCCACGAGGCGGTGCCGAGCGCCTGCGCGACCTGCCAGCCGATGAAGGCGCTGAGCGTGAGGAACGCGCCGTGGGCGAAGTTGAGCACGTGCATGAGCCCGTAGATGAGGCTGAGCCCCGACGCGACGAGGAAGTAGAGGGCGCCGAGTCCGATACCGGTCAGCAGGATGAGGACAATGCTGCTCATGCGTGGGCCTCCGCGCTGACGCCGAGGAGGCGGGTGGTGAGGGCGTCGTCGTCCAGGATCTCGCGGGCCTTTCCGGTGTGCACGACACGGCCGCCCGCGATGACGATCGCGTCGTCGGCGAGGCGGCGGACGACGTCGAGGTTCTGCTCGACGAGCAGGATCGGGACGATCTTGGCGGCCTCCTGGAGCGCCTGGGCGACCTCCCCGACGATCTTCGGGGCGAGACCCTTGGTCGGCTCGTCGACGAGCAGGATCCGGCTCTCGTTGAGCAGCGCGCGGGCCACCGACACCATCTGCTGCTGCCCTCCGGACAGGGTGCCGGCGAGCTGGCCGCGGCGGGCGACGAGGTCGGGGAAGAGCTCCGCGACGAACTCGCGTCGTGGGTTCTTGTCGCGCTCGGCGAGGGCGAGGTTCTCCGCGACCGTGAGAGCGGCGAACACCTCCCGGTCTTCGGGCACGTAGCCGACGCCGCGCTGGACGATGCGATACGTCGGAAGGGTGTCGATGCGCTCTCCCGCGAGCGTCACCTCGCCGCGACGCGAGATGAGACCCAGGATGCCGCGGATCGTCGAGGTCTTGCCGACGCCGTTGCGGCCCAGGACGGCGGTGATGCCCGTCGCCGGGACCTGGAAGGACACGTCCTCGACGACCTGCTGCCCGGCGATGGATGCCGACAGGTGCGAGACGGTGAGGATCGGTGCGCTCATGCGGCCGACTCCTGCGTCGGCTCTCCGGTGCGGCCGAGGTAGGCGCTCTGCACCACGGGGTTCTCCATGATCTGCTGGGGCGCGTCGAACGCGATGATCGACCCGGAATACATGACGGCGACCTTCTGCACGAAACCCATGAGCACGTCGATGTGGTGTTCCACCATCAGCACCGTGCAGCCCGTGGCATCCTGCATCGCGCGGATCGTGTCCACGAGTCCCGCGACATCGCCCGACGCGACACCCGCCATCGGCTCGTCGAGCAGCACGATCTTCGCCTCGGTGGCCAGCAGCACCGCGATCTCGAGCTTGCGCTTGTCGCCGTGCGAGATGTCGCCGGCGGCGGTGTCGAGCTTGTGGGTGAGACCCACCTTGACGAGCTGCTCGAGGGCGAGGGCGGTCGCGGCATCCGTCCGGCGGGGAAACCGCAGCAGCGAGTAGTTGCCGCCGAGACCGACCTGCGCGGCGAGGCGTACGTTCTCCAGCACGCTCAGGCGTGGGAACAGGCTCGAGGTCTGGAACGTGCGCCCCAGTCCCGCCCGCGCGCGCTGGGGAACCGACGCGCGGGTGATGTCGACGCCATCCATCAGGATGCGACCGGAGGTGGGCCGGATGACGCCGGAGATCACGTTGAACAGCGTGGTCTTGCCGGCGCCGTTCGGACCGATCACGCCGACGGTGCTGCCGGGCGCGATGTCGAGGTCGACGTCTTCCAGGATGGTGGCTCCGCCGATCTGCAGGCCGAGGCCTTCGATCGACAGCGCGGACGGGACGGGGGTGCTCATGCGGGTGCGCCTCGCTTCGTTCCGGTCACTTCTCGGCCGGTGCGACCTCGTCCGCGGGGACGGTGTCGACCAGTTCGGGAGCGAAGCTTCCGCCGGACGCGACGAGCTTGACCTGGTACATGTCCTGGATCAGCGCGTGATCGCCGGCACGCACGGTCAGCGAGCCCTTGGGGCCCTGGAAGGTGAAGCCCTCGAGGCTCTTGACCATCGCCTCGACGTCACCCTTGCCCTCCTTGACCGCCTGCACGACCATCAGGGCCGCGTTGAAGCCGTCGGGGGTGAACAGGTCGGGAGTGCCCCCGGCCGTGGTCACCGCGTCGACCATGGCGGTGTTGACCTCGTTGTCGGGCGCGCCAGGGAAGTAGTAGTTGAGGAACTTGATCTTCTCGGATGCCGCGCCGTACGCCCCGAAGGTGGCGGAGTCGCCGAGGCCCGTGACGACGGGGACGGCGTCGAGCACGCCCTGCTGGCTCATCGCCTGCCACATCGCCCCCGAGGTGGCGCCGGCCCACGCGACGAAGACGAGGTCGGGCTTCGCGGCGAGCACCTGCTGCGCGAACGGTGTGAACTCGGTGACGTCCTCGGCGACGAGCACGCTGTTCACGGTCGCGCCCTTCGCCCCGAGGATCGCCTGGACGGCCGCCTCGTTGCCCTTGCCGAACGCGGTGTTCTGCGCGAACACGGTGACGGTCTTGCCGTTGAGGTCGCCGAGGAACGTGCCGGCCGTGGCGACGTCCTGCGCCGACTGCCGACCGCTGCGGAACGTGTAGGCGTTGACGCCGGTGAGCGCATCGGCGGCGGCGGGGCCCGAGATGAAGAGCACCTTGTTCTGACCGGCCTGCTCTGCCACCGCGGCGGCGACGCCCGACGAGGCGCTGCCGGCGAGGAGGGTGACACCCTGGCCGATGAGCTCCTTGACCGCGCCGACGGCGGTGTCGGGGTCGCCCGCGTCGTCGCGGTAGTCGACGGTGATCTTCGTGCCGTCGACCTCGTTCGAGCCGTCGGTCGCATAGTCGAGCCCGGCCTTGAAGCCGTCGAGGTACTGCTTGCCGTAGCTGGCGAGGGGGCCCGTCTCGCTGGTGACGACGCCCACCGTGATCTCGGCCGGGCCGGAGCCCTCGGTCGAGCCGCCGCCTGCGGCCCCGTCCTGCGGCGCGCAGGCCGACAGAGCGATGGCCGTCGTCGCGACGACGGCCACAAAACTCGCGTGGAGCAACTTCTTCGTAACCCGCATGTGCGTGCCTTTCACCATTGGAAGGAAGACCTGAGAACCGATTCAGGTACTGCCATCATGTTCAGGTCTCTCCCCGATGTCAAACACCGCGGGCGAGCCGGTGGTCACGATCCGGTAACCCGCCCCTTTCCATACCATCGGTATATACTGTGGGTATGCAACATACCGACGACATCCTGCGGCTGCTCGTCGGCGCGCACGCGCTCACCCGCGTCGCGTCGCTCGAGACCCGCACCGAAGCCCCCGCCGCCCAGTGGCGGACCCTCGTCCTGCTCCGCGACAACGGCCCCCTCCGCATCGGCGATCTCGCGACGCTCAGTCGCGTCACCCAGCCCGGCATGACGCGGCTGGTCACGCAGATGGCCGAGGCCGGGCTCGTCGAGCGCGCCACCGACCCGGGCGACTCGCGCGCCACTCTCGTGTCGGCGACGGATGCCGGGATGAGCGCCCTCGACGAGTGGCTGCGGGTGCTGAGCGCCGCCCTCGCGCCGCGTTTCGCCGACCTGGACGAGCAGGAGTGGGCGACGATCCGTCGCGCAGCCGACATCGTCGATGCCCGCACGCGGGTCGCGGAGGTCGCCCGATGAGCGCCTCCCCCGCATCCTCCCGCGTCAACATCTGGCGTCAGCCCGCGCAGGTGTGGGCAGTCGCGTTCGCGTGCGTGATCGCCTTCATGGGCATCGGTCTGGTCGACCCGATCCTTCCCGCCATCGCCGAGTCGCTGCAGGCGAGCCCCGTCGAGACCGAGCTGCTGTTCACGAGCTACCTGGTGGTCACCGGCCTGGCGATGCTCGTCACGAGCTGGATCTCGTCGCGCATCGGCACGAAGGCGACCCTGCTGATCGGCCTCGGGCTCATCGTCGTGTTCGCCCTGCTGTGCGCCCTGGCCGGCAGCGTCGACGCCGTCATCGGTTTCCGCGCCGGATGGGGTCTGGGCAACGCCCTGTTCATCTCGACCGCTCTCGCCACGATCGTCGGCGCAGCCTCGGGCGGCAGTGCCGCGGCGATCATCCTGTACGAGGCAGCGCTCGGTCTGGGCATCGCGATCGGACCGCTGCTCGGCGGCATCCTGGGTGAGATCAGCTGGCGCGGCCCGTTCTTCGGTGTCGTCGCGCTGATGGCGATCGCCTTCATCGCGGTGCTCGTGCTGCTGCGCGGCGGCGAGGAGAAGCGCACACCCGTGAAGCTGTCGGCGCCGTTCCAGGCGCTGCGCCAGCCCGCGCTCGCAGTGCTCGCGATCGCGGCGCTGTTCTACAACATCGGGTTCTTCGTGCTGCTGGCCTTCTCGCCGTTCCCGCTCGGATTCGGCGCGATGGGCATCGGTCTGACCTTCTTCGGCTGGGGCGTGGCCCTCGCCGTGACGAGCGTGTGGGTGGCTCCGATCCTGCTGCGTCGCCTGTCCCGCAGCACGGCCATGCTGGTGGTGCTGCCGCTGCTGGCGATCGATCTGCTCGTCGCCGCCGTCGTCGTCACCTCCCCCGCGGGGCTGGTGACCTGCATCATCGTCGGCGGTCTGCTGCTGGGTCTGATGAACACGATCCTCACCGAGTCGGTGATGGAGGCGACCGACCTGCCGCGATCGGTGGCGTCGTCGGCGTACTCCGCCGTGCGCTTCCTCGGCGGGGCCGCCGCTCCGCCGATCGCCGCCGCCCTGTGGCACGCGTTCAACGCCTCGGTGCCGTTCGTGTTCGCCGCCGTCTCAGTGCTGATCTCCGCGGCGACCATCCTGATCGGCCGGCGGGCGCTGGCCCGCATCGACGCCCACGACGCGGATGCCGCGGAGGAGGCCGCCGCGGTGCTCGTCGGCGACGCCGCGTAAGGGTGGTGGCGGATGCGTCGGCGCTGATCAGCCTCGTCGGGCCGACGCATCCGCCTCACAGCGACCGCGCCGTGAACAGCGAGCTCGGGAGGTGCCCCGCCGCGAGTACGACGGCGGCGACCGCCATCCAGGGATTGGCGAGCCACACGGAACCGGCGAGGAACGCGGCGACGGGAAGCACGGCCATCGGCACGCGAACGCCCCACACGGGGCCGAAGAGGAGATCCAGTCGGCACCCGCCGGCGACGAAGCGGATCCACAGCGCCCAGTAGGCGACGACCAGCAGCGACACCGGCAGGGCCCACCACCAGCGCACATCCCCGCCGACGGTGATGACCGGCACCGTCACGCAGAGCACCTGCCCCACACGCTCCAGCGCGACCACGCCGCGCGGGACCCCGACGCTCGTCGGCGCGGGGCGCGGCGGAAACCGTACGAGCAGGAGGCTGGGCGCGAACAGAGCGATGCTGAGCACGAGGCCGAGAGGCGAGAAGCCCATGCGTTCGAGCGTACCGACGCGGTTCGCGCCGCCGTGACGCGCGGCGCCGTCAGTAAGTCGCGACCGTCGTCGGCGTCACAACGCAGACAGTCCCCCGACCTTGCGATCGGGGGACTGTCTCGGTGGTGCACCCCCTGGGACTCGAACCCAGAACCCACTGATTAAGAGTCAGTTGCTCTGCCGATTGAGCTAGAGGTGCGTTCCGTTCGGCCGCCGCATCCTCGAGAAGATCACTGGCGAACCGAGGGACAACGTTACCATCCCGAAAGGCTCACCGCGAATCGAGGCGACCGCGGCGCGTATCCTTGAGTGTGTGACCTCCCCCGCCACCGCGTCTCCCTGGAGCACGCCCTTCGACGGTGACCTCACCGACGACCTGCAGCTCGCGCTGCGACTCGCCGACGCGGCGGATGCCGTGACGATGGCGCGCTTCGACGCCGCCGACCTCGACGTCCAGCTCAAGGCCGACGCGTCGCACGTGACCGAGGCGGATCTCGCCACCGAACGGGCCCTGCGCGACCTGCTGTCGACGCAGCGGCCGGATGACGGCATCCTGGGCGAGGAGTACGGCGCATCGGGCGACGAGACGCGGCAGTGGATCATCGACCCGATCGACGGCACGGCCAACTATCTCAAGGGCATCCCGATGTGGACGACCCTCATTGCGCTCGCGATCGACGGCGTGCCGCGCGTCGGCGTCGCGAGCCAGCCGGCACTCGGCCGGCGCTGGTGGGCGGCATCCGGACACGGCGCGTGGACGAACACCCCCGACGGCGGTAGCCGCCGACTCGGGGTCTCGAGCGTGGCGAGCGTCGCGGATGCGAGCGTGAGCTTCCAGTCCATCGGCCAGTGGGACGAGGTGGGTCGAACCGACGACCTGCTGCGCCTCAGCCGTGCCGTCTGGCGCGACCGCGGCTACGGCGACACGTGGCCCTACATGCTGCTCGCCGAGGGTCGCCTCGAATTCGTCGCCGAGTTCGGCGTGAAGGAGTACGACATCGCCGCGCTCGTGCCGATCGTGCACGAGGCCGGCGGGCGCTTCACCGACATCGACGGCGCCGACTCGATCGCGTCGCGCTCGTCCCTGGCGACCAATGGGCGCCTGCACGACGACTTCCTCACCCTCCTCGGCGCCTCCCCCGCCGCCCGCTGATCCGATCGGACCCCCCACCGATGACACGTTCTCGCTTCGCGCCCCTCACCCTTCCGGCTCTGGCCCTCGCCACGGCGCTGGTGCTCACGGGGTGCGCGTCCGCCGCGCCGTCCGCCGCCGATCCCACCACGACCGGCAACGCGGTCTCGCCCACCCCCACCGGGGCCCTTCCAGAGCCGACGCCGGACGCCTCGGCGTCCTCCGGGTCGACCGACAGCTGCGAGGGCATGATCGATCCCGACACGCTCGCCGAGTTCAAGAGCAAGGGATGGACGTTCAAGCAGACCCCGTTCACGTTCGAGACCCAGCCGCCCAGCTCGGCGCTGGACGGCGGTCTCATCTGCACCTGGGCGAACTACTCGGTGGCGTCGGGGAACCTGATCGAGTTCGGCTGGTCGGCGATCACCGCGGACGAGGCGGAGACGATCGCGGAGCAGCTCGTGCAGGAGGGGTGGCGCCGCGAGCCCTCCGACGACAGCTTCTACATCACGCAGGACTCCGCTCGTGCGCTCACGACGGATGCCGACGGCTACGGCATGACGTATCAGTTCGGCGACGGCTGGGTCGCCGTCTCCGACACGAAGCAGAACCTGCTGCTCATCCCCGCCACCGCCGGCTGACGACGCGGCCACCCGGCTCTCCCACGACGAAGGCCCCGGCATCCATCGAAACGGATGCCGGGGCCTTCGGCAGTGACAGTGACGTCGTGGAGCTGGGGGGAATCGAACCCCCGTCCAACGCTGAGATACTGCGTCTTCTCCGGGCGCAGTCTGTGCAGACGTTCTGCTCGGCTCCGACCTTTGTCACAGACACCTAAGTCGACGAGCCCAGCCTGGGAAGAGTCCCGCGTGACGTCCAGGCGCCGTCACACAGCAAGACCCCTAGATGACGCCAGGGTCCGTGGCGGGGTCACACACGGTCTGACGGACTATCGGGCTCGCTTAGGCAGCGAGGGCGAAGTCAGTGCGCTTGGATTCGGCACTTGTAGTTTTGCAGAGATCGTTTACGAGATAACCCTGCATCCTCGGCCCGCTTCTCGCAGATTCACAGACGCTGTCGAAACCGATCAGCCCCGTGTGCCTTGCGGCGAATGAGCCACTGTCACGCTGTGGAGTTGTCACCGGATGCCGAAGGCACCCGAGCATTACAGTTTACCCCATGACCGATGTCACGATCACCGTCCGCGGCGAGAGCCATGCCCGTGTGCTTCCGGAGCGGGCGGTCGCGCACGTCACCGCGACCGCCGACGGCCCGGAACGCACCGCCGTCATCGAGCGCGTCTCGGCACTCGCCGAGCCGCTTCGAGGCGAGCTCGCCGCGCGTGCCGCGACGGGGGCGCTCGCGGAGTGGTCGAGCCAGCGCCTGTCGGTGTGGGCCGATCGTCCGTGGAACAACGAGGGACGCCAGCTGGACCTCGTGCACCACGCCGCCGTCGAGTTCACGGCGACCTTCATCGACCCCACCGACCTGTCGGACTGGCTGAACGACATCGCCCTCACCGATGGCCTGCAGGTGGGCGCGATCGAGTGGCAGCTGACCCCGGCGACGCGGGCGCGCCTGGAGCGCGAGGTCGCGACGGATGCCGTGGCCGTCGCCGTCGACCGCGCCGCCGCCTACGCAGCGGCCATCGGGCGCCACGAGGTCACCCCGGTCGAGATCGCCGACCTCGGACTGCTCGGATCGACGACCGCGCCCGTGGCCCCGCGGATGATGGCGAAGGCCGCCGCGTTCGACTCCGCCGGTGCGGCCGTCGAGCTCCGCCCCGAGGAGATCGTCGTCTCCGCCGGGGTGGAGGCCCGCTTCACCGCCCGGTAACGGGCGCGCCCTCGGTCGTCGAGCGAGGCGCCGAGCGCCGAGTCGAAACGCCCGACCGTCCGCGACTATTCGCCGCGGAGGTTGCGGCTGCGCATCGCCCGCTCGGCTTCGCGCTTGTCCTCACGCTCGCGGATGGTCTGGCGCTTCTCGTACTCGCGCTTGCCCTTGGCCACCGCGATCTCGACCTTCGCGCGACCGTCGGAGAAGTACAGCTTCAGGGGGACGAGCGTGTACCCGCCCGCGCTGACGGCGTGTGACAGCTTGACGATCTCCTCCTTGTGCAGGAGGAGCTTCCGCGTGCGCTTCGAAGCGTGGTTGGTCCAGTGACCCTGCGAATACTCGGGGATGTGGACCGCGTCGAGGAACGCCTGCCCGCCGTCGATGTACGCGTATCCGTCGGTCAAATTGGCCCGCCCCTGACGCAGCGACTTCACCTCGGTCCCGGTCAGCACGAGGCCCGCCTCGTACGTCTTCTCGATGGTGTAGTCGTGGTGCGCGCGACGGTTGGTCGCGATGACCTTCTCCCCGCGTTCCCTGGGCATGGCTGATCCTTCGTCGTGTGGTCCGCCGCATGCGACGGGATGCCGCGGACACGGCAGCCCGTCAGTCTATCTCACGCCCGCAGCCACCGGCGGATCGCGAAGCCCGCGGACAGTGCCGCGAGGACCAGGCCGATGACGATGATCAGAGGGATGACGATCGCGGCATCCCCCATGTTCACCCAGTTGGTGATGAAGGTCACGCGTCCCTTGAGGTACTCCCCCACACCGAAGTGCACGCCGACGACGATCGCCGCCCCCGCCATCACCGACCCGATGAAGGCCGCGAAGACGCCCTCGAGGATGAACGGCGTCTGGATGAATCTGTTCGAGGCGCCGACGAGTCTCATGATTCCCACCTCCCGCCGTCGCGCATAGGCGGACAGGCGGATCGTGGTGGCGATGAGCAGGACCGCGGCGATCAGCATGAGCACGGCGATGCCGACCGCGATGTAGGTCGCGATCGTCAGCGCCGAGAAGAGCGGTTCGAGGTACTGCATCTGGTTCTTGACGCCCTCGACGCCGTCCATGCCCTGGAAGGCCTCGGTGATGACGTCCGCCTTCCCGGGATCGACCAGCCCGACCCAGTAGGTCTCGCCGAGCTGCGCGGGGGTGACGTAGTCCTTGTACTCGTCGCCGTAGAGGTCGATGAGGTTCTGGTAGGCCTCGTCGGCGGACTCGTAGCGCACGTCGCGGACCACGCCGCCGAGAGCCGAGCTCGACAGCCGTTCGGAGACCTGATCGATCTGCTCCTGGGTCGCCGCTCCGTCTGCGCAGGTCGTCGCGGTGGAGTCGTCACGGCACATCAGGATCGACACCTGCGCGCGATCGACCCAGTAGTCGCGCATCTTGCCGATCTGCATCTGCATCAGCATCGCCGCACCCACGAACGTCAGCGAGACGAACGTGACCAGCACGACGGAGATGACCATCGACGCGTTGCGGCGGAGCCCCGTGAGCGCCTCCGCGAGAATCAGCTGCATCCTCATGAGGTCGGTCCCACTTCGTCGTTCTCGTCGGTCTCGCGGCGGAGGCGATCGGCCACGCCGAGCCTGCCGAGGTCGATGTCACCGAGGCCGAGCTGGCCGAGGTCGACGTCCGGGGCGTTGATCGCGATCGGTCTCGTCGTGGGGGCCGGCTCGGCGGCGTCGGCCGCGGGCCGCTGCACGGGCGGGGTGCGCTCGGCGGGGACGGATACCGCGGCATCCACCGTCGGCGGGGCGGGGACCGGCTCGACGGGCGCCTGCGCGATCTCGCGCTGCAGCTCGACCACGGCGCTGAACGCCGCGGTCGCGGCGGCACCCTTCTCCGCCTGCGGGGTGAGCGACGGCAGCGACGACGTGTCGCCGTAGCCGCCGTGACGGTCGTCGCGCATCATCACGCCGCCGCGCAGCTCGATGACGCGCCGCTTCATCTGATCGACGAAGCCCGCTTCGTGGGTCGCCATCACCACCGTGGTGCCGCCGGCGTTGATGCGTGCGAGCAACTGCATGATCCCGATGGAGGTCGCGGGATCCAGGTTGCCGGTGGGCTCGTCGGCCAGGAGGATCTGCGGGCGGTTCACGATCGCCCGCGCGATCGCGACGCGCTGCTGCTCACCGCCGGAGAGCTCGTGCGGCAGTCGCTTCTCCTTGCCGTCGAGGCCGACGAGGGCCAGCGCCTCGGGCACCGCCTGCTGGATGAACCCTCGCGACGATCCGATGACCTGCAGCGTGAAGGCGACGTTCTGGAAGACGGTCTTGTTGGGCAGCAGCCGGAAGTCCTGGAAGACCGAGCCGATGTGTCGGCGGAAATAGGGGACCTTGCGCGTGGACAGCGTCTTCAGGTCGCGACCGAGCACGACGACGCGGCCTTCGCTCGGGCCGTCCTCCCGCAGGATCAGACGCAGACAGGACGACTTCCCCGAGCCGGACGCGCCTACGAGGAAGACGAACTCCCCGCGCTGCACCTCGAAGTCGACGTCGCTCAGCGCCGGCTTGCTGGTCCCTCGGTATTTCTTGGTGACGTGCTCGAACCGGATCATGACTCGACGAGCCTACGTCGGCCCCCGTCGGATGCCGGGTGCGACACTCGCCGCGTGTCGACTGCACGCCGCGGGTGATCGCGGAGCGGATCAGTCGTCGGCGTCCTTGCGCTTGCGCCACCGGATGCCGGCGGCGATGAGACCGTCGAGGTCGCCGTCGAAGACGACGGCGGGGTTTCCGACCTCGTAGCCGGTGCGGAGGTCTTTGACGAGCTGCTGACCGTAGAGGAAGTAGGAGCGCATCTGGTCGCCCCAGCTCGCCGTGATCGTGCCGGCGAGCTCCTTCTTCTTGGCTGCCTCCTCCTCGCGCTTGAGGAGGAGCAGACGGGTCTGGAGCACCCGCATGGCGGCCGCACGGTTCTGGATCTGGCTCTTCTCGTTCTGCATCGAGACGACGAGGCCGGTCGGAAGGTGGGTGATGCGCACGGCCGAGTCGGTGGTGTTGACCGACTGTCCGCCGGGGCCGGACGAGCGGAACACGTCGACGCGGATGTCGTTCTCGGGTACCTCGACCTCGACGGCCTCTTCGAGCGCGGGGATGACCTCGACCGCGGCGAAGGACGTCTGGCGTTTGTCGGCGCCGCCGAACGGGCTGATACGGGCGAGACGGTGCGTTCCCGCCTCGACCGAGAGGGTGCCGTACGCGTAGGGCGCGTCGACCTCGAAGGTCGCCGACTTGATGCCCGCGCCCTCGGCGTAGGAGGTGTCCATCACCTTCACGGAGTACTTGTGCCGCTCGGCCCAGCGCAGGTACATGCGCAGCAGCATCTCGGCGAAGTCCGTGGCGTCGTCGCCGCCCGCACCCGAGCGGATCGTCACGACGGCGGGACGGTCGTCGTACTCGCCGTCCAGGAGCGTCTGCACCTCGAGCTGGCCGATGACGTCCTGGAGCGCGGCGATCTCGCGGCGCGCCTCTTCGGCGGTGTCCTCGTCGTCCATCTCGTGGGCGAGCTCGACCAGCACGTCGAGGTCGTCGAGGCGCTGCTCGACATCGGCGACGCGCTTGAGGTCGGCCTGGCGGTGGCTGAGCGCACTGGTGACCTTCTGCGCCTTCTCGACGTCGTCCCAGAGGTCGGGGGCGCCGGCTTCCTCCGACAGTCGCGCGATCTCCGCGCGCAGCCCCTCGACGTCGACCACCGCCTGGATGTCGGAGAAGGTGGAACGCAGCGCCTGGATGTCGGCGGAAGGATCGAAATCAAGCATGACACTCCAGACTAACGTGGATCGGGTGAGCTCCCGCATGCCCGACCCCGCGTCCGCGCCCGGCATGGGGCCGATGCTCTGGCGTCTCGCCCCGATGATCTACGGTCCGACCGTGCTCTTCGCGCTCGGCGAGGGCGCGGTGGTGCCGCTGTTCCCGGTGATCGCGGCGCAGCTCGGCGCCGACGTGCCGACGGCCGCACTCGTGGCATCCGCTCTCGTCGTCGGCCAGCTGTGCGGCAACATCCCGGCCGGCTGGGCGGTGGGCCGCATCGGCGAGCGGCTGACGATGATCATCGGCGGCGTGCTCGCGATCGGCGGTGTGACGGGGATGCTGTTCGCCCCGAGCCTGCCGGTGCTGGCCGCCGCCGTGTTCCTCATCGGCTTCTGCGCGGCCGCGTTCGGCCTCGCGCGCCACTCGTTCATGACGACGCGGGTACCCCTGGCGTACCGCGCTCGGGCGTTGTCGCTGCTGGGAGGCACGTTCCGGCTGGGCATGTTCGTGGGGCCCTTCATCGCCGCCGCGCTCATCGCGATCTTCCAGGACGAGCACTCTACGGTGTGGTTCTTCGGCGCGTGCCTCGTCGCCACGATCGCTCTGCTCGTCTTCGGGCCCGACCCCGAGGATGCCGCGCCGCTGCCCCGGACGAGCACCACCGGCGACTCCCGGCTCGCGGAGGACACCGGCGAGCCCGTGACCGGATCGATCCCCGTCCCCGAGCGTGTCGGGGTGTTCCGCACGATGTGGCGCTATCGGGGCGTGCTGTCGCGGCTGGGGCTGGCGGCCGCGTCGCTGTCGGCGGTGCGCTCGGCGCGTCAGGTGGTGCTGCCGCTGTGGGGCGTGTCGATCGGGCTCGACGCCCAGACGATCGCGCTCGTGGTCGGCATCTCGGGCGCGATCGACTTCGCGCTCTTCTACGCGAGCGGGCAGGTGATGGACCGGTTCGGCCGACTGTGGGCGGCGCTTCCCGCGATGGTGCTGATGGGCTCGGGCTTCCTCGCTCTGGCCTTCACGCACGACCTGTCGCAGGCGGCGATGTGGTTCGCATTGTTCGCCGCGGTGCTCGGCGTGGGCAACGGATTGTCGAGCGGCATCCTGCTGACCCTCGGCGCCGACGTCGCCCCGCAGGACGATCCGGCGGCGTTCCTCGGGTCGTGGCGCACGCTCACGGATGCCGGCGGCGCGATCGCCCCGCTGCTCGTGTCGGCCGTGGCGGCGGCGGTGTCGCTGTCGGTGGCCACCGGCGTGATCGGTGCGATCGGGCTGGCGGGCGCGGCGGGCTTCATCCGCTGGGTGCCCCGGTTCGTGCCGCGCGAACGGTGAGTGCGCCCCGCGGCGGCCTGCGGCAGGATGACGGCATGAGCGCCTACGTCCGCCCGTCGATCGAGCCGCAGGTGTTCGTCGACGCGGACGGCGAGGTCATCGACTACGGCCGGCGGTGGGAGGATTCACCTCCGGACGACGCGTACTCCGTCACCGCGCACCCGGAGCGGTACGCGCCGCTGCACGCGGTCGCAGCGGCCCTCATCGAGCATCTGCGCGACACGTACGACGTCGAGATCGAGGAGGGCGACGGCGTCGTCGCAGACCTCCTGGCTCCCCCGAGCTGGGAGGTGCCGCGTGCGGTGCGCATGAGTCCGCGGGATCCGGACTGCGCTCCGCTGACGTTCGTCTTCACCGCCTTCCCCGGGCTGTTGCTCCACGCGGGTGTGCTGCACGACTTCCCCTTCCCTCAGTGCGGGTGCGACGCCTGCGACACGACCTGGCAGAGCGAGGCCGACGACCTGGAAGAGCACGTCGTCGCCATCGTCTCCGGTGGCTACAGCGAGAGCGTCGATCACCGGGGCGGCGAATCGACGGCGTGGTACCGGCTGCGATACCCGACCGGGTCGTCCGGGGGCTCCTCGAGCGCGATCACCCTCCCTCCGGACCGTCTCGCCGCGGCGGAGCGCGTTCTCGATGAGCTGCCGCCAGGATGGGCCGCATGGCCGCGCCGCCGGCCCGCCGCGGAGGGCGCCTCCGCTATCTGAGAGCCGTGCGGCTCGTCGCGGTGGCCTGCAGCGGCCATCCGTCCGGCACGAACAGCGTGAGCACCGGTGGATGCCAGGTGGTGGCCACGGTGACCCGGGCCGAGACACCGTCCGGCGCGGATGCCGCGACCAGCTCCGCCGTCCCCACGGCGGCGAGCAGGTCGGCGGCCTGCGCGTACACGCCGGCGTCGGTCAGGCGCGCGGCGGGCACGCCCCCGTCGGTCGACAGCGTGAAGCCGTCGGCACCGGCGAGAGCAGCGGCGTCGGCCGCGGCATCCAGGCGCTTCTGGGCGAGGTAGAGGCTGCTCGCGTCGACGCAGACGAGCACGAGGACGATCGCGATCACGGCGTAGCCGAGCGCGAGCACCAGGACGCTGCCGCCCTCGTCGTCGCGGCAGGCCGCAGCGAGCGCTCTCACGGTTGCGCCCCATAACGCGAGACCTTCTGGAGCCCCGTCGCCGTGACCGGCATGCGGGACACCTGGTCGAGACCGAACACGGGCGGCACGAGCGGGAGCGCCACCTCCGTGGCGACGGTCACCGACACCACCGCCCCCGCCGCCGGGCACGGACCGGGTGTCGAGCACCGCACCTGCACGTCGAGGCGCGACGGATCGATGCCATACTCGGCGGCGATCGCCTCCCGCACGCGCTGGGCACGAAGCTCGGCAGTCGCGGCATCGGGCGCCGATGCGATCGTGCGTGCGAGCTGCCGGGACGCGGTCTCGACGCCGAGCGCCTGCGACTGGATGGTTCCGAGGGCGACGATGAGGTAGACGAGGGGAACGAGCAGGATGAGCCCGACCGTGATGAACTCCAGGGATGCCGAGCCGCCCTCGTCGGTCAGCACACGCCGGGTGCGGCGCGCGGGATCAGTCGAAGCTCTCGCGCGGGGCACGAGCCGTCACCTCCCATCCCGCGGGAACGCCGAGGAAGCCGACCAGCGGCAGTGTCGCGACGACGCGCACCTCGACCTCCGGGCCGCGGGCCGATTCCGTGTCGGCGGCGGTGACCTCCGCGGCGATGCCGGCGCCGACGGCGGTCTCGATCAGCTGTGCGGTGCGGGTCGCGCCGGCCGCGGCATCCGTGTCGGCGAGCGCACCGAAGTAGGCGCCCTCCACCGCGGCGTCGTGGACGACGTTGCGGACGTAGACGGCGAGCGCGAGCTGCAGCACACCGAGGGTGAGGAGCGTCAGGAGCGTTCCGACGAGAACGAACTCCACGGTGCTGGAGCCGCGTTCGTCATCGCGCAACGCGTGCATCGCGCGCCCCGATCAGAATCCGGAGACGCGGCTGAGCGCCTGCTCGAACAGGTCGGCCAGCGCGGGCCCGGCGAGCGTCCAGATCGCGACCACCAGGCCGGCGGTCATCAGCGTGACCAGCACCCAGCCGGGAACGTCTCCCGTCTCGTCCTCGGCGAGATCGCGGACAGAGGATCGCTGTGAACCGGCCATGCCTCGAGTGTCGCGAGATACGCGCGTCGGCGCGGGAATTATCCACAGCTCCCCCTCACGCGATCAGCCGACGCCGAGGCGCAGCATCACGATGCCCGGGAAGATCGCGAACAGCACCGACAGCGGCAGGATCAGGAACACGAGCGGCAGGAGCATGAGGATCTCCTTGCGGCCGGCCATCTCCAGCAGCCCCCGTTTGGCGTCCTCTCGCGCGTCGACGGCCTGCTCCTGGAGGACGTGCGCGAGCGGGGCCCCGCGGTCCATCGCGGCGACGAGGTGCTCGACCGCGCGCGAGAGCGCGGGCACGTCGAGTCCTTTCGACACCGCCAGCAGCGCGTCGGGCAGGCTCGACCCGGTGCCGCTGGCAAGCATCGCCCCGCGCAGTTCGGCCGTGAGCACGCCCGACCCCACCTCGCCGACGCGCCGCAGGGCATCGCGCAGGCCCTCACCGGCGGCCAGACACAGGGCCAGGAACTCCAGCACCGTCGGCAGCTCCTCCTCGACACGCGTGATCCGCGCGCGCGCCGCCCGGCTGAGGCGGTTGTCGCATCCGACGATGCCCGCGGCGGCCAGTAGCGGCGGCATCAGGGCGAGAGCCGGCGCGCCGCGTCCCACGACCGACAGCATCACCACGACGGCGGCGCCGATCGCGAGGCCACCGACGGCCCAACCGAGCTGGGTCGCACGGAAGGCGACGACGTCCTGCGCCCATCCGGCCTGTCGCAGGCGGCGGGCGACGGTGCCTGCTCCGCCCACGCCCACCCAGGTCGAGGCGAGGCGGTCGCGGGTGAGCCGCCAGGGAGAGGCGACCGTGGTGGAGGGAAGCGGCGTGAGACCGCGCGGATCGGCGATGTCGCGGAGATAGGGCGCGACACGCCTCGTCAACGACGGGGCCGCCCACCGGGGCAGCCGCCCGAGCGCCAGCAACAGCCCCGTGCCGAGCGCGGCGCCGAGGATCACCGCGGATGCCGCGAGGCTGACGACGTTCATGCGAACCACCGCCGGGGCTCGGGGAGGCGCCCGATGCGGAGGGTGAGCCGGTACGCGCCCACCGACACCACCGCACCGCCGATGACGACCGCGATCCCCGCCGCACTGCCGTAGGCGGTTGCTCCCTCGGGCCGCAGGGCGAGCAGGCCGAGCACGATCCACGGCGCGACGACACCGACGACGGCCGCGCCGCGCACCCACGACTGACGCGCCTCGACCTCGGCGCGGAGCGTGGCGTCGGCACGCACGGATGCCGAGAGTGCGCGCAGCACGCCGGTGAGCTCCGTGCCTCCCACTCGCCGTGCCATCCGCAGCGTCTCGATGATGCGATCGGCGACGGGATCGCCCAGTGCCGCTTTCAACCGCCGGGCGCTGGAATCGAAGTGTCCCGATGCCGCCATGTCGGCGCGGAACCGCTCGAACGCCGGTCGCAGCGGCGGGGGTCCGTTCACGGCGAGGGCGGACACGGCATCCGGCAGCGAGGTGCCGGCGCGCGCCGAGGAGATCAGCAGGTCGCAGACGTCCGACCAGAGCGCGCGACGTGAGCGCCGCAGTCGGCGCACCCGCGCCCGCAGCCAGGAGAACGGCGCCGCGCCGGCGGCGACTGCGGCGACGAGAGCCACGGCGCCCAGCCCCGTGATCACCCACGCGAGCGACGCGCCGACGGCGGCGAGGACGGCGCCGATGAGCACGGGACGGCTCGCCGAGGCGTGCGCGAAGCCCGCTTCCTGCAGCAGCCGGGCGATCGGCCCCTCGGAGCCGGCGCGCTCCGCGCGGGCGGTCAGCGGCCACAGCCAGGGCGACAGCGCGAGCAGCAGGCCCGCCGCCAGGAGCGCACCCCAGAAGACGGTCATGCGCGCGCCCCGCGGTAGAGCACGTGCGTCTCCACCACCCCCGCCGAGACCGCTCCGGTCGTCTCGATGATCTCTTCGACGAACCGTTCGCCGTCGGGCGCCCGGCGACAGTGCACGACGAGGTCCACACCCGTCGCGATCGCGGGCTGGACGAACGCGGCATCGATGTTGCGCCCGGCCAGCAGGGGCAGCGTCGCCAGGCGTGCGAGGGCGTCGGCCGCCGAGTTGGCGTGGATCGTCGCGGCTCCGGGAACGCCCGTGTGCAGGGCGAGCAGGAGATCGAGGGCTTCGGCATCGCGGACCTCGCCGACGATGAGGCGATCGGGGCGCATGCGCAGCGCCTCCTTGACCAGCCGCCGCAGGCTCACGGAGCCGGTGCCCTCCAGACTCGGCTGGCGCCCCTGCAACGCGACGATGTCGGGAGCCGTCACGGAGAGCTCGAAGGTCTCCTCCACGGTGATGATCCGCTGCTCAGGCGCGCACGCGCCGATGAGCGCGGCGAGCAGCGTCGTCTTCCCCGCGTGCGTGGCGCCGGAGACGAGCACGTTGCGACCGCCGGTCATCGCGTCGCGCAACAGGTCGGCCACGCCGAGGGGAAGCGATCCGGCGCGGACGAGATCGTCGAGGGAGCGCCGAGCCGGCAGGAATTTGCGGATGTTCACGGCGAAATGCGCGCGCGTGATATCCGGAATCACGACGTGCAGTCGACTCCCGTCCGGGAGCGAGGCGTCGACGAACGGCTGGCTGAGATCGACTCGGCGCCCGGTGGCGTGCAGCATCTTCTCGACCACATCGCGCACCGCCTCGTCGGTCAGTCGCATCGCCACGCGCTCGCTTCGCCCCGCTCGGGCCGCGAAGACGGCGCCCGGGCCGTTGATCCAGATCTCCTCGACCTGCGGATCATCCAGGAGCACCTGCAACGGACCGTAGCCGGTGACGCGCGCGAGCACCGCGCGCACCGCCGCGTCCTCGTCGTCGACGAACTCCAGTCCCCGTGCGAGGGCGTAGTCATTGTGGTGTCTCACCTCCGCGGTCGCCAGCTGCGCGGCGCGATCGGGATGCCGCAGCGGGTCGGCCTGCTCATCGCGCAGGCGGTCGCGCACCCGGTCGGCGATCGCGCGCAGCACCATCGTCGACGCCGCCGAGATCGTTCCCTCCGGCGCGACGGACGTGGGGGCGGATGCGGAGGGGGTCATGGCGGCATCCTCACATCGACGAGGGCCGGCGCGCCGAGACTATCCACAGCGCTCCCGCGCCGTCGCGCGGAATGCCGAGGACGGGCGGCAAGAGAAAAGAAACCCCGCCCTTTACCGTTGCAGCAGAAAAGAAACAACCCTGTCGAAAAACAGGAAAAGGTGCGGTAATCTCTCGGCCATGGCACGCAGAGAAATCAAGACGTATATCGTGGTGGACGATCTCACCGGCGAGGAGATTCCCGAAGAGGACTCCGTCAGCATTCAATTCAGCTACGGCGGGCAGGCGTACGAAATCGATCTGTCGAGGCAGAATGCGACGAAGCTGGATGACTTCCTCGCCCCCTACATCGACAAGGCCCGACGGGTGCGCTCGTTCGGCGCGGCGCCGGCGCGGCGCGCCGCTCCCGCAGCGCGCACGCGCGATCTGGAGGCCGTCCGCGCCTGGGCGCGCTCCAACGGCCACACCGTGAGCACGCGCGGACGAGTGGCGAAGTCCCTGCTGGAGGCGTACGACGCCGCGCACTGATTCCTCCGCCGGCGGGCGGGCGGATCCTCCGCCGCGGCGCCCTGCTTGTGTTGTGGTCTGACCACAGAGTACGATTTCTTCGTGCTCACGATTCCCGAGACCCTTCAGGCGCAGGCCGACGCGGCCGTCCATAAGGCGGACGGCGTCCTCTCCCCCGGGCGTTTCGCCGTTTCCGGCATGCTGGCCGGCGCCTACATCGGAATCGGCGTCGTCCTCATGGTCGCCACCGCCGGCCCCCTCCTGGCAGCGGGCGATGGCCTCGCCAAGCTGGTCGCCGGCGTCGTGTTCGGCGTCGCCCTGACCCTCGTGGTCTTCGCCGGGGCCGACCTGCTCACGAGCGCGATGATGATCCTCCCCCAGGGCGCCCTCATGGGAGCCGTCGGCTGGTGGCGTGCGATCGGCACCATGGCGGCCACCTTCCTCGCCAACCTCGTCGGCGCCCTCCTCTTCGCCGCGCTCATCGTCGCCTCGGGCGTGCTGCACGCCAACGCGCCCGCCGGCAAGATGATCGCCGACATGCTCGCCGCCAAGGCGGAGGAAGGACCCCTGCAGCTGTTCGTCCGCGGCATCCTCTGCAACGTGCTCGTGTGCCTTGCGATCTGGATGTGTGCACGCGTGCGCTCCGACGTCGCAAAGATCCTCCTGATCTTCGCCGCGATCCTCGCTTTCATCAGCTCGGGTTTCGAGCACGTCGTCGCGAACATGACCACGTACGGCATCGGCCTGTTCAGCGGCGACCCGCACTTCACGTGGGGCCTCTTCGCCAACAACATGCTCTGGGTGGGCCTGGGTAACCTCGTCGGCGGCGGGATCGTCGTCGGTCTGGGTTACTGGATCATCGGCGGCCGTCCCCGTCTGGCAGCCGCGTCGACGGTATCCGCTCCGGAGTCGGTCGAGACCACTGGATAGACTGGTCGCCGCGCGGGAGTGGTGAAATCGGCAGACACGCAGGATTTAGGTTCCTGTGCCTTCGGGCGTGTGGGTTCAAGTCCCACCTTCCGCACGGACGACGTCGCCGCAGAGCGGCCGGTCTGATCAGCCGATTCACCGCAATCACTCGGGAACCGCGCCGGTAGACTGACCGCGACCGCTCTCCTGAGCGACCTTCCACCGCCGATCTACCGACGGGAACCCTGTGCACGCTCTCGCCCTCATCCCCTGGCTCGATCCTGCGGCCATCATCCAGAACGCGGGCCCGTGGGCCCTGCTGGTGGTGTGCTTCATCGTCTTCGCCGAGACGGGTCTGCTCGTCGGCTTCCTGCTCCCCGGCGACACGCTGCTGGTGATCTCGGGCCTGCTGTCGCACTCGACGCCGACGCTGCCGCACGGGATCTTCGGCATCAGCGTCTGGTGGGTGGCGCTGCTGATCGGCCTCGCGGCCTTCGTCGGCGGCGAGCTCGGCTATTACATCGGGCACAAGGGCGGACCCGCCGTGTTCGAACGCAAGGACTCCGGCCTCTTCAGCCGCAAGAACGTCGAGCGCACCAACGCGTTCTTCGAGCGCTACGGCGGCCTCACCGTCATCCTCGCCCGCTTCGTGCCGATCGTCCGGACGTTCGCCCCGGTGGCGGCGGGCGTCGGCCACATGCCATGGCGCAAGTACTCGCTCTACAACCTCATCGGTGCGGTCCTCTGGGGCTTCGGCCTCACGATGTTCGGCTACCTCATCGGCTTCATCCCGCCGGTGGCCACGTTCGTCGAGAACTACATCGACCTCATCCTGCTCGCCGCCGTCGGCGGCACGGCCCTGGTGACCGTGTGGCACTACTTCTCCGAGCGTCGCAAGGTCAAGAAGGAGCAGGCCGCCGGCCTCGCGCCCGAGACCGTCGAGCCTCTCGAGGACGGCACGCCCGCAGCCTGAGTCACGACGCCTTGGTGGCCTTGCCCTTCTTGGGCGAGGCCACCTTCTCGTTCTCCGCACGGGCGGCCCGGCTGCGTTCCACGCTGGCCTTCAGCGCCGCCATCAGGTCGATGACCTCGCCCCCGGCATCCTTCTCGGCCTTCTCGCCGAACGTCTCGGACGTATCGAGCGCGTCGCCCTTCTCGAGCTTGGCGTCGATCAGGGTCCGCAGCTCCTGCTGGTACTCGTCGACGAACTGCGCGGGGTCGAAGTCCGACGAGAAGCTCTCCACGAGGGATGCCGACAGCTCGAGCTCCTTGTCGGAGATCTTGACCGGCTCATCCAGCGCCGGGAACGAGGCTTCCCGCACCTCGTCGGCCCAGAGCAGCGTCTGCAGCACGAGGACGTCTCCCCGCACCCGGAGCGCGGCGAGACGCGTCTTCTGGCGCAGGGAGAAGCGCACCACCGCCGTGCGATCGGTCTGCTCGAGGGTCTTGCGCAGGAGCACGTAGGCCTTCGGCGAGGCGGAGTCGGGCTCCAGGTAATAGGGCCGGTCGAGCGTGAGCAGATCGATCTGGTCGCTGGGGACGAACTCGACGACCTCGATCTCGCGACTGCGCTCCGCCGGGAGCGAGGCGAGGTCTTCGGCGGTCAGCACCACGGTGCGGTCGCCGTCGTCGTACGCCTTGTCGATGTCGGCGTAGGGCACCACCTCGCCGTCGAGCTCGCAGATGCGCTGATACCGGATGCGTCCGCCGTCGGCCGCGTGCACCTGATGCAGCGGCACGTCGTGGTCTTCGATGGCCGAGTACACCTTCACCGGCACGTTGACGAGCCCGAAGGTGAGCGCGCCCTTCCAGATCGATCTCATGGGCCCATCAAACCGGCTCCTGCACCGGTTCGCCAGGGGCTGGCCGCTACCCTGGCGCCATGGCACAGGCAGCACAGGTCGTCGAGGTCGGCGGACGACGCCTCCGGCTGAGCAACCTCGACAAAGTGCTGTACCCCGCGACCGGCACCACCAAGGCCGAGGTCATCGACTACTACTCGCGTATCGCTCCGCTCCTGCTCCCCCATCTCGCGGGCCGACCCGTCACGCGGCTGCGGTGGCCCGACGGCACCGGCGAGCCCCCCTTCTTCGCGAAAGACCTGGAGGCCGGCGCACCCGACTGGCTCCGACGCCGCGCGATCGATCACTCCGGCGGAGCCAAGGACTACCCGCTGATCGACGACGTCGCGGGTCTGGTGTACCTCGCGCAGGTCGCGAGCCTCGAGCTGCACACGCCGCAATGGCGCTTCGACGGCGGCGGCCGCGGATCGCCCGACCGGCTCGTGCTCGACCTCGACCCGGGACCCGGCGTCGGGCTCCCCGAGTGCGCCGAGGTGGCCCGCCGGGCCCGCGGCATCCTGGCGGACATGGGCATGGACCCGCTGCCGGTGACCAGCGGGTCGAAGGGCCTCCACCTGTACGCACCCCTGGACGCGACGCGCACGAGCGACGAGATCTCGGCGTTCGCGCGCGAGCTGGCACGCGCGTTGGAAGCCGACGATCCTGATCTCGTCGTTAGCGCGATGAGCAAGAATGCGCGCCCCGGCAAGGTGTTCGTCGACTGGAGCCAGAACAACGCCGCCAAGACCACGATCGCGCCCTACTCACTCCGCGGACGCGCGGAGCCGACGGTCGCCGCCCCCCGCACCTGGGCCGAGCTCGACGATCCCGACCTGCGGCACCTGCTGCTCGACGAGGTGCTCGCCCGCGCCGCCTCCGACGGCGACCTGCTCGCGCCCCTGGCGCCCGTCTCCCCCGATCCCCTCACCTCCTACTTGGCGAAGCGCACCCCCTCCGCCACGCCCGAACCCTTCCCCGCGCCCGCGAACCGACACGCCCTGGCCGAGCCGCCACACCCCGGCCCGGCGGCGCGTAGCGGCTCGCACGACTCGTGGCGGTTCGTGATCCAGGAGCATCACGCGTCGCGTCTGCACTTCGACCTCCGGTTGGAGCACGACGGGGTGCTCGTCAGCTGGGCCGTGCCGCGCGGCATCCCGGCGACCCCCGATCGCAACCACCTCGCGGTCATGACCGAGCCGCACCCCCTCGAGTACCTCACCTTCGCCGGCGAGATCCCCGCCGGAGAGTACGGCGCGGGAACGATGACCGTCTGGGACACCGGCACGTTCACGGTGGAGAAGTGGCGCGACGACGAGGTGATCGCGACCCTCTCCGGCCGGCCGGACGGCCCGCTCGGACGGGTGCGGATCGCCCTGATCCGCACGGCCGGCTCGGGTGAGAAGTCCCAGTGGCTCCTGCACCGTACGAAGGATGCCGCGACGCCGCCGGTCCGCGCCGCGCACGCCGGGCATCGTGCGCCCGCGCGAACGGCGAGCGGGCCCGACGCCCCGATGCTCGCGGTGTCGACGACGCCGGCGCTCGCCGCGGCGGCCGCGCGAAGGTGGGGCGACCTCCCCTGGGTCGAGTTCAAGTGGGACGGCATCCGCGCCGTCGGCACGTGGGACGGCAGCCGCCTGCGGTTGCGAGCGCGCAGCGGCGCCGACATCACCGACCGCTACCCCGAACTCACCTCCGGAGACGTCGGCTTCGGCCCCCGCCCGGCGGTCGTCGACGGCGAGATCGTCGCCCGGGATGCCGCGGGCCGCCCGAGCTTCACGCGGCTGCAGTCGCGCATGCACCTGACCTCGGCGCCGGAGATCGCGCGGGAGGCGCAGCGCATCCCCGTCGACTACTTCCTCTTCGACGTGCTGCGCGTCGGCGACGAGGACGTCACCGGGCGTCCCCTGCGCGAACGCCGCGAGATCCTCGAGACGATCGCGGCCGACGCCATCGCCGCCGTCGCCGTGCCGCCGGTCGCGGACGACGTCTCCGATGCGCTGGCGGCCGCTGCGGAGCTGCACCTGGAGGGTGTGGTCGTCAAGGACCCTCGGTCTCCCTACCGTCGCGGAGCCCGATCCGAGGAGTGGCTCAAGGTCAAGCTGACGGCCATGCAGGAGGTCGTGATCGGTGGCATCCGCCCCGGGAAAGGGGGACGGCGCGGCAGTATCGGATCGCTGCTGCTCGGCATCCCCGACGAGGACGGCCTGCACTACGTCGGACGCGTCGGCACCGGATTCGGCGACCGCGAGCTGAGCCGGCTCGCGGCACTGCTCGAGCCGCTGCGCACCGACTCCTCGCCCCTGCTCGGCGTGCCGGTCGCGGACGCCTCCGATGCGCTGTGGGTGCGGCCGGAGCTCGTCGGCGAGGTGGAGTACGCGGAGTTCACGCCGAGCGGCACCCTGCGCCACGCCCGGTGGCGCGGTCTGCGTCCGGATGTGGATCCCGCAGACGTGCGCCGGGAAGACTGAGCTCAGGCCGGCGCGGCGGTCGGACCCTGCGGGTCGGCCGCGAAGACGGCGACGGCGTCCCCGTCCCACACGAACTGCAGCGCGGTGCCCACCGGGAAGGCGGCGCGCAGCTCCTCGGGGCTGTCATCGGCGACGAGCAGCGCGACGGTCGGGTGAAACGGCCCCGCGCCGCAGCCGCTGGTCCCGAACCGCGATCCGTCGGCGGCCGGGACCCGCGGCGTCACGATCAGACACTCGCCCGAGGAATCCAGCACGTCACGCGCGACGGCGACCACCACGAGCCCGGAGAACGCGTAGGCGGAGCTGTCCTCGGATTCGCCGAACCACGGCATCGCCGCCGGCGGACTGGTCAACGGCTCGTCCAGGCTCGCGACCTGCCGCGCACCCGTGACCGGTGACACCGGACGGAGGGAGGCCAGACCGAAGACGAGCGCACCCACCACGACGGCCACCACCGCGATCGACGCCGCCCATCCGATCGCCAGCGCACGTCCGATGCGGGGCGGCATCGCCGCGGGCGCTTCCGTCGGGCGTGGAGACGGCGCGCCGCCGTCCTCCGGGGCGGTCTCGACGCCCGCGCCCGGCGCAGGCGTGGCCGCGGGCGCAGGCGTCACCGGGGCCTGCGTGCGGCGCCGTTCCTCCAGCGCCCGCAGGCGGGCCAGCGCGTCCGGATCGCGCTCGATGTCGGCATCCGGTCCGTACGCGCGTGTGCGCAGCAGGGAGAGTTCGCGGAGGTCGGCATCGTCCATGCCCTGCATCGTCGCACAGTCGCCGGGCGGGCTTCGTCGCTACACGTGCGCGTCGTGCTCGCGGTGCCCGGCCGGCTCGAGCTGGAACGTGGAGTGCTCGACATCGAAGTGACGCGACAGGCAGCTCTGCAGACGCGACAGCAGCGCCCCCGCACCACCGGCGTCACCGGCGAGCACGTCGTCCGCGACGACGACGTGCGCGGTGAAGACGGGGGCGCCGCGCGTCAGCTGCCACACGTGCACGTCGTGCACGTCGACGACGCCCGGCTCGCCGAGGATGTGGTCGCGGATGTCCGCCACGGCGGTGCCGTGCGGCGCCCGCTCGCCGAGCACGGAGAACACCTCGCGCAGGAGTCCGACGGCGCGGGGCAGGATCATCACCGCGATGAGCAGCGAGGCGAGGGCGTCGGCCGGCATCCAGCCCGTCGTCCAGATGACGACGGCCGCGACGATCACGAGCGCCGAGCCGATGAGGTCGCCGAGCACCTCGATGTAGGCGCCGCGCACGTTGATGCTGCGCTTCTGCGCCGCGCTGAGCAGGTACATCGACACGGCGTTGGCGACGAGACCCACCGCGGCCACGAGGAGCATCAGCCCTCCCGCCACCTCGACCTCGGTCGGTCCGACGAGACGCTGGACCGCTTCGACGGCGATCCACACCATGAGGGCGATGAGGATCAGCGCGTTCACGAGGGCGCCGAAGACCTCGGCGCGCTGATAGCCGTAGGTGTTGCGATCGTCGGCCGGTCGCCCGGCGACCGCCGAGGCGATGAGGGCGATCACCAGCGCCGACGAGTCGGTGAACATGTGTGCCGCGTCGGCCAGAAGGGCGAGCGATCCGGTCAGCAGGGCGCCGACGATCTGGACGAGCATCACTCCGGCCGTCAGACACAGCGAGATCGTCAGCAGTCGCCGATTGCTCGAGTCCCGGATGCCGGTGGGTGCGTGATCGTGCATAGAACGAGGCTAAGCCGCGGCGCCGCCCGCGCACCCGCTCGCGCACTAGTCGGGAATGAAAGCGGTTATCGCTCCAGCGCGCTCAGCAGCGGCGCGAGCGCGACGAACGCGCGGGCGCGGTGCGAGGCCGCGTTCTTCTCCTCCGCCGACAGGTCGGCGGCCGTCCGCCCCTGCTGGTCGTCGGGCAGGAAGATCGGGTCGTAGCCGAACCCGCCGTCGCCGGAGGGCGCCGTCGCGAGCCGGCCCGGCCAGACGCCCTCGACCGTCTCCTCGTGCAGGATGCGGCCGTCGGGCCCGGGCACCACGAGGGCGATGGTCGAAACGAACTGGGCCGTCCGGTGCGGGTCGGCGATGTCGGAGAGCTGGTCCAGCAGCAGCTCGAGGTTGGCGCGGGCATCCTTGCGGTGCCCGGCCCAGTACGCGGAGAAGACGCCGGGGGCGCCGCCGAGCACGTCGACGCAGACGCCGGAATCGTCGGCCAGCGCGGGAAGCCCGGTGTGGGCCGCGGCGGCTCGCGCCTTGATGAGCGCGTTCGCGGCGAAGGTGACGCCGTCTTCGACGGGTTCCGGACCGTCGTAGCTGATGACCTCCAGATCGGGGCGCACGCGCGCGACGATCGCGCCGAACTCCTCCACCTTGTGCGGGTTGTGGGTCGCCAAGACGATACGGCGGGGTCCGGCGTCCGCCGTGGAGGAGTTCGGGACGCCGGTCACGAGGCGAGCACCTCGGTCTGGGCGTCGCGGAGGTCGGCGCAGCCGGCGACGCCCAGCTCGAGCAGGGCGTCGAGCTCGCGCTTGTCGAACGGGGCCCCTTCGGCGGTGCCCTGCACCTCGACGAACAGACCGCGACCCGTGACGACGACGTTCATGTCGGTCTCGGCGCGGACGTCCTCGACGTAGGCCAGGTCGAGCATCGGCTCGCCGTCGATGATGCCCACCGACACGGCGGCGACGGAGTCGAGCAGCACCTTCGCGTTCTTGCCGACGAGACCCTTCGCGCGGCCCCACTCGACCGCGTCGGCCAGGGCGACGTAGGCGCCGGTGATCGCGGCGGTGCGCGTGCCGCCGTCGGCCTGCAGCACGTCGCAGTCGATGACGATGGTGTTCTCACCGAGCGCCTTGGTGTCGACGACGGCGCGGAGCGCACGGCCGATCAGACGCGAGATCTCGTGGGTGCGCCCGCCGATCTTGCCCTTGACGGCCTCCCGGTCGTTGCGCGAGTTGGTGGCGCGCGGCAGCATCGCGTACTCCGCCGTCACCCACCCCTTGCCCTTGCCGGTCAGCCAGCGGGGCACGCCCCCCGTGAAGGATGCCGTGCACAGCACCTTCGTGCCGCCGAACGAGATCAGGGCGGACCCCTCGGCGTGCGCGCTCCAGCCCCGCTCGATCGTGACGGGGCGGAGCTGGTCGGGCGTGCGGCCGTCGGCGCGGGTGGTGGTCTCGGTCATGGGGTTCCCTTCAGGGGGTCCGGCAGGTCGATGGCGCCCGTCTGCACGAGGCGCACGCTGGAGACGCCGCGGCCCATGAGCCGGTCGGCGAGGCGGAGGAAGTCGTCGGCGGAGTCGCCGGTCGCTTCGTAGGTGTGGGTGGCGACGGCATCCGGACCGGCGAGGAGGTCGCGCGAGACGAGCTGTCGGTAGACGTCCTTCGCGGTCTCGGTGTCGCTCGAGACGAGCGAGACCTCGGGCCCCATCACGTAGCTGATGGCCCCCTCGAGGAACGGGTAGTGGGTGCAGCCGAGCACGAGCGTGTCGACGCCCGCGTGCCGAAGCGGCGCGAGGTAGTCCTCCGCCACCCGCAGCACCTCGGCCGATCCCGTGACACCGGCCTCGACGAACTCGACGAAACGCGGGCAGGCCTGCGTGAACACCGCCAGCTGCTCGTTGACCCCCAGCATGTCCTGGTAGACGCCCGAACCGATGGTGCCGACCGTCCCGATGACGCCGATGCGCCGGTTGCGCGTGGTCGAGATCGCCGTGCGCACCGCCGGGCCGATGACCTCGACGACCGGCACGTCGTAACGCTCCCGCGCGTCGCGCAGAACGGCGGCGGATGCCGTGTTGCAGGCGATCACGAGCATCTTGACGCCCTGCTCCACCAGCGTGTCGAGCACGTCGAGGCTGTATCGACGGACGTCCGCGATGGGCTTGGGACCGTACGGCGAGTGCGCCGTGTCGCCCAGGTAGAGCACGGATTCGCGCGGGAGGAGCTGCGAGACCGCCCGGGCCACGGTGAGCCCGCCCACCCCGGAGTCGAAGATCCCGATCGGCGCGTCATTCACGATCCTCCACCCTACCCGCCGGTCCCGGGAGGATCTCCGCACGCGGACCCGGCCCGGCGCCCGACGGCCTCGACGGCGTCGCTAGAGTGACGGAATGACCCGCGCCGATGCCCCGTCGTCCGCCCTGCTGACCGACCGGTACGAGCTCACGATGATCGACGCCGCCCTCCGCGACGGGACCGCGTCGCGACCGTGCGTGTTCGAGTTGTTCGGCAGACGCCTGCCGGGTGCGCGCCGCTTCGGCGTGGTAGCGGGCACCGGGCGGCTGCTGCAGCAGCTGCGCGCGTTCCGCTTCGGCGACGACGAGCTACGCTACCTGCGCGACCACCGGGTGGTCGGCACGCAGACGCTGCGCTTCCTGGAGGATTACCGCTTCACGGGCACCATCCGCGGATACCGCGAGGGCGAGCTCTACTTCCCCGGATCGCCCATCCTCACCGTGGAGGGCTCGTTCGCGGAGGCCGTGGTGCTCGAGACGCTGGCCCTCAGCATCCTGAACCACGACTCCGCCGTCGCGAACGCCGCCGCCCGCATGAGTATCGCCGCCGGCGACCGCCCCCTGGCCGAGATGGGATCGCGCCGGGCCGCCGAGCGATCGGCCGTCGCCGCCGCGCGCGCCGCCTACATCGCGGGCTTCGGCGCCACGAGCAACCTCGAAGCCGGTCGCGAATGGGGCATCCCCACGATGGGGACGGCCGCGCACGCGTGGACCCTCCTGCACGACACCGAGGAGGAGGCCTTCCGCAGCCAGATCGATGCGCTCGGCATCGACACCACGCTGCTCATCGACACCTACGATATCCGCACCGGCGTCGAGACCGCGGTGCGCGTCGCCGGACCGGGGCTCGGCGGGGTGCGGATCGACTCAGGAGACCTGCCCACCGTCGCCGCGGAGGTGCGCGCGCAGCTGGACGAGCTCGGCGCGACGTCGACGCGGATCACGGTCACGAGCGACCTCGACGAGTTCGCGATCGCGGCGCTGGCGGCATCCCCCGTCGACGCCTACGGGGTGGGCACGTCGGTCGTCACCGGATCGGGCGCTCCGACGGCCGGAATGGTCTACAAGCTGGTCGCACGCCAGGATGCGGCGGGCAGCTGGGTCGCCGTGGCGAAGGCGTCCACTGACAAGGGCTCGCGGGGCGGACGCAAGGCCGCGTTCCGCACCCTGTCGCACGGGACGGCCACCAGCGAGCTCATCGCGGTGTCGGACGGGTTCGACGCCGTGCAGACCTCCGACGACCATCCCGACGCCCGGGCGCTGCAGGTGACGCTCGTGGACCACGGTGAGCCGAATGCCGCGTACGAGGGCGCCGGCGGTGTCGCGCAGGCCCGCGCGCACCACGCCCTGGTGCGCGAAGAGCTGCCGGTGACGGCACTCGCGCTGAGCCGGTCCGACCCGGCGCTGCCCACGGTCTACATCGACGCGTGACAGGAGGCCCGGACCGACGGCGAACGGGTCAGCTCATGAGCGACTCGTAGATCTCCTTGCACGTCGGGCACACCGGGAACTTCTCCGGGTCGCGGCCGGGCGTCCACTTCTTGCCGCAGAGGGCGCGCACCGGCTTTCCCGTCAGGGCCGACTCGAGGATCTTGTCCTTCTTGACGTAGTGGGAGAAGCGCTCGTGGTCGCCGGGCTCGATGTTCTCCTCGCGCAGGAGCTCCTCGAGCTCCCGGTCGAGGGTGGCGACGCCGCCGTCGCCGGGGCCGTCGGGGCTGTCGAGAGGGCTGCTCATGGTGTCCGATTCTATCCGCGCGGCGACCCGCCCGGCCGAGTTCGTCCACAGCGGATCAGGTCGACTCCGCGAACTCCATCAACCGCTCGCCCGTGCGATCGAACACGGCGCCGCCGCCGAGGATGCCGGCGAGCAGCACCACCGCGCCGATGCCGATGCCGCCCCACAACGCGGTCCACGACCACTGTTCGTCCACCGTCAGGGCGAGCCAGGCCCACCACAGCGCCGGAGCCCCGCACGCCAGCGCTCCCAGCATCACGACGCCCTGCGAGAGACCGCCGCCGGTGCGCTGCGGCTGCTGGAACGGACTGTCCCCGGGCCGGGAGACGGCGTAGGGGGCGATGACCGAGGCCAGGGAGGACAGGCCGAGTCCGCTGAGGAAGAGGCCGGCGCACACGCCGATCATCGCCGGGAGCATCGCCCACCGACCGTGTATCGAGACGGTGACGGGGATCGCGACCGCCAGTACCACGACGCCCACGAGCGAGATCGGGGCGAGCCGCCCGGCCCGGTCGGCCGCACCACGCACCGCCCCGGCGATGTGCATCCACAGCGCCGTCGAGTCGTACGCGAGGTCGTTGTGCGGCAGCCATCCGAGGAAGAGGGCGATGAGGGGCGCGGGGATGAGCACCGCCATCGACAGCGGCACCCCGACGAGCACGAGCGGCACGATCGTCACGGCCGCGGCCACGGGCACGATGATCATGTTCACCAGGTAGCGCGGGTCACGGAACCAGTAGATGAGACTCCGTGCGGCGACACCGCCCGCCGGCGTGCCTCCGGTCAGGTCGAACCATCCCAGACCGCGCCGCTCGCGCGTCGAGCCCGGGCGCTCCGTCGTCGTCATCAGGCGCCCGACGACCCAGAACCAGCAGACCGCGAGAAGTACGACCGTGAGGGCCGCCACGATCGCGGGCCCGAGCAGTCCGCCGTGGACGGCTCGGTGCGGGAGCGCCCAGGCCGCCCCGAACGGCGTCAGCGCCAGGACGTCGACCGCTTCGGTGAGGGCCGACGGGACGCCCTCGGCCCACTGCAGCGAGGCGAGGAAGACGACGACGGGCACCACCACCGCGATCACGGCGATCAGGAAGACGCCCGTGAGCTCCCGCGACCGTCGCTCATGCAGGAGCCCTCCGATCGCGAGGGCGATCTTGGACAGGAGCAGGCAGGTGAGCACCCCGGCGATCGACGACAGCACGACGACAGCCGCGGGCGCTCCGCGCTCAGACCAGAGGGTGGCCAGCGCGATCGCGATCGCGATGAGCGCGATCATCGGCACGCTGATCACGCTCGCCAGCAGCGTCGCGGCGGCCGTCGCACGCGGCGAGGCGCCGAGGACGGAGAACCGGCGCGGATCGAGCTGATCGTCCACGCCGCCGATGAGCGCCGTCACCAGGAAGCCGACGGTCAGAGCGGATGCCGCCACCATCGTGACGGCGAAGGCGGCCTCGTCCGACGACGAGCGCAGCCGCAGGGCGCCCGCCCACACGGCGCCGACGGCCAGCGCCACGAGCACGAACCCCACGACCGTCCGCACCGCCTGTCGGCGCTCGCCCCGCAGCGCACCGATCAGCAGATCGAGCCTCAGTCGGAGAATGTGTGCAACCACTCGAGCCCCTCCGCGTCGCTGATGCCGCCCGAGAGCTCGATGAAACGCTCCTCGAGGGTGAGGTCGCCGCGGACCTCGTCCACCGTCCCCTCGGCCAGGACCCGACCTCCGACGATGACGGCCAGGCCGGAGCACACCCGCTCCACGAGCTCCATCCCGTGGCTGGAGAGCACGACCGTCCCCCCGTGGGCCACGTACACGGACAGGATGTCGAGGACGACCGCGGAGGACACCGGATCGACCGACTCGAACGGCTCGTCGAGCACCAGCACCCGCGGCGAGTGGATCATCGCGCCGGCGAGCATGATCTTCTTCGTCATTCCCGCGGAGTAGTCCGACACGGGCCGCGCCAGGGCGTCGGTCAGGTCGAACGCGCGCGCGAGCTCGGCGCTGCGGCTCTCGACGACCGCGGAGCGCAGTCCCCTCAGCACGCCGTAGTAGTGCAGCAACTGGCGCCCGGTGAGCCGGTCGAACGTGCGGAGCCGGTCGGGGAGGATCCCCATCTGCTGCTTCGCGCGGCGCGGGTCCGCGGCGAGGTCGATGCCGGCGATCGCGATGTCGCCGCTGTCGGGGCGCAGCAGGCCCGCGATCATGGAGAGCGTGGTCGTCTTGCCGGCGCCGTTGGGACCCACGATCCCGTAGAAGGTCCCCGCCGGGATGCGCAGGTCGATCGCGTCCACCGCGACCGTCGCGCCGAACGACTTCGTGACGCCCCGCACGTGCACGGCCGGCGTCGGCGATGCCGCCGCCTCGGACACGGCCTCTTCGCTCGCCACGACGAACACCTCGTCGGCCAGGTCTGCGAAGACCTCCGCCACCGACGGCTCGGGCACCTCTGCCGGGTCGTCTTCCCGCTCCGGTTCGGATGCCGGGGCGAGGTCAGGCTCGAGGTCGGCGGCGTCCGCTTCGGACTCCGCCTCCACGGCCTCCGCCTCGGGCTCCGCCAGCGGTTCCGGCTCCACAGCGTCCGGCTCGGGCTCGGGCTCGGGCTCGGGCTCCACGGCCTCCGCCTCGGGCTCCACGGCCTCTGCCTCCGCCTCCACCACCTCGGGCTCCGGATCCGCGGCATCCGCTTCGGACTCCGCCACCGGCTCAGGCTCTACGGTCTCAGCAGCGGTCTCGGTCTCTGCCGCATCTGCGGATTCCGGCTCCGGCTCGACAGCCGACTCGGCGACCGCGGTTTCGGGCTCGGAATGCGGGCGCGCCGGTTCCTCGACGTCTCCCTCCGACTCGACTGCGTCCGGCGCCGGGACCTGCTCCTCGGCGTCCGCGGCCGGCTCCTCGACCGTCGGCGTGGTGTCGGACTCGGCGGGCACGACGACCGCGCGATCGGCCGCGGCGGCCTCGAAGCGCGCCGCGGCGATCTCCGGGGCGATCTCGGGGCGCGGCGGTGTCGCGGCCTTCGGCTTCCGCGCGCGCGGCGCACGCTTCGCCGGCGGGCGGCGCGGGCGCGGAGCGGCGGGCGCCGGAGCGTCGACGGCGGGCGCCTCGTCGGCATCCGAGGGCGTCCGATCGAGCCGAGCGGCGGCCTCCGTAGCGGCGACCGGGGGCAGCGGCGGCAGGGCGTGCACGCCGTCGTCGTCCTGGGGGATCGGCTGGGGGGCGCTCACCCGACAAACCTAGCAAGCACGCCCGACGATTGCCGCGAGTCGTCCACAGAGCGTGACAATGCGTGCGGTTCGCGGAGCGAAAATGCGACGGATCAGCCACTTCCCCCACCTTCCCAGGTCGAGCCGGTACCATAGCCGGAGCACAAGGAAGTGGCTGAACGCCGAATACTCCGTGAACACTTCCCCGGGAGCACACTCGTGACACTTCAGACCGTCATCCTCGCAGCGGGCATGGGCTCGCGCCTCGGGCGCTCGCTGCCCAAGCCGCTCACCGCACTCAGCGACGGCCGCACCATCATGCAGCAGCAGCACGACAACATCCGCGCCGCCTTCGGATCGGCCGCCCGCATCACGACCGTCGTGGGCTACCGCGCCGAGGCCATCGTCGATGCGTTCCCCGACTCCGAGTACGTCTACAACGAGCGCTACGACCAGACCAACACGTCCAAGAGCCTTCTGCGGGCCCTCCGCGCGACGGGGCGCGCCGGGGTCCTGTGGCTCAACGGCGACGTCGTCTTCGACCCGCGGGTGCTCGGCCGGGCCCGCCCCCTGATCGATGCCGAGCAGTCCTTCGCGACCGTCAACACCTCCTCGGTCAGCGACGAGGAGGTCAAGTACACGGTGTCCTCGGAGGGCTTCATCGCCGAGCTGTCGAAGACCGTCCGCGGCGGCGTGGGTGAAGCCGTCGGCATCAACTACATCTCCGCAGCCGACAAGCGCGCGCTGATCGCACAGCTGAGCCGCGTCGACGACCAGGACTACTTCGAGCGCGGGCTCGAGCTCGCCATCGCCGAGAACGGCCTTCTGCTCGAACCGCTCGACATCTCCGACCTCTATGCCGTCGAGGTCGACTTCGCGGAAGATCTCGAACGCGCCAACCAGTTCGTCTGACCGGACGATCGACGACACCCCGACCGCTCAGCCGCCGCTCAGGGGCCGTCCATAGGATCGTGCCGACATGGCCAAGATCCATCGCATCCACTCCCTCCCCGACAACGCGCCGTGGGACGGTGGCCTTCCTCCGGAAGGATCGCCCGAGCACCCGCGCACCGTGCGGGCGCTCGATCGGATGCTGCAGGTCCAGCGCCCGGTCGTGATCGCGCACCTGCGCAGCATCCGTCTGCGCCATCCCGAGGCGACGACGGCGCAGATCGTCCGGATGCTGGAGCGGCGCTACCTGGCGGCGGTGACCACCGGCGGCGCCGCCGTCGGCGCGACCGCGGTCGTACCCGGTATCGGGACCGGGGTCACCCTCGCCCTCTCGGGCATCGAGACCGTCGGGTTCCTGGAGGCCACGGCACTGTTCGCCCAGTCGCTCGCCGAGCTGCACGGCATCCGCGTGGACAATCCCGATCGCGCCCGCGCGCTCGTGCTGACGCTGATGCTCGGCCAGGAGGGTGTCGACCTCGTCGCACAGCTCGGGCGACAGGTCGCCGGCACCGGCGGCTCGCGCACCTCGTACTGGGGCGAGCTCGTGACGAAGTCGCTGCCCCGCGCGGCCGTCGGCCCGCTCGTCGACCGGCTCAAGTCGTCCTTCATCCGGCAGTTCGCGACCAAGGGCAGTGCCTCGGTCATCGGCAAGGCGCTCCCCTTCGGCATCGGTGCAGCCATCGGCGGAACCGGAAACCACCTGCTCGGCCGCCGCGTGGTGGTGGGATCCCACCGCGCGTTCGGTCTGCCGCCCGTCGCGTACCCGGCGGAGCTCGAGCCGCGCCCCGGCACCGAGCGGCTCGAGCGCTCCGCGTTCGGCACGGTCCGGCGCGCCGGCGAGGCGATCGGTGCGGGCGGACGTCGCGCGGCCGGCGCCCTGGGCGCCGCCGCCGGCGCGGTCGGAGCGAAGGCCCGCCGCGGTGGCCGCTCGGCGGCGGACGGCGCTGCCGCGGGAGACTGACGACCGCGTCCCGCGAGACGCGCCCGGCGGGGGCGCCCCCGCGACGCCGGGGTCGCGCACAATGGGGCCATGGGTATCTTCCAGAGTCGTCCCGAAGAGCCGACCGAATGGGGCGGTCTGCCCGCCGAGCCGGTCGATGAGCAGCAGCCCGCGGAGGTGCTGCCGCCCCCGGTCGACGATCTCGGTGTCTTCGGCGCCGCCGGCGTCGCATTCTCCGTGCCGGTGGAGGTCCTGGTCCAGGACGAGGAGTCGACGCCAGAGGACTGACGACGCCTCGGCGCGGCTTTCTCGACACCCGACGGCGCGCTGGCTAGCCTCGACCCATGCAGACGACGCTGAGGCATCTGGCCGCATGGATGCCGCAGCAGAGGTGGTACACCCCGACGGGCGGTGAGCCGCGGCTGCGCGTGCTGGCCGAGCGGCGGCTCTCGAGCTCCGCTCCCGACGTCGACGTGCAGCTGCTGATCGTCGGCGACGAAGACGACGCCGACACGATCGTGTATCAGGTCCCCCTCGTGTGGCGGCCCCGCACCGGCGAGCCGGAACCGTCCCACACCGTCGGCGTCGACGATGATCGGCTCCTCGTCGACGGCCCCCACGATCCCGCCTTCACCGCCGCGCTGCTCGTCGAGCTGGGGCGCCCCGATCTCGCCGGACCGGCGAGCGTGCTCACGGGCGAGCAGTCGAACACGTCCGTGATCTTCCGGCCCTCCCACGCCGCGCCCGTCATCTGCAAGGTGTTCCGTCGGCTTCATCCGGGCATCAATCCGGACATCGAGCTGCAGTCGGCGCTCGCGGCCGCGGGCTCTGCGCACGTCCCGCCCGTGATCGGTCACCTCGACGGCGAGTGGACGTCGACCGCCCCCGGCGAGCCCGCCGTCCGCGGATCGCTCGCGTTCGCCCAGGAGTTCCTCCCCGATGTCGAGGACGCCTGGCGCGTGGCGCTCGCGGCCGCCGCGGTCAGCGCCGACTTCTCGGCCGAAGCGCAATCGCTGGGACGCGCGACCGCCGATGTCCATCGCGATCTCGCCCACCTGTTTCCGACCCCGCCCGCCGACGCCGATGCGCGGCGCTCGATCGTCGCGGCGTGGCGCCGGCGCCTGTCGATCGCGGTCGCGGAGGTGCCCGCGCTCGGCGCGTTCCACGATGCGGTCGCGCGCATCTACGCGCGCGCCGAGGCCGCGCCCTGGCCGCACCTGCAACGCGTGCACGGCGACTACCACCTCGGCCAGGTCCTGCACTCCCCCACCCGCGGCTGGATGCTCCTCGACTTCGAGGGCGAGCCGATGCGCCCGATCTCCGAACGGCGCGCCCCCGACCTGGCGCTGAGGGACATCGCCGGGATGCTGCGCTCGTTCGACTACGTCGCGGGCTCGCTCCGCCTCCAGCGCGGGCCGCACCAGCTCGACGCCACGGCCGACGCCGCCGCCGACGCGTGGGCGCTCGCCGCCCGCACGAGCTTCCTCACCGGGTACGGCTCCACGTTCGCCGACCCGTCGGGCGCTCTCCTCGACGCGCTCGAGCTCGACAAGGCCGTCTACGAAGCGATCTACGAGGCGCGTCACCGTCCGGCGTGGCTCGCGATACCGCTGGCGGCGGTGGCGCGGCTCGTCATGCGCTGAGCGCGCTCAGCCCTCCACGGCGGCCGACGGCCCGGACGCCGCGGGGGTCGCGTCCGCGCGCGTCGCGGCATCCCACGTCTCCCACCGTCGCATGAGCTCGGCGATGGCGGCCTCGAACCGCGCGGATGCCGCACCCGGCGCCGTGTCGCCGAAGTACCGCTGCACCCACTGCGCGAGACGCGCGGCCGCGTCGGGGTCGTCGAGCACCCGCGTGATGCGGTCGTCGACGTCGGCCGCACCGGCGGCATCCAGCCACTCGGCATCCGACAGATACCCGTTCGTATCGACGTCGGCGGCGGGATCGACCGGCCGAGTGATCAGCAGGGGCTTGCTCGTCGCGAGACGGTCGTAGACCATCGCGGAGATGTCGACGACGGCGATGTCGGCGGCGAGGAGCTGCCAGCCCAGCTCTCCCCCGGCGTCGACGACGTGCCGGGCCGTCGGATCGGACGCGTTCGCAGCCGTGATGGCGGCCACGATGCGCGCGTTCGCCGCGCCGTACTCCGGGTCGACGACGCCCGAGCGGGGGTGGGGACGGTAGATGAGACGGTACCGGGGCGACGACAGCAGCGCCGTAACGAGGGCTTCCCCGTGACTGCGGAGAGAGCCGTAACGGGCCGCCGGACGATCGCCCTCCCAGGTCGGCGCGTAGAGCACCACCGTGCGCTCGTCGGGCTCATACGGCGGCTCGCCCACGTAGTGATCGGTCTGGGGCCGGCCCACGGCGATCGTGCGCCGATCGACGTCGTAGTCCCACAGCGTCCGCGAGAGGCGATCGCGCGCCGCCTCCCCCGCGACGAGGGCGTAGTCGTACGCCTTGAACTGGTTCGTGGTCATGTACATCTTGTCGGACTCGCCGTGGTTGATGAACACGTGCCAGCGGCGGCCGTACCGGAACATCTGGAAGTTCCGCGTGTTCTGGTTGACGTAGAGGACCACCCGGATGTCCTGCTGCGCGATGTAGTGCTCGAGGTCGCGCACCTTCGGGACGAACGCGACGGGCAGGGCGTCGTCGGCCAGGAGCGCCCGCGCACCTGTCGCGTGCCGGCTGAGCACCACGACCGGCCACCGCCCGGCGAGGGCGGCCAGCGGCCGATACCACTGACGGATCTGGTACATGTTCACGTCGCCGTCGGCGAAGTACACCGCGATGCGGAAGTGGGCCGGCGGTGCCGGGGGCCGCGCAGCCTGTTCGCGGCGCACCTCCCGCAGTGCCGACCGTCCGTTGGCCACGCGCCGCAGCAGCGAGCGGGCGCGGCGTGCCTCGGAGACGATTCCCATCCCTCCAGCCTACGGCGGCCGCGCCGGTGCGCCCCCGGCATGGGATGATCGTCGGATGCACTCCGTCGCGGCACGCTCCCGGGACGCGCGGGTGCCGTCCCCGGATGCCGGGGTCAGCTTCGTGATGCCCGTGCTCAACGAGCAGGCGTATCTGACCCGCGCCGTCGAGAGCGCGCTCGCCCAGGAGACGGCCGGCCCCAGCGAGGTCATCCTCGCTCTCGGGCCGTCCACCGACGCGACCGACGCGATCGCCGCGGAGCTGGCGGCGCGCGACCCGCGGGTACGCCTCATCCGCAACCCGGCCGCCGACATCCCGGTGGGCCTGAACCTCGCCATCCGAGCGGCGCGCTACCCGACGATCGTGCGCGTGGACGCGCACTCGGAGCTCGAACCCGGATACGCGCAGCGCGCGCTGGACACCCTGGCCCGGGTCCGTGCGGCCAACGTCGGCGGAGTCATGCGCGCGGACGGCCGCACCGGCTTCCAGCGTGCCGTCGCCCGCGCGTACAACGCCCGTGTGGGCCTCGGCGGCGGCGCCTACCATTCGGGCGGCCGTGCGGGTCCGGCCGAGTCGGCCTATCTCGGCGTGATCCGGCGCGACGTGCTCGACGAGGTCGGGCTGTTCGACGAGACCATCCGCCGCGGTGAGGACTGGGAGCTCAATCTGCGCATCCGACGCGCCGGCTACCGCGTGTGGTTCGATCCCGAGCTGGCCGTCACGTACTGGCCGCGCGAGCGTTGGACGCGACTGGCGCGGCAGTTCCGCTCGACGGGAACCTGGCGCGGCGAGCTCGTGCGCCGATACGGTCGCCGCAACTCGCTGCGCTTCTTCGCGCCGCCCGCCCTGGTGCTCACCACCGTCGCCGCCCTCATCGTCGGCGTCCTCCAGGCGACGGGCGTCCTCACCGGCATCCCGGCGCTCGCGGCCTCCGTCGTGTATGCGCCGCTCGCGGCGTACGCGTTGGTGGTGCTCGGCTGGGCGCTGAGCCCGGCCGCGGGTCCCGGCATCCGGGAGCGGCTCTGGGGGCTGGTGGTGCTGCCGACCATGCACGTCGCGTGGGGCGTCGGCTTCCTCATCGGTGCCGCTCGCGGGGCGCGCGAGAACATCGACACGTCGCGTCTGGATCGCAACACGCCGCTGCCCTGACACCGCTGAACCGCTACGCCGCTGCCCCGGAACGCCGCTGCCCTCACGCGACCCGACCCCGCGGCACGCGCCGGCCCGATCAGTCCCGGTCGACGAACCTCTGGTCGAGGATCCGGGCGACGACCCGTTCGGCCGCACGTCCGTCGTCGCGGGCGTTGACGCGGGCGCGCCAGGTCGCATACCGGCCCGCGAACCGCTCCGGCACCGTCTCATCGGCGACCAGGCGCGTCAGCTCCTCCTGGGTCGTCGCCAGAGGCCCGGGCGCGTGCGCCGCGAGATCGAAGTAGAAGCCGCGCAGCCGCCCGCGGTAATGCTCGAGGTCGGGGGTGAAGAAGAAGATCGGCTTGCCGGTGGCGGTGAAATCGAACATCACGGACGAGTAGTCCGTGATGAGCGCATCGGCGATCATCAGCAGCTCGGACGTGTCGGAGTGGCCCGTGACGTCGATGACCCGCGGCCCGGGCGCATCGACGGTGAGGTCCACCCCCGGCAGCAGCGTCCGCGAATGACCGCGAACCAGCACCACCGAACCGGTGGCTTCGGCGAACGCCGGCAGGTCCAGGAAGTCGACGATCTGTTCGCGGTCGTCTCGCCACGTGGGTGCGTAGAGGAGCACGTGCTCCGCGGCGCCGATGCCGAGCAGCGACCGGATCTCCTGCTGCCTGCTCCCGGTGCCTGCCGACAGCTCGTCGTTGCGGGGATACCCCTCCACCCAGATCGGACGACGCAGGAACGCGTAGGCCGCGCGCAGCGTACGCGCGCCGTACTCGTTCTGGGCGAGCAGCACGTCCCAGCGGCGACTCTCGCGCACCACCGCGAGCATCCGCCGCAGGTCGAAGCCCGGTCGGTGCAGGGCGAGGCGCTTGAGGGGCGTGCCGTGCCAGGTCTGCAGCACGCGTTGGCCGGGACGGCGCACATAGCGTCGCCGCAGCCAGTCGTTGACCACGAGCAGACGCGCCGACGCTCGCGCGCGCCACCACTGCGGGCTGCCCTCGACCACGGCCACCGCGCCGTCGGGCACCGCCACCGAGAGGTCGACGACGCTCCAGTAGCGGATCACCCCGGGAGCCGCACGCGCGAGCTCACGGTCGATCGCCCGCGGATTGCACCCGGCGATGCGCCCGTAGAAGCTCTCGAAGAAGACGGCGTTCTCCAGCTCGCCCCCCGGGCGCGTCGCATATCGGCGCTCGAGAGCGGCCTGCGCTTCGGCCGAGTCGTACGCGGCGTCGATCGGCGGACGCACCGTGAGCGTCCCGTCGCGGAGGGCGACACGCATCGTCGAGGTCATGGTGTCCGCGATGGATGCCGCGGCCACCTCGCCGGCGTCGGCGCCGTCGAGGCGAAGGCGGTAGTCGCCGGTCGGCAGCGGCAGCTCGCGCTCGCCGCCGCGCGCCGAACGCAGGGGCAGCGCCGCGGTCCACCCCCCGGTGCCGTCGGCGGCGGGACTCCCGTCCACCCGCGCCCGCCGACCGGCGAGCACGGCGGCGTCGGGCAGCTTCCCCTCACCCTGCAGGACGAGCTCGGGGCCCGCCTCGGCGTGGCGGATCGACGCGGTGATCGTCATGATCGCCTCTCCGCGGCGAGCGCCGCCTGAATCGCCCGGAACACGCGGGCGCTGCCGCCACCGTCGGCGACGTCGTGCACGCGCGCGCTCAGCGCGCGGGCCGCCGCCACACGCCGCGCGTGCTCGGCGGGATCGGTGAGGACCGCGCGCGTCTGGGCGATCGCCTCGTCCCAGGTCGTGGCGGGGGCCTCCTCCGCCACGTCGCGGAAGGTGCCGTAGAAGCCGCGCGTCCGGGCGTAGGCGGCGAGGTCCGGGGTGAGGAAGACCGCGGGCACGGGGACGAGCGCCGCGTCGAAGACGATGGACGAGTAGTCCGTGATCAGCACGTCGATCGCCGGCAGCAGAGGCGTGACCTCGGCGACGAGGTCGGCTCCGAGAAGACGGATGCGCTCCCCGGCGTGACGCGCGTAGGCGCCGGCGCCGTGCGGGTGCGACCGGATCAGGAGCACGGCGTCCGACTCGGTGAGCAGGGCGCGAAGGCGATCCGCCTCGGCGGGCGTCGGAACGGCGGGATCGGGGGCGCCGTCGCGCCAGGTCGGCGCGTAGAGGATCAGCCTCGCCGTCCCGAGCGCACCGGTCGCCTCCGCGACGGCGGTGCGGGCGCGCGCACGCCGCTCGTCGGCGTCGCCGGCGAAGAGCACATCGGTGCGCGGCTCCCCCGTCACGGGCACACGCGTCGAGGGGAGCCCGAAGGCGGACTCGAGGCGGCCCCGCACGAGCTGGGAGGCGGCCGGCAGCACGCGGATGCGCGACTGCGTGCGGCGGTACGCCGCGGTCACCACCCGTGTGAGGATCCGCTGGACGCGCGCCGGGAGACGGCGGGCGGTCACCTGCATCGTCACGGGTGCGTCCAGTCCCAGACGCTTCAACGGGATGCCGTGCCACAGCTGCACGATCACGCCGCCGGTCGCGGCGTAGCGGTTGACATCGCCGAAGCCGTGGGTGATCACGATGACCCCGGCGCGCGCCGTCACCCAGAACCCGCGCAGCGACCCTTTGCGCGTCCACGGGATGCCGCGTGCCTGCGCCTGCAGGTCGTCGCGGGCGGAACCGGTCAGCCAGACCGCGCGCACGCCCTCGCCGCGCGCGTGCTGCCAGAGCGCCCATGCGCCGTCGCCGACGCCCCACGCGCACCCGAAGACCCACCGGTCGCGCGAGCGCGGGATCAGCAGGGTCGCGAGGCGCCCGCCGACGTACATCGGCACGCGCAGGAGCTTGCGGGCATTGCCGACGCCGAACGAGAAGGACGCCACCCCGCGAGCCTATCGCGGGGTGGCGTCCGAGCCTGAGGGCGTGCTACGGCTGCAGCTCCCCGAGCGTGACCTCGGCGGAGGCCGTCTTGCCGTTGCGCTCGTACACGATCGTGGCCTTCGAACCCGCCGCGAGCGCGCGCACCTGCGCGGTGAGGTCGGTCGCGTCGGTGATCGGGAACCCGTTGAACGACGTCACCACGTCACCCTTCTGCAGCCCGGCGTTCGCCGCCGCACCGCCCGAGGTGACCTCCGCGATGTAGGCACCCGCGGTGGTCGCGCCCTCCTGCGTGGCCGCGTCGCGGACACCGGCGCCGAGCAGACCGTGCGTGGCCTTGCCATCCTTGATCAGCTCGTCGGTCACGCGCTTGACGATGTTGGACGGGATCGAGAAGCCGACGCCGATCGAGCCCGACTGGCCGCTCGAGCTGGAGCCTCCCGCCGACGCGATGGCGACGTTGATGCCGATGAGCTTGCCCTCACCGTCGACCAGGGCACCGCCGGAGTTGCCGGGGTTGATCGCGGCATCCGTCTGGATCACCGCGATCGAGATCGAGCTCGTCGCCGTGGTCTGCTGACCCTGGCCGAAGTCGAACTGGAACGGCGAGCCGTTCTCGCCCTGCTGCGGCGTCTGCTCCTGCGTGTCGCCCTCCGGAGCCGCCGACGAGGCGATCTGGATCGAGCGGTTCAGCGCGCTCACGATACCCGTGGTCACGGTGTTGGACAGACCCAGCGGCGCGCCGACCGCGACCGTCTGGTCGCCGACGTTGAGGTTCGACGAGTCGCCGAAATCGATCGGGGTCAGGCCGGATGCATCGGTCAGCTTGATCACCGCGAGATCGTACGTGGGGTCGGTCCCGACGATCGTCGCGGCGTAGACCTTTCCATCGGAGGTGGTCACCGAGAGCGTGGCGTCGGCGGTCTGGCCGTCGAGGGTGACGACGTGGGTGTTCGTCACGACGTAGCCGTCGGCGGTCAGCACCACACCCGAGCCGGTTCCGCCCGACGAGCCCGACGTCGCCGAGATCGTCACGACGCTCGGGACCACCTTGGCCGCGATGGCGGTCGTCTGGTTCACCGACGAGGTGTTGTTGACCGTGACGGCCGCGGGCGCGCCGCTGATGACCGTCTGCGACTGCGGGAACAGCGACGCGCCGGCAGCGGCGCCGCCGATTCCGGCCGCTCCGCCCACGAGGGCGGCGGCGACCATGATGCCGACGATCTTGCCGGCACCGATGCGCGCGGCGGGTGCCGCCGGCTCGGCGGTCGCCGTCGCGCCGTACGGCATGGTCGGCTGCGCACCGAAGGCCGCGCCCGTGTAGGCGGGCGCCCCGTACGGCGACGGCTGCGCCGACGACGGGACGGTCGGCGCAGTGTACGGCGCGTTCGAGGAGTAGCCGGTGGGCGCGACGGCCGGCGCCTGTGCCGCCTGGTTCGCGGGCTGCTCCGGCAGCGGCGGGCGCTGCGGCGCGTCCCCGGTGTTCGCGACGGTCTCGGGGGCGGCCGGGGTCTCCGCGGCGGCGGGGGTCTCGGCGACGGCGGGCGTCTCGGAGCCCTGCGCGGCGGCGTCGTAGCCCTGCGCGGCGGCGTCCTGCGGGTCGGTGTTCGAGGGGGTGTTCTCGCTCATTGGTGCTTCCTTCTTCCCAAGTCCTGATCAGGATGTCGCGCGATTCTGTGTGTTGCTTATGTCCGCACCCCGCTGAGCCTATGCATGTAGCCTGAGCGCGATGCGAGAGATTCCGGGCGCGTGGCGCCGTACCGCACAGGGCGCGGGACTGCTGTCGTCGGACGGTGTCGCGGCGCCGACGATCTTCGCCGAGATGAGCGGCCTCGCCGCACGCACCGGCGCCATCAACCTCGGGCAGGGCTTTCCCGACGAGGACGGTCCTCGTGCCGTCCTCGACGCGGCGCGCGACGCGATCGCGGCCGGGTTCAACCAATACGCCCCCGGTCGCGGCGTGCCGGCGCTGCTCACCGCGATCGCGGCGCATCAACGGCGTTTCTACGGACGAGAGCTCGATCCCGACCGCGAGATCCTCGTGACGGCCGGGGCGACCGAGGCACTGGCGGCCGCTCTGCTCGCCCTCATCGACTCCCCCGACGACGAGGTCGTCGTCTTCGAGCCCTACTACGACTCCTACGCGGCGTGCGTCGCCCTGGCCGGCGCCCGGCTGGTGACGGTGCCGCTGGCGTGGCCGCGGTTCCAGCCGGATCTCGACCGGCTCGCAGCCGCCGTCACCGACCGCACCCGGATCATCCTCGTCAACGACCCCCACAATCCCACCGGGGCGGTCTTCGCGCCGGAGGTCCGCGCGGAGATCGTGCGCCTTGCCGAACGTCACGACGCCGTCATCGTCACCGACGAGGTCTACGAGCATCTCGTGTTCGACGCCCGGCACGAGCCGATCGCGACGCTGCCCGGCGCCGCGGAACGCACGCTCACGATCTCGTCGGCGGGCAAGACCTTCTCCACCACGGGGTGGAAGGTCGGATGGGTGTCGGGGCCCGCGGCGCTGATCGACGCCGTCCTCGCGGTCAAGCAGTTCCTCACGTATGTGAACGGCACACCCTTCCAGCACGCGATCGCCGCCGGCCTCGCCCTCCCGGACGACTTCTTCACCGGCATCGCATCGACGCTGCGCACCAAGCGCGACCTGCTCGCGGCGGGGCTGGATGCCGCCGGCTTCACGGTGTCCGAACCGGCCGGCTCCTACTTCACCGTCGCCGACGCAGCACCGCTGCTGAGTCCCGGCACCGATGCGGCGCAGTTCTGCCACGAGCTGCCCGCGCGCGCCGGGGTCGTGGCCATCCCGCTCACGGCCTTCGCGAGCGCGTCGCACCGGGCCGACTATGCCACCCTCGTCCGCTTCGCCGCCTGCAAGCGCACGGAGGTCATCGAGGAGGCGAGCGCCCGGCTCGCGGCGATGGAGCCGTCACCGCGCCGCTGAGCGCGGGCGGTCGAAGCCCTCTCGTGCTCCTCGTGCACGGCGCCGTGTCAGCGTCGTGTCAGCGCGGTGCGACGTCGAAGCGCCGCAGCGCGAGCGCCGGATTGACCCGCCGGATGCGCTCGATCGTGCCGACGTCGGCGAAACCGACCGCCACGTCGCTCGCGGTTCCGACGCCCGCGATCTCCACGCCCTGCGGATCCACGACCACCGATGCACCCACCCCCAGCGGCGGCGGGTGGTCGGCACCCGCGACGTACAGCGTGTTCTCGATCGCCCGCGCGTGCAGGAGCGTCCGCCAGTGGTGCTCCTTGAGGGGCCCTCGCACCCACTCGGCCGCCACGAGCACCACGTGGGCGCCCGCATCGGCGAGCACACGCGCCACTTCGGGGAAGCGCAGGTCGTAGCAGGTCATCAGCGCCACGGTCAGCCCGCCCACCTCGAAGGTCTCCGGCGCGCCGATGGCCCCCGGTTCGACCCAGTCCGACTCCCGCTGGCCGAACGCGTCGTACAGGTGCAGCTTGTGGGAGACGGCGAGGATGCCGCCGGCATCGACGGCCACGACCGCGTTGCGCACACGCCCGGCGTCGCCCCGTTCGACCAGGCCGGCTGTGACGACGAGGCCGTGTCGTGCGGCGATCGCCGTGAGCTCGGTCACGAAGGGCCCGTCGAGCGACTCCGCGTTTTCGGCGAGCGACGCATCGAACGGATCGACGAAGTAGCTCGCGTACTCCGGGAACGCCACGACCGCCGCGCCCCGCGCGGAGGCGGCGGCGGCGAGCTCATCGATCACGCGCAGGTTGTCGGCCTTGTCGGCGGTGGGGGCGAACTGCGCCACCGCGACGCCCACGGCATCCGCTCTCATACCCGACTCCCCTCCGGCGCCGCCGGGCATGCAGCGGGGCACGAACGGGAGGGTGAGGTCACGACCCCATCCTCCCCCGCGGCATGGACCTTCGGCAACGCCCGGTTCGCGTGGCGAGGAGCGCCCCGTGTACACCGGCACTCCGAACCCGTGTTAGGCTATTCCTTGTGCCGCGGGGTGGAGCAGCTCGGTAGCTCGCTGGGCTCATAACCCAGAGGTCGCAGGTTCAAATCCTGTCCCCGCAACTGAAGAAACACAGATCAGAAGCCGTTCTCGGATAAATCCGGGAGCGGCTTCTGATCGTTTTGGCTATCTGACTACGGTTCTGACTACAGATCAGAAGGTCAGGGGTTCGAGTTCCATCGCGTGAGCCCACCCACGGCACTGGATGTCGCGTTGACGGCGACAATCACGCGGAACTTGCTCACCCGAGCGACGGGACCGGTTCTTGTCGTACTGCGCGTGCTCGCTGGGGCCGACGTGGACTTGCTCGCCGCGGTCGCAGCGACGTGCGCGGGCTAGTGCGAATCGCCTGAGCCGGCCACGCTGTGCGCCGCGCTCGCCGCTGAGATCGACGGCGCAGACATTGTGGGGTCGAGATAGGCCGAATGCGGCGCTCAGATGGCAATCACGGCGCTCCCCGTAGTTAGTCCAGGTATCAGGCCAACAGAAGGCGCTTGGCCATGTCCACCTGCTTGGTCGTCACGTCGCCGGGCATCGGCTCGGGAACGGCCAGCCCGTCCGAGAAGAACATGATTTCGGCACCCTTTGACCGCTTGGTGGACGCCGAATAGGTGAGGCCGTATCGGATGGTTGTTGCGTCGGGGTACAGGGCCGTGATCTCCGGACGCGCGTCGTAGGAGACGATCCAGGGGTGGGCGAGGGCCGACACCGACTCCGCGATCTGGGCGTGATCCGCGGCGTCGTAAAAGTTGTCGTAGAGCCCTTCACCCTTCTCGAAGTAGGGCGGGTCCAAGTACAGGAACGCGGGATCGGCGGCGGAATCGTTCCAGGCAGCCACGTAGTCGACCGCATCGTCGTTGCTCAGCGCGACGCGGCCACGGTGTCGACCAAGCTTCCGAATGCGCTCGATAAGCCCGTCTTTGTTGTAGCGGGCGTCGATCTTCCAAGGACCGGTCTGGTCGAGGCCTCCGATGACACCGCCGCCGATGATGCCTGATCGGTTCGTCCGGTTTAGGAAGAAGGTGGCGAAGCCGAGTTCGAGGCCCTGCGCTTCGGGGGAGTTGATGATCTCCCGTTGCTCGTGCCAGACATCCATGGTGACGGGCGTCTTCTCGATCAACGCGCACAGCGCGTCTGTCTGGGTCAGGGCGCTTGACCAGAAGGCGTGAATGCCAGGGTTGAGGTCATTGATGAACGCGCGGTCGGCGTACCCCTCGTAGAGGAGGGAGAGCGCGACGGAGGCCCCGCCTGCGTAGGGCTCGACGTAGTCGTGGCCGACGAGATCGTTCTCGATCATCAGCAGCTTGACGAAGTTCGTCAGCTTGCCCTTCCCGCCCGGGTATCGGAGGGGGGAGGGGTAGCGGGATAGCTGGGTCACTTCCAGATCGCTTCCAAGAAGGGCTGCAACTCGTCCCAGGAGAGTCGGAGTTCGCTCGGTTTGGGGAAGGAGTAGCTGTTGTGGACGTACTGGTTCAGCGTACTCAGCCCAGCCGCCAGGCCGTGCGTGCTGTTCGCAACCTGTTCGACCACGGTGTGGAGTTGTTTCGCGATAGCCGACGAGGCGAGGAGATGGTCGTTTGCCTTCTTCATCCGCTTGGCCAGCGGCTGGTTGCGCCGGTCGATCTCCGTCATGAGCGAGTGCCTGATGATGTAGTCGTCCACGGAGAGTTCGACGAAGACGCGGAACAACACGGAGCCCGCGTTGCCGTACTGATCCGCGTTCAGCGTGACCAGCTCGTTGTAGATGTTATTCAGTCGCGACGGGGTTGGATTGATCTTCGCGTCACTCGCGGCCACGGACGTGCGCGGCGCCTTGGTCTTAGTCGTCTTCTTCGACTTGGGCTTGGGCGCGACGGGAGTCGTCTGCCCCTTCGGCAGGTCAGAGAGGCGGGCCGGTCCATCGAGCTTGGTGCTGGGATCGGGCAACTCGTCGGCGGTGAACTCTGCGATGTAGGCCTGACGCTGGTCGTCGTCGTAGAGGTCGGGTACCCGCTTCCGCTGAGAACGGAGATCGTCGACGATCTTCCGGAGACCCTTCGCGACCTCGGCCTTGGGGTAGCGCGAGACGAGTTCGCCGTCCACAACGTCCAGGCCGAGTTTGTCGCGAATCTTCGACGACTTCAGGAGCCTCTGGAGGGTCGTGGTGATCCGTGTCTTCGACGTGCTCGGCCCGTCCACCTCGTCGATGAACTCCAGCACCTGGCCGGAGTAGGAACGTCGAGCGGTTGCACCATGGCGAGCGAGGAACCGGTCCTTCTCGTCGGAGTCCCACTCGACAAGACCAGCGCCTTCCTGAGCGCCGCCGTGACGGCTGATGACGAAGGCGATTGCCTGATCTTCCTCGTTCGGCTCGTACAGAGCGCACTGCACCTCTTCGATGCGGTTGTCGGCGAACCGGAGGGAGAGGGCGTTGAGCTTCTTGAAGTCGCCGGGGGTTAGTGCGGACTGCACGATGGTCGGCGTCTCCAGCGCCTTCAAGGCGAGGGTTCGGCGGTTGCCCTCCAGTACGACGTACCCGCGCTTCTTGTCGCCCGTGGCCACGACAGTAAACGGCTGGGCGATGTCGAGGCCACGTTCCACGATGCTCTCAGCGAGTTTCACGAGTCTCTTGCCCTGCTGCTGCGCGAGGGCGTAGATCGTGGCCTGCTGGCTCGACTGTTCCTCACCCAGGCGGGCGTTCTTCTGATCCAGGAGCAGGTCACTCACCGGAATCGGGCTGAGTCGTGGCATGGCGTTCGTCCCCCAAGTGCGTGGTCCACCTTAGCGAGACCCTACCGGCTACCCCCGCCGTAGCCGGGGACCCTCAAATCCAGCGCGTCTCAGCCAAGGCGCGGTAGATCGTCGGCGGCTGCCCTTCTTGTCCTCGGCCAGGACGCTCACCGTGGTGCAGCTGGCGTGGGCCTCGCGGATGCGCCCGACCTGCGCCGTCGCAATGCTGGGCTGGGCTGGGCTGGGTACACAACCCAGAGGTCGCAGGTTCAAATCCTGTCCCCGCAACCAATATCGCGTGTGTCACGCGGCCGTTCACTCGACGAGCGCGTCGTCCATGTCCTCGAGGAAACGCGCGATCGCACGGAGCTCCTCGTCGCTGTAGCCGTCCATGACGTCGCGCATCTTCGCCATGCGCTGCCCGAGGTGGCGGGAGAACTCGCTGCGCGCGCGCTCGGTGAGCACGACGATGCGCGCCCGTCGATCGGCGGGGTGGGGACGCCGCTCGATGTGCCCCCGCTCGCTCAGCCGGTCGAGCAGCTTCGTCGTGGATGCCGTGGAGATCGCGAGGTGCTTCGCGATCTCGTGGGGCGAGACCCATTCGCCGCGCTGCTCGCGCACGATGAGCATGCGCAGGGCCGCGAGATCGGACCCGTTCATGTCCATGTCGGAACGCAGCACCCCGTGCAGCCGATCCATAGAATCGCTGAAGGAGCGCACGGCGACCAACGCGTCGCGGACGAGTTCGTCGCGCTGCGTCGTCGGGATCCACCGGTCTGTCACGCTGGACACCCCCCTCACTCGAAAGGTAGTATCCCTTAAAATCGCTAGCTAAACTAGCAATAAGGAGAAGATCGTGTCCCCGACAGAATACGTGGTCCTGCTCGACGACAACGGGGACGAGATCGGCACGGCGCCGAAGGCCAGCGTGCACGGCACCGACACGGCTCTGCACCTCGCCTTCTCCTGCCACGTCTACAACTCCCGCGGCGAGACGCTCGTGACCCGCCGCGCCCTCGACAAGCTGACCTGGCCCGGCGTGTGGAGCAACTCCTTCTGCGGGCACCCGCGTCCCGCGGAGCCGGTGATGGATGCCGTGCACCGCCGCGCCGAGCACGAACTGGGTCTGACCCTGCGCGACGTGCGGCTCGCCCTCCCCCTGTTCCGCTACCGCGCGGTCGACGCGAGCGGCATCGTGGAGCACGAGATCTGCCCGGTGTACACGGCACTCGTCGACGACGAGCCGCGGCTCAACCCGCGCGAGGTGGCCGAAGCGCGCTGGGTCGATCCGGCCGAGCTCGCCGTGTCGTTGCGTGCCACCCCCTGGGCGTTCAGCCCCTGGCTCGTCCTGCAGGCCGAGCAGCTCGGCGTCTTCGAGCCCGCGACGGTGCGGAGCGCGTCGTGATCGCGTTGCTCGACGATGACGCGCGCATCAGCGTCGACGCCGCGATCGAGCGCGCCCTGAGCCGGCTGCAACGCCGCGCCGCTCCGCTCGGAGAGGGGGCGAAGGCCCTCACCGCCGCGACCGCCGCGGCCGCCGCCGACGGCAAGCGGCTGCGCCCGGCTCTCGTCGTCGCCTCCTACCGCGCCTTCGGCGGAGGTCGCGACGACGACACCACGGCCCTGTGGGACGTCGCGGCCGCGCTCGAGCTGCTGCACACGGCTTTCGTCGTGCACGACGACCTCATCGATCGCGATCTCGAGCGCCGCGGCATCCCCAACGTCGCCGGACGCTTCCGGACCCGAGCCCAGGCGTTCGGTGCCGGGCCCGAGCAGGCCGCCATCGTGGGCGATGCCGCCGCCGTGCTCGCCGGCGACCTGCTGCTGTTCGAGGCCGCCCGCCTCGTCGCCTGCTGCGACGTCGACGAGACCACACGGCACGCCCTGCTGGAGATCATCGACGACGCGATCCTCGTCTCGGCCTCCGGCGAGCTCGCCGATGTCGAGCACGCCGCGCGCGCCGACTACCCCGACACCGATGCCCTTCTCGGGGCGGCGCACGACAAGACCGCCGCCTACTCCTTCGAGGCGCCGCTGCTCGCCGGAGCCATCATGGCGGGAGCACCGGCCGAAGCCCGCTCCCGGCTGTCGCTGGCCGCAGCCGACCTGGGTCTCGCGTTCCAGCTCGTCGACGACCTCATCGGCACGTTCGGGTCCCGCAGCCAGGCCGGGCGCGATCCGGGCGCCGACCTCCGCGAGGCGAAGCGCACGCCCCTCATCGCCCTCGCCCGCGACACGGCGGCCTGGCCCCGGGTCAGCTCCGCGCTGGCCGTCGCGCACACCGGGCCGATCGCCGTGCGGCGCGCCCAGCGCGAGCTCGAGGCCAGCGGGGCACGCGACCACCTGGTCGCCCTCATCGACGACCGGCTGCGCCGAGCGCGGAGCCGCTCGGCCTCCCCGGCGCTGCCCCCGGCCGCGGTGACGCTGCTGGCGGAGGTCGCGAACGCGATCGAAGGGCGCATCCCGTGAGCGGTGCCCCCGCGGCCGGCGGCTCCCTGTACGACCGCTGCGCGCAGGAGGCGGCGGCCACGGTCATCGCCGCGTACTCCACGTCGTTCGCACTCGCCTGCCGCCTGCTCGGCCCCCGCGTGCGCACCCACGTGCGCAGCATCTACGCGCTCGTGCGCGTCGCCGACGAGGTGGTCGACGGCGCCGCCGAGCAGACCGGCCTTCCGGCGCCGACCCAGCGGCTCCTGCTCGACGAGCTGGAGGCCGAGACGCTCGCGGCCGTCGCCCGGGGGTTCAGCACCAACCTGATCGTCCACGCATTCGCCCTCGCCGCACGGGAGTGCGGCATCGGACACGACCTGGTGCGACCGTTCTTCGCCTCGATGCGGACGGATCTCACGCGCACGCGGCACGACGACGCCTCGCACGACGAGTACGTCTACGGCTCGGCCGAGGTCGTCGGCCTCATGTGCCTGCAGGTGTTCGTCAACGCCGGGCGGGCGACACCGCTCGCTCCCGACCCCGGCCTCGTCGACGGCGCCCGGCGCCTGGGCGCCGCCTTCCAGGACGTCAACTTCCTCCGCGACCGCACCGACGACGAGAACCGACTGGGACGGGACTATCTCGGACTGCAGGACGGACGCCGCGATCGCACGGCCGTCCTCGACCGCATCGACGCCGACCTGGATGCCGCGGCCGCCGCGATCGCCGACCTGCCCGCCGACTGCCGGCGGGCCGTGACGACCGCCCACGGCCTGTTCGCCGAGCTCGCGCACCGCTTGCGCGAGGACGACGACACGGCCCGTGTGTCCGTCCCCACACCGGTCAAGGCCACCATCGCGGCCCGGGCGCTCGCCGGCCGCCCCCCGAAACGGAGCACTCCATGACCCGCACGGCCCTCGTCATCGGTGGCGGGATCTCCGGCCTCGCGACCGCCGCCCTCCTCGCCCGCGACGGGTGGCAGGTGGAGCTGCACGAGGCCGGGGACGCGCTGGGCGGGCGGGCCGGCTCCTGGGAGCGCGACGGCTTCCGCTTCGACACCGGCCCCAGCTGGTACCTCATGCCGGAGGTCTTCGACCACTTCTTCCGTCTGTGCGGCACGAGCGCCGCCGCCGAGCTCGACCTGGTGCCGCTGACGCCGGCCTACCGGGTGTACCCCGAGCCGGATACCGGTGCCGCCAGCGCCGCCGTCGACGTCGTCTCGGGGCGCGCGGCGGCGCGGGAGCTCTTCGAGAGCCGGGAACCCGGCGCGGGAGCCCGCCTCGACGCGTACCTCGACTCGGCCGCCGACGCCTATGACCTCGCCGTGTCGCGATTCCTCTACGACACGTACGCCTCCACGAAGGGACTGCGCGATCCTGCCGTCGCCGGTCAACTGCCACGACTGGCGCCGCTGCTGACACGGTCGCTCGACGACCATGTCGCCCGTCGTTTCCGCGATCCGGTGCTGCGTCAGATCCTCGGCTACCCGGCCGTGTTCCTCGGCTCGTCGCCGTTCGACGCGCCCAGCCTGTACCACCTGATGAGCCACCTCGATCTCGACGACGGGGTGCTGTATCCGCAGGGCGGCTTCACCGAGGTCATCGCCGCGGTCGCGCGGGTCGCCCGTGCACAGGGCGCGGTGCTGCACACCTCCTCGCCCGTCGCCGAGATCCTCACCCAGGATGCCCGTGCGATCGGCATCCGCCTCTCCGACGGCACCGTACGAGAGGCCGACATCGTCGTCTCCTCCGCCGATCTCCACGAGACCGAGACGACCATGCTCCCGCCGTCGCTCCAGTCCTACCCGCCGCGGTGGTGGCGCCGGCGCAACCCGGGGCCCGGGGCGCTGCTGCTCCTGCTCGGTGTCGACGGGGAGCTGCCGCAGCTCGCGCACCACACGCTGTTGTTCGCCCGCGACTGGGAGAAGAACTTCGGCGACGTGTTCGGCGCCGACCCCCGCATCCCCGACCCCGCCTCCCTGTACATCTGCCGCCCCTCCGCGACGGATCCGACCGTCGCGCCGCCGGGCACCGAGAACCTCTTCGTGCTCGTCCCCATGCCTGCCGACCCCTCGCTCGGCCGTGGCGGCGTGGACGGGGCCGGCGCGCCGGCGATCGAGCAGGCGGCCGACCGGGTGATCGCCCAGATCGCGGCGTGGACCGGCATCCCCGACCTCGCCGCGCGCATCCGGGTGCGACGCACCATCGCGCCCGCCGACTTCGAGGCCGACCTGGGCGCCTGGCGCGGAGGCGCCCTGGGGCTCGCGCACACCCTCCGCCAGAGCGCGGTCTTCCGTCCGCGCAACGCCTCGCGCAAGGTGCGCGGCCTGTTCTACGCCGGCACGTCGGTGCTCCCGGGCATCGGGCTGCCGATGTGCCTCATCTCGGCCGAGCTCGTCGTCAAGCGGCTGCGCGGCGATCGCGGTGCCGCACGCCTGCCCGAGCCCTCGGGAGTCGGCGCGCGACGCCGCGCCCCTGAGGACGACCGCTGACATGCCCGGCGCGTACCTGCTCGTGCTCCTGGTGTCGATCGGCGGGGTGATGGCGCTCGACGCCCGCCTGCGCCTGGCGCTCTGGCCCCGCCGCGGCGACGGCGGCGACCGCCTCCGTGCCCGCAATGCGGGCGCGATCGTCGTCGGGACGGCTTTCTTCCTGGTGTGGGATGCCGTGGGCATCGCGACCGGCGTCTTCGTCAAGGGGGACAGCCCCTACCTCCTGGGCGTCGACCTCGCCCCGCACCTGCCGATCGAGGAGCCCCTGTTCCTCGCCTTCCTCTGCTACCTGGCGCTCACCGTCCACGCCGCTGCCCGCCGGTTCGCCGACCGCGCGCACAGCGGCGCGCCGGAGGCACGGCGTCCCCCCGGCGCGCGCGATCCCGGGAGGTCGTCGTGACCTACCCGCTCATCGTGCTCCCGTTCGCCGTCGTCGCCGCGGCGGCCGTGCTCGCCACCGCGCGGCGTCCCGCATTCCGGGCGCGTCTGCGTGCGAGCGCGATCACGGCGATCGTCCTGCTGCTGCTCACGGCGGTGTTCGACAACCTGATGATCGCCGCGGGCCTGTTCACCTATCCGGAGGAGCTCATCAGCGGCATCCGCATCGGCCTCGCCCCCATCGAGGACCTGTCGTATCCCCTCGTCGCCGCGTTCGCCGTGCCCGCCGTCGCGGAGCTGCTCCGCCGACCGCGCTCTCCGCGGCCGCAAGACGCGGGAGCGTCCCGATGAGCGCCGGGGCGACGCTGCGCCAACTGCTCGTCGCGTCACGTCCGGTCAGCTGGATCAACACCGCCTACCCGTTCGCGGCCGCCCTGCTGCTCACGACGGGACGGATCGATGCGACGCTCGTGGTGGGCACGATCTTCTTCCTCATCCCGTACAACCTGGCGATGTACGGGATCAACGACGTCTTCGACTACGAGTCCGACCTCCGCAACCCCCGCAAGGGCGGGGCGCACGGCGCCGTGCTCGACCGCCGCTTCCACCGGATCACCCTGTGGGCGGCGGGACTGTCGTGCGCGCCGTTCGTCGCCTACCTGGTGATCGTCGGCTCGATCGCATCGACGCTGGTGCTCGCCGCGAGCCTCTTCTTCGTCGTCTTCTACTCCGCCCCGCCGCTGCGGCTGAAGGAGCGGCCCGTCGCCGATTCGGTGACCAGCAGCATCCACTTCTTCTCCCCCGCCGTGTACGGCCTCGTCCTGGCCGGCGCGACGTGGACCTGGCACCTCGGCGCCGTGATCCTCGCGTTCGCACTGTGGGGCGTCGCTTCGCACGCGTTCGGTGCCGTGCAGGACGTGGTCGCCGACCGCGAGGCCGGCATCGGTTCGATCGCGACGGCTTTCGGCGCGCGCGCCACCGTGCGTCTCGCCCTCACCGGCTACACGCTGGCGGGGGCGGTCATGCTGGGCGCCGCCTGGCCCGGACCCCTCGCCGCACTCCTGGCCCTGCCCTACCTGGTCACCGTCTGGCCGTATCGCCACGTCTCCGACGCGGATGCCGCGACCGCGACGCGCGGCTGGGACCGCTTCCTCTGGCTCAACCAGTTCACCGGCTTCGCCGTCACGCTGCTGCTGATCTGGTTCGCCCTCATCCGCTGAGCGCCGCGCGCAGCCGCGCACCAGACGGCGGACCCCGGCAGACGAGACGGCGGCACCCCCGACTCCGGGGATGCCGCCGTCAGCGGGACTGCGATCCGCTCAGCCCTGGCCCTCGAGCTGGAGGAGCTTCTGCAGCGCGGCGGTCAGACGCGCGTCGGCCTCGCCGTACTTGGTCCAGTCGCCCTGCGTCAGGGCCGCCTGGCGGTCCATCATCGCCTGCTGCGCATCCTTCAGCGCGGCCTGGAACTCCACGCTCGTGCCGGTTCCGCCGCCCGTGCCCGAGCCGGTGCCGGCATCCGTGCCACCGCTCTCCGACGGTGACGGAGACGGGGAGGGCGTCACGCCGCCGTCACCCGTGCTGGCGCCGGAGTCTCCGCCGAACAGCTTGTCGAGCGCGTCCTGCAGCGTGTTCTCGAAGGCCACCTGGTTGCCGAACGCGACGAGGATCTTCTGGAGCGTGGGGAGCTTGGTCGATCCCGACGACTGCACGAAGACCGGCTGCACGTACAGCAGACCACCGCCGACGGGCAGGGTGAGCAGGTTGCCGTTGAGCACCTGGGACTGGTTCTGGTTCAGCAGGTTCGAGAACGACGACACATCGGGCTCGGAGTTGAACGTGTTCTGCACCTGGCCGGGTCCGGGGACCGGGGTCTCCGCGTTGATCTCCAGCATCCGGAGCTTGCCGTAGTTCGGATCCTTGACCCCCGCCGTGGCCCCGGCGTCCGAGTCGACGGACAGGTAGCCCATGAGGACGTTCCGCGTGTCGTCACCGCCGGGGATGAACGTCGTGAACATCGAGTAGGTCGGGGACTGCTGACCCGGCATCTTCATCGTGAGGTAGTACGGCGGCTGCAGCACCTCCTGCTTGGAGACCGGGTCGTTCGGGGTCTTCCAGGCGTTGTCGCGCTGGTAGAACGATCCGGCGTCGTCGACGTGGTAGGTGCCGAGCATGGCGCGCTGCACCTTGAACAGGTCGGTCGGGTAGCGCACGTGGCTCATCAGGTCGCCGCTCATCTCCGTGAGGGGCTTGAGCGTCGACGGGTAGACCTTCTGCCACGCCTGCAGCAGCGGGTCGGTGTCGTCCCACGCGTACAGCGTCACCTTGCCGTCGTACGCGTCGACGGTCGCCTTCACCGAGTTCCGGATGTAGTTGACGTCGTCGAGCGCGACGCGCGGCGTCGTGTTCGTCGTGTCGCTGATGGCGTCGCGCAGGCTCACGATCGACGAGTACGGGTAGTTCGCGCTCAACGTGTAGCCGTCCACGATCCACACGATCCGCCCGTCCACCACCGACGGGTACGGGTCGTTGTCGAGTTCGAGGTAGGGGGCGACCTTGTTGACGCGGTCGATCGGGTTGCGGTCGTACAGGATCTGCGAGTCCGCGTTGATGCCGTCCGAGAAGAGGATGTCGGTCGACTGGAACTTCAGCGAGTAGATCAGCCGGTTGAACGGGTTGCCGATGTTCGGTCCGCCGTCACCGGAGAAGGTCGTCTTGGTCTGCGCCGCGTCGCCCGTTCCCCGGGGGTAGTCGAGCTCGATGTCGGGCGTGCCCTCGGGGGCTCCGACGATCGAGTAGGCGGGCGAGTTCTCGCCGAAGTAGACACGCGGCTCGTACTGCTCCCCCGTCGTGAGGGCGCCCGTGGTGGGGATGCCGCGCTCCACGAAGACCGGGTTGCCGTCGGCGGTGCGCTCGTTGCCCTTCGCGGCGACCATGCCGTAGCCGTGCGTGTAGACGAGCGTCGAGTTGTACCACGACGCCGCCTGGCCGAGCTGGCCGATGTTGAGCTCGCGCAGCGAGACGACGGTGTCCTGGCTCTTGCCGTCGATCTGGTAGCGGTCGACGTCCAGCGGGTCGGTGAACTGGTAGTACGACCGGTACTGCTCGAGCTGGCGGACGGTCGGCGAGATGATCGCGGGGTCCATGATGCGGATGGATGCCGTGGTCTCGGCATCCGAGCGCAGCTGCCCGGTCTCGGCGTTCGTGACGGCCTGGAAATCGCTCTTGGTCAGCCCGTCGATGCCGTACGCCTTCTTGGTCGCATCGATGTTGCGCTGGTAGTACGGGCTCTCCAGGGTCTCCTGGTTGGGGCGCACCTGGATGTTGGTCACGACCCACGGGTAGGCGACGCCGACGACCAGCGCCGAGACGATCAGAAGGCCCGTGCCGATGAGCGGGAAGCGCCAGCGGCCCACGATGGCCGTCACGAAGAACAGCACGGCGACGATGACGGCGGCGATGGCGATGATCGTCAGGCCCGGGATGATGGCGTGGTCGTCGACGTAGCTGGCGCCCGTGATGCGATCGCTCTGCTGCGTGAGCGTCTTGTAGCGGTCGAGCCAGATGCTCACGCCCTGCACGAGGAGGTACAGTCCCGCGATCACCGCGAGCTGGATGCGGGCGGCCTTCGAGATGCGCAGCTCACGCTGTCCGACGCGCACGGAGCCGTACAGGTAGGCGACCAGGGCCGTGACGATGAGCGAGACCAGCAGCACCGCCGAGGCGAAGCCGAGGGCGGAGCTGAAGAACGGCAGCGAGAAGAGGTAGAAGCCGGTGTCCAGCTGGAACTGGGGGTCGAGCTCCCCCGTGTCGACCCGGTTGAACCACAGCCACACGGTCTCCCACTGCGCCGACGCCGCGAACCCGGCGAAGAAGCCGAAGAAGACGGGGATGCCCCACATCGCGAGACGACGCAGCGGCTCGACGACCTCCTGGTAGTGGTCCAGCTGCGAGGTGAGCCGGGCGTAGACGGGCCGCAGGCGGTACGCCAGCTGGATCGCGGCGAACACCGGCACCGCCATCGCGAGGAATCCGATGACGAACATGATCACGCGAGCCGACCACTGCGTCCACAGCACGCTCGAGAACCCGAGCTGATCGAACCACAGCCAGTCGGCGTAGAGGCTCGCGAAGACGAAGAAGCCCACCACGATGACGGCGATCACGGCGAGCGTGATGGCGATGGCGCGGCGGAAGGGATTCGGCGTGGCCTGGTTCGGCGCTGAGGTCGTGGTCACCCCACCATCCTAGGTGGGCGCATTCTGGAGGGACGCCGAGGAACCTTCCAGGATGCCGTGAGGTCAGCGGCAGGTGGGGAGCGCGTCCAGGTCGCCGCCGTCGCGGATCGTCGAGAGCACGGAGAGGGCGTCGTCGAGGGTGGCGACCGAGAACACGCGCAGGCCGGAGGGGATGTGGCCGACGACCTCGTCGCAGTTGGACTGCGGTGCGAGGAAGGAGGTGGCGCCCGCGCCGACGGCGCCGTACATCTTCTGCCGGATGCCGCCGATGGCGCCCACCGTGCCCGAGGCGTCGATCGTCCCGGTGCCGGCGACCTGCTGGCCGCCGTTGAGGTTGCCGTCGGTGAGCGTGTCGATGATGCCGAGGGCGAACATCATGCCCGCGCTCGGGCCGCCCACGTTGTTGAGCTGGATGGTCACGTCGATGGGGAAGTCGTAGTCGTGCATCGTCGAGATGCCGACGAGCCACGTGGTCGCGCCGTCGACGGTCGCCTGCTTCGGCGTCACCTCGACGTTCTCGCTGCCGCCGGCCCGATCGATGGTCAGCTCGACCGGGGCACCGCCGCCGGCGTTGATGATGCTGCGCAGCTGGTCGGTCTCGGTGATCGGCTGACCGTTCGCCGCACGGATGATGTCGTCCTTCTGCAGGATGCCCTGCGCGGCGGAGTCGTCGGTCAGCGCGTAGACGCGCACCATCGGCTTGACGTCGTAGCCCAGCCGGGTCAGCGCCGCCGCGGTCGCCTCCTTCTGCGAGTCGACCATCATCACCGCGCTCTGCTCGTTGCGCTGCTCGGTCGTCTGCCCCTGCGGGAACACCTCGTCCACCGGGAGGACGGCTCTGGCCGGGTCGAACCATGCCAGGGCCAGCTCGAACCACGACGGGGTCCGCTCACGGTTGCCCACGACCTGCACGGTCAGCAGGTCGAGGGAGCCCGAGGTGGGATAGGTCGACGCGCCGGAGACCGTGATCAGCGGGACCTCGGCTCCCGAAGAGTCGGTCGTCGTGCCCAGCGTGTTGAACACGGGGCCCGGACGCTGGATCACGAACGACGTCGGGATGAGGGTGAGCACCAGCAGCGCCACGAGGGCGACGGCCAGGGCCCACACCCCCACCCGCGTCGAACGCGACAGCGGGCGGCGGCGCGCGGGCACGATCGTCGTGCCCTCGTCGAACAGTGCCACAGCAGACCTTCCCGGCCGATCGTTCGCGATCGGCGTACACGCGACGTCCTCCGTGGCGGGCCGAGACGGCCGTGCGGGGAAGTCCAGCCATTAGCGTAGAACGCGACGAGATCCGCCTGCTGAAAGGCGCCTGATATGGCTCACGACGACACTCCGGACCGACCCGACGACGACGATTTCCAGGAGATGCTCCGCAATCTTCTCGGCGGTGGGGCGGGGCTCGATCCCGCTCAACTGGAGGGGCTCTCGCGGATGGGCGTCGATCCGGCGATGCTCCAGCAGATGATGGCCCAGCTCCAGCACGCCTTCGCGAACGGCAGCGACGACGGCATCGACTGGAGCTCCGCGAAGACCCAGGCGCTGCACCTGGCCAACAAGGACGGCCTCGGCATCAGCACCGGGCAGAAGCAGGACTTCGACCAGGCGTTCTCCCTCGCGACCCTGTGGCTGAGCGAGGCGACCACGATCTCCGACCTCGCCGGCGCACCGCAGGCGATCACGCGCGGCCAGTGGGTGGAGGAGTCGCTGCCGGTCTGGCAGGAGCTGGCCGAGCCCGTGGCCGACTCGATCGCGGGCGCGCTGACCGCGGCGATCGACGAGCAGACCCCCGAGGAGATGAAGCAGCTGATCGCGGGGGCGGGCACCTTCATGCGCAGGGTCGGCGGCTCCCTGTTCGCCGCGCAGCTGGGCGGGGTCATCGGACGGCTCTCGCAGGAGGTGCTCAGCGGGGGCGACGTCGGCATCCCGGTCATGCCCGACGGCGTGGCGGCCATCCTGCCGCAGAACTTCGCCGACTTCGCGCGCGACCTCGACGTCACCGACGATCAACTCGCCCTGTACCTGGGCACCCGCGAGCTCGCCCACGCGCGACTGTTCCGCCACGCCCGATGGCTGCGCCTGCACGTCATCTCGCAGGTGACCGAGTTCGCCCGCGGCATCCACGTCGACACGAGCGCCCTCGAGGACCTCGCGTCGCGGTTCGACCCCTCCTCGCCCGAGGAGCTGCGTTCGGCGATCGAGTCGGGCGCCCTCCTCCCGCAGCGCACGCCCGCGCAGGACGCGGCACTCGGTCGGCTCGAGAACCTCCTGGCGACCATCGAGGGCTGGGTGGACGTGGTGACGGCGGATGCCACCTCCCGGCTTCCCGCCGCCGCCAAGATCGCCGAGGCGGTCCGCCGCCGCCGGGCCGTGGGCGGACCCGCGGAGCAGGCCATGGCGTCGCTCGTCGGGCTGGAGCTGCGGCCGCGGCGCCTGCGCGAGGCGGCGGCGATGTGGCGGGCCGTGACGGATGCCGTGGGCATCGAGGCCCGCGACGGCCTCTGGGACTACCCCGATCTCATGCCGACCGCCGAGGACATCGACGACCCGCAGGCGCTCGTGGCACGTCTGCAGGCGCGCGCTCGCGGCGAAGCGCCCGAACGCGACGCCTTCGACGAGGCGCTCGACGAGCTGCTGGCGCAGGCGGCGGACGAGAAGGAGTCCGGCACGTCCGCAGCGGGCACGGACGATCCCGACGCCGACCGCGCGACCGACGGGCCGGAAGACCCCCGCCCCGTCTGAGCCCACGCCGCCTCCTCCCCCACGGCCCGGCCGCCCTCGCGCGCGGTCGGGCTGTGGACAGTCGCCCCGCGGCCCCCGCGAGCCCATCACAATCGGGGGCATGCTCCGACTGGCCGCGTCCCATCCGCCGCTGTGGCGGACACCCTCGAGCCTTCAGCTCGGAACGGAGCCGGGCGTACGCATCGACGGCGTCAGCGACTGGCAGGAGCGGCTCCTCGACGCGCTGACCGACGGGATCCCCGACGCGATGCTGGTGCCGCTCGCCCGCAGCTTCGGGGCGACCGCCGCACAAGCGCAGGAGTTCACGGCCCGGCTCTCGACGGTGCTGACCCGCGAGGATCCTCCCGCGTTGGCCGTGCAGGTCGAGGTCCCCGCCACGCTCGCCCACGCGGAGCTCGTGTCGCTCACGGCGGGGTGGGATGCCGCGGCACTCGCGCACGACGGCGTCTCACGGTGGGACTGCGGTGTGCCGCAGCCCGGCATCCCGCTCATCGTCGTCGCGCACCGGCTGCTCGATCCGCGGCGGGCCTCCCGCCTGATGCGCGGAGACGTCACCCACGTGCCGATCGAGCTCGCCGGCGATCGCGTGAGCGTCGGCCCCGTCGTGGTGCCCGGCCGGACGGCGTGCACCTCCTGCCTGCACGCGCACCGCGCCGACGAAGATCCGCAGTGGCCGCTGCTGGCGGCGCAGCTGCTCGGCCGCGAGCCGGTGCGCACCGACCCCGCGCTCCTCGTCGAGGCGGCGCTGCTCGCCGGGCGCCTCCTGCGCGAGGCCGCGGCGCTCCCGGCCGAGCCGGACGGCGAGGTGCGGCCGACGCTGTCCGTGGGGCTCAGCGCCGCCCGCGCGCGCCGCTCGTGGCGCGTCCATCGGCCGCACGAACGCTGCCTGTGCCGATCTCCTGAAGGAATCGCGACCGCTGCCGCTGCCGCGCCCCCGAGCGCTGGGACCAGCTCAAGGAGAGCGACCGTGCGGCCCGCGTGATGCCGACGTAGGCGAGGCGTCTCTCCTCGTCGATCTCCTCGAACCCGGTCGCGTAGGAGATCGGCAGCAGGCCCTCGGCCAGCCCGACGAGATGGACGTGATCCCACTCCAGTCCCTTCGCCGCGTGGAGCGTGGCGAGGGTGACCGTGCGCAGCGTCGGTTCGTGCTGATCGCGCCCGCGCGCCATCAGCTCATCGGTGAAGGCGCGCAGCGTCATGCCCTCCGGCGCCTGCTCCGCCAGCCGCATCACCGCCGCGCGCGCTTCCCACGCGTCGCGGAGCGCCCCGCCCGCCGGCGGCGGCTCTTCGGTGAGGCCGAGCGAGCGCAGCACATCGCGCACCGCCGCGACGAACCCGGACTCGACGGGTGCCACGGAGGCGCCCCGCAGCGCGAGCACCGCCTGGCGCACCTCGGGGAGGTCGAAGAAGCGCTTGCCGCCGAGGACGGTCGCGGGGATGCCGCGCGCCGCGAGAGCGGCCAGCAGTGGAGCCGACTGGGCGTTGGCGCGGTACAGCACCGCGATGTCCTGGGGCTCGATGCCCGCGTCGCGCTGCGCCGCGATCGCGGCGGCCACGCCCTCGGCCTCCGCCGCGTCGTCGTCGTAGCCGGTGACGGTCGGCGTCACCCCGGCCGTCCGCTCCGAACGCAGCGCGAGCGCCCCCGGCCGACCGCGCATGAGCGCGTTGGCGACCGCGAGGATGGCGGGGTCGGAGCGGTAGTTGTGCTCCAGCCGCACCACGGTGGCGTCCTCGAAGCGGTCGGCGAAGTCGAGGAGGTAGCGCGGGTCGGCGCCGGCGAAGGAGTAGATCGTCTGGCTCGCGTCGCCGACGACGCACAGATCGCGCCGGTCTCCGAGCCAGAGCTCCAGCAGCCGGTACTGCACGGGCGAGACGTCCTGGAACTCGTCCACCGTCAGGTGGCGGTACTGCTCGTGCACCGCGGCCGCGACGCGCGGCTCCGACTCGAGCATGCCCGCGCACGCGAGCAGGACGTCTTCGAAGTCCAACTGCCGGCGCTCGTCCTTGACCTTCTCGTACCGATGCTGCAGCTCGGCGAGGGCGTGCGCGTCGAGCGCGGGACCGAGTCCCTCGGGGTGCGCGGCGGCATCCTGATCGATCGTGTGCATCGCGACCTTGCGCCATTCGATGCGGCTGGCCACGTCGCGCAGGGTCGTGCCGTCCAGCCGCAGACCGAGGCTGTCGGCGGCCTGCCCCAGCACACGCACCTTGTTGTCGATGATCGACGGGGCGGTGTCGCGGGCCAGCTGCGGCCAGAAGAAGTTCAGCTGTGCGAGGGCCGTCGCGTGGAAGGTCCGTGCGGCGACGCCTTCGACGCCGAGCGCGCGCAGGCGCCCCCGCATCTCCCCCGCCGCCTTCGCCGTGAAGGTCACGGCCATGACCCGCGACGGCGAGTAGGCGCCGGTGTCGACGCCGTGCGCGATGCGGTGGGTGATGACGCGGGTCTTGCCCGTGCCCGCGCCCGCCAGCACGCACACCGGGCCGCGCAGCAGCGCCGCCGCCTCGCGCTGCTGATCGTCGAGGCCCATCAGCGCGCGTGCGCTCACGCGGTCTCCCCCGCCCAGTCGGCGATCAGCCGATGCGCGATGGAGGCCGTCCCGGGCAGCAGCACGTCGCCCTCGCCGCGGAGCGCGGCACGGATCTCGTCGCGGTCGAACCAGCGCACATCGACGATCTCCTCGCCGTCCGGCCGGGCGGCCGCCGGATCGACGGCCACGGCGTGGAAGCCGAGCATGAGCGACCGCGGATACGGCCAGGCCTGCGAGCCGCGGTAGTGCAACGCCTCGACCGCGACACCGGCCTCCTCGTGCACCTCCCGCACGATCGCCGACTCGAGCGACTCGCCCGCCTCGACGAACCCGGCGAAGGTGGAGTACAGGTTGCGATCGCCCCACAGGGCGTTGCGACCCAGCAGCAGGCTCTCGCCGTCGGGAGCGACGACCCCGACGATCACCGCGGGGTCCGTGCGGGGGAAGTGCTCGCGTCCGCACACCGGGCAGTGGCGCGCCCACCCGGCGGCGCGCTGCACGGTACGCGCTCCGCAGTGGGAGCAGAACGGGGCGTCGACGAGCCAGCGGGCCAGGGCGACCGCCTCGACGAGCAATCCGGCGTCGACGGCGGAGAGCTCGCCGCCGATCGCGCGGAGCGACGCCCACACGAGCGGTGCGGCGGCGTCCGCCGCACGGTCCTCCCGCACCGGGTCGACGTCGTCGGCCGCCGCCGCGGCGAGCAGCACGGCGGCGCCGGCTGCTCCCCGGCCGAGGAACGCCCACTGCACGTCTACACGGATCGCGTCGACCGGCACGAGCTGCAGCGCTCCGGCGGCATCCACCGGAGCGCGGTCGCCGTGGACGGCGACGACGCGGGAGGACGGGTCGGCGCGCAATCGCTCCAGCAGGTCGGGATCGCTGCGCTCCTCGGCACAGCGATCGATGCCGCCGCGCGCGAGCGCGGGCAGACGCACGGAAACAGGCGGCTCGGCCGATGGCGACATCCGGGACCTTCCTCGACGGGCGTGGCGCACACGGGGACGGGGCGCGGCACACCTACCCTGGGGGCATGGCACGCTCACCACTCACTCTAGCCGCGTCGGTCACGTCGGCTCTGCCTCGCGTCGCGGTGGTCGGTGTGGCGCCGCTGACCGAGGGCGTCTCCGGCCGGTACGACAGCGCCATCGCCACCCTCGACGACGATCGGCGCGTCGTGGTGCGCGTTCCCGTCAACGACGAGGCCCAGGACGACCTGCTGGCCGAGGCGCGCGCCCTGACCTCTCTGACGGCGGGCGTGCGCGGAGTGCTCCCGTTCGGCGCCCCCGACGTGCTCGGGCAGACGAGCGTCGACGGCCGCGCCGCGCTCGTGCAGTCCCTCCTTCCCGGCTACCGCGTGGATGCCGCACACGTGCCGTCGGGACGCGGCATCGCGACCGCGCTCGCGGCGGCCATCGCGGCCGTGCACGACCTGCCCGTCACGGTGATCCGCGACGCGGGCCTGCCGATGCTCACGTCCGGGCAGGTGCGGGACGAGGCCGAACGACTGCTGGACCGCGCCGAGGCGACCGGACTGCTGCCCTTCGGGCTGCTGCGGCGCTGGAGCACGGCGCTCGGCTCCGACCCGCTCTGGCGGTTCGAGACGACGGTCGTGCTGGGCGGGGTCGACCCGGCATCCTTCGTCTTCGAGGACGACGCCGACGGCGCACCGGTCGTGACCGGGTTGCTGTCGTGGGGCGGGCTGGGCGTCGGCGATCCGGCGATCGACCTCCGCTGGACGGCCTCGGCGCCGGCGGCCCAGGCCGACGTCCTCGACGAGTACGCGCGCCGCTCGCATCGGGCGCCCGACTCGCTGCTCTCCGAGCGCGCCCGTCTGCACGCCGAGCTCGAGTTCGCGAAGTGGCTCGTCCACGGTCACGAGAGCGGCGACCGCACCGTCGTCGGCGACGCCGTGGCCCTGCTCGAGTCGCTGGATGCCAGCGTCCGCGACGAGCCGGTGCGCGCGCGCGACGACGTCACCCTCGACGAGGCCCTCGCCGCGACGCAGCGGGTTCCGGCGGGTGCCGGCGACGCCGCCGACACGTCCATGCAGACCGACAGCTTCGACCCCGACACCCTCGCCGCCTTCCTCGCCGACGAGAACGAGGCCGGCTCGGCGGAGACGAGTCATCTGGAGACCATCCCGATCGAGCTGTCGGAGTGGTCCGCCGCGCCGGCGGCCACCGGCCGCGTGCCGGTTCACACCGCCGATGTCCCCGTGACCGCGCCCGCAGCGCGCGAGGACGACCTCGCCCCCGCCGAAGACGGTGCGCCGGCCAGCGCCGACGACATCGACCGCGACACGGCGGCGCGCAACGCGCTTCGCCGCTGGACCGGGACCGCCTGAGCCCGTCCCGCCCTCGCGGCCGTCCCGCCGGCGTTCAGTCGCGCAGGATGAGTCCGTCCGCGACGTAGAAGAGCACGACGTCGATCGACTCCAACGGGACGCCGTGCCGCGCGTGATAGGCGGCGCGGTACAGGCGGAGCTGGACCATACGCTCCTCGCGCTCGGCGGCGGTGCGCGGTGCGCGCCCCGTCTTCCAGTCGACGATCTCGATGCGGTCCCCGCGGCGGTACACGGCGTCGAGCTTGCAGATCACGACGTGCGGGCTGCCGTCGCCCAGCGCGTCCGCCATCGTGACGTCGATCTCGGTCTCGACCTCCAGCGGCTGCAGCCGAGCCCACTCGGAGGCGAGGAAGGCCTCCTGCAGGCGTCGCAGGTCGGCGTCGCTCTCCGATGTCATGCCGACGGCGTCGCCGTGGGCGAGTTCGTCGTCGTCGTGCCAGAGCACGTCGTCCGGCGACGTGCCGTCGCCGACCAGCCCTGAGCGCTGCTCCACCCAGGCATGGAACCTGGTCCCCAGCCGGGACTGACGGTAGGGCCGCTCGGGCAGCGGACGCGCGAGGGCGGGGGCATCGCCGAGGTAGTCCTTGAAGCGCGACGCCGGGATGCGCACCGGGGCGGGAGGACGCACGGGATGCTCGCGCGCGTCGCGCTCCGCGAGCAGCAGGGCGAGCTCCCGCGACGGTACGGCGGGCGGATCGGCCGCGGATGCGGCCCGCACCGCGGCGGCCGCCGCCTCGACGACCTCGCGGCGCGCCCCCAGCGGGTCGAGCGGCCACTGCAGCATCCTGCGCCTGCCCTCGAACGGGTTCTCCCCCGCATCCTCCGGCACCTCCAGCGCCGCGCCCAGGGCATCGGCGATCTCGCGGAGGAACGGGCTGGGCTTGCGCGCCGACCGGGTTCCCGACCAGCTCGACCCCGTCAACAGCAGATGATCGCGGGCGCGGGTGACCGCCACATACGCGAGTCGGCGTTCCTCCTCGAGCTGGCGGGCACGACCGGCGTCGACGAACGAGGCGAGCGCGGCGGCGAGGTCCTGCTGGGTCGGCGCCTGATCCGCCCGCCAGCGCAGCTCGGGGAGCCACTCGGCGTCACCGCGGAACTCGTAGGGCAGCACGCCGAAGCCGAGCCAGCCGCGCGTGTCCTTCGGCCGCGTGGGCAGCTCGTCCTCCACCAGGCGGACGACGGCCACGGCATCCCATTCGAGTCCCTTCGACCCGTGGATCGTGAGCAGCTGCACCACGTCGTCCTCCGGGGGCTCCGTGCGCGGCGCGAACTCGTCGAGCCGCTCGGCGTGGTCGAGCCACGCCAGAAGGCTCGGCAGCGACCCGCGCTCGTCCGTCGCGAGGAAGCCGTGCAGCTCGTCGACGAACGCGCGCAGCTGATCACTCGCCACCCGCGCGGGACCGCGGGCCTCGTTCGCGGCGAGCTCGACGTCCAGGCGCAGCTCCAGCTCGATCATGCGCACCAGTTCGGGAATCGGCAGGGCGGCCTGCCGCCGCAGCCCGGCGAAGACGGCCGCCGCGTCGCGCAGACGCTCCCGCGCCGGAGGGGTGATGTCGGCGAGCCACCCGTGATCGGGTCCGTGGCGCAGGAAGAAGTCCACCGCGTCGACGAGTGAGCCCTGCTCGTCGCCGGCGGATGCGCGCATCCGCTCGACGACCTCGGGGGCCAGCGGCTGCAGCGCCGCGTCGTGTCGCGCGATGCGGCGCGACAGCTCCGCCAGCGCCCGCAGGTCGGCGACGCCGATCCTCCACCGCGGACCGGCCAGCAGACGGATGAGCGCCGATCCGGCGCGCGGGTCGCTGATCACACGGAGCGCGGACACGACGTCCACGACCTCCGGAGTCGACAGCAGTCCCCCGAGTCCCAGGATCCGATGCGGGATGCCGCGGCGCCCGAGCGCGTCGGCGAAGTGGACCATGTGCTTCTTGCTACGGAGCAGCACCGCCCCCGTCGTGGGGCGCCCCTCGCCCTCGCGTTCGCTGCGCACCCGTGTGAACCACTCCGCAACCCGGTCGGCTTCGGCGTCGATGTCGCCGTCGAGATGCACCTCGACATGGCCCCGCTCGGCGCCGGGGCGTGGCCGCAGCGGCGCGACCGGCACCGGAACGCGCTCGGCGAGAGGGGCCAGCACGGCGCCGGCGGCGGTCAGCACGTCGACGCTGTTGCGCCAGCTGGTCATCAGCGCGTACATGCCGGCATCGTCGTCGGTGCTGAAGGCGCTCGCGAACCCGCCCAGGTTGCCGGCGCTCGCACCGCGCCAGCCGTAGATCGACTGATGCGGGTCGCCGACGGCCATCACGGCGGCATCCCGGAAGACCGCCGCCAGCAGCTGCGTCTGCACCACCGACGTGTCCTGGTACTCGTCGAGCAGGATGACGCGGTAGCGCTCGCGCAGTTCGGCCCCCACGACCGGATGCGCGTCGACGATGTCGCACGCGCCCGCCACCTGATCCGAGAAGTCGATGACACCCAGCCGGCGTTTGCGCCGCCCGTATTCGCGGGCCAGGTCGACGAGCACCTCCAGCCCACTCACCGCCGTGGCGGCCTTCGCCACATCGGCGTAGACCGTGACCCGCGCGGACGTCGACGGACGCTGCAGGACGTCCGCGAACCGGGCGGGGAAGAGGGCGAGCTCGTCGAGATCGACCCGATTGTCCGCCGCGTCGCGGGCGATGCGCAGCGCGCCGTCGACGATCGATCGCAGAGCCTCCTCGCGGCCCTCCAGGCGCACGTCGTCGGCGTCGAGGACGACGCGGCGCATCAGCAGCCACGCCGCCGACTCGCTGAGCACGGCGGCTTCGGCGTCGCGCCCGAGCCGCACGGCGTGCTCGCGGACGATCGCGTCGGCGAAGCTGTTGTAGGTGGCGACGGCGGGCCGATCGAGCAGACTGTCCGCCCCCTCGTCCGCTGAGACGGGGACCGCGCCGGATGCCGCGGCGAGCTCCGCCAGCAGATCGTGGCGCCTCCCCTCGGGCGCTCCGGAGCGTTCCAGCTCGCCGAGCGCATCCAGGCGTCCCGCGGCGTGCAGGGCGTCGAGGTGCGGGACCAGTCCCCGCCGCTCGAACTCGGCGAGCCGGTGCAGCCGGCGGTGGATGCGCTCGGCCAGCTCGCCGGCGGCCTTGCGGGTGAAGGTGAGGCCCAGCACCGCGTCGCGGGAGACGAGGCCGTTGGCGACCAGCCAGACGACGCGTCCCGCCATCGTCTCGGTCTTGCCGCTGCCCGCTCCCGCGACGACGAGAGCCGGCGCCAGGGGCGCGGCGATCACGCGCGCCTGCTCGGGTGTGGGCGGGAACTGACCGAGGGCGGCGGCGAGAGCGGCGGGGCTGACCGATGTCACGAGGCGCTCACCGCGCCGACCGTGTGGATGCGGCACAGACCGTACGAGTAGTCATCGCGGCAGTGCTCCTCGTAGGGCGCGGAGAACGCCGTGCCGCTCATGATCTCGACGGCGGCGCGCACGCGACCGAGGAAGGCGTCGCGGGCCTGGTCGTCCATGGGAGGCTGGCGCGGTTCGACGTAGTCCTTCGTCGCGGCGGTGGGCCGGAGCACGAGCAGCTTGGCGCCACCCGAGACGAGGCCCCGCGCCTCGGGGATGGCGCCGGCGTCCAGCGCGAGCTGGTAGGCGGCGAGCTGCGGGTTGTCCACGACCTTCGCGTCGGTCTGCGGCTCGCGCTTGCCGGTCTTGAGGTCCACGATCACGACCTCGTCGGCCGCCGTGCGCTCGACGCGGTCGATGTAGCCGCTGACGACGGCGCCGTGCGGACCCGGCGGGTCGAGGGCGACGGCCACCTCGAAATGCGGCTCGGCGCCGATGAGGGTGCCGCCGGCCGCATCGAAGCGTCGCAGGTAGACCGCCAATCGCCGCACGAGCTCGCGCGCCCTCGCCCGCTCGGCGCGATCGCGCCACGCCGACTCGAACTCCAGCTCGCCCCAGCGCGCGTCGACGACCGCCCACAGGGCCTCCTCGTCGCTGCCCTCGGCGTGCTCCATCGCGGCATGCACGAGCGTGCCCAGACCGGCCACTGCGCCGCCGGTGTCGGCACCGAGATCCGACAGCAGCCAGTTGAGCTGGCACTCCTCGAGCGTCTGCAGCCGCGACGGCGAGACCCGCACGTCCTCCTGTGTCACATCGCGAAGGGGCGCCGACGACGTCGAGGGGGCGATCCCGTACCACTGGTCCGGTGCCGCTCCGGGAACCCCCGCCGCGGCGAGGGCGGCGAGTTGGGAGGCCGCGTACTCCCGCGACGACGACCGATCGCCGCGGATGCCGTGCCCCCCGGCGGCGCCCTCCGTGAGCGTGCGGCGGTGCTGCGCGACGAGCCCGCGCAGCGTCAGCGGGTGTTCGGCCGACCGTGCCGCCGTCTGCCGCGGCGGCAGGAGCTCGAACAGCGCGCTGGGGCCGGTGTCGTCGTCGTCGACGGCCGTGACGACCAGCCGTCGCCGGGCGCGCGAGCAGGCCCGGGCGAACAGACGGAGCTCGTCGTGGAGGACGGTTCGGCGCCGGTCGAGGGCGCCGACGCCGACCTCGCCACGATCGCTGAGCGTCGCGCCCGCAAGACGCCAGGTCTGCAGGAGTCCCCCGCGCGCACGCAGATTGGGCCAGATCCCGTCCTGCACCCCCGCGACGACGACGGTGTCGAACTCCGCCCCGAGGGAACCGGCCGGCGTCAGGATGCTGACGGCATCCACGACGGCGCCGTCGCCGAGACGGTCCTCCGCGACGTCGGAGTCGAGCACACCGCGCAGGAAGGCCGCCGGCGAGGTGCCGTCGGCGCGCTCGCCGTGGCGCTTGGCGGCCTGGAAGAGCGCGACCACGGCGTCGAGCTCGCGCCCGGCCTGAGCCGCGAGGGGTCCGGAGCCGGACGCAGCGGCCGCCCACGTCCGCTCGACGCCGAGGCCGTCCCACCCCGACCAGAGCAGTTCGTGCGCCGTCGGACTGTCGGCGCCCCCCGTGCGCACGAGCTCCCACTGCGCGCGCACCGCCGCCAGCGTCGTCGCGATCCGCTCGGCGCGGCGGCCCTCCCGCGTGTCGAGGAGGGCGAACGCGACCGGATGGGCGAGCGCCGACACCAGGAGCTCGCCGCTGGTCGGCTCGGGCGCGTCGCTCGGATCTTCGTCGCCCGATCGGGCCGCCAGAGCGCTGTGGCGCAGCGCCGTGCGCAGCCGCCGGATCTCGATGGGATCCATGCCGCCGGCCCGCAGCGCATCGATCGCGTCGTCGAGGCTCCATCCGCTCGGATCGACGTCGGCCAGCAGGACGACGCGCAGCAGGTCCGCGACGGCGCGCGCCTGCGCGAGCGGACGCTGGCCGTTGGTGCGCGTGGGCACCTCACGGGCGGCCAGCTCCGCCTCCAGGGTCGCGACCTGCCGGCTGTCGTGCGCGATCACGGCGCACTGCGCCCAGGGCACGCCGTCGTGCACATGCCGCTCACGGAGCAGGCGGGCGATGACGTCGTGCTCCTCCGCGGTCGACCGCGCCGTCAGGGCACGGACGCTGTCGTCGTCACCCTCCACGGGGGCCGCGGCGGGCGGGCGCCGGTGCGCGACGACGCCCGCGGCGCCGATGCGCCCGGTGATGCCCGCGACGAGTCGGCGCTGCCCGGCGGTGCCGCGGTGGACCTCGGTGAGGACGTGGAGGGGCGAGCGCGCGGCGAGGCGCGCGAAGTTCTCGGGGCTGGCCCCGCGGAACGTGCCCGACCCCACATCGGGATCGCCGAACGCCAGGACCGCGATCCCCCGCGCCCGGCAAGCCTCGAGCAGCTCGACCCCGCCCAGGGTGAGCTCCTGCGCATCGTCGACGACGATCACGCGAAGCCGTTCCACCGCCGCCACGCCCGGCGCGCCCGCGGGCAGGGTGCGGACCAGTCCGAGGGCCTCCCGGACGAGGCCGGCGGCATCGCGATGCGCATGACGCATGCCGTCGCGGGCATCGAGGTACTCCTGCGCGAAGGATGCCGCGGCCCGCCACTCCGCGACATCGTCGCGCGCGCCCAGGTCGGCGAGCCGGGCCGGCGACACCCCGAGCTGCGCGCACTCGGCCAGCAGCGCGCGGACCTCGGCGCGGAACGCGCGGGTCGCGCGCACCGGCGCGGGCAGCGAGGCGGGCCAGCGGATCAGGCCCTCGCGTTCGTCGGCGGCGTCGCCGTCGAGGAGGTCGGCGATCAGCTGATCCTCGTCGGGCCCGGTGAGGAGCTGCGGGGTCTCGGCGCCGGAGTGGACGGCGTGCGCGCGAACGATCTGGTAGGCGAAGGCGACCACGGAGCGGGCGAGCGCACCTCGGGTCGGGATGCCGACGGCGAGAGCGAGCCGGTCGCGCAGAGCCGTCGCCGAGGTGCGCGACGGCGTCAGCACGACGATCTCCTCGGGCACCAGGACCGGCCCGCCGCCGTCGCCGACGCCCTGCCCGGTGACCTCATCACGCTCGCGCAGCAGCGCGGCCACGCGCGCGATCGCCGTGGACGTCTTGCCCGACCCGGGCGCGCCGACGACCACACCGGACGCCGCGGGAGGAAGGTCGATGACGGCGCGCTGCGCGGGATCCCACGTCACACCATCCATGCTCTTCACGGTAGCCGGAAGCGCCGACACAGGCGTTCGCGCACAGCGAGCGCCGTGGGGCCCGAACGGCGATCCGGGCCCCGCGGCGGTGTCGTAGAGTCGACATGCGGCCGGCGCACCGGCCCGCCCCGCATCGCCCTCGGCGGCCGGGTCACGACGAGAAGTGAGGCACAGTCACCGTGGAGATCCGCATCGGCATCGCGAACACCCCCCGAGAGCTCAGCTTCGAGTCGGCCCTGTCGGCGGAGGCCGTGACGACCACCGTCCAGAAGGCGCTCGCCTCGGACGAGTCGTTCGTCACGTTCACGGATGTCAAGGGCAACACCTACATCGTCCCCACCGCGGGCATCACCTTCATCGAGGTCGGGACCGAGGAGTCCCGCCGCGTCGGCTTCGTCGCCTGATCGCGAGTCCCCGCACCGTGGACATCCTCCTCGCCTTCATCTTCGGCGGCGCCTACGGCGGCGTGCTCCACTACCTGATGCCCGGGCGCACCTCGCGGGGTGCGGCGCTGGCGCCGGTGCTGGGCGCGTTGCTGGGCGGCCTCGTCTGGATGGTCCTGACCTGGGCGGGTCTGACGACCCTGAGCCCCTGGCTGTGGATCGTCTCGCTCGCCGTCCCCGTCATCGTCGTCCCGGCCGTGCTGGCCGTGCTGACGCGTCGGCGTGCCACCCACGACGCACGCGAACGTCTGCGCCTCAAGATCTCCTGAGCCCGGCTGCGAGCCGCTACGCGTCGAGGCCCATCGCGGCCATACGACGAGAATGCGCGCCGAGCAGGTCGGTGAACACCGGCTCGACCTTGCGTTCCTCCGCAGCGTCGAGGGTCTGCGGCCGCAGCGCGCCGCGCGCGATGAGCAGCGTGTCGCCGACGAGTCGTCGCCCCCAGAGGGCGAGCAGCGACTTCCACTGCTCGTCGGCGGCGATCGCATCCGCGAGGATGCCCGCCAGCGCCTGCCGGTCGTCGTCGGCACGCAGCACGTCTGCGACACGGCGCCCCGTCGAGCCGTAGCTCGACGACAGCGCGAGGTAGAAGTCGTCCAGCATCCCCGCGGTGATGTGCACCGACAGCATCGTCTCCAGATGCCGGGCCCCGTGGGTCGCCCGACGGAAGGCGTCGAGGGGCTCGCGGAAGGGCAGCATGAGATCGAGCGGGTCGTCGCCGCGGTCGCGGATGATCGTCAGGAGGGCGCGGTGCTTCTGCAGCGCGGCACCGGCCGCCACGGAGATCGACTCCTTCTGGGTGAGCTCCGGTGTGGGGGCGATCAGCTCGCTGAGGGTCTCGAAGTACCCGAGCTGCAGGTAGGCGGCCTGCCCGAGGAACGTGTCGACGTCGGGCGCGAGCTCCTCGAAGTCCACGCGTCGGACGTCTCCGAAGTCGCCGCGCGAACGCACGCGGAGCGTGCGCGCCACGGTGCGCTCCCGCTGCCAGGGCCAGGTCACCACGTCCCCAGCCTAGAGGTCGCGGCGCCGCTTCCGAGGGACGCGGCGCCCGCTCCGCTAGGCTGGTCTGGTCCCGGCGACGGATCGGGACCCCCGCGCCTGCGGATGAGTAGAAGGCGTGGACCTCCTCACCGGCGGCTTCTCACCGCCAGACAGGCACGTATCGTGACGACATTCGCTGAGCTCGGAATCGACCCCGACATCGTGGAGGCGCTCGCCTCCAAGGGCATCGTGGACGCCTTCCCCATCCAGGAGCAGACCATCCCCCTGGGGCTGCCCGGCCAGGACATCATCGGCCAGGCCAAGACGGGCACGGGCAAGACCTTCGGCTTCGGCATCCCGGTCGTCCAGCGCCTCGGACTCGACCCGGCTCCGGGCGTGCAGGCGCTCATCGTCGTCCCCACGCGCGAGCTCGCCGTCCAGGTCTACGAGGACATGGACATGCTCACGCAGAACCGTTCCACGAGCGTCGTCGCGATCTACGGCGGCAAGGCCTACGAGGGGCAGATCGACCAGCTGAAGGCCGGCGCGCAGATCGTCGTGGGCACCCCCGGCCGCCTCATCGACCTCAACAACCAGCGACTGCTCGACCTGTCGGGCGCGGTGGAGGTCGTGCTCGACGAGGCGGACAAGATGCTCGACCTCGGCTTCCTGGCCGACATCGAGAAGATCTTCCAGAAGGTGGCGCCGGTGCGCCACACCCAGCTGTTCTCGGCCACCATGCCGGGACCGATCGTGGCCCTCGCCCGTCGGTTCATGAGCAACCCGATCCACATCCGTGCCACCGACCCCGACGAGGGTCTGACGCAGGCGAACATCAAGCACCTCGTCTACCGGGCGCACTCGCTCGACAAGGACGAGGTCATCGCGCGCATCCTGCAGGCCGAGGGTCGCGGCAAGACCGTCGTGTTCACGCGCACCAAGCGCGCCGCCCAGAAGCTCGTCGACGAGCTGAACGACCGCGGCTTCAACGCCGGAGCCGTCCACGGCGACATGAGCCAGGAGGCGCGCGAGCGCTCGATGGCCGCCTTCAAGGCGGGCAAGAAGGACGTGCTCATCGCGACCGACGTCGCCGCGCGCGGCATCGACGTCGACGACGTGACCCACGTCATCAACCACACCATCCCGGACGACGAGAAGACCTACCTGCACCGAGCCGGCCGCACCGGCCGCGCGGGCAAGACCGGCATCGCCGTCACGTTCGTCGACTGGGACGACCTCCACAAGTGGGCGCTGATCAACCGCGCGCTCGAGTTCGGTCAGCCCGAGCCGGTCGAGACCTACTCGTCGAGTCCCCACCTCTACACCGACCTCGACATCCCCGCCGGGACCAAGGGCCGCCTCGCGAAGGCGCCGAAGACCGAGACGGTGCGCACGCAGCGCCCCGCCCCGGAGCGCGCCACGGATGCCGCGGCGGAAGGATCCGCCGAGGCCGGCACCCGCCGTCGCCGTCGGCGCCGTTCGGGATCGTCCGTGGTCGGCGCGACGTTCGCCGAGGGCGCGTCGGAGAGCACGGATGCCGCCGCCGTCCCGACCGTGAACGCCCCCCGCTCGGCCGACGGTGCCGGCACGCACGACGGCGCCGGCACGGAGCACCACGACGGCAAACCCGCGCCCGCGCGCCGCCGCCGCCGTCGGCGTGGTTCCGGGGGTGGCGCTCCCGCTACGCCCCCCGTCGCCGGAGCCTGATTCGGCCCCGCCCGGCCGCCTCCGACACCGGGTTGGATGTCGGAGGTCGCCGATAGCGTCGGGTCATGAAGGTCGTCGACGGTCACTCCTCTCCGGGTTCACCCGGCGGGGCGGATGCGCCCGACGACGATCCGTTCCCGTGTGATCCGGGGTGGACTCCTCCCGATGCCGTGGCATTGATCTGCGATGCCGACGCCATGGTCGCGGTGTTCGCCGCGGAGCGTTACCGACGGGTCGCGGCATACCGGCGGGAGGCTCTCGCGGATGCCGCCGGGCGGGGGCTCGTCGACGTGGCGGAGCGGGCGATCCGCCTGGAGCTTGCGGCAGCGTTGCGGATCACCGAGCAGGCCGCGGGGCAGCTGATCGCGCACGCGCACGTGCTCGAGACCCGCTACCCGGCGGCTCTGGACGCGCTCGCCGCGGCGCGGGTGACGCAACGGCACGTGCAGGTGCTGATCGACCTGCTCGACCCGTTGACCCCGGCCGAAAGCGACACGGTGTTGCCACGCGCGATCGAGCTGGCGGAAGCCGAGCCGGTCGGCACGTTCCGACGACGGTTACGGGCGCTGATCGATCAGGTCCGCGTGCAGACCCTCCCCGACCGTCACGAGCGCGCCCTGCAGGAGCGGCGGGTGTTCATCGAGCCCGCCGACGACGGGATGGCCTGGCTGACCGCCTACCTGCCCGCGGTCGAGGCCCACGCGATCCACGCTCGCCTCACCGCGATCGCGAAGACCGTCGGCGCCGGCGACCCCGATGCCCGCGACGATCGCACGCGGGACCAGGCACGTGCCGATGTCCTCGGCGACCTGCTGATCGACGGCACCTGCGCCGCGCACCCCGACACTGCCCGCGGGATCCGCGCCACCGTGGTCGTCACCGTTCCCGCTCTCGCGTTGCTCGACGCCGCCCTTCCCGACTGCGGGGCCGCGGTCGTCGACGGGGTCGGACCGATCCCGATTCAGCGGGCACGGGAGCTGTGCGGCGGCACGGATGGGTGGATGCGGGTGCTCACCCATCCCGACACCGGCGCCGTCCTCTCCGTCGGACGCGAACGTTACCGACCCCCACCGGCCCTCCAGCGGCTCGCCCGCTGGAGGGCAGCACGTTGCATGGCCCCCGGCTGCGGCGTCCCCGCCGAGCGGTGCGACCTCGACCACACCGTCGCGTGGGACGACGGCGGTCACACGGCACTCACCAACCTCGCGCCCCTGTGCCGCGGGCACCACACCGTGAAGCACCACGGCGGCTGGCGCGTGCGCCCGCTCACCGATACGGCCCACTCCGGCGCGCTCGAATGGACCTCGCCCACGGGCCGCCACTACACCGTCGTCCCCGAACGCAGCCTCCCCGCCTTCACACCGGGCTCTTCCGCGACCCCGGCGTCGCCGACGGGGGTCGGGGCGGGTACACCCACGTGACCATCACGACCGACACGATCATCAGCAGGAACCACGACACGAGCTTGGTGAGCGACACCGGGTGCCATCCGTCGAGCTGGTCGGGGTAGAGCCACGCCCCGGCCCAGGTCGCGATGTTCTCGGCGAGGTAGATGAACAGGGCGACGCCGGCGTAGGCCGCGAGCAGCGGCAGCCGGAGCGTCCGCCGCCAGATGCGCGCGTGCATCACCGTCGGCAGCCACAGCGCTGCGACGGCCAGCAGGAGCAGCCAGCGCAGGTCCCAGACGTAGTGGTGCGAGAAGAAGTTGACGTAGATCAGCGCCGCGACGACCGTGGTCGCCCACCGACGCGGGTAGCGCACGAAGCTGAGGTCGAAGAGGCGGTAGACCCGCACCATGTACGAGCCGACGGCCGCGTACATGAAGCCGCTGAACAGGGGCACGCCCCCGAGGCGCAGCACGCCCTCGGCGGCGTACGACCACGAGCCGACGTCCGTCTTGAACAGCTCCATCCCGGTGCCGGTGATGTGGAACAGCACGATCACCCACAGCTCGCGCCCCGTCTCGAGGCGCCCGACCAGCATCCCGATCTGGATGAGCACGGCGGCGATCGTCAGCGCATCGTTGCGGGCGAGCGCCGCATCGTCGGGCCACCACAGCCGGGCCGCGACGATGACCGCGAGAAGCGCGGCGCCGAAGACGCACGCCCACGCCTGCTTGACCACGAACACCGCCGCCTCGACGAGAAGGGCACGGATGCCGCTCTCCGGAGCACCGCGCAGCAGCCGGTGGGCCGCGGCGTCGATCCGCCGTTCGAGGGGGGTGGGTTGCTGCATCCGGAGTGCGCGACGTCAGGGGAAGACGGGGTCGCTCCCGCGGGCGGCGGCGATGATGCGCGCGACCACGTCGTCGTCGGTGGTGAACTCCCCCGGCTGGTTGGGCTTTCCCAGCCCGTGGTAGTCGCTCGATCCCGTCACGAGCAGATCGCGCCGCTGCGCGAGCTCCCGCAGTGCGCCGAGCGCCGGTTCCCGGTTCTCGCGGTGACCGAGCTCGAAGCCGGCCAGGCCGGCCGCGAGCATCCGGTCCATGAGCGGGTCGGGCAGGAGCCCGCCGCGCCCCGCGGGGTGCGCGATCACGGGGACACCACCGGCATCCACCACCGTCGCGACCGCGGTCACGGGGTCGGGGGCGTAGAGGTCGACGTAGTAGTCGCTGCCCGGATGCAGGATGCCGGCGAAGGCCTCCCCGCGGTCGCGCACGTAGCCGCGCGCGACGAGCGCATCGGCCAGGTGCGGACGCCCCACGGTGGCCCCCACGGCCGTCTGGGCGACGATGTCGTCCCAGGTCAGCTCGTAGTCGCGGCCGATACGCTCCGCCATCGTCTGCGCCCGCGTCAGGCGCGAGTGGCGGATGCGGTCGGTGAGGGCGCGCAGGCCCGGGTGCTCGGGGTCGAACAGGTAGGCCAGCACATGGATGCTGCGCCACTCGTGCCGTGCCGACAGCTCCATGCCGGGGAGGAACGTCATCCCGAGCGAGCCGGCCGCCTCGGCCGCCTCGGTCCAGCCGGAGGTCGTGTCGTGATCGGTCAGCGCCACGGTATGCAGTCCGGCGGCGTGCGCGGCGGCCATCACCCGGGCCGGCGGCTCCGTGCCGTCGGAGTGGTCCGAGTGCAGGTGGAGGTCGCTCGGCCCGCGGAAGCGGAGCGCCCGATGCTCCCCCTGCGACACGACCATGCCACGAGCGTACCGTCGGCGCGGACACGAGGCCGGGACGAGGCGGCGCGTAGCCAGAGTCGAGGCGACGGTCCGGGAACTCTCAGGGGCACTGTCGTAGAGTCCTGACGTGCTGCGCCTGTTCGGAATCCTGATCACCGTGGCCGCGGCGATCGCCGCGGCCGTCGTCACCTGGCCGCAGTTCTTCCGCCTCGAGCAGACCTTCCCGTTCGCGCAGATCGTCTCCCTGCGCGGGGTCGTCGTCATCGTCTTCGGCGTCGTCTTCGTGCTCGGGCTGCTGCTGGCCCTCGCGCGGCCGCTGCGGGCGTTCGCCGGGACGATCGCGATCATCGCCCTCGTCGCCGGCCTCGTGAACGGCGGCATCCTGCTGTCGCGGGGCCTCGGGTCGGGCACGCTCCCCGAACCCACAGACACGTCCATCCGCGTGATGACCTGGAACACCGCCGGCGCCGCGACCGACGCGCAGCTGATCGCCCAGACGGCCGTCGCGATGCGCGCCGACATCGTGGCCCTCCCTGAGACGACGATCGAGACGGGCGAGGCGGTCGCCATCGCGATGCGCGAGATGGGCTCGCCCATGTGGGCCCACCACGAGAACTACGGCGAGCGTCCCGGCTACCCCGACTGGGCCGCCAACTCGACGACGCTGCTCATCTCGCCCGCGCTCGGCGACTACGCCGTCGTCGCGTCCACCTCCGACGGCGCGACCAACACCTCCGCGGTGCCCAGCGTGGTGGCGATGCCGGTCGACGGCAGCGGGCCGACGATCGTCGCCGTGCACGCGGTCGCTCCGCGCCAGGACCGCATGGAGGACTGGCGGGGCGATCTGGAGTGGGTCGCGAACCAGTGCGCCAGCGACGACGTGATCATGGCGGGCGACTTCAATGCGACGGTCGATCACATGGCGCGACTGGGCGTCGACGGGGGCGACCTCGGACGCTGCACGGATGCCGCGGCGCAGACCGGCTCGGGCGGGGTCGGCACCTGGTCGACGGCGTGGCCCGCCCTCCTCGGCACGCCGATCGATCACATCATGGCGACCGACCGCTGGACGGCGACCGGATCGGTCGTGCTCGGCTCCCTCGACGCGAGCGGCAGCGACCACCGCCCCCTGATCGTGCAATACGACGTGCGCGACGCCACACAGCCCGCCGGCGGGTGAGCGGAGGTGCGAGACTGGAGGGCATGAGCACGAGCGAGAGCGCCACGACCGACACCGCCGTCACCTCCACCGAGAACACCAACCGCAAGCAGCCGTTCCCGCGGGGCTTCCTCGAGACGATCTCGACCGGGTGGGCGGATCGCCCCGACCTCACTCCCCCGCCGCGCGAGCAGGCGCCCTACACCGCTGCACGCCGCGCGGCCGTGTCCGCCGCGTTCCCCGGGCGCCGCCTCGTGCTGCCCGCCGGCACCTACAAGCAGCGGTCGAACGACACCGACTACCCGTTCCGCGCCCATTCGGCCTTCACGCACCTGACCGGCTGGGCGAGCGACAGCGTGCCCGAGTCGGTGCTCGTCTTCGACCCGCGGGCCGATGGCTCGGGCCACGATGTGACCCTCTATCTGCGCGAGCGCGCCGACCGCACCACCGCGGAGTTCTACGGCGATGCGACGATCGGCGAGTTCTGGATCGGGCCGCGGCCGGCGCTGGACGGCGTCGCGAGCGACCTCGGCATCGCGACCGCCCACATCGACGCGTTCGCGCCCGGGGAGGGCGACCTCGTCCTGGACGAGGACGACGAGCTGACCCGCTTCGTGTCCGAGCTGAGACTCATCAAGGACGAGTACGAGATCGCCCAGCTGCGCCTCGCGGTGGAGGTGACCGCCCGCGGATTCGACGACATCGTCGCCGACCTGCCGCGCATCATCGCCACGCCGCGCGGAGAGCGCGCCGTCGAGGGCGTGTTCCACCACCGCGCACGCGTCGACGGCAACGGCGAGGGCTACGACACGATCGCCGCGTCCGGCCCGCACGCCTGCTACCTGCACTGGACGCGCAACGACGGCGCCGTCGTGCCCGGCGATCTCATCCTCATCGACGCCGGCGTCGAGGTCGACAGCCTCTACACGGCCGACATCACGCGCACGCTTCCCGTGAACGGCACCTTCTCCCCCATCCAGCGCACGATCTACGAGACCGTCCGTGAAGCCGCCGACGCCGCCTTCGCGGCCGCCCGACCCGGCGTGAAGTTCCGCGCGGTGCACGAGGCCGCGATGCGCGTGATCGCCGCCCGCGTCGCCGAATGGGGTCTGCTTCCGGTCACCGCCGAGGAAGCCCTCGACGCCGACGCCGGTGGGCAGCACCGCCGCTACATGGTGCACGGCACGAGCCACCACCTCGGTCTCGACGTGCACGACTGCGCGCAGGCACGCCGCGAGATGTACTACGACGGCGCGCTCGAGCCGGGGATGGTGTTCACCATCGAACCGGGCCTGTACTTCCAGATCGACGACCTCACCGTTCCGGAGGAGTACCGCGGCATCGGCGTGCGCATCGAGGACGACGTCCTCATGACCGCGGACGGCCCCGTGAACCTCTCGGCCGCGATCCCGCGCACGGCGGACGAGGTCGAGGCCTGGATCGCGGGACGCGCCGTCACGAGCTGATCGCGGCATCCCGCGCCTGCGCGCGCAGCCACGGCACCACCGACGCCGCGAGGCCGGCGCCCACCTCGGCGGCCGGACGTCGGCGTCCCTTCACCTCGAAGGAGTGCCCGCCGTCGACCCACACGACCGAGGCGTCGCGGCATGTCGCGACGACCTCCTCGAACTGCGCCCGCGGCTGGATGAACGGGTCGACCGTCCCCTCGACGAACAGCTGCGGCGCCGCGACGGACGGCAGGTGCGCCGCCCGCAGCTTCTCCGGGGCGCCCGGCGGATGCAGCGGGTAGCCGAGGTAGACGAGTCCGGCGGGCGAGATCACGCCGTCGGCGGCCGCCATCGATGCCATGCGCCCGCCGTAGGACTTACCCGCCGCGAACAGCGGGACCCCGGCGACCGCCGCGCCGGCGGCGGCGACGGCCGCGGTCCACGCGGCGACGGCATGAGCGGCCGGTCCCGGCATCCGCCGCCCCGCCTGCGCATACGGGAACGCGAAGCGGAGGACGCCGACCCCCTCCGCGGCCAGCGCATCGGCGAACCCGATCAGGAACGGATGGTCCATGCCCGCGCCCGCGCCGTGAGCCAGGGCCATGACCGCCCAGGGGCTCTCCGCCGCCGACAGCGCGGTCGAGACGGTGACGACGCCCGCGGGCAGCGCGACCTCCATCACCGCTCCGCGGCGGCCGACCCCGTGTCGCGGTCCTCGTCGGAAGGGGGTGCGTCCGGCGCGGCGGCCGGACGGCCCTCGCCGTCGATGCGCTCACCGTACTGCGGCGGATCGATCCGTTCTCCATACTGGGGAGGTGCCGCCGGCCCGGGTGCGGGCGCGGCCGGCGAGGGGTGCACGGGGTGCGCCGGCGCGGGCGCGACCGTCCGGCCCACGACCTCACGCGCGCGATGGATGCTGCGTGGCAGCACGGTGACCTCGTACCGGTCGGCGAGCACCTGCGTGACGGAGGTGTAGTCGCGACGGCGGCGCACGATCGAGTAGGTGACGATGCTCATCAGCATCCCGAGGGCGATGCCGACGAGCATGACGCCGACGAAGAGCTGGATCGCGGCGTTCGGCGTGCCCAGCACGAAGATCGCGGAGAAGAGGAGACCGAGCAGGATGCCGTTGATGGCGCCCGATCGCGCGGCGGCGGCGTAGCCGAGGCGGCCGGTGACGGTCTCCACCGATCGCAGGCCATGGCCGACGATGGCGATGTCGCGCGCCGGGATGTCTGCTTCGACGAGCTGCGAGACGGCCTTCTGAGCGGCGGGATACGTCGCGTAGTCGGCGATCTTCTCGCCCTGCTCCTGGGGGATTCCGCCCAACATGCTCACCCGACCATCTTGTCATGCGCACGCTGCGCGTCGGCCTCGCGGAGGGCGCGCGGACTACGCTGGTCGAGTGAGTACGCAGAGGGTTTTCGTGGCACGGCTGGTGGGCTGCACCGTCTTCGACCCCGCGGGCGATCGTCTCGGCAAGGTCCGGGACGTCGTCGTCATCTACCGAAAAGACGACCCGCCGCGTGTCGTGGGGCTCGTCGTCGAGATCCCCGGGCGCCGGCACGTCTTCCTCTCGATCGGACGCGTCACCTCGATCCAGTCCGGACAGGTGATCACGACGGGCCTCATCAACGTGCGCCGCTTCCAGCAGCGCGGCGGCGAGGTGCGCGTGATGAGCGAGATGCTCGGGCGCAAGGTGTACTTCACCGACGGCTCCGGCCACGCCGTCATCGAAGACGCGGCGATCGAGCGCAACCGCCTCGGCGAGTGGGACATCGGGCAGCTCTTCCTGCGCAAGCCCCGGACGAGCGCCTCCCCGTTCGCGAAGGGTCCGACGACCTTCGCCAACTGGGGCGACGTCCGCGAGCAGGCCGTGCCCGGCGAAGCGCAGTCCGCCGAGCAGCTCGTCGCGACGTTCTCGGAGCTCAAGCCCGCCGACCTCGCCAACACACTCCTCGACCTTCCCGAGGAACGGCTGCTCGAGGTCGCCGAGGAGTTGTCTGATGACCGTCTCGCGGACGCGCTGGAGGAGATGCCGGAGGACGAGCAGGTCCACATCCTCGAGGCGCTCGGCGATGAGCGCGCCGCGGACATCCTCGATCAGATGGAGCCGGACGACGCGGCCGATGTCCTCGCGCAGCTGCCCGAGGACCAGCGTGAGGAGCTCCTCGAGCTCATGGAGCCCGAGGAGGCGGAAGACGTCCGTGCGCTGCTCAAGTACGGGCCCGATACCGCCGGCGGTCTGATGACGAGCGAGCCGATCGTGCTGTCGGCCGACGCGACCGTGGCCGAGGCGCTCGCGCTCATCCGCCGCCACGAGCTGCACCCCGCCCTCGCGGCGGCCGTCTTCGTCACCCTCCCGCCGTACGAGACACCGACCGGCCGGCTGCTGGGAACCGTCCATTTCCAGCGGATGCTGCGCTATCCCCCGCACGAACGGCTCGGCGCCATCATCGACGACACGCTCGATCCCGTGCCGGTGACCGCCTCCGCCGCCGAGGTCGCGCGCCTGCTCGCGAGCTACAACCTCGTCTCCCTGCCGGTGGTCGACCCGGCGCATCGGCTCGTCGGCGCCGTGAGCGTCGACGACGTGCTCGACTACCTGCTGCCGGAGGACTGGCGTTCCCATGACGGCACCGACGATCCGCTCGTCGTCCCTGCTACCACCGCGACGATCCCGAGGAGGCCCTGATGGCCAAGGCGAAAGACCGCCGCATCCCCTCGCTGGACGCGCCGCGCGGGCGCGCCGGCATGCTCAACCGCACGCCCCAGCCCTCGCGCGACCGGTTCGGCCGGTTCTCGGAGGCGTTCGCGCGGGCGATGGGCACCTCCGGCTTCCTCATCGGGATGTCGGTGTTCGTCATCGTGTGGCTGTGGTGGAACTCGGTGATGCCGCGCGACATCCAGTTCGACGCGGCGGAGAACAACTTCACGCTGCTGACGCTCATCCTGTCGCTGCAGGCCTCCTACGCGGCCCCGCTGATCCTTCTCGCGCAGAACCGGCAGGACGACCGCGACCGCGTCCAGATCGAGCAGGACCGCCAGCGCGCCGAGCGCAATCTCGCCGACACGGAGTACCTGGCGCGCGAGGTCGTCGCGTTGCGGATGGCGATGACGGACGTCTCGGAGCACGTGGTCACCCGCGACGTGCTGCGTCAGGAGCTCAAGGCGCTGCTCGAGTCGCTCGAGGAGTCGCGCGAGACGTCGCCGTCGACCCCGGGCACGGCGCCCGAGTCCTCATGACGGCGCCGCAGGCGCACGACGATCCGGACGCGCTCCGCCGCGACGCCGTGCAGCGCGCGGTCGGGGCGGTCATGGACCCCGAGCTGCGCCGTCCGCTGTCGGAGCTCGACATGGTGCGAGATGTGCGCGTCGTCGGCGACCGCGCCGACGTCGGGATCGCGCTGACGATCGTCGGCTGCCCCGCTGCCGACCGGATCGAGCGCGAGGTGCGATCCGCCGCGGCGAGCGTGCCGGGCATCGCGACCGTCGAGATCGCGGTCGGCGTCATGACGCCCGCGGAGCGCCAGGAGCTCACGGCGCGCCTGCGCGGAGGCCGCGCGGCGCGCACCATGCCGTTCGGCCCCGACTCGCTGACCCGCGTCATCGCGGTCACCAGCGGCAAGGGCGGCGTGGGAAAGTCGAGTCTCACGGCGAACCTCGCCGTCGGCCTGGCCGCCCGCGGTCTCGCCGTCGGTCTCATCGATGCGGACGTGCACGGCTTCTCGATCCCGGCGCTGCTGGGTCTCGTGGATGCCGAGGGTCGCCCGCCCGCGCCGACCCGGATCGACGACCTCATGCTCCCGCCGGTGGCCTTCGGCGTGAAGGCCATCTCCATCGGGATGTTCCTGCCGCGCGACCAACCGGTCTCGGCGGCGGTCGCGTGGCGCGGGCCGATGCTCCATCGCACCGTGCAGCAGTTCCTCACCGACGTCTACTTCGGCGACCTCGACATCCTCCTCATCGACATGCCCCCGGGAACGGGAGACGTGGCCATCTCGGTGGGCCAGCTGCTCCCCCACGCCGAGGTCCTCGTCGTCACGACGCCGCAGACCGCCGCCTCCGACGTCGCGGTGCGCAGCGGACTCGTCGCGGCGCAGACCGGGCAGCGCGTCATCGGCGTCGTCGAGAACATGGCCGCGATGACGCTCCCCGACGGCAGCGTGCTCGACCTGTTCGGCGCCGGCGGCGGCGCGGCGGTCGCGGCATCCCTGTCGGGCGGCGGACACGACGTGCCGCTGCTCGCCTCCGTTCCGCTGAGCGTGGGGCTGCGCCGCGGCGGCGACGAGGGCGTGCCGATCGTGGTCGCCGATCCGGACGATCCCGCCGCGCGGGCCATCACGGCGGTGGCCGACGCTCTGGCGCGCGCTCCGCGAGGCCTCGCCGGCAGATCGTTGCCGCTCACCCTGCGCTGAGCGGCCGGCCGGTCAGGTGGCCTCGTCGTCGTAGGGGACGTCGAGCTCGGGATCGAAGGCGGGGGTGAGCGGCGTCGGCGAGGTGGCGGCGATCGCCGTGCCGACGGCGGCGGCGCGGACGGCGGGAACCGGCGCGTCGTCGAGGAGCGCGTCGCGGATGATGCGGCGCGGGTCGTACTGGCGGGGATCGAGCTTGCGCCACTCGACGTCGTCGAAGTCCTCGCCCAGCTCGTCCTTGACGCGCGTCTTCGCACCGCTCAGCCACTCGCGGGCGCGCACGGTCAGCTTGGCGAGCGTCTCGGCGTAATGCGGCAGCCGCTCGGGTCCGACCAGGAGGGCGGCCACGATCAGGATCAGGACGAGCTTGTCCCAGTCGAGGCCGAAGAACATGACTCCAGGTTACCCGTGCGCCTGCCCGCCGCGACGCGACCGGCACCGTACGCTGGGGGCGGAGGATGAACATGGCCGATCAGGACGCGATCCGCAGGTACGTCGACGAGGTCACCGTCGAACCCGAGGCGATCGAGCGCGCCCGTGCACACGCGCTCGAGCTCGGCGCCGATCCGATCAGCCCCGCCGTCGGCGCGCAGATCGCCGTCATCGCCGCCACGACCGCCGCCCTCAACATCGTCGAGATCGGCACGGGGGCCGGCGTCTCCGGCCTCTGGCTGCTGCACGGCGCCCCCCGGGCGACGCTGACGACGATCGACAAGGAGCCGGAGCATCTCGCCGCCGCCCGCGTCGCCTTCGCGGATGCGAAGGTCCCGCCGGCACGCGCGCGCTTCATCGCCGGACGGGCGACGGAGGTCCTCCCCCGCATGAACGAGGCGTCCTACGACATCGTGCTCGTGGATGCCGATCCGGAAGGCGTCATCGACCACGTCGAGCACGGCCTGCGCCTCGTGCGGGCTGGGGGCACCGTGCTGATCCCGCGCGTGCTCGCCGGCGGAGCGGTCGCCGACCCCGTGCGTCGCGACCCGGTGACGACCGCGTTCCGCACCCTCATCCAGGAGACCCAGTCCTCCCCCGCCGTGCTGGGCGCGCTGTCGATCGTGGGCGAGGGGCTCCTGCAGCTGACGACCGTCGCCGCCGACGCGCGCTGAGCGCGCGGTCCGGCACCGGGGGACGGAAAAGGGTCGGTCCGAAGACCGACCCTTCTCTCGTATCGGAGGAACTCAGGCCGCGCCGACCACGCCGCCGAGCACGCCGTGCAGTTCCTTGGCCTCTTCGTCATTGACCGAGACGACGAGTCGACCGCCGCCCTCGAGGGGAACGCGCACGATGATCAGGCGCCCCTCCTTCACGGCCTCCATCGGTCCGTCACCGGTTCGCGGCTTCATGGCTGCCATCGCGGGCTCCTTTTCGTCATCGGACTACCTGTCAAGTTTATCGGTAAGCCGAGACAGTGGCCGAACGCGGCGTGCCGCGGCGTCATTCTCACGGGATCTGTGTGTACGTGTTCCCGAGTGCGAGCATCTGGTAGATCCACCACCACTGGCCGACGAGACCGAGCACCAGCATCCCCACACGCCAGAGCCGGTGCGGCGGCAGCGCCAGCGCTCCGTAGAGCGGTGCGAGCGGCAGGAGCAGTCGGAAGATGCTCGACTGCGGGAAGAACACGAGCAGCAGGTACAGCAGATACGCGCCGGACCACAGCCGCACCTCGACGCCCAGACGGCGCACGTGCGGCTCGAACAGCAGCAGCGCCGCGACGGCCACGACCGCCACGACGAGTGCGATGTAGCCGAGCACCTCGGGCAGGCCCCACAGCCGGAACCACAGGGCCGCCGCCTGGACGAACCCGTCGAAGGGGACGAAGCCGCCCTCGCCGATCCAGCCGCGACGCCACGACAGCTCCGTCTCCATGTACGCACTCGGGTCACCGGTGACGGCACCGGCGATGAACTGCCAGGAGAAGCCCACCGCGACGGCGAGAAGACCCAGCAGCACGATGTGCACGACCTCGACGGCGGCGAGCGGATCGGTGCGCCGCCGCACCCACCGGTACACCCCGTAGGCGCCCAGCAGGAGGGCGAACGCGAGCACCCCCGGGCGGGTGTAGCCCATCGCCGGGATCAGCAGGTACAGCCATCCGAACCGCCGCAGCTGCAGGCACCGCAGAGCCAGGAACAGCCAGAGCAGGAAGAGCGACTCGGCATAGCCCATCTGAAAGAGGGCCGCCAACGGGGATGCCGCCAGCAGCGCGACCGCCCACAGCGCCGCCGCCGCGTCGATCCGTGCGCGGAGCAGGTGGAAGAGCACCAGGCAGGCGAGGTAGCCGGCGACGATCGCGAGGACGACGGCGGCGAGCGGGTAGTTGCCGCCCAGCACGACCGACAGGGCGCGCGTGAGCGCGGGGTACAGCGGCATGAACGCCCACGCGTTCTGCATGACGTGCCCGGTCCCATCGACCGGGAGCTGATCGGGATAGCCCGCCGTGCCGACGACCCAGTACCACTGGGCGTCCCACCCCATCGACAGCGTGCCGATGTTCGCGTCGGCCCCGAACCTCGAGGTGGGACCCGACAGCTCCGCCGCGATCGCCAGGAACACCGTCGTCACGACCCGCGCGGCGACGTACACCACGGCCACCGCCAGAGCGGGCCGGAGCCTGCCGAGACGGTCGACGGGCGACCATCCGCGCGCCGGCACCCCGGCGTCGGTCAGGGCGCGCTCAGCCACGCGCGCAGCCCACGTTCGACGTCCTCGATCTGCGCGTAGGAGACACGCTCCTCGTCATGGTGCGCGAGGCTCGGATCGCCCGGGCCGTAGTTGACGGCCGGCACGCCCAGCGCCGCGAAGCGCGCCACGTCGGTCCAGCCGTACTTGGGCCGGGCCTCGGCGCCGACGGCCGCCAGGAACTCCTGAGCGAGCGGCGCATCCAGCCCGGGCCGCGCGCCGGCGGCGGCATCGACGATCTCGACGTCGAAGCCCTCCAGCACGCGGCGCACGTGCGCCTCCGCATCCGCGACGCTCCGGCTCGGGGCGAAGCGGAAGTTCACCTCGACCTCGCACAGGTCGGGGATGACGTTGCCCGCGACGCCGCCCGAGATGCGGACGGCGTTGAGCCCTTCGCGGTACACGAGCCCGTCGACCGCGATCTCCCGCGGACGGTACTCGGCGAGGCGCGCGAGGATCGGCGCCGCACGGTGGATGGCGTTCTCCCCCATCCAGGCGCGGGCGCTGTGGGCGCGCACCCCGTGGGTGCGGGCGATGGCGCGGAGCGTGCCGTTGCAGCCGCCCTCGACCTGGCCATTGGACGGCTCGCCCAGGATGGCGAAGTCGGCGGCGAAGAGATCGGGGCGGGTGCGGGCGAGACGGGTGAGGCCGTTGCGGTCGGAATCGACCTCCTCGTTGTCGTACCAGAGCCACGTGATGTCCACGCGCGGCGCGATCAGCTCGGCGGCGAGTTTGAGCTGCACCGCGGTGCCGCCCTTCATGTCCACCGTGCCGCGGCCCCAGAGATGGGGCCGCCCGTCGACCTCGATGTCGCGGGTCGGCAGGTTGGCGTTGATCGGCACGGTGTCGATGTGCCCGGCGATCGCGACCCGACGGTCGCGTCCGAGATCGGTGCGCGCGACGATCGTGTCGCCGTCGCGATACACCTCCAGGTGCGCGAGGGGCGAGATCGCCGCGAAGATGGCGTCGGCGAGCGTGGCCTCGTCGCCGGAGACGCTCGGGATGTCGCAGATCGTGCGCGTGAGGTCGACGGACGAGGCGGACAGATCGAGCACGGGCATGGGCCGAGTCTATCGAGGCCCGCCGCTTCGATAGCCTGGACGCATGAGTGAGCAGCGGACGGTATGGGGCATCGGCCTGGCGACGACGAGCGGCGACGGGACGGTGCTGGACACCTGGTTCCCGGAGGTGCGCCTCGGCGCTCCCACCGACGCCGACGTCGCTGAGGCCGCCGCGACGTGGGGTTCCTTCGCCGAGCCCGACGAGCGCCGCGCGGTCGGGGTCGAGCTCGTCACCGTCGCGGTGGACCTCGATGCGGCGCCCGCCTCGACGCCCGATGCGTACCTGCGCCTGCACGCACTGTCGCACCGCGTCGTCGCGCCCAACGACCTCAACCTCGACGGCATCTTCGGGCACCTGCCGATCGTCGCGTGGACCACCGCGGGTCCCATGCATCCGGGCGATGCGGAGCGGCTCCGGCCGGCCCTGCAGCGCGCCGGCATCCAGGTGCACGGCCTCGACAAGTTCCCGCGCCTGCTCGACTACGTCACGCCGCCGGGCGTACGCATCGCGGACGCCTCCCGGGTGCGCCTGGGCGCGTACCTGTCCCCCGGCACCACGGTCATGCACGAGGGATTCGTCAACTTCAACGCCGGCACCCTCGGCGCGTCCATGGTGGAGGGCCGCATCTCGCAGGGCGTCGTCGTGGGCGACGGCTCGGACATCGGCGGAGGCGCGTCGATCATGGGCACTCTGTCCGGCGGTGGGACGCACCGGGTGTCCATCGGCGCGCGGACACTCCTGGGCGCCAACGCGGGCATCGGCATCTCCCTCGGCGACGACTGCATCGTCGAGGCCGGCCTCTACGTGACGGCGGGCACCAAGATCGTGCTCTCGAACGAGGCGCCGCTGCACGACGGGTCGCGCCCGGTCGTCAAGGGCGGGCAGCTGTCGGGGCAGAACAGCCTGCTCTTCCGGCGGAACTCGCTCACGGGCGCCGTCGAGGCCGTGCGCCGCGAGGGCGTGGGGGTCACCCTCAACGAGGCGCTGCACGCCTGAGAGCCGGCGGCGGCTACGATCTGGTCATGAGCGACCGGATGCCGAAGAAGCCGTACGAACGCGAACTGAAGCGGCTGCAGGCGCAGCTGGTCGACATGCAGGCGTGGGTCCAGTCCACGGGCGCGCGCATCGTCGTCATCTTCGAGGGGCGTGACGCGGCCGGCAAGGGATCCACGATCAGTCGCGTCTCCCAGTACCTCAATCCGCGCGTCACCCGCGTGGTCGCCCTGCCGACGCCGACCGAGCGCGAGAAGTCGGAGTGGTACTTCCAGCGCTACATCGCCCACCTCCCGGCCGCCGGTGAGATCGTCCTGATGGACCGCTCCTGGTACAACCGCGCGGGCGTCGAGCACGTGATGGGGTACTGCACCAACGCCGAATACCATCGCTTCCTGCACCAGGTGCCGATCTTCGAGCGGATGCTGGTGGAAGACGGCATCCTGCTGAAGAAGTACTGGTTCAGCGTCTCCGACGTGGAGCAGGAGAAGCGGTTCCGCTCGCGCAACGACGACCCGATGCGACGGTGGAAGCTCTCGCCCAACGACGTCCTGTCCATCACGAAGTGGGAGGACTACTCGCGCGCGAAGGACACGATGTTCGTGCACACCGACATCCCCGAGTCGCCGTGGTTCGAGGTCGACAACGAGGACAAGCGCCGGGGACGGATCAACATGATCCACCACCTGCTGTCGCAGATCCCCTACGAGGACGTCGAGCGGGCTCCCATCGACATCCCGCCGCGCCCCGCCTCCGGCGGCTATGAGCGGCCCCCGCGCGAACTGCAGAACTACGTGCCGGATTACGCCGCGACGATCGCGCGCTGACCGGCGTCGCAGAATCGGAGTTCGACGACAGCATCGGATGCCGCGGCTCGCGCCGACCGCATCCGTTGCGCGGCTCCGATTCCGTTCAGTCGCGGATGCGGACCGAGAGGCACGTCACGCAGCCCTCGAGCTTCTCGAACTCGGTGATCGGCGTCGCGACCACCGTCAGCCCGCGCGCGGCGTAGCGCTCGGCGGTCTCCGGGGCGTCCGCCGACATCAGCACCTCCGTCGGGCCGAGCACGACCACCGCCGTGCCGTGCTCCTCCGGCACCGCCTCGAAGACGGGGAACGCCGACGGATCGTCGACGAGCGGCTCGTACCCCACCACCGTGCCGTCGGGCAGCGCCGTGACACCGCTCTTGAGGTGCAGCACGCGCTCGACCGGCACCGCGACCACCGTCCACCCGCGCGGGGCGAGCAGCGCGGTCAGCTGGGCGATGCCGTCCGCGTTCGTGCGGGCGGACGCGCCGACGTACACGGTCCGGCCGACCTTCAGGACGTCACCGCCGTCGAGGGTGCCCGGCGCGACGATCTCGGCCGTCTGCAGTCCGGTGTCCGCCAGGGCATCCCGCACCGACGCCGCCTCACCGCGGCGCGACGGCGCGCCGGCCCGGCACAGCACCGCGAGGTCGTCGAAGACGACCACGGCATCCTCGACGAAGACCCCGTCGGGCTGGTCGTCCGCGGGTGCGATCTCCTGGATCTGCCAACCGCGCGAACGGAAGACGTCGACGTACGCCTCCCACTGCCGCTGGGCGAGGTCGGCGTCGACCGACGTGCGACCGATGTGCGTGACCTCGCCGTCGGCGAGGCGGGGCGAGGGACGGCGGACCAGCAGACGCGACATGGCTCGACCCTAGTGGATCCCGCCGAGGCGTCCGCCGGATGCCGCGTCAGCGTGCGCCGGGATAGTCCCGCTCGGCCGCGCCGACGTACAGCTGCTGCGGACGGCCGATCTTCGTCTGCGGATCGTGCTGCATCTCGCGCCAGTGCGCGAGCCATCCTGGGAGCCGCCCGATCGCGAACAGCGGCGTGAACATGCGCGTGGGAAAGCCCATCGCCTTGTAGATGACGCCGGTGTAGAAGTCGACGTTCGGGTACAGCCGGCGCTCCTTGAAGTAGTCGTCCTCCAGGGCGACCTGCTCCAGCTCCTGCGCGAGATCGAGCAGCGGGTCGTGCACGCCCAGCTCGGCGAGGATCTCGTCCGCCGACTCCTTGACGAGCTTCGCGCGCGGGTCGTAGTTCTTGTAGACGCGGTGTCCGAAGCCCATGAGCTTGACACCGTCTTCCTTGTTCTTGACCCGCTCGACGAAGCGCTGCACGCTCTCGCCGGACTCCTGGATGCGCGCGAGCATGTCGAGCACGGCCTCGTTGGCGCCGCCGTGCAGCGGACCGTAGAGGGCGTTGATGCCCGCCGAGATCGACGAGAACTGGTTGGCCCCCGTCGAGCCGACCAGTCGCACCGTCGAGGTCGACGCGTTCTGCTCGTGGTCTTCGTGCAGGATCAGCAGCCGCTCGAGCGCGCGGGAGGTCACCGGGTTCACCTGGTACACCTCGGCGAGGTTGCCGAAGTTCAGCTTCAGGAAGTTGTCGACGAAGCTCAGCGAGTTGTCGGGGTAGAGGAAGGCCTGTCCGATGCTCTTCTTGTGCGCATAGGCGGCGATGACCGGGAGCTTCGCGAGCAGGCGGATCGTGTTGAGCTCGACGTGCTCGGGGTTGTTGGGGTCGGACTGCCCCTCGTAGTAGGTCGAGAGCGCGGCCGTGGCGGCCGAGAGCACCGACATCGGGTGCGCGGTGTGCGGAAGCGACGAGAAGAAGCGCTTGAGATCCTCGTGCAGCAGCGTGTGGTGGCGGATCTTGTCGTCCCAGTCGGCGAGCTCGTCGGCGGTCGGCAGCTCGCCGTAGAGCAGGAGCCAGGCCACCTCGAGGTAGGTGCTGTTCTTCGCCAGCTGCTCGATCGGATACCCGCGGTAGCGCAGGATGCCCTCGTCGCCGTCGATGAAGGTGATGGCCGACTTCGTCGCCGCCGTGTTGACGAAGCCGTAGTCCAGGCTCGTATGTCCGGTCTGCTTCGTGAAGGTCGAGAAGTCGACGCTCGGCACGCCTTCGGTGCCGGTGAGGATCGGCAGTTCTGCGGTGCGGTCACCGACGGTGACCGTGGCCTTCTGGGGGTTTCCCGCGTCGCTCACGAAGCCTCCTTGCGGTCGTTGGGGGATCCTTTACAGCCTACTGGGCGCGCGGGCCTACTCAGATCCACCGCAAAGGAATCGGGAATCCGTAGGAGGAAAACTACGAAGGTCTCAGCGCAGACGCGCAGCCGCGGCGCGGATGCGCTCGTCGCTCGCCGTCAGCGAGAAGCGGACGTGCTGGGGGAAGTGGGCCCCGTAGAAGTGTCCCGGCCCGGCGAGGATGCCGAGCTCCGCCAGGCGGCTCATCGACTCCCACGCATCCACCCCCTCGGTCGCCCACAGGTACAGGCCGCCCTCGGAGTGGTCGATGCGGAAGCCCGCCGCTTCCAGCGCGGGACGGAGGATGTCGCGCCGGACGCGGTAGCGCTCGCGCTGCTCGGCGACGTGGGCGTCATCGCCGAGCGCGACGGTCATCGCCGCCTGCACGGGCGCCGGCAGCATGAGTCCCAGGTGCTTGCGCGCCGTCAGCAACCGCGCGACGAGCGCGTCGTCGCCGGCGAGGAAAGCGGCGCGGTATCCGGCCAGGTTCGACTGCTTGCTGAGGGAGTACACCGACAGGATGCCGCGGCGGTCGGACCCGACCACGCGGGGATCGAGGATGCTCGGCACCGGCTGCGTGGCCCACGGGCCGTCCCAGCCGAGCTCGGCGTAGCACTCGTCGCTCACGACGATGGCACCGATCGCGCGGCCGCGCTCGACCGCCGCGCGCAACGCGTCGACGTCCAGGACGCGTCCGTCGGGGTTGCCGGGCGTGTTGAGCCAGACCAGCCGCGTGCCCTCGGGCCACTCGGCCGGGTCGTCGGCGGCGACCGGCGAGGCGCCGACGAGCTTCGCTCCCACCTCGTACGTCGGGTAGGCCGCGCGGGGGTGGACCACGACGTCGCCCGGACCGAGGTCGAGCAGCAGCGGCAGCAGCGCCACCAGCTCCTTCGACCCGACGGTCGGCAGGACCTCCTGCGTGGTGAGGCCGGGAACGCCGCGGCGACGCGCGTACCAGTCGACGATCGCCTCGCGCAGCGCGGGCGACCCGACCGTCAACGGGTAGGAGTGCGCGTCGGTCGCCGCGCGCAGGGCGTCGGCCACGATCTCCGGGGTCGGGTCGACGGGCGATCCGATGGAGAGGTCGACGATCCCGTCGGGGTGCGCCTTCGCGCGCGCGGCGTAGGGTGCGACGGCATCCCACGGGTAGTCGTCGAGATCGCGGACGGCCATCAGTGCGTCTGCGGGGGAAGGGCCGAGATCACGGGATGGTCCTTCGCGATCACGCCGACCTTGGCCGCGCCACCGGGCGAGCCGATGTCCTCGAAGAACTCGACGTTCGCCGTGTAGTAGTCCTGCCACTCCTCGGGCAGATCGTCTTCGTAGTAGATCGCCTCGACGGGGCAGACCGGCTCGCACGCGCCGCAGTCGACGCACTCGTCGGGGTGGATGTAGAGCGAACGCTCACCTTCGTAGATGCAGTCGACGGGGCATTCGTCGATACAGGCACGATCCTTCACATCCACGCACGGCAGGGCGATCACATATGTCACGTCTTGAGTCTAGTTCGTGCCCGTGGTGTCGTCGTGAAGCGGGGCCGTCCGCCGAGCGGATGCCGGCAGCTGCGGCCAGGCGACGACGATCGCCGCCATCACGGGCACCGCGAAGGTCCAGATCAGCCCGGTCGACAGCTGCCCGTCGGCGGGGGCGGGCACGACGACCGATCCGCCCGGTCCGCGACCCGACAACGCCAGGGTCGTCAGCAGCACGCCGAGCCCCGTGGCCAGGCCCGCCCACCGGTCGCCGGTGAGCAGACGGACGGCGAGAAGGAGCGCGCCCGTGCCGATGACGGCGACGACGAGCCCGACGGGAAGGGCGCCCCAGGAGGCGGCTTGCCCGATCGTCCCCGCGGCGCCGTAGACGAGTCCGATGACGGCGGCGACCGCCCACGTGCCGATCCGTGCGATTCTCACCCGGCGAGTCTACGTCGCCCATCCCCACGCCCGCAGGAGCGCGGCGACGACCGCCGCGGCCACCACGACCACCAGGAACGGCGCGCGCAGGATCAGCAGTCCCGCCGCGATCACGACCGCCGGGACCCGGGCGTCGGCGACGATCTGCTGGCCGACGCCGAGCGTCTGCACCGCCACCAGCGCAGCCAGCAGGGCCACGGTGAGCAGATCGATCGATCGCTGCGCGCGCGGAGCCTCGAACCATCGCGCGGGGATGACGTAGCCCAGCGCCTTGAGGGCGAGGCACAGCAGGGCCGCGACGAGCACCGCGGTCCAGAGCGTCATGTCCTCGCCCTCTCGCCGAACGCGTTGGTCCATCCCACGGCGATCGCCACGACGGCGGCGACCAGCACGGGAATCCCCGGCATGAGCACCGGCGTCAGGGCGGTCGCGACGACCGCCGCGGCGACGCCCACGGCGATCGCCTGCCGACGGCGCAGGCGCGGCCACAGCAACGCCAGGAAGGCGGCAGCCGCGGCCGCATCGAGACCATACGCCCGGGGGTCACCGAGAACGTCGCCCAGCAGGCCGCCGGCGAGCGTGGAGAGGTTCCAGCCGATGTAGATGCCGATACCGGTCACCCAGAACCCGATGCGACGAGCCCGCGGCTCGGAGTGGGCGAGCGCGACCGCGGTCGACTCGTCGATCGTCAGATGCGGCGCGAAGAGGCGCCGCCAGCCGGAGCCGACGACCGGCGCCATCCGCAGACCGTACGCGATGTTGCGCGCCCCCAGCAGCACGGCCGAGGCGATCGCCGCCGGGGCCGCGGCGACTCCCCCGGCGCCGATGACGCCGACGAACGCGAACTGGGATCCTCCCGTGAACATCACGAGGCTGAGCAGGCACGTCTGCCACACGTCCAGCCCGGAGGCCACGGACAGGGCGCCGAACGACACGCCGTAGGCGCTCGTGGCGAGCGCGACGCCGACGCCTTCGCGCCACGCGCGGCGCTCGGCGGCAGTGCGCGCGCTCCCGGCATCCATGGACACCATCATCACGAGCGGACGCGCGTTCGTCAAACCGAACGAATGTTTGCCATACTGAACGACATGGATGCCCTCGGCCCTCGGATCTCGCACGCCCTCCGCCGCGAACGCGACCGCGCCGGGCTGAGCGTGTCGGAGCTCGCCCGTCGGGCCGGTGTCGGCAAGGCCACCGTGTCGCAGCTCGAATCCGGCACGGCCAACCCCAGTGTCGAGACCCTGTGGGCGATCGCGACGGCGCTGGACGTGCCGTTCGCCGTGTTCGTGGCGGAGCCCGACGAGGCCCCCACGCTCATCCGGGCCCGCGACGGCAGCGGCATCCGCGCGTCGGACGCGCCGTACGAGGCGCTGCTGCTGGCGGCGGGGGCTCCGCAGTCGCGCAGCGACCTGTACCTCCTGCGTGCCGAACCCGGATCACCCCGCTCGTCGCAGCCGCACTCCCCCGGCACGACGGAGCACGTCGTCATCGTCACGGGCTCCGCGCTCGTCGGTCCGACGGACGCACCGGTGGAGCTCGGCCCCGGAGACTATCTGCGCTACCGCGGAGATGCTCCGCACGTGTTCGAGGCCCGCCGCCCCGGCACCACCGCCGTCCTCGTCTCCGAGGTGCGCTGACCCCGCCGCGAGCCGCTATCCCCCGGCCGAGCCGCCACGCTCCGGCCGCACCGCCGGATGGCGGCTCGGCCGGAGCGTGGCGGTTCGGCGACGGGCGGCGCGCTTACGCGCCGGCGTCCTGGCGCTTCGCGCGGGAGGCGGCGCGGCCGCGCTCGGTCGCGTCGAGCACGACCTTGCGGATGCGCACCTTCTCGGGGGTGACCTCGACGCATTCGTCGTCGCGCGCGAACTCGAGCGACTCCTCCAGCGTGAGCACGCGCGGCGGCGTCATCGACTCGAAGGAGTCGGAGGTCGACGAGCGCATGTTCGTCAGCTTCTTCTCCTTCGTGATGTTGACGTCCATGTCGTCGGCGCGTGAGTTCTCGCCGATGACCATGCCCTCGTAGACCTCTTCGGTCGGCTGCACGAAGAAGCTCATGCGCTCCTGCAGCGCGATCATCGCGAACGGCGTGACGACGCCCTGGCGGTCCGCGACGATCGAGCCGTTCTGGCGCGTCGTGATCTGACCGGCCCAGTCGTCGTACCCGTGCGAGATCGCGTTGGCGATGCCGGTGCCGCGCGTGATCGTGAGGAACTCGCTGCGGAAGCCGATGAGACCGCGCGAGGGCACGACGAACTCCATGCGCACCCAGCCGGTGCCGTGGTTGGTCATCGTGTCCATGCGACCCTTGCGGGCGGCCATGAGCTGGGTGATCGCGCCGAGGTGCTCCTCGGGGGCGTCGATCGTCAGGTGCTCGAACGGCTCCTTGAGCTTGCCGTCCTCGCCGCGGCGGGTGACCACCTGCGGCTTGCCGACCGTGAGCTCGAAGCCCTCGCGACGCATGTTCTCGACGAGGATGGCGAGGGCCAGCTCGCCGCGGCCCTGCACCTCCCAGGCGTCGGGGCGTCCGATGTCGACGACCTTGAGCGAGACGTTGCCGATGAGCTCACGGTCGAGGCGGTCCTTCACCATGCGCGCCGTCAGCTTGTGCCCCTTGACCTTGCCCATCAGCGGCGACGTGTTCGTGCCGATGGTCATCGAGATCGCGGGGTCGTCCACCGTGATGGCCGGCAACGGCCGCACGTCCTCGGGGTCGGCGATCGTCTCGCCGATCGTGATGTCCTCGATGCCGGCGATGGCGACGATGTCGCCGGGGCCGGCGGACTCGGCCGGGTAGCGCTCGAGCGCACGGGTCTTCAGCAGCTCGGTGATCCGTGCGTTGGAGTGCGTGCCGTCATGGCGCACCCACGCGACGGTCTGGCCCTTCTTCAGGGTGCCGTTGAAGACGCGCAGCAGCGCCAGGCGGCCGAGGAACGGCGAGGAGTCGAGGTTGGTGACCCAGGCCTGCAGGGGCGCCTCGTCGTCGTACGCGGGAGCCGGGACGTGCTCGAGGATCGCCTCGAACAGCGGCTCGAGGTCGTCGTTGTCGGGCAGCTCGCCGTTGGCGGGACGGTTGCGCGAGGCGGCGCCGGCACGGCCGGACGCGTAGACGACGGGAACGTCCAGCAGGGCGTCGACGTCGAGGTCGGGCACGTCGTCGACGAGGTCGCCGGCGAGACCCAGCAGAAGGTCGTGCGCCTCCTCCTCGACCTCGGCGATGCGCGCGTCGGGGCGGTCGGTCTTGTTGACCAGCAGGATCACCGGCAGCTTCGCCTCCAGCGCCTTACGCAGGACGAAGCGCGTCTGCGGCAGAGGGCCCTCCGAGGCATCCACCAGCAGCACGACGCCGTCGACCATCGACAGACCGCGCTCGACCTCGCCGCCGAAGTCGGCGTGGCCGGGGGTGTCGATCACGTTGATCGTGACCGGCACCTCGGTGTGCAGGCCGTTGTAGGTGATCGCCGTGTTCTTGGCGAGGATCGTGATGCCCTTCTCGCGCTCGAGGTCGTTCGAGTCCATCGCCCGCTCCTCCATGTGCTCGTGAGAGCCGAACGAGCCGGTCTGACGGAGCATGGCATCCACGAGCGTCGTCTTGCCGTGGTCGACGTGCGCGACGATCGCGACGTTGCGGAGATCCGGACGGAGGGCGTGCGCCATGGAGATGACCTAACGAGAAAGGGAGACGCTCCGAGCAGAGCGCCTCCCATTCTACAAGCCGGATGCCGCGGCGTCCCCCGCGGCATCGCCGGTGCCGACCGTCACGCCGGAGCGGCGTCTCCGGGAACCTCGTCGGCGTCGACGCCGGCGGCCAGATCGGCCAGGCGCCGGTCGCGACGCTCGCGCTGGATCTCCGGGTCGGGGACGGGGACGGCGGCCAGCAGCCGCTTGGTGTACGCCTGCTGCGGGCGGCGCATGATCTGGTCGCGGCTGCCCACCTCGACGAGCGCGCCGTGGCGCATCACGGCGATGCGGTCGGCGAGCTCGTCGATGACGGCGAGGTCGTGGCTGATGAACAGGCACGCGAACCCGCGCTCGCGCTGGAGGTCCTTCAGCAGCTCGAGCACCGTCGCCTGCACCGAGACGTCCAGCGCGCTGGTGGGCTCGTCGGCAACGAGCACCTTCGGGTTCAGCGCGAGCGCGCGGGCGATGCCGACACGCTGCTTCTGGCCGCCGGAGAGCTCGTGCGGGTAGCGCGAGGCGTACTCGCGCGGCAGGCGCACCGAGTCCAGCAGCGCCCGGACGCGCTTGTCGAGCGGGGCGCCCTTGATCTTCTCCGACAGCAGGATCGGCTCGGCGATGGAGTCGCCGATGGTCATGCGCGGGTTCAGCGAGCTGGAGGGGTCCTGGAAGACGATGCCCACCTCGTGGTGCAGCGCGTGCAACTGATCGCGGCCGGCCTTCGAGATGTCCATCCCGGCCACCTCGAGACGTCCGGAGTGGATCGGCAGCAGGCCGATCGTCGCGCGTCCGATCGTCGTCTTGCCCGACCCCGACTCGCCGACGAGGCCCAGCACTTCGCCCTGATAGATCTTCAGGTCGATGTGGTCCGCCGCGCGGAAAGCCGGCACGCGGCCGCGCTTGGGGTACTCGATCGCGACGTCGTCGAAGGAGACGACGACCGGAGCGGTCGGATGGGCCGCCTCGGGAGCCTGCAGGTCCTCGGTGGTGATCCGCGGCACGGCCGCCAGGAGCGCACGCGTGTACGGATGCTGCGGATCGGCGAACACCTCGGCCACGGCGCCCGTCTCGACGATGTCGCCCTGACGCATGACCACGATGCGGTCGGCCATGTCGGCGACGACGCCCATGTCGTGCGTGATGAGCAGGATCGCGGAGCCGAGCCGGTCCTGCAGCTTGCGCATCAGCTCGAGGATCTCGGCCTGCACCGTCACGTCGAGGGCCGTGGTGGGCTCGTCGGCGACCAGCAGCAGCGGGTCGCAGGACAGCGACTGCGCGATCATCGCGCGCTGGCGCTGACCGCCGGACAGCTGATGGGGGTAGGAGTCGAACGCCTTCACCGGGTCGGGCAGCTCGACGAGGGTCAGCAGCTCGATCGCTCGGGCCTTGGCCTCCGCCGGGGAGACACCGAAGTGCTGGCGCAGGGTCTCCACGATCTGGAACCCGACGGTCAGCACCGGGTTCAGCGCGGTCATCGGCTCCTGGAAGATCATCGAGATCTGGTTGCCGCGGATCTCCTGCATGTCGCGCGGCTTCATCCCGATCAGCTCGCGGCCGTCGAGCTTCGCACTGCCGCTCACCCGCGAGTTCTTCGGGAGGAGACCGAGCAGCGACATCGACGAGACGCTCTTGCCCGAGCCGGACTCGCCGACGATGGCGAGCACCTCCCCCGAGGCGATCGAGTACGACACGTGCCGCGCCGCGGGCACCCAGTAGCCGTCGACGCCGAAGTCGACATTGAGGTCCGTGACCTCGAGCACCGGGCCGCGATCCGGCTGGTGCGCCTCAGTGGTGGGCAGCATGCCGCGGGACGTTCTCATCGGCGGGTTCCTTCTGTTGTGCGTGCGAACGGACTCGTGATCCGGGATGCGACGATGGGGGGATGACGGAAGATGTGCGCCAGTACCGGTCGACCACCAACACCGTGATCTCGATCGGCGCGTGGGCGGCGATCGCCGTGGGGGCGATGCTCGTCGTGCTGGTGGGCGCGGCGCGGACGTCGGCGTACCTGTGGGGTCTGGTGCCGCTGGCTCTGCTGGCCGTGCTGGTCGCCGAGCTGTTCTGGCGTCCGCGCATCCACTGGGATGACGCCGCCATCACGCTCGTCAACCCGTACGCGACCGTCGAGATCCCGTGGACGATCGTGGTCGACATCGACACGCGCTTCGCCCTGACCGTCGTCACGCCGGGCCGGCGGTACCGGTCGTCGGCGGCTCCGGCCGCCGGCGCGCTCACGCGACCCCGCGGCGGGCGCGACAGCCTCGGACCGCACCAGGAGGGCGGCGTCCTGCGCAAGTCCGACGCGCTGGGCACCGACTCGGGCGACGCCGCCTACATCGTGCGCGGCGTCTGGAGCGCACTGGTCGAACAGGAGCGCATCCCGCTCGGGCGCGCGGCCAGCGACCGCGCCCACACCCGCGTTCACGTCGGCGCCATCGCGCTCACCGTGCTGCTGGTCGGCGCGACGTTCCCGGCGCTGCTGAACCTCTGACCGCATCCGGCTTACTCCGGATCCTGCAGGGTCGGCGTTCCGGTCCGGGGGTTCTGCGCACCGGCATCCATCAGCGACGTCGGCGGCGCGACATCCGGCTCGACGCCGTTCGCACGGTCCTTCGTGCGACGGCGGGAGAACCGGCGGCTGCGCGGGTCGAACGCCTCGCGCAGCGCGTCGCCGAAGATGTTCGCCGACAGCGCCAGGACGACGATGAACAGGGCGGGCCACCAGAACAGCCACGGACGCACGGTGAACGCCGACTGGTTCACGCCGATGAGCAGACCCAGCGACACATCAGGAGAGCGGATGCCGTAGCCCAGCAGCGAGATCGCCGCCTCGAGCAGGATCGCGCCGGCCGCCAGGAGCGAGCCCGAGACGATGATGACGCCGGTCGCGTTGGGCAGGATGTGGCGGAAGATGATCCGGGCGTCGGAGGCGCCGGCCACGCGCGCGGCCTCCACGAACTCGCGCTCGCGCAGCGAGAGGAACTCGCCGCGCACCAGACGGGCGATGACCATCCAGCTGAAGAAGCCGAGCATGATGCCGAGCACCCACACGCCGACGGCGCCGGCCCAGTTTCCGACGACCGCCGCGATGACGATGGCCGGGATCACGATGAACACGTCCGTCAAACGCATGAGGACGGCATCCACCCACCCGCGGAAGTAGCCGGCGATGGCGCCGACGGTCACACCCACCACGAGCGCGATGCCCGTGATGAGCACCATGGCGACGAACGAGTTCTGGATGCCGCGCATCGTCATCGCGAAGTAGTCGCGACCGATGCGGTCCTGGCCGAAGGGGTGGTCGCCGAGCGAGAACGGGATCAGCGTCAGCGTCGGCTCGCCGCCGTTCACGCTGTTCGACAGGTCGTACCAGTTGTACTTCCACCAGCCCGGGATGGGGCCCACGCCGACGGCGCTCGTCGCGAACGCGACGACGGCCAGCAGCACGATGGCGGCGATGAGGCCGACCTTCTGCGAGAGGAAGCGACGCCAGATGATGCGGCTCTGGCTGACCGAGCGCGTCTCCTCGACGTCACCGGGGGCTTCGGAGATGGTGCTGGACATCAGCGGACCCTCACTCTCGGGTCGAGTGCCGCATACGCGAGATCGGCAAGGAAGTTGAACAGGATGGCCATGAAGGCGATGACGATGAAGTAGCCCATCACGGGGTACAGGTCACCCGGCCCCAGGGATCTCTGGAACAGGGCGCCCATGCCGGGGATCGCGAAGATGAACTCGGTGATGATCGCCCCACCCAACAAGCCGCCGAGGTCCGTCGCGACCAGCGTCGTGATGGGGATCAGCACGTTGCGGAACGCGTGACGGACGACGACGACGCGCTCGGGCATGCCCTTGGCGCGGGCGGTGCGCACGTAGTCCTGGCTGAGCACCTCGATCATGCCCGCGCGCGCGTAGCGCGTGTAGCCGGCGAACGAGATCGTGAGCAGCGACACCGTGGGAAGCAGCAGGTGGAAGAAGACGTCGAGACCGACGCGCCACATGTTGTCCGGGGCGTAGCCGGGGGTGGACGAGCCGACGGTCGCGATCGGGCGACCGTTCATGTCGTCCATGTACCCGGGGAAGGACTGCATGAAGCGGTCGATCAGGATGATGACGCTGACCAGGATCGCGACGAGCACCCCGATGCGCATGTTCTGCGCGCGGTCGTCGCCGCCGACGAAGAAGCCGGTGGCGAGTCCGACCGCGAGGGCGATCACGAACAGGATGACGAGCGTCCAGAAGGTCGAGACGTCGAACAGGCCCTGGAGCGCGAAATAGCAGACGATGCCGACGACGGCGACGATGCCGGCGGTCAGCAGCGCACGGCGCTGGCGCAGCCCCGCGATGAGGAGGGTCACGCCGAGCGCGGCTCCCGCGCTCAGCACGATCACGCCGATGGGTCCGAACCCGGGGGTGAGGAACCAGCCGGTGGCGCTCATGTACAGCAGCAGGCCCGCGGTGAGCACGAAGCTCGTTCCCCCGGAGGTCAGCCGCCGGCGGGCGTCCCCGCCCACCACGGCTTGGACGATGAGGGCGACCACGAGTCCGATGACGATCGAGACCACGATGGGGATCACCGGATCCTGCAGGAAGTCGTTGAAGCCGATCGCGACGAAGTTCTTCAGCAGCGCGGCCGCGAGGAACGACGGCAGCGAGTACAGGAACAGGCTCAGCACCGTGAAGGACACGTCGAAGCCGCTGTTCTCGCGAAGGGCGGAGAGGATGCCGGTGGAGATACCGAACAGGATGGCCAGCAGCAGCGCCGCTGTGACCATCTGAACCGTGGAGACCATGGCGATCGGCAGGACGTCCGTCACGGGCGCGCCCTGGAACGTGGTGCCGAGGTCGCAGGCGTTGGCGAACGGGATGAGGCACTTGGCGGCTCCCCCGACCCACATCGCCCACCGCAGCGGCGGCGCCACATCGAGGTTGGCGAGCTGGATGCGCGCCTCGATGAGCTGCTGCTTGTTGGGGTTGTTCGACGCGCGCAGATCCTCGAGCGGATCCGTGGACAACGCGACGAGGTTGAACATCACGAAGGATGCCGCAAGAAGGATGAGGATCGACACACCGACCCTACGGAGAATGAAACCGACCAAAGGTCACTCACTTCGACGTGCGACGGGACGGCGGCATCGGGTTGCGATCGCCCGTCCCATCGGTTGACAGACAGGGGCCAGGGTGGCGCCTTCGGGATCTACCGTAGACGCCACCCTGGCGTGGGTACTACTTGGTGTTGGTGCTCTTCTTGACGGACCACTCCCAGTTGTTCCAGATCGGACCGGTCTGGTTGCCCATGTACTTCACGCCGTCCAGCTTGCTGGAGACGCCGTAGATGCCGGGTGCCTGGAAGAGGGGCAGGCCGTAGCCCTCGGTGAAGGCGGTCTTGTCGATCGCCAGCATGAGGTCGGTCAGCTTGTCCTTGTCGACGGTGGTCTGCGTGGCCACGGCGTCGTCGTTGGCCGCGGTGAAGCGGTTGTAGTTACCGCCGCCGTCCGAGGCGAACAGCTGCGGGATCTGCGCCGTGCCGATGCCGGCCGAGATCCAGCCGAACAGCGACGCGTCGTAGTTGCCGCCGGCGAGGAGCGTCGACCACTTGGGGTCTCCGCCGTCGACGACCTGGAAGCCGGCCTTCGCCGCCGAGGACTGGATCGCCTGGAACTCGTCCACGCGGTTCGGGTTCTTGGTGTTGTAGAGGATCTTCACGGTCGGCGTCTTGCCGGCGAGGAGCTCCTTGGCCTTGGCGATGTTCTCGTCGAGCTTCGACGGGTCGTACTTGTCCGAACCGTTCTGCTTGACCGTGGTCGCGTACTCCGACTGGCTCGGCAGCCACAGCTGCGAGTCGAGGACCTTGGCGTCGGGGTTGACCGGCGTCACGATCGCGTCGAGGATCTGCTGGCGCGGGATCGTGAGCAGGAACGCCTCACGGACCGTCGCGTCGCTGAAGACCTCGGAGCCGAAGTTCAGGTCGAGGTGGTCGTAGGAGACCTGGTCACCGGTGATGACCTGGGCGCCGGAGACGGCCTCGAGCGACTTCTTGGTGTCGGCGGACGCCTGCGGGTAGACGAGGTCGACCTCGCCGTTCTGCAGGGCGGTCACCTGAGCGGCAGCGTCACCGATGATGCGCATGACGAGCTTGTCGATCTTCGGGGCGAGGTTGCCCGTGTAGTTCGGGTTGTGCTCGAACGTGAGCGACTGGCCGGGCGTCCACGCCGACAGGACCCACGGGCCCGACGTGACGAGGAGGTCCTTGTCGGTCGGGAACGACGTGATGTCGTAGCCGGTGTTGACGAAGTCGGCAGCCTTCTTCAGCGTGTCGTTGACGGCGACGGGAGCGGCCGGGTCGCCCTTGGGCAGGCCCTCGAGCAGCTTCGTCAGGTCGGCGGCCGTCGACAGGCCCGCCTTCTTCGCCACGACGTGCGCGGGCTGGGCGATCGGGTTGAAGATGTCCCAGTCCACGTAGGGCTCGGAGTACTTCAGGGTGATCGACGTGTTGTCGTCGCCGACCTCGGGGAAGTCGGTCGAGTTGATGCCCGCGGTCGAGCCGGCGATCTGGAAGTACTGCGTGCCGCCGGTGACGTTGCCGTCCGCGTCGGTGGTCGCGTCGTCGTAGTGGCCCGAGGCGATCGCCCAGGCGAGGACCATGTCGTCGGCGGTGATGGGCTCACCGTCGGACCACTTGAGGTCCTTCTTCAGCGTGTACTTGACGGTCAGCGGGTCGTCCGAGGTCTTCTCGTACGTGCCGAACGACTCGTCCTTGACGACGTTGAAGCTGTTGTCCGGGTAGAAGAACCCGCCCGTGGTCAGGTAGACGTACTGGCCGTTGGTGTCCAGGTTGCCCTGCGGCGTGTTGCTGTTCAGCGACGTCAGGTCGTTCACGATGGCCATCGTGACGGTGCCACCGGTCGGCGCAGCGTCGGTGGCGTTGCCACCACCGCTGGCCGTGCAGCCCGTCAGGGCGAGGGCGCCGGCCGCGGTGACCGCGGCAAGTGCTCCCCAGCGTGACTTCTTCAATTTTCCTCCTGGGTAAGGGATGGATGCGCAGGCGGGTGAAACACCCACGGCGCGGATACCGAAACCATAAGTTCTGATCAGCGTTGATCAAAACCGTTAGGGAAAACGTTACAGACCCTTAACTCAGTTCCGGGCACATCTGGCAATCTGACAAGATGAGCGATTCTCTCACCGGCGAACTGCCAAGAACGAGGAGGCTGCACACCCGACTCTGGTGGGAGATCGGAATCTTGCTCGCCCTGTCGGTCGGACGCTCCGCCGTCTTCTCGGTGCTCTCCCTCGTGCAGGCGCTGACGAGGGAGCAGGCGCTGGGCGACCAGTCGACCTCGCTCAACCCGGGCGCCAACGCGGCGCAGTTCTGGGACGTGCTGAACCAGCTCGTCAGCCAGCTCTTCGCGTTCGCTCCGATCGCCCTCGCGATCTACCTGCTGTGGGAGCCGGGAGTCTCGGCGTTCCGCCGCATCGGGCTGGACTTCCGCGTGTTCGGCAAGGACCTCGGCGCGGGCGCGCTGCTGGTCGCCGTCATCGGCATCCCGGGGCTCGGGCTCTACGTCGCCGGCCGGGCGCTCGGCATCACCGTCCAGGTGGATGCCGCGCCGCTGGACGCGTCGTGGTGGACGATCCCCCTGCTGCTGCTCGCGGCGGTCCGTGCGGGGCTGACAGAGGAGGTCATCTTCATCGGCTATCTGTTCGACCGCCTGCGACGCCTGGGCTGGGGCACGTGGACCATCATCCTGTCGACGGCCGCGCTGCGCGGCGCGTACCACGCCTACCAGGGGTGGGGTCCGATCGCGGGCAACGTCGCGATGGGCATCGTGTTCGGCTGGGTCTACCACCGCTGGGGGCGGGTCATGCCGCTCGTCATCGCCCACACCCTCATCGACGTGATCGCGTTCGTGGGGTACCCGCTCGCGGCCGCCTGGTGGCCCGGCATCTTCTCCTGATCCGCCGCCCGCGCCCCGCGCGGGACGCCACACCCGCGCCGAGACATCACCTCCGCGCCGAGACACACGATGTGCAGTGGTTTCTCGGTGCGGGAGGTGTGTCTCACACGGCGGACGGCGCGGGCCGCGCGGGCGTCAGGCGAAGGCCTCCGGCGGCGGGCAGGCGCACACCAGGTTGCGGTCGCCGTACGCGTTGTCGATCCGTCGCACGGGCGGCCAGTACTTGGTGCGCACGAGGCTGTGCACGGGGTACACGGCGAGCTCGCGGGTGTACGGATGCGTCCACTCCCCCACGGCGATCGACTCCGCGGTGTGCGGCGCGTTCGCGAGCGGGTTGTCGTCGGCCGGCCAGGTGCCGGATGCCACGGCATCCGCCTCGGCCCGGATCGCGATCATGGCCTCGATGAAGCGCTCGATCTCGCCCAGGTCCTCGGACTCGGTCGGCTCGACCATCAGCGTGCCCGCGACCGGGAACGACATCGTCGGCGCGTGGAAGCCGTAGTCGATCAGCCGCTTGGCGACGTCGTCGACGCTCACGCCGGTCGCCTCCTTGAGGGGCCGGAGGTCGAGGATGCACTCGTGCGCGACGAGACCGCCCTCGCCCGCGTACAGCACCGGGTAGTGATCGCGTAGGCGCACGGCGATGTAGTTGGCGGCCAGCACGGCGGCCCCCGTCGCCTCCCGCAGCCCGTCGGCTCCCATCATCCGGATGTACGCCCACGAGATCGGCAGGATGGATGCCGAGCCGTACGGCGCCGCCGAGATCGGTCCGCCGTCGAAGACGAAGCCGCCCGCGTGCTCGGCGCGCTGCGCCAGCGGGTGCGACGGCAGGAACGGCGCGAGGTGCGCCTTCGCCGCGACCGGTCCGACGCCGGGCCCGCCGCCGCCGTGCGGGATCGCGAACGTCTTGTGCAGGTTCAGGTGCGACACGTCGCCGCCGAGGTCGCCGAAGCGGGCGAAGCCGACGAGCGCGTTCATGTTGGCGCCGTCGACGTACACCTGTCCGCCGGCCTCGTGCACCGCGGCGGTGATGTCCACGACGTCCTGCTCGTAGACGCCGTGGGTCGACGGGTAGGTGATCATGAGTGCCGCCAGGGCGTCGGCGTGCGTCGCGATCTTCGCGCGGAGGTCGGCGAGGTCGACGTTGCCGGCCTCGTCGCAGGCGACCACGACGACCCGCATCCCGGCGAGCACGGCGGATGCCGCGTTGGTGCCGTGGGCCGACGACGGGATGAGACAGACGTCGCGCTGCACGTCGCCCCGGGAGTGGTGGTAGCCGCGGATCGCCAGCAGGCCCGCCAGCTCCCCCTGCGAACCGGCGTTCGGCTGCAGGGAGACCGCGTCGTACCCGGTGATCTCGGCCAGCCACGACTCGAGCTGCTCGATGAGCACGAGGTAGCCCGCGACGTCGTCCGCCGGGGCGAACGGGTGCACGCGCGCGAACTCGGGCCACGACACCGCCGCCATCTCGGTGGCGGCGTTGAGCTTCATCGTGCACGAGCCCAGCGGGATCATCCCGCGATCGAGCGCGTAGTCGCGGTCGGCGAGCTGCTTGAGGTAGCGCATCATCGCCGTCTCGGAGTGGTGCGCCTGGAACACGGGGTGCGTCAGGAACTCGTCGACCCGCCACAGCGACGAGGGCACCGACGCGGGCAGCGGCCCGCTGACGAATCCGAACGCGCGCTGCTCGGGTCCGCCGAAGACCTGCACGAGGGCGTGGACGTCCGCGGGCGTCGTGGTCTCGTCGACCGAGATGCCGACCGAGTCGGTGTCGCGGAACCACAGCTGGAAGCCGCGCTCGCGCGCCGCGTCGACGACGGCGCCCGCGCGCCCGGGGACCTTCACGACCACGGTGTCGAAGAAGCTCTCGTGGAGCACCTCGTTTCCCGCGTCGACGAGCCAGTCGCGAAGCAGCGCCGCGGTCGCGGCGACCTCGGCGGCGATGCGGCGCAGTCCGTCGGGGCCGTGGTACACGGCGTACATCGAGGCCATCACGGCCAGGAGAACCTGCGCGGTGCAGATGTTCGAGGTCGCCTTCTCGCGGCGGATGTGCTGCTCACGGGTCTGCAGCGACAGCCGGTAGGCGGGGCGGCCCGCGGCATCCACCGAGACGCCCACGAGGCGTCCGGGAAGCTGCCGCTCGAGGCCGGAACGGACCGCCATGTAGCCCGCGTGCGGGCCGCCGAAGCCCATCGGCACGCCGAAGCGCTGCGTGGTGCCGACCGCGATGTCCGCGCCGAGCGAGCCCGGCGACCGCAGCAGGGTGAGCGCGAGCAGGTCGGCCGCGACGACGACGAGACCGCCCTGCGCCTGCACCGCCGCGATGACGTCGCTGGGATCCCAGATGCGTCCCGTCGCCCCGGGGTACTGGACGAACGCCCCGAACACGTCGAGATCGGCGGGCAGGAGGCTCTCCCCGTAGGAGGTCTCCCGCACCTCGATGCCGAGCGCGGCCGCGCGGTGCGCGAGCAGCGCCTTGGTCTGCGGGAGCGCGTCGGCGTCGACCAGGAAGACGGTGCTCTTCGACCTCGACGCGCGGCGGGCGACCAGCATGCCCTCCACGACGGCGGTCGACTCGTCCAGCATCGACGCATTGGCGGTCGCCAGGCCCGTCAGATCGGTGACCATCGTCTGGAAGTTGATGAGGGCTTCGAGGCGGCCCTGCGAGATCTCCGGCTGGTAGGGCGTGTACGCGGTGTACCAGGACGGGTTCTCGAAGACGTTGCGCGCGATCACCGACGGGGTCAGCGTGTCGTAGTAGCCCAGCCCGATCATCGACCTCGCCGGCCGGTTCTGCGACGCGAGCTCGCGCAGCTCCGCGAGTGCCTGCGCCTCGGTCGCCGCCGGGGGGATGGCGCTGTCGGCGACGGGGGCGGCGTGGATGGATGCCGGGACGGCGCGGTCCACGAGCGCGCCGACGCTGTCGTAGCCGAGCGCGCTGAGCATCTCGGCCTGGGCGGCGGCGTCGGTGCCGATGTGCCGGTCGTGGAAGGGCGCCGTGTTCACTCCTCGCCGCCCGTGAGCGCGACGTAGGCGGCCCGGTCCAGGAGCGCGTCGACATCGCTCGGGTCGACCTGGATCTTCACGAGCCAGCCGCCGTCGAAGGCGCCGCTGTTCACGAGGGAGGGATCGTCGACCACGGCGTCGTTGATCGCGACGACCTCGCCGGACAGCGGTGCGTAGAGCTCGCCGACCGACTTGGTCGACTCGATCTCGCCGCAGACCGTGTTCGCGGTGACGGTGGAGCCGACCGCGGGGAGGTCGACGTAGACGACGTCGCCGAGCTTGTCGGCCGCGTAGTCGGTGATGCCGACGGTGGCGACGTCGCCGTCGAGGGCGACCCACTCGTGTTCTTCGGTGTACTTGAGGGCGGTCAGGTCGGTCATGCGGTCCTCCGGTAGAAAGGCAGGGCGGTCACGGTCGCGGGGATGAGCGTTCCCCGCACGTCGATGAAGAGCGAGGTGCCGGCTTCGGCGAGCGCCGGCGGGACGAAGGCCATGGCGACGGGGTGCCCGAGCGTCGGGCTGAGCGCCCCGCTGGTGATCTCGCCGACGGGGGTGCCCGCGGCATCCACCACGGCGTAGCCGGCGCGGCCGGCGCGACGTCCCTCGGCCACGAGACCGACCAGCACGGGCAGATCGTCGGATGCCGCGGCGAGCGCGTCCTTGCCGACGAACTCGTCCTTGTCGCCGGCGACGACGCGGCCGAGCCCCGCCTGGGCCGGCAGGATGGCCGTCGACAGTTCGTGTCCGTGCAGCGGCATACCGGCTTCGAGCCGGAGGGTGTCGCGCGCGGCGAGGCCGGCGGGGACGAGGCCGAGCGGCTCCCCCGCCTCGAGCAGGGCGTCCCACAGCGCCGGAGCGAGGGCGTTCGGCACCATCAGTTCGAAGCCGTCCTCCCCGGTGTACCCGGTGCGCGCGATGAACAGGTTCTCGTCCTGGAATCGCCCCGCGGACCAGGCGTAGTAGCCGAGGTCGGCGAGCGCCGGCTGCACGTCCGTGACGCCGGCGCTCGCTTCCACGATCTCGCGGGCGCGCGGACCCTGCACGGCGATCAGCGAGGTCTGGTCGGAGATGTCCTCGATGCGCGCGCGCTCGGTGCCGACGACGAACCCGACGGCGCCGTCTGCGGGAACCTCCCTGCCGGACCGCACGATCTCCGCCGCGCGGTCGACCCGCGCCGAGAACGCGTCGGCGACGAGGGCGCGGTTGCCGGCGTTGGAGATCACCAGGAAGTACTCGTCGCCGGTGCGGTAGACGATGACGTCGTCGATCACGCCGCCCTGATCGTCGAGCAGCAGCGAGTACTTGGCCTTCCCGACCTTCATCGTGGAGATGCGGCCGGCGAGGGCGTAGTCGAGGAAGGCGGCCGCGCCCGAGCCGGTCACGAGGAACTCCGCCATGTGCGAGATGTCGAACAGGCCCGCGGCCGTGCGGACGGCGTGATGCTCGGCCAGGTCGGAGGTGTAGCGCACCGGCATGTCCCACCCGCCGAAGTCGGTGAAGGAGGCTCCGAGCGCGGCGTGGCGATCGGCGAGTGCGGTGGTGCGGAGGTCTGGCATGAGTTCTCCCCGAGATCGGGCGGGCGGATGCCGGGACCGGCAGCCGGGAACTCCCCCTCTGTCATGGGCCTGAGAGTTTCACCGGCTCCGTCTGCACGGGTGCCGGCTTTCACCGTCGGCGGATCCCCCCACAGCGGGGATCGCTTTCCAGAGCGGCCGGACGCGAGCGGTACGCGGACCTGAGAGATTGGCGGGGAGGCTTGCTCCTTCGGTGTCCGGGCCCCGTCGAGAACGTGGATGCCGGAGCTCTCCCGCACACGTCATGCGGCCTGTCTTCAGTTGCCCTGTCAGCATAGCGCCCACGCCGGGTGTGCGTTCAGCCCGTGCAGCGGCCGGATCCGACCGTGGGCGACGCGGAGGTCACCGAGGCGAGGTCGGGGCGCAGCACCGAGGTCGTCATCGCGTACCCGCGCCCTTCGCCGTCCGCGCCGCGCGCGAAGACCACGCCCACGACTTCGCCGTCGCCGGTCAGCAGCGGCCCACCGGAGTTGCCGGGCTGCACGTCGGCGTCGAGGGCGTAGATCTCGCGGGGCGCCGCGGAGGCGTCGTAGATGTCGGGCACGGGGACGGAGGCGACCGACAGCACGCCGGCGGAGATGCTCGTGAACGGTCCGCCGTGCGGGTAGCCCTGCACGGCGGCCTGCGTTCCGGGCGCGGCCGGGTCGGCGAGGGGAAGCGGCGTGGCGGCGAGGTCTCCGATCGAGATGACCGCGAGGTCGTCCACGGCATCGAACAGGACGATGCGCCCTTCCGTGGCGCGCCCGCCGGGAAGCTCGACGACGGGGGTGTCGACTCCCGCGACGACGTGCGCGTTGGTCACGACGAGTCCCGGCGCGGCGACGAACCCCGAGCCCGTCATCGACACGCCGCAGGCGTACGCGGTGCCGCTGACGCGGGCGACCGATGCCGACGCGGCCTGCAGCTGGGGGTCGTCGAGGGTGATGGGCGGATCGGTCGGTGCCACCACCGCGCCGATGGCCGCTTCGAGCCGCGGGAGGCCGTCGGACAGCAGCGCGCCGCGCGCCGTCGCCAGGGCTTCGTCCAGGGGCGCCGGGGTGAGGGCGTCGATCGCGCCGAGCACCCGCGACGAGGCGACGGCCGACGAGACGTACGGGATGCCGGCGGTCGCGAGCCCGGAGGAGACGAGCAGGAGTGCCAGCGCCGTCGCGACGGTCGTCAGCACGCCCCCGAGGAAGCGCTCGAGCCCGCGGAGCCGGCTGCGGTCGACGCCCCGGCGCACCGCCCTGCCGATCGCGGCGCCGGCCGCCGTGCCGATCACGACCAGGCCGATCGCGGCGGCGGCGAGCGCCGCGGTGCGCGCGCCGCCGGACGGGATCACGGTCGAGAGCCAGGGCGTCGCGAGGGGAAGCAGCCAGAGGGCGGCGGCGGCGCCGACGATCATGCCGATGACGCTGCCCAGGCTCGCGAAGAACCCACGGGCGATGCCCGCCGCGAACGCGATGAGCAGGGCCGCGGCGGCGATGATGTCGACGATGAGCACGGGGTGACCTCCGCCGACACCGTACCCGGCCGTCCTCGGTGCTTCCTGCACGATCGCCGCGGGCCCCCGATCTGATCCGGCGAGGTCGGTTTGACCTTCGTGTCGGGATGACTCTAAGATCGTGGCCGAGGTTATGGTCACCATGACAAGAACAGACTCCGCTGTCGACGGCATCCGTGTCGCCGTGTCGACGGTCATCTTCAGCCTGCGGCGCGACGCCGACGGGCGGCTGGCGGTCGTCCTCCCGCTCGTGCGGCGCACGCGGGATCCCCACGAGGGACGCTGGGCGCTGCCCGGCGGCTGGCTGGACAGCACGGAGGAGCTCGAGACGGCGGCCTCGCGCACGCTGGCCGAGACGACCGGCCTCGCGCCCAGCTACCTCGAGCAGCTCTACGCCTTCGGCGACATCGGCCGCTCCCCCGGCCGCGTCGTGTCCATCGTCTACTGGGCGCTGCTGCGCGAGGGCGCCCAGCTGCCCGCCGACGCCGAGAACGTCGCCTGGTTCGACGCCTCCCGGCCGCCGGAGCTGGCCTTCGACCATCGCCACATCGTCGAGTACGCGCTGTGGCGGCTGCGCAACAAGGTCGGCTACAGCCGCATCGCGCACGGGCTGCTGCCGGACCTGTTCACCCTGTCGGACCTGCGCGAGGTCTACGAGGCGATCCTCGAACGCGAGCTCGACCCCGCCAACTTCCGACGCCAGGTCGAGAACTCGGGGACGCTCATCCCCACGGAGCGCTTCCGCACGGGCAGCCACCGTCCGGCCCGCCTGTACCGCTACAACCACGACGTCGAGCTGGCCGATCGCGGCCCGCTGCCCACCGACACCCCCGCACCACCCGTCCTTCCCGAAGAGGTCACGATATGAGCGCCACCATCCTCACCCTCACGCCGCCGCCGGCCGACCCCGTCGACCCGAGCGTCGACCACGGCATCCAGGCCATCGTCGCCGGCGCCTCGACGGCCGAGACCTGCAACACGGAGCTCGCCGCGGGCCCGTGGGACTTCGACCGACGTCCCGGCTACGGTCCCGGCTCGTCGATGGGCGATGTGATCCCCGTGGGCTCGCCGCGTCAGGGAGAGCTGCCCGCCGATTACCGCACCGCCGGCGAGGACGAGCTGCACGCCCGCATCCGCGCCGCGAAGCAGACGCTCGGCTCGCGCGTCGTGGTGCTCGGCCACTTCTACCAGCGCGAAGAGGTCGTCACCCACGCGGACTACGTGGGCGACTCCTTCCAGCTCGCCAACGCGGCGCTCGAGCACCCGGGTGCCGAAGCGATCGTCTTCTGCGGCGTGCACTTCATGGCGGAGACCGCCGATCTGCTGTCGCGCCCGGAGCAGGCGGTCATCCTTCCGAACCTCGCGGCGGGATGCTCGATGGCCGACATGGCCTCCATCGACGAGGTCGAGGAGTGCTGGGAGCAGCTGGCGGACGTGTACGGAGACCTCGAGGCCCCGGACGCCGACGGTCGCGTGCCGGTGATCCCGGTCACGTACATGAACTCGTCGGCGGCGATCAAGGGCTTCGTCGGGCGCCACGGCGGCATCGTCTGCACCTCGTCGAACGCCCGCACCGTGCTGGAGTGGGCCTTCGCCCGCGGGCGCCGCGTCCTCTTCTTCCCCGACCAGCACCTCGGCCGCAACACCGCGAAGGCGATGGGCGTGCCGATCGCGCAGATGCCGATGTGGAATCCGCGCAAGCCGCTCGGCGGCTCCACCCCGGCCGAGCTCGCGGACGCGCGGGTGATCCTGTGGCACGGGTTCTGCTCCGTGCACCGCCGGTTCACGGTCGACCAGATCGACAAGGCGCGCGCCGAGCACCCGGGGGTGCGGGTGATCGTCCACCCCGAGTGCCCGATGGCGGTGGTGGATGCCGCCGACGAGGCGGGGTCCACGGACTACATCCGCAAGGCGATCGCCGCGGCCACCGAGCCGACGACCTTCGCGATCGGCACGGAGATCAACCTCGTCCAGCGGCTCGCGGCGCAGTACCCCCAGCACCGCATCTTCTGCCTGGACCCGGTGGTCTGCCCGTGCTCGACGATGTATCGCATCCACCCCGGGTATCTCGCCTGGGTGCTGGAGCGGCTCGTCGCCGGCGAGGTCGTCAACCGCATCACGGTGCCCGCCGACGTCGCCGATCCGGCGCGGGTCGCGCTCGAGCGGATGCTGGCGGCCAAGCCGTGACCGCGACCGACGCCGCCCCGCGGGTGCCGCCGGCGCGGCGGGACGCGCCGCACGTGGTCATCGCGGGCTCCGGGATCGCCGGGCTCACCGCGGCCCTGCACGCCACGGCATCCGGATGCCGGGTCACGCTCGTGACGAAAGACGTGCTGGAGCACGCGAACACGCGGTACGCGCAGGGCGGGATCGCCGGCGTCATGTTCGACGACGACAGCGCGGCGGCGCACGAGCGCGACACGCTGGTGGCGGGGGCAGGGCTCAGCGACGCCGACGCGGTGCGCGTGCTCGTCGAGGAGGGGCCCGCCCGCATCCGCGAGCTCATCGCACGGGGCGTGGAGTTCGACCGGGGAGCCGACGGCACCCTCGTCAAGGGACTGGAAGCCGCCCACTCCTACCCCCGTGTGCTGCACGCGGGGGGCGATGCGACCGGCAGCGCGATCGAGAAGGCGCTCGTCGGGCGGCTTCGGGTCAGCGGCGTCGACGTCCTCGAGCACGCCTTCCTCGTCGACGTGCTCCTCGACGGCGACGGGCGCGCCCGCGGCGTGGACCTGCTCGTCGACGACGAGCGTCGCGTGTCGCTCGACGCCGATGCCGTCGTCCTCGCCACCGGCGGTGCCGGGCAGCTGTACGCGCACACGACCAACCCGCCCGTCGCCACCGGAGACGGCATCGCCGCCGCGGTGCGCGCCGGCGCCGTGGTCCGCGACCTGGAGTTCGTCCAGTTCCACCCGACCGTGCTCACCTCGCGGCCGGGAGAGGCGTTCCTCGTCTCCGAGGCCGTGCGGGGCGAGGGCGGCGTCCTGAGAGACGAACAGGGTCGCCGATTCATGCTCGACGTCCATCCCGACGCCGAGCTCGCGCCGCGCGACGTGGTCGCGCGCGCCATCGCCGCCGTCATGGAGGAGCAGTCGGGTCGACCCGTCCTGCTGGACGCGACGGGACTCGGACACGACGGCTCCGGCCCCGCACGCAAGCAGACGGCGGCCTTCCTCGCGCGCCGGTTCCCGACGATCGACGCGGCCGTCCGGGAGCGCGGGTTCGACTGGTCGCAGGAGCCGATCCCCGTCACTCCCGCCGCGCACTACCTGATGGGCGGCGTCGCCACCGACCTGGCCGGGCGGACCAGCGTCCCGAGGCTCTACGCGGTGGGCGAGGTCGCCCGCACCGGCGTCCACGGCGCGAACCGGCTCGCCTCCAACTCGCTGCTCGAAGGCGCGGTGTTCGGTGCGCGCGCCGGCGACGCCGTCGCCGCCGACTTCGCCTCCGGGTTCTGGCCGTCGCCCGCGCCGCTCGCGGCCGCCGACGACGACGGCGCCGCGGCGGTCCCGGCCGGCTCGACCGCCGGCATCCCGTCGCCCGCGCCCTTCACGCGACGCGCCCTCCAGCGGGTGATGTGGGAGGACGCCGGCCTCGTCCGCGACGCCGCGGGTCTGGATCGCGCGAGCCGGATGATCGCGGGCTGGCGCGCACAGCCGCGGACGCCGCGCACCGAGGCCGAGTTCGAGGACGAGAACCTGCTCGTCGTCGCGGCCCAGGTGGTCGGCGCCGCGGCGGCGCGCACCGCATCCGTCGGCGCGCACACCCGGCGCGACGACACCGGGGCCTCGAACGACCGGGCGTCCCGAGAGCTGGAGGGCGCATCATGCTGACCCGGCGCCACATCGACCGCGTCGTCGCCGCCGCGCTCGACGAGGATGCACCGTGGGGCGACCTCACGAGTCGGTACCTGATCCCCGAGGATGCCGTCGCCACCGCCGACCTCGTCGCGCGCGAGCCCGGCGTCTTCAGTGGCGGCGAGGTCTTCGCCGCCGCGTTCGCGCTGACCGATCCCGCCGTCGCGGTGCGGCTCCACCGGCGCGACGGTGAGAGCTTCGCGGCCGGGGACGTGCTCGCCACCGTGGCCGGCCCGGCCCGCGCCGTGCTGACCGCGGAGCGCGTCGGACTCAATTTCGTGCAGCGGATGAGCGGCATCGCGACACTGACGGCGCGCTACGTCGCCGCGGTGGCGGGCACGCGGGCGCGGATCGCCGACACGCGCAAGACCACGCCGGGCCTACGCGCCCTCGAGCGCCACGCCGTGCGCAGCGGCGGGGGACGCAACCACCGCTACTCGCTGTCGGACGCGGTCATGGCCAAGGACAACCACCTCGCAGTCCTCACCGCGGGCGGCGCCGACGTGACCGCGGCGCTGCGCACGGCACTCGCGGAGCTGCCTCACACGGCGCACATCGAGGTGGAGGTCGACCGACTCGACCAGATCGAGCCCGTCCTCGCGGCGAGCACCGCGGCGGCGCGGATCGGCACGATCATGCTCGACAACTTCTCCCTCGACGACCTCCGCGCCGGCGTCGCGCAGGTCGCGGGCCGCGCCACCGTGGAAGCCTCGGGAGGCGTCAGCCTGGAGACCGTCGCGGCCATCGCGGCCACCGGCGTCGACGTGATCTCGGTCGGCGCGCTCACCCACTCGGCGCGGGCGCTCGATCTCGGTCTCGACGCCCGCATCGCGCGCGGCGACGGGGACGTGGCCCCCGCGTCGACGCCGGCGGGCTGACGGGAGATCGGGCGTGTTGTACCTGGACCATGCCGCGACGACGCCGGTGCGCCCGGACGTGCTCGACGCCATGCTGCCCTACCTCCGCGGGGCGTACGGGAACCCCTCCAGCCACCACACCGTCGGAGAGGCCGCGGCCGCCGCGCTGGCCGACGCCCGACGCCGTGTCGCCGCGGTCGTCGGGATGAGACCGGCGGACATCGTCTTCACCTCGGGGGGCACCGAGGCCGACAACCTCGCCGTCAAGGGCATCGCCATCGGCACCGCGCTGCGGCGCGGAGAGGCCGTGCACGTGGTCACGACGCCCATCGAGCACGAGGCCGTGCTCGCCTCGTGCGACTACCTCGAGCGCGTCCACGGCGTCGCGGTGACCCGCGTGCCGGTCGACGAGACGGGCCGCGTCGACCCCGCGCACGTCGCCGCCGCGCTCCGACCGGAGTCGGCTCTCGTGTCGGTCGGGTACGCCAACAACGAGATCGGCACGGTGCAGGACGTCGCCGGGCTCGCCGAGGTCACGGCGGCGGCGGGAGTGCCCCTGCACCTCGACGCCGTGCAGGCGGCCGGGTGGCTGCCGCTGGCCGACACGGGTGCCGACGCCCTGTCGATCGCGGGCCACAAGATCGGTGCCCCCGCGGGCATCGGCGTCCTCGCGGTGCGGGGGCGGCTGCCGCTGGAGCCGGTCCTGCACGGCGGCGGTCAGGAACGCGATCGCCGCAGCGGCACCGAGAACCTCGCCGGCGCCGTCGCGATGGCCACCGCGCTCGAGCTCGCCGAAGCCGAGCGCGTGGAGGCGTCCGCGCGGGTGAGCGCCCTGCGCGACCGCTTCATCGCGTCGGTGCTCGGGCTCGTCCCGACCGCGCGCCTCACCGGGCATCCGCGGTATCGCCTTCCGGGCACGGCGAGCTTCACGTTCACGGGCACCAGCGGCGAGGCGGTCCTGCTGGAGCTCGAGCGCCGCGGGATCGTGTCCTCGAGCGGGTCGGCGTGCGCCGCGGGCAGCGACGAGCCGTCGCACGTGCTGCTGGCGCTGGGCATCGACCCCGAGGTGGCGCAGACCGCGGTGCGCATCACCTTCGCTCACGACCTGGGCCGCACCGACCCGGTGCAGGCCGCCGCCGAGCTGGACCTCGTCGCGGACGCCGTCGCCTCTTCGGTGGCGGCGGTACGATCGGGGCCGTGAGCACTCCGGTCGTCACCGTCATCGTCCCGGGCCGGGACGTCGCCGCCTTCGCCGAGGAGGCCCTGGCATCGCTGCGCGCGCAGACGCTCACGAACTGGTGCGCGGTCCTCGTCGACGACGGCTCCGTGGACGCCACCGGCGCGGTCTTCGCTGCCGCGGCCGCCGCCGACCCGCGCTTCCGCGTGATCACCCATCGCGTCGCGCGCGGGCTCTCAGCCGCCCGCAACGCCGGTCTCGACAGCGTCGAGACCCCGTTCGTCGCCTTCCTCGACGCCGACGACGTCCTGGCCCCGACCGCGCTGCAACGGTTCGTGGAGACCCTCACCCGCACCGGCAGCGATGTCGTCGTCGGGGCCTACGTGCGGCTGCGCGCCGACGCCGAGGGACGCTACTCCCCCGGTCCCGTGCAGCCGTGGGTGCGGGCGGCGACCGAGCCGGAACGGCTCGGCACGACATTGGACGAGCACCCCGAGCTGTCGGGCAACATCGTGGCCTGGTCCAAGCTGAGCCGGGTGGAGCTCTGGCGCCGGAGCGGACTGCGCTTCCCCGAGGGCAAGCTCTACGAGGATCAGATCGTCACGCAGCGGCTCTACACCGCGGCGCGTGCGGTCGACGTCATCCCCGACGTCGTCGTCCACTGGCGAGAACGCGCCGACGGCACGTCGATCACGCAGAACAAGGACCTGCTGCCCGTGCTGGTCGACTACCTCGAGGCGCTCCGCGGCGGCATCGCCGTGCTGGATGCCGCGGGCCAGCGCGCCGCCTCCCGTGCCCGTGTGCGCCTCATCCTCGACATGGACGTCCCCCCGCTGGTGCGCATCGCGCAGACGAGCCCCGAGGACGCGTATCGACGTGCGCTCGGGGAGTTCGTGCGCGGCCTGCTCGACCGTGCCCGCGCCGACGGCATCGCCCTCGATCCCGCGACGGCCGACCTGCGCAGCGCGGCCGAGCTCTGGTGAGCTCCGACGCCCGGTACCGGCGCGACGGCTATCCTGAGCCCATGAACGGTTCCGACACCCCCGCCTCCGACCAGCCCACCGGGCCCGACCTCGCGGAGATCCGCGCCGAGATCGACGAGCTCGCCGCGCTGTCGACGGAGGAGCTGGTCAATCCGACGCCCGAGCTCATCGCGGAGAACGAGCCCACCCCGCACCCGACGGACGCCATCGGTTCCGAGGACTGGAACACGCCGGCCTGATCCGCCGCCGCTCACCCGCGCGGGGCGGAGACGTCCGGGCGGGGCTCCTCCGCCCGCAGCTCCATGCCCGCGATCGTCGCGGCCGCCATCTGCTCGACCGCCAGTTCCGCGTAGAGTCCGCCGCGGGCCAGCAGCTCGGCATGGGTGCCGGACTCGACGATGCGTCCCGCCTCGACGACGTGGATGACGTCCGCCCCGACCACCGTCGAGAGCCGGTGGGCGATCGAGAGCGTGGTCCGTCCGCGAGCGACGTTGTCCAACGCCTCCTGGACGACGCGTTCGGACACCGTGTCCAGGGCCGAGGTCGCCTCGTCGAGCAGAAGCACCGGCGGGTCCTTCAGGAGCACGCGTGCGATCGCGATGCGCTGCTTCTCCCCGCCGGAGAGCCGATAGCCGCGTTCGCCCACGATCGTGTCGTACCCGTGCTCGAAGCCCACGATGGCGTGATGGATGTTGGCGGCCGTGCAGGCGGCGACGAGTTCGTCGTCGGTCGCGTCCGGCTTCGCGTAGCGCAGGTTCTCCGCGATCGAGGCGTGGAACAGGTACGTCTCCTGTGAGACGATCCCCACGTTCTCGACGATCGACTGCTGGGTGAGGGAGCGCACGTCCTCACCGCCGAACAGGACCGCGCCCGACGAGGCCTCGTACAGCCGCGGCGCGAGGTAGATGATCGTGGTCTTGCCGGCGCCGGACGGACCGACGAAGGCGACGTGCCGACCGGGCTCGGCGACGAACGAGACGCCGTCCAGCGTCGGGCGGCCCTCGCTCGCGGCATCCGGATAGCGGAAGACCACGTCGCGGAACTCGACGCGTCCGATCGGGCCGGGCGCCGCGGCGACGTCGATGGCGTCGGGCGCGTCGACGATCGCGGGCGTCAGGTCGAGGTACTCGAAGATCCGCGCGAACAGCGCGCGCGACGTCTGCAGGTCCAGCGCCACGCGCATCAGCCCCATGAGCGGCTGGAGCAGCCGCGCCTGCACGGTGGTGAACGCCACGACGGTGCCCGCGGTGATCGCCCCGGTGCCGCCGGCGATGAGATAACCCGACACGAGGTAGATGACGGCGGGCACCGACGCCATGATCACCTGGACGACGGCGAAGAACCCCTGGCCGCTCATGGCGCGACGCACCTGCAGGCGCACCTGGTTGCGGTTCTCGTCGCGATAGCGCTCCGACTCGGCCCGTTGCCGGTTGAACGCCTTCGACAGAAGGATGCCACTCACCGACAGCGTCTCCTGAGTGATGCTCGTCAGCTCGCTCAGCGACTCCTGCGTCTGTCCGGCGATGCGCGCCCGCACCTGGCCGACGCGCCGCTGCACCAGCACGAGCGCCGGCATCATCACCACGGCGATGATCGTCAGACGCCAGTCGATGAGGATCATCGCGACCAGGGCCGAGATCACCGTCACCGTGTTGCCGAGGATGCTCGTGACGGTGTTCGTCAGCACGTCGGACACCCCGCCGACGTCGTTCTGCAGTCGCGACTGGATGACGCCCGTCTTCGTGCGGGTGAAGAAACCCAGCTCCATCGCCTGCAGGTGGTCGAACAGCCGCACGCGCAGGTCGCCCGTCACGCGGTTGCCGACGGTCGAGGTCAGCCAGGTCTGGGCGACGCCGAGCACGGCGGAGAACAGGAAGAGCCCGATCATGGTGAGCACCAGGCGCACCAGCAGCGCCAGGTCGGGCGGACCGCCGGCGGTCGGGAACAGGGCGTCGTCGAAGATGCTCTGCACGATCAGCGGAGGGACGACGCCGATCGCCGCGCCGACGACCACCAGCACGGCGGTCAGGACGATGCGTCCGCGATACGGGCGGAACAGGCCGACCACACGGGCCCCGAGATCCGCGACCTCCGGCGCCTGCGCGTTCAGACGCCGCTGGGCGCTCTCGTCCACGCCGCGGAAGGCCGCCGCGCGCCCGCCGGGTCCCATCCCGCCCATCCCCATGCTCACCGGGTCACTCTAACCCCGCGCCGGAAGGGGGTGGCCGGTCAGCCGAGTCCCGCCACGAGATTGATGACCGAGGCGAGGATGACCGCTCCGAACAGGTACGCGATGAGCGTCTGCCCCACCACGATGCGTCGGATCTCGTTGGCCGACACGTCGTTGTCGGAGACCTGGTAGGTCAGGCCGAGGCCGACGGCGAAGTAGCCGAAGTCCGAGTACATCGGCTCCTCGTCCTGGTTGAAGTCGATCCCGGCGCGCTGGCCGGCGGCGAGCCGCCCGTAGTACACCCGCGCGTACCGCAGCATGTAGTCGACCTGGATCAGCGCCCAGGAGCTCACGACCGCCGCGATCGCGACGCCGGCCACGACGAAGGCGTGCAGCCGACTGCCGTGACCGCCGCCGACGAGCACGGCGACGACGCCGCCGAGACTCGCCACGCTGCCCACGAGCGCGATGAGGCGGGCGACGGGACGCCCCGGGTCGACGGCGCTCGTGTGCGACCGGGTGGCCTCGGCATCCATGGGCCACACCACCGACAGCAGCCAGACGACGTTGACGGAGGCGACGACCGCCCAGCCGGCGAGCAGCCCCACGGCAACCCCGGCCAGCGCCGAGACCGTCGCCGCGACGACCGCTCCGACCGCGAGGGACAGAGGACCGCGCACGGCGACGCGGGAGGGATGCCGTGTGGGTGCCATGCTGCGATCGTCCCACCCGGCGGGGGAATACGACGTCAGACCCGGCCGTTATGGTGGAGAGTCGTCCCCGGCCTCCGGGCACGCCGCGCCCTCGTGCGCCCCGTCGCCGCTCCCTCCGCCCCGTGCACCGCGTCCCGTACGCCGCCCCGATGACTCGAGGAACCTCATGACCTCCCCTGAGACCGACTCCCTTCCGGACACGACCGCCGTCGTCGGCGCGAAGGAGAACCGCGTCATCTGGCTGCTGCTCGCGGCGGCGTTCGTGGCGATCCTCAACGAGACCACGATGGGCGTGGCGATCCCGCACCTGATCGGCGACCTGGGGATCACGGCGGTCGCCGCGCAATGGCTGACCACCGCGTTCATGCTGACCATGGCCGTCGTGATCCCCACGACGGGCTTCCTCCTGCGTCGGTTCACGACCCGCGCCATGTTCGGCACGGCCATGGGCCTGTTCTCGGCCGGTACGCTGATCGCCCTCGTGGCGCCGGGGTTCGAGATGCTCCTCGTCGGTCGCGTCGTCCAGGCCTCCGGCACGGCCATCATGATGCCGCTGCTGATGACGACGCTCATGACCGTCGTCCCGCCGCACCTGCGCGGGCGCATGATGGGGCGCGTGAGCGTGGTCATCTCGCTCGCTCCGGCCATCGGGCCGACGATGGCGGGCGTCATCCTCGACAACCTGACGTGGCGGTGGATCTTCGCGATCGTCCTGCCCATCTCCGTCGTCGCCCTGATCATCGGCGTGCGGTGGATCCACAACCTGGGCGAGCGTTCGCACGCCCCCATCGACATCCCCTCGGTGATCCTCTCCGCCCTCGGCTTCGGCGGGATCGTCTTCGGATTGAGCCAGATCGGCGGCCACGGCACCGACGTCGCGGCCGCGGAGACGGCCACCGTGACCCTCGTCGTCGCCCTCGCGATCGGCGTCACGACGCTCGGGTTCTTCCTCTGGCGTCAGGTGGCCCTGCAGAAGAAGGACGACGCGCTGCTGGACCTCCGGATCTTCCGCTCGGGCAACTTCTCCCTGTCCGTCGCCCACTTCGCAGTGATGTCCCTCGCGTTCTTCGGCACGCTCACGGCGCTGCCGCTGTACCTGCAGAACACCCTCGGGCTCTCGGCCAGCGTGTCGGGCCTGGTCGTCCTCCCCGGCGCGCTCGCGATGGGTCTGCTCGGACCCGTCATCGGACGCATCTACGACCGGTGGGGCACGCGCGTGCTCCTGCTTCCCGGCACGATCGTCGTGCTGGCGATCCTGTGGAGCTTCACGATGCTCACCGAGTCCACTCCGGTGTGGATGCTGGTCGTGACGCAGACCCTGCTGTCGGTGGGTCTCGCGATGTCGTTCACGCCGCTGTTCACGGCGTCACTGGGCTCGCTCGAGCCGAGGTTCTACTCGTACGGCAGCGCCACGGTCTCGACGGTGCAGCAGGTGGCCGGCGCGGCCGGCATCGCGTTGTTGATCTCGGTGATGTCGTCCGTGTCTGCGGCGGCCTCGGCGTCCGGTGCGGCGGATGCCGCGGCCGGGGCGGCCGGCGCACGCGCCGCGTTCCTGCTCGCCGCCGTGATCGGCACGCCGCTGCTGATCAGCGCGTTCCTCATCCGCAAGCCGGCCGACACACCTGCCGGACCCGCCGCCCACTGACCGGGTGGTCAGCCGATGCTGCAGGATCCCCCACCGCAGCACGCGCCGGCATCGATGCCGCCGTCCACCAGCGGCAAGAGGTTCTTCACGCCCGGCAGCTCCGATGCCTCCGTCGAGGAGGCGAGCTGGGGGGTGGGAAGGTTCGACGTAGCCATGAGTCGATGATACGTCCGTGTCAACCCCCGGGCGCGGTGCCGATGCCATCCGTAACGTCGAGGGCATGAGCACACTCTCAGGGAAGACCGTGGCCTTCGTGGCCACCAACGGATTCGAGGACAGCGAGCTGACATCGCCGTGGGACGCGGTGACCGCCGCGGGCGCCACCGCGGTGCTGATCTCCCCCGCGACGGACAGCATCGAAGGCAAGAACGGACACCGACAGGCCGTCGACGTCGCCGCCTCCGCCGCGGAGGCAGCGGACTACGACGCGCTCGTGCTGCCGGGCGGCGTCGTCAACGCGGACGATCTGCGGCTGGACGCGGCCTCCGTGGCGCTCGCCCGCGAGTTCTTCGCGCAGCACAAGCCCGTCGCCGCGATCTGCCACGCCGCCTGGCTGCTCATCGAGGCGGATGTCGTCGACGGCCGCACGCTCACCAGCTACCCCAGCCTGAAGACCGATCTCGTCAACGCGGGCGCCACCTGGGTGGACGAGGAGGTCGTCGTCGACGAGGGCCTCGTGTCGAGCCGCACCCCGGACGACCTTCCCGCCTTCAACGCGAAGGTCGTCGAGGAGATCGCCGAGGGTGCGCACGCCGGCCAGACCGTGTGACGGTCCGGGCGGGTCGGTCGCCTCAGTCCCAGTCCAGGTAGTCCTCGATGAACCACGAGGTCTCGCCGGGGTGAGTGAGCGGGAAGAAGTGCCCGGCGGTCTCCACCGCCTTGACGCTCACGAGCCCCGGCGCGGACGCGCGCAGCGCCTCCCCCGCGTCGGCGGGGTTCACCCGGTCGCCGCCGCCCTGGATGACGAGCACGGGCGTCGCCTCGGCGACGGGCTGCCATGCCGCGGCATCCGTGGCGGCCAGCGCGGCGGCCTGCAGCGCACGCACGTCGGCCTGCGGCGAGAACGAGTCGCCGAAGACCGCACGCAGCTCCGCGTCGAAGTCGTCACCGGCGGGGGCAGAGCTCGCGACGCCGAGCAGCAGCACGCCGTTGACGCGGTCGTGGTGGTCGATCGCGATCGTGCGGGCGACGGCGCCGCCGAAACCGTGACCGCCGATCCACGCCTCCGAGATCTGCAGATGGTCGAGGACGTCGATGACGTCGGCGGCGAGGTCGTGCATCGTCGCCGCGCCCGAGCGGCGGGCCGCCACGCGGACGACCCGGAAGTCCTCTTCGACCAGGATGCTGGCGAGCGCGCCGAAGTAGGCGAAGTCGAGCCCGGCCTCCGGAAGCAGGACGATGGCCGGGCCGGCACCCTCGTCGAGATAGCCGATATCGCGAACGTCGGCGTCGAAAGTCTGTCGCTGGTTCTCGGTCACGATCCCCCATCCTAGAGCGCACCGAGTTTGCGCACGGCATCCGCGTCTGTCCATAGTTAGGTAAGCCATACCTACTCACCGTCCCGCTGCGTGCGGGTGCGGCCGGACGAAAGCGATGCCCCATGCGCCCCCACATTCGACGATCCCTGCCTCTGCTCGCCGCCGCCGTGGTGACCGCGCTCGCCCTCGCCGGGTGCGCGGCGACGGGCACGACGCCGGGCTCCTCGTCGTCGGCGAGCGGAACGCACGCCGTGTCGCATGCCCGCGGAACCACCGAGGTGCCGAACGATCCGCAGCGGGTCGTGGTGCTCGAGCCGGTCGAGCTCGACACCGCCGTCGCGCTCGGCGTCACGCCGGTGGGGGCTGCCGTCGCGAGCAACGTCGCCGGTGTGCCCGCCTACCTCGACGTCGAGGGCGTCTCCCCGGTCGGCACCGTCCCGGAACCGGATCTCGAGGCCATCGCGGCGCTCCGCCCCGATCTCATCCTGGGCACCGAGTCACGTCACTCGAAGCTCTACGACCAGCTCAGCGCCATCGCCCCCACGGTGTTCATGGCGTCGCAGTCCGACCCGTGGCAGCAGAACGCGCTGCTCGTCGGCGACGCGCTGGGCAGGGCGGCGAAGACCCAGGAGCTGCTGACGGCGTTCACCGACCGCTGCGCCGCCATCAAGGACGACTTCGCCCTGGACGGCAAGACCGCGAACATGATCCGGCCCCGCGACGAGACGACGCTCAGCCTGTACGGCCCCACCTCGTTCGCCGGCAGCGCGCTCGAGTGCGTGGGCCTGACCATCCCGGCCCAGGACTGGAAGGACGGTATCCAGGCGGACATCTCCCCGGAGAACGTGCGCAGTGCCGCCGCGGACTACGTGTTCGTGACGACGACGGACGTCGACGACCCGAGCACGATTCCGGCGGCGATCACCCAGAACGCCGACGCCTTCGGATCGGTCACCCTCGTCGACACGAGCTACTGGGTCTCCGGCGTCGGCCCCAAGGGCGGGATGCGGGTGCTCGACGACATCGAGCGCTTCCTCTCCGCGCGGTGACGGTCGCTGCCGATCGGGGGGCGCCGGCCGCCGCGCTCCCCCCGGCCCTGCCCGACGCCCGTCGCGGCGCGGTCCGGGCACTCGCCGTCGTCGCGATCGCGGTGATGCTCGCCGTCGCGGTGACGCTGTCGCTCATGATCGGATCCAACCCGATCGGCGCGCCGGACGTGCTGGCCGTCCTGAGCGGCGGCGGCTCGCCCGACATCCGCTACGTCGTCGCCGAGCTGCGGGTGCCCCGAACCGTGGCCGGCCTCGTCGTGGGCGTCGCGCTCGGCGCGGCGGGTGCGCTCATCCAGGGGTTCACCCGCAATCCCCTCGCCGATCCCGGCATCCTCGGAGTCAACGCCGGGGCGGCCTTCGCGGTCGCGATCGGGATCGCCGTGTTCGGGCTGCGCGACATGTCCGTCCTCGTCTGGCTGTCGTTCGCGGGCGCCCTGGTCGTCACCGTGGGCGTGACCGTCATCGGATCGTCCGGCCGGGGCCCCGCCGACCCCCTGCGGCTCACGCTGGCGGGAGTCGCACTCGGAGCCGTCTTCGCGGGCGCGACGACCGGGATGACCCTGAGCGATCCCGATGCCTTCGATCGCATGAGGGCGTGGCATGCCGGATCGTTGCTCGGGCGCGGCTTCGAGGTCTTGGGACCGGTCCTGCCCTTCGTCGCGGTCGCGACCGTCGCCGCGCTCGCCCTCGCGCGGGGGTTGAACGCCCTCGCGCTCGGCGACGACGTCGCTCGCGCGCAGGGGGCACACGTAGGCGGCATCCGCGTGGGAGTGGTCGCCGCGGTCACGGTGCTCGCGGGCACCGCCACGGCGATCGCCGGCCCGGTCTCGTTCGTCGGCCTCATGGTGCCGCACGTCGCACGCTGGATGTTCGGCGTGGACCAGAGGCGCATCCTGCTCGCATCGATCGCTCTGGCGCCCACGCTCATCCTGCTCTCCGACGTGCTGGGCCGCGTGCTGATCGCACCGGCGGAGATCCCGGTGGGCGTCGTCACGGCGTTCGTGGGCGCCCCGGTGCTGATCGCCCTGGCGCGCCGACGACGGGCGACGGCGCTGTGAGCGTCGGCAGGGCGCGACCCCGCGACGCGGCGGCGACCGCGACCATCGACCGGGGCTATCGCCGGCTCGCGATCGGCCGGAGCGCGCGGCGACGTCACCTGCGGCTGCGCAGTGTCGTGGTCGCGGCCGGACTCGGCGTCGTCATCGTCGCCGCGGCGGTCGTCGCCCTCGGCCTCGGCTCGTACCCGCTGTCGCCCGCGGCCGTCGTGGACGTCATCGGCGGCGGCGGCCTCCCTCTCGATCGCACCGTCGTGTTCGAATGGCGCCTGCCGCGCACGCTGGCGGCCATCCTCCTCGGCGCGTATCTCGCCGTCGCCGGCGCCCTGTTCCAGACCGTCACCGGCAACCCGCTCGCCAGTCCCGACATCCTCGGCCTGTCGAACGGCGCCTTCACCGGGATGCTGCTCACGATCGTCTTCGTCTCCACCTCGTGGCCGGCGCTGACGGCCGGCGCCGTCGCCGGCGGACTGGTCACGGCCGCCGCCATCGCCGTGTTGGGGGGCCGCGTGCGGCAGCAGGGGTTCGGACTCATCGTGATCGGCATCGGCGTCGCGGCCATGCTGGCCTCGGCGAACACCTGGATGCTGCTGCAGGTCGAGCTCGAGACCGCGATGTTCGCCTCCGCGTGGGGCGCCGGCACGCTCAACGGCGTGACGGGCGCCGCGGTGGCGGGCGCGGCGCTGTGCGGCATCCCGCTGCTGATCGCCCTCGGTGCTCTCGCGCCGCGACTGCGGCAGCTGGATCTCGGCGACGACGTCGCCGTCACCACCGGCGCACGTCCGATGCGGGCACGACGCGGCGCCCTCCTGATCGGCGTCCTGCTGGTGTCGATCGCGACGGCCGTCATCGGTCCGATCGCGTTCATCGCGCTCGCGGCGCCCCAGATCGCGCGACGCCTGGCGCGCACGCCGTTCCTGTCTCTCACCCTGTCCGCCTTCGTCGGCGCCGCGCTGCTGCCGGCATCGGACATGATCGCCCAGCACGCGCTGCCCGTCGCGCTCCCCGCGGGCGTCGTCACGGTGTCCGTCGGCGGCCTCTACCTCGTCTTCACCCTCGTCCAGGAGATCCGCCGCCGTGTCTGACCCCGCCGCCCTCGCCCCGCGCACCCCGCCGCGCCTGTCCGCCGAGACGATCTCTCTCGGCTACGACGGTGCGCCGATTCTCAGCGCGCTGACCACCCGCATTCCGGACGGCTCGTTCACCGTCATCATCGGACCGAACGCCTGCGGCAAGTCGACGCTGCTGCGGGGGCTGTCGCGTCTGCTGCGCCCCTCGGCGGGCGCCGTGGTGCTCGACGGCACCGACATCTCCCGTCTGCCCGTGAAGGAGGTGGCGCGCCGCCTCGGCCTTCTGCCGCAGACCGCGTCGGCGCCCGAGGGGATCACCGTCGCCGATCTCGTGGGGCGCGGTCGCTACCCGCACCTCGGGCTGTGGCGCCAGTGGACGGAGGCCGACGAGGACGCGATCCGCGAGGCGATGACGGAGACGGGTGTCGACGCGCTGTCGGGGCGTCGCGTCGAGGAGCTCTCCGGCGGCCAGCGTCAACGTGTGTGGGTGGCGATGGTCCTCGCGCAGCAGACCGATCTGCTGCTGCTCGACGAGCCGACGACGTTCCTCGACATCGCGCACCAGATCGAGCTCATGGAGTTGTTCTCCGCGCTCAACCGGGCGGGCCGCACGATCGTCGCCGTGCTGCACGACCTCAACCATGCCGCTCGCTACGCCGACCACGTCATCGCGATGAAGCAGGGACGGATCGTGGCGGAGGGTGCGCCCGCCGACGTGATCACGACCGAACGGGTGGAGGAGATCTTCGATCTTCCCAACGTCGTGATCCCCGATCCGGTCACGGGCGGCCCTCTCGTCGTGCCATTGGGCGGTCGGCACACCGGAGCGGAGGCGCAATGAGCCGTTCGAACGGCGGCGACGAGCGTCCGTGGGAGTACAGCGCCTTCCCGGTGACCGTGGCACGCGTGCGTGACGTGTCCCCGAACTTCCGGCGCGTCACGCTCTCCGGCGCGGCGGTGCGGCACTTCGCCCCGTGGGGACTCGACCAGCGCATCAAGCTGGTGCTGCCCCTGGCGGGCATCGGGTTCATCGACGTCGGTCTCACGCGGGAGCCCACACCGCATCCTCGCGACTGGTACACCCGGTGGAAGTCCCTTCCCGAGGAGCGCCGCAATCCGCTGCGCACGTACACGCCGTCGGCGATCCGGCCGGAGGACGGCGAGATCGATGTCGACGTCTTCCTCCACCAGCCGGCGGGACCGGCGTCGCACTGGGCGCGGACGTGCCGCCCCGGTGACGAGCTCATCGTCACGGGTCCGGATGCGCGCTGCGGCTACACCGGGTACGGCATCCACTTCACTCCCCCGATCCCCCCGTCCCGGCTCCTGCTGGTCGGCGACGAGTCGGCCGTACCGGCGATCAGGAACATCGTGCGCGCGCAGCCGCCGGAGGTGAGCATCGAGGTGCTGGCCGACGTCGCGGATGCCGCCGATCTCCTCGACGACGACCTGAGGGCGAGCACGACGCTGGCGCGCCCCGTGCCGGCCGCGGTGACGGGCGGGGCGACGGGCGGCGCGCTCGAGGGGCTCGTGCGCGAATGGGCGGATGCCGAGTCCGCCGCGTTCGGCGGCGCGGACGACGGCGGTTACGTATGGATCGCCGGTGAGACCGCGGCGGTCGCCCGCATCCGCCGGCACCTCACCGCGACGGCGGGCATGGCACCGACGCAGATCTCGTTCCTCGGGTACTGGAAGCGGGGCGGTCCGCTCGTCGGCTGAGCGGATGCCGTGGCGCCGCGCCGCCACGGGGTGCCTATGCTGGGCGCGTGAGCTTTCCCACGGCACGGTGGTGCCGCAGTCGGCGCGGCACGGCGTTGTGCACGCGACCGACCGGTCACGCGGGGCTGCACAATCGGGTCGGGACGTCGCAGATGTGGTCCGACGCGCAGGCGGACGCGCCGGCGTGCCCGGGCTCGGGCCTCGCCGGCGTGCCCGCACCGCAGCTGCCGGACGAGGCGGCGGCCGCGGGCTTTCCCGAGGGACGCTCGCGGTGCCCCGAGTGCGACGGGTTCGTGCCGCTCGTGGCGGGCCGACGCGCGCCGCACGACCGGTTCCGCGGCACCGATGATCAGCGCGAATCCGCCGGCCGCGCCGAGTGGTTCAACACCTTCGGCTGGCAGTGAGGCACCGCGCGTCTGCGCTCAGGCGCCGAGCTTCTTCGCCGCCTTCTTGGCTGCCTTGTCGACGACCTTGCGGGAGCGTGCGCGAGCCTTCTTCAGCGACGGGTCGTCCCACAGGTGCTTCGCAGCGGCACTGATCTCGCGATAGCGCGCTCGTCCGGCACGCGCGCCGAGCACATAGCCGGCACCGCCGGCGATCACGACGGTCAGCCAGAACTTCACTCCGGACATGGGTCCTCCTCGATCGACGAATGCCCCCAGGCTAGGCCCGGTCGGCGCTCATCCCCCAGGGGTTGACAACCTCGACGCCGGCAGCGCGCAGATCTCCTCAGGGACGGTGGAAGGGATCGGCGTACAGCCGCTCCGGCACGCGGAATCCGTAGATCGCACGCCCGGACGCCCAGATCGCCGCCGCGCCGGCGCGGACGAGGTCGATCGGTCGCGATCCTTCCGACACGATGTGGATGTCCGCCCCGTCGATCCGCACGGCGGCGTCGCGCACTGCCGTCGTGTCGCCGCGCACGATCGTCTGCGGGTACTCCTCGTGGAGTTCGCGCAGGTCGCCGAGGATGTAGGTGGGGCGCGAGGTGGCCGGCGCCGCGAGCACGTGCTTGGGACGATCGATACCCGTCAGCACCAGCACCGAGTCGAGACCGGCCGCCTGGGCGCCGGCGATGTCGGTGTCGAGCCGGTCGCCGATGAACAGCGCCTTCTGCGCGCCGAATCGCGCGACGGCCTCATCGAAGATCGCACGCTCCGGCTTTCCGGCGACGACGGCGAGTCGGCCCACCGCCGTGTGCACCGCAGAGACGAGCGTCCCGTTCCCCGGCGCGATGCCCCGCGCCTGAGGGATGGTCCAGTCCGTGTTCGTGGCGATCCAGGGGATGCCGCCGGCATCCTCGGGCGTCGCCAGCGCGTACGCGGCCTCCGCCAGCTGCTCCCACCCCACGTGGGGGGCGAACCCCTGCACGACCGCGGCAGGTGCGTCCTCCGCACTGCGTGTGACGACGTATCCGGCCTTCTCCGTCTCGAAGACGAGCCCGTCGCCGCCGACGATGAGGATCGTCGCGCCCGGGGCGACGCGTTCGCGCAGCAGCCGCATCGCCGCCTGCGGGCTGGTGACGACGTCTTCGGCGCGCGTCGACGTCAGACCCAGCTCACGCAGGTGTTCGGCGACGACCGCGTCGCGACGAGACGCGTTGTTGGTGATGTACCCGAGCCGTCGCGACGCACCGGCGGCATTGAGGCTGTCCACGGCGTACGGAAGCGCGCCGGGACCGGCGTACACCACGCCGTCGAGATCGGCCAGCACGGCGTCCACGCCGTCCAGGGGCGTGGACGCCGTGCGCTTCGAGAACAGCGCCATCAGTCGTCGGCCCCCTCTGCAGACGTCGCATCCGGCTCGACGGCGTCGGAATCGTCGACGTCGACGTGCTGCTCATCCTCGTCGAGCGGCAGGGCGATCTCCTCGACCTCGTCGATCTCGATCACCTCGAGGTCCGCATCCACCGCGCCGAGAGCCTCGGCGGCGACGTCGGCACGACGCTGCCACTGCTGGGCCTCGTCGAGACGACCGAGCTCCTCCAGCACCGCCGCTCGCGCGGCGAAGAGGCCCGGACTCCACGTGAACGCACGATCCGGGTCGAGCTCCGGGATGTCGAGCTCCTGCAGCGCTCGCTCGGTCTCGCCGAGATCGAGCCGGGCGCCCGACATCGCGATCGCCAGCTCGACGCGCGCCTCGGTGGTGAGCGCAGACCGGTCGACCGCACGTCCCACTTCGAGAGCACGGTCAGCGCGACCGACGCCCCGCTCGCTGTCGACGAGCAGAGCGATCTGGTCGTCACGACCGGAGATACGGCGGTAGGTGCGCAGCTCGCGCACCGCGAGGGCGAAGTCGCCGAGCGCGTAGGCCGTGATCGCCACGGTCTCCCGGACGATCGCGATGCGGCCGGCGCTGCGGGAGGCGGCGAGAGCGTGCTCGTGCGCCAGCGCGGGGTCGTCGTCGATCAGACGCGCGGCCATCGCCAGGTGACGGGCGACCTGCTCGGCGTTCTCCTTCGAGAGGGTCTTGAGCTCGTTGCGAGCCGATGTCGGCAGATCCTGAGGGGTGACGTCGTCGGGCAGCTGCGGACCGACGGGGCCGGTGCGGCGCTCCGACCCCTGCGGCGGACGCGACGTCCGCTCGCCGTCGCGCTTCGCGTAGGGCTTGCGCTCACCGTCGCGCGAGGCGTACGGCTTACGCTCCCCATCGCGGGACGCATACGGCTTACGGTCGCCGTCGCGCTTCGGGTACGGCTTCCGCTCCCCGTCACGCGAGGCGTAAGGCTTACGCTCACCGTCGCGCGACGCGTAGGGCTTCCGCTCACCGTCGCGCGACGCGTAGGGCTTGCGCTCACCGTCGCGCGAGGCGTACGGCTTCCGCTCCCCATCACGGGGCGCATACGGCTTCCGCTCACCGTCGCGCTTCGGGTAGGGCTTGCGCTCACCGTCGCGAGAGGCGTGCGGCTTCCGCTCACCGTCGCGCGGCGCATACGGCTTACGCTCCCCATCGCGCGAGGCGTACGGCTTCCGCTCACCGTCACGAGACGCGTACGGCTTACGCTCCCCATCACGCGAGGCGTACGGCTTCCGCTCACCGTCACGAGGCGCATACGGCTTACGATCGCCGTCGCGCTTCGGGTAGGGCTTACGCTCTCCATCACGCGAGGCATACGGCTTGCGCTCGCCCTCCCGCGGTGGGCGCGACGAAGAGGGACGCTGCCCTCCGCGCTGCGGGTCCGAGTTCCTCCCCCGGCGCTCGGCGTTCGCATCCTTGTTGTCGGGATCGCGCTCCTGTGCCATCGAAGGGGTTCCTCTCGGTCTGTTAACGGGAAATGGCCACCCAGCGTTGGGTGGCCATTTCCTGAAATGAAGTCCGGCGGTGTCCTACTCTCCCACAGGGTCCCCCCTGCAGTACCATCGGCGCTGTGAGGCTTAGCTTCCGGGTTCGGAATGTGACCGGGCGTTTCCCTCACGCTATGGCCGCCGAAACACTATTGATGTTTCATCAAGCACACAACGATCGAAGATCAGTTGTGCAGTTCTCGACCGTACATCGAGAACCACTCAGTGGACGCAAGCACCAAAACGGTGTGTTATCAAGTCATCGGCTTATTAGTACCGGTCAGCTTCACGTGTTGCCACGCTTCCACATCCGGCCTATCAACCCAGTAGTCTGGCTGGGAGCCTCTCGCCCGAAGGCATGGAAATCTCATCTTGAGGCCGGCTTCCCGCTTAGATGCTTTCAGCGGTTATCCATCCCGAACGTAGCTAACCAGCGGTGCTCTTGGCAGAACAACTGGCACACCAGAGGTTCGTCCAACCCGGTCCTCTCGTACTAGGGTCAGATCCTCTCAAATTTCCTACGCGCGCAGCGGATAGGGACCGAACTGTCTCACGACGTTCTAAACCCAGCTCGCGTACCGCTTTAATGGGCGAACAGCCCAACCCTTGGGACCTACTCCAGCCCCAGGATGCGACGAGCCGACATCGAGGTGCCAAACCATGCCGTCGATATGGACTCTTGGGCAAGATCAGCCTGTTATCCCCGAGGTACCTTTTATCCGTTGAGCGACAGCGCTTCCACAAGCCACTGCCGGATCACTAGTCCCGACTTTCGTCCCTGCTCGACCTGTCAGTCTCACAGTCAAGCTCCCTTGTGCACTTACACTCGCCACCTGATTGCCAACCAGGTTGAGGGAACCTTTGGGCGCCTCCGTTACTTTTTGGGAGGCAACCGCCCCAGTTAAACTACCCACCAGGCACTGTCCCTGAACCGGATTACGGTTCGAAGTTAGATATCCAGAGTGACCAGAGTGGTATTTCAACAATGACTCCACGGTAACTGGCGTCACCGCTTCAAAGTCTCCCACCTATCCTACACAAGCCACACCGAACACCAATACCAAGCTGTAGTAAAGGTCACGGGGTCTTTCCGTCCTGCTGCGCGTAACGAGCATCTTTACTCGTAGTGCAATTTCGCCGAGTTCGCGGTTGAGACAGTTGGGAAGTCGTTACGCCATTCGTGCAGGTCGGAACTTACCCGACAAGGAATTTCGCTACCTTAGGATGGTTATAGTTACCACCGCCGTTTACTGGGGCTTAAATTCTCAGCTTCGCCTTACGGCTAACCGGTCCTCTTAACCTTCCAGCACCGGGCAGGCGTCAGTCCGTATACATCGTCTTGCGACTTGGCACGGACCTGTGTTTTTAATAAACAGTCGCTACCCACTAGTCTCTGCGGCCACCACACCCTTTTTGAGGCAAGCTCATATAAGTGGATGGCCCCCCTTCTCCCGAAGTTACGGGGGCATTTTGCCGAGTTCCTTAACCACGATTCTCTCGATCTCCTTGGTATTCTCTACCTGACCACCTGAGTCGGTTTGGGGTACGGGCGGCTAGAACCTCGCGTCGATGCTTTTCTTGGCAGCAGAGGATCACCCACTTTTTATCCGCATCGTGTCTCAGCCTGTAAGAGTCACGGATTTGCCTATGACTCGGCCTACGCACTTGCCCCGGGACAACCATCGCCCGGGTTGGGCTACCTTCCTGCGTCACACCTGTTAATACGCTAACCGCACCAGCATGGGGTCATGCGCTAGCTCCAACGCTCTCACCCCGAAGGGATCGATACAAAGGAATTCGGGCACTTAGCACCACTGGATTAGTTTGGGCGGTTCTTCGCCGGTACGGGAATATCAACCCGTTGTCCATCGACTACGCCTGTCGGCCTCGCCTTAGGTCCCGACTTACCCAGGGAAGATTAGCTTGACCCTGGAACCCTTGGTCTTTCGGAGGACGTGTTTCTCACACGTCTTTCGCTACTCATGCCTGCATTCTCACTCGTGTGGCCTCCACGGCTGGTTCACACCGCCGCTTCGCTGGCCACACGACGCTCTCCTACCCATCAACACGGCTGGACCACGAAGGCCTACCAATAATGTCAATGCCACAACTTCGGTGGCGTGCTTGAGCCCCGTTACATTGTCGGCGCGGAATCACTTGACCAGTGAGCTATTACGCACTCTTTCAAGGGTGGCTGCTTCTAAGCCAACCTCCTGGTTGTCAGAGCAACTCCACATCCTTTCCCACTTAGCACGCGCTTTGGGACCTTAGTTGGTGGTCTGGGTTGTTTCCCTCTCGACTATGAAGCTTATCCCCCACAGTCTCACTGCTGCGCTCTCACTTACCGGCATTCGGAGTTTGGCTGACGTCAGTAACCTTGTAGGGCCCATCGGCCATCCAGTAGCTCTACCTCCGGCAAGAAACACGCAACGCTGCACCTAAATGCATTTCGGAGAGAACCAGCTATCACGAAGTTTGATTGGCCTTTCACCCCTATCCACAGCTCATCCCCTCAGTTTTCAACCTAAGTGGGTTCGGCCCTCCACGACGTCTTACCGTCGCTTCAGCCTGGCCATGGATAGATCACTTCGCTTCGGGTCTAGGACACGCGACTGAATCGCCCTATTCAGACTCGCTTTCGCTACGGCTACCCCACACGGGTTAACCTCGCCACGTATCGCTAACTCGCAGGCTCATTCTTCAAAAGGCACGCTGTCACCCCTACTAAGGAGGCTCCAACGGTTTGTAAGCAAACGGTTTCAGGTACTATTTCACTCCCCTCCCGGGGTACTTTTCACCTTTCCCTCACGGTACTTGTCCGCTATCGGTCATCTGGGAGTATTTAGGCTTATCAGGTGGTCCTGACAGATTCACACGGGATTTCTCGGGCCCCGTGCTACTTGGGATACTCTTCGCGCCAAGAGAGGCATTTCGACTACGGGGTTGGCACCCTCTATGACCTGGCTTTCAATCCAGTTCGTCTATACCTTCTTGTAACGCCGGCTGCTCGGCAGAACAACCAGAAAAGTCCCACAACCCCGAATACGCAACTCCTGCCGGATATCACACGTACTCGGTTTAGCCTGTTCCGGTTTCGCTCGCCACTACTAACGGAATCGCGGTTGCTTTCTCTTCCTGTGGGTACTGAGATGTTTCACTTCCCCACGTTCCCTCTACCCGCCCTATATATTCAGGCGGGAGTCACTGGGTCGGCACGCCGCCCAGCGGGGTTTCCCCATTCGGACACCCTCGGATCACAGTGTGCTTATCCACTCCCCGAGGCTTATCGCAGATTGCTACGTCCTTCTTCGGCTCCAGATGCCAAGGCATCCACCGTTTGCTCTTAAAGACTTGAAATCACATGAGTTTGAATCGTCAATCGAAATTGACTAATGATCTTTAAGATCATCTTCACGAGATGATTACTCATCTCGAAGATGCTCGCGTCCACTGTGTAGTTCTCAAAGTACGGGCGGTACCCTCCCCGCACCAGCACCAGCCGGCAACAGAAAGAGTCCTGAGGTTCGTCTGCTCCCAATCCGAAGATCAGAGCGCATCCGGTCCCTCAGGACCCAACAGCGTGCATGTGCCGGCTCACTCACCCCCAGCGTTCCCAACCCGAAGGCCGTACTAACTCGAAGATCACTCCCCCACACCTCATCAAACGTTCCACCCATGAGCTAACCGGCAAGACACATTCGGCCCTGATCCGGCGCCTGGACACCCCAAAGAGTGCCAGATGCTCCTTAGAAAGGAGGTGATCCAGCCGCACCTTCCGGTACGGCTACCTTGTTACGACTTAGTCCTAATTACCGATCCCACCTTCGACGGCTCCCTCCACAAGGGTTGGGCCACCGGCTTCAGGTGTTACCGACTTTCATGACTTGACGGGCGGTGTGTACAAGACCCGGGAACGTATTCACCGCAGCGTTGCTGATCTGCGATTACTAGCGACTCCGACTTCATGAGGTCGAGTTGCAGACCTCAATCCGAACTGGGACCGGCTTTTTGGGATTCGCTCCACCTCACGGTATTGCAGCCCTTTGTACCGGCCATTGTAGCATGCGTGAAGCCCAAGACATAAGGGGCATGATGATTTGACGTCATCCCCACCTTCCTCCGAGTTGACCCCGGCAGTATCCCATGAGTTCCCACCATTACGTGCTGGCAACATAGAACGAGGGTTGCGCTCGTTGCGGGACTTAACCCAACATCTCACGACACGAGCTGACGACAACCATGCACCACCTGTTCACCAGTGTCCAAAGAGTCCCGTATTTCTACGGTGTTCTGGTGTATGTCAAGCCTTGGTAAGGTTCTTCGCGTTGCATCGAATTAATCCGCATGCTCCGCCGCTTGTGCGGGTCCCCGTCAATTCCTTTGAGTTTTAGCCTTGCGGCCGTACTCCCCAGGCGGGGAACTTAATGCGTTAGCTGCGTCACGGAATCCGTGGAATGGACCCCACAACTAGTTCCCAACGTTTACGGGGTGGACTACCAGGGTATCTAAGCCTGTTTGCTCCCCACCCTTTCGCTCCTCAGCGTCAGTTACGGCCCAGAGATCTGCCTTCGCCATCGGTGTTCCTCCTGATATCTGCGCATTCCACCGCTACACCAGGAATTCCAATCTCCCCTACCGCACTCTAGTCTGCCCGTACCCACTGCAGACCCGAGGTTGAGCCTCGGGATTTCACAGCAGACGCGACAAACCGCCTACGAGCTCTTTACGCCCAATAATTCCGGATAACGCTTGCGCCCTACGTATTACCGCGGCTGCTGGCACGTAGTTAGCCGGCGCTTTTTCTGCAGGTACCGTCACTTTCGCTTCTTCCCTGCTAAAAGAGGTTTACAACCCGAAGGCCGTCATCCCTCACGCGGCGTTGCTGCATCAGGCTTGCGCCCATTGTGCAATATTCCCCACTGCTGCCTCCCGTAGGAGTCTGGGCCGTGTCTCAGTCCCAGTGTGGCCGGTCACCCTCTCAGGCCGGCTACCCGTCGACGCCTTGGTGAGCCATTACCTCACCAACAAGCTGATAGGCCGCGAGCTCATCCCTGACCAAAAAATCTTTCCAGCTACTGACCATGCGATCGCAGCTCGTATCCAGTATTAGACGCCGTTTCCAGCGCTTATCCCAGAGTCAGGGGCAGATTGCTCACGTGTTACTCACCCGTTCGCCACTGATCCACCCAGCAAGCTGGGCTTCACCGTTCGACTTGCATGTGTTAAGCACGCCGCCAGCGTTCATCCTGAGCCAGGATCAAACTCTCCAAAAAGAAAAAATGCATACACCACCGGGAAAACGACGATGCAGCGAGTTCGAAACTGACCAAAAGGATGCCATTACTGACAATCCATACGCCAACCCCAAAAGAGGCTGGACTTGATCCAAAGGAATCTCACCCAGCCGAAGCTGAGACGAGGTTATTTGGCATTTGACAAGTGCACGCTGTTGAGTTCTCAAGGATCGGATGCTCCTGCTGCTCGGCCTCTCAGCCTCACCCGCAGGGCAACTTCTCTATCTTATCCCTCTCGCGCATCTTGTCAAGTCGGCGTCTCCGGATCCGAAGATCCGTGGTGACGACCGCTGGCAACGGCTGCACGGGGGAAACCCTCATCCCAGGCCGGATGGTCTGCCCTCGTGGAGGGTGTGGGATGGGGATCGGTTCTCCGCTTGAGGGGGCGAGGCCTTCCGGCCCTTCGCTCTTCCCTGTGGGGCGAACGGATACAAACTTAGGTCGGATCCGCGCCGGCGGCAAATCACACCGGCATCCCGGGCGTGTCGCGCGCTCCCCGGCGTCTGTCGGCGCGGCGTCGCGGCGATACTGGCGGTATGCGCATCCCCGTCGGCGACGGCCCGACCTGTCCTCTGTGCGGGGACCGCCTGGGCTTCGAGGTCCTGGACGACGAGAGGTTCCTCGTCGCCTGGTCGTGCCTCACCTGCGGGCCCGTCCTCACCACGGAGCCGTAGCCGGCGTCCCTCTCACCGCCGCGGTGTCAGAGCCGACGATCGAGCGGGCTCGTCCGTCCTCCGCGCATGGTGAGCGCAGTGGCGAGGGTGATCCCCACCAGCACCGTCACGTATCCGGAGAAGACCCACGGCGTCGCAGCGGTGGCGTGGTAGATCAGCGGCGCCGTTCCACCGAAGAGGGAGTTGGCCACGGCATAGCCGAAGCCGACGCCGAGAGCACGCAGCTGCGGAGGGAAGGCCTCGGCCTTGACGATCGTGTTGGTGGCGAGATAGCCGGTGAGCACGGTGAACACCGCGACGAGGGCGGCGAACAGCACCCACGGATCGAGGAGTCCCCCGGCCACGGCGACGACCGGGCCGATGACGATGACGCCCGCCACGCCGAAGAACACCAGGAGCGCCTTGCGCCCGACGCGATCGCTGAGCGCGCCGCCGACGGGCTGCAGCACCATCAGCACGATCAGCGCGAGCAGGATCGCGGTCGTGCTGGCCCGCTCGGCTGCCGCACCCCCGGAGCCGTACGCGGCCTCACGCGACACCGCCGGCACCGTGACGGTGAACGTGTAGAAGGCGGCCGTTCCGCCGGAGGTCATCAGGACGACCCACAGCAGCGGACGCCACCCCTCGCGCAGGAGGACGGCCAGGGTGACTCCCGCCGTGGGGCGACGCCGCTCCCCCGGCATCCGCCGCGCGACCAGCAGGGTCGACAGCCCGGCGAGCGCACCGATGCCGAACGCGACCCGCCATCCCCACGCGGACACCTCTGCACGGTCGACCGAGGTGAGCAGCACCAGCAGCGTGGCCTGCGCGAGCACCTGACCGGCCACGATCGTCGCCGTCTGGAACGAGGAGAAGAAGCCGCGTCGGCCGTCGGTCGACACCTCCGAGAGGTACACCGCCGACACACCGTACTCTCCGCCGGTCGCCACGCCCTGCACGAGCCCGACGAGCAGGAGGATGCCGCCGGCCGCCGCGCCCGCGTCCGACGCCGTCGGACTCACCGCCAGCACGGCCGATCCCGCCGACATCAGCAGGACGCTCGACACGAGCGCGAATCGCAGGCCTCGCCGATCGGCGATACGTCCGAACAGCCAGGACCCCACCGGTCGCATGACGAAGGTCAGCGCGAAGATGCCGTAGACGTAGACGAGTGAGCCCCCGTCGGCGGGGTCGAAGAACTCCGTCCGGAAGAACGGCGCAAACGCCGCGAAGACGTAGAGGTTGTACCACTGCACGAGGTTCGGGAACGACCCGCTGAGGAGCATCCGGAGACCTCGGGAGCGAGCCGGATCGACGCCGGCCGCCGTCGCGGCAGAACTCATGCGCTCACTTTAGGGGTGCTCCGCGGTGCGCCGGTGCGACGACGCGAGCGGGCCGGGGCGTCAGACGTTGAAGCGGAACTCCACCACGTCGCCGTCCTGCATGACGTAGTCCTTGCCCTCCAGGCGCGCCTTGCCCTTCGCACGCGCCTCGGCGACGGAGCCCAGCGCGACGAGATCATCGAACGAGATGACCTCCGCCTTGATGAAGCCCTTCTCGAAGTCGGTGTGGATCACCCCCGCGGCCTGCGGCGCCTTCCATCCCTTGCCGATCGTCCAGGCGCGCGCCTCCTTGGGGCCCGCCGTGAGGTAGGTCTGGAGTCCGAGCGTGTCGAAGCCGATGCGGGCGAGCTGGTCGAGTCCCGACTCGTCCTGACCCGTCGACGCGAGGAGGTCGGCGGCATCCGCCGGGTCGAGGTCGATGAGCTCGGACTCGATCTTCGCGTCGAGGAAGACGGCCTTCGCCGGAGCCACGAGCGCGGCCAGCTCGGCCTTGCGGTCGGCATCCGTCAGCACCGCCTCGTCGACGTTGAACACGAAGATGAACGGCTTCGCCGTCAGCAGACCGAGCTCCCTGATCGGCGCGAGGTCGATTCCGGAGGCCGACAGCAGCTCGCCGCGCTGCAGCGCGTCACGCGCGACGACGGCGGCCTCGAGCACGGCGGGATCGAGCTTCTTCCCGCGCACTTCCTTCTCGTACCGGGTGATCGCCTTCTCGAGCGTCTCGAGGTCGGCCAGCTGGAGCTCGGCGTTGATGGTCTCCATGTCGGATGCCGGGTCGACCTTGCCGTCCACGTGCACGACGTCGGAGTCGGCGAAGCCGCGGACCACCTGCGCGATCGCATCGGCCTCGCGGATGTTGGCGAGGAACTTGTTGCCGAGCCCCTCCCCCTCGCTCGCGCCGCGCACGATGCCCGCGATGTCCACGAAGGAGACGGCGGCCGGAAGGATGCGTTCGCTTCCGAACACCGCGGCGAGCTTCTCGAGCCGCGGGTCGGGGAGGTTGACGACGCCGACGTTCGGCTCGATCGTCGCGAAGGGATAGTTGGCCGCGAGAACCTGGTTCTTGGTCAGCGCGTTGAACAGGGTCGACTTGCCGACGTTGGGGAGACCGACGATTCCGATGGTAAGAGCCACGGGATCTCAGTCTACGCGGGCGACGACCTCACCCCGCGACGGCACGGAACCCGTGCGTGACGTACGGCAGCTCCACGCGCGCGTCGCCGACGGCTCCGATCTCGTCGAGCAGAGCGGCGACCTCCTGCTCGATGCGTGCGCGCTCCTCGGCCGGCGCGGTGATGACGTAGCTGCGCGAACGCACCATCGAGAGGACCTCATCGCGGGTGACGGCGCGCGACCAGCGCCAGCTCTCGCGCTCCAGCGTGCCGAACGGCGCCGCGACGGTCGGCCCCTCGCCCGCGAGCAGCTCCTCCGCGTGGCTTCCCTTCATCGCCGCACCCAGTCGCGCGACCCAGGAGACCGACTCGTCGCGGATGTTCCAGATCAGCCCGATCACACCGCCGGGCCGCAGCACCCGCGCGGCCTCGGCAGAGGCCTCGGGAACGCGCACCCAGTGCCACGCCTGGCCGAAGACGACCGCATCGACGCTGCCGTCGGCCAGCCCCGTGGCCTCGGCCGCGCCCGCGCGCACCTCGACACCCGGAAGGGAACGACGAAAGGCGTCCCGCATCGCGGCATCCGGTTCGACGGCGACCACCTCCGCGCCCGCCCGCCGCAGCGCCTCGGTCAGCTTGCCGGTGCCGGCGCCGACGTCGGCGACCCGCGGACGTCGGCCGGCCGGAGCGATCATCCAGGCGACGGCTTCCGCCGGGTACGACGGACGACCCCGCTCGTACTCCCCCGCCGCCGCCCCGAAGCTCGTCGCCATCTCGTCGCGCGTCGCCATGGTCCGACCCTACGCCGCCCGCAACCGCGTGCAACCTTCGGGTTCCTAGCGTCGGAGCATCGGGCGGAACGGCTCCGCCGAGAGGAAGTGATGTCGATGACGACTCTGACCGAAACCTCCGTCGCGGCGGGAACCCGCGACGATCGGACGACGATGCGCGCAGCCGTCGTGACCGCGGCGGGCGAACCCCTCGTCGTCGCGGAGGTCCCCATCCCCACGCCGGGACCGGGCCAGGCCCTCGTGAAGGTCATCACGAGCGGTGTCTGCCACACCGACCTGCACGCCGCCCGCGGCGACTGGCCCGTCGCGCCGAAGCCGCAGCTCATCCCCGGCCACGAAGGCTACGGCGAGGTCGTCGCCCTCGGTCCCGGCGTGACCACCCTGTCGATCGGACAGAAGGTCGGCAACGCGTGGCTGTGGTCGGCGTGCGGCACGTGCGAATACTGCCGCACCGGCTGGGAGACGCTGTGCCCCGATCAGCAGAACGGCGGATACTCCGTCGACGGCAGCTTCGGGGAGTTCATGCTCGTGGACGAGAAGTACGCGGCCCGCATCCCCGACGGCGCCGACCCGGTGGAGGTCGCGCCGATCCTCTGCGCCGGCGTCACCGTCTACAAGGGGCTGAAGATGACCGGGGTGCGCCCCGGCGAATGGGTCACGATCTCGGGCATCGGCGGGCTCGGACACATCGCCGTGCAGTACGCACGCGCCCTCGGGATGCGGGTCGCCGCGGTCGACGTCGACGACGACAAGCTGGAGCTCGCGCGGCGGCACGGCGCCGAGGTGACGGTCAACGCGGCACACACCGACCCGGGAGCCGCCATCCAGGAGGCCACCGGCGGCACCCACGGGGTGCTCGTCACAGCCGTGCACCCGAAGGCGTTCGATCAGGCGCTCAGCGTCGTGCGGCGCGGAGCGACGATCGTCTTCAACGGACTGCCGCCCGGGACCTTCGACGCCGACATCTTCGACATCGTGCTGCGGGCGATCACGATCCGCGGCTCGATCGTGGGCACCCGCCAGGACATGATCGAGGCCCTGGACTTCTACGCGCGCGGCCAGATCCATCCGACGGTGCACGTCGAGACCCTCGAGGACATCAACGACATCTTCGAGCGGATGGAGCGGGGCAAGATCGACGGCCGGATCGTCATGACCTACTGACCCGGCGCCACGACCAGCGGGGAGCGATCGCAGCAGGATCGCTCCCCGCTCTCCTTGCGCCCCGGCCGCACACGGCGGTGTGCGGCGAGCACGGCGCGCCTGCCGCGGCGGCCGGGGCACGACACGCAGAGTGGACGCGTGGCCCTGGACTTCACCGCGATCGACTTCGAGACGGCGAACTCCTCCAGCGCCTCCGCGTGCGCCGTGGGACTCACCCGGGTCCGGGACGGGCGCGTCGTGGCGACCGCGGGTTGGCTGATCCAGCCCCCGCCGGGCCACGACCGGTTCTTCGAGATCAACGTCGGCATCCACGGCATCCGCCCCGAGGACGTCGCCGACGCCCCCTCCTGGGCCGCCCAGCTCGACGACCTCGCCGCCTTCGTCGGCGATGACGTGGTCGTCGCGCACAACGCGGGCTTCGACATGAGCGTCCTGCGCCGCGCCTGCGAGGTGACGGATGCCGCGTGCCCGCCGTACCGCTACGTGTGCAGCCTCCAGGTGGCGCGCAAGACGTACGATCTCGCGTCATACCGGCTCCCGCTGGTGGCCGCCGCCGCGGGGTTCCTCGATTTCGCGCACCACGATGCGGCGGCCGACTCTTTGGCCTGCGCGCACATCATGATCGACGCCGCGGCCCGCGCGGGGGCGCACGACGTCGTCGAGCTCGCGATGCTGCTCGGTGTGCGCGTGCCGCAGCTCGCGGGCACGGCATCGCGCCCCACCGCGGCGGTTCCGACCTTCTGACGGTGCGGCGCACGACGATGTCCGAGGCCTCGGGCACGCTGTGCACATGGATGCACTCGTCGTCATCTCCCTCGCGGTCCTCTGCCTGATCTGCGGCCTGGTCGCCGGCTGGTTCACCGGCGGCGCCCGCGCGGCCGAACGTGCCGCCCGCGATGCTGCGGCGCTCACCGCGCGCCTGGGCGCCGCCGACGCGACGGCGCGCTCGCTCGGCGAGCAGCTCGAGCAGCAGCGGGCGCTCACCCGTGAGCTCAGCGCGCAGGCGCGCGCCGACCAGAGCGCGCAGCAGGAGCGGGAACGACGCGAGCAGCTCGTGCTCCGCGCGCTCGCCCCCGTCCAGGAGACGTTGGAGGCGATGCAGCAGAAGGTGACCGCCCTCGAACGCGACCGCCAGACCCAGTTCGGCTCCCTCGCGGAACAGCTGCGCCAGGCGCAGGCGTCGGATGAGGCGCTGCGCGCGACGACGGAGTCGCTCGCCGGAGCCCTCCGCTCGAATGCGACGCGCGGGGTCTGGGGCGAGACGCAGCTGCGGCGGGTCGTCGAGTCGGCCGGGCTGACCCGTTACGTCGACTTCGACCTGCAGTCGTCGGTCACCTCGCACGCCGGCGAGGGGCGCCCCGACATGATCGTGCGCCTTCCCGGGGGCAAGTCGCTCGCCGTCGATGCGAAGGTGCCGCTCGACGCGTACCTCGAGGCATCCGCGATCCCCGTGACCACTCTCGGGGAGGAAGCGGCCCGGCGGGCACAGCTGCTGCAGCGGCACGTGAAGGCGGTCCGCGCGCACGTGGACGCCCTCGCGAAGAAGGCCTACTGGAGCGGATTGGACTCCAGCCCCGAGTTCGTCGTGTGCTTCCTGCCGAACGAGGCGCTGCTCGCGACCGCCCTCGAGGAGGATCCGACCCTGCTCGACTACGCGTTCGGCAAGCGCGTGGCTCTGGCGTCGCCGGTCAACCTGTGGGCGGTCCTGAAGACCGTCGCCTACACCTGGACCCAGCAGGACGTCTCTGCCGAGGCGCGCCGTCTGTTCGATCTCGGAACCGAGCTCTACCAGCGCCTCGGCGCCCTCGCCGGGCACGCCGACGATCTCCGCCGCGCCATCGAGCGGACGGTGGACACCTACAACCGCTTCGCCGGGTCGCTGGAGACCCGCGTGCTCGTCACGGCGCGCAAGTTCCCCGGCATCGATGAGACGAAGCTGGATGCGGCAGCAGCACCCACCGCGATCGAGAAGACACCGCGGAAGCTGATCGCCCCCGAACTCACCGACGGTGCCGCCGAGGCCATGGTCGCCGACGTGGGCGACCTGCGCGATCGACTGTGAGCGCGCCGGATCAGGCCGGGAAGAGGTTCAACAGCCCGACGACCGCGACGGAGACCGCGACGAAAGCGCCGATCATCCACCACGCGCTGACCTGATGCCCTTCCGGCATCCGTCGCCGCAACAGGACGTCGGGCCTGCGCGCGGGGTCGACCGGCACGGTGACCTGACCCGTTCTGGGACTGCTCGATGCTGCGGACATGTGACCCCCGGACTGCGTGGACGACGAATGTGTCGCCGGTGACACCGCTCCACATTCTGCCAGAGCGGGCGTCAGCTGTCCTCCACGCCGCCGCGCGTCGCGCTCAGAGCCACTTCGAGGTGAGATGCTCCGAGGAGATGCGGCGCAGCGTTCCGGACGCGCCGCGCAGGACGACGCTCTCGGTGTAGACGAAGTCGCCGTCGCGACGCACGCCCGCGACGAGCTCGCCGTTGGTGACACCGGTCGCGACGAAGATCGTGTTGCGTCCCTTCACCAGTTCGTCGGCTTCGTAGACGTAGCCGTCGAGCTTGAGACCGGCGTCGATCCCCCGCTGCTTCTCGTCGTCGTCGCGCGCCCAGAGGCGACCCTGGATGTGACCGCCCAGTGCCTTGATCGCGCAGGTGGTCGCCACGCCCTCGGGGCTGCCGCCGATGCCGATGCACATGTCGGTGCGCGCGTTGTGGCGCGCCGCGTTGATGCCGCCGGCGACGTCGCCGTCGCTCATCAGACGCGTGCCCGCGCCGGCTTCGCGGATCTCCTCGATGAGGCGCGCGTGGCGCGGACGGTTGAGCACGGAGACGACGAGTTCGTCGACGGGCTTGCCGAGCGACGCGGCGAGCCGGCGGATGTTCTCGCCGACGGGCAGGCGGATGTCGACGACGCCGACGCCGGCGGGACCGGTGACGATCTTGTCCATGTAGAAGACGCTCGAGGCGTCGAGCATCGAGCCACGGTCGGAGACGGCGAGCACCGAAAGGGCGTTGTTGCGCCCCTCCGCGGTCAGCGACGTGCCGTCGATGGGATCGACGGCGACATCGCACTGCGGCCCCCGCCCCGTCCCGACGTGCTCACCGTTGAAGAGCATCGGGGCGTTGTCCTTCTCACCCTCGCCGATCACGATGACGCCGTCGAAGGCCACGGTGGTCAGGAACGCGCGCATCGCGTCGACGGCCGCGCCGTCGGCCTTCTCCTTCTCGCCGCGCCCGATGAAGGGGACCGAGCGGATGGCTGCGGCCTCGGTGGCGCGCACGAGCTCCATCGCGAGGTTGCGGTCGGGGTGCAAAGGGCTCATGTCCGCGGTCAGGCTCACCATGTCGCCAGCCTAGAGCGACACCTGCGTCTGCCGTGGCGTTTTCGGCGGCGCCGCAACGAAGGAACCGCGATTCTTTCACCGCGGACAAGCGGGAGGGGACTCTTTTGCCCGGTCGCCCCCTCACGGACGGTCCCGCCGCTTCGATAGGCTGAGCCTGGAATCCCCGCAGAACTGAGGAGCAGAAATGCCTGTCGCCACCCCTGAGCAATACGCCGAGATGCTGGACCGTGCGAAGGCCGGTGGATACGCGTTCCCCGCGATCAACGCCGCCAGCTCGCAGTCGATCAATGCCGTCCTGCAGGGTCTGACCGAAGCCGGCTCCGACGGCATCATCCAGGTGACGACCGGCGGCGCCGACTACTTCGCCGGCCACACCGTCAAGGGCCGTGCCACGGGTGCCCTCGCGTTCGCGAAGTTCGCCACCGAGGTCGCGAAGAACTACCCGATCACGGTGGCCCTGCACACCGACCACTGCCCGAAGCCGGCGCTGGAGGACTTCGTGCTGCCGCTGATCGCGGCATCCGAGGAGGAGGTGCGCGCCGGTCGCAACCCCATCTTCCAGTCGCACATGTGGGACGGCTCGGCGGTGCCGCTCGAGGAGAACATCGAGATCGCCAAGCAGCTGCTCCCCCGCATGAAGAACATCAACGCCATCCTCGAGGTCGAGATCGGCGTCGTGGGCGGCGAGGAGGACGGCGTCAAGCACGAGGGGTCGAACGAGGCCCTGTACACGACCACCGCGGACGTCTCGAAGTTCGTCGACGCGCTCGGACTCGGCGAGAACGGCCGGTACATCGCGGCGCTGACGTTCGGCAACGTGCACGGCGTCTACAAGCCGGGCAACGTGAAGCTGCGCCCGGAGCTGCTCGGCGAGATCCAGGCGGGCATCGCGGAGAAGTTCGGCACCGGCGCGAAGCCCCTCGACCTCGTGTTCCACGGCGGCAGCGGCTCGACGCCGGAGGAGATCGCCACCGCGGTCGCCAACGGCGTCGTCAAGATGAACATCGACACCGACACGCAGTACGCGTTCACGCGCTCGGTCGCCGGGTTCATGTTCAGCAACTACGACGGCGTGCTCAAGGTCGACGGCGAGGTGGGCAACAAGAAGGCCTACGACCCGCGCGCCTGGGGCAAGATCGCCGAGTCGGCGATGGCGGCCCGCGTGGTCGAGGCCACGCAGCAGCTCGGTTCGGCGGGCCACTCGATCAGCATCTGATCCGTCCCCGTACGACGAACGCCCTCGGAGCCGCGCTCCGGGGGCGTTCGACGTACGGGCCGTCGCCGCGGATGCCCGACCGTGACCGGCGCGGGGCGCCCGCGACGATCACGCGGGATCGGCGTACGCGTCCAGGAGTCCGGGCGCGCCGTCGGGCACGTGGATGACGGTGAGGGGGTCGCCGGCGCGGACCGACCCGGTGCGCACGACGCGCAGGTACGGGCCCAGTCGACGCTCCGCCGAGAAGCGGCGCACCCAGCCGCGCTCGGCCGACCGGTCGACCGAGCGCACCCAGCGCGCGAACGTCTGGCAGGGCGTCCGCGGCATCGTCACCTCGACGACGGCGGTCTCGCCGATCCTCCATCGCTCACCGATGCGCGAGCGGTTGACGTCCAGCCCGTCGACGCGGAGGTTCTCGCCGAACCACCCGGGCGGCAGGTCGACGCCCAACTCGGCCGCCCAGAAGTCGGCGTCCTCCTGCGCGTAGGCGTAGAGGGCCTTGTCGAGGCCGCCGTGGTGCTTGCGATTGGCCTGGACGTCGGCATACGCGCCGTAGCGTCCGAGGCGGACCGGCCCCTCGACGGCGGCCTTGTCGATCGCGGTCACCCCGAGCGCCCCGGCGTCGGGTCGCAGCGCCCGCACGACGCACACCGCGAGGAGCGTGCCGGATGCGCTCATCGGGCGAAGTGGCTGACGATCGCGGGGTCGCCGAGCAGGGGGATCGTGAGGCACACCGTCGCGATGATGAACGTCACGATGGCCCCGACGAGGGGAATCCACCACGACAGCCGGTGCGCCCTCAGCGAGGCCCAGGACAGCACGGCCGTCAGCATCCAGCCTCCGATGAAGACGAACGCCGAGATGCGCCCCCACAACTCGCCCTGCGCCGTGTTGGTGAAGGTGGCGTCGATCCCGGCGACCTGCATCCAGGTCTGCGCGAAGCCCGCGAAGTCCCACAGCTGGGGAACCGCGCTGATGACGGTGACGAGGCCGTACACGAGCAGCGCGAAGGTGATGATCCGATCGGCCGTGCGCGACGGACGCGCCGCGGCGGTCGTCGCCGGCGCGGTCGGCGGATGGGCACGGCTCGGGACGGTGGGCGGGAGCACGGGATGCTGCGCCGGCAGCGCCGGCTGCGCGATGCGCGCGCGCTGCTCCTCCGGTGTGGCGTACTCGCCGTACTGCGGGCGCGGGCGCGTCGGCTCCGCCGCGGGCTCGCTCACGTCCGGGACCGCCCGCCGAGCGCGCGGTCGTCACGGCGTCCGGTGGCGTCCTGACGCAGCTCCTTCGGGAGGGAGAACATCAGGTCCTCCTCGGCGGTGCGCACCTGCTCGACGTCGGCGTAGCCGGCGCCGGCCAGATCGGCGAGCACCTCCTGGACGAGGACCTCGGGGACCGAGGCGCCGCTGGTGACGCCGACCGTTCCGACGCCGTCGAGCCACTCCTGCCGGATCTCGTGCGCGTAGTCGACCCGGTAGGCCGCCTTCGCGCCGTACTCGAGGGCGACCTCGACCAGACGTACCGAGTTCGAGGAGTTCGACGAGCCGACGACGATGACCAGATCCGCGTCCTTGGCGACCTTCTTGATGGCGACCTGGCGGTTCTGCGTCGCGTAGCAGATGTCGTCCGACGGCGGATCCTGCAGGCTCGGGAAGCGCTCACGCAGACGGCGCACGGTCTCCATGGTCTCGTCGACCGAGAGCGTGGTCTGCGAGAGCCACACGACCTTCTCCGGGTCTTTGACGACCACGCGATCGGCCTCGTCGGGCGAGTTCACGACGGTGACGTGGTCGGGAGCCTCTCCGGCGGTGCCTTCGACCTCTTCGTGGCCGTCGTGGCCGATGAGCAGGATCTCGAAGTCGTCGCGCGCGAAGCGCACCGCCTCGCGGTGCACCTTGGTGACGAGCGGGCAGGTCGCGTCGATCGCCTGAAGCCCGCGCTCGGATGCCGCGTTCACGACGGCCGGCGAGACCCCGTGCGCGCTGAAGACCACGTGCGCACCGGACGGGACCTCGTCGACCTCTTCGACGAAGATCGCCCCCTTCGCCTCGAGCTCGGTGACGACGTGGATGTTGTGGACGATCTGCTTGCGCACGTACACCGGGGCGCCGTAGCGTTCCAGCGCCCTCTCGACGGCGATCACGGCGCGGTCCACCCCCGCGCAGTATCCGCGCGGGGAGGCCAGGAGGACCTTCTTGGGCCCTGGCACCGGGTTATCCTGGAGCCGTCCGCGCGGTCCTGGGATATGGGGCGTCGGTAGACGGACGGCAGAGCTGCTCACCCCTCGATTCTAGGGAGGGCGGGCTGAGTGAGGGCCGCATGCGCGCGGCGGAAAGGCAGCGATGGCTTCGTTCGCGTCCGCTCCCGGTGAGGTCGCTCCGCCGGATGCCGTGGCCCCGCGCGATTCCCGCGCCGACGCGCCGACCTCCGTGTCGCGGCTGAACGAGACGATCCGCGGCTTCGTGTCGACCTGGGGCTCGGTGTGGGTCGAAGGCGAGATCACGGCGTGGAACCTCCGCGGCGGTCACGTCTTCGGCCGCCTGAAGGACGCCAACGGCGACGCGATGATCTCCTTCCGCCTGTGGTCATCGACGCTCCAGCGGCTGCAGGACGACGTGAAGGTGGGCGACCTGGTGGTCGCGTGCGTCAAGAGCGACTTCTTCGTCAAGACGGGCGATTTCACCTTCACGGTGTCGGCCATGCGGCACACGGGCCTGGGAGACCAGCTCGAACGGCTGGAGCGACTGCGCACCCGGCTGCGGAGCGAGGGGCTGTTCGACCCCGCGCGCAAGAAGCGCATCCCGTTCCTCCCGCACGTCGTCGGGCTCATCACGGGTGAGCGCAGCGACGCCGAGAAGGACGTGCACCGCAACGCCGAGCTGCGCTGGCCGGAGGTGCGCTTCCGCACGATCCACGCCGCGGTGCAGGGCGAACGCTGCGTGCCGGAGACGATCGCCGCGCTGGCCGCGCTGGACGCCGACCCCGAGGTGGACGTCATCGTGATCGCCCGCGGCGGCGGCGACCCCCAGACCCTCCTCGGCTTCAGCGACGAGCGTCTGGTGCGGGCGGTGGCCGCGGCATCCACCCCTGTCGTCTCGGCGATCGGGCACGAGAACGACCACCCGCTCCTCGACGACGTCGCCGACCTGCGCGCCTCCACCCCCACGGATGCCGCGAAGAAGGTCGTCCCCGACGTGTCGGAGCAGCGCGCGCTCGTGCAGCAGCTGCGCACGCGCGCCCGCACCCGTCTCACCCAGCGGATCTCGCACGACATCGCCCAGCTGGAGCAGCTGCGCTCGCGGCCGGTGCTGCGCTCCCCCGAGTCGCTGCTCACGCCGCGCTCGCACGAGCTGTGGACGCTCGTGTCGCGCGGTCGCGACGTCGTGACGCGACGCCTGGATGCCGCCGACCGGACGACCGCGCAGCTGCGGGCCTCGCTGCGCGCCCTGTCGCCCGGCGCGACGCTGTCGCGCGGATATGCCATCGCGCACCTGGACGGCGGCGTCATCGTCCGGGACGCCGCGCAGGCCCCGGCGGGGGCGTCGGTCACGGTCACCGTCGCCGAGGGATCGTTCGCCGCGCGATCGGAGGGACCCGTCGCCGAAGACGTCGGGGCGGCGTCCTAGAATGGACGCCATGACCAGCGACACGGCCGCCGACGTCGCCGATCTCTCGTTCGAGCAGGCACGCGACGAGCTCGTCCGCGTCGTCGCCGAACTCGAGCAGGGCGCTCCGACCCTCGAGCACTCCCTCGCGCTCTGGACGCGGGGAGAGGCGCTCGCAGCCCGCTGCGAGGAGTGGCTCCTGGGCGCCAAGCGCCTGCTCGATGCCGCTCGTCCGGCGGACGCGGAGTCGTGATGGCCGCCGGTCCCCGCATCGTCGCCGAGCTCGGTCGCCCCGAGACGCCCGACGAGACCGCCGACCGCAAGGCTGCGGCATCCCGCGCCTATCGGCAGAGCAAGACGTTCCGCAACCTCGTCGCCGCACTGCTCGTGACGATGGCGGTCGTCGCCGTCGTGTACTTCGGCGTGCCCCGCGGGTCGCTGCCCGACCCCGAAGAGGCCGACGTGGCGGCATCCGCGCAGAGCGCATCGGCATCGCTGGAGCACACCCTGCTGGTTCCCACGGTGCCGCAGGACTGGCGCGCCAACTCCGCGCGTCTCGAGGGCTCGATGTGGCGCATCGTCTACGCGCCGCCGACCGGCTACATCCGCATCGCGCAGGGCATCGACGCCGACCCGACGTGGGCATCGAAGGTGCTCGGGGGCTTCGCCCCGACGGGGAGCGTCACGATCGACGGCATCGTCTGGGACGAGTACACGATCCCGGCGTCGGCACGCACCGACACGGTCTCCTACGCCCTCTCGACGGCGGCCGGCACCGACACGGTCCTCATCTACGGGGCCACCGACGCCCCCACCGCCGCGGTCGCCGCCACCGGCGTGACCGACCAGATCCGCACGCTGCGCGAGGAGACGCGATGAGCACGACGACCCGCCCGACGCCCGCGACCGTCTGGGCCGAGATGCGCGAAGGCAATGAGCGCTTCGTGGCGGGAGAGCCCCGCCACCCCCGTCAGGACGTCGAGCGCCGCAACGAGCTCGCGGCCGCGCAGACCCCGCGCGCCGCGCTGTTCGGATGCGCGGACTCGCGCCTGGCGGCCGAGATCATCTTCGACCAGGGCCTCGGCGATCTGTTCGTGGTCCGCAACGCCGGACAGGTGGCCTCCGATTCGGCGATCGCCAGCCTGGAGTACGCCGTCGCGGCGCTCGATGTGTCGTTGATCATCGTGCTCGCCCACGACGCGTGCGGGGCGGTGCGCGCCGCGATCGACTCGACGGCCCTCGGCTCACCCGAGCTGCCCTCGCACATCTGGCGCCTGATCGCCCGCATCGTTCCGGCGGCGCGAACCGTGCTGCGCGACGCCGGCGGCGACGTCGACCCGCGCACGCTGGATGCCGAGGAAGTCGGCCGCGAACACCTCAAGAACACGGTCGACGACCTCCTCGCCTCCTCTCGGCTGATCGCCGAGGCCGTGGCCGAGGGAAGACTGGGCATCGTCGGGGCCAACTACCGGCTGAGCGAGGGCACCGCCGTGCCGCACGTCACGGTCGGACTCGACGAGGCCTGACCGGTCCCGCCGCGCCGCCGCCCGACATCACCACAACAGAACACGCACAGGAAACGAGGACGTGACCGCAATGACCGAGACCACCGAGTACCGCATCGAGCACGACACGATGGGTGAGGTGCGCGTCCCCAAGGACGCGCTGTACGCCGCGCAGACGCAGCGCGCCGTGGAGAACTTCCCGATCTCGGGGACGGGACTCGAGTCGACCCAGATCGCCGCGCTCGCCCGCATCAAGAAGGCGGCCGCCCTCGCGAACAAGGAGCTCGGCACCCTGGACGGCGCGATCGCCGATGCGATCGCCGCCGCCGCCGATGACGTCATCACGGGCCGCTACGACGCGCACTTCCCGGTCGACACCTACCAGACCGGCTCGGGCACCTCCTCGAACATGAACATGAACGAGGTGCTGGCCTCCCTCGCGACGCAGAAGCTCGGTGCCCCGGTGCACCCGAACGACCACGTCAACGCGTCGCAGTCGTCCAACGACGTCTTCCCGACATCGGTGCACATCGCGGTCACGCAGGCCCTCATCGACGACCTCATCCCGGCGCTGGACCACCTGGCGGTCGCGCTCGAGGCGAAGGCGGAGCTGTGGAAGGATGCCGTGAAGTCCGGCCGCACGCACCTGATGGATGCGACGCCGGTGACCCTCGGCCAGGAGTTCGGCGGCTACGCCCGCCAGATCCGCCTCGGCATCGAGCGGGTGCGCGTGGTGCTCCCCCGCGTGGGCGAGGTCCCGCTGGGCGGCACCGCCGTGGGTACCGGCATCAACACCCCGCTCGGCTTCCCGCAGAAGGTCATCGCGCTGCTGGCCGAGGAGACCGAGCTGCCGATCACGGAGGCGAAGGACCACTTCGAAGCCCAGGCCAACCGCGACGGGCTCGTGGAGGCCTCCGGCGCGCTGCGCACGATCGCGGTGTCGCTCACGAAGATCAACAACGACCTGCGGTGGATGGGCTCCGGCCCCAACACCGGACTCGGGGAGCTGCACATCCCCGACCTGCAGCCGGGCTCGTCGATCATGCCCGGAAAGGTCAACCCCGTCGTACCCGAGGCCACGCTCATGGTGTGTGCCCGGGTGATCGGCAACGACGCCACGGTCGCCTGGGCCGGCGCGTCGGGCTCGTTCGAGCTCAACGTCGCGATCCCCGTCATGGGCACCGCCCTGCTGGAGTCGATCCGGCTGCTGTCCAACGCGATGCGCGTGCTGGCCGACAAGACGATCGACGGCCTGCAGGCGAACCTCGACCGCGCCGCCGCCTTCGCGGGGATGTCGCCGTCGATCGTGACGCCGCTGAACAAGCTGATCGGATACGAGGCCGCGGCGAAGATCGCCAAGCACGCCGTCGCCAAGGGCATCACGGTGCGCGAGGCCGTCATCGACCTCGGCTACGTCGAGCGCGGCGAGCTGACGGAGGAGCAGCTCGACGCCAAGCTCGACCTGCTCTCGATGACGCACCCGGGCTGATCGCGGCCGCCTCGATCCCGGGTCGATAATCAGAGGGTGAACCGCGCCGCCAGCACCGCCCGCACGGGACGTCGCGCGCGCACGCTGGCGGTGCTGCTCGCCGTCGTGGCCGGCGGATTCGCGTTCACCGCGCTGGCCCTGCTCCTGCTGCACGCGGCCACGGGCACCGAGACGACCTGGGCGGACGTCGGCGTCTTCGCTGCCGCCGCGGTCCTCACCCTGGCCGCGACGGCGGTCGTCGGCTGGTTCCTCGTCGACGCGGATCCGCGTCGCCTTCCCGATCTCCCCGACCTCCCCGAGGGTCTCGACACCCCCGACGCGCTCTTCGACGCGCAGCGCCGACTGCTCGACGACGTGCGCCACGAGCTGAAGACGCCGATCACGATCGTGCGGGGACACCTCGAGCTGATGGATGCCGCGGACCCCGCCGATGTGGCGTCCACCCGGACCCTCGGCATCGCCGAGCTGGATCGCATGACGCGGCTGATCGGCGACATCGATCTGCTGGCGGCGGTGGAGAGCGACAGCTTCACGATGGGCGACGTCGATCTGGCGGCGCTCACCCAGCGCGTCGCCGAGCTCGTCACGGTGATCGGCGGCCACGGCTGGAGCGTCGAACAGCGCGCGGCGGGCATCATCCACGGCGACCACGACCGTCTTCTGCAGGCGTGGCTGCAACTGGCGGACAACGCGGCCAAGTACACGCCGTCCGACTCCCCCATCGAGATCGGCAGTGCCGTGCACCCCTCCGGCGCGCAGCTGTGGGTGCGCGACCACGGCCCCGGCATCCCGCCGTCGCTGCGGCATCGCATCTTCCGCCGCTTCGATCGGGGCACCGGCAAGCGCGCGGTGGGCGGATCGGGACTGGGGCTGGCGATCGTCGACACGATCGCGCGCGCCCACGCCGGGCACTGCACCGTCGCCGACACGCCGGGAGGCGGCGCGACGTTCACCATCGAGATCCCCATCGGCACGCAGGCGACCCTCCCGACGCCCGTGCGCGCGGGGGATGTCGTCCAACAACGGGAGGCCTCCGGATGACCCGCATCCTCATCGTCGACGACGAACCGCACATCGTGTCCATGGTGTCGCGCGCCCTGGCGGCCGAGGGCCATGAGAGCGTCGCGTGCGACGACGGTCCGGCCGGTCTGGAACGGGCGCTGCGCGGCGACATCGATCTCGTGATCCTCGACGTGGGCCTTCCCACGATGGACGGGTTCGAGGTGCTGCGGCATCTGCGCGCGGACGGCGCGACCGTGCCGGTGATCATGCTCACCGCCCGCAGCTCGGCGCGCGACGCCGTCGACGGGTTGGATGCCGGGGCCAGCGACTACGTGCCGAAGCCGTTCTCGCTGGCGGAGCTCATGGCGCGGGTGCGCTCGCGTCTGCGGGAGCGCACCGGCACGATCGTCATGGTGCTGACGCAGGGCGACGTCAGTCTGGACCTGCTCGCGCGACGCACGACCGTGGCGGGGCGCGAGGTCGACCTCTCGGCTCGGGAGTTCGCGCTGGCGGAGCAGTTCCTGCGGCATCCGGGCGAGGTGCTCACCCGCGAGACGCTGCTCAGCCGCATCTGGGGTCTGGACTTCGACCCCGGCTCGAACGTGGTCGACGTGTACGTCCGGTATCTGCGCGCGAAGCTCGGCGCCGAGCACATCGTGACGGTGCGCGGCGAGGGCTACCGCTGGGAGTAGCCCCCGCCGCGCCCGCGGGGTTCAGCTCAGCTCGCCCTGCTCCAGCAGGTCGGTGACGAGCGCGGCAATCGCCGAGCGCTCCGAGCGGACGAGGGTCACGTGGCCGAAGAGGCCGTGGCCCTTGAGCGTCTCGATGACCGAGGCGATGCCGTCGTGGCGGCCCACCCGCAGGTTGTCGCGCTGCCCGACGTCGTGGGTGAGCACCACGCGGGAGTTCTGCCCGATGCGGCTGAGGACCGTCAGCAGCACGTTGCGCTCGAGGGACTGCGCCTCGTCGACGATCACGAACGCGTCGTGCAGGGAGCGGCCGCGGATGTGCGTGAGGGGAAGCACCTCCAGCATCCCGCGCGCGACGACCTCTTCGAGGACGTTGCCCGACACGACGGAGCCGAGCGTGTCGAACACCGCCTGCCCCCACGGGTTCATCTTCTCGGCCTGATCGCCCGGCAGGTAGCCGAGCTCCTGACCGCCGACGGCGAACAGCGGGCGGAAGACGATGATCTTCTTCTGCTGCTGCCGTTCCAGCACGGCCTCCAGTCCCGCGCAGAGCGCGAGGGCCGACTTGCCGGTGCCGGCGCGACCGCCGAGCGAGACGATGCCCACCTCGGGGTCGAGAAGAAGGTCGATCGCGATGCGCTGCTCGGCGCTGCGCCCGTGCAGGCCGAAGACGTCGCGGTCGCCGCGCACCAGGCGGAACGCCCCGTCGCCGGTGACCCGCCCGAGGGCGGAGCCGCGCTCGGAGTGGATGACGAGCCCCGTGTTGACCGGGAACCCGCGCACCTCTTCGCTCGTGGCGACCTCGCTCTCGTAGAGGTCGCTGATGTCGTCGCCCGATACGGCGATGTCCGCGATGCCGGTCCACCCGCTGTCGACCGCCTGTTCGGCGAGGTACTCCTCTGCCGGGATGCCGAGGGACGCCGCCTTCACCCGCATGGGCAGGTCCTTCGAGACGACGGTCACCTCCTGGCCCTCCTGGGCCAGGTGCATCGCCACGGCGAGGATGCGGGTGTCGTTGTCGCCCAGGCGCATGCCCGCGGGCAGCACGGAGGGGTCGGTGTTGGTGAGCTCGACGCGCAGGGTGCCGCCCTCGCCGACGGGCACGGGGAAGTCGAGTCTGCCGTGCTCGACCCGCAGCTCGTCGAGGTGACGCAGCGCCTGCCGCGCGAAGTAGCCGATCTCCGGGTCGTGGCGCTTGCCTTCGAGCTCGGTGACGACGACGACCGGCACGACGACCGAATGTTCGGCGAAGCGGAAGAAAGCCCGCGGATCGCTCAGCAGGACCGAGGTGTCGAGGACGTAGGTGCGCAGATCCGTGTCCGCGACCTCCTCGGCGACGTCATCGATCCGGCGTTGCTGCAGTGAAGCCCGTGTGGTCACAACTCACTCCCGCCCCGGGTGGAGCACCCGGCAGTCTCGAGTCGACCGTGGCCACGAGTCGTGATGAGGCCGACTCGACCGGGCGCCTTGCCCGATGTGATGACCGTACGGCGGGCGACGCGCCGACGTCATCCACGACACGCCGCGCTGCGGTGTCCGGCGTGTTAATTCGCGGTGTCGGAGCCGACGGCGTCGGCGAGCGCCGGCGGCGCCGGGACGATGTCCGCCTCGGAGAGCGCGAGCGCTCCCGGCGCGGCGTCGATGACGACACGCGTGGCGGCCACCTCGGCGAGGGCGTCGCCGAGCAGACGCAGGCTGTCGGCACCGGTGCCCACGTGCGGCGACACGCGGATGGTGGCGCCGCGCGCGGTCACCGTCACACCGTGGTTCGCGAGGGCGGCCGCGAGCGCGGCGGCGTCGTGCGCGGCGGGCTGGAGGGTGACGATGCCGGCGTGCCGGTCGCGGGGGGTCAGCACCGGTACCGCGTAACGGTCGGCGAGATCCATCACGTCGCGTGCACGCGCGCGCAGCTCCTGGGCGATCGCGGGGATGCCGGCATCCGTCATCTCGCGCAGCGCCGCCGCGAGGCGGCCGGCCGCGAGGGGGTCGGTGGGAGCGACCTGGTACGCCGCCGCGGTCACGAGGGGCGCGGGCACGCCCGGAGTCGTGGCATCCCCCTGCATCCCGGAGATCCCCGACAGGACGGGTTCGATGCGCTCCCGGGCGCGGTCCGAGAAGCGCGCGAAGCCCGTGCCCCGGCCCGCGCGCAGCCACTTGTAGCCGTTCGCGCAGACGACGTCCGCAGCGGCCCAGTCCACCTCGGTGACCCCGAATCCCTGGATCGCGTCGACGATGAGCAGACGGTCGCCGATGAGCTCGCGCAGCGCCGCGAGGTCGGCGAGGGCGCCCGTCCGGAAGTCGACGAGGCTCACGCCCACGGCCGTCACGTCGTCGTCGAGCGCCTCCGCGACGGCATCCACCGTCACGATGCCGTCGATCGGGTCGATCTCCCGCACGCTGAGCAGGCCGCGCGCGTCCTGGGCGCGCCGAGCGGTGACCCGGAGCGACGGGAAGTCCTGCGCGGAGACGACCACCGTGCCGGTGAGGCCCTGCATCGCGTGGAACAGGCCGTGGGTCGTCGACGGCTGCAGCACGACCTCCTCGGGCGCGCATCCGAGGACGCCCGCCACCAGGTCGCGTGCCTCGGTCACGCGCGCGGTCACGAGATCGATGCTCGAGCGCCGTCCGCTGCCGAGCAGCTCGGCGTCGGCGAGCATCTCCGCCCGCACCGCCGGGGACAGCGGACCGAAGGCCGCCCAGTCGAGGTATCCCGTCGCGCTGTCGAAGGTCTCGAGGTAGGGCTCCAGGTCGTTCACGTCTGCCATTGTCCCACGCGCCGTGCGCGGGGCCGGGTGCTCAGCCGCCGTAACGGCGGTCGCGGGTGGCGTAGTCGCGGATGGCGCGGAGGAAGTCGACCTCGCGCAGGTCCGGTCCCAGCGCCTCCACGAAGTAGAACTCCGAGTGGGCCGACTGCCAGAGGAGGAAATCGCTCAGCCGCTGCTCGCCGGAGGTGCGGATGACGAGGTCCGGGTCGGCCTGGCCGCCCGTGTAGAGGTGCTCGCCGATCTGCTCCGGCGTGAGGCTGGCCGCCAGCTCTTCGAGCGAGCCGCCGCGCTCGTGATGCTGCGCGATGATGCTGCGCACCGCATCCACGATCTCCCCGCGCCCGCCGTAGCCGACGGCGAGATTGACGTGCAGCCCGGTGTTGCCGGCGGTCCGCTCCTCCGCCGTCCGCAGCACCCGGGCGAGATCGGCCGGGAGGACCTCGGCGCGCCCGACGTGCTGCACGCGCCAGCCGGGTTCGTGCGACAGCTCGTCGGCCAGTTCGGCGATGATCTCGATGAGGTCGGCGAGCTCCTGCGAGTCGCGCTTGGTGAGGTTGTCCGTCGACAGCAGGTAGAGCGAGACGACGCGGATGCCGAGGTCATCGCACCAGCGCAGGAACTCGTGCATCTTCGCGGCCCCGGCACGGTGGCCGTGGGCGACCGTGGTGAAACCCGCCTGGCGTGCCCAGCGGCGGTTGCCGTCGATCATCATCGCCACGTGGTGCGGAACGGTATCGGGGGTCAACTCACGTCGCAGGCGCGAACTGTAGAGGCGATAGAGGAACCCGCGCCCCTCGCCCGAACCGGTGGGTGTCACGGCGACTACGCTACCGCGCGCACCGCCGTCGTCTCGCGCAGGCGCTATGTGCACGAGCCGGCATACGCGGGCGCGTAGGCTCAGGACCGTGACCCGACACGCAGCCTCCGACGGCGCGGACATGCCTCAGCTTCCCCTCATCGAAGCGGCATCCGTCGGCGCCCAGGTGGAGCTGAAGCCGTCGTGGCGCGGCTGGATCCACGCGGGCACCTTCCCCGTGGCGATCGCCGCGGGTGTCGTGCTCATCGTCCTCGCGCAGGGCGCTCCGGCGAAGTGGGCCGCCGCGGTGTTCATGGCGACCTCGCTGCTCCTGTTCGGGAACTCGGCGCTGTACCACCGCTTCAATTGGGGCCCCACGACGAAGGCCGTCCTCAAGCGCATCGACCACGCGAACATCCTCCTGCTGATCGCCGGCACCTACACGCCGATCGCGGTGCTCGCACTGCCCCCCGGCAAGGGCGCGCTGCTGCTCGTGCTCGTGTGGTCCGGTGCCCTTCTCGGCATCCTGTTCCGCGTCTTCTGGATCCACGCGCCCCGCTGGCTGTACGTCGCGCTCTACCTGCTGCTGGGCTGGGCGGCCGTGATGTACCTCGGCGACCTGATGGCGGCGAACCTGGCGATGATGATCCTCGTCATCGTCGGCGGGCTGCTGTACACCGCGGGAGCCGTCGTCTACGCGCTCAAGAAGCCGAACCCGTGGCCCGGCCACTTCGGCTTCCACGAGATCTTCCACGTGTGCACGGTGCTGGCGTTCCTGTGCCACTGGACGGCGTGCCTGCTGATCGCTCTCGATCCGCTCGCCCCCTCGCTCGGCGCGGCCGGCTGAGCGCCGCCGCGCGCGACGGGCGCGGTCAGCGCGACGGCGGGTCGATGTCCTGGTCGTCGGTGTCGCTCGCCTCGACGGCGGCCCGGGCCTGCGCATCGGAGGCCGCGGCCGCGGCGTCGCGCTCGTGGGAGTCGAGCTCCTCGGCGATCTCGGAGCGGTATCCCGCCCGGCGGATGCGGCGGAGCATGTCGACGATGAGGAAGATGACGACGACCGACAGCAGGGCGATGGCGACGAAGCCCGCGAATCCCGGCGTGACGACATCCGGATCGACCGTCATCGTCGGGGTGGGCGTCGCCTCGGCGGCGACGCTCGCGAGTGCGACCGTCAGTGCGTGCATCGTTCCTCTGTTCCGCGCGGAGCGCTTAGCCTGGAAGTCCAGCCTAGAACCTCGGGAAGTGTCATGACCGCGATGCGCACGCAGCAGGAGCTCGACGACCGCTACGGACGCGGACGCGGCATCCGCGGGCGCCGGTGGGCCTGGATCGGCGTCGGAGCGCTCGCGATCGCCGTGGTCGGCTACTTCGGGTGGAGCACCTACGCGCAGGCCGCGCAGTCCGTGGACATCGACGTGACCGCGTTCCACCTCGACGACGCGCACAGCGTGACGGTCGACTTCCAGCTCACCCTGCCGCGCGGTGCCGCGGTCGACTGCGTGATCGAGGCGCAGGACACCGAGCACGGCATCGTCGGGTGGAAGGTCGTCTCCTACCCCGCCGACGACGCGCACAGCCGGAGCTTCTCGGAGACCGTCGCGACGACGGCCGAGGCGACGACCGGTTTGGTCCCGTCGTGCTGGATCCCGTAGGCTGATCCGACACACGCGCCCTGGCAGCTGCCGGGGCGTTTGGCTTAGGCCCGCACCGACGGCGCTTCTCCTCGAAGCCGCCGTCGCGCCGCGCGGCCGCACCGACAACGGTCAACGACCACGCTCATCGACAAGGAGACGACGTGCCCGAGAACACGGAGACCTTCCTCACCCAGGACGCCTACGACCGGCTCGCCGCCGAGCTCGAGCACCTGTCGACGACGGGTCGCGAAGAGATCGCCAAGCGCATCGAGGCCGCCCGCGAAGAGGGCGACCTCAAGGAGAACGGCGGCTATCACGCCGCCAAGGACGAGCAGGGCAAGCAGGAGGCGCGCATCCGCACCCTCCAGGCCCTCCTGAAGGATGCCGTCGTCGGCGAGGCGCCGGAGTCTGACGGCACCGTCAAGGGCGGCACCGTCGTCACCGCGATCGTCGCCGGCGGCGAAGAGGTGTTCCTGCTCGGCAGCCGCGAGATCGCGGCCGGTTCGGAGCTCGACGTCTACAGCGAGGCGTCGCCCCTCGGCGCGGCCATCCTGGGCCTGTCCGAGGGCGAGAAGACCTCGTACACGGCCCCCAACGGCCGCGAGATCGCCGTCGAGATCGTCAAGGTCGAGACCTACAACGGTCAGTGACGCCGACGTTTCGGGCGCTTCGAGCGTCCGAAACGGCATCCGCGCGCGTTTCGGGCGCGTGAGGCGACCGAAACTCGTCGGCACGGGCCGCTAGCCGCGCCAGCCGCGGCGCTCGAGGTGCGTGCGGACGCGCGCCACCAGCCGCGCCGGATCGCGCAGGTCGCCGGCGTGCGCGCGCTCGACGATGTAGCCCAGGCGCTGCAGCTCCCCGATCCGGGTGAGGTCGCGGCGCCACTGGCGCCGGTCATCGGCATGATGGGCCCCTTCGTACTCCACGACCACGCCCCAGGGCGCGAAGAGCAGGTCGACGCGCGCCACCAGGTCTCGGCCGTCGCGGATCTCGGCGTTCACGAGCGGTCGCGGCAGACCCGCGGTCTCCAGCGAGACCCGGATCTGCGACTCCGGGTACGACTCCGCCCCGGGCACCACGAGCGGCCACGCGGCACGCAGGTGCGCGGCGCCGCGCCCCGCGGCGACAGGTCGAGCGCGACCTGCAGCTCGCGGATGGTGCACGCGTCGAGCTCGGGCAGACACAGCCGATCGGCGACGGCGACGAGCGCCGGAACGGACAGCATCCGCGCGAGATCGACCCACGTCCGTGCGGGCGTCGTGACCCGGATGCCGAGCCGCCAGGTGCAGAGCACCGGATCGATGCCGACGCTGACCCCCACCACACCTTCGCCGCGCGGAGCCCGTCCCGGACGCGGCACCGCGAGGTGCAGAAGTCCGTCGTCGGCGTAGGGCGCGGGCAGGTCGAACGCCCACAGCCGCAGCGCGCTGGGGCCGAACACGAAGACGCCCTCCCCCGCCGCCTCCACGCGGGCCCGGGTCACGTCGACCCACGTCGCGTCGACCGCGGCGCGCAGGCCGCGGAACGGACGCGCCCACTGCGCACGCGAGCGCAGCGCCGACGGCGCGGTCCCCTGGGCGCGCGCGTGAGCGACGGTGAACGCGCGCGGCAGCTCGGACATGACTCGAGGATGCCGCAGCATCCCCCGCCCCATCTCTCCCCGTCCACAGGAGCCGACCGCGACCCGTGTTTCGGTCGCTTCGAGCGCCCGAAACGGCATCCACGCGCGTTTCGGGCGTGTGAGGCGACCGAAACTCGCGGAGAGGCTCAGTCCTGCGCGACGCGGGGGCGGAAGCCCGCTTCCTCGAGCACGCTGATGACGTGGGCGCGGTGCTCCTGACCGCGCGTCTCGACGCTGAGCTGGAGGATCACCTCGCTGATCTGCAGCCCCTGGCCGTGGCGCGTGTGCAGCGCCTCGATCACGTTCGCGCCGGCGATGGCCAGCAGCTCCGACACCCGCGCGAGCTGGCCCGGACGATCCGGCAGCGGCACCTGCAGCGTCATGTACCGACCGGATGCCGCGAGTCCGTGCGCCACGACGCGCTGCAGCAGCAGCGGGTCGATGTTGCCGCCCGACAGGATCACGGCGGTCGGCCCGCTCGCGACGATCTTCCCGGCCAGGATCGCGGCCACGCCGACGGCACCGGCGGGCTCGACGACCTGCTTCGCGCGTTCGAGCAGCACCAGCAGGGCCCGCGCGATGTCGTCGTCGCTGACCGTCACGACCTCGTCGACCAACTCGCTGATCACCTCGAAGGGCACGTCACCGGGGCGCGCGACGGCGATGCCGTCCGCGATCGTCGGGGTCGTGTCGACCGTGAGGGGCACCCCCGCGGCAAGAGAGGACGGGTAGGCGGCGGAGTTCTCCGCCTGCACGCCGATCACCCGGACCGTGCGGCCCTCGAGCGCGGCGCGGGCCTTCACCGCGGCGGCGACGCCCGCGATCAGGCCTCCCCCGCCGATGCCGACCACGACGGTGTCGAGGTCGGGCACGGCATCCCAGACCTCCAGGCCCAGTGTCCCCTGACCGACGATGACATCGCGGTGGTCGTAGGGGTGGATCATCACGGCGCCGGTGCGCTCGGCGAACTCTGCGGCGAGGCGCAGCGGCGTCTCGACCGTCGCCCCCTCCAGCACCACCTCGGCGCCGTAGCCGCGGGTGGCGAGCAGCTTGGGCACCGGGACGCCGAGCGGCATGAAGATCGTCGCCGGGATGCCGAGCTTCTGGGCGGCCAGTGCGACGCCCTGGGCGTGGTTTCCCGCCGAGGCGGCGACGACGCCGCGCGCACGCTCCTCCGCGCTCAGCCGCGACAGACGGTAGGTCGCGCCGCGGATCTTGAACGATCCGGTGCGCTGGAGGTTCTCGAGCTTGAGGTACACCGGCGCACCCAGCACCTCGGTGAGGTGCTCGGAGACGTCGAAGGGGGTCTTCACGATGACGTCGCGGAGGACGGCGGCGGCGTCGTCGAGTTCCGCCAGGGTCGGGAGGGTCACGCGGTCTTCTTCCTGCTGCGGGGAACGGTGCTCCAGATGAGGTCGGCGCTGTCGGGTGGCAGCGCCCCGTTCTCGGTTCGACGCCCCAGATAGACGGCGACGACGTTCACGAAGGCGGCGAGGGGCACCGCGAAGAGGGCGCCCGGGATGCCGGCGATCATGGCTCCCCCGGTGACGACGAGGACCACGGCCAGCGGGTGCACCTTGACGGCGGACCCCATCAGCAGCGGCTGCAGGACGTGTCCCTCCAGCTGCTGGACGGCGAGCACCACCACCAGCATCCACAGCGCGATCCACGGTCCGTTGTAGACGAGGGCGAGGAAGACGGCCAGCGCTCCGGTGACGATCGCTCCGACGAAGGGGACGAAGGCGCCGAGGAAGACGAGGACGCCGATCGGGATCGCCAGCGGAACGCCCAGCAGGAAGGCGCCGAGCGCGATGCCGGTCGCGTCGATGGTCGCGACCAGCAGCTGGGTGCGGGCGTAGGTGACGACCGTCCGCCATCCCGCGCGACCCGCGCCGTCGACCTCGCTGCGCGCGCGGCGCGGGAAGAGCCGCACGACCCACCGCCAGATGCCGGCGCCGTCCGCCAGCGTGCACAGCAGGATGAACAGCGCGAGCACGGCGCCGGTGACCACGTGTCCGACCGTGGAGCCCACGACGAGGGCGCCCGACCACAGCAGCTCCGCCTGCTGCTGCAGGAAGGTCCACGCCTGCGCGAGGAGGTCGTCGATCTGCTGGGCGGTCAGGTGCAGGGGGCCGTCGATCAGGTAGTCGCGGAACTGGCCGATCGCCTCCGTCGTGCGCGTCTGCACGCTCGCCCACTCGCGGGTGATCTGCCAGACGGCGAGCCACAGGAGCCCCCCGATCACGCCGATCGTGCCGATGACAGCGATCACGATCGCGAGCCATCGCGGCACGCCGCGGCGCAGCATCCACGTGAACACGGGCCAGAGCAGCGCCGTGATCAGGATGGAGACGAGCAGCGGGATGACGAGGAGCTTCAGCTGGATGACGAGCCAGATGAGGATGCCGGCGGCCGCCGCGATCACGACGAACCGCCAGGCGTAGGCGGTCGCGACGCGCAGTCCGCGCGGCAGTCCGCGGTCGATGTCCGAGGCGACCGTCCGCTCGCGCAGGGCGTCGAGGAACGACCCGCGCGGTGCGGAGCCGGGTGTGTCGTCGGAACCGCTCATCCCGCCAGTCTAAGACTCAGAACCGTCCGCCCATCTCCTCCAGACGGGCGATGCGATCGGGGATCGGCGGATGCGTCGCGAACATGCGCTGCACCGCTCCGGGGCGCAGCGGGTCGCTGATCCACAGGTGCGCCATCGAGGTGTTCGCCTTGGCGAGCGGCCGCCCGTACTCACCGAGCTTGGCGAGCGCGGACGCGAGCGCGTCGGGGTCGCGGGTGGTCAGCGCGCTCGTCGCGTCGGCCAGATACTCGCGCTGGCGGGAGATCGCCGCCTGCACGAGGGCGGCCAGCAGCGGCGCGACGATGGCGGCCACGACGCCGAAGATCAGGAAGACCAGCTGCGACTGGTTGTTGCCGCCGCGACGGCCGCCCCCGAAGAAGGCGATGCGCAGCAGGATGTCGGCGACGAGGCCGACGGCGACGACGAGGCCGAAGACCACGAGCGACACCCGGATGTCGTAGTTGCGGATGTGGCCGAGCTCGTGGCCGAGCACGCCCTCCAGCTCACGGTCGGTCATGAGCTCGAACAGCCCGGTGGTGACCGTGATCGCGGCCCGATCGGGCGTGCGTCCGGTGGCGAACGCGTTGGGGGCGGGATCCTCCACGACGTACAGCGCCGGCATGGGGGTGCCGGTGGAGATGCAGAGGTTCTCGACGAGGCGGTGGTAGCGGGGGGCCTCCTCCTTCGTCACCGGCTGGGCCCCCGACAGCGCGAGCGCCTCCCGATCGGCGACGAAATACTGCACCGTGGCGTAGCCCGCGGAGCCGAGCAGCACGAAGGCGGTGATCCACCAGTTGTTGCCCGCGAGCCAGCCGGCGGCGAGACCGATGAGTCCGAGCACGACGACGAAGCCGGCCAGGATCAGCCAGGTGTTGCGCTTGTTGCGTGCGATCGCGGAGTACATGCCGCGCGCGCGTTCAGAACTGGATGCGCGGCGGCTCGGCGATGGCGGCGCCGTCGACGACCTCGAAGAACTCCCGCTCGTGGAAGCCGAGGTTCCGGGCGAACATGTTGTTCGGGAACACCTTGATCTTGGTGTTGAGCTCGCGCACACCACCGTTGTAGAACCGGCGCGACGCTTGGATCTTGTCCTCGGTGTCGACGATCGACTGCTGGAGCTGGAGGAAGTTCTGGCTCGCCTGCAGCTGCGGGTAGGCCTCTGCCACGGCGAACAGCGACTTCAGCGCCTGCTGCATGTGCCCCTCGGCGACGCCGGCCTCCGCGGGCGAGCCCGCGGTGAGGGTCTCGGCGCGCGCGCGGGTGACGTTCTCGAAGACCGCCTTCTCATGCGCGGCGTAGCCCTTCACCGTCTCGATGAGGTTCGGGAGCAGGTCGGCGCGACGCTTGAGCTGCACAGTGATGTCGCTCCAGGCCTCGTCGACGCGCACGCCGAGCGCCACCAGCGAGTTGTACGTCGCCCACAGATAGATTCCGGCGATCACCACCAGAGCGACGACGATCAGGACCGGGATCAGCCATTCCATACGACTCCCATCGACTGAGGCTCATCCTATCGGCGTCGCGGCGTCCCGCGTCGGCCCCGACCCCCACTCCCAGGCGTTCCCCACCTCGCGCACCCGCGCGGCGCGCGCGGGTGGACGCGATCAGGCGCCGAGAATCCGGTCCAGGTAGGGGTTGCGGAACATGCGCCCGGGATCGAGTCGCTCGCGCAGGGCGACGAAGTCGTCGAAGCGGGGGTAGCGGCTCCGTAGGGTCGCCGCATCCAGGGTGTGGAGCTTCCCCCAGTGCGGACGTCCGTCGTGATCGAGCATGATCTGCTCGACCGCCTCGAAGTAGGCGCGATGATCGGCCCGCCAGTACCGATGGACCGCGACGTACCCGCTGTCGCGGCCGTGGGCCGTCGACAGCCAGCGGTCGTCGCCGGCGGCGACCCGCACCTCGATCGGGAACTCCACACGCCACCCGCGCGCGTCGACGAGCGCGCGTACGGCGCGGACGGCCGAGCCCAGGTGCTCGATCGGCACCGCGTACTCCATCTCGCGGAAGCGCACGCCGCGGCTCGTCGCGAACACGCGGTGCGAGGCGTCGGAGAACTCGCGGTCTCCCCACACCCGTGCCGACAGCCGATTGATGCCGGGGACGAGGGCCGGGACCGTCCGACCGACGGAGCAGGCCAGCTGGTGCACGCCGTTGCCGACGACCACGTCGTCGATCACCCGCGACACGATCGACAGCGGCGCGGTGGGCGCATCGGCGGCGAGCCGGGTGTTCGTCTTGGTGAGGGCGACGTCGGTGTGCGGGAACCAGTAGAACTCGAAATGGTCGGCGTCGCGCATCCGCGCATCCAGCGCGCCGAGCACCGCGTCGAGGTCCTCGGGGCGCTCCTCGGCGTGCAGGCCGAAGGCGGGCACGCACTGCAGTGTGACGTCGACGAGGATGCCGAGGGCACCCAGACCGAGGGCGACGGCGGGCAGCAGCTCGGGCTCGTGGTCCTGGTCGACGGTGAGCAGCTCGCCGTCGGCGGTGACGAGCGTCGCGGCCACCACCTGGGTGGCGAGCCCGCCGAAGCCCAGACCCGTCCCGTGGGTGCCGGTCGAGACGGCTCCCGCGATGGACTGCCGGTCGATGTCGCCCAGGTTGGCCATCGCGAGTCCGTAGGGCGCGAGAAGGGCGGGGATCCGATGCAGCCGTGTGCCGGCGAGGAGCCGGGCCCTCCCCCGGTCGCGGTCGACGGAGACCAGGCCCGAGAGCTCCGTGAGCTCCAGCAGGGTTCCCGGCGCGACGGCGATGCCGGTGAAGCTGTGTCCCGCGCCCACCGCCTTCACGGCTCGTCCGCGGGCGGCGGCCGAGCGTACCGAGCGTCGGACGGCCTCCACGGTCGTCGGGTACTCGACCAGCTGCGGACGGACCCGTTCGGTGCGCGCCCAGTTCTGCCATGTGCCGCCCGGTCGTGTCACAGGAAGCTCTTCCCTTCGCCGCGGTACGTCGACGCTTCGCCCACGAGGCGATCTCCGAGGGTGAAGTGATAGCGGTCGACGCGCTCGGCGAGCTCGCCGCTCTTGGCGTGTCGGAACCACACGCGATCCCCCACCGCCAGGCCGCGGGCGGCATCGCCCTGCAACGGGGTCTGCACCTCTCCGGCGCCCTCGCGCGCGAGCGTCTTGAGGCCCGGCGGCCACACCGGGAGGGGCTGACGCGAGGCCACGGGCGGTCCCGACGCGATCCACCCGCCGCCGAGCACCACGGCGATGTCCACGGTGGGCTTTCGGACCACCTCGAGGGCGAACGCCGCCGCGGGCGCCGGGTCGAACGCGCGGTATCCGTCGAAGAGGTGCCCGGCGAGCAGGCCGCTGCCGGCCGTCGTCTCGGTGACCGCGAGGTCGGCCGAGGTCGACTCGAGCGAGCCCGTGCCGCCGCCGTTGACGAACTCCAGCGGTGCGATCTCCCGCAGTGCGGCGACGATGGCCCCGCGACGGTCGACGAGCTCGCTGCGCGATCGGCCCTGCATCCATCTGATGACGGCGTCGCCCGAGCCGGTCGCGTCGGGCTGTCCGGCGATCTGGGCCTCGTACATCATCAGCCCGACGAGGCGGAAGCCGGGTCGGCGCGTGATCGCGCGCGCGAGACGGGTGACCTCGGCGGGCTCGTGCACGGGCGAGCGTCGCACACCGATGTGTCCGAGCATCGGAGACCGCCAGGAGGCGTCCGCGTCGATCGCGACGCGCAGCGTCGCGCGGGAGGCGGGCGAGGCCACGGCATCCACCACGTCGAGCTGCCCGAGGTCGTCGACCATCAGCGTGATGCGGGCGGCCGCCTCCTCGTCGTGCACGAGCGCGGCCAGCGCGGCCCGGTCGACGGTCGGGTACCCGAGCACCACGTCGTCGTGGTCGCGGGCGAGCCAGAGCGCTTCCGGCAGGGTGAACGCGAGGACGCCGCGGAAGCCCGCGATCGCGAGCGTTGCGTCGAGCACCTCGCGCACGCGGATCGACTTGCTCGCCACGCGGATGGGAACCCCTCCGGAGCGCACGACGAGGTCCATCGCGTTGAAGCGCAACGCGTCGAGGTCGATCGTCGCCACGGGCCCGGACAGCTCCGCGATCGCCGCGGAGCGTGCCGCCCAGGAGGCCGACGGATCGCGCCGCGCATCGTCGGACTGCGGGCGCAGGCTCAGGAGGTCGAGGCTCATCTGATCGGGGCTCCTTCGCGCGTGAGGGCACCAGCCTAGATGACACGCGGTGTCATCGACAGCGGAACCCGGACGTTAGTCTCGACGCGTGACCCTGCTCATGAAGCTCACCGTCGGCGCGCTGTGGCTCACGTCCGGGCGGACGCGTCGTGACCTCTCCGGTGCAGAGTATCTGTCCCGGGTCGATCCGCAGCGCACCTTCGCCCCTCCGCCGCGGGATGCCGGCGCGTTCGGGCGTCTGACGGAGAGCACGGTCGCGGGTTCGACGGTGCTGCGCTGGCAGCCGCACGATCACGTCGTCGGACGCGAACTGATCTACCTGCCCGGCGGCGGGTTCGTGAGCCCGATGGTCCGCGAGCACTGGTGGATCGTCCAGCGCATCATGACGGCCACGCGCGCCGCCCTCACGATCGCTCCGTATCCGCTCACGCCGGAGCACACCGTCGACGAGGCGGAGGCGTTCATCGACGCGGTCTACGACGAAGTGGCGCACCGCCCCACCACCAGGGCGATCTTCGTGGCGGGCGACTCCGCCGGGGGCAACGTCGCGACGACGTTGGCTCTGCGCGTCCGCGACACCCGCCGGCATCCGCTCGACGGACTGATCCTGTTGGCGCCGTGGGTCGACCCGGCCATGCGCACGGCCGGAGCCTGGCAGCGGGAACGGCGCGACCCCACCCTGCGCTGCACCGGTCTGCGCGCTGCGGCCGGGGCGTGGGCCGGCACGCGCGACCTCGGGGATCCCTCGATCAGCCCGATCGACGACACCCTTGCAGGGCTGGCTCCGACGATCGTCTTCCAGGGCGCCAACGACGTGTTCCACGACGATGCCGTCGCGTTCGTCGCGAAGGCGCGGTCCGCGGGGTCGCCCGCGCGCATCGTCGTGGCCGACGACGGCTTCCACGTCTATCCGGGGGCGCACTGGACCCGCGAGGCACGCGCGGCGTACGAGCTCATCGGCCGTTTCGTGGCCGACCCGCGCCGCGTCGCCGGCTGATCGTCTCCGTCCCGTACCCCCGGTGGGACTCGAACCCACACTGAAGCGATTTTAAGTCGCCTGCCTCTGCCGTTGGGCTACGGGGGCCCGCTCCCAGCGTAGCGACGCCGCACGCAGCGGACCCCCACACCGCGGGGCGGGTGGGGGTCCGGTGCGTGCGAAAGGATGCCTCAGCTGGCGGCGGAAGCCTTCTCCTCGACCTTGGGCTCCGCGGCGGCACTCTTCTCCGCGGCGACCGACTTGGGGTCGATCGCGGGTGCGGCGGGAGCAGCGGCCGGCGCGGCCGGCCGCGGCCGGGAGGCGAACTCCTCGAAGACGTAGCGCGGGTTCTGGACGGTCTGCAGCGAGACGTTGTCGCGACGCAGCCAGAAGTTGTGCCACCAGTCGCCGATCACACGCCACTTGCGCTCCCACGACGGCATTGCGAGACCGTGGTAGCCGCGGTGGGCGCACCAGGCGATGAAGCCCTTGAGGGCGAGGTTGCCCGACTGGAACACGCCGTTGTAGAGGCCGAGGCCGGCGACGGCGCCCAGGTTGTGGTGGATGTACTCGCGCGGCACCTCGTCGCGCAGGACGGCGACGAGGTTCTTCGCGAGCAGCTTCGCCTGACGCACGGCGTGCTGGGCGTTCGGCACGCAGTAGCCGCCGACGCCCTTGCCGGTCAGGTCGGGGACGGCCGACACGTCTCCGGCGGCCCACGCGCCCTCGACGATCTCTTCCGGGGTGCCCACGCGCAGGTCGGCGCGCGTGCGGATGCGGCCGCGCTCCTCCACCGGCAGGTCGCTGCCGCGCACCACCGTGGGGTTCGCCATGACGCCGGCCGTCCAGATGATCAGGTCGGTGGGGATGGTCTCACCCGTGGAGAGCTCGACGTTGCCGTCGACGGCGCCGGTCACCTGCGTGTCGAGGTGGACGTTCGCACCGCGCTTGGCGAGGTCCTTGAGCACCCACTCGCTCGTCTTGAGCGACACCTCGGGCATGATGCGACCCATCGCCTCGATGAGGTGGAAGTGGGTGTCCTCGAAGCGCAGCTGCGGGTAGTCCTTGAGCAGCGAGGACGCCAGCGCACGGGTCTCGGCGAACACCTCGATGCCGGCGAAGCCGCCGCCGACGACGACGACGGTCAGCAGACGGTCGCGCTCGGGGCCCGCGGGCAGGTTCGCGGCGCGGTCGAAGTTGGTGAGGATGCGGTCGCGGACGGCGACGGCCTCCTCGATCGTCTTCAGGCCGATCGCGTTCTCGGCGATGCCGGGGATCGGGAAGGTGCGCGAGACGGCACCCGCGGTCACGACGATCTGGTCGTAGCTCTCCTGCCACGGCTCGCCCTCGGCGGGCGTGATGGTCGCCGTGCGGGTGGCGTGGTCGATGCCGGTGACCTTCGCGGTGACGATGCGCGTCTTCTTCAGGTGACGGCGCAGCCCCACGATGACGTGACGGGCCTCGATCTCACCGGCGGCCACCTCGGGGAGGAAGGGCTGGTACGTCATGTACGGCAGCGGGTCGACGACCGTGACCTCCGCCTCGCCCTTGCGCAGGTGCTTCTCGAGCTTCCAGGCGGTGTAGAAGCCGGCGTAGCCGCCGCCGACGATGAGGATCTTGGGAACGGCCCCGTGTGAGGACGTGGCGGCCGTGCTGGTCTCTGCGTGGGTCACAGGGGAAGTACTCCTTGAATCAACGGCTCGGAGTACGAGGTGCGCGCTCCGATCTGATGCGCCGGGCAGCAGCAGTGACACCGAGCGCGACCAGTATAGCCGTCAGGGTGACCCCCACGAGCGGCACCGTCCCGTAGCGCAGGGTGTCGGCGCTGGGCAGCAGCGGCGAGCGACGCTCGAGCGTCTCCGCCTGCGGGAGCTGTTCGATGACGACCGGCGTCGAGGTGGGGGTGGGCTGGGGCCCGGCGTCGGCGCGGCGGTAGAGCCGCACCCACTCCGCGAGGCTCCCCATGGGGTTGGCGTCGACCTCGGCGACCGACGCACCGACGGCCGCGTTGGCGTCGATGAGTCCGTAGCCGTACTTCTCGTCGGGGACCTTGGTCGACCCGGCCGCGGGACGTGCGGTCTTGATGATGCGGTTGATCACGTTGTCGGCGTTCAGCTCGGGGTGCGCCGAGCGGACGAGCGCGGCGATCCCCGCCACGATGGGCGCCGCGCCGCTCGTGCCGTCCCAGACGACCAGCTGCCCGTCGGCGGAGACGCCGAGAAGCTGCTCGCTCGGTGCCGAGATGCCGATCGTGATCCCCTGGGTCGAGGCGCGCTCGCTCGCGACGCCGGCGCGGTTGACGCCGCCGACGGTCAGCACTCCGGGGATGGTGGCGGGGGCACCGACCTCCTCCGTGCCGCTGCCCTTGTTCCCCGCCGCGACCACGACGACGACGTCGTGGTCGAAGGCGTACTGGAAGGCGTCGTCCCAGGAGGTGTCCCAGGTGAGCGTGTTCGTCGTGAACGACAGGTTGATGATGTCGGCCCCGTGGTCGACGGCCCACACCATCGCGTCGGCCACCTGCTGGACGAACGGCACGGAGGATGCCGCACCGAACCCGATCGACAGGGACAGCAGGTCCGCCTCGGGAGCGACGCCGATCATGCCGGTGTCGGCGCCGGTCCCCCGCGCCGCGGCGAGCGAGGCCACCCAGCTGCCGTGGTTCGCATCGACGGCGCCGACGGGGGTGCGACCGTCCGAGGAACCCGCTCCCGAGAAGTCCGCGCCGCCGACCACGGCGCCGGAGAACTCGACGGGCGACCGCCCGATCCCGGTGTCGATCACGGCGATCGTCGTGCCCTTGCCGCGGGTGGTCTGCCAGGCGGAGCGGATGCCGTACTCGTCCAGCCAGTACTCCGCGGCGCGTGCCGGGTCGGTGACGGCCGGTGTCGACACCGAGGCGGCCGCCGGGGTCCCGACCACGGCGGCGGCCGTGGCCGGGGTCGCCGCACCGGCGGCGGCCCCGTCGATCAGCACGACGAGTGCGAACGCCGCGGCCACGCCCAGCGCCCGATGTGCGCCGCGCGTCACGGGGCGCTCCGCGGCACGACGCACGTGCACCGCGTGGGCGACCAGTCACCGCGGGCGAGGGCGAGGTCGCCGATCGGGTTGACGCCCGGCCCTGCGGCCAGCGCATGACCCGCCAGCGCGTGCAGGCACTTCACGCGCGTCGGCATCCCGCCCGCCGAGATGCCCGCGATCTCGGGGACCTCGCCGTAGACGGCCCGGTCGGCGAGATATGCGGCGTGGGCGGCCGCGTAGGCGGCGGCGACGTCGGGGTCGGTCTCGAGCACGGCGGCCAGCTCCGGCATGACCTGGGTCGCCTCGAGCGCCGACATGGCCGCCGTCGCCCCCGGGTGCGTCAGGTAATAGAACGTGGGGAACGGCGTGCCGTCGGGAAGACGCGGCTCGGTGGCGACGACGGTGGGATTGCCGCACACGCACCGCGCGGCGATGCCGACGACACCGCGCATCGGCCGCCCCAGCTGGGCGCGCATGACCTCGAGGTCGGCGTCGGAGGCAGGAGTCAGGGCGGGGTGCGACACCCGTCCAGGGTACCGGGGCGCGCTGACCGACCGCTGATCAGCCGGCGGGATCGGTCGGCGTCACGGTCGCCGTCTGGGCGAGTCCGGCGCCCGCGATCGAGCGCACGAGCTGCGCCATCCAGTCGGTGCGCGTCTCCTGCACCTGCGCGCTCACCGCGGACTGCTCCTGCGGGATCGCCGTGGCGGGCAGGTCGTTGTCGACGAGGTAGACCACCTCGCCGGGGCGCACGTAGTACAGCCGCTCGCGCGCCTGCGACGTGACGTAGGCGGGGTCGTTCCAGCGGTCCTTCTGCTGCTGCAGCGCCGCGACGTCGGCCTCCGTGACCTGGACGGAGTGCGTGAGCGCGGCGATCTGCTGGCGCTGGCCCAGATAGGTGCCGACCGTCGGCACGAGCGTGAACACGGCGAGCACGACGAGTCCCAGCATGATGACCGTGAAGGCCGAGAAACGGATGCCGCCGGCCCAGGCCCGCACGTCGACGCGCCCCCGCGTCCCGTCGGGCGTCGCGGGGCGGCGTCCGGGACGGGAAGAGGGAGCCGGCGCGTCGCGCACGGCTCCCTCTCTCGTCATGGGGTCCAGCCTACGTGGCGCTCACGCGCCCGCCGTACGCCGCCCCGATCGGTTCAGCGAATCCTCAGCCCTTGAAGCGGGGGAACGCCGCGCGGCCGGCGAAGACCGCGGCGTCGCCGAGCTCCTCCTCGATGCGCAGCAGCTGGTTGTACTTCGCGACGCGCTCGCTGCGGGCGGGCGCACCGGTCTTGATCTGACCCGCGTTCACCGCGACGGCGAGGTCGGCGATGGTCGTGTCCTCGGTCTCACCGGAGCGGTGCGACAGCATCGAGCGGTACCCGTTCTGGGTGGCCAGCGAGATCGCGTCGAGCGTCTCCGAGAGCGTCCCGATCTGGTTCACCTTGACGAGCAGGGCGTTCGCGACGCCGAGGTCGATGCCCTTCTGCAGGCGCACCGGGTTAGTGACGAACAGGTCGTCGCCGACGAGCTGGACCTTCGAGCCGATCGCGTCGGTGAGGTGCTTCCAGGCGTCCCAGTCGTCCTCGGCGAGGGCGTCCTCGATCGTGACGACGGGGTAGTTCGCGACGAGGTCGGCGAAGTAGTCGGTCAGCTTCTCGGCCGACCACGCCTTGCCCTCGACGGTGTACACGCCGTCCTTGTAGAACTCGGTCGCGGCGACGTCCAGACCCACGGCGACGTCCTTGCCGGGGGTGAAGCCGGCCTTCTCGATCGCCTTGATGAGGAAGTCGAGGCCCTCGCGGTTGCTGGGCAGGTCGGGGGCGAAGCCGCCCTCGTCGCCGAGGCCCGTGTTGTAGCCGGCGGCCTTCAGCTCGCCCTTGAGGACGTGGTAGACCTCCGTGCCCCAGCGCAGGGACTCGCCGTAGGTCTCCGCACCGATGGGGGCGAGGAAGTACTCCTGGAAGTCGATGCCGTTGTCGGCGTGCTCGCCCCCGTTGATGACGTTGAACAGCGGAACGGGCAGCACGTGCGCGTTCGGGCCGCCGAGGTAACGGAACAGCGGCAGGTCGGCCGCGTCGGCGGCCGCCTTCGCGACGGCCAGCGACACGCCGAGGATGGCGTTCGCGCCGCAGCGCGACTTGTTCTCGGTGCCGTCGGTGGCGATGAGGATCTCGTCGATGACGCGCTGCTCGCTCGCCTCCACGCCCTCGATCGCGGGGCCGAGCTCGTCGATGACGGCGTTGACGGCCTTCAGCACGCCCTTTCCGCCGTAGCGGCTCTTGTCGCCGTCGCGCAGCTCGTACGCCTCGAAGGCGCCGGTGGATGCGCCCGACGGGACGGCCGCGCGCTGGACGATGCCGTCGTCGAGCAGCACCTCCACCTCGACGGTCGGGTTGCCACGCGAATCCAGGATCTCGCGTGCGCCTACAGCCTCGATCAGTGCCACAGGGGACTCCTTGCTTGTGGAGGGTGAACCTTGGAGCGTCACGGGTGTGTCTCGGCTCCGTCCTTGAGTCTAGTGACCTGGATGGCGGGGCCACATGCGCGGCACCGGATCAAACGACCAGCGCGAGCGCGATCCCGTCCCAGCCCTTCGCGTCCAGCGTCTGCAGGGCCGTGGCCGTGAAGCGCGGGTCGTCGCGGAGCATCTGCAGCCCCGCCCGGACGCCCCGCACTTGAGGGCTGGGATCCTCGGCATCCGCCACCCGTCCCGCCCGCACCACGTTGTCGACCACGATGAGCGTCCCCGGCCGGCCCAGGCGCGCGGCCCAGTCGAGGTAGACGGTGTTGGACTCCTTGTCGGCGTCGATGAAGACGAGGTCGAAGGGAGCCTGATCCTCCAGCGTCGGCAGCACGTCGGCTCCGCGACCGACGCGGATGTCGACGCGCTCCCCCACCCCGGCGCGATCGATGCTGCGCCGTGCGACCTCGGCGTGGCGGGGTTCGGCCTCGATCGTCACGACCCGGCCGTCGTCGGGGATGCCGCGCGCCAGCCAGATGGTCGAGTACCCGCCGAGCGTCCCGATCTCGAGCACACGGCGCGCTCCGCTGAGGCGTGCGAGCAGCCACAGCAGCTTGCCGCCCGTGGGCGCCACTTCGATCGCCGGCATGTCGGCGGCGCGCTGGGCCCGCACGGCCGCGTCGAGGCTGTCGTCGGCGTCGACGAGCGTGTCGACGAGGTAGCGGTCGACCTCATGCGCGGCCGCGAGGGAGAGCTCGGTCATGGCTCCACCCAACCGCCTCGGCGCGGTCGGGTCAACGCCCCGCGGCGCGCTCCGCCTCGGCGGCGAGCAGCGCCGCCCCGGTGCCGGCGTCGTCGACGGTGACCGTGAACACCCGCCGGTCGCGGCGCGTGACGCGTATTCCGGGTCCGGTGCGCAGCACGACGCCGAAGCCGCCGCCCGGGGCCCAGCGCAGCCCCCAGCCGCCGAACTCCCCCATGGGGCTGACCTCGACCACCTCCACGCGGTCGATCTCGGCGAGCGGGAGGTGGATCCGCGGGAAGCCGGTCGCGGAGTTGACGGTCAAGCCCGTCGCATCGACGCGCACGTGGAAGACCGCGGTCGCGGCGATGACCGCGGCCATCAGAACGATCAGCACGATGAGGATCGTCGCGGCCACCGCGCTGCCGCTGACGGCCACGGTGAGGATCGTGACGACGACCAGCAGCGCCAGGGCCGCACCGAGCACGATGAGACCGCCTCGCGCGAGACGGACGCTGCGCAGCCAGACGGCGCGCTCCCCGCTCGACAGGGGCGGGGAGATCGCCGAGGTCGTCGGAGTCGACACGATGCGCTCGTCGGGCTGGAGGAACCAGGCGAGGACGCCGACCGGGACGGCGACGACGGCCGCGACCAGCAGCCAGGGGAGGACGGACGGCCCGGCCGCGGCCTCCGCGACGCCCCGCTGCATCAGCACCGACGACGTGGTCAGGACCGCGGTGAACACGGACGTCGCCCCGGCGAGGGCGCCCATCATCCGGTAGGCGGGGCCGCGGTCGCCGCGGCGCAGCCCGTTGAGCGCGGAGGCCGCGATCAGCAGGGGCACCCCGAGCCCGATCGCCGCGGTGGACAGCACCGCCACCACGAGGGGGCCGTAGCCGTCCGGCCCTCCGTCGACGCCCCAGTGGATGGCGATCGGGTCGGGCAGGGAGGCGCGGGCCCCCAGCTGCAGCAGCACGGCGACGAGGGTGGCGACGACGGGGATCGCGACGGCGACGACGAGGAAGCGGGAGACGGCGCGCGGCCGCGGGGTGGTCATGGTGACTCCTCCGGATCGGATGTGTGGTGGATGAGCGCGGCCAGCGCCTGCGGCGACAGTCCGCGGGAGCGGGCGCGCGCGACGAGGTCGGTGATGTCGGGCTGGAGCTCGGCCAGGCGATCCGCCGCGGCCGTGACGACGGCGCCGCGACCGCGGCGCATCGAGACGAGACCCTCGTCGCGCAGCTGCTGATAGGCGTGCAGCACGGTGTGCAGGTTCACGTCGAGCGCGGCGGCGACCTCGCGCGCCGAGGGCAGGCGGTCCCCCGGGCGGAGACGGAGGGCGAGGGCGTCCGCGCGGACGGATGCCGCGATCTGCGCGAACAGCGGCACATCGCTCGTCGGATCGGTGCGGATCAGCATGCGGCCTCCGCATCCATTCTATGACAACTAGAACAGTTGGGAGGTCCGCGCGGCGACCGCCGCGGTCTCATCCCCGAGCCAACGCCCCCTCGGCGAGCGCGGCGACGATCTCGGGCACGAGCGCGTCCGCCGTGCGCCGATAGCCCAGGGCGCTCGGGTGGAAGCGGTCCAGGCTGAACATGTCGTCCGGGTGCTCGACGAACATCGGGCCCACGGTGCGGCGCAACGAGACGACGCGGGCGCCGGCGCGGCGGGCCGCGGCCGCCTGCGCGTGGGCGAGCTGACGCGAGGCCTGCGCCCCCAGAGCGCGCAGCGGCTGAGGCACCGGACGCAGCGCCCCCAGGTCGGGACAGGTGCCGACGACGACGGCGGCGCCCGTCGCCCGCAGGCGCCGCACCGCCTCCTCGAGATCGGCGGCCGCCCCCGACACCGGCGTGCGGTGGGTCACGTCGTTGCCCCCGACGATGATGACCGCGGCATCCGGCCGGTAGCCGCCCGGGAGACGGTCGAGCTGGCGCGCGAGGTCCTGCGACTGCGCGCCGACCGTCGCGACCGTGCGCAGCTGCACAGGGCGTTGGAGGAACGCGGCGATGCCTTTGGCCAGCCGCGCGCCGAGCACGTCTTTGGCGCGGTCGGCCCCGAGCCCGGCAGCGATCGAGTCGCCGACGACCACCAGCTCGATCGGCTCCCCCGGCAACTTCGAGCGCCAGAGCCGATCGGCATCCAGAGCGATCTCGCCGAGCGGCTTGCCGATGCGGCGGCGCGCGATGGCCGCCTGCCGGGTCAGCACGCTCCGCGTGATCAGGGTCGCCGCCGCTGCCGAGACGACCACGGCGACCGCGGCGGCGCGCATCGCCACACGGCGTCGCGGCGCGCCGCTCCGGCCCGGTCGGGTGTTCACGTCGCCGATTCCACCCCGGCCAGGTGAACGGTCGGTGTCGGCGCGGCGCGCGATCAGCTCAGCGGCTTGACCTCGAGCGCCGCGGCCTCCTGCCCCGCCGCGACGGTCGCGAAGGAGGTGTAGCCGTCGGCGGCGGCCCGCTCCAGAAGCGCCTTGAGGTTCTTCGTGCGCTGCTCGAGACGCACCCGCGCCCCCTCCGCCACGAGTGCGGACTTGAGTGCGACCAGCTCCTCCACCGGCACGTCGCGGTCGTGCACGAGGACGACCGCGGTCGCGCCGCCCTCGTCGGACGCCTCCAACAGATCGACGATGCGTTCGAAGCCGATGGAGAAGCCGACCGCGGGCACCTGCTGGCCGAGGAATCGCCCGATCATCCCGTCGTAGCGACCGCCGCCGCCCAGGGAGTAGTCGACGCTCGGGTGGGCGAGCTCGAAGATCGTGCCGGTGTAGTACCCCATGCCGCGCACGAGGAACGGGTCGAACACCAGTGGGGCGCCCGCCCCGCCCTCGCCGGCGAGCCCCCGTGCGGCCGACACCGCGGAGCCGATCGCCACGAGATCGGCGACCACGTCGTCCGGTGCCCCGTCCGGAAGGGCCCCGCGGATCTGCCCCTCCCCGTACGGGCGGAACTCGCGCGTCTGCGGCCGGCGCAGGAAGGCCTCGAACGCATCGACGGCCGCGGCGGTCACGCCCCGTCCGCGCAGCTCGGCGGCGACACCGTCGGGGCCGATCTTGTCGAGCTTGTCGATCGTGATCAGCACGCCGGCACGCTCGGCGTCGGCGAAGCCGAAGCTGCCGAGCATCCAGTCGAGGACGCGGCGGTCGTTGATGCGGATGCTGCCGCCGACCAGCCCGAGAGCGTCGAGGGTGTCGAGGCTCGCGACCAGCAGCTCGGCCTCGGCGCGCCCGGTCGCGTCGCCGATGATGTCGATGTCGCACTGCACGAACTGGCGGTAGCGCCCCTTCTGGGGACGCTCGGCGCGCCACACCGGTGCCATCTGGATCGAGCGGAAGACCGCCGGCAGCTCCGCGCGATGGGTCGCATAGAAGCGCGCGAGGGGCACCGTCAGGTCGTAGCGCAGGCCCAGGTCGCTGAGGGCGGCCGCATCGTCGGCGCCGGCGCGGACGGCGTCGGCATCCAGGCCCCGCTTGAGGACGTTGAAGGCGAGCTTCTCGTTGTCGCCGCCGATGCCCGCGTGCAGGCGGTCGTAGTCCTCCATGACCGGGGTCTCGATCTCGTCGAACCCGTGCGCACGGTAGCGCTCGCGGATGACGGCGAGCACGCGCTCGCGACGGGCCTTGTCGGCGGGGAGGAAGTCGCGCATGCCGCGCGGCGGGTTCACGGATGCCACGGGATCATTCTTCCAGGTCGGCCCCGGCGCCCCGCGCCTCGACCTGTCGGATGCCGCCCTCCAACGTGCGGACGGCGCCGCGCAACGCTCGCTCGGCGTCCCAGCCCCGTTCCCGCGCGAGCGCGACGAGCCCCAGCAGCGTCGCCCCGAGCTCCTCCTCGCTGCTGGGCGCCACCCCGTCCGCGAGCGGTGCGGACGGCGCATCGGGGAGCGCAGCGGCGCGACCGAGGACCTTCTGGGCCAGCGCGAGGGAGGGCATGTGCGCCGAGACGCCGTCGAGCACCGACCGCCGGTCGCGCTTCTCGGCGGCCTTCGCGGCGTTCCAGTGCACGAGCACCTCCTCGGGCGTGGTGGCCACGGTATCCCCGAAGACGTGGGGGTGGCGGCGCACCATCTTCTCCGCGAGGGCGTCGGCGACGTCGTCGATGTCGAACGGATCGTCCGGGTCTTCGGCGGCGACGGCGGCGTGGAACAGCACCTGCCAGAGCAGATCGCCGAGCTCCTCGCGCAGGTCGGCGCGCGTGCCGGCCTCGACCGCGTCGATCAGCTCGGCCGACTCCTCGACGAGGTAGGGCACGAGGTCGTCGTGGGTGATCTGCCGCGACCACACGCACCGCTCGCGGACGGCGCGCATCACGTCGGCGGCGCGGCGGAGCGCATCGCCCGACGGAGTGGACGACGCCGGGGACGACGCCCGCGATGCCGAAGGTGTCAGGAAGTCGCCGGGACCCGGCGTCGGTGATGCCATGCCCGCCACGATACGAGGATCCCGGCCGCGACGAGCGAGATCGCGGAGCCCGCCAGCACGCCGAGGGTCGCCTGATCGCGGATGCCGGGGTCACCGCCGAACGCCAGCTCGCTCAGCAGCAGCGACACGGTGAACCCGATGCCGCCCAGCGCGCCCGCGGCGAGCAGGTCTCCCGCGGCCAGCCGCTCCGAGGGAGCGACGCGCAGGATCCGCTGCGCGAGGCCGCCGGCGAGGCCGATGCCGATGATCTTGCCGAGGGGCAGCGCGACGAGCACGCCCCAGAACGCCGGCGAGAGCTCTCCCGCCGACACTGCGGGGATGGTCACGAGCGCGGCGCACAGGGCGAACAGCGGGAGGATCAGGCCGTTGACCCACGGCTCGATCGCGTGGCGCGTGCGCATCGCCGGCTGCTGCGCCATCACGAGTCCCAGCACGACGCCGGCGATCGTGGCGTGGACGCCGGACTCGTGCACGGCGTACCACGTGCCGAGCGCCGACACGGCGAGACCCGCGATCGCGATCGGCCGCGCCCGGGTGTCGAGGAGTCGGCTGCAGACGGCGAACACGACGACGAGCACGACCGCGAGCAGCAGCATGGCGGTGTCGACGTCGGAGGTGAACAGCACGGCGATGAACACGATGCCGACGATGTCGTCGAGGATCGCCAGCGCCAGGAGGAAGACCCGTACCGCGGGCGGAAGGCCGCGGCCGAAGACGGCGAGCACACCCAGCGCGAACGCGATGTCGGTGGCCGTCGGGATGGGCCACCCGGCCGATGTCGCCGGCGTCCCGGCGATCGCCAGATACAGCGCGACCGGCACCAGCACGCCGCCGGCCGCGGCGATCGCCGGCAGCACGGCGCGCCGCGCGGAGGCGAGCTGGCCGCTCGTGAGCTCGAACTGCAGCTCCACCGCCGCGACGAAGAAGAACACGGCGAGCAGACCGTCCGAGATCCAGTGACGCACCGAGAGGTCCACGACGCCGGGGATGCCCAGGTGCGCATCGGCCACGGCGAACGCGGCATCGCGCAGCGGCGAGTTGGCCAGCACGAGGCCGGCGGCGGCGGCGAGGAGCAGCAGAACGGCGGGGAAACGCGCGGATCGCAGCAAGGACATGGGCACTCCGAGGGGTCGACGGACGGGAATCGCCGACCAGACTTCCCGGCACACCGGAATGCGGACTCCGAACGGGTCTCAGCCCCGGACTCTGCACGGTTTCACACCAGGCTGAATCATACCCCGTGACAAAGGTGAAACACCGTGCCATTAGCGTGGTGTCATGCGCGAACTCACCCGAACCGAAGCGATCGACCTCGTCGGCCGCGACGAGGCCGAGAACGAACTGCCCGAGCGCCTGCGCGCCGACGTGCGCATGCTCGGTGCGCTGCTCGGTCGCGTCCTGCGCGAGAGCGGCTCCCCCGGCCTGTACGACGACGTCGAGCGCCTGCGGCTCGCGACCATCGCCGCCTACACCGACGAGTCGCCGGAGGCGTTCGAGCGGGCCGCGACGATCGCGGAGTCCTTCTCCGTCGAGCGCGCCGACGAGGTCGCGCGCGCCTTCACGGTCTACTTCCACCTCGTCAACCTCGCGGAGGAGCACCAGCGGGTGCGCGTGCTGCGCGAACGCGACGGCCGTCCGGAGAAGGAGGATGCCGCCGACTCCGTCGCCGCCGCCTTCGTGCGCCTCGCCGCCGAGGTCGGCGACGACACCGCGCTGCAGCGCCTGCAGGACATGCGCTTCCACCCCGTGTTCACGGCGCACCCCACGGAGGCGCGTCGGCGCGCCGTGTCCACCAGCATCCGCCGTCTCGTGACGCTGCTGACCGAGCACGACGCCTCGCTGAACGGTGGCGCCGACGAGCGTCGGGCCGAACGCCGCATGCTCGAGGAGATCGACACGCTCTGGCGCACCGCGCCGCTGCGCGCCGAGAAGCCGACGCCCGTCGACGAGGTCCGCGCCATCATGGCCGTCTTCGACGAGACGCTCTACACCGCCGTCCCGCACGTCTACCGCCGCGTCGACGACGCGCTGCAGGGGCCCGCCGCCGGCGGACGCGCGCCGGTCGTGCGTCCCTTCGTGCGCCTGGGCACCTGGGTCGGCGGCGACCGCGACGGCAACCCCTTCGTCACCGCGGCGGTGACGAAGAAGGCGGCCGCGATCGGCGCCGAGCACATCCTGCTCGGCCTGGAGCGCTCGGCGGATCGCATCGCGAAGACCCTCACCCTCTCCGCCGACACGACACCGCCCAGCGACGAGCTCCTCGCACTCCTGCAGCGCCTCGCCGACGCCGACGAGGACGGCGCCGCGGATGCCGCCAAGCGCGCCGCCGTCGAACCCCACAAGCGTGCGATGCTGCTCATCGCCCGCCGGATCACGGCGACCCGCGGGCGCGACGCCGATCTCGCCTACCGTGACCCCGAGGTGCTCCTGCGGGACCTCCGCATCGTGCAGCAGTCCCTCGTCGAGGCCGGCGCACCCCGGCAGGCCTACGGCCACCTGCAGCAGCTGCTGTGGCAGGTGGAGACGTTCGGATTCCACCTGGCCGAGCTCGAGGTGCGCCAGCACTCCGCCGTCCACGCCAAGGTGCTCGCCGAGGCCGCCGGCGGCGAGCCGCTGAGCACCCAGGCCGAAGAGGTGCTCGAGGTGTTCCGCACGATCGCGCAGATCCAGCACCGGTACGGGCCGCGCGCCGCCGGACGCTACATCGTGTCGTTCACGCAGTCCGCCGGCGACCTCGCCGCCGTCCACGAGCTGGCCCGCCTCGCGGTCGGCCCGGGGGGCACGCCGCCGGTGCTGGACGTGATCCCCCTCTTCGAGACGTTCGCCGACCTGCAGGCCGCCCCCGGCATCATGGCCGAGATCGTGGAGCACCCGCAGTTCGCGGCGCGGCTGGAGGCGACCGGCCGCCGCCTGGAGGTCATGCTCGGCTACTCCGACTCGTCCAAGGACGTCGGCCCGGTCGCGGCGAACCTCGCCCTGTACGAGGCCCAGGCCAAGATCGCCGCGTGGGCGAAGCAGACCGGCATCCACCTCACGCTCTTCCACGGGCGCGGCGGCGCGCTCGGACGCGGCGGCGGACCGGCGAACTCGGCGATCCTCGCCCAGCCCCCGCACTCGGTCGACGGCCGGTTCAAGCTCACCGAGCAGGGCGAGGTGATCTTCGCCCGCTACGGCGACACGAACATCGCGATGCGCCACATCGATCAGGTCGCGGCCGCCGTGCTCCTCGCCTCGGCGCCGTCGATCGAGAAGCGCAACAGCGCCGCCGCCGAGCGCTACGCCGAGGTCGCGGCGACGATGGATGCCGCATCGCGCGAGCGGTTCTTCTCGCTGGTGAAGGCCGACGGCTTCGCCTCCTGGTTCGCGACGGTGACGCCGATGGAGGAGATCGGGCTGCTCGCGCTCGGCTCCCGCCCCGCCCGGCGCGGCCTGTCCGTCGAGTCGCTCGAAGACCTCCGCGCGATCCCGTGGGTGTTCGCCTGGTCGCAGGCGCGCATCAACCTCGCCGGGTGGTTCGGCCTGGGCTCCGCGCTCGAAGCCGTCGGCGACGTCGAGCTCCTGCGCCGTGCCTACGCGGAGTGGCCGCTGCTGCGCACCGTCATCGACAACGTCGGCATGAGCCTCGCGAAGGCCGACGGGCGCATCGCCCGCCGCTACCTCGACCTGGGCGACCGTCCCGACCTCGCCGCCCTCGTCGTCGACGAGCTGCAGCTGACCGGCGACTGGGTGGTCCGCATCGTCGGCGGGGACGAGCTGCTCGCCAACAAGCCGGTGCTGCAGCGGGCCGTCAAGATGCGCAGCCCGTACGTCAACGCGCTCTCGCTGCTGCAGTTGCGCGCCCTGCGCACGTTGCGCACCGGCGAGCACGACGAGGCGGATCTGCCGCAGTGGCAGCGACTGCTGCTGCTCAGCGTCTCCGGCGTCTCGGCCGGACTGCAGAACACGGGGTGAGCCGCCCCGCGCCCGTGACGCCGCGCGGGCTCAGTCCGCGCGGCGATCGTCGGCGTGGCGCGCGAGCGCCGCGCCGTAGCGCTCGGTGAGCTGGATCATCAGATCGGGCGTGTCGCGGTCCAGGCCGAAGACGAAGCCGGGGAAGTCCAGCTCCTTCTGCAGGGCCCAGATCTCCTCGTGACGGTCGGGCGACAGCATCCGTGCGGGATCGCCCACCGCCACCCACCCGATCGGCACGACCGACTCCGGGGGCAGCGCGGTGCGCACGTGCACGATGGCGCCGATGCGCACCTCCGACCGGTCGCCGATGCGCGCGCCGTTGAACACGCGCGTGCCGGTGGCGAGGAACACCTCGTCGCCCACGGTCGCCCCCGAGATGCTGGCGGTCGGCCCGACCAGGACGTGGGAGCCGATGTGGACGGGGTGCACTGCGCTGGCGCGGATCAGCGCGTTCTCCATGACGATCACGTGCGTGCCGAGCGTGATCGGGCCGCCCTCGGCGGTCAGCACGGCGCCGTGGAGGATCTGGCATCCCGCGCCGATCTCCACGTCCCCCGAGATCACCGCCGTCGGGGCGACCACGGCGTCGGGGTGGATGCGGGGCCGGGCCCCGAGGTGTTCGAACTGCATGATCGACCTCCCGACCTCACCCTAGGGCGCCGCCGCCGAGCCGTCGAGGCTCTGTCGGAGCCCCATTAGGGTGGGACAGGCCGAACCACCCGGGACTGCGGCCGGAAAGCTCCACCGTGACAGAAACCCTCACCTCCCTGCCCTCTTCCGTCGCCGCCGTCTTCGACGCCGTGGTCGACCGCAACCCGAACGAGCCCGAGTTCCAGCAGGCCGTGCACGAGGTCGTGAACTCGATCGCGCCGGTCATCGAGAGCCGCCCGGAGTTCGCCGCGGCCGGAGTCCTCGAGCGCATGGTCGAGCCGGAGCGACAGATCATGTTCCGTGTGCCCTGGGTCGACGACCAGGGGCGAGTCCGCGTGAATCGCGGCTTCCGCGTGCAGTTCTCCTCGGTGCTGGGCCCCTACAAGGGCGGCCTGCGGTTCCACCCGAGCGTGAACCTGTCGATCGTCAAGTTCCTCGGCTTCGAGCAGATCTTCAAGAACGCGCTCACCGGTCAGGGCATCGGCGGCGCCAAGGGCGGCAGCGACTTCGATCCCCGCGGGCGCTCGGATGCCGAGATCATGCGGTTCTGCCAGGCCTTCATGAACGAGTTGTACCGGCATCTCGGCGAGCACACCGACGTCCCCGCCGGCGACATCGGCGTCGGGGGCCGCGAGATCGGCTACCTGTTCGGGCAGTACCGCAAGATCACCAACCGTCACGAGTCGGGCATGTTCACCGGCAAGGGCGTGCAGTGGGGCGGGGCGGAGGTGCGCACGGAGGCCACCGGCTACGGCGCCGTCTTCTTCGCGGAGGAGATGCTCGCGGTGCGCGGACGGTCGATGTCGGGTCGCCGGGTCGGTGTCTCCGGCTCGGGCAACGTCGCGATCTATGCGATCGAGAAGGCGCATCAGCTCGGGGCGATTCCGGTGACGGCGTCCGACTCGTCGGGGTATGTGGTCGACGACGAGGGCATCGACGTGGGCCTGCTCCGTCAGGTGAAGGAGGTCGAGCGGGCACGGATCTCGACGTACGCCGACCGCCGCGCCTCCGCGCGCTTCGTCGAGGGCGCCCGCCCGTGGGAGGTCGCCGTCGACATCGCGATCCCCGCCGCGACGCAGAACGAGCTCGACGAGACGGACGCGCGGGCGCTGCTGGGAAACGGCGTCGGCGCCGTGTCGGAGGGCGCGAACATGCCCTGCACGCCCGCGGCCGTCACCGCCTTCCAGTCGGCCGGTGTGCTCTTCGGCCCGGGCAAGGCGGCCAACGCCGGGGGTGTCGCGACCTCGGCGCTCGAGATGAGCCAGAACGCCGCGCGACAGCGCTGGAGCTTCGAGGACAGTGAGCGGAAGCTCCGCGCCATCGTCCGCGACATCCACCGCGCCGCGTTCGACGCCGCCGAGCGACACGGGCGCGACGGGGACTACGTCGCGGGCGCCAACATCGCCGGGTTCGAACGCGTCGCCCAGGCGATGCTGGCGCAGGGAGTGATCTGACGGCCGTGTCCTCCGGAGCCGGCTCCCCCGCCCCCGCCACCGTCTCGACGCTGACCCTGTCGACGTTCGTCGTCGGCTCGATGGTCGGCGCCGGGGTCTTCTCGCTGCCGGGCACCTTCGCGGCGCAGACGGGGGTGGTGGGCTCCCTCGTCGCGTGGGCGGTGGCGGGCACCGGCATGCTCATGCTGGCGCTCGTCTTCCAGCGGCTGGCCGCGCGCCGGCCGGAGTTGGATGCCGGCGTGTACTCGTACGCGCGGGCCGGGTTCGGCCGCTACCTCGGCTTCCTGTCCGCGTACGGCTACTGGGCGAGCGCCTGCGCGGGGAACGTCTTCTACTGGGTGTTCATCATGTCGACGGTGGGCGCGGTGCTGCCCGCCGTCGCCGGGGGCGACACGCCCGTGGCCGTCGCGGTGTCGTCCGCGGGATTGTGGACCTTCTTCCTGCTCGTGCGTCGCGGTACGCGTGAGGCGGCCGCGGTCAACCGCATCGTCAGCGTCGCGAAGGTGCTGCCGATCGTGGTGTTCGTGTTCCTGTGTCTGTTCGCGTTCGATCCGGCGGTGTTCGCCGCGAACCTGTCCGGCCCCGGCGACGTCCCGCTCTACGATCAGGTGCGCGGCACCCTGCTCGTCACGGTGTTCGCCTTCATCGGCGTCGAGGGCGCGAGCGCGTACTCGCGGCACGCACGCCGCCGCCGCGACATCGGGCGCGCGACCGTGCTCGGATTCCTCAGCGTGCTCGCGATCTTCCTGTCGGTGACGATCGTGTCCTTCGGCATCCTCCCGCGCGAGCGCATCGCGCAGCTGGCCCAGCCGTCGATGGCCGGGGTGCTCGCCGAGGTCGTCGGACCGTGGGGTGCGGGCTTCGTCGGCGTGGCGCTCATCGTGGCGGTGCTCGGGGCGTACCTGTCGTGGACGCTGATGGCGGCGGAGGTGCTGCTGGTCGCGGCGCGCGACGGCGACCTGCCCCCGGTGTTCGCCCGCACCAACGCCCGCGACGTGCCGGTCGGAGCCCTCACGATGTCGACGCTGCTCGTGCAGGCACTGCTGATCGTGGTGCTCTTCTCCACGAACGCGTTCGACGTCGCGCTCAGCCTGACCAGCGCGTTCGCGCTCATCCCCTACGTCCTCACGGCGGGGTACGGGCTGCGTGTGGCTCTCGCCGATGCCCGCTCCGACGGCTCGCGCGCGGTCGCCGGCGCCCTCGTCGTGGCCGCCTGCGCCACCGCCTACACCCTGTTCCTGCTCGCCGCGGCGGGAGGCCAGTACCTGCTGCTCGCGATGCTGGTCCTCGTGCCCGGCACGCTGCTGTTCGCCCTCGCGCGGCGCCGTCGCGGCGACCGCGTCTTCCAGCGCGGCGAGTGGGTCGTCTTCGCCGTCGCCGTCGCCGCGGCTCTCGCGGCGGCCGTCCTGCTGGCCGTGGGGGCGATCGAGATCTGAGCGCCCCGGGCTCAGGCCTCGACGGCCTCGGCGACCGGCAGCGGGTAGAGCTGGTCGATGAGCTGGCCGACCCAGGCGATCAGATCACCGTCGGCCAGTGGCTCCCCCGCCGCCGTCGGCAGCGGCACGACCATCGCCTCGCCGCCGGCGAGGACCTTCGACTTCGGGTAGAGGCGCTGCAGCCGCACCCGCAGCGAGTCGGATGCCGGCGCCGGCACGACCCGCAGGTTCGGCCCCATCGCGACGACGTCGCTGAGGCCCGCGACGGCGGCACGGCGGCGCAGCCGGGCGATCGCGACGAGACCGTCGACCTCGCGCGGCGGCGTGCCGTAGCGGTCGGTGAGCTCCTCGATCACGAGATCGATGGGGTCGCTGGAGGCTCCGGCATCCCCGCCGCGCGTACGGGCGTCGGGCGAGGCGGCGGCCGAGAGCTTCTGGTAGGCCTCCAGGCGCAGACGCTCGCTGTCGATGTAGCTCTCCGGCAGGCGGGCGTCGATGGGAAGCTCCAGGCGCAGCTCGGTCGGCCCCTCCACGTCGTCGCCGCGGAACGTCGCGACGGCCTCGCCGATCATGCGCAGGTACAGGTCGAAACCGACGCCGGCGATGTGGCCGGCCTGCTCGGCGCCGAGGAGATTGCCCGCGCCGCGCAGCTCCAGGTCTTTGAGGGCGACCTGCATGCCGCTGCCCAGATCGTTGTTCACCGCGATGGTCTCGAGCCGATCGGCCGCGGTCTCCGAGAGAGGCTTCATCTCGTCGTAGAGGAAGTAGGCGTAGGCGCGCTCGCGTCCGCGACCGACGCGTCCGCGCAGCTGATGCAGCTGGCTGAGGCCGTACTTGTCGGCGCGGTCGATGACGATCGTGTTCGCGTTGGAGATGTCCAGACCGGTCTCGATGATGGTCGTCGACACGAGCACGTCGAACCGGCGCTCCCAGAAGCCGTCGACGACCTCCTCCAGGGCGTGCTCGCCCATCTGCCCGTGGGCGACCGCGATGCGCGCCTCCGGCACGAGCTCGGCGAGGTGGGCGGCGACCCGCTGGATCGACTGCACGCGGTTGTGCACGTAGAAGACCTGGCCTTCGCGCAGGAGCTCGCGACGGATCGCGGCGGCGATCTGCTTGTCGCTGCGCGGACCGACGTAGGACAGGATCGGATGCCGGTCCTCCGGCGGGGTCTGCAGCGTCGACATCTCGCGGATGCCGGTCACCGCCATCTCGAGCGTCCGCGGAATCGGCGTCGCGCTCATCGCCAGGATGTCGACGTTGGTCTTGAGCTTCTTCAGCGCATCCTTGTGCTCGACGCCGAAGCGCTGCTCCTCGTCGATGATCATGAGGCCGAGGTCTTTGAAGACGACCTTCTCGGTGAGGATGCGGTGGGTGCCGATGACCATGTCGATGCTGCCCTCGGTGAGCCCCGCGAGGATCTCGCGCGCCTCCTTGTCGGTCTGGAAGCGCGACAGCGCCCGCACCTTCACGGGGAAACCCGCGAACCGCTCGGTGAACGTGTCGAGGTGCTGCTTGACGAGCAGCGTCGTCGGCACGAGCATCGCGACCTGCTTGCCGTCTTGGATGGCCTTGAACGCCGCGCGGACCGCGACCTCGGTCTTGCCGAAGCCGACATCGCCGGACAGCAGGCGGTCCATCGGGATCGGCCGCTCCATGTCGGCCTTGATCTCCTCGATCGTCTGCAGCTGATCGGGGGTCTCGGCGAAGGGGAACGCCTCCTCCAGCTCGCGCTGCCAGGGGGTGTCGGGACCGAACGCGTAGCCCTTGGCCGCCATCCGGGCGGAGTACAGCTTGACCAGCTCCACGGCGATGTCGCGGACGGCCTTGCGCGCCTTGCCCTTCGCGGCGGCCCAGTCGCTGCCGCCCATCTTCGACAGCGTGGGCGTCTCGCCGCCGACGTACTTGCTGAGCAGGTCGAGCTGGTCGGTGGGGACGAAGAGCTTGTCGCCGGGATGACCGCGCTTGGAGGGCGCGTACTCGAGCACGAGGTACTCGCGCGTCGTCTTCACGGCGTTGCGGCCGCCGCTGGACACCTCGCGCTGCACGAGCTCGACGAAGCGGCCGATGCCGTGGGTGGCGTGCACGACGATGTCGCCCGCCTTCAGCTGCAGCGGGTCGACGACGTTGCGGCGCCGCGATGCGAGCTTCTTGACGACGCGACTGTCGGCACCGATGGTGCGCCCGTAGAACTCCGCCTCGGTGAGCACCGCCAGTCGGGCGTCGGGCTGCTCGAATCCGCTCTCGAGCGCCCCGAGCACGGCGACGGCCACGCCCGGCTCGGGGGCTTCGGCCAGCGCGTCGACCGTGCGCGCCGCGATGCCGCGCTCGGCCAGCACGTCGCGCGCACGGTCGACGAGCCCGGCGCCGGAGGCCGCGATCACGACGCGCCAGCCGTCGGCGAGCAGGTCGCCCACGTGCGCCGTGGCGCCGTCGACGTTGCCCTGGAACGACGGCACCGCGGAGGCGGGGACGCGCACGACATCGGCCCGGTGCCCGCCGTCGATGCCCGCGAGGTCGGCCGCGGCGTCGGCGTCGCCCGAGTCGAACCCACTCAGCGTCCACCACACACCGCCGCGCGCCGAGGTCGCCGCGCGCAGCTCGGGCAGGGCGAGGAAGTCGCCCGAGCCGAGATCGATCGGGGTGTCGGCGCCGGCGACGGCGGCGCTCCAGGCCGCCTCGAGGAACTCGCGGTTGGTCTCCCCCAGCGTCATCGCCCGACCCACCGCGCGCTCGGGATCGACCAGGGCCACCGCCGTCGCGGCGGGGAGATAGTCCACGAGCGGCACGACGGCGTCCGCGAGGGCCGGAAGGAGCGATTCCATCCCTTCGACCGGGATGCCTTCGCTCATCTTCTCGAGCATGCCGCGCAGGCCCGGGAACCGGTCGCGAAGACCCGCTGCGCGCTCGCGCACGGCCGGCGTCAGCAGCAGCTCACGGCTGGGCAGCAAGGTGACGGCCGCCACCTCGCCGGGCAACGAGCGCTGATCGGCGACCGAGAACGCGCGGATCTGGTCGACCTCGTCGCCGAAGAACTCGACGCGGTACGGGTGGTCGGCGGCGGGCGGGAACACGTCGAGGATGCCGCCGCGCACGGCGAACTCACCGCGCCGCGACACCATATCGACCCGGTGGTACGCGAGGTCGACAAGCCGGCGCGTCACGCCGTCGAGGTCGTAGCCGCGACCCCCCGCCGACAGCTCGATCACGCCGGCGTCGGTCAGCCCTGCCGCGATCGGCTGCAGCGCGCTGCGCACCGAGGCGGTCACGATGAGGGGGTGGGAGCCGTCCCAGTGGTCGACGGCGCGCAGCACGGCGAGACGCCGCCCGACGGTCTCCGGCGACGGGCTCAGCCGTTCGTGCGGCAGGGTCTCCCAGGCGGGGAAGTGCAGCACCTCGGCATCCGGCAGGACGCTCGACAGCGCCGCGCCGAGCGCTTCGGCCCGCCGGCCGGTCGGCGCCACGGCGAGCAGGGCCGCCGGGTGTCCGGCGCGGCGGCGGCGCTCGACGAGTGCCGCGAGGACGGGCGCGTCGAGTCCCGCGACGAGCGAGAAGTCGGTGTCGGCGAGCGCGGACTCGACGGCTTCGCGGACCGTGTCCGCCTGGATGAGGGCGCGAACGATCCCGGAAACTGTCACCGGAAGAGTCTACGGCGCACCGCCGACACCGGACGCTGCGCGCCGCTCGCCGCGACGCCGCTCCGACGCGCGCCGAGCGGCGGCTCTGCCTAGGATGAGCACGTGAGCGACAACCCGCAGCCCGCTGCGCCCCTCGAGCCCACCGCGCCGGCGGCCCCCTCCACGAGCGGCGGCTACGTCCAGCCCGCTCCCGGGGCGCCTCCCGTCTACGTCCCCCCGGCGGCCGTGCCCCACCCCGCGGCGCCCCCTCAGGCCGCCCCGTCTCCCGTCACCGCTGCGGGCGCGCCCGCGCCGAGCTCCGCGCCGGCACCCGCGCCGACGTACGGCGCCGCCCCGACTCACGGCGCCGCCCCGACTCACGGCGCCGCCCCGACCTACGGCGCCGCCCCGACCTATGGCACCGCACCCGGGTATCCGGGCGCGGCGGCACCCGCCGCGTCGCCGTCACGCGCCCTCGGCACGATCGCGCTCATCGTCGCGATCGTCGCCGTCGTCCTCGCGACGGTGCTGAGCACCGTCACCGCGTTCGCCGCCGCCAGCGGGGCGGTCGCGCACGCGGGCGTGTCTTCGACCGCGGCGCTGGAGAACCTCTCCGACGACCAGGTGCTGGCACTGCTCAGCCCCGTGCGCGGCCTCGTGCTCTGGGCCGAGATCGGCTTCTGGGCGGGGACCGTCCTGGGCCTGTGGGCCCTCGTGCAGGGCATCGTCGCGATCGCGACGCGGCGCGGGCGCGGGCAGGGCATCGCCGCCGTCATCGTGGCCGCGGCCGGCCCGATCCTCTACGGCGTCGCCGTCACGGCCGGGGTCATCGTCGGTATCGTCGCCGCGACGCCCGTGTACTACTGAGCCGCCCCGGTCCGAGAACGGACGCCCGGCCTCGCCCGCGAGCTCAGGAGCGCGGTGCGTGGTGCTTCTGCTGCGCCGCGAGGAGGCCGTCCTCGACGAGCAGCTCCACCGCGTCGGCGGCGTCGGAGACGAGCACCGGCAGCGCGGCGCGCTCCGCGCTCGAGAACGGGTCGAGCACCCAGTCCGCGGGATCCTGTCTGCCGGGCGGGCGACCTATCCCCACCCGCACCCGCGGGAAGTCCGGCGTGCCGAGAGCCTTCGCGACGTCGCGGATGCCGTTGTGACCGCCGTGACCGCCTCCCGTCTTCAGCTTCACGGTGTCGAAGGGGATGTCGAGCTCGTCGTGGACGAGGACGATCCGCTCCGCCGGGATGTCGTAGAACCGTGCCAGCTGGGAGACGGGACCGCCGGAGACGTTCATGAAGGAGTTCGGCGCCGCGAGCACGAGCTTCGCGCCGCCGGGGCGCAGCCAGGTCTCCGCGACCCGGGCCTGGGCCTTGTGCGCGCGCAGCGTCTCGGACCGGCGGGCGGCGAGCTCGGCGATCACCATCTGCCCGACGTTGTGCCGGGTGCACTCGTACCGTGCGCCGGGGTTTCCCAGGCCGACCACGAGCCAGGTCTCGGGCATGTCCTCTCCTCCACTGATCGCGGGACGACGAAGCCCGCCCCACCAGTATCGGTGGCGGCGGGCTCCGGTCATGACGCGTCGATTACTCGGCGGCCTCTTCCGACTGCTCCTCGGCGACGGCCTCGTCGGCCGCCTCGATCTCGTCGGCCTCGGCGTTGGTCGCAGCCGGCACCGAGATGGCGACGATGAGCGTCTCCGGCTCGGTCACCAGCGACGCGCCCGCGGGCAGCTTCAGGTCGGCGGCGGTGATGTGGGTGCCGTCCTCGAGTCCCTCGACGTCGACCTCGACGTTCTCGGGGATGTGGGTGGCCTCGACCTCGAGCGACACCGTCGCGTTGTCGAGGTTGACGATCGTGCCCGCGAAGGGCTCGCCCAGCACGACGACGGGAACGTCGACCTGGACCTTCTCGCCCTTCTTCACGACGAGCAGGTCGATGTGCTCGATGATCTGGTGCACGGGGTCCTTCTGGACGTCCTTGACCAGCGTGAGCTGCTGCGTGCCGTTCACGTCGAGCTCGAGCACCGCGTTGGCGCGGCGGATGAGCAGCGCGACCTGGTGGCCGGGCAGGGCGACGTGCACCGGGTCGGTGCCGTGGCCGTAGATGACGGCGGGGATCTGGCCGGCGGCGCGCAGGCGGCGGGCGAAGCCCTTGCCGAAGTTCTCGCGAAGCTCGGCGATGACCTTGGTGTCGGTCTCGGTCGACATGATGGATTCTCCTTGCGGGCTGTGGCGCCCTGGTCTGGGTCTGGGTCTCGACTCGAACGTGTGCACGTGAGGAGAGCCCGCCCGGACTGTCGTCCGAGTCGCGTGGGCCCGCAACACCGCGTCGATCACGGATGCCGGTGCGAGTACGCGCGGCATCCCTCGCCGAGGGAGGACATCAGTCTATCAGCGACCCCGCTAGCATGGAGACGGTGCCCGGATCGGGCGCGCTCGCGCGGCCGCGGCCCCGCTCACCCGTCTCTCACTCCGGAGGAACCCATGGACTACGGCTGGATGTCGCACGCACTCCTGTGGATCATCGGCCTGATGTCGGTGGGGGCGACGGTCGCCGTCATCGGGGCCCTCTTCACACTCGGCCGCTCCGGCTACCGCAAGGACTGATCCGGTACCGCCGCGCCGCACCTCCGCCCGGGGCGGCGCACCTCACGGCGCCGTGAGCAGATCGGCGACCCGATCGACCACCGCCTGCAGATCGGTGCCCGCCGCCAGGCGGAAGCCCGCCTCGTCCTGGGTGAGGGGCTCGCCGACGCTCTGGCGGCCGACCAGTTCGACGAAGACGACGTCGCGCACGCGCGCGCGCACGGCGTCTCGGGCGACGCGGGTGAGGGGGCCCGTCGTCACCACGACCGCAGACGCCTCCACGAGGACGAGGCGAAGCGCATCCAGCCAGATCTCGGCATCCGACACCGCCGGCGTCGGTTCCCCGCGGCGACGCCGCCGGCGCGCGGGCGGCCGCAACTCGTCGCCGTCGATGTAGCGGGCACGCAGGCGCGCGGCGAGCGCTGCTCCGGTGAGTTCGACCGCGGCATCCGTCGACCCCATCAGTACGATCCGCGCCATCTCGACCTCCGTTCGGCATCCCTCGGCCCGCCGCCCCGTGCCCCGACGCGCCTCGATTCGAGCGTATCGGGGCGACGGCCGGTGCACGCTCCCCCGCCGGGGCGCGTCGGCCGGCTACGGGTGCGGCGCCGCGTCCAGCAGCCCGCGGGCGCGGCCGGCCACCTCGATGATGCCCCCGACGTTGTCGACGGCGACGCCGTCCTCGTCGGCCTCCAGATGCTCGAGGGTCGCGAGCTGCGACTCCAGCAGCGCCACCGGCATGAAGTGCTGACGCGACCGCATGCGCCGATCCAGCTCCGCCCGCGACACCCGTAGCTCCACGAAACGGACGTCGGGCGCAGCCGCGCGGATGCGGTCGCGGTAGCGACGGGCCAGAGCGGAGCAGGCGACCACCAGTCCCGGCGACGCGGCCAGCCGCGCGCCCACGACATCGAGCCACGGCATCCGGTCGTCGTCGTCGAGGGGCACGCCCGACTCCATCTTGGCGACGTTCGCCGGCGGGTGCAGATCGTCGGCGTCCACGAAATCGACGCCGAAATCGACGGCCAGGGCCGCGCCGACGGCGGTCTTGCCCGACCCGCTCGGCCCCATGACCACGATGCGCGCTGCGCGGTGCGCCATCGTCATCCCTCCGTCGCCCCGGCGCCCGTGAAGGCGACGACGACCTTCGCGCTCACAGCCGATCGGCGGGCGGTCTCGAACGCGGCGACCGCCTCGCGCGGCGAGAACTCGTGCGTGATCACGCTCTCGACGGCCGGCTGCGCGTCCAGCAGCCCGATCGCCTCCTCCATCTCGTCCAGGAAGCGGAACGCCCCGCGCAGCGTCGCCTCCTTCGCCACGAGCGGGGCGAGGTTCACGGGGCGGGGCTCGTTCGGCAGCATCCCGATCTGCACGACCGTGCCGCGTCGGCGCACCGCCGCGATCGCCGTGCTCACCGCGGCGGCGGCCCCGGAGCACTCCAGGACCACGTCGTAGGCGTCGTCGGGGATCGCGTCGACGCCGACCCGCCAGACGCGATCCGCACCGACCGCGCTCGCGCGCTCCAGCGCCTCGGGGAGGAGATCCGACACCTCGACGCTCGCGGCCCCGCGGGCGCGAGCCGCCACCGCCGCCAGCAGGCCGATCGGCCCCGCGCCGCACACCAGCACGCGCGCGCCGGTCATCTCCCCCGCCCGGGAGGCCCCGTGGAGCGCCACGGCCAACGGTTCGGCCAGGACCGCGCGACGCACGGGAAGCGTGTCCGGGAGCGGGCGCACCATCGACGCCTCGACAGTGACGTACGCGGCCATCGCCCCCTGGGTGTGCGGCGTCGTCGAGGCGCTGCCCAGGTACGAGCCGCCGGGCCAGAGATGCGGCGCCTCCGCGAGCGCGGGAGTGCGCTGCCCGAAGCGCGCGGGATGCACCGTCACCGGCGCCCCCTCGGCCAGCGCCCCCGACGGGTCGTGGGCGACCCAGCCCGACACCTCGTGCCCGGGAACGAGCGGCTCGGTCACGACGAACGCGCCGTTCGCGCCGTCGAAGTAGTAGTGCAGGTCCGATCCGCAGATCCCGACGTACCCCACGCGCAGCAGCACCTGTCCGGGCGCGCAGGCGGGCAGCGGGCGGTCCTCGACCGTCAGCGCCTCGCGCCCGCTGATGACAACAGCATCCATCGTTCTCTTCTCTCGATCACACGACCGCGGTCATGCCGCCGTCGACGAACAGGTTCTGCCCGCTCACGAAGTCGCTCGCCGCGGAGGCCAGGAACACGAGCGGACCGCGCAGCTCCGACACCCGGCCCCAGCGCCCCGCCGGCGTGCGCTGCGACACCCAGGCCGTGAACTCGGCGTCGGCCACGAGCGCCGCGTTCATCTCGGTCGCGAAGTAGCCGGGCGACAGCGTGTTGACCTGGATGCCGTGGCCGGCGAGGTCGGCGGCCATGCCCCGGGTGAGCTGGGCGATCCCGCCCTTGCTGGCCGAGTACGGGGCGATCGTCCGCCGGGCCAGGGCCGACTGCACGGAGGCGATGTTGATGATCTTGCCCGAGCCGCGCGCGATCATGCCGGGAGCCACGAAACGCGAGACGTAGAACGCGCTCGAGAGGTTCGTGGCGATCACGTCGTCCCAGTCCGACACCGAGAACTCGGCGAACGGGGCGCGGCGCTGGATGCCGGCGTTGTTGACCAGGATGTCGGGGACGCCGACGCGCGCCGTCAGCTCGGCGATCGCCGCTTCGACGGCCGCGGCATCCGTCACGTCGAAGACGACCGTCTCCGCGCGCGCGCCGGTCCGCTCGGCCAGCAGGTCGGCGCTGGCGTCGACCGTCGCGCGATCGCGGCCGTGCACCACGACCCGCGCCCCGGCATCGGCCAGGCCTGCGGCGAGACTCTGTCCGAGGCCGCGCGACGACCCGGTGACGAGGGCGAGCCGGCCGGTGAGGTCGAAGAGCTCAGACAAGGGACACCGCCCCGAAGATCACGAGGACGAAGGCGAAGCCGACGACCGATTCCAGCGCCTGCTGCACGGTCCAGGTCTTCAGCGTCGTCTTCACGTCCATGCCCATCAGCCTCCCGACGAGCCAGAAGCCCGAGTCGTTGACGTGGCCGGCGAAGACCGATCCGGCGGCCGTCGCCAGGACGACGCAGGCGACCTGCAGGGGGCTGAAGCCGGCGGCGAGGACCGCGGGCGAGACCAGGCCCGCGGCCGTGACCAGGGCCACCGTCGCCGAGCCCTGGGCGACGCGCAGGACGACCGCGATGAGGTAGGCGGCGAAGATGACCGGGATGCCGATCGAGGCGAGCGAGTCGGACAGCGCGGTGCCGATGCCGGAGGCCCGCAGCACACCGCCGAACATGCCGCCGGCGCCGGTGATGAGCACGACCGAGCAGATGGGCCCGAGGGCGGAGTCGACGATCTTCTCGAGCGCCGTCCCGTGCACACCCCGGCGGGTGCCGAGCACGAACAGGGCGACGAGCACGGAGATGAGCAGGGCGATCTGGCTGGTGCCGATCAGGCGCAGCGCCTGCACCCAGACGAGCGTGCCGTCCACGACCCCGGCGGACACGAGCGCCGACATGCCCGTGTTGAGCAGGATCAGCACGAGCGGGATCGCGAGCACCCCGATGACGGTGCCGGCCTTGGGCGGGTTGGTCGGCTCGACGTCGCGGCCGCCGAAGAGGTCGACGATCGCCAGCGGGATGCGCTTGTCGGTGAACTTGGCCCACAGGTAGCCGGTGAGGTACCACGTCGGCAGCGCGACGACGAGACCGATGAGGAGGACGAGCCCGAGATTCGCTCCGTACGTCTCACTGGCCGTGATGGGCCCCGGGTGCGGCGGCACGAAGACGTGCATGACCGAGAACGCGGCGGCGGCGCTGATGCCGTAGAGCAGCATGTGCTTGCCGCCGATGCGTCGTCCGACGGCGAAGATCACCGGGAGCATCACGATGAGTCCCGCGTCGAAGAACATCGGGAATCCCATGATGAGCGAGGCCACGCCGAGGGCGAACGCGGCCCGTTTCTCACCGAAGACGGACACCATCTTCTCGGCCAGCACGCGCGCACCGCCCGACGTCTCCACGAGGGCGCCCAGCATGGCGCCGAGACCCACGAGCAGCGCCACGGCGCCGACGGTGCCGCTGAAGCTGTCGATGAGGACCTTGCCCACGCTGTCGATCGGGATGCCGGTGACGAGCGCCGTGAGCAGCGAGACGAGCACGAGCACGAGGAAGGCGTGCATCCTCGCTCCGATGATGAGGACGAGGATCAGGGCGATCGCGCCGGCCGCGATGAGCAGCAGGGGCACGGCGCCCAGGGTCTGTGTCCAGTCTTGCATGGGGCTTCTCCGATGAATCGTCCATGCGCCGGGGTCGTTCCCGGCGGCGTCACCACGCTGACACAAAAGTAGTACTTATTGCAACCTATTGATCATACTTTTCCCGGCGCCCCCTCCTCCGAGGAGCACCCGCACCGGTAGCGTGGGCCGGGACAGAAGGACACCGATGCCCCCCACGACCCCGACCGCGTCGCACGCGCACATCGTCGAGACCCTCGGCCGCCGTATCGCCGGCGGCGAGCTCAGCCCCGGCACCGGCATGACCGTCGCGGCGCTGGAGCAGGAGTTCGCGGCCTCCCGTACCGTCGTGCGGGAAGCGGTCCGCGTGCTCGAGGCCCACGGGTTCCTGCGCTCCCGACGCCGGGTCGGCCTGGTCGTGCGCCCGCGGGAGGAATGGGACAGTCTCGATGCGAACGTCATCGAGTGGAGCCTCGACGGCCCGCGCCGCCGCGACGTGCTGGTCGAGCTGACCGAGCTGCGCATCGCCGTGGAGCCGATCGCCGCCCGGGTGGCGGCGGAGCGCGGCAGCGATGCCGACCGCGCGCGGCTCCTGGAGCTGGCCGTGCGATTGAGCGAGCTCGGCGCCGAGGGACTCGGAGACTCCGACGAGTACCTCGAGGTCGACATCGCCTACCACTCGCTGCTGCTGCAGGCCGGCGGCAATCCGCTGTTCGGCAAGCTCAGCGCGCCGATCGCCGAGATCCTGCGCGGACGCGCCGTGCGCGGCCTCACCCCCGGCATGCCGCGCGTGGGGACGCTGGAAGCGCACGTGGCGACGGCCCGGGCGATCACCCTCCGCGACGGGGCGACGGCCGAGGCCTCGGCGCGCGAGCACCTCACGCTCGTCTCCCGCGAGGTCGCCCACCTCTGACCGGGACGCCGCCCTCACGCGGTCGGCGTCGTGAGGCGCACCGCGCCCACCACGACGTCCATCCGCTGACCCGGCCTCACCTCACCGGCACTGAACGGCGCCCCCATCATCACGACGTCGCCGGGGCCGAGCGGCGTCCACGACGCCACGTAGGCCAGGCAGTCGCGGATCGGGACCGGCAGGGCCGCGGCATCCGTCTCGGCGACCGCCGCGCCGCCGATCTCGAGACGCAGCGCGACGCGGTCGATGTCGGCCGCGGTGTCGATCCACGGCCCGAGCGGCGTGTAGCCGATGCCCGACTTGGACTCGAAGTTGCGCACGTCCACCGTCGCACGATCGGGACTGGACAGATCGTTCACGGCGGTCACGCCCAGCACATAGCGCCCCGCCGTCTGCGCGGTGAGACCGGCGGTGTCGCGGCCGATCACGACCGCGATCTCGCCTTCCGCGACCGTGCGGCCCGCGTCACGGCGCAGGCGGACCGCGACGCCGGAGGCGACCACCGTGCGAGGGCTCTTCAGCCACGCCTGGACGGGCGCGACGTGATCGGGACCGTTCTGCGCGATGCCGACGAGCACCCCCGGGTCGGCCGGGGCCAGCAGCACGGCGTCCCCTCGCGGCGCGCCGGTGTCGACCGGGAGCGTCCCCGACGCGAAGGCCGCGAACGGCGGGCCGATCGGGACCGGACCGTCGGGACTCCACCGCACATCGACGATCTCCCCTCCGATGCGGGCGCGACCGATCAGCACGGGAACTCCGCCGCGGACTCCCCCGCGAACTCCGACGGGCGCGCGGACCGCGTCACCAGCGGACCGTCCGGATCGTCACGGTCGTGGAGGACACGCCCTCCCCCGACTCGTCGCGCGACACCTTCACGGCGTCGTCCAGGCGCGTGAGGTCTCGCCGCAGCGTCTCGGGGACGAGGAAGGTGGAGGCCGTGGTGATGAGGGCCAGCGTGGCCATGTAGATGCCGAGGAGCACCCAGTTGCCGCCGCTGACGGCGATCAGGTAGGCACCCAGCACGCCGGCCAGACCGCCCGCGAGCACCGCGGACAGCTCGCGCGCCATCGCGACGCCGAGGTAGCGGTGGCGGTTGCCGAACAGCTCGGGCAGCATCGCGCACTGCGGTCCGAGCATGACGTTCACCCCGAAGCCGATGCCGACGGCGATCACCGCGATGGCGATCGCGTGGTTGCCGAGGGTGAGCAGCCACCAGGCGGGGAAGGCGTACGCGAGCAGGAACAGCGAGCCCATCCGGTAGACGGTGCGCCGTCCCATCCGATCCGACAGGGCGCCCGACAGCGGGACGGTGAAGATGCCGATGAGCGAGCCCAGCGTGACGCCCCAGGTCAGCAGGCTCTTGTCGGCGTTGTGCCCGGCGACGGCGACGAAGAAGGTGAGCGCGAGGGTGTTGAACATGTACGAGCCGCCGTTCTCGGCCATCCGCAGACCGATGCCGACGATCACGCCCGGCAGGCCGTGGCCGAAGATCTCCCGCACCGGACGGTCGTTGATCTGCTCATGCTTCTCCAGCTCGACGAACGTCGGCGTCTCGCGAAGGCGCATGCGGATGAAGAGAGCGACGAGGATGAGGGCGAACGAGCACAGGAACGGGACGCGCCACCCCCACGTGAGCAGCTGGTCATCGGGCAGGAGGGTGATCAGGCTGAAGACCACGGCGGCCAGCAGCGTGCCGGCCTGGATGCCGATGAACGGCAGCGCCGAGAAGAAGCCGCGTCGGCGCACCGGGGCGTACTCCGCCATGAGCACGGTCGCGCCCGCCTGCTCGGCGCCGGCGCCGAAGCCCTGCAGAAGGCGCATGAGCACGAGGAGGGCCGGGGCCCACAGGCCGATCTGCGCATAGGTGGGCAGCAGGCCGATGGCGGTGGAGGCTCCGCCCATCAGGAGGATCGTGATGACGAGGACCCACTTGCGCCCGAGGCGGTCGCCGAGCACGCCGAAGAACAGGCCGCCGAACGGGCGGGCGACGAAGCCGACGCCGAAGGTCGCGAACGCCGCCACCGTCGCCATCGCCGGGTCGTCCTGCGAGAAGAAGAGCACGTTGAAGATCAGCGCGGTCGACAGCCCGTAGAGGGCGAAGTCGAAGTACTCGAGCGCGCTGCCGATGCTGGAGGCCAGCGTGGCCCGGCGAAGGTTCGCCGCGTACTCGGGGTCGTCGGCCGCACTCGCGGTGACGGGGGGTCGAAGCTCTGTCACTGCCATCTCCTTTGATCGGCACGGCTGGGCCGCGTGTGCGATCAGAGTATCAACCCAGTGGACATAGTTCAATATGTTGAACGCAATCGGCGCGCAGAAGACCGCTTCCCGGGCCGGCGCGAGGTCGTCAGCCGCGACGTGCGGCCGCGCTGAACGGGTTCGTCAGCTGGCGCGCGACCTCACGGAGAGCCGCGGCGACGGCGTCGACGTGCTCCGGCGTCGCCTCGGCGACGGGGATGCCGACACCGATCGCGAGCTGCGGGTCGCCCGGCGCCCACCCCTCGAGCGGGACGGCCACGCCCACGATGCCCGGGAACGACTCCTCGGCGTCGAGTGCCCACCCGCGCTCGCGCGCCTCGACGAGCCGGCTCAGCAGCCCCGCCAGATCGCGCGTCGAGTTCTGCGTCACCGGGGGGAAGACCGCGTCCCGACCGACGAGGGCCGTCACCTCGGCATCCGTCAGCGTGGAGAGCATCGCCCGCCCCGTCGCGCTGAGGGCCGCGGGCAGCCGCGAGCCCAACGGGGTCCCGATGCGCAGCGACCGCGACCCCTCGTGCCGGGCGATGTAGAGGGCGTCGGCACCGTCGAGGATCGCGATCTGCACGAGCTCGCCGGCGAGCACCGGCGAGGCGTCGCAGATGTCGTAGAACTCCCGCACCTGGTTGAACTGCGCGGCGAAGGCGCCGCCCAGCTCGGCGGTGCGCAGTCCGAGGCGGTACCCCTGGGCACCGCGCTCGATCATGCGCGCCGCCTCCAGCGCGAGGCAGAGGTTCGCGGTCGACGATTTCGCCAGCCCCAGCCCCCCGGCGATCTCGGTGAGGTTGAGCGGTCGGCGCGCCTCGGCCAGAAGCTCCAGCAGGCGGATGCTGCGGGTCACGGCGGGCGCAGGGTCGCGTCCGGCGCGGTCATCGAGGTCGTCGCTCATGGTCCTCCTTCGCGCGGAGTCCGCCGGCACGCGCGGACGTCAGTAGAACTCGACCGTATCGACAACCGCGTGCATCGGCGCGCCATCGAGCAGCCGCGTCGCATCCGACGCGAACCGCCGCGCGATGCGCTCCTCCTCGCGACGGCTCAGTGCCGCCGTGTGGGGGCTCACCAGCACGCGCGGGTGCGACCAGAGCGGGGACTCGCGCGGAAGGGGCTCGACCTCGAACACGTCGAGAGCCGCGAAGGCGACCGTGCCGTCATCGAGCGCTGCGAGCAGCGCACGCTCGTCGATGACGCTGCCGCGCCCGACGCTGGCCAGGAGGAGTCCGGGGCGCGCCGCGGCGAAGATGCGCGCGTCGATGAGGTGGTGCGTCTGCTCCGTTCCGGGAAGGGTGACGACGACGGCATCCGCCTGCGCCACCGCGTCGGCGAGCTCGTCGAGCGGCACGAGCCGATCGACGCCGGCGACGGGCTCTCCCGAGCGCGTCGTCCCCCAGACACGCGCACCGAGCGCGTGGAAGCGCTCCGCGCAGGCGGAGCCGATGCCCCCCAGCCCGACGACGAGCACGGTGAGCTCGTCCAGGTGGCGCATCTCCCAGCGCGCCGACGGCCATTCCCGCGCGGCCTGATCGCGCTGCAGCCGCGGCAGGTCCTTCGCCCCGGCGAGGATGCCGAAGACGGCGAACTCGGCCAGCGCCGCACCGTGGACGCCCGCGGTGGTGCTGAAGACGATCCGCTCCAGCGCCTCGGGCGCCAGCTGCGCCGCGCGCACCTGCGCACCGCCGCCGGCGGCGGTGGTCATCACCCAGCGCAGACGCGGATTGGCGGCGACGGTGCGCGCCAGGGCCGCCGGCTCGACGTCGGGGATGCCGAACAGCGCGTCGGCCGAGTCCACCATGCGCTCGTAGCGCTCCTGCTGGGCCGGCGTGCGCCGGAAGGACGGATCGCCCGACCAGTCGGCCGGACCGCGCATCGGGGGGACCAGCTCGTGATCGCGCACCAGCTGCACGCGCGGCTCGAGCGCTTCGATGAGGCGGCAGAGCTCCTCCCGCAGCGGCACGGCGGCGACGGCGCGCAGCGACGGGGCCGTCGGGGACCCCGCATCGGGGGACGGGGTGATCTCCATCGACGTGTCCGACATGCGTGATCCCTTCATCGGGTGGGCGTGATCACCACTCTATCGCACGTCCACTTTGTTGAACATTGTCCATCCTGTTGGACAGCCGCTATCGTGGCCTCCATGACCCTTCCTCTCGATGACGAGAACGTCCGCCTCGGCGTGATCGGTGTGGGCGCGATGGGAGCGCCGATGGCGCGTCGCCTGCTGCACGCCCGCGGATCCCTGAGCGTGTTCACGCGATCCCCGCGCCCCGACCTCGAGGCCGGCGGTGCCACGCTCGTCGCGACACCGCGCGAGCTCGCGGCCCGCAGCGACGCGATCCTCGTGATGCTCCCCGACCTCCCCGAGCTGGAAGCCGTCCTGGACGGCGAGGACGGGCTGCTCGCCGGCGCGGACGCCCTGCTGCTGATGATCGGCTCGACCTCGTCGCCCACCGGCGTGCGCGCGCTCGCCGAGCGTCTCCATCGGACCAGCGGCGGGGCGATCCGGGTCGTGGACTGTCCCGTCTCCGGCGGGGCGGACGGCGCGGAAGACGGCACCCTGTCCATCATGATCGGCGGCGCCGGCGACGACGCGGCCCGCGCGGCGGCGCTCCTGGCTCCCTGCGGGCGCGCCGTGCATCTCGGACCGCTGGGCGCCGGCGAGGTCGCCAAGGCGTGCAACCAGCTCGTCGTCGCGGCGACCATCACGGCCCTCGGCGAGGCGACCGAGCTCGCCGCGCGGTCGGGGCTGGATCTGGACGCCCTGTGGGCGCTCCTGTCCGGCGGCTACGCGGGCTCGAACCTCCTCACCAGCCGGCGGCACCGACTGGTCTCCGGCGACGACTCCCCCTCCGGCGCCGCCAAATACATGGTGAAGGATCTCGGCTTCGCCGCCGACGTGGCCGGGGCCACCGGCATCCACCCCGCTCTGCTGCCCGCCCTGCGCGACATCTTCGACGAGATCGTCGCGGAGGGACTCGGCGACCGGGACATCTCGGTGACGCGTCGGCTCACCGCCCGTCGTCATGCTGCGCCGACGACCCCCGCGGCGGACTACGCTGACTTGTGAATCCCCGACTGATCCCTGAGGAGTTCGACGTGCCCGAACAGACCGCTGCCGAGACCACCACGCCCGTGTCGCCCACGGCCAACATCGGAGTCGTCGGGCTCGCGGTGATGGGCTCGAACCTCGCCCGCAACCTCGCCTCGCGCGAGGGCAACACCGTCGCCGTCTTCAACCGGTCGCGTTCCAAGACCGATGAGCTCGTCGCCGAGCACCCCGAAGCCGGCTTCGTGCCCGCCTTCTCCTACGAGGAGTTCGCCGCCAGCCTGCAGAAGCCGCGCACGGCGCTGATCATGGTCAAGGCCGGCGGCCCGACCGATGCGGTCATCAACGAGCTCATAAACGTCTTCGAGCCCGGCGACATCATCATCGACGGCGGCAACGCCCTGTTCACCGACACCATCCGTCGCGAGAAGGCCGTGCGCGAGCGCGGGTTCAACTTCGTCGGCATGGGCGTCTCGGGCGGTGAGGAGGGCGCCCTCCTCGGCCCGTCGCTCATGCCCGGCGGTCCCGACGAGGCGTGGGTCACGCTCGGCCCCATCCTCCGCTCCATCGCGGCGGTCGCCGAGGGCGAGCCGTGCGTCACCCACATCGGTCACGACGGCGCCGGCCACTTCGTGAAGATGGTGCACAACGGCATCGAGTACGCCGACATGCAGCTCATCGCCGAGGCCTACGACCTCATCCGTCGCGCGACCGGCAAGACCCCCGCCGAGATCGCCGACGTGTTCGCGCAGTGGAACACCGGCGAGCTCGAGAGCTACCTCATCGAGATCACGGCCGAGGTGCTGCGCCAGGTGGATGCCGAGACCGGTGCGCCGCTGGTGGATGTCATCCTCGACCAGGCCGGCGCCAAGGGCACCGGCGGCTGGACCGTGCAGACGGCGATCGACCTCGGTGTGCCCGTCTCGGGCATCGCCGAGGCGGTGTTCGCCCGGTCGCTGTCGAGCCACCCCGAGCAGCGCTCGATCTCCGGAGGCCTTCCGGGGCCGGACGACGACGGCGCCGCGCCCCTGAGCGGCGCGGAGGCCGACGCGTTCATCGAGCAGGTGCGCCTGGCCCTCTACGCCTCGAAGATCGTCGCCTACTCGCAGGGCTTCGACGAGATCCGCGCCGGCGCCGCGCACTACGACTGGTCGATCGACCTCGGCGCGGTCAGCAAGATCTGGCGCGCCGGCTGCATCATCCGCGCCCAGTTCCTCAACCGCATCGCCGACGCCTACGCCGCCGAGCCCGACCTCGCGGTGCTCCTGACGGCGCCGTACTTCGTCGACGCGCTCACGCGTGCGCAGGATGCCTGGCGCACCATCGTGGCGCGGGCCGCCGCCGCCGGCATCCCGGCGCCCGCGTTCTCGTCGTCGCTCGCGTACTACGACGGCCTGCGCGCACAGCGTCTGCCGGCGGCGCTCATCCAGGGTCAGCGCGACTTCTTCGGAGCGCACACCTACAAGCGCATCGACAAGCCCGGCACCTTCCACACGCTGTGGTCCGGCGACCGCACCGAGATCGAGGCCGAAGACACCCACTGAGGCGGGCGACGCGGCTGAGCGGGGCGTTTCGACCCGCTGCGCGCGCTCAACGACCGGGACGGCAACCACCGGTCGTCGAGCGCGCGGCGCAGCCGTGAGCCGAGACGCCTAGAGCCAGTCCTTCTTCTTGAAGACCACGTAGAGCCCCGCGCTCACGGCCGCCATCAGCCCGAGGGCGAACGGATACCCCCAGGGCCACGCCAGCTCCGGCATGTGCTGGAAGTTCATGCCGTAGATGCCGGCGACGAGCGTCGGCGCGAAGCCGATCGCCGCCCACGACGAGATCTTCTTGACTTGGTCGTTCTGCTCGATGCTCCGGCGCGTCATCTCGCTCATCTGATCGTTGCGACGCTGGTCGACGAGCGTCGCGTGGATCGTCAGCGCGTTGTCGAGGGTCTCGCGGAACGCCGCGACCCGCGCGTCGATGTACCGGGCCCGGTCGGCGAGCTCGCGGTAGCCGGGTGCCTCGCCATTCGGCGTCCGGAGGGCGACGTAGTGCTCGAGCCTGTCCATGATGGCCGGCAGCGGCGCCGTCGCGTGTCGCAGGTCGATCACCTCGCGCTGCAGGGCGAAGATGCGCCGGGACACGCCCTCGTCCTCGCCGAACAGCTCCTCCTCGATCTCGTCGATGTCGTGCTCGATGCCGTCCATCACGTCGCGGTAGCCCCGGGTGACGTACTCGAAGGTCCCCCAGAGCACGCCCAGCGGGCCGCGCGCGGCGATGTCGGGATGCTCGTCGAGCAGCGCGCGCAGCCGGTCGACGTCGACCGCGCCGTCGCCGGAGATCACGACGAAGAAGTCGGCGCCCACGAAGAGGTCCACCTCTCGGCACTGCACCGTCTCGGTGGTGTCGTCGTACTGGGAGGGCTGGACGACGACGTACAGGTGGTCGCCGAAGCGCTCCAGCTTCGACCGCTGATGCGTGCGGAGGGCCGTGGCGACGCCGAGGCGCTCCAGGTGGAGCACCTCGGCGAGCTCGTGCACGTCGTCGTCGGTCGGTGCGGTCAGCCCGATCCACAGCATCCCCCCGCGCCGGCGCGCCTCGGCGAGCGCCTCGGCCGGGGAGGCATCGATCGGGTGGGCGATGCCGCCGTCGTAGACGACGCACTGGGGCTGGGCCATGAGAGCCACCCTAGGCCCCGCCCCGGTGCGTCGCGCGTCAGCGGCTGATGTCGCGGACGGTCCCCTTCTCCAGGCGCAACCGACGGCGTGCGCGCTTCGCGACCGCGGAGTCGTGCGTCACCATGACCAGCGTCAGCCCCTCCGCATTGAGCTGCTCGAGCACCACGAGGATCTCGTCGCGCATGTGCTCGTCGAGATTGCCCGTGGGCTCGTCCGCGAGCAGCACGCGGGGGCGCTTCGCGATGGCGCGCGCGATCGCGACGCGCTGCTGCTGACCGCCGGACAGCTCACCCGGGCGGTGGGCGCCGCGGTCGGACAGCCCCACGTGGGCGAGCGCCTCGGCGACCCGCACGTCGCGCTCGGCCCGGTCGAGTCCGAGCGGTTCGAGGCCCATCGCGACGTTCTCCGCCGCGGTCAGCGTCGGGATGAGGTTGAACGCCTGGAACACGAAGCCGATCTCGTGCGCGCGCAGGCGCTCCAGGTCCGCGCCGGATGCCGAGGCCAGGTCGGTCTCGCCGATGACGACGCTCCCGGTGGTCGGCGTGTCGAGCGCCCCCAGCAGCTGCAGGAGGGTCGACTTCCCGCCCCCGGTCGGGCCCTGGATGGTCACGAACTCGCCGACGGGGATCTCGAGGTCGACGCCCCGGAGCGCCTGGACCTCGCGCCCCTTCTGTCGGTAGGTCTTCGTGACGGCGGTCAGCCGGTAGGCGGGCGCGCCGGCGGGGTCGGCGGCGCTCCCGACGGTCGGGTCGATGAGGGTCATGTCGGAGCTCTCTTCGTTACGGGGGTCGGTGGGGTGGGAGGCGGTGGCGTTCACGAGACGGCTCGCAGTGCCTCGGCGGGGCTCAGGCGGGCCGCGCGCCATCCGCCGAAGGCACCGGCGACGAGGCCGCCGGCCACGGCGAGGCCGAGCGCGAGCGCGATGATCCAGACCGAGAGGGGCGCGTGCAGGACGATGTCGGTGGCGGTCTGTGCGAGCTGACCGAACCCGCCCTGGCCTCCTCCCGGGGCCTGTCCCATGCCGCCGGGGCCTCGCCCGCCCGTCGTCGTCGCGGGCGTGGAGGAGATCGTGGGCGCGATGACGTTGATGATGACCACGCCGATCAGGCCGAGCACGACACCGGCGATACCGCCGATCAGCGCCTGCACCATCGACTCCCCCGCGACCTGGCCGACGACGCGCGAGTTGGACCAGCCGATCGCCTTGAGCGTTCCCAGCTCACGCGTACGACGCGAGATGCCGGAGATCGTGAACAGCACGGCCAGGGCGACGGCGACGGCGAGCACGATGATCGACAGCCACGTCCCGAGGCTCGTGATGAGCGAGCTCGCGCTCGAGAGGGAGCCGGAGACGGTCGAGGCGAGCTCGGACTGCGAGCTCACGGTCGCGTCCGGCAGCACGGCGGCCAGAGCCGTCTGCACGTCGGCGATGCGATCGCTGGAGGTCGCCTGGACGTACACGGTCGACACCACGTCGCCCGCGCCGGACAGCGTCTGGGCCACGTCGAGGGGGATGTAGACGTTCGCCGCCGTGTCGGCCGACGAGGAGGCGGACGCCACGATGCCGACGACCTCGAAGCTCGTGCCGCCGATGTCGATCGTGCCGCCGACGGCGACGTCCGCGGTCGCGGCGTAGGTGGCATCCAGCACGGCGACGTCGGAGCCGGCGTCGCTGGAGTCGAGGGCACGCCCGTCGCTCAGCGAGACCGCCGAGAGCGGTCCGACCGCCGTCGCGGACGGGTCGATGCCGAGCACCGTGAAGGAATCGACGCCGAACGACCCGCCGCCGAAGCCGCCGCCGCCCTGGCCACCCTGGCCGCCCTGCCCCTGCTCGGGCATCGTCCCGGTGCCGTCACCGGTGCCGGCGTCGGAGGGCGCCTGCGGCAGCTCGCCGCTGAAGGTCATGTTCGTCAGGCTGAGCGCACCCGTGGCGGCCGACACCCCGTCGACATCCGCCACCGTCTCCAGCACCGAGGCGTCCAGCGTGCTGCGTCCGAAGTCGGTGACCAGTCGCGACTGGCTGAGGGTCGTCGTGCCGTCGGTCCCGGTCTGACCGCCGCCCTCGCCGAAGTCGAAGCGGCCGCCGCTGCCGGGGCCGCCCGAGCCCGGCTCGGCCTGGGCGCCCGTGACGGTGAGGTCGGTGCCGACGCCGTACACCGACTGCAGCGCTTCGGCCTGCGCGTCCCGGATGCCCGCCGACAGCGCGTTGACCATGATCACCAGTGCGACGGCGACGGCGAGGCCGATGGCCACGATCGTCGTCTGCTTCTTCCGGCCGGACAGCTCGCGGCGCAGATATGTCCAATACATCGAGTCCCCTTCTGGCGCCCGCTGCGGTGTGCGCGGCCACGCCGACGCCTCGACGGTAAGAGGGGCGTCGATGTGCCGTCTCGGTCCGGGTTAGGCAGGAGCTATGAGTGCGGGCCGGCGATACACAGCAGGCTCATAGTGCTCGGCATAGGTTCCTCACAGGAGGGGCACGAGAATAAACCCATGACCGCTCTCGCCGCCGCTCCCACCCTCCACCGTCCCGACGGTTCGGCCCTCCGCGTGCTCGTCGTCGACGACGAGCAGATGCTCACCGACCTGCTGTCGATGGCGCTGCGGATGGAGGGCTGGGACGTCCGTACCGCCGGTTCCGGCTACGACGCACTCTCCCAGGCACGCGAGTTCGACCCCGACGCTATGGTGCTCGACATCATGATGCCCGACCTGGACGGCATGTCGGTGCTGCAGCGGCTGCGGCACGCGGGCAACGACGTGCCCGTGCTCTTCCTCACCGCGAAGGATGCCGTGGCGGACCGCGTCGCGGGCCTCACCGCGGGCGGCGACGACTACGTGACAAAGCCCTTCAGCCTCGAAGAGGTGGTCGCACGTCTGCGCGGCCTCATGCGGCGAGCCGGCACGGCGACCGCCGGCACGGCCGACCCGATCCTCCGGGTGGGCGAGCTGACGCTCAACGAGGACTCGCACGAGGTCATGCGCGGCGACGCGGAGATCGAGCTGACCGCCACGGAGTTCGAGCTCCTGCGCTTCCTCATGCGCAACCAGCGTCGCGTCGTGTCGAAGGCGCAGATCCTCGACCGCGTCTGGAACTACGACTTCGGCGGTCGCTCGTCGGTCGTCGAGCTCTACATCTCCTACCTCCGCAAGAAGATCGACGCCGGACGCGAGCCGCTCATCCACACCGTCCGCGGCGTCGGCTACATGATCAAAGCCCCTCAGTGAGCGCCACGACCCCCTCATCCCCCGGGCGTCACGTGCGCCGGCGCTGGAGCCTGCAGACCCGCCTGATCACGGCCGTCGTCGGCATGGTGACCCTCATCCTGGCGATGATCGGCCTGGCCACGAGCGCGCTGCTCGGCAACATCCTGTCCGGTCAGCTCGACACCCAGGTGCGCGACGCCGCCGGCAGTGTGAGTGCGCAGCTGGTCGGTCCGCACTCCGACTACGGCTCGGTCGAGACGGCGCTGAGCGTCCTCCAGGACGCCCGCGTGCGCACCCCCGGCGTCCTGCTGGTCGTGCGCTCCCCCACTGCCCTCGACGGGGCCTACCTCGACGGCAACACCGTCAACCAGCTCACCGACGCCCAGGTGCAGCAGATCGTGACCGCCTTCGACACCTCTCCCGCGACGACCGCCACCGTCGACGACCTCGGCGCCTACCGTCTGTTCACGACCCGCGCCGGCAACAACTACGTCATCGCCGTCGGGCTGCCGCTGTCGTCCATCAGCTCGACGATCGCCCAGATCCTCACGACCGTCGCCCTGGTCACGACGGGCGGCCTGCTCCTGCTGGCGGCGGTCATCGCGATCGTGATCCGACACTCGCTGCGACCGCTGCGCGCCGTCGCGGCGACCGCCACCCGGGTGGCGGCCCAGCGACTGGACTCGGGCGACGTGACCATCACGGAGCGCGTCCCGGCGACCGAGGCCGATGCGAGCGACGAGATCGGTCGGGTCGGCGCGGCGTTGAACTCGCTGCTCGATCACGTCGATGTCTCGCTGACCGCGCGCCAGCGCAACGAGGAGCGCATGCGCGCCTTCGTCGCCGACGCGAGCCATGAGCTGCGCACCCCGCTCGCCGCCATCCGCGGGTACTCCGAGCTGTCGCTGCGCTCTCTGCGGACGGTCCAGGCGGCCGGCGACGCCGCGACCGCGACGCAGGTCGCCGTCAGCGCCGAACAGTCGGAGCACAGCCTGGAGCGCATCCAGTCGGCGTCTCTGCGGATGACGGCCCTGGTCGAGGATCTCCTGCTGCTCGCGCGCCTGGACGAGGGCAAGGAGCTCGTCTACGGCGCGGTCGATCTGACACGTGTCGTGCTGGACGGCGTCGCCGACGCGCAGGTGGCCGGCCCCGAGCACCAGTGGCAGCTCGATGCCACGGAGGAACCCGTGGTCGTCGCCGGCGACGCCATGCGCCTGCACCAGGTGATCGCGAACCTCCTGACCAACGCGCGCGTCCACACCCCCGCCGGCACCACCGTCACCGCATCCATCGCGCTCGTCGACGGCGAGGCCGTCGTGCAGGTCGCCGACGACGGCCCCGGCATCGCCCCGGAGATCGCGGGAGAGCTGTTCGAGAGGTTCTCGCGCGCCGACACCTCACGCGCCCGGCAGACGGGCGGGACGGGGCTGGGACTCTCGATCGCGCAGGCGATCGTGACGGCCCATCACGGCACGATCACGGTCGACAGCGTGCCGGGCCGGACGGTGTTCGAGGTGCGCCTGCCGGCGCGGCCCGCCACCCCCGGGGCGGAGGGCGCCTCGACCGCCGTCGACGCCGCCTGACGGCGACATCCGCGAGCGGCGCCCGGCATCCCGGTTCGCCTCCTCACGGTCACGACTGGTTGACTTAGTGCGTGGATCTCGAGCGGTGCCGTGCGGCTGATGTCGGGGCGCTGACGGCCTTCCTCACAGCGGTGGACCTCACGCTGAGCGGACTGGACGCACCGAGCGTGCGATTGTGGCTCGAACGCGACGGGACGGGTGCGATCGTCGGCAGCGTCGGCTACGAGATCAGCGGCGACGGCCGTCATGCACTGATCCGCAGCGTCGCCGTCGGCCCGACGCGGCGTTCCCGTGGTCGCGGCACCGCGCTGGCGCGCTTCGCGCTCGAGCGTGCCGTCGCGGAGGGCGCCCGGAGGGCGTGGCTCTTCAGCCGCCGGTCGGGCCCGTTCTGGCAGAGCCTGGGCTTCGAGCCGGCCGACCGCGACGAGCTCGTCGCGACGTTCGCGGACACCCATCAGGTGCGTATGTTCCAGCAGACCGGACGGCTGAGCCGAGAGGTCGCCTGGTCGCGCCCGCTCGCCGCGAGCTGACCCGCGCGCGGGCGGCTCACGTACCCGCCCGAGACGGGGCGGCCGGCTCGCGGCCGGGGCTCAGTAGCCGGAGAAGGCGTCCGTCGTCAGGGAGCGCGCCTTCTCGAGCGCGGGCGCGAGATCGGCGATGAGACGCGGCGGCCCCGAGATGTAGGCATGGCGCGCAGCGAGGTCGGGAACCACCTCGAGCAGGCCGTCGGCGTCGAGTCGGACGCCGCGGGCCCAGCGCCAGTGCGGCGGCAGGGTGGAGGGCTCGTTGCGCGTGAAGACGATCACGGGGATGCCGGCGTCCTCCAGGTCGCTGCGGAACGCGAGCTCCTCGGCATCCGAGGCGACGTAGACGAAGACGACGTCACGGTCCTCGCCGGACAGGCGCAGGTGACGCAGCTGGGACACGAACGGCGTCACGCCGATGCCCGCGGCGACCATCAGGACGGGGGCGGACGGCCGCGCCGGCAGGACGAAATCGCCCCAGACGCCGGTGACGGCGAGCCTCTGGCCGGGCTCGACGAGGGCGAGCGCCTTCTTGTAGCTGGACTGCGATCCCTCCCGCAGTGCGATGCGCACCTCCGGGAGCTCTTCGGGGGCCGAGACGATGCTGAACTCCCGCCGCGTGCCGCGCGCGTCGGGGCGCGGGTGCGGCACCTCGAGCTCGAGGTACTGCCCCGACACGAAGCGGAAGCGCCGCTCGGCACGGAACGAGAGCTCGCGCACCGTCGGCGTCAGCGCCACGCGGTCCTGGAACGTGAGGCGGACGGCCGTGCGGGCGGCGAAGGCGAACGCGAGGAGGTTGCCGATGAGCAGCGCGCGCTCCTGGCCGAGGCTGACGTCGCCGATGTCGATGGGCCAGCCGGCCAGCACGCCCACGAGCGCCGCCACGGCGAACTGCTGCCAGCGGCGGGGCGGGAGGGTGAGCGGCTCGGACAGCATGAAGGCGCCGAGGAACAGGAACGGCGACGACCACAGGATGTTCCAGAAGACGGTGCCGGTGTCGAGCGCGAGTCCCGCCTGCTGGTACTGCACCGATGTGCGCACGAACGCGACCGCGACCGCGATCAGCAGGAACAGCGTGATGATGCGCACCTTCTCGGTGCGCACGAGCACCACCAGTCCGAGCAGGATCACCGGGCCGGCGAGGAACGGGGATCCCACCCACCAGGCCGAGGCGCCGAGGTCCGGAAGCCAGACGCTGAGGATCGTGAGGACGGTGGCGCCGACGGCGGCCGGGTTGAAGATGTGTCGCCCCTGCCACACCAGAAGGTACTTGGATGCCGAGGCCACCACGCCCGCCACGAGGACGCCCACGAGTCCCAGCGGCTCGACCGTGGGCCGGAGCACGAACAGCAGGATGAGCGCGGTGATGAGGGAGGACTCCCAGCGCCAGTCCTTGCCGAGGAAGCGGTGCGCGACGGCATCCGTGCCCGCACACGCCAGCGCGAGGACGGCGACGGTGGCCAGCAGCTCCCACGGCGACGGCCCCACCGCGCCGAACAACGACAGCACGAACGAGATCGCCGCGAGCACCGCGAGGGCGAGCACGACCAGTCGGTACATGGAGACGCGGCCGAGCACCGCGAGGGTGCGGTTCCAGGCGGCGGTCAGCGAGGTCATCACAGGAACAACTCTGCCTTACTGTCGGGCGACCACTCCACGCGGCCGTCGGTGGTCATGCGGACCCACGCGACGCCGTGGGCATGGGCGAAACGCGGTCCGCCGTCGAAGAAGAGCGCGGTCGCCGCGGCATCCGCGGTCATCGCGTCGGGCGCCACCGCCCACGTGGCGGCGATCGTCCGCACCGGCTCCCCCGTGCGGGCGTCCAGGACGTGGTGCAGGCCGCCGCCGTCCGCGCCCGGCCAGGCGCGGCGCTGCGTCGCCGACGCGCACAGGGCCGCATCCGTCACGTGCCACACGCCGATCGCACGCGCGGCGTCGAAGGGATGCTCCAGGGCGATGGTCTCGCTGCCGCGGAGGGCGATGTCGCCGCCCGCGTCGACCGTGACGTCTCCGTCGGTGCGGGGGGCGAGGGTCGCGAGCACCAGATCGACCAGGCGTCCCTTCCCGAGCGCCCCGACGTCGATCGTGGCGGCCTCCCGCAGCGTCAGGGTCCCGTCGGTCCACGTCAGCAGTTCCCGCCAGCGTGCCGGCGCCGACTGCGCGCCGCGATCGACGAGGCCGTAGCGGGCGTCATAGCCGCGGCGCGCGAGCGCGTCGCCCACGAGGGGGTTGACCGCCCCTTCGGTGGACTCGCTGAGTGCGCCGTACAGCTCGAGCATCGCGGCGGCGTCGGCGGGAGCCGGGATCGAGCCGGGCTCCGACGCGAGGGGCGCGATCCGCGCATCCGGACGGAACCGGGACCAGGTCCGGTCGAAGTCGTCGATGAGCGCGCTCACCGCGGTGCGGAGAGCCGGCGCGAGCGGCGCCGACGTGTCGATCCGCCACCGCGTGCCGATCGCCTCGAACTCCCACCGGGCCCGCTCCAGCATGTCGCCTCCGCGCGGCGGCGTCGCCGTCACGCCTTCGCTTCGGACTTGATCTCCGCGATGGCCGTGTTGAACCCGCCGCTCGTGAGCGACGATCCCGCGACGCGCGACACCGAGATCTCGTCGATGTTCTTGCCGACGACCTCGCTGCTGATCCCGCCGATGAACTGGCTCTGGTACTGCTCCGACTCGCGCTTGGTGGGGTTGCCCGACACCTCGACGCTCGTGATGACGTCGTCGGCCAGGGTGACGGTGACCGAGATGGTCTCGACGGACTCGGGGGTCGAGTAGGAGCCGTCCGCGGTGTACGTGCCGTCCTTGTAGACGCTGTCGGACGCGGTCGACTCCGCCGCGGCGGTCGACGAGGGCGTCGCGGATGCCGTGGCGGCGGTCGTCTTCTCCGGCGTGGAGCTGGCCGTCGCGTCGGCCGTCGTCGTGGCCGAGCAGCCCGCGAGGGCGACCATGCCGAGGACGGACGCGGCGGCGGCGCCGGCGCGGACGGAACGGGGTACGGCGGTGGTGCGGATCATGATGGTCCTCCTTCTGTCGTGCCCTGCCGCTTCAGATGCACGGGGGCGCATCGCGGTGGCAGTTCCACGGTAGCGGGGGCCGGGTTGGCGTCTGCCAGGCGTTGCCTATGCATTCGCATTGAAAGACGCGCGCTCAGCGCACCGCCGCGACGTCCGGGCCCGACCGACGCCGCAGCGCCTTGAGCCCTTCCACCGCGAAGAACACCGCGACCGACATGCCGACCGGGAGGATCCAGCCCACCGCATCCAGGGGTTCGGAGCCGAACAGCCCATTGAGGAACGGCAGGTAGGTGTACAGCACCTGGAGCACGATGAGAGCGAGCGCCGACCACCAGATGACCGGGTTGCCGCGCAGGACGTCCACCGTGAGGCTCGATCGCCCGAGGAAGCGGCAGTTGAGCAGGAACGCCAGCTGACCGAACGCGAGCATCGCGACGGCCTCCGTGCGCGCGACGTCGACGTCCGAGCCGCGCGCAAGCGAGAGGGCGAAGACCGCGAGCGTCGCGCCGCCGATCAGCAGCGACACCGAGAGCACGAAACCGAGCTCTCGGGCCGACACGATGGATCCGCCCGTGGCGCGCGGCGGACGGGTCATGATCCCGCGCTCGGCCGGCTCGTAGGCGAGCGCGAGCGACAGGGTGACGGCGGTCACCATGTTCACCCACAGCACCTGGACGGGTGTCAGCGGGAGGGTCAGGCCGAACAGCACGGCGACGAGGATCACCAGCGACTGCGCGCCGTTGGTCGGCAGCAGGAAGACGACCGACTTGCGGAGGTTGTCGTAGATGCGCCGTCCCTCGGCGATGGCGCTGCGGATCGTCGCGAAGTTGTCGTCGGCCAGGACGATCTCGGCGGCCTCCTTCGTCGCCTCGGTGCCCTTGATGCCCATCGCGATGCCGACGTCGGCACGGGTGAGCGCGGGAGCGTCGTTGACGCCGTCGCCGGTCATCGCGACGACCTCGCCGTGCGACTGCAGGGCGCGGACGATACGGATCTTGTGCTCGGGACTCGTGCGGGCGAACACGTCGACCCCGCGCACGACGGCCTTCAGCTGCTCCTGGCTGAGCGCCTCCAGCTCGGCGCCGGTCAGCACCGGGGCGTCCTCGTCGGCGACCAGACCCATCTCGCGGCTGATCGCACGGGCGGTGCCGGCGTGGTCACCGGTGATCATCTTCACGCGGATGCCGGCGGCATGGCAGTCGGCGATGGCGGCGATGGCCTCGGGACGCGGCGGGTCGACGATGCCCCACAACCCGAGGAGCTCCAGGTCCTGGAGGTCGTCGACCTCGAGGGTGGTGGCGCGGGTGGGCTTGCGTGCGGCGGCGAGCACGCGCAGGCCCTGCCCGCTGAGCTCATCGACCGCCCGCTCCCAGAAGCCGCGGTCGAGCGGCTCCGAGCCATCGGCCCCGCGCTGGGTCAGTGCGCGGTCCAGGAGGCGGTCGGGCGCGCCCTTGACCAGGATCGCGCGCGAGCCGTCGGCGCTCTCGTTGAGGGTCGCCATGAACTTGTGGGCCGAGTCGAAGGGCACGACGCCGATACGGCGCGTGCCGGCGGTGTCCGTTCCCCCCTTCATCGCGACGACCTTCAGCGCGCCCTCGGTGGGCTCTCCGACCAGCGCCCAGCCGGCGGCGCCGGCCCGCTCGGCATCCGCTCCCGCGGAGACGCGCTCGAGGGACGCGTCGTTGCACAGGTCGGCGACGGCGAGGAGGGCCGCGAGATCGGCGCCGCCGGCCGGCGCGATGTCGCCGGCGGGGTCGTAGCCGAGGCCGGACACCTCGTAGCGTGCGACGGGCGTGACGATCGTGCGGACGGTCATCTCGTTCTTGGTGAGCGTGCCGGTCTTGTCGGAGCACACGGTGGTCACCGACCCGAGGGCCTCCACCGCGGGGAGCTTGCGCGTGATCGCGTGGCGCCGCGCCATCTGCTGCACGCCGATCGCCAGCGTGATGGTGACGAGGGCGGGCAGGCCCTCGGGGATCGCGGCGACGGCGAAGCCGATGGTCGCCGACACCAGCTCGGGCAGCGGCATCTGGTGGAGGTAGCGGCCGATGACCATCATCGTCAGCGCCATGCCGAGGATCACCAGCGTGAGCTTGCGGCCGAAGGCGTTCAGCTGGGTGGTGAGCGGCGTGTCGAGCGATCCGGCGTCGCCGACGAGCGCCTGGATCTTGCCGATCTCGGTGGACGAGCCCGTGCCCGTCACGATGCCGAGGCCCTGTCCGGCCGTCACGATGGTCCCGGAGAAGGCCATCGACGAGCGGTCGCCCACGCCGGCGTCGCCGGCGACGGGGGCGCGGTCCTTCGACGACGACACCGACTCGCCGGTCAGCGCCGCCTCGTCGATCCGCAGCTGGGTCGCCTCCGCCAGCCGCACGTCGGCGGGGACCTTGTCGCCCGGCATGAGTCGCACGAGATCGCCCGGCACGAGATCGGCCGCCGGCACCGTCGCCCACCGGCCGTCGCGACGCACGGTCGCATCGGACGAGAGCATGCCGCGGATGCCCGCCAAGGCCTTCTCGGCGCGCCCCTCCTGCACGTAGCCGATGACGGCGTTGATGATCGCGACCGCCATGATCACCCAGAAGTCGAGCCAGTCGCCCATCACCGCCTTGATGGCGGCGGCGGCGAGCAGGATGTAGATGAGGGTGTCGTTGAAATGCGACAGGAAACGGAGCCACGCGGGGGTCCGCTGGGGCTCGGGCAGGAGGTTCGGCCCGACGACGTCGAGTCGCGACGTCGCTTCGGACGTGGTCAGGCCGGCGTCGTCGACGCGCAGCGCGCGCCGCACCTCGTCGACCTCACGTGCGTGCGGGCCTGCGACGGTGAACTCGGCGTCGACGGTGGGAAGGGTCATAGCGCGATCCTAGAAGGTGCGCGCCCGACTCGCCGTCCGCGCGGCGGGGGAAAACACGGCGGATGCCGACTCAGGCGGCGCCGTCGAACATGCTCGTGACGGAGCCGTCCTCGAAGACCTCCTTGATCGCGCGCGCGAGCAGCGGGGCGATCGGCAGGATCGTCAGTCCCGGGAAACGCTTCTCGGGGGGCAGCGGGATCGTGTCGGTGACGACGACCTCGTCGATGGCGGCATCCTGCAGGCGCTGCGTGGCGGGGTCGCTGAACACGGCGTGCGTGGCGGCGACGATGACGCGCTCGGCGCCGTTCGCCTTGAGCGCCTGGGCGGCCTTCACGATCGTCCCGCCGGTGTCGATCATGTCGTCCACCAGCAGGCAGACGCGACCCTCGACATGTCCGACGATCTCGTTGACCGTCACCTGGTTGGCCACGTTCGGATCGCGCCGCTTGTGGATGATCGCCAGCGGCGCCCCCAGCGAGTCCGACCACTGGTCGGCGACGCGCACACGTCCCGTGTCGGGCGAGACGACGGTCAGCTTCTCGCGGTCCTCCGGCGACAGGCTCTTCTGGAAGTAGTCGAGCAGCACGGGCTTGGCGAACAGGTGGTCGACGGGGCCGTCGAAGAACCCTTGGATCTGCGCGGCGTGCAGGTCGACGCTCATGACCCGGTCGGCACCCGCCGTCTTCAGCAGGTCGGCGACGAGACGGGCGCTGATCGGCTCGCGGCCGCGTCCCTTCTTGTCCTGGCGCGAGTACGGATAGTAGGGCGCGACGACCGTGATGCGCTTGGCGGATGCCCGCTTGGCGGCATCCAGCATGATCAGCAGCTCCATGAGCCACTCGTTCACGGGAGGCCCGAAGGACTGGATGATGAACGCGTCGCATCCGCGGATCGACACCTCGAACCGCGTCAGGATCTCCCCCGACGCGAACGTGCGGTGCTCGGTCGGGACGAGCTCGGTGCCGAGGGCCGCGGCGACGTCGTGGGACAGGGTCGGGTGGGAGCTTCCGCTCGCGACGACCAGACGCTTCTTGGTCTTGGCGACGAGTCCCGGGGCGATCCCGCGCTCGACGTCCAGATCAACCGTGTGCTTCTTGCGCGCCATCGTCCGCTTCCTGTGCAGACCGGGACTGCGCGGCAGCTGCCGCCGCGGCCGTTCCCGGTCGGTGGTTCTCAACCCACCCCTCGACGTTGCGCTGAGGGGCAACGCTCAAGGCGAGGGCTCCGGGCGGGACATCCTTGCGGATCACCGCGCCGGCTCCGGTCTTGGCGCCGTCTCCGATCCTAACGGGCGCGACGAACACGTTGTGCGAGCCGGAGTGCACCTCGTCACCGATCTCGGTGCGGTGCTTGGCGATGTCGTCGTAGTTGGCCGTGATCGCGCCGGCGCCGAGGTTCACCCCGCGACCGATGGTCGTGTCGCCGATGTACGACAGGTGCGGCACCTTGCTGCCCTCGCCGATGGTGGAGTTCTTGGTCTCGACGAACGTGCCGATCTTGCCGCCGGCGGCCAGCACGGTGCCGGGTCGGAGGTAGGCGAAGGGGCCCACCGTGGCGCCCGCGCCGATCACGGCAAGCGTCGCGTCGGCGCGGCGCACGACCGCGTTCTCGCCGACCTCGCAGTCCTCCAGCGTCGTGTCCGGGCCGATCGTGGCGCCCGCGGCCACCGCCGTCGCCCGCAGGATGTGGGTGTTCGGCAGCACGGTGACGTCGGGGGCGAGGGTCGCCGTCACGTCGATCCACGTCGTCGCCGGGTCCTGGATGGTCGCGCCCTCGAGCTGCCAGCGGCGCACGGTGCGGGCGTTGAGCAGCCGCCCCGCCTCGGCGAGCTGGGCGCGATCGTTGACGCCGAGCGTGAGGGCGACGTCCGCCACGATCGAGGCGACCACCTGCTCCCCGGCGGCACGGGCGAGCCCGATGACGTCGGTGAGGTACTTCTCGCCCTGCGCGTTGTCAGTGCCCACGCGGGCCAGATGCCTGCGGAGGGCGGCGGAGCGGAAGACGTAGACGCCGGCGTTGATCTCGGTCACGGCCGCCTCGGCCGCCGTCGCGTCCTTCTGCTCGACGATGCGCTCGACGGTACCGTCGGTCGCGCGGATGACGCGGCCGTAGCCGGTCGCGTCGTCGAGCACCGCCGACAGCAGCGTCGCGCTGGCGCCCGAGTCGCGGTGATCGCGGACGAGGGCGCTGAGGGTCGGCGCGTCCAGCAGCGGGACGTCGCCCGAGAGCACCAGGACGTCGCCGTCGAAGGCCGGCACCGCGGCCAGCGCGACCTCGACCGCGCGGCCCGTCCCGGGCACCTCGTCCTGATCGACGACGACGACCTCGGGTGAGATGCCGGTGACGGCGTCGGCGACCAGGTCGCGCTCGTGCCGGACGACGACCAGCACGTGCGCGGCGGAGAGGTCGCGCGCCGTGTCGAGGACGTGGCCCACGAGCGGACGCCCGCCGATGCGATGCAGCACCTTCGGAAGCGCGGATCGCATGCGCGTCCCCTGCCCGGCGGCGAGGATCACGACGGCCAGGGACGCGTCCCACGTGTTCTCTGTCATGCTCCGCCGCCAGGATTCGAACCTGAACCTCACAGCTCCAAAGGCTGTCGTGCTGCCGTTACACTACGGCGGACCGCACCCCGCGAGTCGGCGGGTATGCCGGTCCAGTCTGCCAGTCTCCGGCGCCGAAGACCGCATCGATCGGCCGTCAGGCGAGCATGAGGAAGAGCTTCTCCAGCTCCTCCGTCGTGAGGCCGTCCTCGATCTCGGCGGCGGCCGGATCGGTGAGGCATTCGCGCAGCGCGGTCGACACGATCGCGAAGCCCGCGCGGTCCAGGGCGTGGGAGACGGCCGCCAGCTGCGTGACGACGTCGCGACAGGGCCGCCCCTCCTCCACGGCCGCGATCACGGCGTCCAGCTGCCCGCGGGCGCGGCGCAGCCGGTTGGCGATCTTGCGCTGGGCGGCGGGGTCGTGCGTCGAGGTCGCCATCAGCGGGAGAACAGTCGGGAGAAGAAGCCCGATCCGCTGTCGGTCCCGTGTCCGGCGCAGCGCTGCGCGGCGGGGACGTTGCGCATCACCTGGTCCACGTGTTGGCCGCAGCCGGCCCAGGTCGTCTTTCCGCAGGTGGTGCACGTCACGGCAGAGCACATGTGAGGTCTCCTCGTCTTTCGGTGTCGGTGTGGGGGGGTTCAGACGGCGGTGCGATCGGTCACGAGCAGGGTGCCCGCGCGGTCGCCGAGGACGGCGCGGAGCGTCAGCATGCCGCCGGAGAGGGATGCCGAGTCGAACCCGGCCTGCGCGAGCACCCGATGCGCGATCGCGGAGCGCACGCCCGACTGGCACATCACGCGCACGGGGCGGCCGGCGGCGGCGTCGCGGACCTCGTCGAGGCGGGCCCGCAGCTGCGTGTGCGGGATCGCCAGGACGTCCGGCAGCCGGCCGGCGGCGAGCTCCGCGGGCGTCCGGACGTCGAGGACGAGCGCCGACGAGAGCACCTCCTCGAGCTCCTGCGCGTACCAGAGGCGGAGCGTGCCGGAGCGCACGTTCTCCCCCACCATGCCGAGCAGGTTCACGGGATCCTTCGCCGAACCGTACGGCGGCGCATAGGCCAGATCGAGATCGATGAGGTCCTCGACGCTCCACCCGGCACGGATGGCGGTGGCGAGCACGTCGATCCGCTTGTCGACGCCGTCGGCGCCGACGGCCTGCGCACCCATCAGACGACCGTCGTCGCGCCGGACGTGCGCGACGAGGTGGATCTGCGAGGCACCGGGGAAATAGCCGGCGTGCTGGCCCGGGTGCAGGTGCACGGTGTCGATCTCGACGTCCGCGGCCGCCAGTGCGGCACGGTTGGCGCCCGTCAGCGCGACCGTCTGCGCGCCGACGCGCACGATGGCGGTGCCGACCGGTCGTGGGATCGCGCGGGCCGTGTGCGGTCGGAGGATCGCATCGGCCACGAGGCGGCCCGCCCGGTTGGCGGGGCCGGCGAGGGCGACGGGGCGCACGGCTCCCGTCACGGCGTCGGCCACCGCGGTCGCATCGCCGACCGCATAGACGTCGGGCAGCGAGGTGCGGCCGTGGTCGTCGACGATCATCGCCCCGCGGACGCAGGCGACGCCGGCCTCTTCGAACACGGCGGTGTCGGGCCGGACCCCGACCGAGAGCACCACCAGATCGGCGTCGAGCCGCGATCCGTCGTCGAGGACGACGACGTCGGCGTCGACGCCCGACTCGATCGCCGTCGCGGCCGCACCGGCGCGCACCTCGATGCCGAGCGCGTGCAGCTCGGCGCTCACGAGGGTCGCGAGCTCCTCCTCCAGCGGAGGGAGGACGTGGGGCGCGAGCTCCACGACCGTGGTGTGCAGGCCGCGCTGGGCGAGCGCCTCCGCGGCCTCGACGCCGATGAAGCCGGCACCGAGCACGACCGCCCGGCGCGCACCGGCGGCGACGCGGTCGCGCAGCGCCACGGCATCCTCCACGGTGCGCAGCGTCCGCACGCGAGGGGAGTCGAGTCCGGCGATCGGCGGGCGCGCCGCCTGCGCGCCCGGTGCGAGCACGAGGGCGTCGTAGGCGAGCGTGTCGACCCCGTCCGCGGTGACGACCGTCACGGTCTTGGCCGCGGCATCCAGGTGGGTCACGTCGTGTCCGGTGCGTACGTCCAGGGCCAGCGCGGCCTTCAGCGACGCGGGCGTCTGCACGAGCAGCGCGGACGGGTCGGCGATCTCGCCGCCCACGAGGTAGGGCAGACCGCAGTTGGCGAAGGAGACGTGCTCCCCGCGCTCGAGCACGACGATCTCGGCGGACTCGTCGAGCCTGCGCGCGCGTGCGGCGCAGCTCATCCCTCCCGCCACGCCTCCGACGATCACGATGCGCATCCGTGCTCCCCCTTCAGGTTCAGTTCTCGCCCGAATATACCCCCGGGGGTATCGCGCGCCAAATCGGGCGGATCGCCTCCCGCGATAATGGAGCCATGGCCACCGAACACGACGAAGTCGACCGGATCGTCGGCGCGTGGGGTGCCCAGCGTCCCGACCTCGACTTCTCGCCCCTCGAGGTGCTCTCCCGCGTCGACCGCCTGTCGCGCCACCTCGACCGGGCGCGACGTGAGGCGTTCCGCCGCAGCGACCTCGAGCCGTGGGAGTGGGACGTACTGTCGGCGCTGCGCCGCGCGGGCGAGCCCTATCAGCTGAGCCCGAAGCAGCTGCTGCAGCAGACCCTCGTCTCCAGCGGGACGATGACCAACCGCATCGATCGGCTCGTGGGCCGCCGTCTCGTGCGTCGCGAAGCCGACCCGGCCGACGGCCGCAGCGTGCTCGTCACGATCACCGACGACGGGAAGACCCGCGTGGATGCCGCCATCACGCGTCTCGTCGACGCGGAGGCCCTGCTGCTCGGCGTGCTCTCCCGCGGCGACCGGGAACGCCTCGCCGCCCTGCTGCGCAAGCTCTCCCTCGGCTTCGACGCCTGACGCAGGCTCGCGTTTCGGTCGCCTCGAGCGCCCGAAACGGCGCCCCAGGGAGTTTCGGACGCCACGAGCGACCGAAACTCCTCCGTCGCGGGGCGTCAGCCGAGAAACTCGGACAGCTCGAACCAGCGCTCCTCCAGCGCGGCGATCTCCGCCTCCAGCGCGCCGATCGCCCGCATCCGCTCCCCCAGGCCGACGTAATCCGACTGGTCGTGGTCGGCGAGCGCCGTGCGTGCGGCATCCACCTGGGACGTGAGCTTCTGGATGCGCCGCTCCGCGGCGGCGACCTCTTTCTGGGCCGCGCGCAGGTCGGCGCCGGCCAGGGCGGGACCCGACGCGGCGCCGCCGGATGCCGCGGGAGCGGCGGCCGGTGCGGACAGCTGCGCGGCGCGCAGGCGCAGGTACTCGTCGATGCCGCCGGGCAGGTGCCGGAGGCGCCCGTCCAGCACGGCGTACTGCTGGTCCGTGACGCGCTCGAGGAAGTACCGATCGTGGCTGACGACCAGCAGGGTCCCCGCCCACGAGTCCAAGAGATCCTCGATGGCGGCGAGCATGTCGGTGTCGAGGTCGTTCGTCGGCTCGTCGAGGATGAGCACGTTCGGCTGGTCGAGCAGGATCAGCAGCAGCTGCAGCCGGCGCTGCTGACCGCCGGAGAGATCCTTGACCGGCGTCGACAGTTGGGCGGAGCTGAAACCCATCCGCTCCAGGAGCTGGCCGGGCGTCAGTTCGGCGGCCTTCGAGCCCGTGCCGATCGTGTAGCTCGTGCGCAGGCCCGAGATCACGACCCGCACCGGGTCGTCCCGGTACTGGTCCAGCTCGTCCATCCGCTGGGTGAGCGTCGCGACCTTCACGGTCTTGCCGCGCTTGACCCGGCCGCTCGTGGGCTCGACCGTCCCGGCCACCAGGCCGAGGAGCGTCGATTTGCCGGCGCCGTTGACGCCGAGGATGCCGGTGCGCTCGCCCGGCGCGATGCGCCACTCGACGTCGGTGAGCACCGGATGCCCGTCGTACGCGACGCCGGCATCCAGCAGGTCGACGACGTCCTTGCCCAGGCGGGAGACGGCGAGGGACTGCAGCTGGACGGCGTCGCGGATCTCGGGGACGTCGGCGATCAAGGCGTTGGCCGCGTCGATGCGGAAGCGGGGCTTGCTCGTGCGCGCGGGCGCGCCGCGGCGCAGCCACGCGAGCTCCTTGCGGGCGAGGTTCTGCCGCCGCTGCTCGATGACCGCCGACTGGCGGTCGCGCTCGACGCGCTGCAGCACGTACGCGGCGTAGCCGCCCTCGAACGGCTCGACGATGCGGTCGTGCACCTCCCACGTGCGGGTGCAGACCTCGTCGAGGAACCACCGGTCGTGGGTGACGACCAGCAGCGCCCCCGTCGAGGCGGACCAGCGGCGCTTGAGGTGCGCGGCGAGCCAGGCGACCGCCTCGACGTCGAGGTGGTTGGTGGGCTCGTCGAGGGCGAGGACGTCCCAGTCGCCGACGAGCAGTCGCGCGAGCGCCACGCGCCGGCGCTGCCCGCCCGAGAGACCGACCACGGGGCCGTCCCAGTCGAGGTCGCCGACCAGGCCGGAGATCACGTCGCGGACGCCGGCATCGCCCGCCCAGTCGTGCTCGGCGCGGTCGCCGACGACGCTCTGGGCGATCGTGAGGGCGTCGTCGAGCGTGTCGCCCTGATCGAGCACGCCCACGCGCACCCCGCCGCGCACGGTGACGCGACCGGCATCCGGCTCCAGACGCCCCGCGAGCATCGCCATCAGACTCGACTTGCCGTCGCCGTTGCGGCCGACGATGCCGATGCGATCCCCCTCGTCGACGCCGAGAGAGACGCCGTCGAAGACGACCTTCGTGGGGAATTCCAGGTGGAGGCCCTCAGCCCCGAGCAGATGCGCCATATCCGCTCCAGGCTACGCGAGAGGTCCCGGCGGTCAGTACCAGAAGCTCAGCCGCGGCGGCACCGTGGAGGCGAACAGCCGTGCGAGCGCGGGGGCGTCGTCGGCGACCAGACGGCCCGCGCGCGCCAGCGTCACGGGCGAGACGCCGCCCAGCAGCAGCGCAGACAGCTCGGCCACCCCGAGCGTGACCGTCGGCACGCCGACCGGCGGCTCGTCGACCAGCTCCACCGCGGCGGTGCCGTCGGCATCCGTCGTCAGCAGGAACACCCCGGAGGCGATGCCCAGCGGATCGGTGACGTCGAGCACGACCGTGTCGACGACGTCATAGGTCCGCGCCGACAGCGCCGCCGGCACGTCCAGGATGCGCGTGTAGTGGTGGTCGCGCAGCGTCACCGTCACGGCGCGCTGGTCGGCGATCATCCACCACAGCGGCTCGTCGACCGACAGCTCGCTGGCCTCCACCGTGCCGATGAGGTCCATCGTGAGGAAGAAGCGCCAGAGGGCGGCGTACGCCTCGTCGCCGGCGGCGAGCAGCAGGCCGATCTCGACGGTGGATGCCGCGAAGTCGTGCTCGTTCTCGGTGACGCGGTACACGGCGACGCCCTCGACATCGCCGGACGGCGAGCGGTACTGCACCGCCCGCAGCTGCTCGGCCTTCTCGACGTCGGCTCTCGTGCCGAAGAAGCGATCCCAGTGTCCGCCGGGCATGTCGATCTCACCGGGCGCGTGCACGCGGACCCGCTCGTGCAGCTCCGCGGCGATCTCCCGTCCCTGCGCACGCGTGACGAAGTCGATGCGTCCGGGGGCGTCGGGTCCGATCCACCGTGCGCGGCGCGCGTCGATCCGCCAGTGCGCGGCCAGCGCCGCGGGGGCGAAGCCGAAGCGGCCGTAGATGGTCGACTCGCTGACGGTGAGGATCGCCACCGGAAGGCCCCGCTCGACGGCGGTGCGCAGCTCGCCCGCCATCACCGAGCGCAGGATGCCGCGGCGGCGATGGGTCGGGGCGACGGTCACGGAGCTGATCGCGCAGGCGGGCACCGCCCCGCCGGGGAGACTGAGCTCCGCGGCCCACGACGCGAAGGTCGCGACCGGCACCTCCGGCTGCGGCGCCGTCTCGTCGAAGACGCCGAGCTTGCGACGGTACGCCGAGCCGGCGAAGAACGCCTCGCGCTGCGTCTCGGTGCGTTCGCCGTCGAGGAACCCGCGCGAGACGGCCTCCAGCCACGGGTCGGTCTCGGTGCGCAGCGCGTCGTCGACCCGCCGCACGACGAGGTCGCGCGCGGCGAGCTCATCGACCAGGGTGCTGTCGAGCGAGGCGTCGTGGTGCGGACGGTGACGATCGGTCATGGTGCTCTCCGTTCGAGGGGGTGTGCGAGATGGCGGCGCTCAGGCCGTGACGACGCGGGCGCCGGGCACGGGACCGTGCGCGTGCAGCACACGCGAACGGGCCGGCGCGACGGCCGAGAGGTCGGCGGCGAGCTCGACGGCGGCGCGCTCGTCGGCCGCGAGGAAGGCGACCGTGGGCCCCGACCCCGAGACGATACCGGCCAGGGCGCCCGCCCGTCGTCCGGCGCGCAGGGTGTCGGCGAGTGCGGGCCGCAGCGACAGCGCGGCATCCTGGAGGTCGTTGCGGACGGCGACGGCGAGCGCCGCGGGGTCGCCCGCCCGCAGCGCCTGCAGCACCACGGGATCGGCCGACGGCACGCCGTGATCGGGGGCGATGTCGGGCAGGTCGCGCAGGCGGTCGAGCTCGCCGTAGACCGCCGGCGTCGACAGCCCGTCCGCACTGGTCACGAGCACCCAGTCGAAGCGCCCGCGGGCGAGCGCCGGCGCCAGCTCGTCGCCGCGGCCGGTTCCGATCGCCGTGCCGCCGAGGACCGCGAAGGGCACGTCCGCGCCGAGGGGCGCACCGAGCTCCTGCAGCTCGAGCGTCGTCAGCCCGCCGCCCAGCAGCTCGTTGACGGCGACGAGGGCGGCCGCGGCATCCGCCGACCCGCCCCCCATGCCGCCGGCGACGGGCACGCCCTTGTGGACGTCGAGGTGGATGCCGCCCTGCCAGCCCAGCCGCTCGGCGGCGCGCCGCGCCGCCCGGACGGCGAGGTTCGTGGCGTCGAGGGGGACGCCGGACACATCGAGGTCGCCCGTGACGGCGATCGTGAAGTCGTCGGCCACCCGCGCCCACACGTCCTCGTACACCGACACGGCCTGGTACACGGAGGCGACGTCGTGGTAGCCGTCGGGCTGGACGTCGCCGACGTCGAAGGCGATGTTGATCTTGCCGGGCGCGCGCGCGTGCACCCGGCGACCGGCCAGCCCGGCGATGGTCACGAAGCGTCCACCCAGATCTCTCCGATGCCGGCAGCGATCACGTCGATGCGCGCGAGCTCCTCGGCGTCGAAGGCGGGCCCGTCCAGCGCGGCGAGGTTCTCGTCGAGCTGCGCGGTCCGCGAGGCCCCGATGAGCGCCGAGGCCACGACGCCGTCGCGCAGCACCCACTGCAGAGCCAGCTGCGCGAGGCTCTGCCCGCGCTCACGGGCGATCACGTCGAGAGCGCGCAGGCCCGCCAGGGCGGAGTCGGTCAGGCGACGCCCGGGCAGCGACGAGCGGTCCTGGGAGCGGGTCGCGGTGCCGTCGCCGAGGTAGCGGTCGGTCAGCAGCCCCTGTGCCAGGGGGACGAACGCGATGGCGCCCATGCCCTCCTGCTGCAGCACGCCGGTCAGACCGTCTTCGATCCACCGGTTGAGGATCGAGTAGGCGGGCTGGTGGATGATCAGGGGCGTGCCGAGCGCACGCGCGACGGCGGCGGCCCGCGCGGTCTGCTCGGGCTCGTACGACGAGATGCCGACGTACAGCGCCTTGCCCTGTCGCACGAGGGTGTCGAGCGCGGCGACCGTCTCTTCGATGGGCGTCACCGGGTCGAAGCGGTGCGAGTAGAAGATGTCGACGTAGTCGAGCGACATCCGCGTGAGGGACTGCTCCGCGCTGGCCAGCAGATACTTGCGCGAGCCCCACTGCCCGTAGGGTCCGTCCCACATGTCGTAGCCGGCCTTGGACGAGATGATGAGCTCGTCGCGGTAGGGCCGGAAGTCCTCGCGCATCATGCGTCCGAAGTTCGTCTCCGCGCTGCCGTACGGCGGGCCGTAGTTGTTGGCGAGGTCGAAGTGGGTGATGCCGCGGTCGAAGGCATGGCGCAGCAGCGCGCGCTGATTGTCGAACGGCACGTTGTCACCGAAGTTCCACCACAGCCCCAGCGAGATCGCGGGGAGGTAGAGGCCGCTGGCGCCCACCTGTCGGTAGCCGGCGGAGGTGTAGCGGTCGGGGGCCGCGGTGTAGGGACGGTGCAGGTCGCCGCCGCGCGACGCGGCGAAACGCTCGGGGGTGTCGGTCACCCGTCCAGGCTATCGAGCGCAGGGCGCCGGCGGCGGCCGGTGGCCGAAACGCGGAGGAAACGACATGCGCGTACGCTGAAGGCTCCCCGGCGACGAAAGAAGGTCTGCGTGACACCACTGGAGGCACTCTCACCGCATCCGCACCCCTGGTCAGGTCTGCTCGCCCGCGACGACCTCCGATGGGTCGACGGTGTCCTCCACCTCGTGCACGACGACCTCACCCCCGAGATGGCCCGGACGGCCGACATCGGCCTCGTCGCCGACGCCCTCGCGGCCGCCGGCCTCGACCCGATGCTCGCGCAGGACGACCACGGCGGCGCGGTGATCGTCGTGGATGCCGCCGAAGGCCCGGCCGCCGTCCGCGCCCTGGCCGCGGCCGGCGCGGACGAACCGCTCTACGCCAAGCCCGCCGGCGCCGCCGCGCGCCTCGCGGTGGATCTGCCCCTCCCCGACCCGGACGGCGTCTGGGGGATGCGTCTGTACCGCCCGCGCGTCAGCGCCAACGGCTCGCTGCGCTACGGGACGGCGGAGTCGGTGCGCCTCGAGGCGTGGCGCCGAGCGGACGGGCTCGTGCACGCGCCGCGCGCCAACGCCCTCACGCGGCGGGTGTTCCCGGCATCCGATCTCACCCCCACGACGGTGTGGCGCCACGGCCGCTCCTGGAGGACGGTCGTGGGCATGTTCGACGCGCGGCCGCATCAGGTCACCGCCGACATCGACATGGTCTTCTCGTGGGTCGACGGCTCGGCCAGCGAGTTCCAGCGCCAGCGCGCCGCGCAGCTCGAGGAGTACGTGGTCGGCGAGGGCGACGACGGGCCGGCGCGCTACCGCCACGTCGACGAGCTGCGCTACGCACTGCGCAGCGTGCACATGTACGCCCCCTGGGTGCGACGGATCTTCATCGCCACCGACTCGCCCAAGCCCGCCTGGCTGGCCGAGCACCCGCGCGTCACGATCGTGCGCAGCGAGGAGTTCTTCGCCGACCCGTCGGTTCTGCCCACCCACAACTCGCACGCCGTCGAGGCGCAGCTGCATCGCATCGACGGCCTCGCCGAGCACTTCCTGTACTCGAACGACGACATGTTCTTCGGCCGTCCCGTCGCGCCGGAGATGTTCTTCACCGCGGGCGGGCTCACGACGTTCGTCGAGTGCGACGTGCGCATCGGGGCCGGGGCGGCGCGCAGCGAGCGGTCCGGGCACGACAACGCCCTGCGCGTGAACCGCGCCCTCCTGCTCGAACGCTTCGGCCGCTCGATCGTGCGCGACCTCGAGCACTGCGCCGCGCCGATGAGGCGCAGCATCGCCGCCGAGCTCGAACGGGAGTTCGCCGAGGACATCGCGCGCACCGCGGCATCCCGGTTCCGCTCGGCGAGCGACGTGTCGGTCACCAACAGCCTCTACCACTACTACGCCCTCATGACCGGGCGGGCCGTGGCGACGACCGCACCGCGGGTGACCTACGTGCAGACCACCATGGTCTCCGCGCTGCGCAAGATGCGCCGGCTGGAGGAGCGCCGCGACGCGGACATGTTCTGCCTCAACGACGGCGGTGAGACCGAGGTGCCGGAGGAGATGCGCGTGCGCCTGCTGCGCGACACGCTCGAGCGCATGTTCCCGGTGCGGGCGCCGTGGGAGGTGCCGGTCAGCGCAGCACGGACAACGGCCGCGTCGGCGGGGCGCTCGGCCTCTGCACGCCGACGCCCGTGATGCCCGCCTCGGCGAGCCGCCGGCGGGCGGCCTCCGGGTCGGTGTACTCCATCACGCGGGGGACGTCGACGGGGACCACGGAGTGGACGACCGTGTCGTCGTAGACGTGCACCAGGTTGTACGACTGGGCCCCGTCCTGCGGGCGGGTGCCGCCGACGGGGACGGTGAGATCCTGCGCGTAGCAGGTGGATGACGCGACCGAAACGGGGATGCCCGCGAACGTCGCGAACGTCGAGTAGTGCAGGTGCCCCGCGATGATGGCGCGGATGTCGGTGCCGCGGACGACGGCGGCCAGACGCGCCTGACCGCGCAGCTCGACGCTCGCCGCCAGCGCGAGCACGCTGGGAACGGGCGGGTGGTGCATCGCCAGGATCGTGCCGAGCGGCGCGGGCGTTTCCAGCACGGCGGACAGCCACGCGAGCTGGGCGTCGGAGAGCTCGCCGTAGTGGTGGCCCGGAACAGAGGTGTCGAGGGTGACGATGCGCAGACCGTCGAACTCGTCCACCCGGTCGACGGGGCGCAGATCGGCGGCCGGATCGTCCCACAGCTCGGCGCGGAACGCGGCGCGATCGTCGTGGTTTCCCATGACCCACACCACCGGCGCCTCCAGGCGCGCGGCGACGGGCTCCACCATCGCCCGCAGCGTCGCGTACGCGGCACGCTCGCCGAGGTCGACGAGGTCGCCGGTGACGACGATGGCGTCGGGCCGCACGCCCGAGGACTCGATGCCGTCGAGCGCGCGGGCGAGGTGCTCCTCGCCCGAGACGGCGTCCCAGATGCGCGAGCCCCCGGCCCGCAGGTGGGTGTCGCTGAGATGAAGCACGATCCGCTCGGGAGCAGGATGCTCGGCCATTCGCATGCGCGTCATGTTACAGACATGTTTCGTGACCGCGCGGTGAACGTTGCGCGTCGTGTCGAGGTCGCCGCCGGCGCGCGGTCAGCGGGAGGCGCGGGCGACCGCCACGAAGTGGTCGATCGTCAGCTGCTCGCCCCGGGCCGTGGGGTCCACTCCGGCCGCCTCCAGCACCGCGGTCGCCGCCGCCGATGAGCCGCCGAGGAGCGGGGCGAGCGCCTGGCGCAGCATCTTGCGGCGCTGCTGGAAGGCGGCATCCACGACCCGGAAGGTGGCGCGGCGGAGGGTCTCGTCGCCGCGGGGCTGCGGATCACGGCGGAATCCGACCAGCACGCTGTCGACGTTGGGCACCGGCCAGAAGACCTGCCGCGACACCGTGCCCGCCAGCCGCCACGCGCCGTACCAGGCCGCCTTGACGCTCGGGGCGCCGTAGACCTTCGATCCGGGAGGCGCCGCGAGGCGCTCCCCCACCTCGGCCTGCACCATCACGACGCCGCGCTCGAGACCGGGAAAGGTCTCCATGAAGTGCAGGAGCACCGGCACGCTGACGTTGTAGGGCAGGTTCGCGACGAGCACGTTCGGATCGCCCGGCAGCGCCGTGACACGGAGGGCGTCGGCATCCACGACCGTCAGCGCACCGTCGGCGACGCCGTGGGCCGCGGCGGTGGCCGGCAGCCGCTCCGCGAGGCGGTGGTCGATCTCGACGGCGGTGACGGGCGCGCCCGTCTCGAGGATGGCGAGGGTGAGCGAGCCGAGACCCGGCCCGACCTCGACGACGCGGTCGGCGGCGGTCACCTCCGCGACGTGGACGATCTTTCGCACCGTGTTGGCGTCGACGACGAAGTTCTGCCCCAGCTTCTTGGTCGGAGTGACGTCGAGGTCGGCGGCGAGCGCGCGGATCTCGGCGGCTCCGAGCAGGGTCACGGGCATGCGCACCAGCCTATCCGTGATGCGTGCGGCCGCCCGAGCCGGCGGGATCCGTGGTCTAGGGGATCCAGTAGCCGACGGCGCACAGCAGGCGCGTCTCGTCGTCGGCCCCCTCGGGCGGATCGATCGCCGGCGGGAACACACCCCACGCGCGCCACTCCTCGGCGAACGAGACGACGTGCTCCTCGAGACCGGCGATCAGCTCGGGGGTGAAGTGGAACGGGATGCCGAGGTGCTTCGCGATGAGCCACGCCTGGAACGCCCGGTAGGTGGCGAGGTGGGCGAGACCCTCGGCGGCCGGGTAGTCGCCGTAGCTGAACCGGAAGGTGTCGGCGTAGCCGCCGGCGCGGACCGCCGCCGTCGCGGCGTCGTTGCGGGCGTCGTACGCGCCGATCGGATCGTCGCCGAGCAGGTCGACTCCCCGCAGGTCGTCGCCGTCGGCCGATGCGCGCCCGCGCAGGACGTCGGGGACCCAGGCCTCGTCGTAGGTGTGCGCCTGAAGGATGTCGCGGAAGGTGGGATCCGCCGTGGAGGTCCATTCGGACGGTGCCGGACGGGTGAGATCGGCCGGGTCGATCCGGTCGATCACGTCGCGCAGGGCGGCGTCGGAACGCAGAAACAGCTCGTCGGTGTCCATGGTCGACACGCTAGAGGGAGCCTCCGACACGGCGTCCTCCGCGGCCGGGTCGGTGCCGTTGTTGGTGCCGTTGCCGGGGCCGTTGCCGAGGAGATGTCGCAAATCGAGGACGGGATGCCGCGGCTCGGCCCGCGGCATCCCGTCCTCTCCTCGGGAACCTACGCGGCGGCCGCGGCGCGGGCGGCCGCGGGCAGGGCGTCGACGATCTGCGCGACGGCCGCGTCGTCGTGGGCGGCGGTGAGGAACCAGGCCTCGAAGGCGGACGGCGGCAGCGAGATCCCGGCATCCAGCATCGTGTGGAAGAACCGGCCGTAGGCGGCGGTGTCCTGTCGCTGCGCCGCCACGTAGTCGGGCACCCCGCCGACGACGTCCGCACCGAAGAACACGCTGAAGAGGGTTCCCGCCCGCTGCAGCACGTGGGGCACACCGGCCTCGGTCAGCGCGCGCGTGGTCGCGTCGGCGACGGCGTCGGCGGCCTGTCCCAGCCGGAGGTAGGCCGCGTCGTCGGCGAGACGGAGGGTCGCCAGTCCCGCGGCCACGGCGACCGGGTTCCCGCTCAGCGTCCCCGCCTGGTACACGGGACCGAGCGGGGCCAACAGATCCATCACGTCGGCGCGCCCGCCGACGGCTGCGACCGGCAGACCCCCGCCGATCACCTTGCCGAACGTGACGAGGTCGGGGACGACCGTCTCCCCCGCCTCCGCGAGCACCTGCGCGTAGCCGCCCGGTGCGGCGCGGAAACCCGTGAGCACCTCGTCGCTGATCAGCAGGGCGCCCTCACGCCGGCAGAGGTCGGCGAGGAAGGCCGAGAACCCGGATGCCGGGGCCACGACACCCATGTTCGCGGCCGCGGCCTCGGTGATGACCGCGGCGATGCGACCGGGGTGGGCGGCGAAGGCCTCCTGGAGCGCGACCCGGTCGTTGTACGGCACGACGAGCGTCTGCGCCGCGACCGCCTCGGGCACGCCGGCCGACCCGGGCAGCGCGAAGGTCGCGAGCCCCGACCCGGCCGCGGCGAGCAGGCCGTCGGAGTGCCCGTGGTAGTGACCGGCGAACTTCACGAGCAGGTCGCGGCCGGTCGCGCCGCGCGCCAGACGGATCGCCGTCATGGTCGCCTCGGTGCCGGTGGAGACCAGCCGCGCCTTCTGCACGGCGGGCACCCGCGCGACGATGAGCTCGACCAGCTCCGCCTCGGCGGGCGTCGGCGCCCCGAAGGACAGGCCGCGTGCCGCGGCCTCCTGCACGGCGGCGACGACCTCGGGGTGGGCGTGGCCGAGCAGCGCCGGACCCCAGCTGGCGACGAGGTCGACGTAACGGCGGCCCTCGGCATCCGTCACGTACGGACCCGCGGCCTCGACGAGGAAGCGCGGCGTGCCGCCGACGGACCCGTAGGCGCGCACGGGCGAGTCCACACCGCCCGGGATGACGGCGCGGGCACGGGTGAACAGGGCGTCGTTGGTGTCGGTCATGCGAGTGCGCGTCCCTCTCGGATCCAGCCGGCGACCTCGATCGCCCAGTACGTCAGAATCGCCTCGGCGCCGGCGCGGCGGATGCCGAGGAGGGTCTCCCCGATCGCACGCTCGCGGTCGATGACCCCGGCCGCGGCGGCGTGCTCGATCATCGCGTACTCGCCCGACACCTGGTAGGCCCAGACCGGCACCGACGAGACGGCGGCGACCTCGGCCAGCACGTCGAGGTAGGGTCCGGCGGGCTTGACCATGACGATGTCGGCGCCCTCGTCGATGTCGGCGAGCGCCTCCTGCACGCCCTCGCGGCCGTTGGCCGGGTCGAGCTGGTAGGTGCGGCGGTCGCCGGTGAGCGTCGACTCGACGGCGTCGCGGAAGGGGCCGTAGAAGGCGGAGGCGTACTTGGCGGAGTAGGCGAGGATCACGACGTCGCTGCGTCCCCCCGCATCCAGGGCGGCACGGCACGCGGCGACCTGGCCGTCCATCATGCCGGACAGGCCCAGGACGTCGGCGCCGGCCTCCGCCTGGGCGACGGCCATCCGCGCGTACACCTCGAGGGTCGCGTCGTTGTCGACGCTCCCGTCGGCGGCGAGCACGCCGCAGTGGCCGTGGTCGGTGAACTCGTCGAGGCAGAGGTCGGCCTGCACCGTGAGGCGCCCGGCCGCCGCGCGCGCCGCGACGGCGATCGCCCGGTTGAGGATGCCGTCGGGGTCGGTCGCGCCGCTGCCGACGGCGTCGCGCACCGCGGGAACGCCGAAGAGCATGATGCCGCCGATGCCGGCCTCCGCGGCGTCGTCGACGAGCGCGGCGAGCTGCTCGATCGGGTACTGCTGGACGCCGGGCATGCTGGCGATGGGCTGCGCCTGGGCGATGCCCTCCTTGACGAACACCGGCAGCACGAGACGACGCGCGCTCAGGTCGGTCTCGGACACGAGCCGGCGCAGCGCCGGCGTCTGCCGGAGGCGCCGCAGGCGGCGGACGGGGAACGTGGTCATGGGGTGACCTCCAGACGTCGGGATGAGGAGTCGAGCTCGGCGATGAGGGCGTCGATGCTCTGCGTGCGGGCGGTGTGGCCGACGGTGAAGCCGAGACGCTCGGCGTCGCGCGTCGTGCCCGGGCCGATCGAGGCGACGAGGGTGGATGCCGGGAGGGTGCCGACCTGGCGGCGCAGCTCGCGGCCGACGCTCAGCGAGGTGAGCAGGACGATGTCGAACCGCCCGTCGTGCAGCTCCCCCGCGACCGCCGGGTCGAGGTCGACGCCGACGGTGCGGTAGCCGATGCAGACGTCCACCGCGAACCCGCGCAGCTCGAGCTCGTCGCTGACGACCGCGGCGGCGAGGTCCGAGCGGACGACGAGGCAGCGCCCGGTGGATGCCGCGTCGTGCGCCGCGGTCCACTGCACGATCATCGTCTGCGCCGACGAGCGTCCTCCCGGGACGAAGGCGACGGCCGCACCGAGGGCACCCACCGCGCGGGCCGTCGACGGACCGACGGCGGCGATCTCGAGGGTGTCCGGCAGGGTCCGCCGCTGCGCGGAGAGGAAGCCGGCGAGCTGCTCGACGCTCGCGGCGCTGGTGACGAAGAGCCACGCGTAACGCCCGTCGGCGAGCGCGGTGAACGTCGCGTCGCGCGCGGCGGCGTCGCGGGGCGGCGCGGTGCGGATCACGGGTGCGATCACGGGCCGGGCGCCGCGCGCCGCGAGCTCCTGCGCAACCCGCTCACCCCAGGCGCCGCCGCGCGGCACGAGCACCCGCGCCCCCTCCAGGGCGGTCACCGTCCGGCTCCCTCCGCGCCGGTGGCGCGCGGGCCGAGGTCGGCGAGATCGCCGGCGCCGGCATCCATGAGCGCCGCGACGACGGATGCCGCGGCGCGATCGCGCCCCGCGGCGTCGGCCAGCTCCTCACGGGTGGCGGTGTGCGCGACGCGGACGGCGCGGGCGCCGTCGAGGGCGTAGACCTCGGCGACCAGCGTGACGGGCGTTTCGACTCGGGCCTGCGGCCCTCGCTCAACGACCGGGACGAGGCCACCGGTCGTTGAGCGAGCGGAGCGCGTCGAGACGTCCGGGCCCGCCGCCTCCGCGAGCCGGGCCGAGATGCCGACCGGCGCGGCGCAGCCGGCCTCCAGCAGCCGCAGCACGGCGCGCTCCCAGAGCGCGGTGACCTCGGCATCCGCATCGCTGATCGCGGCGATCTGCGCGGCGACCGCGGAGTCCGATCGCACCTCGACCGCCAGCGCACCCTGCCCGGCGGATGTCGGCCAGCCGTCCGCGGCGAAGCGGTCGGTGATCCGGTCGGTGCGGCCGATGCGGGTGAGGCCGGCCTCGGCGAGCACGATCGCGTCGTACTCCCCCTCGTCGACCTTCCGCAGCCGCGTGTCGACGTTGCCGCGGATGCCGCGGACCTGCAGATCGGGCCGGCGCCGGAGCAGCTGCGCGACCCGGCGGGGCGAGCCGCTGCCGACGACCGCACCGTGCGGCAGGGTGTCGAGCGTGAGGCCGTCACGGGCGCACAGCACATCGCCCACGGGTGCGCGCGGCGGCACGGCGGCGATCGCGAGGCCGTCGACCTCGGCGGTCGGCAGATCCTTCATCGAGTGCACCACGAGGTCGCACTCCCCGCGGAGGAGGGCTTCGCGAAGCGCCGCGACGAAGACACCGGTGCCGCCGAGCTGTGCGAGGGGTCCCGTGAGCACGTCGCCCGCCGTCGTGATCGGCACGAGCTCCACCTCGCGGCCGGTCGCCGCCCGGAGCGCCGCGGCGACGTGGCCCGACTGCGTGGTGGCGAGCAGGCTCGCACGGGTGCCGAGGCGCAGCGGCGCGGCGCCGGACGCGTCGGTCACGGTCACGGCGCGATCCCGGCGAGCGCGGGCTGGAAGCCCAGGCGCTTGTTCTCGCAGCATCCGGGACGGCACACGTCGTACCAGGGGCCGAGGTCGGTCTCGTGGGGGCGGTCCGCGGCCGGGGTGCCGTCCAGGCGCTCGACCATCAGATCGACGAGACCCGACACGTACGCCGGATGCGTGCCGGGGGTGGGCGTGCGCAGGGCGATCAGGCCGAGCTCCTCGGCGGTCTCCATCGCCTCGGTGTCGAGGTCCCAGAGCACCTCCATGTGGTCGCTGACGAAGCCGAGCGGCACGATCAGCACGGCCCGGCGCCCGCGGGCCGGAAGCTCGGCCATCGCGTCGTTGATGTCGGGCTCGAGCCACGGCACCTGCGGCGGGCCCGACCGGCTCTGGAAGACGAGCTGCCAGGCGCACGACGAGGCGAGGCGCGCCATGATCGCCTCGGCGACCGCGGTGTGCTGCGCGACGTAGGCCCCGCCGGCGCCGAACCCGCGCTCGGGCGGACCGGAGCGGTCGGCGTCGCTGTTCGGGATCGAGTGGGTGGAGAAGAGGATCTCGATCTGATCGTCGGCGAAGCCCTGCGCGTGGAGGGCGGCGAGTCCCTCGGCGACGCCCTCGGCGAACGGCGTGACGAAGCCCGGGTGGTCGAAGAACTGGCGCACCTTGTCGATCTCGACCTCGCCGGACAGGCCGGTCGCCTCCACGGCATCCGCCAGGTCTTCGCGGTACTGCCGGCACGACGAGTACGAGCTGTACGCGCTCGTCGCGATCGCGAGCAGGCGCCGATGACCGGCATCGTGAGCATCCTGCAGCGCGTCGGCGACGTACGGCATCCAGTTGCGGTTGCCCCAGTAGACCGGCAGGTCGAGCCCGCGCGCGGCGAGCTCGGCGTCCAGGGCCGCCTTCAGCTCGCGGTTGTGCTCGTTGATCGGCGAGACGCCGCCGAGGTGGCGGTAATGATGCGCGACCTCCTCCAGGCGCTCGTCGGGGATGCCGCGGCCCGCCGTGACGTTGCGCAGGAACGGGATCACGTCGTCCTGACCCTCGGGGCCGCCGAAGCCCAGCAGCAGCACACCGTCATACGCCGTCGGGACGCTGACGTGCGGCTCGCCGGCGCACGTCGCCGCGGTCGCGGCCGGCACCCGGCATCCGTCGCCGCAGACGGGAGCGGCGCTCGCGCGCGCCGGCTTGGGGCGGAACGGCGCCGCGCCCGCGGCGCGGGGGGCGATGTTCTCGGCCATCAGCTCAGCACCTCCGCGAGCTCGTCCAGCTCGAGCCGTCGGCCGGTGTAGAACGGCACCTCTTCGCGCACGTGGCGGCGCGCGTCGGTGGCGCGCAGGTCGCGCATCATGTCGACGAGGTGGATCGGGTCGTCGCTCTCCAGCGGCAGCAGCCACTCGTAGTCGCTCAGGCCGAACGTGGAGACGGTGTTCGCGACGACGTCGGTGAAGCGGGCACCCTTGCGGCCGTGCTCGGCGAGCATCGCGGCGCGCTCCTCGTCGGGCAGCAGGTACCACTCGTAGCTGCGCACGAACGGGTACAGGCACAGCCAGCCGCGGGCGCTCTCGCCGCGGAGGTAGCCGGGCACGTGCCGCTTGTTGAACTCCGCCTCCCGGTGCACGCCCATCGCCGTCCAGACCGCCGTGTGCGCTTCCAGCGCCGCGGTGCGCCGGAGGGTGCGCAGCGCCTTCTGCAGGACGGCCGGGTCGTCGACCTCGCCGGGCGTGGTGTGCAGCCAGATCATGAGGTCGGCCTCAGCGCGCATGCCGGTGACGTCGTACAGGCCGCGGACGGTGACGCCGCCGGCCGTCACCGCGGCGACGGCCTCGGAGAGCTCGGCGATCGCCGCCGCGTCCGTCGCGGCGACGCGCGGGCGGGGCCCGGCGAGGACGGCGAAGAGGGTGTATCCGAGCGGGGTCTGTGCGGTCATGCGGTGCTCCTAGGAAACCGGGTGGGTGGGAAGAGAGGTCGGCGATGGGGATGCGGCCAGCGCACCGTCGATGCGGGCGGCGAGCGCGCGGGCGTGCGGGATGACGGAGGCCAGGCCCGTCCCTGCCGCGACGGCCCCGGCCGCATGGACGTGCGCCGGAAGCCCGTCGGGAGCGGCGGCCGCGGCGACGGCATCCGGCCACTCCTGGACGACCAGGTCGACGACGTCGGCGGCGGCCACCTCGACGCCGGTGAGGATCGAGACCTCGCGCGCGACGTCGTCGGCCGAGGCGAGGGTGCCGGCGGCGGCGTCGCGGGCGGACAGCCGCACGAGGTGGATGCCGTCGGGGACCGCCGCGCGCGCCCAGTCCCATTTGGCGGAGATGTGGGTGAGCGCCTTGGCCGCCGTCGGCAGCGCCGGGTCGGCGATGACGCCCGATCCGACCGGCTCGGCGGCGAGGCCGGGGTGCGCGACGGCGGCGGCGATGAGGCGGACACCCGCCGCCGTCGGCGCGGGGGCGCGTTTCGACTCGTCGCTGCGCTCCTCGCTCAACGACCGGAGGGCGCCGGCACACTCCTCGCTCGACGACCGGGGGGCGCTCCCGGTCGTTGAGCGAGCGGAGCGAGTCGAAACGCCCGCACCCGCCAGCAGACGCGCCGCCTCCGCGGGGCCCGTCGCGATCACGAGGTGACGCGCCGACAGCGATCCGCCGGCCGTGTCGACCGTGACCGTCTCGGCATCCGACCGCACGGCACGCACCGCGACGCCGGTGCGGATCTTCGCGCCGTGCGCCGCCGCGGCATCCGCGAGCTCCGCCGGAAGCCGCCACATGCCCCCGCGGACACCGCCGACGGCGGCGCCGGCGCGTTGACCGGTCGCCACGGCATCCGCGGCCTCGAGGAGCGAGCCCCGCGCGACGAACTCGCGCCAGAGGCCGGGGTGCAGCGCGGACAGCCGCGCGTCGGCGGCGGGCCGCGAGTAGACGCTGCGGCACAGCGTGTCGACGAGGCGGTCGGCCACGCGAGCGCCGAGACGATCGGCGACGAGGTCGTACAGCGACGGCTCCGCATCCGCCTCGACCGGCAGGCGCCGCTCGGCCCGGGCCCGCGCGGCGCCGTCGGCACCGATGATCGCGACGACGTCGTCGGCCTCGGGGTCGGCGGGGATGCCGAGGACGGTCCGTCGCGGCAGGCGGGCGCGGGTGACGCCGTCCTCGGTGGCCACCGCGAGCCACGCGCCCTGCGGGCGCGGCGCGACCAGCTCGAGGTCGAGCCCGGCATCGGCCACGAGGGTGGCGACGGCGTCGGTGCGCGTGGCGAACGACTCCGCGCCGAGGTCGATGTCCACGCCGGCGAGCGTTCCCCGCCGCAACAGCCCGCCGACCTCGGACGCCGCGTCGACGACGATCACGTCGTACCCGGCGCGGGCGAGGTCATGGGCGACGACGAGCCCGCCCATGCCGGCGCCGACGACGATGACGTCGGCATCCGTCGCGGGCGGCGCCGTGGAGACGGCACTCACCGCACGGACTCCGCGGGGGCGCGCCAGTCGTGCACGGTGCGCACGAGGTCGGTGAGCACGGCGGGATCGGTGTTCATCGGCACGCCGTGGCCGAGGTTGAACACGTGCGCCCGCGCGGCGAGCCCGGCATCGAGGGCGGTGTGCGCGGCGCGGCGGCGCACGTCCTCCGGAGCGAACAGCAGCGCCGGGTCGAGGTTTCCCTGCACCGTGACGTCGCGGCCGATCCGGGCCACCGCGTCGTCGAGGTCGACGCGGTAGTCGACGCCGAGCGCATCCACGCCGATCGAGGCCATGTCGGCGAGGATCTCGCCCGTGCCGACGCCGAAGTGGATCAGGGGCACGTCGATGCCCTCCCCGCGCAGGGCGCGGGCGGGCTCCAGCGCGGCCGCGGATGCCGGGAGCACGGCACGCCGGTAGTCGGCCGGGGCGAGCGCGCCGGCCCACGAGTCGAACAGCTGCGCCGCACTCGCCCCGGCACGCACCTGGAGGGCGAGGAAGCGGCCGGTGACCTCGGCGAGCCAGGCGGTGAGGTCGGCCCAGGCGGCGGGCTCGGAGTGGATGAGGCTGCGGGCGGCGAGGTGATCCTTGGACGGACCGCCCTCGACGAGGTAGGCCGCGAGCGTGAACGGCGCTCCGGCGAAACCGATGAGGGGAAGCGCCTCGCCGCGGCGGTCGCCCTCCTCCGCGAGCATCGCCACGGTGCGCTGCACCGCCTCCACGACGGCGTCGCCGCGCTCCTCCACGAGAGCGGGGTCGATCCGCACGAGGTCGGAGATCTCGGCCGCCGTCCGCACCGGGTGGCGGAAGACGGGACCGCGCCCGGCCGCGATCTCGACCTCGACGCCGACGAGGTGCAGCGGAACGATGATGTCGCTGAAGAAGACCGCGGCATCCACGCCGTGCCGCCGCACCGGCTGCATCGTGATCTCGCTGGCGAGCTCGGGGGTGAGGCACGCGTCGAGCATCGTGCCGGTGGCGCGCAGCGCCCGGTACTCGGGCAGGGAGCGCCCGGCCTGGCGCATGAACCACACCGGCGTCGTCTCGGGACGCTCGCCCCGGAGGGCACGGACCAGACGTGAGGCGGAGGTGCCGTGCGCGGTCAGGGGGTGAGCGGCGGCGGCGGTGGAGGAGGTGATGATGATGCTCCCGACGGGACGGACTCGAGTGGGCGTTAATCGTTATACTAATCACGTTCCCTTCCGATCCGAATCCGACTGGACCCGCGTGCTCGTCTGCCTCTCCGCCCATCAGCGCACCACTCCCCTCGAGGCGTTGGAGCGGCTGTCGGTCGTCGGAGACACCGTCGCGACCGACCTGACGGCGGCGCACGAGAGCATCCGCGGAGCGGTCGTACTGGCCACCTGCAACCGGTTCGAGGCCTACTTCGACCTGGCCGACGGGCCCGACGAGGCCTCGCCGCTGCCGGCGATGGATGCCGCGATGGAACGCCTCGCCGAGCTGTCGGCGCTCCCCTTCCGCGACGTGCGCGAGACGGTCGACTTCGCGCACGGCAACCACGTCGCGCAGCATCTCTTCTCGGTGGCGTCGGGCCTGGACTCGGTCGCCGTCGGCGAGGACGAGATCGCCGGACAGGTGCGCCGCGCCCTCGACGCCGCCCGGCGGGAGGGGGTCACGACCGCGCCCCTCGAGCATCTCTTCCAGCGCGCGACGGAGACCTCGCGTGCCGTCAAGAACTCGACCAGGCTCGGCGAGTCGGGCCGATCGCTCGTGCGGCTGGCCGTCGAGCTCGCCGGCTCCCGCCTCGGCTCCTGGGAACAGGCCCGCGTGCTCCTGATCGGCACGGGGCGCTACGCCGCGGCATCCCTCGCGGCCCTGCGCGACGTCGGCGCCGTCGACATCCGCGTGCACTCGCGCTCCGGACGCGACCGCTTCGCGAAACGGGAGCACCTGACGGCGGTGTCGGCCGAGGACTTCGCCGCCGAGGCCGCCCGCGCCGACGTCATCGTCACCTGCACGACCACGACCGACACCTACGCCCTCGACGTGGAGAACCATTGCGCCGCGCGCGCCGGACTCGCCACGCCCCAGCTGATCATCGATCTAGGGATGCCGCGCAACGTCGATCCGGGGCTCCGATCGCTCCCGGAGATCGAACTGCTCGACCTCGACACCATCCGCGTGCACGCACCGATCGACGAGTTCGCCACCATCGGCGAGGCCCGCCTGATCGTGCAGACCGCGGCGCAGCGTCACGCGATGGCGCGGCGCGTGCACGAGGTGGCACCGGCGGTCGTCCACATGCGCACCCACGTTCAAGCGGTGCTCGACCGCGAGCTCGAGCGGGCGCGCACCCGCGGCGGGAGCGCGGAGACCGAGGCCGCCCTGCGGCACTTCTCCGGCGCGCTGCTGCACGGGCTGATCTCCCAGGGGCACACGCTGGCCGCCGCGGGCTCCGGAACGGCCTGGACCCACGCGGTGGACACCGTCTTCCCCGCCGCCGGCGATCCCCGCACCCGCGCGGATGACGGCGACGCGCGCGACCACGGCGACGGCGACGGCGGACGCGGATGACACGCGTCACGCTCCGCGACGTCGCCGCGCGGGCGGGGGTGTCGACGGCGGCGATCAGCCAGGCGCTCAACGGCCGCGGCAACCTCAGCGCGGAGACGCGGGAGCGCATCAAGGCCGTCGCGGCCGAACTGGGCTACGCGCCCAACAAGCACGCGAGCGCGCTGCGCAGCGGCCGCACGATGTCGATCGGCTTCGTCATGGCCGCCAACTCGCTGCAGGACGGGCGCCGGGCGCTGCAGCGCGCACGCCAGCTCGACGCGCTCGTCGAGGCGGGGGCGACGCGGGGCTTCACCGTGACGGTGCTGCCCGACAGCCGCCCCGACCTCCTGTCGGGCGCGCAGATCGACGCGCTCTACTTCCCCGACCCCGCCGATGACCGCACGATCCTGCGCGACGCCGTGGCCGCCGGCATCCCCGTCGCCGCGAACGACCTCACCGTCCCCGGCGGGGTGCTGACGATCCGCACCGGCTACGCCGCGGCCGTGCGCGCGGGCCTCGCGCATCTGGCCGACGCCGGAGCGCAGCGCATCGGGTTCCTCGTGGACGAGAGCGAGGTCCCGCGCGACCAGCTCGGCGAGAGCGCCTACCTGGCCTGGAGCGCCCTCAACGGGCGCACACCGTTGGTGGCCCGGGTGGACGCCGGGCGACGACGCCTCGTGCCCGCGCTGCACGAGCTCCTGGATGCCGACGTCGACGCCGTCTTCGCGTACTGCGAGGAGGGGCCGGAGATCTACCTGCACCTGGAGGAGATCGACACGGTCATGCCGCGCGACGTGCAACTGCTCGTCCTGTGCACGATCGACTGCGAGATGAACACCCGACTGGGCGTCACCCACCTGTGCCTGCACCCCGAGAAGGCCCCCGAGGTCATGTTCGCCGCGCTCGACGCCGGCGAGGCGCCGCGCTCGATCGAGCTGCCGTACGAGCTCGTCCGCGGCTCCACCACCCGCTGAGCCCGACGGCCGGCGCGGCCTGCGGCCCGCCGACTCGTCCCGAACTCCTCCAACGACGCCGGCCCGCGGCCGCGGAGCCCCGGTTTCGCGGCGTCCGCCGCGCGGCGGTCGTGATTCTGGAGGAGTTCGGCACGTCGGCGGCCGCACCTACGATGTCAGGATGCCCACGCTCGGAACCCGTCGCGCCGTCGGCGAGATCGTCGCTCCCCGCCGCCTGGGGCGCGACTTCCGCTGGCTGCTGGCCTCGTCATGGACGAGCAACCTCGGCGACGGCATCGCACTGTCGGCATCCCCGTTGCTCATCGCCTCGCTGACGAGCTCGCCGATCCTCGTCGCCGCCGGCGCGATGATGCAGTACCTGCCGTGGCTGCTGTTCGGACTGTTCGCGGGCTCCGTCGCCGACCATCACGACCGCCGTCGCCTCGTCATCGTCGCGAACGCCCTGCGCGCGCTCGTCGTCGCGGGCCTCGTCGCCTTCCTCGTGACCGGCGCCGTCAGCGTGTGGATCGTGCTGGTGGCCGCGTTCCTGTACGGCACGGCGGAGGTGTTCGCCGACACGGCCGGCAGCACGCTGCTGCCGATGCTCGTCCGCCCCGCGGATCTCGGTCTCGGCAACGCCCGGCTGCAGGCCGGCTACCTGGTCGCGAACCAGCTCGCCGGTCCGCCGCTCGGCGCCTTCCTGTTCGCGATGGGATCGTTCTGGCCGTTCGTCACCCAGATCGTCTGCGTGACGCTGGCCATCGTGCTCATCGCACGGATCGCCCGTACGCCGATCCCCGAGCGCGAAAAGACGGATGCCGAGCGGCCCGCTCAGCCGATCCGCGAGGGCCTTCGCTGGCTGCGCGCGAACCCGCCGGTGCGGACGCTCGTGATGATCATCCTGGTCTTCAACATCACCTGGGCCGCCCCCTGGGGCATCCTCGTCCTGTACGCCACCGACCACCTCGGCATGGGGCCGGTCGGCTACGGAGCGCTGACGACGGCATCCGCGCTGGGTGGGCTCGTCGGGATCGGGATCTTCGGCGCGCTGGAGAGGCGCGTCTCGTTCGCGACGCTCATGCGGGTGTGTCTGACGCTCGAAGTGGTCATGCATCTCGCCTTCGCGCTGACGACGGTGCCGGCGATCGCGTTCGTGATCATGTTCGGCTTCGGCGTGTACGCGTTCGTGTGGGCCACGATCTCGACCACCGTCCGCCAGCGCCTCGTGCCGTTGGCGCTGCAGGGCCGCATCGCGTCGGTGAACATGGTCGGCGTCTTCGCCGGGCTCGTGATCGGTCAGGCGCTCGGCGGCGTGATCGCTCAGACCTGGGGCCTCACGGCGCCCTGGTGGTTCGCGTTCGGCGGATCGGCGTTGACGCTCCTCCTCGTCTGGCGCTCGATCTCATCGATCGCCGCGGCGAAGCCGGTGTTGGCAGAGACGGACAGCGGTGCCGACGAGCCCCGGTGACGAGGCACGAACGTCCGCGCGTGCGCGTCTCATCGTGGGAGGGTCGTGATCCCCAGGTGGAGAAACGGCAGACTGTCCCGCGGCAGCACGATCGTGCAGACGACACTGTCGTCTGCACGGAACCCGAAAGCGTAGACGAACGGGTCGGTGTCGATGTGCAGGCCGGAGCGGTCGCGGCCGTCGACGGTGAGCGAGGCCGGGGCCACCGACGTCGGCGTCGCGCGCCAGTCGCCGTCATCCGGGAAACCTGTGGGAATCGCCGGCAGCCCCAGCTCCTCGCGGTAGACGTTGCGCAGCACGTCATTTGTGTGGTCGACGAGCAGCTGGGCGAGCGCATGCCTCTCCGGGTCGGGCGATGCCTGCCACGCCGTGCGGACGGCGCTCCACAGCATCGGGTATCGGAAGAACTGGGCCTGTTCGACGAGCCAGGCTGGTCGCCCCCACGGCGGTTCCTCCTCGATGGAACGCCGTGTCTGCTCGTCGAGTTCGATCTCATTCCGCGGATCGGACCGGTCCTCGGGGTACCGCCACAGTGTGTAGGAGAACTCCACCGTCAGCTCTTCGTGACCTGCCCACCCCGAACTCTCCGTGAAGCCCGTGATCGGCAGACGTGTGATGCCCGGTTGCGGGCGCAACTGGAAGACCGGGAACGCGACGGCGCGCAGCCGCGCGTCGGAGGCGACACTCGGATCGGGCACGTCTTCCGGGAGAACCCCGCCGAACTCCATATCCCCAGTGTGACGGACGGCGGGCGATGCCGGGAGCGAGGGGGGCGAGTGGGCCGATCGGCGCCGCTCAGTCCTCGAACGCGCCGTAGACCTCGAGCGTGTTGGCCGCCAACTGCGCGCACAGCTCGTCGAGCGGCATCCCGAGCTCCTCGGCCATGAAGCGCACCGTCACCGGGATCAGGTACGGCGCGTTCGGCCGACCGCGCAGCGGCGTGGGCGTGAGGAACGGCGCGTCGGTCTCGACGAGGATCCGCTCACGCGGCGTCACCGCCAGCGCGTCGCGCAGGTTCTGCGCGTTCTTGAAGGTGATGTTGCCCGCGAAGCTCAGCCAGTAGCCGCGGTCGGCGGCGATGCGCGCCATGTCGGCGTCGCCGGAGAAGCAGTGGAACACCGTCCGCTCGGGGGCACCGACCCGCTCCAGCGTCTCCAGCACGGCCTCGTGCGCGTCGCGGTCGTGGATCTGCATCGCGATGCCGTGCTTCTTCGCCAGCGCGATGTGCGCCTCGAAGCTCTCGAACTGCGCGGGACGTCCCGCCTCGTCGGTGCGGAAGAAGTCCAGCCCGGTCTCGCCGATCGCGCGCACGCGCGGCTGCGCGGCGAGCTCGTCGATCACGGCGATCGCCTCGGCGAGCATGCCTCGCTCGGCATACGCGGGTGCCTCGTTGGGATGGATCGCCACCGCCGCGAGCACGCGGGGGTGGGATGCCGCGGCCCACGCCGACCACCGGCTCGACTCGATGTCGCCGCCGGCCTGCACGGCCCCGATCACGTTCACCTCGACCGCGCGACGCAGCTGCTCGTCGAGCGGCAGCCCCTCGCCGTCCTCGATCTCCAGGTGCGTGTGGTTGTCGTACACCGGCACGGGCAGCGGCTCGGGCGCCGGCGGGTACGAGACGTCGCGCGCGCTCTTCTCACGCACGCGGACGTACATCGACGGATCAACGGCGTCACTCACCGGCATCCCCTCTCTTCATCGCGCCGGCGCACTGGCCCCGCCGCGTGTCCGTGTCCCACTCTCTGTCGAATAGCGCACCCCCAGGGAACATCTTTGGGGACATGCCGCGCCGCAAGTGGGACACAGACGGGCGAGACGGGCGGGAATTCCTACTGGTCGATGCGCGGGAACAGCGGTTCGAGCCCGTTCACGCTCGTACCGGGGACGAGCACGCCCCAGTTCCCGGCCTCACGCAGCGGCTGGTCCTGCAGACGCCCCGCATGCCCGAGCGCCACCCACAGCTTCTGCGTCGCCACCGGCATCACCGGGCTGAGCAGCACCGCGAGGGCGCGCAGACCCTCTGCCGCCGTGTACAGCACCGTTGCGAGGCGCGCGCGCTGGGCGTCGTCCTTCGCCAGCGCCCACGGCGCGTTCTCGGTGATGTAGCCGTTCAGCGCATCCACGATCGTCCAGATCGCGGCGATGGCCTCGTCAGGACGGAACCGCTCCATCGCCGCATCGGCGGCCGACGCGGCATCCGCCACGATCTTCTGGATGCCGAGGTCGCCCTCCGTGTACGCGGCCGGCGGCGGCACGATGCCCTCGAAGTACTTCTCGATCATCGCGGTCGTGCGCGAGGCGAGGTTGCCGAAACCGTTCGCGAGCTCGGCCTGGTAGCGCGCCGACAGGTCCTCCCACGAGAACGAGCCGTCCTGGCCGAACGCGATCGCCGAGAGGAAGTAGAACCGGTACGCGTCCGATCCGAACACGTCGGTGATCTCGGTCGGGGCGATGCCGGTCAGCTTGGACTTCGACATCTTCTCGCCGCCGACGAGCAGCCACCCGTGGGCGAACACGCCGCGGGGCACGTCGAGCCCGGCCGCCATCAGCATGGCGGGCCAGATGACGGCGTGGAAGCGGAGGATGTCCTTGCCGACGACGTGGTAGGCCGGCCAGCGCCGCGCGAACTGGTCGGGATCGGTGCCGTACCCGACTGCGGTCGCGTAGTTGAGCAGCGCGTCGACCCACACGTAGATGACGTGCGACGGGTCCCACGGCACGGTGATGCCCCAGTCGAACGCCGAGCGGGAGATCGACAGGTCCTTCAGCCCGGATCGCACGAACGAGACCACCTCGTTGCGCGCCGACTCGGGCCGCACGAAGTCGGGCTCGGTCTTGTAGAGCTCCAGCAGGCGGTCCTGGAACTCGCTCAGCTTGAAGAAGTAGTTCTTCTCCTGCAGCAGCTCCAACGGCTTGGAGTGGATCGCGCAGACCTTGAGGCCCTCGAACGCCCCGGTGCCGTCGACGATCTCCGCCTCCGGCTTGAACTCCTCGCAGCCGACGCAGTACAGCGCCTCGTACTCGCCCGCGTAGATGTAGCCGCGGTCGTAGAGCGCCTTCACGAACTGCTGCACGCGCTCCTCGTGGCGCGGCTGCGTCGTGCGGATGAAGTCGTCGTTGGCGACGTCGAGCGTCTTCAGCAGCGGGAACCACGACTCGGTGACGAGCTTGTCGACCCACTCCTGCGGCGTCACGCCGTTCGCGGCCGCCGCGCGGAGCATCTTCTGCCCGTGCTCATCGGTGCCGGTGAGCATCCAGGTGTCGTCTCCCGCCTGGCGATGCCAGCGCGCGAGGGTGTCGACGGCGACCGTCGTGTACCCGTGGCCGATGTGCGGCAGATCGCTCGGGTAGTAGATCGGCGTCGTGATGTAGAAGGACTGACCAGATGTCACCCGTCGATTCTAGTTCGGGGCGACCGTCGCCTCCCCCGTGTGACGACGCCGCGGAGCCCTCTCGCGCCGTCAGGCGCTCTCGCGGACGATCAGCGTCGTGGGAAGGACGACGGCGTCGCGCTGGCGGCCGGCGATGGCGTCCATGACCATCTCGACCATGGTCGCGCTGATCTGCGCCCAGGGCTGGCGGATCGTGGTCAGAGGCGGCGTGTGCGCCTCGGCGAGACCCGAGTCGTCGAAGCCGGCGAGCGCGATGTCCTGCGGGATGCGGCGCCCCTGCGCGGCGAGCGTCTGCGCCGCGCCGACGGCGAGCAGGTCGCTGGCGGCGAACACGGCATCCACGTCGGGGGCACGCTCCAGGAGGCGGGCCATCGCCGCGGCGCCGGCGTCGCGCGTGAACGCCACGACCTCGACGAGGTCCTCGTCGAAGCGCTCACCGAGCTCCTCGCGGAAGCCGTCGAGGCGGAAGCGTCCGCTGGGGGTGTCCAGCGGCCCGGTGATCAGGGCGATGCGGCGGTGTCCGGCATCCATGAGGTGCCGCGTCATCGTGCGCGCCGAGCCCACCTCGTCGATCGCGACGTGCGGCACGGCGAGACCCTCCCACAGGGGGATGCCGGAGCACACCGTCGGCACGCCGGCGTTCACGAGCGAGCCGAGCAGATCGTCGGAGTCGTGCGAGGAGACGAGCAGCACGCCGTCCACGTGACCGGCGCGGACGTAGCGTTCGGCGTTGGCCTGCTCGCGCTCGGTGTCGGCGATGAGGAGCACGAGCGTCATCCCCCGCTCGGAGACCGCGTCGGTCGCGCCGCGCAGCAGTAGCGCCATGTTCGGGTCGGACAGGAGGACGTGCTGCGACTCAGTCAGCAGGAAGGCGAGGGAGCCGGTCTTCCCGGTCGCAAGGCTCCGCGCCGCCTGGTTGGTGGTGTAGCCCGTGGAGACGATCGCGGCGTCGACGGCGGCCCGGGCCTCGGGCGACACCCAGTGTCCGCCGTTGAGCACACGCGACACCGTTCCGTACGAGACGCCGGCCGCCGCGGCCACGTCGCGGATGGTCGGCTTCCTCGGCACGTCACTCGGTGTCACGAGAGCCGACTCTACCGGTGTCTACAACGATTCCCGCTCGAAGAGCACCCCTCACTGTAACCGATCACAGTCGCGAAACTGTAACCGGTCACAGTTCGATAACGAAGCCGTTATCTTTCGATTTCCGACCGCACAATTGAGGGCGTTCGCACCCGGTGCGACATCACCCCAGGGCGGCGGAGCAGCCGAGCTACGGCCCCTCTCCCCCTGTGATCCCAGAGAGAGGCACACCGATGAAGGTGAAGAAGAAGGGCGCCGTCGCCCTCGGACTGCTCGTCGCGTCCGGCATCCTGGCACTGGCCGGCTGCTCCGGCGGCTCGAGTGCACAGCCCACCGGCAGCGCAGACGCGGGGGCCGCGACCAGCGGCCAGCTGACCGTCTGGGTCGACGCCGACCGCGCACGCGCCCTGGAGGACGTCGCGAAGAAGTTCGAGCAGGACAAGGGCGTGAAGGTCAACCTCGTCGTCAAGGACTACGGCAAGATCCGCGACGAGTTCACCGCGCAGGTTCCGACCGGGAAGGGCCCGGACATCACCATCGGCGGCCACGACTGGATCGGCGCGTTCGTCAAGGACGGCATCGTCGCCCCGGTCGAGCTCGGCGACAAGGCCGCCGACTTCGAGAAGGTCGCCGTCGAAGCCGTCACCTACGAAGGCAAGACCTACGGACTGCCCTACGCGATCGAGAACATCGCGGTGCTGCGCAACACCGCGCTGGCCGACTCGACTCCGGCCACCTACGACGAGATGATCGCCAAGGGCCGCGCCGCCGGCACGGAGTACCCGTTCGTCGTCGGACTCGACCCGCAGGCGTCCGACCCGTACCACCTCTACCCGTTCCAGACGTCGTTCGGCACCTCGGTGTTCGCCCGCAACGCCGACGGCTCCTACGACGCCGGCAAGCTCACCATCGGCGACGAGGGCGGACAGAAGTTCGCCGCCTGGCTCGCCGCGCAGGGCGACACCGGCACCAAGGTGCTGAACCTGAACCTCTCCGGCGACCTCGCCAAGGAGGCCTTCAACGCCGGCAAGTCGCCGTACTTCCTGACCGGCCCGTGGAACGTCGCGGATGCCCAGAAGGCCGGCATCGACGTCGCCGTCGACGCCATCCCCACCGCGGGCGGCGGCGACGCCCAGCCGTTCGCCGGCGTGCAGACGTTCTTCCTCAGCGCCAAGAGCAGCAACGCCCTCATCGCCAACGAGTTCCTGGTCAACTACATCGCCACCGCCGACGTCCAGACGGCGCTCTTCCAGGCCGGCGGACGTCCGCCGGCACTGACCGCCGCCTTCGAGGCGGCGCAGTCCGACCCGATCGTCGAGGGCTTCGCGAAGGTCGGCGCGAACGCCGTGCCGATGCCCTCGATCCCGCAGATGGGCTCGGTCTGGGACGACTGGGGCAAGACGGAGGCCGCCCTCATCAAGGGTGTCTCCGACCCGGCCGCGGAGTGGACCACGATGGCCGACTCGATCACGAGCAAGCTCGGCTGATCCCGCGAGGAGGGGCGGCCGCACCGCCGCCCCTCCTCGACCGCTCCCCCACCCTTCCCGACAGGAGTCGAAGATGACTGGCCCCACCATCGCCGCGCCGCCCCCGACGCGCGCGCCCGAAGACCGCGCCGCCGCTCGGCGCCGCAGACGCGCCGAGGCCTGGGCGGAAGCCGCCGGTGCCGGCTGGAAGGTGTGGCTGGTCAAGATCGTCTGCCTCGGCATCATCGACGCGATGGCGGTCTACGCGATCCTGGTGCTGCTGACCAAGGACAGCCTCCTCGTCGCCGCCGTCGTCGCCCTCGGCATCCTCGCGATCAACGTCGTGTACCTGAAGCCGGGCCTGCTTCCCGCGAAGTACCTGACCCCCGGGCTCGTCTTCCTCTTCGTCTTCCAGATCTTCGTCGTCCTGTACTGCATCTACATCGCCTTCACCAACTACGGCTCGGGTCACGTGTCCAGCAAGGACGATGCGGTCAACGCGCTCCTCATCCAGAACCAGCAGCGCGTCGAGGACTCGGCCGCCTACCCCGTGTCGGTGCTCGAGAAGGACGGCTCCCTCTTCTTCCTGGTCACCACGCCGGACGGACAGGCCGAGATCGGCGGCGCCGACCGGCCTCTCGCCGCGGCGCCGGATGCCGAGTTCTCGGGCGGCCGCGCCGTCTCGCTGCCCGGCTACACGACGCTGGACTTCGCCCGTCTCGTCGCCGACCAGCAGGCCGTGTCCGCGATGGCCGTGCCCTTCTCGGACGATCCGAACGACGGCACGCTGCAGACCCGCGACGGTTCGACGGCCTACCAGTACGTCTCGACGCTCGTGTGGGACGCGGATGCCGACACGATGACGAACACCGACACCGGTGTCGTCTACACCGACAACGGCAACGGCTCGTTCGCGTCCGCCGACGGGCAGACCCTCGCCACCGGCTGGCAGGTCTGGGTCGGCGGCGACAACTTCGTGCGGGCGTTCACGACCGAGTCCATCCGGGGCCCGTTCCTCGCGGTGCTCGTCTGGACGTTCGTGTTCGCGATCCTGTCGGTGGCGACCACGTTCGCCCTCGGCCTGTTCCTGGCGATCGTGTTCAACGATCCGCGGATGAAGAGCAAGAAGTACTACCGGGTCATCATGATCCTGCCCTACGCCTTCCCCGCCTTCCTGTCCGCCCTGGTCTGGCAGGGCATGTTCAACCAGGACTTCGGCTTCATCAACCAGACGCTCCTGGGCGGGGCGGCGATCCCGTGGCTGCAGGACCCCCTGCTGTCCAAGATCTCCATCCTGGTCGTGAACCTCTGGCTCGGCTTCCCCTACATGTTCCTCGTCACCACGGGGGCGATCCAGGCCATCCCCGACGACATCCAGGAGGCCGGCCGCGTCGACGGCGCGGGTGTGTGGCAGATCTTCCGCCACATCAAGTTCCCGCTGCTGCTGGTGTCGGTCGCGCCGCTGTTGATCTCGTCGTTCGCCTTCAATTTCAACAACTTCAACCTGATCTACATGCTGACCGGCGGCGGGCCGCGGTTCGCGGACGCCTCCATCAACGTGGGCGCGAGCGACATCCTCATCTCGATGGTCTACAAGGTGGCCTTCGTCGGCGCGGAGCGCGACTACGGACTGGCCAGCGCGTTCTCGATCATCATCTTCGTGCTGGTGGCGGTCATCTCCTACCTCAGCTTCCGCCAGACCAAGGTTCTCGAGGAGCTGAACTGACATGACCGTCCCGGACACCCTCCCCCGCACCGCCGCGGCACCCGCGGCACCGGCCGCGACGGCCGCGACGCACCCGCGGCGCCCCTTCGGCCGCTGGTTCCGCGAGACCGGCTGGCGCCACCTCGTCGGCATCGTCATGCTCGTGTTCGCGGCGTTCCCGCTCGTCTACGTGCTGTCGGCGTCGCTGAACCCCGGCGGAACGCTGCTGACGGCCAACAGCCTGTTCGCCAAGGTCGACATCGGCAGCTACATCGCCCTCTTCCAGGATCCGCTGCGGCCCTACGGCAACTGGTTCGTGAACTCCGTGTTCATCGGGCTCACGACCTCCTTCTTCACGGTCGTGCTGTGCGCGCTCGCCGCGTATGCGTTCTCGCGGCTGCGGTTCTCGGGGCGCCGGTTCGGCCTGCTCACGCTCCTGCTGGTGCAGATGTTCCCGCAGCTGCTCGCCGTCGTCGCGATCTTCCTGCTGATGAGCGCGATCGGCGACATCTTCCCGGCGCTGGGACTCAACTCCCAGATCGGACTGATCATGGTCTACCTGGGCGGGGCGCTCGGGGTGAACACGTTCCTGATGTACGGGTTCTTCAACACCGTCCCGGCCTCGATCGACGAGGCCGCGAAGATCGACGGGGCGGGGCACGCCCGCATCTTCTTCACGATCATCCTGCGCCTGGTGGCGCCGGTGCTCGCCGTGATCGGGCTGCTCTCGTTCATCGGCACGATGAACGACTTCCTGATCGCCTCGGTCATCCTCGTCGATCCCGACAAGCAGACGCTGGCCGTGGGGCTGTATCAGTTCGTGTCGCAGGAGACCGCGCGCAACTGGAGCGTCTTCGCCGCCGGTGCCGTGCTCGCCGCCATCCTGCCGATGGCGCTCTTCCTGTCGCTGCAGCGCTTCATCGTCGGCGGCCTCACGGCCGGCTCGGTGAAGTAGGGCTCCGCCGCTCGGCGGCGCCACCAGACCACACGCCACCAGTACACAATCAGAGGGCTCTGTCACGGACCTCCGTGCAACCACGTCGCATCCATCGCCGACGTGCGCGTCGGCATCCTTCCGGAGGTTCTCATGATCGATCCCGCACGCCCGCACCACGACGGCTCGCCGTTGCACGTCTCGCACGCCGACCCCGCGCTGGGCGACGAGGTCACCGTCCGCCTGCGCGTCCCCGCGCACTACGGACCGGTCGTCCGCGTCGTCGTGCGCAGCAACCCGGACCACGAGCCGGCCTGGGTCGAGGCCGTGCACGACGGGACCGCCGAGGGATGGGAGTGGTGGTCGGCGCGCATCGTGGTCGCCAACCCCCGCCACGGCTACCGCTTCCACCTCGTCGCGGCGGACGGCCGGGTCGAGGTGCTCAGCCAGACGGGACTGTCCGACATCGACGCCCTCGATGCGCAGGACTTCGCCCTCGTCGCCGGGAACCCGCCGCCCACCTGGATGACCGACACCGTGCTGTACCAGATCTTCCCGGACCGCTTCGCGCGCTCCGCCGCGGCGGACGATCGCCCCGCCCCGCCGTGGGCGCTGCCGGCGGCGTGGGACGAACCGCTGGATCCGACCCACCCCGGTCGCAGCCGCCAGCTCTACGGCGGCGACCTGGACGGTGCCGTCGAGAAGCTCGACCACCTCGTCGACCTCGGCGTCACGGCGCTCTACCACACGCCCGTCTTCCCGGCCGAGTCCAACCACCGCTACGACGCATCCCGTTTCGACCTCGTCGATCCGCTGCTCGGCGGCGACGACGCGTATCGCCGGCTCATCACGGCGGCGCACGGCCGCGGCATCCGCGTGATCGGCGACCTGACGACCAACCACTCCGGAGTGGCGCACGAGTGGTTCCGCGCCGCCTACGGGTCTCCGGAGGCCCCCGAAGCCGCGTTCTACTACTTCCGCGACGAGGCCCACACCGTCTACGAGACCTGGCTGGATGCCGCGACGCTGCCCAAGTTCGACTGGAGCTCGGCAGAGCTGCGCCGCCGCTTCATCGAGGGCCCCGAGTCGGTCGTCGCGCGCTGGCTGACGGCCCCCTACGGCATCGACGGGTGGCGCATCGACGTCGCCAACATGACGGGCCGACTCGGCGCCGAGGACCGCAACGCGCAGGTGCGCCAGACACTGCGACGCACCATGGTCGAGGTCGCGCACGACACCCTGCTGCTGGCGGAGTCCACCAACGACGCGGCGAGCGACCTGCAGGGCGACGCCTGGCACGGCGGGATGACGTATCCGGCGTTCACCCGGGGCGTCTGGGCCTGGCTGGCCGAACCGCGCTCCCTCCCGCACCGCGGGTTCGACGGGCGCGTCACCGACGAGATGTGGTTCTTCGGTCTGCCGACGGGGATGCCGCGCTACACCGCGGAGCAGTTCGTCCGACAGCTGCAGCGCTTCACGAGCCAGATCCCGTGGCGCGTGCAGCTGGGCACCATGAACGCGCTCGACACCCACGACACGGCCCGTTTCGCGACGTACGCGACGGAGGAGGCGATCGTGCCGGCGGTGGGGCTGTCGATGACCCTCCCCGGCATCCCGGTCGTCTACGCGGGCGACGAGTTCGGCCTCGAGGCGGTCGACGGCGAGATGAGCCGGACGCCGATCCCCTGGGACCGGGCCGACGAGCCCGCGATCTCCGCCCGCATCGCGCTCTACCGCGAGCTCATCGGGCTGCGCCGAGGCCATCGCGCACTCTCGACCGGCGGCCTGCGCTGGCTGCACGCCGACGCCGGCTCCGTCGCCTTCGTGCGCGAGAGCGCCGAAGAGGCGGTGCTCGTGGTCGCCGCCTCCACCGACCTCGACGTGATCCTGCCCAGCGGCGCGCTCATCGGCGCCGACGCGGCACGGCCACTGTACGGCGCGGTCCGCCTCGACGCCGACCCGAGCGGCGCGGTGCGGCTGCGCGGCACGGGCGCGTCGTTCGCCGCGTGGGCGCTTCCCGGCGTCGACGCGCCCGCCGCCCGCGCGACGTCCGCCGAATCGACGCCGGAGGCGTTCGCCCAGCTCGGCGGACCGGAGCTCTGACCGGGTTCCCCGGTCATCGGGCGGCGAGCACCGCCTGGTAGAGGTCGCGGCTCGACAGCCCCGTCGCGGCCGCGACCTCGGCCGCCGCATCCTTCAGCCGCACACCGTCGGCCACGAGCGCCTGCACGTGTGCGACGGCGTCCGCGGCGGACACCTCCCGGGCGGGCGCACCGCCCACCACGAGGACGATCTCGCCGCGGACGCCGTCGGACGCCCACGCCGCCAGCGCCCCGACGCCGTCGCGCACGACCTCCTCGTGGAGCTTCGTGAGCTCACGGCACAGCGCCGCGGGGCGGTCGGCGCCGAACGCGGCGGCCATGGCCTCCAGCGTCTCCGCGACCCGCGAGGGCGCCTCGAAGAAGACCATCGTGCGCGGCTCCGCCGCGAGCAGACCGAGTGCACGCGCCCGCTCCCCCGCCTTGCGCGGAAGGAAACCCTCGAAGGTGAACCGGTCGGTCGGCAGCCCTGCCACGGCGAGCGCGGTCACCACCGCGCTCGGACCGGGCAGTGCGGTCACGGTCACGCGTTGCGCGACCGCCTCCGCGACCAGGCCGAATCCGGGGTCGCTGACGGTGGGCATGCCGGCGTCGCTGAGGACGAGCAGGTCTTCGTCGCGGGCACGGGCGACGAGCTCGGCCGCGCGCTGCTTCTCGTTGTGGTCGTGGAGCGCCACGAGGCGGGGCCGATTGGCGATGCCGAGCGCCTGCAGCAGCCGCACCGTCGTGCGGGTGTCCTCCGCCGCGATCACCGTCGCCTGCTCCAGGGCCGCGACCAGCCGCGGCGAGGCGTCGCCCAGGTTGCCGATGGGAGTCGCGCCGAGGATGATCACCGCTTCAGCTTAGGCTTGTGGCCGTGTCGACCACCGCCGAGTCGCTTCCGCCGCTGCTGCCGCCCGCGCGCACGTCCGCCTACGACCACTGGCGCGAGCGCGTCGCCGCCGAGCCCCGCCTCCAGCGGCTGTACGCCTGGCTGGCGCCGCTGCTGGTCACGCTGCTCGCCGGCATCCTGCGCTTCGGGAACCTGGGGCATCCGCACGCCCTCGTCTTCGACGAGACGTACTACGTGAAAGACGCGTGGAGCCAGTGGAACCTGGGCTACGCCGCGACCTGGCCGGACGGCGCCGACGCACGCTTCGCGGCGGGCGAGACCGGCCTCTTCACGACGGATCCGAGCTTCGTCGTGCACCCGCCGCTGGGCAAGTACCTCATCGGCATCGGGATGTGGCTGTTCGGCCCGGACAGCTCGTTCGGGTGGCGGTTCATGACCGCTCTGTTCGGCACGGCGTTGGTGCTGCTGCTGTTCCTGGTCGCCAAGACCCTCACCGGCTCGACCGTGTTCGCGACCGTGACGTCGTTCCTGCTGGCGATCGACGGTCTGGGGATCGTGATGAGCCGGGTGGCCCTGCTCGACGTGTTCCTCGCGTTCTTCGTGCTCCTCGTTTTCTGGTTCGCGCTCCTCGACCGCCGCCGCCATCTCGATCGCCTCGCCGCCGCGACGGTCGCGCTCCGGGCAGGCGACGCCCCGCCGGCGTGGGGCGCCGTGCTGTGGAACCGCCCGTGGATCATCGCGGCCGGCGCCGCGGCGGGAGCGGCGACGGCCGTCAAATGGTCGGGCGTGTGGGTGCTCGCCGGGATCGGGATCTACCTCGTCGTCACCGACGCCCTCGAACGCCGCCGGCTCGGGGTGACCTTCTGGCCGATGGATGCCGTGCGGCAGGGGCTCGTCTCGTTCGTGCTGCTGGTGCCCGCCGCCGCCGTCGTCTACCTGGGCTCGTGGAGCGGATGGCTGCTCAGCGACGGCGGTTACGACCGCAACGCCGCCGAGATCAGCCCCGCCACGGGACTGTTCTCCTGGGTGCCGCTGCCCATCCAGAGCCTGTGGACCTATCACCAGACGATCTACGGATCGATGGTCGGGATGACATCTCCCCACAGCTACTCCAGCGCCGCCTGGGCGTGGCCGTTCCTGTGGCGGCCGACCTCGATGTACGCCTTCTCCAGCGCCGACGGGCAGAACGGGTGCACCGGCGACAACGGCTGTCTGCAGATCCTCTACAGCATGCCGAACCCGCTGCTGTGGTACGCCTCGGTGATCGCGGCCCTCTACCTCGTCTACCGTTTCGCGGTCGATCGCGACTGGCGCCACGCGGTCGTGCTCGTGGGCATCGCGGCCACGTGGGTGCCGTGGCTGCTGTACCCCGAGCGGACCGTGTTCCAGTTCTACACGATCGCGATCTGGCCGTTCCTGCTGCTGGCGCTCGCGTTCGCGCTCCGCGAGATCGCCGGTGCGGCCCATGCCGAACCCGCGCGCCGCACGGCCGGACAGCGCGTGGTGATCGTGTTCCTCGTCGTCGCCGTCGTCCTGTCGGCGTTCTGGTATCCGCTCTGGTCGGCGATGCAGGTGCCGTACGACTTCTACCGGTTGCACAACTGGATGCAGGGCTGGGTCTGACCCCGCGCGCGAGCTCCACCGGGGCGACGGGATGCCGCCCCGGCGAAGCCGGGCGTCAGTTGACCTCGTCCGGGTGGGCCGAGACGCGACCGCCGCGCTCGAGCGCCGTGATGGCCGCCACCTCGTCCGCGGTCAGCGCGAAGTCGAACAGGTCGAGGTTCTCGCGGATGCGCTCGGGGTTGTTCGACTTCGGGAAGATGATGTGGCCCTGCTCGATGTGCCAGCGCAGCACGACCTGGGCGGGCGTCTTGCCGTGGGCCGCGGCCGCGGCGGCGACGGGCTCCTCGTCGAACAGCGGGTACTTGCCCTGACCGAGCGGGCCCCACGCCTCGATGAGGATGCCGTGCTCCTTCGCGAACGACGTGACGTCGCGCTGCTGGTAGGCCGGGTGCAGCTCGATCTGGTCGACGGCGGGGGTGACGCCCGTCGCCGCGATGATCTCGGACAGGTGCGCGGGCAGGTGGTTCGAGACGCCGATGCTGCGCGCCTTGCCGGCGTCGCGGATCTGCACCATCTTCTCCCACGCGTTGACGTAGGCGCCGTTGGCCGGCGCCGGCCAGTGCACGAGGTACAGGTCGACGGCCTCGAGGCCGAGCTTCTCGAGGCTCTCGTCGATCGCGGCGAGCGGCTCGTCGCCCCGCTGGCGGTCGTTCCACAGCTTGGTGGTCACGAACAGCTCGTCCCGCGACAGACCGCTCGCGGCGATGGCACGGCCCACGCCCTCCTCGTTGCCGTAGATGGCGGCCGTGTCGATGTGGCGGTAGCCCGCCTCGAGCGCGTCGGAGACGATCCTCTCGGTCTGCGCCGGGTCGACCTTGAAGACGCCGAAGCCGAGCTGGGGGATGGTGTGACCGTCATTGAGTGTCATGAGGGGAATCGTCATGTCCTCCAGCGTAGGTGCGCCCGATCGCCCTGCGGGCGGATGCCGCGGCATCCGGGGCATGGGTTGTTCTCCCCATCGCGACGCGTCGAGGGCTCCCCTAGGTTGTCAGGAGGGAGGCGGACAGATGAGCGATCTGAAGATCGATGTGAGCGAGGTCCTGTCGAGCGCGTCGCGCGCCGAGAGGATCGCGGGCGACTTCTCGACGGCCGAGCGCATCGCCGACGAGACGGCGGGCTACACGGGTCACGACGGGCTGGCCGGCAAGGTTCGCGACTTCGGCGGCAAGTGGGACATCGCGCGCGGGAAGCTGGAGGACAACCTCACGTTCATCGCGGACTACCTGCGCGCGGTCGTCGACACCTTCGAGGACCTCGACACCGACCTGGCCGCCGCGGTGCAGCAGAGCCGGTCGGGCGACGCCGCGGCCGCCGCCGACGTGCGCGACGCGGCCTCCGCGACCCCCACGCCCGCGCCCGCGCCCGCCCCCGTCCCGACGCCGACACCGGGCCCGGCACCGACGCCCCCGACGGACGGAGACCGCTGATGACCCTTCCCGGCAACCCCGACGCGCTGGCCGAGCGCGCGGCGACCTACGTCTCGTCGGCCAGCCGCATCGAACGCGCCGCCGACGACCTCCGGGCGCTCGCGTATGCGAGCACCGCCCGCTCGCTGGACGCGATCCGCGAGCGCAGCGGCCAGGTGGCCGGAGACCTGAGCGCCGCCCACGGCCGTTACGCGGGCACGGCGCACGCGCTGGTCGAGTATGCGGCGGCGCTTCGCGACGCCCACCGCAAAGCCGACGAGGCCGACGCGAGCGAGGCGTACGCCGAGCGGCACGCCGGCAGCGCGGGCACGCAGGTCTCCGCGCTCGACCGTCACGTGCGCAGCCTGGAGCAGTCGGCCGCGCCCGCCGCGAACATCGAGACCGCGGAGCGTCAGCTCGCCGACGCGCGCGCCGCGGCCCGACGGTACGACGACGCCGCCTCGGCGGCTCGCGAGGCCCACGAACAGGCGCGACGCGACATGGAGGAGGCGGCGCAGCGCGCGATGGCGCTCATCGACAGCGCCATCGACGCGACCAACGAGGGGTGGCTCGATCGCGTCGGCAACTTCTTCGAGGGTCTCGGCTCGTTCTTCGCCGATCTGGCGAAGTGGGTCGGCGACTTCCTTCAGGATCTGTGGGACGAGCTCCAGCGACTCGTCTCGACCGTGCTCGCCCTGGTGGGGACCGTCCTGATCCTCGCGCTGGTCTATGCGCTGCTCTCGCTCATCCCCGTGATCGGTCCGCTCATCGCGGCCCTGGTGGTCGGACTGCTCGCGGGGTTCCTCCTCTCGAGCATCCTCTCGGACGTCCTCAAGCCCACCCCGCAGGTGAGCGAGTACGACCGCACCCGGCGGGAGAAGCGCGATTCGCAGGGCGAGCCCACCGATCTCGCGCACGCCATCAAGGATGCCGGCTACGTCGACTCCCTCGGCCACTACACCGCCGACAGCGCCGACGAGACCGTCATCAAGGTCACGAAGGTGGTCGACGCCGACGGGGTCGTGCGGTGGCGTGTCGCACTGCCGAGCACGCAGGAGTGGCTCTCGCGGTTCAACGGCGACCAGGGCGCGGTCAACGACCTCGACAGCAACCTCGCCCTCATGCTCACGCCCTCCCTGCGCTCGCAGTACGAGCGCGCGGTCCTGCAGGCGATGCAGCAGGCCGGGGTCGGGCCGGACGACCCGGTGATGCTCGTCGGCTTCAGCCAGGGCGGGATCATGGCGGGCCACCTCGCGGCCTACAACTCCGACTACAACTGGGATGCGGTCGTGGTCGCCGGCGCACCGATCGACAGCATGCCCATCCCGTCCTCGACGACCGTGGTCTCGGTGCAGCACGACGGCGACCCGGTGCCGCGCCTCGACTCGGTGATCTCCCTCGGCACCGGCGGATACGCCCAGCAGCGGCCGAACTGGACGACGATCAACACGCCGTCGCCTCTGGCGGCTCAGGGCGTCGGCGGCATCCACAACGCCTCCGCCTACAACTCGACGCTGCAGAGCCAGATCGATCGGGTGCCGCCCGCCACGCAGGACGACCTCAACGCGTACTTCATCGGCGACGGCAGCACGTACGGTTATGACACGACCTACTACTCCTGGCAGGAGAAATGATGCCCGGAACGACTCGACTCGCCGTCGCCGCGGCCGCCGCGGTCCTCGCGGTGGCGGCGCTCACCGCATGCACCGGCGGAGGCGGCGCGCCCGCCGCGTCCAGCGCCGCACAGGAAGGAACCGACGTGGATCTGCAGAGCGTCTACGCCGCCGTCTCGGCGGCCGATCCGGGGGTCGAGGATCCGCTGGGCACCGTGAGCACCTCCGGCATGGCGAAGACCCTGTCGGTGAGCGTGCTGGTGCCCGCCGACGAGCCGGTCACCGCCGAGCGCCTCGTGGCGATCTTCGTCGCGATCCGCGACACCACGCCCGCGAGCATCGAGACGGTCACCGTGATCGCCCGCGATGCCGCAGACGAGGAGAAGATCGTCGACCTGTCCGCGGCGGTCGCGGGACTCCCCGACGATGTGACGGCGCTGCACGACGGCGGCGTCACGCTCAGTCGCGTCGACCTCGAGAAGCTGTGAGCGACGACGCCGTCCCGGAGCTCGTGTTCCGCCTCGTCGGCACCTGGTGGCCCGTGGCGCTGGACAGCGACGAGGAGGCGCGCGCCTCGGCGACCGACGTCGCCCGTGGCACGCTCGGCACCGCCGATCAGCACGCGACGGCCCGCCGTCGGATGCGCGACGACCTCGTGGAGGCGGCGCGGGCCGCGCGCGAGGCGCACGGACGACTGCTGCTGCTGCAGACGGAGCTCGGTCCCGGCGAGCCGATGTCGGCCATGCTGACGCTGTTCGACGACGATCGCCTCCGCATGAGCCCGTCGATCGGCACGAACCCGCAGCACGTGCTGGCGGTGCTCGAAGAGGCCCTGCCCACCATCGCGCCCGACATGGCCGCAACCGCTGTGCGACGCCCGTTCTCCGACGGAGAGGTCGTCCGCGCGCATCGCGTGGACGAGTCGGTCGAGTTCGAGGACGGTGCCCCGTTCACCCAGCGGCGGCTCGTCGCGCAGTACTGGTATCCCGTGCCGGACTCGAAGAAGCTGAGCCTCGTCGTGCTGTCGACCCCGCTCGGCGACATCCCGAACGCGCTCCTCGCCTACTTCGACGCGATCGTCGAGGTCTCGGGGTTTCGCCCGGCATCCGCGCCCGTCGTGGACCACGCGGGCACCGTGGCGCGCTGACGCGCAATACGATGGAGGGCTATGCCTCCCGTCGCCCCCGTGATCTCCTACCCCCCGGAGCTGCCCGTCAGCGCCGCGCGGGAGGAGATCTCGCGCGCCATCGCGACGCATCAGGTGGTCATCGTCGCCGGCGCGACCGGTTCGGGCAAGACGACGCAGCTGCCGAAGATCTGCCTGGAGCTCGGCCGCACCCGCATCGCCCACACCCAGCCGCGCCGCATCGCCGCACGCACGATCGCGGAACGCATCGCGCACGAGCTGCAGGTTCCCCTCGGCGGCGCCGTCGGCTACAAGGTGCGCTTCACCGATCACGTCTCCGATGAGACGCAGGTCGCTCTGGTCACCGACGGCATCCTGCTCAACGAGATCCACCGCGACCGGTTGCTGCGCCGCTACGACACGATCATCATCGACGAGGCGCACGAGCGGTCGTTGAACATCGACTTCCTCCTGGGCTACCTCGCCCGGATCCTCCCGGAGCGTCCCGACCTCAAGGTCGTGATCACGTCGGCGACGATCGACCCGGAGAGCTTCGCACGGCACTTCGCGGATGCGGAGGGCACCCCCGCGCCGATCGTCGAGGTCTCCGGCCGCACCTACCCGGTCGAGATCCGCTACCGTCCGCACGTCCCCGAGGCCCCGGCCGTTGAGCGAGGCCCGAACGCCACCCCGGCCGCAGAGCGAGGTCCGAACGCCACCCCGGCCGTTGAGCGAGGCCCGAAGGGCACCCCGGTCGTTGAGCGAGGCCCGAAGGGCACCCCGGTCGTTGAGCGAGGCCCGAAGGGCCGAGTCGAAACGCCCGCCGACGGCGACGACGTCGACGCGCTGCTCGCCGCGCTGCGCGAGCTCGATCGCGAGGCCGAGGGTGACGTGCTCGTCTTCCTGCCCGGTGAAGCCGAGATCCGCGACGCGATGGATGCCGTGCGCGGCATGTACGCCAGAGACGCCCGCCCGACCGAGGTCCTCCCCCTCTACGGCCGTCTGTCGGCGGCGGAGCAGCACCGCGTCTTCGAGCCGTCCGGCGTCGCCGGGGTGCGGCGCCGGGTCATCCTCGCCACCAACGTCGCCGAGACGAGCCTCACCGTCCCCGGCATCCGCTACATCATCGACGCGGGCACCGCGCGCATCTCGCGCTACAGCGTCCGCTCCAAGATCCAGCGCCTGCCGATCGAGGCCATCTCGCAGGCCTCGGCGCAGCAGCGCTCCGGCCGTGCGGGACGCACGTCGCACGGCATCGCGATCCGGCTGTACGGCGAGGACGACTTCCGCTCGCGGCCGGAGTACACCGAGCCCGAGATCCTCCGCACGTCGCTCGCGTCGGTCATCCTGCAGATGCTCTCCCTCGGATTCGGCGACATCGAGGACTTCCCGTTCCTGACCAAGCCCGACAGCCGCGGGGTGAAGGCCGCGTTCGACCTGCTCACCGAGCTGCGCGCCGTCACGCCGTCGCGGCGGCTGACGTCGCTCGGACGCGAGATCGCACGCCTCCCGATCGATCCGCGGTTCGCGCGCATGTTGATCGAGGCGCGGCGCCTGCAGGTGCTGCCCGACGTCCTGGCCATCGTGGCCGGGCTGTCCATCCAGGACGTGCGCGAGCGGCCGTCGGCGGAGGACGGCGCCGGACGCGAGCAGGCCGATCGGCTCCACGCGCGGTTCACCGACCCGACCAGTGATTTCCTCACCCTGCTCAACCTCTGGAACCACCTGCAGCAACAGCAGCGCGAGCTCGGGTCGAGCGCGTTCCGGCGGCTGTGCCGCAGTGAGTTCCTGAACTACGTCCGCGTGCGCGAGTGGGTCGACGTGCACCGACAGCTGCGCCAGCTGATGGGCACGTCCTCGCGCACCGCCGCGGGCGACTCACCGCGCACCGACGGGAGCGCCGCCGATCCCGCCCTGGTCCACCGTGCCATCCTCGCGGGGCTGCTCTCCCACATCGGCATCCTCGACACCCGCTCCGTGGCGGGAAAGGCCAGCGGCCGGCCCGCCGACAAGCGCAAGCCGATCCCGGTGTTCCGCGGCGCACGCGGGAGCGCGTTCGCGATCTTCCCCGGTTCGGCGCTGCGCAAGGCCACCCCCGACGCCGTCATGGCCGCCGAGCTCGTCGAGACGTCGCGTCTGTTCGCGCGCACCGTGGCGGCGATCGATCCGGCGTGGGCCGAGGAGCTCGCCGGCGATCTCGCCCACCGCCAGCTGAGCGATCCGCACTGGTCGAAGGATGCCGGGGCCGCCGTCGCCGCGGAGAAGGTCACGCTCTTCGGCGTCGAGATCATCCCCCGCCGGCGCGTGCAGCTGGCGAGGATCGACCGGCCGCTGGCACGCGAGCTGTTCGTGCGGCACGCGCTCGTCGACGGCGACTGGAACAGCCAGCACCTCGACAAGCGGCTGACGGCCTTCGAACGGCGCAACCTCGACCTGCGTCGCCGCCTCGAGAAGGTGGAGGAGCGCGAGCGCCGCCGCGACATCCTGGTCGGAGACGAGGCCGTCTTCGCCTTCTACGACTCCCGCCTGCCGTCCGACGTGTTCGATGTGCGCTCGTTCGAGTCGTGGTGGCGCGACGCCTCGGCGCGCACCCCGCGGCTGCTCGACATGACCGAGGCCGACCTGCAGGGCGACGCGTCGCGTTCCGATGAGCGCGCGTTCCCGGGCCGGTGGCATCAGGGCGATCAGGTGCTCTCCCTCGCGTACCGCTTCGAGCCGGGCGATCCCGAGGACGGCGTGAGCGTGGTCGTCCCGCTTCCGCTGCTGGCGGGGCTCCGACCGGACGGCTTCGACTGGCAGGTCCCGGGGCTGCGCGCGGAACTGACCACCGCGCTGCTGAAGGCGCTGCCCAAGGCGATCCGCCGCCACGTGGTGCCGGCCGCCGACTGGGCGGCCCGCCTCGGCGAGGAGCTCAGCGACGCCGGGCCCGAGCATCACGACGGGCTTCCGCCGCAGACGCTGCGCGCCGCCCTCGCGACCCGCATCCAGCGCATCGCGAACCAGCCGGTGACGGTCGCCGATTTCGACCTCGACCGCGTGCCCTCCCACCTGCTCGTGACGTTCCGCGCCGTCGACCACCGCGGCCGCTCGGTCGGCACCTCGCGCGATCTGGGCGAGCTGCAGGATCGGCTCGCGAGCCGTGCCCGTGAGCAGGTGGCGCGCACCCTCGCGCGCGAGACGCCGCCCGCGGCCCGCGTCGCACGGGCGGCGGCCGGCGCGCCGCCGGCCGCCGCGGCCCCCGCTCTCGCGGAGCGCACCGGCATCCTCACGTGGGACCTCGGCACGCTGCCGGAGGTGGTCGACACCAAGGTCGCCGGCGGCGTCGTGCGCGGCTACCCCGCTCTCGTCGACGAGAAGGATGCCGTCGCCCTGCGCATCGAGGCGACGCCGGAACGGGCCGAACGCCTCACCCATGCCGGCGTGCGCCGGTTGCTGCTGCTGGCCGACTCCTCCCCCAGCGCCTACGTGCTCGATCACCTCACCGCGGCCGAGAAGCTCTCGCTGGCCGCGTCCCCGTACCCGTCGGCCAAGGCTCTCATCGAGGATGCGCGCGTCGCGGTCGCCGACGCCGTGCGGGACCGCGTGGCCCCCGGCGGCGTACGCACGCCGGAGCAGTTCGCGGCCGTCCGCGACGCGTTCTCGGCCGCCGTGGTCGACGAGCTCTTCCAGGCGGTTTCGCTCACGGCGCGCATCCTCACGCTCCAGCGCGACGTCGACAGGGCGATCAAGGGCCAGAACTCGATGACGCTGCTCACCGCGCTGGGCGACGTGAAGGGGCAGCTGGCGGGACTGATCTTCCCGGGGTTCGTGTCGCGGTCCGGTCTCGACCGCCTCCGGCACCTGCCGCGTTACCTGCAGGGCGCGCTCGAACGCGTCCGGACCCTCGCCGACAACCCCGGCCGCGACCGGCAACGGCTGACCGAGTTCGAGCGCGCCGCCGCGCTCTACGCCGACGCGGGGGGCACGCTGCCCCTGCCCGCCGACGCGACGCCGGCGCTGGTGCACGCGCGGTGGCTGCTGGAGGAGTACCGGGTGAGCCTGTTCGCGCAGGCGCTCGGCACCGCCGAGCCGGTCTCGCTCCCCCGCATCACCAAGGCGCTCAGCGCCTGATCCGGCCGCCCCGACGCGGAATACGGGCGGGGCGGGGCCGTTGCATCCCGCATGAGCACCGCGATCGTGTACACCGAGTTCGGAGGACCCGAGGTCCTCACCGTCGCCGACGTCGAGGTGCCCGCCCCCGGGCCCGGCGAGGTCACCGTCCGCATCGAGGCGGTCGGCGTCAACCCGATCGACCACAAGCTGCGCTCGGGCCTGCGCGCATCCGACCCGATCGTCGAGCCGCGCCGCCTGGGCTCGGATGCCGCCGGCATCGTCACGGCGGTCGGATCCGAGGTCGAGGGCTTCCGGGTCGGCGACCCCGTGGTCGTCTTCGGCGCCGCCGGCACCTACGCGAGCGCGCTGACGACCTCCGCCGCGCACGTCTCACCGCGTCCCCCGCAGGTGTCGGCCGCCGAGGGGGCCGCCCTCGGCATCCCCGTCGGGACGGCGTACCAGACGCTCCGCTCGCTCGCGGTGGGCGCCGAAGACACCGTGCTCATCCACGGCGGCTCGGGAGCCGTCGGGCAGGCCGCCATCCAGCACGCGGTGCTCTCGGGCGCGACGGTGCTCGCGACGACGAGCGACCGTCGCGCCGACCGGGTGCGGGCGCTCGGCGCGCATCCCCTGCCCTACGGCGCCGCCGTCGTGGACGACGTGCGCCGGCTCGCGCCGCAGGGCGTCACGGTCGCCATCGACCTCGCCGGCACCGACGACGCACTGCAGCAGTCACGCGAGCTCGTCGCCGATCATCGCCGCATCGCGACGCTGGTGCGCGGGAAGGATGCCGCAGCCCTCGGCATCCGGGCCTTCAGCGGCGGCAGCCCGGTGCCCTTGACGGCGCACGAGCAGGCGTGGCGGGCCGAGGCCGTCCCGGTCACGGTCGCCCTCCTCGCGGCCGGACGGTTCCGCATCGAGCTCGGACCGCGGCTGCCGCTGGCCGAGGCGGCGGAGGCGCACCGGCTCGTCGCCGCCGGCGCCGACGGCAAGATCGTGCTGGTGCCCTGACCCTCCCGGCTCAGCTGGCCGCGATGAGGGCCCGGTAGAAGCGGATGCCGGCCAGCCACGACGCGACCCGGATGCGCTCGTTGTGCGAGTGCAGAGCGTCGCGTTCGGCGCGCGTGAGGTGGAACGGCGTGAAGCGGTAGACGTGCGCGCTGATGGCGGTGAACCACCGGCTGTCGCTCGCACCGAGCTGGATGTAGGGCGTCGTGACGACCTCCTCGCCCAGCGTCTCGCGGACCGCCGTGGCGATGCGCCGCCACGGCCGTCCGCGCCACGGCGAGACCGGCGACGGATCGGACCCGTGCCGCACCTCCACCTCGACATGCGGGTCGGCGACGACGCGGCGGATCCGCGCCGTCGCGGAGGCGACCGTGTCGCCCGTGAGCAGGCGGACGTTGACCGCGGCGCGCGCGGTCGTCGCGAGGACGTTCTCGCCCGGGGCGCCCGACAGCTCGGTGGCGACGGCGGTGGTGCGCACCATCGCGTTCATCTCCGGCCCGAGCCGGGGGAAGACCCGCGCCACCACCGGCGCCAGCAGGCCCAGATTGGCGAACACCGTCCGCAGCGGCTGAGCGGCGTGCGGGGCGAGGGTGGCGAAGAGCGCCCGCACCGGCGGCGCGATGCGCGCGGGGAACGGATGCCGGTGGATGCGGTCGATCGCCCGGGCCAGGCGCGCCGTCGCCGGGAAGGCCGGCGGCGTCGACGCGTGCCCGCCGCCCTCCCGGGCGGTGAGACGGAGCGTCATGACGCCCCGCTCGGCGACACCCACCATCGCGGTGGGCACCGAGATCCCCGGCACGACGCCCTCCACGACGGCGCCGCCCTCGTCCAGGACGAGACCAGGCTCCACGCCGCGCTCGCGCAGCAGCGCGACGATCGCCCGGGCGCCCCCGCCGGCGGTCTCCTCGTTGTGCCCGAAGGCGAGATAGACGTCGTGCTCGGGTGAGAAGCCGTCGGCGACGAGCGCCTCGACCGCTTCGAGGATGGCGACGAGCGCGCCCTTGTCGTCGATCGCTCCGCGCGCGTGGATGGCCGCATCCGCGCCCTCGCCGGCGATCTCCGCGGCGAACGGCGGGAGATCCCACTCCTGCTCGACCACGGGCACGACATCCAGATGCGCCATCAGCACGAGCGGGTCCGCCCCGCCGCGGGCGCCCGGCCAGCGGTAGAGCAGCGAATGCCCGTCGACGACCTCGCGCTCCAGCACGGCATGCAGCGCCGGATACAGGCGCACAACCGCGTCGAGCAGCCGGTCGAAGGGCTCCCAGTCGATGAGGCCCTCGTCGGCATGCGAGACGGTCGGAATCTGCAGCAGCTCACGGAACCGGGCGATCGAGGCGGCGTTGTCGGCACTCACGGCTCGAGCCTACGCGGCCGCCGATAGGCTCGAGGCATGACCGACATCGCTCCCGGCAGCCCCGGCGCCGCCTCCCCGATCCCCGGCGCCCCCGTCCGCTGGGGCATCCTGGCGACGGGCGGCATCGCCCACGCCTTCACGAAGGATCTCCGGACCGCGGGGCTGACGGTCACCGCGGTCGGTTCGCGTCGCGCCGAGTCCGCGGAGGCGTTCGCGCAGGAGCACGGCATCCCCCGCGCCCATGGCTCGTACGAGGAGCTGGTCGCCGACCCCGAGGTCGACATCGTCTACGTCGCCTCGCCGCACAGTCATCATCGCGAGCACGCCGTCCTCGCTCTCGAGGCCGGAAAGCACGTCCTCATCGAGAAGGCGGTGACGCTCGACGCCGACGAGGCCGTCGCGATCCGCGACATCGCGGCCGGCCGCGGACTGCTCGCGATGGAGGCGATGTGGACGCGGTACCTGCCGCACATGGTGCGCATCCGCGAGCTCATCGCCGACGGGACGATCGGCGAGGTGCGCACGGTCGTGGCCGACCACACCCAGTCGCTCCCGCTCGATCCCGGCCACCGCCTGAACGCCCTCGAGCTCGGCGGCGGTGCCCTGCTGGACCTCGGCATCTACCCGGTCTCCTTCGCATGGGACGTGCTCGGACCGATGACCGAGGTGCGCGCGGTCGGTCGGCTCGGCGAGACGGGCGCCGACACCGAGGTCGCGATCGCCGCCGTCCACGAAGGAGGCGCGGTGTCGTCGCTCGTCACGAGCTCGCGCGCCGCCGGACCGAACGCGGCGCACGTCATCGGCACGGCCGCCCGCATCGACATCGACCGCGTGTGGTACGAGCCCACCTCCTTCCGCGTGACCGCGACCGACGGCACGGTCATCGAGGAGTACCGCTCCACCGTCGACGGGCGCGGCATGCAGTTCCAGGCTCTGTACGCCGAGGCGCTGCTGCGCGCGGGACGCACCGACAGCGACCTCCTCCCGTTCGACGAGTCGATCGCGATCATGGCCGCCCTCGACGGCGTGCGAGCCCAGCTCGGCGTGACCTACCCGAAGGGGCACTGACATGGCCGAGCTGCAGGGCAACCGCGTCGCGGTGTATCTCGACTTCGACAACATCGTGATGAGCTGGTACGACCGCGTGCACGGGCGCAACTCCTACGCGGCCGACCGGCAGAAGATCATCGCCGACCCCGACGCGCCCGAGATCGCCCAGCGCCTCAAGGACGCGACGATCGACGTCGGCGCGATCATCGACTACGCGGCATCCTTCGGCACCCTGGTGCTCACGCGGGCCTACGCCGACTGGTCGTCGCCGGTGAACGCGCTGTACCGCTCGCAGCTCGTCGCGCGCGCCGTCGACCTCGTCCAGCTGTTCCCGGCCGCCGCGTACGCGAAGAACGGCGCCGACATCCGCCTGGCCGTCGACACGGTCGAGGACATGTTCCGCCTGCCCGACCTCACCCACGTCGTCATCGTGGCGGGAGACAGCGACTACGTGCCGCTCGCGCAGCGCTGTAAGCGTCTCGGCCGGGTCGTCGTCGGAGTCGGCGTCGCCGGGTCGACCGCGAAGTCGCTCGCCGCGGCATGCGACCAGTTCGACGCCTACGACTCGTTGCCCGGCGTCGTTCCGCCGGCGGCGGCCGCCACCGCACAGAAGAAGACGGATGCCGCGGCCACGACGTCTTCCCGCCGCCGCAAGAAGGCGGAGGACCCGACGGCCGAGCTCCTGGGCCGCGCCCTGCGGCTGGAGCAGGAGCGCACCGACGACGAATGGGTGCATCTGTCGGCCGTGAAGAACCTCCTCAAGCGGATGGACCCCTCGTTCAGCGAGAAGGCTCTCGGCCACCGGTCGTTCTCCGACTTCGTCAAGGCGCACCCGACCGTCGCGGACATCGACGAGACCACCAACATCGTCCGCGTGCGCCCGCACACGACCGACGCGGCCGACGAGGGCTGACCCCCGCCGGCCGCGCCGGACGGACGAGCGGTCAGCCGGCGAAGGGGATCGCCCCGACCAGGACGCCGACCGCGAGCATCGCGAGCGAGACGAGCGTCGCCCGCCACAGCACCTTCTTGTGGTGGTCGCCGAGGTTGACGTTCGCGAGGGACACGAGCAGCAGGATCGCCGGCACGAGCGGGCTCTGCAGGTGCACCGGCTGGCCGGTGATCGAGGCCCGCGCCATCTCGACGGGCGCGATCCCGAAGTGCGACGCGCTCTCGGCGAGCACCGGCAGGATGCCGAAGTAGAAGGCGTCGTTCGACATGAAGAACGTGAACGGGATCGACAGCACTCCCGTGATCACGGCGAGGAACGGGCCCAGCTCGGCGGGGATGACCGAGGTGATCCACGAGGCCATCGCGGTCACCATGCCCGTGCCGTTGAGCACGCCCACGAGCACGCCCGCAGCGAGCACCATCGACACCACGCCCACGATCGACGGGGCGTGGGCGACGATCTCGTCGGCCTGGCTCTTCAGCTTCGGAAAGTTCACGATCAGCGCGATCGCCGCTCCCACCATGAAGACGAACGCCAGCGGGAACAGGTCCAGGATCAGCAGCACCATCACCGCGACCGTCAGCACGAGGTTGAACCAGATGAGCCGCGGGCGCAGCGTGGGCCGGTTCGGATCGAGCATCGTGTCGGCCATGGCGGTGTCGGCGGCATCCACGAGGGCGGTCGCCGCGACGGCCTCGCGGGCGCCGCGCACGGTGACGATGTTCCCGGTGCGCAGCGTCGCCGCGGCTCCCGGCTTGGGCTCGGCCCCGCGGAACAGACGCGGCGCGCCGAAGATGCCGTCGCCGCGGGTCGCCTCGATCCGCGTGGTGTCGACCACGCCGGCGAGGCGGCGGCGCTCGCTCAGGCCGAGGAACCACGCGAAGGCGAGCGAGATCACGAGACCCGTCGCGAGCGAGGGCAGCATCGGCACGAAGATGTCGGTGGGCTCCAGCGAGAGAGCGGATGCCGCGCGCACCGTCGGCCCGCCCCACGGCACGATGTTCAGGGTGCCGTTCATCAGCCCCGCCACGCAGGTGAGCACGACCGGGCTCATCCCCAGCCGGAGATAGATCGGCAGCATCGCGGAGGTGGTGATGATGAAGGTCGTCGATCCGTCGCCGTCCAGCGACACGGCCCCGGCGAGCAGCGCCGTGCCGAGCACGACCTTCGCGGGGTCGTCCCCCAGCACCCGCGTGATGACGCGGATGAGGGGGTCGAACAGCCCGACGTCGATCATGATGCCGAAGTACATGATCGCGAACATCAGCAGCGCCGCCGTCGGCGCCATCGATTTGATCGCGTCGATGATCATGTCGCCGAGGCCGAGACCGGCACCGGCGAACAGGCCGAAGATCGTCGGCACCACGATGAGCGCGACCATCGGCGTCAGGCGGCGCGTCATGATCAGCGCCATGAAGGTCAGCACCATCGTGAACCCGAGCACGACGAGCACACCGTCCGAGGGCGTGAACGCCAGATCGTAGCCGTCGTCGGCGGCGGCCGCGACGAGACCGAGGGGAACAGGGGGCATCTCGACTCCTTCGTCAGCGGCCGACGTTCGTCGTCGACCGGATGCCGCGAATCTAGGGACCGCGCCGCGGCGGCGCGCGCTATCTCTCATTCCCGCGACTTCTGCGCGAAGCGCGAGTTCAGCGCATTATGCTCACCAGATGAGATTCGCGACGCGCGCGGCGCTGCTGCTGCTGGCGACGGTGGTCGCCGTCGTCGCGGTGTGCGTCGTGGTCTTCGTGATCCTCGGCGTCCAGCTGCTGCGCGCCGAGGCGGAGACCTCCGCGCTCAACATCGCCCGTACGATCGCCGTCGATCCGCAGGTGCGCGCCGAGGTCGCCGCGATCAGCGCCGATCCGGGCACGCCCGACGGTGCCGAGCTCCGCGACGGAGAGCTGCAGCGCCTGGCCGACGCCGTGACGGCGCGCACCGGGACGCTGTTCGTCGTCATCGCCGACGACCACGGCATCCGTCTCGCCCACCCCGACCCCGACCAGCTGGGCCGGCCGGTCAGCACGGACTACCGTCAGGTGCTCGCCGGCAACGAGGTCGTGACGTGGGAGGAAGGGACCCTCGGCGTCTCGGCGCGCGCGAAGGTGCCGATCCTCCCGCCCGACGGCGAGGGCACCGCCCCCGTCGGCGAAGTGAGCGTCGGATTCGAGCCCTCGAGCGTGTTCGACGACCTCCCGGCGCTGCTGGGCGGCATCGCCGCCGCGGCCGGCGCGGGGATCCTGGTGGCCGCGCTCGCCGGACTGGTGCTGCGACGGCGGTGGGAACGCGTGACGCTGGGCTTGCAGCCGGAGGAACTGGTCGCCCTGGTGCAGAACCAGGCCGCGGTGCTCGACGGTGTGGGCGACGGCGTCGTCGCGCTCGACGGGGAGGGGACGGTGCGCCTGTGCAACGAGACCGCCCGCCGGCTCCTCGATCTCGACGCCCCCGAGGGGCGCACGCTGGAGGAACTCGGGGTCGCACCGGCCATCCTCGTCGCCGTGCGCGAAGGGACCGCGGGCGACGGGATCGTGGTGGGCGATCGGGTGCTCTACGTCGACGCCCAGCCGGTCCGTCGCGAGGGGCGCGACCTCGGGGCCGTCCTGATCGTGCGCGACCGCACCGACATCGTGGCCCTCACGGAGCGGCTCGACACCGTGCGCGCGATGACCGGCGCGCTGCGCGTCCAGCGACACGAGTTCGCCAACCGCCTGCACGTCGCGGCCGGCCTGCTCGACGCGGGGCGCGACCGCGAGGCGCGCGAGTTCCTGGGCGATCAGCTGCAGCGCGGCCCGGTGGACTATCCGGTCGAGAACCTCGATCTGATCGGCGATGCCCTCCTGCATGCGCTCATCGGCGCCCACGCGCTCGAAGCCGGCGAGCGCGGCGTCCGCGTGTCGATCGATCCCGACTCCCTGCTGCTGTCGCCGCTGCGCGACGTCGAGGACGTCGCCGCCGTGCTCGGCAATCTCGTCGACAACGCCGTGCGGGCGGCGGTCGCCGGTCCCGAGCCGCGGGAGGTGCGGATCGGCTGCTTCGGCGACGGCCCGGACCTCGTCCTCACGGTCGCCGACTCGGGCGCGGGCGTCCCCGACGACGCCGACCTCTTCCGTCGCTCCGCACGGCCCGCCTCCGATCTCGACCGCGTGCACGGGCTCGGCGTCGGCCTTCCGCTGTCGCGGGAGCTCGCCCGGCGCCGCGGCGGCGAGGTCTGGCTGATCGATCCCGGCGGACGCGGCCCCGCGGGCTCGGGCACGGGGGCCGTGTTCGGCGCGCGTCTCGTGGACGTGCTGGACACCGGCACCGCCGCGGACCCCACCTCCGGAAAGGACTCCGCCCGATGAGCTCACCCGTCCGCGTCCTCGTGGTCGACGACGACTTCCGGGTCGCCGGCCTGCACCGCGACATCGTCGCGGAGCGTCCCGGCTACACCGCGCTGGAGCCGGTGCGCACCCTCGCCGCGGCGAGCGCCGCCGTGCGGGCCGACCGGCCCGACCTCATGCTCGTCGACGCGTACCTCCCGGACGGCGACGGCATCGGCTTCGTGCAGGCCTGCGGCGTCGACGCCGTCGTCCTGTCCGCCGCCGCGGACGCCGCGACGGTCCGCCGCGCGCTGCGCGCGGGGGCGCTGGGCTACCTCGTCAAGCCGTTCGAGCGCCGCGCGCTGACCGACCTGCTGGATCGCTATCTGCGCTTCCGGAACCTGCTCGACGAGTCGCGCACCGTCTCGCAGGAGGAGATCGACCGCGCGCTGGCGCTCCTGCGCGCCGGCGGCGAGACCCCGTCGGTGTCGCGGTCGGCGACCGAGCAGGTGATCCTCGAGGCGCTCGGCGACGACGAGTCGTCGGCGTCGGAGATCGCCGACCGCGCTGGCGTCTCGCGCGCCACCGCGCAGCGGCATCTGTCGGCGATGGCGGCCCGCGGAGTCGTGGACGTACGCCTGCGCTACGGCACCACCGGACGCCCGGAGCACCGCTACCTGCGCGTGCGTGCGTGAGCGCACAGGAGCTGTGCGGCACTGAACCTTGTACCTGAATCACTTTTCAGGTAGCGTCCACGTCGCGGCATCCCCCCGCCGCACCGCGCTCTACAAGGAGGTATCAGCGCATGGCTTCAGCCACCCCGCCAGACACCACGCAGCCGTCGTCCGGGCTCCGCCGGGTCGTCAGCGCCTCGATGGCCGGCACGATCGTCGAGTGGTACGAGTTCTTCCTCTACGCCACGGCCGCGACGCTCGTGTTCAACCTGATCATGTTCCCCCCGTCGGACGATCCGTACGCGGGCATCATCGCCGCCTTCGTCACGTACGCCGTCGGGTTCGTCGCGCGCCCTCTCGGCGGCATCGTCTTCGGCCACTTCGGCGACAAGTACGGACGCAAGAAGCTGCTGCAGCTCGCGATCATCCTCGTCGGCGTCGCCACCTTCCTGATGGGGTGCCTGCCCACCTTCCAGCAGGTCGGCTACTGGGCTCCGGCGCTGCTCGTGCTGCTGCGCTTCGCCCAGGGCTTCGCCGTCGGCGGAGAGTGGGGCGGCGGTGTGCTCCTCGTGGCCGAGCACTCCCCCGACAAGACCCGCGGCTTCTGGGCCTCGTTCCCCCAGGCGGCCGTCCCCATCGGCAACCTCGTCGCCACGATCGTCCTGCTCGTGCTCAGCCGCACGCTCTCCCCCGAGGCCTTCCTGGCGTGGGGCTGGCGCGTGGGCTTCTGGCTCTCGGTGGTCATCGTCGCGATCGGCTACTACATCCGCACGAAGATCACCGACGCGCCGATCTTCCTCGAGGCGCAGAAGGAGGTCGAGGAGCAGAAGCACGTGCGCTACGGCGTCTTCGAGGTGCTGCGCCGCTACCCGCGCGGCGTGCTGACCGCGATGGGCCTGCGCTTCGCCGAGAACATCATGTACTACCTCGTCGTGACGTTCTCCATCACCTACCTGAAGATCGCGCTCGGCGTCGACACGGCCGAGATCCTCGGGATGCTCGTGATCGCCCACATCGTGCACATGATCGTGATCCCCCTCGTGGGCGGCCTCGCCGACCGGATCGGCCGCAAGCCCGTCTACGCGATCGGCACCGTCGGCGCCGCCGCCTGGGGCTTCATCGCCTTCCCCATGTTCAACACGACGCAGCCGCTCATCATCATCCTGGCGATCTGCCTGGGCCTGGTCATCCACTCGTTCATGTACGCCCCGCAGCCGGCGATCATGTCGGAGATGTTCCCGACCCGCATGCGCTACTCGGGCGTCTCGCTCGGGTACCAGGTCACCTCGATCGTCGCCGGCTCGCTCGCCCCGATCATCGCGACCGCACTCCTGTCGGCCTACGGCACCTACATCCCGGTCGCGCTGTACCTCGCCGTCGCCGCCGCCATCACGCTCGTCGCGGTGGTCTCGATGCGCGAGACGAAGGGCAGCTCGCTCCACGAGCTCGACCGCGTCGACCGCGAGCGCCTGGTGGCCGAGACCGGCACGGTCCGCGTTCAGGCCGGCCGCTGACCGCGGACGGCGAGGGGGCGGATGCCGCGGCCTCCGCCCCCTCGCCGCCCGATCAGTCGCGCGTGGCGAGCAGCGCCCACTCGGCCAGGAGCGGCGGGACGGCGAGCCGCACGAGGCGGGCGGCGTCGCCGTCCCGTCGCGCGAACGTCTTCATCCGGCCAGTACGCCCCGGCGGGTGTCGGCCGCGTCGGTAGGCTGAAGGGATGAGCGACGGTGCGGCACGAGCGATCCGACGCCTCCCCGACGGCACGGTCAAGCAGATCGGCCCGCTGACCGGGACGCGGGTGTGGACGGTCCCGGGCCGGGCGAGCCGCCCTCTGGCGCTCGCCCGCGACGACACCCGCCGGCTCGGCCCGGGCGAGGATCGGCGGCTCTGCGCCTTCTGCGTCGACCGCTACTTCGAGACCACGCCGGAGAAGGCCCGCCTGGTGGGACCGCGCTTCGAGGAGCTGCGACGCGTCCCCGCCTCCGCACTGAACGACACGGTCGCCGAGTTCCGGCGCTTCGCGAACCTCTTCGAGATCGTCTCGGCGGAGTACTGGCGCGAGAACCACGGCTTCCGTCAGCCCGCGCACGTCTTCCGGTGGGCCGAGGAGTACCTGTCCGACCCCGTCGGGCGCGTCCACCTCGAGAAGCTCGCCGAGATCCGCGCGCAGGCCGCGGGCACCGAGACCAGCCTCGAAGAGGCGGCTCTGGATCTGCTCGGCGGCTCCCACGACGTCGTGGTGGCGCGACGCCATGTCGTCGACGGCGCGACCACCGACGCCGAGCTGGCCTCCTCGGGCACCCTCACGCCCGACGAGCACGCCGCGTACGTCGCCTTCACGGTGCGGGCCCTCGCGGAGATCCAGGCCGCGCAGCCGCACGCCGCCTACGTCAGCGTGTTCCAGAACTGGCTGCGCCCCGCCGGTGCCTCCTTCGAGCACCTCCACAAGCAGCTCGTCGCGATCGACGAGCACGGGCCGCAGGTCGACCACGAGCTGCGGCTGCTGTCCCACGATCGCGACCTCTACCAGCACGAGATCGCCGACCTCGCCGTGGCCGAACGCCTCGTCGTCGCCGCGAACGACGGCGCCGTCGCGTTCGCCGGCGTCGGCCACCGCTATCCCGCCTTCGAGATCTTCTCGACCTCCGACGCCAATCTGCCGCAGGACCACACGGATGCCGGCATCCGCGCCGTGTCCGACCTGCTGCACGCTCTGCACGCCGCCACCGGCGTCCACGTCCCGACCAACGAGGAATGGCACTACCGACCGCCGGGTGCACCGTGGCCCATGCCGTGGCGGGTCGTGCTGAAGTGGCGCATCTCGACGCCCGCCGGATTCGAGGGCGGCACGAAGATCTACGTCAACACGATCGATCCGTGGGAGCTGCGCCGCCGCGCGGTCGCGACGCTGCACGGGCTGCGCGACGCGGGCGCCCTGGCCACCGGCATCCGCATCGGCGATGAGTGCACGCCGGACGACGCCGTGCTGCACTATGCGGACCCGGCGTGAGCTTCCCGTTCGAGCGCCTGCGTCGCGCGCCCGACATCGAGGGTGAGGGTCTGGTCGCCGCGGATGCCGCGGACCGGCTCATCCTCGACGAGTCGGCGGCGTTGCGCACCGCGGCGGGGCCGGGTGAGATCGTCGTCATCGGGGACGGCTACGGCGCCCTCGCACTCGGCGCGGCCTTCGCCGGCGCGCGTGACGTGCGGGTGCACCAGGACGCGCTTTCGGGCGAACGCGCGCTCGGCGCGAACGCGCAGACGCTCGGCCTGGACGACCGGGTGTCGTCGGGTGCTCTGGACGCGGCGCTGGTGTCGGGGGCGCGCGTCGTGCTGCTGCGACTGCCGCGCGCGCTCGATGCGCTGCGCGACATCGCCGGGCTGATCGCTGCACACGCGGCATCCGATGTCGTCGTGGTCGCCGGCGGGCGGCTCAAGCACATGACCGTCGCGATGAACGACGTGCTGCGCAGCGCGTTCGACACTCTCGACGTCACGCATGCGCGGCAGAAGTCGCGGGTGCTGATCGCCCGCGACCCGCGCGGCGGCGGCGATCCCGTGCCGGCCGCGGCGCGCATCGACGGGCTGGAGGTGCGGGCGTTCGGCGGCGCGTTCGCCGGCGCGCGACTGGACATCGGCACGCGCGCGCTGCTGGCGGCGCTGGACGCGGCGCCCGCCGCCCCGGCGGGCGGCACCCCCGACGATCCCTGGATCGACCTCGCGTGCGGCACCGGGATCATCGGCGCCTGGCTCGCCCGGCGGCATCCGGCGGCCCACGTGTACGCGAGCGACCCGTCGGCCGTCGCCGTGGCATCCGCCCGGGCGACGGCGGCCGCCAACGGCCTCGCCGACCGCGTGATGGTCGCTCGTGCCGACGGTCTGGAGCAGCGCGCGGACGCGTCCGCGTCGTTCATCGCCCTGAACCCGCCCTTCCATTCCGGCGCCGCGCTGACCGCGGGCATCGCCGAACGCCTGTTCGCCGACGCGGGACGGGTGCTGCGCCCCGGCGGCGAGCTGTGGTGCGTGTGGAACTCGCCCCTGCGATACCGACCCGCACTGGATCGGCTGGTCGGTCCGACCCGTCAGATCGCGCGCGACGCGAAGTTCACGGTGACGGTGTCGACGAGGCGCTGATCCCGCCGGAGCGAGCGACGGGCCGCCCGCTCAGACGATGCCGGCGCGGATGCCGTCCAGCGAGTCGGCGACCTTGGGGAGGCGCTGAGCGAGCACGCCGTCGAGCTCGAACAGGCGCTCCCGGGCGTCCTGCAGGACGCGGGCGCCCTTGGAGGTGACGTGGAGGTCGCTGGCCGCTCCGGCGTGGGCCGTCGCATCCTGGACGAGGCCGTCGTCGACGAGCGTGCGGACGGCGGTGTGCGCCGACTGCACCGTGATGTGAGAGCGGCGGGCGAGCTCGGAGAAGGAGATCCCCGGCTCGGCGTAGATGTGCCCGAGGAGGCCGAACTTGCGGGTGCTGATGCCGAGGTCCTTCAGGATCGCCGCCAGCTGCTCCTCCCACATCGCCGAGACCGCGAGCAGCGCGATGACCGGACTGAAGCGGGGGCTCTCTTGGGTCATGGCCCCATGCTAGCGAGCCACCGGCGTGCCAGAGGGTCGCCGTACCGTGACTGTTCCCGACCGATCCTCGCCGTTCGCGACTCACCCCTCCGGATCGTCAGCCCTTCGCGCCGCCCGGAGGGCCGAGGATCAGGAGCACCGCGAAGATCGCGACGACCGCGACGAGGATGCCGACGAACAGCAGCCAGGGCCGGCGCAGGAACCACGCCAGCGGCGCGTCGTACCAGCGCGCATCGGCCGCGTCAGCGGCCTGCTCGACACGCCAGGCGCCCGCGAGCAGGCCACGACGGTGCACCCACAGCTCCGTCGGGACCGTCGCGTAGGGGATGATCGCGGAGATCAGGGCGACGGCCGTCGGAGCCGCCGGCCAGCGGTTGTTCAGCGCGACGAGCACGACGGTCGCGCCGTAGGAGAGGAACACGAATCCGTGGATGCCGCCGCCGATGGTGACCGCCGGCGCCCAGCCGGTGGTCGCGCGGACGATGAGCCCCGCGATGAGCAGCGTCCACGACACGGCTTCGGCGAACGCGAGCGTGCGGAACAGGGACAGGGGTGTGCGGAGCATTCCTTCAGCATAACTGAAGGAAGGATCGATGCCTGAGCACTCCCTGTGAGGCCCGGCCGGACGCCACCGAGTCGTGACACCGCGCGCGCCCCCTGCCGAGATGCTCAGGGAGCAGGTCGGCAGGGGGCGCGCGCGGGGCTCGGCATCCACCTCACGGTGACGCGATCAGAAGTCCCAGTCGTCGTCCTCGGTCGCGACGGCCTTGCCGATGACGTACGACGAGCCCGACCCGCTGAAGAAGTCGTGGTTCTCGTCGGCGTTCGGCGACAGGGCCGACAGGATGGCGGGGTTCACGTTCGTCAGCTGCGACGGGAACATCGCCTCGTAGCCGAGGTTCATCAGCGCCTTGTTGGCGTTGTAGTGCAGGAACTTCTTGACGTCCTCGGTCAGGCCGATGCCGTCGTAGAGGTCCTGCGTGTACTGCACCTCGTTGTCGTACAGCTCGTACAGCAGCGAGAAGGTGTAGTCCTTGATCTCGTCGCGCTCGGGCTGGGTGAGCTTCTCGAGCCCCTTCTGGAACTTGTAGCCGATGTAATAGCCGTGCACGGCCTCGTCGCGGATGATGAGGCGGATGATGTCGGCGGTGTTCGTCAGCTTCGCCTTGCTCGACCAGTACAGCGGCAGGTAGAAGCCCGAGTAGAACAGGAACGACTCCAGCAGGGTCGAGGCGACCTTGCGCTTGAGCGGCTCGTCACCACGGTAGTAGTCCATGACGATGTGGGCCTTCTTCTGGAGGTTCGGGTTCTCCACCGACCACCGGAACGCGTCGTCGATCTCCGGCGTCGAGCACAGCGTCGAGAAGATCGACGAGTAGCTCTTCGCGTGCACCGACTCCATGAACGCGATGTTGGTGTACACCGCCTCCTCGTGCGGCGTGATCGCGTCGGGGATGAGCGACACGGCGCCGACGGTGCCCTGGATGGTGTCCAGGAGCGTCAGCCCGGTGAACACCCGCATCGTGGTGGTCTGCTCGTCGGGGGTGAGCGTCGCCCACGACTGGATGTCGTTGGACAGCGGCACCTTCTCGGGCAGCCAGAAGTTGTTCACGAGGCGGTTCCAGACCTCGAGGTCCTTGTCGTCCTGGATGCGGTTCCAGTTGATCGCCTGGACGTGATCGATGAGCTTGAGCGGCTCAGAGGGGGTCATGATTTTCCTTCAGCGGTCGTTGAACGCAGCGTCACAGCATGCAGCTGACGCACTCGGACAGGTTCGTGCCCTCGAGTGCCATCTGACGCAGGCGGATGTAGTAGATCGTCTTGATGCCCTTGCGCCACGCGTAGATCTGCGCCTTGTTGATGTCGCGCGTGGTGGCGGTGTCCTTGAAGAACAGCGTCAGCGACAGGCCCTGGTCGACGTGCTGCGTGGCCGCGGCGTACGTGTCGATGACCTTCTCGTAGCCGATCTCGTACGCGTCCTGGTAGTACTCCAGGTTCTCGTTCGTCATGAACGGCGCCGGGTAGTAGACGCGGCCGATCTTGCCTTCCTTGCGGATCTCGATCTTCGACGCGATCGGATGGATCGAGCTCGTCGAGTTGTTGATGTACGAGATCGAGCCGGTCGGCGGCACCGCCTGCAGGTTCTGGTTGTAGATGCCGTGCGCCTGGATCGACGCCTTCAGCTCACGCCAGTCGTCCTGGGTCGGGATGTGGATGTCCGCGAACAGCTCGGCGACCCGATCGGTCTGCGGCACCCACTCCTGCTCGAGGTACTTGTCGAAGAACTCCCCCGACGCGTACGTCGAGTCGGCGAAGCCGTCGAAGGCCGTGCCGCGCTCGATCGCGATGCGGTTCGAGGCGCGCAGGGCGTGGAACAGCACCGTGTAGAAGTAGATGTTCGTGAAGTCGATGCCCTCTTCCGACCCGTAGTGCACGTGCTCGCGCGCGAGGTAGCCGTGGAGGTTCATCTGACCCAGGCCGATCGCGTGCGAGCGGTCGTTGCCGTCCTCGATCGAGCGGACCGAGCGGATGTGGCTCTGGTCGCTGACCGCCGTGAGCGCACGGATCGAGGTCTCGACCGTTCCCGCGAGGTCCTTCCCGTCCATCGCGAGGGCGATGTTCATCGAGCCCAGGTTGCAGGAGATGTCCTTGCCGATCTGGTCGTAGGACAGGTCCTCGTTGTACGAGGTCGGCGTGTTCACCTGCAGGATCTCGCTGCACAGGTTGGACATGTTGATCCGACCCTTGATCGGGTTGGCCTTGTTCACCGTGTCCTCGAACATGATGTACGGGTAGCCCGACTCGAACTGGATCTCGGCGAGGGTCTGGAAGAACTCGCGCGCGTTGATCTTCGTCTTCTTGATGCGCGCGTCGTCGACCATCTCGCGGTACTTCTCGGTGACCGAGATGTCGCCGAACGGCACCCCGTAGACCTTCTCGACGTCGTACGGCGAGAAGAGGTACATGTCCTCGCCGTTGCGGGCGAGTTCGAACGTGATGTCGGGGATCACGACGCCGAGCGAGAGCGTCTTGATGCGGATCTTCTCGTCGGCGTTCTCGCGCTTGGTGTCGAGGAAGCGCAGGATGTCGGGGTGGTGCGCCGAGAGGTAGACGGCGCCGGCGCCCTGACGCGCACCGAGCTGGTTGGCGTAGCTGAAGCTGTCTTCGAGCAGCTTCATCACGGGGATGATGCCGCTGGACTGGTTCTCGATCTGCTTGATCGGCGCGCCCGCCTCGCGGATGTTGCTCAGCAGCAGCGCCACGCCGCCGCCGCGCTTGGACAGCTGCAGTGCGGAGTTGATGCCGCGGGCGATCGACTCCATGTTGTCCTCGATGCGCAGCAGGAAGCAGCTGACGAGCTCGCCGCGCTGGGCCTTGCCGGTGTTGAGGAACGTGGGGGTCGCCGGCTGGAAGCGGCCGGAGATGATCTCGTCGACGAGCTTCTCGGCGAGCTGCTGGTCGCCGTCGGCGAGCCCGAGGGCGGTCATGACGACACGGTCCTCGAAGCGCTCGAGGTAGCGCTTGCCGTCGAAGGTCTTCAGCGTGTAGCTCGTGTAGTACTTGAAGGCGCCGAGGAACGTCTCGAAGCGGAACTTCGCGCCGTACGCCCGGTCGTTCAGGCGCTGGATGAACGCGAACGGGTACTTCTCCAGCACCGCGCCCTCGTAGTACTCCTTCTCGACGAGGTAGTCGAGGCGCTCCTGCAGCGAGTGGAAGAACACGGTGTTCTGGTTGACGTGCTGCAGGAAGTACTCCCGCGCGGCGCGCTTGTCGGCGTCGAACTGGATCTGGCCGTTCTCGCCGTAGAGGTTGAGCATCGCGTTGAGGGCGTGGTAGTCCATCCCCTCGAAGCGCGCGTCGGTCTTGAATGTCGCCGGGCTCACTGCAGCTTCCACCATCGTTCCAATCCGTCGCTCACACGAACGACGTCGTCAGGCGTGCCGAAAAGTTCGAGCCGATACAAGTGCGGCACGGTGCACTTGCGGCTGATGATGTCACCGGCGCGACAGAACGACTCGCCGAAGTTGGTGTTGCCCGCGGAGATCACTCCGCGGATGAGGTGACGATGGTGCTCGACGTTGAGGAACCGGATCACCTGTCTGGGGACGGCCCCCTTCTCCTCGCCACGCCCCTGGCCGCCCCCGTAGGTCGGTGTCACGAGCACGAACGGCTCGTCGACCTCGAGGGGGGCGTCGCCAGGGGTGAGCGGGATGCGGGCGGCCGGCAGGCCGAGCTTCTCGATGAAACGCGCCGTGTTGCCCGACACACTCGAGAAGTAGACGAGCAGCGGGGCGCTCGTCAGCGTCGGCATCTCAGGCCAGACGGCTCGCGAGCTCGTCGATCTTGTCGGGACGGAAGCCCGACCAGTGGTCCTCGTCCGTGACGACGACCGGCGCCTGCAGGTAGCCGAGCGACTTCACGTGCTCGAGGGCCGCCGGGTCTTCGGAGAGGTCGAGGACCTCGTAGTCGATGCCCTTGGAGTCCAGCGCGCGGTAGGTCGCGTTGCACTGCACGCAGGAGGGCTTGGTGTACACCGTGATTGCCATGTCGTTCTTTCTCTCCCTTGATCCCAGCGGATCGATCTCTGCGGTTGTCGTCGTCTTGTCGCCTGTGGTCCCGGCCCTACCCCCGCCGGGAGTCCAATACTACATATGGGTACGGACGTTGGATAGCACCACAAGGGCTAGTAGTTACATCCGTGTAGTTTTGCACCGTTCTCCCCATGTACAACACAGGTTGTCCACCGTTTCATCCACAGGAGGCCGAGCGATCCGGCGTCGGGAAAAAGCCTGAATCACGGGCATTTCCCCCGGGCCGCGCCCGCTCATCCACAGTTCGGACGCTAGCCGCCGCCTCCGACACTCCCGGGCCCGTGGAATGGGGTCGTCGGCGTGTCGCGGCATCCCTCGGGCGTGTCGCGATGTCGCCCCCGACGGGTAGCGTGGAGGGGTGGCGGGATACCGGGAATTGCTGCGCACGCAGGGCGTGGCTCGCATCATCGCGGCTCAGCTGACGGCGCGGTTCCCGAACGGCATGACGAGCCTCGCGATCCTGCTGCACGTCGAGCAGATGACCGGGTCGTACGGAGCCGCCGGTCTCGTGCTGGCGGCGGCATCCGTGGGTCAGGCGACGGCCGGCCCCGTGACGAGCCGGTGGATGGGCCGATGGGGCATGCGCCGGGTGCTCACCCTCACGACGACCGTCTGCGCCGCCGCTCTGCTCGCCCTCGCCCTGATCCCCATGGGCGTCGTGGGTTACATGGTGTTCGGCCTCATCGCGGGCCTGTCCACGCCGCCCGTGCAGTCCGCGGTGCGCACGATCTACCCCAAGCTCGTCAACGCACGGCAGCTGACCGCCCTGTTCTCGCTCGATGCGAGCCTGCAGGAGATCATCTGGATCCTGGCGCCCGTCGTCATCACGGTCGTCGCCACGCAGGTCGGCACGGTGCCGGCGCTCCTGCTCATCGTCACGATCCTCGCTGCCGGCGGCGCGTGGTTCATCCTCTCCCCCGAGGTCGGCCGGGTGCGCATCCCGCGCAGCCGCCGCGCGTTCGGGAAGGTGCTCGGCAAGCCCGTCGTGCTGCTCGCCACCGTCATCGGCTTCCTCCTCATCGGCGCCTGCGCCGCGGTCGAGGCGGCCGTCGTCGCGACATTCGGACACGGCGGCCTCGAAGCCGGTCTCGTGCTCGCCGTCTTCTCCGTCGGCAGCCTCGCCGGCGGCCTGGCGTTCGGCCACATCCCCATGGGGCCGTGGGCGATGGCGCGCCGCATGAGCGTCGTCGCGGTCGGACTCGTCGCGGCGGTCTTCGTCGTGGGCGGCATCGGCGCCTCCACGCCGTGGTGGATCGGGGCGTGCCTCGTGATCGCGGGCGTCGGCATCGCGCCGGCGCTGGCCGTCATGTTCGCGATGACCTCGGCATCCGTGAAGTTCAGCGAGACCGCCGAGGCCTACGGATGGATCGGCACCGGACAGCTCATCGGCGCCGCGCTCGGCTCCGCCATCGCCGGGTTCCTCATCGACGGCACCGGCCATGCCGGGGCGTACGCGGCGGCCGCCGCCTTCGCGATCGTCGGGGCGCTGGTCGCGACCGCCTTCGTCCGCGGCTTCCCCGACCTGCGCGGCCGCGACGCGAGCCCCATCCCCGACACCGAGCCGGTCCCCGTCATCACCTGACGCCCCGCCCTGCTCGCGCGTACGAGGGTGCGGCGCCCCGCGCGTGCGGGGTGCGGGCACACGCCCGAACTGCAAGGGATGCTGCGAGACACGCCGCATCCGTGCGCGCGGAGTCGGCGTGTCGCCCGCGGGGCCTTGCCGTTCGGTCGGCGCGACCCGGGTGCCGAGGCGCCCGCGGCTCAGGCGATGCGTCGGAGGATGTGCAGGAGCGCGAGGGCGTACGCGTCCTCGGGCTGCGGATGCTCGAACACGTGGCGCTCGCCCGCGAACTCGATCTCGACGCGATGGGTGTCGGTCAGCCGCTCCAGGCGGCGGAACGCGCCGCGCAGCAGCTCGCGCAGCTGATCCTCGCGCGGCAGCCACAGCGCGTCGGTCTGCGCGACCGAATCCAGCGCCCACTCCGTCGTCCCGTTGAACGCGAGGATCGCACCCGTCGCGTACTGGCGGGGTTCGATCGTCATCTCACTGACGGTGAACACGTCCGCTTCGAACTCCGGCTCGTCGAGCTGGAAGCGGTCACCGGATGCCGGGCGCCACACGAGCCCCGCATCGCGGAGCGCGACGGCCAACTCGGTCGAGATCATGCCCCCATCCTCCCCCGCCCGCGGCGCGGCCGGGCCATCCCGCGACGCCCCGGCCGCGCCGGGCATCGCGGCACGCCGGACCGAACTCCTCCAATCTCGCACGCCCCGGCCGCCTCACCGGCTCTGAGGCCCCGACCCGGCTCCAGGCGGAGGAGTTCGGGACACGCGACCTCGACGCCGAACGGCCCGACTCCCTCGGCGAGGGGCAGGATGGAAGGGTGAGTGACTTCGATCCGACCCCGTACCTCCCCGACGACCTGCTCGAGCGCATCCGCTCGCGCGCCGCGGCGGTGGATGCCGAGAACCGGTTCCCCGACGAGGACCTCGCCGAGCTGAGGGACGCCGGGTATCTCGCGATCCTCGTCCCGACGGCGCTCGGCGGCGCGGGACTGGGCCTCGCCGAAGCGGCGGTGCTGCAGCAGCGACTCGCGAGCGCCGCGCCGGCCACCGCGCTCGCGATCAACATGCACCTCGTGTGGACGGGCGTGGCGAAGGTCATGTCCGATCGCGGCATCGACGACCTGCGGTTCGTGCAGACCGGCGCGGTCGCCGGCGAGGTCTTCGCCTTCGGTATCAGCGAGGCGGGCAACGACCTCGTGCTCTTCGGCAGCGACACCGCCGCCGTCCCCGGACCCGACGGTTCTTATACGTTCACGGGGACGAAGATCTTCACCTCGCTCGGCCCGGTCTGGACCCAGCTGGGACTGCACGGACTCGACACGACCGACCCGGCGAACCCGAAGATGGTCTACGCCTTCGTCCCCCGCACCGACGCCGTCGACACCCGCGACGACTGGGACACCCTCGGCATGCGCGGCACCCAGTCGCGGACGACGGTGCTGAGCGGCGTCGTCGCCCCCGCCGACCGGGTCGTGCGCCGTGTCGACCCGGGCCCGAACCCCGATCCCATCGTGTTCGGCATCTTCAGCGTGTTCGAGGTGCTCCTGGCATCCGTCTATACCGGCGTCGCGCGTCGGGCGCTCGATCTGGCCGTCACCGCCGCCAAGACGCGGAGCTCGAAGAAGACCGGCCGTCCCTACAGCGACGACCCCGACATCCGGTGGCGGATCGCCGAGATGGCGCTCGCCTACGACGGCCTGCTCCCCCAGGTCGCGGCGATCGCGCACGACGTCGACGCGCTCGTCGACCACGGCGGACTCTGGTTCCCGAAGCTCTCGGGCCTGAAGCATCGGGCGGTGGTGGCCGCCAAGCAGATCGTCGACGAGGCGATGCTCGTCGCGGGCGGCTCGTCCTACTTCACCCGCAACGAGCTCAGCCGCCTGTACCGCGACGTGCTGGCCGGCATGTTCCACCCGTCCGACCCCGAGTCGGCGCACGCGACCGTCTCCGCGGCCTGGCTCGGTCCGGTCGGCGCCTAGCCTCCCCGACCGCGCGCGCCGCCGCATCCACCCCGCCGCGCCCACCCCGCCGCGCCCCGACCGAACTGCAAGGGATGCCGCGCGACGCGCCGTGGGCGGCGCGCCGGACCCCGCGTGTCACACCAACGGCCTTGCAGTTACGGCGCCCGGCCCGGCCCGACAGCCCCGCCGACGACGCGGTCAGCGGGTCTCGAGGTCGTACGCCTTGAGCAGTTCGGCGACGGCGAGGTCGCGCTGATCGCCGCCCTCGGCGAACATGTGGGCGACGTGCGTGCGCAGGTGGTTCTCGATCAGGAGCTTGTCGAGCGAGGCCAGCGCCTTCTGGATCGCCCGGGACTGGGCGATGATGTCCATGCAATACTCCTCGCCCTCGATCATCCGCGCGAGCCCGCGCACCTGTCCTTCGAGGATGCTGGTGCGGTGCAGGGCGCGCTTCTGGATGTCTTCGATCACGCGGCCAGGATACGCCGCGTGCGAGACTACGGGGATGGCGCCCACTCCCACGCAGCTGCTCAGCCCGGCCGATCAGGAGCGCCGGCGAGCTCTGCGGGTGATGAAGGGCGTCGCACTGGGCGCGCTCGTGCTGATGGCGGTCGTGTTCGTCGTCGCCTTCATCCTCCAGGAACGCTATCCCTGGCTGGAATACGTCCGCGCGGCGGCGGAGGGCGGCATGGTCGGCGCCCTGGCGGACTGGTTCGCGGTGACGGCGCTGTTCCGCCACCCGCTCGGCATCCCCATTCCGCACACCGCGATCATCCCGCGGCGCAAGGACGAGATCGGCCGCACCCTCGGAGAGTTCGTCGAGACCAACTTCCTCGAGGCCGAGGTCGTGCGATCGAAGCTCGAGTCGACCCCCATCGCCCGCACCGCCGGCACGTGGCTGAGCGAGCCCGCCCACGCCGAGACGGTGGCGGGCGAGGCGTCGGCGGTGGCCTCCGGCATCCTGCGCGCCCTCAGCGACGACGAGGTGCAGGACCTCATCAGCGACCTGGCGCGCGAGCACCTGCTGAGCCCCGAATGGGGTCCGACCGTCGGCGCGTGGCTCGGGCGGGTCGTCGCGGCCGACGCGCATCGCGGCGCCGTCGACCTCGGCGTCGACAGCATCGCGGCGTGGCTGCGGGCGAACCACGAGGCCTTCAGCGGGCTCGTCTCCCGGCGCCTCCCCTCGTGGGTGCCGTCGGTGGCCATGCGCCTCGTCGACGACACCGTCTACAACGAGGCGGTCAAGTTCGTCGCGGCCATCCAGGCCGACCCCGATCACCCGGCGCGGCGCGCCGTCGACGGCTACCTGACCCGTCTCGCCGAGAACCTGCAGAGCGATCCGACGACCATCGCACGCCTCGAAGACGCGAAGACCGCGGTGTTCGACAGCCCGCGCGTGCGCGAGCTCGCCGCCGACGCATGGAACACCGCGAAGACGGGACTGCTCGCGGCGCTGGCCGACCCCGAGAGCGGTCTGCGCCGGCGCGTGACGGCGGCGCTGGTCGAGATCGGCGAGCGTCTGGCCACGGATGCCGCGCTGCAGCACCGTGTCGACGACCGGATCGCGGACGCGGCCGTCTTCGTCGTCGACCGCTACCGCCACGACATCGCCTCGATCATCACCGACACCGTCGAGAAGTGGGATCCGGCCGAGACGACCGAGAAGATCGAGCTGATGGTCGGCCGCGACCTGCAGTACATCCGTCTCAACGGCACGATCGTCGGCGCCCTGGCCGGCCTCGCGATCTTCGCGGTCGCCCACGCGCTGCTCGGCTGAGCACCCCTTTTCGACGGCGCCGACGTCGGCGGTGCCATCTGGATGCGGGCACCCGGCGCGCAGTAGCCTGACGGCATGGACGATCCGGCCGACGATCTTCTCTTCACCTACGGCACCCTGCAGTACGCCGAGGTGCAGCTGGACACGTTCGGACGCCTCATCGCCGGCGAGCCCGACGTGCTCCCCGGCTACACGATCGACTACGTCGAGATCGAAGACCAGCGCGTGGTCGACCTCTCCGGAGCCTCCGTGCATCCCGTGCTCCGCGAGACGGGCAACGCCGTCGACAAGGTCGTCGGACGGGTGCTGCACCTCACGGCCGACGAGATCGACGCCGCCGACGAGTACGAGGTGTCGCTGTACCGCCGCGTCCGGGTGAGGCTCGGCAGCGGCCGGACCGCGTGGGTGTACGTCGGCTGATGGCGCTCTCCCACGATCCGCTCTGGCCTCGCGCGGGCGACTGGCCCGCGATCAGCGACCTCGCCGCCGGTGATCGCCTCGACGCCGCGCTGCTCGGCGCCCCCGCCTTCCGCACCTCGCTGTCGCCCACCGGGGCGCACGCGACGCCCGCGGCCGTGCGTGACGCGCTCCGCCGCTTCAGCCCGACGCTCATGGGTCCCCCGCCCGTCGACCTCGCCGATGCGCTCCGGCTCGCCGACGCGGGCGACGTCGCCGACCCCGACGGTCCCGACGGAGAGGCACTGCTGCGTGCGCGCGTCGGCGAGCTGCGGGAGCGCAGCGAGCTGGTGATCGCGATCGGCGGCGACAACTCGATCACCTACGCGGCGGCCCAGGGCGCGGATGCCGCCGGTCTCATCACCCTCGACGCCCATTTCGACCTGCGCGACGGCGCGTCCAACGGCTCTCCCGTGCGGCGGCTGGTCGACGACGGGCTCGATCCGCGCCGCGTCGTCCAGGTCGGCATCGCCGACTTCGCCAACTCCGCCGCCTACGCCCGGCGCGCCGCCGACCTCGGCATCCGGGTGATCACCCTCGACGAGGTGCGGCGCCGCGGGATCGACGACGTGGTGGCGGAGGCGCGCGAGATAGCGGGACGCGGGGGCGGCGGCATCCACCTCGATGTCGACGTCGACGTGTGCGACCGCGCGGTGGCGCCCGGGTGCCCGGCCTCCGTGCCTGGCGGGCTGCAGGCGTGGGAGCTGCGGGCGCTCGTGCGCGGGATCGCCGCCGCCCCCGCGGTGCGCAGCGCCGATATCGTCGAAGTGGATGCCACGGCCGACGCCCCCGACGGGCGTACGGTGCGGCTGGCCGCCCTGTGCGTGCTGGAACTGCTGACGGGCCTCCACACACGAAAGGTGTCTGCATGACGACGCTCGTCCTCGTCCGCCACGCGAAGAGCGACTGGGGAGATCCCGGCCTCGACGACCACGACCGCCCCCTCAACGCCCGCGGCCTGCGCGATGCGCCCGCCCTGGCGGCGCGGCTGGCCGGCACCGGCATCCGGCTCGAGGCCATCCTGTCGTCGACGGCGCTGCGTGCCCGCACGACGGCATCCTTCTTCGCCGAAGCGTTCGGCCTCGACGCGGAGCTGGACGGCGACCTGTACGGGGCTGCGGCGGCCACGCTCCTGCGGGCGGCCGCCGACCGCGGCGTTCCGGCCGTCATGGTCGTCGCGCACGACCCGGGGATGACCGCGCTCGCGGAGCGGCTCTCCGGCGGCGGGATCGGTCATATGCCGACCTGCGCCGTCGCGACGTTCGTGTGGGCCACCGACGACTGGGATGTCGCGACGGCGACGGATCCGGAGCAGTGGAGCTTCGACCGCCCCTGACGCCGCGGGGCGCAGGGCGTTTCGACTCGCGGCGCAGCCGCTCGCTCAACGACCAGGGGGGCGAGACGGGGCGCAGGGCGTTTCGACTCGCGGCGACGCCGCTCGCTCAACGACCGGGGCGAGACGGGGCAGGGCGTTTCGACTCGCGGCGGCGCCGCTCGCTCAACGACCGGGAGCGAGACGGCGCGGGGCGTTTCGACTCGCGGCGGCGCCGCTCGCTCAACGACCGGAAGTGAGGTGGGACCCGGACGTTGAGCGAGGCGCGCAGCGCCGAGTCGAAACGCCTAAACGATCAGCTCCCCGCCGCGGTAGACGGCGCGCACGAGCGGCACCCCCGGGCGGTACGCGAGGTGGGTCCGCGTCGGCGCGTGCAGCATCACCAGGTCGGCCCGCGTCCCGAGGGCCAGGGTGCCGACGTCATCGCGGTCGAGGGCCCGGGCACCGCCCGCCGTCGCCGCCCATACGGCCTCGGCGACCGTCATCCCCATCTCGCGCACGGCCAGCGCGATCATGAGCGGCATCGAGCTCGTGAAGCTCGTGCCCGGGTTGCAGTCACTCGCGAGCGCGACGGTGACTCCCGCATCGATGAGCCGGCGCGCATCGGGGTACGGATGCCGGGTCGAGAACTCCACACCGGGCAGCAGGGTCGTGACGACCCCGGTCTCGGCCAGCCGGGCGACGTCGTCGGGGTGGAGGTAGGTCGCGTGGTCGAGCGAGAACACGCCCAGCTCCGCCGCGATCCGCGCCCCCGGACCGTGTCCGAGCTGGTTGCCGTGCAGCCGGGTGCCGAGACCCGCGGCCGCGCCGTCGCGCAGGATGCGGCGGGTCTCTTCCGCGGTGAACGCGCCGCGCTCGCAGAACACGTCGATCCACCGGACGTACGGGCCTACGGCGGCGAGCATCGGTCCGCAGACGAGGTCGACGTACGCCGCGCGGTCGTCGACGAACTCGGCCGGCACGACATGCGCGCCGAGAAAGGTGACCTCGTCCGTCACCTCCCGGGCCAGGCGAGCGAGCCGCGCCTCGCCCTCCACCGTGAGGTCGTAGCCCGTCTTCACCTCGAACGTGGTCGTCCCCTGCGCGTACAGCTCCGCCGCGAGGCCGGCCAGTCGCGCCCGCAGCTCGTCGTCGGATGCCGCCCGGGTCGCCGCCACCGTCCGTCGTATGCCACCTGCGGCATAAGGTTGTCCGGACATCCGTGCCTCGAACTCGTCCGCCCGGTCGCCGGCGAACACGAGGTGCGTGTGGCTGTCGACGAAGCCCGGGAGGATCGCGCGGCCGCCGGCGTCCACGACCTCGACCTCCGGCGTCGCCCCTGTCTGCGGCGCATCGAGACGCGGCTCTTCGGTGCCGCGGCCGACCCAGGCGACGCGCCCGTCGACGACGGCGAGGGCGGCGCCGCGGATCAGTCCCGTGGGGTCGTGGGGGTCGTCGCCGAGCCCGGCGACGTTCGTCGTCAGCTCGCCGATGCCGGTGATCAGCAGCGTGCTCACGGGGCGGCATCCCCGAGCATCGGAACGATCAGCCCCCGCTCGCGGGCGACCTCCCGCGCCCGGTCGTAGCCGGCGTCGACGTGGCGCATGACACCGGTGCCGGGATCGTTCGTCAGCACCCGCGCGAGCTTCTCCGCCGCCAGGGCGGTACCGTCGGCGACCGTGACCTGGCCGGCGTGGATCGAGCGGCCGATGCCGACACCGCCGCCGTGGTGGATCGACACCCACGACGCCCCCGACGCCGTGTTCAGCAGCGCGTTCAGCAGCGGCCAGTCGGCGATCGCGTCGGAGCCGTCGGCCATCGCCTCCGTCTCGCGGTACGGGGAGGCCACCGAGCCGGCGTCGAGGTGATCGCGGCCGATCACGATCGGGCCGGCGAGCTCACCCGAGGCGACCATCTCGTTGAACCTCAGTCCGGCGAGGTGGCGCTCCTGGTAGCCGAGCCAGCAGATCCGGGCGGGAAGCCCCTCGAAGTGCACGGTCTGGCCCGCCTTGTCCAGCCAGCGGCGCAGCGCCGCGTCCTGCGGGAACAGCTCCGCGACCGCGCGGTCGGTCTTGGCGATGTCCTCCGGATCGCCCGACAGCGCCACCCAGCGGAACGGTCCCCGACCCTCCGCGAACAGCGGGCGGATGTAGGCGGGCACGAAACCGGGGAAGGCGAAGGCCCGGTCGTAGCCGCCCAGCTCGGCCTCCCGGCGGATCGAGTTGCCGTAGTCGAACACGGCGGCCCCGGCATCCTGGAACCCGACCATCGCCGCCACCTGCGCAGCCATCGCGGCGCGGGCGCGCACGGTGAAGCCCTCGGGGTCGGATGCCGCGGCGTCCTTCCAGGCGGCCACGCTCACCCCGATCGGCAGGTAGGCGAGCGGGTCGTGGGCGCTGGTCTGGTCGGTGACGATGTCGATCGGCGCGCCGCCCGCGTGGCGGCGTCGCAGGAGCTCCGGGAAGACTTCGGCGGCGTTGCCGACGAGACCGACCGAGAGCGCCTGCCCCGCCGTGCGGGCCGCGACGACGCGCGCCAGGGCCGCGTCGAGGTCGTCGGTGTACTCGTCGAGGTAGCCGTGTGCGACCCGGCGCTCCAGCCGCGACGCGTCGACGTCGACGATCAGCACCGCTCCCCCGTTGAGGGTCACCGCGAGGGGCTGCGCCCCGCCCATGCCGCCGGCACCGCCCGTGAGGGTCAGGGTGCCGGCGAGGGAATCTCGCCCCAGCGAGCGGGCCACCGCGGCGAACGTCTCGTACGTGCCCTGCAGGATTCCCTGGGTGCCGATGTAGATCCACGATCCGGCGGTCATCTGCCCGTACATCGTGAGCCCGAGCTCCTCGAGCCGGCGGAACTCGGGCCACGTCGCCCAGTCGCCGACGAGGTTCGAGTTCGCGATGAGCACGCGCGGTGCCCACTCGTGCGTGCGGAAGACGCCGACCGGCTTCCCCGACTGCACGAGCAGCGTCTCGTCGGGCTCCAGCTCGTCGAGGGTGCGGACGATCGCGTCGTAGGCTTCCCACGACCGGGCGGCGCGCCCCGTGCCGCCGTAGACGACCAGGTCCTCCGGATGCTCCGCGACCTCGGGGTCGAGGTTGTTCATGAGCATCCGCTTCGCGGCCTCCGCTCCCCAGCTCTTCGCCGTGCGCTGCGCTCCGCGCGGGGCACGGATCGGGCCGCGCGGCGAGGCTGCCGCGCCGGTGTCGGCGGCGGAGTCGGGGGTCTCGGCATGGGATGTCATCGTGGATCTCCTTCGATCAGGCCGGGTGGGCGGAAGTGGCGAACGCGGCCGCGGCGACCTCGCCGGAGAGCACGAGTGCCGTCGCGGTCTCGAGGTCGGGGCTGACGAACCGGTCGGGTCCGGGGCCGGCGACACCCGCCGCGCGCACCCGGTCGCGCACCGCGGCGGTCGCCGGCCCCGGGCGCAGCGGGGCGCGCAGGTCGAGGGCGCGGCATCCGGTGACGAGCTCGATCGCGAGCACCCGCGCGAGCCCGTCGATCCCCCGGCGGAGCTTGCGGGCCGCCGACCACCCCATCGACACGTGGTCCTCCTGCATCGCCGACGAGGGGATCGAGTCGACGGATGCCGGGACGGCCAGGCGCTTGAGCTCCGAGACGATGCCCGCCGCGGCGTACTGGGCGATCATGAGGCCGGAGTCGACGCCCACCTCGTCGGCGAGGAACGGGGGCAGGCCGTGGCTGCGCGTGCGGTCGAGAGCGCGGTCGGTGCGCCGCTCGGCGATGGAGGCGAGGTCGGCGACGGCGATCGCGAGGAAGTCGAGCACGTACGCCACCGGCGCACCGTGGAAGTTCCCGTTCGACTCGACGCGGCCGTCGGACGTGACGACGGGGTTGTCGATCGCCGAGGCGAGCTCGCGGGCGGCGATCGCCCGCGCGTGCTCGACGGTGTCGCGGGCCGCACCGTGCACCTGCGGTGAGCACCGGAGGGAGTAGGCGTCCTGTACCCGGGTGCAGACGGCGGGGTCGCGGTGGCTCGCGACGATCGGCGAGTCGGCGAGGAGCGCGCGGAGATTGGCGGCGGAGGCCGCCTGCCCGTGCTGCGGACGCAACGCCATGAGGTCGGCGGCGAAGACGGCGTCGGTGCCGAGCTGGCTCTCGATCGAGATCGCCGCGGTGACATCGGCCACCGCGAGCAGGTTGTCGAGATCGGCGAGCGCGAGCGCGAGCATCCCCAGCATCCCGTCGGTGCCGTTGATGAGCGCGAGTCCTTCCTTCTCCTCGAGCACGAGCGGGGCGATGCCCGCGGCGTCCAGGGCGTCGGATGCCGGGACGAGGGCGCCCGCGGCATCGCGCACCTCGCCTTCGCCCAGGGCGGCGAGGGCGATGTGCGACAGCGGGGCGAGGTCGCCGGAGCAGCCGAGCGAGCCGTACTCGCGCACCACGGGGGCGATGCCGGCGTTCAGCATCGCGACGTAGGTGTCCACGACGACCTCGCGCACGCCGGTGTGTCCGGTCGCGAGGGTCTGCAGCCGCAGGAGCTGCAACGCGCGGACGACCTCGCGCTCCACCTCGGCGCCGGTGCCGGCGGCGTGGGAGCGGATGAGGCCGGCCTGCAGCTGACGACGCCGCTCGGGCGCGATGAACGTCGTGGCCAGCGCGCCGAACCCGGTCGAGATGCCGTAGTGCGGCTCGGGGTCGCCCGCCAGCCGCTCGACGAGCCGGCGCGCGTCGCGGATGCGCGCGGCGGCGGCGGGCGCGAGCTCGACGCGTGCGCCGTGGCGCGCCACGGCGACCACCTCGGACACCTGCAGGGGGCGCTGCCCGACGACGACGGAGCCCGCCTCGGCCGGGCCGTCGTGGGGGCGGAGGGGCAGGGCGGTCGCGTCGGGCGGTGTCGTCATGCCCCGATTCCATCGCGGTGACGGCGCGCCGACCAGGGGGCTGTGGCAATCTGTGTCTGTGATCCCAGACATATCGGTGAGCGCGCCGCAGGTGCCGGCCGCCGATCAGACGTTGCGCATCCTGTCGTACCTCGGGCGCCAGCGCGGACCGGTGGCGGCGCGGACGATCGCCGAGACGCTCGGCATCGCACGCTCGAGCGTCTACCACCTGCTCGCGGCGATGGCCGAGCACGGCTTCGTCGTGCACCTTCCCGACGAGCGGCGCTGGGGCCTGGGCACGGCCGCGTTCGAGCTGGCCGGCGGCTACGCGCGCCAACAGCCGCTCGCCCGGCTCGGCCGTCCGCTGGTCGCCGCCCTGGCCGACCGCTGGGGCGAGAGCGCCCATCTCGCCGTCATGACGGGACGCGACGTGCTGTACATCGTGGAGGAGCGCGCGCCGCGACGGCCGGCGCTCATCACCGATGTCGGGGTGCGTCTTCCGGCCCACCTGACCGCGACGGGACGCGCGATGCTCGCCGCTCTCCCCCGCGAGCAGGTGCGAGCCCTCTACCCGGATGCCGCGGCTTTCGCCGACCGCACCGGGCGCGGCCCGCGCCGGCCCGGCGAGCTGCGCGACGTGCTGCGGCGGACGCGCCGGCAGGGGTTCGCCGACGAGGACGGCGAGGTGACGCTCGGCTTCCGCTCCGTCGCGGTCGCCGTGCACGATCACGCCGAGTGGCCCGTCGCCGCGATCGCGATCACGTGGCCCGCCGATTCGGCACACGACGCGGCATCCCTCGCTCCCGCCGTGGCCGTCGCGGCGGGCGAGCTGCGGCGCCGCCTCTACGGCTGAGCGCGGCGCGCGGGATCGCGGGGCGGGCCTCAGCGCACGACGAGGCGCGGCTCGACCAGCACGTGCGCGCGGCCCGGCTCGGCGTCGCGCGGGTCGATCGAGGACGCACCGCCCAGGAGCAGGTCGAGCGCACCGACCGCGACCTCTTCGGGCAGCTGCTCGACGCTCGACAGCCCGAGGGCCTCGACCGCGGGGGTGTTGTCGAAGCCGATGATCGGCAGCCGCGGGCGCCCGGCGGCGACGGCGGCCAGGTGCGCGCCGACGGCGAGCGAGTCGCTGACGCAGACGAGCGCGTCGATGTCGTCGCGGGCGACGACCGGGGCGGCGATGTCGCGCGCCCGCGCGACGTTCTCCTCGCTGGTCAGGCGTACGGGCGCCCAGGTGCTGCCCGCGTCGGCGGCGGCGAGGGCGCGGCGCCAGCCGCTCTCCCGATCGTCGCCCGTCGCCGACCCGGCCGGCCAGCCGAAGAACGCGACCCGCGCCCCCGCCGTCGCGAGGGCGTGCGTCGTGGCCTGGGCGGTGCCGGCGGCCCCGTCGACGTCCACCCAGTGATGCGTCGGCGCGCCGACGTCGTCGCGCCCCCAGGGCCTGCCGAAGGAGACGAACGGCACGCCGCGGGCGAGGAGCCACTCGGCGCGCGGATCGCCGGGGAAGGTGCCCGTGATCACGACCGCGTCGATCTCGCCGCCCTCCCGCAGATCGCCCATGCGGCGGATCTCCTCGTCGGGCGTCCGGGCGGCGTAGAGCATGACGCGGAGCCCGCGCTCGCCCGCCTGCTCGGTGAGCGCGTGCACGAAGCGGTCGAGCACCACGCCGGAGATGCCGCCCGCGTAGGGGTCGAGGTGGATGCCGATCGTCGAACTGCGTCGGGTGCGCAGCCGGCGCGCCGAGGCGTGGGGGGCGTAGTTCAGTCGCGAGATGGCATCGGTGACGCGCGCCCGCGTCTCCTCCCGCACGATCTGGGGCGAGTTGATGACGTTGCTGACGGTCTGTCGCGAGACGCCGGCGGCGCGCGCGACGTCCTCGATCGTCGCCGATCTGTTCACGCGGACCTCCCTTGACGCTCTCGGCATCCTCGTCTATCTTTTCAAGCATCCCACAATTTGAACGATCAAATGATCGATCCAACGGCGGACCGTTTCGACGTTCCGACACCGGGATGGCACCATGAGGCCGCGCCGGCAGGCGCAGGCCACGCGATCGAAGGAGATGCGATGAAGCGACAGACAGCACGGACGCTGCTCGCGGCGGGAGGCCTGGCCGTTGCCACGAGCCTGCTGCTGACCGGCTGCGGCCAGGGATTCAGCGGCTCGGGATCGGCCGGCTCGGCGAGCGCGGGCGACCTGACCTCGTCCGACAAGCCCTTGACCATCATGATCGGCTCGTCCGGCGACGCCGAGACCACGGCGGTGCAGGATGCCGTGGCCGCCTGGTCGTCGTCGTCCGGCGTGTCCGCGTCGGTGGTGGCCGCCACCGACCTCGCCCAGCAGCTGTCCCAGGGCTTCGCCGCCGGCTCGCCGCCGGACCTCTTCTACCTCAGCACCGACCAGCTCGCGGGCTTCGCGAGCAACGGGTCGCTCAAGGCCTACGGCGACCAGCTGAGCAACAAGGACGACTTCTACCCGTCGCTCGTGAAGAACTTCACCGTCGACGACACGTTCTACTGCGCCCCCAAGGACTTCTCCACGCTACAGCTCGTCATCAACGAGAACCTGTGGACGCAGGCGGGACTGACCGACGCCGACATCCCGACCACGTGGGACCAGCTCGCAGAGGTCGCCGCGAAGCTCACGAACGGCACCACGAAGGGACTCGTCTTCGGCGGCGAGTACGCCCGCCTCGGCGCCTTCATGGCCCAGGCCGGCGGACGGCTCGTCTCGGAGGACGGCACGACCGCCGAGGCGAACAGCGACGCCAACGTGGCCGCGCTCACCTACGTGCAGCAGCACCTGCAGGACGGCACCTTCGCGTACGCCTCCGACGTGGGCGCGGGCTGGGGCGGTGAGGCGTTCGGCAAGCAGCTGGGCGCCATGACGATCGAGGGCAACTGGATCACCGGTGCCCTCGGCGACTACCCCGACGTGAAGGCCAAGGTCGTGGAGCTGCCCGCCGGCAGCGCCGGCAAGGGCACCCTGCAGTTCACCAACTGCTGGGGCATGGCCGCCGACAGCCCCAACCAGAAGGCCGCGCTCGACCTCGTCGAGTACCTGACGAGCGCCGAGCAGCAGCTCGCGTTCTCGAAGGCGTTCGGCCCGATGCCGTCGGTGCAGTCCGCCGCCGAGACCTGGAAGAGCGACAACCCCTCGCTCGTCGCGTTCCTCGACGGCGCCGACTATGCGCAGGGCGTTCCCACCAACAAGGGCGCCGCCGACGTCATCAAGGACTTCAACGCGCAGCTCGAGTCGCTGAAGACGGGCGACCCGAAGAAGATCCTCGACTCGGTGCAGTCCAACCTCGAGGCCGTCGTCGGCTGATCATGTCCGCCGCTCCCGTCGCTCCGGTCGCGACGCCCCCGCGTCCGGTCTCGCCCCGGCATCCGCGCTCGCGCGGAATCCGCCGCGGCGAGGCCGGCGCGGGCTGGCTGTTCGTGTCGCCCGTCATCCTGATCCTCGGCGTCTTCCTGCTCGTCCCCGTGCTGATGGCGCTCTGGGTCAGCTTCTCGGACTGGTCGGGACGCGGCAGCCCCCTCTCCCCCTCGGTCGGCTTCGTCGGCCTGGACAACTACGCCGCCATCACCACCGGCGGCGGGCTCGCCGAACGCGACTTCGGCACGGCGCTGCGCAACAACGCGTGGTACGTGCTGCTCGTCGTCCCGCTCCAGACCGTGCTGTCGCTCTTCCTGGCCGTTCTGGTCAGCCGCCGGATCCTGCGCGGTCGCGGCTTCTTCCGCACCGCGTTCTACTTCCCGTCGGTGACGAGCTCGGTCGCCATCACCGTGCTGTGGCTGTTCCTCTTCTCGTTCGCGGGTCCCGTCAACCAGATCCTGTCGGCGATCGGGCTCGCCGCCCCCAACTGGTTCAACGACCCGCGCGGCATCGTCCACGTCGCCCTCGGCGCGCTGGGCGTGTCGAACGGACCCGACGCGCTCACCGGCAGCGGCCTCCTCGGCGTCTCGTGGTGGGACTGGCTGTCCGGCCCGTCCGTCGCGATGTCCGCGTTCGTCCTCATGGCGGTGTTCACGACCAGCGGCACCTTCATGCTGCTGTTCATCGCGGCGCTGCAGAACATCGGATTCGAGCTCACCGAGGCCGGCATGATGGACGGCGCGAACGGCTGGCAGCGCTTCTGGCACATCACGCTCCCGCAGCTGCGCCCGACGCTGTTCACCGTGATCACGCTCGGCCTGATCGGATGCTGGCAGGTGTTCGACCAGATCTACACCGGAACCCAGGGCGGCCCCGCCAAGACGACCGTGACGCCCGCCTACCTCTCGTACACCTCGGCCTTCCAGAACCAGGACTGGGGCGTGGGCGCCGCGATCGCGTTCATCCTCTTCCTGATCATCATCGCCTTCACGCTCCTCCAGCGCTGGGTGCTGCGGGACCGGCCCGTCTCGAAGCGGCGCATCCGCGCCTACCAGTCGCGCGCAGCCTCGGCATCCGGTGCGGCCTCGGCCTCGTCCTCATCCTCATCCTCATCCTCGAAGGAGGCCCGATCATGACCACCACGCTGACCACCGTGGAGGTGCAGGCCGCGGCATCCGCACCGCCGCCGCGCCGACGCCGACGGCTGACGCCGCGCAGCGTGACGGGGCAGGTGCTGCTCTACGGCATGCTCGCCGCGCTGGCGATCGTGTACATCTACCCGTTCCTCGTGCAGGTCGCCACCTCGTTCAAGACCGAGCCGGATGCCGCGGCGGACCCGATCTCGCTCATCCCCGCCACCTTCTCGACGGCGGCGTACGAGCGGCTGTTCCTGCACAGCGACTTCCCGCTCTGGTTCGCGAACTCGGCCGTGGTCACCGTCTGCGTGACGGTCGGGCGCGTGTTCTTCGTCTCGCTGGCGGGCTACGCACTGGCCCGCCTGCGCTTCCGGGGACGCGGGGTCGTGTTCGCGCTCGTCGTGGCCGTGATGGCGGTGCCGACGGTCGTGCTCCTCATCCCCAAGTTCCTCGTGCTCAACCAGCTCGGCCTCTACGACTCGTACGCGGGCATGATCCTGCCGCTGCTCGTCGACGCGGCAGGCGTGTTCATCATGAAGAACTTCTTCGAGTCGATCCCCGACTCGGTCGAGGAGCAGGCGCGCATCGACGGCGCCGGCACCTTCCGCGTGTTCTGGTCGATCGTGCTCCCGATGGCACGACCCGCCCTGATCACGATCGTGATCCTGTCGTTCCAGGGATCGTGGAACGAGCTGAGCCACTTCATCGTGTCGACCCAGTCGCCCGAGCTGACCACGCTGACCAAGGGCGTCGCCTCGCTCGCGTCGGGCCAGCTCAGTCAGGGCACGCAGTACCCCCTCAAACTCGCGGCCGCGGCGATCATGACGATCCCCGTCGCCGTGATCTTCTTCCTCTTCCAGAAGAAGATCATGAACACCAGCGAAGGAGCAGTGAAGGGATGACGGCCGGCTTGCAGCCATTCCTCTCCGACCGGATCGTGGCGCTGACGGCGCCCACGCAGGCCTGGTCGGGCCGTGACGGCGACATGGGATCCGCCGTCATCGACGGGATCTACCACGGCGACACGCGTTTCGTCCGGACGCTCCGCGTCGACTACGCCGCCGCGGACGGGACCTATCTCGCCCCGGAGCACGTCGCGACCGACATCGTCGGCGCCGGGCACGTCCGCATCGACGCGCTCCTCCGCGGCGTCGACGACCCCAGCCCCGACCCGAAGGTGCGCCTCGTGCGCGAGCGTCGGGTGGCCGACGGCACGATGTCCGAGACGCTGACCGTGCGCACCCACCTCGAGAAGCCCGTGCGCGTCCGCCTGCGCGTGCGCATCCGTATCGACATCGGCGCGCTGCAGGAGGTCAAGGCGGGCACGCCGACGGGCGATCCCGGCGACCCCACCGTCACCGAGGCCGGTGTCACCGCCCGGCGGGGCGGAGCGACGCTCGAGATCGACGCTCCGGAGGCGGCGATCGACCTCGCCGACGGCGGAGAGATCACGCTGGTCTGGGACCTCGACGGCGATGGACGCGACGCGGCGAGCGTGTCGTGGACCGCGCGCCTCGACGACCGCTCACTCGTGGTCCGCGGCGCCCGGACTCCCGCGCCGTGGCCGCGTCCGATGGCCCCCGAGGGAGCCGACCCCCGGCTCCAGCGCTGGCTCGACCGCGCACTCGACGATCTCCGTGCCCTCCGCCTCGCGCTCCCCGACGCCCCCGACGACGAGTTCTTCGCGGCCGGCGCACCCTGGTTCTTCACCCTGTTCGGCCGGGACTCGCTGTGGGCGGCGCGCCTCATGCTGCCCGTGGATGCGACCGTCGCGGCCTCCACGCTGCGCGTCCTGGCGCGACTGCAGGGCACGCGGGACGACCCCGCCACCGCGCAGCAGCCCGGGAAGATCATGCACGAGCTGCGCGCGTCCACGCTGTCGATGCCCGGGGAGGGCATCGTGCTGCCGCCGCTGTACTACGGCACCGTCGACGCGACGGCGCTCTGGGTCACTCTCCTGGCCGATGCGGCCGAGCAGCTGCCGGCCGCCGAGGTCGAGAGCCTGCTGCCCGCCCTGGAGAGCGCGCTCGGCTGGATCGTCGCGTCCGCGGAGCGATCGGGCTTCCTCGAATACGTCGACGAGACGGGCCACGGACTGTCGAACCAGGGCTGGAAGGATTCCGGCGACTCCATCCAGTGGCAGGACGGCACGCTCGCGAACGGCCCGATCGCGCTGTGCGAGGTGCAGGGCTACGCCTACGAGGCGGCGCTCGGCGGGGCCGCACTCCTCGACCGGTTCGGGCGTCCGGGCGGCGGGGAGCTGCGGGACTGGGCCGCGGGGCTCAAGCGCCGCTTCGCCGCACGCTTCTGGGTGACGACGCCGTCCGGACGCTTCCCCGCGATCGCCCTCGACCGCGACGGCCGACCGGTCGACACGCTGACCTCGAACATCGGCCACCTCCTCGGCACCGGCATCCTCGACCCCGACGAGGAGAAGGCCGTCGCCGACCTGCTCGTCGACCCGCGGATGTCGTCCGGTTTCGGCATCCGCACGCTGTCGACCGATGCCGGCGGCTACTGGCCGCTCAGCTATCACGGCGGAAGCGTGTGGATCCACGACACGGCGATCGTCGCGCGCGGCATGGCGCGCGCGGGTCTGCACGGCCACGCGCGCCGGGTCGTGGCCGAGATGCTCGCCGGCGCGGAGGCCTTCTCCTACCGCGTGCCCGAGCTGTATGCCGGCGACGGGGCGGACGAGGTGTCGGCGCCCGCACCGTACCCTGCCGCGTGCCGCCCGCAGGCATGGACGGCGGCGGCGGCCGTCACGGCGTGGGAGGTGCTCCGCGCGGACTGAGCGCGCTCAGTCGACGGCGCTGACCGTGCCACCGGTGAGGCGGACGAGCTCGTCGAAGGTCAGGGGGAAGACGGTGTGGGGCGTTCCGCCCGCGGCCCAGATCTCGTCGAAGGCGGCGAGCGCCTCGTCGACGACGGTGGGCAGCGGCGCGGGGTGGCCGGTCGGCGCGACGCCGCCGATGGCCTGGCCCGTGGCCGCGCGCACCTGCTCCGGCGTCGCTCGCACGATGCCCCGGCGCCCGAGGCGCGCCGCGAGCGCCGCGGTGTCGACGCGGTGGGCGCCGCTGGTCATCACCAGGAGCGGCTCGCCGTCGGACCAGAACACCAGGCTGTTGGCGATGGCTCCGACCTCGATGCCGAGGGCGGCGGCGGCGAGCGCGGCGGTGGACGCGGCATCCGGGAGCGTGATGATCTCGCCCGAGACGCCGGCGGCGCGGAGGGCGTCGTGGACGATGCGGCTGCGCGGTGAGAGGTTCTCCGTCATGGCACGAGCGTAGCGGCGGCGGGCCGGCGGTCGCCGCCCACTGCCGTCGGCCGGGCGTGACGAGCGTCGGAGTTCTGCGCGGCCGGTCGCGCGACGACGGGGGCGCGCCGCCGCTCGCCCGGCTTCTCCGACGATCGTCACCGCCGCGATCACCCGCGCACCGTCGCCCGCCTCATCCGTGCCGGCGCGCGGCGCGCGTCGAGCCGCGGAGCCCCCGCACCGCCGCCAGCACGCGGTCGCGGTGCCAGAAGATGTCCTCGGCGATCGGCCGGTAGGTGACGTACCCGAGGGCCGCGGCGGCCTGATCCCGGCGGCGGTCCTCCTTCTGCTGCGCCCAGCTCGCGTGGTGCGCCTCGCTGTCGCACTCGACGATCAGCCAGCCGTCGACGAGCAGATCGACCCGCCCGACGCCGTCGATCTGAACCTGGCATTCGACGCGGCACCCCATCTTGCGCAGCAGGATGCGCACGATGCTCTCGCTGCCCGCCTCCGCCGATCGGTCGACAAACGCCCGGAGCGCGCGGTAGCGACGGGGCAGCATCCGGAAGATCTCGGCCAGGTCCTCCTCGTCGATGAGACGGCGATGAAGCGCCGAGTCCAGCGAGGCGATCGTCTCCATCGGTCCCTGGCACCGCGCGGCCGCCGCCAGGGCCTCCACGAGAGGCGCATTCGCCGTGCGCCGCAGACCGTCGCCCGACCAGTGCACGCGCGCACTGGGGTGCACCGGCCGGCGCCGTCCCCGCCGCGGATGCACGCGGACGTGCAGCCCGCCGGTGGCGAGCACGAAGACCCCGCGGCGGGCGAGCTCGGACAGGCAGGTCAGCTGACCGCCGACCTCGGCGGCGGCACGCGTCTGCGCGTCGACCTCCCCGGGCAGGTACGCGTCCCTCCGGGCGCGGCAGAGCGACCCCGCGGCGACGGCCTGCTCGATCCGGCGCCACGTCCACCCCTCCGCGTACAGCTCGGCCCGCGACACCACGGGCCACGACACCGGACCCGCGCCCGCGTTCGCCTCTTCTTCCATCCGCCGATCGTGGCGGCTCGCCGTCGTGGGGTGGACCGCGGGCGGCGGAGCCCGTGGAGAGCCCGACTCAGGACCGCTCTGGGGAGGAGCCCTCGCCGTCGCGGGTCGGATCGTCCGCCCGTCCGCCCGTGACGAACGCCGGATTCTCGGACCGCGAGCCCGGCTGCCACGCCCTGGCGCGGCCCACCGCCGCGCGGATCCGACGTACGTCACGGCGCGGGCCGCGCCCTCCGGCACGCGGCCGCGGCGGCCCGCGACCGCACGGAACGGCGCGGCTCGGGGCACAATAGGAGACGGATGCCGTAACGCCGCGGCATCCGCAGAGCACAGCCCACAAGGCCAGCCGAAAGAGGATGCGATGACGCACACCCTGCCCCTGCCCGACTTCTCCCACGAGCGCGTGGAGGTGACGACGGGCCCGCGCAGCGGTCTGGTCATCACCGTCGCGCTGCACTCCTCGGTCCTCGGTTCCGCCCTCGGCGGGGCCCGGATGTGGACCTACCCCCACTGGAGCGACGCCGTCGGCGACGCCCTCCGCCTCTCCGCCGCGATGACGCTCAAGAACGCGGCGGCGGGCTTGGATGCCGGGGGCGGGAAGTCCGTGATCTGCGTGCCGCCCGGCACGGTGCTCGATGCGGGTCGCCGCCGCGCCGCCTACCTCGACCTCGGCGACGCCGTCGAGCGCTTCGACGGCCGCTACCGCACCGCGGAGGATGTCGGTTCGACGACCGACGACATGCTGGTCGTCAGCGAACGCACCTCCCACGTCGTCGGATTGCCCGACGCGGTGGGCGGCTCCGGCGAGCCGGCCGGTCCGACGAGCCTGGGCGTCTACGAATCGCTGCGCGCCACCCTCGAACAGGTCGCGGGCTCCCCCGATGTCGCCGGACGCCGCATCACCGTCTCCGGGCTCGGGCAGGTCGGCAGCCGTCTGGCCGTGCGCCTGAGCGCCGAGGGCGCGCAGCTCACGGTGACCGACGTCAACCCCGCCAAACGCGACCTGGCGACCGAGCTGGGCGCCCGCTGGGTCGAGCCCGGTACGGAGCACCTCATCGAGGCCGACGTCTTCGTCCCCGCCGGCATCGGCGGCCTCCTCGACGACGAGGTCATCGATCGGCTGTCGGCCCGCGCCGTCTGCGGCCCGGCGAACAACCCCCTCGCGGATCGCTCCGGGGCGGATCGACTGGCCGCTCGCGGCATCCTCTACGCTCCCGACTTCGTCGTCAACGCGGGCGGCGTCGTCTATCTCGACCTGGAGGCCAAGCGGCTCGGCTCCCGCGCCGAGATCATGGACCGGGTGAGCGCCATCGGCGACACCGTGCGGGCGATCTTCGCGGATGCCGCGGCGCGCGGCATCACGCCGCTGGATGCCGCGGAGGAGCGGGCCGCGGAGCGTCTCGCCGCCGGCCGCAACGCCCAGCGCGCGGACGTCTTCGCCTGACGGCCGCCGTCCGGGCGCCGCTCCGCACGAGGGGCACCCGGGCACCCCTGTCACCCGGGCACGCCTGCCACGCGGACACGACTGGCACGCGGTCTCTTCCTCCGAGAGACCGCGTGTCGGATCCGCCCCCTCCAGTGGCATGATGGACGCACCCGGCAGCGTCGCCGGGGATCGCCGTGCCGTCGAAGGAGACCGCCGTGTTCACCAGCCCCTTTCCCGACGTCGAGATCCCGGACGTCAGCATCTACGACGACCTGTTCGCCGGACTCACCGACGAGGATGCCGCGCGCATCGCGCTGATCGATCCCGCCGGCGGGGCCGAGACGACGTACGGCGCCCTCAAGGCGCAGGTGGACGCCTTCGCCGGCGCGCTGGCGGCGCGCGGCGTGGACGCCTCCACGGTCGTGGGGCTGCTCTGCCCGAACGTCCCGGCGTTCGCGACGGTCTTCCACGGCGCTCTCCGCGCCGGCGCGACCGTGACGACGATCAACTCGCTGTACACGGCCGGCGAGATCGAGAAGCAGCTGCGCGACGCGGGCGCGACGTGGCTGTTCACGGTCTCCCCGCTGCTGCCTGCGGCGCAGCAGGCCGCGGAGGCCACCGGCATCCCCGTCGAGCGCGTCGTGGTGCTGGACGGCGCCGAGGGCCACCCCGACCTTCGCCAGCTGCTGGGCGAGGGACGTCCGGCGCCGCAGATCGAGATCGACCCGGCGACGCACGTCGCGGTCCTCCCCTACTCGTCGGGAACCACCGGCATCCCCAAAGGGGTGATGCTCAGCCACCGCAACCTCGTCGCGAACGTCGCGCAATGCCGCATCAACATCGATCTGAAGAACACCGACCGCGTGCTCGCGGTGCTGCCGTTCTTCCACATCTACGGCATGACGGTGCTGTTGAACCTCGCGCTGAAGCAGCGCGCGACGCTGGTCACCATGCCGCGGTTCGACCTCGTGCAGTTCCTCACCAACATCCAGACCTACGGCTGCACCTACCTCTACATCGCCCCGCCGATCGCGGTCGCGCTGGCCAAACACCCGATCGTCGACGAGTTCGACATCTCGACGGTGCACACGGTGTTCTCCGGCGCGGCTCCGCTCGACGGCGAGACGGCCGAGATCGCGGGGCGCCGCCTCCACGCGCGCATGATGCAGGGCTACGGCATGAGCGAGCTGAGCCCGGTCTCACACGCGATGCCGTACACGCGCGACGACATCCCGGTGAGCTCGGTGGGCACGATCCTGCCCAACATCGTGTGCAAGCTGGTCGACACCGAGACCGGCGAGGAGATCACGGCGATCGAGGAGGACGGGCGCACGCGTCCGGGCGAGCTGTGGGTGAAGGGGCCCAACGTGATGCTCGGCTACCTCAACCAGCCCCAGGCCACGGCGGAGACGCTCGACGCCGAGGGCTTCCTGCACACGGGCGATGTCGCGGTCTACCACGAAGGCGGCTACTTCTCGATCGTCGACCGGGTGAAGGAGCTGATCAAGTACAAGGGCTATCAGATCGCCCCCGCCGAGCTGGAGGCGCTGCTGCTGGGGCACCCGAAGATCATGGATGCCGCGGTCATCGGAGTGCTCGACGACGACAAGCAGGAGATCCCGAAGGCGTTCATCGTCTCGGCGCCCGACTCCGGACTGACGGCGGAGGAGGTCATGGCCTTCGTCGCGGAGAACGTCGCACCGCACAAGAAGGTCCGCCGCGTGGAGTTCGTGGAGGCGATCCCGAAGTCGACGTCGGGCAAGATCCTGCGCAAAGACCTGCGCTCGCGCGAGCGGGCGGCCTGAGCCGCACCGGATGCCGCGCCGCGCCCGTGACGGCGCGGCTACGCCGACGGTGCCGTCCGGATCGCGGCGAGCGCCGCGAGGCGGATCTGGACGGCGCCGCCGGCCGTCGAGACCGACATCAGGGTGTGCGTGCAGCCGCGGCAGCGCACGATCGCGACCTCCGCGTCGCGCTCCACCCGGGCCTGCGCCAACGGACGCGCGTCTGCGCAGTGTCCGCACTCGAGGGTGAGCACCGTGGCGTCGTCGGCGAAGACGGCCGAGAGCACGCCCGCGAGCGCGTTGCCGTCGACCATCGTGGCGGTCCGGTGGGCGTCCCTCGACGTGGCGTCGTGGTCGTGCGTGGTCATGCTGCGCCTCCGAATCGCTCGGTCCGCACGCGTTGCGGAGCGTGCCCGATCTGCACGAGGGCGTCTGCGACCGTCTCGACGAAGGCGGTCGGGCCGCAGACGTAGACCAGTGGGCGCTGCTCCGGCGGCACGCACCGTTGCGCGAGCTCGTCGAGGCGGACCCTTCCGGCGGGCCGGGGCCAGCCGTCGGGCGTCGCACGGGTGTAAACCCAGTCGATCGCGAGGAGAGGGCCGCTCAACCGCAGGAGATCGTCGGCGTACATCGCGTCGGCCGGGCTCCTCGTCGAGTAGAGCAGTCGGAACGGTGCCTCGTTCGCGGATGCCGCGTGCGCGCGCACCATCGCCAGTAGGGGGACGATGCCGGATCCTCCCGCGATGAGCTGCACGGGTGCGGGCTCGTCGCCGCGCCAGACGAAGTAGGCGCCGAGCGGCCCCTTGACCTCCAGGAAATCGCCGGGGCGTATGTCGCGGACCAGGTACGGCGAGACCTCGCCGTCGACGATCTCGTCGACCGCGAGCTCCACCGTGGTGCCGGTCCCGACGCTCGCCACGGAGTAGGAGCGCTCCGCCTGGTACCCGTCTTCGGCGGTCAGCCGCACGTCCAGGTGCTGGCCGGCGAGGTTCCCGGGCCATCCGGGCACGTCGAGCAGGAGCGAACGCGAATGCGCGGTGAGCGGGGCGACCGCGGCGACGTGTGCGGCGAGCCAGCCGGGGGCGCTCACCAGTACCGTTCCTCCCGCCAGGGGTCGCCGTGGAGGTTGTAGCCGTTCTGCTCCCAGAATCCGGGATCGTCGTGCTCCTGGAGGACGAGTCCGCGCACCCATTTCGCGCTCTTCCAGAAGTAGAGGTGCGGCACGAGCAGCCGGGCCGGCCCGCCGTGCTCGGGGGCGAGCTGCTCGCCCTCGAACTCGACGGCGACCCACGCCTTTCCTCCGCGAAGCTCGTCGAGCGGCACGTTCGTGGTGTAGCCGCCGTAGGAGTGGGCCATCGCCGAGGGTGCTGTCGTCTCGATGCCGGAGAGGAGGGTGTCGAGCGAGACGCCGCGCCAGTGGGTGCCGAGCTTGGACCAGCGGGTGACGCAGTGGATGTCGGTGCGGATGTCCTCCACCGGCAGCGCCATCAACTCCTGCCACGACCACGACGTCCGCTCCCCGGACTCGGTCACGATGCTGAACTCCCACTCCTGGGTGCTCACCCGCGGCGTCGGGCCCGCCGAGAGCACGGGGAAATCGTCGGTCAGGTACTGCCCGGGTGGAAGCTGCGGCTCCGATGCGCGACGGCGTGCCCCGAAGCCTCTGCTGAACTCTGCCATGATGACCTCCCGGGGGCAATCTACTCCGGCGGCGGCGCCCACGGCATCGACATCTGTCGTCGATCCGCCGCTGCGCGGCCGCGGGCGGGACGGCGCGTGTCGACGGCGCGAGACGGCGAACGGCGCCCGCCGGGTGGGCGGGCGCCGTTCGTCACGTCGCGCGGTGGGCGCGACCGTCAGATCACTCGACGGGGCTGAGCGACTTCGCGATGTGCGTGTGCACGGCCTTCAGCCACGACACGAGGAACTCGGCGGTCGACTCGTCGGTGACCTCGCCCTCGTCGGTGATCAGGCCGTCGCGCAGGTGGATGTACGCCTCGGGCTGCGACAGCTCGGGCGAGGCGAGGAACGAGAGGATCGAGCGCAGGTGCTGCTGCGCGACGGCGGTGCCGATCGCCCCGATCGAGGCGCCGATGACGGCGGACGGCTTGCCGGCGAAGCTGTTCTGGCCCCACGGGCGGCTGGCCGTGTCGAGCGCGTTCTTCAGGACACCGGGCACCGAGCGGTTGTACTCGGGCGTCACGATGATGACGGCGTCCGAACCCTCGATCGACGTCTTGAACTCCGCGGCCGCGGCGGGGATGGCCGCGTCGTTGTCCGCCGAGTAGAACGGCAGGCCCGCGATGGGAAGCTCCGTGAGCGACAGGCCGGCCTGGGGGGCGAGGCGCACGAGCGCGTTCGCGAGGCGGCGGTTGATCGAGGTCGACGAGATGCTGCCGATGATGATGCCGACGTTGTAGGTGGTCATGGCGAGAGTGCCCTTCCGGATTGAATTCAACTGAATGAATCCTATCGACTCTTGCCGCATGCGGACGCCACGGCGGTGCCGTCGGGACGAGCGCGACCCCGCATGTCGGAGGCATGTCGTTCAATGGACCCGACGGCCTGTGCCCTGCCGGAACCGAAAGGGGCGCCATGACGACCGAGCGACCGGAGCCGACCGCGGAGGCCTGCCCGCCGTGGTGCGTGGAAGACCACGCCCTCCACGACCTGCCCGACGACCGTCGACACCAGTCGGAGCCGCGGTGGATGCCGGTGACGACCCTCCGGCGCCGCTTCCTCCCCGGAGGTGAGCTGCGGCGGGATGCGATCTCCGAGGAGGCCTGCGTCCTCGCGGTGCGCTACCTGGCAGACCGCGAGACCTGGGTCGCGATCGCCACCGAGACGCGCCAGATCGAGCTCACCCCGGAGAGCGCTGCACGGCTTCACGCGGAGCTCGGCGCCCTCTTGGCGCGACTGGCGCCCTGACGACGGAAGGCGCCCTAGGGTATCCCAGAATTTCACCGATTTAAATTGGTTCACACCAACTCTTATCCCTTCCACGCTTGAGGAATGAGTTCCGGCCTCGCCTCGTCCCCCGAGTGGGCGACGTTCGCGCGAGACCTGGGAATGCAGTTGCGTCGCCTCCGCGCCCTCCGAGGACTGACGCAGGATCAGATGGCCGAACGCGCCGAGATCTCCCTCTACGCCTACCAGCAGTACGAGCGCGGGAGCACGACGAAGGGCGGGCCTGCGACGAATCCTCGACTGGCGACGATCGTGGCTCTCTGCCATGCGCTCGAGGTCGACATGCAGGAACTGCTCCCGCCGCTGCCCGCGCAGCCCACTCGCTAGCGCCCGCCCCGGGGCTGCGGCGACGCGGTACTCTGCCCCCGTGCGAATCGTCGTCTCTGGGACCCATGCCAGCGGCAAGAGCACGGTGATCTCGGATTTCGCGCGGCGGCATCCGGAGTTCACGGTCCTCCCCGATCCGTTCGAGCTGATCGACGAGATGAGCGACACGCCCTCGGCCGCCTCCTTCGCCGCACAGCTGCGTGTCGCGGCCGACCGGCTGACGGACCGGCCGCACCGGGGACCGCTCATCGCCGAGCGCGGACCGCTCGACTTCCTCGCCTACCTGCTGGCCCTCGCCGAGATCGGTGAAGCGCGGATCGACCGCGGGACGCTCGAGAGGGCGACGCAGCTCACGTCGGAGGCGCTCGAGACCGTCGACCTGGTCGCCGTGATCCCGCTGGCCGCGAGCGCTCCGATCCACGTCGGGCCCGACGAGCACCTCGAGCTGCGCCAGGTCACGGACGACATCCTGATGGAGCTCATCGACGATCCCGACCTCGTGGGCGACCGCCTTCGCATCACCGAGCTGTCCGGCACGCCCGCCGCGCGCCTCGCGGCCCTGGAGTCCGCCGCCGCCATCCGCTGAGCGGCGGGACAGCGCCGCCCAGGGAAGATGAGGCCTGGGTGGTGGGTCCGCGAGCGGCGCCCACCCCGAGTGCGACGCACGGGGCTGTGCCCGGCGACGGTTCGGGCGACGCATCCCCCAGGATTCGTCGGCACCCAGGCTGCGGCAGGCAGGCTCAACCACCGCCGCAGTGTTCGAGCAAAACAGACCGACGGTCGGGATGCGAGGCGCACAGCCGATTCGGGGCCGGATTTACGCGCTTCCACCTAGTGCGGCGCCCGAAAGGAAAGAAAGCAAGGCCCATCCAATGGGGCTCGCCCCGCGGTGTCTGCACGTGGCATTCACCCGACCGCGATGTCACCGCGCACCGAATCGGGAACGCTCGCCGCGGCGCCGGGAAAAAGTTGTCAAGGGGCAGGGGAATGAACCACTTTCACTCAAATGAGTGAGTAGGCTTTTCCGCAGACGGGTCGATAACCCGACTGCCCAGCGCCCCATACAACCTGAGAGAAGCCCCACTCATGGCACAGAAAGTCATCGTCGAGCTCGTCGACGACCTCGATGGCACCCCGATCGCACACGGTAAGGGCGGCAGCGTGAGCTTCGCGCTCGGCAAGAAGTCCTACGAGATCGACCTTTCCGACGAGAATCTCGCGAAGCTCGAGGACGCACTCGCGCCTTTCATCAGCGCTGCACGCGCATCCTCGCCCGCGACGAACGGCGGCGCACGTCGAACCGGCGCCCGCTTATCGCGAAAGGCCTCCGGCAAGGACCTCGGCGTCGTTCGTGAATGGGCGCGTGCCAATGGTCACACCGTCAGCGAGCGCGGACGCGTTCCCGCCGCCGTGCTCGAGGCGTACACCGCGGCGCACTGATCGGATTCACGCGCACGACACCGTGGGCACCGCTGGGAACGATCGTTCTCATCGGTGCCCACAGTCGTTCCTCGCCGAACGGGACGATATCCGCCAGGATTCTCCTCACGACGCGGAGACGCGAGAACGGAGTGAGCCGTTGAGCTCTGAGCACGCCACACCGCACCGCGCGCGAGACGGGAGCCGGGCGCAGGAGACCGGTCGTGGCTCGTCGACGACAACGCAGCGGGGTGCCTCCCGGCGTGGAGTCGTGTGGATCGCTTGGGCTGTCGCCGCGATCGCCGGAGCGGCGGGAACCCTCGCCACACTGCCTGACTGTGCATTCTCGGCCGAACTCGCGGCATCCATGGCACGACCGGCGACGATTCTGGCGTGGGTGATGCTATTCACTGCCTCGTTCGGCTCCACCGGCCTGATCGCGCATCTCCTCGGTCGCCCCCACCGCGGGGGCGCGCCGCGGACGATCCTCGTGTGCGTGCTCGCAGCCGGGTGCGGCGCCTCGGCGATTGTCATCCCTGCGGGCGTGCTGGGGTTCGCGATCTCGGAGCATTCCCCGAGCTGTGCACTCAGTCCCACGCCCGTGGCGCTTGTGGTCTTCTTCCTCGCCGGCGTTCTGCTGCTTGTCGCGGCACTCGTGTGGCTCGTCGTGGCTTTCCTCGCCCGCGCATTCCATTCGCCGGCATCGCTCTAGAACAGAGGCATCGCGTGACCCCGGGCGACGGGTCATCACCCGGCCGGCGTTCCGCAGCCCTTCAGCATCATCACATCGTCCTCTCACCGGAGAGGACGACGTGCTCGAAATGCTCGACCAGAGTGTGGGATTTCGGCGGGGACGTTGACGCCGTATTCGGGCGGCAATAGCCTGCCTCCCACGGCACACCGGCGACACGGGCGAGGAACTCGAGAATTGACGGCAATCGCCACAAATGTCAGGCACTCGGGTCGGAGGAGCCCGTGATTTCCGACGTCACACGATTTCGCGCGGGGCGGGTCTTCACCTCCGCTAGTGGGGCCGCGACCGAGGTCCTCGCGCCTCTCATCCTCGTGTCGACACTCGGCGGGACGCCTGCCCACGTCGCGGCCCTGTTGGCCGTGATGCTCGCGACGAGCATGCTTCTACGGATTCCGCTCGCGGTCTGGGCCGACCGCAGCCGCAGACACGTGAGGCTGATGATCCTGACCGCGACACTGTCAGGACTGTGGTCGACGGTGGTACCGATCATGTGGTCGGTCGGAGCACTGTCCCCCGTCACCCTGATCGCCTGGCTCGCGGTGAACGTCCTGCTTCTCACTGCGCTGTCGGTTCTGGGTCACGGTGTCTTGAACCACCTGACCGAACCCGAAGACCGCGTGCGACAAGTCGGCCTGTTGAGCTCGGCGACCAGTACCGGCGAAATCGTCGGCCAGTCGGGAGCCCCCCTTCTCATCGCCTTCATGCCGGCACCCCTTGCGCTGTTGATCGACACCGTGGCCTCGTGGATCGCAGCATTGTCGTGGACGAGGATCCCCGATGTCGACGCGGATCCGGCGGAGGAGCCGCGGCCCTCTCTGAGGCTCATCGCCCGGCAGTTGTCGCGCAACCCGACGCTGTGGATCGCCGCCGCGGCCGGCCTGTTCTCCTCGCTCACCGCCCCCTTGAGCGTCTACTACTTCGTGAACACGCTGGGCGTAGACCCTCCGCTGCTCGGTCTTGTCGTGGCGACGGGCGCACTGGGCGGCATCACAGGGGGCGTCGCGCTCGGTCGCCTCTACGCCCGCTGGAGCACGGCGACGGTCGTCGTGATCGGACTCCTGACGATGGGACTCGCCACCATCGGTGTGGCCCTCGCTCCTGCGAACAGTCCGTGGACATACGTCGCACTGGTGGCGATCGAGTTCTCGACCGCCTTCGGCGGAACGCTCGTGATGGCCACCCTCTACGGCGAGCTGCAATCGGGAGCGGGAAGCCACGACGTCGCACGCACGATGTCGTCGGCCAGTTTCCTCGTCGAAGGGAGCGGCCTCGCAGGCCTCGGCGCTGGAGCACTGCTCGCTGCATGGCTCCCGATCCCCGCGGCGTACGCGATCGCGGGCGCACTGACCGTGATGCTGGTCCTCCCCGCCGTGACGGGGCAACGGCGCGTCTCGCGCGAGGACACGCCGCGATCGTCACGATGACCGAAAGCGAAGAGGCGACGCGTGCCCCGAAAGGGATGCGTCGCCTCGACTGGTCTTACGAGGTCACTTGTTCTCGAGCGACCGATATGGTGGCCCCACGTGAAGCACTCGCGAGTAGTATGCCACCCCTGTTAGCCCCGCAAGGAGCACTCCGTAGCGGCAAGATCGCCGAAGTGCTCAGATACTCCCATCCTTCACATCCTCGACGTCGCGGGGGTGATTAGCCCTGCCTCCGGTCGCAGCCGCAGCCGCCGCATTGCGTTCACGAGAGGAACAGGGCCGCCACGAAGATCGCGACCACGATCGTGATTGATATGCCGTATTCGAGAACGACGAGGCCACGCGAACGCCACCGCTCCGAGTGATCGGTTCTCACCGTCGCTGACGGATGCTCGTTCTTGGCTGCCGCTGGGAATCTACGGTCGATACGTCGTTTTCCGATGACCAAGCGGATCATCGCCACAAGAAACAACGTGCCCCCAAGTAGTGAGCACGCGAGCGATGCCGGGCTGAGCGTAAGCCCCGACGCACATGATGAGTACCAGCTCATCGCAGTAACTACTGCCGCGACCACTAAGGAGATGGCCAGCGTGGGGCCCGCCCAGTACGCCACCTGCCGAGCGTATGTCGCTCGCCATCCCCCATCCTCCGCGTTGACCTTTTTCACGTAGTCGACCCCCCATCGTGAAGCGACAATGGCGATTCCTGCCAGGCCAATCGCTAGAGCGGCCGACAGGAACTGAGGAATACAGCTCACGTGTGGAATCCGATCTCTGAATAAGGTCAAACAATCTCAAAGTCACGCCTAGTAAAAGTTGATCATAGCGGCGCAACCCAATCCGAATCCGTTTGTCACGCCGAAGCCGTGAGTCGTCTCAGGCGTGAAGCCGGGTGCAGGAGAGTCGTAAGAACCGCTGGATAACCGACTGCACGAGACGCGCAGGAACGCATCATCCGAGCCATGTCTGCTGTCAGCGGCCGACTGGATGCGCTCCAAGCCGAGTTTCAGGCACTTGAGCAGAACCACTGCGAAAACCAAGAGCGGCGCATCTCCTCGGGGAGACACGCCGCTATCAACTGGCTCTTACGAGGTCACTTGTTCCAAAGCGACCGATGTGGTGGACCTAAGGAGATTCGAACTCCTGACCTCCTCGATGCGAACGAGGCGCGCTACCAACTGCGCCATAGGCCCATGAACAGGATCTAGGTTATCACGCGTCTCGGGTGCTCGATGCACGGGCAGGATGGAGTGATGAGTTCCGCCCCCGACTCCCCCGCGATCGTCCGCAACGTCCGGCTCTCGACATCCGCCTCGTCCGAGGCCGTCGACATCTCGATCGAAAAGGGCGTCATCTCCGCGGTCACGCCGGCGCGGGCGGATGCGACGGAAGGCTACGACGGGCGCGGCCTGCTGGCACTGCCGGGGCTCGTCAACGCGCACGCGCACATCGACAAGTCGTGGTGGGGACTGCCCTGGCAGTCGTACGGCGGCGAGGGGACGACCGAGGGACGGATCCGTCACGAACGCGCGCACCGCGACGAGATCGGGATGCCGTCGGCCCGCATCACGGGCAACGTGCTCGAGCAGCTCGTCGCGCACAGCACCACCGCGATCCGCACACATGTCGACGTCGACCTGGGACTGGATCTGCGCGGGATCGACGCCGTCCGTGAAGCCGTGGCCGCCTACGGCGACGCGCTCACCGTGCAGATCGTCGCCTTCCCGCAGGACGGCGTGCTCCGCCGCCCGGGCGTGCTGGCGCTGCTCGATCGGGCGGCCCGCGACGGCGTCGAGCACATCGGCGGCCTCGACCCCGCGACGATCGACCGTGACCCTGTCGGGCAGGTCGACGCCCTGCTCGCGCTGTCGGCGGAGCACGGGGTGGCACTCGACATCCACCTGCACGACCCCGCCGAGCTCGGCGCGTTCCAGATCGAGCTGATCCTCGACGGCGTGGAGCGATACGGGCTCCAGCAGCGCGTCAACATCGCCCACGGGTTCGCGGTCGCGCAGCTGGATCCGAGTCGTCGGCGCGACCTGCTCGCCCGCATGGGGGCGCTCGGCGTGACGATGACGACGGTCGCGCCGCTGCGGCTCCCCCAGCTTCCGCTTCACGAGCTCGACGCTGCCGGGGTCGCGTTCGGTTTCGGCACCGACGGCATCCGCGACCTGTGGAGCCCCTACGGCACGGGCGACCTGCTCGGCATCGCCTGGCAGTACGCGCGGGCGTCGAGCATCGTCCGCGACGACGACCTCCGGCGCGTCGTGGAGATCGCGACGGGCGGCTCTGCACCCTTCGTGGGGTTGCCGGTGAACCGTCTCGAGGTCGGGGATCGCGCCGACATCGTCCTCGTGGATGCCGAGAACAGCATGGACGCCCTCGTGCGCACTCCGCGCCGCGAGGCGGTCATCGGCAACGGGCGGCTGCTGGTCGGCTGATCGCCGCCGTCACCGGCTCCGGTGACGGGTCACTGACCGGAAGCGCGGCGTTCCAGCAGACGGCGCACGTGGGCTTCGATCGCGGCGTCGCCGGCGGCGGCTCCGCCCACCAGCTCCTCCTCGCGCGCGGCCTGCCGCTGCGGCAGCGCGACCGGGCGCTGGCTCTCGGCACGCTGACGCATCGCCTCTTCGAGCGCGCCGCGACGCAGCGCCTCGCGGGCGTCGACCTCGTCGAGCACCGCGGCGGCGCGCGAGCCGGCGGAGGCCGTGAGCGGACGGGGCAGTTCGCGGGGCACCCAGGACGCCCGCTCGGAGCCGACGGCCAGATCCTGCACCTCGCGTGCGACACGCGCGACCGGGACGACGGTCTCGCGCACGACGGCCCGACGCCGCACCCGCGACATCCGCTGCAGCAGCACGAGACAGGTGACCAGGAGAGCGCCGGCGGCCCACAGGATCAGCGGGGAGCCCGTCGTGGCGAGCCGGACACCGCCCCATGCACCCAGGGCCAGCGCGACGATCGCGGTGGCACTGATGACGAGGCGGGCCCGTCGACGGGCCTGCGCGCGACGGATCTCGGGCCGTGCCCGCTCACGGGCGGCGGCGAGCGCGGCGGCCTCACGGGCCGCGGCGGCCTCGGCGCGGGCCTGGAGCTTGGTGACCTCGAGCTCGGCGCGCACGCGGGCCAGCTCGGCCTGCTCGCGTTCGGCCTGCGCCTGACGCGCCAACCGCTGCTGGGCCATCGCCGTACGCGCGTTCAGTTCGAGGCGGACCTCTTCGGGCGTCTCGCTCGTCTCGGCGAGGATGCGCAGGGCCTGGTTGAGGCGCACGGCGTTGCGCTCCGCGGCGTTGAACTGATGACGGCCGTGCCACGACGGCAGCAGGTAGATCATCCACAGTGCGACGGCGACGAGGACGACCACCCCACCGCCGAGAACCTGACCACCCATGGTGACCACGGTAAGGGCGACGGGCACCGGTGCCGCGACATCCGACCGCGTGTCTGACCTTCATGTGGAACCTGAGGGTTTTCGACGCCGCGGCGAGAGGTCGATTCAGCCCGTCGGACGATCCGTCGCAGGGATGGTGGCGGCATCCTGGGGCGCGCGCCCCTGCAGCCAGCGCTGGAGCACGCCGTCGGGAACCTCTTCGCGTACGAGGGCGAACGCGTAGTGATCGCGCCAGTCGCCGGCGATGTGGATGAAGCGCCGCCGCAGCCCCTCGTAGCGGAAACCGAGCTTCTCGACGACCCGCAGGCTCGCCCGGTTCTCCGGACGGATGCAGATCTCCATGCGATGCAGACCGAGCTCGCGGAAGCAGACGTCCGTCGCCAGCGCGACGGCGGTCGGCGTGATGCCGCGCCCGGCGAACCGCTCGCTCACCCAGTAGCCGATCGTCGCCGACGAGAGCGAGCCGCGGGCGATCCCCCACACGTTCAGCTGACCGGCGATCTCACCGTCGTACTCCATGACGAAGGGCACGCCGCCGCCGTCGCGGTACTGCTGCAGCAGCCGCCGGATGCCCAGACGCATGTCGAACGAGACGGGGCCGTCGGGGCTCGTGGCCTCCCACGGCCGCAGCCAGGCGCGGTTGCCGAGCAGTTCCGACTGCAGGACGCGGGCATCGCGCTGCTTGATGAGTCGGATCGAGATCGGACCGTGCTCGCGCGGTGCCGTCAACTCCACCGGCTCCCCCTCGTGTGCGCCGCGTCGGGAGCAGCGCTAGAGCTTCTCCGCAAAGTCCTTCAACCAAGGTCGCAGTTCGGGGCCGAGATCGTCGCGATCGGCCGCCAGCTGGACGATGGCCTTGATGTAGTCCACCCTATCGCCGGTGTCGTAGCGACGACCGCGGAAGATCACTCCCAACACGCCGTCGGTGACCGCCAGCTCCTGCAGCGCGTCGGTGAGCTGGATCTCGCCGCCCTTGCCCGGCTCGGTGCGCTCGAGGATGTCGAAGACGCCCGGGGTGAGCACGTAGCGGCCGATCACGGCGAAGTGGGACGGGGCGTCCTCCTTCTTCGGCTTCTCGACGAGTCCCGTCACCCGCACGACCCCCGGGTCGTCGGTGGGCTCGACCGCGGCTGCGCCGTACATGTGGATGTGGTCGGGGTCGACCTCCATGAGCGCGATGACGGTGAGCCCGGATGCCGCGTTCACCGAGATCATCGTGGAGAGCAGTTCGTCGCGCTCATCGATGAGGTCGTCGCCGAGCATCACCGCGAACGTCGCCTCTCCGACGTGATGACGCGCGCGGAGCACGGCGTGGCCCAGCCCCTTCGGCTCGCCCTGGCGGACGAAGTGGATGTCGGCGAGCTCGGTGGACTGCTGGACGGCGCGAAGCTTCTCGTGGGCGCCCTTGGTCAGCAGGTTGGACTCGAGCTCGGGGACGGAGTCGAAGTGGTTGGAGATGTTGTTCTTGTTGCGCCCGAGGATGATGAGCACGTCGTCGATGCCCGCCTTCACCGCTTCCTCGACCACGTACTGGATCGCCGGCTTGTCGACGACGGGCAGCATCTCCTTCGGCATCGCCTTGGTGGCGGGAAGGAATCTCGTGCCCAGTCCTGCGGCGGGGATGACGGCCTTGATGGCGGGGGAAGACATGGCGACACCCTATCGGGGCCCGCTGACGCTTCCGTGCCGTCTGCGGGGCGCCCCGCTCGCCGCGCCGCCTACAATCGGACCATGACCGACGGGATCGACGACGCCAAGCGCGCACTGCGCGCCGACCTGCGCGAGCGTCGTCAGCAGCGGTCGGAGGCGATGCGGACCGCCGACGCGTCCGGGGTCAAGCAGCAGCTGGACGCCCTCGTCGACCGCCTCGGGGCCCGCTCGATCTCGTGCTTCCTCTCCGCTCCCACCGAGCCCGGCACGCACGAGTTCGTCGCGGATGCCGTGGCGCGCGGCATCCGCGTGCTGCTGCCCGTCACGCGCGCCGACGGGCTCCTCGACTGGGTCGTGGCCGAGCCGGGCGCCGACATCGCGGAAGGTCTGTTCGGCATGCCCGAGCCCGTCGGCGAGGTGCTCAGCCCCCTCGCCGTCAACGACGTCGACCTGCTGATCATCCCCGCCGCCGCGGTCGATCGCACGGGGATGCGACTCGGGTGGGGACGCGGCTACTTCGACAAGACCCTCGGGTCGATGGAGCACTGCCCTCCCGTCTACGCGGTCGTCTTCGACGCCGAGATCCTCGACGAGGTGCCGCGCGATCTCCACGATCAGCCGGTCACCGGCGTCGTCACCCCCACCCGCACCGTCGCGCTCGCGGCACCGCGACGCTGAGCCGTTCCCCGGAGGACACATGCCCACCTACGCCTATGCCTGCACCCAGTGCGGCCACCGTTTCGATGCCGTCCAGTCCTTCGCCGACGCGGCGCTCACGGTCTGCCCGGAATGCGGCGGTGCGCTGCGCAAGCAGTACGGCTCGGTCGGCGTGACCTTCAACGGGTCGGGCTTCTACCGCACCGACTCGCGTGCGTCCACCTCCGGCGCGGCACCTGGCGCCGGCGGATCGACTTCGACATCATCGAAGTCCGAGGCGAAGTCCTCGCCCGCACCGTCGGGGTCGTGACCGGCGGGAGCCGGAGAATCGGAGGAACCGTGATCAAGGGCTTCAAGGACTTCATCATGCGCGGCAACGTCATCGACCTCGCCGTCGCCGTCGTCATCGGCGCGGCCTTCACCGCGCTCGTCAATGCGGTGGTGGAAGCCATCATCAACCCCCTGATCGCGCTCTTCTGGAAGGCGGATGCCAACGGCAACATCGGCATCCCCGTCAACGGGCTCTACGGCGAGGTGATCTTCCCGATCGGCACCCTCATCTCGGCGGTCATCAGCTTCCTCGCCGTCGCCGTCGTCGTCTACTTCGCCTTCGTGGTGCCGATGAACCACTTCAAGGAGCGGCAGGCCGCCAAGGCCGGCGTCGCGGAGGAGCCGGAGTCGAAGCTGCCCACCGAGCAGGAGCTCCTGATCCAGATCCGCGACCTCCTGGAGAAGAACGCCGCACAGCGCTGACGCGCCCGTCCCACCCCCGGTCGTCGAGCGAGCACCCGTCGCACCCCCGGTCGTTGAGCGAGCGCAGCGAGTCGAAACGCCCTCAGTAGTGCGGCGGGACGTCCCGCCGCATCCGATCGTCGTTCGGCCCCGACGCACCGCCGCCCGCCGGCTGCGGGGCGTCGGGCGCTTGCGCGGGCAGCTCCGGGGACGGGTCGGTGCCGGGTGCCGGCGTGAGCCGCGCGCGCCGCGAGCCGGGCACGCGTTCGACGCGCTGACGATCGACGTCCGACATCGCCGTCAGCGCAGGTCGAGCGGCTGGGTCGCCGTCTCGGCTTTCGGCGTCTCGGGCGACGCGCCCAGGATCGCCGCGATCCGTGCGGCCACGCCGGCGGGATCACTGTAGAGGTCGAACGCGTGCACGCGGACGTAGTGCCAGCCGAGCCGCCGCAGCACCTGGGGCCGCAGCCGCAGGCTCTCGCGCAGGGTCTCGCCGATGCTGTCGGAATCGCTCTCCACGACGACGGCCTTGCCGCGGTGCTGCGCGACGAGCGGCAGCAGTCCGCGGTAGTCGACGTCGACGGCGATGCCCAGGGCGCGAAGCTCACCGGCCAACGTCAGCGTGAGGGGGTCGGCGAGGTCTTCCAGACGCGACTCCCGCGCCCGTGCCGCGATGCCGCCGAGGATCGACATCAGCATCGCCGCGCCGGACTCCAGCCGTCCCTCGTCGAACGCCGACGGACGGATCGAGGAGACGATCACCATCGAGCGGCGCGCCCGTGTCATGCCGACGGTGAGCAGACGCTCTCCGTCCGCCCCGGAGAGGTCGCCGAAGTCGCTGAGGACGCGCCCGTGCTTGGTCAGTCCGAAGCCGAGGGAGAACACGACACGGTCGCGGCTCTCGGCGACCGATTCCTCCAGGCCCAGCACGGCGAACGGCTCGGCCGTGTCACGGCCGACGAACTCGGCGACATCCGAGCGACCCGCGAACGCCGCGGCGACGGCCGCGCGCACACGCTCGGCGTGGCGCACCGACGCGGTGACGACCATGAGCGTCTCGGTGGGCCGGTTGACCGCATGCTCGACGACGAGGGTGACGACCCGGGCGACCTCGGCGTCGGGGCTCTCGACGGCGCCCGTGATCGGATCGGGGGTGCCGGTGCCGCCCTCGACGTAGTCGACGCTGAGGCTTCCGCGTCCCAGGTACGAGCCCGCCCAGGGGAACGAGACGAGCCGGCCCCCGTAGAACGCGCCGTTGACGAGCTCTGCCAGGTCTTCGCCGCCCGCGCGGTAGCTGCGCGTGAGGGTCTCGACCGGCACGAGCTCGGACAGCCGCTCGAAGACGCTCACGTGGTCGAACGGCACCTCGGGCTCGTCGTCGGGCGTCGGGTGGCCCGCCCCGACCCGGAACGGCGTCGGGCGCTGGGTGACCGGGTCGCCGAACACGACGACCTGACGCGCACGCCGCAGCGCCGGGGCCGCCTCGGCCAGGCACAGGGCCGCGGCATCCGCGATGACGACCACGTCGAACAGGGGCGTCTCGGGGATCGCCGGCACCTCGTACGGGGATGCGAGCCAGACCGGCGCCAGCGTGCGCACGAGAGCCGGCGCCGCGGCGACGAGCTCCGCCGCGGTCGCTCCCGGGCCGCGCAGCACCTGCTTGAGCGCCGCGGCCTCGCCGGCCTCGTCGACGACCGCGATCTTCCAGGTGGTCGCCAGCTCTGCCGCCAGCAGCGGTCCGGCCGAGGCGGCGTGCGCCTCGTCGACGAGACGGTAGTCGCGCTCCAAACGGTCGACGACCGAGGTGTTGGCGCCGAGCAGTGCGCGATCCGAGCGCAGCATCGCCTCCAGCGCCGACTGCCACCAGGCGAACTCGAACTCCGCGGCGACGTGCTCTTCCGGCACGTGGCGCACCGACAGCTCGGTGAGGAGGTCTTCCAGCCCCATCTCGGCCAGCTCACCGCGCAGCGTCGCGCGCTCGACCAGATTGTCGAACACGTCGGAGCGGGCGGCGAGACCGGCGAGGGTCCGCAGGAGGTACGGGATGGGAAGCGACGACAGCGGCTCGGTGCGCCCGAGGGCGCGGTCGAGCGCGGCGAGGTCGGCCGACACCCGCTGCCACGCCATCGCGACGTCATCCAGCCCCAGGGGGATCTCGGGCATGACACCCGGGTCGACGAGCTGCTGCCACTGCGTGCGCTGCTGCTGCACCCGCACGAGCGACTCGTGCATGTCGGTGATGTGCATGCCGGGTCGCACGTACTCGCGGGAGAGGTTCTTCAACCGGCGGCGCTGCGGCGAGGTCATGGCTGGCGCGTCACGACGCGGGGCGTGCGCCTGGATGAGCTCTCCGAGCGGCCGTTCGAACACCGTCATGCTGAAACGGTCGAGAGACGCGCGGATGCCCTGCAGCAACTGGACGTAGCTGCCCAGTTCGGCGAGCGTCGAGAACGGACGCATGCGCGTCTGGGCGATGAGCTCGTAGCCGCGCTCGAGCATCGCCGGCACGTCGCTGCGGTGGAGGCGTCCGGCGAGCGCGTGGGCGTCGCGGGCCTCCTGGGTGGACGCGAACGCGACCCCGTACCACGGCGAGTCGTCGGGGCCGAAGCGGAACTCGCCGAGGCGGGCGGCGGTCGCCAGCTCCTGCGCGGCTTCGGCGCGGCGGGTGCCGAGCGACTGCAGCGTGGCGAGGTCGAAACGGGTGGATGCCGACGGCTGCGGCGTCATCGCCGCGATCGTGGTCAGGGTGCGCAGCGCCTCGAGCGGCGAGACCTCGACCCGCGGATGCCGTTGCGTGAGGGCGTCGCGATAGTCACGCAGCACGGTGCGCAGCCGCACGAGGGCGTCGTCGACGTCGGCCACCTTGGGCTGTTCGGCCTTCTCGTTGCGGGTGATCGCGCGGATCAGGTCGCGGTGCAGGTGGCGGGGTGAGACGGCGAGCCCGGGAAGCCCGATGCCGCCGAGGCGGTGCCGCACGCCCTCGAGCGTGGAACGCCGTGCGCTGACCACCAGCACGCGCTTTCCCGCGCGGACGAGCTCGCCGACGGCGTTGATGACGGTCTGGGTGCCGCCCGTGCCGGGCAGGGTGTGGACGGCGAGCGACTGGCCCGCGACGATGCGCGCCAGTACGGCCTCCTGCTCCGCGTCGGCGTCGAGGAGCAGGCGGTCGGCGGCGGGCGGACGCTCGTCGGAGCTCACGCTCGGCGGCGGGGTCCGCACGATCGTGAGATCCTCCCGATCGGACTCGTGGCCGGCCAGGGCGTTCAGGATCGGGTGGTCGAGGGTCTCGGCGTCGCGGCCCATCGGGGAGGAGACGTCGGCGAAGGTCGAGACCACCAGACGCGGCTGCACCGTGAACGTGTCGACGTGGGCGGTGAGCGCCCGCAGGTGGTCGATCACCGGCTGCGGCTTGAAGACGCCCGCGTCGTAGGCGAGTTCCGCGAGCGCGCGACCGTCGATGACGATGCCGAAATGCGTGCGTGCCGCGACGACGAGCTCGGGGTTGATCGTGAAGGCGCCGTGCAGTTTGAGGTCGAAGTCGGCATGGTGCCGGCGGATGGCGAGGGGGCGCAGCAGCACGGGCGCCGCATAGGCGACGCCGCCGATCCGCCAGGCCGCGACGCCGACGGCGAGGTGGACCGTGTCCAGTCCGCGCGTCGTGCGCAGCTCGACGTCCTTGGCGGCGATGCGCTCGGCGGCCAGGCGTGCGGTGCGCAGCGCGACCTCGTCGCGGAAGAGGTTGGACAGCAGCGTGGAGCGGCCGGTGATGAACTGCGGCAGGCTCCCGGGATGCGCTTTCGTGATGTCGATGCCGGCGTCACCGGCATCCGTGTAGTGCAGGAGCGTCGAGCGCCCGCCCAGCCAGCCCGACTCCTCGCGCAGCCGTGCGCGTTCGCCGGCCGCGACGTGCGCGACGACGACGCCCGGCTCCGACAGGTCGAGGTCGGCGGGGGTCACGGCGTACCCGTGGTCGGCGTCGTCCACGCCTCGCACGGCGCCATCGTCTGCTCTCCACACACTCGACACCTTAAAGTCCCGATCACGGCGTTCCCGGTTGGCGCGGCGGGTTTTGCCGGTATTGGGGCGGATGTGGCGGATGAGAATGCCGGATGCGGGCGGACCATCGCCTCCTCCCCACACCCGGAGACCTCCGGAGTGTCCACCGCCGACGGGGGAAGGGGCTCTCGCGTCCGCGGCCGACGCCATCATGGACGCATGACCTCGACTCCCGCATTCTCGGTGCACCCGACACCGATCGGCGAGGCCCTCATCGTCGTCGCCGATGGGGGCCTCGCCTTCCTCGACGTCCTCGAGGGGTCGCCCGGCCAGCTCGAACGACATCTGGAGGAGATCAGCGCCCGGCTCGGTGCCGTTCCGGTACCGGACGACGGCCCCGCCGCGGACGTCGTCGACCAGCTCGACGAGTACTTCGCCGGCCACCGGCGCACGTTCGCACTGCCGATCGACCTCGGCACCGTCGACGGCTTCGCCCGACGCGCACTCGAGGCGATCTGCGAGATCCCCTATGCGGAGACCGCGTCATACGGCGAGGTCGCGGTGCGGGCGGGGTCTCCCGGCGCGCACCGTGCCGCGGGGTCGGCGTGCGCGCGCACGCCGATCTCGATCGTCGTGCCGGCGCACCGCGTCGTGCGCGCCGACGGCTCGATCGGCGAGTACGGCGGGCATCCCGAACGCAAGCGCTTCCTGCTCGATCTCGAAGCCCGCGTCGGTGCGGTCCCGCCCACGTCGATCGAAGGCGCCGCGACCGTGTAGGCCGGTCGCGGCGCCTTCCCGGCGGGGCCCGCTCGCCGTCCCGCGGGACGCCGGTGGTATCGTCGTCGGCACGGGTGACGCGGCCGTCACCCCCGAAATGAGGGAGGCGAGATGGCTGTGACGCCGCTCGCCACCGACGACGATCTGCTCGCCCAGGCGGTCGGCGAGCTCGCCACCCGCACCGGCCTTCCGGTCGCCTTCGGCGGCTTCGAACGCGCCAACGCGGTCGAGGTGACGTCGGTGGTCGGCAATCGCACGCCGCATCTGTCCGGTCTCGTCGTGCAGGCCACACGCGGCCTCGGCGGACGCGCTCTCGTCGAGCGGCGCCCGCGTCTCGCGCTGGACTACCGGTCGTCGCGCAACATCACCCACGACTACGACCGCGCCATCCTCGGGGAGGGCATCTCGACCCTGTTCGCGGTGCCGGTCGTCGTCTCGGGCCGCGCGCGCGGCGTGCTGTACTGCGGCTCGTGGTCGCCGGCGCCGTTCGGCGAGTCGACGGCGCGGACCGCGCTCCAGGTCGCAACGGATCTGGCGACCGAGCTGCGCGTGCGCGACGAAGTGGGCCGGCGCCTGGCCCTCACGACCTCCCCCGCGACCGGGGTCGACGTCGCCGCCCGGGAGGAGCTTCGCGACGCCTACGCGCAGCTGCGCGGCATCGCCGCCGACATCGCGGATGCGGGTATCCGCCGACGACTCGGCGAGGTGGAGCGCCGCCTGGCCGCGCTGACCCGCGAAGACGGGACCGCCGTCGAGACGCTCGACGTCCGGCTGTCGCCGCGCGAGATCGACGTGCTGTCGTGCGCCGCACTCGGCCAGACCAACGCCGAGATCGCCCTCGCGCTCGGCCTGCGCGAGGGGACCGTCAAGTCGTACCTGCAGGCGGCGATGTCAAAGCTCGACGCCGGCACCCGCCACGCCGCGGTGGCCCGGGCGCGCCGCGCGGGACTGCTCCCCTGACGACGCCCGCCCCGGCGAGGCCGCCTCGCGCGGGTGATCAGCCGGCGGTCACGTCGACGGTGAAGGTCACATCCTGGATGCCGCCGTCCGCGTTCGCGAGGACGACGGTCGCCTCGCCGACCGCGAGCGCGCGGACACCGGGATTGAACTCGGCATCCCCCTTCGTGCCACCGGGGACGAACTCGGCCACCCGCTCGTCCGACACCGTCGCGGTGTAGCTGTCGCCCGCGAGGTCGCCGGTGAGGATGTTGAGGCTCTGGCCGACGACGAGCTCGACGGTGGCACCCTGGAGGTCGTTCGCGCTCATCGTCACGGGCGCGATCACGGCGGTCCCGTCACCCGACGGGGTGGGAGTGCCCGCGCCCCCGCCCGACGCGCATGCGGTGAGGGCGACCAGGACGGCGACGACGACGGCGACCAGCGGGATGCGGCGGGAGACGCTCATGACGCCATGATGGCACCCGGCGCAGCCGATGCCCAGGATCACACCGCGACGACACGGTCGGCGCGGGCATTATGGTGATCACGTGGGCTCGGACTGGACGCGTCGTGTGCTCGTGGTGGAGGACCAGGCCGCACTGCGCATGCTCGTGTGCGACCTGCTGGAGCGGCACGGGTTCGAGACGGCGTCGGCCGCCGACGCCGCGACCGCGACGCGACTGTTCGCCGACTTCGACCCGGACGCGCTGCTGACCGACATCGACCTGGGCAGCCGCCCCTCCGGCGCCGAGCTGGCGGCGATGCTCGCCGAGCTCGCCCCGCATCTGGCGATCGTCTTCCTCAGCAGCTATCCGCGGGCCGCTGCGGGCGCGACGGCGATGGGGATCGCGCACGCCGTCTTCGTCGCCAAGCAGGATCTGGACTCCCCCGACACACTCGTCTCGGCGCTGGAGCGCGCACTGTCCACACGGCGGGAGCCCGAGGCGACGGCCGCGCCCGCGGCAGGGTCTCGCGACGGCTTGGACGCACTGACCCGGCACCAGCTGGAGATCCTGGCGATGGTGGCGCGTGGCTGGTCGAACGAGCGCATCGCGCAGGAGTCGGGATCGACCCTGCGGGCCGTGGAGCGCTCGATCAGTCGACTGTTCGACAGACTCGACGTCACCGGCGATCCGACGGTGAGTCCCCGCGTCGCCGCCGCGGCGATCTACCTCGCGGCGTTCGGCCCCGTGCGATGAGCACCGCCCGATGAGGCGGCTGCTGCTCGCGGTGCGCGCCGCCGCCTCGGGAGGGCGCTTCCTGAGCGTGTGGTCGCTCGTTCTCACGGCGCCCCTCTCGCTCACGATCATGGCCCCGGTCGGCGCGGGCGTCGACGTCGGAGCGGTCGCCCCGGCCACCGCCCTGACCACGGCGGGATTCGTGCTCGCGCTCGGCCTGCTCGCCGCCCTGGAGCGGCGCCTCCCCCGTCGCCGCGTCAGAGCGGTGGCGATCGTGGTGGGGATCGTCGTGTGCGCGGCGCTGCGTCCCGTCGTGCAGGATGCGTGGGCGAGCGCGCTGGGCCTGCCGGCGCCGGCCGCCGCACAGCTGCCCTTCCGCATCGCGACGAACGTCGTGGTGTGGCCGGTCGTGCTGGCCGTCGTCGCGGTGCTCGAGAACGCGCTGCGCACCCTCCGGCGCACCAACGCGCTCCTGCGCGAGGTGGCCCACGAGCTGGCGGATGCGGGTGCGCGCGCCGCCCACGCCGACCGCGTCGCGCGGCGGGAGGTGGAGGCCGCGGCATCCGCGCTCACGGTCGCCGTCGAGCGGCTGGGCATGCACGACGGCACCGACCCGGTGCGCGAACTCGGCACGGTCGGCTTCCGCGCCTGGAGCCATCGACTGCAGCATCTGGCGGACGAACCGCTCGCGCCCGGCGACGCCGTCACGGCGCCCGCCCCCGTCGACCCCCCGGGGCGCGGCGGGCGCCGGCGACTTCCGCCGTTCCGGCTGCCGCCGCGCGGCGCGGTGACCGTCGTCTACATCGCCTGCACCCTGCCCTACGCGCTGCGCACGAGCACCCCGTCCGAGCTGGCGGTCGGACTCCTCGCCGTGGCGCTCGCGGGAGCGATCGTGGACGGGGTGTCGCGCCGACGCGCCCTGGCGCGCAGCGCGCACGCCGCCGCGGCGACCTACCTCGGCACGGCGGCCGGCGCCGGCGTGCTGCTCTCGCTGCTCGCCCTCGCGGACGGCCACCACGGAGTCGTCGCCGTGCTGCCGGCCGTCGACTACCTGGCCTTCTCCCTCGCCGGCGGACTGTGCGCCGGCGCGCTGCACGCGCTGCGACGCGAGCAGCGGCGACTGTCCGGCGCGGTCGCGCACGCGCAGCGCGCGACGAGGGAAGGGGCACGCCCGGTGCGCGAGGGGCTGCGCCGCACCGCCGAGCTGCTGCACCGCGAGGGCCAGGGCGCCTGCGTGCAGTTCGTTCTCGTGCATCCCGCTGCGACCCCGGACGAGATCGCCCTGCTGCAGCACCGGCTCGGCGACCTCCTGCACCGGATGCCGTCGACGTACGCCGCCGCGGACGGCGGGGCCGACGCCGCGGCGCTCGCCGCCCTCACCGACACGTGGGGGCGCGTGATCGACCTGGACGCGCGCGTCAGCCCGGCGGCGGCGACGGCGCTCGACCGGGATCCGTGGGCGGCGCGCGATGCGTACGACGTGGTCGCCGAGGGCCTCCTCAACGCGGTCAAGCACAGCGGGCAGAAGCGCGCTCGCGTTCTCCTCGATGTCGCCCCGACCGGCGCGGGGCCGCGGCTGCGCGTCGAGGTGCGCTCCTTCGGCACGGCGCCGGCGGGGGCCCAGCTGCGCCCCGCGTCGCACGTGCGTGATCTCGGCGCGCGCCTGCGCGCCGAGGCGGGCGGAGCGGTGCTCGAGGCGGCGCTGCCGCTCGCCCCCGCCCCTCCTGTCGTGTCAGCCGAACATCGCGGAGAGGCGCCGACACCCGGGTCATAACGTCGTCATCGCGCCCCGACATCCGGTCGGGACCCGCCGATGAACGGAACCGACGTGAACGAGCTGCACACCCTCCTCCCCCTCGCCGTGGGGATGCTCCTGTCCCCCCTGCCGATCGTGGCCGTGGTGGCGATCCTCCTCTCCCCGCGCGGGCGGGCCTGCGCTCCGGTGTACACCGCCGCGTTCACGCTCGTCTCGGTCGCGGTCGTCGGCCTCGGCGCCGCGGGCGCCGCCCGCGCGTCGTCGGCGAACGGCGCCGACTCGCGGATCGTCTCGCTCGTGCTGGCCATCGTGCTGACCATCGGGTTCACGGTCTTCGCGATCGCGAGCTGGGCGGGACGCCCTCCGCACGGCCAGCCGGCCGTCGCACCGAAATGGCTGGCGGCGATCGATGGCGTCACCCCTCTGTCTGCGGTGGGCCTCGGGCTGGTCATGGCGATCACCAACACCAAGAACATCCCGCTGGCTCTGAAGGCGGGTGCCGTCATCGGCGAGGCGCACGTGACGCCCCTCATCGGCGTGATCCTCTGCCTCGCCGTCGCGATCACCGGCTCGCTGCTGCTGATCGTGCCCGCCCTGGTCGAGCTGACCGGCTCCGCACGCGTGCACCGTGGCCTGCAGGCACTGAAATCCCAGTTGATCGCCCACAACGCCGCCATGATGACAGTGCTGTTCGCGATCCTCGCGGCGAACGAGGCCGCACAGGTCATCCACCGCCTGGTCGCCTGACCGGCGTCCTCCCCTCTCCGCTTCCCGCGCATCCCCGAAAGAAGGCCGTCATGTCGAACACCATCGAGAACACCCCCACCGTCGCCTGCGTCGCGACCGCCCCCGCGGGCACCTTCCGCGGGCTGGTCCGCGAGGGCGTCCGCTCCTGGCGCGGCATCCGCTACGCCGAGGCACCCACGGGCGATCGCCGCTGGCGCGACCCGGTCGCCGCGGCGACCGCCGACGGCGAGGTCGACGCGACCGCGTTCGGCCCCGCCTGCCCGCAGGTGCGCACCCCGGCGATCGCCCTCGGCGACGATGCGGTGCTGGACGAGGACTGCCTCTCCCTCAACGTCTGGGCACCCGACACCGACACCGCCGTGGCGCGCCCGGTGATGGTGTGGATCCACGGCGGGGCGTATACCTTCGGCGCGTCGAGCCAGCAGATGTACGACGCGACGTCGATCGTCGACCGCGGTGACGTCGTCGTCGTGACCGTCAACTACCGGCTGGCCGCGTTCGGCTTCCTGGATCTGTCGGGCCTGTTGCCCGACGGCGGCTTCGACCGCAACCTCGCCCTGAAGGACGTGCTGCTCGCCCTGCGCTGGGTGCAGGGGAACATCGCCGCGTTCGGGGGCGACCCGGGTCGGGTCACCGTGTTCGGCGAGTCCGCCGGGGGCGGCCTGGTCACGACGCTGCTCGCGACACCGTCGGCGGCCGGGCTCTTCCACCGCGCCATCGCGCAGTCCTCCCCCGCCTCCAGCATGTACGGCGTCGACCGCGCCCGCGACGTCGCCGAGCGCTTCACCCGAGAGCTCGGCATCGACACCACGGATGCCGCGGCCGCCGCAGCCGCGCTGCGCGCGGCATCCGCCGACCGACTCGTCGCGGCGGGGATGGCCGTGTACGCGCAGGTGCCCGATGAGGCGCCCGGCACGCTGGCCTTCGCGCCCATCGTCGACGGCGAGCTGCTGCCGGAGGCGCCCGCCACCGTGCTCCACGAGGGTCGCGGCCTGCCCGTGCCGCTCATCATCGGCACCAACAAGGACGAGGCCTCGCTGTTCAAGTTCATGAAGTCGCCGCTCATCCCGATCACCGAGGAGCGCATCATGAAGATGTTCACCGACATGGCCGCCGACAACCCCACCGTCGAGCTGCCGTCGGTCGCGCAGGTGCAGACCGCCTACGAGAACGTGCGCCACAACATGGTGGGGCTGGGCGTCGCCCGCGACATCGGCTTCCGGATGCCCACCCTGTGGATCGCCGAGGGCCACAGCCGGGTCGCCGACGTCTGGCTGTACCGCTTCGACCACGCGACGCCCTTCCTCCGGCTGATCGGGCTGGGCGCCACCCACGGCAGCGAGCTGGCCTACCTCTGGGGGAGCTTCTCCAGCGGCCCCAAGGACCTCACGTTCCGTCTCGGCGGCAAGCGCTCCGGCGAGGAGATCTCCGTGCGGATGCAGGACCGCTGGACCGCCTTCGCCCACGGGCGCACCCCCGACGCCGAGGGCGTGCCCGGTGCGCCCCACTGGCCCGCCTACGCCACCGCATCGACCGACGCCGCGGACATCGCCCGCGCCACGCTGGTGATCGAGCGGCACGACAGCGTCGTCGACGACCTCGACGCGCCGCTGCGCGCGGCCTGGGGCGACCAGGTCCTCGACTTCCACTGATCCCCCGTCGCCCCGGCTTCGCCCCGCCCCACCCCCCTCGAGGAGCATCATGTCCGACACGTGCAGCGCCGCCGCACCCCTGAGCCGCACCCACCTTGCCCCCGCCATCGCCACGGCGGGTGCGACGATCACGCCCGCGCGCCACGCCTCCGCGCGCCCGGCCGCCGCGGCCGCCGACCTGCTGGTCGTGGGCCGCATCGCCACCGGCGACCCGGCCGCGCCGACGGCGGAGGCGATGGCGGTCGCCGGCGGGCGCATCGTCGGCATCGGCTCCCGCGCCGACCTCGACGCGCTCACCGGCCCCGCCACGACGACGCTCGCACCGGACGGTGTCGTGATCCCGGGCCTGATCGAGCCCCACGCGCACATCTGGGTGTCGCTGCTCACCCTCGACTGGACCGACGTGTCGCACAGCGCCTGCCCGCGCTTCGACGACGTCGTGGCCGCGCTCACCGCGGCCGCGGCCGCGACGCCCGCCGGGCAGTACGTCCTCGCGAAGCTCTTCGACCCGAGCCTCTACCCCGGCGAGCCCGTCCTGACGCGCGACATCCTCGACCGGGTCGCGACGGACCGCCCGGTGATCGTGCTGAACGCGTCGATGCACTTCGCCTACGCCAACAGCGCGGCACTGGATGCCGCCGGCATCACCGACGCCACGCCACAACCCGTCGGCGGCACGCTCGAGAAGGTCGACGGGCGCCTCACCGGTGTGGTCGGCGAGTCCCCCGCGGTCACGATGCTGCTGGCGAGGCTGCCCCGGCCGACGAGCGAGGACATCGCCCGCGGCATCCGGCAGGTGCTCACCGCCTTCGCGAGCCGGGGCGTCACGTCGATGCGCGAGGCGATGACCGGCACGCTCGCCGGGGTGAGCGAGATCGCGATGCTGCACGCGCTCAACGGCGCCGCCCGCCTGCCCGTGCGGGTGTCGACGGCCCAGTTCTCCGCACTCGCCGGCTGCGCGGGTCCGATCGAGGCCGCCGCCGCGTGGAAGGAGGCGGGGGTCACCCCCTTCAGCGGAGACGAGATGGTGCGCGCCGACGCCTGGAAGATCGTCGCCGACGGCTCCAACCAGGGCCGGTCGGGCTACTTCCTGCAGCCGTACCTGGGTGAGACCTCCGGCGGCCACGCGAACTGGACGCCGGAGAGCCTGCGCGAGGTGATGCGCGCCGGCCTCGACGACGGCTGGCAGCTGATGATCCACACGAACGGCGATGCGGCGGTGGAGTTCGCGCTGCGCGCCGCCGAGGAGCTGCTCCCCGGGCGTCGGGGCGACCTGCGCCACCGGTTCGAGCACGCGTCCGTCACGACCGACGATCAGCTCGTGCGCATGGCGGCCGCGGGCATCTCGCCGAGCTTCCTGATGGACCACGTCTACTACTGGGGTGCCGCCTTCCGCGACACGATCCTCGGACCCGACCGCGCGGCACGGCTCGACCGCCTCGCGTCCGCCGTGCGTGCGGGGCTGCGTCCGAGCCTGCACTCGGACTACAACGTCACCGAGGTGCACCCACTGCACGCCGCCCAGACCGCCGTCCTGCGCCGCCTCGAAGCCGACGGATCGGTGCTCGCGCCCGAGGAGTGCGCCACGCCCGCCCAGGCGCTCGCCGCGATCACCGCGGATGCCGCCTGGCAGATCCACGCCGACGATCGCGGGAGCCTCCGCGCGGGCATGCGCGCGGACTTCGCGGTGGTGGACGCCGATCCGTGGACGAGCGATCCCGCCGGCTGGGACGACATCGCCGTCCACGCGACCTACATCGACGGCGTCCCGGCGTTCTCCGCCTGACCGCTCGCCGCCCACCCCCCTTCCCGCCTGTCCCCTTTCCTCGCCTCCCCCCTCTCCCGAAGGCCTCTCATGACCAGCACCCTGCCGACGTCCGTCGTGCGCTCCCCCTCCGTCCTCGCCGTCCCCCTGCTCGGCGTCCTCGCCGCCGTGCAGGGCTCGGCGCCGAACATCGCCGCGACCGCACTCGTCGGCGCCAGCCGCGGCCTCGACATGGTCGGCGGAGACCAGGCGCTCGCCGCCTCGATGCAGACTCTGGCGATCGCGGCATCCGTCATCACGACGGGCCTGCTCGCCGACCGCATCGGACGTCGGCGCATGCTCGTCGCCGCCCTCGTCACGGGGCTCGTGGGGCAGCTGATCGTCGCCGCCGCCCCGATGCCGGCGATCTACATCCTCGGGCAGGCCGTGTCCGGCGTCGGTCTGGGAGCGGTCTACGCGGCCGCCTTCGCCTACATCCAGGTGCTCGCGGCGCCGGGTCGCCTGCCCGCCGCGGTCGCGACGTTCGCGGCGTGTTCGGGTGCCGCGGGCGTCGTCTTCACGTTCTCGGGCGGGATGCTGGCCGGGGCCGACTGGCGGCTGGCGTTCCTGCTCGTGCCGCTCCTGTCCGCGCTCAGCATCCCCGCGGTGCTCGCCCTGCTGCCGGCCGTGGCCCCGAGCGTCACCGAGAAACGCGACGTGTGGGGACAGATCGCCCTCATCACCGGCATGGTCGTGCTGCTGTTCGGCGTCTCCCAGCTCGCGTCCTCGCTGCGCAGCCCCCTCACCTGGGCGGCGATCGCACTGGGTGCGCTGCTTCTCGGCGCGTTCGTGTGGTCGCAGACGCGCGTCGCGCATCCGTTCTTCCCCGTCGCACTGTTTCGCCGGCCCCTGTTCCTCGCCGCGCTGTGCGCCGGGTTCGTGTTCAACGCGGGTGGGGCGGTCGCCTTCCTCCAGCTCTCGAACCTCTGGCAGTACGTCCTGGGGCTCACCCCCGGCACGGTGGCGGTGTGGCAGCTGCCGGTGTCGGTCACCTCGATCCTGGGCGCGATCGTGCTCGGGCGGCTCATGACCCGCGGGATGAGCCCGCAGACCTCCCTGCTCGTCGGCGGCGTGCTGTCCGCGGCCGGGTTCGGTGCGGCGTTCCTCGCCCGCGATGCCGCTTCACCGCTGGCGTTCGTCCCCGCCGGCATCCTCATCGCCCTCGGGATCACGGCCGCCGCGCTCCCCTACGGCACCCTCGTGCTCAGCGAGGCGCCCGCCGAGTTCTACGGCCCGGTCACGAGCTCGCGCACAACCTTCGGTCAGCTCTTCTACTCGCTGGGAACGGCGCTGTCGACGGTCGTCGTCACGCAGCTCACGGTGGCCGGCATCACCTCGCGGCTGTCGTCATCGGGCATGTCGGATGCCGCCGTCCAGACCGCTCTGACGAGCGTCGGCGCCTACGCGAAGGACGGAACCCGTCCGGATGCCGCGGTGTTCGATGCCGCCCTCGGCGCCTACCGCGACGGCTTCGGCGCGCTCATGCTGGGCATGGCCGTCGTGGCCCTGGTGGTCAGCGTCGTCGGCGCCGCCCTGATCGCCCGCGCGCACCGCGGCCTCACCTCGGCGCGCTGAACGGCGGGTACCGGCGCCGCAGGATCAGGCGCTGCCCCAGGGTCCAGGCAGCGGTGGTCATCAGATAGACCGCCGCGGCGAGCGGCACGAACAGCGCGACCACGGCGGTCGCGAACTGCAGCGCACCGACGACCGGATGCGCCGCAGCGGCGCCCGACCGCGCGTCCGCCGACGGCAGCAGCAGGCGCCGCGTGAGCTCGCCCACGACGGCGATCACGATGACGACCACACCGATCACGATCGCCGTCGCGGCATCCAGCTGCTGCGCGAGGACCGCGCCCACGAAGCTGCGTCCGAGCGGGACGCCCAGGAGCGTCTGATCGAGAAGCGGGTTGCCGTGGCCCGCGATCGAGGCGTGCAGGAAGGCGGCGTACACGAGGCCGACGACGGGAGCCTGCAGCACGAGCGGCAGGCATCCCGCGGAGGGCGACACCCCTTCCTCGCGGTAGAGCGCCATCGTCTCGCGCCGGAGACGGTCGGGGTCCGTCCGGTGCCGCTGCCGCAGCACCTGCAGACGGGGCGCGAGCCGCGAGCGGGCCTGTTCCGCCCGGGCTTGGGCGACCCCGACCGGGATGAGGAGCGTGCGCACGCCGAGAGTGATGAGCACGACGGAGAAGCCGGCCGCGAGCGGTCCGGCGACAGGGGTGAGAAAAGCGATCACGGCCATGAGGCCGGTCGAGACGAGGTCGAGCAGGGCCGCCACCGGCGGCAGGGCGAAGAGGTCCACGGGGCATCCGTTCCAACGAGGCGATCAGAGTGGGCTGGTCGACCGCGAAGGGATGCCGAGGCGCGATGGCGCGCGCGGCGTGGCTAGGCGGCCGGTGCCGCCCGACTCGGACCGCGCCGCAGGACATGCCCCGGAGCGTCCGGATCGCTCTGCGCCAGCGGCGCAGCGAGCAGTCGCGACCGCGCCGACCGCACGCGCGTGGGCGATGCGCCCTCGAGGGTGGAGGCGGCGGTCGCAACGAGCACGACGACGGCGAGCGTCGCGACCGCGACCGCCACGGCGCTCAGCGCGCCGATCTGCGCGACGTCCGGCGCGAGCATGCCGATGCCGGAGATGAGCTCCCGCACGACGGAACGGAGGGTGTCGATCATGGCCCGCCTCCTCCCGTCGGTGCTGCCCAGGGTAGCGGAGAGCACCCCGTCCACGCGCGACGCGCGTCGCGCGCACCCGTTCACGAGGCGTTGCCGGGCGCCGAGTACACTCCCGGCGTGACCTCCCGCTCCGCGCCCCGACGACCGTCGTCGACGAGCACTCCCCGATGAGCGCGTCGGGGGCGCTCGCACGACGGCTGGGCCTGGTCGATGCGATCGCCATCGGTCTCGGATCGATGATCGGCGCGGGCGTCTTCGCCGCCTTCGCACCCGCGGCCGCGGCGGCCGGCGGCGGGCTCCTGATCGGTCTCGCGATCGCGGCGGTCGTCGCGTACGCGAACGCGACGTCGTCCGCTCAGCTCGCCGCGCAGTTCCCGACATCCGGCGGCACCTACGTGTACGGCCGGGAGATGATCGGCCCCTGGTCGGGCTTCTTCGCCGGCTGGTCGTTCGTCATCGGCAAGACCGCCAGCTGTGCCGCGATGGCGCTGACCTTCGCGTCGTACGCGGTGCCGGAGGCGTGGCAGCGGCCGGTCGCGGTCGCGGCCGTCATCGTGCTCGCGATCGTCAACACCTTCGGGGTGACGCGGACGGCCGGTCTCACCCGAGCGATCGTCGTCGTGGTGCTGTCGGTGCTCGTCCTCGTGGTGGTGGCGGCCGCGGCATCCGGCGCGGCGACGACGGCCAACCTGACCATCGGGCCCGGTGAGCATGGCTGGTACGGGATCCTCCAGTCGGCGGGGCTGCTCTTCTTCGCCTTCGCCGGTTATGCGCGCATCGCGACGATGGGCGAAGAGGTGCGCGATCCGCAGCGGACCATCCCGCGCGCGATCGTCATCGCGCTGGTCCTCGCCCTCATCGTCTACGTCGCGCTCGCCGTGGCGGCGCTCGCCACACTCGGGCCCGAGCGGCTGGCCGCCTCCCCGGCGCCGCTGGCCGAGCTGGCCGCCGCGGGCGGCTGGACCTGGACCGGGCCCGTCGTGCGGGTCGGCGCTGCCGCGGCATCCCTGGGCGCGCTGCTGGCTCTCGTGGCGGGCATCGGGCGCACCAGCCTCGCGATGGCCCGCGCGGGCGACCTGCCGCGGTGGCTGTCGGCGGTCCACCCGCGTTACGCCGTGCCGCACCGCGCCGAGCTCGCCCTCGCCGCCGTCGTGAGCGTGCTGATCCTCACGACCGACCTCCGTGCGGCGATCGGGTTCTCCTCGTTCGGGGTGCTGCTGTACTACCTGATCGCGAACGTCGCGGCGTATCGGCAGGGTGCCGCGGCGCGGCGCTTCCCGCGCGCGCTGCAGATCGTCGGCGCGGTGGGCTGCGCCGTCCTCGTGGCGACGCTCCCCTGGCCCTCGATCGTCGGCGGCGTGGCGGTCGTGGCGGTCGGCGTCGGCTACCGGGCGCTGCGCCGCCGCGCGGAGGGCGTCACGCCGCGCGCGTGACCAACGTCGGAGAACCGCGGGCGGGCGCTCGAGATCCCGCGGTTTGGGGCGACGGCGCGGGCATTGTTCCGACGTTGCGCACACGCAGACAGCGCGACCGCCGCGACGCGCGCGAGCTGGGCGCGAGATCCGGCGTTCACGGCTGCGGCGTCGTGATCGCGACCGGCGTCCCCCACCCGTAGTAGTGCTGCACGGTGGTGGTCTGGATGCCGCCGACGCTCGCGGTCGCCTGGACGCCGACCGGCACGTGCGCCGACGTCAGCCACACCACCATCTCCTGGACGTCGGCCCCCACGGCGGTGAAGGCGGCGTCGGACTGGAGCCGCCACGCGTGGACCTCGGTGTCGTCGGGAAGCGTGATGACGTCCTGATCGGTCTGCACCGTCCACGACGCAGACGCCGAGATGACGGCGGTGGTGGCCGACGGATCGGCGAAGGCCCGATAGGCCTGCCCCACGGTGCCCGCCAGCATCCGCTTCGGGTCGGTGCTGCTCGCGTCGCCCTCGACCCACACGCCGTCGATCGTGATCCACGCCGCATCGGGCGTGAGCACGAACGAGGTCGAGCCGTCCGCCCCCGTCACGGTTCCCGACATCGCGGGCGCGTCGCCGAAGACGAAATCCGCCTGCCCCGAACTGCCGTCGGAGGCCGTGAACGTCTCGCGGCCGCTTCCCGCGGCACGCGAGAAGCCCACGACGCACGCGGCCAGATCGGAGCCTGCGACCGACGCCCCGGGCTTCAGCTCGACGGCGTCGCAGACCGCCGGAGCACCGACGGCGCCGGACACGGATGCGGACGGCCCCGGCGAGGACGTGGCCGCGCTGGCGGTCGTCGTGGGCGAGGCCGCGGGCGTCGTGACCCCCGCGGCGCACGACGTGAAAGCGAGGGCTCCGGTGGCGGCGGCGAGGATCAACACGGCGGGGAGGGAACGTCGCATCCCTCGACTGTATGTCAGCACCCGCCCACCGCTGTGTGCCGGCCCGGCCATTTCCCAGGCGTCGGGTGCTACAGTTGACCGTCCCGTATCTCGGGCACGCGTCCGTTCCGTCCCTCTCGATGCCGAGAGCCATCTCCTCGGACCGCCATCTACGACCAGCGGCATCCTTCGCCGCCCGCGCACCACTGTGATCGCGCGCTACAGAAACGATTCATGACCTTCCCTCCCACCTCGCCAGAGGTCCTCTGGCGCCAGGCCGACGCCGACGTCCACGTCGCCACGATCGCCGGTGAGTACGCCGGCTTCGTCGCCGACACGCTCGCCGGAGCCCACGCGCACGGCGCGCGCGGCGAAGACCTCGGCATCCACACCAGCCCGCTGCTGGCTCGAGCCGCCGTGACCGCGGCGCTCTCGACCGCTCACAAGACCCCCACACGTCCGCGTCGCATTCGTCGACTCGGCACACCCGGCCGCCCCGGCGGCCCGAAAAACAGAAGGAAAGACACGATGGCCACTGGCACCGTGAAATGGTTCAACTCCGAGAAGGGCTACGGCTTCATCGCGCCGGACGACGGCTCCGCCGACCTGTTCGCGCACTTCTCCGCAATCGTCACCGACGGCTTCAAGGAGCTGCGCGAAGACCAGAAGGTGGAATTCGACGCCGAGCGTGGCCCCAAGGGCATGCAGGCCGCGAACATCCGCGCGCTCTGACCCAGACCGCGTGAGAGAGCCCGTCCCGACGATCGTCGGGGCGGGCTCTTCCCGTTCACGCGACGGACTTGACTCTCACACCGTGTGACGCGGGAGCATGACCTCATGGCCGAGACCACGGATCTCATGACGATCGGACAGTTCAGCTCGCTGAGCAGACTCTCCGTGCGCATGCTGCGTCACTACGACCTCCACGGAGTCCTCGTGCCCGCCGACGTCGACCGCGTGAGCGGGTACCGACGTTATGCGGCACGGCAGCTCCAGGATGCCGCTGACATCCGCAATCTGCGTGACGTCGGGTTCGGCGTCTCCGCCATCGGCATCCTCCTCGCCGCCCGCGACACCCCGGAATGGACGACGGCGCTGCGCCTGCAGCGCGAGTCCCTGCTCGAGGAACAGCGCGCGGCCCAGGGACGTGTCTCTCTCATCAACAGATTGCTCGACCACGGAGGAACATCCATGTCCATCACTGTCAGTCGCACCACCGTTCCCGCGATGACGCTCGCGTGCCTGCGCGGAACCGTGCCCACCTACTCCGACGAGGGCCAGCTCTGGGAGCGGATGATGCCCGCTCTCGGCGCACAGTCGATCGCGCCGCTCGGTCCGTGCGGCGTGATCGAGCACGACGATCAGTACACCGAGCGCGACGTCGACCTCTCGATCTTCGTGCCCGTCGCCCCCGGCACGCGCGTCGAGGCCCCGCTCGAGCTCGTCGAGCTTCCCGCGCGCGACTGCCTCGTCGCGCGCGTGGTCGGCCCCTACGATCAGATCACCGCCGCGCACGACCTCATCAACCAACGCATCGCCGCCGACGGGCTGCGTCCGCGCAGCGACGACGCGCTGGCTGCACGCGCGTTCAACATCTACCTGAACACGCCCGCCGAGGTGGGCCCGGCCGAGCTGATCACCGAGGTCTACGAACCGCTCGCCTGAGCGGGCGCGCCGTCGCCCGAGGGGCCACCGGCCTCCGCCGGATCGGTGACCCATCGGGCGATGGCCGCCTCGACCAGCCGCGCCACGCGCTCGGGCGGATACGCCTCGGGGTCGAGCACCGCCTGAGTGGCGATGCCCAGCATCGTGGCGTGCAGCTGCTCGGCGATCGCGGCCGCATCGTCCGGGTGGGGCGACGTCTCGTCGAGGACCGCCGCCACGAGGAGCGCAAGTCTGGCGCGGCTGTCGCGATAGCGCTGGGCGTGCGCGGCCGCACGGTCGGGCCCGGCGAGCGCGGCATCCCACGAACTCACCCAGATGCGCGTCGCCGATCGTGACGGCCGATCGAGCGGCAGCATCCCGCGCAGCGCCGCCCGCAGCGCCGATCGAGCACTCTCCGACGGCGATCCCGCATCCGCGGCCCGGCGCGCGGCGAGCAGGTCGAGCGCGTAATCGGTGAGTTCTTTCTTCGAGCGGAAGTAGTGCGTCACGGTCCCGGTCGTCGCGCCCATCTCGGCGGCGACGACACGCAGGGAAAGCCCGACGAAACCGTCGCGGTCCAGCACGCGCCAGACGGCTTCGGCCACCTCCGCTTGACGGTCGCGGCGGGTCCGCTCGGCAGGAGGCATGGGTCTAGACTGCCCGACATAACGATCGTTATGGAAGGCGTCCATGTTTCATCGAGTCCTCTCCCCCTCCGCCGAGCTGCGACCTCTGGAGCTCTGGCACGCCGACGAGTTCGCCGCGCACATGGAGCGGGCGCGCGAGCACATCCGCCCCTGGGTGGGCGCCTCGTTCGTCACGGACACCGTCGAGGGCGCCCGCGCCACACTGCACCGCTACGCAGCGAGTGCGGCCGACGACGGCGCGCGGCTGTTCGGCATCTGGGCGGACGGGCGGCTGGTCGGCGGCGTGATGTTCGTCGCCTTCAGCGCCGCCGCCGGCCACTGCGAGATCGGATGCTGGCTCGAGCCCGCGGCCGAGGGGCGGGGACTGGTGACCGCGGCATCCCGGGTGCTCGTCGAGTACGCGCTGCGCGAGCGCGGCCTGAACCGCGTCGAATGGCGCTGCCGGGCCGACAACGAGCGCAGCGCCGCGGTCGCGCGACGGCTGGGGATGACGCTGGACGGTACCCTGCGCGGCGCCTGGCTCAACGGCGGGGTGTTCCACGACAAGCAGGTGTGGGCACTGGTGCGCGAGGACCTCGCCCCGGCGTGACCCCGCCCGCCGGGCACGTGCGGCCATCTCCGGAGCGCCGCGCTCGCCCGCGCTCGATCCGCGCAGGAGCGGGTCGTCAGCGTTCGTCGGCGACGATCTCTGCTTTGGCTCCCGCGGAGTCCTCCAGCCAGCCCGCGTAGTGATCCGGTCCGCCCAGCAGCCAGCCCCACTCGCGACGCGCTCGCGGAAGGTCTGCGACCCACAGTTCGACGTGATGAAAGCCCGGCACGGTCTCACTCTGCCGCCGTCGCCGGAGCGAGCGCCGCAGGCGGGACGCGGCGCGCGCGATCGGCGATCTCCGCGGCCAGCTCGACCTCGACACCCTCGGGCGCGGCGTAGTCCACGTGGAGCGCGCCCTCGGCATCCCGTTCCCAGTGCACGCCGATGGTGCCCCGCGGCGTGTCGATCGAGGTGCGCGCCCAGGCGAGGCCGGCGGGCGGACGCGGGTCGACCCGCACCCGCGCCCACCCCGGGGCGAGGGAAGCGAGCCCGCCGACGACGCGGTGCATCCAGTCGGCGACGGCGCCGAACGCGTAGTGGTTGAAGCTCGTCATCTCCCCCGGGTTGACCGTCCCGTCGGGAAGGAGCGCGTCCCACCGCTCCCACACGGTGGTGGCTCCGAGGTCGACCGGGGCGAGCCACCCCGGCGTCTCGCGGTTGACGAGCAGCGCCAGCGCGTCGTCGAGATGACCGGTCGCCGTGAGGGCGTCGCACAGGTAGGGGGCACCGGCGAAACCGGCGATGACGCGGTGTCCCGACGCGCGGACGAGCTCGGCCAGCCGCTGCCCGGCCTTCGCGGCATCCGCCCCGTCGAGCACCTCGCAGACGATCGCGAGCGCATACACGGCGGGCGCATCCGAGCGCAGCCGCCCGCCGGGCTCGGCGTACGCCCGCCGGAAGTCGTCGCGCAGCCGCCGGGCGCGGGCCGCCCACCGCCTCTCGTCGTCGGGACGGCCGAGCACGCTCGCGGCGCGGGACAGCATCAGGATGCTGCGGTGCAGCGCGGCCGTCGCGACGGCGCCCGGGTCGGCGATCGCCGCGAACGGGTCGTCGGGCGGAGCCGTGGGATCGAGCCAGTCCCCGAACTGGAAGTCGTCGCGCCAGACCCCGTCGGCGGAGAGCCGGCCGAGCACCCGTTCGACGTGCGCGGTCATGCTCGCCCAGCTCTCCGCGAGCACGGCGGGCTCGCCCGACGACTCCCACAGCGCCCACGGCACCCACACCGCCGCGTCGCTCCAGACGCCCACCGCCTCCGGCGGCTCCCCCGCGCGCACGCTCCACCCCGGCAGCGCATCGGGCACGACATAGGGCACCCGCCCGTCGGCATCGTCCTGCTCGCACCGAAGATCGGTGAGCCATTCCCGGAGGAACCCGTCCATGTCGAAGAGGAAGCAGGCGGTGGGGGCGAACACGGCGATGTCGCCCGTCCATCCCAGGCGCTCGTCCCGCTGGGGGCAATCGGTGGGGATGCCGACGGTGTTGCCGCGCAGACTCCACACCACGTTGCGGTGGAAGCGGTCGAGCACCGGATCGGAGCAGGCGAAGCGTCCGGTGCGGCGCAGGTCGCTGCCGATGACGACGGCCTCCACGTCGCCCTCCACCGCGTGCCATCCCTGGATGCGCGCGTAGCGGAAGCCGTGGAAGGTGAAGGCGGGCTCGACGTCGTCGTCGCCGCCGGACAGCACCACGACGTCCTCGGCGCGGGCGCTGCGCAGCGGGCGGCGGGCGAGCTCTCCGCGTTCGAGCACTTCGGCGTGCTGCACGGTGAGCCGATGGCCGCGCGGCCCCCGGACCCTCATCCGCAGCCGGCCCACCAGGTTCTGTCCGAAGTCGAAGATCGTGCCGCCGCGGCCGTCGCTCCACGCCGAGATGGGGGCGACGCGCGCGGTCCGCACGATCGGGGGCCCCGCGAACGGCACGAGCCGGGAGCGGTCGAGGTGGTCCACGACGACCGGATGCGCAGCGCCGCGGCGCGTGCGCAGATCGAGGTGCTCACCGTCGTACAGGTCGTCGGCGAGCGTCGCCGTACAGACCGTCCGCCAGGTGTCGTCGGTGACGAGACGGTGCGACGAGCCGTCGTCGAAACGCAGGGTCAGCGCGGCGGCGACACCCGGCCGATCGCCGTAGAGCGCGCGGGCTCCCCTCCATCCGAGGCGACCGCAGTACCAGCCGTTGCCGGCACGCAGCTCGATCTCGTGGGAGCGCCCGGGGCCCAGCTGCGCGGTGACGTCGTAGGTCGCCACGCGCAGCCGGTGGCGGTACGCCGTCCACCCCGGCAGGAGCACGTCGGCGGTCACGAGCCGTCCGTCCAGCAGCGGCTCGACCAGACCCTCGGCCGTCACCTCCAGCACCGCCGCGGTCAGCGCGGCGCCGCCCGGCACCGAGAACGCGCGCACGAACCCCGGCGCACCGCGCCATCCCTCCGGCGCGCGGAGCACGCTCGCACCCTCCAGCATCCTTCTTCCTCCTGCCTCTCCTCGACGGGCACCACCCCCGAGAACGGACCCCGCGTCGCCCAGGACGGCGAACGACGCGGAGCCCGCTCTGCGGATGCGGGGACTCAGCCGATCGTGATGTCGCCGATCTGCACGCCCCACGATGACACGAGCCCGAACCGGACCTCGACGGCACGCGTGCCGGCCGGCAGCGCCGCACTGGTGATCGTGCGTTTGGTCCACCCGTTGGTCGTGGCCGTGGCCGCCGTCGCGGTGAAGGCCACCGTCGTGGCGGTGCCCGAGCCGTCGAGGGCGACGATCGTGAACGCGCTCGGCCCCTGGTTGAAGTAGAAGGTCGAGAGGGTCACGGTCTTGCCGGGCGCCGCATCCCAGCGCACCCAGCCGGGCTGGTCGTCGCTGCGCTTGATGCGCGAGGTGTCGCCGGCCATGTTGGATGCCGGAGCGGTCGTGTCGAGCATGATGTTCGCCGAGCGCGCCGTGCTGATGCTCCAGTCGTTGACCGGGTCGAAGAGCGCCGGGGCGACGGCGGGCGGCGCGGCCTCGTGGAACCCGCGAGAGGGCGCCGCGGTCGTCGACAGCGCGTTGCCGAAGAAGTCGCGCAACCCGTTGGGGCTCACGACCTGCCCGGTGGAGATCGCCGGCGAGGTCGACAGGAGCTTGTAGGCGTCGGCGACGGCGAACCCGTTGCCGGTGGTGCCCGCCGCGACGAACCGCGGGTCGGCGGTGATCTTCGTGGCATCGGCCGGCTCGCTGGCGGGATGGTTGCCCGAGAACACGTTCGAGGCGAACGTCGCGTTCGTGCCCATGCCGGGGTACGTGTACGACCCGGTGCCGTGGTTGTCGACGATGTTGTTCACGAACGACCACTGGCCCGGCGTCGATGAGGCGCAGGCCCCGGCGTCGCCGTCGCAGTAGATGGGGTTCGCGGGCGATCCGGCGGGGATGTAGACGGTGTTGTTGTAGATCTTCACCGGTCCCGGCACGCCCCACGAGAAGGTGAAGACGCCCTTCACTCCTCCCCAGGCGTCGTTGACCGACAGGTTGTCACGCACCACCACGTCACTCGAGTATCCGCCCATCAGGAGCAGGAAGCCGCCCTCGTTGTCGTGCGAGTAGTTGTACTGCACGCGGGTGTTCTTGCTGCCCATGTCGACGTCGAAGCCCTGACCGTCGGTGCCGTGGGTGCGGGTGCCCGACACCTCGTTGAACTGCACGAGCGTGTTCATACCGCGCGTGGGCCACAGTCCCGCCGACGCCGGCATGTTGCCCGCATCGGTGGTGCGCTGGCCCGCCCCGCGGACGACGTTGTACTCCAGCACGGCGCCGTCGGTTCCGAAGGCGAGGATGCCGTCGCTGTCGGGGTCGATCACGGTGTTGCCGCGGATGCGGACGTTCGAGGTGAGGGCGGACTGCACGATCACCGTCATGTCGGTGGTGAAGTAGCTGGCGTCCCACACGACGATGCCGGTGCGGCCGACGTCGTGCACGGTGTTGTTCTCGATGAGCACCCCGTCGAAGCTCGCGCCGAGCTGGGTGGTGTCCACGACGATCCCGCCGTTGTCGTGCGCGTCGATGTCGGCGCAGTGGAAGCATCCGTTGACGTCGCTGACGACGTTGCTGCGGATCACGATCCCGCGCTGCAGGGTGTTCGCGACGGTGTTGCGCACCAGGATGCCGGAGCGGGGCGTGCCGCCCGTGGGATCGCCGAAGTTGTCGGTGCCGGAGTCGTTCGACACGTCGAGGTTCTGGATCGTCCACCAGCTCTGGTTCTGCAGCTGGACGGTGCCGCCCGACGCGAGCGACGCGCCGCTGAGGTGCGGCAGCGCGCCCGAGCCGTAGGCGGAGACCGTGATGGGGGCGGACGCCGTGCCCGACCCCTGCGGAGCGAGCTGTCCCGTCCAGGTGCCGCCGCGCGCGAGCAGGATGCTGTCGCCGGCGGCGAAGGTGTGCGCGTTCACCGGAGCGAGCGACTTCCACGCGGTGGCCGGGCTGGTGCCGGCGGCGGCGTCGCTGCCGTTCGCACTGTCGACGTAGTACGCGGTGGGGGCGGCCTGGGCGGGCTCGGCCGCCAGCACGCCCCCTGCGGTCGCGAGCACGACGGCGAGCGCAGTGGCCAGCGCGCGGCGGCGCGACCTGGGGCGGCGGCCCTCCGGTCGCGACATGGGCTGTTCGGTCATGGACCAATCTCCTCTCTCGTCCGCACGCACCGTTGCGCGCGGGAGCTTCGTGGCGGCGGGGCCGCATCGGTGGCGGGGGGGTCGACGGCGGCGGGTCTCAGTCCTTCATCCCCGCGGAGAGCCCGGCGCTGGCCAGGAGGGGACGCTGGAAGACCAGGAACAGCCCGATGGGGATCAGCGCCGAGACGACGAGGATCGCGAAGAAGGTCGTCAGGTCGTTCGTGCGCTCCAGCATCGGCAATGCGACCGAGATGGGCCGCACTTTCGGGTCGGTGAGCACCAGCGAGGGCCACAGGTAGTCCTTCCACGCGCCGATCGCGGCCAGCAGGGCGACCACACCGAGGATGGGCCGCGCCGCCGGCAGCACGACGCTCAACAGGATGCGCAGCGGCCCGGCGCCGTCGATCTCGGCCGCCTCGATGAGCTCGCGCGGGATGCCGCGGAGGTACCCGGTGACCAGCAGCACCGCGAACGCGTTGGCGCCCGCGGGCAGCCACACCGCCCAGAAGGTGTTCTGCAGCGAGATGCCGGTGCCGAACAGGTCGACCACCGTGAGGTAGAGCGGCACGAACGACACGATCGCCGGCAGGAAGACCGTCGCCAGGATGCCGGCCGACAGCAGCGGCGCCCAGCGCGGCCGCATGATCGCGATGACGTATCCCGCGCTCAGGGCCACCACGACGGTCGTGACCGCCGATCCCGCCGCCATCGCCAGCGTGTTGCCCAGCAGGCGCGCGGTGTCGACGCCGCGGAAAGCGTCGGCGTAGTGGTGCCACTCGGTCATCCGCCCGAAGACCCCGAGCGGGTCGCGCAGGACGTCGGTGGTCTCGCCGAGGGATGCCGCGACGAGCCACAGCAGCGGCCCCAACCCGGCCACGACCAGTCCGGCCAGCACGGCCGCGTGCACGCCGCGCAGCACCCACCGCGTGCGCGGGCGCCGCAGCTCCGCCGGGGTCAGCAGGCCGCCGCTCATGCCTGCCACCTCCGCGTGAGACGCAGGTAGAGCACCGACAGCACGGTGAGCGCCGCGGCCAGGAGGAGCCCGAGAGCCGTGGCCGCACCGTAGTCGGCGGAGCCGCCGAACGCGTACCGGTACATCAGCAGCAGGATCGTGAGCGTGGCGTTCTGCGGTCCGCCGGAGGTCATGAGGAAGGGCTCGGTGAACACCTGGGCCGCACCGATGAGCTGCAGCAGCAGCATGATGAGGATCATCGTGCGCATCTGGGGAAGCGTGACGTGCCAGACGCGTTGCCACACCGACGCGCCGTCGAGCGCCGCGGCCTCGTAGAGGTCGGGGCGGACGGCGGTGAGCGCGGCCAGGTAGATGAGCACGCTCGTCCCGGCCGCCGCCCACGTGGCCTGCAGCACGATCGACGGCATGGCCAGCGCGGCGTCGTTGAGCCAGGCGAACGGTCCGGCCCCGACCGTCGCCAGGATGCTGTTGAACAGCCCGGTCGGGGCGGGGTCGTACGCGAACCGCCACAGCAGGATCGCCACCACCGGCGGCACGATCACCGGGAAGTACGCCAGCGCCGCGAACAGGCCGCGGCGGCGGGCGCGGACCGTGGAGATCATGACGGCGAGGGCGAGCGGCAGGGGGAATCCGAAGACGATCGCGAGCACCGTGAACCACAGGGTGTTGCCCACCGCCTGCCCGAGCTGCGGATCGGCGAGGACGTAGGCGAAGTTGCTCCAGCCGACCCACTCGACGGCGCCCACGAACGTGGGATGCTGCACGCTCATGAGCGCGCCGCGCACGATCGGCCACCACGAGAACACGGCGAACACGACGATCGTCGGCGCGGCGACGGCGAGCGCCGCCAGGGACGTGCGGCGACGTCGGGAACGGACGGACATCGGACTCCTCGGTGCGACGGGGACGGGTGGTGGGCTCCCCCGCCGCGGCGCGGTGAGGAGTCGTGGGGGTGCGGGGCGACGGGCGGGCTCACCGCCGCCCCGCACGGATCAGCGGGACAACAGCGCCTGAGCCGTGGAGGCGGCGCCGGACACGAGCGTGGGGATGTCCGCGCCCTGGTCGGTGATGACCGCCTGCACGACCGGGTCGAGCGTCGCGTAGATGTCCTGCCCCTTCACCGGCGGCTCCGACTGCACCTTCTGCTCGGCGACCTCGTCGAGGTAGGGGCGGAAGTTCTCGATGGGGACGTTGTTCAGATCGGAGATCCACGACAGGTACTGCTCGTAGGCCGCGGCGGTCACGACGGGCAGGCCGGGGATCGCGACGGCGGAGCCCTGTGACGCGAGCGCCTGCGCGTCGGCGCGCGCGGCATCCTTGTCGGTGTACTTGCCGAGCTCGGCGAGCTGGATCCACTCGACGGCGGCCTTCGCCTGCGCCGGCGACGCGTCGGGGCGCACGATGTCGATGGTGCCGCCCGACAGGGTCGTGGGCGCGTCGCCCGCCGAGACGGTCGGCATGGCCCCGAAGCCGAAGTCGGCGCTGGGGAAGGAGAGCTGTTCGGTGAGCGGCCGGTAGGCGTCGGACTGCAGGATGAACATGCCGACCTGCTGCCCCGCGAACGCCTGCGCGAGATCGAGCGCCGCCATCAGCCCGTTGGGAGACATGCTGCCATCGGTCCAGCGCATCTCGTGCAGGAGCGTCAGCGCGTCGGTGGTGGCCGCATCGTCGAAGGTGATCTCGTCTCCGGCCTCGTTCACGAGCGACCCGCCGCGCGACGCGACCTGGGCGCCGAGCACCCAGCCGCCCTGGTTGTCGGTGGTCACCTGGGCGAAGCCGGGCACGCCCGTCTTGTCCGTGATCTGCTTCGCGGCGGCGCGCACCTCGTCCCACGTGGTGGGCGGGGCGGCGGGGTCGAGGCCGGCCTTCTCGAAGAGGGCACGGTTGTAGACGAGTCCCATCGCGTAGGCCATGGTCGGCACGCCGTACTTCTTGCCGTCGGCGGAGACGAGGTCGACCAGCTGGGGGTTCAGCAGGTCGGTGACCCCGAGCTGGTCGACGGCGTCGGTCAGGTCGGCGACCTGCTTGCGCTCGATCAGTCCGCGGATCTCGGTGAAGGGCACGCCCATCACCGTCGGCAGGTCTCCGGCGGCCAGCCGTGCGGAGAAGGTCTGCGCGTCCCAGCCGTCCTCGGTGGTCGTGACGACGTAGTTCGGATGCTGCGACTTGAACGTCTCCACGAGGGAGTTGAACAGGGCGAGGCGGGCGGTCTCGGTCGCGGCGGGCTGATTGCCGATGACGATCTCGACGGGTCCGGCGGACTCGGCCGGGGTGGAGCCGGCGCCGCAGGCGGTGAGCCCGCCGACGGTCAGGGCCGTCATCGCCGCGAGCGCGGCGGCTTTCGCCCACGGGCGGGAGCGGAGTGGTCTCTTCATCGAAACTTCTCTTTCTGAGTCGGATTGCAGGCGACTCGGTGCGTGATGTACTTTGGTCGGGCCAGATGCCAAAGCGCTTTTGCACATTAGCCCGAGGGTGGCGGCGGACGCAAGACCGCAATCCGAAATCCGTGACACCCGCTGAGAGACGAGGACGACGCCGTGCTCACCCGTATCCCCACCGACGCCGTCTGGCAGCTCCGCGGAGCGTCGGGCCCCCTCCCCGACCACGTCGTCGGCCGCACCTTCGACGCCCCGGTGCCGGGCGACGTGCACATGGCGCTGCGCGACGCGCAGGCCATCGCCGACCCGTTCGACGACGACAACGAGCACCGGCTCACGTGGATCGGCGAAGCGGACTGGGAGTACCGCACCCGACTCCCCGCCGTGACGGGCACCCCCGAGCGGATCGAGGTCGTGTTCCACGGCGTCGACACCCACGCGGACATCCTCATCGACGGCGACCCCCGCGCGCGCCTGTCGAACATGCACCGCACCTGGCGCGTCGCCGCGCCCGAGCTCGCCGAGGGCCCCGCCGAGCTGCGCGTCGCCCTGCGCTCGCCGGTCGCCGCCGCGGAGGCGGAACGCGACCGGCTCGGAGCGCGCTGGACCGTCTTCAGCACGCTGTCGCCCTTCATCCGCAAGAACGCGTGCGCGTTCGGCTGGGACTGGGGGCCGGCCCTGCCCGGGTCGGGCATCTGGCGCACCGTCGAGGTCGAGGCGTGGTCGACCGCCCGGCTCAGCGCCGTGCGGCCCACGTCGCGCCTCGCGGGCGACGACGGCGTGATCTCGCTCGACATCGAGCTGGAGCGCACCGCCGAGTCCGGGCGGCAGAGCGACCTCGGCGTGCTCGTCGAGGTCGGGGGCGCCCGCACCTGGATCGCCGCGCCCGCGCACTCCGACCGCCTCCGGGGCGAGCTCGTCGTGCCGCACCCCGCCCGCTGGTGGCCGACCGGCATGGGGGCGCCCGCGCTGCACGAGCTCACCGTGACGCTCGTCGACGCGCACGGCACCGCACTGGACGTCTGGACGCGGCGGATCGGGTTCCGCGATCTCGTGGTCGATCAGACCGAGGATGCAGAGGGTCGCAGCTTCGGCCTGACGGTCAACGGGGTGCCGATGTTCGTCCGGGGCTTCAACTGGATCCCCGACGACACCTCGCCCGCCCGCGTCACGAGCCGGGACATCCGCCGTCGGATCGCCGAGACGCTCGACCTCGGCGCGAACCTGCTGCGCGTGTGGGGCGGCGGCGTGTTCGAGTCGGACGAGTTCTACACCGCGTGCGACGAGGCCGGCATCCTCGTGTGGCAGGACTTCCTCTTCGCCTGCGCGGCGTATCCCGAGGAGGAGCCCTTCGCCGGCGAGGTCGAGGCGGAGGCGCGCGAGAACATCACCCGGCTGATGCCGCACCCCAGCCTCGCTCTCTGGAACGGCAACAACGAGAACCTGTGGTTCTGGTTCCTGCACGACTGGGAGCACGTGCTGGGCGGCGCGAGCTGGGGCGAGACGTTCTACGTCGACCTCCTCCCCCGACTCGTCGCCGAGCTCGACCCCTCGCGGGCCTATCTCGTGGGCAGCCCGTCGTCGGGCGGACGGTGGGACGATCCCAACGATCCCTCCCGCGGCGTGGTGCACTGGTGGATCCCCGACGACTACCGCGCCTACGACGACGTGCGCCCGCGGTTCGTCTCGGAGTTCGGGTTCCAGGGACCCCCGGCCCGCGCGACCTTCGACGCGGTCGTCCACGACGAGCGGCCGGCACCCTTCTCGGCGGGGACCATCCAGCGCCAGAAGGCGGCCGGCGGCACGGAGCGCATCAACGACGTGCTCGACGCCCATTTCGGCGTGCCGACCGACTTCGACGAGTGGTACTGGCTCGCCCAGCTCGATCAGGCGCGCGCCGTGCGCTACGGCGTCGAGCGGTTCCGCACTCTCGAGCCCTTCTGCCGCGGCACGATCGTGTGGCAGCTGAACGACTGCTGGCCCGCGCTCTCGTGGTCGATGATCGACATCGCCGACCGCTACAAGCCGGTCGCCTACGCCGTGCGCGAGGCCTACCGCCCGCGCATCGTCGTCCTGCGACACGAGGCCGACGGACCCACCCTGTTCGCGTGCAACAGCACACCCGAGCCGTGGGACGCGGTCGTCGACGTGCAGCGTTGGACGCGCGGTGCGCCCTCGGGGCAGACCGAGGCCACCGTGCACGTGCCGGCGCACACGGCGATCGCCGTGCCGATGCACGCCCTCGCCGCCGACCTCGGTGGCGACGAGCTGCTCGTCGCGACGGTGCTCACCCCGACGGATGCCGACACCGGCGCACCCGGGGCGTCCGGCGCACCCGGCGCGTCCGGGGCGCGCGCGTCGCGGAGCGTCCTGCTCGGCGAGACGGATCGCGTCCACCCCGACCCGGAGCCGCGGTTCGACGTGGAGGTGGACGCGGTGCCCGCGGGGGTGTCGGTGCACCTCACCGCGCGCACGCTGCTGCGCGACGCCACCCTGCTCGTCGATCAGATCGACCCCGACGCGCACGCCGAGCGCACCCTCGAGACGCTGCTGCCCGGCGAGACGGTGGCGTGGACGATCCGCACCGCCGCGCCGGACGCGTTCACGCCCGCGGCGGTGCGTGCCGCGCTGCGCACCGCCCGCGCCGCGACGAGCCCGGACGCCGGCTACCGCGGTCTCGCGCAGCTGGAGGCGGAGAAGCTCGCGCGAGCGGACGCATCCTGACGGCGGCCGGGGCGTCTCACGCCCCGGCCGTCACACCGCGGCGAGCGCGTCGAGCAGAAGCGCCCACCGCGGGTCCTGGCCGGGCGGCGGAAAGGTCATCCGCTGTCCCACGAAGGCGAAGCCGGTGCGCGAGGGGGCGTGGGCGAAGGCGAGCCGGCCGCCCATGCCGGAATGACCGAACGAGCCGTCGCCGAGCATGCGGTTCAGAGCGTGCGAGATCTCGAACCCCAGCCCCCACCGCACGGTCGCGGCGGCGCCGGGAAGGCACAGCGGCTCGCGGATGCCGCCGAGCCAGTCGCGTGACACCAGGCCGACGGTGTCGTCGTCGAGCAGACGCACCCCGTCGACCGGCGCGACGCACGCCCCGTACACCCGGGCGAGGGCGCGTGCGTCCGCGACCAGACCGCCCCCGGGAACGAGCGCGCGTCGGAAGGGGAGGCCGTTGACCCGCTCGGTGCCCAGCATCCCGTCGACCCGTTCGAACAACGGGACGATCTGCACCGTGCTGCGGAAGGCGGCCGCGCAGGCCGCGCCGGTCGACTCCGGCGTACCGGCCGGCACGGGCGGCGGCACGATCGGCTCCATGAGGGCGGGGAGGTAGCGACGGTCCTCGTCTGCCGGCAGCCCGAGCCAGAGCGCCGCACCCAGCGGATCGGCGACCCGTTCGCGCAGCAGGGTCGCCGCGTCGTCCCCGGTGACGCGGCGGAGCAGCTCGGCGGCGATGACCCCGTAGCTGAGCACGTGGTAGACACGAGCGCTGCGGGGGGCGTAGTCGGGCGGCGCCGCCGCCACCCGGGCGGCGAGGGCGAGCGGATCGAGGAGGTCCTCGGGCTCGCGGATCGGCAGGGTGGGCATGCCCGCGACGTGCGTCAGGACGTCGGCGACGGTGATGCGCTCCTTGCCGGCTGCGGCGAACTCCGGCCAGTAGTGCGCGACGGGGAGCGCGGGATCGAGCGCACCGGCCTGCACCTGCTGTGCCACGAGCAGGGCCACCATGCCTTTCGCCGCGGAGAACGCCAGCGTGGCGCTCTCACGCTCCCACGCCCGCCCCGAGAGGGGGTCGGCGCCGCCCCACAGGTCGACCACCGTCTCCCCGTCGACGACGATCGAGAGCGCCGCACCGGCGGCATCGCTCTCGAGCACGCGCGCGAACGCCTCGGCCACCCCGGCATAGGCGGGATGGACGTGGCCGTGGGCCGGGGCGGTCGCGCGGGGGTGGATGCGGGGGGTCTGCGGGTCGTCCGTCACGCCGCCAGTCTACTGCCGAAGCGCTTTGGCATAAGATGGGCGGCACAAGCGCCACCGCTTGCGAGAGGATGTGCCCATGCCGCAGAGATCCGCGCGCCTGGCCGACGTCGCCCGGGCCGCAGGGGTGTCCGTGCCCACGGCCTCCCAGGTGATGAACGACACCGGGCGCGTCGCCGAGGCGACCCGACAGCGTGTCCTGGATGCCGCGCGCGACCTCGACTACCGGCCGAACGCTCTGGCCCGCAGCGTCGCCCTCGGACGCAGCCGCACCATCGGCGTGCTCGCCGAGAACGCCGCGGGCGCGTTCTGCATGCCGGTGCTGATCGGCATCAACCGCGCCCTCAGCGACCACGACCTGGCGAGCATCCTCTACGACGCGCGCCACGATCCGCAGCGGCGCCACCAGCACGTGCGGCACATGCTCGATCGGCAGGTCGACGGCATCATCGTGATCGGCGAGGGTCCCGACGTCCCGATCGCCGACATCGGCGCGAGCGACTCCCACCCCGTCGTGCACGCGTTCGGCCCGCACGAGCCCGACCGGGCGGTGAGCGTCCACCCCGACGAGCACGCCGGAGGGGCGCTGGCGGCCCGGACCCTCCTCGAGGCCGGCCGGCGGCGCATCGCCCACGTCACGGCGGCGGCCGCGTTGCCGTCGGTGCGGGAGCGCGCGGACGGCTTCACCGCAGCCGTGCACGCGGCGGGACGAGAGCCCGCGGTGATCCTGCATGGCGAGTTCAGCCGCGACTGGGGGCACCGCGCCGCCGAGCTGCTGCTCGCGCAGGCGCCCGACACCGACGCCGTCTTCGCCGGCAGCGACGCCATCGCGATCGGTCTGGCGGCGGGCCTGGAAGCCGCCGGCGTGCGGGTGCCCGACGACATCGCGATCATCGGCTACGACCACGTCGCCGGCTACGGCGAGGATGCCGACCCGTACCTCGCGTCGATCGATCCGCGGCTCACGGCCGTGGGCGAGCGCGCGGCGCAGTACCTCATCGCTGCCCTGGACGAGGACGACACCGCGGATGCCGCCCCCATCGCTCCCGCCTACGCCCCGGGGGCGACGGTCCGCGGCGGGGACGCCGCCCGCCTGCACCTGGTGGAGACGCTGCTGCGGACGGTGACCGCGCCGCCGGTGCGCGGAACCTCGTCGTCCACGCCCGACGCCGACCCGCGATGAGCGCCCTGAGCTACACGGCCCCGTTCCCCTCGGCCGATGTCGAGGTGGTCGGCGCACTCGGCTTCGCGCCGGGGAGGTACGGGGTGCGCCCGCGGCGGCTGCCGGAGTGGACGCGGCCGCAGATCCCCGACCCCGGCTTCGACTTCGTGGTGGGCATGACCTCGGGCGTGCGCGTGGCCACGTCGACCACGGCAGGCGCGATCGCCGTCGAGCTCGTCGTGATCGGGATCGCCCCCGGAGCGCCCGCAATCGTCGAGCTCGTCGTCGACGGCGAGCGCCGAGGCTCCGTCTCGGTCCCCGTCCAGGCGCAGACCCTCGTCGCCGCGGACGGGGCGCTCACCCAGGAGCGTCCCCCCGTGACGGTCTCCTTCGCCCTTCCTGCACCCGGCCGCGGCGCGCGCGCCGTCGAGGTGTGGCTGCCGCACACCACAGCCGTGGAGCTCGTGGCGCTGCGCGCCGACGCGCCTCTCGCGCCGCCCCGCGACGCCCGGCCCGTGTGGCTGCACCACGGTTCGTCCATCAGCCAGTGCGGCGAGGCCTCCGCGCCCACCCGGACGTGGCCGGCGGTGGCCGCGACGGCGGGCGCGGTGAGCCTGCGCAGCCTCGGCTTCAGCGGCAACGCCGTGGGCGATCCCTTCGTGGCACGGACGATCCGCGACCACCCCGCCGACGCCATCAGCATCGAGATCGGCGTCAATGTCGTCAACGGCGATCTCCTGCGCCGGCGCCTGTTCGAACCCGTGCTGCACGGCGTGCTCGACACGATCCGGGACGGCCACCCCGACACGCCGCTCGTCGCGATCGGGCCGATCCCCTGCCCGTCCCTGGAGCGGATGCCGGGTCCGACCGTGATCGACCCCGCGACGGGCCAGGCGGTGAGCGCCGGCGACGCGCGGGAGCTCGAGCGCGGCGGGATGAGCCTCGCGATCGTCCGCGAGGCCTGGGGGAACGTGCTGGCCGCTCGCGCCGACGACCCGCGGCTGTTCTGGCTCGACGGTCGTGCGCTGCTGCCCGACAGCGAGATCGGCGACCTCGACGACGGTCTGCATCCCAACGCGGCGGCCTACGAGCGCATGGGCGCCCGGTTCGCCGACTACGCGTTCGCGCCCGACGGCCCGTTCGCCGCCGTCGGGCAACGCCGCGCCTGAGCCCACGCGGACAGCGCACTCCGGACCTCCGGAGTGCGCTGTCGCGAGGGCGGAGCCGCGGGCTAGGCCCGGATGAAGGCGAGGATGTCGGGGTTGATGACCTCCGCGTGGGTCGTCAGCATGCCGTGGGGGTAGCCCTCGTAGATCTTGAGGGTCGAGTTCTGCAGGAGCTCGTGCTGCTTGAGCGCGGCATCCTTGTACGGCACGACCTGGTCGTCGTCGCCCTGGAGCACCAGGACGGGCACGGTGATCGACGTCAGGTCGTCGGTCTGGTCGGTCTCGGAGAAGGCCGCGATGCCGAGGTAGTGGGCCTGCGCGCTGCCGGTCATCCCCTGCCGCCACCAGTTGGCGATGACGGGCTCGGACACCGTCGCACCCTCGCGGTTGAAGCCGTAGAACGGCCCGGACGCGACCGCCTGGTAGAACTCCGCGCGGTTCGCCGCGAGCGCGCTGCGGAAACCGTCGAAGACGGAGAGCGGCGTGCCCTCGGGGTTCGCCGCGGTCTGCACCATCAGCGGCGGAACCGAGGAGACGAGCACGGCCTTGGCGACGCGCCCCTGGGGTTCGCCGTACCGGGCGACGTACCGCGCGACCTGACCGCCGCCGGTCGAATGTCCGACGTGAATCGCGTTGCGGAGGTCGAGGTGCTCGACCACGGCGCTCGCGTCGCTGGCGTAGTGGTCCATGTCGTGACCGGTGGCGATCTGCGAGGACCGTCCGTGACCACGGCGGTCGCTGGCGACGACGCGGTAGCCCGCGTTCAGGAAGAAGAGCATCTGCGCGTCCCAGTCGTCGGAGGACAGCGGCCAGCCGTGGTGGAACATGATGGGCTGGGCGTCACGGGGACCCCAGTCCTTGAAGTAGATTTCCGCGCCATCTTCCGTCGTCACAAAAGACATGGTCGACCTCCAGGGTTATGTGATCCCGAGGCGGTCTCGGGACGACGATCCGGTGTTCCCGACTGCTGATCGAGCCGGGAGCGCGTTCACGATAACGCCGGACGAGAACCGCGGCGCTCCTACTTTTGTTCAGACTCTGGGAGGGCTCCCGCAGGCCGGCCCGCCCGCGTTTCGACATCTGTCCTGTGACAGCGGGCCCGCACGCGCGTACCGTCTGGCGCAGGGGAACAACGTCCGACCGATGCGAAGAGGAGCCGACGATGGGCTACGTCGAACACCATCCGAAGAGCGTCCTCGGCGCCGGCACCGCGGCGCCGGACTTCACGCTGCACCGCACGCCGGAGGACACCGTCACCCTGTCGAGCCTTCGCGGACAGCCGGTGGTGCTCATCTTCTACCCCGCCGACTGGAGCGCGGTGTGCGGCGACGAGCTCAATGTCGTCAACGCGGCGATGCCCCTTCTCACCGCCCACGGCGCGGCGGTGTTCGGCGTCTCCGTCGACGGCGTCTGGTCGCATCGGGCCTTCGTCGCGGATCGCGGCTTCACCTTCGCCCTGCTCAGCGACTTCGAGCCGAAGGGGCAGGTGTCCCGGCGCTACGGCGCCTACGACTTCCACACCGGCACGAGCACGCGTGCGCTGTTCGTCATCGACTCCTCGGGCGTCATCGCCTGGAGCTACCTGTCGCCCATCGACGTGAACCCGGGCGTCGACGGCGTCCTCGACGCGCTCGACGCCCTGGCATCGCCCACCACGCCCTCCCCCTGAGATCGGACCCGCCATGTCCCACCTTCGCATCCCCGTCTCCGACCACGACCACAGCTTCGGCCCGCCGGACGCCCCGGTGACGCTGGTCGAGTACGGCGACTACCAGTGCCCGTACTGCGGCCAGGCCTTCCCGATCGTGAAGCAGCTGCTGCACGAGTACGACGGGAAGATCCGATTCGTCTTCCGCAACTTCCCCCTCGCGCAGATCCACCCCGAGGCCGTCGACGCCGCCTTCGTCGCGGAGTTCGCCGCGGAGCACGGCGAGTTCTGGCAGGCGCACGACCTGCTCTACGAGAACCAGATCGACCTCGGCCCTCAGCTCTATCAGCGCATCTGCGAGGCGCTCGGCCTCGCCGTCGCCGATCTGGGGAAGGCGGCCGCGGAGGACCGGTACACCGCTCGGATACGGGCCGACGAAGAGGGCGGCATCCGCAGCGGGGTCAACGGCACCCCCACCTTCTTCCTCAACGGCGCCCTCGTGGAGGCCGGCACGGCAGGACTGGCGGAGGCGATCCGGTCGGCGCTCGCCGGCCACGGAAGCGGGTCCTGACCCATGGCGCAGCGGGCCACCCCGCTCGGGCTGCCGCAGATCTCGCACGGGGCGGGGTTCTGGGTCGTCGCGAGCGCCTTCGTCCTCGTGATGGCCTACGCGACCGTCCCGACCCCGCTGTACCCGCTGTATCAGGAGCGCGACGGCTTCCCCGTCGCCGTCATCACGCTCGTCTTCGCCGCGTTCGCGGTGGGTGTCGTGCTCAGCCTGTTCCTCCTCGGGCACGTGAGCGACTGGATGGGCCGGCGAAGGATGCTGACGGTGGCGATTCTGGTCGCCGCGCTCTCCGCCGGCATGTTCCTGCTCTGGACGGAGGTTCCGGGCCTCTTGGCGGCGCGGCTCGTGAACGGGGCGAGCGTCGGAATCCTCACCGCGACGGCGACCGCCCACCTCGGCGAGCTGCGCACCCACGCCCGACCCACCGAGAGCGTCGTCGTCGCGGCGTCGGTCGCTGGCGCCGCCAATCTGGGCGGCCTGGCGCTCGGTCCGCTGATCGGCGGACTCTTCGCCGAGTTCCTCCCCGATCCGCTCGTCCTCCCGCACGCCGTGTTCCTCGTCCTGCTCATCGTCGCGGCGATCGCCGTCAGCTGCGTCCCCGAGACGGTGCCGGAGCCGGAGGAGCGTCGGCGCTATCGGCCGCAACGCATCGCCGCTCCCCCGCGCGGGCGCGCCGCGTTCGTGGCCGCCGGTTTCGGGGCGTTCGCGGGCTTCGCCCTGTTCGGGCTGTTCACCTCGCTCGCGCCCACCATCCTCATCGCGACGTTCGATCAGCACGACCACCTCCTCGCCGGCATCGCGGCGTCCTGCGTCTTCGCCGCGGCGGCGATCGGCCAAGCGGCACTCGCCGCGGTCCCGCTGCGCATCCAGCTGACCATCGCGGCCGTGTGCTGCGCGGTCGGGCTGGCATCCGTCGCCGTCGGCGCGTTCGCTCCCTCGCTCGGCGTCTTCCTGGTCGGCGGCGTCGTGTCGGGCGTCGGCGTCGGTGTGCTGTTCAAGTCCGCCATCGCCACCGCCGCGGGGCTGGCCGAGTCGGGCCGCCGCGGGGAGACCCTCGCGCTCATCTTCCTGGTGGCGTACTGCGGGCTGGCCCTTCCGGTGCTGGCGATCGGGGTGAGCCTCACCGTCGCCCCGCAGGCGATCGTGCTCCTCGTCTTCTCCGCCGCCGTGCTGGTGGCGACCGTCTCCGCGGCGCTGGTCATGCGCCGCGCGGCGGCATCCGGCGCGTGAGAGGAGCGGGCGGCTCGTCGGCGGCCGGCTCTGTCAGACTGACGGCTGTGAGAGGGAGGGCGTCGTGACCGAGCCGTCACCGTTCGGCCAGCTGCTCCGGTCGCTGCGCGTCGGGCAGAACTCGACGCTGGAGTCCCTCGCGGCCGCTTCCGGTGTGAGCGTGCGAACCATCGGCGACCTCGAGAGAGGCGCCAGCACCTCGCCCCAGCGTCGCACCGTCGAGGCACTGGCCCAGGGGCTCGGCCTGGACGTCGCCGCGCGACACGCGTTCCTCCGGGCGGCCCGCGCCCGTCCCCGCGGCGTCGACGCCGCGGAGGCGACCGGGGGCGTCTCGCCTCATCGGGTGTTCGACTTCTCCGGGCGAGAGCGCGAGATCCGTGAGGCCCTCGACATCCTCGAAGGAGAACGCGAGCCCGGCGAGAGCCGCCCGGCGCTCGTCATCAGCGGCGCCCCCGGCATCGGCAAGACGACGGGGGCCGTCGAGATCCTCGCCCGCGGCCGATCCGCCCAGGATCCCACCGTCTTCGTCGGCCTGGACGGCTTCAACGCCTCGCCGCTGACGCCCCTCCAGATCATCACCGCGATGCTCCGCCAGCTGCAGGGGACGCAGCAGAAGGCGCCCGCGGATCTCGACGTCGCCGCTCGGCAATGGCGCGCGGCCGTCGACGCCCGTCCGGTGCGCGTCCTGCTCGACAACGCCGCGAACGAGTCGCAGGTCCGCCCGATCCTCTCGATCTGCAGCGGCGAGATCGTCGTCGTGACGTCGCGCCGCAGCCTCGCCGGGCTGGAAGGAGTGCGGCGGCTGCGCTTCGGTCCTCTGCAACGCGACGAGAGCGTCTCACTCCTGCGCCGCCTCATCCCGCAGGCCGGATCCGACGACGAGGCGCTCGACGAAGTCGCCGGGTTGTGCGACGACGTCCCGCTCGCACTGCGCGTGGTGGGCAGCCGCATCGCCAGCCGGCCGGAATGGAACGTCGAGGACCTGCTGCGGCGACTGCGGACCACCGAGGACCGGTTGCGGCTGCTCGTCGCCGGCGACCTGGCGGTCGAAGCCGCCATCTCCCTCTCCTACGAAGAGCTCGACCCTCGCACGGCCGCGCTCTTCCGGTGGGTCGCGCTCATCGGCGGCAAGACCTTCGATGCGCAGCTGGCCGCCGCCGCGGTCCGCTCGACCGAGGTCGCAGAAGTGGAGTTCCGACTCGACGACCTGACCGACCTCGGGCTGCTGGAAGCGCGCGGCGGCGACCGCTATCGCCTGCACGACCTCATGCGGCTGTTCGGCCTGAACAGGCTGCGCGACGTCGTCGGTGCGGACGAGCTCGAACGGCGCCGCGCGCACATCCGCGCCTGGATCCTGGGGAGCCTGGAACGGGCGGGGGCCTGGTTCGAGCCGGAGAGGGAGCAGCACACGGCGAGCCGGGTCGGTCGCGGCTTCGTCAGCGCCGAGGCGGCGGCGCTGTGGATCCGCACGGAAGCCGAGCACTGGTGGCCGGCGTATGCGGAGGCCGCCGAGCTCGGCGAGAACGAGACGGTCGTCGACGTCGCCGACGCCCTCCACTGGTACTCCGACGTCTGGCTCTCCTGGGGGAACTGGCATCGGTTCTTCTCCCTCGCCGTGACCGCCGCGCAGAGTCTGCGAAATCCGCTGATGGAGGCGACGCATCTCGGCTACCTCGCGTGGGCCGAGATCGTGGAGGTCGGAGACCGCGAGCGCGCCGTCCTGACGGCACGCTCGGCACTCCGCGCGGCGCTCCGCGCCGGCGACGCCACGCAGGAGGGGTGGGCGAACTACTACGTGGGATGGGCGAGCTGGCTGCTCGGCCGTGTCGTCGAGGCCGCAGACGCCGCCGAGGGCGCGATCCGGGCGTTCTCACTCGCGGGCGAGAAGGTGGGACTGGAGAACGCGCGCCTGCTGACGACGATGATCATGAACACCCGCGGTGAGCACCTCGCGGCGATCGAGGAGCTGGAGTCCACGCTCGCGCGCATCCAGGCCGAACCCGAGGCCGACGGCTTCCTCACGCTCATCACGCGATACGCGGCCTATCTGGACCTCGTCGACGCGTACATCGCCGTCGGCCGCTACGACGACGGGATCCGGGCGGGCGCGATCGGCATCCAGATCGCCCGTTCGCTCAACGACGACATGCGGGTCGCCCTGATGATGCGCCGCCACATCCGCGCGCTGATCGAAGCCGGGGAGTCGGAAGCGGCGATGGCCGAGGCGGAGGAGGCGTTGCGCCTGCTCGGCCCGGGCAGCAGCGAGGCGTTCATCTTCGCCCGGTTCCGTCGAGAGATCGCGGGGATGACGGCAGGACGGACGACCGCGCGAGATGCGCCTCACAGCGGGAGCGAGTCGCCCAGCTCCTGACCGTAGCGGGCGATGGCGCGGCCCACCGGCAGCCGGTCCCGGTCGTAGGTCGCGAGCGCGTCGGCCAGGGAGAGCTCGGTGCCCAGGAGGTCCACCAGCGCCATCGCGTCTCCCGCGGCCTTGGCCGCGCCCATCGCGGTGTGCGGGCGCACGACGACGGCGGCGTCGCCGACGAGCGCGACGGACGGCGCCGCCATCCGCGGCGCGACGTAGTCGTAGAGGGCCTGCAGGAACGGTCGCGGCTCGGCCGCGACGGCATCCGCGAACGGCACCGGCAGCTCTGCCGCGGCGGCCGCGACGAGCGATTGCCGGAGGTCTGCCGGGAGGTCTCCCGGTGCGAGAGAGGCGCTCGCGGCACCGTGCCCGCACGCGACCATCAGACGTTCCAGCTCCGGAGACGGCAGCGACCGGTACCAGACCCAGTTGTACCGACGCCGCCCCGGCGCCGTCTGCCCGTCCGGTCCCGGGACCAGGTAGCCCAGCATGTGGGCGCCCGGCGCCGTGTAGAAGGCGAACCGTTCGAGCAGGATGTCCGCGGCCCGCTCCGGGAGCGCCGCCTCCGGCACGAGCCCGCGCCAGGTGAGGTAGCCGACGTAGCGGTTGTCCGACCGCTCGGGCGCGACGGCGCGTCGGACGACGGAGTTGAGACCGTCGGCGCCGACGACCATGTCGAACGGGATCGTCGTCCCGTCCTCGATGCGGACGGTCGCGTGCCGGCCGTCCGACCGCACCTCCGTGACCGCACTGCCGAGCCGGTAGCGGCCGGCGGGGATGAGCGCCCGCAGGCCGTCGTAGATGTAGTCCCACGACAGCTGGGTCTGGGGCGTCGGGTCGCGATGGAGCACCTCGCCGCGGCGGCCGAGCGTGATGCGTTCGCGCGCCTCCACGCCGGATCGCAGCACCGAAGTCAACCCCAGCCTCGCGAGGACGTCGAACAGGTCCTGCTGACCGACCAGGCCCGCGCCGCGTCGGGCCAGCCCCGCGCGGGACCGTTCGAGGACGGTGACGTCGTGACCTGCCTGATGCAGCAGGGCAGCGGTGAACAGGCCCCCGAGAGACCCGCCGATCACGCCCACCCGCAACGCCGTCCTCATCGTCCGACCTCTCCTGTGCGGGGCATGGGTCGACGGTATCGCCCCGGCCGCGCGCGGCGCTTCGACGTTCGCCGGAAGTCCGCCCCGGCACGATCAGGCACGTCCGGTCGCCTCCCAGAGCCGGATGAGCTTGAGCGCGACATGGAGCGTGCTGCGCTTGATGCCGTCGCTCAGAGCGTCGCGGACGACCTCCGGCATCCGCTCGAGCCGGTAGTACAGCGTCGTGCGGTGCACGAAGAGGATCTCGCACGCCGCCACCACGTTCGCGCCGACATCCAGGTAGGTCTCGATGGTCTCTCGTTGGCTGCCGTCGCCGTGCACGTACAGCGCATGCGCGGCCGGCGAGATGATGCGCAGGTGCTCCGGGTTCGCCGAGGCCGAGGCCAGCAGCAGCCAGCCGCCGAGCTCACTGGCGTCGACCGCCGGATGGAACTGCGGAAGCGCGGCGGCGCGAGAAGCGGCGATGACCGCTTCCTCGGCCGCGGCACGCACGTCCTCCGCCCCCGGCGCAGGAGAGGCCGAGCCGATTCCCAGGACGCGGATGCCGCGCGCGGCCGCCTCCCGGAGGATCACGTCGTCGATGCCGCGATCGGACGGCTGCCCCACGAGCATGACCATGCCGGCGTGCAGGGCCATGAAGTGGTGGGGGACGGGGCGCCGATTCGCGAGGTGCCGGGCGAAGGCGATGGCATGGATGTCCGTGACGGCCGCGTCGACGAGCAGCGCGCGCACGACGGTGCCCTCGTCGCGGTGCAGCCATCGTTGCTGCACCGCGCGGGCGTACGCGCTCCGCCGAACGCCCTCGTCGTCGTGCAGGAGATCGTGCAGCACCGATTCACGGCTCGTCCCTCCCTCCGCGCGCAACAGGTCTCGCACGAGGAGGGATGCCGCATCGAGCGCCTCGAAGTCCGACGGGCCGAGGGATCGTCCCTCCGTCCGCACGGCGATGTGCGCCACCACGACGCCCCGGTCCTCCACCGTCACGTCGAGCCGGCGCGGTGCCGCGAGCGACGGATCCGTCGCGCCGCACACGCCGGCGGGCGCAGACGGCGGTCCACCGCGGACCCACACCGGACGTCCGATCGCGGCGGTGAGCTGTTCGGCGATGCCCTGCAACGTGGCAGGCACGACGGCACTGCTCTCGCTGGCTTTCACGGATGCACTCCTATCCGGGCCGGGCCCACCATGAGGCCGCGCCGGCAGTAGCCGACACGCAGCCACACCGAAGTCGAGTCACAGCCATCCGACCGCGTCCGCGACGGCAGCACCAGGAAGAAAACAGGCAGAAGTGCGACGTCTCCGCATCCGCCGCGGGCACCGTCCCACCGGCCGAGCCACGTCTCCGACTCCTGTCGGAGTGCTGTCGGCGCACTCGTTCCTAGATTCGTCTCAGGGCCGGCACAACCACCACGAGGTATCCACATGACAGCACGTACGACGGTCGTCCTGGTTCACGGCGCCTTCCTGGACGCGTCCAGCTGGTGGCCGATCGCGCTGCGCCTACTCGGAGGCGGGCATCCCGTGCTCGCCCCTCCCCTGGTCGGCCGCAGCTTCGACGGCGACTGCACCTACATCCGCACCGTCGTCGAGCGCATCGACGGAGCGGTGCTGCTCGTCGGGCACGGTTACGGGGCGGCCGTCATCACCGTCGCGGGAGACGCGGCGAACGTCACCGGCTTGCTCTTCATCGCCGGCTACGCGCTCGAGCGCGGCGAGAGCATCGGCGAGATGCGCGACGCCTTCGCCCCGGACGAGGTCTCCCAGCACCTCGTCCCCGCGATGTTCCGCGACGACCACGGCGTTCCCGGCACGGAGGTCACCGTCGCCGTCGACGCGTTCCCCCGCCTGCTCGCCGAGGGTCTCCCCGCCGACGAGGCCTCGGTGCTCGCCGTCTCGCAGCGGCCGGTGTCGGTGTCGGTGTTCAGCGAGCGCGCGCGCGTCGAGGCCTGGCGCGGCAGGCCCAGTTGGGGCGTCGTCGCCACGGAGGATCGCGCGATCAACCCTGACGTGCAGCGCTTCGGGTACCGGCGCGCCCACTGCCGCGACGTCGTCGCCCTCGCCGCGCCGCACCTGGTCACACAGACCCATGCCGCCGAGATCGTGGGCTTCATCGACACCATCCTCGGGGACGTCGCCGCCGATGACTGACGCGCCGGCCGAACGGCCTCCCGCAGGGCCCCGCGTCTGGGCGTCCGGATTCACGCCGCTGACGGTACGCATCTTCCGACTGGTGTGGCTGGCCTCCCTCGTCAGCAACATCGGAAGCTGGATGCAGACGGTCGGTGCGCAGTGGCTGCTCGTCGAGACGAACAGCTCCGCCCTGCTCGTGGCGCTCGTGCAGACGGCATCGGCGGCACCGGTGCTGATCTTCGCCATTCCCTCCGGCGTCATCGGCGAGTTCCTCAACCGACGGCTCGTGCTCCTGTACTCGCAGGCCGTCCAGTTCGTCGTCGTGCTGGTGCTGGCCTTCCTGACCTGGAGCGGCCAGACCACCCCGACCATCCTGCTGGCGTGCACCTTCGTCCTCGGCACCATCTCGGCCGTCCAGCTGCCCGCCTTCCAGGCGCTCGTGCCCGACATCGTCCCGCGCGACATGCTCGTCGACGCGGCCAGCCTCTCGTCGATCGGCGTGAACATCGCGCGCGCCGTCGGCCCCGCGGTCGCCGGACTCGTCGTCGCACAGTTCGGGGTCGTCGCGGTCTTCCTCCTCAATGCGGCCTCGTTCGTGGTGTTCCTCGGCGTCCTGCTGTTCTGGAAGACCTATCGCCCGCCCGCCGCCCGTCACGAACCGTTCGTCGACGCCACCCGCGCCGGCACGCGTTACGTGCTCCACTCCCGCGTCGTGCGGCTCACCCTGCTGCGACTGGCGATCTTCCTGATCCCCGCGAACGCCCTGTGGGCACTCCTGCCGACCATCGCGAAAGACTCCCTGGGCTTCGCCGCCACCGGCTACGGCCTCCTGCTGGCCGCCCTCGGCGCCGGCTCCATCATCGGAGCGTTCGTGCTCCCGTGGGCTCGCCGCATCGCCGCGCTCAACGGCGTCGTCCTCGCGTCTTCCGCCGTGTTCGGTGCGGGACTGGTGATCCTGGTCGTCTCCCCGACGCTCTGGGTGACCTTCCCGGTCCTGGTCGCGACGGGGTTGGCGTGGATCGGCGTGATCGCCACCATCAACGGCACCATCCAGGCGTTCCTGCCCGTGTGGGTGCGCACCCGCGGACTCTCCTTCTATCAGCTGGTCCTCTACGGGTGCACGGCGGCGGGCGCCGCGCTCGCCGGCATCCTCGCGGCCGTATGGGGGTCGGGGGCCGTCGTCGTCGGCGCGGGGGTTCTCTGCATCCTGAGTGCGTTGTCGCTGCTCGTGTGGCCCCTGCCGACGACGACCGGAATCGGACGCGACATCGTCGAGGTCCCGGGCGTCCAGGACGAGCCGCGGGCGGACGGCCGCGACGACGCGGCCGTGCTCGTCCTGATCCGCTACGCCGTCCCCCGCGACCGGCGCACGGAGTTCCTTGCTCTCCTGTCGCAGGTCAAGCAAACCCGGTTGCGCACCGGCGGCCGCGAGTGGCGCGTCTACGCGGATGCGGACGACGCGGACATCCTCGTGGAGGCGTACACCGTCGGGTCATGGCGGGAACACGTGAGCCAGCACGAGGGGCGCACGACGGCGTTCGACGGCGAGCTGATCTCCCGCGCGTGGGCGATGAGCGCGGTCGCCCCCGAAGCGACCCACCTCCTCGACATCGGACGGCCGCACCCGCGCCGACACCCCCGATCCACCCCCGCCTGATCAGATCCGCACCGACAGACCCACCCCACCCCGCAACCGACGAAGGAGACACACATGTCCGACCAGCCGCTCACCGCGCACCTGTCCGAGCACCACCGCACCACGCTGTACCACCTCGAACAGCACCCCACCTCGCACAATCTCGAATGGCACGACATCCTCTCCCTCCTCGAGGAGATCGCGGACGTGACCGCCGGGCACGACGGGACGTTCCGGGTCCGGCTCGGGCAGTCCGAGCTCTTCCTCACCAGACCGCGTCACAAGGACATCGACGAGCAGATGGTGTTGGACGTGCGCCGCCTGCTGCGCGAGAACGGCATCTTCACGACGAAGAAGTAGGCGCCGAACGGGGCCGCGACCTTCGGCATCCGGGCAATCTTCTGCATCTGTCTGAGGCCGCGTCCCCTCCCGACGAGTGTGCTGAGAGGGCGGGCCGATGCCCGCACGACGGCCGCGAGAACGAACGGAGCTCCCCATGCACGACAACACCCCCACCCCGCACCACGAGTCGCCGGCGTTCGGCAACCCCGATCTCCCCCCGGAGGGCGAGTCCAACACCGTGGACGACCCGGCGAGCCTCACGATGACCGGGTCCCGGAACCCGGTCATCGAGAGCCAGTTCCCCGACCAGATCGATGCGCCCGGAACGGACATCTCCACGCAGGCGCTGTTCTGGTCGTCGTTCAACATCTCCCCGCGCCGGGTACAGCGCGGCGGGTGGGCCCGCGAGCTGACGAAGCAGGACTTCGCGATCTCCGACGAGATCGCCGGGGTCAACATGTACCTGGAGCCCGGCGGCATCCGCGAGCTGCACTGGCACCAGACGGCCGAGTGGGCGGTCATGACCCGCGGCCGGTGCCGCGTGACGACCCTCGGCCGCTCCGGCCTTCCGAGCGTCGAGGACGTCGAGGAAGGCGACCTGTGGTTCTTCCCGGGTGGGACGCCGCACTCGCTGCAGGGGCTCGGGCCCGACGGCGCGGAGTTCGTGCTGGCGTTCGACGACGGAGAGCAGTCCGAGTCGAACACGCTCCTGCTCACGGACTGGTTCGCCCACACTCCCCCGGAGGTGCTCGCCAAGAACTTCGGCGTCGCGCAGGAGGTCTTCGCCGACATCCCGCTGCACAACCTCTGGATCTTCCCCGGAGAGGAGCCCGGCGACCTCGCGACCGACCAGACGGATGCGGGCGCGGAATGGGGCGCCTCGGAACCGATCATCTTCCGCCTGTCGCGGTCGCAGCCGCTGCACAAGAACTCGGGCGGCAGCATCCAGATCGCCGACAGCACGAACTTCCCGCTCTCGCGCACCGTCGCCGCCGCGCTGGTGACCGTCGAGCCCGGGTCGATGCGCGAGCTGCACTGGCATCCGAACGCCGACGAGTGGCAGTACTACCTCCGCGGCTCCGCCCGGATGACGGTGTTCAACACCGGCCCCCACGCCAACACCACGGACTTCCGCGCGGGCGACGTCGGCGTGGTGAGGAAGAACTTCGGCCACTACGTCGAGAACACCGGCGATGACGTCCTGCAGTTCCTCGAGGTGTTCAAGGCGCCGAAGTACGAGGAGATCTCGCTGGCGAACTGGCTGAGCCACGTCCCGCCCGCGCTGGTGGCCGCGCATCTCAACATCGATGCGGCGACCCTCGCGACGTTCCCGCGGGGCACGCAGGGCATCACACCCCTCCGCACGTAGGCCGCGCGGGGCGGAGGTGCTCGACAGGCGTCGGAACGCATTCCCCACCCGGTGCTCTAGGTTCGGGAGCATGAGCAACTCCTCGTCGAGACGTGTTCCCATCGAGGCCCAGAAAGTCGATGCGCCTCTCACCTCCAGTGCGACCTTCCTGGTCGTGACCGTCAACGACGACGCGGATGCCGCGGCCACGGTCCGCGACACCATCAGCGGAATCGACGACATCATCAAGAACGTCGGATTCCGCGACCTCGACGCCCAGCTCTCCTGCACCGTGGGCATCGGCTCGCGGGTGTGGCCCCGCCTCACGTCGCGGGCCGCTCCCCGCGGGCTCCACCCCTTCACGGCGGTCACCGGCGCGACGCACACGGCGCCGAGCACCCCGGGCGACATCCTGTTCCACATCCGCGCGAACCGGCAGGATCTGACGTTCGAGTTCGAGCGCCAGCTGATGGATGCGCTCGGGGATGCCGTGACCGTCGTGGACGAGACGACCGGATTCCGCTATTTCGACGTCCGTGACCTGCTGGGGTTCGTCGACGGCACCGCGAATCCCGTCGGCAACGCGGTCGCCGACTCGACGCTGATCGGCGACGAGGATCCCGACAACGCGGGAGGCAGCTACGTCGTGATCCAGAAGTACCTTCACGACCTCGACACGTGGCAGGCCCTCACGACCGAGCAGCAGGAGGCGATCATCGGTCGGAAGAAGGCGGACAACGTCGAACTGGACGACGCCGACACCGGGCAGAAGTCGCACAAGACGCTGTCGACGATCGTGGTCGACGGTGTCGAGCACGACATCCTCCGCGACAACATGCCGTTCGGCAGCCCCGGCGCGTCGGCGCTCGGCACCTACTTCATCGGATACGCGCGCCATCTGTGGGTCATCGAGAAGATGCTGGAGCGGATGTTCATCGGAGACCCGCCCGGCCTCCACGACCGGATCCTGGACTTCTCGACGCCGGTGATGGGCTGCACGTTCTTCGTGCCGTCGGCGGATGCCCTCAGCGGGCTCGCCGACGGCCCGGCGACCCCGCCGGCGTAACCGGCGCAGCCGGGCGGCAGCCGAACGGTCAGTAGTCGGTGCGAGATTCCAGGTCGATGTCGACCGTGGTCGCATCCTCGGCCCAGGCGTTGAGCGCGGAGCGGAGCTGACGATGCAGCCACTGGTCGGTCAGCGGCTCGGAGCCCGACTCCAGAGCCGTCAGCTGTGCGAGTCGTTCGTCCACGGTGCCGCTCAGGTCTGCCGGGCCGGAGTCGTTCGTCTCAGTCATGTCACTCCTCATCTCGGTGGGTGCCGCCGGAGGTGACCGCCGCGGCGAACACCGGCGCGGTCGCTGACCTCACGGTACTCGGGCAGCCCGGCTCGAGGTCGGGCGAACGTTCGACTTCTGTCGCGACTTCTCGGCGGGCACGATCCCGACGGTCTCGAACAGCATCCGCTCGAGAACGGCACCGCCCTCGGCGAGAAGCCGGCCGTCGTCGGCGCGGTCGCCGGTGCCCACGACATCCACGGTCATCTTCAGACCGTCGAAGGCGCCCACGAGCACCGTGGCGAGGGCGGCCGCGTCCACGGACTCTGCCCTGTCGTCGACGCCCTGGGCCTCGCGGATGAGGCTCGCGACGAGGTCGATCCACCGCCGCGTCACCGCCGCCGCGAGATCGCGGGTGGGCTCGGCGTCGGCGAGGCGCTGCGTGAGGCGCGAGATCACCCAGGCGTCGGGATCCTCACGGTGCAGCGAGAGCATCGCCGGAAGGAGCCGCGAGAGCCTCGGCTGCCCCGCGTCGACGTCCGCGACGGCACTTTCCACGGCGGCGATCCACCGTTCGTGCCGGTCTTCGAGCACGGCGACCGCGAGAGCCTCTTTGCTGTCGAAGTGGAAGTACACCGACCCTTTCGACATCCCGCTCGCCTCGATGATGTCGGCCATCCGCGCCCGGTCGTAGCCCAGGCGGGCGAACACCCCCGCGGCGGCGTCGACGATCACCTCTCGCGACGCCGCACCCTGCGCCGTCGGCCCGGCCGGACGCCCCACGCGGCGGGCGGCGGTTCGACCGGCTTCGGCTTCGGCGACTGGACGCGCAGGCATGTTCCCACTATAGTCCTGATTTATTAGACCGACCGGTTTGTTTATTTAGGAGAATCGTGCGCACCATCACCGCAGGGACCACCGCCCTGATCACCGGAGCCTCCTCCGGAATCGGGCGCTCGTTCGCCCACCGCTTCGCCGCCCTCGGCAGCGACCTCATCCTCGTCGCGCGTCGCGCCGACGTGCTCGACGAGCTCGCCGCCGACCTCCGGGCACGGCATGCGGTGTCCGTGACCGTCATGGCGCACGACCTCGACCGCCCGGATGCCGCGCAGGAGCTCGTCGCCCGCCTCGAGCGCGAGCAGATCGCCGTCGACGCCCTCGTCAACAATGCCGGGCTCGGCATCCACGGTGACGTGGCGACGCAGCCGCTGAGCTCGGCGACCACGCAGATCGCGGTCAACGTCAACAGCCTCACCGCGCTCTCGGCGCTGCTGCTCCCGCCGATGCTCGCGCGGGGCCGGGGCACGATCATCAACGTCGCGAGCACCGCGGGCTTCCAGCCCGTCCCCCACATGGCCGTCTACTCCGCCTCGAAGGCGTATGTGCTCACCTTCACCCGCGCCCTGTGGCGCGAGACCCGCGGCACCGGCGTGGACGTGCTGGCCCTCTGCCCCGGCGCCACCGACACCGCGTTCTTCGCGACAGCCGGCGACGCGGCCTCCGTCGGCGCCCGCCGCACACCCGAGCAGGTCGTCGAGACGGCCCTGCACGCCCTGCGCCGCGGCCGCCCCTCGGTGGTCGACGGCCGCGGCAACGCGCTCGTCTCCTGGCTCGCCCCGCGACTTCCCGAGCGGCTGTCCCTCACGCTCGCGGAACGTTCCGTCCGTCCCTGAACCGCCGGTCCCCGGCATCCTCACCCCGATCGAAGGAGATCACCATGCACATCCACGAGTTCGCCCGCGCCGCTGCCGCCGCGGTCAACGCGCACGACCCGGCCGCCGTCGTCGCACTGTGGGCGGAGCCCGCCGCCTACCACTCCCCCCTGACCGGTGCGCAGAGCGGGCTGCACGCCCTGCAGGAACGAGAAGAGGCGCTCTTCGGCGCGTTCAGCGATCTGCGCGCCACGATCACCCCGCTCGGACAGGAGGGCGACACCGGCGCGATGCTGGTGCGATTCGACGGAACCCACGACGGCGTCTACGGCGGGTTCGCCGCCACCGGACGCGTCATCGACCTCGAGATGATCGCGGTGGTCACCTTCGACGACCACGGCCGCGTCGTGGCCGAGCGCGTCTTCATCGACTCCGCCACCGTCGCGGCGCAGCTGGCGGCGTGACGCGGCGTCGTCGACGACATCGCCTGCGGGCCGGCGAGAAGCGACGGACTCATAACGATTGCGTCGATGCCGGTGCGCACCGCGTGCGGTCATGAGCAGGATCGGAGAGTGCACCTTCTGGCTCGTCTGGCGGCTGTGGTGACGTGCGCCGCCGCCGTCGTCTCGCTCGCCGGGTGTGACAGCTGGGCCGCGGACCCCGTCTTCTTCGCGCGGGCGGACGGGGCGACGATCGTTCGCATGTGCCTTCCCGTGACGATCTCCTCCATCACGCTCGAACGGATGGACGGCGAGGACGACGACAGCGCCACTCTCGTCTGGTCAGCCGCCGGATCCGCCACCGTTCCGGAGGGGTTCGAGTTCGCGGTGGGTGCGGCACCCGCGGGCCTTCAGGTCACCATCGGGCCTCGCAGCGAACAGGAGGTGGCCGCAGCGCTCGGCGATCAGTTCGCAGCCACCATCCGTGCGGCCGACTCCCAGGGTGACCACGAATTCTCAGCACTCATCGACGTGTCCGACTTCGATCACTCCGAGTGGGTGAACAGCGGGGGTCCGGCCGCAGCGGCCTGCGTTCGGGACCCCTGCCCGCCGGGATACGCGTGCCTGAATCGGTGGCCTCAACCCACCGGACTCGCCGTGCTCCCGACACCGACCTGGACTCCGACGACCGCCGCAGCGCCCTGAGAAGTGAGTTGACGCGCTCGCGATGCGGATGCGGGCCGGCTCAGCGTTCACAGGCCAGGCCATCGCCGTCACGGTCGAGGTCGTAGACGTCGCGACCGACGACACGCGCGACGCCGTCGAAGTAGGCGGGTCCGTTGCCGCTTCCCCACGCGCAGTCGACGTCACTGGCAATCGGCACGCACGCGTCCGCGTAATTCGGGTCGCAGTCACTCGCCGCTGCGGCTGGGGGTGGTGGTGGCGGGTCGTAGGTACCGACGACCGTCACCTCCGTCACGGCAGCCAACGTGACGACGTCCGAAACCAGTTCGCGTGCCGTTTCAACTCCATCGACCGAGGTGACTCGATAGGTCAGCGTGCGTTTGCCATCCTGTCCGGTCGTCGTTATGGCGGTCTGTCCACGAGCGATATTGGCATCCTCGATGGACGCTCGGTCGAAGGGAATCGCCTCCTCTACAACCTCTTCGCGAACGATCGCCGTGGGAGTGGGTGTGGGAGTTGATGTCGCCGTTCCGGCAGAGCGTGAAGGCGTGGCGGCAACAAATCCGTGCGCACCGGAATCGATGTGCTGCGGTGGAGCATTGAGGGTGCCCGCCGCATTGACCGCCCCCGAAAGCACCAAGACGAGGGCTGCGCCAGCCGCGGCGCCGACGGCGGCCCTGCGTGATCGCAGCCGCAGCCAGGTACGGGACCCTCGACTCAGGCCTACGATCGCGGTGACCAGAACGGCAAGAGATATCAAGGCCGCCAGCGGGGCCAAGAACACAGAAACCAGCAGCATCCCCAGCCCGATGAGAATCCACATCCACGGTCGCATCGTTCGGCGCACTCCCGAGGTCGACGGGGTCGACGCCGATGACGGAGCGACGTGTGCGGTCCACTGGCGACCATCCCACCACCGCAGCTGTTCGGAGCCCGAGGGGTCCTGATACCACCCAGGCATGATGTCGGGCATTCACACTCCTCGTCGAGCACCAAGCAGATGAGAAGACTCTAATGTTCCGACGCCGTGGCGGAAACCGGCGCTGGCCGGATGTATTCCCGGGATCTCCTGACACATCAGGCACCGCGGAAATGCTCCCCTGCGAGGAGGGCGCCCTCCACTACAATCCGATAGGGGTGCTCATCGCGTTTCATCTGCCAGCAGGAGCGATTCTGAGAGGGATGGCCGCAAAACGGAACACGAAATAGGGGGAATACTGTGGTGCCCCTGGAGGGATTCGAACCCCCGACCCGCTCCTTAGGACGGAGTGGCTCTTCCACTGAGCTACAGAGGCTGGCGCGTCGATTCTACCCGGGCGGCGCCGCGGCACCGGCCCCGCCGCCCCCATCCAGCGCCCACCGCAGGTACGGCGCGAGGTGTGCGGAGTAGGCGACGGTCAGATGGGTCTGGTCGTAGCGGATGGGCAGCGTCCCCGCGAACGCCGGGCACACATCCTGCCAGCAGGTGAAGGCCAAGGCATCCACCACGCGATCACCGGACGACGCCACCGCGGCGGTCGTCGCCGCCTGCATGTCGCGCCAGGTCGGCGTGATGCTCGTCGCACAGGCGTAGGGCGAGCCGAGGCGCGTGTAGCAATTGCCGAGCGGGGCGCCCTCCGGCGGAGCCTCGAGATAGACGATGCGCCCCGGCATCCCGTAGCGTGCCATCTCCGCGGCCTCGGCGGCGGTGAGCTCCGCCGCGCTGAGGTCGCGCCCGTCGGCGGTGCGGCCCAGCGTGTACGCGTTCGAGACGAGCACCGTCTCGGGCTGGTCGGCCGCGATCATCGCCGCGACGTCGTTCTTCCGCTGCGTGCACGCCTGCATCACCGCGGGGTCGTCGTTCTGCACCAAGACGTCCGTGAACCGGCATCCGTAGAGCCCCACGGTGGTGACGCGGATCGCGCCCCCGCTCTCCTCGGCGAGCGCCTTCAGCGCCGGCGCGTAGGCCATCGCCGTCGAGTCGCCCACGAGGTAGAGGTGGCGCGGCGCGTCGCCGCTCCCCCACGTGCACGCCGCGGCATCCGGCAGCGGCGTCGGCGCGAAGCAGTCGTGCGCCGGGTTGGCCCCCGACGACTGGGCCATCACCTCATCGAGCGACGGATGCAGCTCCGGCCAGGTCGTCGCCGACACCGCGGCGGCCAGGTCTGCCTGCAGCGCAGCCGTCGGGTCGTCGATCGCGGGCGCCGCCTGCGCCGCGTCGGCGCTCGGCGGAACCGGACGCGGCTGCTGCACCTGCACGGCGAGCACGAGCAGCAGCGCCGCGGCGACCAGCCCCGCGGTCGCGAGCGACACCTGCGTGCGGAACCGCTCCCGCCAGGCCACCATCGGAGCAACGCTCACCACCGCCCCGGCGGCCTCGAGGACCGGCGGCGCCGGGACGACGGGTTGCGACTGCGGAAGCCGCTCCTCGACGATCGCCTCGACGACGGATGCCGCCGGCACCGCCTCCGCGCCCGGTGCGGCAGCCTCGGCCCCCATACGCGCGCCGCCCGGGTAGTAGCGGGTGCCCGGCTGCCACCCCGCGGGCCGGCGCGTCGCGATCTCGGGGGTGCGCGGAGCGGGGGCAGCCGGCGCCACTCGACCGGCCGTCGCCGGCGCGGCATCCAGTCCCACGTCCGGCGCCGCGTCAGCGCCCGCGCCCGCATCCGCCACGGGAACCCGGCCGCCCAGGAACGGCGCGTAGCGCAGCGGCTGCTCCACGATCGCGTACGACGCGAAACCCACCACGGCGACGATCGCGAGGGTGAGCGGCAGCGACCAGGGCGACGCCGGAAGTAGGGCGGCGGCGAACACGACCACGGGGAAATGCCACAGATAGAGCGAGTACGAGGCGTTGCCGACGACGACCGCCAGCGGGTTGGTCCACGGGAACAGCGCCCGCGGCGATGCGGCGACGCCGCCGGCGAGCGCCAGCGCGGTCGCGGCCGTCGGCGCGGCAGCCCACGGTCCGGGAAAGCCCACACTCGCGGGGTCGATGAGCAGGAGCGATGCGACGACACCGGCGACGCCGATCCAGGCCAGCAGGGCCGCGGCGGCCGCGGGAATCCGACGCAGCACCGGCACCCCGGCGGCGAGCAGGGCGCCCAGAGCGAACTCCCACGCCCGGGTCGCTGTCGAGAAGTACGCCGCCGTCGGCGCCGACGCCCCCTGCAGCAGCGCCCAGCCGAAGGATGCCGCGATCACGACGACCGCCCACGCCCCCACCACCGCGGCGACCGCCCGGCCGCGGCGCGCGACGGCGGGCACGAACAGCAGCGACACGATGAGAAGGCCGGGCCACACGAGGTAGAACTGCTCCTCGACCGACAGCGACCAGAAGTTCTGCAGCGGCGACACGGCATCGCCCGCATGGAAGTAGTCGGTGCCCTGCTGCGTGAACCGCCAGTTCGACACCAGCAGCAGCGCCGAGACACCGTCCCACAGCACCTGTTCGGCCCGCGCACGACCGAAGAGGGCGAACGCGGCACCGACGACCGCCCCGACCGTGACGAGCGCGGCCGGCAGCAGCCGCCGGACGCGCCGGCCGTAGAAGCGCGCCAACCGGATGCGGCCCGTCTCCCGCTGCTCGTGCAGCAGCATCCCGGTGATGACGAAACCGGAGATCACGAAGAACACGTCGACACCGGCGAACCCGCCTCGCGGCCAGCCGGCGGCGTGCGCGCCGATGACGGCCAGCACGGCGAGCGCGCGCAGACCTTGGATGTCGCGACGTAGAGGCACGGAGGAGACCGGGGACGGGAAGGGGGCTGGACTCAGCCTAAGGGAGCGCTCCCACTGCGACGGCGCAGGACCGTGATCCGCCGCTCGACACCGCTCAACGTCGCTCGGCGGGATTGGCGACGATCGAACGCCGCCCGACGGCGAACCACACGATCGGACCCATGAGCGGGAACATCAGTGTGACGAGGATCCAGAGCGTCTTCTCCAGGCTCGTCGCCGCCGACGAGGCGATGCTGACGACGGCCGCGATGAACAACGCGATGCCCGCGAGCACCGCGATCAGGATCAGGACGTGCCAGCCGGAGACCACCATGCCCCCAGCATGCCTGACACGGCGACGGAACTCACGGGGTCGGCCCGAAATCCCGCAATCTCACCGTGCGAGATCGGCGGCGATGTCGGCGAGCGCACCGAGCACGCGGCGGACCGCCGCGCGGGCGAGCGCGTCGGGACGAGCGAGCACGTCGACGTGGCGCACCAGCGCGAGCCCGGCGACCGGGCGCAGCACCATGCCCTCCGTCGCGAGGGCCCGGGCGGTGTAGCGCGGCATGATCGCGATCGCCGCACCCGCACGCACGATCTGGGCCGCGACGAAGAACTCGTTGACCCGGTGACCGATCACGGGAGGCTCGCCGCCGACCGCGGCGATGGCATGGAGCACCCCGGCAAGCGGGAAACCGTCATGGGTCGAGATCCACGTCTGACCGCGCAGCTCCGCGGGGGTGATCGCGTCTCGGGCCGCCAACGGATGGGCCGCGGGAAGGGCGACGTCGAGGGGCTCGGCGAACAGCGGCGTGACCCGCACCCGCTCGCGCGGCCAGGGCGGATCGTGGGCGAGCCGGTGCGCGATCACCAGATCGTGATCGGCGGTGAGACCGGCGAAGTCCTCCCGTGCGACATCCGCGTCGGCGAATGCGACGGCATCGCCGCCGACCGCGGCCAGCAGCGGTCCGAACAGGGCGACGCCCGCGCTGTGGAACGCCGAGACGCGCACCGGCGTCCGGTCGTGCGCCAGGTAGGCGCCGACGCTCTCCCGCGCGAGCACCAGGGCTTCCTCCACCCGCATCCCCGCTGCGGCCAGCGCGCGCCCGGCATCCGTGAGCACGAGCGTGCGCCCCTGCTTCACGGTGAGCGGCACCGGGACGTCCGCCTGCAGGATCGCCAGCTGCTGCGACACGGCCGACGCACTGACGTGCAGCGCGGCGGCGACCGCGGTCACGCTCCCCCGGTCGCCGAGCTCGCGGAGCAGCCGCAGCCGCATCGGATCCATAAGCAATCTCTAACACATCGATGAAGACATTGCCCGATGTTCTTCACGCCGGATGCTGCCACTCTGACTCCATGACACGGCGCGCCGACCTCCTCGTCGACCTCGCCCTCCTCGCCGTCGCCGTCGTGTGGGGCGCGAGCTTCCTCGCCGCCAAGGACCTCATCGCCGTCACCGGCGTCCCGAGCGCCAACGCGCTGCGCTTCCTCCTCGCCGCGGCGGGCGCCGGCATCCTGTGCCTGCTCGCGCGACAGCGCCTGCCCCGCGGACGCGGCCTGCTCATCGCCGTGATCCTCGGCATCTCGCAGGCCGCGATCATCGGCCTGGAGACCTGGGGAGTGAGCCTGACCTCGGCGACCAATGCGGGCCTGCTCATCAGCCTGGCCCTCGTGATGACGCCCGCGCTCGAGGGGATCGTCTCGCGGGTCTGGCTGCCGCGCTCCTACTTCGTCGCGGCCGTCGCCGCCGTCGTCGGCGTCGCCCTGCTCGTCTCCGGCGACGGCATCCGCCCACCCACCGCCGGTGACCTGCTCGTCATCGCGGCCGCCGTGGTCCGCGCCGTGCACGTCACCGCGAGCGGCCACCTCACGCGTTCACGCGCCGACGGCTCGCTCGGCGTCGTGTTCGTGCAGCTGGTCGTCGGCAGCGCCGTGTTCACCCTCCTCGCGGGCCCGGCGCTGCCCCGCGCGGTCGGCGCGCTGGATGCCGCGGCCGTCGCCGACGTCGTCTTCCTCGGTCTGCTCTGCTCGGTCTTCGCGTTCGTCGTGCAGCTGTGGGCGGTGCGGCGCACCTCCGCCGCGCGGGCGAGCATGCTCATGGGCACCGAGCCGGTGTGGGCGCTCGTCGTGGGCGTGGCCCTCGGCGGGGAGGCGATCGGGGTCGTCGGCATCGGCGGCGCGGCCCTCATCGTCGCCGCCAGCTACGCGGGTCAGGCGATCGAGCGCCGCCACCGCCTCGGTCGCCGCGAGGCGGCGGGTGAGCCGCACCGCACCGCCCGAGCGGTCAGTGGAACAGACGGCGCCACACGTTGGTCTCGGCGAGGTCGATCAGCTCGTCGCCCCGACCCGACAGCACCGTCCGCAGCGCCCACAGCGAGAACCCCTTCGCCTGAGCGAGCGTGATCGCGGGCGGGATCGCGAGCTCCTGCCGGGCGGTGACCACGTCGATCAGCACCGGCCCGTCGACGGCGAGGGCCTGCGCGACGGCGCCGCGCAGCTCGCTCGCCTTCTCGACGCGGATGCCGGTGATGCCCATCGCCTCCGCGATCGCCGCGAAGCTCGGGTTCTCGAGCCCGGTGCCGAAGTTCACGATGCCGGCGGCCTTCATCTCCAGCTCGACGAAGTTCAGCGAGGAGTTGTTGAAGACCACGATCTTCACCGGCAGGTCGTTCTGGCGGATCGACAGCAGATCGCCCAGCAGCATCGCGAGGCCGCCGTCCCCGGCGAGCGCGATCACCTGACGCGACCGGTCGACACCCTGCGCTCCGAGCGCCTGCGGCATGGCGTTGGCCATCGACCCGTGGGCGAAGGAACCGATGAGCCGCCGGCGCCCGTTCATGCGCAGATAGCGCGCGGCCCAGATCACCGGGCTTCCGACATCGGCCGTGAACACGGCATCCTCGGCGGCGAGCTCGTCGATGACGCGGGCGACGTACTCGGGCCGCACGGGCGCCTTGCCGTCGTCGATGGCGAGATCGTCCAGCCGCTCGCGGGTCTTGCGGTAGTGCGCGACGCTCTCCTCGAGGTGCGACGAGGAGCGGTCCCGCTGCAGCAGCGGCAGCAGCGCGTTCGCCGTCTCCTTCACCCCGCCGACGAGGCCGACGTCGATGGGCGTGCGCCGCCCCAGCTGCTCGCCGCGGACGTCCACCTGGATGACCGTCGCCTTCGACGGGTAGAACTGCCGGTACGGGAAATCGGTGCCGAGCATCAGGAGCGTGTCGCACGACTCCATCGCCTTGTAGCCCGAGGCGAAGCCCAGCAGTCCCGTCATCCCGACGTCGTGCGGGTTGTCCCACTCGATGTGCTCCTTGCCGCGCAGGGCGTGCACGATCGGCGCCTGGAGCGCCTCGGCGAGGGCCAGCACCTCGTCGTGCGCGCCGGCGACACCCGATCCGGCGAGGATCGTCACCTTCTTCGCGTCGTTGAGCGCCGTCGCGGTGGCGGCCAGGGCGGATGCCGCGGGCAGCACGGTCGAGCCCGTCGCCCGGATCGGGGCGGTGGGACGGCGGTCGGGCGCGTCGGCGAAGAACACGTCGCCGGGGACGACCACCACCGCGACCCCGCGCTTCTCGACCGCGGTGCGCATGGCGATCTCCAGCACCCACGGCAGCTGGGACGGGTCGGCGACGAGCTCGGTGTAGACGCTGCATTCGCGGAACAGCTCCTGCGGGTGCGTCTCCTGGAAGTAGGTGCTGCCGATCTCGGCCGAAGGGATGTGGGATGCGATCGCCAGCAGCGGCACGCGGTTGCGGTTCGCGTCGAACAGGCCGTTGATGAAGTGCAGGTTGCCCGGACCGCACGAGCCCGCGACCACGGCGAGCTCGCCGGTGAGCTCGGCCTCGGCGCCGGCGGCGAAGGCCGCGGCCTCCTCGTGGCGCATGTGCATCCAGCGGATCGCGTCGCCGGCGCTGTCGCGGCGCAGCGCGTCGGTGAACGCGTTGAGCGAGTCGCCGGGGAGCCCCCAGATGCGGGTGACGCCGGCACGCTTGAGAGTCTTGATGAAGAAGTCCGCAACATTCGCCATGCCCTCGACGCTACGCCGCTTGTCGGCACGGCGGGCCTCGACGTCGGTCGAAACGTGCGCGCCCGCTGGGACCTGGCCGCCTCCCGGTCGTTGAGCGAGGGCCACAGGCCCGAGTCGAAACGCCCCACCCCCGCCACCCGCGCGTCACCGCTGCCCGGTCGTTGAGCGAGGGCCACAGGCCCGAGTCGAAACGCCTCACCCCCGCCGTCCGCGCGTCACCACCTCCCGGTCGTTGAGCGGGGGCCACAGGCCCGAGTCGAAACGCCTCACCCCCGCCACCCGCGCGTCACCGCCTCCCGGTCGTTGAGCGAGGGCCCCAGGCCCGAGTCGAAACGCCCCACCCCCGCCACCCGCAGGCCACCACCTCCCGGTCGTTGAGCGAGGGCCCCAGGCCCGAGTCGAAACGCCCCACCCCCGCCACCCGCGCGTGGCGGCCTCACGCGGGGAGCAGCTCGCTGCGCAAGAGCTCGACGAGCGCCTGCGCGGCGGAGCTGAGCGGACGTCGCCGCGCCCACGCGAGCGAGACGGCGAACGCGGGTACGGCGCCGTCCAGCGGCACGGTGCGCACCGGCATCCGACCGCGGTGCGCCGCCGACGCCCTCGCGGATGCCGCGTCCGCCGCGAACTCCGGCACGATGGCCAGACCGAGGCCCTGCGGCACGTAGGTCGCCGCCGTCGAGAGATCGGCGACCTCGATGAGCACACGTCGCGACACTCCGGCGTGGGCGAACGCGTCGTCGACGATGCGTCGCGAGCCGTAACCGGGCGGGAGGTCGATGAAGCTCTCCCCCTCCAGCTCGCCGAGAGCGACGCGGTCGCGGTCTGCCGCGGGGTGGCCGTCCGGCACGACGAGCACGTACGGCGACGAGGCGACGACCTCGCCCCGCAGGGTCGCGGGAAGCCCGTCAACGACGGAGAGGAGCGCCACGTCGATCTCACCCCTCTCCAACTGCGCCACCAGGCCCGTCGAGCCGAGCCCGGTCGCCCGCAGTTGCACCGCGACGGCCGGATGCCGCTCGTGATAGCGACCCAGCAGCCCCGGAACGTCGACGAGGTCGACCCCCGTCATGAGCCCCATGGTGACGGCGCCGCGCAGTTCGGTGGCCGCCGCCGCGACGGCTTCCCCGAGCTCGCGCACCTGCTCGAGGACCTGCTGCGCGCGGGTCAGCAGCTCCTCACCCGCACCCGTCAGGCGGATCTGCCGATGCGAACGGTCGAACAGCTCGACCCCCAGTTCGCGTTCGAGATCGCGCACGGTCGTCGAGACCGCCGACTGCGCCAGCAGCAGGCGATCGGCGGCGCGCGTGAAGCTCAACTCCTGCGCGACCGCGACGAACACGGAGAGGTGACGCACATCCATATCTCGATCATCCTCCCTCCGTGCAGCCCGAAATCATCTGCGCAGCAGATGAGTCGCATCGCGAACGCCGTCTTCCTCGCACCGCTCGCCGGGCGGAGCATGGAGTCATGAGCATCGCGCCGGTCCTCGCCCCGTCCCCAGCGGCTGCCACCGCCGCCGTCACCGCCCCGCCCGTCGGGACCCGTGCCGCCGACCGTGTCGTCGAGGTGCTGCGCGCCCACGGCGTGCGCTGGGTGTTCGGCGTCCCGGGCGCCAAGATCGACCCCGTCTTCGACGCCCTCGCCGCCGTACAGGGCGTCGCCGGCGCACCGCAGTTGATCACCTGCCGCACCGAGCAGAACGCCGTCTTCATGGCCGCCGCGGTGGGGCGTCTCACCGGCATCCCGGGCGTCGTCCTCGTCACGAGCGGGCCCGGCACGGCGAACCTCGCGACGGGACTGCTGACGGCGACGACCGAGGGCGACCCCGTCGTCGCGATCTGCGGCGCCGTCTCACGGTCGCAGCACCTCAAGCGGGCCCATCAGGCGATGGATGCCGTCGGCATGCTGCAGACGGTGACCGTCTCGGCCGCCGAGGTCACCGCGGCCGACAACGTCGCCGAAGCGATCGTCAACGCGTTCCGCGCCGCCACGCGGGAGCCGCGCGGCGCGGCGGCCGTCGTGCTCCCCTACGACGTGTCGACCGCGACGACCGCCGTCGGCTTCACCGAGCCGATCGTGCCGGCGGCGGTGGGCGGGGCGGCCGCCGACTCCGTCGACCGGGCCGCGGCGCTGCTGCGCGAGGCGCGGTTCCCGGTCGTGCTGGCGGGGGCGCGTAGCGGCGACCCGCGCACGGTCGACGCGCTGCACGCGCTGCTGCGCGCGACGGGCCTGCCGGTGGTCGAGACGTTCCAGGCCGCAGGGATCATCTCGCGCGACCTCGAGGACCACTACCTGGGCCGCGTCGGCTTCGCCCGCAACCAGCCGGGCGACGTCCTTCTGCACCACGCCGATCTCGTGCTGACGCTCGGCTACGACCCGGTGGAGTTCGTGCCCGCCGAGTGGAACCTCGGCAAGGAACGCCGGATCGTGCACGTGGACACCGTCGCGGCCGACATCGACAACGACTACCGGCCGGACGTCGAGCTCCTCGGCGACCTGGCCACCACGCTCACCGATCTGACGCGCGCGCTGCACACGCGCGGCGGCATCCCGCAGCGCGATGCGGCGACGGCGGTCATCGTCGAACGCGAACGCACGCGGCTGGCGGAGAACACCGACCTCGGCGACCCGCACCACGACGACGCGTTCGGTCTCGATCCGGTCGCGGTGGTCGCCGGCATCCGCGCCGCCCTGCCCGACGAGGCCACCGTGCTCTGCGACGTGGGGTCGAACTACCTGTACATGGCGCGCCACTTCCGCACCTACCGGCCGCGCTCGTTGATGTTCTCGAACGGGCAGCAGACGCTGGGGGTGGCTCTCCCGTGGGCGATCGCGGCGAGTCTCGCCGACGCGGGCGACCCGGTGCTCTCCGTCTCGGGCGACGGCGGCTTCCTCTACTCCGCCGTCGAGCTGGAGACCGCGGTGCGGGTCGGGGCGAGCTTCACGCACATCGTCTTCAACGACTCGGCGTACGACATGGTGGCGTTCCAGCAGGTCGAGAAGTACGGGCGCACCGCGGCCGTGGAGCTCGGCGCCTACGACGTCGTGGCCTTCGCCGAGTCGTTCGGGGCGCACGGACATCGCGTGACCCGGGTCGAGGATCTCGTCCCGACGATCGTCGCGGCCCTCGCCGAGCCCGGGCCGTCCGTCATCGACGTGCCCGTCGACTACCGCGACAACCTCCGCCGTCTCGGCGGCGACCTCCTCGCCGACGTGCTGCTGTGACCTCCCCCTCCTCCTCTTCGCCTCCCGTCCCGAAAGGACCGCGCATGAGCGCCGAACGCCACACCCTTTTCCAGACGAGCCTGATGGCCGCGCTGCTGGACGGCATCTACGAAGACGACATGACCGTCGGCGAGCTGCTCGGCCACGGCGACTTCGGCATCGGCACGTTCAACGCCCTCGACGGAGAGATGGTCGTCGTCGACGGTGTCGCGTACCGGCTGCGCGGCGACGGCACGGCGGCCGCGGCATCCGCCGACTCCGCCACGCCGTATGCGGTGGTGACCGACTTCGTCCCCACGATCACCCGCTCGCTGCCCGACGGGGCCACGCGCGCGGAGGCCTCGGCCGCGATCGATGCGATCACCGCCTCGGCCAACTACATGTACGCGCTGCGCATCACCGGGCGGTTCCACCGCGTGACGGCGCGGACGGTCACCCGGCAGCAGAAGCCGTACCGCCCCATGACGGAGGCGACCGACGACGACGCCGTGCTCGAGTTCGACGACGTCGACGGCACGATCGTCGCCTTCCGCACGCCTCTGTACGAGCAGGGCATCGGCGTGCCCGGATGCCACGCGCACTTCATCGACGACGGACGCACCCGCGGCGGCCACGTGCTCGACTTCACCCTCGAGCACGGCACGGTCGAGCTGTGCCTGTGCACCGACCTGCATCTGCGCCTGCCGTTGACGACGGAGTTCCGCGAGGCCGCCCTCGCCCCCGAGGACCTGGCCGCCCAGCTCGCGAAGACCGAGCAGCACGCTCCCCTCCCCTGACCCCGCGACCCCGCGCCGCGCGCCCCGTTCCGGCGAGCCGCCATGCTGTGGCCGAGCCGCTATGTCGCGGGCAGTCCAAAGCATGGCGGCTCGGCCGGAGGATAGCGGCTCGGTGGGGGTGGGGGTGGGTGTGGGGGTCAGCGGAAGTCGCGGGAGCGGTGGCGCACGCCGACGCGCAGGTCTTCGAACGCGTCGGCGACGAGGTTCGTGACGCCCTCGGGTGAACGCTCGAGGATGCCGCGCGCGATGAGCGCCGGCGCATCCCGCAGCACCCGGCGATAGCGGTCCCAGACGCCCTTCGAGCAGATGACGTTGACGAGGCCGTGCTCGTCCTCGAGGTTGATGAAGGTGATCCCGGATGCCGTCGCGGGCCGCTGCCGGTGCGTCACCAGTCCCGCGACCTCGACCCGCCGCCCGACCTCGTGCGTGCGCAGCTCGCGAGAGGTGAGCACCCCGCGCGCATCCAGCGGCGCCCGGTAATGCGTGAGGGGATGGTCGTCGGTGGAGATGCCCGTGGCCCAGAGGTCGGCGGCGAGCACGTCGTAGGTGGACTGGTCGCCGAACAGCGGGGGCTGCACGGCGACGAGAGAGTCGGGAAGGAACTCGGGCAGATCCTGGGCCGCATCGCCGGCCAGCCAGAGCCCCTGGCGCCGCGTGATGCCCATGCTCTCGAACGCCCCCGCCGTCGCCAGCGCCTCCACCTGGGCGGCCGTGGCGCCCGTTCGCCGCACGAGGTCGCGGAGGTCGCGGAAGGGGCCGTCGCTCTCGCGCGTCGACACGATGCGCTGCGCGAGGGGCTTTCCCACCCCGGTGACCGCGGCCAGCCCCAGTCGGACGGCGAAACGGCCGTCCCGGCGATGGGCGGCCGACGCGTCGGGCGCGGCGGCATCGAACGGCGGCACCGGCGGCTGGTGGCGGTCGGTGCAGGCGGGGATGCCGGTGGGGACGCGTTTCGACTCGTTCGCTGCGCTCTCTCGCTCAACGACCGGAGGGGACGCGGCGCTCTCTCGCTCAACGACCGGGGAAGGGGCTGCGCTCTCTCGCTCAACGACCGGGTCGACGACCGGGGAAGGGGGTTCGTCGAGGGGTTCGAGACCGGCATCCACCCCGGAGGCGTGCAGATCGGGGCGACGCACGACGACACCGTGCCGGCGGGCGTCGGCGGTGAGGGTCGCCGGAGAGTAGAAGCCCATGGGCTGCGCACGCAGCAGCGCGGCGAGGAACGCGCCCGGGTAGTGCAGCTTGAGCCACGACGACGCGTAGACGAGCAGCGCGAACGACAGCGAGTGGCTCTCCGCGAAGCCGAAGTTCGCGAACGCCTGGATCTTCGCGTAGATGTCGTCGGCGACCTGTCCGACCAGCCCGTGCCGCGCCATCCCGTCGTACAGCTTCTGCCGCACCGACTCGATCCGCTCGATGCCGCGCTTGGAGCCCATGGCACGGCGCAGCACATCGGCATCCTCTCCGGTGAGGTCGCCGACGGCCATCCCCATCTGCATGAGCTGCTCCTGGAACACCGGCACACCGAGGGTCCGCTCCAGCACCGGTCGGAGCTTCTCGTGGGCGTACGTCGGCTCCTCCAGCCCCAGCTTGCGGCGCACGTACGGGTGCACCGCGCCGCCCTGGATCGGACCCGGCCGGATCAGGGCGATCTCGATCACCAGGTCGTAGAACCGCCGCGGCTGCAGCCGCGGCAGCAGCCCCATCTGCGCGCGGGACTCCACCTGGAACACCCCGATCGAGTCGGCGCGGCACAGCATGTCGTAGACCGCGGCCTCCTCCTTGGGGAGGGTGTCGAGCGTCCACCGCTCCCCCGTCGCGTCGGCGATGAGATCGAAGCAGTGCTGCAGCGCGGCGAGCATGCCGAGCCCCAGCAGGTCGAACTTCACGAGCCCCATCCACGCGGCGTCGTCCTTGTCCCACTGGATGACGGTGCGGTTCTCCATCCGCGCGTGCTCGATCGGCACCACCTCGCCCACGGGACGCTCGGTGAGCACCATGCCCCCCGAGTGGATGCCGAGATGTCGCGGCGCCTTCAACAGCTCGGCGGCGTACTCGAGCACGCGATCGGGGATGTCGTGCGAGCCCGCGACGGCGCCGTCCCACCGCTCGACCTGCTTCGACCAGGCGTCCTGCTGACCGGGTGAGTGTCCGAGCGCCTTCGCCATGTCGCGCACCGCGTTCTTCGGGCGGTACTGGATGACGTTCGCGACCTGCGCCGCCCGCTCGCGCCCGTACTCGCCGAACACCCACTGGATGATCTCCTCGCGCCGGTCGGCGTCGAAGTCGACGTCGATGTCGGGCTCCTCCTCGCGCATCGCGGACAGGAACCGCTCGAACGGCAGGTCGTAGTAGATCGAGTCGATCGCCGTGATGTCCAACAGGTAGCAGACGGCGCTGTTGGCGGCCGAGCCCCGTCCCTGGCACAGGATGCCGCGGCGACGGGCCTCGGCGACGATGCCGTGGACGATGAGGAAGTAGCCCGGGAAGTCCTTCTGCGCGATGACGTCGAGCTCGCGTTCGATGCGCGCGCGGTTCTTCTCGGTGAGGTCGGGATACTTGCGCGGCACGGCCTCCCACACGAGGGTGCGCAGCCACGACATCGGCGTGTGCCCGTCGGGGACGGCCATCTTCGGCAGGGCCGGCTTGGCGCGGCGCAGGGGGAAGGCGAGCTCGTCGGCGAGCGTGACCGTGCGGGCGACCGCGCCCGGGTAGCGGCGGAAGCGCCGCGTCATCTCGGCGCCCGAACGCAGATGCGCGCTCGCGTGCGACGGCAGCCAGCCGTCGAGCTCGTCGAGGCCGCGATTGGCGCGCACCGCCGCGACGGCGGCCGCCAGGTGCACGCGGTCGGGCACCGCGTAGTGCACGTTGTTGCTCGCCAGCACCGGGAGAGCGCGCGCGGCGGCGAGCGCGGCGAGCACGTCGTTGTCGCGGCTGTCGGTGGGGGCGCCGTGGTCGATCAGCTCGACGTTCACCGCGTCGGCGCCGAACAGCGCGACGAGCCGGTCGAGCTCGGCGGCCGCGGCATCGGCTCCCCCGGCGGCGAGCGCCTGACGCACCGCGCCCTTGCGGCATCCGGTGAGGATCGCCCAGTGCCCGTCGGCGCGCGCGGCGAGCTCGTCGAGGTCGTACCAGGGCCGCCCCTTCTCCCCGCCGGCGAGCTGCGCGTGGGTGAGGGCCGCCGCCAGCCGGTGGTAGCCCTCCTCGCCGCGGGCGAGCACGAGCAGGTGCGCGCCGGCGGGGTCGGGCGCACCGGCCCGCGCGGGACTCGGACCGGCGAGCAGCCCCGCCGCGCGCCCCGCACCTTCCCCCGCGCCGACGCCCGCCCCGAGCGAGAGCTCCGCCCCGAACACGGTCTTCACCTGAAGATGCTCGGCGGCCTCCGCGAAACGCACGATCCCGTAGAAGCCGTCGTGGTCGGTGATCGCGAGGGCGTGCAGGCCCAGCCGCTCCGCCTCCTCGGCGAGCTCGGCGGGCGAGGACGCCCCGTCGAGGAACGAGAACGACGAGTGCGCGTGCAGCTCGGCGTACGGCACGGCATCCGAGGGCCGCTCGATCGGCGGCCGCTCGTAGGCACCGCGCTTGCGGGAGAAGGCGGGGCCGTCGCCGCCGTCCGGTGCGGGGTCGCCGCCGATCACCGGCGCACCGAGCAGGCGCGCCATCTCCGACCAGCGGACCGACGGATTGTTGAACCCCATCAGTCGTACCTCCCCTCGATCTGCCAGACGCCTTCCTCGCACACCAGCAGCCAGGCGCCCTCCGCGACGTCGACCACCTGGAAGCGGTGCGCCCGCCGCGCCCGTTCGGGATCCCACGCGCGTTCGATCACCGGCCACGGTCCCGCCCAGGTGCGGATGCCGCGGCGCCGCCCGCCGAGCTCGATCGCCGCGGGGACGGCGGTCGGCTCCCCGCGGGCATCCACGGCGATCATGTCGCCGTCGGCATCCAGCACCGCGACCGGCATCCCCTCGGCGAACACCGTCGTCGGCAGCGGATCGGGAAGGCTCCCCGGCCAGGGACGCTCGCCCGTGCGCAGATCGGCGGCGACGTCCCCCCAGGGCACGAGCCGCTGTCGTTCCGCGAGCCACCGACCGCCGCCGACCGCGGGAGTGAGCACGCCCTGGTGTCCGAGCATCGCCTGCACGCGCGAGAGCGCGCGATGCACGCGCTCCTCGGGACCCGACCCGAACAGCCGCGCGGTGTGGTGGGCGGCGGCATCCACCGCCTCGGGCTCGATGCGCACCCGCACGACCGCGCTGCGAAGCGCCCGTCCCGTCCCGCCGCGCCCGGCGCCCCCGGTGCCCCCTGCGCCCCCGGCGCCGCTCGTGCCCCCGGCGCCCGTCGCCGCGCCCTGCTCGGCGAGCTGCCAGCGCACCCGGTCGACCACCGCGGCGGCGTCGAAAGCCCCGGGATGCAGCCACACCCGCTCGCTGCGCTCCCCGCGGTCGCCGGTGAGCACGACACGCAGCTCGGTGCAGACGAGCCCCTGCTCCCCGACCCGGGAGACGAACTCCGCGGCCGGCATCCGCAGGGCGAACGCGACCTGGTCCGCGGTCTCGACCGGGGGCTCGAACGCGACCTCGCGGTGCAGCTCGGGCGGCGGCGTGCGCGCCGTCACCGGGCGCGGGTCGCGGCCGGCGGCCAGCGCGTGCAGCCGCTGACCGCGCGCGCCGAACCGCTCGACGAGCCGGTCGGCGCCGAGGGCCGCGACCTCGCCCAGCGTCTGCACCCCGAGCCGGCCGAACAGCGAGGCCAGCTCCTCGTCGAGCACCCCCACCGGCAGCGGCGAGAGGAAGGCCGCGGCCGAACCGGACGGCACGATCCGCACCGGATCCTCCCGGCGCGTGCCACCGCGGGCCGCCTGCTGGGCGGTGAAGGTGCCGTCGGCGATGCCCACCCGCACGTCATCGACGCCGAGGCTCGCCACGGCGCCCGCGAGCACCGTCGCCGCCGCGGCCTCACCGCCGAAATAGCGCGCCGGCCCGCGCGCGTGCAGGGCGCACAGTCCGGGCTGCATCACCTGCACGTTCGGTGCGGCCTCCTCGATCGCCGCGATCACGGGCCCGAACGCCCGATGATCGCGCACGGCGTCGGCATCCACCACCGTCAACTGCGGACAGCGGGCCTGCGCATCGCGGCGACGCATCCGTCGCCGGACGCCCTCGGCGCGCGCCGCCGCCGAGCAGGCGACGACCATCCCCTTCTCGAACACGGCGATGGGCCCGTCGGCGTCCAGCGGGTCGTCGCCGTCGCGGGTGAGCGCGACGATCGGCCAGTCGGGCACCCACACGACCAGACTGCGCGGAGGGGCCGGGCCGCCCCGGACATCGGCATCCATCTCACACCGCCCGTCTCATCGGCACGGGCGCGGGCACGCGCGAGCGGCCGGCGCCTTCACCCCCGCCGAGGCGGCCCTGCTCGTCGGGAAGCAAGAGGCGGTTCGATCGCGGCACGGGCGCGCGCCGGCTGGTCACCGTGACGGTGAGCTCTCGTCCCGACAGGATGCCGTGGCCCTCGCCGAGGCCCGACCACGACGGATCGGAGACGTCGATCATCGCCTCGGTCTGCGGCCAGGGTCCCTGCACGAGCAGCACGGCATCGCGTTCACGCATGCGCGCGGCGAGCCGGGCGACGTCGGCATCCTTCGCCCGGGCCGGCGGCCGCACCGCCACGACCGACAGCACATCGGCGAGCGTCGAGGTCACCGCGAGCCAGCGCTCGCCCGGATCGGGCACCAGGACGAGCCGCGACAGGTCCACGCCGGCGGCGCGCGCCGCTTCCACACCGACGTGCGGCATGCCCACGACGGCGCACCACGAGCCGGTCTGCGAGGGTTCGGCCAGCAGAGCGAACAGCAGCGACATCGACCGCCCGAGCGCGTAGGCTCCCCCCGTGCGCAGGCCTCCGCCGGGCAGCAGCGACGCCAGCGCCGGCGGCACCGGGAGCACGGGCGTGTCGAGGCGACGCCCCTGCATGCGCTCCATCTGCGCGCGCAGGGTGCTCACGGTGCCCGCGACGTCCGCGGCAGCGACGTTCCCCACGATCGGCCTCACTTCGACAGATTAGAACATGTGTTCTAGTACTTCAATGCCTCTGCGTCGAAGATAAGAACGGGTTCGGACATTGCGCGCCGCATCCCTCGACCGGCCGCGCCGGACGGCTCATCTGCGCGAAACATGCGACTGATAGGACGGACGCCATGACCCGTACGCTGACCATCACGGGCGCCTCCCTCATCGTGGAGCGCTTCGACGAGCCCGACCTCGACCGCACCGGCGACCTCGTGATCGGCGCGGACGGCCGCGTCGGCGTCCCGACCGCGGAGCCCGCCGCATCCGCGCACGACACCCTCGACGCCGAGGGCGGCCTCGTCACCCCCGGTCTCGTCAACGCGCACCACCACCTGCTCCAGTCGGGCTTCCGCACCCTGCCGGGCACCCGGGGAGTGCCCATGCGGGAGTGGCTGCCCGCGATGGCCGCCGCGTATGCCGCCGCGGGCATCGACGCCTCCCTCGTCCGCGCGACGGCCGGTGTGGGGCTGGCCGAGTCGCTCCTGTGCGGAGTGACCACCGTCGCCGACCACCAGCTCAACTGGCCCGACCCCGCGGCCTCCTCCGCTCCGGTCGACGACACCGTCGCGATCGCGCACGCCATCGCCGGGGCGGCCGCAGAGCTCGGCGCGCGCCTCGTGTTCGTCCGCGGATCGGCCCGCGACACCCCCGCCGCCGCGGCGGCGAGCGCGGAGGCGATCGTCCGCGACCTCCTCCCCTCCGCCGCCGACGTCCCGGGCGGCACGAGCGCCGACGGCATGCTGCAGCTCGCAGTGGGCCCGGCGGGCGTGCACTCCGACTCCGAGGAGACCTTCCGCGCGCTCGGCGACGTGGCGCGGCGCCACGGTCTGCGCCGGCGCACCCAGGCGAACGAGCAGGTCGACACCGAGATCGCGCTCGCCCGGTACGGCCGGCGGCCCCTCGACCTGCTCGAGGAGTGGGGCTGGCTCGAGCCGGACGTGACGATCGCGCACCTGTGCGACGTGACGGATGCCGAGATCTCACGTCTCGCGGCCGCCGGCGTCACCGCCACGCACGCACCGGGCTGCGACGTGCCGATGGGGTGGGGCATCGCCCCCGTGGCCCGCCTGCGGGCGCACGGCATCCCCGTGGGTCTGGGCACCTCGGGCGGCGGGTCGAACGACGCCGGGCACCTCCTCGCCGACGCTCGCCTCGCGATGCAGGTGTCGGGCCTCGTCGGGCCGACGCTCCCGGCGCGTGACGTCCTGACGATGGCCACGTCGGGCGGCGCCGCGGGTCTCGGCCGGGCGGAGCTCGGCATCCTGACCCCGGGAGCCGCGGGCGATGCGTGCGTCTGGGACGTCTCCGGCGTCGCGGACGCGGGCGTGGCCGATCCGATCGCCGGACTGCTGTGGGCGCACCCGGGGCGCCGGCCGCGGCACGTCGTGGTCGGCGGGCGCGTGGTCGTCCGCGACTACCGGCTGGTCAGCGGCGACGAGACCGCGCTCACCGCCGCGCTCCGCGCCCGCGTCGGCCGCTGACGCCTGCGCCGCCGCCACCCCGGAGCCCTGGCGCCGGCCGGCGTCGGCGCCCCGGCGCCCGGAGCCCCGGAGCCGTGACCACCGTCGGAGTTTCCGCGAGGATCGACCCACCACGGCCCCCTTCCGCCGCGGGCAGGGCACAACCTCCGACGTTCGTCACAGGATCGGCCCACCGCGGCCCCCTTCCGCCGCGGGCAGGGCACAACCTCCGACGTTCGTCACAGGATCGGCTCCGCTTGCCCGAGCTCCCCCGGTGCCCCCACCGTCGGCGCGACCGTCCGGCCCGCACAGAAGCGCGGCGAGCGCGACGTGACGTACGCCGGAGAAACCCTGTGGATGACACCACACCATCCCTCGGTTCGGGGCTCACGCCGGAAAAGTCCGACGATCGTCACCACCACCCAACCGCAACCCAAGCCCCAGCCCCAGCCCCAACCGCAACCCAGCCCCAGCCCAAGCCCCCGCGGCACCCGCTCAGACGTCGAGCACGATCCGGGGACAGGCCGCACGCGAGACGCAGGCCATCATGACGGCGCCCTGCTCCCGCTCGAGCGGGGTCAGCACCGAGTCACGGTGCTCCACCTCTCCCTCCAGCACCGGCACCTCGCAGGTGCCGCACGTGCCGCGGCGACAGCTGGAGAGCACCATCGCGGTCGGGCTCTGCTCCTCGATCGCCTCCAGGACCGACTGGCCGGGCAGCACCGTGACGACGTCGCCGGTCATCGCGAGCTCGACCTCGAACGGCTCCGACCAGACCGGCTCGCCGTACGCGATCGCCTCGAACCGCTCGACGTGGAGCGCCTCGGCGCGCCCCGCCGCCCCGAAGCCCTCTTCGAGGGCCGCGATCAGTCGCGCCGGACCGCAGGCGTAGACGGGACCGCCGTCGGCGGCGGCGGCCACGAGTGCGGCGACGTCGAGGCGGGAGCCCTCGTCGGAGGGGTGCAGCCGCACGCGACCCGTGCCGTCGTCGAGCGCGCGCACGTCGTCGACGAAGGCCATGGTCGACAGCGACCGCCCGGCGTAGTCGAGCGTCCACGAGGCCCCCGCGGCGGCCGCGGCGCGCACCATCGCGAGGATCGGGGTGATGCCGATGCCGCCGGCGACGAACCGGTGCACGGCTTCGGGCACCATGTCGTACGAGAAGTGGTTGCGCGGTCCGCGCACCCGCAGCCGTTGGCCCACCTGCACGTCGTCGTGCACGCGCACCGACCCTCCGCGCCCGTCGTCCTCCCTGAGCACCGCGACCCGCCACGTCGACCGGTCCGCGGCGTCGCCGCAGAGCGAGTACTGGCGCTCGATGCGCTCCGTCCCGGGCTGACGGCCGTCGGCGAGGATGAGGTCCACGTGCGACCCGGGCGCCCAGACGGGAAGGTCGCGGCCATTGTGGGCCACGAGGTCGAGTGCCACGACGCCGTCGGCGAGCACGGTGCGGGCGGCGACCACGAGGTCGCGCTCGACGTCACTGAAGTAGCTCATGGATCCCACTCTTCCCATTCGCGCGGGGCCGTCCCGCCCGCGGGCGGCGACCGGCCGCACTCTTCGCGCGGATTTAACACGGCTGCAATCCCGACAGGCCTGCCAGGAAACACGTCGGGCGTTTACTGATTCTCACCCGATGTTGGTCATACCAACAACACCGCACCGCCCGCCGTCACCGCCACCGCCCGCCGTCATCGCCACGTGAGGAGAAGCCCCTATGGATGCCGAACTCCTCGAGCCGGGCCAGCGCATCGGCGCCGTCACCGGACTCTCGCCGGCCGGAGAGGTCGGTGACGTCCTCGCCTTCGCGGACGGTCGTGTCGTCGACGCGGGGGCTGCGGATGCCGACGGTGAGACGATCGACGCCACCGGCTGGGTCGCCCTGCCGCCCCTCGCCGACCTGCACGCCCACCTCGACAAGGGCTACACGTGGAGCGCGTTCGGCCAGCCCGAGGGCTCACTCGAGGACGCCATCGCGTGCTGGGTCGACCACGGCGAGAGCCACACGTACGAGGCGATCACGGCCGGCGCGCGCCGCCACCTGGTCGCCGCGCTGCACGCCGGCGTCACCGCCGTGCGCTCCCACACGAACTACCACCTCGGCGACGACCCGCTGCGCGGCGTCCGTGCGCTCGTGGAGCTGCGCGCCGAGTTCGCCGGGCTCGTCGACCTGCAGGTCGTCGCGAGCCCCGGGCCCTCCGACGGCCCGGACGATCTGGGGCGTGCCGCCGTCGCCCTCGGGATCGACCTGGTCGGCGGCTTCCCCCACCTCGCCGACGACCCCGCGGCGGACCTCGAGCGCGCCGCCGCGTTCGCCGAGGAGTTCGGCCTGGGCCTCGACCTGCACACCGACGAGACGCTCGATCCCGCCTCGACCGGCCTGGCCGAGCTCGCCGCCCGCACGCGCCACTGGCCCGCCGGGCTCATCCGCTCCGCCGGCCACTGCGTCAGCCTGTCCACGCAGGATGCCGCGACCCGCGCCCGCACCCTCGCGGCCGTCGCGGAGGCCGGTGTCTCCATCATCACCAACCCGCTGACGAACCTCTATCTCCAGGGGTGGCAGCATCCGGTCGGCACGCCGCGCGGCATCCCCCCGCTGCGCGAGATCCTGGAGGCCGGCATCACGCTGGCAGCCGGCGGCGACAACGTGCAGGACCCGTTCAACCCGCTCGGCAACGCCGACATGGTCGACGTCGCCTCCGAGCTCGTCGTCGCCGGTCACCTCACGCCCGCCGAGGCCTGGCACGTCAGCTCCAACGGAGGACGCGCCGCCTTCGGACTGCCGCCCGCCCGCGGACGGGTCGGCGACGTCGCCGACATCGTGCTCGTGCGCGCCGCGCACACCGCCGAGGCGCTCGCGGAGCGCGCACCGGATCGCATCGTCATCCGCGACGGCCGCGTCATCGCGGTGCGCCGCCGCGTCGTCGGCAGCGTGCTCGACCTCCGCCCGTTGCCGGCCCCGCCGTCCGCCCCGACCTCCGAGGGAGCCCTCCTATGACCACCGTCACCGCACCCGCCGATCCGCGTTCGCACGCCGGCGCCGCCGACACCGCCCGGCCGACCTCCACACCCACGCTCGCCTTCCGCGACGTCGCCAAGGTCTTCGACACGGGCACCCGCGCCTTGGAGGACGTGTCGATCGATGTGCGCCCGGGCGAGTTCGTGTCGGTGGTCGGTCCCTCCGGCTGCGGCAAGTCGACGCTGCTGCGCCTCGCGGCCGGGCTCGACGCCGCCACGGAGGGCGAGATCGACGTCCGCGCCGACACCACGAGCTTCGTCTTCCAGGAGGCGACCCTGCTGGAGTGGCGCAGCGCGCAGCGCAACGTCGAGCTCGTCGGGGAGCTCGCCGGCGTCGCCAAGGCCGAGCGTCGGCGTCGCGCCGCGGAGGTGCTCGACCTCGTCGGCCTGTCGGGCTTCGAGGACCAGCATCCGCGGGCGCTGTCGGGCGGCATGCGCATGCGGGTCTCGATCGCCCGCGCCCTCGTCGCCGAGCCTCAGCTGGCCCTGTTCGACGAGCCGTTCGGCGCCCTCGACGAGATCACGCGCCTGAAGATGCAGACCGAGCTGCAGCGGCTGTTCCAGCTCAAGGGGTTCGCGGCGATGTTCATCACCCACTCCATCTCCGAGGCCGTCTACCTGTCGAGCCGCGTGCTCGTGATGAGTGGACGGCCCGGCCGCATCGTCGACGACATCGAACTGCCCTGGTCCTACCCCCGCTCGCCCGAGCTGCGTTACGAACCCGAGTTCGGGCGCATCGTCGGCCACCTCTCGCACGCACTGGAGGCACACTCGTGAGCCAGAACCTCGCCCTGAAGGCGCCGACGGCGCACGCCGACACGTCGGCCGGCCCGGTGAGCCCGTCGAAGGCGGCCGCGGATGCCGCGGCATCCGCCGAGACGACGACCGCCGTGATGGCGGCGCGCCGGCGGCCTCGCGGCGCGGCGGGCGTCGTGCGCGGCGCCTGGTCGCGCGCGTTCCCGATCGTCGCCGCACTGCTCGGGATCATCGCCATCTGGTACGCGGTGTCGTACCTGCTGCTGAGCGAGAGCCGCCGGTTCCTGCTGCCGCCGCCGCACCAGGTGCTGGCCGAGACGGTCGGCAACGACAAGGTGATCGCACCCATGATCGCCGCGCTCGGTCAGACGATCTCCGTCGCGCTGGTCGGTCTCGCGATCGCGGTCGTGATCGGCATGGGCTGGGCCATCGTGATGTCCCAGTGGACCCTCGCCGAGAAGATCCTGTACCCGTACGCGGTGATCCTCCAGACGATCCCGATCCTCGCGCTCACCCCTCTCATCGGCATCTGGATGGGCTACGGCCTGCCGGCGCGCATCGTCGTCTGCGTCATCATCGCGGTGTTCCCGATGATCTCGAACACCCTCTTCGGCCTGCAGTCGGCGACGCCCGCGGCGCACGACCTGTTCACCCTGCAGAAGGCCAGCAAGTGGCAGCGGATGACGAAGCTCATGCTCCCCGCGGCGATCCCGTCGATCTTCACGGGGCTGCGCCAGTCGGCCGGTCTGGCCGTGATCGGCGCGATCGTCGGCGACTTCTTCTTCCAGCAGGGCAGCCAGGGCATCGGCGGACTGCTGCGCACCTACACGCTGCGCCTGAACATGGAGCCGCTGTTCCTCGCGATCATCTTCACGGCACTGTTCGGCGTGATCGTCTTCTCGATCTTCGCCGCGCTCGATCGGCTGGTCGTCGGACGCCTCTTCGGCGTCGCGACCCGCTGATCGCGCCCCGCCGCCCGCACCGCTTCTCCTCACCCGCACCACGAATCGCACCACCCGTCTGTCCGCACCGCACCCGAAGCCCGTCCAGGAGGACACCGTGTCACAGCCCACCTTTCTCTCCCGTCGTCTGATGGCGCGCAGCGTCGCCGTCGGCACCCTCGCCGTCACGGTGTTCGCCGTCGCGGGATGTTCCAGCACCGAGGCGGCGGCTCCGGCCACGACCTCGGCCGCGACCGCGGCCGAGAAGGGCGGCCCCCTCGACCTCGCGAGCGTCTGCCCCGCGACCGTTGTCATGCAGCAGGACTGGCAGCCGGAGTCGGAGCACGGCGCCATGTACAACCTGGTGGGAGACGGGTACACGGTCGACACCGACAAGAAGACCGTGACCGGCCCGCTCGTGGTCAACGGCACCGACACGGGCGTGAAGATCGAGGTGCGCTCGGGCGGCCCTGCGGTCAACTTCCAGCCGGTGCCCGCGCTCATGTACCTCGACACCGACATCCTCATCGGCGCCGTCAACACGGATGCCGCGATCGTCGCCGACGCCGACCAGCCGACCGTCGCGGTCACGTCGCAGCTGACCTTCAGCCCGCAGATCCTCATGTGGGACCCCGCCAGTCACGACGGCGCCAAGACGATCAAGGAGGCCGCCGCCGCCGGCGACCCGATCGTCACGTCGGGCGACGTGATCCCCAACCTGCTGCTGTCGCAGGGCATCATCACCTCGTCGCAGATCGACACGAGCTACGAAGGCACCCCGCAGCGCTTCGTGTCCGACCCGAAGATCCTGCAGCAGGGCTTCGCGACGGCCGAGCCCTACATCTACAAGAACGAGATCTCGCAGTGGGGCAAGGACGTCGGCTACCAGCTGCTGTCCGAGCTGGGGTACAACATCTATCCCGAGCCCCTCGCGGTGCGCAAGGCCGATGTCACCGACAAGGCCGACTGCCTGAAGAAGCTCGTCCCGATCATGCAGCAGTCGCAGATCGACTTCCTGAACGCGCCGGAGCACGGCAACGCGGTCATCCTCGACCTCGTCGAGAAGTACGACACCGGCTGGACCTACTCGGAGGGCGTCGCGGAGTTCTCGGTGGCGCAGCAGAAGGAGCTGGGCCTGGTCGCCAACGACGAGGCGTCCGGCGTCTTCGGGCAGTTCGACCCCGACCGCATGGCCTCGATCGTGAAGGACTTCACGCCCTTCCTCGTCACGGCCGGCAGCATCACGCAGGCGGCCGCGTCGGCGATCGACCCGTCGGCGCTCTACACGAACGAGTTCATCGACACCTCGATCAAGATGGACTGACACCGTCCGCACGCGAACGCCCTGCCCCACGATCGTCGGGGCAGGGCGTTCGCGTCGGTCGGGGCGTCAGAGTGTCGCGGTGACGCGGTCGGCGAGCGTGTCGAAGCGCTGCGCGACGGCGAGCGCCTCCGCAAGGGCGGTGCGCAGCGGCGCGAGCGTCTCGACCTCCGCCCCGGCGTCGCGGGCGCTCGTCGTGTCGCAGCGGATGTTGACGGCCGTCGCACGGATGCCGCACGCGAGCATCCGCGCCGCGACGGCGACGTCGGGCGCCACGCGCGGCTCGCCGTGCTCTTCGAGCCAGGTGAGGGCCGACCCCAGGGATGCCGCGACGTCGACCAGTGCGGCGCTCGCCTCAGCGGCGGCCACCGTCGTGGCGATGATCGCCGCCGGGCGCTCCGCGTCACCGGCGGGACGGCGGAAGGCGGCGACCAGCGCCGCCGACATCCGCCCGTCGTGCTCCGCGGCGACCAGCGCGTCGCGGCGCGCCCGCGTCGCGTCCGCGAGCACCGCGTCCCGGTGCGGGGCGACGGCGTAGCCGGCGGTCATGGCGACGAGCGCGGCCCCCGTCGCGATCACGACGCCCGCAGCGGCTCCGCCGCCGGGTTCCGGGACGGGGGCGGCGAGCGCCGCCAGCCAGTCGTCGAGGCGTGCGGATGCGAGATCGGGGGCGGACATGCGCCCACTCTAGGGGCGGGCGGCCGCACCGATCGGGGGGCGACATCGACGCATACGCGACCGTAACACCCGCGAAACGGCGCGCTTCTACAGTGACATTGTTGGCGAGACCAACATCGATTCCTGGATCGCCGACCGCGGGCGACCCGCGAGAGGAGGCACCGTGACCGTCCAGCTGCGCCTGCGCGACGCGTCGCGACGATGCCCCAAACGCATGGTCTACGGACCGTGCGGCGGCGTCGGCGCCGACGGCGGTTGCGAGGTCCCCGGCATCCGCTGCTCGTTCGCCGCCGACCCCGACCTCCTGCATACGCTCGACGTCTCCGCCGCCGACGTCGCAGCCCCCGAGAGCGCCGAGCCCAGCGGCGACGCGCTGCCCCTCTCCCCGCGCCGGACGGCGGCGGCCGCCTTCGCGACGCGCGTCTCGGAGGGGGTGCTCGTCACCGCCGATCTTCCCGTGCGCTCGGCGGATGCCGGCGTGCTCGCCGAGGCGGGCGCGCGCCTGGCCGGATTGACGGCGGTGATCGCGGGCGAGCCGCCCGGCCTCCGCGCGTCGCTCAGCCCGACCCACAAGGCGCTGGTGCTCGGCGGCGCCGGCGCCACCGTGATCGCGGGCATCACCTGTCGCGACCGCAACCGTGTCGCGATCGAGGGCGAGCTCGCGGCCCTCGCCGATCTCGGCGTCGCGGGCGTGCTGGCCGTGACCGGCGACCACCCGGCATCGACCGCGCTCCCGCACGCCCAGCCGGTGTTCGACCTCGACTCGACGCGCGTGGCGGCCCTCGCCCGCCGCGCGGGCCTGTTCGTGGCGGTGGCCGAGCAGCCCGCCGCACCGCCGATCGACTACCGGCCCGTCCGGCTCGCGCTGAAGGCGCGCGCGGGGGCGGAGCTGGCGATCCTGAACCTCTGCGGGGATCTGTCCGATCTCGTCCGCTTCGCCGGAGCGCTGGCCGCGACCGGCGGGGCCATCCCCCTCGTCGCCTCGGTGCCCGTGATCACGTCGCGATCGGCGGCCCTGCGGCTCGCGGCGCTGCCCGGGGTCCGCCTGCCGTCGGGGCTCGTGACGGCGGTCACCGCGGCCGCGGCCGTCGACGACGCGGGCGTGCACGCCGCCGTCGCGGCGGCACGGGAGGCACTCACGGTGCCGGGAGTGGTGGGCGTGCACCTGTCGGCCGTCGTCGACGAGGCCGACCCGACCGGCCTGGCCGCGGTCGACGCGATCGTGCGCACCGCGACGCTCCTGAGCGCGGGCCGCGCCCCGTCCTCCGACGCGACGGCGACGGGAGCCGCGGCATGAGCCTCGCCGCGGGCACGGCGCCGCGCGTCGCGGGGTGTCCGAAGTCGATGGCCTACGGCCCCTGCGGGGGCGTGAACCCGGACGGCACCTGCGAGGTCGATCCGACGCCCTGCGTCTTCCTCCGGCGCGACCTTCCCGTGCGCTGGGACGGAAACGGCGACGCTCCCGTCGACCGCGACCCGGTCGACGCGGTGACGACGGCCGCGGGGCGCGAGGTAGCCGAGATCGCTCAGCGTCGACCGCTGGTGTTCACGGGATTCCCGGTGCGCGCGCTGCGCTCCGACGCCGTCCGCCCCACCGCCGACGCCCTGTCCGGCAGCGTGGATGCCGTGCTCTCCGGCGATGCCGGACGCTCGCGCGTGCAGTTCCCGCCGTCGTACCGGGCTGCGCTCATCGCGGCGACCGGCCTGCGGCTGTGGATGGGCTTCAACGCGCGCGACCGCAATCGCACGGCGCTCGAGCGCGAGCTGCTGTCGCTGCGCGCACTGGGGGTGGCCGGGGTGCACTGCGTCACCGGTGACCACACGCAGACGGGCGACCGGGCCGACGCGCGACCCGTCTTCGATCTCGAATCCACGACGATGCTGCCCCGCGCGCGAGCCCTCGGCCTGCTCACCTCGTTCGCGGAGTCCCCCGCGGCACCGCCCGTCGCTGAGCGCGGCGCCCGGGTGGCGCAGAAGCAACGCGCGGGCGGTCGGCTGTGCCTCACGCAGTACGCCGGGGATGCCGAGGAGGTCGCCGACTTCGTCGCGCAGTGCCGCGCGGCGGGCGCCACCGCTCCGGTGCTCCCGGGCGTTCCTCTGGTGATCGACCGCGACGGGGCGGGACTGCTCGCCTCCTTCCACGCCGCGAAGCTGCCGCGGGGCTTCATCGACCGTCTCTTCGCGGCGCGGGACGTGCGCGCCGAGGGGATCCGCCTGGCCATCGAATACGGCCGCGCACTCCTCGACACCGGTCTCGTCGGCGGCGTCGTCATCGCCGGCGGTGCCCGTCTGGGCGAGGAGGTCTGCTACGCCGCCGACCTCGCCACGGTGGCCCGAGAGCTCGGAGGCGGGACGTGAGCGGGTCAGTGCGCTCCGGCGCTGCCTTCTTTGACGGTCAGCACGCGCGTCGACTCGCCCGGTTCGGTACGCCACCGGTGGCGTATGCCGCCGTGGTAATACACGGCGTCGCCGACCTCGAGGGCGAACTCCTGATCCTCCAGCACGACGACGAGGCGACCCTCGAGCACGTAGACGAACTCTTCCTCGTCGTGGACCCACCACAGGTCCTCCGAGAACGTCCCCGACATGACCATCGGCACGAAGCGCGGGTGGTCGCGCGCGAGCACGCGCAGGGGGCTGCCCCCGGCATCCAGCGGCGTCGCCTCGCTCGCGCGGAAGACGTGGAACTCCCCCTGGGTGCGCACCGCCGCGTCGGCGTCGTCCGTGAGCAGGGCCTGCTGGGTCGTGCCGAGCGCCTGGGCGACCCGGAACAGCGAGGTCATGCTCATCCGCTCGAGCCCGCGCTCGACCTGGCTGAGGAACGAGTGCGACAGCTCGGCCTGCGCCGCCACCTGGGTGAGCGTCATCCCGCGGCGCTGACGGAGCGCGCGGATCCGCGCACCGAGCGCGCGGGCCGCCGAGGCCGGGCCGTCGTCGGCCAGGGGCGCGTCGGCGGCACGGCGGCGCGACGAGGCGGCATCGGACATGAGTGAAGACTATGACACACGAAAGGAAACCGAGATGACCGGCGCGACACCCACCGACATGCTCGAACCCGCGGCTCTCACTGCCGCGGCCTCCCCCGACTACGCGGCCCTCGAGGCGGACCTGGCGGCCGTCCTCGGCGTCCGGGGCGTCTCCAGCGACCCCCGGCAGCGGGAGAAGGCCTCGGTCGACGGCGCCCGGATGTCGCCGATCATCGCCGAACAGCTGCCCCTCGGCGTCGCCGACCTCGTCGCGTTCCCCGCCGACGCGCAGCAGATCGCCGACGTCGTGCGCATCGCCGTCGCGCACGGCGCCCCCGTGACGCCTCGAGGCAAGGGCACCGGGAACTATGGTCAGGCGATCCCGATGCCAGGCGGCCTGGTGCTGGACACCTCGCGCGCCCGCGGCATCGTCGAGGTGGGCGACGGGTGGATCACGGCCGAGGCCGGTACGCCCATGGCCGCGCTCGAGCAGGCGGCCCGCCAGCACGGCCAGCAGCTGTGGATGTACCCCTCGACCGTGCACTCGACGGTGGGCGGGTTCATCTCGGGCGGCTCGGGCGGCACCGGCTCGATCGCGCACGGCAGCAACCACGAGGGCTTCGTGCTCGCCCTGGACGTCGCGACCCCGGCATCCGGCGGTGAACTGGTGCACGTGGAGGGTGACGATGCCCTCGGGTTCGTGCACAACTACGGCACGGCCGGCATCATCGCGCGGGCGACGGTGCGTCTGGAGCCGATGAACGACTGGCGGGGCCTGTACGCGTCGTTCGGCGACTTCACCGGCTCGATGTCGGTGCTGCAGCGACTCGCCGCCCTCCGTCCCTTCCCCCGGCTCGTCTCCGCGGACGACCCGCACGTGTCCGCCCAGCTGCCGCCCGACCCCGCGTTCCCCGAGGGCCGCAGCTCGCTGCGGACGATCATCGACGCGTCCCTCGTCGACGAGGCGACCGCCCTCATCACCGCGGCGGGCGGGCGCATCGAAGAGGTGCGGGAGGGGCCCCAGGTGTCGGCGGCCATCTCGGTGCTGAGCTACAACCATCCGATCGAATGGCTGCAGAAGTCCGAGCCCGGCGTGTACTTCCACGTCGAGGTCGGCGGAGACGCCCTCATCGACCGTCACGACGAGGTCATGGCGGTCTACCCGGGCGCGCACCTGCACATCGAGGCGACCGCGACGCGTCCCATCGGCATGCTCGCGGGAGTCTACGAGAGCCCGGAGCAGGTCGCCGACGGCATCGCGGCCCTGACCGCGCTCGGAGTCGGCGTGCACAGCCCCCACCAGTGGAACGTCGACTTCCGCCTCTCCGAGACGGTGCAGCTCGCCCGGACGACCGACCCGCGGGGGCTGCTCAACCCCGGCAAGCTCGATCCCGCCTACGGCGGACCCGTGAAGGGGGCGATCCGATGACCGGCGAGTTCCCCTTCACCCCGACGTCTCGCCACTGGGCGGACCTGTCCGGCCCCGCGCTCACGGCGCTGCTGACCGAGCGCTCGATCGCCGTGGTGCCCATCGGCGCGATCGAGCATCACGGTCCGCACCTGCCGCTGCGCACCGACGCGCTGGTCGCCGAGACCATTGCGACGGCGGCCGTCGCGCGCGTCGCGTCCGCGGGGATCGACGCCTGGGTGCTGCCGACGATCAGCTACGCCAAGTCCGACGAGCACCACTGGGCGCCGGGCACCATCTGGCTCGAGGGCACGACCGTGCTCGACCAGCTCGTCGACATCGGCCGCTCGATCGCGATGACGCCGGCCAAGACGGTCGTGTTCGTCAACGGCCACGGCGGCAACGTCATGCTGCTCGGCTGGGCCAACCGCGAGCTGCGTCGACGCTTCGGTCTGCGCACCTTCTCGATGCCCGCGACGGCCGGAGGGGCCGGCGACGGCATCGACGGCCGCCCCGACGAGAAGGGACAGGGCATCCACGGGGGCTTCTCCGAGACGTCGCTGGTCATGCACCTGGCCCCCCACCTCGTCGCCCCCGACATGCCCGCCCGGAACGTCCCGGAGCACATCGCCGGCCTCACCCACATCGGCTTCAACCGCAAGCCGGTCATGTTCGGGTGGACGAGCGACGACTTCGGCCCCGAGGGCGTGATCGGCGACGCGACGGGCGCCAACGCGGCGCACGGCAAGGAGCTGTACGACCGGGGCGTGGACTTCGTCTGCGAGGCCCTCGCCGAGATCGACGGGTTCGTGTTCGGATGACCGCGTCGTACGCCCCCGGCATCCCTCCCGCGCCCGTCGTGATCGCCCACGACAGCGACCCGGTGCAGTCGGATGTCGCGTGGAGCGATCCCCTCGCCCTCGCCGCCGACTGGCTGCCCGCGCCGGGCGAGGACCGCCTGCTGATGACGGTGTCGACCGTCGGGCTGGACGGCATCCCCGACGCGCGCACCACGATGCTCAGCGACTTCGACGGCGAACGGTTCTTCTTCCACACCGATGCCGACAGCCGCAAGGCCGCCGAGCTCGCGGCCTCCCCCGGCGTCGCCCTCACCCTCCTGTGGCCGGGCTTCACCCGCCAGCTGGTCGTGCAGGGCACCGCGACGCGGTCGCCGCGTGAGGAGTCGGACGAGGCCTACCGGCGTCGATCGCCCTACCTCCAGCAGCTCGCCTGGCAGAACACCGCCGCGTATGCGGCTCTGCCGCTCGCCGAGCGGCGCGCACAGTGGAGCGCGTTCCTCGCCGCCCACGGCGGCGCCGAGCACCCCGCCTTCACGCCGCCCGAGACCTGGGCGGGTTACGCCGTGACGCCCCATCGCCTCGTGTTCTGGGTGTCGAACCCGGCCGCGGCGAGCCGCCGCCTCGCCTACACGCGCGTGGGCGACGGGTGGAGGTCGGAGGCCCTGCCCGGCTGACCGGGGTCAGGCGGCCAGCGACAGATACGGCTCCCAGGCCGGCTCGGAGCGCTCGGTGCCGCGCACCGTCCACTGCGGGCCGCGGGGCGGCTGGGGCAGCCAGCGCAGCTCCCAGCCCATCTCCTGCGGGGTGCGGTCGCCCTTCATGTTGTTGCAGCGCAGGCACGCGGCCACGAGGTTCTCCCACGAGTCGGCGCCCCCGCGCGAGCGCGGCAGGACGTGATCGATCGTGGTCGCGCTCTTGCCGCAGTACGCGCAGCGGTGGGCGTCCCGACGCAGCACGCCGCGTCGGGTCACCGGCACGCGACGGGCCCCCGGCACGCGCACGTACCGTGTGAGCACGATCACCGCCGGACGGTCGCACGAGCCACGGATCCCCCACACGGGATTCCCGTCGATGCGCTCGATGACGGTCGCCTTCTCGTTCATCACGAGCACGAGGGCTCTCTTGAACGAGACGACGGCCAGGGGTTCGTATCCGGCGTTCAGCACCAGTGTGCGCATGCGCGTTCCTCTCGAACGGCCGTCGATGGCTTCGACGGCTCTCCGTTGTCGACGCGGCACGGACGGGGCGGCGCAGGCACGAAAAAAGGCGCTGTCATGAAGACAGCGCCTTGAACCCGCGACGAATGTCGCGGCAGTCGTGCACACGATGCCGAAGGACATAGCGGCCGAGCGCATTCACGGTTCGAATGCGAGGTCCTGTGTCCATGCGGCTCCCCCTCGGCTGTGCGAGCGTCGGGATCAGGCTAATGCACGCAGCGACGACGCGGGCGAATGGCAGATGAACGGATGCCGCGTGTCGGGCCCGGTCACCGGGCCGCGACACGCGGCATCCGTTCATGCGCGATCAGCGGACGTTCGCGACGAGGAAGTCCTCGGCGTTGGTCCACGACCCGTTCACGTAGATCTCCAGGTGCAGGTGCGTGCCGTAGGCACGACCGGTGTCGCCGACCTGGCCGATGATCTGGCCGGCCCGCACGGTGTCGCCGACGACGACACGACGGGTGCCGTAGGACATGTGCGCGTACAGCGACGTGACGGTGTTGCCGCCGATGTTGTGGGCGATCTTCACGTAGACGCCCCAGCCGGGGCCGTCCTCGGTCGATTCGACCACGACGCCGTCCGCGATCGCGTAGATCGGCGTGTAGCGGTCGACCATGTAGTCGGTGCCCTTGTGTCCCGCGTAGGGCTCGCCGAAGTTGTTGAAGAACGGCAGCGGGCGCACGACGGAGCCGGCGGGCGCGATGGTCTCGGCGAGCGAGCCGGAGTAGACCGAGGCGTCCGTGGACGCCGTGGATGCCGCCGCGATCCGCGCCGCGGCCGCGGCCTTCGCGGCATCCTCGTTCTTCTTGGTCTGGATCTCCTCCGGCGTGGTGGCCGAGTAGCTGTCGCGCGCGAGGGCCGCGGGCGTGGCCTCGGAGGCGATGACGAGCGACTGCGCGTTCTCGGCGGCCACCTGCTGCAGCGTGACGGCTTCCGCCGAGCCGGAGCTCGTGGCGGCGAACGCAGGCACGATGGCGACCGTCGCGATGAGGCCGCCGACGGCGGCGACCGTCACGAAGCTGCGCACGGGGTGACCCGTGCGGCGCGCACGTCGTGCCGGTGCGGGGGTCGCGGCGGCGTCTGCGCGGACGGCGGGAGCGGTGGATGCGGAGCGGGCGAGCGTGAAACGGCGCGCGCGGCTCCGGAGAGTGGGTGTCGTCGCTTCGGACTCGGGTTTCTCCTGCGACGGGTCGAACTGATCAGCCAATTGTCCTCCGGCGCCTCTGCAGTCCTCCCCGGGGGCAGGATGCTGGTTCGTCGGCACTCGGTGTCAGGGCACAGATGTACGGGCTTCACCGCGCGAACGACGAACCGATGAGGCAATCCGTGCGGAGGTCCGTGGCGGGCTTCTCGCCACGTGGACTTTTCGAGGCTAGCGGAAGGTAACGAATAAGTCACGCAGAGTTCTTCGTACGCAGGCCCTTCCCTGGCGATGCTCAGGCTTGCGGGACCGCGTCGACGAGGAAGATGTGCGAGGCGACCTCGACCGGCAGCTCGAGTCCGTCGGGCTTGCCGGCCATCTGGACGAGCACGTAGCCCTCGCTGAAACGGAACTCTCCGACCCCGCCGGGCACCACGCCCGCGTCGCGCAGCTGGTCGAGCAGCTCGGGGTCGACCTGCACCGGCTCCGCGAGTCGGCGCACGGTCCCGCTGACGGGCCCGCCGGTCTCGTTGAGCAGCCGCACCAGGCCGACGACCCCGTCGTGGAAGGTGCGCGCCGGCACGTCGCCCAGCTGGTCCAGCCCGGGGATCGGGTTGCCGTAGGGCGATTCGGTGGGGTGACCGAGCAGCTCGATGAGCCGGCGCTCGACCAGCTCGCTCATCACGTGCTCCCAGCGGCAGGCCTCTTCGTGGACGTAGGCCCAGTCCAGACCGATCACGTCGCTCAGCAGGCGCTCGGCGAGGCGGTGCTTGCGCATCACGTCCACCGCCTTCTGCCGGCCGGTGATGGTCAGCTCGAGCGAGCGGTCGTCGGAGACGACCACGAGGCCGTCGCGCTCCATGCGTCCCACCGTCTGCGACACCGTGGGCCCGGAGTGCCCGAGGCGCTCGGAGATGCGCGCACGCAGGGGGACGATGCCCTCCTCCTCGAGCTCGAGGATCGTACGCAGGTACATCTCGGTGGTGTCGATCAGATCGGTCATGTGGCAGGCCTCGGTGCGCGTTCGTGGGTGTACTGCCAGCCTATCCGTTTCTCACGGCGTCCCGGCGGGGCCGCCCCCGCGCTCACCCTAGAATCGGGAGCATGGCCCACGTCACGCTGCCCCGCGAGATCCTGCCCGCCGACGGTCGCTTCGGTTGCGGACCGTCCAAGATCCGCCCGGAGCAGCTGGCTGCCCTGGCCGGTCCCGGCTCGGTGCTCATGGGCACCTCGCACCGCCAGGCTCCGATCAAGAGCCTGGTCGGCCAGGTGCGGATGGGACTCAGCGACCTGCTGCGTCTGCCCGACGGCTACGAGATCATCGTCGGCAACGGCGGCTCCACCGCCTTCTGGGACGCCGCCGCGTTCGGCCTGATCGAACGCCGCGCGCAGAACCTCGTCTTCGGCGAGTTCGGCGGGAAGTTCGCCGCGGCCGCGGCGGCGCCGTGGCTCGAGGCGCCCGACGTCCGCAAGGCGGATGCCGGCACCCGCACGGTCGCCGAGGCCGTCGAGGGCGTGGACGTGTACGCGTGGCCCCACAACGAGACCTCCACCGGCGTCGCGGCGCCGATCGCTCGCGTCGCGGGCGATGACGGCGCGCTCACGGTGATCGACGCCACGAGCGCCGCGGGCGGCATCAACTTCGCGGTCTCGCAGACCGACGTCTACTACTTCGCGCCGCAGAAGAACCTCGGCTCCGACGGCGGGCTCTGGTTCGCCGCCGTCTCCCCCGCGGCGATCGAGCGGATCGAGCGCGTGGCGGCATCCGGTCGCTACATCCCCGAGTTCCTGAGCCTGAAGAACGCCCTGGACAACTCGCGACTGAACCAGACGCTCAACACGCCCGCCGTGGCGACGCTGATCCTGCTCGACAAGCAGCTCGAGTGGATCAACGGCAACGGCGGACTGGGCTGGGCCGCCGCGCGCACCGCCGAGTCGTCGAACGCGCTGTACGCGTGGGCCGAGGCCTCGCCCGTGGCGACGCCGTTCGTCGCCGACCCCGCCGACCGCTCGCCGGTCGTCGTCACGATCGACTTCGACGAGACCGTGGATGCCGCGGCCATCGCCGCGAGCCTGCGCGCCAACGGCATCGTCGACACCGAGCCGTACCGCAAGCTCGGCCGCAACCAACTGCGGATCGCCACCTTCGTCTCGATCGAGCCCGACGACGTGCGTCAGCTGATCAAGGCGATCGACTACACGATCGCGCACACGCACGGCTGAGTCCCGCCGGGGCGGCGCGTCACCCGTGGGGTGAGCGTCCGCGACGGGGGCGGGCCGGAGCGGCCTCAGTCCTCGTCGTCGTCCTCGTCGTCGTCGCTGTCATCGAGCACGTCGATGTCGACGCCGTCGACGTCTCCCGCGTGGAGGATCGGCGACCCGTCGTCGTCGAAGTCCGCGGCATCCAGATCGTCGACGTCGTCGAGCTCGTCGTCCAGCTCGTCGAGGTCGTCGTCGGACACGCCGTCCTCGTTCTCCGCGTCGTCCTCGGCGTCGGCACCGCGCTCGGCGGCCAGCGCCGCCTGTGCGGCCTGGTACTCGGCCAGTCGCACCGCCCACGGCACCCATTCGGGAGCCAGCAGCGCGCCCGCGCCCGGCAGCAGCTCAGCCTCCAGCACGGTGGGCTCGGCGTCCTCGACCACGGCGAGGCTCACCGTCCAGTACCAGCCCGGGTAGCCCTCCATCGTGTTGCCGAACCGCAACGACACGACGCCGCCGTCCTCGACGGTGTAGCCCGCGGGGGCGCCCACCGTGGCGGCGGGGGTGATCTCCGACAGCGCGGCGAGCGCCAGGTCGTGAGCCGCGAGCAGACGCTCGTCGGCGACGACGGGAGCCGAGCCCTCCGGCTCGGCCGCGCCGGAGTCGACGGACTCAGGCGTCGAGTTCATCGGCCACCTTGCGCAGGATCGCCGCGACCTTCTTGCCCTGACCCGCATTGGGGTAGTGGCCGTGGCGGAGATCGCCGCCGACCTTGTCGAGCAGCTTGACGAGGTCTTCGACCACGACGGCCATGTCGTCCGGCTTCATCCGGTTGCGCTTGGCGAGGCTCACGGGCGCGTCGAGCACCCGGACCGCGAGGGCCTGCAGCCCGCGCTTGCCGTCGGCCACACCGAAGTCCAGGCGCGTGCCGGCCTTGAGTCCCTCGGTGCCCGCGGGGAGGGCCGTGGCGTGCAGGAAGACGTCCTGGCCGTCATCGGTGGTGATGAAGCCGAACCCCTTCTCGTCGTCGTAGAACCTGACCTTGCCGGTGGGCATCGCACTGACCTCGCTCATCGGCGCCCGAACATGCGGACGCGGTGACATGGGGGCGTTCTGCCCCTGTCTCCAGCCTACGGCACCACCACGACTGCGGCGGGGACGCAGTAGGGTGATCCCGATGCCCTCTTCGTCCTCTCGCACTCCCGGCGCCGCCGACGATCTCCCGGTCCGGCGGATCGACCGCGTCCTCGCGTTCATGTCCCTGGGTCTGCTGCTGCTGTCGGTCGTCTGCTTCGTCGCGATCATGATCGGCTCGGCGACCGGCATGAAGCACGATGACTTCGGCCAGGGACTGTGGCCGCTCGTCGGCACCCTCGTCTACATCGCGCCCATCGTCGCCTTCGCGCTGCTGATGGCGGTGCTCATCATGACCTTCATCCGGAAGGCCCGGGTCGGCAAGGGCCGCTGACGTGACCGCCTCCGACGCGCGCGCACTCGCACAGCACCTGGTGCAGCGCGGCGACGACGCGCTGGCGAGCTTGCTCGCCGCCCGGCACATCGCCCCCACCGTCGGATGGAACGACGCCTTCGACGCGGCCGAGGCGCTCCTGGACCCCGCCTCCCTCGACCGCGCGCTCGTCGCGCTGACCGGCGACGAGGTGGACGCGCTCTCCGGCGACGGGCCGGTCCCGCCCGGCCCCGTGCGCGACACGCTCCACGAGCGCGCCCTGATCGACGCGGACGGGACCCCGTACACGGCGGTGCGCACCGCTTTGGAGACGATCCGCCGGCGCGGCGTCGCCACGGCATCCGGCGCCGTCGCCCCGCCCGCCGCCGAGGGGTCGGACGATGCCGGCGCCGCGGAGCGGGCCTTCGCCTCGCTCGGCTCGCTCGCCGACATCCTCCACGCCGCGCTCGCCCATCCCTTCGGGCGGATCGGCGCCGGCACGCTCGGCGCCGCCGACCGGCGCCGCCTCATCGAGGCCGGCATCGTCGACGACGCCGTCGCGGCCGACGAACTGGTCGTGATCGCCGAACGCACGGGGCTGCTGTCCGGGCAGGACAAGACGTGGCTGGTGACCCCGCGCGGAGCGCAGTGGCTGCACAGCGACACCCTCTCGCGCTGGGCGGAGGTCGCGGCGGCGCTGCTGGACGCGCTCCCGCGTGGTGTGCGCCGGCGCGGCGGCGGCTGGCTGCCGCCCTACGCCTGGGCGGCGGCGTACCCGTTCGACTCGGCGTGGTCGGAGCGCGCCGCCGCGCTGCGCGCGCTGCTCGGGCGATGGGCGCTCCTCGACGATGCCGGCCGCCCGACGAACTGGGCGCGCGACGTGTTCGCCGCGGCGGGCGACGACACCCCGGTGACCGGTGCGCTCGACCTCGACGCCCTGGCGGGGCTGCTCCCGGGCGAGGTCGATCGGGTCTACCTGCAGAACGACCTGACGGCCATCGCTCCCGGACCGCTCGCTCCCCACCTGGACATGCGGCTGCGCTCCGTCGCCCGCCGCGAATCGCACGCCCAGGCATCCACCTACCGGTTCACGCCGGAGACGATCGCCGACGCGCTCACCTCGGGCGAGAGCGCCGAGTCCCTGCGCGAGTTCCTCACGGAGCTCTCCCTCACCGGGCTCCCCCAGCCGCTGGCCTACGAGATCGAGCGGACGGCCCGCACCCACGGCACGATCCGCGTCGGCCCCGACAGCGAGGGCCGCACCCGTGTCACGAGCGACGACGACGCCCTGCTGCGCACGCTCGCCGTCGACCAGGCCCTGCGTCCCCTGGGCCTCGTGCCGGAGGGCGCCGACCTCGTGACCCGCAGCGGAGCCGACACGGCCTTCTGGATGATCGCCGACGCCCGCTACCCGGTGGTGGCCGTGGATGCCGGCGGACGGCGACGCCGCCTCGACCGCCATCGCCTCGCATCGGCGCCTCCCGCCGCCGCCCCGCGGGAGGAGACCTACGCCGTCCTGCTCTCCCGCCTGCGCGCCGCACCGTCGGAGGACGCCGACGCCGCGTGGCTCGGCCGTGAGCTCGACCAGGCCGTCCGCGCCCGCGCGACCATCGTGGTCGCGGTGCGCATGCCCGACGGCAGCGACCGCGAGTTCATCATCGAGGCCACCGGTCTCGGCGGCGGGCGCCTGCGCGGACTGGATCGTACGGTCGACGTGGAACGCACCCTCCCCGTCTCGAGCATCAGCGGCATCCGCCCCGCCTGAGCGGTCTGAGCGACCCCGCGGCATCCGCCGCCGGGACGACCGACCGGCACCCGCGCCGACGCCGGTAGACTGGGACGCTATGGCTGACGGCCCCCTCATCGTGCAAAGCGACCGCACCGTGCTGCTCGAAGTCGCGCACCCACAGGCGGAGACGGCGCGACACGAGCTCGCGATCTTCGCCGAGCTCGAGCGCGCACCCGAGCACATCCACACCTATCGCGTCACACGCTTGGGGCTGTGGAACGCGCGCGCGGCCGGCCACACGGCCGACGACATGCTGGCGACGCTCGATCGCTGGTCGCGCTTCCCCGTGCCCGCCTCGGTGTCGATCGACATCCGCGAGACCGTGAACCGCTACGGGCGGCTCGTCATCGAGCGGGATGCCGAGGGCGCGCTCGTGCTGCGCGGCACCGACCCCGCGGTGCTCGCCGAGGTCGGCAAGAACAAGCGCATCCAGCCACTGCTGGTCGGACGCCCGTCCCCCGACACGTACCTCATCGACGCGTGGGCACGGGGGCACATCAAGCAGGAGCTGCTGAAGATCGGCTGGCCGGCCGAGGACCACGCGGGCTACACGCCCGGGACGCCGCACGAGATCGACCTGCACGAGGACGGCTGGACCCTCCGCCCCTATCAGCGCCAGGCGGTCGACATCTTCAGCGAGGGCGGCTCCGGCGTCGTCGTGCTCCCCTGCGGCGCGGGCAAGACCCTCGTCGGCGCGGCCGCGATGGCCGAGACGAAGACCACCACCCTGATCCTCGTGACCAACACCGTCAGCGCCCGCCAGTGGCGCGACGAACTGCTCAAGCGCACGTCGCTCACGCCCGAGGAGATCGGCGAGTACTCCGGCCAGACCAAGGAGGTCAAGCCGGTCACGATCGCGACCTACCAGATCCTGACGGCGAAGCGGAAGGGCGAGTACGCCCACCTCGCGCTGCTCGACGCGCTCGACTGGGGACTCATCGTCTACGACGAGGTGCACCTGCTGCCCGCACCCGTGTTCAAGCTCACCGCCGATCTGCAGGCGCGCCGCCGCCTGGGCCTGACGGCGACGCTCGTGCGCGAGGACGGCCGCGAGGGCGACGTGTTCAGCCTCATCGGCCCCAAGCGCTTCGACGCGCCGTGGAAGGAGATCGAGGCCCAGGGCTTCATCTCCCCCGCCGTCTGCTACGAGGTCCGCGTGGACCTGCCGCCCTCCGACCGCCTCGAGTACGCCGCATCCGCCGATGACGAGCGCTACCGCCTGGCCGCCACCGCGCACGCCAAGATCGGCGTCGTGAAGGACCTCGTGGCCCGCCACAGCGGAGAGCAGATCCTGGTGATCGGGCAGTACCTCGACCAGATCGACGTTCTCGCCGAGGCGTTGGACGCCCCCAAGATCACCGGCGCGACGCCCGTCGACGAGCGCGAGGAGCTGTTCGCCGCATTCCGGGAGGGCCGCGTGCCCGTGCTGGTCGTCTCGAAGGTCGCGAACTTCTCGATCGATCTGCCCGACGCGTCGGTCGCGATCCAGGTGTCGGGATCCTTCGGCTCGCGCCAGGAGGAGGCGCAGCGTCTGGGCCGCCTGCTGCGTCCCAAGTCGAACGGGCACACCGCCAGCTTCTACACGCTCATCGCCCGCGACACCGTCGACCAGGACTTCGCCCAGAACCGGCAGCGCTTCCTCGCCGAGCAGGGGTACAGCTACACGATCCTGGATGCCGAGGGCATCGCCGCCGCGTAGCGCACCGCGATTCGACTCGTCGCTGCGCCCCTCGCTCAACGCCCGGAACCGCACCGCGTTTCGACTCGTCGCTGCGCTCCTCGCTCAACGCCCGGACGCCCCCGCGTTTCGACTCGTCGCTGCGCTCCTCGCTCAACGCCCGGACGCCCCCCACACCCCCGGTCGTTGAGCGAGCGGAGCGAGTCGAAACGCCCCGACGAGCGGGATGCTCACCACGCGGGAGCGGGCGGCGGCAGCAGCAGCGTCCGCGGCAGCGGTCGACGCACCAGCATCCACTCGACCACCGCGACGTAGCCGCCGATCAGCAGGAACGACCACAGGAAGCTGACGATGCCGGTCGTGCTCTCCGTCGGGCTCGATCCCGACGCGAGCGACAGCAGGAACGCCGTCAGGTTGTTCACCACGTGCAGCGCGATGGCAGCTTCCAGGCCCCCGGTGCGCCACGTGAGCCAGCCGGCGGCGACCGCGAACAGCCCCACGCCGATCTGGCCCAGCACGTCGTAGCCGTGGCCGAGGACGAACAGCGGCACGGGCAGCAGGATGGCGAACGCCGGATGCCGCAGCCATCGCCCGATGGCCTGCATGAGATATCCGCGGAAGATGTACTCCTCCGCGGCCGCCTGCACCGGCACGAGCAGCAGCACGACCACCGCGGTGATCGGCCAGGTCGGAGCCGGGCCGCCCGCGACCGGCTCCTCCATGCCGCCGGGGAGCAGGAACCCCACCGCGGTCAGCACGGCCGAGACGCCGACGGCGAGAGCGCCGCACAGCAGCATCCATCGCCAGCGCAGCCGGCCCGCGGCCGACGAGACGAGCCCGAGGCGCCGCCCGTTCACGATCAGCGACGCCAGGATGTAGGCCGGCAGCATCAGGGCGATCGTGCCGAGCAGGATCGCGACCATCAGCGGGTCGCCCATGTCGACGCCGCCCGACTGGCCCAGGCGCGCGAGGCTGTCCAGCCGCTCCGGGTCGCGGAACAGCGCGATGCCGACGACGACCATGGCGAACACGAGGAAGGCGACGTAGATCGCCAGGCCCAGGATGCCGGTGACCAGCGGCGTCCACCAGCCCGAGCGCCGCCGCGCGAAGATCAGCCGGTGGAAGGCGAGGCCGCCGACGAGGGCATCGCCCGGGAGAGCACGGGCCGGACGCGCGATCGGCGGCGTGACGGGCGGCATCGGTGGCGCGAACAGCGGTGATGACGGAGGGACGGGGACCTGCGGCGCGGGCGTCGTCATTCATCCATCTTCGCCGATATCCAGCAAAGGGAAGGGTTGCGATGCCAGGATGGGCCTATGACCGCACCGCGCATCCTCGTCGTGGACGACGAACCGAACATCCGGGACCTGCTGGTCACGAGCCTGAGGTTCGCCGGCTATCAGGTGCGCGCCGTCGCCAACGGCGCCCAGACCATCTCGGCCGTCCTCGAGGAGGAACCCGACCTCATCATCCTCGACGTCATGCTTCCCGACATGAACGGGTTCAGCGTCACCAAGCGTCTGCGGGGCGCGGGATACACCGCCCCGATCCTGTTCCTGACGGCGAAGGACGAGACCGAGGACAAGATCGAGGGGCTCAACGCCGGCGGCGACGACTACGTCACCAAGCCGTTCTCGCTGGACGAGATCGTCGCGCGTCTGCAGGCCATCCTGCGCCGTACGATGCAGGCCGACGAGGAGTCCACCATCCGTGCCGGTGAGCTCACGATGGACCAGGACACGCACGACGTGACCGTCGGCGACGTCTCCATCGATCTGTCGCCGACCGAGTTCAAGCTGCTGCGCTATCTGATGCTCAACCCGAACCGGGTGCTCAGCAAGGCGCAGATCCTCGATCACGTGTGGGAGTACGACTTCAACGGCGATGCCGGCATCGTCGAGAGCTACATCTCCTACCTGCGTCGCAAGATCGACCCGTACTCGTCGGAGCCGCTCATCCAGACCAAGCGCGGCTTCGGCTACATGCTGAAGGCCGGCAAGTCCTCCTGACCGCCCGCCCATGACGGTGGACGGGGTGTACGCGGCGCACGCGAAGAAGAACGATCGCCTGACGTCGTGGTGGCGCGGCATCAGCCTGCGCGCCAAGGTGACGGGCGTCACGGTCGCGGTGCTCACCGTGGGCCTGCTCGCGGCCGGTTTCGGAACGGCCGTCTTCCTCCGCAACGCCCAGATCGCCGAACGCGACCAGTCGATCAGCCAGACCGTCACGCTCGATCAGGCCAGCAGCCTGCTCAACGTCGAGGTGGTCGAGGGCGTCGCGCAGTTCGAGCCGGCCGACTACCCCCCGCTCACCTCGTTCTCCATCGCCGTCTACGGCCCGGACGGCACCCTGCTGGCCACCGGCGGGCCGGCCCAGAGCGACGGTCCGGTGTTTCCGGCGACCTTCGGTCTCGATCGGACGCTCATGCAGGGCACGGCACCGTTCGAGCTGTTCTCCGCCGACGGCGAGACGGTGTACCACGCCGCCGTGGACGTGCTGCAGATCCCGGGGGCGCGGGAGAACAACGTGCAGCTGCTCGCGCTGCCGCTGACTCCGGTCACCCAGACCGTGGCCAGCTTCGTCGGCATCTACAGCATCCTCGCCATCCTGACGATCCTCGCCAGCGCCCTGCTCACCCGGTGGCTCGTGACGCTCGCGTTCCGCAGTCTCGGACAGGTCGAGCAGACGGCCATGTCGATCGCACGCGGTGACTTCGGTCAGCGCATGGGCGACATCGCCCCGGGCACCGAGGTGGGCAAGCTCAAAACCGCCATCAATGCGATGCTCGACCGGGTCGACCACGCCCTCGGGCAGCGCGATGCGACCGTGCTGCAGATGCGACGCTTCATCGGCGATGCCAGCCACGAGCTGCGCACCCCGCTCGTGACCGTGCGCGGCTATGCGGAGCTGTACCGGATGGGGGCGATCTCGGGCGACGAGCAGACGGCGCAGTCCATGGAGCGCATCGAGAAGGAGGCGATCCGGATGGGCGGCCTCGTCGAGGACCTCCTCGCCCTCGCCCGCCTCGACGAGCGCCGCGACATCGTCGTCGCCCCCGTCGACCTGCGCCCGATCGCGCGCGACGCGGTGCTCGATGCCCGGGCGACCGCGCCGGAGCGGACGGTGTCGTTCCTGGACGACGCTCCCGCGCCGCGACTGCTGCGCCCCGCGTCCGCTCCCCCGACGAGCAGCTCGCCGACGCGGCGCCGTCCGCCGACGGCCGCGATCGGCGCGCTGCTGCGTCGGCGCCCGCGCCCGGGCGAAGAGACCGGCACGCCCGCGCCGGCGGAACGGCCTCCCGTTCTGGCGGCGAGGGAGCCCATCGTGCTCGGCGACGAGAACCGCATCCGCCAGGTGGTGGCGAACCTCTTGGGCAATGCCCGCCGCTACACGCCGGAGGGCTCGCCGGTGGAGCTGGCCGTGGGGGTCGACGAGCCGGCGGGCATGGGCTGGATCTCGGTCATCGACCACGGCGACGGCATCCCGCCCCAGCTCCGCGACAAGATCTTCCAGCGGTTCTGGCGCGCCGACACCTCCCGCACGCGCGAGACGGGAGGCTCGGGCCTCGGGCTCTCGATCGTCGCCTCCGTGGTCGAGGCGTTGCACGGATCCATCGTGGTCAGCGAGACGCCCGGCGGCGGCGCCACCTTCCGGGTGGCCTTCCCGCTGGCCCAGGCGCGGGATGCCGCCGAGCACCTGTTCATCGAGACCCAGCCGCTGCCGCGCCTCCACGCGGACTCCTGAGGGCGCCGCCTCCTCCCCGCACGGCTGGCGCCCGACGCCGTCCACGGGAGCGGTGCCCGCCCCGCGCGCGGCCACGCGCGCCCCGTAGCGTGGGGGCCCCGTCGAAAGGAGATCCCATGACCGCCTTCAGCGTCGATGCGGACGCCGTCCTCGCCGCCACCGGTGCGATCCGCGGCACCGCCGACCGGCTCCAGGCCGAGACCGCCGCGATGCTGGGTCAGCTCACCCAGCTCCAAGGCACCTGGACCGGTGGCGCCGCCGTCGCATTCCAGAGTCTCGTCGATCGCTGGCGCAGCGCGCAGACCGAGCTGGAGAGCGCCCTCACCGACATCGGGACCGCCCTCGGTCACGCGGGCGCGCAGTACGCGCAGACCGAGGTCGCGGCGGCGGGCCTGTTCCGCTGACGGCATCCGGGAACGCAGAAAGGCCCCTCCGAGGAGGGGCCTTTCCGATGAGGGTCGGACTCAGAAGTCCATGCCACCCGTGGGGTCACCGGCGGGCGCGGCAGCCTTCTCGGGCTTGTCGGCGACGACGACCTCGGTGGTGAGGAACAGACCCGCGATCGACGCGGCGTTCTGCAGCGCCGAGCGCGTGACCTTGGCCGGGTCGATGATGCCGGCGGCGAACATGTCGACGTACTCGCCGGTGGCCGCGTTCAGGCCCTGTCCGACGGGCAGCTCCGACACCTTGTTCGCGACGACACCGGGCTCGAGACCGGCGTTCAGCGCGATCTGCTTCAGCGGGGCCTCGATGGCGACCTTGACGATGTTCGCACCGGTGGCCTCGTCGCCTGTGAGCTCGAGCTTCTCGAACGCACGCTTGCCGGCCTGGATGAGCGCGACGCCACCACCGGGGACGATGCCCTCCTCGACGGCCGCCTTCGCGTTGCGGACGGCGTCCTCGATGCGGTGCTTGCGCTCCTTGAGCTCCACCTCGGTGGCCGCACCCGCCTTGATGACGGCGACGCCGCCGGCGAGCTTGGCGAGGCGCTCCTGCAGCTTCTCGCGGTCGTAGTCGCTGTCGGTGTTCTCGATCTCGCGCTTGATCTGGGTCACGCGACCCTCGATCTGCGCGGACTCGCCGGCACCCTCGACGATCGTGGTCTCGTCCTTGGTGACGATGACCTTGCGCGCCTTGCCGAGCAGGTCGGTGGTGGCGTTCTCGAGCTTGAGACCGACCTCCTCCGTGATGACCTGGCCACCGGTGAGGATCGCGATGTCCTGCAGCTGGGCCTTGCGACGGTCGCCGAAGCCGGGGGCCTTGACGGCGACCGACTTGAAGATGCCGCGGATCTTGTTGAGCACGAGGGTCGCGAGAGCCTCACCCTCGACGTCCTCCGCGATGATGACGAGCTCCTTGCCCTCCTGGATCACCTTGTCGACGATCGGCAGCAGGTCCTTGATGTTGGAGATCTTCTGGTTCGCGATGAGGATGTACGGGTCCTCGAACACCGCTTCCTGACGCTCCGGGTCGGTGACGAAGTAGGGGTTGATGTAGCCCTTGTCGAAGCGCATGCCCTCGGTGAGCTCGAGCTCGGTGCCGAAGGTGTTCGACTCCTCGACGGTGACGACACCCTCCTTGCCGACCTTGTCGATCGCCTCGGCGATCAGCGCGCCGATCTCGGGGTCGGCGGCGGAGATGGATGCCGTGGCGGCGATCTCCTCCTTGGTCTCGACCTCCTTCGCCGATGCGAGCAGCTCGTCGGAGAGAGCCTTGACGGCCTTCTCGATGCCCTTCTTGAGCGAGATGGGGTCGGCCCCGGCGGCGACGTTGCGCAGGCCCTCGCGAACGAGCGCCTGGGCGAGGACGGTCGCGGTGGTCGTGCCGTCACCGGCGACGTCGTCCGTCTTCTTGGCGACCTCCTTGACGAGCTCCGCGCCGATCTTCTCGTACGGGTCGTCGAGCTCGATCTCCTTGGCGATCGAGACGCCGTCGTTCGTGATCGTGGGGGCGCCCCACTTCTTCTCGAGCACGACGTTGCGACCGCGGGGGCCCAGGGTCACCTTGACGGCGTCGGCCAGGATGTTCAGGCCACGCTCGAGGCCGCGGCGGGCCTCCTCGTCGAAAGCGATGATCTTTGCCATAAGTGTGTCGTCCCTCCCGGACGTGAGGATGAGTCTTTAGCACTCGCGAGGATGGAGTGCTAACTCATTCTGGCACTCTGGCATGACGAGTGCAAGCCGCCGACGCCCGGCGCGGCGACACGCGCCGAACCGCCGCCGAGGGCGCGCGGGAGGAGGGTCGACGCGGGGTCAGGCGACGACGCGGACCGACTCGGCCTGCGGGCCCTTCTGACCGGCACCGACGGTGAACTCGACCGTCTGCCCCTCCTCGAGCACCCGGAATCCGGACATGTCGATGTTGGAGTAGTGGACGAAGACGTCCTGGCCATCGGTGACGGTGATGAAGCCGAAACCCTTCTCGGCGTTGAACCACTTGACGGTACCCTGGGCCATGCGAATCTCCTGATGCTGCGGTGGGACGTCGCAATGCTAACCAGCGCTCGCGGCGCGAAAACGCCGATCCGGCAACTGTTGACACGCGCGCATCGAAGTGTTCACACGCGTGAAACACTCCCCCGCGGAGGTCGCGTCCGCGCGGTGTCAGCCGGCCGGCGTGGCGCCGGCATCCGTGCGATCGGCGCCGATCACGACGACCAGCAGCGTGCTGCCGTCGCCGCCGGCCAGCCCCGCATAGGCGTCGCTGAGGGAGACCGTCGCACCGCCGATGACCTGCGCGAGGCCGCGGGCGGCGCCCTCCTCGGCGGGATCCGAATAGAACACGGTGGTGGTCTCGAACCCCGTCGAGCCGGCATCGCCGGCCGTGACGTCGTCGGCGGCCCAGCCGGCGGCCACGATGGTCTGGGCGAGCGCGCCGGCGAGCCCCGACTGCGTGGTGGCGTTGAGCACGGTCACCTTGAACGACGTGTCGACGACGGGCTCGGCCGTCGCGATCGGCGTCGGGGTCGCGCTCGGCGTCGGGAACAGGGTCACGCGGCCCGTCGCGACCAGCGTGCCGAAGATGCCGACGGCGACGAGGACGACGATCGCGATCGCCGACCACAGCACCACCACGCCCCCGCGCATCCGCGGGTTCTCGGCGCGATGAGCACCGATGCGGCCCCCGTCGAGGGGCAGATCATCGAAGCGGTCCTGGTGAGCGGGGGTTCTCGGCACCACAGAATGCTATCGGCCCGTTCCCGTGGGAACCGCGGGAACGGCGGCGCGGCCTGCGCGCTCGCGTTCGCGTGCCTCGCGCAACCGGCGCAGCCGGTGCACGAGCATCGCATCGTAGGCGGCCGCGTCCGGCTGGTCGACGACCCGGCCGAGGAGCTGGTAGTAGCGCGCCGGCGCGAGCCCGAGCTCCGCGCGGATCGCCTCCTCCTTGGCCGCATCGTGACCGCTCCAGCGCGACTCGAAGTCGAGGAGCAGGCGGTCACGGTCGGCGAGGGGCACACTTCACGCTAACGCGGCGAGGACGTTTCCCCCTCGCGCCACTCCAGCCAGGAGCCGAGCGGATCGGCCATCGCCACGATGCGCCCGTCGAGGGCGAGGGCGAACCCGTCCGACGACGGCTCCTGCGCGTGCGCTCCCGCCTGCCAGCCGCGATGCAGCGTCGGGGCGTCGAGGGTGATCCACCGTCCCGCAGCGCGCACGTCGTCGATGAGGACGTGGCGGGCATCCCACGGGATGTGGGCCAGCACCCCCGGGGTCTGGATGACGAGTGTCGCCTCCCGCGGCGCCGCGGCGACGGCGCGGGCCAGCTGGGCGGAGCCGTCGCCGGCGAGGAGCAGCGGCGGGTCGGCCGCCGCGATGCGCAGCGCGTCGGCGACGCGTTCGACGCGGCCCTCCTCGCCCGGCCAGACGAGACCGGTCAGCCAGGCGGTCGTCGCGGGATCGGTCGGCGCGAGCGGTGCCAGGTCGATCCCGGCGCGCCAGACGATCGTCGGAGAGCGCAGCGGCGGTACGAGCGGGCCGCGCAGCACGCTGCGCAGGACCACCTCCGACGTGCCGTCGTCGGGGTCGAGGGCGATCTCGCCGTCCGGCGTCGCGTAACGGTAGGAGTAGCGGTCGGGGTAGAGGCAGAGTCCGGCGCTCGCACCGATCTCGAGCAGGGCGATCGGCCCGTCGATCAGGCTGAGCGCGGGCAGCAGAGCGGCGCACCGCAGCGGCTCGTTCGTCTGGAGCGACCGGCGGGCGCACTCCCCGACGACCTCGTCGGCGTGGCGCAGGAGCCACTCCCGCCACACCGCGTAGGGCGGCTCGCCGGAGCCCAGCAGGCGCGCGACGGCGAAGACGAGCGGCGGCTGACGGTGCATCGGGGCGATCCGCGCCAGGACGGACTGCACCGTCCGGTCTGCGGCGACGCCGGCCGCCCAGTCGGCGTACACGGCCGAGCGCCCGGGCGCCTCCTTCCGCGCGAAGCGCGCGTAGCGTTCCGCGACCGCGGCGATCTCTGCATCCACGGGCTCCATTCTCGCCGGGACGGAGCACGCCCCCGCGACGTCGGGTTGAATGGAGGTGGACTAAGGAGCCAGATATGACCTACCACGTCACCAAGACCGACGAGCAGTGGCGTTCGGAGCTGACCCCCGAGCAGTACGCCGTCCTCCGTCAGGCAGGGACGGAGCGCGCATGGACCGGCGAGCTCCTCGACGAGAGCCGCGCGGGTCTCTACACGTGCGCCGCGTGCGGCGCCGAGCTCTTCCAGAGCGGCACGAAGTTCGACTCGCACTGCGGGTGGCCGAGCTTCTACGAGTCGGTGCGGCCGGAGGCCGTGGAGCTCATCGAGGATCGCAGCCACGGCATGGTGCGTACGGAGGTCCGCTGCGCGAACTGCGGGTCCCACCTGGGCCACGTCTTCCCCGACGGCTTCGGCACGCCCACCGGCGACCGGTACTGCATGAACTCGCTGTCGCTCTCGTTCACGCCGCAGGGCGAGGCGGACGCGTCGTGATCGACGCAGTCACCGACTACCCCGCCCTCGCGGCGGTGCGCGGGCGGCGGTCGTGGTCGAAGGTGACGGATGCCGCCCCGACCCGTGCCGAGCTGCTCACCCTGGTGTCGGCGGCCGGCCGGGTCGCCGACCACTCGTCTCTGCGCCCGTGGCGGGTGATCGAGCTGCGCGGCGATGACCGGCTGGCCCTCGGTGCGGCCATCGCGACGGCCGAGGGCGACGACAAGCCCTCGACGAAGCCGTTGCGGGCACCGCTCGTGCTCGCGATCGTCGCCAGCTACCGCAAGAGCGACAAGGTGCCCCGCTGGGAGCAGGAGGCCGTCGCCTCGGGCGTCGCGCACATGCTGAGCCTGCTGCTGGACGAAGCGGGCTGGGGCGTGATCTGGCGCACGGGTCGCTACACCCGCGCCAAGGCCGTCGCGAAGGCGCACGGTCTCGGCACGGACGAGGAGCTGCTCGGGTGGCTCTACGTCGGCGGCAAGCCGCAGGGCGCGCGCCCGGGACGGCGGACCTCGGTCGACCCTCGATCGCACCTGACGCGGATGCCGGCGGCGACGGTCTCCGGCGAGAAGGCGGACGCCGCCGCGGCGAAGGCGAAGGCGAAGAAGAAGGTCAAGAAGAAGAAGAAGGACTAGTCCGCCGGCGCCGCCACGGCGCGGCGGCGATGACGACGGACGTCCCGGCCACGAGCACCATCAGCAGCTCCGTGACCCAGCCCGGGCCCGAATCGGCGGGCCACAGCGCGTCGATCGCGAACGCGGTGCCGAGCTGGCCGACGACCACCCCCAGGCCCAGCAGCAGCACACCCGTGTGGGCGACGAGAGCCGCCGACAGGAAGATGTAGGCGACACCGACGACGCCTCCGAGGTACAGCCAGCCGGCCGAGGGGAGCTCGGCGGGCGGTCCCACCAGCGCGACGTGGACGGCCGCCGCGATCGCGAGCACGATCGTCCCGCCCAGGAAGTTGACGAAGGTCGCCGTCAGGGGCGTGCCCACGCGCTGACGAAGTCGTCCGTTGGTCGCCTGCTGCCACGCGATGCCGACGCCCGCCAGGAACGGCAGCAGCAGCATCCACCACGGGATGCGGTCGAGCACGCCGCCCTGCAGGGAGATGCCGACGGCGACGAGCGCGAGCATGCCGCCCGCGACACGCGGCATGGTGACGGCGACGACGCCGGCCGGGCCGTAGCCGATGCGGTCGAGGACGAGTCCGTTGAGCGTCTGCCCGGCGACGACGCCCACGGTGAACAGCGACACGCCGATGACCGCGACGGCGAGCCCCTGCGTGGCGACGGTGAGCGCTCCGGCCAGGCCGCCCCCCAGCATCCACCAGGGGATCGTGCGCGCACGGATGCCGAGGACGAGCGCCGTGACGCCGCGACGGCCGGCCGGCAGGACGGCGGAGAGCACGACGAGCACGGCCAAGCCGGAGGCGAAAGAGACGACGGCGGCGACGAAGCCGTCGCCGATGTGCAGACCGAGCTGGCCGTTGATGCGCGCCTGGATGGCCGTCAGCACACCGACGAGCACGGCACCCCCGAGGGCGACGCCGGCGGGCAGCCGGTGCGTCGTCGGAGGTGTCACGAGTCCTCAGCCTATCCGGGCAGGACGGCGGGACCCGGCTGCTCAGTCGTAGCCGAGGATGCAGATCGCTTCGGTGATCGGGTCGGGTTCGGTACGCGGGTCGTGCTCGTCCACGAGATCGAATCTAGGGGCGTCCGACGCGGGAGGCCAGCCGCATCGCCGTGCATAACGACAACGCTCTCCGCGCGCCGACCTCTGGACGCGGGTTGCACGACGCACACGACCGCTATATCTTCTTTTCTACACGATCGATCCCTGATTATATACACCAAACGTCACAGTTTGTGTCCCTCGGGATCATGATCATCGCGGAGCCAACGGAGGACCCCTGATGCAGACATCGCCCGTCTCGGAGTACGACGTCGTCGTCGTGGGTGCGGGAGCAGGTGGGCTCGCCGCCGCCGTGACCGCCGCTCACGGCGGAAGCTCCGTGCTCGTGCTCGAGGCGGCGGAGGTCTGCGGAGGCGCGACGGCATGGTCGGGCGGGTGGCTGTGGGCACCGCGGTCACTGCTCGCCACCCGCGAAGGCGTCGATGAGTCGCTGGACGACGTCAGCGCCTACCTGCGTGCCGTGCTCGGGGACGACTACCAGGAGGACCGGGTGCGGGCCTTCCTGGAGGCGGCCCCCGAGATGATCGAGTTCTTCCACACCCGGACCGCGCTCGAGTTCGTGCCCGGCTCGAAGATCCACGACATCTACGGCGATCTGCCCCATGCCGGCACCGGCAACCGCTCCGCCGCCCCGAAACCGATCAACGCGCGCCGGCTCAGCCGCTCGGTGCGGGCGCTCCTTCGCGGTCAGCTCTACGAGACGTCCTTCCTCGGGATGGGGATCATGGCCGGACCGGACCTCGGCGCGTTCCTCGCGGCGGCCCGCGGCGACCTGCGGGGTCTGTGGCACTGCACGTGGCGGGTCGGGCTCCACCTCGTCGATCTCGTGCTCCACCGCCGCGGCATGCAGCTGGTCAACGGCACCGCCCTGGTGGGCAGACTGCTGCAGTCCGCGGAGGACGCGGGAGTCGAGATCCGCGTCAGCTCCCCCGCCCGCGCGCTGACGACGGATGCCGAGGGCCGTGTCACCGGCGTCGTCACCCAGACGCCGGACGGAGAACGCACCTTCGTCGCGCGCGCCGGCGTCGTGCTGGCCGCCGGAGGCTTCCCGAACGACGTCGAACGTCGGCGCGACCGGTTCCCCCGCACCCCCACGGGCACGGAGCACTGGACCCTGGCACCGGCGACCGCCGACGGCACGGGCATCTCGCTCGGAGAGAGCGTCGGCGGACGCCTCCAGCAGGGCGCCGCCGCCGGCGCGTGGTGCCCCGTGTCGCTCATCACCTATCGCACGACGGGGCGCACCGGCGTGTTCCCACACATCATGGACCGCGCCAAGCCCGGCAGCATCGGCGTCATCAGCACGGGCGAGAGGTTCGTCAACGAGGCCAACGGGTACTACGACTACGTGACCGGCATGTTCGCGGCGGTGCCGGCGGGCGAGCCGGTCCAGTCGTGGCAGATCGCCGACGCGACCTTCGTGCGACGGTTCCCGCTCGGCATGGCCCGGCCGCGCCCCGTGCCACTGCTGCCCTACCTGCGCAACGGCTACCTCGTGAAGGCGCCGACCCTGCGCGAGCTCGCCGCGCGATGCGGGATCGATCCGGACGGACTCGAACGCACCGTCGCGGAGTTCAACCGCGACGCCCGCGCCGGCGTCGACACCCGGTTCGGGCGGGGACGCACCGCCTTCAACCGCTACGGCGGTGACGCCTCCGTCACGCCGAACCCCTCGCTCGCCCCCCTCGAGAAGGGGCCGTTCTACGCCGTCCGCGTGCTGCCCGGCTCGTTCGGCACCTTCGCGGGGTTGGCCACCGATGCGAGCGCGCGCGTCGTGGATGCCGACGACCGCCCCATCCCGGGGCTCTACGCCGTCGGCGCCGACCAGGCCAACGTCATGGGCGGCCACTACCCCGCCGGCGGCGTCAACATCGGGCCCGCGCTGACCTTCGGCTACGTCGTCGGACGCGACCTCGCCCGCATCGAGACGGCGGTGGTCCGGTGATGCGCGAGATGGGGGTGGCGCACCTCACGCTGCTGACGCTCACGCCGCCCGAGCTGGTCGACATCGCGGCCGCGGCCGGCTTCGGCTTCGTCGGCATCCGCGTCCGGGCCGTCACGACCCAGGAACGCGCGTTCGACATGCGACCGGGCTCGCCGATGCTCGCCGAGACGCTCGCGAGACTCCAGCACACGGGACTGACCGTCCGCGACGTCGAGTTCCTGCCGCTCACTGCCGGGGTCGGACGCGAACAGTGGCTCCCCGCCCTCGAAGCCGGTGCCGCCCTCGGCGCGTCGGCGCTGACGGTCACCGGGGCCGACCCCGACCGCGCACGGCTGATCGACACGCTCGCGGGGCTGACACAGGATGCCGCGGCCCACGGCATCCGCCCGCTGCTGGAGCCGATCTCCTACCAACCCGTCGGCCGCGTCGACGACGCCGCCGCGATCGCCCGCGAGACCGGCGCGGCCCTCATGCTCGACCCGCTCCACATCTGGCGGGGCGGATCGTCGCTCGACGACATCCGCGGCCTCGAAGCCTCGCTCGTGCCGGTGCTCCAACTGTGCGACGCGCCGCCGACCGCCCCGTGCGGCGACGACCGGGTGGCCGCACTGCAAGGCGAAGCCCGCGCGCAGCGGCTGCTGGTCGGCGAAGGCGGGCTGCCGTTGGCGGGGCTCCTCGAGGCCGTACCACCCGGCACTCCCGTGAGCGTCGAGATCCCCCACGCGCGCCTGCAGGCGCGCCTGCGTCCGCTCGCCTACGCCCGCCGGGTCGCTCGGAGCACCCGAGACCTGCTGGAGCGCGTCGATCGGACCCGTCCCTCGCCCGCCGCGGAGGCGGCCGGGCACATCGTCGTCGAAGGAGAGCGCTCATGACCGCCACGACCCCCCGCACCCCGCATGCCGAGAGCGCGGTCGCCGCGACGGCGCGCCCCGGCGACACGGTCGTCGATCTTCTCGTGCTCGGCACCGGGGCCGCAGGCCTGTCGGCCGCCGTCACCGCCGCCGCGAGCGGGCTGGAGACGCTGGTGCTCGAGAAGACCGAGTACCTCGGGGGGACGACCGCCTACTCCGCCGGCACCTGCTGGGTGCCCGGTCACCGTCATCAGCGCGCACAGGGGCTCGCGGACGAGAGAGCGGAGGCCTCGCGCTACCTCGACGCGGTGGTCGGCGACAAGGCGCCCCGTGAGATCCGGGAGGCCTACCTCGACCGCGGCCCCGAGATGATCGACTGGTTCCACGACCTGGGAGTGCGGTTCTGGCATTCCCGCACGGTGGTCGACTACCACCCCGAGGAGGACGGAGCCGGTGTCGGCCGCGCCCTGGAGCCGGAGACCTTCGACGGGCGCCGCCTGGGCTACGAGGACTTCCGGCGCGTCCGGCCGCCCGTGCCGGAGTTCGCCCTGTTCGGCGGCACGCTCATGGTGCGCCGGGCGGAGGTGAACCGCCTGCTGGAGCTGTTCCGCTGGTCGCCGCGGGCGGCCGCCACGGCGCTCTCCCTCGGCATCCGCTGGTTCTTCGATCGCCTGCGCTACCCCCGCGGCACCCGTCTGGCGATGGGCAACGCCCTCGTCGCGAACCTCTTCCACACCCTCACGGCGCGCGGCGGCCGAGTCTCGTTCAGCAGCACCGCGAAGGAGCTGCTGATCGAGGACGGCCGCGTCGTCGGCGCGATCGTGGAGGCGGACGGGCGTGAGCGGCGCGTGCTCGCGCGGCGCGGCGTCGTGCTCGCCGGCGGCGGGTTCGCGGCCTCCCACGCGTGGCGGGAGGCGCATCTGCCCGCCCCGACGCCCCAGTTCACCCGCGCCGCCGAGGGGGCCACGGGCGACACGCTCGCCCTCGGCCTCGCCGCGGGCGCCGCGCTCGGACCGGATCACGGCGACAACGGCTTCTGGTTCCCCAGCTCCATCGGCCGGCGCCGCGACGGGTCGCTCGTCGTCTTCCCGCACATCTGGGACCGTGCCAAGCCCGGCATCGTCGCGGTGACCGCCTCGGGACGCCGCTTCGTCGACGAGTCGGTGTCGTACCACCGGTTCGTCCGCGCCATGTACGCCGCCCAGGCCCGCGACGAGGCCATCCCGGCGTGGCTGATCATCGATGCCCACGCCCTGCGCGAGTACGGCCTCGGCATGATCCGCCCGCACACCCCCGGGCGCGCGCTGCGCCGCTATGTCTCGGACGGCTACATCCACCGCGCCGGAACGATCGCCGAGCTCGCGCGACGGATCGGCGTCGACCCGGACGGGCTCGCCGAGACCGTCCGGGTCAACAACCGCTCCGCCGTCACGGGCGTCGACGAGGAGTTCGGAAAGGGCACGAGCCCGTTCGGCCATCAGTACGGCGACGCGCGCCACCGCCCCAACGTCAACCTCGGACCGATCCGCAGGGCGCCCTTCTACGCCCTTCCCCTCGTCCCGACCCCGCTCGGCACCGCGCGGGGACTGCGGATCGACACGGAGGCCCGCGTGCTCGACGCGCACGGCCGACCGATCGCCGGGCTGTACGCGGCCGGAAACGACGCGGACTCCCCGATGGCCGCCGAGTATCCCGGCGCCGGCGGGCAGGTAGGCGCGGGCATGACCTTCGGCTACATCGCCGCGCGCCACGCGGCATCCGCCGCGCCTTCCTCCCCCGCGGAGGGTGCCGTGGGGATCGCGACGACGGAGGCACGGTCATGACCGCCCCGAACCTGCGGACCCTCGCCACCGCACTCGACCAGATCGGCGTGGTCGTCGCCGACCTCGATGCCGCCGCGGCGGGGATGCGCGCGGCGTTCGGCATCGAGCCACGGCTGCGCACCACTGCCCGCTACCGCGGTGCACGCTATCGCGGGTCGAGCCTGGACACGGAGGTCGATGCGCTCTTCTACGACCTGTTCGGCATCGAGATCGAGTTCCTCGCGCCCCGCGGCGGCCCCGACATCTGGCAGGAGTTCCTCGACGAGCACGGCCCGGGACTGCACCACATCCGCTTCGCGGTGGACGATCACGACGCCGTCGTCGCGGCGATGGCTGCGGCGGGCATGCCCGTCCATCAGGAGGGGGACTCGGTGCGCGGCGGCGGCGTCCGCTACGCCTACTTCGACGCGCGCCCGACGCTGGGCTTCTTCCTCGAGATCCTGTCCACGCCCGTGTGAGCGCTCCGACATGGACATCGGCAGCCGTTATGCTCGCGAGGTGGAGATCCGCTGGCTCGAAGCCTTCGTCGTCGTCGCCGAGGAGCTGCACTTCGGACGCGCGGCCCAACGCCTGCACGTCGCGCAGTCGCCGCTGAGTCAGACCATCCGCCGACTCGAGGCGAGCATCGGCACCGAGCTCTTCGAGCGCAACACGCGCAGCGTCGCACTGACGCCGGCCGGGCGGGCGCTGCTGCCGATGGCCTACCGCGTGATCCAGGACCTCGCCCTGGCCACCGAGGCCGCGCGCGCGGCCTCCGGCGCCATCCGCGGCACCGTGCGCATCGGGTTCTCGGGCGCGTTCAACCACTTGACCCTGCCGGCGCTGGCGCGCGCGGCCCGGCGGGAGCTGCCGGAGGTGGACCTGCAGCTGGTCAGTCGCGTCCGCACCCGCGATGGGCTCGCCAAGCTGCGCAGCGGCACCCTCGACCTGGCGTTCGTCGGGCTGCCGGTCGCCGCCGAGGGCATCGACTCCCGCATGATCGCCCGCACGCGTCTGGGCGCGGCCCTGCCGATCGATCATCCCCTGGCCGATGAGCCGGCACTCCACGCGCGTCAGCTGGCCGAGGACGACTTCCTCTCGATGCCGACGGACGGCTCGTCCGCCATGGCCGAGGGGCTCATCCGCTGCTGCGTCGCCGCGGGCTTCCGCCCGAACATCGTGCAGGAGGTGGCGGACCCCTACATGATGCTGACCCTCGTCGCGGCGGGCATCGGCGTGACGATCACCGCCGAGGATCTGGCGCCGATCATGCCGCAGGGGGCCCGGTGGGTGGAGCTGCTCGACGAGCCGCAGTACATGCGGCACGGCATCGCCTGGCTCAAGGACGACCAGAGCGCCGCGCTCCGGGCGGTGCTCGACCTCGCGGAGCGCATCCTGCCGACACCGGAAGATTAAGCGCAGAATCCTCTTTGTTTCAGACAAACCTAGTTCTGGACGCGACACAATAGGGATGCCACGCTGTCGGGAGCGCATCGCACACGCGACCGCACCCCACAGAACAACGGCGTCTGGCCTCAGCGCCCTCGAACGAAGGCAGAGCACATGTCAACGACGACATCTCCTCCCCGGAAGAAGAACAACGCGCGCATCGCCGCCGTCTCAGGATTCATCGGCAGCGCACTGGAGTACTACGACTTCTTCATCTACGCGTCCGCCGCGGCGTTGATCTTCCCGCACCTGTTCTTCCCCGCCGGCGAGCCCGGCGTGGCGACGCTGCTGTCGTTCGCCACGGTCGGCGTCGCCTACGTCGCCCGCCCGTTCGGTGCCGTGCTGTGGGGACACGTCGGAGACCGGTGGGGACGCAAGAAGGCGCTGCTGGCCTGCCTGTCCATCATGGGCGTGGCGACCTTCCTCGTCGGCTGCCTGCCGACGTGGGACGCGATCGGGGTCGCCGCGCCGATCATCATCGTCGCGCTGCGCCTGATCCAGGGCGTGTCGGCCGGCGGTGAGTCCCCGGGCTCGAGCGCACTGACGCTGGAGCACGCCCCCGACCGTCACCGCGGCTTCTTCACGAGCTGGACGATGTCCGGCATCATGTTCGGCATCGTGATCTCGAGCCTCGTGTTCATCCCGATCGCGGCCCTCCCCGAGGACGCGCTGCTCAGCTGGGGCTGGCGTGTGCCGTTCTGGGCATCGCTCGCCGTGACCGTCGTCGCGATCGTCCTGCGCCGCATGCTGGACGAGCCGGAGGTGTTCGAAGAGGTGAAGGAGACCGAGGAGGTCGCGAAGATCCCGCTGGTCACCCTCTTCCGCTACAACGGCGGCACCGTCCTGCGCGTGACGCTGATGTCGCTGTTCACCGTCGTCAACACGATGTTCAACGTGTTCGTCCTGGCCTACGGCACGACCGTCGCCGGCATCCCGCGGGCGAACATGCTCATCATCATCACCGTCGCCAACTTCGCCGCGGTCTGCTTCGGCCCGATCGCCGGGGCACTGTCGGACCGGATCGGACGAAAGCCCGTCTTCCTCGTCGGCCTCGTGCTGCAGTCGATCACGATCTACGCCGTGCTGGCCGCCGTCGACGCCGCGAACATGCCGCTGGTGTGGGCGCTGAGCATCTTCCTCATCGGCATCGCCTACACCCTGTCCAACTCGGTGTACCCGGCCTACTTCCCGGAGCAGTTCCCGGCGCGCGTGCGCTACACCGGCATGGCGGTCAGCCTGATGCTCGGGCTCGTCCTGGCCGGCTTCACGCCCGCGATCGCGCAGGGCTTCGTGACGGGCGAGGGCAACGAGCAGAACTGGCCCGCGGTCGCGTTCTTCACGATCGGCATCGTCCTGATCTCGGGAATCGCGACCGTGTTCGCCCCCGAGACCTCGCGGACGCCCACGGCGCACCTCGGTCTGAGCCGGCGTCAGCTCGCGGAGATCGATCGCCGCACCGAGACCGGCGAGGCGCTCACGCAGTCGGTGCGCACGACGCCCTACGACCGCTTCAGCCGCCGCTGAACACCAGGATGCCGGGCGCCGCCGCCGTCACCGGCGCGGCTCCCGGCATCCGCGTCCCCAGAAACGGAACCCCATGACACGCTCCTACCTCGTCGGACTCATCGGCTCGGGGATCGGGTCGTCGTCGACGCCCGCCCTGCACGAGAGCGAGGCCGACGCGCACGGCGTGCGCTACCTCTACCGCACGATCGACATCGACGCCCTCGGCCGGACGGCCGCCGACGGCGCCGAACTCGTGCGGCAGGCGCAGGAACTCGGCTACGACGCACTGAACATCACCCACCCCTGCAAGCAGACCGTCCTGTCGGCGCTCGACGAGCTCTCCCCCGACGCCGAGCTGCTGGGCGCCGTGAACACGGTGGTGTTCCGCGACGGCCGCGCGATCGGCGCGAACACCGACCATTCGGGCTTCGCCCAGGGCCTGCGCGACGGGCTGGACTCCCCCGCGCTCGACCGCGTCGTCCTGCTCGGCTCGGGCGGAGCGGGCTCGGCCATCGCCTACGCCCTCCTGAACGCCGGCACGCGGGTGCTGTCGGTCTTCGACCCCGTCGTCGAACGCGCCCAGGCGGTGCGCACGGCGCTGGGCGCGGCCTTCCCGGGAGCGGAGATCGTGGCGATCGGCGCCGACGAGCTCGCGGCGGCGATCGGAGCGGCCGACGGACTGGTCAACGCGACCCCCATCGGCATGGTGGGCCACCCCGGCATCCCTGTCGACCCGTCGCTGCTGCACTCCGGCCTCTGGGTCGCCGACGCGATCTACCGGCCGCTGCGCACGGAGCTGATCGAGACGGCGCAGGCCCTCGGGTGCGCGGTTCTCGACGGCGGGCGGATGGTGGTCGGCCAGGCCGCCGACACCTTCCGGCTGATCACGGGACGGGACGCGGATCCGGAGCGGATGCGGGCCCGCTTCCTCGCGCTGACGGGCGCGACTCAATAGTCGGCGCGGCCGCCGGAGAGGTCGAAGGTGGCTCCGGTCGTGAAGCCGCACTGATCGCTCGCGATCCAGGCGACGGTCGCCGCCACCTCCTCCACCGTCAGGAAGCGCCCCATCGGGATGAGGGCGCGCGTGCGCTCGATGAACTCGTCGGTCAGCTGCGAGAACAGCTCCGTTCGCACCATGACGGGCGCGATGGCGTTCACGGTCACGCCGTCGGCGATCAGCTCGCGCGCCAGCACCTTGGTCATGCCGACGACGCCGTGCTTCGCGGCGGTGTAGGCCGACAGCGAGGCGGTCGCCTCTTTGCCGGCGATCGAGGCGACCGTGATGACGCGTCCGTAGCCGCGTTCGCGCAGGTGCGGCACGACGGTCTTGGCCGTCAGGAAGGCGCCGGTGAGGTCGAGATCGACCACCCGTCGCCACGCGTCCGCGTCGTAGTCCCAGAGGGGTCCGACCGGGCCGGTGATCCCCGCGGAGGAGACCACGACGTCGACCTTGCCCACGCGGCGCAGCGTCTGGTCCATCGCGTCGCGCAACGACCGCTCGTCAGTGACGTCCGCCGTCAGCAGCGCGGCGGGCTCCCACGATCCGGCGAAGGCGGCGGGCTCGCGATCCCACACGGACACGTCGGCACCGGATGCCGCGAACAGCGCCCCGATGCCGGCGCCGATCCCGCGCGCCCCTCCCGTGATGACGACGGACGTGTCTCGGAAGTCGAAAGTCACCTGCGACATGCCCGCCACGGTAGCGCGCCCATTTGAACGGGATCAAGCATAAACAATGACTGATTCAGTCGTTCTGTTCACACTATCTTCGTCACATACTGGAGTCCGTGAGCCCAGACGAAGGAGTCATCATGCCGACGTTCGCCGTGTCATACGCCTACGCGCCCGGCAGCGAGGAGACCCGCGCCGCGCACCGCCCGGCCCACCTCGCCTTCCTGCAGGGACTGCACCGTGCGGGCATCCTGTACATGAGCGGCCCCCTCGCCGGCACCGACCCGAGCGCGCTGCTGATCCTCCAGGACACCGACCGCGTCACGCTGAGCGCCCGCCTGGACGAGGACCCGTTCTTCACCGAGGGCCTCATCGCGCAGCGCACCGTCGCCGAGTGGAACGTGTTCTTCGATCCGCGGAACACGGTCTCCTGATGCGCACCGCCCGCACCGTCGCCCGCGGAACGCTCTCGTTCGACGAGATCGCCGAGCCGCAGCCGCGCGCCGGCCACGCCCGTGTGCGCATCCACGCCGTGAGCCTGTGCGGCACCGACCTGCACATCTTCGACGACGACTTCCCCACGCAGCTGCCCCTCGTGCAGGGGCACGAGATGTCGGGCACCGTGATCGACGCCGACCCCGCCGCCGCATTCTCCCGCGGCGAGCGCGTCGCGATCGATCCGCTGGTCGCGTGCGGCGACTGCCCCGCCTGCCGGCGCGGGCGCTCTCACGTCTGCCCGCACCTGTCGGTGCGCGGATGCTACGAGGACGGCGGATTCGCCGAGGTCGTGAGCGTCCCGGTCGACCGGCTGCACCGGGTGCCCGACGACCTCGCGCTGGATGCGGCGGCCCTCGGCGAACCGGCGTCGATCTCCCTGCAGGCCGTCGCACGCGCCGGAGCCCAGCCCGGCGAGACGGCGCTCGTCCTCGGATGCGGGCCGATCGGGCTGCTGGCGACGCTCGGACTGACCGAACGCGGCGTGACGGTGATCGCGGCCGACACCGACGCCGAGCGCGTCGCCCGCGCGCGGGAGTTCGGCGCGGCTCACGCGCTCCGCGTGGCCGACGGATTCCCCGACGACGAGCAGCGAGCGCTGCTGTCCGCCCTCACCGACGGTGCCGGACCCGATGTCGTCATCGAAGCGACGGGAGTGCCCGCGTCGCTGGAGAACGCCGTCCGCCTGATCGCGGCCGGCGGGCGCATCGTGCAGGTCGGGATCTCGCCCCGCCCCGCCCGCATCACGGTCAAAGACCTCACCGACAAGGAGATCGAGCTGCACGGCAGCCGCAACAGCCGCGGCCTGATCCCGGACGGTCTCGCGATGCTCGCGCGCCACCCCGCGGCCACCGCGGCGCTCCTCACCCACCGTTTCCCCTTCAGCGACCTCCCGGAGGCGTTCCGCACGATGGCCGACCCGTCCATTCCCACCGGCAAGATCCTCGTCCTGCTCTCTCCGGAGACGGAGGCCACGGCGTGAGCGGCGTCCTCGCGGGAGTCGAGCAGCTGCCGCCCGCCGTCGACGTGCTCGTGCTGGGCTCGGGGGCGGCCGGTCTGGTCGCGGCCCTGCGGGCGGCGGATGCCGGCGCCGTCGTCTGCGTCGCCGAGAAGTCCGACCGCCTGGGCGGCACCACGTGCGCCGGCGGCGGTGTCATCTGGGCCCCCGCCACCGACATCGCGGCCGCGGCGGGCTTCGCCGACAGCCCCCGCGCAGGGCGCGACTACCTCGCCGCCGCCTCCGGGCACGTCATGGATGCCGAGACGATCGAGTGGTACGTGGAGACGATCCGGGAGGCGATCGCCTATCTCGACACCGCGACGCGCGTCGGTCTCGCTCCCCTGGCCCGTCCCGACTATCGCGGCGAATGGCCGGGAGCGGCCGCGGGCGGACGCTCGCTGGACAACGAACCGTTCGACCCCGCGCCCTTCCCCGGGCTCGCGGAGGCGCTTCGTCCGCCGTCCTACTTCCCGCTGCTGACGATGGCCGAGCGCGACGACCTGGACGGTCGGGCCGCCGATCCGACCCTGCTGGCCGACCGCGCCGCCCGCGGCGTGCGCACGATGGGAGGAGCCCTCGTCGGGTCTCTCGTCGCGAGTGCGCTGGACCGCGGCATCCGGGTGGTGCGCGGCGTCCGCGCCGACGGACTGGAACGTGCGGGCGGCCGGTGGCGGGTCTCCTTCGCCGAGACGACCGTCACCGCCGGCGCGGTCGTGGTCGCGACCGGAGGCTTCGAGTGGAACGCGCGCCTGCGGGCCGCCTTCCTCCCCTTCGACGTCACCCCGATCAGTGCCCCGTCGAACGAGGGCGACGGGCTCGAGCTGGGGCTGGCGCTCGGCGCCGCGGTCGCAGACATGACCGAGATCTGGGGCGTGCCGGTGCTCGCCCCTCCGGAGCAGGTCTACGACGGCGCACCGTCGGGACGGATGGGCAACGTCGAGATGACGCTGCCGGGTTCGCTCACGGTCAACGCGGCCGGCGAGCGCTTCGTCAACGAGGCCCTCGCGTACGCCGACACGTGCCGCATGTTCGGCGACACCGATCCCGTGACCGGCCGGCCACGCAACAGCCCGGCGTGGCTGGTGTTCGACGCGGCGTTCGCCCAGCGTTACCCGATCGCCGGGTCGGCGACGGGCGCGGCCCCGGACTGGGCGGTGACCGCGCCGTCGGTGCGCGAGCTCGGCATCGCCATCGGCGTCGATCCCGACGGGCTGGAGACGACGGTGGCCCGCTTCAACCGGGATGCCGCCACCGGCGTGGACACGGTGTTCGGGCGGGGCGCGAGCGCCCAGGACCGGTTCCTCGGCGACGCGACGCACACCCCGAACCCGTGCCTGGCCCCCCTGTCCACACCGCCGTACGCCGCCGTCCCCGTGCGGGCCGGGGCGCTCGGCACCTCGGGAGGCCTCCTGACCGATCGCGACAGCCGCGTGCTCTCGTGGAGCGGAACCCCGATCGAGGGGCTGTTCGCCGCGGGCAACGTCTCCGCCGGGGTCTTCCGGGGCACCTATCCGGGAGGGGGTGCGACGCTCGGCTCCGCCGTCGCACGCGCCTTCGTCGCCGGTCCTGCGGCCGCGGCCGCGGCGCGCGCCGCGCGCACGCTCGTGGGGGCCGGGCGATGAGGGTCGCGCTCGTGGGAGCAGGCGCGATCGGGCGCACGCACGCCGACACGATCGCCGCGACCGCCGGGTTCGACCTCGCCGGCATCGCCGACCCGTTCGACGCGGCCGGGCTCGTCGCCGAGCGGTACGGGACGCGGCACCACCGCGACCATCGGACGCTGATCGAAGCGGAACGACCCGACGCCGCCATCATCGGCACGCCGAACGAGCTGCACGTTCCCCAGGCGCTGGACTTCATCGCCGCGGGCATCCCCGTCCTCGTCGAGAAGCCGGTCGCCGTCGACCTGGCCGACGCCCTGACCCTCGTCGCGGCGTCCGATGCCGCCGACGTGCCGGTCCTCGTCGGGCATCACCGGCGCCATCATCCGGTCGCCGCGAGGGCGAAGCAGATCATCGCGGCCGGAACCCTGGGACGCCTCGTCGCCGTGAGCGTCACCTCGTTCCTCGCCAAGCCGGACGACTACTTCGACATCGCCTGGCACCGCACCGCCGGCACCGGCGGAACGTTCCTGATCAACCTGATCCACGAGATCGATCTGCTCCGCTACCTCGTCGGCGAGATCACCTCGGTGACGGCCCTCGCCTCCACCGCGACCCGCGGCCTGGAGGTCGAGGACACCGGCGCGCTCGCGTTCGCGTTCGACTCGGGGGCACTGGGCACCCTCATCGTCTCCGACACCGTCGCGGGGCCGTGGAGCTGGGATCTGACGGCCGGCGACTCGCCGCGCTTCCCCGCCCATCCGGTCGACTCGCACCGTGTCGGCGGCGTCGAGGCGTCGCTGACGCTGCCGACCCTGGAGGTGTGGCGCCACGACGGCGAGCGCACCTGGACGAACCGGATGCACCCGCAGCCCGCCGATCGGGGCGTCGAGGACGGCGACACGAGCCCGTACGTCCGGCAGCTGCGCCATTTCGGCGAGGTCGTCGCACGCCGGACGGAGCCTCTCGTCAGTGCGCGCGAAGGCGCCCGGAACCTCGCGGTGATGGATGCCGTCGCGCGGGCCGTCGCGACCGGGACGACCGCGACGGTGCACGCGGTGTGAGGCGCGCCGCTCAGGGCCCGCCGGGGACGTCGAAGGCGTGCGACACGATGAGGGCGGCGGCGGCGTCATCGCCGAAGGCGGCCAGCACCGCGGCAGCGTCCTCGGGGGCTGTCGCGGCGGTCGCGACCGCACCGGAGAACACGGTGTCGATGGCGACGGCGGCGGGCAGGGCGCCGAGCAGACGCACTCCCCGCTCGCCGACGAGCTCGCTCGCCTGCTGGAAGCCGAGGTCGACGCGGCGTTCGCGCAGCAGGCGGGCGACGGGGACGCCGGGCGGCGCCTGGACGAGGCGATCGCGCAGCTCGTCGTCGAGTCCCAGTTCGGCGATCAGCGCCACGAGGGCCACCCCGCTCGGACCGGTCGAGTAGCCGATCCGCCGCGCCCCGCGCAGCGCGTCACGCAGCCCCGCGACGTCGTCGAAGGCGGGCCGACCGGTCGCGACGGCGACGGCATCCTCGGGTGCGGGGACGGCCACCGCCACGTGGGACAGCAGCAGCGGCGTCACCGTGTCGGCGCGCACATGGCCGTCCCGCGCGAGTGCGCGCAACGCGTCGTCCGCCAGGAACACGAGGTCGACCCTCTCCCCCGCCGCGACGCGGCGCCCGGCATCCACTCCGCCGACGGACTCGAGCTCCACGGCCGGCAGACCGGCCGCCTCCGCCGCGGCGGCGAGGTCGGCGAGCACGTGCCGGGTCGCCATCGACGAGATCGCCTTCACGCGGCATCCTCGAACGTCTCGGCATCCACCTCTGCCGCGCCGCGGTCGTTGTACCGCGCCCCCGCGACGGTTGCGGTGTCGATCAGCGCGCTCGCACGGTCGAGGATGTCGGGGGCGATGCGGAGGTCGGCCGCATCGAGGTTGTCGCGCAGATGGTCCGCACGTGTCGTCCCCGGGATCGCCACGACGTGCGGGCCGCGCGAGAGCACCCACGCCAGCGCGAGCTGGGCCGGCGTGTAGCCGCTCTCGGCGGCGAGGCGCCGCCACGCCGGCAGGAGCGCGGCGTTGGCCGACCAGTTCTCCCCCTGGAAGCGGGGCATCGCGCGGCGGATGTCGCCGTCGGGCAGGAGGTCGGGGTCGCGGATCGCATCGGCGAGGAAGCCGCGAGCGACCGGCGAGAAGGCCACCAGGACGATCCCGTCCTCCTGTGTGGCCTGCAGCATCCCGAGCTCCGGGTTGCGGCTCCACAGCGAGTACTCGTTCTGCACCGCCGCGATGGGCGCCGCCTGCTGCGCTTCGCGCAGCCGCGCGACCGACACCTCCGACAGCCCGATGGCGCCGATCTTGCCGCTCGCGACGGCGCCGGCGAGGGCGTGCACGCTCTCCCCGATCGGCACCGACTTGTCCCACCGATGCAGGTAGTACAGGTCGATGTGATCGGCCCCGAGCCGGCGCAGCGACGCATCCACCTGGGCGCGGAGGGTCTCGGGGCGTCCGTCGATCCGCTTCACGCCGTCGACGATCGCCATGCCCCCCTTGCTCGCCAGCAGCACCTCGTCGCGACGTCCCGCGATGGCGCGACCGACGAGCTCCTCGTTGCGTCCGCCGCCGTAGAGCGTCGCGGTGTCGAGGAAGGCGGCCCCGGCATCCAGCGCGCGCCGCACGAACGCGACGCCGTCCTCCACGGGCGGCGCGACCCCGTAGGCGTGGCTGAGCGGCATGCAGCCGAGACCGACGCGGGCGAGGGTCACGCGAGCTGCTCCTCGAGCATTCCCAGCACGCGATAGCAGTCGAACACCTGACGCAGCGACGAGTTCGGCTCGCGCCCCTCCCCGATCGCCGCGATGAACTCCCGGTCCTGCAGTTCGATGCCGTTCATGCTCACCGCGACGTGCGAGACGTCGATCGGCGTCTCGTTGCCGTCGACGAGATCGTCGTAGCGGGCGACGTAGGTGCCGGTGTCGCCGATGTAGCGGAAGAAGGTGCCGAACGGCCCGTCGTTGTTGAACGACAGCGACAGCGTGCAGATCGCGCCGGATTCCGCCTTGAGCTGGATCGACATGTCCATCGCGATCCCGAGCTCCGGGTGCAACGGCCCCTGGATCGCGTGGGCTTGCACGATCCTGCCCGCCTGATAGCCGAACAGATCGACCGTATGGGCCGCGTGATGCCACAGGAGGTGGTCGGTCCAGCTGCGCGGCTCGCCCTTCGCGTTGGTGTTCGTGCGCCGGAAGAAGTAGGTCTGCACGTCCATCTGCTGGATGTCGTACGCCCCGGCGGCGATCCGCTGGTGGATCCACTGGTGCGACGGGTTGAAGCGCCGCGTGTGCCCCACCATCGACACCCGGTCCGAGGCGAGCGCCGCCGCGAGCGTCTCCTCGGCATCGGCCAACGAGTCGGCGAGCGGGATCTCGACCTGGACGTGCTTGCCGGCCGCCAGCACCGCCTGCGTCTGCGCCGCGTGCAGACCCGTGGGGGTGGCGAGGATGACGGCGTCGACGTCGTCGCGCTCCAGCACGGCGTCCAGGCCGGTCACGGCCGTGGCGACGTCGTACTGACGCGCGGCCGCCTCGGTCGCCCCGGGGTCGGTGCCGCTGACGACCGTGACCTCGGCGTCGGGGATGTTCATGAGGCCGTCGAGGTGCTTCCTCCCGAAGGCGCCGGCGGCACCCACGACGGCGATACGGATCTTCTGGGTGCTCACGCGGGTACCTCTTCGACGGGACGGCTCTCGCTCTGAGACAGTACCGGTGCGGGCGCCGTCGGGTTCGAGATGACGAGGTGGCCGACGGCGGTGTTGGATGCCGGGACGTGGTAGAACCGGTGCTGCACGTCCGGCGCACCGCCGCCGAACTGGTCGTCCATCGCGCCGCGCGCGATGAGCCAGTCGACGAGCTCGATGCCCTCCGACCCCGCCTCGTCGACGTACTCCATGTGCGACCACTCCGTCAGACCCAGCGGGTCGGCGATGAGGTGGTCGAGGAAGGCGTTGTCCCATTCCTCGTTGATGAGCCCTGCGCGCGGGCCCTGCAGCTGGTGGCTCATGCCGCCGGTGCCCCAGATCTGCACGTTCAGCGGCTCGCCGTCCCATTTGTCCAGGGCGCGGCGGATGGCCTTGCCCAGCTCGTAGCACCGGCGCCCGGACGGCACCGGGTACTGGACGACGTTGACCGGCAGCGGGATGACGCGGCACGGCCACTCGTCGACGTCGCCGAAGACGAGCGACAGCGGGACGGTCAGGCCGTGGTCGACGACCATCTCGTTGACGAGGGTGAGGTCGAAATCGTCCTGGATGACCGACTGGGCGATGTGCGCGGCGAGCTCGGGATAGCCCTTCACATCGGGCACCGGCCGGGGGCCGTAGCCCTCGTCCGCCACCGGATAGTGGGCGCCGGTGCCGAGCACGAAGGTCGGGATGATGTTCGAGTCGAACGCGGTGGCGTGGTCGTTGTACACCAGGATGATCACGTCGGGCGTGTTCTCCTTCGCCCAGCGCCGCGTCCACTCGTACCCGGCGAACACCTTCTTCCAGTACGGCTCCTCGGTCTTGCCGTGGTCCATGGCCGCACCGATCGCCGGGACGTGGGAGGTGAACAGGGCCGAGGTGAACCTCGCGGGCGCGTCCTCGCGCATCGTCTCGGCCTTCTCGGTCGACGGCGGCGTCCACCCGTCGAGATCCTTCAGCCGCGCCCCCTCGGGGCGCCGGCCGCCGCCGACCATCATGTCGCGGTAGGCGGCTTCGCTCATGCCGGTCATCGAGCCGGCCATCTGCTGGAAGCTCATGCCGTGCGTGGCGCCGATCTTGCTGAGGAAGTAGATGTTGCCGCCCTCGGCCATCATCGCGTTGAGGTCGAGGTCGAGCACGGCCTGGCGCTGGGCGGGCGACAGCGGCCACTCGTCGAGGTACGCCTCGCGGTCGGCGAGGTAGCGCTCGCGGTTCTCGGGCTTCATCAGCGACATGGAGAACTGGTTGAGGTGATAACCCTTGCGCGCCTGATCGGCGTCGAAGATGATCGTGCCGGGGATCTTCTGGTAGGGCTTTTCGAGTGCCATGTCATGCTCCTTCGCGTGAGAGTTCGGGCCAGTAGAGCCGCAGCGGGTTGTCGACGAGCAGCTTGCGCTGCAGCTCGGCGGTGGTCGCGATCTGCGGGATGTAGTCGACCAGCAGTCCGTCGTCGGGCATGTGGTCCTTCAGGTTGGGATGGGGCCAGTCGGTGCCCCACAGCACGCGGTCGGGGAACTCCTCGACGACGCGACGGGCGAAGGGGACGACATCGGTGTAGGCGTGCTGCTCGCCGTCGAGGGCACGGGGGCCGGTGACGCTCAGCCGCTCCGGGCAGCTGACCTTCGTCCACACGTTGGCGTTCTCGCGCAGGAAGCGCAGGAACAGCCCGAACTCCTCGCCGTCGACGTCCTTCGTGACATCGGGGCGGCCCATGTGGTCGACGACGACGTCCGTCGGAATGGCGCTGAAGAAGTCGTACAGGTCCGGGAGGTCCTGGGCTTCGAAGTAGATCACCACATGCCACCCCCACGGCGCGACCTTCTCGACGATGCGCGAGAGCGCGTCGGTGGGGACGGAGTCGACGAGCCGCTTGACGAAGTTGAAGCGCACGCCGCGCACGCCCGCGGCGTGCAGGGCGGCGAGCTCGTCGTCGCCGACGTCGGCCCGCACCGTCGCGACACCGCGCGCCCGGTCGCCGGCCCGCTCGAGCGCGTCGACGAGAGCACGGTTGTCGGCGCCGTGACAGGTGGCCTGGACGATGACGTTGCGCGCGAAACCGAGGTGGTCGCGCAGGGCGAAGAGCTGATCGGCCGAGGCGTCGCACGGGGTGTACTTGCGCTGCGGCGCGTACGGGAACTGCGCACCGGGGCCGAACACGTGGCAGTGCGCGTCGACGGCACCGGCGGGCAGCACGAAGGCGGGGGTGCGGGGACCGTCGAACCAGTCGAGCCAGCCGGGGGTCTTCTCGAACCCGCCGGTGGTCTGTCCGTGCCGCACGGCCGCGTCGGATGCCGTCATCTCTCAGTCCTCCACGTATTCCAGGCCTGCCGCGGCCAGCGGCTCGCGCATCCCGTACAGGTCGAGCCCCAGGACGCCGTCGCGGAACCGCTGCCGCTTGCTCTCCTCGTTGGCCTCGCGGGCGGCCGCGGCGTCGGCCACCGCGCCGACCAGCGCCCGCGGGACGACGACGACGCCGTCGACGTCCGCAACGATGACGTCGCCCGGATTGACGAGGGCGTTGGCGACGACCACCGGGACGTTGACGGAGCCCAGCGTCGCCTTCACGGTGCCCTTCGCGTTGATGGCGCGGGAGAAGACCGGGAAGTCCATCCGCTCGAGGTCGGCGACGTCGCGCACGCCGCCGTCGATCACCAGGCCGGCGCAGCCGCGGGCGGCGAGCGAGGTCGCCAGCAGCTCGCCGAAGAACCCGTCCTCGCTCTCGGTGGTGCAGCCGGCGGCGATGACGTCACCGGGCCGCACCTGCTCGGCCGCGACGTGGAACATCCAGTTGTCGCCCGGTTGCAGCAGCACGGTGACCGCCGGACCGCACAGCGTCGCGCCCGTGTAGACGGGGCGGATGTAGGGGCGCAGCAGCCCGACCCTCCCCATCGCCTCGTGGACGGTCGCGACGCCGAAGTGCGAGAGCCGCTCGACGTCGGCGGGATCGGGGCGGTCGATGACGGTGCGGACCAGTCCGAGATCGTTCAGACGCATGGGGTGCCTTTCAGAGACCGCGGGCTGCGAGGGCCCGATCGATGCGGGGGTAGACGCGGCGCGCGTTGCCCTCGAAGACCTGCTCCCGCTGCGGCGCGGTCAGGGTGGGCGTGGCATCCACGTAGCGCCGGGTGTCGTCGAAGTAGTGGCCTGTGCGCGGGTCGACGTCGCGGACGGCGCCGATCATCTCGCTCGCGAAGAGGATGTTCTCGGTCGGCACGACGCGGGTGAGCAGGTCGATGCCGGGCTGGTGGTAGACGCACGTGTCGAACAGCACGTTGCCGAGGAGGTGCTCCTCGAGCTCGGGCTTGCCCAGCGCCATGGCGAGGCCCCGGAAACGGCCCCAGTGATAGGGCACGGCGCCGCCGCCGTGCGGGATCACGAAGGTGAGGTCGGGGAAGTCGCGGAAGAGGTCGCCCTTCAGCAGCTGCATGAACGCCGTCGTGTCGGCGCCGAGGTAGTGGTCTCCGGTCGTGTGGAACTGGGGCTTGCACGACGTGGACACGTGGATCATCGCCGGGATCTCGAACTCGACGAGCTTCTCGTACAGCGGATACCAGGAGCGGTCGGTGAGCGGCGGCGCGTCCCACCGTCCGCCCGACGGATCGGGATTGAGGTTGACGGTCACCGCGCCGAGCTCTTCCACGGCCCGGGTGAGCTCGTCGATCGTCGTCGCCGGGTCGACCCCGGGCGACTGCGGCAGCATGGCCCCCATCAGGAACCGGTCGGGGAAGAGCGCGCTCACGCGCGCGCAGAGGTCGTTGCAGATGCGCGCCCACGTGGCGCTCACCGTCGCGTCGCCGATGTGGTGCGCCATGAACGACGCCCGCGGGCTGAACACCGTGACGTCGCTGCCGCGCTCGTCCATGAGCCGCAGCTGGTTCGCCTCGATCGTCTCGCGGATGTCGTCGTCGGAGATCCGCAGCGCGGCCGGGTCCGGCTCCGCCCCCTCGCCGGCCGCGAAGGCGATCTGCAGGTCGCGCCAGGCGCCCAGCTGTGCCGGTGCCGTCGTGTAGTGGCCGTGGATGTCGATGATCAACGCTGGTCCTCGCCGTTCGGATGTTGCCTTACAGCGACGGTAGTCAGCGCCGTCACTGCGGTCCAATAGATTCTGCGTAAGACATCTATCGATATCCTCTATAGATGTCGCTTCCCGACCTGAACCAGTTGCGCACGTTCGTCGTGCTGTACGAGCTGCGCAGCCTGACGGCCACCGCCGACCGGCTGCACGTGACGCAGCCGACGGTCAGCTACACGCTCGCCCGCCTGCGCGAGCGCTTCGGCGATGTGCTCTTCCGACGCGAGGCGAACGCGATGGTGCCCACCGCGCGCGCGACCGCGTTGTTCGCGCCGCTGCACGAGGCGCTGGCGCAGATCGACGCGGCCGTGAGCGAGGCCGACGTGTTCGATCCGGCATCCTTCAGCGGAGAACTGGCATTGGGGCTCACCTCGATCGGCGAGCAGACGTTCCTGCCGCCGATCATGGCGAGCCTCGAGCGGGCCGCCGCTCATCCGCGGCTGCGTGTGGAGCGCGTCGACGCCGACCACGTCGAGCACGAGCTGGTGCGGGGCACCGTCGATGTCGCCATCTCCGTCTCGCACCTCGTGAGCGCGCGGCTGTGGCGCTCGCGGGTGCGCAGCGTCGAGTACGTCGCCCTCTCCTCGCACGCCCACCCGCTCCCTGAGACGGGTGCGGACATGTTCGCCGGGCGACGCTTCGTGCAGGTCTCCTCGCGCGGCGGGCACATCTTCCCCGAGCAGTCGCTGGCCGAGCAGGGCCTGATCGACCAGGTCGCGCTCAGCGTCGTCGAGTACGCCACCGTCCCGGCGGTGCTCTCCGCCACCGACCTCGTCGTGCTGCTGCCCCGACACGTCGCCGAGGTCTTCTGCGGCTGGTTCCCCGAGCTGCGGATCGCCGAGTTGCCGTGGCCTGCGCAGAGCTCCCCGGTCGCCCTCTACAGTCGGCGCGAGGCGAGCCTCACGCCGGCGCAGCGCTGGTTCCGCTCACTCGTGCTCACCGCCGTGACCTCCGGCGAGTACGAGCCGGGTCACTCCGCCGAGCCCGACCGGCGACCGCTCGAGGACTAGACGGCCCGCCCGCGGTTCCAGCTGGATTTGGCCGGGGTCAGCGGACTGCGCACGTGGATCGCCCAGGTGGAGTGGGGGTGGATGGTGAGGATGGCCCGCTGCCACCAGGACCGCTTCTCCTCCGACAGGTGGGGCAGCACGGCATCCTTGTCGAGGTCGTCCTCCGGCCGCGGACGCAGCGCCTTCCACACGAGTTGCACCTCCGGAGCTCCCGTGGGGATGCCGTCCAGGTCGAGGATCGCCGCATCCCACGGCAGCTGCAGGCGCGAGTCGCGACGGTACAGCCACGCCCGGTCCGAGCCGTCCTCCACGTTGAGTCGCACCAGCCACTGTCCACGCGCGTCGTCGTGCACGAGCACCCGCTGCACGTCCGCATCCGCGGCGATCCGCTCCCACGGCACGAACTCGCCCTCCTCGCCCGACACCCACACGCTGTGGCCGTCGGGAAGCGCGGCGATCAGGGCCGGGAGCTCGCGCGCCGTCGTGCTCGCGTCGAGGTTCGTGCGCGGGCGAATGGTCTCTCCCAGCCAGCGGTCGAGTGCCGCCCCGCCCGAGAGCCACCACCGCGCGGACGTCTGCGCGAGCACGTCCGCCACCCGCTCGGGCGACGAGGTCGCCCATGCGGTCGCGGGCGTGGGTTGCGGCTGAGACACGTGCCGGCGACAGGATTCGAACCTGAAACCCCCGCACGACGGGAGCCACCTCTGGGCCGGGCCGTCGCACCACGATGCGCGGTGTCGACGCCCCCACACTATCGACTGCGGCCCACCGCCGACCACCCGCCGACGCCGCGCGGGCGTCCCACCCGCACCCCGTGCGAACGTGTGTGACGCGTCCAACTCTCAGGTGCCCGTAGACACACCCGAGGCGCGACGGGAAGGCTCAGGGGCGAAGGGGAGTAGTTCCGCCCGGCTCTGCGGGCGCGTCTGCGTCGACATGCTGACGATCACGATGATCCGTCCGGCGCAGCACCTCGACTCTCGAGGCGAACGAGACCTTCGGCCCTTTGTCGCGGCCGTGGTCCTTCCTCGGTCGCCCCGACGGAAAGACGATGATGCCCCCTGCCCTCATCCTGCGGATCACGGTATGCCTCGCGATCGCCGCCCCGGCCATCGGCTTGCGCATGACCGGCACCCACACCGTGCCCGTGCTCGACATGCTCATCTTCGGCGCTGCCGTGGTCGCCGCCGCATTCCTTCTCGCGTGGGCCGCCGAAGCGGCGCAGAAGGACATCTCCGGAGCGCTCGCCATCGCCATCCTCGCCCTCATCGCGGTGCTGCCCGAATACGCGGTGGACCTCTACTACGCGTTCCGCTCCGGGTCGGATGCCGCCTACCTTCCGTTCGCCGCCGCGAACATGACCGGGTCGAACCGGCTGCTGCTCGGCTTCGGGTGGCCGCTCGTGGTCATCGTCGGGATCGTCGTCGCGAGCCGGGCCGCGCGCAGGACCGGCGCCCGGGCGCAGCGATTCCTCGTGTTGCCGTCGGAGAGTCGCCTCGACATCGGCTTCCTCGCACTCCTCGCCCTCACGGCTTTCGCGATTCCGCTCCGGGGCGCCATCCCGATCTGGTTCGGCGTCGTCCTGATCGCCGTGTTCATCGCGTACCTCTGGCGCGCCGGGCAGGTCCCGTCCGACGGCGAGGAGGAGTTCGTCGGCGCGGCCGCGCTCATCGTCGATCTGCCGAGGCGAGCTCGCCGCGCCAGCGTCGTCGGATTGTTCGTCGTGTCGGCGGCGATCATCCTCGCCTGCGCCGAGCCGTTCGCCGAGGCGCTCGTCGCGTCGGGCAGCACGCTCGGAATCGACAGCTACTTCCTCGTCCAGTGGCTTGCTCCCCTCGCTTCGGAAGCGCCGGAGTTCATCATCGCCGTGATGTTCGCTCTTCGCGGCATGGGGGCAGCCGCGATCGGCACGTTGATCGCGTCGAAGGTGAACCAATGGAGCCTGCTGGTCGGATCGCTCCCCATCGCCCACTTCTTCGGCGGCGGAGGCCTCGCCCTCGCCCTCGATGCCCGCCAGGTCGAAGAGTTCGTCCTGACGGCGACCCAGACCCTCCTCGGCGTCGCGATCATCCTCGCGCTGCGCTTCCACCTCTGGTCGGCCCTGTCTTTGGCGGCGCTGTTCGCGGTGCAGTTCTTCGTGACCGACACCGGCGGCCGCTACGTGCTGAGCGCGATCCAGGCGTCCGCCGCGATCGTGGTGCTGTTCGTGCACCGCCGACACCTCCTGGTCACGCTCTCGGCTCCGTTCCGTCGACCGTCGGCGCGCACGTCGGATGCGGCATCCCTCCCCCCGCAACGCGCGACTGCCTAGGATGACGGGAATGTCGAAACCCGTCGTGAGCCGCATGGCCGAGGACTATCTGACCCTCATCTGGAAGGCCCACGAGTGGCCGGGAACGTCCGCATCCACGACGGAGATGGCCGCCGCCCTGGGCGTCACCGCGTCGACCGTGTCGGCGAACCTGAAGAAGCTCGCCCGCGACGGCCTCATCGCCTACGAGCCCTACGGCTCGATCGCCCTCAGCGACGCGGGTCGCACGGTCGCCGTCGAGATCGTACGTCGGCACCGCATCATCGAGACCTACCTGACCGAACGGCTCGGGCTCACCTGGGACCAGGTGCACGACGAGGCCAACCGCCTCGAGCACGCGGTGTCCGACCTCGTCCTGGATCGCATGGACGAGGTGCTCGGCCACCCGACGTTCGATCCGCACGGCGACCCGATACCGGCCCGCGACGGATCCGTCGCCACCGTGGACTCGCGGCTTCTCACGCAGGTCGCGACGGGAGAACGCGTCACGGTGATCCGCATCTCCGACCGCCATGCCGACGTGCTGCGCTACCTCACCGACAAACGCATCGTCCTTGGTACGACCCTGACCGTCATCCACCACTCGCTCGCCGCCGGCGCCCTCGTCGTCACGATCGGAGACGACCGGCGCGAGCTGACGGCCGAAGCCGCCGCACACGTACGAGTCGTTGCGGCCGACAGCGGCGAGGCCGAAGAGCGCGACCGGCCACGCTGAGCACCTCTCGACGTCTCGTCGCGCGTCGCCTGACTCGAACACGCCGGCGGACGCGACCCTATTCGAGAACCTTCTGCGCCTCTTTGCGTACCCACGTGCGGTCATCCTGGAGAAGTCCGCCGAGCACCGAAGCGGGCAACCGCACCTTTCGCTTACGGAGCGCCGACACGGCATGCCCGTTGACGTCACGATCAGACAACAACCCCAGCAACACCTGATCCGCCTCCGGACGCTTCGACTTGGCGAACCCGAGCACAACCATCTCTCGTCCCCGCCCATACCGCACATCCGTCGCCAGATCGACCAGCTCGTCGAAGTACGCATCGTCCCAAATGATCTCCAGAGCGCTCCCTGTAGCCCACCGTGCTCCCAGATTGGTTGGGTCAGATGCGCGCCGGAAGAACCGAATGAGCGCCGGAATAGCGACCGGCTTCGCCCACGGCACACTCAGTGCGCGGACGATCTCCTCTGCTTCGCGATCATCCGTCTCTCGTTCCAGAGCATCCACCAACACGGGGATGGCGCTCACGTATCGGATGCCAGAACGTCGCAAGTCCGCGAGTGACGAATATGCGTAGCCGAGGGTCGCGAGCTGCAAGAGGATCGGCTCCTTGCCGGATGGGTGAATCACATTCATGGCGGTGTGAACCGATCGATCGGGCCGAGAAATCGACTCCTGCAGGGCCGGAACTCCGGCCTACCCGACGCTAGCATCGGGCGAGCTCGGGAGACATCGCGAAAGCCCGACGGGCACGAAGCTCGAGTTCCAATCGGCGATCCGACCGTCCGCCTCGTTTGGCGACACCTCTGTGTAGTCAGGCGGCGCAGACGCGAGCCCGGGGACCCTGCCGAGGAAGAAGTAGGCGCCCGACGCCTCGAACGAAAGAGATGCCCCCGGCGGCGGCCACATATCGAACTCGAATCGCACAATCCCGGCGCGACGATGGGTGGTGGAACTCCCGACCGGCCAGGCCGACAGCGTACCGCTTCGCGCTGGGCCCGACCATGAAAGCTCTCGAACACGCCGTGCCACAAGCACACCCGTGTTCGCATCCCGCACCTGCAACGACGGGCGCATCTCGAAAAGGAGCCCGGCAACACCCGTAACGGCATCGAACCGGACAGACAAGAGCTGAGCTTCCTGCAGGGCGCCTTCCTGAGCGAAGGGATCGACCTCAGCAGCCGGCAACGCCGCTAGATCAACGCCGTGAGGGCTGAGCACGTCTGCAAGAGGAATCACTGCCGAAAACTAGCCGATCGTTCCGTCGGCGTCTACCGTTCCGAGATCCGAGACGCCGGCCGCTTCCCATCGTGCAATCGATGCCGCGATCGTGGGACCGTCACCGGCAAGAACGATATGGAAGGGAACAGCCGGACGGTCCCACCATTCCCTCAAGGCGATCGGTGTTCCCCACTCCCGCGCAGCATCCTCGAGCGACGAGACCAGCCACCTCAGAGACACCGGCGACTCATCGGCAAGCACTTGATCCGGCTCAGTTAGGAGAACAACGAGCCCAACGTCACGAGAGAACTCGTCCGCTTCACGGATGCACTCGTCGAACGCATCCTTGTTCTCAACGAAGTAGGTGGGGAACTGCAGAGCAGCCGCGAACTCGTCGAACACGCCCGCCACGTCCCTCATCTTCCGCCCGCGCACGACGCGCACCGCGACTCCCAGCCCGTGCTCCACTTCCACCGGGCCGTGGCGATCTCGTCTCGTCTCCCGGCAAGCACGACGAAGGTGCTCCCCGTCCGCACGGGTTCAACAAGGCTTGTCACTCCATGGCCCCTCGAATAGTCACGAACGTCGAGTAGTGGTCGCCGGTCCAGTATGCAGACCCGTCTGATCACGTCACAAGACGCCCCAGTTCTCGTAACATCGCAGCCCGCGGACCTGTGGCTCGAATCTCGTCAAAAGTATGAGGCTGAATTCACCGATCGGTCGGTAAGCTCAAAGTGATCGAAGCTGCGCGAGCGGTCTGTGCATACGTGCCGAAGGGTGGCCAATGATGCAGAGATTCTCAAGAGACACCGAAATCGGTGCTCGACGCGTGACGATGGCGATCGCGGCGGTCGTTACGACCGGAATTCTCACGCTTGCTGGAGTGTATCCGGCCGCAGCGGATGACACCAATGCCCTCAGCGCCGTACAGAAGGCCGCTCCAGATGCATTCGCTTCCATCGCGGACGCGACCGCGTCCGCTGATGGAATTGAGGTGACGGTCAACGGTGCAGCGGTTTCCATCCCCATCGAAGCAATCGACGGGCTGACGACTGACGCGGGTGACGGAGCCGTGCAGATCGGGCTACCGTTTGCGGAAACGGCCGACTCGGGATCCTCTTCAGCAGCCGGCACGATGACGTACGACAACAACAACGACACAAGCACCGTCGCTCTTGTGCACGACAGCGGAACGATTCAGGTGGCCACCGTCATCGGTTCCGCGCTTGCACCTACCCGATACGAGTACCCCATCGATTTACCTGCTGGCACCGAGCTCGTCATGAACGACGCCGGCGCCAAGATTGTCGACCGGGGTACGGGCGATACCGTCGGCGAGTTTTCAGCCCCTTGGGCAAGAGACGCACGAGGCGCGGCCGTTCCGACCCATTATGTGGTCAACGCGTCGACACTCATCCAGGTGGTGGAGCTCGATGGGAACTACGCGTACCCCATCGTTGCGGACCCCAGCTACACGCCTTACGATATCTACCTTTCTCACAGCACCGTTGTTTCGATGTACAACGCAATCAACAACATTCAAGGGGCTTGCAGCTTGCTGCCGCTTCCCTACTGGGTAGGAGTGGCATGCGCTAACGGCTTCCCAGGCAAGACCGCGGTGACCCAAGCGTATTGGCAGAACAAGCGAATCAAAGCGACCTACTGGAGCTGTGGCTTCAACTACTGCAGCTACTACACCTACGCAGTGGTTAAATAGGAAGGCGGGGTGTCATGCGATTGAGTTCAGCGCCCGCGAAAGCAGGCGTCCTGTTCGTCGGACTTCTTGTCGTCGTCTCGGGCGGTCTCCTCTTTATAGCTGCCGACTTCACGGCCGGTCTCATATGGACAGTTCTGACCTTGTTGGCGCTGACGGTCGTCGCGGCGCGCACTTTTCGCGGCGAACATGAGGGTCCGTCACGACCCGTGTGGCAGATGACCGCAGAGCCGACAGCGAGCTACGTGATCGGTGTGATTCTATTGGTGCAGAGCGGGTACGCCATGACGATCGCGCAAACGACACCCAGTCCTTGGACGGTCTACATCGCGGAGACAGTGCTATTCCTCCTCGGTCTCGCCTTCGTGAACTCGGGCCTGCGGCTGACCCGCGCGGCGAATCGCGAAGCGAAGCACTGAGGTATGAGGGCCACCCACGGGCGCCGCTCATGTGTTTCAAAAGGGGCTGTGGTCACCGTGCTCTTGCGGTGGTCGGGTTTTGGTCTTGATAGCGCGGATGGACCGCTCATTGAGACTGACGGCGATCTCGTCGCCACCGACGCTGATGGAGATGCGCCCCCTCTCTCCTTGGGCCGGATCATGTCGATGGCGACGATGCGGGTGAATGCGCAGACGCCTCTTTCCCCACGGAATGTCCGGCGGCAGGTAGCCGCAGATTTGACATTGAAGTTGCGATTCTTGGGGTATCGAAGTGGTCCAGGCATCGTTCGCCGGCAGGGTTTCACTGGCGGTCACAGCCAGCCTGCTTCGGAGATCATCAGCGCTTCCTCCCGCACCGACTGCGGAACCCTTTGGGACTACCGGCGGCGGCCTTCCAAGCGACCGCCGCGGCCAGCGGGCCGTGCACCGACCTCTGGAACTCGACTGCGCGGCGTCGGTAGAGTCGGATCATGAGGGCGAACATCATCGGCGGGGTTCTGCTCGTACTCGTGGGCATCATGCTCACGGTCCTCAGCTTGCCCTATGCCTCGCAGGGCTTCATGGGGTTTGTAGGAATAGCGAGCGGTGTGGTTATCGCCCTCTCCTCCATCAAGCCGTTCCTGGCTGCTCGAGCGATCCACGCACATCGAGCTCCGTAAGCGGTCACTTCCTTCAGGGGCACGCAGTTGGACCCCCTCTTTCGCGCAGCCTCGCATCTCGCGGGAAACGACCATATGAGGGGGGTGAGACGGGCGGCATCTACCGATACTGCTCAGGTACGCGGTGCAGACGGTCGAGCGCTGAGAGACCGTCATCGACGAGCGTGGGTTTGAACAGAGGCGCACCGGCGGCGAGCCACCGATCGCGGAAGCGACGCGAACTGGAGGGCGTTGAGTCCTCGTATCCATGTTCAACACGGCAGCAAGGACAAATATCCCAGGACGGGTCGTTTCCGCTCGTTCCCCACGGAAGGTCCGGCGGCTGGTAGCCGCAGATTCGACAATAGAGTTCCGGTTCATGGCGCATCGACGTCGTCCAAATTGCTCGAATGCCGACTACGGATCTGACGTGCCCCAGCGTAGCCAACCGGCTACGCCTCCAGAACCTTCTGCGCCTCTTTGCGCACCCACGTGCGGTCATCGTGGAGGAGTCCGTCGAGCACAGAAGCGGGCAACCGCACCTTTCGCTTCCGGAGCGCCGACAGAGCATGCCCGTTGACGTCACGATCAGACAACAACCCCAGCAACACCTGATCCGCCTCCGGACGCTTCGACTTCGCGAACCCGAGCACGATCATCTCTCGTCCCCGCCCGTACCGCACATTCGTCGCCAGATCGACCAACTCATCGAAAGCCGCGTCATCCCAGGAGGTCTCCAGCGCGTTACCTGCGGCCCAACGAACACCCATATTTGACGGCACGTCAGCTCGACGGAAAAACCGAATGAGTGCGCTCGTCGCCGTCGGTCGCGCCCACGGAACGCTCAGCGCACGGACGATCTCCATCGCGACACGATCATCATCTGATCCTTCGAGCGCCTGTACAAGCACGGGGATCGCGCTGACGTACCGGAGCCCAGACCGACGCAGGTTTGCCAGCGAGTCGAAATGATACCCAAGGCGGCCGAGCTCTTCCAGCACTACCTCCTGGCCTCCTGGCGCGGTCACACTCTGCCCGTCTCGTAGAAGAGCCTGCCGTCAGCCTCCTGGGTTTGCAGATAGTCGGCGACTCGGGAAGCGACCCTCTGATTCTCCGCGTCGATCGCGATCAGCTTGGGGTTCCCCCGCTCCACCGCTCCTCCAAGACCCATCACACGGTTCTGGACCTCGGCCTGCGTCTCGGCTGAGAGGTCAGAGAAGAGCACGCGGAAGACGTAACGCCCTGAATGCTCCGTCACGCGACGGACGCTGAAAGCTCCTTCCGACGTCGTCTCGGTTTCGACGACGTCTCCGAGCGCGACGTCGTAGAGGAAGAACGGTATGCAGCAGACCTCGAATGTCGATTCGGTCAGCTGCCGGCACCACAGCTGCTCATATCGGTCCTGCTCCGGCAACGGCGCGACGACGATGAAGTTGGCACGCTCTCGCCAGATGGGCTCGTGGTGCGCCGTGTACTGCCTGGGTGTTCGATTCACTGTGGGCCTCCACGCCGCACGTCCCGAGAGCCGTCTCTCGGCGATGCCGGATAGCGATCCGCGCCCTCACGGCGTTGCAGGGCAGACAGATCCTCCGCTCCTTCTCGGATGACGGCGCGAGCATCGAGCTGCTGCTTCTGCCCTTCAGCTGTCGCCACGACCGATGCTCACGCTCCCCAGTCCAGTCCCCGGTTGCATCGCTCTCGTCGCCAGCCACAGCTGACCCGTGACTCCCCAGTAGACCGCCATGTCTGTGAGCTCCAGGTTTGTCACAGCATCCGCCCCCCCGAGGAACAACGGGACTCGGTACCCAACGCAGTAGTCATGGCTGATCGGCAGCGTAGGCCCGCACTCATTCACCCACTCCAAGAAGAAGCCTGACGCAAGCGCAGCGTCTTCGTATTCGTGCAGCGTTGAGTCATGGAAATCGTCGAACGTCGCGGGGATCGTCAGGATCTCTCCCGTCCCGGGTTCGACGAGAAGCACCGATCGGAAACGTGCATCTTCCGCAGCCGCGGCGTCGAAGCCGAACTGACGCCCGAGCCAATCGAAGGCGAAGGGGCGGATGTCCGTCGTCGGGAACATCTCTGAGATCCACTGTGCTGCGGCCGGGCCCGACTCATCGTCATGCAGACGGTAAAGACCCCCACGAAACGAGGCCCCTGCGAACTCGTCCATGAAGGACGAGTATCCGGGCACCGTAAGCAGTGCGTCATCGCGCCAGGGCAGGCCTGCACTCGACACCACGTCGCGTCGTGCGCCGAACACGCGTCGGAACTCATCGAACATGAGGCTCCTTACCTATCGACATATTGCCACGCAGACCCACGCCTCCGCCGCTCAGCGCCATCAACACGCCTCCGCCGCTCGGCGCCATCAATCTGAGCGCGTGAAGTGAACCCTCTGGTCCTCATCTTGCAAGCTCCACGGATAGTAGACGAGGTGCATCTGGCCAGCGAGAACGTCTCTTTCGAGAAAGAACACCGGCGACACAGGACATCCGGATCGATTATCGGCGAAGACGTCTATCTCGAACCCAAGCGCGTCATCTCTCTTCGGATACCCGCCCCATGTACCTTCCCAATGAGCGCGATCTGACCAGTCCAAGTCGGCTATATGAACACCCGACGCGGCGGTGTAACACCCGAGCTCGATGGGCCAATCTGCAGAATGAAATCGGCCGCCGGGTTCGAAGGTGAGCGTAATACTCTGCCTCCTGGGATATGCGAGGACCCAGTCGCCAACGACATCTGCTCTGGAAATTGCCGCCACACGATATGTCGGATTCATCACCCATAACACGCCGAGAAGCACCAATAATGCTGCAGCGATGCCGCTGACGTGCGCAATCTGGCTCTCGGCCTTTCACTCACCACTGTATTTTTTCCATCCATTCGAAACAGAATCGATGGTCGATGAAATCATGCTGCGGCAAATTCCGCTGCAGCCTGGCGGTCACAGCCACCCCGTCTCGTAGATCATCTCGCCCACGCGACTCTCGGCCTGCAGCCACTCGCCAATCCGGGAAGCGCGAGCCGGGCTGTCAGCGTCGATCGCCAGCAATGTCGGCGTCGCCCATTCGATCAACCCTCCCGCGCCGATCGTCCACTGCTCGACCGCGCGACGGCTGTCCCGCGACGAGTCGAAGAAGTGCACACGAAAAACGAAGCGACCCGACCGTTGTCTCACGCCGCGAAACACGAAGCGACCCTCAGAGGTGGACTCTGTCTCGACGATGTCCCCCAGCGCCACGTCGTAGAGGAAGAACGGTATACAGCAGACCTCGAACGTCGACTCGGTGAGCCGCCGACACCACAACTGCTCGAATCGCCCCTCCTCGGGCAACCGCGCGTTGATGATGAAGTTCGCACGCTCCCGCCACACCGGGTTGGGATGAACCGAGTACCCACGGTCCGCGTTGGTCATTCTGGTACTCCCCACCAACTCGGCGCCAGCATCGTGAGCGTGATCCGCCGACACCGACCGGACTTCCAGATCGGCCGTTGACGCTCAGACATCCCCGAAGTCGCCGCCGCGCCGAGTCATGAAGACCCCGATCGAGATCCAGACGATTGACGCCACGGAGGCGCCCATGATGAACGAGGCGGCATCCATACCCCAGACCCTACATCTCGAGCACGGTTGGGCGAAGGAGTCAGCCGGTCAGGGCTTACAAAAGTGCAGGCCGCAGGATGTGAGCCTACAACCCCCGAATTATCGCGGCGGTCTTCTGATCAACCGACATTCTGCCCCGAACCGAAGTTCGTGACAGGCGTTCCTGGAAAGCAGATGCTGGCACTCGGTCAGAGGTCGAAAACGGGATGGCGCCGGATCGGGGGGTAATGCCGATCACGCATCCGGGTCCTCATCATCGTCGTGACCGCCCGATCCTCTCGCCAAGGTGACAGCGCCGAACAGAATGAGCACGGGGGCGATCCATCCGAACCAAAGGGCGTAAAGGGGACCGTATGAAGGATTGAAACCGGCGAGAATGGCGATCAGGAGGATGCCGAAGCAGGCGAACCCGCCAACCACACCCACCCGCGAGGATCGCGGAAGTCAGCTGGTCAGGGTGCCAGATAAACGGTGCCGGCTACAGGACTTGAACCTGCAACCCCCGTATTACAAGTACGGTGCGCTACCAATTGCGCCAAGCCGGCGGGGCCGCTCCAGTCTAGCCAGCGGTCCGGGCCGCTTACGGCGCCTTCGTCGGCGTGAGGGAGGGCGTCGGGGTCGCGGTCTGCGACTTGTAGTACGACCCGCTCGCGCTCGTGAGGACGAACTGGGAGAACTCGGCGGCATCCGACATGTCGCCGACGTACTGCTGGCCGTTGACGACGACCATCGGCGTGCCCGTCAGCGTGAGACCGTCGGTGCCCGGGATGCTGCTGATCGCACGCTCCGTGGCGCCCTTCACCCACGCCGAGTACGACTCCGTCTCGATGCACTCGCGCAGCTTCTTGGGGTCGTCCGACCCGTTGGCCTGCGCGATGTCGGCGAGTTCCTTGTTGGAGAACCCGTCCGAGTCGACGGCGGGCTGGCGGGTGAGCAGCTCATTGTTGAAGCTGAAGAACTTCGCGGGGTCGAGGGTTGCGACGCACGCGGCGGCGCTCGCGGCGCGCAGCGAGTACTTGGTCCCGTTCGACTTCGCGGTGAGCATCGACACCGGGTGGTAGGTCAGCGTCGCGGCACCGTCCGAGACCCACGACGACAGCTGCTGCGCGTTCGCGAGCTGCCACTGGCGCGCGGCGGGCGCGAGGTAGTCGACGTAGACGTGGATGTTGACGACGGATGCCGAGGCGCTCGGTGCCGGCGTCGCGCCCGGCTCGGCCGCAGCGGTGGGCTCGGGGGTGGCGCCGTCGATCTCGTCACCCGACGATGTCACCGAGACGGACGTGACCGCGAAGCCGTCTGCGGTCGCATCGGCGGGCTGGAGCTGCGGACGGTCGTCGTTGGACCGGATCGCCCACGACACGGCCACCGCGACGACGACCACCGCGGCCGCGACTCCGACCGCCAGCGCGAACCGCTGGACGAGCCGGACACGCGACTGCTTGGCGTGCACGAGCTGCGCCTTCTCGCGGACCGCGTCGCGGCGGCCGGCAGGCGTGGGCTCGTTCGGAGTGTCGTCGTGGGACATGGGACCTTCTGAGAGAAGCAGCTCGGGGTGCGTGCCGCCACACGTCGCGATCGTCGCGGACGGGGCTGGGCGATGCCTCGATGCTAGTCAGCCAGCCTGGGAAATGCCCAGACGGAGCCTCCTCCTCACCCGCGAGAACGTGCGATACTGAGAGCGCGTCCACCGAAGGGCGTGCGGGTCAAGCCCCCGCTCATTCCATCACTACGGATCGTCCGGCACGTACCTGCCGGTGAAGGAGAAGAAAACATGGCGTCCGTCACGTTTGACAACGCAACCCGCCTCTACCCCGGCGGCACCCGCCCCGCGGTCGACAAGCTGAACCTCGAGGTCGCCGACGGCGAGTTCCTGGTCCTGGTCGGCCCCTCCGGTTGCGGTAAGTCCACCTCGCTGCGCATGCTGGCCGGCCTCGAAGAGGTCAACTCGGGCCGCATCCTCATCGGCGACCGCGATGTCACCGACATCCCGCCGAAGGACCGCGACATCGCGATGGTCTTCCAGAACTACGCGCTGTACCCGCACATGACGGTCGCCGAGAACATGGGCTTCGCCCTGAAGATCGCCGGCGTCGGCAAGGAAGAGCGCGCGCAGCGCGTGCTCGAGGCCGCCAAGCTGCTCGACCTCGAGGAGTACCTGACGCGCAAGCCGAAGGCGCTCTCGGGTGGTCAGCGTCAGCGCGTCGCGATGGGTCGCGCCATCGTCCGCCAGCCCCAGGTCTTCCTCATGGACGAGCCGCTGTCGAACCTCGACGCCAAGCTGCGCGTGCAGACGCGCACGCAGATCGCGTCGCTGCAGCGTCGCCTCGGCGTCACCACGGTCTACGTCACGCACGACCAGACCGAGGCCCTCACGATGGGTGACCGCATCGCCGTGCTCAAGGACGGCCTCCTGCAGCAGGTCGGCACGCCGCGCGACCTCTACGAGAAGCCGAACAACGTGTTCGTCGCCGGCTTCATCGGCTCGCCCGCGATGAACCTGTTCCCGGTCGACCTCGCGAGCGCGGGCGGCATCCAGTTCGGCACCGCCGTCGTCGACGCCGACATCGACCGCCCGACGAGCGCGACGCAGGTCACGGCCGGCATCCGCCCCGAGGACATCATCGTGAACCCCGCCGACGGCCTCGGCCTGTCGGTGACGGTGGACCTCGTCGAGGAGCTCGGCGCGGACGGCTACCTCTACGGCCACACCGACATCGCCGGCAAGCGCACCGACATCGTCGCGCGCGTCGACGGTCGCAGCCACCCGAACGCCGGCGAGACGGTCGTCCTCGCCCCCGTGCCGCACCACGTGCACGCGTTCGACATCGAGTCCGGCGAGCGCCTCACCAAGAAGGCCATCGCCTCGGCCTGATCCGACGACGACGCGGCGCGGGTGGCTCCGGTTCAGCGAACCGGCCCCCGCGCCGCGTCGTATCCCCCGACGAAAGCGAAGACCGGCGTGGTCCACTCCCTCACGATCACTGCGAGCAGCGTCGACGCGGGCCTGCTCGCCCTGCCCTGGTCCACTCCTCTCGACGAGTGGGGCAAAGACACGATCGTCTCGCTCCCGAAGGGCCTGTCCCGCCACCTCGTCCGCTTCGCCGACCTGTCCGGACGTGTGGTGGCCGTCAAGGAGACCACGGGAGAGATGGCCCGTCGTGAGTACGACATGCTCGGCTCACTCGGCCGCCTCGACGTCCCCTGCGTCGAACGCGTCGCGGTCATCGACGGCCGCCGCACACCGAAGGGCGAGCCGCTGCCGGCGGCCCTGGTGACGGCCCACCTCAAGTTCTCCCTCCCCTACCGCGCGCTGTTCACCCAGGTGCTGCGCCCCGACACGGCCGGACGTCTCGTCGACGCCCTCGCGGCTCTGCTCGTGCGCCTGCACACGATCGGCTTCTTCTGGGGCGACGTCTCGCTCTCCAACACCCTGTTCCGCCGGGATGCCGGGGCCTTCGCCGCCTACCTCGTCGACGCCGAGACCGGCGAGCTGCACGAGGGCGGCCTCACGCGCGGCCAGCGCGAGCACGACCTCGATGTCGCGCGCACGAACATCGCCGGCGAGATCATGGACCTCGAAGCCGGCGGACGGCTCGAGGGCGGGGTGGATGCCGTGGCCATCGCCGACGGCATCATGTCGTCGTATCACTCGCTGTGGGCGGCCCTCACCGACAAGGAGAGCTTCGCGGCGGGCGAGGCCTGGCACATCACTGAGCGCGTGAAGCGCCTGAACGACCTCGGCTTCGACATCGGCGAGATGTCGATCCGCACCACGTCCGACGGCACGAGCGTGTCGATCCAGCCCAAGGTGGTCGACGCGGGGCACCATCAGCGCCGCCTTCTGCGCCTGACCGGGCTGGACGTCGAGGAGAACCAGGCGCGGCGGCTCCTGAACGACATGGACGAGTTCCGCGCACGCGTGTCGCGGCTGGGCTCGGACGAGGAGATGGTCGCGCACGAGTGGCTGACCCGCGTCTTCGAGCCCGTCATCAAGGCGATCCCGTGGGATCTGCGGGCGAAGCTCGAGCCGGCCGAGGTGTTCCATCAGGTGCTCGAGCACCGCTGGTACATGTCGCAGGCGCGCGGACAGTCGGTTCCCATCGCGGAGGTCGTCTCGTCCTACATCGACGACGTGCTGCGTCACCGCCGCGACGAGGCCACCGTCATGGGTCCGCCGACGGAGACGATGGCCATTCCGGTGATCACCGCCGCGATCGGCACGATCGACGACGACGAGGATGACGACGTCGACTGGCGCGATCTCGTCTGACGCGGCGTTTCGTCGAACGCCCGCCCGTCGAACCCCGTCCGTTGAGCGAGGCGCGCAGCGCCGAGTCGAAACGCCCCCGCCCGTCAGTAGCCGACGGTGAAGCGCTCGCGGACGTGCTTCGGGTTCTCGATCTCGTCGAGGATGGCGACGGCGAGGTCGGCTCCGGAGATGAACGACTCCCCCTCGGCATCCGTGACGAGGACGTCGCCGCCGTCGCGGTAGCGTCCGGTCCGCTCGCCCGGGTTGAACGCGCCGAAGCCGCCGGCCGGGTGGATGAAGAACCAGTCGCGGCCGGTCTGCTCGGCCTGCAGGTCTTCCAGCACGCCGATCATCTCCAGGGCCTCGGCCTTGAACTCCTCGGGGAAGCCCAGGTCGATCACGCGCTGACCGCCCGGTGCCACGAGGCTTCCGCCCGCGCCGCCGACGACGCCCAGCCGCACGCTCTCCGGCAGCACCGTGTTGAGGGCCTCGAGGTTGGGGCGCACGAGTCCCTCCATCGCACCGCGCGGAGCGACCGTGCTGACCACGACGTCGACGCCTTCCAGCTGCGCGACGAGGCCGGGGATGTCCAGCAGGGTGCCCTCGATGTAGGTGGCGCCCGGAACGCGGTCGGCGGCGACGGAGCGCGACACCGACAGGACGGTGTGCCCGCGGTCGACGGCCTCCGAGACGATGTGACGGCCGGCGAAGCCGGTGCCTCCCAGAACAGCGATGATGGCCATGTGGAGCGGTCCTTTCGTTCGACTCCGCGTCACTCGGACGCGGCGCGGATGGTGGCGACCTGGTAGAGCGCGACGGATGCCGCGATGCCGGCGTTGAGCGACTCGGTGGCCGAAGAGATCGGGATCGAGACGATCTGGTCGCAGGTCTCCGTCACCAGGCGGGACAGGCCCTTGCCCTCGGAGCCGACGACGATGACGACGGGGCGGTCGGCGAGCTCGAGCTGCGGCAGGGCGACGTCTCCGCCGCCGTCGAGACCGAGGACGAACACGCCCTGCTTCTTGAACTCCTTCAGGGTCGTCGTGAGGTTCGGTGCCATGGCGACCGGAACGCGGGCGGCGGCTCCGGCGCTCGTCTTCCACGCCGCCGAGTTGACGCCCGCGGAGCGGCGCTGCGGGATGATCAGGCCCTGGCCGCCGAAGGCCGCCGTGGAGCGGATGATCGCGCCGAGGTTGCGCGGGTCGGTCACGCCGTCGAGCGCAACCAGCAGCGGGGTCTGGCCCGTGGCGATCACCTGCTCGAGAAGGTCCTGCGGGTGCGCGTACTCGTACGGCGGCACCTTGAGGGCGACGCCCTGGTGCACGCCGTCGAAGCCGGCCATGCGGTCCAGCTCGGGCCGCGTGACCTCCATGACCGGGATGCCGCGCTGGGTCGCGATAGACAGCATCTCCTTGACGCGGTCGTCCATCTCGACGCGCTGCGCGATGTAGAAGGCGGTGGCCGGGATGCGCGCCCGCAGCGCCTCCAGCACGGAGTTGCGCCCGGTGACGTTCTCGGTGTCGTCGCCCGCCTTCGCCTTCGGGGCGCGCGACGGCCCCGGCTTCTGTCCCGGCCGTCCCTTGCCGCCCGCGGCCGCGTAGCGCTCGGCCGCGGCCTTGCGCTTGCCGGCGACGTGCCAGCTGCGGTCCTCGGCCTTGGGGGTCGGCCCCTTGCCCTCGAGCGCCTTGCGCCCGTGACCGCCCGTGCCCTTGAGCGGGCCCTTCTTCTTGCCCTTGCCCGCGGAGGGGTTGCCCGGCTTAGCCATCGTTCAGACTCCAATGGGTCCCGTCGGGACCGTCTTCGAGGACGACGCCGGCCGCCGCGATCGCATCGCGGAGGCGGTCGGCGCTCGCCCAGTCCTTGTTCGCGCGCGCCTCGGCGCGCTGGGTGATCATCGCCTGCAGCAGGCTGTCGAGCGCACGGCCCTGTGCGTCGTCGGTGTCGCCGCGCCAGCGCGGGTCCGCGGGGTTCATGCCGAGCACGCCGGTCATCCGCCCGACCTCGACGAGCGTGCGCGCGGCGGCATCCCGATCGCCGGCGTCGAGGGCCGCATTGCCCGCCCGCACGGTCTCGTGCACGACGGCCAGCGCCTGCGGAACGCCGAGGTCGTCGTCCATCGCGGCGGCGAAGGCCTCCGGCAGGTCGGCGACGACGAGCGGGGTCGGGGTCCCGAGCACGCGGGTCGCGCGCTGCTGGAAGGTACGGATCCGATCGAGGGCCGCCTCGGCGTCGTCGAACGACGCGGAGGTGAGATCGAGCGTGGAGCGGTAGTGGGCGGCGCCCAGCGCGTAGCGGACGACGAGCGGATCGCGTTCGGCGAGGACATCGGCCGCCAGCAGATGGTTTCCGAGCGACTTCGACATCTTCTGGTCGCCGACGGTGACGAGCCCGTTGTGCACCCAGTAGCGGGCGAACGCGTCGCCGGCCGCCGTGGACTGGGCGAGCTCGTTCTCGTGGTGCGGGAAGCGCAGGTCGATGCCGCCGCCGTGGATGTCGAACGATGCGCCGAGGTAGCGCCTGCTCATCGCGGAGCATTCGATGTGCCAGCCGGGACGACCGGGCCCCCAGGGACTGTGCCAGACGGCATCCGCAGGCTCGCCCTGCTTGGCGCCCTTCCAGAGCGCGAAGTCGCGCGGGTCGCGCTTGCCGCGCGCATCCGCGTCGGCGGCGGGCTCCATCGCGTCGATGCTCTGATGCGTGAGCGCCCCGTAGGACGGCCACGATCGCACGTCGAAGTAGACGTCGCCGGCGGCGGCGTAGGCGTGCCCACGCGCGATGAGGGTCTCGATGAGCTCCTGCATCTGCGGGATCGACCCGGTCGCCCGCGGCTCGTAGGTCGGCGCCAGGATGCCGATGGCGGAATACGCCTGGCCGAACTCGCGCTCCATGCGGTAGGCGAGGGCCCACCACGGCTCGTCGTCCGTCGCGTTCTGCAGCACCTTGTCGTCGATGTCGGTGACGTTGCGCACGAAGGTGACCCGGCCGAACCGTCGCCCCAGCCAGCGCCGCAGCAGATCGAACGCGAGAGCGGCACGCAGATGATGGATGCCGGGACCCGACTGCACCGTCGGACCGCAGACGTACATGGTGACGTTCGCCGGATCCTGCGGGGCGAAGTCGCGCAACGCCTGCACCTGGGTGTCGTAGAGCCGGACCGTCACCGCTCCAGCCTACCGGCGCGGGCGCCGACGGACGGCGGCGTGGGACACTGGCGGACGATGAACGCCCCCGACGACATCCTCATCCGCCCCGACGACCTCACCGGGCAGGCCACGCGCGCTCTGGTCGCGGCCCACCTCAGCGGGATGCACGCCGCGTCGCCCGCCTGCAGCGTCCACGCGCTCGACATCGACGCGCTGCGCGATCCGTCCGTCTCGTTCTGGTCGGCGTGGATCGCCGGCGAGATCGCCGGGATCGGCGCACTGAAGCGGCGCGACGCGCACCGCGGGGAGCTGAAGTCGATGCGCACCGCCGAGCGTTCCCTGGGCCGCGGGGTCGGTCGCGCGCTCCTCCGCCACATCATGGCCGAGGCGGCCGCAGCGGGGATGTCGAGCCTGTGGCTGGAGACGGGCACGACCGAGGAGTTCGCCGCGGCGCGGCACCTCTACGCCAGCGAGGGCTTCGTCGCGTGCGGCCCGTTCGACGACTACGTGCCCGACCCGTTCTCGACGTTCATGACGCGGGAGCTCTAGCACCGCGGGAACCGCGCCCGTCCACCCCTCAGCGGGGGACGACGACCGCGACGGCGAACGCCGCGACGCCCTCGCCCGTGCCCGTGAATCCCAGTCCGTCGGTCGTCGTCGCCGACACCGTGACAGGGGCGCCGAGCGCCGCCGACAGCACGCTCTCCGCCTCCGCCCGACGTGCGGACAAGCGCGGCCGGCGCGCTTGCACCTGCACCGAGACGTTACCCACCGCGTAGCCGGCCTCGGCGACGAGCGCGCGGGTCCGTGCGAGGAAGACCGCCGCGTGGGCACCCGCGTACTCCGGCTGATCGGTGCCGAAGTGGGTGCCGATGTCGCCCAGGCCGGCGGCGGCGAGCACGGCGTCGACGATCGCGTGGGCCACGGCATCCCCGTCGGAATGACCCTGCAGTCCGGGCTCGCCCGGCCAGGCGAGTCCCGCCAGCCAGAGCTCGCCCTCGCCGCCGACGGCGTGCACGTCGGTGCCGATCCCGACGCGGGGCAGCGCCGCCGCCACGGTGCCGGCAGGACGGGCGCCGAGGAGTGCGCGAGCACGGTCGAGGTCTGCCGGCGTCGTGATCTTGAAGCCCCGTTCGTCGCCGGCCACGGTCCAGACGGCGGTGCCGGCGCTCTGGACGAGCGCGGCGTCGTCGGTGTGATCGGCGGATGCCGCGGCGTAAGCCGCATCGATGACGGTGCGCGAGAAGCCCTGCGGGGTCTGCGCGGTCGCGAGGTCAGACCGGTCGACGGCTTCGCGCACGGCCTGGCCCGCGACCCGTTTGACGGTGTCGACCATCGGCAGCACCGGCAGGACGGCGTCCTTCCCGTGCTCGAGCGCGTCGATCACGCGGGAGAAGACCTCCGGCGGCGTGAGCGCGCGGGCTGCGTCGTGCACGAGCACCCGCTCGACGTCGGGCCACACGGCGTGCAGACCGGCCGCCACCGAGGCCTGCCGCGTCGGGCCGCCGGCCACCACCGAGACCAGGTCACGGCGGGGGCCGGCCGCGGCGAGAGCGTCCGTGAGCGCATCGCCGACACGGTCGGCGGGTGCGACCACGATCACCTGAGCGGCCGGCGCCGCGAAGACGCCGTCGAGGGCATGACGCAGCACGGTGTGCTCATCGAGTCCGACGAAGGCCTTCGGCACACCGACGCCGAGACGCTGGCCGGAGCCCGCGGCGACGACGATGACGGCGACGTGCGGGACGGGAAGAAGTTCGGAACTCACATCGCGACCCTACCGAGCCGCGTCCGCGCGGGCGAGCCCGCGCGGCGGTCAGCTCGCGAGGACCTCGTCGAGCACGCCCGAGGCGTGGTCCTCGTCGGCCTTCAGCGCGAGAGCGATCTCCGAGACGAGGATCTGACGTGCCTTGGCGAGCATGCGCTTCTCACCCGCCGAGAGGCCGCGGTCCTGATCGCGGCGCCACAGGTCGCGCACCACTTCGCTCACCTTGATCACATCGCCGGAGGCGAGCTTCTCGAGGTTCGCCTTGTACCGGCGGGACCAGTTGGTGGGCTCCTCGGTGAACGGCGCGCGCAGCACGTCGAACACCCGCTCGAGACCGTCCTTGCCGATCACGTCACGAACGCCGACCAGGTCGACGTTGTCGGCAGGGACCTCGATGATGAGGTCTCCCTGCGTCACGTTCAGCTTCAGGTACTTCTTGGTCTCGCCCTTGATGATCCGGTCCTTGACCTCGATGATCGTCGCGGCCCCGTGGTGCGGATAGACGACCGTCTCGCCAACCTCAAAAAGCATGCAGTTATGTCCTTTCGGCAAAGTCCAGAATACCACAGGCGACATACGCTAAGGTTCGCCGGTTCGAGGCCGAGCCGCCGGGCGGCGGGGGCGGCGCCGGCTCCCGGCATAGAATGAGGACACACCGACTCGTCCAGGAGGATCCGTGAACACGCGCCGTCTCGCGTCCGTCGCCCTCGCCGCCGTTGTGGTCCTCTCCACGGCCGGCTGCAGCATGATCTCGCCGCAGGCCACCACCATCACCTACTCCCCCGCGGAGGGCGTCAACATCGCCCACTCGGAGCCGCTGAAGGTGCGCAACGCGCTCTTCGTCGCGAACGAGGACGGCACCGAAGCCAACTTCCTCGCGGCGATCGTCAACGACACCGACAGCGCCGAGAGCCTGCTCGTCGGCGTCGACGGCACCACGCAGCGCGTGCGCGTGCCCGCCCGCTCCACCGTGAGCCTGGGCTTCGACGGCGCCGACCCGCTGCTGTTCACCGGGCTGTCCTCGAAGCCGGGCACCGACGTGAAGGTGTCCTTCCAGTCCGGCACCGGTGAAGCGGTCGAGGATCGCGTGCCCGTCCTCGACGGCACGCTCTCCTACCTCGCCGACTTCGTCCCCGCGAGCTGATCGCCGCGGGCCGGGCGCCCGGCGGCGCTCAGGCCTCGAACCGGTATCCCAGCCCGCGCACCGTCAGCAGCATGACCGGCTCGCTCGGGTTGCGCTCGATGCGGGACCGGATCCGCTTGATGTGCACGTCGAGCGTCTTCGTGTCGCCGAAGTAGTCGCTGCCCCACACCCGGTCGATGAGCTGGCCGCGGGTGAGCACCCGGCCGGCGTTGCGCATCAGCACCTCGAGCAGCTCGAACTCCTTCAGGGGCATCGGGATCGTCTCCCCGTCGACCGACACCGTGTGCCGGTCGATGTCGAGCACGACGCGGCCGCCGTCGACGATGCTGTCGTCCAGGCCGAGATCGGGCCCCTCGCTGCGGCGCAGGACGGCGCGCATGCGCGCGAGGAGCTCGCGCGACGAGTACGGCTTGGTGACGTAGTCGTCGGCGCCCAGCTCCAGGCCGACGACGATGTCCACCTCGGAGTCCTTCGCGGTCAGCATGATGATGGGCACCTTCGAGCTCGTCCGCACCACGCGGCACACCTCGGTGCCCGGCATCCCGGGGAGCATGAGGTCGAGCAGGATGATGTCCGCCCCGCGCGCCGCGAACGCCTCGAGGGCGGCGGGGCCGTCCTCGGCGATCTCCACCTCGAAGCCCTCCCGACGCAGCAGGTAGGCGAGCGGGTCGGCCAGGTCGGGCTCATCCTCGACGATCAGGACGCGGGTCATCGCTTCTTGTCTCCTTTCGCCCGCGAGACGTGGCGGGCGGCTTTCTTCTTGCGTTTCTTCTTGACCGGGAGGTCGTCGGGCGGAGCGACCGCGGGAAGGCGGACCGTGAAGGTCGAACCCCGACCGGGACGCGACCAGACCTCGACCTCGCCGCCGTGTCGCTGCACGGCGTGCTTCACGATCGACAGGCCCAGCCCCGTGCCGCCCGTGCGGCGGGAACGGGCCTGATCGGCGCGGTAGAAGCGCTCGAAGACGCGCTCCTGCTCGTCTTCGGGGATGCCGATGCCACGGTCGGTGACCGCGATCTCCACGATCTCCCCGTCGGTCTTGACGCCGACACCCACCTGGCCGCCCTGCGGGGAGTACGCGATGGCGTTGGCCACGAGATTGGCGATCGCCTCGGTGAGCACCTGCACGTCGCCGCGCACGTAGGCGTGACGCGCACCGCCGCGGGCGACGGAGATCGCAGCGGAGTCGGCGGCGACGGACTGCGACTCGATGGCGGCGGCGACCACCTCGTCGACCGAGACGTCGCGCAGCTCGGTGAGGTCATCGGCGGACTGCAGCCGCGACAGGTTCATGATCCGCGAGGTCAGCTGGCTCAACCGCGCCGCCTCCGCGCTCAGACGGCCGGCGAAGTGGCGCACCTGGTCCGGGTCGTCGGCGGCCGACTCGACGGCCTCCGCGAGCAGGCTGACCGCGCCGACCGGCGTCTTCAGCTCGTGACTGGTGTTGGCCACGAAGTCGCGGCGCATCTCCTCGACGCGCTCGCGCTCGGTGATGTCGCGGATGACGATGAGGATCAGGCGCGGGGTGATCACGCTCGCCCGCGCCGACACCAGACGCGGCTCGACCCCGCGGCGCAGCCGCATCGTCTGCGTCTCGGGCATCTCGCTGCGCCGTACCGACCGGGCGAGCGCGCGCAGGTCGTCGTCCGGCAGGGCGAAGTCCTCGTGCATGCCGAAGAGCGCGGCCGGAGCGGAGACCGCGACGATCTGCAGGGAGGTGTCGACGACGACCGCGACCTCGTCCATCCCCTGCAGGACGGCGGCGGTGCCGTCGGGCAGCGCCGTCGACGCGGCCACGCGCGCACGGTCGCGCGCACGCAGCGCGATGAGCACGAGCGTCGCCACACCGCCGCCGAGAACGAGGCCGAGGATCAGGGCGATCACCGGCTGCAGGGAGTCCATGCCTCCCAGCGTAGGGTGGACGGACACCGCAGATTCACGTTGCGGATCACCGCCCGACACCCCGGCCGCAACGTTCATCGCTGCGGCACCGATCGTTAACCTTGGCCCGCGATGATCGCCGGGTCAGCGGAAGGCACCGTGCCTGCCCGCCGGAAGAGAGGCACCCTGATGCGCGAAGTTTTCCACCAGTCGCTCGAGGACGTGCAGTCGCGTCTCGTGGAGATCGCCGAACTCGTCACGGAGGCCATCGACAAGGCCACGCGCGCCTTCGGCACGAGCGACGTCGCTCTCGCGGAGGAGGTCATCGAGGCCGATCAGGTCATCGATGAGAAGGCGGTCGCCCTCGACGAGCTCGCCATCCAGATCCTCGCGCGCCAGCAGCCGGTCGCCCGCGATCTGCGCATCGTCGTGGCGGCGCTGCGCGTGTCGGCCTCCCTCGAGCGCATGGGCGACATCGCCGAGCACATCGCCCAGCTCACCCGGATGCGCTTCCCGGAGCGCGCGATCCCGAAGGGCCTCAAGGGCACGTTCACCAAGATGGGCGAGCTCGACGTCGAGGTCGCGCAGACGCTCACCGAGCTGCTGCGCACCGAGGACCTCTCCTTCGTCGAGACGCTGCGCACGCTGGACGACAAGGTCGACGACCACCACCTCTCCGTGTTCGAGAAGGTGCTCAGCGAGAACTGGCAGGGCGAGGCCGGCGCGACCGTCGACGCGACCCTGGCCAGCCGCTACCTGGAGCGTTTCGCCGATCACGCCGTCTCGGTCGCCAAGAAGGTCGCCTACCTCGCGACCGGGGACTGGACGCCGGACACCGACACCATCGCGGTCATCATCGCCGAGGGCGAGGCGCTCGACGACGTCGAGTGAGGCTCCGCCCCGCCGGGGCGCACACGAAGAGGGGGGATGCCGGTCGGCATCCCCCCTCTTCGTCGTTGCGCTCGCGCGCCGCGCTCAGCCCTTGCCCTGGCTCGCGACGGCAGCGGCACCGGCGGCCGCGGCCTCGGGGTCGAGGTACTCCCCCGGTGCGACGGGCATGAGGTCTGCGCCGAGGCGGTACACCAGCGGGATGCCGGTCGGGATGTTGAGCTCGGCGATGTCGGCGTCGCTGATGCCGTCGAGGTGCTTGACCAGGCCGCGCAGCGAGTTGCCGTGTGCCGTGACGAGCACGGTCTTACCGGCCTTCAGGTCGGGGACGATCTCGTTCTCCCAGTACGGGAGCAGACGGTCGATGACGATCTTCAGCGACTCGGTGCGCGGCACGTCGCCGTCGATGCCGGCGTAGCGCGGGTCTCCGACCTGGCTGTAGGGCGAGTCGTCGGCGAGCTCCGGCGGCGGCACGTCGAACGAGCGGCGCCACAGCATGAACTGCTCCTCGCCGAACTCCTCGAGCGTCTGCGCCTTGTCCTTGCCCTGCAGGTCGCCGTAGTGACGCTCGTTGAGGCGCCACGAGCGCTTCACGGGGATCCACAGACGGTCGGCGGTGTCGAGGGCGATGTTCGCGGTCTGGATGGCCCGGCTCAGCAGCGAGGTGTGCAGCACGTCGGGCAGGATGCCGGACTCCTTGAGCAGCTCACCACCGCGCGCGGCCTCGCCGCGACCCTGCTCGGTGAGGCGGACGTCCACCCATCCGGTGAACTGGTTGGTCTTGTTCCACTCGCTCTGCCCGTGGCGGAGGAGGATCAGCGTGTACGGCGCGGTCATGCTCGTCATCCTACCGGCGCGGGCGCTGGCATCATGGGGGGATGCCGCCGGAGAAAGCCCCCGCCCGCGGCGTCGTCGGTCAGATCACGCGAGGCACGACCAACACCAACCGGCTGCGCCGCATCGACCGCTGGATCGCGCGGCATCCGGTGCTGCGCCGCGCCGCGGATCCGTTCGTCGTCGACCTGGGCTACGGGGCGAGCGCCGTGACGGTGCTGGAGCTCGAGCAGCGGCTGCGGCGCGTGCGTCCCGATGTCGACGTGCTCGGACTGGAGATCGATCCCGGCCGCGTCGAACGGGCGCGCGCCCAACTCGACGGCGTGCGCGCGGGCCGCGCCCCGTTCGCCCCCGACGCGCGGGTCGCGTTCGCCCGTGGCGGGTTCGAGGTGCCCGCGCCGCACGATCGGCGTCCCGCCGTGCTGCGGGCGTTCAACGTGCTGCGGCAGTACGACGAGACCGACGTGCCGGCGGCCTGGTCGCGCATGGCGCGACGACTTCAGCCCGACGGCATCCTCGTGGAAGGCACGTGCGACGAGCAGGGGCGGGTGTGCACCTGGCTCGAGATCGGCGCCGACGCCGTGCCGCGCACCCTGACGCTGTCGCTGCGCCTGTCCGCGCTCGAAGCGCCCGCGATCGCCGCCGAGCGGCTGCCGAAGGCCCTCATCCACCACAACGTCCCGGGCGAGCCCGTGCACGGCTTCCTGCGGGCGCTCGACGAGGAGTGGACGCGCGCCGTCGCGACCGCGTCGTTCGGTCCCGTCCATCGGTGGCGCACCGCCCTGCTCGCGCTGCACGGCGCCGGCTGGCCCGTCGGCGGACGCGCACGCTGGCGCCTCGGCGAGGTCACCGTGCCGTGGACGCTGGTCGCCCCGGCCTCCTGACCGACCGCTCGGCGATCCCGCTCAGACCCGCGGGATGGCGGCACGCGCCTCGTCCGCGGGCATGCCCGCCGCGGTCATGAGGTCGACGGCGAGGGGGCGCATCGCCCCGATGAGGGTCTGGTCGACGGCCGAGCTGCGGTCCGCGAGCACCCCGGGATCGAGGCGGCCCGCGACCGCGCGGACGGCCTCCCGCGCCGCCGGCTCGTACGAGATGTCGCCGAGCGCGTCGGCGATCAGCCGCGCACCCGCGCCGAGCTCGTTGAGCAGGTCGGCGGCGATCGGCCGCGCGGTGCGGTCGTCGCACAGGTAGACGATGCGCCGCGCGATCACACGGAGGTTGCGGGTTGCGAGGTCGACGTGCACGCGCACCCGTTCCTGACGCTCGAACTCCGGACGCTGCGCACGCAGGAACGGCGAGATGCGTGCGATCTCCGAGCCCGACTCGATGCCCGCGCGCCACTGGTCGACGAGCCCCTGCAGCGCCCGCGCCTTCCTGAGCCCGCGCTCGGCCCGACCGGGGTCACCGCGCCGCAGCGCCTGCACGAGGGTCGCGAGGGCGCCGTCGAACGCCGCGAACAGCTCCGCGCCCTCCCGCGTCACGGCACGCAGCGGACTGCGCGGCAGCAGCGCCGTGACCAGCAGGGCCGTGACGCCGCCGACCACGCCGTCGATCATCCGCAGGAACGGCACGCTCACGGGGATCACCATGACGATCGCCGACTGGATCGCCGCCGCGATGGCGAAGGCCGGCTGCGGCGACAGGAAGCGGGCGATGACGAGGGATGCCGCGAGGGTGAGACCCAGCTGCCACCAGCCGATGCCGGCGACCAGCACGATGATCTCGGCGACGAGGATGCCGACGATCATGCCGATGACCGTCTCCAGCACGCGGCGCGGGCGCGCGTCGCGCACCAACCCCAGACTCGAGACGGTGACGGTGGCCGCCAGCAGCGGCGCGGCGTGGCCGAGCACGTAGTGGGCGAACGAGAAGGAGACCGTCGCCGCGACGACGATCTGGACGATCGCGGGGGCCGACGCGACGACGCGGTCCACGCCGACGCGGGGATGCCAGCGCGCGCGCCATCCGGTCGCGATCGCCGCGGTCGGCGGCGACGCGGGGGGCCGGGGCTTCCCGGACGGCTCGGGAGGGGGGACGGCGGCCACCGCGGTCAGCGACGCCGGGACAGCCGCGGCATGCGGGGCACGGCGGCCGTGCGGCCCGCGTCGGGCGGCACGATGACCTCCTGCGCGGCGGCGACGACACCGCCGTCGACGGCGACGGTGAGCTCGGCATCCGTCGGCGTCGTCCGCTTGACGTACGCGAGCGCGATCGGCCCCTCCTCGTGGTGGCGCGCGACCGAGGTGACGGCGCCCACGGCATCCTCGCCGAAGAACACCTCCGCTCCCCGTTCGGGAAGCCGCGCGTCGCTCCCGTCCAGCTGCAGCGACACCAGACGCCGGGGCGGATGCCCCAGGTTGTGCACCTTCGCGACGGTCTCCTGCCCGCGGTAGCAGCCCTTGTCCAGATGGACGGCACTGCGCAGCCAGTCGGCCTCGTGCGGCAGCGCGCGGCCGTCGGCCTCGGTGTCGGCGCGCGGACGCCAGGCGGCGACGCGCACCGCGTCGACGGCCATCCACCCGGCCACCGCCTGCGATCCGAAGGCCGCGGCGGCGGCGATGTCGGCGGCGGTGTCGACCGTGACGACGGCCTCGGACCAGTCGTAGGCGGTGCCGGGATGCGGGGTCGCGGGCGCGTAGCCCCACCCACCGACGCCGACCTCGGGCCAGGGATCGCGCCAGACGGCGAGCGCCGGAAGCGCCGCGACGGCGTCGCCGGTGCCGCCGATGACCCGCATCCGGTCGGACAGGTCGTGCAGCTCGACGCGCAGGCGGAAGCGCATGCGCGTGAGCCACGTCAGCAGCGCGTCGGCGTGCGAGCGGTCGACGATGAGCCAGGTCCGCTCACCGTCGTCGACGACGGATGCGGCGTGCTCCACGTGTCCCTGCGGATCGAGCACCAGCAGCTCGGTGCTCACGCCGGGGGCGAGCGCGGCGAGGGCCTGAGACGTGATGGAGTCCAGCCACGTGAGCCGGTCGACCCCGTCGACGGCGAGCACGACCCGGTCATCGAGGGGCGCCAGCGCACGACCCGCGATCAGATCACGCTGTTCACGGGTGGGGGCGGCGACGTGCGCCAGTCCGCGCTCGTCGACGACCGCGCCGGGAACGCGGGCGAAGGGGCTGGAGGATGCGGTGTCGTCGGTCACGGCGCGATCACTCGACCCGCGCCAGTCGCGCCGAGGCGTGCGAGGCGAGCTCTCCGCCGAGCGCGGCGATGTCCCAGGCCCACAGCAGATGGCCGTCGACGAGGCCGTACATGCGGGTCGCGGCGGTGTACGCCTTGGCGCTGGCCGGACGCACCACCGCATCCGTCGCGATGTCGATGCGCGGCCCGCGCACCTGTCCGACGTACAGCTCACTGACCCCGTCGGAGTGGACGAGCGCCACCTCGAGGTCGAATCCGCCCTCCGCGTTGCGCAGCAGCTCGACGTCGTCAGCGGTGCGCGGCGTCGCGCGCGCGACGGATGCCGGCAGCAGCGCCGGACCCGCGTCGCCGCCGTCGGCGGGCCGGGCGAGACGCCAGTAGCCGGTCTCGGCCACGAGCGGCGTGCGCGCGCCGTCGTCGGCGAGGAGCCAGGCGCTCGCGGAGTAGTTCACGTAGTCGCCGCCGTCGTGGCTGAAGCTCACGCGATGGGCGAACTCGCCGCCGAACGAGACGTCGTCGGCCTCGTAATCGATGACCCCGGTGCCCTCCCAGACGCCCAGGAGCCACGAGAGCGGGACGAGATCCGCCGGCAGGTCGGTCGGCAGGTCCAACATGGTCGTCAGCGCTGGCCGCGGTAGAGGTTCTTGATCACGACACCCGACACGAAGACGATCGCGAGCGAGGCGAGCGCGAGCAACCCGACGAAGAAGAGTTCGAGCGCAACGAGGTCCATACCCTCACTCTACCTTCACGAGAACATGCTGGAGAGTCCGAGGCCGAGGCCGATCAGCCCCATCACCACGAACGCGCCCAGCGCGCTCGCGGCCACACGGCGGAGGAAGCCCTGCGAGTGCCCCTGCACCAGTTGCACCACGAACGCGAGGATGAGGCAGGCGGCCATGCCGACCGGCATCCATGCGGCGCGCCATTCGTCGGGGGCGAGGATGCCGATCGCGATCGCGATCACGGCGCCGGCGACCCAGACCCCGACGATGCCGCCGTATCCGGCGCGGGGCGCCAATCCGGGAAGCGTCATGGGTCCATTCTCACCGACGCGCCGCGTCCGCGCACTCACCGCGTCCGCACGTGCGCACGTCGCCGCCGCGCCCGGGTTCTAAGATGGGGGCACGGTTCGGGCATCAGGACCGGAAGGGACCCCATTGGCTCAGCTGCTCGTCTTGAGTTCCGCCCCGGGCGGCAGTCCCGTCCTGCCCGCGCTCGAGCTGCTCAGTCATCGTGTGCGGCAGATCCCGGCCGAGCCCGCCCAGCTCGTGAACGCGCCGAGCTCCGATGTGATCTTCGTCGACGCGCGCACCGACCTGGTGGGCGCCAAGTCGCTGTGCAAGATCCTCAACACGACGGGGCTCGACGCCCCCCTGGTGCTCGTCGTCACCGAGGGCGGACTGACGGCCGTGTCGACCGACTGGGGCATCGACGACGTCATCCTCGTCGGCGCGGGCCCCGCCGAGGTCGACGCGCGCATCCGGCTCGCGGTGGGGCGGCAGTCGGCGGCGCAGGTGTCCAGCCGCATCCAGACCTCCGGCATCACGATCGACGAGTCGTCCTACTCGGCGAAGGTGCACGGCAAGCCGCTGGATCTCACCTACAAGGAGTTCCAGCTCCTCCACTTCTTCGCGACGCACCCCTCGCGCGTCTTCACGCGCGAGCAGCTGCTGAGCGAGGTGTGGGGATACGACTACTTCGGCGGCACGCGCACGGTCGACGTACACGTGCGGCGTCTGCGCGCCAAGCTCGGCGACCTCGAGCAGCTCATCGGCACCGTCCGCAACGTCGGGTACCGGTTCAACGTCTACGAGGACGACCAGATCCCCTCGCCCCGCGAGGCCTCCCAGGCCTGATCTCGTCGCGGGCGCACGATCGACCACGCGGTTAACGCGGCGGTCACCTGGCCCTGACATGATGAGGTAATGATCGACACCGACGTTCTGGACACCGGGCTGGGCGACGAGGACGACGACGACTTCGACGAGATGGTCGAAGACGGCGACGCGCAGCTTCCCGAGCACCGCTACATGGACCGCGAGCTCAGCTGGCTCGCGTTCAACCAGCGCGTGCTGGAGCTCGCGGAGGATCCCTCGCTGCCGGTCCTGGAGCGCGCGAACTTCCTCGCGATCTTCGCCAGCAACCTCGACGAGTTCTTCATGGTCCGCGTCGCGGGGCTCAAGCGACGCATCGTCACGGGGCTCGCCGTGCCGACCAACGTGGGCCGCGCTCCTCAGGACGTGCTCGCCGACATCTCGGATGCCGCCCACGCGCTGCAGCTGCGTCAAGCGGCCGTCTGGCTCGACATGGTGCAGCCGGCCCTGTCCGACGCCGGCATCGACGTGATCTCCTGGGACGATCTGACCGCCGCCGACCGCGACGAGCTCTCCGACTACTTCCAGTCGCAGGTGTTCCCGGTGCTCATGCCGCTGGCCGTCGACCCGGCACACCCCTTCCCGTACATCTCGGGCCTGTCACTGAACCTCGCGATCCGCATCCGCAACGCCAAGACGGGCCGTCAGGAGTTCGCGCGCCTGAAGGTTCCGCCGATGCTGCCCCGTTTCGTCGCCGTCCCCGGCGAGCCCGGGCGGGCGCGTTACCTGCCGCTGGAGCAGCTCATCGCCAACCACCTCGGCGACCTCTTCCCGGGCATGGAGATCCTCGAGCACCACACGTTCCGTCTGACGCGCAACGAGGACGTCGTGATCGAGGAGGACGAGACCGAGAACCTCATCCAAGCCCTCGAAGCGGAGCTCCTGCGCCGACGCTTCGGTCCCCCGATCCGCCTCGAGGTCACCGAGGACATGGACGACGTCACGCTCGACCTCCTGATCGCCGAGCTCGACATCACCGAGCAGGAGGTGTACCGCCTGCCGGGCCACCTCGACCTGCGGGGCCTGTTCGACCTCTCCCGCATCGATCGGCCCGAACTGCACTACCCGGCCCACGTGCCGACGACGGCGCCGGCGTTCCAGCCGCTCGAGCAGAACGGCCGTGCCGACTTCTTCGCGGCGATCCGCAAGGGCGACGTGCTCGTGCACCACCCGTACGAGTCGTTCACGACGAGCGTCGTGAGCTTCCTCGAGCAGGCGGCGCGCGACCCGCACGTGCTCGCCATCAAGCAGACGCTGTACCGCACCTCGGGCGACAGCCCGATCGTCCAGGCGCTCATCGACGCGGCCGAACGCGGCAAGCAGGTGCTCGCACTGGTCGAGGTCAAGGCGCGCTTCGACGAGGCGGCGAACATCGTCTGGGCCCGAAAGCTCGAGAAGGCCGGCGTGCACGTCGTGTACGGCCTCGTCGGGCTGAAGACGCACTGCAAGCTCCTGCACGTCATCCGCGAGGAAGACGGGATGCTGCGCAGCTACAGCCACATCGGCACCGGCAACTACAACCCGAAGACCAGCCGCATCTACGAGGACTTCGGGCTCTTCACCGCCGACGAGCAGGTGGGCCGTGACCTCACGCGCCTGTTCAACGAGCTCAGCGGCTACGCGATCGAGAAGAAGTTCAAGCGCCTGCTCGTCGCCCCGTTGCACCTGCGCAAGGGACTGCTGCGCCAGATCGAGAACGAGCGGCGCCACGCCCTCGAGGGCAAGCCGGCCCACATCCGCATCAAGGTCAACTCGATGGTCGACGAGCAGATCATCGACGCCCTGTACCGCGCCAGCCAGGCCGGGGTGCGCGTCGACGTCTGGGTGCGCGGCATCTGCTCGCTCAAGGTGGGGCTGCCCGGCGTGAGCGACAACATCACGGTCCGATCGATCCTCGGCCGCTACCTCGAGCACTCCCGCATCTTCGCGTTCGCCGGGGCCGGCGAACCGCAGGTGTTCATCGGCAGCGCCGACATGATGCACCGCAACCTCGACCGCCGCGTCGAGGCCCTGGTCCGCGTCGTGGCGCCGGCCCAGATCAAGGAGCTCGTCGACCTGTTCGATCTGGCGATGAGCGACGAGACGAGCTCCTGGCACCTCCAGGCCAGCGGCGAGTGGCAGCGACACAGCACGGATGCCGAGGGCAGGCCGCTCATCGATCTGCAGGACCGCACGATGACGCAGGTGCAGCGTCGGCGGCGGGCCCGGGCGGTGCGATGACCGACACCGCCGTCTACGCCGCCGGCGGAGTGGTCTGGCGCGTCGTCGACGGCAAGCTCCGCGTCCTCGTGATCCACCGCACGGCCTACGCCGACGTGACCATCCCGAAGGGCAAGGTCGATCCCGGCGAGAGCCTGGCCGAGACCGCCGTCCGCGAGATCTTCGAGGAGACCGGCATCCGGGTCGCGCTCGGCATCCCGGTCGGCGTCTCGCGCTACCGCATGCCCAACAAGCGGCAGAAGATCGTGCACTACTGGTCGGCGGAGGCGACGGATGCCGCGATCCGCGCGTCCGCGTTCGTGCCCAACAAGGAGATCGCCGCGATCGAGTGGCTGTCGCCGCGCAAAGCGCTCGCGAAGCTCTCGTACCCGGTCGACGTGGAGATCCTCGAGGAGTTCCTGCGCTACGTCGACGACGGTGTGCTCGCGACGTTCCCGATCGTCGTGCTGCGCCACGCCAAAGCGCTCCCCCGCGAGGACTGGGACGGTGCGGATGCGGCGCGTCCCCTCACCGCACGCGGGGCGAAGCAGGCGGCGGCCGCCGTCGGTCCGCTCCGCGCGTTCGGCGTGCGCAAGATCGTCTCGAGCGACGCGGTCCGCTGCGTCACGACCGTGACGCCGCTGGCCGCAAGCCTCGGCAAGGAGATCCACCGCACGAGTGCGCTCAGCCAGGACGCCTGGGAGGACGGCACCTCCGACGTGCGCGCCGTCATCGGCCGGCGCGTGCGCTCGCGCAAGCCCGCGGTGCTGTGCAGTCACGGACCGGTGCTTCCCGGCATCCTCTCGGAGCTCGCCCTCGCGACCGGCACCCTGCACGGGTCGTACCTGGGCAGCGCCTCGGCGCTGGACACGGGAGCGTTCTCCGTCGTGCACCTGTCGGCGACCAATCCGGGGTCCGGCATCATCGCGATCGAGACGCACGAGCCGAAGCTGTAGCCGGTGGAGGGCCTGCGTCTCGCGTGGGGTCCGGTGCCGCCCGGGCGGATCGCTCGCCGCGAGGCCGCGTGGGCGCTGCTGCGGACGCTGCTGGCGGAGGCCGGGGCGCCCGAGGTCGTGCTGACCAACCCGTGCCCCCGGTGCGGGGGTGCGCACGGCCCGGTGCAGCTCCGCGGGGCGCCCTGGTGGGCGGCGGTGACCTACGCCGGGGCGACGGCGGTCGTCGGCATCCTCCCCCGTGACGCCGCCGACGGGTTCGCCCTCGACGCCGAGCCGTTGCACGATCCGGTGCGCGAGGCGGCCGGCGGCATCCCGGGAGGGCTGCGGCGGTGGGTTCGCGCCGAGGCCGCGCTGAAGGCCGACGGCCGCGGACTGGCGGTGGATGCGGCATCCGTCGCGATCGCCGGCGACGACGGCGATCGCTGGGTCGCCCGGCTGCCGGGCACCGCGCGGGTCGTGCACGGGGCGGAGGTCGAGGGTCCCCCCGGGGTCCTCGTCTGCGCCGCCGTTCTCACCGACGCGGGACGAGTCGCCGCGGGCGCGTGACGATCGTCGGAGATTCGTGCCGAAAGCGCTCGCGGCACGCGGCCATCGGCGTCGGTGCGGTCACAACTCCGACGTTCGTCACGGGCTACCGGCGCGGGCGTAAGCGCGGCGGGTGCGGGCGCGGCGGGTGCGGGCCTACGGCCGCGGCAGCGGCGGCAGCTCCGCGCGGTCGAGCCACGGCGTGAACACGTCGTCGAGGTCGCGGCCGGCGACGCGCTCGGCGAGCGCGCGGAAGTCGTCGGTCGTCGCGAGTGCGTGCCGATACGTCTCGACCCAGTCGTGGAGCACCCGCGCGAACGCCGGAGGACCGATGCGGCACCGCAGGGCGTAGAGGGTGAGCGCGCCCCGCTTATAGACGCGGTCGTCGAACATGAGATCGGGTCCGGGGTCGCTGAGCAGCAGATCCTGCGGCAGCGCCCGCAGACGGGCGTGGTGCTTCGCCGCCTTCTCCGCCACCGTCGCCGCGCCGGACCGCTCGAACCACAGCCACTCCGCGAAGCAGGCGAAGCCCTCGTTGAGCCAGATGTCGCTCCAGCGCCCGATGCCGACACTGTTGCCGAACCACTGGTGGGCGAGCTCGTGGGCGATCAGCCGCTGCTCCTCGGGCACGAGGTGGTTGCTGCCGAAGACCGCCAGGCCCTGGGCCTCCAGCGGGATCTCGAGCTCGTCGGGCGTCACGACGAGCGTGCACGCCTCCTGCGGATACGGGCCGAAGGACTCCTCGAACAACGCGAGCATGCGCGGGACGTCCGCGAACGCCCGCGTCACCTCGCGGCGGAGTCCGGCGGGGGCGAACACCCGCACCCCGTCGCCGTCGCCGTCGTCGCGGGATCCGAGCAGGGTCTGCTCGTACGGGCCGATGTGCACCGCGACGAGGTAGGTGGCCACCGGCACGGCGGACACCGACGTGACCGTCACCCGTCCGCCGGCCGTCGCCTGCGCGGCCGGTCGTCCCGTGAGCACGGGGAGGTAGCCGGCATCCGTCGTCACCGCCAGTCGCATCGGCGCCCGCGCGTCGGGACGGTCGTTGCAGGGGAACCACGTGGGCGCCCCGGTGGGCTGCGAGGCTACGAGCGCGCCGTCCTCGAGCTCCTCCCACCCGATCGTGCCCCAGCGGGAGCGCCGCGGGGCGGGGGCTCCGGCGTAGACCACCTCGATCGAGAACCGCTCCCCGGGCTGCATGCGGTGCGGCAGCGTGACGCGGAGCTTGCGCGGACCCTGCGCGAACCGCGTGCGACGGTCGCCGTCGACGCGCACCCGCGAGGCCCGCAGCCCCACGAGGTCGATGCTGACTGCCGACACCGGTGCGGCGGCGACCGCGTTGATCGTCGCGCGCCCCTCCAGCCGGTTGGTGCGCACGCGGTAGTCGATCGCCACGTCGTAGGACTCGACGTCGAAGCCCGGATCGCCGCTCTCGGGGGCGTAGGGGTCGTGCCCGCTCACGAGGTGGACTGGTACGCGCGCACCGTGACGGCGTTCCAGGGACCGATGGGATTGCCGCTCCAGCGCGATCCCACCGGCACGGTCTCGCCGCGCATGACCAGGGATGCCGGGCCCACCGTGGCGTGGGCGCCGATACTGGCCGCCGGGAGGATGACGCTGTGGGGTCCGAGGGTCGCCCCGGCCGCGAGTTCGACGGTGTCCATGCTCATGATTCGATCATGGAAAAGGTGCGTCTGCACGACGCATCCCCGGTTCACGGTGGATCCGTCCCCGAGAGTCACCAGATCGGGCTCGGGCAGCCAGTAGCTGTCGCACCAGACGCCGCGGCCGATGCGCGAGCCGAGCGAGCGCAGCCAGACCGCGAGCGCCGGAGTGCCGGTGGCGGCCCGCGCGAACCACGGCGCGGCCACCATCTCGGTGAAGGTGTCCGACACCTCGGTGCGCCATACGAAGCTCGACCACAACGGCTGCTCGCCGGCGCGGATCGGGCCCACGATCAGCCACTTCGCGGCCGTGGACACGCCCGCGGCGACGGCGCCCGCGCACAGCAGGACGACGCCGGAGAGCAGGATCGCGACGCCGAGTCCGGCGACCTCGATGAGGGCCGCCAGCACGAAGACGACCAGCAGACCGATCGCGCAGGTGACGACGACGGGGACGAACCTGCACAGCTCCCAGAGCGTGCGCGCGACCCGCAGCCGCACGGGCGGCCGGTAGGTGCGCGACTCGTCGCCCTCCGCCGAACGCCGCCGCAGCCGGACCGCGGGCGAGCCCAGCCACGACGATCCCGGCTTGGCCTTCAGCGGCGCGGCCGACAGGACGGCGACGAGGCCGTCGCGCGGCACGCGGTGCCCCGGTGCGGCCATGCCGGAGTTGCCGAGGAACGCGCGCTTGCCGATGCGCACGGGCCCCAGCCGCATCCAGCCGCCGTGCAGCTCGTAGGAGGCGACCATCGTGTCGTCGGCGAGGAAGGCACCGTCCTCGATGCGGGTGAGGGAGGGGATCAGCAGCACGGTGGATGCTTCGACGTCACGGCCCACCCGGGCCCCGAGCAGACGCAGCCAGACCGGCGTGAACAGGCTCGAGTACAGCGGGAACAGGATGGTGCGGGCGGAGTCGAGCAGGCGCTCGATCGTCCACGCCTGCCACCCGATGCGGCTGCGGACGGGATGGACGCCCTCCCGCAGCCCGACGGACAGCAGGCGCACCGCGAGCACCACGACGGCGGCGAAGACCAGCCCCGCGACGATGACGCCCGGCACGAGCCACACCAGCGCACCGCCGAGCGCCGCCGCCAGCGACGAGGCGCCCACCATGCCGCGGGCGACGACGAGCCCGCCCGCCGCGAAGGCGACCAGCGGCAGCAGGGCAAGACCCAGCGCCGACGCGGCGTAGGCCCACAGCCAGCGGTTCGGCGCGGGCGCCCGCTCGACCGGCCATTGCGCCGACGTGCCGCCGACGCGCACCGCCGGCGAGCCGGCCCAGGTCTGGTCGGCGCGGACGCGGCCGAACACGGCGGAGCCCGGAGCGATCTCGGCTCGGCGGCCGATGCGCGTTCCCGGAGCGAGCGTGCTGCGCGAGCCGACGGTGGCTCCGGCGCCGATGCGGATGCCGCCGATGCGCACGACATCGCCGTCGATCCAGTACCCCGACAGGTCGACCTCGGGCTCGATGGCCGCGCCGTCCCCGATGTCGAGCATGCCGGTGATCGGCGGCAGGGCGTGCAGATCGACGCCGCTGCCGATGCGGGCACCGAGCGCCCGTGCGTAGTAGCTCACCCACGGCGCTCCGGCGAGCCCGACGGCATCCACCTGGTCGGCGATCTGCTCGGCCAGCCAGAGTCGGATGTGCACCCAGCCGCCGCGCGGGTAGTCGCCGGGGCGGACGCCGGCGAGCAGCAGGCGGGCGGATGCCGCGGCGATCGCCATGCGGCCGAACGGCGTCGCGAAGAGGACGAGGCCGACCACCAGCAGCCACAGCGGCGCATCGGGCAGGACGTCGAAGCCGGGGACCAGCTGCAGCAGGGCCGCAGCGGTGAGCAGGTACAGCATCCATCGGATGCCGGAGAGGATGAACAGCGGGACGGCGAGCACGGTCTGCGCCCACTGCGCGCGCCGCGGCGTGGGCTCGGGGCGGTGGAACGTGGTCGACGCCTCCTCCTGCAGGCCCGATCCGAGCGCCTTCGCCATCGCCCCGAGACGGGGCACGTCGTAGATGTCGGCGACCGAGAACTCCGGCACACGCGTGCGCAGCCGCGACACGAGCTGCGCCGCGGCGAGCGAACCGCCGCCCAGGTCGAAGAAGTCCGCCTTCCGATCGACGACCGGCATCCCGAGGACGGCGAGCCACTGCTGCGCGAGCCAGGCCTCGCCCGGGGAGAGGTCGGAGGCGGGCAGCTCGACGTTCGGCAGCGGCCACGGCAGCGCGGCACGGTCGACCTTGCCGGAGGTGCGCACCGGCAGCTCGTCGACCACCGCGAGGAGCGGGACCATGGGCGCGGGCAGACGTGCGGCGAGGTCGGCGCGCGCCGCCAGGCGGTCGAAGTCGGGCGGCGCCGCGAGGTAGCCGACGAGCACGGGGACCCCGGCCTCGGTCGTGCGCACGGCGGCCGCGGCGCCGGTGACACCGGGCAGGTCCTGCAGCGCCGCCTCGACCTCGCCGAGCTCGATGCGACGGCCGCCGACCTTCACCTGGTCGTCGGCGCGCCCCTGGAAGACGAGGCCTTCGGACTCGTAACGGACGAGGTCGCCGGAGCGGTAGGCGCGGTCCCATCCGAGCGTCGGCAGGGGGGCGTACTTCTCGGCATCCTTGGCGGGGTCGAGGTAGCGCGCGAGACCGACGCCGCCGATGATGAGCTCACCGACACCGCCCTCGGCGACCGGCTGCCCGTCGGCGTCGACGACCGCGAGCTTCCACCCGTCCAGCGGCAGGCCGATGCGCACCGGCACCGAGCCGTCGAGAGGCGCCGCACACGCGACGACCGTCGCCTCGGTGGGGCCGTAGGTGTTCCACACCTCCCGGCCGTCGGCGACGAGGCGCGCGGCCAGCTCGGGCGGGCAGGCCTCGCCGCCGAAGATGAGCAGACGCACGTTCTCGATCGCATCGGCCGGCCACATCGCGGCGAGGGTCGGCACCGTGGAGACCACCGTGATGCCCTGCCGCAGCAGCCACGGCGCGAGATCCTCCCCCGAGCGCACGAGCGACCGCGGCGCCGGCACCAGGCACGCACCGTGACGCCACGCCAGCCACATCTCCTCGCACGACGCGTCGAAGGCCACCGACAGCCCGGCCAGCACGCGGTCCTGCGGCCCGAGCGGCGCATCGGGCACGAACAGGCGCGCCTCGGCATCCACGAACGCGGCCGCGGAGCGGTGACTGACCGCGACGCCCTTGGGCACGCCCGTCGACCCCGACGTGAAGATGACCCAGGCGTCGTCGTCGACGCTCGGCGGCGGCACGGCGATGATCGCCTGCGTCGCCGGGTGCGGCGCCGCCCCGTCGAACAGGCCGCGGCCGACGGCCGTGTCGCCGGATGCCGGGGAGTACTCCCCCGCTCCCGAGACGACGCCGCTCACGCCGGCCTCCCCGAAGACGAGCTGGGCGCGCTCGTCGGGGTCGTCCGCGTCGACGGGCACGTAGGCGGCGCCCGCGGCGATGATCCCCAGGATCGCGATGTAGAGCTCCTTCGACCCCGACGGCATCCGTACGCCCACGCGGTCGCCGCGGCGCACCCCCGCGTCGTGCAGACGGGCGGCCGTCGCCCCGACCCGCGCCATCAGCTCGCGGTAGCTCAGCGCACCCGAGCCGTCATCGATCGCGGACGCCTCGGGGAAGGCGAGCGTGGTCGCCCGGAGGACGTCCAGAAGGGTCCGGGCCGGCGGCGCGGCGGCCGACCGGTCCAGTGCCGTCTGCGCAGAGCCCGTCACGTCAGGAGAGCAGATCGATCAGCTGCGCCTTGGTCAGACGCGAGTACCCGGAGCGGCCGTCGGTGCGGGCGCGATCGCGCAGCTGCGCGACCGTGAGCGCCGCGAGCTCCGACGCCGGTCCGCCCGGCTCCGCGTCGGCGTCCGCGGGGGTGTTCGCGGCGGCGGTGGCGCCCGGAGCGGCCAGCTCGGACGCGAGTGCGTCGGATGCCGCGACGGCCTCGGCATCCGCGCGCGCCGCGGCCCGCTCCGCACGGCGGGCAGCCTTCTTCAGTGCCTTGGCCTCCGCGGCCTCGGCGGCAGCCCGGGCGGCGGCCCGCTCGGCCTCCGCCGCGCTCTGGCGGGCTTCGGCGCGAAGCCGCGCCTTGCGGTCGGCCGCCGAGACGGCCTTCGCGACCGCGCGATCCAGCCGGCGCACGGCGCGTTCGGCCTCGCGGGTCACGGCGCGCGGTTTGCGGCGCAGACGCTTCTTCGACACGTCCGCGGCGTCGCGCGCCTCCTCGATGTACTCCTCCAGGCCGGCGGCGAGCTTCTTGGGAAGGCTCTTCGCCGTCTTGGCCGCTGTCTTCGCTGCCGCGGATGCATCGGTGACGGCGTCGCGCGCCGCGCGCTCGGAGGTGGTCTTGGTGCCCATGGCGCTCATCGTAGGCGTGCCAGGTGAACCGTCGGAGAACCGGTTCCGCGCCGCGACGGCGGGAGCACGCGATCGCACGGCATCGTTAACCCGTCGTTCACCTCCACAGCGCCGGCCGGTAAGAGTCGCTGTCTAGCGTCGGGGCGTGCCCTGCACCGGGCCGCATCTCCCGAACAACGTGAAGGATTCACAGTGAAGCTCACCCGTATCTCCCAGCTGGGCGCTCTCGCGGCCGTCGCCGCCCTCGCCCTGACGGGCTGCGCGTCGTCCGGCGGCAACACGCCGGCCGAGAGCGCGAGCCCGACGGCGACCAGCTCGGACGTCGCCTTCCAGATCGACCCGAACCTGAGCGGCACGATCACCGCCGGCGGCTCGAGCGCTCAGTCCAACGCGCAGCAGGCCTGGACGACCGCCTACAACGCGACCGCCAAGAACGTGACGATCAACTACGACAAGTCGCAGGGCTCCGGCGGCGGCGTCACCAACTTCCTGAGCGGCGCGTACGACTTCGCCGGCTCCGACTCGCCGCTGAACGCCGACCAGACGGCGCAGTCGAAGGCGCTGTGCACCGAGGGCGGGATCAACATCCCGATCTACCTCGACGGCGTCGCGATCATCTTCAACATCCCCGGCGTCACCAAGCTGCAGCTGAGCGGCGAGACGATCGCGAAGATCTTCGCCCTCCAGATCACCGACTGGTCCGACCCGGCCATCACGAAGGACAACGGCACCGCTCTGGCCGCCGGCGCGATCACCACGGTCGCCCGCTCGGACGGCTCCGGCACGACCCAGAACTTCACCAACTACCTCGCCGCGACCCAGTCGTCGGTGTGGACCTTCCCCGCGGGCAAGGACTGGCCGGTCGAGGGCAACGTCTCGAAGCAGAAGGGCGGCTCCGGCGTCGTCGAGGCCGTCAAGGCGGGCTCGGGCACCATCGGCTACGCCGACCACTCCGCGATCGGCACGCTGAACGCCGCCTCGATCGTCACCGACGGCACCGCGGTCGCGTACAGCGGCGAGGCCGTCTCGAAGACCTTCGAGGCCGCCGCGGTCGACAACTCCAACGGCGTCGCCGGCGACCTGTCGAAGAAGTTCGACTACAGCAAGCTGACCCCGGAGTCGTACCCGATCCCGCTGGTCTCGTACGCTGTCGTCTGCTCCACCTTCAAGGACGCCGCGCAGGCGGAGCTCGTGAAGTCGTACCTCGGCTTCGTCACCAGCTCGCTCGGCCAGTCGGTCGCGGAGAAGAACGCCGGATCGGCGCCGCTTCCCGAGTCGGTGCTGGCCGACGCCGCGAAGACGCTCGCGGCGATCAAGTAACACCTCGTCCCGGTCCGGTCTGCGCGGCTCACGCTGCGCAGACCGGACCTGGCTGAGCAGGGTCGTCGATCCCCGGATCGACGGTCCTGCTGAGCCGGACAGCACAGCCCGACTCTGCGATCTTCCCGACCCGAGGAGAACACATGACCCTGCCCGACCTGGGGGTTCGTCGTGGCTGACGTCAAGACCGCACCCGCGCAGAAACCGGCATCCAACATCGTCGGAAAGCGTCGCGCCGGGGACTCCGTCTTCCTCGGCCTGTCGACCACCGCGGCCGTGTCGATCATGATCATCCTGGCCGGTGTCGCCATCTTCCTGATCCTCAAGGGTCTGCCGGCGATCACGGCCAACTGGAGCGAGGGCGACCTCGCCGGATACCAGAACAAGGACTGGACCAGCTTCTGGGACTACGTCGCCCCGTTGCTCTGGGGAAGCATCTGGGCAGCTCTGATCGCCATGGTCCTCGGCACCCCCGTGGCGATCGGCATCGCGCTGTTCATCTCGCACTACGCCCCGCGTCGTATCGCCGGCTTCCTCGGCTACATCATCGACCTGCTGGCCGCCGTCCCCTCCATCGTGTTCGGCCTCTGGGGCATCATCGTGATGCGGCCGCTGCTGCTGCCGCTCGCGGACTTCCTCAACCAGTACCTGGGGTGGATCCCGCTGTTCCAGGGTCCGGTCTCGAGCACGGGATCGACGATGCTCGCCGGCGGTGTCGTGCTCGCCGTGATGATCCTGCCCATCGTCACCTCGATCACCCGCGAGATCTTCCTGCAGACGCCGCGCCTGCACGAGGAGGCCGCCCTCGCCCTCGGGGCCACCCGCTGGGAGATGGTGCGCCTGGCCGTCATCCCCTATGCCCGCAGCGGCATGGTCTCGGCCACGCTGCTGGGCCTCGGGCGCGCCCTCGGCGAGACGATGGCCATCGCGCTCATCATCTCGCCCAGCCTGATCTTCTCCGTCGCGCTGCTCACGGACGGCTACAACTCGCAGACGATCGCGGCGAACATCGCCCTCAACTTCCCCATCGCCACCGATCTGCAGCGCTCCGCCCTCATCGGCACCGGCCTGATGCTGTTCGTCGTCTCGCTCGCCGTGAACATGCTCGCCCGCTACATCATCGGGGCGACCGGTCCAGGCTCGAAGGGCCGCAAGAGAGGAAAGCGCTCGTGACCGAGCTCAGCACGCCCGTCGCAACGACCTCGACGCCGCCGCTGTCGCTGACCAGCGGCCAGCTGCCCCGCTTCATCGAGCCGATCGTCCTCGCCGTCTCGCTCGCGGTGATCGCGGCGCTGCAGCTCGTGCTCGGCGGGTTCAACGTCGCGACGTGGCTCATCTTCAGCGCCCTCGTCTACCTGCTGGCGATCGGGGTGTTCTCCGCCATCGTCGAGGGCCGGCGCAAGTCGACCGACCGCGTCGTGCGCGGCCTGGTCACGGCGGCCTTCGTGCTCGCCGTCGCCCCGCTGATCTCCACGCTGTGGACCGTCGTGTCCAAGGGCATGGGCGTCATGTCGTGGGACTTCGTGACGAAGGTCGGCGGCACGACGTTCGACCCCGACACGCTGGCGGTCGTCTCGACCCCGGGCGCGCTCCAGGCCATCGTCGGCACCCTCATCATCACGGGGATCGCCGCCCTGATCTCCGTGCCGATCGGCATCCTGGCGGCCGTCTACCTCGTCGAGTACGCCCAGCCGAACAACCCGCTGCGACGCGCCATCACGTTCCTGGTCGACGTGATGACCGGCATCCCGTCGATCGTCGCCGGTCTGTTCGCGTTCTCGCTGTTCGCCCTGATCGTCGGACCCAAGGCGTTCAGCGGCTTCTCGGCATCCATCGCCCTGTGCGTGCTCATGATTCCGATCGTGATCCGCTCGACGGAGGAGATGCTGCGCCTCGTGCCCGCCGACCTGCGCGAGGCGTCGTTCGCCCTCGGCGTGCCGCGGTCGACCACGATCATCAAGGTCGTGCTGCGGACGGCGGCGAGCGGCATCATCACCGGTGTCGTGCTGGCCGTCGCCCGCGTCATCGGCGAGACCGCGCCGATCTTCATCGCGGCCAGCTTCACCGACAACTTCAACTCCGACCCGTTCAACGGACCCATGCAGACCCTTCCGGTCATGGCCTACACGGCCTACAGCTTCCCCGGACAGGACATCGACGCCTCCCAGGCCCAGGCCTGGGGTGCCGCGCTGCTGCTGGTCATCCTCGTCGTCATCTTCAACCTGATCGCCCGGATCGTCGCGAAGGTCTTCGCGCCGAAGGCACGCTAAGCAAGGAAGGCACCAGTGTCCAAGCGCATCGAAGTCGAGAACCTCAACGTCTACTACGGCGATTTCCTCGCCGTGGAGGGCGTGTCGATGGATATCGAGCCCCGCGCCGTCACGGCGTTCATCGGCCCGTCGGGCTGCGGGAAGTCCACCTTCCTGCGCACGCTCAACCGCATGCACGAGGTGATCCCCGGCGCCCACGTCGAGGGCAAGGTCCTCGTCGACGGCGACGACCTGTACGGTCCCGGCGTCGACCCGGTGCTCGTGCGCCGCCACGTCGGCATGGTGTTCCAGCGGCCGAACCCCTTCCCCACGATGTCGATCAAGGAGAACGTGCTGGCGGGCGTGAAGCTCAACAACAAGCGCATCTCCAAGAGCGACGCGGATGCCCTCGTCGAGCGCTCCCTGCAGGGCGCGAACCTGTGGAACGAGGTCAAGGACCGCCTCGACAAGCCCGGTGCGGGCCTGTCGGGCGGCCAGCAGCAGCGTCTGTGCATCGCGCGCGCGATCGCCGTCTCCCCCGACGTGCTCCTCATGGACGAGCCCTGCTCCGCCCTCGACCCGATCTCGACGTTCGCGATCGAGGAGCTCATCCAGGAGCTGAAGTCCGACTACACGATCGTCATCGTCACGCACAACATGCAGCAGGCCTCCCGCGTCTCCGACAAGACGGCGTTCTTCAACATCGCCGGCACGGGCAAGCCCGGAAAGCTCATCGAGTACGACAACACCGACACGATCTTCACGGCCCCGTCCGTTCAGGCCACGGAGGACTACGTCTCCGGCCGCTTCGGGTGAGCGACCGCTGATCGCTGTCCGGCCCCGCCGCGCTCCGTGCGCCGCGGGGCCGCGTCGGTCGTGGCGGGCTGGGGTCGTGTCCCGGCTCGGTTCGGGTCCGAACTGCAAGGGCTCCCCTGCGACACGCCGACACCACAGCATCCACCCTGGCGTGTCTCTCGCCCGACCTTGCAGTTCGGTCCCCCGGATGCCGCCGCACCTGTGACCACCCCACGCACCCACCCGCGCCGCCCGACCGCCCGGACGCTGGGGCGCTGGGGCACTCGGCTGCTCGGGCGCTCGGGGGCTGGGGCACTCGGCTGCTCGGGCGCGGAACCAAACTGCAAGGGCTCCCCCGCGACACGCCGGCACCACAGCATCCACCCCGGCGTGTCCCTCGCCCGACCTTGCAGTTCGGGTCGGGCGTGAGCCGGCCGCAGGCTCCTCCACAGACGGCCGACACACGAATCCATGCACGGATGCCAGGACATGGCCCGTCACCGTCACGCAGAGCGGCGACGATGTCGGCATGTGCGATGTCCGACCGGCAGTGATGACGACCGCGATGCTGCGGCGATCGGGCCTGTCGCGCGCCCAGCTGCGAGAGCAACTGCGAGCCGGCATCCTCGAACGCCGACGCCGGGGCGTTTACGTCATCGCCGATGCGTGCGATGCCGCGCGCGCGGTGGCCGGGCACGGAGGGCGACTCGCCTGCATCACGGCCGCGAAGCACCTCGGGCTCTGGGTGCTGACCGCCGACCCGCGGGCGCACGTCTGGCTCTGCGATGGGCAGCGGACGTATCACCCCAACGGATGCGGGTGCGTCGAGCACTGGGACGACGGGCCGCTCGGCCCGCCGGGGAGCACGCCGTCGATCCCGCGGCTGCTGCTGCAGATCGCGCGGTGCCACGGCGTCGAGGAGTTCTTCGTCGTGCTCGAGTCGGCGTTGCGGCTCGGTCAGCTCGACGACAGCGGCCGTCGGTGGCTGCGCCGGCGCAGCACCGCCGCGATGCGCGAAGCGCTCGACCTCGCACGGGATGACGCGGACAGCGGCCTCGAGTCGTTGCTGCGGTGGCGGCTTCGTCACCTCGGCCTTCGCGTACGGACCCAACGGCGCATCGCGGGGGTCGGCGTCGTCGACGCGCTCATCGGCGACCGGCTGCTCGTCGAGGCCGACGGCGTCGACAATCACGATGGCGCGCCGCACCGCCACAAGGACCTCGTCCGCGATGCCACCGCCGCCGTCTGGGGCTTCATGACGCTGCGGTTCGACTACGCCATGATCGTGCACGACTGGGACCTCGTCGAAGCTGCGATCGTCGGCGCCCTCGCGACACTCGGCCGCGCCGAGCAGCATCACCCCTGACCGCACTGCCACGCCCGCGCCTCCGCCGCCACCCCGCACCCGACCCCCTCACCGAACTGCAAGGGCAGCCCCGCGACACGCCGGCGGCCCCGCATCCACCCCGGCGCGTCGCCCGCGAGGCCTTGCAGTTCGGGCCGCGAGCGCCCGGCCACGGCTGCGCCTGCCCTCACCGCTCGCCACACCGTCGCGTTCGCGCCCGCGCCGCCACCCCGCACCCGACGCCCCGCACCGAACTGCAAGGGCAGCGCCGCCACCCCGCACGCCACGCCCCTGACCGCACTGCAAGGGCAGCGCGGCGACACGCCGGCGACCCCGCATCCACCCCCGCGCGTCGCCCGCGAGGCCTTGCAGTTCGGGCCGCGAGCGCAGAACGCGCCCGCGAGCCGCAGCCGAAGCCGCAAGCCCCGCCCGCGAGCCGCAGCCGCAAGCCGCGCCGGCAAGCCCCAGCCCCAGCCCCGTGTGCCGGTTCAGTCCCGCGGACTCAGCAGGTAGTCGTTCATGGATGCCGTGAGAGCGGCATCCATCGGCACGTCGACATCGTCGATCGCCGTGATCGGCGCCGCGAGGCGCACGCTGGAGACGAGCCACGCGGCATCCACGGTGTGCAGCTCCGCCACGGGGATCGTCTCGTAACCGGTTTCGAAGCCCTGGGCGGCGAGGTGCTCGAACAGGCTCAGCTGCGTCGTGCCGTGCAGGATGCCGGCGTTCGGCGCGGGGGTGAGGAAGGCGTCTCCGCGGCGCAGGATGAGCGACGCGGTCGGTGCCTCCAGCACGTAGCCGTCGCTCGTCGTGAAGATCGCGTCGTCGGCGCCGCGCCGGCGGGCCTCGCGCAGCGCCGCCATGTTCACGGCGTACGACAGCGTCTTCGCGCCCAACAGCAGCCACGGCGCCCGCGACGGCACGTCGAGGGCGTACCCGCGGTCGAGGGTGACGACACGGATGCCGCGCGACCGCGCGATCGAGAAGTCGGCAGCCGGAGCCGCGGTCACCCACGCGGTCGGAGTGGGACCGTGCTCGATTCCCCGGCTCAGGATGAGCTTGATGACCGCCTCCCCCGCACCGCAGGCGGACGCGGCGAGGGCCACGGCCTGGCGCCACTGCTCCGCGTGGGGCACGGGGAGGTCGCACAGCTGCGCCGAATGGGCGAGCCGGGACAGGTGCGCCTCGACCTCCTGCGGGTGACCGTCGATGACGCCGATCGACTCGAAGATGCCGTCGCCGCGCTGCGTGCTGAGCTCTCCGACGGTCAGCGCGGGGGCGGCGGGATCGACCTCGGTGAAGGTCGCTGCGAAGTCGGAGCGGGTGTCGTCCACGTCGGCGGGGTCGATCATCAGCGCGAAGTGCCAGGCCATGCCCCGAGCCTAGACCGCGGGAATACCCCTCAGGGGGCGTCCGTTACACTGGAACAGCCGGGCCGCAGTAACCCCGGGCTCCATCTTTCGCCGCTCCGAGCGGCCTCGCGCCGAGAGGCGTTCTGCGGCCCGGCACTTCTGTGCCGGGCACCCGCGACATCCTCGTTTCGACTCGCCGCTACGCTCCTCGCTCAACGACCGGGCACCGCCGACATCCGCGTTTCGACTCGCCGCTACGCTCCTCGCTCAACGACCGGCCACCGCCCACGGGCCACCCGCCACCGGGAGGAGCCGCCGGGTCAGGTCAGCGCGTCACGTCGCCAGAGGCCCGCGCACGCGGTCAGGTCTCCGGCGTAGGTGTCCAGGCGCAGGGCGCGGGTCGTGAACGCGCTCGCCCGCTCGGGCTCGGCCGCGTCGTAGTCGTCGGCGACATCGGCGGCGCCCGCCGCCTCGACCCGACAGAACGACGCGGCACGCTCCAGCGCGACCGCGAAGTCGCCCGTGAACACGCCCCGCAGGATCTCGTCGACGAGCGTCATGAGCTCTTCCGGCCCGGCCGGCGTGGGCGCGCCCGCGACGACGTCGTCGACGGAGGGCAGCACGACCCGCCCGCGCTCGTAGAGCAGCGCGGCGGTCGCGGCGTCGTCGCGGACCATCAACTGCAGCAGATACAGCCGCCACAGCGTGCCCGGAAGCGACTTCGCCGGCGAGTGCGACCACAGCTCGGCGACCGTCTCGAGCCCGTGCGCATCGGTGAAGGTGACGAGGCGGTCGACGACCGCGTCGGTCGGCTCGTTGCGCACCCTCGTCACCAGGGCGGATGCCGTGGCATGCGCGATCCGCGAGACGTCGGCCGGATCCGTGGACCCGAATCGGCGGTCGAACGCGTCCGCGGGTCGACGGACGGGGCGGTGGTAGTCCCGGGAGTCGTCGCTCATCGCTCCAGGCTACCGGCGGCCTGCCGGGGCGGGGCCGAGGCCCTGACCGCCGCAGTCGCGGTCACACCGTAGGGATCGCGATGATCGGCGCGGTGGTCGGCGAGCCGTCGGGCGAGCCGCCGGCCTGCTCCACGGTCACGGCGATGGTGTCTCCGGGCTGCATCGTGCCGTCGAGCTGAGCCGTGGCCTTCGCACCGGAGGCGTCGAAGGTGCCGGCCGCGATCGGCTGATCGCCGCGCACGAACCACAGCTCGAACGTGCGATCCGCGGGGATCTCCGGCAGGCCCTCGGCCACCAGCACGACCTTGCCCACGCTCTGCGACCAGTGCGCGGTCGCCTCGCCGCCCTGGAAGTCGACCTGTGCGGATGCGGCATCCGGCGCCGACTGGATCTGCTCCAACGCCGTCACGGCGGCCGGCGTGCGCCACAGGCTCGTCACCGCACCCGTTCCCCAGCCGATCCCGATCAGCAGGGCGACGGAGGCGACGAGCGCGAACAGCCCGCGCGTCCACGCGCGGCGCTCGACCGTCTGGACGACGTCGGTGGGCGGCGGCTCCTCACCGTCGGGGGCGGGCGGAGCGGCATCCGTCTCGTCCGCGGATGCCGCGGCATCCGCACCGGCGTCCGTCGGCGCGGACGGGTCGACCTCGATGGCACGCATCAGTCGCGAACGCAGGTCGACGGGCGGCGCGACCGGCGCGACGGCGTCGGCGAGGATGTCGATCGTGGCAGCGTCGAGGGCGACGACGTCGTCCCACTCGGGATGGGCTTCGAGGGCGGTCTGATAGGCGCGCTCGTCATCGGCCGACAGCGCGTTCATCGCGTGCCCTGCCGACAGCTCGGCGAACTCGTCTTCTCCGATGTCTCGGTGGTCGCGGTCGTTCATGACGTCACCCCCATCTCCTGCCTCAGGCGCGACAGACCGTCGCGCATTCTCGTCTTGATCGTCCCCAGGGGCGATCCCACCAACGCGGCGATCTCGCTCTGAGAATATCCCCCGACATAGGCGAGCAGCAGCGCTTCTCGCTGAGGGTCGGGGAGTGCGTCCATCGCCCGGGCGACGCGCCTGCTCTCGATGCGCAGGGCGACCTGGTCGTCGACGCTGTCCTGGCCCGTGTTCAGTTCGCGCAGACCCGCCTTCTCGTCTCGCTCCGTGCTTGCGCGTGTGGAGCGCACGCGATCGACAGCGCGACGATGGGCGATGGTGAGGACCCAGGACCGTCCCTGACCCTTATTCGGAGCGAAACCGGAAGCGGATTGCCACACTTCCAGGAAGACGTCTTGAAGCACTTCCTCGCTCAGCGCGCGGTTCACGAGCACCCGCAGGATCAGACCGAAGGCGCGGGGGGCGAGCATGTCGTAGAGCTGCCCGAAAGCCGTCCGGTCTCCCGCCGCGATGCGCACCAGGAGCTCCCCGGCGTGATCACGCGCCGGTGAGTCCTCGGGTACGTCCACACCGTCGATGACCATCTCTCTCAGCATGCCGTATCAGGGTCCCTCTGTCGTGCATCGCGGCCGCGGGTGGCCCATCCGGCGGCGAACGAGTATGCTCCCGCCGCCCGCGACCGCCGAGGTCGCGACGCGCCCGGGTCATGTGCTGTTCGTCGCCGGACCGGGATCGGATTGCGCCGCCGGAACGGAGGCCGAGACGGGCGAAGAGACCCTCGGTCTATAAGGGGGGCGGATGCGGAGGCGCAAACGGATTCGGAACTTTTTCCCATCCGATGCGCGGCGGGCTCCGAAGGACTTGTCGAGACCGCACCTGCGGCTCTGCAGGACCAACAACCGCACGTCAGCTCACATGGAGGACATCATGCTCAGCACCACGAAGAAGATCACGGCGGCCCTGACGCTCACGATCGCCGGCGCGTTCGCGCTCTCGGCATGTTCGATGGGCTCCTCGACCAGCGCCGAGACCACGCCCCCCGCGATGACGCAGGAGACCCAGTCGATGGCGCCATCGCCGTCCACGATGGACCCGGCCGCCAACCTCGTGGGCCCCGGATGCGCCGCGTACGCCGAGGCCGTGCCGTCCGGCGCCGGTTCGGTCGAGGGCATGTCTCAGGACCCGGTGGCCGTCGCCGCCTCGAACAACCCGCTGCTGAAGACCCTCGTCGCTGCCGTGAGCGGCCAGCTCAACCCCGACGTGAACCTCGTCGACACCCTCAACGGCAGTGAGTTCACCGTCTTCGCCCCGGTCGACGACGCGTTCGCCAAGATCGACGCGGCCACGATCGACTCGCTGAAGACCGACAGCGCCGCGCTGACCAAGATCCTCACGTACCACGTGGTTCCCGGCCAGCTCGACCCGTCGCAGGTCGTCGGCACCCACAAGACCGTCGAGGGCGGCGACCTGACCGTCACCGGCTCGGGCGACAACCTGAAGGTCAACGACGCCACCGTCATCTGCGGCGGCGTCCAGACGGCCAACGCGACCGTGTACCTCATCGACACGGTTCTGACGCCGACCAACTGATCGTCTCCGGTCACACCCCGGCCGAGGCCGCCGGCGCACTGCGCGCCGGCGGCCTCGTCGCGTCCGTGCCCCGCCCGCAGCCGGTACGCTGGGATGCCTGGGGCCTCTAGCTCAGTCGGTAGAGCATCGGACTTTTAATCCGCGGGTCGTGGGTTCGAGCCCCACGGGGCCCACCAGTGGGGCGCGCGCGGCTAGCCTCGGAACGTGGACGATCGGACGTCAGCTGTGGATGTCGGGATGCTGCTCGATGCGCGCTACCGCATCGATGCGCTCATCGGCACGGGCGGCATGTCGCGTGTCTACGCGGCGCACGACCTCACGCTGGGTCGCACGGTCGCGATCAAGATCATCACGGCGACAGGCGATGATCTCGATGCCGGCCAGCGGGTGCGGGTCGAGACGGCCGCGCTCGCGGCGCTCACCCACCCGAACCTCGTCGTGCTGCACGACGCGCGCCTGACCGGTCCCGGCCCCCGCTACCTCGTCATGGAACGTGTCGACGGCCCCTCGCTGTCGGCGCGGCTCGCCGAAGGAGCGCTGACGGATGCCGAGCTCACCCGCATCGCCGGCGAGCTGGCCGAGGCGCTGAGCGCGGTCCACGCCGCCGGTGTCGTGCACCGCGACATCAAACCCTCCAACATCCTGCTCGCGCCCGGCGCGACATCGAGCCGGCCGCGTCGCGCGAAGCTCGCCGACTTCGGCATCGCTCATCTGCTCGGCTCGGAGCGGATCACCCAGCCCGGCACCCTCATCGGCACCGCCGCTTACCTCGCTCCCGAGGTCGCTCTCGGTCACGCTCCGGCCCCGGCATCCGACGTGTACTCCCTCGGCCTCGTGCTGCTGGAGGCGCTCAGCGGTGCGCGGGCCTTCCCGTCCGCTCAGGGCGCGGGGCAGCTGCTCGCCCGACTCGCGCAGGACCCCGAGATCCCCGCGGACCTCCCGCCCCTGTGGGCGGGGCTGTTGCCGGCGATGCTCGACCGCGACCCGGCGGCGCGCCCGAGCGCCGCCGCGATCGCCGACACCCTCGCTGCTCCCCCGCGCGCGACGGGTGCCGAAGACACCCGCGTCCTCATCCCGCCGCTGCCGCCGGCGGAGCCCGCCGCCGCAGCCGCGGCGCGGTTCGATCGGGATGCGGCCGGGGCACGCCCGTGGTGGCGCCGCACTCCGCTGCTGATCGGCGCGGGCGCGGCGGCGGCCGCGATCGTCATCGCCCTGTCGGCATGGTCGGGACTGTCGTCGGCGCCGAGCGTCGAACCGTCACCGACCACGACGCCGCCGTCGTCGACGCCCACGCCCACGCCCGCGGCGACCGACGCGAGCACGGTGTCGAACCCCGACCCCGTCGCTCCCGCCGACCCGAAAGACAAAGGCAAGGACAAGGGCGGACCGGGCGAGAACAACGGCGGCAAGGGCGGCGGCCCGGGCAAGGGCGGCGGCTGAGCCGCGCCTTCCCCCGGACGGATGCCGCGGTCAGCTGCCCAGAGTGCCGACGGACAGGACCTGCAGGATCTCGCCGACCAGCCATACGCCGAGCGAGATCGCGGCGACGAAGCCCACGACCGTCGCCGCGACCCACGTCCACAACGGAGCCCAGCCGCCGGCGACGGTCCGCCGCCGCAGCACCACCGCGCGCCCGATCATGTAGACGGCCGACCCTGCGCTCACCAGCACGAAGAACGACCATGCCCAACCGAACGGCGCCGGCACGCCGCGGCGCTTCAGCTCGCGCCAGTCGAGCCAGCTGAACACGATGAACGCGGCGTAGCACGCCCAGCCGATCAGGGAGATGCCGAGAGTGCGGATCTCCCACGACGTCAGGTCCGCGGTGGCCGCGGCCGCGGCCGTCCCCGAGCTCGACTCCGCCGCGCGCATCATCGCCGCGATGATGGAGAGGTAGCCGTTCCAGTCGAAAAGGAAGATCGACAGCATCGGCAGCACGGATGCGGCGACCGCCAGCCACACCCAGATCGTCTTTGTTGGAACGTCGACGGCGGGCGGGGTGGCCCCCGGACCCGGAGACGCGGGAGCCGTCGGGTAGGCCGGATACGCCGGAGCGGCCGGCGCGGCCGGCGCGGCGGGTGCGACCGGCGCGGCGGGATTCGGTGCGTATTCGCCGAACCGCGGCGCGGGCGCCGTCTGCGCGGTCCACTGGGTGCCGTCCCACCAGCGGCGCGCGGCGGCATCCGCCGGGTCGGGGTACCAGCCGGCGGGGGCGCTCACGAGGCCGCTCCGACCAGCTCGGCGCCGGCGTGGGCGAGTTCGGCGAGCGCGGCATCCGAGCTCTCCGGCGCGACGCCCGCGATGAGGTCGGTCAGGACGCGGACGTGCAGCCCGTGCGCGATCGCGTCGAGCGCCGACGCGCGCACGCAGTGATCGGTGGCGAGGCCGGCGACATCCACCTGCGTGACGCCGTGGGCGCTCAGCAGGGACGACACCTTCTCACCGGCATCCGTGGTTCCTTCGAACAGCGAGTAGGCGGGCATGCCCTGTCCCTTCTTGACGTGGTGGGTCACGGCGTCCGTGACGAGTTCCGGGTCGTAGTCCGCTCCGGCCGTGCCGGCGACGCAGTGCACCGGCCAGGTGTCCACGAAGTCGGGGGCCGCATCGGAGGCGAAGTGGCCGCCGTTGTCGGTGTGACCTTCATGCCAGTCCCGCGACGCGACGATCAGCGCGTAGTCGTCGGCGTGCGCGGACAGATACGCCGTCAGATCGCGCGCGACCGCGTCACCACCTGCGACGGCGAGCGCTCCGCCCTCCGTGAAGTCGTTCTGGACGTCGACGATGAACAGTGCTCTGGTCATACCACCGAGGCTAATCCCTCGGGGCGGCTGCGGTCGGCGCCCCGGTCACAACTCCGCCGAATCGCCCCCACCACGTCGCCGCGACCGGCGTGTCGCGCCCGCCGCCACCGGAATGGAGGAGTTTCGCCCGGCATCGACGTCGGCCCGCGCGAGACGTGAGGGCCACCAGATCCGCCGGCCGAGGTCGTACGCGACCGCCGGCACCAGCAGCGAGCGCACGACGAACGTGTCGAGCAGCACGCCGAAGGCGACGATGAACGCGAGCTGGGCGAGGAACAGGATCGGGATCACGCCCAGCGCGGCGAAGGTCGCGGCCAGCACGAGCCCCGCCGAGGTGATCACCCCTCCGGTCGCGACGAGCCCGCGCAGGATGCCGGGGCGTGTGCCGTGACGCTTCGACTCCTCCCGCACGCGCGACATCAGGAAGATGTTGTAGTCGACGCCGAGTGCCACGAGGAAGACGAAGCCGTACAGGGGCACGGCGGGGTCCGCCCCCGGGAAGTGGAACAGGTTGTCGAAGACGAGCGCGCTGACGCCGAGTGCCGCGCCGAACGACAGGATGACGCTCAGGATCAGGATGACCGGGGCGACGACCGCCCGCAGCAGCAGCATCAGGATCACGAGGATCACGGCGAGGATGACCGGGATGATGAGGGTCCGGTCGCGGATCGAGGTGTCGTTCGTGTCGAGGTCGATCGCCGTCGGCCCGCCGACCAGGGCGACGTCCGCGCTGAGCTCGGTCGTGAAGCTCGTCCGCAGATCGCGCACGGTCTGCTCCGCGGCCAGCGAGTCGGCCTCGTCCGACAGCGTCGCCACCAGCAGCACGTCGCCGTCGACGATCGTGGGCTGGGGCGGCGTCGCACTCGGCGGACCGGCCAGCGTGTAGACGGGGGCGCCGTTCTGCACGGAGACACCGATCTGACCCGACGCGGTGTCCTTCGCGGTCGCGGCGACGGACTCGATGCCGGGCGCCTTCTCGAGCACGGTCACGGCGTCGGCCACCCGGTCCTGGGGCACGACGATGTACGCCGGGCTGCCCGATCCCGCGGCGAAGTGCTGGGCGAGCACGTCCTGCCCGTCGCGCGCCTGCGACGCGCCCAGCACCAGGTCGCTCTGCGGCACCCCGTCGGCCTTGAGCTGCAGCACGCCGACGGATGCCGCGAGCAGCACGACCGTCGAGATGATCCACACGGGCCGTGCGTGGCGCGCGACCAGCCGCGCCTGGCGGCCCCAGAAACCGCGGACGGGGGCGTGCGGGTCGGTGACGAGCCGCTCGGCGTTGTCCCCCGGGTCGCCGTCGGCGCCCTTCGGGATGAAGGGCCAGAACGCCGCGCGCCCGAAGATCGCGAGCAGCGCCGGCAGGAACGTGAGGGCGGACAGCACCGCGAACGCGATGCCGATCGAGGCGATCGGCCCGAGCGCCCGGTTGCTGGCGAGATCGCTCAGCAGCAGGCAGAGCAGGCCGGCGATGACCGTGCCGCCCGAGGCGATGATCGGCTCGAACGCGCCACGCCAGGCGGTGATCGCGGCATCCCACCGCTTGGCCCCCGTGCCGATCGCTTCGCGGAAGCGTGCCGTGTAGAGCAGGGCGTAGTCGGTGGCGGCACCGATGACGAGGATGAACAGGATGCCTTGCACTTGCCCGTTCAGCACGAAGATGCCCGCCTTGGCGAGCCACCAGACCGTCAGCAGCGCGACGCACAGGGCGAAGGTCGAGGTGAGCAGCACGAGCACCGGCAGCAGCGGCGAGCGGTAGACGATCACCAGGATGATGAACACCGCCCCGAGCGCGACGGCGAGCAGCAGGCCGTCGATACCGAGGAAGCCCGCCACCAGATCGGCGGTGAAACCGGCGGGGCCGGTGACCCACGCCTCCAGGCCCGACGGCAGGTTCTTCTCGATGCTCTCGCGGACGGCCGTGACCGTCTCGCCCACGTCGCCCGCGGTCGAGATCGGCACGAAGAACTGCACCGCCTCGCCGTCTTCGGACGGGATGGCCGGCGACACCTGCTCGACGCCCTCGACGCCGGAGATGGTCGAGGCAAGATCGGAGATCTGGGTGAGCTGCGCCGCGCTGAGCGCCCCGTCGCCGGTGACGACGACGACGGCGGGGATGCTGTCGCCGCCGGTGAACTGCGAGAGCCGCTCCTGCACCTGCGTGGACTCCGCGGAGGACGGCAGGAACGAGGACTGGTCGTTGGTCGCGACCTCGTCGACCTTGCCGAAGTAGGGGCCGCCGATGGATCCGCCGACGAGCCAGATCAGGACCAGCAGAACGGGGATGCCGATACGCAGCCAGCGCGTCGGGGTGTCGGTGCGACGAATCATGTCGCTAGCTTATCTAGTAATAAGTCCCGCATGCCAGCGCCGTGATGCGCGGGGACGCGCACTCACCCGCGGACGAAGTAGAACACCCAGCCCGTGACGAGACTGATCATGCCGAGGGCGAGCATCCCCGCCGCCGACCAGGTCAGCGCACGCAGCCCGGCGGGGCGCCGCTGCAGCCGCATGCGTCCCTGCCAGCCGTGGCGGTACCAGATGGATGCCGCGTCGGCGTCGCCGATGACCGCGGCCTCCGCCGCCGACAGGGGCGCACTGTTCGCGTCGCCGTCCGCGTCGAACCACCGCGCGAGCGGATGCTCGCCGTCGCGGTCGATGATGGCCTCGGCCGGGAGCCACGTGCCGTCGGCCGCCCACACGACGACAGCCGCGGCGGCGAGCACGACGAACGCGCCGAGTCCGACCCACGTGAAGATCTCGATCAGCGCGTCGATCGCGTGATCCATCGAAGACGATCCTCCACGGGTCGGCCGAACGAGTTGGACAGGAACGGAGTCGACTCCATCCGCATCGCAACGCTACCCCACGGCATCTGCCCTCAGGCGTCGAGGTCGCTCTCCAACATCTCGATCAGCTCTTTCAGCACGCCAGCGGCGTCGGTACGCCGTGTGCGCAGAACGATGCGCTCACCGCGAGCGAGATCGAGCGCGAGCAGGTCGATCACACTCGCCGCCGGGTACCACGGCCCTGCCGGCTCGTCGGCTCGAGCCACTTCGATCCCCCACGCATCGGCACGCGAGGCACGCGCAGCGAGAAGAGCCGCCGGCCGGCCGTGCAGGCCGCGTCTCGCCCCGATGGTCGCCACCGTCTCAGTCACGCTCACGCCTCTCGGGCTGCGTGCGAGCAGACCCCGCCAGCCGGACCACGTGCAACGTCAAGAGGAGGATCTCCTCGGCACTCAACGCGCCCCCGATGCGATCAGCGATGATCAGCGCCATCTCACCTGCCGCCGCGTACTCATCCGGCTGCTGCTCCCGGAGCGGAGCCAGCAGCGATCCGAGGGCGTCGGAACTCCCCGCCTCCGCCCGTCGGCGCGCCAGGAGATGCAACACGTGACTGGCGAACCGGGCCAGGGCGTGGTCGTCCGCCGCACGAGAAAGCGACAGGCGCTGTTCGACGAGAGCGACGCACCGACCGATCACATCGGTCATGTCCATCGTTGCCGCCACGGACTCCGTGCCGAGTTCGGCATTGACGATGTGCAACCCGATCGGGATGGCTTCGATATCGGGAAGCGTCACCGACGCGAGCCGTTCGACGGTGGCGATGGCCTCTCTCCCGAAGGCGACTTCACGGGGATAGAAGGCCGCAGCCTCCCACCGCAACGGATAGTCGATGAAGATCCCCGCCCGCACCCGGTCGATCGCACCGTCGAGATGATCGGCCAGCGGGACGATGAGCCGGTCGATCACGTGGTCACCGAAGCGGACGCCGGCGTCCTCGGCGATCGCGATCGCCAGATCGACGTGCGCGATGGGAAGCGCCGCGATGCGACGCGCGAGCCGGTCCGCGCGCTCTCGGTCTGTGCTCACGAAGAGGCGGTGCACCTTGTCAGGGTCCACCGCCCCGCCGACGGGCACCAGGAAGGCGATCCCTCGGCCGATGGCCACATACTCCTCGCCCGCGTCGTTCGTGCACAGGACGACGTTGTTGTTCAGGACCTTGTGAGCGGTGAGCATGTGCGGCCGTCAGCCCGCGTCGATGAGAGACGTCCCGCGCGAGGCGATGACGTGCGTGTACCAGTCGAAGGAGTCTTTCTTCGTGCGTGCCAAGGTGCCGTTCCCGTAGTCGTCCTGGTCGACGTGGATGAAGCCGTAGCGCTTCGTCATCTGCGAGGTCGAGCAGCTGACGAGGTCGATGGGCCCCCACCACGTGTACCCACGCACGTCGACGCCGTCCTCGATCGCCTCGCGCACCTGCAGGAGATGCGCACGCAGATAGTCGATCCGATAATCATCGTGGATGCTGCCGTCGTCGTCGACCTTGTCGCGGGCGCCGAGACCGTTCTCCACGACGTAGAGGGGCTTGCCGTACCGACCCCACAGCTTCAGCAGCGCGATACGCAGGCCGACGGGATCGACGGGCCATCCCCACGCCGACAGCTCGAGGTGCGGGTTCTTGAGCTTACTGACCAGGCTGCCGGAGATCTCGTCGGCGTCCGGACGGTCTTCGGCCAGGTACGTCATGTAGTAGCTGATCGAGATGAAGTCGGCGGTGCCCGCGCGCAGCGTCGCGGCATCCTCCGGCTCCATCGCGATCTGAATGCCCTTCTCCCGGAGATAGCGCGTCATGTAGGTCGGGTATTCGCCGCGCACCTGCACATCGGGGTAGAACAGGTTGAGATTGTCTTCGTGCGTCGCCCGGAGCACGTCCTCCGGCTTGCTGGAGGCCGCGTATGTCTCGAGCCGACAGATCATGCAACCGATCTGCGCGCCGGGCATCAGTTCGTGACCGAGAGCGACGACGCGTGCCGCTGCGACGAACTGGTGGTGCGTCGCCTGGTATGCGGCCTGTAGTTCCCGCCCCTGCACACGGTCGGGGAAGACGCCTGCCCCGGTATAGATGCTCGTCAGGTTCATGTTCATCTCATTGAAGGTGATCCACAGCTTCACCTTCGAGGCGTACCGTTCGAACACGGTCCGGGCGAACCGCTCGAAGAGCCCGATGGTCTCGCGGCTGAGCCAACCGTCCAGTCGTCGACTGATCTCGATCGGCATCTCGTAGTGGGACAGAGTGACCAGGGGCTGGATGCCGTGGGCCAGCAGTTCGTCGAAGACGGCGTCGTAGAACGCCAGTCCCTCCTCGTTCGGCTCGCTCTCGAAGCCGGTCGGGAAGATGCGTGCCCACGAGATCGACATCCGGAACAGCCCGAAGCCCATCTCCGCGAACAGCGCGATGTCCTCGCGGTAGCGGTGGTAGAAGTCGATGCCGTGGCGCTTGGGGTACATGGTGCCCTCCGGCGCCCGGCCCGCCAAGGCCTCCTCCACCTGCTCCGACGTCGCATCGAAGGTGAAGTCGGCGATGCTGCCGTCAGCGGTCGGCGGGACGAAGCGGGCGAAGTCGGACGTCGACAGTCCCTTTCCGCCTTCTTCGGCGGCGCCCTCGATCTGGTTCGCGGCGGTGGCTCCGCCGAAGAGGAAACCCTCCGGGAAAGCACCGAGTTGCGTCGTTGTCATATCAGTTCTCCTTGTCGACGGAAATGGTCGGGGTGCCGACGGCCAGAAGCGGCTCGCCGGCGGGGATGATGTCGTCACCGGGCGTCACCAGCGCTACGACCGAACCGGCGATCTCGGCGTTGGTGATCACGACCGGGGTGGCCAGGCTGAGGCCTGCCGAGGTGATCGCGGCGGGGTTGAAACTGATCAGCCTCTGGCCGGCGACCACGCGATCGCCCTGTGCGACGAGCGGCGTGAACGTCCCCAGCGGCAGGGTGACGGTGTCGATACCGACATGGATCAGCACCTCGATGCCGTCCTCGGTGACCAGGGCGACCGCGTGCGCCGTCGGAGTCATGACCTCCACGACGCCATCGGCAGGGGCGAACACGGACCCGTTCACGGGCAAGATCGCGATGCCGGGTCCGAGCAGCCCGCCGGCGAAGGTCGAGTCCGGCACATCATCGAGTGCCACGACGCGACCCTCCACGGGAGCGGCGATCAGCCGGACACCGCGACTCGCGGTCGCCGCCGGCGACGACGGAGCAGCGGCATCCTGCGCAACGCCTGCGGTGCGCGGCTCACGAACGAAAACGACCGTGAGGACGAAGGCGATCGTGAAGGAGATGGCGATGGAGACGAACGCATTCACGATGTTCGCGGGGTCGTCAGCGTTCACATAGAGCGGCAAGGACGCCAGCCCGGGTACGGCGAAGCCGTAGCACTTGAGGGCCGTGAGCCCCGCGTATGCGCCTCCGACGGCGCCACCGATGAGGGTGAAGAAGAACGGCTTCTTCAGACGAAGCGTGACGCCGAAGATCGCCGGCTCGGTGATGCCGAGAGAGGCGGGGAACGCGGTCGACAGCGCCAACGCCCGCAGCGACCGCACGCGGATCGCGACGGCGAGCGTCGCGCCGACGGTCGCGAGGTTCGCCACGACGTTGAACGGCAGCAGGATCAGGTCGTACCCCCGCGTCGACAGCGACTGGAACGTGGTCGGGAAGAAGGCGTAGTGCATGCCGGTGATGACGATGAGCGGCATGAGTCCACCCAGGAGGATGCCCGCGAACAGTCCCCCGTGATCCATCAGCCAGTTGGCGCCCTCGCTGAGGTAGACGCCCGCGTAGCTGCCGAGCGGGGCGATGACGATGAGAGTCAACGGAATCGAGATCAAGAGGGTCACGAGCGGAACGACGACGATCTTGACCGACGAGGGGGTGATCCGTCCGATGAGTCCTGCGATCTTCCCCAGGACATAGACGCCCAGGATCGCCGGGACCACCGAGCTGCTGTAGCTGAGGAACGGAACCGGTAGACCGAGGAAACTCAGCCCGGCGGGGCCGCCCTGCGACACGGCCGCCGCCCCTTGGACGATGGTGGGGTACAACAACGCGGCCGGGACCGACAGGGCCAAAGACATGTCGACGGAGAAGCGCCGCGCGCTCGAGGCGGCGACGAGGAACGGGAGGAAGTAGAAGGGCGCATCACCGATGAGACCGAGGATGCGGTCGATATCGCTGCCTGCGACCACCCAGCCGAGCTGGCCGACGAGCGCGATCACCCCCTTCAACAGACCCGCCCCGACGATCGCCGGCAAGATCGGCGTGAAGATTCCCGACAACGTCTCGAAGAGCAGGTTGACGAGGCGCTTCGGCGAGAATCGGCCGGCACCCTTCGGCTGAGTCGCGGCGTCGGTATCGCCGGCATCTCCGAGGGCGGATGCCGACAGCAGCGGCGCCAGAGAGGCGAACTGCGCGGCGACATCGGTGCCGACGATCACCTGCAGCTGTTCTCCGCTGAACTGAGCCCCGACCACGCCGGTCCTCTTGATCGCTTCGAGATCGACCCTGGCGCGATCGACGATGTCGAAGCGCAGCCGGGTGATGCAGTGCCACGCCTGAGAGATGTTCTGCGCACCGCCGACAGCGTCGACGATTCCCCTCGAGATGCTGTCGCGCGTGACAGCGGTGGGGCCCTGTGAGCCGGTCATCGTTGACCTCCTGGTCGAAAAATGGCAACAAAAAAACCTGAGGTCGACGTCTGCTTCGAAAAGCATGACGACGAACTCAGGTTCCGCCCGAAGTGAATCGGTTACGCCCTGTGGGTCGTGCGATCACTGTACACCCTGGGAGCCCTCGACAAGAAGTCGCGACGATCTGCCCGGGGGTGAGGTGAAGAAGTGGAGCCGCCTAAGGGAATCGAACCCTTGACCTATTCATTACGAGTGAATCGCTCTGCCGTCTGAGCTAAGGCGGCGCAGGGAGCCGGAGCGCCATGCACGATGATCGATCCTACAGGGTCGGGGCGCCTCTCGCGAACCGGTCGCCGGGGCCGGCGACGCCGACCCGATCCGGCGGTGTCGTCGTGTTACGTCCCGATTCTGATCTGGACGCCGGATCTGCCTACCGTCGATGAGGCACCGCGACGAGGCGAGCGCGGAAGCCGACCCTGCAGTCCTCCCGCGCCACGCGGTGCCCCGACCCACAAGGAGCACCACCCATGTCCAAGAAGACCCTGGCCGCCGCTCTGGCGCTGCCGCTCGTCCTGCTGCTGAGCGCGTGCGCCTCCGGCGCCGCATCGCCCTCCGACTCCGCGGGGGCCTCCTCCGACCCCGTGCGCATCGGCGTCGTCGGCGCCGGCGACCCCTACTGGGAGACCTACAAGGAAGCCGCTGCCGCCGAGGGCATCAACGTCGAGATCGTGAACTTCGACTCCTACGACCAGCCGAACCCGGCTCTGTCGGCGGGCGAGCTGGACCTGAACCAGTTCCAGCACATCATCTACCTCGCCACCTACAACGTGAAGGCCGGAGACGACCTGGTGCCGATCGGGGCGACCGCGATCTACCCGCTGGGCCTGTACTCGACCAAGTACGCCAGCGTCGCCGACATCCCCGCCGGTGAGACCATCGCCGTCCCCAACGACGAGTCCAACCAGGCGCGCGCGCTCCTGGTCCTGCAGTCGGCGGGCCTGATCACACTGAAGGACGGCGGGTCGATCTTCTCGGCCGTCGCCGACATCGAGCCGGGCTCCAAGGTCAAGGTCGAGGCCGTCGCCGCCGACTTCACCGCCTCGTCGCTCCCCGACTTCGCCGGCGCGGTCGTGAACAACGACTTCGTCGCCAAGTCCGGACTGACCAAGGACCAGCTGCTCGCGCAGGACGACCCGGCGGACTCGTCGGCGTTCCCGTACATCAACATCTTCGCGGCCAAGGCCGCGGACGCCGACAACCCGACCTACGCGAAGCTCGTCGAGCTGTACCAGAACACCGCCGCTGTCCAGGAGGGCGTGCTGGAGGCCTCGGGCGGCACCGCGGTGCTCCTGAAGACGCCGGTCGCCGATCTGGTGACGTCGCTGAAGAAGACCGAGGACGACATCCGCGCCCAGCAGTGATCGCCCCGCGTGTGCGGCCCGTCGGAAGGCGGGCCGCACACGCGTGCGTCGTCTCCGCCTCGACCCGGATCGGGAGCCCATGAGCATCATCAGACTGACATCGGCCACGAAGGTCTTCCCCCCGCAGACGAAGGGGGCACCGCCCGTGGTCGCCCTCGACGACGTCTCCCTCGACGTCGCGGCGGGTGAGATCTGCGGCATCATCGGATACTCCGGTGCGGGCAAGTCCACCGTGCTTCGTCTCATCAACGCGCTGGAGACGCCGTCGTCGGGACGCGTGGAGATCGACGGCTCCGACATCACCCGGTTCGGTGAGCGGGAGCTGCGGAGGCTGCGCGCGGACATCGGCATGATCTTCCAGCAGTTCAACCTCTTCGACTCGCGGACGGTCGCCGGGAACGTGGCCTACCCGCTGGAAGTCGCCGGCCGCCCCCGTGGCGAGATCCGCTCACGCGTCGCGGAACTCCTCGAGTTCGTCGGCCTGTCCGCCAAGGCGCAGAACTACCCCGAGCAGCTGTCCGGCGGGCAGAAGCAGCGGGTCGGCATCGCGCGCGCTCTCGCGACGAGCCCCCGCATCCTCCTCGCCGACGAGGCGACGAGCGCGCTCGACCCCGACACGACCCAGGAGGTCCTGGGTCTCCTCCGCCGGGTGAACGCGGAGCTCGGCGTCACCATCGCGCTCATCACGCACGAGATGGAGGTCATCCGCACCCTCGCCGATCGCGTCGTCGTGATGGAGCAGGGCCGCGTCATCGAGACCGGCACCGTCTTCGACATCCTCTCCGCCCCGCAGCATCCGGCGACCGCGCGCTTCGTCGCCAGCGTCATCGACGACGTCCCCACCGGCGACGACCTCGCCGCCCTGCGCGCTCGGCACGACGGACGCATCGTCACGCTGGACGTCCGCGACGGCGTCGCCGCACAGGCGGACGTCTTCGCCGCCCTGGCGGCCCACGGCGTGCGCTTCGAGGTCGTGCACGGCGGCATCAACGACATCCGGGGCCGCGTCTTCGGACACCTCACGCTCGCCGTGACCGGCGACGCGGATGCCGTCACGCGCGCGCTGGCCGCGGCATCCGCGCACGCGCCCCTGACCGAGGAGGACCCCCGTGGATAGGCTCATCACGCTGCTGCCCCAGCTCTGGGAGGCGACGCTGGAGACGCTGTACGTCGCGAGCGCGGCGCTGGTGCTGGGCGGTGCCGGCGGCCTGCTGCTCGGTCTCGCCCTCTACGCGACCCGCCCGGGCAGCCTCTTCCCGCAGCGCGCGGTTTTCGGAGTGCTCAACGTCATCGTGAACACGATCCGACCGATCCCCTTCATCATCCTGCTGGCCGCCGTGCAGCCCATCGCGCGCGGGGTCGGCGTGCCCGGCATCGGCGTGCCGTTCGCGGTGTTCGCCATCACGATCGCCTCGCTGTTCGCCATCAGCCGCATCGTCGAGCAGAATCTGCTGACCGTGCGCCCCGGGGTCATCGAGGCCGCGCGCGCGGCGGGCGCGAGCCGGTCGCGGATCCTCTTCCGGCTCGTCCCCCGGGAATCCCTGGGCCCGCTCGTGCTCGGCTACACCTTCGTCGTCGTCGCGCTCGTCGACATGACCGCGATGGCCGGCGCCGTCGCCGCCGGCGGACTCGGCGAGTTCGCGATCAACTACGGCTTCAAGCAGTTCAACCCGTGGGTGACGTGGTCGGCCGTGCTGGTCATCGTCGTGATCGTCCAGCTGGTGCAGTTCGTCGGCAACGCGCTCGCCCGCCGGGTCCTGCGCCGCTGAGCACCCCTCCGCGCGAGCTCAGCAGGTGAGCCCGTTCTGCGGCACCGTGCCGTCGACCAGGTAGTCCTCCACGGCCGTGTCGACGCACGTGTTGCCCTTGTTGTAGCCGGTGTGACCCTCGCCCTGGCGGGTCACCAGCACCCCCGACGACAGCTGCTCGGCCAGCGAGACCGACCACTCGTACGGCGTCGCGGGATCGTTGGTGGTGCCGACCACCACGATGGGTGCGGCGCCGTCGGCGGCGATCTTCTCGCGCACGCCCGTCGGCGGGTACGGCCAGACCTCGCACACGTCCACACCCTGCCAGTACGGCGCGATGGTCGGCGCCTTCTGGCGCACGAGCGCGTCGGCGGCATCCTTGTCGGCCTGCGACGAGTCGAGGGGGTAGTCCATGCAGTTGTAGGCCCGGAAGGCCTCCGTCGAGTTGTCCTGATAGGTGCCGTCGGAGCGGGCGTAGTAGAAATCGGCCAGCGTCAGGGCGGTGTCGGCGTCGCCGGCGAGGGCGTCGGTGAGGGCCTTGCTGAGGTAGGACCAGCTGTCCTGCGAGTACAGGGCGGCGATGATCGCGGTCATCAACGTGTCGGCGCCCAGCTCACGCCCGTCCGAGCCGGTCAGCGGCGAGCTGTCGACGCTCGCCAGGAGCGTGCCGAGGGCGGCCATGCCCTCGTCGACGCTGCCCGAGAACGGGCAGGAACGGCCCTGCAGACAGTCGGCCATGTAGGCCCGCAGCGCCGACTCGAATCCGATGGCCTGCGTCGTGCTCACGTCCAGTCCCGACACCGACGGATCGATCGCGCCGTCGAGCACGAGGCGCCCGACGCGCTCGGGGAACAGCTTGGCGTACGTCGCGCCGAGGAAGGTGCCGTACGAGTAGCCCAGGTAATTGAGCTTCGTGTCGCCGAGCACGGCGCGCAGCAGATCCATGTCGCGCGCCGCGTTGTCGGTCGTGATGTACGGCAGGATGCCGTCGCTTCCCGCTTCACAGGCCTTCACGAAGTCCTGGTTGCGGGCCGTCAGCTCGTCGGTCCAGCCCTGGCTGCCCCGCGGATCGGCGGGGATGTCGAAGAGGTAGGCGTCCATCTCCGCGGCATCGAAGCAGCGCACCGCCGTGGAACGGCCGACGCCGCGCGGGTCGAACCCGATGACGTCGTACACATCGGAGAGCGCCGCACCGACCGCGAACGACGACGACTGCGCGATGAGATCGTAGCCGCTCGCGCCGGGTCCGCCGGGGTTGGTCAGCAGCGACCCGATGGCGTCGCCGTCGGTCGCGGCGCGGCGGATCACGGCGAGATCTATGGTCCCCACCGAGGGATCGGTCCAGTCCAGCGGTGCGGTGACCGTCGCGCAGTCGAAGCTCCCGGCATCCGCGCCGCTGCAGGCCTGCCAGTCGAGCTGCTGCCCGTAGAACTCCTCGAAGCCGGCGGGAGCCCCGTCGAGGTCGGGTTCGCGGCTGGGCGCCGGCGTGGCGGCGCTCTCCGGGGGGATGGCCGCGTACAGGCAGCCGGACAGCATCGTGGTCGCCGCCGCGAGGGCGGCGATCGTGACCACGGCGCGCCGGACGACGGATCGGCCGACGACGGAACGACGACGGCGGTGGGATGTCTCGGTCACAGTGTCCTCCCGCTCGCGACGGTCACGAGCATGCTCTCCAGGGCCAGGGCGGGGGCGGCGTTGCCCTCCAGGTTCGTGCGCGTCTGCGAGATCGCGTCCAGCACCACCAGCGTGCGGGGGGCCGACCAGGCGTCGGCGAGGGCGCGCAGTTCCGACGCCAGCTCGCGGTTGATGAGATCGTCGCCGCGACCGAACTGCAGCATGAGCACATCGCGGAACATCGACTCGAGATCGGTGAGCACGCGGTCGATGCCGTCGCGCAGGCTGCGGGTCGCGCGCCGCTTCTGATCGTCCTCCAGCGCGCTGAGCTGACCGCGCACGGCGGGCGGCACCGCCGCGCCGGCGACGATGCCGAGGGTGCGCAGGAGCGACGCGCGCTCGGCCTCGTCGCGCTCGGCCGTCAGCGCCTTGGCGTCGTCGGTGGCCAGCTGCACGATCCGCGCCGCGGTCTCGACCGCTCCCCCGACGCCGCGGACCGACAGCACGGCGCGCAGCGTCTCGTCGCGGCGGGCGCGCGCACCCTCGTCGGTGGCCAGGCGCACCGCCATGCCGATGTGGCGCTGCGCGAGCCGTGCCGCCTGCTCGGCGGTGGCCGGGTCGACGCCGGTGCGTGCCACGATGAGGCGTCCGACGTCGGCGACATCGGGTTCACGCAGACGCAGCGTGCGCACGCGCGAGCGGATCGTGGGCAGGAGGTCGGCGTCGCTGGGCGCGCAGAGGATCCACACGGTCCGCTCCGGCGGCTCTTCGAGCGCCTTGAGGAGCACGTTGCTGGTGCGCTCGACCATCCGGTCGGCATCCTCCATCACCATGACGCGGTAGCGGCCGAGCGACGGGGAGAAGTAGGAGCGCTCGACGAGCGCGCGGGCGTCTTTGATCGAGATGATCACACCCTCGGTGCGCAGCGCGGTGAGGTCGGGGTGCGTGCCGGCGAGCACCTGACGCATCGCGTTCTCATCCCCCGGCTCGGCGATCAGCGCCGCGGCGAACGCGTATGCGAGGGTCGAGCGGCCCGAGCCGGCCGGGCCGGTGATGAGCCACGCATGCGCGAGCTGAGCGGGATCGGATGCCGCGGCGCGCAGCTGCTGCAACGCCTCGTCCTGGCCCCACACCTCGCCCCACGGGACCTCCGTCCCGGGCTCCCCCTCGGCGATCGGAGCATCCGCAATCATGCCCCCAGCCTACGTGCCCGCACGGACACCCCCAGGGAGTTCTCCCCCCAGCGGCGAGCCGCCATGTCTTGTGCGAGCCGCCACGGCGCGTCCGGCCCGGGGCGTGGCGGCTCGAGCGCGGGATGGCGGCTCGGCGGGGTGGGGTGGGGGCGGGGTCAGGCGAGGCGGTGGGCGATGTGGGTCTGGATGGCGGCGGCCAGCTCGGCGGCGGGGAGCGCGGCGTCGAGCACGAGGAACCGCTGCGGATCGGCGGCGGCCAGGCTCAGGAACGCGACGCGGACACGATCGTGGAACTCGGCCTTCTCCGCCTCGAGACGGTCGAAGGGCTTGTCGGCGGCATCCAGTCGCCGACGGGCGGCGGCCGGATCGAGGTCGAGGAGCACCGTCACGTCGGGAAGCGCGTCCTCCGTGGCCCACAGCGACAGCTCGCGCACCTGGTCGGCATCCAGCACACGCCCCGCACCCTGGTAGGCCACCGACGAGTCGAGGTAGCGGTCCTGGATGACGACCTCGCCGCGGTCGAGGGCGGGTCGCACGAGCGTCGCGACGTGCTGGGCGCGATCCGCCGCGTAGAGCAGCGCCTCCGCGCGCGGGGCGACCTCGCCGCGGTGGTGCAGGACGATGTCACGGATCAGGACGCCGACCTCCGTGCCGCCGGGTTCACGGGTGCGCAGGACCGTGCGCCCCTGATCGCGCAGCCAGCGCTCGAGGAGGCTCGCCTGCGTCGTCTTCCCGGTGCCGTCACCGCCCTCGAACGTGACCCACAGTCCGCGGGTCATTTCTTCTTGGCGGCCGGCTTGCGCGTGGTCGTGGTCGTCCGGCGGGTCGTGCGCTTGGGCGCGGGACCCTTCGCACGCTTGTCCGCGAGCATCTGCACCGCGACCTCGAAGGTGATGTCGTCGGCGGTCTGCCCGCGCGGGATCGTCACGTTCGTGGTCCCGTCGGTGACGTAGGCGCCGAAGCGGCCGTCCTTGATGCGGATGGGCTTGCCCGACACCGGATCGGCCTCGAACTCCTTGAGGAAGCTCGCGGCGCGGTTGGCGTACTTCGGCTGCGCGTAGATCTCGAGCGCCTGCTCGAGGGTGATGTCGAAGATCTGGTCCTCGCCCGCGAGCGAACGCGAGTCGGTGCCCTTCTTCAGGTACGGACCGTAGGGGCCGTTCTGCGCCGTGATCGGGGTGTCGGTCTCGGGGTCGACACCGACGGTGCGCGGAAGCGAGAAGAGCTTCAGCGCGGTCTCGAGGTCGATCGTCTCGGGCGACATGCTCTTGAAGAGCGAGGCGCGGCGCGGCTTGGGCGCCTCGACCTTCTTCTTCGCGACCCGCTTCTTCGGCGCCGACTCGGCCGCGGCCTCCGCGACGGGCGCGGGCTCCGGCTCGGGCTCGGCGGGGAGCACCTCTTCGAGGTAGGGACCGAAGCGACCGTCCTTCACCACGATGTCGCGCCCGTTCTCGGGGTTCTGTCCGAGCACGCGGTCGCCGGCGATCGGGGCGTCGATGAGCTCGCGCGCCTTCTCGGGGGTGAGCTCGTCGGGGGCCAGATCGCCGGGGACGTTGACGATGCGCGACGTGCCGTCTTCGTTGGGCACGTCGAGGTAGGGGCCGTACCGGCCGAAGCGCAGGGTGGCGACGTCGCCGATCTTCGTCGCGTTGATCTCGCGCGCGTCGATCTCGCCGAGGTTGTCGAGGATGTGACGAAGGCCCACGTGGTTCTCGGAGCCGAAGTAGAACTCCTGCAGCCACGCGACGCGCTGCTGCTCGCCGCGCGCGATCGCGTCGAGGTCGTCTTCGAGCGCGGCCGTGAAGTCGTAGTCGACGAGGTCGGCGAAGTGCTCCTCGAGCAGCCGCACGACGCTGAACGCCAGCCAGCTGGGCACGAGCGCCTGACCGCGCTTGGTGACGTACTCGCGGTTGATGATGACGTCGATGATGCTCGCGAACGTCGAGGGACGACCGATGCCCTTCTCCTCCAGCGCCTTCACGAGCGACGCCTCGGTGTAGCGGGGCTTGGGGCTGGTGGCGTGCCCCTTCGGCTCGACGTCGTGCAGCGAGAGCACGTCGCCGACGGCCAGTGGCGGCAGCGACTGGTCGTCGGACTTGTCGGCGTCACCGCGCTTCTCGTCGCGCCCTTCCTCGTACGCCTCGAGGAAGCCCTTGAAGGTGTACACGGTGCCGGATGCCGTGAACGACGCCGTGCGGCCGGCCGCCTCGGTCTCGAGCGTCACCGTGGTGGTCTCGTACTTGGCGTCGGACATCTGCGAGGCGACGGTGCGCTTCCAGATGAGGTCGTACAGGCGCAGCTCGTCGCGGTCCAGCGACGACGACACGGATGCCGGGGTGCGGAAGGAGTCGCCCGAGGGACGGATCGCCTCGTGCGCCTCCTGCGCGTTCTTGCTGTTGTTGCGGTAGCTGCGCGGGTTGGCCGGCACCGCCTTGTCACCGTACAGCGCCACGGCCTGGGTACGCGCCGCCGTGACCGCCTGCGTGGACAGCGCGGTCGAGTCGGTGCGCATATAGGTGATGTACCCCTTCTCGTAGAGCCGCTGTGCGACGCCCATGGCGTGCTTCGCGCTCATCGAGAGCTTGCGACCGGCCTCCTGCTGGAGCGTGGAGGTCGTGAACGGGGGCTTGGGGCTGCGGGTTCCGGGCTTGGCCTCGACGGCCGTGACGGTCGCCTCCCCGCCCGCCTCGATCGCGGCGGCCAGCTCGCGCGCCTGCGATTCGGTGAGGACGACGACGGCCTTCTTCAGCTGCCCGGCATCGTCGAAGTCGGTGCCGCGCGCCAGCGGAGCGCCGTCGAGGCGGGCCAGGCGAGTGGCGAACGACTCGCCGCCGGAGGCGGCGAGCGCCTCGACATCCCAGTACGACGCCGAGACGAAGGCCATGCGCTCGCGTTCGCGATCGACGACGAGGCGCGTCGCAGCCGACTGCACGCGCCCGGCGGAGGTGCCCTGTCCGACCTTCCGGCGCGTGACGTCGGAGACGTCCCAGCCGTACAGACGGTCGAGGATGCGGCGCGTCTCCTGCGCGTCGACGAGGGCGAGGTCGAGCTCGCGGGTGTTGTCGACGGCGGCGCGGATGGCGTCCTTGGTGATCTCGTGGAACACCATGCGCTTGACGGGGACCTTGGGCTTGAGGGCCTCGAGCAGGTGCCACGCGATGGCTTCGCCTTCGCGGTCTTCATCGGTGGCGAGCAGGAGCTCGTCGGCGTTCTTGAGGGCGCGCTTGAGCTCGGCGACGGTCTTCTTGCCGCGCTCGCTCTCCACATAAAGAGGAGTGAAGCCGTTCTCGATGTCGATCGAGTACTTTCCGACCGAGGTCTTCTTCAGCTCGGCGGGGATGTCCTTCTTGTCCGCGAGGTCACGGATGTGACCGACCGAGCTGAGCACCTCGTATCCGTCGCCCAGGTATCCCTGGATCGACTTCATCTTCGTCGGCGACTCGACGATGACGAGCTTCTTGCCCCCAGCACTCTTGACAGCTGCCACGTGGCGTCCTTTCTCCGATGCACACCATACACACCGCTCGACGTGGAGGACGCTGGGAGCCGCCGCCTCACCCATCACCGGGAGGGGGCCCGGCCCGCGCGCGAGCCTCCGCGGCAAGCACCCCCGACCCGAGGCGGACACGGACCGTCGCGGTCGTTCCGACCACGGTGCACGCCACGACCGCGGCACCCGCCACGGCCGCGACATCGACGGCGCGTTGGCACGCCGTCCCCGACACGAGGCCCGCGGCCGTATCGGCGGCGGCGAGGGCCGCGGCATCCGCGATGCCCGCCGCGCGGGCACCGACGACCGCCGCCGCCCCGGCGGTCACGACACCGACCGCCACGGCCGACGCGACGGCGACCGCGGCGAGCGCGGCCGCTGCCCCCGCCATCAGCGATCCCCCCTCATCATCACTGTCGTCACCGTCCACCGTCGAGGGCGCAGGAGCGGGCCCGCAGCTCGGGCAGCGGAAGCGGGATGCCGGGGGACGCCGTCGCGGTGACGCACACGAGATCGCCGTCGGCGGTGACCCCGGCGACGTGTCCACCGGCGATCGCCTGCACGATCTCGCCGGCGCGATCGGGCTCGCCGCGCGCGGCGAGCCTCGAGGCCTGCGCGGCCGCGTGCTCCAGCCGCACCTGCCGTCCCACCGCGGACACGGCGCCCGCGGTCAGCGCCACGAGCAGCAGCACCGCGGGAACGATGACGGCGAACTCCGCGGTCGCCGAACCGCCGTCATCGTCCCGGCGACTCATGCGACCGTGAGTGCGCGGCGGACCAGATCGGTGAGGATGCCGCGCACCTCGTCGCTGCGCATGATCACGACGAGCAGCCCCGCGAACGCGACGGCCGCCATCGTCGCGACGGCGTACTCCGCCGTGGCGGCACCGTCCTCGTCGGCGTACAGGGCGCGGGCGCGTCGAGCGCTCAACGGCGGCAGCGACGCGGTCGCAGTCCTCGGCGAGGGGCGGTCGAGTGATGAGAGTGACATGGGATCTCCTTTTCGTGACGGTGGACGAGCGGGCACGGGGTGACGGCGGCGGTGTGCCGCCGAGTCGGTGAGGGCTAAGGCGGTGCCGCGGGTGCGCCGAGCGGCAGGGACGCGCCGCCGACCACCGAGAGCAGCAGCGGGGCGACGCCCAGCAGCAGGAAGGCAGGCAAGGTGCACACGCCCATCGGCAGCAGCAGCGACGCGCCCAGACGGGCCGCACGCAACCGGCCCTCCGTGCGTGCGGCACGGCGTTGCTCCGCGGCGGCCGCCCGGAGGAGGTCGACGGCCGGGGCGCCCGCCCGCTGCGACAGCCGCAGGACCGCGTGCACGTCAGGAGCGATCCGTCCGGCGCCGGCACCCTCCGCCGTCGCCAGCGCCCGATCGATCGACACGCCCCCGGACAGGGCGATGGCGACGACTTCCGCCTGCATACCGGCGAGGCGGTCGTCGGGCTGGGCGCGCGCCACCAGGCGCTTCGTCCAGCCGCGTGCGGCGAGCATCAGTGCGACGCCTGCGACCGCGCACGCGATGCCGATCGGCTGGGTGAGCGCCGCGACGAGGTCGAAGCCCAGCGTCATGCCGAGGAGCACCGCGACGACCGGGAGCCACGTGACGAGACGCGCGGTGGCGGTCGGGTCGGCCAGCGCCACGCGCACGTCGTCGCGCGCCTCCTGGGCGCCGCGCAGCGCGTCGGCGAACCGCCGGAGGCTGGATGCGAGCGGCGCGCCGACGGTCTCCGCGACCTGCCACGCGGCGGCGACATCGACCCACGCGCCGCCCAGTGCGCGCAGCGCGGCGGAGGCGCCGGGCCCGTCGGGAGCCGTCGCGACCCGCAGCGCGACGGGATCGCCGTCCTCGGCCAGCAGCTCCCACGCCCGGCCGGGCGCGACGCCGGATTCGAGGAGGACCGACACCTTCTGGACGGTCGCCGCGGCGTCGGAGGCCTCCGCGGGCCGAGCGGCGCTCACGATCCGACCTCCATGCGCAGGCGGCCGCTGTCGTCGAGCGCGGGCCGCGCGATTCCCGAGACGCGCCGGATGCCGTCGGCGCCCCGCTCGACGTGGACCACCACGCCGATGGCGCTGACGACCTGACGCGCCATCGAGCGATCGTCCATGCCCGCGAGCGCGCCCAGCGCTTCCAGCCGGGCCGGAAGGTCGCGGATGCTGCCGGCATGGACGGTGCCGGCGCCGCCGTCGTGTCCCGTGTTGAGCGCGGTGAGGAGCTCTCGCACCTCCTCGCCGCGACACTCCCCCACGACGAGGCGGTCGGGCCTCATCCGCAGGGCCTCACGGACGAGCCGCGCCAACGGCACCGCCCCGGCGCCCTCCAGATTGGGCTGTCTCGCCTCGAGGCGGACGTGGTGGGGATGCCGGATGCGCAGTTCGGCGACGTCCTCGATGGTCACGATGCGTTCCCGGGCGGGAACACGTCCCAGCAGCGCCGACAGCAGGGTGGTCTTGCCGGCCCCGGTCGCACCGGAGATGAGGACGTTCCGGCGCGCCGTCACGAGCGCGTCGAGGCGGCGGAGGGTCTCGGCATCGCACAGACCGCCGCGCACGAGCTCGTCGAGATCGGGGATGCCGACCTGCGGGAGACGGATCGAGATGGCCGTGCCCGAGCACGCCACCGGCGGGAGCACCGCGTGCACCCGTGCGCCGTGCTCCCACCGGACGTCCACGAGCGGTGTCGCATCGTCGAGGTGGCGTCCGCCGACGCCGATGAGGGCGACGGCCAGCGCGCGCAGGTCGTCCGCTCCGAGGCGCCAGCCCTCCACGGATTCGACGCCGCGACCACGGTCGACGAAGAGGCCGTCGACGCCGTTGATGAACACGTCCGTGATCTGCGGATCGCCCAGCAGATGGCGGAGGGGGTCGAGCGCCGGATGGTCGGGCAGCGGTCTGCGCTCCGGCCGCCGCAGCGGAGCCGCCGGTGACGCCGCGGCCGCCGCCGCATCGACCATCGGGGTCCGGCGCACGGATTCGGGAACGCGCCGGCTCTCGCGGCGACGGACGACGAACGGCTCGGACATGCCTCGACGGTAGGTCCGGCCGACGCCTGCGCTCGGGGTGGGCGGCGGCATCCGTGGACAGTGCGCGTCGGCGCGACGTTGGGGAGGAGTCTTCGCCGGAAAGAGAGAAGGCGGCATCCCATAGGGGGAGATGGGATGCCGCCACGCGACATCCCGGAATCGGGGGTGGTCGGGAGTCGCGCTGCCTGAATCGAAGTTCGGCCGGATCGAGCTTACGCAGACGCGCGGCACCACTCCAATCGAAACCGCGTGTTTCCACTGATATATCGGATGTCCGTCGCTCCCCACTTCCGGAGGTGGTGCACGTCGGAGGCCGTCGCTAGATTTCGTGAATCGTCCGGGACACGGTCCCGTCCCCGCCGCAAAGGAGCGCGCAGATGAGCAGCCAGATCGACCACTTGCTGAACGAGACCCGTCGGTTCGCCCCCTCCCCCGCGTTCGCCGCCGACGCGATCGCCACGGCCGACCTGTACGCGCGCGCGGATGCCGACCGTGAGGCGTTCTGGGCCGAGCAGGCCCGCGCGCTGCACTGGCACACCCCGTTCACCGAGGTCCTCGACTGGTCGCAGCCGCCCTTCGCCCGGTGGTTCGCCGACGGAGAACTCAACGTCGCCTACAACTGCCTCGACCGCCACGTGGCGGAGGGCAACGGCGATCGCGTCGCGCTGCTGTGGGAGGGCGAGCCGGGCGATGAGCGCCGCATCACCTACGCGCAGCTCACCGAGGAGGTCAAGCGCACGGCGAACGTGCTGCAGGAGCTCGGCGTCGGCGCCGGCGACCGGGTCGCGATCTACCTCCCCATGATCCCGGAGGCGATCGCGGCGATGCTCGCCGTCGCGCGGATCGGCGCCATCCACTCGGTCATCTTCGGCGGCTTCTCCGCCGACAGCCTGCGCTCCCGCATCGACGACGCCGGCGCGAAGCTCGTCATCACCGCCGACGGCGGCTACCGCAAGGGCCGCGTGTCCCCGCTGAAGCCGGCGGTCGATCAGGCGCTCGGCGACCGCGGTGCGGGACCGCAGGAGACGGTGGAGCACGTCCTGGTCGTGCGGCGCACCGAGAACGAGGTCGCCTGGACCGAGGGACGCGACATCTGGTGGCACGACGCCGTGCCGGCGGCTTCCGCCGAACACGAGGCGCAGCCGTTCCCCGCCGAGAACCCGCTCTTCATCCTGTACACGTCGGGGACCACCGGAAAGCCGAAGGGCATCCTGCACACCTCGGGCGGATACCTCACCCAGGCCGCGTTCACCAACCGGGTCGTCCACGACCTGCACCCCGAGACGGATGTCTTCTGGTGCACGGCCGACATCGGCTGGATCACCGGTCACTCGTACGTGACGTACGGTCCGCTCGCGAACGGCGCGACCCAGGTGCTGTACGAGGGGACTCCCGACAGCCCGCACCCCGGCCGCTGGTGGGAACTGGTCGAGAAGTACGGCGTGACGATCCTCTACACGGCGCCCACGGCCATCCGATCGTTCATGAAGCTGGGCCGCGAGATCCCGCAGCGCTTCGACCTGTCGTCGCTGCGCCTGCTCGGATCGGTGGGCGAACCGATCAACCCCGAGGCATGGATGTGGTACCGCTCGATCATCGGCGGCGACACCGCTCCCATCGTCGACACCTGGTGGCAGACCGAGACGGGGGCCATCATGGTCTCCGCCCTGCCCGGCGTGACCGAGACCAAACCCGGCTCGGCGCAGGTGCCGCTCCCCGGCATCGGAATCGACGTCGTGGACGACGAGGGCACCCACGTCGGCAACGGCAACGGCGGCCTCCTCGTGATCACCCAGCCGTGGCCGTCGATGCTCCGCGGCATCTGGGGCGACCCGGAGCGCTTCGTCGAGACCTACTGGGAGAAGTTCCAGGACAAGGGCTTCTACTTCGCCGGCGACGGCGCACGCCTCGACGAGGACGGCGACGTCTGGTTCCTCGGGCGCGTCGACGACGTCATGAACGTCTCCGGCCACCGGCTCTCGACGACCGAGATCGAATCGGCGCTGGTCGGCAACGAGGCCGTCGCCGAGGCGGCGGTGGTGGGCGCGTCCGACGAGACCACCGGCCAGGCGGTCGTCGCCTTCTGCGTGCTGAAGGAGTCCTTCCTCAAGGCGCATGACGCCGCCGGCATCGTCGACGTCCTGCGCCGTTGGGTCGGTGAGCAGATCGGCCCGATCGCGCGTCCGCGCGACGTGTACATCGTCACCGAGCTGCCGAAGACCCGCTCCGGCAAGATCATGCGGCGGCTGCTGCGCGACGTGGCCGAGGGACGCGAGGTCGGCGACACCACGACCCTCGCCGACACGATGGTCATGTCCACCATCCAGTCGAAGATCACGCCGACGTCGTAGGATCACCGGCCTTCCCGCGCCGGCGCATCACCAGGACGGTGCCCACGGAGCCGGCGGCCGCGCACAGCAGCGCGATGCCGGCGATCAGGAGCCACGCCCACACCGGGAGCGCCGGCGTCCCGGCCTCCGCCGTGGGCTGCGTCGCCTGCGGCGCGTCGCCGTCGGTGAGTACCTGCGCGGCGCACTCGGTGACCGCGACCGAGAAGTCGATCGAGTCGAACGCGGTGCCCGCCGGGTAGTTCGGGAAGGCGGCCGAGCCTTCTGCCGTGATCGTCGTGGCGGCCCCGGTCACCGTGATCGTGTCGGCGGTGCGGGAGACGTCGCCCTGCGTCAGGTCGACGTCGGCGAAGGGCACCGCGACGGCCGTCACGACGTTCTCCGTGCGCCCGGCCAGAGCGTCGTCCATCGTGAGCCCCGACACGTCCAGGAGCAGTTGGGCCCGGGTCGAGTCGATGAGGCGGATGCGCGGGTTTCCGACAGTGGTGTGCAAGAGGCCGTCGTGGCCCGTGAAGGTCACCGTTCCGGTGAAGTCGACCTGACCGGTCGCCCCGGCGATGTCGGCCGTCCCGGTGCCGCCGCGCCACTGGAAGACGGGCGTGCTGTAGGCGGCGCCGTCGGCCACGGTCCACTCGCCGTGGGCGATCGAGCCGGAGATGTAGGAGCGGAACGACTCCTTGAACCCCCAGTCGAGCGACGCGTCCCGCACGGTGCAGCCGCTCATCGCGAGCGGGGCGAGGACGGTGATCGGCGCACCGAGAGCGAGCTGCGCGCCCTGGAAGGTCAGGGTGTGCTCCCCCGGCGCCAGCGTCGCCGGGAGCAGCCCGCGCCAGGCGGCGACACCGTTCTCGTCCGCGGTGAGCGCGAACTCGAGGACCACCGGGCTCGAGTACACGACGACCTTGATGTCGGTCTCGCCGGGGGCGAAGCCGCTTCCCGAGGCCGCGATCTCGCCGCCCGCGGGCACGCCGGCAGCGAAGGCGGGGTCGACCGTGAGCCCGGCGCGGGCGGGCGGGTCGGCCGGAGGGACCCACGCCGCGCCCGCGGCGGCGGACGCGACCGTCTGCGCCGGTGCGGCGGAGCCGGGCGCCGCATCCGCGCCGACGACGAAGGTGACCGCGTCCATCGCCGTGCCGGCGCCGTAGAACTGCGACGATCCGTAGGAGAACACGCCGGCGCCCGACGCCGTGAGGGTGGCGGGCACGGAGGTGTAGGCGATCGCGCCGTCCGCATCGCTGCGGGTGCCGGCAGACAGGTCGAGCGCGGCCAGCTCGGTGCGTCGACCGCCCACACTGACGATCAGCGCCCCGGCCGATGCCGAGTCGATCCGCACCTGCGGGTCGCTGAAGGTGAGGTCGAGCACGCCGGAGTGTCCGGTGAACCGCACCGCACCGCCGTAGCTCGCGGTGCCGCGCCCGTCGGCGAGGTCGCGCCCGGTCTGCCCGAAGCGGAACCGGCCGTCCGCCGCACTCGCGCCGCCGGAGACCGCGATGGCCCCCTTGGCGATCGGCCCGGTGATGTAGCTGCGGAAGGAGGACTTCACACCCCAGAGCAGGGCGCCCTCGCGGGTGGGCACGACCGTGGTCGGTGCGCTCGGCGCGATCACGGGTGGCGTGACGACGGGGACCTCGGGGGTGGTCGGGGTGGTCGGGGTCGCTCCGGAGAACCCGACGGCGAAGGATGCCGGCCGCTTCGCGGCATCCATCGATCCGCCGGTCGAATAGAAGTAGGCGGCCAGATGGGTCGTCGCGTGGAAGTCGACGAACGACTGGGGCCACGACCCCCACCCGGAGCCCGACCGCACCTGCGGGGTTCCGCCGCGCGCGTCGATCTCGACGCCCGCGAAGTCCGGCGTGACGACGAAGCCGCGCTGCGCGTCGACGACGACGCCGCGCAGCGTCGCCACCGTCACGCCCGCCTGCGGCGCGACGGCCTCCTTCGGCTTGTCCGGATCGGACATGTCGCCGGCGTAGCCGGAGAGATCGGCCGTCAGGGAGCCGACGCCGTCGGCCGAGACCTCGAGCCGGGGATGGGAGAGGGTGAACGGCACGAGCCCGTCGTAGAAGTTCACGCTCACCTCACCCGGCCAGGTGATGGTGGCCGCGCCGCTCGCATCGAGCACCGCGGTGCCGTCGGTGAATCGCATCAGCTGCGCGGCCTGCCCGCCCGCGTCGACATGGCTGCCGCGCGTGTCCCACGTCGCGGTCGCGGTGGAGCCGTCGGCGGCGCGCTGCACGATCTCGGCGCCGTCGCCGCGCGCACGGTAGGTCGCCGTCGTCCCGTCGGAGACGCCTGCCGAGAAGTAGTTCGCGGCGCTGCCGTTGGGGGGACGGTGCTGCCATTCCGGCGCGCCGGTCCACTCGAGGACGACTCCCGTGTAGGTCGTCGTCTCGGGAACCGAGGGCCGCTCGCGCACGCTCACGCGCACCTCGGCGCTGTAGACGGTGTCGACGCTGTTCGAGAGCCGGGCGCGGTACACGGCGCCGTCGTCGCTCAACGGCGCCGCGTCGACCGTCAGCCTGCTCCCGTCGACGCCCGCGGCCACCTCGACCCAGTCCTCTCCCGAGCGGCGCTGCCAGGACACGGTGGGAGCGGGGTTGCCGGACGCGAGCACCGAGAGCTCGTAAGGCTGACCGACATACACCGTCGGCGCCGTCGGCTGGGCTTCGACGATCGGGGCGGTCGTGACCCGGATCGTCGCCGGCGCGGTGGCGACGCGGCCGCCGGGGGTGGCGAAGACGGCGCGAACCTGGGTGCCGTCGGTGTTGACGGTGGCCTCGAGCGCGAGAAGCGGCGAGGTCTCCCCCGAGATGTCGGCGAACCGGGTGGCGCCGGACGGACGGATCTGCCACTGCACCTGACCGGTGCCGGTCGCCTGGAAGGCGATGGCCGTCGACGCCGTGCCGGCGGCGAGCGTGACGGCACGGTCGGCGGGGTCGGAGGTCACGACGGGAGCGATGCCCGTGAGCTCGAGGCGCTGCAGCGCCCGCCGTCCCGTCGCGGCATCCGCGACCTGCACGATGACGGAGCCGTCGGGAAGGACGGCGAACACGTCGCGGCTGAGGGCGTCGCGGGCGAATCCGGCGATCGGGATGCTGGCGACCAGGCGGTGGTCGCGGAGCACGTCGATCGAGGCCGCCGTCTGGCTGAGCACGTAGTCGAGGCCGTGCGCGGCGTCGGAGCCCGCCTGGTCCGCGTAGCCCTGGACGCCGATGCCGACGTCGTTCGCGAGCATGCGGACCGATCCCGCGATCACATCCGCGTAGCCGACGACGCCCGTCCAGTTGGCGCTGTAGAGCATCACCGCCCCGTCGGCCGCGGTCGCGGCGAGCTCGTAGGTGAAGTACTGGTTCCACTCGGCCGCATAGGGCTGCGTGGTCGGAACGGTGTCGGCGACGAAGGCCGCGGTCGCCGTCTGGGCGCCCACGACGAGGTGGCGCGCCGGCAGCGGGATGCCCTCGGCGAGCTTGCCGACGGCGAGGTAGCTGCCATCGCGGAGCGCGACCAGTGTGCCGCCCGCCTTCGGGCCGGAGCTTCCGAACAGGTCCGCGGCGCGCTGCGCGTCGGTCGCATCGGCGGGCAGCACGATCGGCACGGAGACGAGGGCACCCGTGCCGCCCGCCGACCGCGTGAGGGTGAAGCGGTCGGCCGCGGTGCCGCGCACCTGCGTGATGACGGCGATCTCGTTCGCGACCGCGTTCCACGCCATCGCGTTGAGGGTGTACGCCGTCCCCGAGATCGTCCCCACGGTGGCCGTCTCGTAGCCGCCGCCCGTCCAGGTGAGCGCGGTCAGGGTGGCGTCGCCGCCGCGCACCCCGCCGACAGTGGTGCGCACCTGGGTGAGCACGAACACGCGGTCGGATGCCGGGTCGTTCGCGACCGCGTACGCGGCGTTCGCGGCGAGCGGCACCTCGACCGCGCCGACCGGCTGGAGGGTCACGGGATCGAGTGCGCTCACGGTCAGCGCCGTCGCGGTGCTCGTCGCCCGCTCGACCACGTGCAGCGCCGTCGCGCCGACCAACGCATCGCGGCTGGCCGGATTGACGGCGCCGACCCAGGTCGCGGCGGGCGTGAAGGCGGGCGCGCCCGGAACGCTCCAGTGCTCGCCCAGATCGGGCGCCCCGCCGGGACCTGCGTAGGTGAGCGAGACCGGATCCATCGTCGTGCCGACCGGATAGAGCGGGAAGCCGTCGCCGGCCACCGTGGGCATGGCGGGCCAGGTCGTCGTGCCGTCGCCCACGACCGGGCTCGCCCCGAGCGCATCGATCGTGGCGATCACGACGTCCTCGTAGCGCGTGATCGCGCCCCCGGGCGTGTCCCGGGAGATGCCCTCGTAGTCTCCTCGGAGCTCTTGCCTGTCGGCGGAGATGGTCAGCTGCAGGCCGGAGAACGTCGAGTCGAGCAGGCACGACGTGAAGGCGACGTTGTCGTCGCAGTACGCCGCGAAACGCACCGACCCGCCCAGCTGCACCGTGAGCGCGTTGCCGTCGCCGAACGAGCCGGCCGTGACCGGGAAGTCGAAGGCGCCGTCCGCCGCCCGCGTCACGCCGCCGGTCATGATCACCCCGGCGCCGATGTAGTTGCGCCAGGACTCCTTGATGCCCCAGTGCACGTTCCCCGCACCGATCTCGACGGGGGCGGCCACGGCGGGAACCGGGGCGAGGACGGCGAGCAGTCCCGCCAGAAGGGCCAGGACGGCGGTGAACGCGGGGATGCGGCGGCGCGCGGACATGCGGAAGTACCTCGGTCGGGTGCAAGAGAAGGGGAGGACGGGTGGGGCCGGCGCCGGGGCGCGCCGCAGTGAGGACACGGTCGCGGCGACCGGCCCCACCCGTCCGGGGAGGGGGGTGCGACTACTGCTCGACGCGGAACGAGACGCTCTGGTCGACGATCTGCTTGGTCGTGCCGTGGGTCGCGACCTTGATCGCGCACGCGTTGGTGGCGGTGCAGTTCACCGTCGCGGGCTGTCCGGGTGCGGAGGCGTGGGTGTTGGCGCCGTTGCTCTCCAGGGCGACGGTGGCGGTGAACGCACCCGAGGCGTCCGTCGTCACGGTCTGGAAGCCGGCGCACGCGGGGATGCCGAAGAGATAGCTGGTGTTCGAGCACAGGCCGACGTAGTAGTCGGTGTTGGCCGCGAGGCCCGTGACGGTCGTCGTCGTGCTGTCGCCGTCGACGAAGTAACGGGTGCCGGCGGCATCCACGGACGGCGCCGGGCTCAAGCCGGTCGCCGCGAACGCGGGGACGCCGACGAGTCCGACGAGGGCGAGCGTGAGGCCGGCGATCGAGGCGGCCATCGTGCGCTTTCGCAGGGTACGGGACATGAGGGAGTACTCCAATCAGTAGGGTTGGAGTGCCTCTCGGCACTCGGTGCGGCGCCCGCACACGTGCGGGCGCTCGATGAGCCGATGAGGCGCCGGGGCGGCTGCCGCTACCAACAGTCGCCGCCCCGGCTCTCACCAAGCTCTTAGGTGAGGCTAACCTAATTCACGGCCCGGCGGAAGTGCGTCATCGACGACGTCTTCCGTGGGCACGGGTCAGGCGAAGGAGAAGACGACCTCGACCTCGACGGGGCTGTCGAGGGGAAGGACGGGCACGCCGACCGCCGATCGCGCGTGTCGGCCGGCCTCGCCGAAGATCTCGCCGAGGACCTCGCTCGCTCCGTTGATCACGCCGGGCTGCCCGGTGAAGTCGGGGACGGACGCGACGAAGCCGGTGAGCTTGATGACACCGGTGAGGCGTTCGAGGTCGCCGACCGCCGCGGCGGCGGCCGCCAGGGCGTTCAGCGCGCTCTGCCGCGCGAGACGTTGCGCCTCGGATGCCGCGACGAGCCCCTCCCCCTCGCCGACCTTGCCCGTCGCCGGAAGCGCGCCGGAGATCATGGGCAGCTGGCCCGAGGTGTAGACGAGATCGCCGTGGACGACGGCGGGCACGTACGCGGCGACCGGCGGCACGACGGCGGGCAGCTCGATGCCGAGCTCGCTCAAGCGGGCGGCGATGCTCACGCGTCCTCCCCGAACTGCTGCGCGGCCACGGCCGCGGCTCCGAGGCCGCCGTTGGCGGCGCCGCCGCCGACCGGCCGCTTGAAGTAGGCGACCAGTCCGCCTTCCGGACCCGGCACGACCTGCACGAGCTCCCACCCCTGCTTGCCCCAGTTGTTCAGGATGGCGGCCGTGTTGTGGATCAACAGGGGCGTCGTGAGGTACTCCCACGTGGTCATGCGAACTCCCGGAATCGGTGCGGTGGAGCGGAGGGCGCGCCCCGGCGCACCGAGGGATCCCCCAGGGTTGTCCCTTACCATCAAGCCTATGCCCCAACTCAAACGGACGGCCACCGGTGTGCTCGGTGGCCTCGCGGGACTCGTCGGTCTGAGCGCTGTCGCCGGCATCCTCGTCACCGCGACAGTGACTCCCGCGATCGCGGTCTCCGGGTACGCCGCCTCGAGCGCTCTCGACACGTTCGAGAACATGCCGGGCTTCCTGCAGATCGACCCGCTGATGCTGCCGACCGAGATGTACCGCAAGGACGCCAACGGCAACGACACGCTGATGGCGGAGTTCTACGACCAGAACCGCATCCCCGTCACCTTCGACCAGGTCAACCCGGTCATGTACGACGCGATCATCTCCAGCGAGGACAAGAACTTCTACACCCACGGCGGCGTCGACCTGCTGGGCACCGTGAGCGCGCTCGTCGGCAACGCCTCCAGCGGCTCCAACCGCGGTGGATCCTCGATCACCCAGCAGTACGTCAAGAACGTGCTGCAGCAGAACTGCGAGCGCAAGGCCACCAACGACGACGAAGTGAGCGCCTGCTACGCCACGACGACCGCCAACGAGGGCGCCGAGGGCTACCAGCGCAAGCTCCAGGAGATGCGCTACGCCATCCAGCTGGAGAAGATGTACTCGAAGGACGAGATCCTCCTCGGCTACCTCAACATCACGAACTTCGGTGGACTCGTCTACGGCATCGGCGCCGCCGCGCAGCACTACTTCGGTGTCTCGGCCGCCGACCTCACCATCGCGCAGGCCGCGACGATCGCCGGCATGGTGCAGGCGCCGAACGTGTACCGCATCGACCGCCCCGACGGCTCGACGACCGACAAGGCGGGCAATCCCGTCAACAGTGCCGCCGACGGCTACGCACTGACGCTCGAGCGTCGCAACTACGTGCTGGGACGCATGCTCGACAACGGCAAGATCTCCCAGGAGGAGTACGACGCGGCGAAGGCCTCGCCGATCGAGCCCAAGATCACCGACCGCACGCAGGGCTGCCAGACGGCGGCGGGCGCGGAGTTCTTCTGCGAGTACGTGCGCACCATCCTGCTGAACGACCCCGCCTTCGGCGAGGACGACGACACGCGCGCCGCCAACCTCCGCCGCGGTGGCATGAAGATCTACACGACGCTCGACCCGACCCTCCAGCAGGAGGGGCTCAACGCGATCTCGATCGTGCCGGCGACCGTCGACTACATGAACCTCGGCGCGTCCGGCGTGCAGGTCGAGGTGGGCACCGGCCGCATCCTGTCGATGGTGCAGAACCGTCCCTACTCGATCGAGGATGCCGCCGTCAACGGTCCCACGACCCAGGTCAACTACAACGTGCGTGCCATCAACGGCGGCGGCGGCGGACACTCGGCCGGATCGACCTACAAGGTCTTCAGCCTGCTGAACTGGCTGGAGCAGGGGCACTCGGTCAACGAGACCCTCAACGGCCGCATCGGCGCCAAGAAGATCGACCAGTGCAACGGGACGATCCAGAACGTCGTCGCCGGCAACAGCGGCGGCGGACAGGTCGGCAACTTCGAGAACAACCCCGGCTACACCGGCACGGTCTACAACTTCACCCGCGACTCGCTGAACTCGGGCTTCCTCACGATGGCCGAGAAGATCTCGGTCTGCTCGACGAACCAGCTCGCCATGAAGATGGGCGTCATGATGGGTGACGGCAGCCCGCTCGACCAGACGAACCTCGCGTACAACGTGCTCGGCGACCAGCCGGTGGCACCGCTGGACATGGCCGAGGTCTACGCCTCGATCGCCGCGAAGGGCGTGCTCTGCCAGCCGAAGTCGATCGACAAGGCGCTCGACGCGGCCGGCAACGACATCACGCCGCAGACGAACTGCTCCCCCGCCATGAGCGAGGCCGTGGCGAACACCGCGGCGTATACGCTCGAGGGCGTCATGAGCGGCACGGGCTCCGGCGCGCGGATCGGCGACGGCGTCCCGGTGTTCGGAAAGACCGGTATCCACGAGTACCTGCACACGTGGATGGACGGCTCCTCCACGAAGGTCGCGACCGTGGTCTGGGTCGGCAACGTGCAGGGCGACGCGCTCCTGAGCGACCACTACGAGAACGGCTACGTCCTCTCCCGCATCCGCAACTCGATCTGGCCCGCCATGCAGGGCGCCGCCAACGCGAAGTTCGGCGGCGACGCGTTCCCCGGCCCCGACGCCGCGCTCACGAAGCGGCAGCTGGCCGACCTCCCGTCGGTGATCGGCATGACGGTCGACCAGGCCACCCAGGCGCTGCAGACGGCCGGGTTCTCGGTCACCGTCGGCGACGCGGTGGACGGCACGGAAGCAGCGGGCACGATCGTGCAGCAGGACCCCGGCGCGGGTCGCGTGGCGGGTGGCACGACGGTCACGATCCGTCCGAGCAACGGCCAGGGCGTGGCGGTGCCGGGCGGGTTCACGACCTGGAAGGACGCCCAGGACACGTTGAAGGCCGCCGGCTTCGCCGTCACCGGTCAGTGCACCGTCTCCCCCACGGCCAGCGACGACGGCACCGTGACGGGGACCGACCCGGCCGCCGGAACCGTGGTGAGCCGTGGCGCGCAGGTGACCGTCCAGTATCAGGCGAAGAACTGCGGCGGACGTTCGTGACGCCCGGTCGTACCGCCCTCGCTGCCGTCTCGGCGGCGGGGGCGGTCGCCGTCGGGGCGACCGTCTGGGGCACGTGCATCGAGCGGTTCCTGTTCACGGTGCGCCGCCATGAGCTCGCGATCCTTCCGGCCGGCTCGCCGTCGATCACCGTGCTCCACCTGTCGGATGCGCACATGGCGCCGTGGCAGCACCGTAAGCAGGAGTGGATCGCGCGCCTGGCCGAGGCGACCCAGCCCGACCTCGTCGTGAACACCGGCGACAACCTGGGTCACGCCGATGGCCTGCGCGGCATCCGCACCGCTTTCGCTCCTCTCCGCTCCGTCGCGGGCGTCTTCGTCCACGGCTCGAACGACGTCACGGGTCCGTCGGCGCGCAACCCGCTGCGCTACTTCCAGGGGCCGTCCTCGCGTCCGCACCGCGCGGAGCGGCTCGACACGGCCGCGATGAACGCGTACTTCACGGACGAGCTGGGCTGGACCGACCTCAACAACACGGCCGCGATGCTGGAGGTGGCGGGCCTGCGCCTCGAGACGTTCGGCGTCAGCGACGCGCACCGCGAGTGGGACGACCTGTCGGCCCTCCCCGATGCTCTCGACGCCGCTCGACGCCCGCGCGCCTTCCGGCGCTCGCCCGCCCCCGACCTCGCGGTCGGCGTCACCCACGCCCCCTACCGCCGCGTGCTCGACCGCTTCGTCGAGCTGGGAGCCGAGGCGATCTTCGCGGGCCACACGCACGGCGGACAGGTGCGGGTCCCCTTCTCGCGGTCGGCGATCGTCGCGAACTGCGACATCCCGCTCGACCAGGCGCGCGGCCTCAGCAGCTGGAGCGCCGCCGGTCGCCGGGTCCCGTTGAACGTGTCGGCGGGACTCGGACACTCGATCTACGCGCCGGTGCGCTTCGGATGCCGTCCGGAGGCGTCGGTGCTCACCCTGCGCGCCCGCGACGCAATCGATGGCCCTCTCGATTCGTCAGCACGGCCCCTGCCGGGGTAGACTCGGGGGGTTGCCACGGGGTGTGGCGCAGCTTGGTAGCGCGCTTCGTTCGGGACGAAGAGGCCGCAGGTTCAAATCCTGTCACCCCGACAGCAGAGAGGCTCCGCCTGTATCGTCAGGCGGAGCCTCTCGTGGCTCACTCACCGGATGGGAGCACACCCGATGACCACCCCGCGCCTGATCGCCTTCGATCTCGACGACACCCTCGCGCCGTCCAAGAGCGCGATCGATGCGCGCATCGGCGATCTGCTCCTCGACCTCGCTGCACGCGTCGAGGTGGCGATCATCTCCGGCGGGCAGCTGCAGCAGTTCCAGACGCAGGTCGTCGACCGGCTCCCGGCCGCCGATGCGGCCACGTTGGACCGATTCCACCTCATGCCCACGTGCGGCACGCAGTACTACCGACTCGAGGCGGACGGAGTGCGCACCGTCTACGCGCACGCCCTGACGGAGGACGAGAAGTCCCGCGCCCTCGCCGCCGTCGAGGAGGAGGCCCAGCGCCTCGGACTGTGGGAGGCCGAGCCCTGGGGCGACATCCTCGAGGATCGCGGCTCCCAGATCACGTTCTCGGCGCTCGGACAGACCGCTCCGCTCGAGGCCAAGATGGCCTGGGACCCGACGGGCGAGAAGAAGAACGCGCTTCGCGACGCCGTCGCGGCGCGCATCCCCGACCTCGAGGTCCGCTCCGGCGGCTCCACCTCGGTCGACATCACCCACCGCGGCATCGACAAGGCCTACGGCATGCGCAAGCTCGCCGAGGTCACCGGCATCCCGCTCGACGACATGCTCTTCGTCGGTGACCGTCTGGACGAGCACGGCAACGACTACCCTGTGCTCGCGATGGGCGTGACCTGCCAGGCGGTCGACGGCTGGGAGCACACCGCCGAATACCTGACGGCGCTGATCCCGACGCTCCCGCTGCGCTGACGCCCCGAGGGCGGAGGCGTGCGGAGGCGGGCGGAGGCTCAGCCCTCCGTCGGGACGACGGCGTCGGAGGGCGCGGGCATGCCCGCGTCGGCGTAGTACGCCGTGATGTGCGCTCGCACGAGGTCGCGCGCACGCGCGGCGTCGCCGTCGTCGATGGCGGCGAGGATGTCGCCGTGCTCGCGGTGCAGCCGCGCGACCGTGGCGTCCCAGTCGTCGATCCGGCGCGCGCCGGCACGGATGTAGCTCTCGATGGTGGTGCGCAGGCCCGCCATCGTGGCGGCGACGACCACGTTGCCCGCGGCATCCGTGAGGCGCAGGTGGAACTGGGCGTCGAGCGCGAGGAAGTCGTCGGCCGTGAGACCGGCATCCTCCATCGCCTTGAGCGTCGCGCGCGCCTCGGCCAGATCGGGCTCGTCGAGATCGGCCAGATGCGCGACCGCCCACTCCTCCAGCAGGAGCCGCGTCTCGTACACGTCGGGGATCGGGAAGCCCTGGGCGGCCACCTGCAGGCGCAGCAGCTGGGCGAGACCGCCGTGCGGCGTCGCCGTCACGATCGCGCCCGCCGTCGGACCGGAGCCCGTCGCGGTGCGGATGAGCCCCATGACCTCGAGCACGCGCAGCGCTTCACGCACGCTGGAGCGCCCCACGCCGAGGGTCGCGGCGAGCTCGCGCTCGGGCGACAGCCGGTCGCCGGGGCCGAGGGCCCCGCTCAGCAGATCGGCCTCGATCTTCTCGAGCACCACACGCCATGCGCGCGCCGGAGCGTTCTCCGTCATCGTCGCCTCCCGCCGCTTCCTATATGGTCAGGCCACATTAGCGCACGTCGGACGGACCGGCAAAAATCCTCGCCGTGTCGGACTCCGGCCCTACGCTCGGAGAATGGACCCGCTTCTGGCCGTCATCGTCGTCGCCGCGCTCGCGTCGGCCTTCTGCTGGATCGCCTCCCTCCTCACCCGCGACACGTCGTGGGTCGACCGGCTGTGGTCGATCGTCCCCGTCGTGTACGTCTGGATCTTCGCCGCGGCCGGACTCGCGTCGGGTCAGGATGCCGTGAGACTCGTGCTGATGGCCGTGCTGGTCACGGCGTGGGGCGCCCGGCTGACGTTCAACTTCGCCCGCAAGGGCGGATATTCGGGAGTCGAGGACTACCGGTGGGCGATCCTGCGCGCGCGCATGCCGGCCGCACTCTTCCAGCTCTTCAACCTGCTGTTCATCGTCGTGTACCAGATGACGCTCCTGGTGCTCATCACCCTGCCCGCCTGGACGGCCTGGCAGCATCCCGCCCCGCTCGCACCCGCAGACGTCGTCCTGGCCCTGCTCTTCCTCGGGATGCTGAGTGGAGAGACCGTCGCCGACCAGCAGCAGTGGGAGTTCCATCGCGCCAAAGCGCGGGGAGAGGCGACCGGGTTCCTCACCCGCGGGCTGTTCGCCTACAGCCGGCATCCGAACTTCTTCTTCGAACAGGCGCAGTGGTGGGTCTTCTACGCGATCGGGGCGACGTCGGCGGTCGTCGCGGGCGCGGGCTTCTGGGGCGGGGTGATCAATCCCACCATCGTCGGCGCCGTGCTGCTGACCCTGCTGTTTCTGGGTTCGACCGTGTTCACCGAGTCGATCTCGGCGAGCAAGTATCCGGAATACGCCGACTACCGCCGGACGACGTCGATGCTCGTGCCGCTCCCCCGACGCCGCGGCGCGTCGCGCGACGCCGTCAGCTGAGGCGGCCGCCCGACTCGCGCAGATAGCACTCCGCGCACATCGACTCGTAGGTCACCTTCTCGTGCGACAGCTCGTCGATCGCGACCTGATCGCCGTCGAAGACGAACCGCCCACCCACGAGCCTCGCGTTGAACAGCGCCTTCCTCCCGCACCGGCAGATCGTCTTCAGCTCTTCGAGGCTGTGCGCGAGCTCGAGCAGGCGCGCAGAGCCCGGGAAGGCACGGGTCTGGAAGTCCGTACGGATGCCGTAGGCGAGAGCCGGGATGCCGTCGTCGACCACGATCCGCAACAGGTCGTCGACCTGCTCCGGCGTCAGGAACTGGGCCTCGTCGATGAGCAGGCAGGCGACCGCGCCGTCGTAGCGGGCGGCGTGCTCGGCGACGAGCGCACGCAGATCGGCATCCGGAGCGATGAGGAAGTCGACCTCGCGCGCCACCCCGAGCCGGCTGGAGATCTGGTCGGCACCCTTCGTGTCGATCTCCGGCTTGGCCAGAAGGACGTGCTGTCCGCGTTCCTCGTAGTTGAACGCGGCCTGCAGCAGCGCCGTCGACTTTCCGGAGTTCATCGCTCCGTAGCGGAAATAGAGCTTGGCCATGCGAGGGGGATGCCGCGGGTCAGCGGTTGATGCCCAGCACGGCGGAGGTCGCGGTCAGCGACGCGTCCGCGGCAGCCGGGTCGCCGTTGAGCGTCGAGCCGTAGCTCGGGATGAGCGCCCGCAGCTCCGGCTCCCACTCGGCGATGCGGTCGGGGAAGCACGTCTTGAGAAGGCCGAGCATGATGGATGCCGCGGTCGATGCCCCCGGGGAGGCACCCAGCAGACCCGCGATCGAGCCGTCCGCGGAGGTGACGACCTCGGTGCCGAACTGCAGGACGCCACCCTTCTGCGGGTCCTTCTTCATGACCTGTGCCCGCTGGCCGGCCTGGAGCAGCTCCCAGTCCTCGTCCTTCGCGGTGGGCATGAAGTCGCGGAGCGAGTCGACCTTCTTCTTGTGGTTCTTCAGCAGCTCGCTGACGAGGTACTTGATGAGCCCGGGGTTGTCGACGGCGACCTTGAGCATCGGGCCGATGTTGCCGGGGCGCACCTGCGCGACGATGTCGGTGATGCGACCGTTCTTGAGGAACTTCGGGCTGAAGGTCGCGAACGGGCCGAACAGCAGCGAGGCCTCGCCGTCGACGACGCGCGTGTCGAGGTGGGGCACCGACATGGGCGGCGCGCCGACCGAGGCCTGCGAGTACACCTTCGCCTTGTGCTGCGCGACGATCGCGGGGTTCGAGGTCTTCAGCCACTGCCCGCCGATCGGGAAGACGCCGTAGCCGGAGATCTCGGGGATGCGCGAGGACTGCAGGAGCTTGATGGCCCAGCCGCCGGCGCCCACGAACACGAACCGCGCCGAGAAGCTGCCGGGCGTGCGCCCGAGCGTGTGGCGGTACGACACCTTCCAGGTGCCGTCGGCGTTCTTGCGGAGCTTTCGCACCTCGCGGTTGGTCACGACCTCCACGCCCTGCTCCTGCAGGTGGGAGAAGAGCTGGCGCGTGAGCGAGCCGAAGTCGACGTCGGTGCCGGCCGGCACGCGCGTGGCGGCGAACGGCTCGTCGGCCTTCTTCCGCTTCTGCATCAGCAGCGGCGCCCACTGGTTGATGACGCGGGAGTCCTCGGAGTACTCGATGCCCTCGAACAGCGGCTGCGTGCGCAGCGCCTCGTAGCGCTTCTTGAGGTACGCGACATCCTTCTCCCCGCGCACGAAGGTCATGTGCGGGGTCGCGTTGATGAAGGTGGACGGGCCGTCCAGGACGCCGCGCTCCACCAGGCTGGACCACAGCTGGCGGCTCTGCTGGAACTGCTCGTTGATCGCGATGGCCTTGGCCGGGTCGACCGAGCCGTCTGCGGCCTCCGGCATGTAGTTGAGCTCGCAGAGCGCCGCGTGACCGGTGCCGGCGTTGTTCCAGGCGTTGGAGGACTCCTCGGCGACATCGCTGAGCCGCTCGAGCACCACGATCTTCCAGTCCGGCTGCAACTGCGTCAGCAGGGTTCCGAGGGTGGCACTCATGATGCCACCGCCGATCAGGACGACGTCGACGGGTTCACTCACAATGATCCAGTCTAGGTGCCGTTTTGCACGGTCTCCGCGTGCCGCGGCATCCCTCGCCGTGAACTCTCGCCGTTCTTTCGCCCGCGCTCAATTCCACGGATGCCGCGGGCGTGCGCCGTGGCGTCAGACGGTCGTCGCGGTGAGGCGGGCGGCGACGAGCTCGGCGATCTGCACGGCGTTGAGCGCGGCGCCCTTGCGCAGGTTGTCGTTGCTGATGAACAGCACGAGGCCCTTGCCCTCGGGCGCGGACTGGTCGGCGCGGATGCGGCCGACGTAGCTCGGGTCGTTGCCGGCGGCCTGCAGCGGCGTCGGCACCTCCTCCAGCGCGACCCCGGGAGCGGATGCCAGGATCTCGCGGGCCCGCTCGGGGGTGATGTCGTCGCGGAACTCCGCGTGGATCGAGAGCGAGTGGCCGGTGAAGACGGGCACGCGCACGCACGTGCCGGCGACCCGGAGCTCGGGCAGCTCGAGGATCTTGCGGCTCTCGTTGCGGAGCTTCTTCTCCTCGTCGGTCTCGTTGTCGCCGTCGTCGACGAGGTTGCCCGCGAAGGGGATGACGTCGAACGCGATGGGGGCGATGTACTTCTCGGGCTGCGGGAAGTCGACGGCCGATCCGTCGTGGACGAGATCGAGCGTGTGGCCCTGGGCCAGCACGCCCTCGACCTGGCCGAGCAGCTCCTGGGCGCCCGCGAGGCCCGAGCCCGACACGGCCTGGTAGGTGCTGACGATCAGGCGTTCCAGGCCCGCAGCGGCATCCAGGGGCTTCAGGACGGGCATGGCCGCCATCGTGGTGCAGTTGGGGTTGGCGATGATGCCCTTGGGCGGGTTCACCGTCGCGTGCGGGTTGACCTCGCTGACCACGAGCGGGACCTCGGGGTCCATGCGCCACGCGCTCGAGTTGTCGATGACGATCGCGCCGGCCTCGGCGAAGCGCGGGGCGTGCGCCCGCGAGCCGGTGGCACCCGCGCTGAACAGGGCGACGTCGATGCCGGTCGGATCCGCCGTGGCGATGTCTTCGATGATGACGGTCTCGCCGCCGAACTCGACGGCCGTGCCGGCCGAGCGGGCCGTCGCGAACAGCCGCAGCTCGCGGATCGGGAACGAGCGCTCGGCGAGAATCTCGCGCATGACCGTGCCGACCTGTCCGGTGGCGCCGACGACGGCGACGTTCAGTCCTGAGTCAGAGATGCGGGTCATGAGGGATCCTTGCGAGAGAGGTGGGGTTGAGTGATTCTATCGCCGGCCGAGCGCAGGCGATCTGCCGAAGGACGGCGGATGCCCGCCATATCGGCCCGTGTGGGGCGGACGGCCCGCTCCGGGCGCGATGCCGTGTGCTGGGGCCGTCAGCGGCCGGTGCCGGCGTAGACCGTGGCCTCGGTGTCGCTGTCCAGGCCGAAGGCCGTGTGCACGACGCGGGCGGCCTGGGCGAGGTCGTCGCCGCGCAGCACGACCGAGATGCGGATCTCCGAGGTCGAGATCATCTCGATGTTCACGCCCGCGGTCGACAGCGCCTCGAACAACGTCGCCGAGACGCCCGAGTGGGTGCGCATGCCGGCGCCGACGACGGAGAGCTTGCCGATCTGGTCGTCGTGCACGAGGCTCTCGAATCCGATGCCGGCCTGCTCGGCGGCGAGCGCCCGCAGGGCGGTCGCGGCATCCGACTTGGGCAGCGTGAAGGAGATGTCGGTGCGGCCCGTGGCCGCGGCGGACACGTTCTGGACGATCATGTCGACGTTGGCCCCCGACTTGGCGATCACCGTGAAGATCTCGGCCGCCTTGCCGGGAACGTCCGGCACGCCGATGACGGTGATCTTGGCCTGGCCGAGATCGGTGGCGACACCGGCGACGATGGGCTCTTCCATGGGGGACTCCTCTGTGCTGTCGGGAGCGAGGCTTTCGGGGACGGTCATGCCGGGGCCGAGCACGAAGGTGCCGCGGCCGGAGCTGAACGTGGAGCGGGCGTTGATCATGACGCCGTGCCGGCGGGCGTACTCGACGGCACGGATGTAGAGCACCTTGGCACCGTTGGCGGCGAGCTCGAGCATCTCCTCGGCGGACACGACCTCGAGCTTGCGAGCCTTCGGCACGACGCGGGGGTCGGCGGTGAAGATGCCGTCGACGTCGCTGTAGATCTCGCAGACGTCGGCGTCGAGGGCGGCGGCGAGCGCCACGGCGGTCGTGTCGGAGCCGCCGCGACCGAGCGTCGTGATGTCGCGGGTGTCGCGGTTGAAGCCCTGGAAGCCCGCGACGATGACGATGGCCCCTTCGTCCAGCGCCTCGCGCAGCCGCACGGGCGTGACGTCGACGATGCGCGCCGAGCCGTGGTCGGCGGTCGTGATCATGCCGGCCTGGCTGCCGGTGAACGAGCGTGCCTCGAAGCCCATCGAGTGGATCGCCATCGCCAGCAGCGCCATCGAGATGCGCTCGCCCGAGCTCAGCAGGATGTCGAGCTCGCGCGGCGCCGGGATGGGAGCGACCTGCGCGGCGAGGTCGATCAGCTCGTCGGTCGTGTCGCCCATCGCGCTGACGGCCACGACGACGTCGTGCCCGGCGCGCCGGGCGTCGACGATGCGCTTCGCGACCCGCTTGATGCTCTCGGCGTCGGCGACGGACGAGCCGCCGTACTTCTGGACGATCAGCGCCACGTGTGGAACTCCTGAAGACATGTCGACGGGCACTCGGATGCCGCGCCCACCTCCCCATCCTAGAGAGCGGCGCATGCCCGCCGAGCCATGTGACGGCGGCCGGCGGCCACTATCCTGCGAGCATGGATGCGCTGGAGAACTGGCACGAGTACAACGTCGCGATGCTCGGCGCGACCGCCGCACTGGCGGGTCTGGTCATCGTCGCGGCCAGCGTGAACATCCAGGTCGTCATCACGGCGGCATCCCTGACGTCCCGCGTCGCGTCGGGGATCGCGGGACTGATCCTCGCGAGCATCGTGTGCGCCGTGGGGCTGTTCCCGGATCTGACGATCACCGCATACGGCGCTGTCGTCGTGGGCGCGGCCGCCCTCACGACGGTCTTCGCCGCCGTCGCGGCGGTGCGCATCTTCCAGAACCATCACCCGGAGAACCGCCTGCGGGCAGGCAAGGCCGCGGTCGCCTTCGTCACGCCGTTGCTGTACGCGGCGGGCGGGATCATCGCGCTGACGGGATCCGGCGGCGGACTGGTCTGGCTGGGGGTCGGGGCGATCGCGGCGATCGTCTCGGCGCTGTTCGTGTCGTGGGTGGTGCTGGTCGAGGTGCTGCGCTGAGGCGCGCGGCGCGCGCGGCGGCCGCGGAGTAGCGGTTCGCGAGGGCGGCGACATCGTCGACGTAGACGTCGAGGTGGTTGTACGCGAACACGGCCGCCCGCCACCCGTCGGCATCCGTCATCGTGCCCGCAGCGCAGAGGTAGCGCGCCGTCGCGAGTGCCGCGTCGTCGATCTGGTTCGGATCGGCGATGCCGTCGCCGTCGGCGTCGCCGCCCCAGCGCGCCCACGTGTCGGGGATGAACTGCATCGGGCCGACCGCGCGGTCCCACACCGCGTCGCCGTCCCACCGCCCGCCGTCGGTGTCCGCGATCGCCGCCACGCCGTCGCCGTCCAGCGCAGCCCCCCGGATCGCGGGCGTCGAGCGGCCGTCCTCGCCCAGCACCGCTCCCCCGTGCCGCCCGTGGTCGGACTCGATCGCCCCGATCGCGGCGACGGTGTTCCACCCCAGCCCGCACGAGGGCTGTTCGGCGGCGACCGTGAGCTGGGCGCCCGCGTAGGCACGCAGGGCGCGGGCGGGGATGCCGGTGGCCGCGGCGGTGCGGGCGAGCCACGCGGAGTCGACGCGTGCGGCGGGCGCCGTGACGACCGGAGCGACCTGCTCGACCGGCTCGACCGGCTCGACCGGACCGCTCGCCGAGGACGCGAGGGGCGCGGGCGGACGCGGCGTCTCGGCGTGGGCGATCACCCCGCCGACGAACACCGCGATCAGCGCAGCGGCGACGGCGATCAACATCCCGTCGCGCGGCGACCACCATCCGCCCGTCCGCATCGCGCTCAGCCGAAGCGGCCGTTGACGTAGTCGAAGGTGCGCGGGTCGATCGGGGAGGAGAACATCGCGTCGGTGTCGCCGTGCTCGACGATGTGGCCGGGCTGGCCCTGCGAGGCGAGGAAGAACGCGCACTGCTGGGAGACCCGCTGCGCCTGCTGCATGTTGTGGGTGACGATGACGATCGTGACCTCGCGCGCGAGCTCGGTCATCGTCTCCTCGATGACGCGCGTGGAGGTCGGGTCCAGCGCCGAGCACGGCTCGTCCATCAGGAGCACCCGCGGCCGCACGGCGAGGGAGCGCGCGATGCACAGGCGCTGCTGCTGCCCGCCCGACAGGCCGCCGCCGGGCGCACGCAGACGGTCCTTCAGCTCCCGCCACAGTCCCGCTTTCGTGAGGCAGGTCTCGACGAGCATGTCCTTCTCACTGCGACTGGCACGGATGCCCGCGAGCTTCAGGCCCGCGACGACGTTGTCGTAGATCGACATGGCCGGGAAGGGGTTGGGCTTCTGGAAGACCATGCCGATCTTCTTGCGGGCATCCACGAGACGGTGGCCGGCGTCGTAGATGTCGTCGTGGTCCAGCAGCACCTCGCCGGCGAGGGATGCCGAGGGCACCAGTTCGTGCATGCGGTTGAGGATGCGCAGGAACGTCGACTTCCCACAGCCGGAGGGGCCGATGAGGGCCGTCACCTGACCGGCGGGCATCTGCAGCGACACGTCGTGGAGCACCTGGTGGTCGCCGAACCAGGCCGAGATGGCGCGGGCCTCGAGCTGCGAAGGCGGCAACGGGACCGTCGTCGCGCCGACGGCATCCGCGTGCATCGCCGGCGCGCCGCCGACCACGACGGCTCCGCCCGGTGCGGCAGAGAGGGCGAACTCGCCGCCTGCCATCACCAGTTCCGACGGGGCGGGCGCGCGTCCGCTCGTGCGGCCGAGGAAGCGGGGGCGGTTCGCCCGCTCGGCTCGGTGGGCCGCGCGGGAGGGTTCGACGTCGTCAGACATGAGGGCTCCGAGTCAGAGGAGGTTGGGAAGGAGGCGGACGAGCTGATCGCAGACGAAGACGCTCGCGAGGAGGAGGACCGGCACGAAGACGATCCAGGTCTTCTGCGCGCCCACCCGACGAAACGCCCAGACCGCGGCCACCTCGGCGGCGACGAGGAACTGCAGGGCGAACACGAGCGCCCACACGGTGGAGGTGTCGGTGGCCATCGCCCGGTCCGACGGCGGCAGCGTCACCGGCGTCGTCTGGCGGGCACCGGCCGGCTGCGCCGGGGAGGTGAGCGTCGCGTCGACGTAGGCGATGCCCGTCGGGACGTACGGAGCCCCGCGCGCGGTCATGAGGATGAGACGGCTCTCCCCGCGTGCCGGGGCCGGCGGGGTGGGGTCGCCGGCGTAGCGCACGCCGAGCACCTCGAAGGTGTTCGCCCCCTGGCCGGTGCGGACCTCGAACGTGTCGCCCGGCTGGAGCGACTGCAACCGGCCGAAGGGCCCGCCGAACGCCGCGGCACGACCCATGACGACGCTCACCCCCACCTGTCCGGGCAGGACCGTGTCGCGGCGGTGTCCGGGGCCGCCGGTCAGCACCCCCGAGGAGGTGCCCTCGGAGATGACCTCCCTGATGCCCAGGCGCGGGATCTCGATGATCCCGACGGGCACGCCGTCGGCGAGCAGGACGTCGTCGAAGTCGCCCTCGCTCACCGGCGCCGTTCCGGCGGCGAGCTGCGCGCGATACGTGTCGGAGAGCTGCTGCTGCGCCGCGAAGTGGAGGACGTGACTGAGGATCAGCAGGTGGAACACGAAGGCGAGCGCGAGCGCGGCGACGAGCGCCAGGATGCCGCGCGCAAGCGCCTGCCCCGCGGTGAGCGGCGCGTACTGCGGCATCGGCCGCGGCATCCGACGGGGGCGCCGCGGGGGCGGCGGGCTCGCCGGGGCCGCCGGGGCCGGGGCGACGATCTGGGTCCGCTCCTCGAACAGCGTCATGCCGCGGCCTCCGCCGGCGGCTCGGCGGCGAGGGCGAGGGCGACCGCGCGCCACGCGAGCAGCCCGATGACGATCACGGCCGCGACGAGCACGCTCACCCACGGGAAGACGAAGACCAGCGCGTCGCGGGTCACCGGCGTCAGCGCCGTGCCGTCCACGGTCGCCGGCGGGGTGACCGTCGCGTGGGTGTCGACCAGGCCCCACTGTCCGGCGCCGTGCAGGCGGGTGGAGACGACCCGGACCTCGGCCGGCTGCAGCGCCGGAACCGCGACACCGCGCGTCTGATCGAGCGGGACGCCGAACAGCACGCTCTCCATCCAGAAGTCCAGCGTCAGGTCGATCGTGCGGGTGGAGGCGTTGCGCACGGTCAGCCACAGCGTCACCTCACCGCTGCCGGGGTCGGGCGAGAGGGCGACCGAGGAGTTGATCCCCCCGATGTAGACCATGCCGGCGATGCTGACGTCGTCGGCTGCGCCGGTGCCGCCCGACGCCGAGCCTCCCGACGCGCCGCCGGCCGCTCCCCCGCCGCCGGACCCGCCGGACGTCGACGACGATCCGGGAGCGGGAGGGGTCGTGGGCCGCGGGCTCGCGGTGGACGACGGGCTGGGCGACGGGGTCGATCCGTCGACGACCGTCACCGACACGTTGCCGCTGTCGTCCACGCCGTCGTCGGCACGGGCCCCGAGCCCCGCGATCGGCAGCAGGGTGAAGAGGGCGACCGCGCCCAGCAGCGCGACGGCCCACGGCGTGCGCCGGAGGGCGGTCATTCGTCGACCGCCCCGGAGGCGGCGCGCAGCCTCGCCTCCGCTGCGGCGGCCGCCTGGCTCTCCGTGTAGGCGATCCATTCCCGGGCGGCTTCCTCGTCACGACGGCGACGCCGGCGCACGAAGAGGACGACCGCCACGATGAGCGCGACGAGGATCACGACGCTCCAGGGCAGGACGAGCACGACGGTGTCGCGGGAGACGGGCGCGACGGGCACCTGGAGAGCGGCATCCGAGGCGTCGACGAAGGGATGCAGGAGCGCGCTGGGGTTGAGGTAGCCCCACTGCGCGACGCCCGGCAGCTCGAACTCGTAGGTCGCGGAGTTGCCGGGCAGCAGCACCGGGATGCTGCCGCCGCGCTCGGCGGTGACGGGGACGCCGAACCAGGTGGCCGCGCTCATCGTCAGGTTGGCGGCGAGAGCGACGTTGCCGGGGTTGTCGACGGTGTAGAGGACCTTCAGGGAGCCCCCGAACGGGTTCCACCAGTCGCCCTGATAGGTCGCGTCGAAGCTGGCCAGCGTGAGCCGGGGCTGCAGCTCGCCGGAGACCCGGGCGAACACGGCGGTCGCCACGCGGCGGTCCAGGCTCACCTGCTGACCGTCTTCGACGACCGACGCGACGATGCCGCCGACGTGGTCGCCGGGGGTGGCGTCGGCGGGGATGGCGACGGTGAACGTGAGGAGGCGGACCTCCTGGGGGGCGAGGGAGAACTGGATGCGGTTCTCCCCGTTCTCGAAGCGGACCCACGCCCCGACGGAGGTCGGCGTCTCGGCCGACGCGAGCAGCGAGAAGTCGCCGTTCGTGCCGTTGTAGGCATCGGTCGCCAGCACGGTGAAGTCCTGGCTCTCGGTGCCGGTGTTGCCGACGAGCACCTGGTCGGTGACGCTCTGGCCGGGGTCGGCGGAGTAGGCGAAGCGCGTGCGATCGTCCGGCCGGCCGTCCGCGCCGGCGGGGCGGGTGGCCACACCGACCGTCGTGTCGGTCGAGCCGGCGTCGTCGGCGTGGGCCGCAGCGGGGACGCCCAGCGGAGCGAGGGCGAGGGCGAGCAGGAGGAACGCACCGAGCACGGGCTGGATGCGGCCCCTCGATCGGGTCAACGAGGAGAGCACGGTCTATTTCCGCAGATGGCGGCGACGCAGCGTCGTCGCGGGGGTGAACGGGGAGTGATCGAGATCGTTCGCGCAGATGACGGATGCCGCGCTGCGCACGAACACGCAGTGAGGGGAGGCCGCAGGCGGCCTCCCCTCACCGGTTCTCAGTGGAGGGCTCGACTCACTTGGAGGCGAGCGTGAGGGTCAGCGTCGAGTGGTACTCGCCGACCTTCGCGTCCTTGGGCGCGGTGAAGACGAGGTCGGCGTCGAACAGCGCGCCGCTCGTCAGAGTGGACACGCCCGCGGCGCTCTGGGCGATCTTGGTGCCCGTCGAGCCGAGCGTCACACCGTCCAGGAGCGTGTAGCCGGTGTAGGCCTTCGGGGTGACCGTGAGGGCCGTGCCGGGGATCTCGTCGTTGGCGGCGTTCGTGAACGAGGTCCAGCCGACGTTGAGGTCCCAGCCCTTCAGCACGTTGCGGTCGTCCACGACGGTGACCTTGCCGAGCGACTGGGTCGCCGCCGTGGCGCTGCGCGCGACGTTTCCGAAGTTGATCGCCGACTTCTCCGCGTTCAGCGACCACAGGTCGCTCGCCGTGACCGTCGCCTGGACGTCGGCGGTGGCGGTCTTGTCGGGGTAGGAGGCGACCGGGACGGTGAACGTGCCCCAGGCGAGCACGTCGGGGTCGGCCGGGAGCGTCAGGGCGACCGTGTGCGCGCCCGCCGGCAGGCTGCTGATGTTCACCAGCGCGTCGCCGTTGGCGTCCGTCGTCACCTGACCGAGGCTGGTCGGGGTGGACCAGGCCCACGCCTGCAGCGTCTTGTTCGCGTTGGCCACGCCCGCGGGCACGGTGATCGTCTTCGCCCCGTCGGCCGGGTCGGTGATGGTGACCTTGTGCGCGTCGGAGCCGGTCGGCTCGGTGGGCACCGAGTCGATCACGGTCAGGGTCGCCGCGGAGGTCGTGACGGAGCCGGCCGTGTTGGTGAAGACGGCACGGTAGCGCGCGGCGTTGTTCGCCAGCGTCGTGTTGGCGACCGTGAGCGATGCGGAGGTCGCACCCGCGACATCCGCCCAGTTGGCACCGCTGTCGGTGGACGACTGCCACTGCACCGCGGGCGCGGGCGAGCCCGACGCGGCCGCGGTGAAGGTCGCGGAGTTGCCGAGGATCACCGACGCGTCGGCGGGCTGCGTCGTCACCGTGGGGGCGACGGCGGGGTGCGGCGTCGAGAACGTCCAGGTGCCCTGGTTGAAGTCGGACGTCGCGACGACGTCGACGAAGACGAAGTCCGTCTCGACGACCTGCGAGCCGCCGTTCTTGAGGAACGCGATGCCGAGCGAGTACTCGCCGCCGGTGTAGGAGCCCGCCGCGGTGAACACCGAGCGGATGCCGGACGGGCTGCCCTGACCGTTGCTGGTCAGCGAGCTCGGCTGGAGGTTGGGGAGCTGGATGCCGGGGTTCGGGGTGAAGCCGAGCGCCGCGTAGGCGTTCCACTGCGACTGGTCGGCCTCCTTGCCACGAGGCGAGATGAACTTCACGACGGAGTCGGCACCGGCCGGGATCGAGAAGTAGCTGTTGAAGTCCGTGTCGCTGGCCTCGGGCGCGGCGAGCACGCCCTTGTTCCACTTGAGCGACGCGCCCTCCGTGATGGGGGTGCCCTCCTCGACATCGATCAGGTAGACGTCGTGGGTGGAGCCGACGGTGGGGACGATCGCCGCGCTCGCGCCGAGCGTCGGGACGAGGACGAGGGCGGCGGCGGCCGCGAGGCCGACCAGTCCTCGGGTGAGGGTGTTGGTGTTCATGAGGATCGTGTTCTCTTTCTCTGTCTGCGCGACGAGGGGATCAGCCGTTGCGGGTGACGGTGTCACCGACGGGCTTGGCGAAACCGAACTTGAGCTTCACGGCCTTGGTGGTGGCCGGGGAGTTCGAGGTGCCCCAGTAGGTGAGGCTCTGCGGGGAGCTGGTGTCGAGGAGCTCGCCGAGGCCCGCGTCCGAGAGCTTCGCCGTCGGGACGACGATGTAGACGGTGCGACCCCAGCTCGCGCTGTTGTAGAAGTCGGAGTTCGGGACCAGCGTGCTGGTGCCGGCGGTGCCGTTGAAGCTCAGCGTGCCGGTGAACGGGCTCGGCAGGCCGTCGATGGTGCCGACGAGCGTGGCGGCGTTGAAGGTGTTGATGCGCGAGGCGCCGTTGACCTGGCCGATGTAGTTCGCGACCGAGACCGGGATCAGCTGGATCTCGTCGGTCCCCGGGGTCAGGACGGTGCCGTCGTTCTCGGGGATCGAGTTGTTGCGCGTGTCCACACCGCTGCCGATGCTGGTGACGCCGATCTTGCTGAGGAAGGTCGTCCAGGTGCCCGAGCTCGACTGGATGGCGAGCGGCTTGACGACGTAGCCCGAGGAGCCGGCCGCGACCGGGGAGGCCGAGGTGGACGTGTAGATCGACTTGAGCTGGGCGGAGGACAGACCCGACACCCAGTCCTTGGCCGCGGCCGCGTCACCGCTGCCGGAGGCGCCCACCTTGAACACGAACGAGATCGCGTCCTGCCCGAAGGGGATGTAGGTGAGGACGCTGCCCTGCGTGCCCGAGACGGATGAGCTGCGCGCGAGGTCGACCTGGTCCTTGATGTTGACGTTGTTGTACGTGAACGAGTTGCCGCCCACGCCGCCGATCGACGCGAGCAGCGCGTTGCGACCTGCACCCGAGCCGTTGGGCCGGTCGAACGTCGGGCCGAAGGGCTTGGTCTGGATCTTGCCGACGCCGCCGGTGACACCGAGGGCGAAGGCGTCCCAGGATGCCAGGACCTTGCCCGCGCCGGTCGCCTTGACCGAGGGGCCCGTGATGTTGGTGCCGTTGGCCAGGGCGCTGACCGCATCCTGCAGCGTGTCCGAGCCGACGATCGAGTAGCCGTCGGTCACGGGGTCGGCGTGAGCAGCGCTCACGCCGAAGCCTGCGAGGGCGACGCCGACCGCGGCGCCGATGGCCGCGAACTTCTGGAGTTTCATGTGTTCCTGTTTCCTTGTCGGGTACTGCGTTGGTGGAAGGCAGAAGCGACGCGGGGACGCGCTTCAGAGGACCCGCCGGCGAAAGCGGGTGATCAGGGGGACGACGAGTGCGCCCGCGGCGCCGCCGAGGACCGTCGCGGGAACGGCCGCGGCGAGGGCCCCGACATCCGGGTCGCCGGGGGTGGTGGCGCCGGCCAGCGCACCGCTGGCCGCTCCCGTCGCGGTGGGCGCCGCGGCGGCGGGAGCCGCGACGGGAGCCGCAGCAGCCGCCGCGGCGCCCGGTCGCGCGGGAGCCGCGGCGGCCGGGCTGGTGGGCGGCGCCGTGGTGGTGGCGGGGGCGTACGTCTCCAGGCGCTCGGCGGCCGCGGTCGCCTGCGCGACCCAGGAGGAGGGCAGTGGCGCGTATCCGGCCGGGAGCTGTCCCTCGTCGGCGCCCGGCGTCTGGCCGTTCGTGCTGACGGCGTAGCGGATGAAGGCGGCGTAGGAGGTCCGCACCGTGGCGGTGGTCTTCGCGGGGTTGTTGGCGGCGTAGATCGGCAGCGTGAGCGGGTAGGCGGATGTCGCGGCCTTCGCCTCCGGCGACGCCGGCTGGAACCCGACGACGGCGCCCGCGGCGTTGTCCGCGGTCATCGCGGCGGCGGCCGCGGCCATCGCGTCGCCGGTGGCCGCGACGAAGCTCCCCGCGGGATTTCGCAGGGATGCCGAGATCACCTGGTACCGGGCGGCCGCGGCGGAGCTGGTCAACCCGAGCATGGCCTGCGACCCGGTCGCCATGCGCGACGCCTTGGCGTAGCGCGGCGGGCTCGCATACGGATCCCAGCCGCCGAGGATCTGACCGTCGCCGCGGAGGGTGAGATAGGAGACCGTGCCGAGGTCGGACGCGTACGGACGCCAGGTGACGAGGTTCACGGGACCGGAGTTGGTGGGCGCGTACTCGACGGGATCGGCCTTCGGGAAGTCGTCGCGATCGAGCGAGAAGGCGCTGCCCGTCTTGTTCTTCGCCGCGTCCGTGGCGTACCAGGGGTTGACGGTCATCCCCCACGGGTCCGGCTCGCCCGCGAGGAAGGCGCGCGCGTCGTCGTCGGCCGCGATGTAGGCCCACACGGCGCGCGCGGCGTCGGAGCGCCCCTGCGGGACGATCACGTCCGCGATCGCGGGTCCGGCGAGATCCTGCGCGGCCCACTCCGGGTCGTTCACGGCGAGGAAGTCCGGGTCCTTGGTGATGTTGCTGGGGTTCTTGGCACCCATGTACGACGTGTCGGCGCCGGTGGGAAGGGACGACAGGTACGAGTAGCTCAGCAGCTTCGCGAGCAGCCGCGGCGTCAGGTTCACCGAGGTGAACGGCAGGTGCGCCGCCGAGAGGTACTTCTCCGGGATGTCCGGCAGGAACGGGTCCGGCGAGCGGTCGATCGCCAGCGCGACGCTGATGCCGCTGATGGCCAGGGGCGCGTACACGAGCGGATCCGACCCGCCGTCTGCGGCGAGCGGGAACGAGGTGAGGGCCAGCGGCGCGTCGTCGGTGGTCGCGGCGGCCGTCACGGCATCCGATTCGGGGACCGTGAGAAGCGAGTACACGCCCCCGGACGCCTGCTTGCAGACGGCCGGCTGCCACGAGCCCGCGGCGTAGGAGATGAGCTCGCTGCCGGCGAGCTGGTGCTCCTTCGCGCCCGCCTCGCATCTGCTGCCGACGGGCTCGAAATCCAGCTTGATCGACAGCGCATGCCTCCACGAGTCGATGAACAGGCCGGACTGCGAGATGCTCGAGGCGCCGTTGTCGGCGGTGCCGCGCGGCAGCACGACCAGCCAGCAGCTGGCACCGGTGGTGACGCCGTCGTGGACGACGGGAGTGCCGCAGCCGAGCCCGTTGGACTGCGCGAGGGTCTGGACCTCGAAGGACACCGCGCCGCTGCCGTCGTCTCCCGAGCCCGCCCACGGGATTTCGTTGGTCGTGTACGAGGTGAAGAACTCGTTGGTGCTCAGATCGACAGTCAGATCGCGCGACTTCGCCCCCGTCGTGGGATCGGTCCTGATCGCGTCGACGCGCTTGCCGTCACGCGCGACGAACGGGATCGCGGTGTACGGGGGCAGGAAGCTCGCGAGACCGGGGGCGGTGTACGCCTGATCCTCCTTCGGCACGTTGGCGAGGGCGGTGCCCGAGGCCCGGTACGCGTCGCGGGACGCGCCGATGTTGCCCGGAGCCCCGTACTGGCACGTGGTGCGGTCGGGGCGGGAGGAGTCGGTCGGGTCGTCGCCCCAGCACATGAAGATCTGCAGGAAGTTCTCGCCACCGCTGCTCACGCTGGACACCACCGACTTCTTGCCGCCGGTCCAGCTGACGCGCACGCCCTGCGCCACGAGGTTCTCGGTCTGCGAGACCGTCACGGCCAGGTCGGGCATCGGCGCGTGCGTGAGGTCGCGATCCTGCTCGGCGGCGGTGACGGTGACGGCGGAGGACGCCGGGGTCGCCGCCTGCGCGGGCGAGCCGAGGGCGACGTTCGCGCCCGCCACGAGGGTGAACACGAGGGCGGCCGTCATGAAGCCGCTGGCCGTGGAGGCGAGCAGGGTCCGCCGTCGAGGACGCAGCATCCTGGAACCGTTCTTTCGGGTATCGCCGGCGATCTCTCGCGCGACGTGATCACGCTAGAAGCGCGCTATGGATTCGAGATGAACGAGCTGGGAACGAGGCGACTCGTCGGGGTACCGAACGCTCGAACGCGGTCAACCCCAGACCGGAAGGGAAAATTCAGCGTCGTCGATCGTTCCGCAGCCGTCGCGACAGCAGCGGCGGCAGGATGACCGCGGCGACCAGGAGTCCCCCGGCGACGAGCATCGTGGTCTGCGGCACCCCCCACGCGTCGGACGCGAGCGTGAACGGGCTCGACACCGCCTGCGCCCCGCCGGCTGCCGCCCCGGAGACCAGGTTGCCGTTGGCGTCGTAGACGGGATCGGATGCCGTCGCCCCGGCCGCCGCAGCCGTTCCTCCCGCCGCGGCGGCGGCCCCGCCGCCTCCGGAGCCGTCGCCGCTGCCGCCGCTCGCTCCGCTGCCGGGATCGTTCGCCGGCGCGCCGGAGTTCTTGCACGTGGACGGATCGAATCCGCTCACGGACGCTCCCGGGATGCGCTTGATCTGGTCGTACGCCGCCTGGACGAGGTTCATCGGCAGCGGCGAGTAGCCGAGCGTCGCGGCCTGGTTCTGCCCTTCACAGACGACGTACTTCAGGAACTCGCCGAGCGTGAAGCCCTTCACATCGGTGAAGACGCCGCCGACCGCTGTGGGCACGATCATGTACGAGTAACTCGAGACGGGATACGCATCGGCCTCGGGGGCGTTGTACACGTCGTCGAGGATCTGCGTGAGGTAGTCGGGCGAGTTCTGGTCGGTGTTGATCTTCGCGTGCGTCAGGGCGACCTGCACGTTCGCGGCGGTGGGCTCGACGAAGGCGCCCGCCGCGTTCTGCACGCGCACCACGGGGAAGCCCGCGTTGAGCGCGTAGGAGTACTCGACGTAGGTGATCGCGCCCTCGCCGTAGTCCTGCTTGACGTACCCGGACACACCGAGAGACCCGTTCTGGGCTTTGAACGTGCTGTTGATCGTCGGGAACTGCGAGGTCATGCGGTAGGTCCAGATGGACGGGTACTGCGTCGCCATCCAGCGCGTGAACTGCGCCGTCGAGCCGGATCCGTCCGAGCGCACCACGGGGGTGATCGGACGGCTCGGAAGAGCGAGGTCGGGGTTGAGCGACTGGATCGCCGGGTCGTTCCACGTGGTGATCGCGCCGGTGAAGATCTTGGAGATCACCTCTCCGGTCAGCTGCAGCGTCGTGACCCGCTTGCCGTTGATCTTCAGGTTGTACATGAACGAGCTGCCGCCGGCGACGATCGGGAGATAGGCGTACGGCCGACCGGAGGGGTCTTCGGGCGCGTCGTTGGGGTTGTCCGGCGTCAGCTGGAAGGGGATCTCGCTGACGGCGAAGTCGACACGACCGCTGATGAAGTCGGTGCGACCGGCGGAGGACCCGGTACCGGAGTAGTTCACCGTCATCGCGAAGTTGTTGGCGACGTTGCGGCGCCACTGGTCGAGCGCGTTCTGCGACCACGTCGACCCGGAGCCCGAGATCGCGACGTACGACGGCGCAGCGCCGGCGGGCAGCACCGACACGAGCGAGAGGGCGACGACGGTCGAGACTGCAGCCGCGGTCCGGACGAGGAGGCGAAGTCGACGGGTCACGATGTCTCCTGGTGAGAGGCGGCGAGCGGAGGGGTCACGCGTGCGGAGCCGCGACGACGCTCGATGCGGAGCAGGTCGTCGCGCGAGCGCTGCGACGCGCGGCGCCGCTGACGGTCGGAGAGGACGCCCGCTCCCCGGCCGCCGATGACGCGCGCGATCACGAAGAGGAGCAGGACGAGGATGATGAGCACCGCGGCCGTCCCGAAGCCGCGGGCGATCATGTTCGGCTCCGGCGACTTGACGAAGTCGAACACCTGCAGCGGCAGGGAGATCATCGGCCCGGTGAAGGGGTTGACGTTCATCTCCGCCGTGACCCCGGAGGTCAGCAGGACCGGCGAGGTCTCACCGATCCCGCGCGCGGTGCCGAGGATCACGGCCGTGACCAGACCCGAGCGCGACGTCGGCAGGACCACGTTCCACACCGTGCGCCAGCGCGTCGTGCCCAGCGCGTAGGACGCCTCGCGCAGATTGTTCGGCACGAGGCGGAGGACGACGTCGGAGGCGCGGATGATGATCGGCAGCATCATGACGCTGATCGCCAGCGCCGCGGCGAACCCCGAGCGCTGGTGCGTGACCAGCGTGACGACGGCCGCGTAGATGAACAGTCCGGCCACGATCGACGGCAGCGCCGTCATCGCGTCGGAGATCGTCCGCACGAACCGCGCGAACCGCCCGCCGACCTCGTTGAGGAACACCGCCGTGGTGATGCCGAGCGGGATCGTGATCACCAGGGCGATGGAGATCTGGATCAGCGTCCCGACGATCGCGTGTGCGATCCCCCCGACGCTGAGCGGTTCGAGCGGTCCCGCCAGCCGCATGGTCTCCACGAAGAAGTTCGGATGGATCAACGCGGGCACGCCGCGCACGACGGTGAAGCCGAGGACGAAGACCAGGGCGCCGAGCAGCAGGGCGCCCGCCGAGTAGAAGAGCGCGGTCATGATGCGCTCGCTGACGGTGAGGCGGTCGGCGCGCAGGGCGGACAGGACGCCGTACACGCCCAGGAACGCGATGAAGGAGATGATCAGCCACCCGACGAAGCCCGTCATGGGCGTCAGCCATCCGAACAGGAGGGTGGCGATGGCCAGGCCCGCCGCGACCGCACCCCACACGTTGAACGCGTCGTCGAGGGGGACGCTGCGCAGATCGCGACGAGCGGCGACCTCGTCGCGACGGTGCGGTACGGCCGTCCGCCCCGCGGCGGCGCTCTCCGCGCGCTCCGGCGCGGCGGTCTCGAGGATCGTCATCAGTTGCTCTCCGCTCCCGAACGGCTGCGGGCCACGATCGTGGATGCCGTGAAGTTGACGATCAGGGTGATGATGAACAGCACGAGCCCGGCGGCCATGAGCGCGGACAGCCCGAACTGACTCGCCTCCCCGTAGCGCAGGGCGATCAGGGCCGACACCGAGTTGGTCCCCGTCTTCAGCACCTGCGGGTTGATCGAGAAGATCGGGGAGATGATCATCACGACGGCGATCGTCTCGCCGAGCGCCCGGCCGAGGGCGAGCATGGTTCCGCCGATGATGCCGCCGCGGCCGAACGGGAGCACGACCGTGCGGATCATCCCCCACCTCGTCGAGCCCAGGGCGAGCGCGCCCTCGCGCTCGCCGAGAGGCGCCTGCGAGAACGCCTCGCGCATGACGGAGGTCTGCGTCGGGACGATCATCAGCGACACGACGATGCCGGCGATGAACGCGGAGGAGGTGAAGGCCCCGGCATCCGTGATGCGGGCGCCGGTGTCGTCGGTGACGGCGAACAGCGGGATCCAGCCGAAGTAGGTCGAGATCCACTGCGAGATGGGGATGACGTTGGACTGGAGGAAGAACACGCCCCACAGCCCGAAGACCACGCTCGGGACAGCGGCCATCAGATCGACGAGCGAGATCAGCAGGGGCCGCACGGAGCCCGGCACCACCTCGCTGATCAGCAGGGCCGTCGACAGCGACAGCGGGACGGCGATGGTGAGGGCGATCAGGGCGATGGTCACGGTGCCGAAGAGCACGGCCGCGATACCGAACTCGCCCGTCTCGGGCGACCATTCCTGGGTCCACAGGAAGGCGGGCCCCGACCGCGCGAGCGCCTCGCCGGCGCGCCCGGAGAGGAAGACGCCGACGGCGAGCATGATCGCGACCGTGACCCCGCCCGCCGTGTAGCAGACGGCGCGGAAGATGCGGTCCGCCTGCACCGGGCGGGAAGTGAGCGGCCGCGGAGTCGGCACGGTCGGCGCCGGGATGACCTCCGTCACGGAGTCAGTGGTCATGGCGCCTCCCTGGCGGGCCGAATCGGTCAGCGGATCGCGATGTCGAGCGACGCTTGTGGATCCGGGCCGCGCGCGCTGCGGGGCGCTCGGGACGCACGCCGCGGTCACAGGATGACGGCACGAGGTGAACGAGGATCGCTGGTTTCATGACCGCCGTCTTACGCCTCGCCGTGCGGGAGATGACGGCTCGAGACGGTGCGCGCGGGCTCACGGACGGGGCGGGTCGGTGACCGCCGGCGACGGTGTCGGAACCGGTGTCGGGGATGCCGACGGGGTGGGCGTCGCGACGGTCTCACCCGGGATGGAGAGCACCACCACCGTGCCGACCGGAGCCCGCTCGCCTGCCGAGGGCATCGACGCGGAGACGGCGCCCGAGGGGCCCGCGCCGGCGACCGCCGTCCGCGACGCGAACCCCGCGGACACGAGAGCGGCCTGGGCGTCGGCGAGCGTCATCCCCACCACCGCGGGGATCGCATTGCTCCCCGACGCGAGACGGAGCGTCACAGGGGAGCCCTCCCGCACACGCTCCCCCGCCCCCGGCGACGACTCCAGCACGACGTCGGCGGGAGCCGGTCCGTCGACGCGCGCGAGGTCGCCGACGGCGAGCCCCGCGCTCTCCAGCGCGGCGGTGGCCTCGGCGAGACCGAGCCCCCCGAGCTGCGGAACCCCCACGAGGACCACCGCGACGCTCGTCGGTGTCGGCGGTGCGGCGACGGACGGCGACGCGGTCGCGGACGGGGCCGTCGGCGAGGCGGCCGGCGGAGCGCTCGTGGATGCCGCCATCGCCGACAGGCCCGCGGCGGCGGTCACCGCGGCGATGAGGACGGCAGCGACCAGGGGCGCCCGCCACGCGCCGCGGGCCGCGGTCACGGCGGGCGGCGGTGCGCTCCCCGCCGCGGCGGCGGGCGTCACGGGGTCGGCCGCGAGACGGGTGCGGTACACGCGGGTCCGCGCCGTCTGCTCCCCCGCCTCGTCCGGAGGCGTGTCCGCGGTGACACCGATCGCGGGGACGGCGGCGGCGAGGGCGACGGCCATCGCCGCGGCATCCGCGTACCGGTCCTCGGGCCGTTTGAGCATCGCGGTCGTCACGACGCGGTCGAGCGGCCGCGGGATGCCGCGCCGCCGTGCGGAGGGCACGGGCGGCGGAGCGGTGAGGTGGGCGCGCACCACCGCGCGCGCATCGCCGGCGAACGGCGCCGACCCGGTGAGGGCGAAGCAGAGCGTGGCGCCGGCCTGGTAGAGATCACTCGCCTCCCCCACGGCGGCGCCGGACAGCTGCTCCGGCGACGCGTAGGGCACGCTCGCCACGACACCCGCGGTGCGGGAGTCGTCCGCGCTGAGCAGGGCGTCGGCGCCGAGGGTCGTGCGGCCGGGGATGTCCGCGAGCCCGAAGTCGAGCAGCCGGACGCTCCGCGCGAACGCGTCCGCGTTGCCGGCATCGGCGCTCAGACGAGGGTCGAGCATGATGTTGGCGGGGGTGAGGTCACGGTGCACCACCCCGCCGTCGTGCACCGCCTGCAGCGCATCGAGCACGGCGCCCATCAGCGCGACGGCCGCCCACGGTTCGAGGGGCCCGTGCTCGCGGACGTGATCGGCGAGCGTCTCGCCGTCCACGCGCTCCATCGCGATCCAGGCGACCGGCGGGTCGCGGTCGTCCACCCCGGCGTCGTACACCTCCGCGAGGTTCGGATGCGCGATCGCGCGGGCGGCCCGGACCTCTTCGAAGAACGCCTCCCACACGGCGGGGCCGACGGCGAGGTGCGGGTGCAGCAGTTTCAGGGCGACGACGCCGCCGCCGACGACGTCGTCGGCCTCGAAGACGGATGCCGTCCCCCCGCTGCCGAGCAGTCGGCGGAGGTGGAACCGGTCCGCGATCAGGCCATCGCTCATCGCAGGATGAGCGGATCCGTCGGCTCCGGGCGCGCGAGCACGGGCTCACCCGCCGCAGCGAGCTCGCGCATCAGGCGCACCGCCAGCACCGCCGCGCTCTCCGCCGCCGATCTCTTCTCGTAGCGGCGTGCCCCCATCATGACCAGTGCCCCGCCGGAGCTGACGAACCATCCCGTGCTGCGCAGCCGCGGCGCCGGATTGGTGTGGATCTCGAAGGCGGCCGCATCCCGCAGCACGACCGCGAGATCGGCCCGCGCCGCCGTCTCATCGGCGAACACGCGGCATCCGCGGGCGATCTCGCGACGGTTCTCGCTCACGAGGCGCCACGCGACCGCGGGTGCCGGCGGCAGGACGTCCTGACCGGTGAGGAACGGTCCCACGCCGGGCCGGCCCGCCGCGATCTCGGCGACGACGCGCATCCACTCGAGGGCGGAGGGGTGCGTGGCCGCGGGAAAGTGCGCGTAGAGAAGACGCGCGGACATGATGCTCCCTTTCGCGACACCGGAAGTCGTGCACTCGGCCGCGAAGGAAGAGTGTCGGCTGCAGGCGACGCGGACGGGTCGGCGGGGTGAACGCGGGAGGTCGATCTCGCGCACGAGAGGTTGCGCGCGACCGGGGCTAGAGCACCCAGGCGCGGCCGGACGCCGCCGGCGACATCAGATGCTCCGGCGGCCCTCGAAGGCGCGGCCGAGGGTGACCTCGTCGGCGTATTCGAGGTCGCCGCCGACCGGCAGTCCCGACGCGAGTCGCGTCACACGGATCTCGAGGGTGTGCAGCAGCCGGCTGAGGTAGGTCGCGGTCGCCTCCCCCTCCAGGTTGGGGTTGGTGGCGAGGATGACCTCCTGCACGGTGCCGTCCGCGAGGCGCTGCATGAGCTGCGCGATGCGAAGATCTTCGGGCCCGACGCCCGCGATAGGGCTGATCGCGCCGCCGAGCACGTGATAGAGCCCGCGGAACTCACGGGTGCGTTCGATCGCGGAGACGTCCTTGGCGTCCTCGACGACGCAGATGAACGTCTGGTCGCGTCGCGGATCGCGGCAGATGGCGCAACGCTCCTGCTCGCTGACGTTTCCGCAGATCTCGCAGAAGCGCACCCGTTCGCGCAGTTCGCCCAGCAGCTGCGAGAGACGCGCGACGTCGAAGGTCGGCGTCTGCAGGATGTGGAACGCGATGCGCTGCGCCGACTTCGGTCCGATGCCCGGAAGGCGGCCGAACTCGTCGATCAGGTCTTGGACGATGCCGTCGTACATGGATCAGTTGAACCTCGTCGGCGGCGTGTACGGTTCCTCGCGCACGAACGTCGCTCCCAGCACCTGGCGCACGACCGCCTCCCCCACGCGCTCGATCCCGCCGGGGCGCGGGGCGCGTACGGGGGCGGGACGCTCGACGGCCACGGGCGCCCGCGGCGGGACGGGCGCGTCGTCGACGGGCGGCGGGAACTCGTCGTCGTCCGGAGCGTCGTCGTCGGTGAGGGTGTACTCGGCCGCTGCCGGGGACGGCGCCTCGCGGACCGCCGTCAGCGTGCGGACGGGCACCGCCACGGCATCCCCGGGCTCGTCGTCGACCGCGAGCCCGGGCGCCTCCGTCAGGGCGGAGGCGACGGGAGCGGACGGCGCGGCCGCCACCGGGCCGGGATCGGTCGGGATCGGCGCGACGGCCCACTCCGTCACGGGCGCGGCGGCCGCGGAGGCCACGGTGCCGCCCGTCCGTCCGCCTCCGCCCGGGCGCGCGCCGCCGGTGGGAGCGGGCGCGGTCGCGGGCGGCGATGCGGGGCGCGGGGGCTCCGCGTGAGCACCGTCGGCCGGCGGGTCGGCGTCGAAGCGCGCGACGTACTTGACCCGGATGCCGAGGACAGCGTGGATCGCTCCGCGCAGGTCTTCGCTCGGTCCCTTCCCGGCCGCGAGCTTCTTGAAGGCGGCCACGTCGCCCTGCGTCCGGAAGCTGAGGGTCAGCACGTCGTCGGCGAACGCGATCGGGGTGGCGTCGGTCGCGATCATCCACGACGACCGGCTCACCGGTTCGAGCCGCTGCAGGATCTCGGGCCACGCGTCGCGCACCTGCGGCAGCGTCACGGGACCTGCCGGCGGCACGGGAGCGGCGGCCGGCGGCGGAGTCGGTACGGCGACCGCCGGCGGGACCGGTTCCTCCGGCGGAGTCGACGCGACCGGTGCGGCCGGCGCGGCGGTGGCCGGCGGGGTCGGCGGGGTCGGCGCGGCGGCAGCCGGCGGGGTCGGCGCGGCCGGCGGCTCCGCGACGGGAGCCGCGGCAGGCACGGCCACCGGCGGCGAGTCCGGGGCCGCCGCCGGAACGGATCCGGCGGTGTGGGCGAGGACGCGGGCGACGAGCAGCTCCAGCTGCAGCCGCGGAGACGTCGCACCGCTCATGTCGTCGAGGGCTCCGACGACGAGATCGGCGATGCGCGAGAGGCGATCAGTGCCGAACGCGGACGCCTGACGGCCCATCCGCTCGAGCTCGTCGGCCGGGATGCCGCGCAGCACCGCGCCGGCACCGTCTCCCGTGGCCGCGACGATGATGAGGTCGCGCAGACGCTCGAGCAGGTCGTCGACGAAACGACGCGGGTCCTGACCCGTCTGCACGACGCGGTCGACGGCCGCGAAGGCGGCGGCCGCGTCGTGGGCCGAGAACGCCGTGACGACCTCGTCGAGCAGGGCGCCGTGCGTGTAGCCGAGCAGGGCGACGGCGCGCTCGTAGCGCACGGTCGCACCGGCGGCGCCGTCGACCGGATCGGATCCGGCGATGAGCTGGTCGAGCAGCGACAGCGTGTCGCGGGGCGACCCCCCGCCGGCGCGGACCACGAGCGGCAGCACGCCCGCCTCCGTCTGCACACCCTCCTGGGCGCACAGCTGTTCGACGTACTCGAGCATCGCGGCGGGCGCGACGAGGCGGAACGGGTAGTGGTGGGTGCGCGAGCGGATCGTGCCGATGACCTTCTCGGGCTCGGTCGTCGCGAAGATGAACTTGACGTGCTCCGGCGGCTCCTCGACGAGCTTGAGCAGGGCGTTGAACCCCTGCGCCGTCACCATGTGCGCCTCGTCGAGGATGAAGATCTTGAACCGGTCGCGCGCGGGGGCGAAGATCGCGCGCTCACGCAGGTCGCGGGCGTCGTCGACGCCGTTGTGCGAGGCCGCGTCGATCTCCACCACGTCGAGGGAGCCCCCGCCTCCGCGGCTGAGCTCCACGCAGCTGTCACAGACGCCGCAGGGGGTGTCGGTCGGGCCCGCCGCGCAGTTCAGGCAGCGGGCGAGGATGCGCGCCGACGTCGTCTTGCCGCAGCCGCGCGGGCCGCTGAACAGATACGCGTGCCCGACGCGGTCGCCGCGCAAGGCGGTCATGAGCGGCTCGGTCACCTGCGCCTGCCCGATCATCTCGCCGAACGTCTCCGGACGGTAGCGGCGGTACAGGGCGGTGGTCACCAGAACAGACTACGGCGTGCCCCCGACATGCGGCGCGGCGGGCGCCCCGGCGGGAACATCTGCGGCCGGACCGCGTTGGGATGGGCATGAGTCTCGCCCTGCCCGACCGGACGGTGGACGTCCTCGTGATCGGCGCCGGCCAGGCGGGACTGTCGGCGGCCTACCATCTGCGCCGCCGCGGGTTCGTCCCGGCACCGGGCGACGGACGCGCCCCCGTGTTCGTCGTGCTCGACGCCGATGCCGCTCCGGGCGGCGCCTGGCAGCATCGGTGGCGTTCGCTGCGGATGGCGACCGTCAACGGCATCCACGAACTGCCGGGAGCCCCCGTTCCCCCGGCCGACCCCGACGCGGCGAGCGCCGACGTGCTCCCGGCGTACTTCGCCGACTACGAGCGGCGATACGATCTGAGGGTCCAGCGGCCCGTGGACGTCACCGCCGTGCGCCGCGTCGACGCCGATCCGCACGGCCTCCTGGAGGTCGACACCGATCGCGGAGCCTGGCACGCGCGGTTCGTGATCAACGCCACGGGCACCTGGCGACGGCCGTTCTGGCCCCACTACCCGGGTCAGGAGCAGTTCGCGGGCCGCCAGCTGCACGTGCACGACTATGTGTCGGCCGACGAGTTCCGCGGTCAGCGCGTCGTCGTCGTGGGCGCCGGCATCTCGGCCGTGCAGCTCCTGGAGGAGATCTCCCGGGTCGCCGACACCTTCTGGGTCACGCGGCGGGAGGTGCGGTGGGATGCCGCGGAGTTCGACACCGCGGCCCGTGTCGCGGCGATCGCGGGCGTGGAGGAGCGGGTGCGGCGCGGCGAGGCGCCGGGCAGCGTGATCTCGGTGACGGGCCAGCACTGGACGCCCTGGGCGCGGCGCGCACAGGAGCGCGGCGTCCTCGTGCGCCACCCGATGTTCACCCGCATCGAGGAGCACGGGGTACGGATGCCCGACGGGTCGTTCGAGCCCGCCGACGTCATCCTGTGGGCCACCGGCTTCCGCGCCGACATCGCCCATCTCGCCCCGCTGGGGCTGCGGACCGCGCTCGGCGGTGTCCGGGTGGCGAACGGTCGTGCCGTGGACGAGCCGCGGCTGTTCCTCATCGGCTACGGGCCGTCGCAGTCGACGGTGGGCGCGAACCGCGCCGGCCGCGATGCGGTCCGCGCGATCGTGGCCGACCTCGCGGCCGCTCCGGTCTGAGGCGCCGACGGCGGGTTCGCGCCCGCGGCGACGCACTGCTACATTCCTGGTCAACGACACGGGGTGCCCGAACCATGGGCTGAGATCACACCCGTCGAACCTGATCTCGTTCGTACGAGCGAAGGGATGTCCCCTGATGAGCGCGCGCGCCCACCTCTCCCCCGCCGACGCCGTGGATGCCGTGCGCACGGCCCATCCGCTGGTGCAGTGCATCACCAACGCGGTGGTGACGAACTTCACCGCCAACGCCCTCCTGGCCCTGGGCGCCGCCCCCGCGATGTGCGACATCCCCGGCGAAGCGGGCGTGTTCGCGGGCATCGCGGACGGCGTGCTCGTGAACCTCGGCACGCCGACGGCCGAGCAGCGCACCGCGGCGCGCGAAGCGGTCGCGGCGACCGAGCGCTGGGTGCTCGATCCCGTCGCCGTCGGCATGCTCCCGGTGCGGACGGCCCTCGCCGCCGAGCTCGTCGAGCGCCGACCCACGATCGTGCGCGGCAATGCGTCGGAGATCCTCGCACTCGCCGGCCTCGGGGCGGGCGGACGCGGCGTGGATGCCACCGACGACCCGGAGGCCGCGGGGGACGCGGCGGTCGCGCTCGCCCGGCGGACGGGCGGGGTGGTGGCGGTGTCGGGGCCGGTCGACCTGATCACCGACGGCACCCGGGTCGTCCGGGTGCACGGCGGCGATGCGCTGCTGACCCGGGTGACGGGAGGCGGATGCGCGCTCGGTGCGACCATGGCGGCCTTCCTGGGCGTGTGCGATCCGCTGTCGGCGGCGGTCGCGGCCTCCGCCGTGCACGCCGTCGCGGCGGAACGGGCGGCGCGCGCGGCCAGCGGGCCGGGCTCGTTCGCGGTGGCGTTCCTCGACGCTCTGGCCGCCGTGGCGCCGGCCGACCTCGACACCCCCGATCGTCTCTCGTCTGCGGAGCCCGCACGATGAGCGGGGCCACCGGTCACGACCTCTCGCTGCACCTCGTCACCGACGAGCGCGTCCCGTTCCCGCTGCTGTGCGAGATCGTCGATGCGGCCGTGGCCCGCGGGGCGAGCGTGGTGCAGCTGCGCGCGAAGACCTCCACCGCCCGCGAGCTGATCGCACAGGCGGTCGCTCTGTCGCATGTCGTCGCCGCACGGGCGGCGCTCGTCGTCGACGACCGGCTCGACGTCGTGCTCGCGGCCCGTGACGCCGGCGCCCGTGTCGACGGCATCCACCTGGGCCAGAGCGACGTGCCCCCGCAGACCGCCCGTGCCCTGCTCGGCGCCGACGCGCTGGTCGGCTGGACGGCGAACACCCCCGCCCATCTCGCCGCCGCGGCCGAGATGCCCGCCGGCACCCTCGACTACCTCGGGGTGGGGGTCATCCGGCCCACCGCGACCAAGCCCGATCACCCCGAGCCGCTCGGCATCGGCGGGTTCGCGAGGATCGCCGCCGCGACCGCACTGCCCTGCGTCGCGATCGGGGGCGTGACGCCGGCCGACGTCCCTGCCCTCCGGGCCGCGGGCGCCGCGGGCGTCGCGGTGGTCTCGGCGATCTGCGCGGCCGCCGATCCGGGCGCGGCGGCGGGGGTCTTCGCCGCCGCTCTGACCGGCCCCGCCGAGCACGCCGCCGAGGCGGCCCGGTGACCGCCGGCATCCCCCGCGTGCTCAGCATCGCCGGGACCGATCCGACCGGTGGGGCGGGCATCCAGGCCGACCTCAAGTCGATCGGCGCGCTCGGCGGGTACGGGATGGCGGTGGTCACGGTGCTCGTCGCCCAGAACACCCGCGGCGTGCGCACGTTGCACGCGCCGCCGACAGCGTTCCTCGACGAGCAGTTGCGCGCGGTCAGCGATGACGTCGAGATCGATGCGGTCAAGATCGGGATGCTGCTCTCGGGCGAGATCGCCGGCGTCGTCGAGGCCTGGCTGACGCGGGTGCGTCCGCCGGTGGTGGTCCTCGATCCGGTGATGGTGGCCACGAGCGGCGACCGGCTCCTCGACGCCGAGGCGGTGGCGGCCGTCCGTCGGCTGTGCCGCCGCGCCCACCTCGTCACCCCGAACCTGCCCGAGCTGGCCGTCCTCGTCGACGCCGCGCCCGCCGCATCGTGGGCGCAGGCCGTGGCGCAGGCCGAACGCCTGCACCGTGAGACCGGGACGGCCGTGCTGCTGAAGGGCGGGCACCTCGACGGCGCCGCCTCTCCCGATGCGATCGTCGACGCCGACGGCGTGCACGAGGTCTCCGGCATCCGCGTGATGACCCGTCACACGCACGGCACCGGGTGCTCGCTGTCCTCCGCCATGGCCACGCTCGGCGCCGCCGGGATGCCGTGGCCGGCGGCGCTGGCACGGGCGAAGGCGTGGCTGACGGGCGCGTTGCAGCATGCCGACGCCCTTCGCGTCGGCGAGGGCGACGGACCCGTCGACCACTTCCACGAGCTGCGCCCCGCGCTGCGGGACGGGGCGCCGTGGAGCGCGGGCGTGTGGCGGCTGACCTCGACCGTTCGCGCCGACGTCGACGCGTGCGACCTCGTGACGGGCCTCGGCGACGGCTCCCTCGACCTCGACCGCTTCCATCGCTACCTCGCGCAGGACGCCCTGTATCTGCGGGCATACTCCCGCGTGCTCGCCCGCGCCGCCGAGCTCGCGGCGGATGGGCAGGAGCGCGCCTTCTGGACCGAGGCGTCGGCCTCGTGCCTCCTCGAGGAGGAGCGCCTCCACCGCGTGCGCATCGGCGAGGCCCACCCCGAGCCGGGCCCGGCCACGCGCGGCTATCTCGCCCACTTCGACCGGGTCGTCGCGGGCGGCTCCTCTGCGGAGCTGGTCGCCGCCGTGCTCCCCTGCTTCTGGCTCTACGCCGACCTCGGCACCCGGCTCGCGCCGCTCGCGCACGACGCGCACCCCTACGCCGACTGGCTGCGGGCCTACGGCGACCCGGCGTTCGCGGAGGCCACGAGGCGGGCGATCGCGATCGCCGACGCGGCAGCCGCCGCGGCATCCCCGGACGACCGCGACCGGATGTCCGCCGCGTTCGAGCGGTCGATGCGTCACGAGCTCGCCTTCTTCGACGCCCCCTGAGGGTGACGATCCCGTTGACGCTCACGCCGGAGACCAGACCCGGGTTTCCTGCGCACGCGTCAACGGAACGGCCTGTGGACGAGAGGGCGCCTCAGACGACGAGGGCGAGCGACATCAGACCCACGGATGCCGCCATCGCCGCGTACTGCCCGCGATCCAGCGCGGTGCGCGCCCGCACGGCCACCCGCACCGATCCGAGCACATAGGCGCCGGCGAGCGCCACGCCCACCGGTGCGAGCGCCGGAGCGGACGCCCCGTGGTGATGCGCGGCGTCGGCGACCCCGCCGCCGGTCATCGCGAGCATCAGTGCCGCCATCACGACCATGCCCGCGGCGGCATGCAGTCCCATGGGCATCCGTACGGCGTCCGCGGACCGGCCGGATCCTCGACGCCGTCCACCGGCCGCCGAGAGGGCGATCGCCCCGGCCAGGAGCATCGCCACCCACCACACCACCGGCACGAGCCGCGTCACCGCGGCATCCGCCATCGCGATGAGCATGAGCAGCGCGGTCGCCAGCTCCCCGGCTCGCGCCCGCCGCCGGTCGGCTGCCAGGCAGCACAGTCCGATCGTGGCGGGCGCGAGCGCGAACAGGTGCAGGGTCACGTTCTCAACTGTGGTGTCCGTGACCGCCGTGGTCATGACCGTGACCGCCGTGATCATGACCGGGCGCGCAGTGCGCGGACGTCGGCGCGGGAACATGCAGCGCGGGGTTGCGCTCGAAGAAGTTGTACGGCTTGAGGGTGAACTTCGCGTAGTCCATCGGCATGACCGGCCAGTCCTCGTTGCGCGGGAAGTGCGTCAGGCCGAAGGTGTGCCACAGCACGAGGTCCTCGCCGACCAGCGGCTCGTCGCCGGCGATGAAGGCGGGGATGCCGCCGCCGCCCGGGTGTTGGTTCACGAAGTCCCCCGCCGCGTACCGCTCGTCCGGGTCGTACTTCGTGACGAAGAGGTTCTTGGTCGCGAAGGCGGCGCGCGCGGCGATCGAGGAGTCGTCGTCCGCCAGCAGCACGGGGGTCTCCGTCGGGAAGAGCACGTACGACGTGGGCTGGCCCATCGCCGTGGTCCGCTCGGTCGAGGCGATCTGCCAGACCCGGTTCACGGCGCCGTCGGCGACGCGGCCGGAGACCTTCTCCGACACGATGGGCGTGACCTTCTTCGTGAAGGCGTTGCCCGCCGGGTTCTGCGGCGAGATCGGCACCCGCACCGCGTCGATCTCGTTGACGACGTTCGCCACGCCGTCCACGGTCATGTCGAGCCGGGCCGAGAAGAGGTGCTGATGGTAGGGGGCGCCCAGGCCGGGTGCCACCTGCGACGCGAACGGGTAGTCCGCGCCGGGGTAGGCGGAGGTGAAGAGGATGCCGGTCAGCTTCGCCTCGCACTCGAGCGTGCCGTCGAGGTACAGGTACCAGAAGAAGCCGTAGTCGTAGTTGCCGACCGTGGTGAAGAAGGAGATCACGAGCCGGCGCTGGCGGCGCACCTCGCTGGCCCCCGTGAAGATGTCGGTGTGCTTCCAGAGGGAGCCGAAGTCCTCCTCGTGCATGCACACGCCGTTGCGGACGGTCCGCGGCATCCCCAGCTCGTCGGCGAGCACCGCGTCGACATAGGTGATGTCGCCGACGCAGTCGCACCCGAGCTCCAGCTCGTTGGTGTAGCGCCCGAACAGGTACTCGCCGGTGTCGAAGTAGTTCTGCCAGAAGCGGTTGGGCGCGGGGTCGGCGTACGGCACGACCATCTCGCTGATCGAGCCGCGGTACATGACCGGTCGTCCCTGGAAGCTCAGCTGGCGCAGGATCAGCCCTTCGCGCGCGTCGAAACCGATGCGCAGATCCCAGTCCCCCCACACGACGTGCTCCTGGTCGACCGTGAAGCTCGACCCCTCGGGCTGAGTGATGACGATCGGCTTCAGCCCTTCGAGGGGCGGGCCCTGGAGGGCGGGATCGTCGTAATTGCCGCTCGTCTCGGGCACCGCGAACCCGGGGGTGTCCACGATCTCGATCACCGAGCGCGCCGCGACGTCGATGTAGGCCGTGAGGCCGTCGACGGGATGGGCCCACGGATGGTCCTGGGGGTGATCCTGTCGGAAGGCGAAGGTGCGGAGGATGCGTCGTCCCTCCTCGGCCGGGTACCCGTAGTGTCCCGCCGACAGCGGAACGAGCACGACGTCCTCGACCGTCAGACCGCGGGCGGCGAGCGCGGCCACCCATCCCTCGTCGGCGCCGGCGATCACGCCGACCTCCTCGAACTCCGCATCGAGGATCGGGAGCTGTCCCGCCGTTCCGTCGAGCACCGTCTCGCGCAGCACCTCGCCGCTGGCGAGGGACACGACGAGGTCGCTCGACCGGGTCGTCGCCATGTCGAGCAGCTGCACCCGTGCGCGCCGCTCGGGCGCGGGCCCGCCCTGCTCCCAGGCCGCGATCTCGCCCTTGGCCGGCTCTTCCAGTCCGACGTAGACGAATCGGACGCGATCGGTGGTCGACGCGAGCGCCAGCACGATCGTGCGGACCGCGTCGATCTCGGCGGCGGAGAGGGAGGCCAGCGGGTGGGCGGGCACGGCGGGGGCGGCGAAGCCCGACGCGGTGAGGTCGGTGAGGGTCATCCGGATGTCCTTCGTTCGAGGGGTGGGGCTTTCGTGGGGTGCGGCGTTCGAGGGTGCTCAGCCGGCGATGGCGTCGGTGAGCTTCGCGTAGGCGGCGGGGCGGCGCGCGCGGATCCACGCGGCCTGGACGTAGCCCAGAGCGGGGAAGAGCACGACGAGCCCGATGAGGAACCAGCTCAGCCCGCCGAACACCGGGGCGCCCTCGGCATCCACATCGCCGACCATGATCGGGAAGTAGGCGACGATGAGCGCCGCCGAGATGACGAGCCCGGCGAACCCGAGCGCCGGGGCGACGATGGTGTTCCAGACCCGCCGGTCGGAGCGCCGCCTCAGGAAGTAGACGATCACCGCCACCGAGGTGACGGCCATGAGGATGGCGATGGCGAGCGTGGCGACGCCGGCGAACCACGTGAAGACGGCCAGCACCGGGTCGAGCTGGAAGGCCGCGAAGACCCCCGTCAGCACGGCGGCCGTGACGGTCTGGACGATGGAGGACGCGTGCGGCGACAGGTGGCGGTGGTGCACGGCGGAGAGCCGCTCGGGCAGAACGCCGGCGGTGGCCATCGAGTGCTGGTAGCGGGTGACGACGTTGTGGAAGGAGAGCACGCACGCGAACATCGACGTGATCAGCAGCACGTTCGTGACGATCTCCCCGATCGGTCCCAGGTAGGTGGCCATCGTGCGCAGGATGAGGCTGCCCGGATCGGCGGCCGCCTCGTCGACGATCGCGCTCGGTCCCCACGCCATCACGAGACCCCACGAGGCCACGGTGTAGAAGACGCCGATGCCGATCACGGCCATGTAGGTGGCCCGCGGGATGGTGCGATCCGGGTCGCGGGCCTCGTCGCGGAAGATGGCGGTGGCCTCGAAGCCGATGAAGGCCGCGATGGCGAACATGAGCCCGACCCCCGGCGAGCCGCTGGCGATGTTGGCGGGCTCGAAGGGGGCGAGGCTCAGCCCCTCGGGGGCACGGAACAGCACGACGGCGACGAGCACGACGACGACACCGACCTCCGCGATCAGCAGCACCCCGAGCACCTTGCTCGACAGGTCGATGTGCCGATAGCCGAGGATGCCGACCAGTCCGATGACCAGCAGCGAGAACAGCCACCACGGCAGCGAGATCCCGGCCGTCGACGCGAGCGTGTAGGAGAGGATGTAGCCGACGTAGCCGTACACCGAGACCTGGATCGTCGTGTAGGTCAGCATCGCGATCCATGCCGCCGCCAGTCCCGTCGAACGTCCGAGGCCGTAGCCGACGTAGGTGAAGAAGGCGCCCGGCCGCGGGATGTGCCGCGACATCGCGGCGAGACCCACGGAGAACAGCAGCAGGATGACGGCGCTGACGGCGTACAGGGCCGGGAAGCCGACCCCGTTTCCGATCAGGATGCCGAGGGGCGCCGCACCCCCGATGACGGTGAGCGGCGACGCCGCGGCGACGACCATGAAGACGATGGCCGTCGCGCCCAGCGAGCCCGTCAGGGCGCGGGCGGGCGACGCGGCGGATGGGGTGGCGGCGCCGGGTGAGTCGATTCTCGTCATGATGACGTCTCCAGATCGGGGTGCGGAGCGAGGCGGAAGGAACGGATACCGGGATCGTCGCGCAGGGCCGTCACGGCGCCGTCTCCGGGCCGTGAAAATCCCGCGCTCCCGGAATGGGAGTGCCCGCCGGCGGCGTCTCATTCGGGGAAACCAGGCGGAAACACGAGAGACGTGGGGCGGCAACGGCGCCGCCCTAGCATCGGCGGGCAAGGAGGGACGATGACCGCACTGGAGCGCGCGATCCGCAGCCCCGCGCCGGTCCGCGACTTCGGCGGACGCTCACCGCTGCACGGCCTGGACCGGCGCAGCGTCGGGTTCATCGACGTGATGGCGCAGTCGGTCGCCGCCGTCGCCCCGGCCGCGGCGGCGACCACGGTCACGGTCCTGGTCGCCGGCGTGTCGCCCGGCGGCGTCATCGTGTCGGTGCTCGTCGCCGGGGTCCTGAGCCTGCTGGTCGCCTCGGCCGTCGGCCAGTTCGCGCGCCGCCTCGCCGCGTCGGGCGCGCTGTACACGTACGCGGCGCGCGGACTCGGGCCGGCGGGCGGACTCGCGACGGGAACCGCCGCCGTGGTCGGGTACGCCGCCGTCGCGATGTTCGCGCTCCTCGGCGGCGCCTACTACACCACCCTCCTGCTCCGGCCGTTCTGGCCGGCCGCCGACGCACCGCTCGGGATCGCCTGCGTCCTGCTGGCCGAGGCGGGACTGCTGACTCTCGTGCTCGTCCGCGGCATCCGCCTCTCCGCTCGCGTCGCGCTGCTCGTGGAGTTCGCCTCCGTCGTGCTCATCGTCGTCCTGCTCGTGGTGCTGCTGACGCGGATCGGTCCGGTCGATCCGGCGGCGCTGCTGCCGTCGCCCGCCGCCGACACGCCGCTGGGCGTGGGCGCCGGGGCGCTCATCGCCCTGACCGCCTACGTCGGGTTCGAGAGCGCGGCGACGCTCGGGGTGGAGGCGCGCACCCCGCTGCGGACGATCCCCCGCGCCGTCCGCGCCACCGTCGTGATCTCGCTGCTGCTCTACCTCCTGGCCGCGGCCGCCCAGGTCGCCGGGTTCGCCGCGCTGGGCCGCGACTTCGCCGCCAGCGCGTCGCCGCTCAACGAGCTCGCCGACGCGTTCGGCATCGGCGGGTGGGCGAGCGTCGCAGACCTCGGCATCGCGGCATCCTTCCTGGCGTGCGCCATCGGGTCGACCACGGCGTTGGCGAGGGTGCTGTTCGCGATGGGACGCGACGACGTCATGCCGCGCCTCGCGGGACGCACCCACGCGCGCTACGGCACGCCCATCGGCGCCATCGCGATCGCCCTGCCCGCGGTGGTGGGCATTCCGCTGGCGCTCGTCGTCTGCGGCGTCGACCTCCGCGACGCGATGCACATCACGATCGCCCTCGGCGGCATCGGCTACATCGTCTCGTACGTGTTCGCCTGCATCGCGGTGCCGCTGTTCCTGCGCAGGATCGGGGAGCTGACGCCGCTCGTCGCGGTGACGGCCCTGTGCGCCGCCGTCGCGCTGTCGGGGGCCGTGGTCGCCTTCGCGGCGGCCGACATCGCGGCGGGCAGCGCCGCCGTGTGGATCGCCGCCGCGGTCGGCGCCGTCTCGGCCGCCCTGATCGCGTGGCGCCTGCGCCGCCCGATCGGCCCGTTGGGGGCGTACGACGTCCCCGTCGCCGCGGCCGTGCTCGGCGGCATCGCACGAGATGACCGGGATGGCTGAGACACGCGCCGGCCCCTCGCAGCCGACGCTCTCCGCGCGCCAGCCGCGCGCGATCCACAGCGCGCTCACGGTGCTCGAAGCGGTCGCGGAGCTCGGCGCCGGCGTGACGGCGCGCGAGCTCTCGACGCGGCTCGCGCTGCCGCGCGCGACGACCTACCGTCTGCTCAACCTGCTCGTCGAGGACGAGTACCTCGTTCGCACCCCCGATCTGTCCGGATTCGCGCTGGGGTCGAAGGTGGCGCAGCTGGCCGCGGCCGCCGCCCCCGCTCGACTGCCCACCCGCGCCCACGACATGGTCGCCGACGCGCGATCGACCATACGAGGAGGCGTCCACGTCGCCGTGTACGTCGACCGCCGCGTGCAGTTGCTCGACGAGGATCCCGATTTCCCCTTCAGCGATCCGGTGCGCCTCGCGCGCGAGCCGGAGCGCTACGCGCTCGGCGCCCTCATGCTGGTCGCCGCGGGCGATTCCGGACCCACCGCGACGACCGCGGCGGCCGAGCTCGCGCGGATCGGCGGTGTGCGCCGGCTCGACGGCGGCGTGGCGGGGTTCGGATGCCTGGCCGTCCCCCTCCGCGGCGCCGACGGCGGCATCGCCGGCGCGCTGGCCTTCTCCGGCCCGCGGCACCGGATCGTCGAGGCGGACGAGCTGCTCGGTCGACTGACCCCCGTCGCCGAGGACGTCGCACCGTACGTCGCGTGATGCGAAGTCTCTTCCGAACCCGTTGTATTCTTCGAATCTTTGTTCTATACTGGGGCGGAGAAGTCCCGCGCGTGCCCACCTCGTTTCAGCGGGTTCTGCCTCCCGGCCTCGGCCGGGCGGAGGTGATGATGCACGCGATCCCGGATGCCCCGGCTCGAGGTTCGGCCTGGCCGGCGTTGGATGATCTGGTGACGCGCCTGCGGGCGGCCCGGCGCCGCATCGCCGCAGCGCAGGCGGAGGAAGCGGCCGTGCTCGCGGCGGCGGTCGAGCTCGTCGCAGAGCGGGTGGCGGTGTCACGGCAGGAGGCCCAGCAACAGGGCCGGACTCTGCGGATGGGAGACGCGGATCTCCCGGTGCGCGAAGTGTGCCTCGAACTGGGCATGGCGATCCGGGCTTCCGACAGGGGCGTGCAGCGGCGGATGTCCGATGCGCATCAGCTGAAGACCTCGTTCCCCCGCACCCATGCGGCGTGGGCGGCCGGTGAGATCGACGCCGGTCATGCCTGGGCGATCAGCAGGACCGGGACCATGCTCACCGGCGACGAGGATCGCGCGCGTTTCGAGGATCGTGCGCTGGAGGTCGCCCGATCCGAATCCCCGACGCGCGCGGCGCCGGCGATCACGGCGATCGCCGCGAGCATCGACCCGGCCGCGTTCGACCAGTCCGCCCGTCGGGGCTTCGATGAGCGCTCGGTGCGCCTGTTCGACCTCGACGACGGGATGGCGAGGTTGATCGCCGACCTCCCGGCCCCGCTCGCCCACGCGATCCACGACGCGCTGACCACCCGTGCCCGCGCGATCCTCGACCGCGAGCCGGAGGCGGAGGCCGACGCGGCCCCGCCGCGCGCCGACGCCGATCCCGATGGCGGACACGACGCCGACGAGGATGCCGTGGTCACCGGGGACGGCAGGGGAACCGGCCCGGGAACGGGCGGGCGAACCGGCAGCCGCCACCGGGCGGACGCCCGCACGCTGGCGCAGGTGCGCGCGGACGTCTTCAGCGACCTGCTGCTCACCGGCCGACCGACGACCCGCGCGACCGGCGCCGGCCTCGAGGCCGTCGCGGCGCGGATCCACGTCACGGTCCCCGCCCTCACCCTCGCCGGTGACCCGACCGGCGGCCCGGCCCTGCTGGCGGGGTACGGCCCGATCGCCACATCTCTCGCCCGTCGCCTCGCGGGGCTCGCCCCCGGCTGGGACCGGATCTTCACCGACCCGCACACCGGCGAGGTCCGCGCGGTGGACCGATACCGCCCCAGCGCGGAGCTACGCCGCTATCTCACCGCCCGCGACGAGCACTGCCGCACCCCCGGCTGCACCCGCCCCGCGCAGCGGTGCGACATCGACCACACGACCGCGGCCGCGCAGGGCGGCGCCACCGCCCACGACAACCTCGCCCACCTGTGCCGGCGGCACCATACGACGAAGCACCACACGGCGTGGCGCGTCCGGCACCTCGGAAACGGCACGCTCGAGTGGACGAGCCCGGCCGGACACCACTACCGCGACCGCCCACCCGCCACCGTCAGGTTCGTCCCCGCCGCGGAGGACCCGCCGCCGTTCTGACCCGCGCCGAAACGCGGGCACATCGGCGACCGGGTCGCACCGCTACGAGTCGATGCCGAGGTTCGCGTCGTCGCCCGCGACCGCACCGACCACCGGGATGCTGCCGGTGATCACCGGGATCGAGGTGGTCATCGTCGGGACCGAGGCCGACAGCAGTGTGCCGTCCTCACGCAGCGCCTCACCGATGTCGCTGATCGTGGGGCGGCCCGACAGCTCCGGCCCCTGGCCGCGCAACGGCACGACCACCGTGGCGCCCGGCTGCACGACGAGCGACTCGCCCCGCACCGAGAACGCGACGGGCTCGCCGGCACCGGCATCCACGCGCAGCTCGTCGGAGGTGATCTCGACCTTCAGGCTCGTCCCCTGCCACTGGAGGGAGAACGACAGCGACGGCCAGTCCTTCGGCAGACGCGGGTCGAAGCTCAACTCGCCGTAGTGGTCGCGCATGCCGCCGAAGCCGGCGACGAGCGCGGTCCACACCCCGCCGGCCGACGCGACGTGCACGCCGTCCGCGGCGTTGTGATGCAGGTCGCCGAGGTCGACGAAGATCGACTGCGAGAAGTACTCGCGCGCGAGGTCCTGGTAGCCGACCTCCGCGGCGAGGATCGCCTGGACCACCGCGGACAGCGTCGAGTCGCCCGTGGTCAGCGGGTCGTAGTACTCGAAGTCGGCGAGCTTCTCCTCGTCGGTGAAGTGGTTGCCCTGCAGATACAGCGCCAGCACGACATCCGCCTGCTTCAGCACCTGGTAGCGGTAGATCACGAGCGGGTGGAAGTGCAGCAGCAGCGGACGCTGTTCGCGCGGCGTGTTCTCGAGATCCCACACCTCGCGCTCGAGGAACACCTCATCCTGCGGATGGATGCCGAGGCCCTCGCTGTACGGGATGTGCATGGCCTCGGCCGCGGCATCCCACGCGTCGGCCTCCGCCGGGTCGAAGGAGAGCCGCTCGACCATCTGCGCGTAGTGCTCGGGAGCGTCCTCTGCCATCTCGCGCACCGCACGCGCCGCGAAGCGCAGATTGAAGCGCGCCATCACGTTCGTGAACAGGTTGTCGTTGACGACCGTCGTGTACTCGTCCGGGCCGGTCACGCCGTGGATGTGGAACACCTCGGGTTGGCCGTCCTCGGTGAAGCGCCAGAAGCCGAGCGTCGCCCACAGCCGTGCCGTCTCGACGGCGATGTCGACGCCCTCGCGGTAGAGGAACTCGTCGTCGCCGGTGGCGCGCACGTACTTGGCGAGCGCGAAACTGACGTCCGCGTTGATGTGGTACTGCGCGGTGCCGGCGGCGTAGTAGGCCGACGCTTCCTCGCCGCTGATCGTGCGCCACGGGAACAGGGCCCCCGCCTCGTTGAGCTGCGCCGCACGACGCCGGGCCGCCGGCAGCATGAGGTAGCGCATCCGCAGGGCGTTGCGCGCCCAGATCGGCGTCGTGTACATGAGGAACGGGAGCACGTAGATCTCGGTGTCCCAGAAATAGTGGCCGCTGTAGCCCGAGCCCGACACGCCCTTCGCGGGGACACCCTGACCGTCGGCGCGCGCCGCGGCCTGCGCGAGCTGGAAGAGGCACCAACGCGTCGCCTGCTGCAGGTCGTCGTGGCCGCCGATGACGACGTCGGAACGGTCCCAGAAGGCCGACATCCACTCGCGCTGACGCTCGAACTGGCGCTCGATGCCCTCGGCCGCCACGCGGTCCAGCGCGCGGCGTCCGCGGTCGACCAGCTCGCGAGCGGGCACCCCGCGCGACGTGTGATAGCTGACGAGCTTGGTGACCGTCACGGGCACCCCGGCCTTCGCCTGCACCCGGTAGACGTTCTTGGCGATGTCGGGCTCGATGAGCGTGCGCGACGAGTACTCGTTGTCCGTCTCGATCACGTGGTCGGCGACCACCGACATCGTCATCCCCGACGCGGTCACGCGGTAGGCGAGCGCGGCGCGGTCGCCCTCCTGCCAGTACTCCTCGGGCTGGAGCACGCGGTCCTCGATCTTCTCCGCCTTGCGCGGATCGAATCCCTTCGCGGTGCCGCCGCCGGGAGCCGAGCCCCCGTACACGTCCTCGCCGTCCTGACGGTTGATGATCTGGCAGCTCACCGTGATCGGGGCGTCGCTGTTGAGCACCGTGACCGTGACACGCATCACGGCGAGGTGGCGCTCTTCGAACGAGACCATGCGCTCGAAATCGATGACGACGTCCTTGCCGCTGGGGGTCATCCAGCGCACGTGGCGCGTGAGGAGCCCGTTGCGCATGTCGAGGGCGCGCTCGTACTCGCGGATGTCGGCGACGTCGAACGACAGGGGCTCGTCGTCGACGTAGACGCGCATGACCTTGGCATCCGGCGCATTGATGATCGTCTGGCCGACCTCGGCGAAGCCGTAGGCCTGCTCCGCGTGGCGGATCGGGAAGATCTCGTGGAACCCGTTGATGAACGTGCCGTGCTCGTGGGCATGGCGACCCTCGGGCTGGTTGCCTCGCAGGCCCAGGTAGCCGTTGCCGAGCGCGAACAGCGTCTCGGTGACGCCGACGTCGTCGAGCGAGAAGCGCTTCTCCACCAGACGCCACGGGTCGATCGGGAAACGGTCGCGATCCATCCTGTCCATCCTTCCGTCGGACTGGTCGGTCATCAGGCGACGAACGCCGCGAGGTCGTCGACGACGAGCGTCGCGCCGAGGTCGAGCAGCGCCTGGGCACCCGCGCCGCGGTCGACGCCGACCACGAGCCCGAACCCGGCTGCCACGGCGGAGGCGACGCCCGAATGCGCGTCTTCGACGGCGGCGCTGCGCGCCGGGTCGACGCCGAGCATGCGGGCCCCGGCGGCGAACATGTCGGGCGCGGGCTTGGAGCGCAGCCCCTCGCGCGCCGAGACCACTCCGTCGACGACGACGGGGAAGAAGTCGCGGATGCCGGCCGCGGCCAGCACCTCCTCGGCGTTCTTGGAGCTCGAGACGACGCCGATCGGCGTCCCCGCTGCGCGCAGCTGTTCGAGGAGCGCCAGAGAGCCCGGGTAGGGCGCGATGCCGTCGGCGCGCAGGACACGCGCGAACACCTCGTTCTTGCGGTTGCCGATGCCGCAGACGGTGTCCGCGGAGGGATCGTCGTCCGGATCGCCCCAGGGCACCTCGACGTCGCGCGAGCGCAGGAGGCTCGCGACGCCGTCGTAGCGCTGCTTTCCGTCGAGGTACCGGAAGTAGTCCTCTTCCGTGTACGCGGGCTCGATGCCCCACGCGGAGAACAGTTCGGTGAACATCGATTCCCACGCGTGCATGTGCACCTCGGCGGTCGGGGTCAGCACGCCGTCGAGGTCGAAGAGCACGCCGTCGAGAGCGCTGAGGTCGGGAAGGTCGGCTGTCACGGATTCAGCGTAGTGGGCAGGTGCGGACGTCGCGTATCGGTGAGCCGCGTCGCGGCGGATCGGCCGGTCAGTCGGCCACGACCGCGAGCGTCTGACGGGCGATCTCGAGCTCCTCGTTGGTCGGCACGACGAGCACCGTGACGCTCGAGTCGTCGGTCGAGATCGTGCGGATGCCGCGTTCGCGGGCCTCGTTGCGCTCCGCGTCGACACGGATACCGAGGAATCCCAGCGTCGCCAGGGCCTCCGCACGCACGAGCGGCGAGTTCTCCCCCACCCCGGCCGTGAACGAGATCACATCCACCCCGCCGAGCTGCGCGATGTAGGCGCCGATGTACGCCCGCAGCCGGTGGATGTAGACGTCGAAGGCGAGCATGGCCGCACCGGCGCCCTCCTCGCGGCGGTCCTCGATGTCACGCATGTCGGAGACACCGGCGAGACCGACCATGCCGCTGCGCTTGTTGAGGAAGTCGTCGAGGTCTCCGGGGCTCATCTCCTCACGCCGGGCGAGCACGAGCAGCACGGAGGGATCGAGGTCGCCGGAGCGCGTCCCCATCACGAGCCCCTCCAGCGGCGTCAGCCCCATCGAGGTGTCGACGGAGTGCCCGCCGTCGATCGCGGTGATCGAGGCGCCGTTTCCCAGGTGCAGCACGAGCTGCTTGAGCTCGCGCAGCGGCCGTCCCACATAGTCGGCGGCGGCCTCGCTGACGAACTTGTGGCTGGTGCCGTGGAAGCCGTAACGGCGGATGCGGTGCTTGCGCGCGATCGTCTGGTCGATCGCGTAGGTGTAGGCGGCCGGGGGCAGCGTCTGGTGGAACGCGGTGTCGAAGACCGCGACGTGCGGCAGGGCGGGGAAGGCCGCGCGTGCTGCGCGGATCCCCTGCAGCGCTCCGGGGTTGTGCAGCGGCGCGAGCACCGAGAGTTCGTCGATGTTGATCTCGACGAGGTCGTCGATGAGCGTCGGACGGAAGAAGCGCGCGCCGCCCTGGACGACGCGGTGGCCCACGGCCGACGGCGGGGTCTCGACGAGCGACGGGCCGTATTCCTCGAACGCGTCGAGCATCACGCGGAAGCCGGCGGTGTGGTCGGGGATGGGCAGCTCGCGCGTGTGGTCGGCATCCCCCGTCTTGTGCCGGGCCGACCCGATCTCCTGTCCGATGCGCTCGACGAGTCCCGATGCGAGCGCCGTCTGCGACTCGACGTCGACGAGCTGGTACTTGAACGACGAGGAGCCGCTGTTGATGACGAGGACGACGGTCATGCGTTGTTTCCCTGCTGCTGGTTCTGCGCCTGGATCGCGGTGATCGCGATCGTGTTGACGATGTCTTCGACCAGCGCACCGCGCGACAGGTCGTTGATCGGCTTGTTGAGCCCCTGGAGGACGGGGCCCATGGCGACCGCGCCCGCCGAGCGCTGCACGGCCTTGTAGGTGTTGTTGCCCGTGTTGAGGTCGGGGAACACGAACACGGTGGCCCGTCCGGCGACAGCGGAATCGGGCATCTTCGCCTTGGCGACGGCGGCGTCGGCGGCCGCGTCGTACTGGATCGGTCCCTCGACCAGCAGCTCCGGTGCGCGCTCGCGCACGAAGGCCGTGGCCTCGCGGACCTTGTCGACGTCCTCGCCCGAACCCGACTCGCCGGTCGAGTAGGAGAGCATCGCGATACGCGGGTCGATGCCGAACTGACGAGCGGTCGCGGCGGACGAGATCGCGATGTCGGACAGCTGCGTCGCCGTCGGATCGGGGATGACCGCGCAGTCGCCGTAGACGAGCACCCGGTCGGCGAGCGCCATGAGGAACACGCTCGAGACGACCGAGACGCCGGGCCGGGTCTTGATGATCTCGAAGGCGGGACGGATCGTGTGTGCCGTGGTGTGCGCGGCGCCCGAGACCATGCCGTCGGCCAGGCCGAGGTGCACCATCATCGTGCCGAAGTACGAGACGTCGGTGATGGTGTCGGCCGCCTTCTCGTACGTGATGCCCTTGTGCTTGCGCAGCTCCGCGTACTCCTCGGCGAAGCGGTGCACGATCTGGGGGTCGAAGGGGCTGAGCACCTGTGCGGCGCCGAGGTCGAGACCGAGCTCGACGGCCCGGCCGCGCACCTCGGCCTCGTCGCCGAGGATCGTGAGGTCGGCGATGCCGCGGGCGAGCACCGTCGCCGCAGCCTTGAGCACGCGGTCGTCGCCGCCCTCGGGCAGCACGATGCGCTTGCGTCCCGTGCGGGCGCGCTCCAGCAGCTGGTACTCGAACATGAGCGGCGTGACCACGGTGGAGTGGGCGAGGCCCAGCGCGCGCGTGAACTCGTCGGTGTCGACGTGCTGCTCGAACAGGGCCAGGGCGGTGTCGAACCGGCGCTGCGAGCCGGCCGCGAGACGACCCCGGGTGCCCATGACCCGCACCGCGGTGTCGTACGTGTCGAGGTCGGTCTGGATGATCGGCAGCGGCGAGTCGAGGCCGACCATCAGGTCCTGGACCGCCGGCGGCAGCGGGAACGGGCCGTTGAGGATGATGCCCGCGATCGACGGGAACGTCCCCGACGAGTTGGCCAGCAGCAGGCCCAGCAGCACCTCGGTGCGGTCAGCGGGGGCGATGACGATGGCGCCCTCGGTGAGTCGCGGAAGGATGTTGTTGAGCGACATGCCGGCGACGACGACGTCGAGCACCTCGCGCACGAGCAGGGCCTCGTCGCCGCGCAGCAGCGTGCCGCCGAGGGTCAGCATGATGTCGCGTACGGCGGGAGCGACGAGGAACACGTCCTCGGGGATGGACCACACGGCCACGTCGGCCTCGCGACTGCCGTCGACGGCCGGGATGTCGCGGACGACCTCGCCGATCGCCGCGTTGATCTCGTCCAGGTGATCGGGGTCGGCGCGGTTGGTGATCACGGCGAACAGCTCGGCGCGCTGGTGCGTGATGTCGGTGAGCGCGAGCGCGGTGAGCTGCGCCAGCTGCTGCGGCGTGCGCGCCTCGCTGACCCCGAGACGGTCGCCTTCGTGGCCGCGCCCGTTGAGCACGACGAGCACCGGCGCGCCGAGGTTCGCGGCGATGCGCGCGTTGTAGCCGAGCTCGCTCGTGGAGCCGACGTCGGTGAAGTCGCTGCCGACGACGACGACCGCGTCGCACTTCGCCTCGACGGCCTTGAACCGCTCGACGATGCGCGAGAGCGCGGCATCCGGGTCGTTGCGCACGTCGTCGTAGGTGACGCCGACCGCCTCCTCGTAGTCGAGGTCGACGCCGATGTGGTCGAGCAGCATCTCGAGCACGTAGTCGCGCTCGTCGATGGAGCGCGCGATGGCGCGGAACACCCCGACCCGCGGAGTGGAACGGCTCAGCGCGTCCAGCACTCCGAGAACGATCGTGGATTTTCCGGACAGGCCCTCGGTGGAGGTGATGTAGATGCTCTGCGCCACGGGTTCCAGCCTAGGCGGGGCCCCCGCGGGGCCGTGAGGGATCTGCCGGAGAAAACCTTCCGGCGGGACGGAAGCAGGGCGCGGTCACGGGTGGGCATGGCCATGTGCACCCGTCTCTGCGCTGCACGGCGCCACGACGCGATACCACCTCGCTTCAGGCGCGCTGGTTCCAGCCCGGATGCGTCAGCTCGGCGAGACTGATGCTGATCGTTCACATCTATGGAGTGGGGTCACGACACTTCGATCGCGCCGAGTCCGAACTCGTGAACGTATGAGGGAAGGTCGAGTCTGGATTGTCGAGACGTCGCGTAGACGGTCGCCGACCCAGAAACCGTCTCCAGTCGCGTATCGTCGACCTCCACCATCACCGTCCCAACGTCGACGTGCGGGAAGTCGTGACGGAAGCGCTCACCGACCAGGGCGACCGCGCTCTCTCGTGTGTCGGTGAGCGCGAGGGAATACCTGTCGCGCAACGTGGCGGAATCCTCGTGCCAGATGGTCCGCACTCCGAAGAGCGATACTCCCATGTACGGCAGCAGACGAGCGGCGTAAAGCTGCTGTTCGAGCGAAAACGGCCCCATCGCGACCGGACGCCGGCTCCCTGGGCCAAGAGGAATCAACGGGGCAGGCTCACGAACGAGCAGACGGGCTTCGATCCCTGGTCTCCTGATTCGCCAGTCGAGCAGCGTGGGGGTGAGCTCGTCGACCCCAACGGCGACACAGCCCCGCCCCACGCAAACAGTATCTGGGTCGTCGGCGAGCACCGCTTCGACACCTCGCTGGCCGCCGTCGAAGGCGAGAGCGAATGTGTATCGTGTGCTCTTGCCCAGCCTCTTCGCCTGTACCAGAGCGTAGATCTCACGGGTAGCCGGCACACTGGCGTCGAAGCCCTGGAGCGCGATCTCGTGGCGAAGCGCATCATCATCGGCGTTCACGTGCAACCAAACCTCTGTCCCGGAGGGCAATGCCCGTACCTGCTGCGGTAGGCACCAGTTCACGAACGTTCATCTGATGCCGACTTCACATGCTCCTACAGATCGCGATGCTGGCCGAGCTGCCCATCATCCGCGTCACCACCAAGCAACCTTTCCGAAACCGCGTGGTCGGCCAGACGTTGTGAGCGAGCGATTGACTCGAAGATTCACGCTCGGAAGACGAGGATCATCATCCCCCAAGGGAAGCAGGAACATCGCGAACAGGATAGTGAGCCACCCCTGCACATGTGTCTTAAAAACCCGGCACGCCGTCCAACCCTGCGATTCTCAGCACTAGCGCCGAGCGCCAGATCCGCACCACTTTGTCCGAGCGCACCGAGACGCTTACGATCCCGGGCACAGCAGGTCAGTGAAGCTCGGCCTGCTGAGCGAATGATTCACCTGCGCCCAGTGCCCGTCAGCATCATCCCACTCAACCGGCCCCAATACACCAACGACGGCCCACCACCCGCGAGCTGGTACTCCTGACCACTGACAGGTGCGACCTCAGCACTCTCCACGAGCCGCATGCCATCTACCGGTTCGTCGAGAACGATCACCTCACCGGACTCCAAGAACCACGGTCCCTCATACGCCGCAGCACGGCCCAGTCTGCGCCCGCACCGGAACTCGGACGCTCACCTCAAGACGGGTAGCCCTATCAGGGGAGCCGGATTCTTCTCTTCATCGTCGGAGGAGGCGGACATCGTCGACGGAAGCGGCGATGGCCGCGACTTTGCTCTCCTCGAGGACGGCGAAGAGTCCGAGGGCGCCTTCTCGCGTGGGCACGAAGTCGATCTTCTTCATACGGCGAAACGGGACGTTCGTCGGCCCCACGCTCTCAACGAGCTCCGCACGAACGGATGCGAGCCGACGAGCGAAGACGATACTGCCGATGGAGACTTTGCCGGGAATCGACGCCTCAGCCAATGAATTCTCTACAGATTGGGAATGGTCAAGCAAAGCAAGTACAGAACGACTGCCCCGACAGTCACGCCCGCAATGAGGAGGAAAATCAACACTCTGTCCGAGCCTGCAGCGAGTTCCGGCGCAAGGAGCACGAGCTGCACGACGGTCATCACCGCAACGGCAACGAACAGGGCCGAGCTGGCGACTAACTTTCGCATCAGGTCATCCTCAACCCGCCGGCTGCGTGGCCACTCGCAAGCTGCCTCGTCGCCGTTTCATCCCTCAATCCCCAATCAGTTGTCCGCACTGGAGACGTCCCCACCAGCGCCGAGCCTGAGAATCGAGGCGACCGCACGGCTGGCCTCGTCGACGCGGGTGTCTTTCGGTGGGAAGAAGAGCCTAACGCCACCGCCGATCAGGTAAGCGTCCCACACTCGTCCCTGCACATCGGTGACTCGCACGGCGCGAGCGTGCCCCGGCAGGGGGAGGAACCGAACGCTGGCTACGCTGACGATCCGATCGGACGGTAAGTCGATGAGCGGCACCCCATGTCGATCGATGATGCGCACACGCGACCTGTCCACATAGAGGACACCGGCGCCATCATCTCTCATCCCGCGTCGATCCTCGGGCCCATGAGGAAAGATGGCGACGGCCGCGAGAGCGAGCGCGAAATGCCCGGACTCCGTTGCGTTGCGCGCAACTCTCTGCACGATCTTTCGCGGCTTGATCTGCGACTGATAAATGAGGATTGCGGCAGAGCCGAGCAAGCCGAAGGCCCAGGCTACTTGAAGATAGTCCCCGCGAACGAGGCCGATGGAGAAGAGCGCCGCGCATGCCAGACCGCTACAGAGAAGCAGAAACAAGTACATCCACGCACCAATACGCGATGACGCCTTGACGAACTCGATACCGAGCATCAGCGCTTCTCTTTACGCGCGGGAGCCGGGAGGTTGACCAAGAGAAGTTTCCCTTCGACGATCTCCTACGCTCAACCGGCCGCTGGCGTCACACGCTGTATCGCGTCATCACGGCTCTTCTGCGCCGGTGAGATGTAGCTTAGCTGGGTCGACGGTGGTCGACCTCGGGGTGCCGCGCCCTGGGTCGAACCGTAGGACGTGCGCGTCGTGACAGACGGCGCTGCGGTGGTGGATGGCAACGCCGCAGGCACCGATCTATTCTTGCTGGTGCGAGGAGGAATGAGCGTTCTCATCGTCTGGCAGGCGAGAATTGAGGAGATCAGCCAAAGCCTCACAGGTGCGACGTCCGCACAATGTTGCGCGAAGCGGAACTGTCGAACCACGAGATCGGATTACGTCGATCATCCGCATCCCAAGATTCAGCCAAGACTCTGTGTCTGATGAACGATTCCACATACCCGAATAGGCAACGTCGTCAAAAATGAGCACGTCGACATAAGCAAACCGACGCGTACCTAGATACGATCGCACATAGACAGAATCGGCAGTCAACCACATCTTTGGGCGAAACGAGAACACGACAAGCAAAATCCCTACTGCCGCCGGCACAAAGAAGGCCATCATCGATCCAGAAGCCTGCCAGCCGAGCAAGCCACAGGTGATGAGCATCACCAAGACAAAAGCACTGAGCCGACGCGGAACGACGCCGACCCGACGCAGGACGCGCCGCACCTCAACAGGAACCTCAGAAGACGACACGTAGCCCTCTCCCAACGGAGCCAACACCGAGACGGCGAGCGACCGGTGTCGGCTTGAACATCTCGAGGGTCATCATGCCAGTCATGGTCTCCGCAGGTGTCCGCTGCCATTCCGTGCGGACTCGACAACGTGACTTCGTTGCCGCCACGTTGGCCGAACGGGTCATACGCCGCCACAGGGACCATGATCCCTGCAGCGTCCACCGCCCGCACACCGTCACCATCAGCGGTAACGACCGCACCTCCGCCCCGGCACCGGGAGAGGCACCGTCACGCCTCCCGGCGACGACACCACCCGCTCCTGCACGACGGCGTTGCCCACCCTGATCATCGCGGGAGCATCTCCCCCCACCCGTGAACCCGTATGTGACGGCTGTGGATACTCCGCCGATCGCCCGCGTGCGAGCGACGGGACCGCAGCACCGACGTCAATCCTTGTGATCGGCGGAACTGCGATGCGGTCCGGCCCTGCGGCGTCGGCTCGCCCGTATCGCCTCGTAAACCCCGAGGAGCCCGATGAACGCATACGCGCCGATGAGTGCCCACGGCGCCTCAAAACCCGAAGTGCCGATGTGGGCGAGCACGCTCGCTGGACCGGCGAGCAGCAGCCATGCAACGGCTCGCCCGCCGACGAGACCATGCTCCGGCGAGGACGACTGCCTTTGTCGCGCGCCCTCATCCTTCAAGACAACCGCCGTCCCCGGCACCAATACCAGAAGCCCTCATCCTTGCCTAACTCCGTGGGTGATTCAGAGGGGCTGTCGCGGCGGAACCGAGGGGTGCTCGACATCCGATCAGCACCGGTTCTCATCCTTCGTCCCGTCGGCGAGATGCACGAGCAGGCAGGATCACCCACTCGACGTAATGCTCGATCACTGTCAGGGCAACGACTACTGACATTCCGGCCAGTTTGGCCTCGACTGCTCCCGGGAGAACCGAAAGCAGCAAAGCCGGTAGCACCAGGTAAGGCCCGAAACGCTTCGCATACGACGTCAGGAACAGAAGCATGAGCAGAACATCATCCTCCCCTCGACGACCACCCTGGCCTCGTTTTCGCCACTGAGGGGTGCGTGGGGGCTCTGGTTGCTGCCATCCGCGACCGGGCGGATGACCTCGACCAAGCCCACGACGCGACGACGCCACGGCACCTGCAGCACCCCACCGGGCAAAAGAAAGACTCTCCGCGAACCCGGCAGAGCCCGGTTACCCTTGCTACGTTTCCGTCCTGGGGGAGTTGGCCTGGATGCCGTCTCGCGGAGAGCTACATGCGAGTTTACCCGACGTCGCGCCCGCGGCTCGCCAGCCGGGTTAGCATCGAGCAAGCACCGCCGCTGAGACAGGGAGACGCATGCCCGACCACCCGCTCACCGCCGCCACGTTCGCCCGGGCCGCCGAGGCGGTCGAGACCTCCGTCACGCGCGTGATCGACGGCAAGCCGGATGCCGTGCGCGCCGCGCTGGTCTGTCTGCTGGCCGAGGGCCACCTCCTCATCGAGGACGTGCCGGGGGTCGGCAAGACCATGCTGGCGCGGGCGCTGGCCTCCTCGATCGACGCGAGCGTGCGCCGCATCCAGTTCACCCCCGACCTTCTGCCGGGTGATGTGACCGGGGTCAGCGTCTACAACCCGGTGGACCGCGAGTTCGAGTTCAAGCCGGGGGCGATCTTCGCGCAGATCGTCATCGCCGACGAGATCAACCGCGCCTCCCCCAAGACCCAGTCCGCTCTCCTGGAGGCGATGGAGGAGCGTCAGGTGACCGTCGACGGCACCAGCCACCGGCTGGCCGATCCGTTCCTCGTCGTCGCCACGCAGAACCCCCTCGAGATGGAGGGCACCTACGCACTTCCGGAGGCGCAGCGCGACCGCTTCATGATGCGCATCTCCATGGGCTATCCGGATGCCGCGAGCGAAGCGCTCATGCTCCGCCAGCGCGAGACCGTCAACCCGCTCGACGGGGTGGCCCCCGTGCTCGGCGCCGCCGATGTGCGCGCCCTGATCGCGTGGGCACGCGGGGTGCACGTCTCCCCCGCCGTCGAGGAGTACACCGTGGGGCTCGCGCGCGCCACGCGCGAGCACCCGGATCTGCGGCTGGGCGCGAGTCCGCGCGCCACCCTGCAGCTGGTGCGCGCCGCCAAGGTGCGCGCCGCGCTCGACGGCCGCGAGTTCGTCATCCCCGACGACGTGGCCGCGCTCGTCGAACCGGTCTTCGCCCATCGCCTCATCGCCGCCCGCGGCACCGCGTCGGCGCGGGGGCGCTCGTCGGCCGACACCATCGCCGCCGTCCTGCGCGCGATCGTCGGGTCGGTGCGAGTGCCGCTGGCCACCCGCTGAGGCCGGTCGTGTCCGGCTGGCCTCTGACCGCGCGCGGCACCGGTGCGGTGCTGCTCGCGGCGGTGTGCGGGTTCCTCGCGCAGCGCTTCGGCATCGCCGAGCTCGCCTATGTCGGCGCGCTCCTCGCGATCGTCGTCGCCGTCAGCGCGGCGACGCTGTACCTGGTGCCCCGCTCGGCGCGCGTCTCCCGCTCGTTCTCACCCGACGTGGCGCCGGTCGGCACCGACGTCCGCGTGCGCCTCCGCGTGCGCACCCGATCCTCCCTCCCCTCCAGCGAGGGCCGTTGGCGCGACCGACTGCCGGACGGCATCGACGCGAGCCCCGACGCCACCGCCGCGGGGCCGGCCGGCGTGTTCCCGGCGACCGCCTCCGCCGTGGCCGGCACTGAGGGCGTCGAGCTCGTCTACTCGGCGCGAGCGATGCGCCGCGGCATCCGCACGGTCGGGCCCCTCTCCGTCGTCTCGACCGATCCCTTCGGCTTCACCCGCCGGCGGCGCTCGGTCGGTGACGGCTCTCCGCTCGTGATCGTGCCGGAGGTCGTGGAGCTCGGGCCGCTGAGCGATCTGCCCGGCGACGCCGGCGGCAGCACCCGCAGCGTCGTCGACCGTCTCGGGCAGGGGGCCGACAACCTCATCCCGCGCACCTACGCACCGGGCGACTCGATGCGCCGCATCCACTGGCGCGCCAGCGCCCACCGCGACGAGTTGATGGTGCGACAGGAGGAGCAGGAGACGACGCCCGAGGCCGTCGTCGTGCTCGACCGCGGCGCACCCCGCTGGCCCGTCGAGGCGGCACGCGCCCCGGGAGGCGACCCGGGCTTCGAGATCGCCGTGTCGGCATGCCTGTCCGCGACGGCGCTGCTGGTGCGCGAGGGCTACCTCGTGACGGTGATCGACGCGGACGGCGCCGTGCTGGCCGATCCCATCGAGGGCGGCGACGGCGGCGGTGTCGAGCAGCTGGCCATCGCGCTGGCGACCGTGACGGCACGACGCGACCTCCCCCTCGACGCGCTGGTGCGCCTGTTCACGGGTATCTCTGCCGGTCCCGTCGTGCTCGTCACCGGCGCGATCGACGACGCGGATGCCGCGGCGCTGGCTGCGCTGCCCCATCACAGCACGCTGCCGGTGCTTCTGACCGTGGCGGTCTCCGAGGCGGCGCGTGCTCGCGCCGTCGACACCGGGTGGCGGCTCGGCGTCATCGCTCCGGGCGCCGACCTCGCATCGGCGTGGTCGGATGCCGTCGCCGCGACCAGCACACGAGGAGGCGGCCGTGCCGTCGCCTGAGGGCCGCCGGCGGCGGACGGCGCAACGCGGAGAGCTGCGGCTCTCCCTCGCTCTGTGGCTGGGACTGCTCGCCACCCTCGTGCCGCTCACGCGCGTCGTGCAGAGCGGCTCGTGGCTGTGGGGCGCGGCCGGCCTGCCGCTGGCGCTCCTGACGATCGGCTACGTGCTGCGCCGGCTGCGGGTCGCGGCGACCGTGGTGACGCTCATCGAGCTCGCGGTGTGGACCGGCGCCGTCACGGCCGTCTTCTTCCCCCGCGATGCGCTCCTCGGCGTCATTCCGACGGGGACGCTCGTCGAGGCGGTGCCGCGCATGATCGCCGCGGCATCCACGTCGATCGCCGACGGCATCGCTCCGCTGACGGCGACGACGCCGTTGACCTTCGTGATCGTCGCCTCGCTCGGGCTGCTGACGATCGCGCTCGACCATGTCGTCGTGACGGCGCGGATGCCGCTGCTGGCGAGCGTCGCGCTGGTCGCCGTGTGGCTGATCCCCGCGATCGCCGTGCCCGCGGGCGTCGACGTCGTCGCCTTCGTGCTGCTGGCCGTCGCGGTGCTCGTGTTGATCCGAGCGGAGACGCGCACCCGCGAGTCGCGGGCGCCGCGTCGGGCGGGAGGCGTCTCCGCCGTCGCGGTGACCATCGGCGCGGTGGCGATCGTGACGGCGCTCGCGCTCGGGCCGACGATCCAGGCGGCCACTCCGGCGGCGGGCCCCGGCACGGCCACCATGATCGACCCCTCGTTGGATCTCGGCGCCGACCTGCGCCGCCAGAGCGATGCGACCGTGCTCACGATGCGCAGCGACAGCTCCGTCGTGCCCTACCTCCGCGTCGCGACGCTCTCCGTCTTCGACGGCGCCGTCTGGCAGCCCGATCGCACGAGCACGGTCGATCTCGGCGGCGAGCCGCTGGAGGGTCTCGAGGTGGGCCCCGACATCGCCGTCGCGCAGGAGCGCACGACCATCACCGTCAAGAACCTGGCCACGGCCTACGCGCCCGTCCCCTACGCGGCCGCGCAGGTCGACGGCCTCATCGGGTCGTGGCGGTTCGTGCCGTACAACCGCACGGTCATGGGCTCCCAGGGCGCGACGCAGGGGCAGGAGTACACCGTCCTCGCGGATGTCGCCCGCCCCACCCTCGAGCAGATCCGCGCGACCTCCGCGGGCGGCACCGGGCTGCGGATCGAGGTCGACTCGGTGCCCGCCGACACCCCGCCGATCATCGGCGCGCTCGCCCGCGAGGTCACGGCATCGGCGACCACCGACTACGACAGACTCATCGCCCTGCAGGACTGGTTCCGCGGCCCCGCGTTCACCTACTCGCTCGACGCTCCCGTGCAGGAGGGCTTCGACGGCCAGGGATCGGATGCGGTCGCCGCGTTCCTCGAGGCCAAGACGGGCTACTGCGTGCATTTCGCGGGCGCGTTCGCGCTGATGGCGCGAAGCCTCGGCATGCCCACCCGCATCGTCGTGGGCTTCCTTCCGGGCGCGTTCACCGGTCAGGTCGTCGACGGCGAGCGCGTCGTGAACGTCACCGGCAGCCAGCTGCACGCGTGGCCCGAAGTGTACTTCCGCGGGATCGGCTGGGTGCCGTTCGAGCCGACGAAGAGCCTCGGCACGGCGACACGGTTCCAGAGCGCCGCGTCGAGCGGCACCGACGCGCCCACGAGCGCGCCGACCGCGTCGCCGACCGCCGCGGCCACGACGGCTCCCACCGACAGCGTGAACGGTCCGGCCGAGACCGCGCCCGCGGATGCCGCCGGTGCCGGGGCGGCCCTCATCGATCCCCGGCCGGTGCTCGGCGTCGCCGCCGCCGTGATCGTCCTGGCGATCCTGCCGGCCGCGGCCGGCGCCGCGCGGAGGATGCTCCTCCGGCGCCGCGCCAGTGTGGCCGCCGCCTGGCGGCTCGTGCAGGACACCGCGATCGACGCAGGCGTGCCCGTGTCGTCGTCCCAGACGCCGCGGGCCTTCGGCGCCGTGCTCGTGGCGTCGGCCGACGCGCCGCCCGATGCCGTGTCCCGGCTGGTCTCCGCGGTGGAGCGCGCGAACTACGCCGCGGGAGCGGGGGCGGATGCCGGTGCGCGCGCCGTCGAGGACGCTCTCGGCATCCGCGCCGCGATGCTCGCCGCGATGACTCCCGCTCGGCGCGCGCGGGTGATCGCGCTGCCCCGCTCGCTGCTCATCCGGCCCGGGTCGGCCTTCGCCGACCGCGACGCCCCGGCCTGATCGGGACCGGGGCGTCGCGGGGCGAGAGCCGAGGGGTCAGCTCCGCGACAGTGCCGGGGCGCTCTCGGCGTCGTCCGCCGAGTCGTCCGCGAAGGGCTCCCCGTCGCGGGGCGCGTCGTAGAGCGCGCGGTCGAGGATGCCTTCGCGCTTCGCGACGATCGTCGGAACGAGCGCCTGCCCGGCGACGTTCACCGCGGTGCGGCCCATGTCGAGGATGGGATCGATCGCGAGCAGCAGTCCGACGCCTTCCAGCGGCAGGCCGAGCGTGGACAGCGTGAGCGTCAGCATGACCGTCGCGCCCGTCGTCCCCGCCGTCGCGGCCGATCCGACCACCGACACCAGCGCGATGAGCAGGTACGACACGATGTTCAGCTCGATGCCGAAGAACTGCGCGACGAAGATCGCGGCGATGGCCGGGTAGATCGCGGCGCAGCCGTCCATCTTGGTCGTCGCGCCGAGCGGCACGGCGAACGACGCGTACTCGCGCGGCACCCCGAGGTTGCGCTCGGTCACCCGCTCGGTCAGCGGCAGCGTGCCGATCGACGACCGCGACACGAAGCCGAGCTGGACGGCCGGCCACACGCCGGAGAAGTACTGCTTGATCGACAGCCCGTGGCTCTTGATGAGGATCGGGTACACGACGAACAGCACCAGCACCAGGCCGGCGTAGACGGCGACCACGAACCACACGAGCGTGAGCAGCTTGTCCGTGCCGTACTGCACCACCGCGGACGCGATGAGCCCGAGGGTGCCGAGGGGCGCGATGCGGATGATCCACCACAGCACGCGCTGGACGATCTTCAGCGACGACTGCGTGAACGCCACGAACGGTTCCGCGCGGGCGCCGATCTTCAGCGCCGCGATGCCGACGGCCACCGAGACCACGATCACCTGGAGGACGTTGAAGCCCACCGTCGACGTCACGGCGCCGGTGGCGGCATCCGCGGAGCTCGAGACGGTGAGACCGAGGACGTTCTGCGGGATCAGGCCCTTGAGGAAGTTCCACCAGGTGCCGACCGTGTACGGGTCGGCGGTGGTCAGCTGGTCGTGCGCGACGCGGTTGCCGGGCTGGATCGTGACGCCCAGGACGATGCCGATCGTCACCGCGATCAGCGCCGTGATGCCGAACCAGAGCAGCGTCTGCCCGGCCAGGCGTGCGGCGTTCGTGACGTTACGCAACTGGGTGATGCTCGCGACGATGGCGAGGAAGATCAGCGGCACGACGGCCGCCTTCAGCAGCGTGACGTACCCGTTTCCGATGGTCGACAGCGTCGCCGTCAGTCCGTTCGGGCCTCCCGCGGCATCCGGACCCAGGTTCAGCGCGAGGACGCCGAGCAGGATGCCGGCGATCAGCGCGATCGTGATCTGGAAGCCGAACGACCGGTAGAACGGCTTCTTCGGCTTGGGCGGACGCGCGGCGGGCGCGGTGGTGCTGGTGGAACTCATGAGGGGGATATCTCCAGATTGACGGATGCCGGGTGGAGCGGCGGCCGCGGCGGCGACCACGGAGGATCACCCGACTCGTGAGGCCAACCTCGTCCTCATCCACCGTATTCCCGCGCGCGATGGACGACGACCGCAGCGTCGCGACCATCCGGTCAGTCCGCGGTGAAGAGAATCGTCGTCGTTCCCGCAGAGATCGTGAGTGTCTTCTCGCTTCGCACCCACTGCATGTCGGTCGTGAAGACGCCTTCCGTCCAGGTCTGCTCTCCCGCCCTCGTCACGTCGCACGCCTTCGTCGTCGACGTCGCCTCACCAGGGACGATGACATCCGCGTGCAATGCGATGGGGATGTTCAGCGTGTTGCAAGGAGTTCCGACCACCAGCGTGGGGGTGTCGTTGACGTACTCGGCGTGCAGGGTGATCGAGCCCCCGGCGACCCATTCCACGGGTTCCCCGTTCTCGGTGGCACCCGTCGAACTGAAGTCGTCGCACCCCAGGGTTCCTTCCAGGCCCCCTTGACACTCTTCTCCGGACGGCGGGGTGCTCGGCGCCGACTGCTGGGGATGACTGCACGCCACCACCCCTAGCAGGATGACGGGCAGAAAATCGGACGACAGGGCGAGTTTCCTTCGCACGTGGTGCTCCTCTGCGTTCGAATACTTGTCAGGAGGTCAGCAGCGAGGCACCCGGCAGGAAGTTCAGCGCTGGGATCGCGCCCTCCGCGTCCGGGAGGCCCCGGAATGACGATGAGCCCCACCATGGAGAGGTGGGGCTCATCTCGGAGCGGAAGTGACAGGATTTGAACCTGCGAGGCGAGTTACCCCGCCTACATGGATTCCAGCCATGCTCCTTAGGCCGCTCGGACACACTTCCGCCGACGATCCTATCAGCCGCGGGGAAGCCTCGATGTCGACCGAGGGTCAGGACGGCAGCGGGATGCGCCGGGTCCGATCGCCGAGATCCCACGGCTCGGTCCAGCCGAGGCGGTCGAACAGCGCGTCGAGCAGCATCGCCGTGAAGCCCCACACCAGGTGCCCCTGAACCTCGAACGCCGGTCCGCGCCAGACGCGGCTGTTGCGCTCGATCACGGTGACGGCGCGGTTGCGCGGGTCGAGCAGGTCCGCGACGGGGGCGCGGAAGACCGCGGCCGACTCGGCGTCGTCCACGACGCGGACGGGCGACGGATGCCGCCACCACCCGAGCACGGGCGTGACGAGGTGACCGGAGAACTCGAGGGGAACCGAGGGAAGCGCCCCCAGCACCTCCACGCCCGCGGGGTCGAGCCCCGTCTCCTCCTCCGCCTCGCGCAGCGCGGCCGCGATCGGACCGGCATCCCCGGGGTCGAGACGACCGCCGGGAAAGGCGACCTGGCCGGGGTGGGCACGCAGCGTCGTGGCACGCTCGAGCAGCAGCACATCGAGCTCGCGCGAGACCGCGGCATCCTGCGCGTCGTGCGCACTGGGCACCGCGTCCAGCACGCCGAACAGGATGAGCACGGCGGCGGGCCGCGCCGATGCCGGCGCGGGCAGCTCGCGCAACGGTACGCTCCAGCCCTCGCCGCCGGTGGCGAGCGCGATCAGCTCGGCCCGTGCTCCCCCGCCCGCGGGATCGAGAGCAGGTTCTGAGGGCACCCGTTCAGGCTACGGCCTCACGGCGGCGAACGGCGCGGGGGCGGGCTCGCCCGTCGATAAGGTGGAGCGGTGAGCTCGCCTGCGCCGCGCATCGGCATCGTCGTGACGGACGCCTACTCCGACGAAGACCCCGACCACGACACCCCGCTGCTGCTCGACGCTCTTCGCAGCCGCGGCGCCGCGGCGGACGCCGTGGTCTGGCATGACGATCGCGTCGACCTCGCCGCGTTCGACCTGCTCGCGATCCGATCGCCGTGGGACTACCCCGAGCGTCCCGCGCAGTTCCAGGCATGGCTCGACCGCGCCGAGGCGTCCACGCGTGTCGTGAACGCCCCCGCGACCATGCGCTGGAACCTCGACAAGCACTATCTGGCCGAGCTGGACGGCGCGGGCATCCGCGTGGTGCCGACCGCCTACGCGCGGAGCGTCGACGAGGCCCGCGCGGCCCTCGGCGCCCACGAGCGCGTCGTCGTGAAGCCGTCGGTGTCGGCGGGGGCCCGCGACACCGGGCTGTTCGACGCCGCCGACCCGGGGGCGCTCGCCCTCGCCGCACGGATCATCGACGGCGGCGGCACGGCGATGATCCAGCCCGAGGTGGCGGAGCTCTCGCGCGGATGGGAGAAGGCCCTCTACCTCGTCGACGGCGTCTTCACCCACGCGATCTCGAAGGGTGCGCTGCTGGAGGTGGGCGGCGGTCTCATCGGCGGCGTGTACGCGGAGCATCCCGAGCAGGTCCCCGCGTTCGACGACGAGATCGCCTTCGCGACCGAGGTCGTGCGCGCGGTGCAGACCGTGACCGGCGGACCCCTCCCCCTGTACGCCCGCATCGACACGGTGCGCTCGCGCCGCTACGGGCTCGTGCTGCTGGAGGTCGAGCTCGTCGAGCCCGCCCTGAACCTGCACGTGGCGCCGCACGCGACGCCCGCGGTCGTCGACGCGCTCCTGCGCGCCGCCGCGCGCTGACGCGGCGGCCTCACCGTCGGGGTCGACCCGACCGCGGCAGCAGCGTCATCACGAGCGGCACGACGGATGCCGCCATCAGCACGGTTCCGAACACCCCGTCCGTGGCGCGCAGCAGGATGCCGGCGATCAGGAGGATGCCGAACACCATCGCCGTGAGCCCTCGCGAGGCGATCCGCTCCAGACGGTCCAATCGCCGCTCCAGCCGCGACATGTCGACGGCGACCGTGCCCTCCTCGAAACCCGTGATGAGGCCGTCGAGACGCCCCGGCAGCCGCCACGAGGTGGCCAGCACCTCGCCGACCTGGGCGAGGGCGTCCTTGACGACGTTGCCGCCCTCGTCGCGCAGCACCTGGCCGGCGAACGGTTCGACGCTCTCCCAGATGTTGAACTCGGGGTCGAGCGTGCTGCAGACGCCCGACGTCAGCGAGATCGCGCGGATGATCAGCAGGAAGTTCTCCGGCAACTGGAACGGAAGGGTCCGCACAACGTCGCCGAACTCCTCCGCGAAGTCGCGGAACTCGCGCGGATCGACCTCGCGCAGCTGCGCGAAGCCCATCCCGCCGAAGCGCGCGAACAGCTTCGCGTAGGCGCGCTCGAGGTCACGGGTGTCGGCGCCGGGCAGGAGCGCACCGACGTCGAGGATGCCCTGGACCAGACGCTTGCTGTCGCGCGCGGCGACGGCCAGCAGCACGGTGCGCAGCCCCGAGCGCAGCCGCGTGTCGACCGTGCCCATCATCCCGAAGTCGATGAAGGTGAGCGTCCAGGGCGGCGCCGCGGCATCCGCCGACGCCGGTCGCGGCGTGACGAACACGTTGCCGGGGTGGGGGTCGGCGTGGAAGAAGCCCGTGCGGAACAGCTGGGTGAACATCGTCGTCGCGAAGGCGTGCGCGACCTCGGACGGGTCGATCCCCGCGGCGCGCAGGGCGTCGACGTCGGAGATCTTGATCGCCGTGACGTCCTCGAGCGTGAGCACCTTGCGGGTCGAGCGCTCCAAGACTACCTCCGGGACGGCGACCCGGGCATCGGCGGCGGTGTCGGCGGCGAAGCGCTCGGCGTTCTGCGCCTCGTGGAGATAGTCGATCTCCTCGAGGGAGGTCGCCGCGAACTCCTCCGCGAGCGCCGGGGCGTCGACCCGGTCGGACACCAGCCGCACGCGGCTCAGCCAGCCCGCGACACGGCGGAGGGCGGCGAGGTCGACCTCGACGATCTCATCGATCCCGGGCCGCTGCACCTTGACGATCACCGCGCCGTAACCGGTGAGCGTCGCATCGGCCGGCGTGAGCCGCGCGCGGTGCGCCTGCCCGAGGGATGCCGCCGCCACCGGCGACTCGTCGAACCAGGCGAACGCCCGTTCGAGGGGCACGCCCAGCTCGGCCTCGGCGGCCGCGCGGATCAGCGCGAACGGCACCGGCGGCACCTCGTCCTGCAGCCCTTCCAGCTCCTGCGTGATCTCCGGCGGCAGCACGTCCAGCCGCGACGACATGAACTGCCCGACCTTGATCATCAGGCCGCCGAGGTCGACGGCGAGCGCGTGGAAGCGGCGTGCGATGCGCTGCATCCGGGCGCTGCGCGAACGTTCGGCCAGCCGGCGCAGCCCGACGCGCGGGAGGAACAGGTCGTACCACCAGGTCTGCGCCAGCGACAGTGCGGCGAAGCGGAGGATGCGCCGGTATCGCGCGCGGGACCCGGACGGCACGCCGGTCAGTCCTGCGCGAGGAGGGCGTAGATGCGGCGACGCGCCTCGTCGAGCACATCCACGGCCTGCTGCACCTGCGCGGGCGTGCCGGTGCGTCCGACCTGGGCGACGGCCTGCGCGAGCTCGAACCCGGCCTTGGGCAGCGCGCTCATGCGCCCGCCGTCGCGCTGGCCCGGCGTCTCCCACGGCGCCGTCCGCTCCGCGGCCGCGTCGGCCTCGGCGCGACCCGCGTCGGTGAGGCTGTAGGTCTTGCGCCCGTTCGCCTCCTCGGCGGCGATCAGGCCCTCATCGGCGAGCATCTGCAGGGTCGGGTACACCGAGCCCGCACTGGGCTTCCACGCCCCGCCGCTGCGCTGCTCGATCTCCTGGATGATCTGGTAGCCGTGCATGGGCTGTTCGGCGAGCAGCGCGAGCACCGCCGCGCGCACGTCCCCGCGTCCCATGCGCGGGCCGGTGCGCTGCTCGAACGACGCGCGGAGGTTCTCCATCACGTCCCACATGCCGCCCGGGCCCCCGCCGAACGCTCCCGCGCCGAACCCGCGCCCGCCGAAGCCGTGGGCTCCCGGCCGGCGTCCGCCGAAGTCTGCACCTGCGAATGAGTCGTTCATGATGCCTCCCGATGTCGCGTCGACGATTCGACGATAGTCAACGATATATCGTTCGTCTGTGTGCGGGCTTGGAATCCGAGCAGCGGCGCGGGCGGCGCGACGCGGTCTCAGCCGAGGAACTGCAGCGGATCGAACTCCTCGATCGGGATGACCCGCACCCGCGGCAGGACGGCGTCGAACGCGTGCACGTCGTACTCGAGGTCGAAGAACTCCAGGCCCGGCACGGCGGCGAACTCGCTGCTGCGGAACTCGTGGAATCCGATGAGGCCCACCCGCCGCTCCTCGCCGGCGAGGACGGCGAGGTCGTCGACGAAGTCGCGGTCGTGGCTGACGAGCACGACGTCGCCCCCGCGATCGCGAAGCGCGCGGAGGGTCCGCTGGATCGCCAGATCGACCACCTTCGCGTCGCTCGGACCCGACAGCGGCACGGGCGTGTAGCCGAGCGCGAGCAGCGCCTGCACGAACGGCATCGGCAGGTGCGTCGAGGCGTTGAGGAAGAACAGCCCGCGCACCGGCTGCTGCCACCGCTCCTCGAGGAACCCGAGGAGGCGGTCCCAGCGCGGTCGCTCGTCCGGTTGCGGTCGACGACCGAGGATCGATCCGCCGAGCGTGGCGTCGATGTTCTCACCGTCGACGAGGATCCAGCTGGTCCGTTCCGTCACGTTGCCTCCCTCGGCATCCACGCGTCCTCTCGCGGTCCGCGCCCCTCGACCGTAGCAGCGGGCACGGAGCGGGCGGCGATCAGTCGTCGCCGCGGGCGAAGGCGCCACGCAGGAAGAAGAACACGATCACGGCGACCACGAGCACGACGCCGATCTTCGCGATGAACCACAGCACGCTGAAGACCACGTTCACCAGCACCCACGCGATGAGGATCGCCACGACGACCCCGACGACGGTCCCGAGAGTGCTCCTGCTCATGGTTCCAGCGTAGACGCTGACGCGCGCGGGCGACCGGGATGCCGCGGCTCGGAGCTCAGCGCCGAAGCGCCGACGCGATGGGGGTCGCGCCCGCGTTGAAGCGGATCGTCCGCCCGACGGTCGACGGCTCGTCGATCACCGCGGCGATCACGGCCGCGACGTCGGCGCGCGACACCGATGCGCTCCGTTCGGCATCCACGTCGATGAGCCCCGTCGGCGGGTCGAGCGTCAGCGCCGACGGCGCGACGATCGTGTAGGCGAGGCCGCTGGCGCGCAGGTGCTCGTCCGCGGCGGCCTTGGCCTCGGAATACGCGTAGAACCCGTCCTCGGGGTCGACGCCGTGATCGGGCCCCGCGCCGAAGTACGACACCATCACGAAGCGAGAGACCCCCGCGGCACGCGTGGCGTCGATCGTGCGGATCGCCGCGTCGCGGTCGACCGCGTAGGTACGGGCGGCGTCTCCCCCGCCCGCGCCCGCCGACCACACGACGACGTCGAAGCCGCTCACGAGCCCGGTGAGCCGGTCGAGGTCGAAACGCTCGACATCCGCGACGAGCGGGTGCGCGCCGGTGGCGGAGACCTCGTCCTCGTGGGCGGGGTTGCGGATGACGGCGGTGACCTCGTGGCCCCGGTCGGCCAGGAGCGGCTCGAGGAGCAGGGCCACCTTGCCGTGTCCGCCGATGAGCAGGATGCGCGCCATGGTCAGTCCTCCGGTCGTCGCTGCGGTGACTCCAGCGTACGCGCCGCCGCCTACGCTGGAGCCATGACCGCAACGACTCCCCTCGTCCTCGTCGCCAACGCCGCGGACGGCTCGATCTCGACCTTCCGCCTCGCCGACGGCGCCCTCGAGCGGCTCGCCGTCACCGAGGGACTGACCGGATGCTCGACCTTCGCCGTCGACGCCGCGCGCGACCTGGTCTACGCGGCGGTCAAGGGCGAGCCCGCCGGGATCGTGACCCTCGCGCTCGATCGCGAGAGCGGTCGGCTGACGACGGTGTCGCGGCTCGACCTGCCGGGCGGCGGCATGAACTACCTGGCGCTCACGCGGGACGGCACCGCCCTCCTGGGCGCGAGCTACGGCGGCGGCTACGGCATCAGCTGCCCCGTCGCGGACGGCTCCGTCGGCGCGCCGGTCTCGCGGATCGCCTACCCGAACCTGCATTCCGTGCTCGCCAGCGCCGACGGCCGCTTCGCGTACTTCGTCTCGCTCGGAGCCGACCTCGTCGCCCAGTACGCCCTCGCCGACGACCTCTCGCTCGTCCCGCTCGAGCCCGCGACCGCCGCGGCCCCGGCCGGCAGCGGCCCGCGCCACCTGGTGCTCAACGACGCGCAGGATGCCGTGTACGTGCTGACCGAGTTCTCCGGCGAGGTGCTGCACTACCGCCGCGACACCGCCGCGGGAACGCTCGAGCTCGTGGGCGCGGCATCCGCCTTCGACCGGTCGAAGGGCCTCGGCCACAGCGAGTTCGGCGCCGACCCGCTCGCCCATCACTACATCTGGGGCGCCGACCTGCACTGGGGCACCGACGGCGCGGTGCTGTGGGCGTCGGAGCGCACCGAGAGCACGCTGGCCGCGGTGCCGGTCGCCGCGGACGGGACGGTCGCGGATGCCGAGTCGTTCACCGTGACCGAGCAGCAGCCTCGCGGCTTCGCCACGGGCCTCGGGGGGCGTTACCTCGTCGCGGCCGGGGAGAAGTCGACGACCGTCACGCTCTACGCGGTGGACGGCGCGCAGCTCGAGCGCCGCCAGCGCGCCGAGACCGGCCGCGGCGCGAACTGGGTGCGCTTCGTCGAGTGACCGCCGGTTCGTCCGTCCCGTTCCGCCGCTTCCGCGCCGCCGTGGCGACCACGCGGGACGGATGAACGCGGTCAGAGACCGACCATCTCCGCACTGCGCTCCCACAGGCGCGCCGCCATCACCGGATCGGCGGCGAGCGGCGAGGTCCGGGCCGGGCGGTTGGCCTCGTAGTAGCCGCCCGACTCCCAGTCCAGACCGGGCTTGCCGAGCGCCAGCCAGGCCAGTCGCGCGCCGCCGATGTCCACCGACGTCAGCAGCCGGCTGGTGACCGGGTTCGTGTACAGGAACCGCCAGGCGCCCTTCGCGGTCGACGCGAAGCTGCTGCCGATCACCCCCGGGTGGAAGGCGGCCGCCGCGACCCCGTCGCCGCCCCAGCGCCGGGCGAGCTCCTTCGTGAACAGCACGTTCGCCAGCTTCGCGTTTCCGTAGGCCGCACTGGCGGAGTAGCGCCGTTCGGCGTTGAGGTCGTCGATGTCCCAACGGGCGAAGCGGCGTGCGGCGACGCTCGAGGTCTGGATGACCGAGGCTCCGCTGTCGACCAGGCGCTCGCGCAGCAGGTTCGTGAGCAGGAACGGCGCGAGGTGGTTGGTCTGGAACGTCGCTTCCAGGCCGTCGACCGTCACCGTGCGGTCGCCGAAGATGCCGCCGGCGTTGTTGGCGAGCACGTCGATGCGCGGATGCGCGGCGAGCAGCTCGTCCGCGAGGGCGCGCACCTCGGCGAGCACGGCGAAATCGGCGATATGGAACGGCATGCCCAGCTCGCCGGCGACCTGCTGCGTGCGACGCCGGTCACGGCCGACGATCACCACGCGCTGCCCGGCCAGCACCAGCTGACGCGCGGCGGCGGCGCCGATGCCGCTGCTGGCCCCCGTGATGACGATCGTGCGGGCTGCGGCATCCTCTGTCATGGGTCGCGAGTCTACGCGTCAGCGCACGCGGGCGCGTTCGTCCGTCCCGTCGTGCCGCCACGCCGCCGGCACAGCGACCTCGCCGGACGGATGGACGGGTGCGACCGGGCGGCGGCGTTCGATCGCGACGTTCCACGCGCCGAGCGCGAGCACGATCGCGGCGGCGACGGCGGGCACGACCATCGCGACGCCCACCGACACCTGCTCGGCCAGCCAGCCCGTGAACGCGGCCGACAGCGCCTGCGCCAGCGTCAGCGCCGAGCTCAGCAGCGTCATGGTCGTCGCCGAACGGCCCTGCGGCGCGCGGTGGCCGGCGAGGGAGAACAGCGTCACGAGGGTCGGCCCCACGCCGAGCCCCATCACCAGCAGCCACACGGCCACGGCGCCCAGTCCCGCCGCGTTCGCGTACCCGATGGATGCCGCGGTCAGCACGGCCGCGAACGCCAGCCACCGGTGACGCAGCGCGAAGCGCGCGGGAAGCAGCACGACGCCGAGCGCGAGGACGGCCGAGCCGATGCCCATCAGGCCGTAGAGCAGACCGGCCTGCGCCTCGTCTCCCGCGTCGCGGGCGACGGCGGTCAGCGAGGTGAGCGTGGAGCCGAAGAACATGCCGACGGCGAAGGTAGCCGCGACGAGGACGAGCAGGGGCCGCGTCAGGACCGCGCGGAACGAGGCGCGCTCCGCATCGGCGTCGGCGCGGCTCTGCAGCATCCGGGCCGTGGGGTGCAGCGCGAAGGCGAGCACGAACCCGAAGCTCAGGGCGGCCGCGATCGCGATGGGCGCCCACGGCGCGATGAGGGCGGCGAGGATGCCGACGAGGAACGGGCCGATCACGAACGCGGTCTCATCCGCCGCCGACTCGTACGACATCAACCGCGCCGTGGTCGTCGTGCGGCGCTCCGGGGCGATGCGGGCCGCGACGATCGCGAGCAGGCGGCTGCGCGACATCGCGGCGGCCTGCGGACCGGTGAGCCCGATCGCGAGGGCGGCGGCGAGGACCACCCCTTCGGGCATCCCGCCGGTCGCGACGAGGGGGAACACGGCCAGCAGCAGACCGTTCGCGAGGCCGATCGGGACGAGCACACGGCGCTGGCCGTGGCGGTCGACGAGGTCGCCCATGATCGGACCGGCGATGACGACGCCGATGCCGACGGCCGCCGAGGTCAGCCCGCCGAAGCCGACGGAGCCGGTGGCGTGGACGACGAGCATCAGCACGCCGACGGTCATCATCGCGAACGGCAGACGCGCGATGAAGGCGATCGGCCAGTACGACCAGCCGGTGTGCGCGATCAGCGACTGCCGACCGCGTGCGGTCGAGGGGTGGTGCACAGAATCCTCCGGGGACATCGGCTCGTTATTCACGTGCCGCCTTGCCCTCCGAATGGATCCGGGGCCGCGTTCCCGCCGCGACGTCGCGGCCGGATGGCTGGGTGGAGCAGGTAGATGCACTTCGCGTCCCCGTCGGGGACACAGCGCTTCAGTGTACCCGATGCGACCCGTCGGAGGCGAAGAACGCCGCCGCCACCCGCGTGAGGGCGTGGAGATCCGCCGTCCCGGCGAGCTCCCGCGCGGAGTGCATCGAGAGGATCGGGATGCCGACGTCGACCGTCCGGATGCCGAGACGCGTCGCCGTGATCGGGCCGATGGTCGACCCGCACGGCACGGCGTTGTTCGAGACGAACTCCTGCGAGACGACCCCGGCCGCGTCGCACCAGCCGTGCCAGGCGGCGGCGCCCGCGGCATCCGTCGCGTAGCGCTGGTTCGCATTGATCTTGAGGATGGGGCCGCTGCCGAGCACGGGCTGGACGACCGGGTCGTGCTTGTCGGGGTAGTTCGGGTGCACCGAATGGCCGACGTCGCTCGAGACGCACCAGGATGCCGCGAGCGCCCGCAGCTGCTGGTCGCGATCGGCGCCGAGCCCGAGCTGGATCCGCTCGATGACGTCGGCGAGGAACGGCCCCGCCGCCCCGGAGCGGGTCGCGGAGCCGACCTCTTCGTGGTCGAACACGGCGAGCATCGCGATGTGGTCGGCGTCGGTGTCGGCAGCGGCGAGGGCGACGACCCCGGCGTGCACGGAGGCGAGGTCGTCGAGGCGTCCGCTCGCGAAGAACGCGTCGTCCTTGCCGAAGACCGCGCCCGGGGCCGCGTCGGCGGTGACGACGTCGTAGCCGCGGATGCGCGCGGCATCCACGCCGGCCGCGGCGGCGAGCTCGCCGAGCAGATCGGCGGATGCCGCGTCGCCCAGTCCCCACACGGGCTGGGTGTGGGCCTGCTTGTTCAGGGCGAGGTGGTCGTTCGCCTCGCGGTCGAGGTGGATCGCGAGCTGCGGCAGGCGCAGCAGGGGCCCGGTGGCGGCGAGCGCGGTCGTGCCGTCGTCGAGGACGAGGCGGCCGGCGAGGCGCAGCTCGCGGTCGAGCCACGAGTTCAGCAGCGGTCCGCCGTAGATCTCGACGCCCGCCTGCAGCCAGCCGAGGCGGCCCGTCGTGGGCTTCGGCTTGAGCTTGAAGGCCGGCGAGTCGCTGTGCGCACCGAACACGCGCACCGGCGTCGCGGCGTCCGCCCGTGTGGGCACGATCCACGCGATGACGGCGCCGTCGCGGACGACGAGGTGCTTGCCGCCGGCAGCGTGCGGCCACGCCTGGTCCTCGGCGAGTGCCGTGAACCCGGCATCCCGAAGCCGTCGCGCGACCTCCGCGGCGGCGTGGAAGCTGGACGGCGAGGCGGCGACGAACGCGGCCAGATCCTCGGCGTGGGCGCGGATCGCGGTGGAGTCGGGCATCGTCTCAGCGTAGTTCGCGGGGGCGCCTCACGCGGCGCGGCGCCGCGTCGTGGCCCGGCGCAGCAGCAGCGCGACGAGCCGCCAGCCGAGGAGGAACACCGCGAGCACGATGCCCGCCACGATCACGAACGAGACCGCGATGCCCTGACCGGACGCCACCCGCAGCAGCATGCCGCCGACGAGGGTCACCGCCCACACGGGCAGGCCGGTGCGTCCGAGGGCGAACGGCGCCTTCCACCCCTGGGCGATCAGCCATCCCAGCACGAGGGCGGCGAGGAACGGCCAGGCCGTCGTCGCGAGCCCCGTCCAGACGTCGGAGTCGTGGCTGGCCCGGCCGACGGCGGCGAAGGTGATCACGAGCGCGACGTCGAGGGCGGCGGCGAGCAGGAGGGAGGCGGAACGCGACATGCCTCCATCCTCCTCCCCCGTCGCCGGGCTGCCGTCCGTCAGTTCAGCGCGCGTGTCCCCTCGGGGATCACCCCGTCGGCGTAGAGCTGGGCGGCGACGTCCTGGAACGCGGTCAGCGCGACGCGCTGCGTCAGCGGACCGTAGGAGATGCGGGCGACGCCGAGCTTCTCGTAGTCGGCGGCCGCGAGCGCGCCGGGCAGGCCGATCACGCTGACGGCGCGCTCGCCGATGCCCGCGACCAGCTGGGCGGTCGCGTCGGCGTCGAGCACGCCGGGAACGAACACCGAGGTCGCGCCCGCCTCGAGGAACGCGCGACCGCGGGCGATCGCGTCGGCGATCGACTCCGCCGGCGGGCGTTCTCCGCCGCGCACGATCGCGTCGGTGCGTGCGTTCAGCGCGAACGGCACGCCCTCGGCCTCGGCAGCGGCGACCGCGGCGGCGACCCGCGCGACCGACTCGTCGAAGGGGCGCAGGCGGTCTTCCATGTTGGCGCCGACGATCCCCACGCCGATGGCGCGGCGAACCGTCTCGCCGGGCTCGTCGTAACCGTCGTCCAGGTCGGCGCTGACCGGCACCTCGCCCGCGACGGACACGATGCGCCCAACCATGTCGAGCGTCGTCTCCAGCGGGATGGTGCCGTCGGCGTACCCGAAGGACGCCGCGATCGAGGGGCCGGCGGTGGCGAGGGCGCGGGTCTCGGGCAGCGCGAGCACCGCCTGCGCGGAGACGACGTCCCACACGTTCACGACGCGGAGGATCTCGGGGGCGGTGTACAGGTCGCGCAGGCGCTGAGCGCGGGCGGCCGTGGTGTCATCGGTCATGACCTCAGCCTGTCGCGCAGGGCGCCTCCTCGCCAGCTCTTGACAGCGGACCCACGGGGAATGCGCGCAGGAGGCATGGCTGTTGCCCCTCGCATGACAACAGTGGGAATCATCGGAGCAGGACACATCGGCAGCGCGCTCGCGGAGGGTCTCGTCGCCCGCGGGTACGACGTGGTGATCAGCAACTCGCGCGGCCCCGAGACGCTGGCCGGTCTCGTCGACCGTCTCGGCGGGCGCGCCCGCGCGGCGACCGCTGCGGAGGCCGCGGAGGCGGCGGACTGGGCCGTCGTCACGGTGCCGCTGAAGGCGATCGGCGACGTGCCGGCCGCACCCTTGGCCGGCAAGATCGTGCTCGACACCAACAACTACTACTGGGAGCGGGACGGTCGCATCGCCGCGCTCGAGGACAAGACCACGACCACCACCGCCCTCGTGCAGGACCATCTCGCGGGTGCACGCGTCGTGAAGGCGTTCAACCACATCCCCGCCGCCGACATCCTCACCACCGGCGCTCTCGCCGGCACGCCCGGCCGACGCGCCCTCGCGATCGCGAGCGACCACGCGGATGCCGCGGCACTCGCCACGGATCTCTACGACGCGTTCGGCTTCGACACCGTCGACATCGGCTCGGTCGCCGAGAGCTGGCGCGTCGAGCGCGACCAGCCGGCCTACGTCGTGCGCCAGGACGCCGACGAGCTGCGGGCGAACCTGGCGCGCGCGACGCGCTGATCCTCCCGCGGCGCGATCAGCGACCGACGATCTCGCCGGCGTTGTCGGCGATCCAGCTCATGAGCGGCAGGACGCGCTCCATGAGCTGGTCGCCGCGCGCGGTGAGGGCGTACTCGACGCGGGGCGGGACCTCCGGGTAGGCGGTGCGCACGACGAGCCCGTCGGCCTCGAGGGTTCGCAGCGTCGACGCCAGCATCTTCTCGCTGATGCCGTCGACGGCGCGCCGCAGCTCGCCCCAGCGGGCGGTGCCCTCGCTGAGCGCCAGCAGCACGAGGACGCCCCACTTGCTCATGACGTGGTCGAGGACCACCCGGGTCGGACAGTTCTCCGTGAACGCCTGATCGTTCTGGGTGCGTATTTCCGCAAGACTAACCATCACGTAGGTACCTTACGTGAAAGTGGGTACATGTTCTTCGGAATGTACTGATCCTCCGTATGGGTTCCCTCCCTCGGACCCCAACGAAAGGACCAACTCATGACCATCCTCGTCACCGGTGCCAGCGGGCACCTCGGCCACCTCGTCGTCGACGCGCTGCTGACGCGCGGCGCCACGGCATCCGACATCGTCGCCGGCGCGCGCTCCGTCGCCAAGCTCGACGACCTCGCCGCCCGCGGTGTGCGCACCGCGCACGTCGACTACGACGACCCCGCCACGATCGCCGCCGCCCTGGAGGGCGTCGACACCGTGCTGCTGATCTCGGCCTCCGAGGCCGGTCGCCGCTTCGCCGGGCACAAGAACGTCATCGACGCGGCCGTCGCCGCGGGCGTGCAGAAGTTCGTCTACACGAGCGTCTCGAAGGCGACCACGTTCGACTGGGCCCTCGGCGCCGAGCACAAGGCCACCGAGGAGGCGCTCGCGGCGAGCGGCCTGCCGACGGTGATCCTCCGCAACGACTGGTACACCGAGAACTACCTCACCGACCTCCAGCGCGCCGCCGACTCCGGTGTCATCGCCGCCTCCGTCGCCGACGGTCGCGTCGCCGCGGCCGCCCGGGCCGACTACGCCGAGGCCGCCGCCGTCGTGCTGCTCGAGGACGGCCACCTCGGCCAGGTGTACGAGCTCGCCGGCGACCGCAGCCTGGGCTACGACGACCTCGCGGCCGCGGCCGGCGAGGCGCTCGGCCGCGAGGTGGCGTACGTGCCGGTCTCGCGCGACGACTTCGTCGCGGCCCTTCAGGGCGCCGGTCTGGATGCCGGCACCGCCGAGTTCGTCGCGGGCATGGAGGACGGCATCCGCGGCGGTGTCCTCGCCGACACGGATGGCACGCTGGCGCGCCTCATCGGCCGCCCGACGACCCCGGTCGTCGACACCTTCCGCGCCGCCCTCGCGGGCTGAACGGACGGCTCGGGGCGGTCGGGTCCGCTCAGACGGGACGCCCGATCGCCTCGAGCCACCGCAGCCACAGCTCGCTGAGCGTGGGGTACGCCGGCACCGCGTGCCACAGCCGCGTCAGCGGCACCTCGCCGACGATCGCGATCGTCGCCGCCTGCAGCAGCTCCGCCGTGTCGGCTCCGACGAGCGTCGCCCCCACGAGCACGCCGCGGTCGGTGTCGACCACGGCGCGGGCCTGCCCACGGTAGTGCGCCGCGCGCGTGCTGGCACCGGCGATGTTGGCGAGATCGAGGTCGACGACGCGCGTCGCGAGCCCCTTCTCCTCGGCCTCCGCGGCGGTCAGTCCGACGGCCGCGACCTCGGGTGAGGTGAAGACGACCTGCGGCACGGCCGTGTGATCGGCCGTCGCGACGTGCGCACCCCACGGCGCGTCGTCCACCTCGCCGCCGCGGGCGCGCGCGGCGATGACGTCGCCGGCGGCGCGCGCCTGGTACTTGCCCTGATGCGTGAGCAGGGCGCGGTGGTTGACGTCGCCCACCGCGTACAGCCAGTCGCTGCCGCGCACGAGCATCGTGTCGTCGACGTCGAGCCACGACCCCGGTTCCCGTCCGGCGACCTCGAGGCCGACGTCGCCGGTGCGCGGGACGCGCCCGGTCGCGACGAGGATCTCGGATGCCGTCACCTCGCCGTCGGCGAGCGTCACCGTGACCGCGCCCGTCGCGGCATCCCGCGACACGGCCTGCGGGTGAGCGCCCGTGCGCACGTCCACGCCGTCGTCCCGGAGCGCCTGAGCGACCGCCTCCCCGGCGAACGGCTCCATCGAGCCCAGGAGCCCCGAGCGGGCGAGCACCGTGACCGTGCAGCCGAACGACGCGTACGCCGTCGCCATCTCGCACGCCACGACGCCGCCACCGAGGATCACGAGCGACTCCGGCACCTCCCGCACACCGGTCGCCTCGCGGGAGGTCCAGGGCGAGGCCGCGGCGAGCCCGGGGATGTCGGGCAGCAGCGCCGCCGACCCCGTGCACACCGCGACCGCGTGGCGGGCGCGGAGCACCGCGGCATCCGCACCGTCGCGCGCGACCGTCACCTCCTTCTCCGCGCTCAGGCGGCCGTGACCGCGGACGAGCGCGATGCCCGCACCGTCGAGCCACTCGACCTGGCCGGAGTCGTTCCAGTCGTGCACGATCTCGTCGCGGCGCGCGAGCACCGCGGCCACGTCGACCGGGCCGGCGGGCGGGCTCACGAGGGCCCCGGGCGCGTCGGCGGCGTCCGCGCGCGCGGCACCCGCGCGCAGCAGCACCTTCGAGGGCATGCACGCCCAGTACGAGCACTCCCCTCCGACCAGCTCCGACTCGACGATCGCGACCGTCAGTCCGCCCTGTACCGCCCGATCGGCGACGTTCTCGCCGACGGGTCCTGCTCCGATCACGATGAGGTCGTACTCTTGGACATCCATTCCTCACGCATACCGGACTGTGACGCCAGATTCCAGCCCCTTGTCGCCGTGTCGGGGGTATGTGGTTGGGTGGTTGAATCCGAGCCCGGAGGACGTATGGCGATCGAGTTCCGCTCCGTCACGAAGCGATTCGCTGACGGCACCGTCGCGGTGGACGACTTCAGCCTCGTCCTGCCCGCCCACAAGACGACGGTCTTCGTCGGCTCGTCCGGATGCGGCAAGACGACGCTCCTGCGCATGATCAACCGCCTCGTCGAGCCGACGAGCGGCGAGATCACGATCGACGGCGAATCGATCCGCGACCGCGATCCGGTGCAGCTGCGCCGGGGCATCGGCTACGTCCTGCAGAGCGCGGGGCTGCTGCCCCACTTCAGCGTCCTCGACAACGTCGCGACCGTCCCGATCCTCAACGGCACGCCCAAGAAGCAGGCGCGTGCGCGTGCGCTCGAGCTGCTCGACATCGTCGGACTCGATCGCGCGCTCGCCGACCGCTATCCCCGCCAGCTGTCCGGCGGCCAGCAGCAGCGCGTCGGCGTCGCGCGCGGACTCGCGGCCGATCCCAACATCCTGCTGATGGACGAGCCCTTCGGCGCGGTGGATCCCATCGTGCGCAAGGAGCTGCAGACCGAGACGCGTCGCCTGCAGCGCGACCTCGACAAGACGGTCGTCTTCGTCACGCACGACATCGACGAGGCGTTCCTCCTCGGCGACCAGGTCGTGATCCTCGAGAAGGGCGCGCACATCGCGCAGGTCGGCACGCCCGACGAGATCATCGAGAACCCCGCCAGCGCGTTCGTCGCCGAGTTCGTGGGGGTCGAGCGCGGATCGCGCGCGCTGACGCCGAAGAAGACCGCGCACGGCACGGTGCTCGTGGATGCCGCGGGCCGGGCACAGGGCGTGCTCGTCGACGGGGTGCCATGAACTGGGTCGCGAACAACCTCGATCTGATCGGCTCGCTGGCGCTCGCGCACCTGCGCCAGAGCGCGATCGCGATCGTCGCCGCCTTCGTCATCGCGCTCCCCCTCGGCTGGCTCGCCTGGCGGTACACGGCGCTGCGCGGGTCGGTGCTCACCACGATCGGGCTGCTGTACACGATCCCCTCACTGGGACTGTTCGCGCTGCTGTGGGCGGTCTTCGGCATCCCCTATCTCTCCGAGAGCAACCTCGTGATCGCGCTGACCGTCTACGGCGTGGCGATCATGACGCGCTCGGTCACCGATGGACTCGACTCCGTCGACGCCGCCACCCGCGACGCCGCGATCGCCGTCGGCTACGGCCCGTGGCGACGGTTCTGGACGGTCGACCTCCCGCTCGCCGGCCCGGTGCTGCTGGCCGGCCTGCGCGTCACCGCGACCTCCACGATCGCGCTCGCGACCGTCGGCATCCTCATCGGCGTCGAGAACCTCGGCTACCTCTTCACCAACGGGCTCCAGCGCCGGATCATCCCCGAGGTGCTGGCGGGCGTGGTGATCGTCGTGGTCATCGCGCTCGTCTTCGACCTCCTGCTCGTCCTCGCCGGACGCGTGCTCATGCCGTGGATGCCGCGACGCGACGGCAGCCGGGCCGAGCGCCGCGCACTGCGCCGTCTCGCCGCCCGTCGGCTCGACTCCGCGGAGGCCGCATGAATCTGTTCGCCGACGCCTTCGCGTGGATCTTCTCCCCCGACCGCCTCACCGGGTCGCTGCCCCTGCTCGAGGCGATCGCCCAGCACCTCGCCTTCACGTTCGGCTCGGTGCTCATCGCCGCACTGATCGCGATCCCTGCCGGGTGGGCCATCGGGCACACCGGCCGCGGGCGCGAGTTCGCCGTCGCCCTCTCGGGCGCCGCGCGCGCCATCCCCACGCTCGGACTCGTCGTGCTGCTCTACCTCCTCGTCGGCGTCGTCTACAAGAGCCAGGCCGCGGTCGTCGCGTTCGTGATCCTCGCGATCCCGTCGATCCTCGCGGGGGCCTACGCGGGGTTCGAGGCGATCGACCGCTCGACCATCTCCGCCGCGCGGGCCGTCGGCATGACCGGCCGCCAGATCCTGTGGAAGGTGGAGGTGCCCCTCGGTCTGCCCCTGCTGATCGGCGGCCTGCGCTCGGCCACACTGCAGGTGGTCGCCACCGTGACCATCGCCACCTACGTCGGCTTGGGCGGCCTCGGCTTCTACATCATCCAGGGCATCCAGCTGCGCGACACCGCCCAGATCCTCGGGGCCTCGATCCTCGTCGTCGTGCTGGCCCTCGTCCTCGACGGCGTGTTCGCCCTGCTGCAGCGCATCGTCGTCCCCCGCGGCGTCGCCGCCCGCACGGCGCGTTCGCGCCCCGTGGCCCGGGCCGCGACGGCATCCTGACCCTCCCTCCCACAGCACCCAACGAAAGGCACCTCTCATGTCCGCACTGCGCACCTCCCGTCTCGGAGCGCGGCTCGCCCTGGCGGCGACAGCGCTCACCGTGACCGCCCTCGCCCTCACCGGCTGCGGCTCCAGCAGCTCCCTCGAGCAGCCCGCCGCCACCGGCGACGCGACCGGCTCGGCCTCCACCATCACCATCGGCTCTCAGGCGTACTACTCCAACGAGGTCATCGCCGAGATCTACGCCCAGGCGCTCGAGGGCGCGGGCTACACGGTGGAGCGCAAGTTCAACATCGGCCAGCGCGACGCCATCGTGCCGTCGCTGCAGAACGGCACCATCTCGCTGACGCCGGAGTACACCGGCAACCTGCTGCAGTACTTCGACAAGAACACCACCGCCACCACCACCGAGGACGTCTACGCGGCACTCAAGAAGGCGCTGCCCGAGGGTCTCAGCGTCCTCGACCAGGCTTCGGCGACCGACCAGGACTCGTACAACGTGACCGCGGCCTTCGCCGCGGAGCACAACCTCACCTCGATCGCCGACCTGGCCAACGTCCCGAACCTCGTGCTCGGCGGGGCGCCCGAGCTCGAGCAGCGCCCCTACGGCCCCACCGGCCTGAAGGACAAGTACGGCGTCACCGTGAGCTTCAGCGCGACGGCGGACACCACGGTCGACGAGCTCGTCGCCGGCGGCGTCCAGCTCGCCGACGTCTACAGCGCCGACCCGAGCATCAAGACGAAGAACCTCGTCACGCTGGAAGACCCCAAGGGCCTCTTCCTCGCGTCGCACGTCGTCCCGCTCGTGAGCAGCTCGTTCCCCGCCGACGCGGCGGATGTCATCAACGCGGTCAACGCGAAGCTGACGCCCGAGGGCCTGGTCGCCCTCAACGTCGAGTCCAAGGTCGATCAGAAGTCGACGAAGGACATCGCCGCCGCCTGGCTGAAGGCCAACGGCCTGAGCTGAGGCGTCGGGCGTTTCGACTCGTCTGCGTTTCGACTCGTCGCTGCGCTCCTCGCTCAACGACCGGGCTACAAACTCCCGGTCGTTGAGCGAGCGCAGCGAGTCGAAACGCAGAGCGCAGCGAGTCGAAACGCCCCTCGCCCGTGGCGGCCGGAGCGGCGTCAGAACGACTGCAGGTTCGCCCGCAAGCCGCCGTCCGAGAGCTCGTCGCGGAGGATGCCGCGGCGACGCAGCACGGGAACCAGCTCGTCGAGCGTGCGGTGGATCGTCACGGGATGCAGGTCGCCCCACAGCAACACGCCGTCGTTTCCCCAGTCGCCGAGCTCCTCGATGAGGTCGGCGAACTCCTCCGCCGTACCGACGAAGCCCGACCGGTCCGAGATCCGCCCCAGCCGCGCGAGCGCGGTCAGGTGCGCGCGCAACGGCGCGGTCGCGGCATCCCGATCGCCGATGAGCCGACGCAGGGATCCCTGCGAGACGTGATCCGCGAACAGTCCCGCCGGCAGCGGCGCGTCGAGCTCGAGCGCGGTCAGATCGGTCTCCAGGTCGCTGGACTGGCGCTGCGCGATCAGGCGCAGCGCGTCGTCGTCGGGCCGCGCGGAGGCGGCGACCAGGCGATCGGCCTCCTCCGGCGACGACACGATCACCGGTGAGATGGCGAACATCACCGTCACATCCGACGGCGCACGCCCGCGCTCCACCGCGGCGGCGTGGATCTTCGCGCGGTACGCGCGGACGCTCTGCTCGGTGAGCGGAGCGAGCGCCAACTGGATGTCGGAGTTCGCCCCCGCGAACGCGAGCCCGCGGCCCGACCCGCCCGGAGAGGCGATCACCGGCTCCCCGCGGGTGAAGGGCACGGCGTTGAGCGGACCGTCGAAGGCGAAGTACTCGCCGCGGTGGCGGACGGCGTCGAGCCGGGTGCCATCGGCGTAGACGCCGGTCGCGGCATCGCGCACGAGAGCGCCCTCCCCCCACGAGTTCCACAGCTCCCGCAGACCGGCCAGCCATTCCTCCGCGCGGTCGTAGGAGGCGTCGTGGCCCAGCGGCGCGGCATCGCCGAAATGGCGCGCACTGCCGGTGTCGGTCACGACGTTCAGCCCCAGCCGGTCGCCGCTCAGGTGCTGCAGCGTGGCGAACTGGCGGGCCGCGGTGTAGGGCAGGTACGCGGCGGGGTTGACCGTCGGGATCACGCCGAGGCGCTGCGTCGCCTGGAAGAGGTAGGGGGCGAGCAGCAGCGGGTCGAGCTTGGGACCGCCGAAGGCGTGACGGATGCGCAGGTCGATCGTGTCCGGCGACCCGAGCGAGGGCGCGTCCTCGATGAGCACGAACTCGAACCCCGCGCGCTCGAGCTCGCGGACGGACTGCTGATACAGCTCGGGCCGCGTCCAGTCCCAGTTCCAGTCCAGGTACGGATGACCCCACCCGTGCGGCCCGAAGCCGCGCGCGAGGAACCAGCCGAAGTGCTGCGGACGCGTCATGCCAGGACCGCGACCGGCACGTCGCTGGCGACGGTGAGCGCGTGCGACAGGTCGTCGATGAGGTCGGCGGCGTCCTCGATGCCGATCGACACGCGCAGCGTGCCGTCGTGCACGCCCACGGCGGCGCGCTCGGCATCCGTGAGCGCGGCGTGCGACGTGGATGCCGGGTGCAGCACCAGCGACCGCACGTCGCCGAGGTGGGTCATGTGGGTGAAGACCTCCAGGGCCTCGACGAACGCGCGGGCCGTGTCGGCGTCGCCGTGGAGCGTGAAGCTGAACACGGATCCGAAGCCGTCCGGGAGGTCGCGCAGCGCGAGATGGTGGTCGCGGTGGGCGGGGAGCCCGACGTAGTCGACGGAGGCCACCTCCGGACGTCCCGCCAACCACTGCGCGACCGCGAGCGCGTTCGCGCTCTGCCGCTCGACGCGCAGGCTCAGCGTCTCGATGCCCTGCCCGATCAGGAAGGCGTTCAGCGGCGACGGCGTGGGACCGAACCGGGGAGCGACGGCCTCGCGCGCATACGCGATCCGCGCATCGCCGCCCACCCGCTCGAACACGCTCGGGACACCGCCGCGACCGGGCGCCGTCAGATGCGGGTAGAACCGTCCGAGGCTGGTCTCGTCGAGGCGACCGCTGTCGACGATCGCTCCCCCCAGCACGCTGCCGTGCCCGGCGAGGAACTTGCTCGCCGAGTGGACGACGACGTCGGCGCCGAGCTCCAGCGGACGGACGAGGTACGGGGTGGCGAACGTGTTGTCGATGACCAGGGCGATCCCGTGGCGGTGCGCGAGGTCGGCGAGCGCCGGGATGTCGACGAGGCGGTTGCTGGCGTTCGAGATGGACTCGGCGAACAGCACGCGCGTGGTGGGCAGGATCGCGGCCTCCCACGCCTCGAGGTCGTCGATCTCGGAGACGAAGGTCGTCGTGATGCCCAACCGCGAGAGGTTGTCGCGCAGCAGGCCCCGGGTGCCCTCGTACACGTGCGTCGAGGACACGACGTGCTGGCCCGCCTCGAGCAGTCCGAGCAAGGCGACCGTGGTGGCGGCCTGGCCGCTCGCGAGCAGGAGCGCCTGCGACCCGCCCTCGAGGGCGGCGAGGGTGTGCTCGACGGCGTCGACGGTCGGATTGCCGATGCGCGTGTAGGCGTAGCCCTCGCCGCGACCGAAGTGCGCGGCCGCGTCGTCGTACTCGCCGAACTCGAAACCGGCGGTCAGGTAGATGGGCGTCGCGCGGGACGTCGCGATCCGGGCGTCGCCGTCGCGGCGTGCGCGCTCGTGCACCTGTCGGGTCGCGAATCCTCGCCTGCTCATGGCGTCCTCCTGTCCGCGCCGACGGCTCGGGACGCGTCGACGTCCCCATCGTCTCGGGACGGCGCGGTCACGGGCGAATCGCGTTTCGTCGTGTGACGCGTCGCGCGTCAGCCGTACGCGGCATCCCAGCGTCGCAGCGCACGCAGCGCGAGGAAGGTGACCCACTTCGACGGCTCGCCCACGGCGACGTCGAGCGGGAACCAGACGTCGCCGGCGAAGTGATGGCCCTGGAGCCACGTGCCGTCGGGGCGGCGGGCGGCGCGCACGATCGCGATGCTGTCGGCGGCGCGGGGATCGGGCGGGATGCCGTCGTGCATCGCAGCGGCCGTCACGTGGTCGATCGCCTTGAGCGCGGTGAAGGGCGCCCGGTAAGGATGGACGATGACGTCGGTCCACGGCCCGACCTGCTCCCCCGTCGACAGGCGGGTGCGCAGGCGGCGTGCGAGCAGGTACTCCTCGCCCCGCCGGCGCGAGGCCGCGAGGGAGGCGTCACCGGTGAGCTGCTCGTAGGCGAGGAGTCCGCGGACGGCGTTGATCGTCGAGTGGAACGACGACCGCACCGAACCGTCGACCCATTCGCAGTTCCACCCGCCGTCGGCGAGCTGGTGCGCGGGAAACCACGCCGCCAGCGCCGACATGTCGCGCCCCAGCCACGCGCCGTTGGCGAGCGTCATGGCGTTGATGCACACGTCGACCTCACCGTCCCAGTAGGGCAGATCGTCGTACTCCCACCGGGCGCTGCGTTCCAGCCGATCGGCGGTGTCTCCGAGCGCGCCCGCATCGGTGCCCCACTCGCGGAGGGTCGTCAGGGTCCAGGTGGTCGCGGTGTACGGCTGGCCGGGCGTCTGACCCTGCGTGTCGACGTCGAAGTCGGCGGGAAAGAACGCTCCCCCCGCCCACCGGCCGTCGGCATCCTGGTGCGCGAGCAGGCGCGCACCGTCGCCCTCGACGGCGATCCGCGACCGCGTGCGCGCCCACACGTCCTCCGGCAGATCGAGCAGGTCGCGCTGCACCTGCCATCGCAACGTGGGGTCTGAATCCAGCAGCCAGTCACGGACGGCGTCGTCGATCATGCGGCCCCGCTCCTCTCACCGCGCCCGCTGCACGGGCACACCCAGCCATCCGGCGAGGTCGTCGATCTCGGCATCCACCATCTCGCGCTCCTCCGGCTCCAGCGGCGTGAACTCGTGCACGGCGGTGACGACGAGGTTCTCCTTCTTCTTGTCGAGCTCGGCGTCGAGCAGCCCCACGAAACCGTCGCCGATGAGGATGGGATGCGCGAAGTATCCGTACCGGCGCTGCGCCTTCGGCTTGAACTGCTCGAGCACGAACTCGAACGCGAAGAGCTCGGTCAGGCGCGGACGGTCGAAGAGCATGCCGTCGTAGGGGTTGAGGATCGCGACGCGACCGCCGGCGTCGTCGTCGAGAGCCGCCAGCGCCGCCGGATCGACGCGCCACGACCACGACGAGCCCTCGACGGTCGCGGGCTCCCCCGCCATCCCCACCGGGGTCCACCGGGACTTCTGGCGGGCGATGCCGGCCGCCTGCAGCCGGCGCTCCTCGAGCAGCGCCGTCGCCTCGTCGGGGTCGATCACAGGGACGTCGGCGTACACGCGTTCGCCGAGGTCCCACACGCGCTGGCGGCCCTCCCGACGGACGACCGCGGTCTCGCCGATGTACGACAGCAGGTCGAGCATCCTGGGCACCTGGTTCGAGCCGTACCAGCCGGCCTCGTCTTTGTGTGCGACCTGGCTGGTGTCGTCGATCTGACCGGCCAGCAGCGGGCCGTCGGCGCGGAGGCGCGCGATCACGTCGGCGCGGAAGCGCGCGTTGGCCTCCAGCCAGCCCGCCGCCTGCGCGCGGAAGACCCGAGCGCGCATCCGCGCGAGCATCGCGGGCAGCAGGGATGCCGCGTGGAACTGGCCGTCGAATTCGAACAGCGCCCGGTCGTCCTCGACCGCCTTCACGAGCTGACCGGGCTCGTAGCCCCAGCCGATGCGGCTGAACGGGATCGTCTGCTCGGCGGGCGCGATCGTGGCCGTCGGGTCGATCTTGATGGACCCGAGCTGCTCGCCGACCTCGACCACGTCTCCGGGACGATCGGCGTCGAGCAGCTGCGCCCGCACGGCGATGCGGCGCGCCTGCTCCCGGCTCAGGTGATGCATGCCGCCACGGTACCCGCCGCATCCGACACCGCGCAGCCCGGGGGCTCACATGTCGGTGGGCGTCCACTCCGAGACCTCGTCGAGCTCGGCGACCTCGTCGGCCGTGAGCTCCACACGACCGCCGTCGAGCAGATCGGCGACCTGCGACAGCTTCGACGCCGACGCGATCGGGGCGACGACGGTCGGCTTCGCGCGCAGCCAGCCGAGGGCGGTCGCGGCGATCGAGACGTCGTGGGCCGTGCCGATGCGCTCCAGCACCTGGATGATCTGCAGGCCCTGCGGGGTCGCGTACACCGCGGCGCCCTGCGCGCGCGGGGTGTCGTGGGCCGCGGCATCCGTCGAGCGGTACTTGCCCGTCAGGAAGCCCTTCGCGAGCGAGAAGTAGGGCACCAGCGACAGGCCGAACTCCTCGGCGACCGGCACGATGTCGTCCTCGGTCTCGCGGTGCACGAGGTTGTAGTGCGGCTGGATCGCGACCGGCTCGGCGACGCCCAGCTCACGGGCGATGCGCACCCACTCGCGGATGCGGTCGGCCGAGTAGTTCGACACGGCGGTGTAGCGGACGAGGCCGTCGGACACCAGCTGGCCGAAGGCCGCGACCGTCTCTTCCAACGGCGTCTCGGCGTCGTCGAAGTGGGCGTAATAGAGGTCGATCGACTCGACGCCGAGCCGCTCGAGCGACGCCTCCGCGGCGGCGCGCACGGTGGATGCCGCGAGCCCTTTGAACTGCGGATGCTGGCTGACCTTCGTCGCGACGGTGACGTCGCCGTGGCCGCGCTCGGCCAGCCAGGCACCGATGATCGTCTCGCTCTCGCCGCCGCTGTGGCCGGGAGCCCAGGCGCTGTAGGAGTCGGCGGTGTCGATGAAGGTGCCGCCGCCGGCGTGGAACGCGTCGAGGATGCGGAAGGACTCCTCGCGGTCGGCCGTCCAGCCGAACACGTTGCCGCCGAGGGCGAGGGGGAAGACGTCGATGTCGGTGTGCGCGATGCGGGTCATACATCGATCCAACCACCGCCGTGGCGGACGTGTTCCGCGCATTCCGATCTGTTGCAGGGCCGGACGCGTACGCTGGAGGGGTGAGTATCGGGAACGGCCCCCGCCGTGCGGGCCAGAGGGAGGTCATCGGCGAGCTCTTCGCCGATGAGAGGTGACGTCGCCCCGGCGCCGTGAGCCGCGTCTCGCACGCGGCCGGCGCTGATCGTCGACCTTCCGTCACGGATGCCGCCGCGGCATCCGCCTTCGCACGACTCTCACCGAAGGGCATGCTCATGCACGCACTCACCGAAGCGCAGATCCGCGCCTCGCTCATCAACGTCACCCAGTCCGAACGCCGCAGCCTCACCCTGCCGTCCGACTTCCCGGACACGGACTGGGACTCCCGGCAGTTCTACGGCACCCGCGACCGCAAGCTGGCGCTGGTCGGCTACGTCGTCGTCGAGCTCGACGGCGAGCCCACCGGCCTGCTGCTGCGCCAGGCCGACACCCGGCCGAAGAGCCGCGCGCAATGCTCGTGGTGCGCCGACATCCACCTGCCGAACGACGTGCTGCTGTTCACCGCGAAGCGCGTGGGTGACGCCGGACGCCGCGGCGACACGGTCGGCACGCTCGCGTGCGACCGCTTCCAGTGCAACGACAACGCGCGCCGTCGTCCCGCGTCGGCCTACGTCGGGTTCGACGTGGAAGCCGCGCGCGCGGCGCGCATCGCCGCGCTGCGCGCGAACGTCGAGGCGTTCGTCCGCAGCGTGCGCGACGGGCGATAGAGGCGGACCTACGGCGGCCGCGACATCCATTCAGTGGAATGGATGCGGGAAGCGTAACGTTGCCCCCATCATGCAACGCTTCGGAACCCTCTCCTTCGGCCACTACGGCCCGCTCGGCGGCGGGCGCGAGCTCACCGCCGGCGACATGCTGCACCAGGCGATCGACCTCGCGCAGGGCATGGACGACCTCGGCGTCAACGGCGTCGCGGTGCGCGTGCACCACTTCGCGCGCCAGCAGGCCGCCCCCATGCCGCTGCTGTCGGCGATGGCCGCCAAGACGAAGCGGATCGAGGTGGGCACCGGCGTCATCGACATGCGCTACGAGAACCCGCTCTACCTCGCCGAGGAGGCCGCCGCCGTCGACCTCATCTCCGACGGGCGCCTGGCGCTCGGCGTGAGCCGCGGCTCACCCGAGACGGTCGTGCGCGGCTACGAGAAGTTCGGCTACACCGGGGCAGACCCCCGCGGGGCCGACCTCGCCCGCGAGCACATGGACCTCTTCCTCCGCGCGATCGACGGCGAGGGCCTCGCCGAGCGCGACGCGAACTCCCCGTTCGGCGGCGGCCACGGCCTGCAGCGCATCGAGCCGCATTCGCCCGGGCTGCGCTCGCGCGTGTGGTGGGGCGCGGGCTCGCGTGACACGGCCGAGTGGGCGGGGCGCACGGGCCTCAACCTCATGTCCTCGACCCTCGTCACCGAGGCGGACGGCCGCCCCTTCGACATCCTGCAGGCCGAGCAGATCGACCGCTTCCGCGCCGCCTGGGCCGAGGCCGGGCACGCCGGCACGCCCCGCGTCTCGGTGAGCCGCTCCGTGTTCCCGATCACGACCGCGGAGGACGAGCTGTACTTCGGCCACAGCCAGGAGGGCGACGGCATCGGCTACATCGACGGCTTCCGCTCGACCTTCGGCAAGACCTACGCCGCGGCGCCCGACGTGCTCGTCGAGCAGCTGCGACAGGATGCCGCGGTCATGTCCGCCGACACCCTCATGCTCACCATCCCCAGCCAGCTGGGTGTGGAGTTCAACCTGCGGATCATCGAGTCCTTCGCCCGCCACGTCGCCCCGGCGCTCGGCTGGCAGTCCACCCTCGCCTCCGCGTAGGGAGCGGATGCGGAGGAACGCATCGGATTCGGACGGCGGATGCCACGGCATCCGAATCCGGTGCGCGTCTCCGCAGACGGGCATGACGTCCGGATCGGCGATTGACGCCGCGACGGGGATGATCGACGCTGGTGACCATGAGCCGCGTCCGCCTCGACCTGAACATCTCCCTCGACGGTTTCGCCACCACCACCGACCAGACGCCCGAGAACCCGTTCGGTGAGGACTGGATGCGGCTGACGCGGGACTACACGGCGACCCGCACCTTCCGCGAGCGCGTGCTGCACGACTCGTCGGGCGCCGGCACGACCGGCGTCGACGACCGCTACGCGATGCGCTACTTCGCCGACCTGGGCGCGGAGATCATGGGCGCCGGCATGTTCGGTCTGCACGAGCACGGCGACGACCCCGAGTGGCGCGGCTGGTGGGGCGAGGAGCCGCCCTTCCGCATCCCCGTGTTCGTCCTCACCCACACACCCCGGGCATCGATCGAGATGGCCAACGGCACGAGCTTCCACTTCCTCGACGCGAGCCCGCACGACGCCCTGGCCCGGGCGCGCGCCGTCGCCGGCGGCGGCGACATCCGCATCGGCGGTGGGGCCACCACGGCGCGCGACTTCCTCGACGAAGGGCTCGTGGACGACATCCACGTGGCGGTCGTGCCGATCCTGCTGGGCCGCGGCATCCGCCTGTGGGACGACCTCCGCGGGCTGGAGAACGGCTACCGCGTGACGTCGGAAGCGGCCGAGAGCGGCGTGACCCACATCACCTTCAGCCGACCGCCGGAGTGACCTCGCGCCGCCGTCGGTGCCGGACGGACGATGAAGGCGACCGCCGTATCCCCCCAGACCGGCGATCGCCCTCATCGATGCGCTGGCCGACTTCGGGCGCCGGCTCGCGTACTGACGACGCTACGTGGTTCGACTCGTACGAGACAGCGATCGGCGCGAATCTTGCGGCATCCTCAACATTCACGCGCATACGACCCGGGAACGCCGTCCGAGGCGCTCTCGGCCTGCGGAAATCTTGCGCAGATCTTGAGGTCGCCGATCTTGACGCGACGCCGACGCGAAGGTAAAAGCGTCATCACCCGCCGGGCGTGACGGAGAGCCCGAGCACGGGATACAGCACCGCGAACCCCTCCACGAGTCCCAGCTTCAACGCGTCGCCGGTGTGACCGGCGCCGGGGATGTCGTAGCGCGTCACGGTCATCCCGGCCTTCTGCGCGGCGGCCGCGACGGCGTCGGCATGGGCGCGATAGGTCGGATCGTCCGCTCCCGCGGTGAACACCGCGGTCATGCCGGCATACGTCCCCGCCGGCGCGGCGGCCAGGACGTTGACCGGCTTGGACGCCTCGAACGCGGCCGCGTCGCCGCCGAAGATCGTCTTCGTGATGTTCGCCACCTGCTCGGAGCCCGGGAACGGCTCCCCCGAGACGTCCAGGATGTTCTTCCAGAGTCCGGGGTAGTCGGCGCCGAACGACAGCGCACAGCCGCCACCGTTGGAGTACCCCGCGATCGTCCAGTAGGCGGGGTCCTGGATGATGTTCAGGTTCGCCTTGGCCCACGCCACCACGTCCTGCGTGACGTAGGTGCGGGCGCGGCCGTAGGCGCTCGAATCGGCGCACGCGGTGTCGTTGACCGCCGAGCCCACCTGGTCCGCGACGATCACGATCGGCGCCAGGCCGTGGTTGCGCGCCGCGAAGTCGTCCAGCACGTCGCTGATCGCCGTCGGGTCGGGGTTGCCGGGGTGGCCCATCATCATGATCACCAACGGCAGCGCCGGCGCATTCGGGACGAGGGCGGCGGGCGGGAGGTAGATGCCCGCCGGACGCGCGTCGAACCCGGATGCCGTGGCGGGGATGTTCTGGGTTCCGCGCGTGCCTTTCTGCGGCATCCCCGCGGGCGGGACGAACGACTGCGCGAGCGGGACGGTGGGTGCCGCCCCCTTCGTGGCGTCGGCGTGCGGAAGGTCGATGCTGTTGTCGACCGCGATGCCGAACAGGGTGCCGAGCGTCGGGTTGAGCCCGAAGGAGGCGTTGACCCCGATCGTCGCGGAGACGAGGAAGCTGAGGACGGCCACCGCCGACACGATCCGCCGCCACGGACGGGCACCGACCATCGCCCCGATCGCCCATCCGGATGCCGCGAGCGCACCGGCCGCCCACTGGAGCACGAACGCGGGGAGCGGGTCGGCGCCGAACATCTGCGAGCGGTCCACGAGGTGCACCGCGAGCACCGCGAGGCCGGCCCCGGCGACCGCGCCGATCACCGCCCACAGGAGGGCGCGTCGATCCCACCGGCGCACGAGGACGACGGCGAGGAACACGGCGGCCACGGCGTGGACCACGATCGGAACGGCACCACCGATGATCGGCAACTGCCAGATCTGCATGCTCCGACTCTAGGGGCGCAGACCTGAGGTCGCGCTGAGCGGATGCGGAGCTTCCGCGGGACCGGAAGAAAGCGCCGGATTTCGGGGGTGGCGGTGGGGGGCGTCACCGTGAATAATGTGAGGTATGACCACAGGTCGCCCGGTTGGGTACAGCGCCATTTCCAGCTATTCACGTGTCGAGATCCTGCACCTCGTGCAGGAGCAGCCGCGTCGCACGATCACCGAGATCGTCGATGCGACGGGGCTGCATCCGAACACCGTGCGCGAGCATCTGCAGCGCCTGATCGACGAGGGATACGTCGTCTCGGCAGCGGAGCACCGCACGACCCGCGGGCGTCCGCGCGTGCTCTACAGCGCGGCCGACGGCGTGCGCGCCTCGAGCCCGATCCAGCGGCGCAAGGTGCGCGCCGCCGCCGAACGCGGCGACCTCATGCGGCGGGTGCTCCCCGGCGCGGCGCCCGAGCTCGACACCGACGCGCTGCACCAGGTCGACGCCCTGGTCGAGGACCTCATCGACGCCGGCTTCGACCCGCTCGTCGACGAGCGGGAGCTGACGGTCGACCTGACCCCGTGCGCGCACGCCTCGTCTCAGGCGGAGCACCGCGAGATGCTCTGCCAGGTGCACCTGGGCCTCATGCAGAGCGTGCTCGCCGCCGCCGGCGGACCGCTCGCGGTCGACGAGATGCGCCCCTCCTGCGACCCGCGCGAGTGCGTCGTCCAGCTGATGTTCGCCCCGGCCACGGCCTGATCAGAACCCTTTTCTTTTTCACGGCCCAGCGCCTCCAAGGCTGGGAAAACCCTGTGTAGCTTCAGTCTCGAAGAAGACTCCCGCCCTCGGAAGGATGACGATGGACTTCCTGGATCCGCTGCTGCTCGCACGATGGCAGTTCGGTCTCACGACCCTGTACCACTTCATCTTCGTGCCGCTCACGCTCGGCATGTCGCTGTTCGTCGCCATCTTCCAGACGGTCTGGCACCGCACGGGAGACGTGAAGTGGCTGCACCTCACGCGCTTCTTCGGGAAGATCTTCCTGATCAACTTCGCGATGGGCATCGTCACCGGCATCGTGCAGGAGTTCCAGTTCGGCATGAACTGGTCGAGCTACTCCCGCTTCGTCGGTGACGTCTTCGGCGCCCCGCTCGCCTTCGAGGGCCTCATGGCCTTCTTCTTCGAGGCCACGTTCATCGGTCTGTGGATCTTCGGGTGGAACAAGCTGCCCCGCCGCATCCACCTGCTCACCATCTGGATGACGGTCGTCGGCACCTGGCTGTCGGCCTACTTCATCCTCGCGGCCAACGCGTTCATGCAGAACCCCAAGGGCTACCAGATGTCGGCCGCGGGCCACCGCGCCGAGATGGCCGACTTCTGGCAGGTGCTGACCAACCCGGTCGCCCTGACGCAGTTCCCCCACACGATCTCGTCGGCCATCATGTTCTCCGCCGGCGTCGTGATCGCGGCATCCGCGTGGCACCTCGCCCGCAAGCAGAACGTCGAGATGCTGCGCCCGGCGCTGAAGTTCGGACTGTGGGCGATGATCGCCGGCTTCGTGGCCGTGTTCCTCTCGGGCGACCAGCTGGGCCTGGTGATGGTGCAGACCCAGCCCATGAAGATGGCGGCCGCGGAGGCGATGTTCAACACCGCGTGCGGTGCGGACGCCTCGTTCTCGATCTTCTCGATCGGCACGCCCGACGGCACCGGCGAGGTGTGGTCGCTGCGCGTCCCCTACGTGCTCGCCTTCCTCTCGACCCACGACTTCAACGGCTGCGTCGAGGGCATCAACGACCTCAACCAGCTCTACACGACGCAGCTGTTCCCGCAGTTCGCGGATCAGGTCGACGGCAACTTCGCCCCCGTCCTGTGGGTCACCTACTGGGCCTTCCGCTGGATGATGGGCTTCGGCCTGCTCGCCACGGCGATCGCCGTCGCCGGTCTGTGGGTGACGCGCAAGAAGGCGAAGCGCCCCGTCGCCGGCTGGATGTGGAAGCTGGCCATCTGGCAGGCTCCGCTGGCCCTGCTCGGCATCCTCGTCGGCTGGATCTTCACCGAGATGGGACGCCAGCCCTGGATCGTCTTCGGCCTCATGCTCACCGAGGACGGCGTCTCGCCCAACGTGCCCGGCTGGACCGTGCTGATCTCGCTCATCGCCTTCACCGCGATCTACGCGATCCTCGCGGTGGTCGAGTTCGGCCTCATCTTCAAGACGGTCAAGGAGGGCCCGCAGCCGCTGCCCGAGCCCGGTGACCCCGATCCGTCCGACGTCCCGGTCGATCAGACCCCGTCCACGGTCTACTAGGAGCTGACATGGACCTCGCCTATCTCTGGTTCTTCATCGTCGGAGTGCTGTTCGTCGGCTACTTCGTGCTCGACGGCTTCGACTTCGGTGTCGGCATGTCGCTGCCCTTCCTCGGCAAGGACGAGGTGTCGCGCCGCCAGGTGATCAACACGATCGGCCCCGTGTGGGACCTCAACGAGACCTGGGTCATCGTCGCCGGCGCCTGTCTGTTCGCGGCGTTCCCGGAGTGGTACGCGACGCTGTTCAGCGGGTTCTACCTGCCGCTGCTGCTGATCCTGCTGGCGCTCATCGCGCGCGGCGTCTCGTTCGAGTACCGCCACCAGCGCGACGACCTGCGGTGGAAGCGCCGCTTCGACGCGATGATCGTGGTCGGCTCGGCCGTGCCCGCCCTGCTGTGGGGCGTCGCGGTCGCGAACATCGTGCAGGGTGTGCCGATCGACGCCGACAAGAACTTCACCGGTTCGCTGTTCACGCTCCTCAACCCGTATGGGCTGTGGGTGGGCGTGACGACGCTGCTGCTGTTCTTCCTGCACGGCGTGTACTTCGTCGGCCTGAAGACCGACGGGCAGGTGCACCACGACGCGCAGGCGCTCGGCAAGAAGCTCGCGATCCCCACCGTGATCTTCGCCGCGGGCACGGTCGTCTGGACGATCTTCATCGCCGCGGGCCGCGAGGCGCCGCTGCTGTGGGCCGTCATCGCGTGCGGCGTCATCGCCGCGGTCGCGCTGCTGCTGTCGGTGTGGCTCAACATCGCCGACCGCGACGGCAAGGCCTTCGCCGCCGGCGCCGTGACGATCGTCTTCGCGGTGCTCACGCTGTGGCTGGCCCTGTTCCCGTACGTGATGCCGTCGACGACCGACGACGCGTTCAGCCTGACGATCTCCAACGCCTCCAGCACGACCATGACGCTGCAGATCATGTCGTGGGCCGCGCTGATCTTCCTGCCGCTGGTGCTCGCCTACCAGGCGTGGACCTACTGGGTGTTCCGCAAGCGCATCACCCGCTCGACGATCGAGAAGGCCGAGCTGGCCGAAGCGCACTGACACTCACCGCCGAGCCGCCACGTTCTGTTCGAGCCGACATGCTTCGGCCGGCCGGAACGTGGCGGCTCGGCCGTGTGATGGCGGCTCGCGGGGGATGAAGGATGAGGCAGGATCGAAGGATGGCAGACACACGCGTGCGACCCGTCGACCCGCGCCTGCTGCGGTACGCGTCGGCATCCCGCGCGTTCTTCGTCGCGATCGCCCTGATCGGAGCGGCGCAGACGGCCGTCGTCGTCGCGTTCGCCTGGCTGCTCACCCACGCGATCACCCGCGCGATCGAGGGGATGCCGTGGGCCGAGCTCACCGCGACGCTCCTGGCCCTCGGCGGCGTCGTGGCGGTGCGGGCACTGCTGCTGTGGGCGCGCGAGGTGCTGTCCGCGCGGGCCGCCGCGCGCGTGCAGGCCCAGCTGCGGGCGCAGCTGGTGGATGCCGTCGGCATCCTCGGCCCGGGCTGGCTCGCGGGACGCAACACGGCCCGCCTGGCCGTGACCGCGGGACGGGGGCTGGAGGCGCTCGACGCCTACTTCGGGCGCTACCTGCCGCAGCTCGTCCTCACGGCCATCGCGACGCCCGTCCTGCTGGCCGTCATGTGGTGGCAGGACTGGATCTCGGGGCTGACCGTCCTGCTGACCCTCCCCCTCATCCCCCTGTTCATGGTGCTCATCGGGCTCGCGACGCGCACCGTCCAGCAGCGGCAGTGGCGCACGCTCGGGCGGCTCGCCGCACGCTTCGCCGACACCGTCCAGGGGCTGTCGACCCTCACGGTGTTCGGCCGCCAGCACCGCGCGGCCGGCTCGATCGAGAAGGTCACCGACACCTACCGCACCGAGACGATGCGCGTGCTGCGCGTGTCGTTCCTGTCCGGCTTCGCGCTCGAGCTTTTGGCCTCGATCTCGGTGGCGATCGTCGCCGTGTCCATCGGCTTCCGCCTCATCGACGGGACGATCACGCTCGCCGTCGGCCTGTTCGTGCTGCTGCTCGCCCCCGAGGCCTACCTGCCGCTGCGCCAGGTCGGCGTGCAGTTCCACGCCGCCGCCGAGGGCGTGGCCGCGACGGAGGACGTGTTCGCGGTGCTCGACGAGGCCCGCGCGTCGGCGGCATCCGGCGGAGAGGCCGCGCGCGCCGCGGCGCCCGCGCTCCCTCCCGGGCCGCGGGGGCACCTCGTGGTCCGCGAGCTCCGCGTGCGCCGCGGGGAATCGACGCTGGCACCGGTCGACTTCGACGCCGCGCCGGGAACGGTCACGCTTCTGGAAGGGCCGAGCGGCGCGGGAAAGTCGAGCGTGTTCGCGGCGCTGCTCGGCGCCGCCAGGTTCGACGGCACGGCCGAGCTCGACGGGATGCCGGTGAGCGCGCTGCCGTCGGCGACCTGGCTCGCGTGGGCGGGGCAGCGTCCCGGACTCGTCGCCGGCACGATCGCCGCGAACGTCGCGCTCGGTGACGAGGATGCCGATGCGGCCGCCCGACACGACCTCGTCGTCCGCGCCCTGCGGATCGCGCAGGCGCACGAGCTCGACCCGGACCTCGATCTCGGAGTCCAGGGCGCGGGTCTGTCCGGAGGACAGGCCCAGCGGGTCGCCGTCGCACGCGCCGCGTACCGGCACCTGCGCGGCCACGCGTCGGTGCTGGCCCTCGACGAGCCCAGTTCGGCCCTGGATGCCGCGACGGAGGCCGCCCTCTGGCGCGGCATCCGCGAGCTCGCCGACGCCGGCGCGACGGTGCTGCTCATCTCCCACCGCCGCAGTGCACGCGAGATCGCCGACCGCGTGGTCGCCGTCACCGGCGCCGAGGTCACCCGCGCCGCCGTCCCCGCCGTTCCCGCCGTCTCCGCCGAGGAGGTGACGAGGTGACCACGACGACCGACGTGCTCCGGCGCGCGATGCCGTCGCTGCGACGGTTCTGGCCGGGCGCGGCCGCCGGCTTCCTGTCCGAGGCTTCCGCGGTCGCACTCCTCGCCTGCAGCGCGTGGCTGATCGTCCGCGCCAGCGAGCAGCCCCCCGTGATGTACCTGTCGGCCGCCGTCGTCGGCGTGCGGGCGTTCGCCCTCAGCCGCGCGGCCTTCCGCTACACCGAACGGCTCGCGAGCCACGATGCGGCCCTGCGCCAGCTCGCGGTCACGCGCACCGATCTCGTGCGACGGCTGATCCCGCTGGCCCCGGACGGCCTCACCCGCACCCGCCGCGGGTCGGTGCTGGGCGCTCTCGTCGACGACGTCGACGAGCTGCAGAACCTGCCGCTGCGGGTGGTGCTGCCACTCGTGTCGTCGGCGGCCGTCGCCCTCGGCGCCGTCGTGCTCGTCGCGGTCGTCTGGTGGCCGGCTGCGCTCACCCTCCTGGCCTGCCTGGTCGTCGCGGCGCTCGTCGCGGTCGGCTGGGGATGGCTCGCCGGCTCGCGGGCCGAGCGGTCGATCGCCCCGCTGCGGGCCCGGCTCGCCGACGCCGTCCTCGACCATCTCGCGAGCCTCGACGTGCTGACCGCGTACGGCGCGGCCGGGCGCAGCGCGGCACGGATCGCCGCCGCCGACGCGGAGCTGCGCCGCGCGGTCACCCGCCGCGCCGGCGCGCAGGCGGGCTCGACGGCTCTCGTGTCGGTGCTGGCCGGTGCCGCGTCGCTGCTCGCCGTGCTCGCGACGGTGGGCGCCGTCGGAGACGGCACGATCACCGGTCCCGCCTTCGCGGTCGTCGTGCTCGTGCCGATGGCCGTGTTCGAGGTCTTCACCGCCGTTCCCGCCGCGGCATCCGCCTGGCGTCAGGTGCGCGCGGCGGCCGCACGCATCGCCGAGGCGGTGCCCGACACGGTGCCGGCCGGCATCCCGATCGCCACCGTCCCGGCGGTCGGCACGGGCCCCGATCTGGGCGACGGCATCGTGCTCCACGGCGTGTCGGCGCGCTGGCCGTCGGCGCAGGAGGACGCGCTGCACGACCTCGACCTGTCGATCGCCCCGGGCGAGCGCGTGCTCGTGGTGGGCTCCAGCGGCGCGGGCAAGACGACCGTGGCGCACGTGCTGGTCCGCTTCCTCGACACCGTGCGCGGGCGCTACACGATCGGCGGCGTCGACGTCGCCGATCTCGATCCCGACGACGTACGGGAGACGGTCGGACTGTGCGAACAGCAGCCGATGCTCTTCGACGAGGACATCCGGCAGAATCTTCTCTTCGCCCACGACACCGCGACGGATGCCGAGCTGGAGGCCGTGCTGGAGCGGGTCGGTCTGGGCGACTGGCTGCACGAGCGCGGCGGACTGGACGCGCGCGTCGGGGAGCGCGGCGCGCTCGTGTCGGGAGGGCAGGCCCAGCGCATCGCCCTGGCGCGGGCGCTGCTGCACGGCTTCCCCGTGCTGGTGCTCGACGAGCCCACCGCCGGTGTCGACGTCGACGCCTCGGATGCGCTGCTCACCGACCTGCTGTCGGCCGTCGGTCCCGATCGAGCCGTCGTCCTGATCTCGCACGTCGAGGTGCCGGCCGGACTCGTCGACCGCACGGTGCGCCTCGCCGGAGGTCGCATCGAGGCCTGACCCGGGCGCGCCGGATGCGGCTCAGCCGCCGATCGCGTTCATCCCGCGATGCGGCTGCAGGAACGACGGATCGTCGATCGCGTGGCCGGGGAGCTTGCCCGCGACGCAGTCGTGCAGCACGGCGTCGATCGCGGCGTCGTCGGAGCCGGCCGCGCGCAGCACGGGCAGCAGGTCGTACTCGTCGTTCGAGAACAGGCAGTTGCGCAGCTGCCCGTCGGCGGTCAGCCGCAGCCGGTCGCACGCGCCGCAGAAGGGGGCCGTCACCGAGGCGATGACGCCGACCGTCGCGGGACCGCCGTCGAGGAGGAAGCGCTCCGCGGGCGCTCCGCCCCGCCCGGGGATCGGATCGAGGGTCCACCGGGCGGCGAGAGCGGCGAGGATCTCGTCGCGGGTGACCATCTGCGAGCGGTCCCACGTGTGCCCGGCATCCAAGGGCATCTGCTCGATGAAGCGCATCTCGGCGCCGTGGTCGAGCGCGAAGGCGACCAGGTCGGCGAGCTCGTCCTCGTTCACGCCGCGCATGGCGACGGCGTTGAGCTTGAGCGGTCGCAGACCCGACGCCGCGGCGGCGGCGATCCCCGCGCGCACCTCGTCCAGCCGGTCCCGCCGGGTGAGCTCGCGGAACCGCTCGCGGTCGAGCGTGTCGATCGAGATGTTGAGCCGCTGCAGTCCCGCCGCGACGAGGTCGGGCAGCACCTCCCCCAGCCGGATGCCGTTGGTCGTCAGGGCGATCTCGACGGGGCCGCTCGGACCCTCGATCGCCGCAAGGCGCCGCACGACGTCGACGATGTCGGCGCGCAGGAGCGGCTCGCCACCGGTGAGGCGGAACGTCGTGATCCCGGATGCCGCGGCCACCGCGGCCACGCGGACGATCTCGTCGGTGGAGAGGATGCTGGTGCGCGCGAGCCACTCGTTGCCCTGCTCGGGCATGCAGTAGGTGCAGCGGAGCGAGCAGCGGTCGGTGAGTGAGATGCGCAGGTCACGGTGCACCCGGCCGAAGCGGTCGACGAGCGGGGCGCCGGGCGCTGCCGGCGACGTCGACCGGGGCGCGGAAACGGCGCCGTCCTGTCGCGCGGCGTGCGTCGTTGCGCGCAGCGTGAGCGGGACGGCGACCATGCTCCGAGGCTACCCGCCCGATGGACGGCGCGGGCCGAGGGGAATGTTCTCTTGCGCTCTTCGAAGCTTTGTTCTATTATGGAGGGAAGAAACCCCGCGCGTGCCCACCTTCTGTTGCGGGTCCTGTCCTCCGGTCGTGGCCGGGTCAGGGGTGATGATGCACGCGCTGACGAGTACCCGTGAGGGTGATACGACCTGGCCCGGGTTGGATGCCGTGGTGACCGGTGTCGTGGATGCGCGGCGTCGTGCGGCTGCCGCGCAGGCCGCGGAGGCGAGGTTCCTGGCCGATGCCGTGGGACTGGTCGCGGAACGTGCCGCGGTACTCAGGCAGGAGGCGCAGCAGCGGGGTGGGTCGGTGCGGTCGTCGGATGCGGATCTGCCGTTGCGGGAAGTCGCTCTCGAGCTCGCGATGGCATTGCGGGTGTCGGATCGGGGTGTGCAACGGCGGATGTCGGAGGCCTACCTGCTGACGACCCTGTTCCCGCGGACGCTTGAGGTGTGGGCGTGCGGGGAGATCGATGCCGCTCATGCGTGGGCGATCAGCCGCACCGGCACGATGTTGACGACCGAGGAGGACCGGTCACGGTACGAAACCCTCGCTCTGCAGGCGGCCCGGTCGGAGTCGCCTGCGCGGATGAGCGCGGCGGCGAAGGCGATCGCGGCGACTATTGACCCTGCCGCGTTCACTGAGGCTGCGCAGCGAGCGTATGACGAACGCTCCGTCCGCTTGTTCCCCCTCGACGACGGGATGGCCCGGTTGATCGCGGATCTTCCCGCGCCGCTCGCCCACGCGATCCACGACACCCTGACCGCCCGGGGTCGGGCGATCCTCGATCAGACCGACGAGGACAGCGACGGTGCCGCGGATGCCGCCGACGCGGATGCCTTCGGCGGTGTCGACACCGATGTGAACACGTGCGTCGCGCGGGGCACGAGCGACACCCGGTGTGACGAGACGCTCATCACCGGCCCCACCCCCGCCACCGGCCCCGCTCGCGCCACCGACGTGACCTGCACGACCACGCCCACGGTCACGACCGCCGTGAAGGACTCCCGCACGCTCGCGCAGGTGCGCGCGGACATCCTCACCGACCTGCTCCTGACCGCTACTCCCTCCACCCGCGCCACTGGCGCCGGAGTGGAAGCGGTGACGGCGCAGATCCAGGTGACGGTCCCTGCCCTCACCCTCGCCGGTGACCCCGACGGAGGCCCGCCCCTGCTCGCCGGGTACGGGCCCATCGACCCCGCGATCGCCCGACGGTTGGCCGCCCTGGCCCCCGGGTGGGATCGGGTGTTCATCGACTCGGCCACCGGCGTCCCCGTCGCCGTCGACCGGTACCGGCCGTCCGCCGAGATCCGCCGTTACCTCGCTGCGAGGGATGAACGCTGCCGCACCCCCGGCTGCACCCGCCCCGCCCACCGGTGCGACCACGACCACACCACCGCAGCCGCAGACGGCGGCCCCACAGCACCCGACAACCTCGCCCACCTGTGCCGCCGCCACCACACCGTCAAACACCACACCGCCTGGCAGGTCCGACACCTCGGCCACGGAACCCTCCAATGGACCTCACCGGCCGGACGACACTACGAAGACCACCCACCCAGCCTCGTCCGATTCGTCCCGCACACCGACGACCCACCACCGTTCTGAGCACCACGCACGGGAAGCGTCAGCGGGGATGAGTACCGACGACACATCCTCCGACACCACCCGATCGGACAGACGGGAGTCTGCGGACGGCTGAGCCGTGAGAGTGGATCGACGACGGCCGCTTTGCCACGCGCCTGAACAGCGTTGTCAGGGCGCGAGATCGCAGTTCCGCTGAGTAACCTCCCAGCCCCCTTCTACGTAGTCGAGAGAGTCGCGCACGAGCCCGAACGACAGAAGAGTGCTGAGGACTTCGGGGTAAACCCCCTCGAGCCCCTGCTTCCAGTGCTCCGTTCGAGCAATCCCGCTGTTGTCCGCGTTCGGAAGATCCATCCGGTAGGTCTCCCAGTAGACCGGCAACTCATACTGCACCCGGCCCTGCGCGTCGGCCACGAATGTCTCACTGGGGCGCGAATCGACGTACACCGTCGGAGAAATCCCGACGGCAGGCACCCGCACGCCATTGCACGTCACCGCGACTGCGTACGCCTCGACCGACCGCGGCGCTGCAACGAGATCTATGGCGGCCAGCGGAACTGCCAACCCGCCGAGCGCACCGAGGACAACCGAAGCCGCCGCGGCGATCCAATCGAGGCGCGCATTCTTGGGCAGGCGCCTCATGACGAGTCGCTCCAGCGTCCTCGAACTCGCAAGGCCGAACGTCGCCCAGCTCACTAAGAGCATCAGCTTCATGCCGACCTCTGCGGGAATCGCCGACTTCGCGAACAGCAACAGCACCAATGGAACGACGAAGGTCGTTGCCAACCACCAGCCCCACAGCGGCCAGAGACTGACCCGGTCTTGCATCGAACGCATGAACTCTGCGGTCGCCGCGGCGACGAGGACGCCGAAAGCCAACACAGCCCAATGCCACTGCGCGACGATCACCGCCACCACGACGAACACCAGTCCAGCCCCGACCGCTGCGCCGAGCCGGATCGTGACAGGGGGTGCGCTCCGCTCGAGCAGCCGACGACGCACCCGCCGCGAGTCATATGGCATCATCGGCGCGCCCCTCCCTCGTGGGATCAGCGTGCCGTATCAGGAGACGATCACGCAAAAGCCACAAACACCGTGGGAGAGAACCCCGGCGCGCACACGTCGGCGCCTCCGCGTACCGGAACGCGTTCGAGCTGCTGAGATCACCGGGCAGCGACCCGCACGTCGGTCGCGCCGATCGACAGACGCACCTCGTCACCCTCGGCGACGTCGGCGGCGGCGAACTCGGCGATCGCGAGCTCGCAGACGACGGCGGGCTCGCGGGTGTGCAGGCGGACACCCGCGGCGGTCGCCTCGATCCGCACCACCCTGGCGTTCCAGCGGATGCCGGGTGCCGAGGCGCCCACGGCCGCCACCTCAGCCGAATCCCTCTCCCCTGCCCCCCGCGCGGACCGCACCCGGACCGCGCCGGTCGGGATCAGCGCCACGGCGTCGCCGTCGGAGAGGCCGGGCGCGGGAAGGCGCACCGCACCGGCCGTCCACACCCCCGCCTGCACCCGACCCGGCACGCGGTTGACCCCGCCGAGCGCCGCGACGAAGTCGGTCGCGGGCGTCGTGAGCACCTCGCGGGCGGGTCCCTGCTGCGACACCCGGCCGTCCTCGATCACGACGAGGCGGTCGGCGAGGGTGACGGCATCCACGACGTCATGCGTCACGAACAGCGTCGTCGTGCCGGAAGCGCGCAGATGCGCGGCGAGCACACGGCGGATATCGGCGACCGTCACCGGGTCGAGCGCGGTGAAGGGCTCGTCGAGCAGGAGCAGCCGCGGCGCGGTCGCGAGGGCGCGGGCGAGGGCCACCCGCTGCTGCTGGCCGCCGGAGAGCTCCGCGGGCCGGCGGTGGCCGACACCCGGCAGCCCGACGTTCTCGAGCCAGCGCTGCGCCTGCGCACGGCGCGCGACCCGGGCAGCCGCCCTCCCGGCATCGTCGGAGACGCGCAGCCCGAACGCGACGTTGTCGCGCGCGGACAGATGCGGGAACAGGCGCGGATCCTGGCCGAGCAGCACGACACCCCGCCGCTGCGGCGCCACCTGCACCGCGGGCGACGAGACGACCTCACCTCCGACACGCACCTCCCCGGCGCTCGCGCGCATCAGTCCCGACACGACATCCAGCAGGGTCGACTTGCCCGCGCCGCTCGGTCCCATGACGGCGACGATCTCCCCCACGGCCGCGGAAATCGCGACATCCAGCACGAACGCGTCGCGGCGCACGACGACGTGCGCGTCGAGCGCGGCCACGGTCACCGCCCCGCCCCCGGCATCGGCCGCCAGGCTCGGACGAGAAGCAGCACGCCCACCGCCGTCACCAGTAGCAGCAACGACAGGGCGACGGCGGTGCCCTGCGAGACACCCGCCCCGTTGAAGGCGGTGTAGATCGCGAGCGGCATCGTCTGCGTCACGCCCGGCGCGTTGCCCGCGAACAGCGCCGTGGCCCCGAACTCTCCGATGGCCCGCGCGAAGCACAGCACGACCCCGGCGAGCAGGCCGGGCGCGGCCAGGGGCAGCGTGATCCGCCAGAGGATCCGCCACCGTCCCGCCCCCAGCGCCGCCGCGGCATGCTCGTAGCCCACGCCGGTCGCGCGCAGGGCTCCCTCGAGCGCCAGCACGAGGAACGGGAGTGCGACGAACGTCTGCGCGATCACGACCGCGGTCGTCGTGAACGGGATGCGCAGCCCCGCCCCCGCGAGCAGCTGTCCCAGCCAGCCGTTGCGGCCGAGGAGGAACAGCAGCGCGACGCCGCCGACCATCGGCGGGAGCACGAGCGGAACCGTCACGACCGCGCGCAGCACTCCCGCCAGCCGCGGCCCCGACCGGGCGATCACGAGCGCGAGCGGCACGCCCAGCACGACGCACGCCGCCGTCGCCACGGCACCCGTTCCGAGCGAGAGGCCGAGCGCCGACACGGCGGCAGGCGAGGTGACGTCCGCCCACAGTGTGGACGGATCGACGCGACCGACGAGCGCGGTCAGCGGAAGCACGAGGAAGGCGACCCCGACAACGGCCGGCACGAGCAGCGCCTGCGGCACGAACCCGCGCGATGCGCGCTGCCCGGCGATCATCGCGGCTGCCCGGCGATCATCACGGCTGCCCGAAGCCGAGCCCGGCGAGCACCGCGCGGCCGTCGTCGGACAGCACGAAGGCGACGAACGCCTCGGCCGCCGCCGGGTTCGCGGCGCCGGCGAGGGCGACGATCGGATACGTGTTGACGACGGCGTCGGCCCCCGCGGTCGTCACGGTCTGGACGTCGGTCGTGGTCTTCGCGTCGGTGACGTAGACGAGGCCGGCATCCGCCTCGCCGCTGGCGACCTTGGTCAGCACCGCCGTCACGTTCTGCTCGTAGCTGTCGACGGACGCGGTGACGCCCGCGTCGGCCAGCAGAGTGGCGGATGCGGCGCCGCACGGCACCTCGGCGGCGCACAGCACGACCGACAGGTCGGGCGTCGCGAGATCGGCCAGCCCCGTCACGCCGCCCGGGTTGCCCTTCGGCACGACCAGCGTCAGCACGTTCGTCGCGAACGGCTGCGGCGCCGCCGCGAGCCCGGCGTCGACGACCTTCTGCATGTTCTTCTGATCGGCCGAGGCGAAGACGTCGGCCGCCGCCCCCTCGACGAGCTGGGTGGCGAGAGTGGACGAACCGTCGTAGCTGATCGGCCGGATGCTCACGCCGGGATGGGCGGCTTCGAACGCCTCGGCGAGCTGGGTGAACGCGGCCTTCAGCGACGCCGCCGCGAAGACCGTGAGCTCGCCCGACAGCGCGTCGGCCGACGCGGATGCCGGGGCGGTCGCCGCCGGCGCGGCATCCGTGGCCGCGCCGGCGGCGCCGCATCCGGCCAGCGCGAGGGCCGCCGCGGCGAGGAGGGCGAGGGCGGGACCGCGTCGCGTGCGCATCAGTGCTCCTGGGGGGTTTCGACGATGACGTTCGTGGCTTTGACGATCGCGACGGCGAGCGCACCGGCTTCGAGGCCCAGGTCGCGCACGGCCTCGGCCGACATGAGCGACACGACGCGGTGCGGCCCGGACTGGATGTCGACCTGCGCCATGACCCCGTCCATCTGCACCCGGGTGACCAGGCCCACGAAGCGGTTGCGCGCGCTCGAGAGCGCGTCGCCGGGATCCGCGGCGGCGCGGGCGGTCTCCACGGCCCGCGCGGCGAGCGCGTCGCCCGGCACGCGCGCGGGCGACTCGCCCGTCGTCGGCAGGACGCCGTGGTCGATCCAGCGACGCACGGTGTCGTCGCTCACGCCCAGCAGACGGGCGGCTTCGGTGATGCGATACGAGCGCATACGGCGACGATATCGCTCATCTGCGGAGAAAGTGACACGTACTCCCCGCATCCGCGGAAATCGCCGGGTCCGTGACACCCGTACCGGCCCCGCCGTCGATGCCGCGGTTTACGCTGACACCGTGCCCCTCGCTCCCCTCGTCGACCCTGTCCCCGCGCTGACCACGGCCGAGCGCGCGCGCACGCAGCGCCACCTCGTCCTCACCGGCATCGGCGATCTCGGTCAGCGCCGCCTCGCCGCCGCGCGCATCGCCGTCGTCGGCGCGGGCGGACTCGGCTCCCCCGTGATCATGGCCCTCGCGGCAGCCGGGGTCGGCGGTCTCACCGTGATCGACGACGACGACGTGGATCAGACCAACCTGCAGCGACAGCTCCTGCACCGCCACGCCGACATCGGCGCCCCCAAGACCGACTCGGCCGTGCGGGTGGCCGCGGACCTCTCGCCCGAGACCGTCGTCACGGCGGTGCGGGAGCGCCTGACCGCCGACAACGCCGAGCGCCTGCTCGCCGACGTCGACCTCGTCGTGGACGGCAGCGACACGTTCGCCACGCGCACCGCGGTCGCGGCGGCCTGCGAGGCCCGCGGCATCCCGCTCGTCTGGGGCGTGGTGCAGGAGTTCCACGCCCAGGTGACCGTCTTCTGGAGCGCACCGCCCGCGGGGACGGAGGCCGTCCGCCTGTCGGACCTGCACCCCGCCGACGCCGCGGGCGAGCCGCCCACTTGCGCCGAGGTGGGCGTGCTGGGCGCGCTGTGCCTGCAGGTCGGCGGCATCCTCGCGACCGAGGCGATCAAGCTCGTCGTGGGCGTCGGCGAGCCGCTGCTGGGTCGCGTGCTCGTCATCGACGCCCTTCGCGCCACCCAGACCGAGGTCGCCCTGCACGCGGCGGCGGAGCGCACCTCCGCGCCCGTGCCGCCGGCGCCCGCGACGGACGGGATCCGTGAGCTGACGGCATCCGAGATGCTCTCCGCACAGGATGCCGGGGCCACCCTCCTCGACGTGCGGGAGCCGTGGGAGACCCAGGGCGGCATCGTGGCGGGGTCGGTCCTGATCCCCCTCGGCGACCTGCTCGATGACCCGGACCGGGTCGAGGACGATCGTGTCGTGGTCATCTGCGCCCACGGCGTGCGCGCCCGCCACGCCGCCGAGGTCCTCCGCGCCCGCGGGGTCGAGGCCGACATCCTCGTCGGCGGTCTCGCCGCCTGGCAGCAGGCATGAGCGCCGCCGACACGACGCCGCCGGCGCTGCGGACCGTCGAGGAGCAGCTCGGCGATGTGCTCGCCGCGGTGCGGCCGCTCGCGGCGGCCACCGTGGCGCTGGAGGAGGCGGCGGGCCGCACGCTGCGCGCGCCGCTGCGGGCGGCCCTCGACATCCCCGTCTTCGACAACTCGGCGATGGACGGCTTCGCGGTGCGTTTCGCCGACGTCGCCGCCGCGACCGGCGACGCCCCCGCCGTGCTCCGCGTCGTCGCCGATCTGCCGGCCGGCACCAGCGACGACCCCCGTCTGGGTGCGGGCGAGGCCGCGCGCATCATGACCGGCTCCCCCGTGCCGGCGGATGCCGACGCCATCGTCCCCTTCGAGGACACCGCCGGCGGCCTGGCGGACTCGCTGCACACCGCCCGGGTGCTGCGCGCACCCGCCCGTCCGGGCGTCTTCGTCCGCCGTGCCGGCGACGACGTGCACGCCGGCGACATCCTCCTCGAGGAGGGCACCGTCCTCGGGCCGTTGCAGATCGCCGCCGCGACCGCGGCCGGGGTGACGGAGGCGTTCGTGTCGGCGCGCCCCCGCGTCGCGATCGTGTCCACCGGCAGCGAGCTGACCCCCGCCGGGACGCCCCTGCGCCGCGGCCAGATCCCCGAGTCCAACGGCGTCCTGCTCGCGGGCCTCGCCGCCGCGGCCGGTGCGGATGTCGTCGCGCGCCTCAGCGTCGACGACGAGGGCGCCGCGCTGCGCGACGCGGTGTCGGCGGCGCGTGCGGCATCCGTCGACGCCGTCGTCTTCTCGGGCGGCGTCAGTGCCGGCGCGTTCGAGGTCGTGCGCGCCGAGCTGTCCGGCGCGATGACGTTCAGCCGCATCGCCATGCAGCCCGGCAAGCCCCAGGGCTTCGGCACGCTGCCGACACCGGCCGGTGCGGCCCTGCTGTTCGGGTTGCCGGGTAACCCCGTCAGCGCGGCGGTGTCGTTCGAGGTCTTCGTCCGGCCGGCGCTGCTGGCGCTGCAGGGTCGCCGCGCGATCCACCGGCCGATCCTGCAGCTGCCCGCCGGAACGCCCTGGCGCACGCCGGAGGGACGCCGGCAGTACCTGCCCGCGGTCGTCGACACCGACCGTGACGGCTCGTGGACCGTCCGCCCGGCGACGGCGGGCGGCTCCGGGTCGCATCTCGCCGGCGGACTCGGCCGTGCCCGCGCCCTCGCGGTCGTTCCGGCCGAGGTCGTCGAGGTGCGCACCGGCGACCCGGTCGCCGTCATGCTGCTGGAAGGATGGGACGCATGAGCTTCACCCATCTGGATGCCGCCGGTCACGCACGAATGGTCGATGTGACCGAGAAGCAGCCGACGGTGCGTGCCGCGACCGCCCGCGGATTCGTCCGCTGCGCCGCGCCGGTCGTCGCCGCCCTCCGCGACGGCTCCGTCCCCAAGGGCGACGTGCTGGCCGTCGCGCGCATCGCCGGCATCCAGGCGGCCAAGCGCACGCCCGAGCTGCTGCCGCTCGCCCACGTCATCGGCGTGCACGGCGCCGTCGTCGATGCGATCGTCACGGACGAGGGCGTCGAGGTCACCGCGACCGTGCGGACGGCCGACCGCACCGGCGTCGAGATGGAGGCGCTGACGGCCGTCGCCGTCGCCGCCCTCGCGATCGTCGACATGGTCAAGGGCATGGACAAGGCGACCGCCATCGAGAACGTGCGTCTGATCGCGAAGACCGGCGGCAAGTCGGGCGACTGGACGCGGGAGGCCTGATGGCGAGGGTGCGTTACTTCGCCGCCGCCGCCGAGTTCGCGGGGCGCGACGAGGAGGTCCGCGGCGAGCACGACCTCGAGGCCCTGCGCGCCGCGTGGGCGGCGGAGTACCCCGGCCTCGGGCGCATCCTGCCGCGCTGCGCCGTGCTCGTCGACGGGCGGCGCACCGACGGCGACGCCGCGCTCGGCGACGACACCCTGATCGACGTGCTCCCGCCCTTCGCCGGAGGCTGAGCGCGGGTCGCGGAACCCCGGCGCACCGCCGCGTTCAGCCGCCGAGCCCCTTCCACGCCGCCGACCCGTCGTCGGCCAGCTGACGCTTCCACACCGGCAGCTCGCGCTTGATCGCCTCGATGATCTCCCGGCACACCTCGAACGCCTCCGCGCGGTGCGGTGTGGCCACGGCGATCGCGACCGCGATGTCGCCGACCTCGAGCCGTCCGATGCGGTGGCTCACCGCCACGATCGCGCGGCGGTCGCCGACCGCGGTGACCGCGATGTCGTGCAGCGTCGCCTCGGCGTCGGGATGGGCCGAGTATTCGAGCGCGACGACCGCCCCGTGCGCGTCGGGGTCGTGGTCGCGCACCGTGCCGATGAAGCTGGCCACGGCGCCGGCGGCGGCATCCTCGACCGCGGCGATGTGGACGGCGAGATCGAGCGGTTCGTCGGTGATGCGGGCGATGCGCACGGCCATCAGTGGTCGCCTCCGTCGAGCTGGTGGCGGACGTGGTCCGCGATGGAGAGGATCACCGGCATCCCGGATGCCACGGCGGCGGGAGAGCCGGGCAGATTGACGATGAGGGCGGTGCCGGCGACGCCGGCGAGCCCGCGCGACAGCATCCCCGCGGGCTTCTCGGCGACCGACCGGCGGCGCAGCTCCTCGGCGATGCCGGGGAGCTCCCGATCGATCACGCGAGCCGTGCCCTCGGGGGTGCGGTCGCGCCGCGCCACGCCGGTGCCGCCGGTCGTGACGACGAGGCGGGCGCCGGCGGCGATCGCCTCCCGCAGCGCGGCCTCGACGCTGTCGGCGCCGTCGGCCACCACGCGCGCGTCGGCGCACGCGAAGCCCGCCTCGCGCAGCACGCGCACGGCGACCGGGCCGCTCACGTCGTCGCGCGCCCCCGCCGCGCTCCGGTCGGACACGGTGATCACAGCGGCAGGCATCGACACGCCGCCAGCCTACGCCCCGCCCTCCCGCGGCGCGCGGGCGGACGAGCCGATGTCACAGCACGAGGCCGAACGCGGCGACGTCGGTCGGGCCGTCCAGACGCGAGAAGCAGATGCGCTCGTAGAACGCGATCGCGCCGGCGTTGCCGCCCGCGGCGACGAGGTGCAGGCCCGCGACGCCGCGGGCGCGCAGCGCGTCGACGAGCGCGGCGATGAGCCGCCGTCCCCATCCCTGACCCTGCAGCTCGGGCAGGAGGTCGATGTGCAGGTGCGCCGGATGGGTCGCGGCGTACGGTTCCGCGCCGGGGCGCCGGCTGTCGGCATACGCCAGGACGGCATCCTGCCGGGTGCCCTCCCCCTCCTCGCCACCCGCGGCGCGCCGCGGCCAGCGCGCGCCGACCCGCGGCCACCAGTCGGAGCGGAACCATTCCTCGAAGGCGTCCGTGTCATCGGTGCCGACGACGTAGCCGGCCACGCGGCCGTCGTCGGTCTCCACGACGAAGGCGAGGTCGGGATGGCGAGCCGCGTACGGCAGCACGAAGACGGCGCCCCAGATGTCGTCGTCGTCCAGGATGCCGGTGCCGTCCGCACCGGCATCCGCGGTCCGCAGGCAGACCTCGGCGAGCGCGGCCTCGTCGCCGGCGCGGAACGGTCGCAGGTGCGGCATCCCGCGATTCTATGCCGCCGGCTGCGCGGCCTCGGCGGCCGCGGTGATCCGGTTGGCCATCCCGCGGAAGATGAACCCGTGGAACGGCAGCACGGCCAGCCAGTACAGCCGCCCCGACAGCCCCGACGGGAAGAAGACCGCGCGCTGACGGTACACCGCGCCGCCGTCCGCGCCCGGCTCGCAGCCGAGGTCGAGCCAGGCCAGCCCGGGCACCTTCATCTCGGCACGCAGGCGCAGCAGCCGCCCGGGCTCCACCTTCTCGACCCGCCAGAAGTCGATCACGTCGCCGACCGCGACGCGCGTACGGTTGCGGCGACCCCGGACGAGGCCGACGCCCCCGACGAGGCGGTCCATCCACCCCCGCAGCGCCCACAGCAGGGGCGCCGAGTACCAGCCGTTCTCCCCGCCGATGCCCTCGATGACGTCCCAGAGCCGCTCCGGCGCCGCGGTGGTGGCCGCCGTGCGCACGTCGGTGTAGACCGTGCGCCCCGCCCACTCCGGGTCGGACGGCAGCGGATCCGACGGGACCCCGCTGACCTCGGCATCCTGCCAGCTCGTCTCGACGCTGTCGGCCGCGACGCGACCGAGGGCGAGTGCGACGGCGCGGCGGTACGGGGTGAGGCCGCCCTCCGGCGGCGGGATGATCGCGTCGATGTCGTGATCGTCCATGACGCACTCGTTCTGCAGCGAGGCGATGAGCGGGCGCGCGATCGAGCGCGGCACGGGTGTGACGACGTTGACCCAGTGCGAGGCGAGACCCGGGGTGAGCACCGGCAGCGGGGCGATCGGGCGTTGCGGGAGCCCGGCTTCGACCGCGTAGCCGTTCATCATCTGCCCGTAGCGCAGCACGTCGGGACCGCCGATGTCGACCGCGCGGTTGACCTCGGGGGCGACCCGCGCCGCGCCCAGGAGGTAGTACATGACGTCGCGCACCGCGATCGGCTGGATGAAGTTGCGCACCCACTTCGGCGCGGGCATGTAGGGCAGCACCTCGGTGAGGTGGCGGATCATCTCGAACGATGCGGACCCCGAGCCGATGACGACCCCGGCCTGCAGCACGAGCGTCGGCACTCCGCTGCGCAGGAACACGTCGCCCACCTCGACCCGCGAGCGCAGGTGCGGGCTCAGGGGCACCCCGTCGGGGTGCAGGCCGCCCAGGTAGACGATCCGGCCCACGGATGCCACGGCCGCCGCGGTGGCGACGGCCCGGGCGGCGGCGAGGTCGGCCTCCTCGAACCCCGCGCCCGCCGACATCGAGTGGATGAGGTAGAAGAGCACGTCGACGTCGTCGCAGGCCCGGGCGAGCGCGGGGCGATCGACCGCCGCACCGGCTACGACCTCGACCTCGTCCCCCCAGTCGAACGCCGCGAGGCGGGCGGGATCGCGCGCGAGGACCCGCACGCGGTACCCGGCCGCGATCAGCCGCGGCACGAGCCGGCCGCCGATGTAGCCGGTGGCGCCGAGCACGAGGGCGCGCGGTGCGCTGCCGTCGGCGCGCGGCACGGCCCGCAGGGCTTCTTCGCGGCCGGTGGGCGTGGACAGTTCGCTCATGCCCGCCACGCTAGCCCGCCTTCCCCCGAGCCGCCATGACGCGGCCGAGCCGCTACCGCGCGGGCGGGCCGGCGGGTAGCGGCTCGGCCGGGGGGGTAGCGGCTCGAGAAGGGCTAGCGGCGGCCGGTGCCGAAGATGCCGCGGATGACCGAGGTCAGGATGGTCTGGGTGGACTTCGCGTTCAGGACCTGTTCCAGCGGGGACTTCTGCGCGGCCCGCGAGGTGCGCGACGTGCGCGAGGCGCCCGTGCCGCCGGTGGAGCGCAGGATGCGGTCGTACTCCTTCTGCCGCTCGCGCGCGGCGGCGGCATCCGCCTTGGCCTGGGCGGCCTGCGCGGCGGCTCTCTCTGCGGCGGCATCCGCCTCCGCGGCCGCGTTCATCTTCGCGGTCAGGATCTCTCGTGCGGACTCACGGTCGATGGGCGTCCCGTACTGCGCGAGCAGGGGCGACGCGTGCACGGCCCGCTCGATGTCGGGGACGGGCGTGGGCGACATGAGCCCCTGCGGCGCGCGCAGCCGTGTCCAGGCGACGGGGGTCGGTGCCCCCTTCTCGCTCATGACGGTCACGATCGCCTCGCCCGTGCCGAGCTCCTGCAGCACGCGCTCGAGGTCGTACCCGCTCTTCGGGTAGGTGCCGACCGTGGCCCGCAGCGCCTTCGCATCGTCGGGCGTGAAGGCGCGCAGCGCATGCTGCACGCGGGAGCCGAGCTGGCCGAGCACGTCCGACGGCACGTCCTTGGGCGTCTGGGTGACGAAGAACACGCCGACGCCCTTGGAGCGGATGAGCCGCACCGTCTGCGTGATGGCCGCGAGGAACGCCTTCGACGCGTCGCGGAACAGCAGGTGCGCCTCGTCAAAGAAGAACACGAGCTTCGGCTTGTCGAGATCTCCCACCTCGGGGAGGATCTCGAACAGCTCCGCCAGCAGGTACATGAGGAACGTCGAGAACAGCGCGGGCTTGTCGGCGACGCCCGGCACCTCCAGCAGCGAGATCACGCCGCGACCGTCGGGCGCCGTGCGCAGGAAATCGCGGACGTCGAACTCCGGCTCGCCGAAGAAGACGTCGGCGCCGTCGTCGGCGAAGGTGATGAGCTTGCGGAGGATGACGCCCGCCGTCGCCGCCGACAGCCCGCCCAGCTCCTTCAGCTCGACCTTGCCCTCGTCGCTCGTGAGCCACGTGAGCACCGCCCGCAGATCGGACAGGTCGACGAGGGCGAGCCCGTTGGCGTCGGCGTAGTGGAAGACGAGGCCGAGGCTCGACTCCTGAGTCTCGTTCAGGCCGAGCACCTTGCTCAGCAGCAGCGGGCCGAACCCGGAGACGGTGGCGCGCACCGGCACGCCCATGCCCACGCCGCCGAGGGCGAAGTACTCGGTCACGGATGCCGCGGGCGCCCACTCCTGCCCGATCGCCGCCGTCCGGGCGCGCAGCTTGTCGCTGGGCTCGCCCGGCGTCGCGACACCGGACAGGTCGCCCTTCATGTCGGCCGCGAAGACGGGCACGCCCTTTGCGGCGAGCTGCTCGGCGAGCCCCTGGAGGGTGCGCGTCTTGCCCGTGCCGGTGGCACCGGCGACCAGGCCGTGGCGGTTCATCATCGCGAGCGGGATCCGGATCTGCGCCGCGGGCACCGGCTCGGTGTTCATCAGCGCGCCGAGGTCGAGCGTGAGCCCCTCGAACGTGTACCCCTTCGCGATGGCGGCGACCTGGTCGGCGTCGAGGGGGCCGGATGCCGCGGCATCCACCTCCGACGGCGCCTGCGCCGCCTGCGCCGCCTGCGCCGCCTGCGCCGCCTGCGCTTCGGGAGGAGATATCACCTCGGGAGGAGCTGATGTGCCCGCAGCATCCTCCGGGGCGGAAATCTCCTCTGCTGCTGCCGGTGCGGACGCACGGGCGGCCTGCGCGGCGGCGAGCGCCGCCTTGGCCTGGGCGAGCTTCAACGCGGCCTCTGCGGCCTCCGCTTCGGCCTGCAGACGGGCGAGCTCGGCATCGTCGACAGCACTCATGGCGCTCAGCCTAGCGAGCGGACCCGCTCGCTCTCACGGTCCAGCACGCGCGTGAAGGCGGCCGCGACGACGAGGGTGGCGCCGACGCCGACGAGGGCGCCGCCGACGGTGTCGCTCAGCCAGTGGGCGTGCACCTGGGTGCGGCTGAACGCCATCGCGAACACCCACGCGCCGCCGACGACGGCGACGGCGACCCGGGGGAAGAGGATGACGGCGATCGTGGCGACCGTGGCCGCGTTGCCGGTGTGGCCGGAGGGGAACGAGCCGTGGTCGGAGAACACGATCATGTCCTCGGGACGGGCGCGGCCGAACAGCGCCTTCAGCAGCTGGACGAGGGCGACGCTGCCGACCGAGGCGACGACGACGAACAGCGCGCCGCGCGGGCGGCGCAGCACCAGCAGGAGGGCGACGCCGCCGAGCGGTACGACGAAGGTCGCGAACCAGCCCCCGCCGAGGAAGTTCATCGCCAGGGCCGCCGGATCGAGGAAGGCGAAGCGATCGACGAACACGTTCCACCACTCGTCCACGTTGACGTCGGCCTCGACGACCACCTGGATGCCGAGCCACACCGTGGCGGCGATCAGCAGCACCCCCACGACGAGGCGCTGCAGCGCGACGGTGGTGAGGTCGTCGTCGGTCGGTGCTCTCATCGCCCCATTGTGCCCGACGGCATCCGCTACGGCGTGAGGCGCGCGACCGTCCACGGCCGCACGATCGCCCACAGCGCGGTGCAGCCGATGAGCGCGCAGCCGACCATCACCGAGGCCATGGTGGTCGCGGTGATCCCGGCATCCTTGGCCACCCAGCCGACGATCGGCGAGATGAGCCCCGCGACGCCGAAGTTGGTCGCTCCGAGGATGGATGCCGCGGTGCCGGCCGCCTTGCCGTGCCGGTCGAGTGCGAGCACCTGGACGCAGGGGAAGGTGAACCCGCACGCCGTCATGAAGACGAACAGCGGCACCATCGTGCCCCAGAGTCCGAGCCCGAGCTGGTCGAGGACGATGATCGCCACGGCCGCGAGCACCAGCACGCCGGTCGAGACGGCGAGCACCCATTGCGGTCCGAAGCGCGCCGCCAGCCGTGCGGCCACCTGGACGCCGATGACCAGACCGAGCGAGTTGGCTGCGAATAGCAGGCCGTATTGCTGGGCGTCGAAGCCGTAGGTCTCCTGGAAGAGGAACGACGAGGAGGAGAGGTAGGAGAACAGACCGCTGAACGACATGCCGCCGATGATCAGCACGCCCACGAACACCCGGTCGCTGAACACGGCTCGGTAGCGCTGCAGCACCGTGGTCGCTCCGCGCTCGCGGCGTCGTGCCGCGGGCAGGGTCTCCGGCACGAGCGCGATCGCCGCCACGAGCATGACGGCGCCGTACACGGCGAGCACCACGAAGATGCCGCGCCAGGGCATGACCGTGAGCAGCGCCGATCCGATCAGCGGCGCGACGACGGGCGCCGCGCCGGAGACGAGGGCGAGCCGGCTCAGCATGACGACCAGCCGGCGCCCGCCGAACAGGTCGCGCACGATCGCCATGGCCACGACGCCGCCCGCCGCGGCGCCGACGCCCATGAACACCCGGGCGATCGCGAGCAGCGTCAGGTCGGGGGCCAGCGCGGCCGCGACGCTCGCCACGACGTGCAGCGCCGTGACGGCGAGCAGGGGCAGGCGGCGCCCGACCTTGTCGCTGAGCGGCCCGACGATCAGCTGGCCCAGCGCGAAGCCCACCATGGTGCCGGTCAGGGTCAGCTGGATCGCGGCCGCGGAGGTGCGGAAGTCGGCCTGCAGCGTCGGGAAGGCCGGCAGGTACAGGTCGATCGTGAACGGCCCGAGGGCCGTGAGAGCGCCGAGCAGGATGATGTAGACCACGCGTCGCGGCGTGGAGATCGCATCTCCCGGGTGCAGGACGACGGGCGCCGTCGCGGGATGCGGGCCCAACGTGCGGATCGCACCGGTGGCGGTGCGCTCGGCGGCGGCGGAGGCGGGGCGGGAAGCGGGGTTGTCGCGCACGGTTTCCAGACGGGTGGGGGCGAAGGGCGGGGCGGAGCGGGCGGGGGCGGGCGAGGCCCGCCGCGGCGGCCGAGGAGGTGTCGCGGCGCCGAGCGAGGCGGGACGACATCGGCGATGAGGACTCGAAACGATTCGAGCCGGTTCCGATCCTAACCTTTTCCCCAGACTCGAAGTCATGCGTGCGCATACGATCGAAAGGTCGCTCCCTCCCGGACCGGCCCCGCCCGCCCCCGAGCCGAGGACCTCTCCATGACCCCGACGCCCTCCACCCCCCGCGGCAAGCGCGCCAGCGGCAACCCCGCGACGCAGGCCAAGATCGAGCTCACCGTCAAGCAGCAGCGTGAGCAGCAGAAGCAGGAGAAGCTGGCCGAGTACCAGCGACAGCTCGCGCGACGCCGGCGCAGCCGCCTCACCTGGTGGGTCGTCGGCAGCGTCGCCGCCGTCGCGGTCGTCGCGGTGATCGCGGCCTCGATCGTCTTCGCCCCGCGCGCCGCGACCTACCAGGCCGGTGGGACGGGCGCGACGATCGAGGGCGTCGAGACCTTCACCAACGAGACGCAGCACGTCGCGGGCACCGTCGACTATCCCCAGAACCCGCCCGCCGGCGGCCCCCACAACCAGTACTGGCTCAACTGCGGCATCTACGACCAGCCGCAGACCAACGAGAACGCGGTGCACTCGCTCGAGCACGGCGCGGTCTGGGTCACCTACGACGCCACCCAGGTCAGCGGCGCCGACCTCGACGCACTCAAGGCCCAGCTGCCGTCGACGTACGTCATCCTCTCGCCGTACGAGGGGCTGCCGACCCCCATCGTGCTCAGCGCCTGGAACGCGCAGCTGAAGCTCGACAGCGCGACCGACAGCCGCATCCCGACCTTCTTCGAGGAGTACTGGCGCAACCAGAACGTGCCCGAGCCCGGCGCCGCGTGCACCGGCGCGATCGACGGTCCCGGCAAGCGGTCGTGACCGCCCCAGCCTCGACGCGCGCCCTGCCGCCCTGGTGGGCGGTGCTCATCGTCGCCCTCGCGATCGCGGGCCTCGCCTTCGCGATCGGACGATTCTCCACGTTCGGCGCCGCGGCGGCCGCGGCGGCCCCCGCATCCGACTCGCCCGAGGCGGGGTTCGCCCGCGACATGCAGGTGCACCACGGTCAGGCCGTCGAGATGGCGATGGACATCTACCGCACGACCCGCAACGACGACGTGCGCGTGCTCGCCTACGACATCGCCACGACACAGTCGGCGCAGAAGGGCGAGTTCTACGACTGGCTCGTGAAGTGGGGGCTGCCGCAGGCGGGCGGCCCGCTGATGGGCTGGATGGATGCCGCGGACACCTCGCACCAGCACGCCGGCACGGGTGCGGCCCGCCCGTCCGAGGCCGAGCTGATGACGCAGATGGGTATGGCCAGTGCGGACGAGCTCGCCGCGCTGCGCGCGCAGACGGGCACCGCGGCGGACTGCACGTTCCTGGGGCTGATGATCCGCCACCACCAGGGGGCGCTGCCCATGGCTCAGGCGCTGCTGCAGCTCGGACACGAGCCGCGTGCGCTCACGGTGGCCCAGGGCGTGATCGACACCCAGTCCGCCGAGATCGACCTGATGACCTCGCTGCGCGCCGGCCTGGGCTGCACCGGCTGAGACCTCAGGCGCAGGCGGGACAGGCCTGCGCCGAGACGTCGGCGGAGGCGGCGCCGGAGTGCCGCCGCGCGTCGATGACGTGCCCGGCCGCGATCGTCCAAGCGTTGCGGGTACGGGCGATCTCGTCGTCGGCGCCGGCGAACGGGTCACGGTCGGCGATCGCCAGGTCGGCGGCGGCGCCGACGCGGATCCGGCCCGCCGCCCCGTCGCCGATGAGCGCGTGCGAGCCGCTCGTGTACGCCGCGAGGGCCACCGCCAGCGGCAGGGACTCGTCGGCGCCCAGCGGGTCGACGTCGGGATGGTCCGCCTCCCTCCGCGTGACGGCGACGCCGATCGCGGCCCACGGATCGGGCGCCGACACGGGCCAGTCCGATCCCATCGCCAGCGCCGCGCCCGAGCGCCACAGCGACCCGAACGGGAACTGCCACGCGCTGCGCTGCGGACCGAGCAGCGGAGCGGTGACGGTGCGCATCACCTCGCTGCGGCACGCCCAGAGCGCCTGCGCGTTGACGGTCGTCCCGGTCGCGGCGAACCGCGGGACGTCGGCGGGATCGATGACCTGCACGTGCGCGACGTGGTTGCGCACGCCGTGGGGTGCGGGCCCCGCCGCGGCGAAGGCGTCCAGCGCCTGGGCGACCGCGGCGTCGCCGATGGCGTGCACGTGCACCGGGATGCCGGCCGCGTTCACCTGCGCGACGACGGCGTGGACGACCGCGTCGGGGAAGTAGCTGAGCCCGCGCGATCCGTCCGGGTAGCCCCCGCGAAGTGCGGCCGTCTTCGACTCGACGATGCCGTCGAGCATGAGCTTGGCCGTGCGGGTGGAGAAACCCGTGGCATCCGCTCGATCGGCGCGCTCCCGCAGGCCGGCGACGAATTCCGCGACGGCGTCGACCGTCAGGTCCCGCGGCACCCAGACCGCACCGGTGGGGCGCCCGCGCATGCCCGCGGCGAGCGCGAGGAGGTACGCGTCGGTGAAGTCCGGGATGCTGCCGAACGAGGCGAGCGCCGCCTCCTGCCAGCCCGTCACGCCGAGGGAGAGCAGATGGTCGGCGGCCGTCCGGATGCCGGGGGCGAGCGCGTCGGGACCCGGCTGCGGGGCGATGCGGCCCACCAGGTCGACGGCGCCCTCTCTCAGGGTGCCCTGCGGCTCGCCGTCGGCATCCCGCACGATGCGCCCGTCGGGCGGGTCGGGCGTGGTCCGGTCGATCCCGGCGAGGGCGAGGGCGCGCGAGTTGGCCCACGCGCCGTGCCGGTCGCTGTCGAGCAGCAGCACCGGACGGTCGGGCACGACGGCGTCCAGCGCCGCGCGCGAGGGCGTGCCGCCGGCGAACCACTCGGCGCGCCAGCCGCCTCCGCGCACCCACGCCTGCGGGTCGGCGAGCGCCTCGGCGTGCGCGCGGATGCGTTCGAGGCATCCCCGCTCCGAGCCGGTGTCGTCGAGGGTGCAGTCGAGGCCCTCCAGGGCGACGAGGCCGAGGTGCACGTGCGCATCGGCGAAGGAGGGCGCGATGAGACCGCCCGCGGCATCCAGCTCGTCGGCGTGCGGCAGCCCGCGGCGCACCTCGTCGCGCGCGCCGACGGCGACGATGACGCCATCGCGCACGCCCACGGCCTCTGCGTCGATGCGCTCCACGCCGTCGAACACCGCTCCGCCGGTCACGATGAGCTCGCTCATGTCGATCCTCTCTCAGCTCGCGTGGAGCACGGGCCGGAAGAAGCGGTGCGCGGGAGGCGCCCACAGCGCGGCGAGCACGAGCGCGTGGACGGCGATCTGGGCGAGCGACCACCCGTCCCAGTCGTGGTCGACCGCGAGGCTCCACGCCTGCAGCGCGATCAGCGCCAGGGCGAGCACGCTCACGAACAGCCGCGACAGCCCGCTGCCCCGGGCCAGTCCCGACGCGGCGGCCACGGACAGCAGGCCGAACAGCACGATCCCGACGCCGATCAGCGACACGCTCATCACCATCGACCCCGGCACGTCGTAGCGGCTGAGCAGGAACAGGATGCCGAACATGGCGCTGGCCAGACCACCGAGGTAGACCAGCGCGACGGCGATCGTGACCGGCACCGGACGCGAGACCTCCCGCGTGTGCGAGACGGCATGCGCCGGAGCCGCATCGGCGAGGGCGCGCGCGACGTAGCGGCGCTGGATCGCGCGCACGACCTCGATCAGCACGATCGCGGCCACGCACGCGCCGGTCACCACGACCGCGGTGACCTGGCCGGGATCGACCAGCAGGAAGAACGACCGCGACAGCGCGACGGAGAAGATGACGACGAGGGCGACGAACATCCCCCCGACGACGGCGCCCTTGTAGCGGTTGAGCGGGCGGCTGAGCACGGCGAGGATCCAGATGCCGACGACGGCGAGGATGATGGTGGCGCCCGTGCGCAGCTCGTCGACCTCGATGCCCGCGCCGCGGACGACGAGCGTGTACGCGGTGAGGGTCAGCGCCACGATGACCCCGGTCGGGATCGCGAAGCTCAGCGAGCGACGCAGGAACCCGGGGATGTAGCGCTGCGCGTTCGGCATCAGGGCGAGGAAGAAGGCGGGGATGCCGATCGTCAGCCCATCGGTGATGGACAGCTGGCGCGGCAGGAAGGGGAACTCGAGCAGCAGGAGCCCGAAGAGCAGCGCCAGCAGCGTCGCGTACGTGGTCTTGGTCAGGAACAGCATCGAGACGCGCTCGATGTTCGCGATCACCTGCCGCCCCTCGGCGACGACGTCGGGAAGGTGCGAGAAGCGCCCGTCGAGCAGCACGAGGCGGGCGACGGCCTTCGTGGCCGCGGCGCCCGAGTTCATCGCGATGCCGATGTCGGCCGTCTTGATCGCGAGCGCGTCGTTGACCCCGTCGCCGGTCATGGCGACGGTGTGCCCGTTCGACTGCAGCGCGACGACCATCCGCTTCTTCTGATCGGGGCTCACCCGACCGAAGACGGTGTGCTGCTCCAGCACCTCGGCGAGCGCGGCGTCGTCGTCGGGGAGCTCGCGGGCGTCGTAACCCTCCGCGGCATCCACGCCGACCTCGCGCGCGATAGCCGCGACCGTGCGCGGGTTGTCGCCGGAGATGATGCGGATGCCGACCCCCTGGGCGCGGAAGTACTCGAGCGTCTGGGCGGCGTCGGCGCGCACCTTCTCGCGGAAGGTCAGCACCGCCACGGGCTCGAGCCCCTCGGGCAGTCGCTCGTGCTCGGCGTCGTCGGCGCTGAGCACGCTCGCCGCATACGCGAGCACGAGGGTGCGGCGGCCGGTGGAGGCGCGCGCGACCACCGCGGAGCCGAGCGGGTCGGCGACGTCGCTCGCGGCCGCGCCGAACACCATCTCCGGCGCACCGAGCACCCACGTGCCGGCGGCGTCGCCGTCGGCGTCGAACGAGACGGCGCTCCATTTGCGGGCCGACGAGAACGCGATGGTCTCCGCCGCCACGCGGGGGCGCGCGGCGGCTTCGGCGGCGAACGGCTCGCGCAGGGTGCGTGCGGTCGCGTTGGCGTCGGGCGCGGCGCCGTACCAGCCCAGCGTGCGGCGCCAGCCGTCGACCTCGTCGAGCAGGAACGCGTCGTCGTAGACGATCTCGCCCTCGGTGAGCGTGCCCGTCTTGTCCAGGCAGATGACGTCGACCCGGGCGAGGCCCTCCACGGCGGGCAGCTCGTTGACGAGCACCTGTCGGGCGGCCAAGCGTGCGGCGCCCACCGCGAAGGTGATCGACGTCATCAGCACGAGCCCGAGCGGGATCATCGCGGTGAGCGAGGCGATCGTGTTCACCACCGCCTGCACCCACGAGCCGGTCTCCCACGCGACGCGCCAGCCGCCCGCGACCTGCATCTGGGCGTTCAACACGAGCAGTCCGATCGGGCCGATCCCCCACCCGACCCAGGTGAGCACGCGGTTGATCGAGTCGCGCAGTTCGGAGCCCACCAGCGAGAACCGCTTCGCCTCGTCGGCGAACGCGTTCGCGTAGGCGTCGGCCCCGACGCGGATGACCTGCGCGTCGCCGTCGCCGCCGACGACGATCGACCCGGACAGCGCTTCGTCGCCGAGGCGCTTGTCCACGGCATCCGACTCGCCGGTCAGCATCGACTCGTCGATCTGCAGGCCGCGCGAGCCCACGATCCGGGCATCGGCCGGCACCTGGTCGCCGGCGCGCAGCACCAGGATGTCGCCCAGCACCACCTCCGTCTGCGCCACCTCCTGCTCGGTCCCGTCGCGGCGCACGCGCGCGGCGGCGGCGTTGAGCAGTGCGAGCTTGTCGAGCGCGGCCTTCGCGCGGAACTCCTGCACCGAGCCGATGACGGCGTTGGCCACCGCCGCGAAGCCGAAGAGGGCGTCCTGCCAGCGGCCGAGGGCGAACAGGATGCCGAAGCACGCGAAGACGATGCCGTTGAAGAGGGTGAACACGTTCGCGCGCACGATGCTGGCGGCGCTGCGGCTCGTCTCGGCCCGATAGGCGTTGGAGCGCCCGTCCGCGATGCGCGCGGCGACCTCGTCGGCGCGGAGGCCGACGGCCGGATCCACCTCTTCGAGCTCGACGCCGACGTCCTGCGCGGGGCTGGTCATGGCTTCACACTAAAGGAGCGGCGCGGCTCGTGTCCCCACGAGTTCCGCGCCGCTCCCCCGAAGGGCGGTGCCGAACGATCAGCCCTTCGTCGCCCCCGCGAGGAGCCCCCGCACGAAGAAGCGCTGCAGGGCGAAGAACACGACCAGCGGCACGATGATCGAGATGAACGTACCGGCGGCCTGCAGGAACCACTGGTCGCCCCACGTGCCCGACAGCGAGTTCAACGACTGGGTGATCGGCAGCGACGACGACGGCGCGAAGATCGTCGCGACGAGCAGGTCGTTCCACACCCAGATGAACTCGAGGACCGCGAAGGACGCCAGCGCGGGCGCGGCCAGCGGCAGGATCATCCGGAAGAAGATCTGCCCGTGTCCGGCGCCGTCCACCCGCGCCGCCTCGATGACCTCGCTGGGGATCTCCGCGATGAAGTTGTGCAGCAGGAACACCGCCAGCGGCAGGGCGAAGATCGTGTGCGCGATCCAGACCGTCGCGAAGCTGTGCTCGAGCCCGCGGAGGTCGAGGGCCGGGAAGACGGTCACGTCGCCGATCGTCATGCCGCGGGAGAACAGGCTCAGCAGCGGCACGAGAGCCATCTGCAGCGGCACGATCTGCAACGCGAACACCGCGATGAAGGCGAGGTTGCGACCCTTGAAGTCGATCCACGCGAACGCGTAGGCCAGCAGCGAGGCGACCGCGAGGGCGAAGAAGACGACCGGGATCGTGATCGCCAGCGAGTTGAGGAACGACTCCCCCAGCGTCAGCGCGGTGCCGCCGGAGGTCAGCGCCTTCTGGTAGTTCTCCAGCGTGAACGACGGGTCGGTGAACACCGTCCACCAGCCGGTGCTCTGCACGTCCGATCCGGGGCGGAACGACGTGACGAACAGGCCGAACGTGGGGATGGTCCAGAAGATCGCGATGATGAGTGCCGCGATCGTCGCGCCCTTCGACGACAGGCGCTTGCGCGCCATCGCCTCGTGCTTGCGCGTGTCGCGGGAGACCTGCCGTGCCGAACGGGTGTCGGTGACGGGCTCGATGACGTCGACGCCGGTGCTCATCGGATCTCCCTCTGCTTGCGGATCTGGATGATGTTGAAGACGATCAGCGGCGTGACGAAGATGAACAGCACGACCGCCAGCGCCGCCGCGTGGCCGTAGCTCTGGAAGCGCTGCTGCTGGTTGACCATCTCGAAGGCGAGCACCGAGGTGTTGGCGCGACCGCCGGTCATGACCGCGACGATGTCGTAGATCTTCAGCGCCGCGATGGCCACGGTGGTCACCACGACGACGATCGACGAGCGGATGCCGGGCACCGTGACGTTGCGGAACCTGTCCCAGGCGTTCGCGCCGTCGAGCTCGGCGGCTTCCATCTGCTCCGGCGGGACCGCCTTGATGGCCGCCGACAGGATGACCATGGCGAGGCCCGTCTGACTCCAGATGAACACCACCATCAGCAGCAGGCTGTTGATCAGGGGCGTCACGCTCAGCCAGGCGACGGGGTCGCCCCCGAAAGCCGTGATGATCGCGTTGAGCAGACCCAGCTGATCGCCCTGCCGGTAGTCGTACATGAACTTCCAGATGATGCCGGCGCCCACGAACGAGATGGCGAACGGCATGAAGATGAGCACCTTCAGGAACCGCTCCCCCGCGGCACGGTCGATGAACACCGCGTAGGCGAGCCCGACGATCGTGGCGATGGTGGGGCAGATCAGCACCCAGATGACGGTGTTGATCACCGACCACGTGCCTTCCGGCTGCGTGAACACCCACACGTAGTTCTCGAAGCCCACGAACTCGGCGCCCGTCTTGTCGTAGAACGACTGCACGAACGTGGCGATGAACGGGTAGATGAGACCGATCAGCAGCAGCACCGCCGCGGGAGCGGCGAACAGCACGAGCTGGAAGAGGTAGCCGGCGCCCTTGCGCGCACGGTAGTCCAGCACGAACAGCGCGCCGCCGGAGACGAGGGCGATGCCGAGCACGTAGATGAACGCGTTCGCGTAGGGCCGCAGCAGCATCAGCGCGATCACCGGGATGGCGAAGCACGCGACGAGGCGGATCCAGAAGTAGAGGCGACCGGGGCGCGGCGCGTACTCGATCAGCAGCAGGAGCACGCCGACGACCGCACCGAAGACGATCAGGATGATCGGGATCTGGACGATCGGCCCCATGACGCCGAGCCACTGGAAGAACGCGGTGAGCGAGACGCCCGGGATGACGATCTTGGCGGGATCCTCGACGGGTGCGCTCAGCAGCAGCAGGACGACGAGCGCGAGGACGACGACGAGCGCGCCGGTCGCGATACCCGCGGTGACGCGGGGAGAGAAGGCGCGGCGCCGGCCCGGCGGAGGCTTCGGGGCATCCGTCTGGGATCGCGCGGGCGCGGTGGTTGTTGCGGACATCGATGAGCCTCCGTGTGCTTCGGCGGACGCGGGACGTGGGTGACGACGAGGGCGGGCACCGCGGGCGGGATGCCGAGGCCTCGGCATCCCGCCCGCGGTGTCACGCGGTGGGTGTGACTAGTTGTTGTAGCCGGCCTGGATGTCGCTGAGGACCGTGGCCTGGTCCTTGCCGTCGATCCAGTCGACCATGCCCTTCCAGAACGAGCCGGAGCCGACAGTGGCGGGCATGAGGTCCGACGCGTCGAAGCGGACCGTGGTGTTCGGGTCCTGCAGCAGCTTCATCGCCTCGGTGAGGAACTCGCTCGAAGCCTTGCTCGGGTCCGCCTTGAGGTTGGCCGAGATGGCGCCGCCCTCGCTGACGCGGGCGTCGGCGAACTCGGGGCTGGACATGAACTCGAGCACCTTCTGCGTGGCCTCGCTGTCGGAGAAGCCGGCGACGAACTCGCCACCGACCTCGATCGTGGCCGAGCCCTCCTTGTAGCCGGGGAGCACGAAGGCGTAGACGTCACCGTCGGGCGCGACCTTCGGGGTCTCACCCGATGCCGTCTTCACGGTCAGGAAGTTGGCCGTGAGGAACGACGCCTGGTGGGTCATCGGGCAGGAGCCGTCCGCCACCTTCGCCGCGACGTCACCGAACGCGGTGCTGTTGATGCTCTTGACGTCGCCGTAGCCGGCGTTGACGTACGACGGGTTCAGCAGGATGTCGCCGACCGCGGTGAACGCGTCGGAGATCGGCTTGTCCGTGAACTTCACGGTGCCGTCGACCCACTGGTCGTACACGTCGGGACCCGACTGGCGCAGCACGAGGTCCTCGACCCAGTCGGTGCCGGGCCAGCCCGACGCGCCGCCGGACTCGAAGCCGGCGCACCAGGGCGCCGCCCCGGTCTTCTCCTGGATCGTCTTGGTCAGCGTGAGCAGCTCGTCCCACGTCTTCGGGATCTCGACGCCCCACTCCTTGAACTTCGCCGGCGAGTACCAGACGTAGCCCTTGATGTTGGCGAGCATCGGCGCCGAGTAGAACGTGCCGTCGATCGTGCCGTACTTCTTCCAGTCGGGCGACCAGTTGGCGTCGACGTTGTCTTCGACGGCCTTCGGTGCCGCCTTCACGTCGCCCGTGCCGACGAGGGTCTTCAGCAGACCCGGCTGCGGCACGATCGCGATGTCGGGAGCATCGCCACCGGTCACCTTCGTGACGATGTTGGCCTCGAAGCTCTTGTCGCCCGTGTACTCCACGGTGACCCCGCTGGTCTTGCTCCAGTCGTCGAAGACCTTCTGGAGGGCGTCGGCCTCAGAGCCGGTGATACCGCCCGCGATCCGCACGGTGCCCCCGGCCGCTGCCGATCCCCCTGTGCTGCCGCCGCTGCTGCCGCCTTCGGCGCAGCCGGCGAGAGCGAACGCCGCCACGCCCATGACGGCAAGAGGCGCAATCCAGCGCCGCCGTGACATCCCCATGTGATTCCTCCTCATTGAGTGCTCGGATGATTCCTGTGCACACGGTTCCTTCCCGGAACCGATTCCAGGCAAAGCTATTGGACACGCTCCCACGACACAAGGCAGCGATTGTCACAACCCGATAACGACAACTATCGCGCGGAACGCGCCGCCACGAAGATGAGAGCAACCGGTTCCATACTGAACCGTGAGAAAGACGATCGATCAGCTCGAGGAGGAGCGCCGATGGCGGGCATAGCGGAGGTCGCCGCCCACGCGGGCGTTTCGAAGGCCACCGCCAGTCGTGCCCTGAGCGGCGCCGGCTACGTATCCGAGAGCACGAAGTCGCGGGTGCGCGCGGCGGCCGCCGAGCTGGGCTACGTCCCGTCCGCCGGGGCCGTCGGACTCGCGACGGGCCGCACGCAGAACGTCGGCGTCGTCATGCCCTACGTCAACCGCTGGTTCTTCGCCGAGGTGCTCGAGGGCATCCAGCAGGCGCTGCTGGAACGCGGCCTCGACCTCACCCTGTACGACGCGAAGCCCGGCACCGACGGGCGCGCCCGGATCTTCGACGACTTCCTGGCGCGCAAGAGGTTCGACGGTCTGATCGCGGTGGGCCTGGAACCGGTGGACCACGAGCTCGAGCGTCTGACGCGCATCGACCGCCCGATCGTCAGCGTCGTCGGCTCGAGCGAGCTGACCAGCGTCGTCGCGGTGGACGACGCGGATGCGGCGCGGCGGGCCACCGAGCACCTCATCGCCCTCGGCCATCGCGACATCGCGTTCGTGGGCGGCGCTCCCGAGAGCCACTGGGCGCACGTCGACCAGGAGCGGCTCGCCGGCTACCGCCACGCGATGCGCGAGGCGGGCCTGTCGCAGTTCGCCCGGCACGCGCACTCCGAGGTGACGCTGCCCGACGGCTACGCCGCCTCCGCCGATCTGCTCAGCGACACGCGCCGCCGCCCGACCGCCATCGTGGGCGTCTGCGACGAGGTGGCGATCGGCGCGATCATCGCGGCCCGTCGCCTCGGCATCCAGGTGCCGTCGGCGCTGAGCGTCGTGGGGATCGACGACCACGAGTTCGCCGACATGTTCGCCCTCACCACGCTCCAGCAGGTGCCGCGGGAACAGGGCCGGGCCGCCGTGGGCGTGCTGCTGTCCGAGATCGCCGAGCCGGGCCGCGCGCGCACCGAGCTGCGTCTTCCCGCCCGGCTCGTCGTGCGCAGCTCCACGGCCCCGATCAGCGACGGCGTCGAGCGGGTCTGAGCGCGCCGCGCGGACGCGGAAGACCCCCGGGCCGAGCCCGGGGGTCTTCGCTGCAGTTCTTCGAGAAGAGCTGATTACTTGATGGTCACCGAAGCGCCGGCCTCCTCGAGGGCAGCCTTCGCCTTCTCGGCGGTCTCCTTGTTCGCGCCCTCGAGCACGGCCTTGGGGGCACCGTCGACGACGGCCTTGGCCTCGCCGAGGCCGAGCGAGGTGAGCTCGCGGACCGTCTTGATGACCTGGATCTTCTTGTCGCCGGCGGCCTCGAGGATGACGTCGAAGGAGTCCTTCTCCTCGACCTCTTCGGCGCCACCCGCGGCACCCGCGGCGCCGGCAACGGCGACGGGGGCGGCAGCGGTGACGTCGAACTTCTCCTCGAACGCCTTCACGAACTCGCTGAGCTCGACGAGGGTCAGGCCGGCAAACTGCTCGAGCAGCTCCTCAGTGGTGAGCTTCGCCATGATGTATCTCCTAGATGGGTGGGGTGTATGGGAAAGAGCTCGCCGGTCGCTTACGCGGCCTCGGCGGTCTCCAGCTTTTCGCGAAGCGCGTCGATGGTGGCCGCAGCCTTGCCCATCGTCGCCTTCATCATGCCCGCCGCCTTCGCCAGCAGAACCTCACGGCTCTCCAGGGAGGCGTACTTGTTGACCTCGTCGGCGCTCAGGGCGTTGCCCTCGAAGACGCCGCCCTTGATCACGAGAAGCGGGTTGGCCTTGGCGAAGTCACGCAGAGCCTTCGCGGTGGCGACGAAGTCGCCGTGCACGAACGCGACGGCCGAGGGGCCCTTGAGGTCCTCGTCCAGCGCCGTGATCCCCGCGTTGTTCGCGGCGATCTTGGTCAGCGTGTTCTTCACCACGGCGTAGCTCGCGTCCTGACGGATGCTGTTGCGCAGCTGCTTGAGCTGGGCGACCGTCAGACCGCGGTACTCGGTCAGCAGAACGGCAGTCGAGTTCTCGAAGTTCTTCGTGAGCTCGGCGACCGATGCATCCTTCTGCGCCATGGTCACTCCTTGATGTGAACGTGACACCCCGCGGTGGCGGAGCGTCGGCCTCGACCGGCTGTCCTGCGATACGGACCCCGCACAACGAGAAAAAGCTCCGGCGCAAGCGCACGGAGCTTCGTGTCCGGTTTCCCGGTACTGTCTGTGACACCTGCGCGGGCCCCTGCGATGCAGAGCTTCGTCGGCATCCGCTTGCGCGCACGCCGAGACCAGCGGTCTTTGGCTTCCCCCAGCATAGGCGACGCCGGCACCGTCGCCAAATCCGGGCGGCGCGGGTGTCGCGGGGCCCGGCTGTCGACGGCGCGGGTTAGCCTCGATGTCATGACTCCGGAGGCCTTCGCACGCATCGCTCCGGAACTGGCCTCCCGCATCGTCGCCGACTCGCGCGACCGCGTGGGCTGGATGCGCGCCCGCTCGCGCGGCATCACCGCGACGGATGTCGCTCAGCTGACGAGTCCCGCCGCCATCGCGCGCGCGGCCGACGCCAAGCTCGGCGCCGGGCGCGGCTTCTCGGGCAACGCGTACACCGACCACGGACGTCGCCGCGAGCCAGAGATCGCCGCCTGGGTCGCGGCGACGCACGGCATCCACCCCTCGTCGGCCCTCTTCCACGCCGTCGTCGAGAAGCGCCACCTCGCGACCCCCGACGGCATCACGGTCGATCAGGACGGTCGCGTCGTGCTCGCGGAGATCAAGACCACGAACAAGACGTGGCGCTCGATCCCCCGCACCTACCTGCGTCAGGTGTGGTGGCAGCAGCACGTGCTGGGCGCCGAGCGCACCCTGGTCGTGTGGGAGGAGCACGACGGGTTCGTGCCCGTCGGCGACGAGCCCCGGTGCGCCTGGGTCGACCGCGACGAGCGGGAGATCGGCAACCTCGTGCGCCTCGCGACCGAGCTGATCGACGAGCTCTACCGCCGCACCACCGCGCGCCGGGCCGGTGCGGCGCCGGCCGATGCCGCCGCACCGCGCGCCCGCGAGCCGTTCCGCGCCCTCGCCCTCGCCGACTGACCGCCCGCCGGATGCCGGGGCCTCGGCACGGGCAGAGCCGGGTCGGGAATAGTTGACGCAGGTCAACGTTGCTCATATAGTTGACCCAGCTCAAACGTTGACTGAGATCAACCATCCCGTCGCCCCCGGCGACTCCTCCGCATCGCCGCACCTCCAGGAAGCACCCCTATGTCAGAAACCCTCACCGACGGCGCACCGCGCATGACCCATCGGCAGGTGCTCGAAGCCCTGTCCGGTCTGCTGCTGGGCATGTTCGTGTCCATGCTGGCCTCGACCGTCGTCTCCAGCTCGCTGCCCGTGATCATCCACGACCTCGACGGCAACCAGGCCGCCTTCACGTGGGTCGTCACGGCGACCCTGCTCACGACGGCGATCTCGACCCCCATCTGGGGCAAGCTCGCCGACCTCACCAACCGCAAGGTGCTCTACCAGCTCGCGATCGTGATCTTCGTGCTCGCGACCGCCGCCGCGGGATTCTCGCAGAGCCCCGAGATGCTCATCGCGTTCCGCGCCGTGCAGGGCATCGGCGCCGGCGGCCTCGCCGCGCTCAGCCAGGTGCTCATGGCCGACATCATCAGCCCGCGCGAGCGCGGCCGCTACATGGGCCTGTTCGGCGCGGTGATGGCACTCGCCACGATCGGCGGGCCGCTGCTGGGCGGTGTGATCACCGATGCCTGGGGCTGGCGCTGGAACTTCTTCGTCTCGCTTCCGGTCGCCGTCGTCGCCCTCGTGCTCGTCCAGGCGACCCTGCACGTGCCGGCCCGCCCGAAGAAGAAGACGACGATCGACTACCTCGGCATCGTGCTGCTGTCGGCCGCCGTCTCGCTGCTGCTGGTCTGGGTCACCAACGCCGGCACGACCAAGACCGGCGACTGGTGGGATCTCGGCAACAACGACTGGTGGAGCCTCACGACGGCGCTGATGGTCGGCGGCGCGATCCTCGCCGCGATCCTGTTCGTCATCGTCGAGCTGCGCTCGCGCGAGCCGCTCGTGCCGCTGACGCTGTTCCGCAACCGCACGTTCACGCTGTCGGTCATCGCCTCCATCGCCACCGGCATCGCCATGTTCGGCGCCTCGGTGTTCCTCAGCCAGTACATGCAGCTGGCGCGCGGGGCGACCCCGACCGAGGCCGGGCTCATGACGATCCCGATGATCGGTGGCCTCCTGGTCGCCTCGGTCGGCGTCGGCACGCTGGTGACCCGCTACGGCACGTGGAAGCCGTACCTCATCGTCGGCGCCGTGCTGCTGATCGCCGGCTCGTCGCTGCTGTCGACGATCCACTACGACACGGACTTCTTCCTCGTCTCGGTGTACATGTTCCTGCTCGGTGCGGGCGTGGGCATGACGATGCAGAACCTCGTGCTGGTCGTGCAGAACACGACCCGTCCGGAGGAGATCGGTGTCGCGAGCTCCGGTGTGACGTTCTTCCGGAGCCTCGGCGGGACCATCGGCGTGTCGGTCATGGGCGCCGCCCTCGCCGCGCGCGTGGTCGACCTCGTCGCGGAGCGCAAGGAGGAGATCACCGCCGCCGTGATGGGGCTCGGCGACCAGGCCCAGTACTGGGGGCAGCAGCTGCAGTCCGGATCGCTGCCCAAGGTCTCGGCGATGCCCGATACGCTTCGTGTCGTGTTCGAGGACATCTACGCCAACGGCATCTCCCATTCCTTCCTGATCGGCGTCCCCTTCGCCGTGATCTCGCTGATCGCGATCGTCTTCCTCCCCAACAAGCCGCTCACGACGATGACCACCGTCGAGCGCCTGCAGGCGAGCGAGGCCGACCTCGCGACCGTGTCCGTCCCGGAGGCCATGGAGACGCTGACCGCGACCGGATCGGTGCGCACCGTGCGCACGGGAACCCGCGACGATGGCTGAGACCTCCGCAGCCTCCAGCTCCCGTACCGATGCGGTGCGGGAGCTGGAGGCCGAGTTCGGGGAGCTGATCACCCGCTTCCAACGGGTGATCAGCGAGATCGCGAACCGGGTGAGCCCGGGCCTGCTGCCGGGCGCGTACAAGGTGTTCACGACCATCGCCCGCCGCGACGGCGTGACCCTGTCCACGCTCGCCGATCACCTCATGATGGACAAGGGCCAGCTGAGCCGGACGATCCGTGAGCTGGAGAGCCTCGGCCTCATCTCGCGCGCCCCCGACCCCGCCGACGGCCGCTCGAGCCTGCTGTCCGCCACGGCCGAGGGCCGGGGGCGCCTCGAGGCCGCGCGGGCCCCGCAGCAGGGCCTGCTGCTGGATGCGATCGTGGACTGGCCCCTCGACGACATCCACGCGCTGACCCGCCTGCTGCACGCGCTCGGCGAGAGCGTCACGCGCCGCTGACGACGCTTAGCGGCCCGGTAGCACTCGCGTAACACGGCGGAGACATCCCCGGGGTTGACTGGTCGGCACGGGGGCACCACGCCTCCCCGGCCGCACGTGCAGCCAACGCCGACACGCACGGGAAGGAGCGACCCGATGGTCTCTCACCGTCTCACCCGATTCCGGCCTCTGCGGGGCGCCGCGGCAGCGGATGCCGCCCACACCGCCCCCGTCCCCGAGATCCCCCGGGACATGCGCGCGATGGTCTTCGACGAGGTCGGCGGCGCGGAGGTGCTGCACGAGGCCACGATCCCCGTGCCGGCTCCCGTGCTGAGCGAACTCCTCGTGCGCGTGGTCGCCGCCGGGGTCAATCCCATCGACGCCAAGACCCGCTCCGGCGCGGGGGTGTCAGGGGCCATCGACGCGTTCCCGAGCACGCTCGGCTTCGACTTCAGCGGCGTCGTCGTCTCGGCGCCCTACGAGTCGCACCCGTTCCCTCCCGGCACCGAGGTGTTCGGGATGACCCCCTTCCCCCGCTCCGGCGGATCGTACGCCGACTACGTCGTGGTGCCCACCCTCTCCGTCGCGCGCAAGCCCGCGTCGCTCTCGCACGCCGAGGCCGCGGCCGTGCCGCTGGCGGCGCTCACCGCGTGGGGACTCGTCGTCGAGACCGCGCACGCCCACGAGGGCCAGCGGGTGCTCATCCACGCCGGCGCGGGCGGTGTGGGCCACTTCGCGGTGCAGCTGGCCGCCTACTTCGGCGCACAGGTGATCGCCACCGGATCGGCCGGCAACCTCGCGTGGCTGCGCGAGCTGGGGGCATCCGTCGCCATCGACTACGCGACCACGCGCTTCGAGGACGTCGTCGGCACCGTCGACGTCGTCATCGACCTCGTCGGCAACGTGCACGACGACACGGGCACCCGGTCGCTGGGCGTGCTGCGCCCGGGCGGCCTGTACGTCCTCGTGCCCACCGGGGGCTGGCCGCAGTACGCGGATGCCGCCGCGGCCGCGGGCGTGCGGACCACCTCGTACAAGGTGGTTCCCGACGGCACCGTCCTGGCGACGCTGGCGCGTCTGCTCGACTCGGGCGCGATCCGCGTGTTCGTCGACCACGTCTACGACCTGGGCGAGGCCGCGACGGCGCACCGCGAGGTGGAGCGGGGTCACACCCGCGGGAAGATCGTCCTCGCGGTCGGCGACTGCTGACTCACCGCGACAGCACGCGGCGTCCCTCCGCGACGATCTCCCCCGCCACCGCGTCGAGCAGGGGCGAGCGCAGGTTCCACTGCTGCCAGAACAGCGCCACCGCCACCTCGGGTCCGCCCAGCGGCACGAGTGCGCCGGAGGCGAGGGCCTCGCGCGACTGCAGGCGCGGCAGCAGAGCCCATCCCAACCCGAGCTGGACGGCCGTCGCGAAGTCGTGCGACGCGGGCACGCGGTGGCGCGGCGGGGCGGTGGGGTCCACGCCCCGGGCCGTCAACCAGCGCGTCTGCAGGTCGTCGCGGCGGTCGAAGTCGATCACCGGCGCCCGCCGCAGCCCGTCGCGGTCGCCGTCGGCGTCGCCGGTCAGCCACCGATCGCGGAAGGCCGGGGTCGCGACCGCCTCGTAGACGAGCTCCCCGAGCGGGCTGACCCGGCATCCGCCGACGGGCTGCTCACGCGAGGTGACCGCCCCCATCACCGTGCCCGACTCGAGCAGGCCCGCCGTGAAGTCCTGATCGTCGCGGTGCAGGTCGAAGACCACCGGGTGGCGCGCGCTCAACCGTGCCAGCGGGGCGAGGAACCAGGTCGCCAGGGAGTCCGCGTTCACGGCGAGGGGCACGCGCGTCGTGGCGGCATCCGCGCCCAGTTCCGCGATCGCGTCGGCCTCGAGGAGCGCGAGCTGGCGGGCGTAGCGGACGACACCGTGCGCCGCCGGAGTGGCGCGCACCGGCTTCGTCCGCACGAGGAGCACCTGTCCGAGCGCGTCCTCGAGCGCCCGGATGCGTTGGCTGACGGCGGAGGGGGTGAGGTGCAGTCGGCGCGCGGCGGCTTCCAGCGTCCCCTCCTCGACGGCCGTCGCGAGGGTGAGCGCCAGCTCGGGCGAGATGCGCGACATAAGCTCAGCTTACGAGGCGTGAGAATCGTCACCTGGACTGATCACGACGATCCTCCTAGCGTCGAAGCCGTGCTCCCCACCGTCCTTGCCGGTTTCGGCCTCGGCCTGTCGCTCATCGTCGCGATCGGCGCGCAGAACCTCTTCGTGCTGCGCCAGGGCATCCGCCGCGAGCGGGTGGTGGCCGTGGCCCTCGTGTGCGCACTGTCGGATGCCGTGCTCATCGCGGTCGGCGTCTCCGGCATCGGCGCGATCCTGCACGCCGTCCCCTGGCTCATCGACGCCGTGCGGTGGGCGGGCGCCCTCTTCCTCGGCGGCTACGGGCTGCTCGCGGCGCGCCGGGCGCTGCGTCCGGCGCACGCGGCGCTGCAGGTGTCCGATGAAGGGCCCCGCGACGCCGAGCGCGCGCCGCGGCTCGCACCGATCGTCCTGACGTGCCTCGCGCTCACCTGGCTCAACCCGCACGTCTACCTCGACACCGTGTTCCTCCTCGGCTCCGTCGCGAACACGCACGGCGCGGACCGTTGGTGGTTCGCGGCGGGGGCCGCCGCGGCATCCGTCCTCTGGTTCTTCTCGCTCGCCCTCGGCGCCCGTCATCTGGGGCGCCGGCTGGCCACGCCGCGCTCCTGGCGCATCGTCGACGGCGTGATCGCGGTCGTGATGATCGCCCTCGCGGTGAGCCTCGTCTGGCCCCGCTGACGCGGTGCGGGCAGGATGGGGGGATGATGCGTGTCCACCTCGTCGCCCGCGGCGGCGTGCAGGGCGTCGGCTACCGATTCACGATGGAAGCCGTCGCCGCGCGCGCCGGGGCCACCGGATGGGTGCGCAATCGCCCCGACGGCAGCGTCGAGGCCGAGGTGGAGGGCAGCGATGCGGCCGTGGCCGACGTCGTGGACTGGGCCCGCCGCGGCCCGCGCGGCGGCTGGGTCGACGACGTGCAGGTCGAGCAGATCGCGCCCGAGGGCTCCGGCGTCTTCGAGATCCGCCGGGACGGCTGAGACGACGACGGGGCCCCACCCGAAGGTGGAGCCCCGTCGTGCGGTCGATCCGAGGATCAGACCAGGGAGTTGACGTCCAGCGGGATGCCGGGGCCGAACGTGGTCGACACGGCGCCCTTCTGGATGTAGCGGCCCTTCGAGCTCGAGGGCTTCAGGCGCACGATCTCCTCGACCGCGGCGGTGAAGTTCTCCTCCAGCTGCTCGGCCGTGAAGGAGGCCTTGCCGACGACGAAGTGCACGTTGGCGTGCTTGTCGACGCGGAACTCGATCTTGCCGCCCTTGATCTCCTCGACGGCCTTGGCCGGGTTGGGGGTCACGGTGCCGGTCTTGGGGTTCGGCATGAGGCCACGGGGACCGAGGACCTTGCCGAGGCGTCCGACCTGGCCCATGAGCTCGGGCGTGGAGACGGCCGCGTCGAACGCGGTCCAGCCGCCGGCGACCTTCTCGATGAGCTCGGCGCCGCCGACCTCGTCCGCGCCCGCGGCGATGGCGGCCTCGGCAGCCGGGCCCGTCGCGAACACGATGACGCGGGCGGTCTTGCCCGTGCCGTGCGGGAGGATGACCGTGCCGCGGACCATCTGGTCCGCCTTGCGCGGGTCGACCGCGAGCTTGAGGGCGACCTCGACGGTCGAGTCGAACTTCTTCGACCCCGTCTCCTTCGCGAGCTTCACGGCCTCGGTGGACGTGTAGAACTTGTCGCGGTCGATCTTCGCCGCGGCTGCCTCGTAAACCTTGGACTTAGCCATTGTGCGTTCCCCCTCAGTCCTCGACCGTGATGCCCATGGAGCGGGCGGTGCCGGCGATGATCAGCGAGGCGGCCTCGATGTCGTTCGCGTTCAGGTCGGGCATCTTCGTCTCGGCGATCTGACGGACCTGGTCCTTGGTGAGCTTCGCGACCTTGACGGTGTGCGGGGTCTTGGAGCCCTTCTGCACGCCGGCGGCCTTCTTGATGAGCTCCGCGGCGGGCGGGGTCTTCAGGATGAACGTGAAGCTGCGGTCCTCGTAGACGGTGATCTCCACGGGGATGACGTTGCCGCGCTGCGACTCGGTCGCGGCGTTGTACGCCTTGCAGAACTCCATGATGTTGACGCCATGCTGACCGAGCGCGGGGCCGATCGGCGGCGCCGGGTTGGCGGCACCGGCGTTGATCTGAAGCTTGATCAGGCCGGTCACCTTCTTCTTCGGTGCCATTCTCTTTCCTTCTGTCGAGCGCCCGTGGCCGGAGCATCGGGGCGCGCTTCCACGCGATCGGCGGACCCGAAAGGTGGTGGGGAGGTCGCGCGACGAGTGCGCAACCTGATGATTCTACCGGATGCCGCGGCATCCGGTGGCGATCACTGCTTGGTGACCTGGTCGAACGACAGCTCGACCGGCGTCTCGCGCTCGAAGAGGGAGACGAGCACCGTGAGCTTGCCGCTCTCCGGCTTGATCTCGCTGATCGAGCCGGGAAGACCCGCGAACGAGCCCTCCTTGATCGTGATCGTCTCGCCGATCTCGAAGTCGACCTCGGTGATGACGCTGCGCGCCTGGGTCGCGGAGCCCTTGGCCCCGCCGCCCTTGACGGGCGCCGTCTCGGTGACCTGCACGAGGGACTTCAGCATGTTGAAGGCCTCCTCGAAACGCAGCGGCGTCGGGTTGTGGGCGTTGCCCACGAAGCCCGTGACGCCGGGCGTGTGACGCACGACCGACCACGTGTCCTCGTTGAGCTCCATGCGCACGAGCACGTAGCCGGGGATCCGGACGCGCGTGACCATCTTGCGCTGACCGTTCTTGATCTCGACGACGTCCTCCATGGGGACCTCGACCTGGTAGATGTCCTCTTCGACCTCGAGCGAGTTCTTGCGCTGCTCGATGTTGGCCTTCACCTTGCGCTCGAAGCCCGCGTACGAGTGGATGACGTACCACTTGCCGGGAAGCGACCGCAGCTCGGTGCGGAACGCCTCGTAGGGGTCTTCGGGTGCGGCGTCGGCGTCGTCCTCGGCGGCATCGACCACCTCGCCGGCGGTCTCGACCTCGGCGACGAACTCCTCGTCCAGCACGGGGGCGTCGGGCTCGCCGTTGACGTCGGGACCGTCGTAGGGCGCGATCTCCTCGGCGGCGTGAGCGGCCGCGTCGGCCTCCTCCTCGGCGAGGGCGTCGGTGAGCACCTCGGCGGCGGCTTCGGCCTCGGCGGCCTCGTCGATCTCCAGTGCGTCGTTCACGATGGCGTCTGCCTCCGGGTCTTCGATGTCGATGTCGTCGTACTCGTCGTCGTCGACGGCCGCGTCCTCGTCGTCGACCACGTGGACGGCGAGGTGCTCCGCGGGCGCGGAGGCGCGCTCCTCGGCGGCGAGGATGTTGCCCTCCTGCGCCTCGTCGTCTTCACTGGACTGCTCGGCGGCGGTGGCCCAGTCGACGTCGTCGGTGTACTTCTCAGACACGTATGTCCTCTTCCCTCGGGGGTCGTGCGGTGACAGCTCGGGCGTCGGCTGGATCAGCTCGGCACGCCGAAGACGACCTGCACCACCCAGGTGAAGAGCAAGTCGAGGCTGTACACGACGGCCATCATCACGACGACGAAGCCGAGGACGACACCGGTGAACTTCAGGAGCTCCTGGCGGGTCGGCGTGACCACCTTGCGGAGTTCGCCGAAGACCTGGCGGATGAAGAGCGCGATCCGCTGGAAGAAGTTCAGCTTCTTCTCGCGGGGCGTGCCGCCTGCTGCGACGACCTCGCCGTGCGCCTCTTCCTGGACCATGTACCCACCCATGTGACGTGCTCGGACGTTCTCGGACTTGCTTCCGCGCCGGCGTGGACCGGCGCGCCTGCTGTGTCAACTGATCGCTGACGCGCAGGGCGGACAGGAATCGAACCTGCAACCTGCGGTTTTGGAGACCGCTGCTCTGCCAATTGAGCTACCGCCCTAGAGATCCGGGGATCCCAGGGTGAAATCCGCCTCCCGTGCTCGAGGACCACGCGGGAACCACGCGGGCACGGCAAAAGAATGCAGACTTCAAGTGCACTGTCCAGTGTACGTCATGCCATCTGGACGCGCGAACCGTCAGTACTCCTGCACACCGTACCGATCGGGTTCCGGCCCCCGGCGGAAGTCGCGTCCGGACAGGGATGCCGGCACGACGCGGACGTAGTTGTACTTCACCGTCGGGATCCACGGGCGCAGCCCGAGCTCGTCCGCGGCGCGCACGTCGTCGGCCGTCGTCAGGCGGTGGGCGTGGCCGCGCACCACCACGCTCCAGGCGTCGGTGTCGCTGTACTCGTCGACCTCGAAGAGCACGCCGTCGTTGATCGTGAGCTCGGTCAGCTTGCTGCCCTCGGCGGTGCGGAAGACGATGCTCTCCCCGTCGAGGATGTAGTTCACCGGGAAGATGTCCAGGACGTCGCCGACGTGGGTGACCAGGCGGCCGAGCTCCTGCTCGGCGAGCCGCTGCCAGCACTGCCGGTCATCGAGGAAGCTGACCGCATCCGAGGTGTCCATGGCCTCATCCTGCTCCGCCGGCGCGCGCGGCGCCACCCCCGCGCGCCGGGCAAATTCTCGAATAGCCTGGAGGTATCCCCGACGCTCCACCCCGAGGTATGACGCTGAACGAGAACGCCGCCCATCAGTTCCAGGTCGACCTGCGCGGAGTCATCGATCTGCTCAGCCGGCACATCTACTCCGGCCCCCGCGTGTATCTGCGCGAGCTCCTGCAGAACGCGGTCGACGCGATCGCCGCGCGCCGCGGCGTCGACGGCGGGGGCGGGCGCGTGCGGATCACGCCGGTGAGTGCGGCATCCGACGAGTTCGTCCTCCGCGACGACGGCGTCGGCCTCACCGCCGCCGAGGTCGCCGATCTGCTGGCGACCGTCGGGCGCAGCTCCAAGCGCGACATCTTCGACCTGCCGCGCGGCGACTACCTGGGCCAGTTCGGCATCGGGATGCTGTCGTGCTTCATGGTCTGCGACACCATCGTCATCCGCTCGCGCAGCGCCGCCGCCGGCGAGGCCGTCGAGTGGGTGGGCCGCTCCGACGGCACCTTCACCGTCGGCCCCGGCGCGCCGGAGACCCCCGTCGGCACCAGCGTGCACCTCTCCCCCCGCGCCGAGACGCGCGCCCTCGTGGAGACCGCGACGGTGCTCGAGCTCGCCGAGACCTTCGCCGCCTACCTGCCCGTGACGATCGCGGTCGACCTGCCCGCCGGCGGCGAGACGACGATCACCACCGCGCCGCCGTTCCTGTCCGCCGACCGCGAGACGCGGCTGGCATACGGCCGCGACCTCCTCGGTGCGGAACCGCTGGACGTCATCGCGCTGACGGTGCCGGCGACGCAGACCCGCGGTGTCGCCTACGTGCTGCCGTTCGCGCCGCCGCCGTCGGCGCGGCAGAGCACCCGCGTGTACCTGCGCCGGATGCTGCTGACCGAGCGCGCCGACGACATCCTCCCCGACTGGGCGTTCTTCGCGCGCGCCGTCATCGACTCGGAGGGACTGCACCCGACCGCGAGCCGGGAGGCGCTGGTCGACGACGACGCGCTGGAGCAGACCCGTCGGGAACTGGGCGACGGTATCCGTCGGTGGATCCTCGACCTCGCGCTGAGCGATCCCGCCCGTCTCGCGCAGTTCGTCGCGATCCACGAGGTCGCCCTCAAGGCGCTCGTCCGTCACGACGACGAGCTCGCCCGCTTCATCGTCCGCTGGCTGTCGGTGGAGACCACGCAGGGCCGGCTGCGGATCGAGGAGCTCGTGCGCCGCTTCCCGCACGTGCGCTACGCCGAGACCGTCGACGAGTTCCGCCAGGTGGCGAGCGTCATCGACGACGGCGGGGTGCTCGTCGACGGCGGCTACGTCTACGACGCCGATCTGATCCGACGCCTCCCCGACGTCTTCCCCCACGTCACCGTCGAGCGCATCGAGGTGCTGGACGAGATCGACCGGCTCGACCTGCCGCCACTGGACGACCGCGCTACCGCGTTGGAGCTGGAACGCCGCGCGGCGGCGGCGCTGCCCGACGTCGACGTGATGGTCCGCTCCTTCGCGCGCGGCGAGCTGCCCGGCCTGTTCGTCTCCGACCCCGCCGTGCTGCGCGCGCTCGATCGCGGCCGTGCCCGCAGCGCCGGCGGTGCGCTGTGGGGCGGCGTGCTCGATCGCGCCGCCGCGGTCGTCGGCGGCGCGCCCGCCGACGGCGCCCCCGCCGCGCGGCTGTGCCTGAACTGGACCAACGCGCTCGTGCGCCGACTCGGATCGGCCCCGGACGGCCGGGTGTTCGACCTCGGCATCCACCTGCTGTACGTCCAGTCGCTGCTGGCCGGCCACCACCCGCTCGGCGCGGCCGACCGCGCACTGATGACGACCTCGCTCTCGGAGCTGCTCGGCCGTGCGTTGCACGCCGACGACCCGGCGGCATCCGCATCCCCCGAAGGAGAATCATGACCAGCTTCGCCTCCCGCGTCCGCACACTCTTCGACGAGATCGACCGCACGCCGTGGGGTCCCGCCGAACGCGCGCTCGTCGCGGACGCCGTGTCGCTGGCGCGGGAGAGCGGTGACGAGCGGCTCGAGTACGAGGCCCGGCTGCGGCAGACATCGAGCGCCAACATGGCCGGCGACACCGACCTGATGCTCACCTCGTTCGCGTGGTGCCTGGCCCATCACGACGCCGACCCGGAGCGCTTCCCGGCCGTGCTCGAACCCGCCGGCGACCTTCTCTGGCACTACAAGTGGATGGCCGGCGCGCTCTCCAACTCGCCCGAGTTCGCCCCCGCGCAGATCGCGGCGGTGCTCGACGACATGGCGGAGCACTACCGCCGCGCCGGCGTCGGCGAGTCGGGCGTGCTCATGGCGCGCTTCGAGGACGCCTGGTCGGCGGGCCGCGTCGAGGAGGCGGCTGCCCTGCAGCAGCGACTGGAGGCGACCCCGCGAGACGACTACAGCCACTGCGACGCGTGCGTGCGCAGTCAGTTCGCCGGATTCTTCGCCGAGACGGGACGAGAGGACGACGCGATCCGCCTCGTGCAGGAGATGATCGAGGGCGGCTTCTCGTGCGGCGAGGAGCCGGAGCACGCGCTCGCCCGCATCCTGCTGCCGTACCTGCGCGCCGGGATGCTGGACGAGGCGCGCGCCGCGCACCTGCGCAGCTATCGGCTGGCCAAGGACAACCCCGCGAACCTCGCGATCATCGCGGACAACGTGGTCTTCTGCGCCGTCACCGGCAACGACGCCCGCGCCCTGGCCCTCGTCGAGAAGCACCTCCCCTGGTTGGTGCACGACGGACTGGATGCCGCGGCGCACGAGACCGCCCTGGCCGCGTTCGCCGTCGGCCTCGACGCGGTCGCCGCGGGCGGGCACCCCGACACGCCCGTGCGCGGCTCGGAGGCGGCCGAGCTGGTGGCCGTGCTCGGCCCGCACGACGGACCGTGGTCGGCCGCCGAGCTGGCGGCGCGGGCGTGGGCCGAAGCCGACCGCATCGCCGCCGCGTTCGACGCGCGCAACGGCACCGACGCGCATGCCCGTGCTCTCGCGCGACTGCGCGAGAGCGGGGCCGAGCGCTACGACGTGCCGATCCGCTCCCACGAGTTCTCGACCCTGGTCGCGGCGGAGGAGCCGCAGACCCCGCAGCAGCGGGTGGAGCGCGCGCTCGTGCTCGCCAGCGCGGGATCGAGCACCGCGATCGACGCCATCCGTGCCGCCCTCCCGGACGCCGTCGGGGAGGAACGGGTCGCTCTGAGCTCGCACCTCGTCTCCGCCCTCACCTCGTACGGCCGCACCGACGAGGCGTCCGCCGCGCTCGCGGACCGGCGCGCCATCCTGCGGGAGGCGGGCCTGGACGTGCAGGAGGCACTGGAGCAGCGGCTCGGACTCGTGCTGTTCGGCGTCGACCTGGTCGAGTCGCTCCCGCGCGTGCAGGACGAGCTCGACGCCCTGGCGGCGGATCGGATCGCCGAGCGGGCGGATCTGCTGTCGACGGTCGCGATCGGCCGGCTCTGGGCGGGCGATCACGACGCCGCGCTGGCGCCGGCCCGCGACGCCGCGGCCCTGTTCGCCGAGGCCGGCGACGTGCGCCGCGCCCACGGCATGCGGCTGCTCGAGGCGGACGCGCTCTCGGCCGCCGACGACGCGGCCGGCGCCATCCGGGTCATCGACGCGCTGCTGGCCGATCCCGCGGTCGACGACGGCCGACGCGTGCGCGCCCTGGTGACCCGTGCCCGGCTGCACGGTGTCGTCGAGGAGTTCGCCGCGGGCGCCGCCGCCGCCGACGAGGCGGCGCGGATCGCGGTCTCGATCGGCGTGGACGACGTGATCGTCTCGGAGTCCTTCCTGCTCGCGGCGATGCTGCACGAGGATGCCGGTGCGCCCGCGGCGGCGGTCAGCCGCTACCGGGTCGCCGCGGAGCGCCGCGACGGCGCCGACCTGTCGAGCGTGGACGTCCGTTTCCGCCAGGGCCGCGCGATGCTCGCCGCCGGGTTCGCCGCGGAGGCGGTGGACACGCTGAACGAGGTGCTCCGCGAGGAGAGCGAGAGCGGCGTCGAGCCGGCCTCGCGCGCCCTCACCGCGGCGCTGCTGGCGCAGGCGCTGCAGGCGGCCGAGGAGTACGGCAACGCCGTGGGAGCGTGGGCGTACACGGCCGATCTCCGCGAGGAGGCCGAGGATGCCGCGGGCCGGGCGTACGCGCTCGTGCAGCAGGGCCGCCTGCTCGGACGCTTCGGCGCCCTGGACGATGCGATCGAGGTGCTCGCCGAGGCCGTCGGCATCGTCCGCGGCGACGACGACGAGGTGGGCCTGCTGGCCGACGCCCTGCACACCCTGGCCCAGGCGCATCAGCAGCGCGGCGACGACGAGGCGTTCGCCCTGGTCGACGAGGCTCTGGAGCTCGGCCGACGCCACGAGGCGGCCTGGTTCGTCGCGGACGTGCTCGACACCCGCGCCCGTCTGCTGATCGGCCGCGGAGACGTCGACGACGCCGTCGCGACCGCCCTGCAGGCCGCGGACGCGTTCGCGGCGGCGGGCGACCCGGCCGGCGCGGGCGGGTCGGAGCTGCTGGCGGCGCGCGTGCTGCGCGAGGCCGGCCGGCCCGGCGACGCCGTGGCGGTCTACCGCGCCGCGTTCGACCACGCCGACGACGCCGAGGCCCTCCGACAGGCCGTCGCCCTCGAGCTGGGCGACGTCCTCGAGGGCCTCGGCCGTCACGCCGAGGCGGCCGAGGTCCGGGCGGTGCTGCCGGCCTGACCGGGCTCAGCCCGCGATGCGGATGAGCTTCTTGTTGACGAACTCCTCGGCGGCGAGCAGACCCATCTCGCGTCCCGTGCCGCTGCGCTTCACGCCGCCGAACGGCAGCTCGGGCGAGTCGGCGAGGACGATGTTGACGTAGACCATACCGGCGTCGATGCGGTCGGCGATGCGGGCGGCCTGCGCGGGGTCGGTCGTGAAGACGTACGAGCCGAGGCCGAACTCGGTGCCGTTCGCGATCTCGACGGCCTCGTCCTCGCCGCTGACGCGGTAGACGACGCCGACGGGACCGAAGAACTCCTCGCGGTAGGCGTCCATGTCGGCGGTGACACCGGTGAGGACGGTGCCGGGGAAGAAGGCGCCGTCGCGCGTGCCGCCGGTCACGACCGTCGCGCCCTGCGCGACGGCACGGTCGACCTGCTCCTGCAGCCGCTCCGCGGCCGCCAGGGACGACAGCGGTCCGAGCACGGTGTCCTCGGCGAACGGGTCGCCGACCTTCGCCGCCTGCAGGGCCGCGGCGAAGCGCTCGACGAACCCGTCGTACAGCTCGTCGGCGACGAGGAAGCGCTTGGCGCCGTTGCAGGACTGACCGTTGTTGTCCAGGCGCGCATCGACGGCCGCCTGCACCGCGGCATCCAGGTCGTCGGTGGACAGCAGGATGAAGGGGTCCGAGCCGCCGAGCTCCAGCACGACCTTCTTGAGGTTGCGGCCGGCGATCTCGGCGACCGCCGCGCCGGCGCGCTCGCTGCCGGTGACGGAGACGCCGTGCACGCGACGGTCGGCGATCACGTCGGCGGCCTGCTCGTTCGTGAGGCGGACGTCGACGTAGGCGCCGGCGGGGAATCCCGCGTCGGCGTACATGGCCGCGATGGCCGCCGCCGACTCGGGGCACTGCGGCGCGTGCTTGAGCAGGATCGTGTTGCCGATCGCCAGGTTGGGCGCGGCGAAGCGGGCGACCTGGTAGTAGGGGAAGTTCCACGGCATGATGCCCAGCAGCACGCCCAGGGGCGAGCGGCGGATGACGGCGGTGCCCTCCCCCAGGATGTCGAGGGGCCGGTCGCCGGTGATCTCGTCGATGTGATCGGCGTAGAACTCGGTGATGTCGGCGGCGAAGTCGACCTCGCCCTCGGCCGCGGCGAGCGGCTTGCCCATCTCGCGCACGATGATCGCGGCGAGCTCGTCGCGGCGCTCGCGGTGCAGCTCGGCGACGCGGCGCAGCAGCGCCGCGCGTTCGGCGGGCGTCGAGGTGCGCCCCCACGTCTGGGCCGCCTCGTGGGCGGCCGCGACGGCGGCCTCGACCTCCGACGTGGTGGCGTCCGGGTAGGTGGCGAGGGTCTCGCCGGTGGCGGGGTTCACAACCGCATACGTCATCGTCGTTCTCCGTTCGTGTCGGATCGTGCTCGGTTCGCGTTCGGATCAGGTGGCGGGGATCAGCGTGTACTTCGTCGACAGGTACTCGTGGATGCCCTCCAGGCCGCCCTCGCGCCCCATACCCGACTGCTTGACGCCGCCGAACGGTGCCGCCGCGTTGGACACGACGCCCGCGTTCAGCCCCATCATGCCGGTTTCGAGGCGGTCGATCATCCGCAGGCCCCGGGCGAGGTCCTCGGTGAAGACGTAGGAGACGAGGCCGTACTCCGTGTCGTTGGCCAGGCGCACCGCCTCGTCCTCGCTCCGGAACGTCGCGATCGCCAGCACCGGGCCGAAGATCTCCTCGCGCAGGATGTCGCTGCCGGCGGCGACGTCGGTGAGCACCGTGGGGGCGAAGAAGGTCCCGGGTCCGTCGATGGCCTCGCCACCGGTGAGCAGCCGGGCTCCGCGGGAGACGGCATCCGACACCAGCGCCTCGGTGCCATCGACCGCCTTGCGGTCGATGAGCGGGCCGATCTGCACCCCGTCCTCCGTGCCGCGGCCCACGCGCATGGCGTCCACGCGCGCGGTGACGCGTCGGGCGAACTCCGCCGCGACGGACTCGTGCACGATGAAGCGGTTCGCGGCGGTGCAGGCCTGCCCGATGTTGCGGAACTTCGCGAGCATCGCCCCGTCGACCGCCTTGTCGAGGTCGGCGTCGTCGAAGACCACGAACGGCGCATTGCCGCCGAGCTCCATCGACACCCGGAGCACGCCCTCGGCCGCCTGCGCGATGAGCTTCTTTCCCACCGGCGTCGATCCCGTGAACGACAGCTTGCGCAGGCGGGGGTCGGCGATGATCGGTGCCGAGAGTGCACCCGAGCGCGTCGTGGTGACCACGTTGACGACGCCCGCGGGCAGACCCGCCTCGACGAGCAGGTCGACGAAGGCGAGCGTCGTCAGCGGGGTGAGCTCGGCGGGCTTGACCACCACGGTGCACCCCGCGGCGAGCGCGGGAGCGATCTTGCGGGTCGCCATCGCCAGCGGGAAGTTCCACGGTGTGATGAAGAAGCACGGACCGACCGGGCGCTGGCTGACGATCATCCGCCCGGTGCCCTCCGGGTTGGAGCCGTAGCGGCCGGCGATGCGCACCGCCTCCTCGCTGAACCAGCGCAGGAACTCGCCGCCGTAGGTGACCTCCCCGCGCGCTTCGGCGAGGGGCTTTCCCATCTCCAGGGTCATCAGCAGGGCAAACTCGTCGGCGCGGGCGGTGAGCAGGTCGAACGCCCGGCGCAGGATGTCGCTGCGCACGCGCGGAGCGGTGGCCGCCCACTCCTCCTGCGCCGCGACCGCGGCGTCGAGGGCACGGATGCCGTCCTCGGGCGACGCGTCCGCGATCTCGACGAGGGTGTCGCCGGTCGCCGGATCGACCACCGGGAAGGTGCCGGCGGAGCCGTCCACCCACTCCCCGGCGATGAACAGTCCGCGGGGAACCTTCTCGAGCAGTGCGCTTTCGCTGATCAACGTGCGGCCTCCTTCAGGCGACGGGTGCTGGCGGGGGCGTCCGTGGACAGCGTCTCGCCCCGGAAGAAGGCGGGGCGCTTCACGAACTGCCAGATCATGAGGACGATGCCCACCACGATGATGAGCATGCCGAGGATGAAGACGATCCCGACGCCGCCGACGTTGGCCCCCGACCCGTAGGCCGGGTCCATCGAGTCGAACAGCGTCGTGAAGAACAGGACGGCGAGGATGGCCCCGCCGACGAGCGGGAACAGGAAGGTGAAGAAGACGTTGCGCACCGAGTCGAACCACTGTTTGCGGAAGTACCAGACGCAGGCGAACGCCGTGATGCCGTAGTAGAAGCAGATCATCATGCCGAGGGTCAGGATCGTGTCCCACAGCGTGTTCTCGCTCACGACGCGCATGACGGCGTAGAACGCCGACGCGACGATCGCCGAGACGATCGTGGCGAAGCCCGGCGTGAAGAACCGCGGGCTCACCCGGGCGAACGCGGGCGGAAGCGCGCCGTAGTGCCCCATCGACAGGAGCGTGCGCGCGGGTCCCACGAACGTCGACTGCAACGACGACGCCGAGGAGGTGAGCACGGCCAGCGACACCAGGAACGCCAGGGGACCGAGGATCGGCCCGGACAGGTGGAAGAACACGTTCTCCTGGATGCCCTCGTTGCCGAGGCCGAGCTCGCCCGTGCCGACACCGGCGTACATGATCATGGCGACCGCGAGCAGCAGGTAGATCGAGACGATCGTGAGCACCGTGATCGTCGCGGCGCGGCCCGGGGTCTTCTCGGGATCCTTCGTCTCCTCGTTCATGGTGAGGGTGACGTCCCACCCCCAGAAGATGAAGATCGACAGCGACAGGCCCGCCGCGAACGCGCTGAACGAGCCGACGGCGAACGGGTTGAACCAGCCGATGTCGAACGGCTGGAAGTCGAAGCCCTTGCCGCCCACGGCCTCCACGATCGCCGCGATCGCGAAGAACAGCAGCACGGCCACCTGGAAGGTGACCAGCACATACTGCAGCTTCTGGGTGGTCTGCATGTCGCGGTAGGAGATGAAGGTCGCCGCCAGCATGAACAGCAGGCACACGCCGACGTTGATCCAGGTGTTCGCGGCCAGGTCGGCGATATCCGCGTTGCCCGTGACCTGCGACAGCAGCAGGAACAGGAAGTCGACCGCGACGCCGGCGAGGTTCGACAGCACGAGGATGGTCGCCACCACCAGGCCCCACCCGGCCATCCACCCGACCCACGGGCCGAACGCGCGCGCCGCCCAGGTGAAGCTGGTCCCGGCATCCGGCATGCGGTTGTTCAGCTCGCGGTAGCCGAAGGCCACCAGCAGCATGGGGATGAAGCCGACGAGGATGATCGCCGGGATCTGTGCGCCGACGGCGGATGCCGTGGGCCCCACGGCCGCCGTGAAGGTGTAGGCCGGGGCGATGCACGAGATGCCGATGACGACGGCGCCGATGAGACCGATCGTGCCGGCGCTCAGCCCTTTGCTGGACAGGCCGCCGGTCTCGGCGGGCACGGCCGGCGCGTCGGATGCGGAGGGTGCGCTCATCGTCGAGCCTCCTCGGAGTGGGAACGGGTGCGGGGGACGACGATCACCGGGACGGTGATCTCGTGGAGCATCTTGGCCGCGGTGGAGCCGAGGAACAGCCGTCGCGGCTGGGCGAGTCGGCTCGAGCCGACCAGCACGACCTCGCCGGGAAGCCAGTCGAGGTACGACACCGCCTCCTCGATGCTGTCGCCCGCGGCGACCGCCACGTCGGTGCGCAGGCCGGCGGGAAGCTCGGCGCGCGCCGCGGCGAGCACCTCGTCGGCTTCGGTCGTGCCGGCGATGCGGATCGCCGCGGTGTCGGCCGACGGCGGCAGGTCGACCGGCAGCAGCGAGAGCAGCCGGACCGGCGCGCCGATGGCGCCGGCGAGCTCGGCCGTCTCGGTGATCAGCGCGTCGGCGCCGGGTCGGGTGCCGATCGCCACCGTCAGACGTGCGATGCCGGTCTCCGGCGCGATCTTGCGCGCACCGCGCGGCACGAGCACGACCGGCACGTCGGAGGAGTGCAGCAGCTCGGTCGTCGTCGAGCCCAGACGGTGGCGGCCGCGCGAGCCGCCGTCGGCGGCGCCGACCACGATGTACGAGGCCCTCAGCTCGTCGGCGAGGGTCACCAGGCCCTCGGCGAACGACTCCGCCGGCCGGACGTGGGCGTGCGCCACGACGTTCGCGGGGATGCGGTCGATCGCCTGCGCGATCCACGTCTGGGCCTGCGCGTGCAGGTGACGGTCGTAGCCGGCATCCGGCGGGGTGATGACGCTGCGGTCCGCGCTGGGCAGGATGATCGCGACGTCGAGCACGGCGTCGAGGGCCGCCGCGAGCCGCGCGGCGAACGCGACGGCGTCGCGACCGGGCTTGGTCGCGGTGTAGCCGACGACGAGGTGACCGCTCATGCGCGGATCTCGTCGAGGATCTGTTGCGCCGCGACGCGTCCCATCCGGATGGCGCCGTCGACGTGCTGGTAGCCCGCGCCGGCCATGTCGCTGCAGGCGAAGTGGATCGGCCCGACGGGCGTGCGCAGGTCGGCGCCGTAGCGGTGGAGCCCGCCGAGGTCGAAGGATGCCGCGTACGCGCCGCGCGTCCACTCCTCGCTGCCCCAGTCGCTCTCGTAGTAGACGACGGGGTCCTTCGCCTCGGGGCCGTAGTAGTGGCTCAGCGACTCGAGGATGCGCTCCTTGCGCTCCGCGGCGCTGAGGCGGAACAGGTCGTCCGCGGTGCGGTCGGACACGAAGCCGACCAGGGTGCCGCGCTCGTCGCCGTGGTTCGTGTTGTCGTAGGCCTCGTGCGAGAGCTCGTAGGGGCTGAACGCGGTGCCGGACAGGCCCTTCTCGCGCCAGAAGGGCGTCTCGTACACGGCGTGCACCTTGATGACGAAGCCCATCGAGATGTGCTGGTGCATCTGGTGCTGCAGACGCGGCAGCGGCGGCACGAACGAGATGCGGTTGTAGAGCACGGGGGCCAGCGCGAGGATCGCGTGACGGGCCCGCACCGTCACCCCCTCGGCGACGGCGACGACGCCTTCGCCCTCGGTGTACTCGAGGGTGCGCACCGGCTGGCCCAGGAAGACGTCGTCGCCCAGGCGCTCGGCGAGCAGCAGCGGCACCTGCTGCAGACCGCCGACGACGCGCTTGTCGAGGATGAAGTCGGCGTCGACGAGGTGGGTGTAGCTGCCGGCGGATGCCGCCATCAGCAGCGACTGCAGCAGCGAGAACGAGTGCGTCGGCTTGGTGAGCATCGCCGAGCCCGTCGGGAAGGCGAGGTTGCGGATGGCCTCGTCGTCGTCGGTCTGCTCGCGCAGCCAGGCATCCCAGGAGACGGTGTCCCACTCGGCGGCCTTCGGGTGGGCCCAGGGGCGGTCGGGGTCGATCTCGGCGACCATCGCGTCCAGGCGCGCGGTCACCTCGGCGATGATCCGCTCGGTCTCGGCGCTCACGGGGAACATGTCGCCGGTGTAGCGGTGGGCCACCCCGTCGGGTCCGATGTAGACGCTGTCGCCCTCGCGGTAGCGGTCGAAGGTCTCCAGGCCCAGCTCCGCGATGGTCTCCTTCAGCGCGTCCTGGTCGGGCGAGACCCACTGGCCGCCGATCTCGAGCATCGCGCCCTCGATCGTGTCGGTCCACAGCCGGCCGCCGACGCGATCGCGCGCCTCGAGCACGGCCACCGACAGACCGGCCTTCTTGAGCTGGTTCGCGGCCGTCAGGCCCGCCGCGCCCGCTCCGATGACGACGACGTCACGTGTGATCTCGGTCATGGTATCTCCTCTGTCGTGAGTCCGGTTGCGTGGTGCTCCCGCACAATGTCCCGATAAGCGCTGTCACAGTGGCCTCTGGAAGACCGAAAGTGGGACATCGCCGGGCGCAAGTGGGACATGGGGTGGGGTGATGGCGTGGTGCCGGGGCGGGTTCAGGGGGCGGCGACGGCGGCGTGGGCGGCGACGGCGGCGACGACCACGTCGACGCCCTCGGCGAGGAGGTCGTCCGAGATCGTCAGCGGCGGCAGGAAGCGGATGACGTTGCCGTAGGTGCCGCACGTGAGGACGATGACGCCCTGCGCGATCGCCGCCTTGGCGACCGCCGCGGTCAGCGCGGCATCCGGTGCCTTCGTGGCGGGGTCGACGAACTCGACGGCGATCATGGCGCCGGCGCCGCGGACGTCGCCGATGCGGGCGTCGGAGCCCTGCAGCGACTCGAAGCGGGCACGGAGGATCCCCCCGATCTCTCGTGCCCGCTCGAGCAGCCCGTCGTTCTCGAACGCGTCCATCGCGGCGAGCGCGGCGGCACAGGCCACGGGGTTGCCGCCGTACGTGCCGCCCAGACCGCCGCCGTGGGTCGCGTCCATGATCTCGGCGCGACCGGTGACCGCCGCGAGCGGCATGCCCCCGGCGATGCCCTTCGCGGTGGTGATGAGGTCGGGGACGATGCCGAACAGGTCGCTCGCGAACATCTCGCCGGTGCGGGCGAAGCCCGTCTGGACCTCGTCGGCGATGAAGACGACGCCGTTCGCGCGGCACCAGTCCACGACCGCCGGAAGGAACCCCTCGGCGGGGACGATGAAGCCGCCCTCGCCCTGGATGGGCTCGATGATGACGGCGGCGAGGTTGTCGGCGCCGATCTGCTTCTCGATCAGTGAGATGGCCCTGGCCGCGGCGTCCGCACCGCTCAGGCCGTCGCGGAACGGGTACGACGCAGGCACCCGATAGACCTCGGAGGCGAACGGCCCGAAGCCGCTCTTGTACGGCATCGACTTGGCGGTGAGGGCCATCGTCAGGTTCGTGCGGCCGTGGTAGGCGTGGTCGAAGGCGACGACGGCCTGACGTCCGGTCGCCTTCCGGGCGATCTTGATCGCGTTCTCGACGGCCTCGGCGCCCGAGTTGAACAGCGCGGACTTCTTCTCGTGGTCGCCCGGGGTCAGCCGGTTCAGCCGCTCGGCGACGGCGACGTAGGACTCGTAGGGCGAGATCATGAAGCACGTGTGGGTCATCTGGGCGACCGCGGCCTGCACGGCCGCCACGACGCGCGGGTTCGCGTTTCCGACGCTGGTCACCGCGATGCCGCTGCCGAGATCGATGAGCGAGTTCCCGTCGGCATCCACGACGACCCCGCCGCCCGCGGCGACGGCCTCGATCGGCACCGTGTGCGCGACACCCGCGGCGACGGCGGCGCTCTTGCGGGCCAGCAGCTCCTGCGAGCGGGGGCCGGGGATGCTGGTGACGAGGCGGCGCTCCTGCGCCAGGGTCGGTCCGCCGACGACGGCGCTGTCGATGATGCTCATGCCGGGAGCGTATGAGCCGCGAGCCCCGCGTCACACCTTCCGCCGTGTACATTCTGAGTCGAAGGGCATACATCGCGTACAGCGGGGTGCGCCCGTCGACCCGCAGACCGCACCGCCGCGCGCGGCCCCGCAGCGCGCCGAGGAGGCCCCGCCGTGACCGATCCGCAGCCCACCCTGCGCGCGCTCCTCGCGCGCCGCGACCTCGATCTGCGCCTCGCGTCGGATCCGGACGACCTCGACGCGGGAGCGCTGGAGGCCCCGCTGCGGTGGGTGCACAGCTCGGACCTCGCCGATCCGACGCCCTTCCTGGCCGACGACCTCCTGCTGCTGACCACCGGCACCCAGTTCGTGGGGGCGGGCCCCGCGCCCGACGGCGACCTCGACGGGTACACGGCCTACGTCGCACGGCTGCGCACCCGCGGCGTGCGCGGCCTCGGCTTCGGCACCGAGGTCGTCCGCGACGGCATCCCGCCCGCCCTCGTCGAGGCGTGCCGCGCCGAGCGGATGCCGCTGTTCGAGGTGCCCTACCGCACCCCGTTCATCGCCCTCGCCCGCGCGAACGCGGAGGCGATCGCCGCCCAGGCGTACGCCCGGCGCACGTGGGCGCTCTCGGCGCAGCGCGCCATCTCGCTCGCCGCCCTGCGCCCCGACGGGCTCGCCGCGACGGTGGCGGAGCTCGCAGCGCAGCTCGGCGCGTGGGTCGGGCTGTTCGATGCGGCGGGCACGCTCACCCAGAGCGCCCCCTCCGACGCCCTCGACGAGGCCGCGCTCGCGGCGCTCGCGACCGAGGCCGGGGCCGTCCTCCGCCGCGGCGCGCGCGCCGCCTCGACCCTCGACATCGGCGACCGCCACGTCACGATGCAGACGCTCGGCCGCGGCGGCCACCTGCGCGGCCTCATCGCGATCGTGGGCGCCGACCTCGATCTGGAGGGGCGCAGCGTCGTGACCTCGGTGATCGCGATGGCCGGGCTCGCCCTCGAACAGAACGTCGGCCTCGGCCGGGCCCGCTCGGCCCTGCGCACGGGCCTGCTGCAGACGCTGCTGTCCGACGACCCCCAGCTGGCCCGGCGGGTGTCGCGGGAGCTGTGGGGCCCACTGCCGGCGGCGCCCGTCGTGGTCGCGGTGGCCAACGTCTCCCCCGGGCGTGCGGACGCCGCCGTCGACTGGCTCGAGCTGCGCGCGGCCGAGCGCGGCGGCCTCTTCTACGCCCGCAGCTCCGACGGCATCGTCCTCGTCGAACCCGCCGGCGACGAGCGGGCCGCCGAGGCGCTCTCGGGGCTGCTCGACGCCGCCGTGGGGGTCTCGGAGCCCGCCGAGTACGCGGCGTTCGCGCGGGCGCACGCGCAAGCCCTCACCGCCCTGCGCACCGCCGCGCCCGGGCGGGTGGGACGCTTCGCGGATGCCGCCGGCGTGCTGTCGAGCCTCGACTCCCCCGCCGCGCGGGCCCTGGCCGACGCGCGCCTGCGTCCCCTGCGCGCGCACGACGCGGCCCACGGGACGGCGCTGATCGAGACGGTGCGCACGTGGCTGGCGCACGATGCCCGCATCGACGAGGCGGCGCGCAGCCTCGGTATCCATCGGCACACGGTGCGCGCCCGCGTCGCGCACGCGCAGCAGCTGCTCGGCGTGGACCTGTCCCGGTTCCCGGCACGGGCGGAGCTGTGGGCCGCGCTGGTCGCGTCGGACTGAGACGCGCGGGATTCTTGGCGGACTCTTGGCGTGCGTGTGGGTGGATGATGGCGGACAGGAACGGAGGACGCATGTCGCGCGACGGTGCCCGACCACGGCTGCTCTACGTCGAGGACGACCCGACGATCGCCGGGATGACCGTCGAGGTGCTCTCGGAGGTCTATGAGGTCACGCACCTCACGGACGGCCGCGCGGCCCGCGACCGCGCGCTGGCCGAACGCTTCGACGTGCTCGTGGTCGACCGCCGCCTGCCCGGGCTCGACGGCGTCGAGCTGGTGCAGGCCGTGCGCACCGCCCGCCTGACGACACCGGTCCTGCTGCTGACCGCGCTGGGCGCCGTGTCGGATCGGGTCGACGGCCTGGATGCCGGGGCCAACGACTACCTCGTGAAGCCCTTCGACTTCGACGAGCTGCTCGCGCGGCTGCGCGCCCTGGTGCGCGGCCACCGGGCGGAGGGGCGGCGGCGCCACCTCGGCGACTGGACCTTCATCGCCGAGTCGGCGGCCCTGTACGGGGCGGGCGGGGAGCGCATCGCCCTGACGGCGACGGAGGCGCGGCTGCTCGCTCTGCTCGCGGAGAGCCCCGAGCACGTGTTCTCGCGCGACGAGATCCTCGGTGCCGTCTTCTCCTCGGACGATGCGCTCAGCTCGGTCGACACCTACGTCCACTACATCCGCCGGAAGGCGTCGCCCGAGATCATCGAGACCGTGCGGGGCCGCGGCTACCGCGCCGGGAGCAGCGCATGAGCGACGACGCCGACCGCCGCCGCCTGCACCGCGCGGCGCTGAACGTGGGCGTCCTGGTGGGCGTCGCCTCCGCCGTCGTGGTGACCGCCGGTGTCGCCGTGCTCGTCTCGATCCTGCTGCTGTCGGCGCGCCCCGAGGCGCACCGGGACGGGGACGCGGGCCGCCCCGGCCCGGACGGCGACCGGATCGTGGTCGACGTCGACCACGTGCTGCCCTGGGTGATCGCGCTCGGGGTGGCGGGCGTGGTGCTGCTCGCCCTCGTCGCCTGGTTCGCCGCGCGGCGGGCGGTCACTCCTCTCGCCACGGCGCTGCGCCTCCAACGGGGGTTCGTGGCCGACGCGAGCCACGAGATGCGCACGCCGCTGACGGCCCTCACGAGCCGGGTGCAGATCCTCGAACGGCGCCACCGTCGAGGCGAGGACCTGACGGCCACCCTTGCCGCGCTGCGCTCCGACGCGGCCGTGATGGATGAGGTGCTCACCGACATGCTGCTGACCGCGGAGGGCAGCGCCTCGGCGCGCACCCCCACGCCGGTGGCGGACGCGATCGCCGCCGCCACGGCGACCATCGCGCCGCTCGCCGAGGAGGCCGGGGTCGCGGTCGTCGTCACCGGCGCGAGCGCCGCTCTGGTCCGGATGCCGCGCGTCACCCTCACCCGGCTGTGCGTGGCGCTGCTGGACAACGCCGTGCAGCATTCGCCGACGGGGGCGACCGTCGAGATCTCCGCGGCGACGTCGGGTGACACCGTTGAGGTGCGGGTGCACGATGCCGGCGCCGGCATCTCCGACGCCGATCGCGACCGGATCTTCGAGCGGTTCGCCCGCGGTCCGGAGTCGGGGAGGCGGCGGGGCTTCGGTCTGGGGCTCGCACTGGTGCGCGAGGCGGCCACGACGGTGGGCGGCACGGTGGGCATCGAGTCGACCTCCTCGCGCGGGACGACGATGCTGCTGCGGCTGCCCGCCGCCTGACGACGGCTCGGCCCGCGCCCGGCCGCCTGCCGCGGCGCGATCAGGCCGCCGCGTGCACGACCGTCTCCACGCCCACGCCGCCGAGCCACCGGCGCACGCGGAGCGACGCGGGCTCGCCGCCGGGGCCGTCCGTCGCGGCGGCGACAAGTCCGGAGCGCAGCGGCGCACCCCACAGCCAGCCGAGGTCGTCGTTTGCCGAGACGGCGACCGCCGTCGCCCACGCGTCGGCGGTGGTGAGGTCGTCGGCGACGACGGTGGCGCTGACGAGACCGGGCACCGGCTTGCCCGACCGCGGGTCGCGCAGGTGCGCTCCCCGCTCCGCCGTCCCGGATGTCGCCACGGCGCCGGCGCGCAGCTCGACGGTCGCCAGCAGCGCGCCCGGGAGGCGCGGGTCGGCGATGCCGACGCGCCACGACCAGTCCGCGTCGGCGGCCGTCCACACCCGCAGATCGCCGCCGACGTTGATCCCGACGGCCACGACGTCGCCGCCCTCGAGGAGGGGGACCAGGTGCGCGTCGGCGGAGCGGTCGGCCGCCCAGCCCTTCACATAGCCGGTGGGATCGAATCCGCCGCGCCAGGAGGCGCTGAAGCGGCCGCCGGTGGCGGTCTCGAGCCGGGCGCAGGCCTGCGCCACCTCCCGCAGCCGCGGATCGGCGTCGGCGAGCGCCAGCTCCCCGCGACGCAGCCGTGAGACCTGCGAGGCGGATCGGAACGGCGAGAAGAGGGCGTCGAGCTCGCGCAGCGCCGCGATCGTGGATGCCGCGGCGTCCGCGGCACGCGGCGGCACGGCGCCCGCGGCGATCACGTGGATGCTGACGGTCGTGCCCATGACCGCGGCCGTCCAAGCCTGCCGCCGCGGCGCGTTCACGCCGCCGCCTGATCGATCGCCGACTGCAGCGACGCGATGTAGCCGTCGCTGGTGTAGGTCGCCCCCGAGACCATGTCGATGGCGGCGCTCTGGGCGGCCATCGTCTCCGAGATCAGGCGGGGCAGCGCGTTCTGGTTGATCTGCCGGTCGCGGCCGTTGCTGCTCGGGTACTGGGGGGTCTGCACGTCCGTGATGACACCGCCCGCCACCGTGATCTGCACCTGCACGGCGCCGTAGCGGGTGTCGGCGGCGGCGCCCGTGTAGGTGCCGTCGGCGAGGCCGGTGCCCGACGAGGCCGTCGCGGACGGTGTGGGCGCGGCGGCCGACGCGGTGGCGCGCGGCGTCGGCGTCGGCGTCGTCGCGGTCGGCGCCGTCGCGGTGCGGGCGGCGGCGGTCGCCGTGCCCGTGGCCGCGGACGCCTGATCCTCGGGCAACGACGTGCGGTAGCTGAAGAGCAGGACGAGCCCGCTCAGGGTCGCGAGTATCGCGTAGACGATCTTCTTCATCGTCGTCTCCTCTCCCGGCGTCAGACGCCGAAGGCTTCGCTGTGGATCCGGTCGGCGCTCACGCCCGCGGCGCGCAGGTCGCGCCGGACGGCGGCCATCCAGGGCTCGGGTCCGCAGAGGAACACGTCGTGCTCGTCGAGGGCCGGCACCAGCCGTCGCAGCAGCTCGGCGCCCCGCCCGTCGGCGAAGTGCGCCGGCATCCACGTGGAGCCCTCGACCCGCCGTGGGCCGTGGAGCGCGACGTGGCGGACGCCGCGGTCGCGCACGAGGCGGTCGATGGCCGCCGTCCGCATCGCCTCGGTCGGCGCGTGGTCGCGCGTCACGAGCGTCGCCTCCCCGGGGGCGTACGGCTCGGCCTCGAGCAACGCCACGAGGGGTGCGACGCCCGCGCCCGCGCCGAGCAGGAGCAGGCCCCGCCGGGTGCGGGCATCCCCCGTGAACTCTCCGTACGGCCCCTCGATGAGCACGCGCGTGCCGGGGCGCAGCGTCGCCAGGCGCCGGGTGCCGTCTCCGACCATGCGGGCCGCGACGACCAGCTCCCCGCGGCGCGGGTCGGCGGCGAGCGACAGCGGGTGCCCCCTCGTCCAGCCGGGGCCGTCCAGGAAGCGCCACACGAAGAACTGCCCCGCGCGGGCGCCGAGCCGCCCGAGCCTGCGGCCACGCATGCGCACCACGACGCCGACCGGGCCGTCGGCCTCCACGGCCGTGACGCGGATGCCGTGGCGTGCCGATCGCCACAGCGGAAGGCCGACCCGGTACACCAGCACCGCCGCCGCCGTGACGGCCCACAGCCCCCACCAGTAGACCTCGGCGAGCGGATGCGCCGCGAAGTCCGCGCCGGTCCACAGCATGTGCGGGATCGCGAGGCCCACGCCGAGGTAGCCGTACAGGTGCAGCAGGTGCCACGACTCGTAGCGCATCGCGCGGCGCGCACGGCGGATGCTCGTCACCACGACCAGCACCAGCAGGCCCGTCCCGGCGGTGGCGAGCAGCATCCCGGGATAGTTCCAGACGAAGTCCCACAGCTGCACGAACACGTTCACGTCCGCCTGCGCCGCGTAGCCGGCGACCAGCAGGGCGATGTGGGCCAGCAGCAGCCAGAACGACCAGAAGCCGACCCAGCGGTGCATCCGCGTGATCGCGTCGCGGCCGAACGCCCGCTCGAACAGCGGCACGCGCGCCATCAACAGCACCTGGTACAGCAGCAGGTTCGCCGACACCAGGCCCGTGATGCGGCCCAGCGTGTTGAGGGTGTCGGCATCCCACGCGAGCAGATCCTGCACGGCGCCGCCGGCGACCCACAGCGCCACGACGAACAGGCTGGTCCCCCAGATGACGGCGATCGCGACGAGGCGCCGCACCGGTCGCCACGACCGGGCGCGCACGGCGGGTGCGGCGGCGACGAAGGTGGCTCGGGTGGCTCGGGTGGCGGCCTGGGTGGTCATGCGTCGAGCGTCGCCGAGCGGCTCTGAGACAAGGCCAAGAATCCGCCGCCCCGGCGGCATCCATAGGAACCTGACAGGAACGCGGGCCGGAGCTCAGCAGCCGCAGCTGTGGCGGATCACCACGCGCGGGGCGAACACCGCATCGAAGCGCGTCTGCCCCTCCGGCAGCGGGCCGGCGGTGCCCGCCAGGATGCGGGCGGCGGCGCGGCCCATCGCCTCCATCGGCTGACGCACCGACGTGAGCGTCGGCGTGCTGAGACGGCCGGCCAGGATGCCGTCGAACCCGGTGACCGCGACGTCGTCGGGCACCCGCACGCCGAGCGCGGCGAGGGCGTCCAGCGCCATCAGGGCGTGCTGATCGGTGGCGCAGACGAGCACGCGCGGCAGGGCACCGCTCGCGTGCAGCGCGCTCAGCTGCTCGACCATGCGGTGCGGACCGCGCACCGTCCCGTCGATCGGCTCGTCGCGCGGGCGCAGACCCCAGCGGGTCAGCGACGCGCGGTACGCGGCGAACCGCTCGGCGTTGTCGAAGCCCTCCTGCCGGCCGACGAACGCGACGTCGTCGTAGCCGTGATCGCGCACGAGATGATCCACGAGCGCGCTCATGCCGCCCGCATTGTCCACGCGCACGCGATGGTGCGGGTCATCGCCCGGGGCGACGCTGAACAGCACCGTGGGGATGGTCGCGGGCATCCGCAGCAGCGCCGTCGGCAGCACGGGCGACGGGAAGATCGCCAGACCGTCGACCCGGCCCGCCGTGTCGGCCACCGAGACGTCGCTGTCGGAGCCGCTGGAGAGCACCACCGGCCGCCCCAGCATCCAGCACTCCAGCGCGAAGCCGCGCTGGACCTCGTCGACGTACAGCGGGAACGCGCGGGGATCGGACAGCGTCTCGTCGTCGGTCTGCGACCACGGGATGATGGCCCCGGCATCCAGCGGCGGACGGCGCGTGTCGGGCCGCGGCGGCGCGATGTCGCTCGGGTCGGCCCGCTCGAGCATGAGGTCGAACGCGTGCAGGCCCAGGATGCCGGTGCGACCGTTCGCGAGCCCACGGGCGGCGGCGCTCGGGGCGTAGCCGAGGCGGCGCGCCGCGGCCAGCACGCGCTCGCGCGTCGCCTCGCTGATGCGCTCGGGCCGGCGGAAGGCGAACGACACCGACGCGATCGACACGCCCGCCTCCTGCGCGACGTCGTAGACCGTCGGGCGACGCGAGCCGGCGTCACTCATGCGCAGCCCCTCCTCGTGTCCACGGCCGCCTCACGCGTCGGCGCGGCCTCCGACCCGCATCGGCAGCTCCAGGCCGAAGTGGACCGGGAAGAGGGGGTCGCCCGTATCCGACGGTACATCTTCGCGGGAGGCGCGCACGGCATCCATCGAGCGCGGCAGCTCGATCGGCAGGCGCCCCTCGGGGGCGATGCGGCCCGTGAGCACGTCGACGACCGCGCGCGACGAGCTGCCGAAGTCGACGACGATCGCCGACGCGAACGCCGCGAACGGGGTCAGGATGCCGGGACGGTCGAGATTGACCACGAGCACGAGCGGGCAGTGCGCGGCGATGCTCCGCATCCGGTAGACGCGGCCGGGCGGGAACTCGAGCGAGCCCTGGTGGAACCACGCCTCGAGGAAGAGGTCGTCGCGCGGCTCGAACGGCGCACCGAGGCGCACGAGCGCGAGATCCGCGTCGGCGGGGTCGGCGACGATCTCGCCCAGCTCGGCGACGTCTTCGGGGCGGAACCCCTCGACGTACACCCGGCGCCCGGCTCCGCTCAGCGGCAGCACCGGGTGATCCGCGCCCGGCGTCGGACGGTTCTGCACCACCGTCAGCGAACGCGCCTGCGCGCGCTCCCCCTCCGCCCGGAACTGCGCGTTCCCGACGATGCGCTCCGCCTCGTCGGGGTCGACGAACGGGTCGTCGAACAGGCCCAGCTGGAACTTCACGCGCAGGAGGCGAAGCGCGGACGCGTCGATGCGGGCCTCGTCGACGCGCCCCGCGCGCACGAGCTCGATCAGCAGGTCGACGCACTCCTCGCCGCCGAACTGGTCGGCCCCGGCATCCAGGATCTTGAGCATGCGCTCGCTCGGCGACAGCTCCTCGACGCCCCAGGCGCGCGCCGGCAGCACCTGGTCGCCGACGTGGTTGTCGTTGACCAGCTCCCAGTCGGTGACGACGACCCCGTCGAAGCCGAGCTCGCCGCGGAGGAGGTCCGTGACGATCTGCCGGTTGTAGCCGAAGCCGACCTCTTCGATGGGCACCCCGTTGCGCTCCAGCCCGATGGGCATGCCGTAGTACGGCATCATCGCGGCGGTGCCGCGGCGGATCGCCTCGCGGAACGGCTCCAGGTGGTACTCGAACATGCCGCCCGGGTAGACCTGCTCGCGCCCGTACGGGAAGTGCGCGTCCTCGCCGTCCTTCTGCGGACCGCCGCCCGGGAAGTGCTTTGTCGTGCACGCGACACTGTCGGGTCCGAGCGCGTCGCCCTGGAAGCCCTGCAGATAGGCGGCGGTGAACTCGGCGACCCGCGCGGCATCCTGCCCGAGGGTCTGGGCCTGCCGCCCCCAGCGGGGCTCGGTCGCGAGGTCGATCTGGGGGTGCAGGGCGGCGCGGATGCCGACGGCGCGGTACTCCTGGCGCGCGACGTCGGCGAACCGGCGCACCGTCTCGACGTCGTCGATCGCCGCCAGTCCGAGACCCTCCGGCCACTGCGAGAACGGGCCGGCGGCGAAGCCCACGCCGGTGTTCTCGACGAACGCGTGCCGCGGATCGGTGCTGACGGTGACGGGCACCCCGTGCGGGGTCTGCGCGGCCAGGGCCTGCAGGTTGTTGTTCCAGACGGCGGCCTGCCGGGCGGAGCGGATGGCGTGCACGTTGAAGTGCGACAGGTGCTTGCCCCGGACGACCGTGGTCGTCGGCGACTTCGAGATGCGCCCGGGCGTCTCCAGCAGCTCGCCCTCCTCCCCCACCTCGATGACGGTCTGGAACATCAGCCCGCACTTCTCCTCCAGGCTCATCCGGGCCACGAGGTCGGCGGCGCGCTCGTCGGCGCTCAGGCGCGGATCCTCGTACGGATCCATCACCCCGTTGCCGTTGAGGTCGCGGAAGCGGGTGCCGTCGGGCGCGGTGAGATACGTGGGGGTCATGATTCTCTTTCTCGAGGCGGGTCGCGGGGGCTCACTTGAGCCCGGTCGTGGCGACGCCCTGGATGAAGTAGCGCTGCAGGAAGACGAACAGCAGCAGGATCGGCGCGATCACGAGCACGGACCCCGCCAGCAGCAGGCCGTAGTCGGTCGCGTTCTGTCCGGTCGAGTACAGCGAGAGCGCCACCGGGAGGGTGTACATGTTCTCGGTCTGGGCCGCGACGAGCGGCCACAGGAAGTTGTTCCACGACGCGAGGAAGGTGAGGATGCCGAGGGTCGCCAGCGGCGGCCCGCACAGCGGCATGACGACACGGGCGAAGATGCGCAGCTCCCCCGCCCCGTCGATGCGCGCGGCCTCGATGAGCTCGTCGGGGATGCCGAGCATGAACTGGCGCATGAGGAACACGCCGAGCGGCGTCGTGATGAACGGCAGGATCAGCGCCGCGTAGCTGCTGGTCAGCCCGAGCGAGGAGACCATCACGAACAGCGGCACGAAGGTGACGACGCCCGGCACCATGAGCGTCACGAGCACCACGGCGAACAGGATCTTCTTGCCGGGGAAGTCCATCTTCGCCAGCGCGTAGCCGACCATCGAGCAGAACACGAGGTTGCCGAGCACGGTCAGCAGTGCCACGACGATGCTGTTGGTGAAGAAGCGGCCGATGTCGAGCGGGCCGAACCACTGGGCGAAGTTGTCCCACGTGAACTCGCGCGGCCACCACGTGGGCGGGCGCTGCAGGATCTCGGCCTGGGTCTTGACGGAGCCCAGCAGCATCCAGGCGAACGGCAGCATCCACACGATGAGGCCGACGACGAGCACGGTGTAGGTGACGGCCCGGCCGGTGACGGCGCGGCGCGCGCGCCGCGTCGGGCGGGCGATGACAGGAGCGGTCATGGCGGGGTCCTCTCAGTCCTTCGTCCGCAGAAGCCGGAACTGCAGCAGGCTCAGCAGCGCGATCGCGAGGAACAGGATGTAGCTGGCCGCCGAGGCGACGCCGTACTGCCCGAAGCCGAACTGCTTGAACGTGTAATAGGCGACCGACAGGGTCGAATCGAGCGGGCCGCCCTGGGTCATCACGAAGGCCTCCTCGAAGAACTGCAGGAAGCCGACCGAGATGAGCACGGCGCCCAGCAGCAGCGTCGGGCGCAGCATCGGCAGCGTGACCGCGGTGAGGCGCCGCCACGCCGAGGCGCCGTCCATCATGGCGGCCTCCTTGACGTCGGTCGGGATGGCCTGCAGGCCCGCCAGGAAGATCACCATCAGCGTGCCCACGTTGCGCCACACCGCCATCGCGATGAGCGACGGCAGCGCCCAGGTGGTGTCGTTCAGCCAGTCCGGCCCCTGGATGCCGACGACGGCGAGGGCGCTGTTGAGCAGCCCGTCCGGCTGCAGGATGTAGCGCCACACCACCGCGACGGCGACGATGCTCGTCACGACCGGTGCGTAGAAGCCGACGCGCAGGAACGAGACGATGCGCCCGCCGCCGGAGTTCAGGGCGAGGGCCAGTGCGAGGGCGACGGCCATCGTCACGGGGATGCCGACGACGACGAACGTCGCCGTCACGCCCATCGACTTCAGGAACGTGGGGTCGGTCAGCACCTTGACGTACTGATCGAGGCCCACGAAGTCGACCGCGAACGGGGAGCGGATGTCCTGCGCGCGGAAGTCGGTGAACGACATCGCGAACGAGCCCACGATCGGCACGATCATGAAGACCGCGAACACGATCACGAACGGGAGCGCGAACCCCCACGCGATCCATCCCTGACGCCGACGCCGGGACGACCCGGGTCGGCGACCACGGCCGCGACCGGAGACGGCGGCGGCCGCTCCGGTCGCGGCCAGTGATGCCTGCGTCATCTCGATCAGCCCATTCCGAGGGCGTCGGCCTTGCTCTGCAGCTCCTTCATGGCGTCTGCAGGGCTCTGGGTGCCCAGGCGCACCTTCTCGAGCACGGCGTCGCCCGCGGCGGCGACCTGCACCCACGTCGTGGTCGCCGGCACCGACTTCGCGGTCTCGAGCTGCGTGCCGAACGCGGCGAGCGTCGGCTGCGAGGCGAGGGCCTGCTCCTTCCACGCGGCCTGGACGGCGGGCAGGTCACCGGTCTTCTCGTACCACTGCGCCTGCGTCGTCGGATCGGTCAGCCACTGCGCGAGCTTCCAGGCGGAGTGCGCGTTCTTCGAGTTCTTGAAGACCGTGAGGTTCGCCCCGCCGCTGAACGAGGTGGACGACTCCTTCGTGGGCAGCACGGCGGTGGTGAACTTGCTGGAGAAGCCCTCCCCGCCGACCTTCTCGAGCGAGCCGATCATGAACGGCCCGTCGATGAGCATCGGGGTCGTGCCGGCGACGAAGTCCGCCTCCTGCGCGCCCGACGAGCGGTCGGCCGCCGGGTTGGCGATGCCCTTCTGGAAGAAGCTCTGGTAGTACTCGTACGCCTCCACCATCTGCGGCGTGTCGACGGTCCAGGTGTCGCCGTCGACGAGCGAGGCACCGTTGGACCACGGCATCCACAGCGTGCCCTGGAACGAGTCGTTGCCGCCCGGCAGGCGGATGCCGTACTCGGCACCGGCCTTGGACTGCATGTCGGCGGCCATCTGGCTCAGCTCGTCCCACGTGGTGGGGGCCGTGGTCCAGCCCGCCTTCTCGGCGAGGTCGGTGCGGTAGTAGAGCACGCGGGTGTCGACGTACCAGGGCGCCCCGGTCATGCGGTCGCCCACCTGGGTCGACGCGACGGCGCCGGGGAAGGTCCCGGAGGTGTCGAGGTCGGTCGGCACGGTCTGGAACGCATCGGCGAAGTCGGCCATCCAGGTCGAGCCCATCATGGCGATGTCGGGCGTCGTGCCGCCGGCGATGGCGGTCTGGATCTTGCTGTACGCGGCATCCCACGGGATCGCCGTGACCTCGACGGTGACGCCGGGGTTGGCCTCTTCGAACGTCTTCACGAAGTCGGGCAGCGCCTCGCCCTCCGCACCCATCGCCCACATCGTGATCGTGCCGGTGGCCGGCTCGCTTCCGATGGTCGTGGCGCTGTCGGGTGCGCTCGCGGCGTCGTCTGCGCGACCGCATCCCGCGAGCGCGAGCGCGCCGATGGCGACGAGAGCGACGGCTCCCAGCCGGACATGTTTCATGGTTCCTCCTCGAACGGGACACCCGCTGCGGTGTCGCTAGCCACTTTACTTATGCGCATAACCTTCGTCAAGACAGTGTCCCGCGAGAAACCATCGCCGCACCGAGACACCGCTGCGCGCGGCGTTTCTCGGTGCGCGAACGGTTTCTCGCCGACGGAGCGGCGAGCCGCTCAGTCGCGCGGGGCGTGCGCCTCGAGGAACTCGTAGAGGTCGGTCGTGTCGACGCCCGGGAACGAGCCGGTCGGCAGGGTCGCCAGCAGCGTCCGGGGCGTGCGGACGTTGGGCCAGGCCTGGTCGCGCCACTGCGACTCGAGCTCGGCGGGAGCACGGCGGCAGCACACCTCGACGGCATGGCGCGAGACGCCGCGGTTGGTGGTCTCGCGCCCGACGAACCACTTGGTGTCGTCGAAGCGCACCCCCACCGACACCGAGTGCGCACCCTCGCTCGAGGCTTCCACGCGCGCGGTGCACCAGAACGTGCCGTTGCCGGTGTCGGTGTACTGGTAGTACGGGTTGAACTTGTCGGGGATGTCGAAGACGACCCGGCTCGTCCAGCGGCGACAGCACAGCTGCCCCTCGATGGCCCCCAGGCGGTCGGAGGGGAAGTTCACGTCGTCGTTCTCGTACGCCTTCGTGATGGTCCCCGACTCGTGCACCTTCAGGAAGTGCACCGGGATGCCGAGGTGACGCGTGGCCAGGTTGGTGAAGCGGTGCGCCGCGGTCTCGTACGACACCGAGTACGCATCGCGGAGGTCCTCGATCGACAGCGCGCGGCGCGACTTCGCGTCGTGGAGCACCGGGACCGCGTGATCCTCGGGGATCAGCAGCGCCCCCGTGAGGTAGTTCGTCTCCACGCGCTGGCGCAGGAACTCGGCGTACGAGCGCGGCTCGGCGTGGCCGAGGATGCGACTCGCGAGCGCCTGCAGCACGGCCGTGCGCGAGTCGCCCTTCGCGGGCACCGTGCTCGAGAGGTACAGCCGCCCGTGCTTGATGTCGGCGACCGACCGCGTCGACGCCGGCAGGTCGGCGACGTAGTGCAGGGAGAAGCCCAGATGGGCGGCGATGTCCGACGCGGTGCGCTGCGTGAGCGGACCTCCGGGGTGGTCGACGGCGCGCAGGATGCCGCGGGCGTGCTCCTCCAGCTCGGCGAAGTAGTTGTCCTGTCGTCGCATGAGGTGGCGCAGCTCCACGTTCGCCCGCCGCGCCTCCTCGGGGGTGGCGGAGCGCTCGTCGCCGAGCCGCTCGATCTCCCCCTGCAGCGCGAGCAGCGCCCGCAGGGCGTCGTCGGGGACCGACTTGCCGATGCGGAACGGCTCGATGCCGAGCGCCCGGAACGTCTGGCCCTTCATGGCGCGCTCGAGGGCGATCTCGAGGGTGGCGCGCTCATCCAGCGGCGCCGCCTCGAGGAGCTGGTCGACCGTCGCCCCGAGGGCCTTCGCGATGGTGCGCAGGAGGGTGAGCTTGGGCTCGCGCTTGCCCGTCTCGATCATCGACAGCTGGCTCGGCGCGCGCTCGACGGCCGCCGCGAGCTCGTCGAGGGTCATGCCGCGGGCGGTGCGCAGCTGCCGGATGCGCCGGCCGATCGTGAGGGCGTCGGCCTCGTCGTCGGCGGCGCCCGAGAGGTCGGCGAAGGGAACATCGACGTTCATCATGTCCGGGATTGTGTCACAGAACGTGAACTTCGATCAATCTTCACAATGGATTTGGTTACTCCTGGCCTCAAACTTCACCCACAGTGGAGACACGAGCCACCGCCGGCCCCGCCCCGGCATCCGATGAAGGAGAGCACCATGACGATCCAGGCCACCCCCGGTCAGCCGCCCCTCCGCGCGGGCGACCAGACGCAGACCGCCGCCGAGCTGCAGGAGATCTGGGACACCGACCCGCGCTGGGACGGCGTCGAGCGCACCTACACCGCGGAGGACGTCGTCCGCCTGCGCGGCAGCGTCCGCGAGGAGAACACCCTCGCCCGCCGCGGCGCGGAGAACCTCTGGAACCTCCTGCACACCGAGGACTACATCCGGGCGCTCGGCGCGTACACCGGCGGTCAGGCGGTGCAGCAGGTACGCGCGGGCCTGAAGGCCATCTACCTCTCCGGCTGGCAGGTCGCCGCCGACGGCAACCTCGCCGGGCAGACCTACCCCGACCAGAGCCTCTACCCGGCCAACTCCGTGCCCGCCGTCGTCCGCCGCATCAACAACGCGCTGATCCGCCAGGACCAGATCGAGCACACCGAGGGCACCCTCACGCAAGACTGGCTGGCGCCCATCGTCGCGGATGCCGAAGCCGGCTTCGGCGGCCCGCTCAACGCGTACGAGCTCGCCCAGTCGCTCATCCAGTCGGGTGCCGCCGGCATCCACTGGGAGGACCAGCTCGCCAGCGAGAAGAAGTGCGGCCACCTCGGCGGCAAGGTGCTGGTGCCCACGCAGCAGCACATCCGCACCCTGAACGCGGCTCGGCTCGCCGCCGACGTCGCCGGCGTGCCGACCGTCATCATCGCCCGCACCGACGCGCTGGCGGCCGATCTGCTCACGAGCGACGTCGACCCCCGCGACCAGGAGTTCACGACCGGCGAGCGCACGAGCGAGGGCTTCTACCGCGTGCGCCCGGGCCTGGAGGCGGTCATCAGCCGCGGCCTGGCCTTCGCCCCCTACGCCGACCTGCTGTGGGTGGAGACGGGCGAGCCCGACATCGAGCTGGCCCGCGCGTTCGCGAGCGCGATCCACGAGCGGTTCCCCGGCAAGATGCTCGCCTACAACTGCTCGCCGAGCTTCAACTGGAAGCGTCACCTCAGCGACGAGCAGATCGCGACCTTCCAGCAGGAGCTGGCCGACCTGGGCTACAAGTTCCAGTTCATCACCCTCGCGGGCTTCCACGCCCTCAACTACTCGATGTTCGATCTCGCCTCCGGCTACGCCGAGCGCGCCATGAGCGCGTACGTCGAGCTGCAGGAAGCCGAGTTCGCCGCGGAGGCCCGCGGCTACACCGCCACCAAGCACCAGCGCGAGGCGGGCACCGGCTACTTCGACGTCGTTTCCACGGCGCTCAACCCCGACAGCGCAACCCTGGCTCTGGTGGGATCCACTGAGGCCGAACAGTTCCACTGAGCACCCAACCCCACACGACACAGAAAGAGCAGGGCCATGACTCCCACCGCCACGGGCACCGCGCCCGCATCGACCATCACCATCACGGGACCGATCCGCGACCGCTACGACGAGATCCTCACGCCCGCGGCGATCGCGTTCCTCGCAGAGCTGCACGTCCGCTTCGCCGGCCGCCGCCACGACCGGCTCGCCGACCGGATGCGGCGCCGCTTCGAGATCGGCAACGGGCACGACCCGCAGTTCCGCTCCGACACGGCCCACATCCGCGAGGACGCCGACTGGACGGTCGCCGGCGCCGGCCCGGGCCTGGAGGACCGCCGTGTCGAGATCACCGGCCCCACCGACCCGAAGATGACGATCAACGCGCTCAACTCGGGGGCGAAGGTGTGGCTGGCCGACCAGGAGGATGCCACGAGCCCCACCTGGCGCAACGTCATCGAGGGTCAGCTCTCCCTGTTCGACGCGATCCGCGGGCAGCTGTCGTACACGAGCCCCGAGGGCAAGGAGTACCGCGTCACCGCCGAGCGCACGCCCACGATCGTGATGCGCCCGCGCGGCTGGCACCTGGTGGAGAAGCACATCCGCTACACCGACCGCGCCGGCCGCGACCTCGCGGCATCCGGTTCGCTGGTCGACTACGGCCTGTACTTCTTCCACAACGCGCAGCGCCTCATCGACAACGGCGTGGGCCCCTACTTCTACCTGCCAAAGATCGAGTCGGCCGAAGAGGCGAAGCTGTGGGACGACGTGTTCACCTTCAGCGAGGAGTACATCGGCATCCCGCACGGCACGATCCGCGCGACGGTGCTGATCGAGACGCTGCCGGCCGCGTTCGAGATGGAGGAGATCCTGTTCGAGCTGCGCGATCACGTCGCGGGCCTGAACGCCGGGCGCTGGGACTACATCTTCTCGATGATCAAGAACTACCGCGGCCGCGGTGCGCGCTTCGTGCTGCCCGACCGCAGCCAGGTGACGATGACGGTGCCGTTCATGCGGGCCTACACGGAACTGCTCGTGAAGACGTGCCACAAGCGCGGGGCCTTCGCGATCGGCGGCATGAGCGCGTTCATCCCCAACCGGCGCGACCCCGAGGTGACCGCCCAGGCGTTCGAAAAGGTCGCCGCGGACAAGAAGCGCGAGGCCGGCGACGGCTTCGACGGCACGTGGGTGGCCCACCCCGACCTGATCCCGGTGGCACAGGCGGAGTTCGATGCGGTGCTCGGCGAGCGCCCGAACCAGATCGACCGCCAGCGGCCCGAGGTGAACGTCCGGGCATCGCAGCTGATCGACGTGCACATCGGTCTGCCGGTCACGGCGGCGGGCGTGTACGGCAACGTGTCGGTGGCGATCCGCTACATCGAGGCGTGGCTGCGGGGCCTCGGCGCCGTCGCGATCGACAACCTCATGGAGGATGCCGCGACCGCCGAGATCAGCCGTAGCCAGGTGTGGCAGTGGATCCACCAGGACCGCACCACCGACGACGGCACCCGCATCACGCGCGAGTACGTGGAGGGCCTCATCGAGCGGGTGCTCGGCGAGGTGGAGCGGCGCCCCGTCTCCGCCGAGGACCGTGGCGACCGGTTCGACGACGCGGCGGCCATCTTCCGAGATGTCGCGCTGGGCGAGGACTTCCCGACGTTCCTGACGCTCGGGGCCTACGCCGACTACCTGACCGACGAGGACTGAGCGTCGCAGGCGGGGGCGGATGCCGCGGCATCCGCCCCCGCCTGCGTGCGTCCGCCCTGGGCACGGTCGATCACCGCCGCGAGCCAGACCGCGCCGAACCCGATCACGGCGGTCATCGCCTGCGTGATCAGGGCGATCGCTCCGCTCGGGAAGCTGTGCTGGGTCATGACCGGCGTCACCAGCGCGGGGATGACCGCGAGGACCAGCACGATCCACGACAGGGGGTGGCGTCCCCGGGCGATCAGCCAGCCTCCGACGCCGGCGATCAGCATCACCATCGCCTGGTTGAGGACGAAGCGCCAGACGTCGGCCGGCTCGACGAGGTTCCCGCCGGCGCGCTGGAGCCCGAAGGTGGCCCACAGCAGCAGCACGACGGCGGCCAGCGTGAAGGCCCCGAGGCGCCGCCACCCCGACGTGGGCAGCAGGACGATCGCGGTGAGGATCGCACCGAGCACGAGGAGGAACTGCGCGGCGTTCAGGAAGGGGATGTCGGTGGCGATCGTCCCCGCGAAGCTCTCCGACTGCACGATCGCGGAGAAGTCGGTCGCGACCCCGAGGTAGACCCCGAACATCATCAGCACGATGGCCGCCCCGTAGCGGGCGGCGCCGTCGAAGCGGAGAGTCGGAGCCATGGGCAGAGAGTAGCCGACATCCTCCCTACAATCGGGGGATGGAAGGCGGACGGGGCCCGGATGCCGGGACGAGCCGGCGCGAGTTCCTGCGCCGCACGGGGATCGGCGCGGCGGGGCTGGCGATCGGCGGCTCCGCGGCGGCGGCGGTCACGACGGCCGCCACGGTGCACCCGCCCGAGTTCACGCCGCTCGCCCCGCGCCACGCACCGGGCTTCGATCACGTCGTGGTCGTGATGTTCGAGAACCGCAGCTTCGACAACGTGCTCGGACACCTCTACAGCGCGCAGGAGAAGTCGGCGGGCGAGTTCGACGGGATCGCGCAGGGCGCGTACGCCAACGCGGGACCCGACGGCGTGCCGGTTCCGGCGCACATCTACGCCGGCTCCACCGACGCGATCATGCAGCAGCCGCAACCCGACCCGGGCGAGACCTACCCCCACGTGAACACGCAGCTGTTCGACGTCATCGACCCGCCGTCCAACGCGGACCTGCGGGCGCACCCCCTGTCCGATCCGTTCAACGCGCCGCCGGCGGGCATGCAGCCGGCCAACAGCGGGTTCGTCACGGACTACATCGTGAACTTCCGGCTGAGCATGCGACGGGAGCCCACGGCCGAGGAGGTGGCGGTCGCGATGGGCGGCTTCGCCCCCGAGATGCTGCCGGTGCTCTCGACCCTCGCCCGCGAGTTCGCGGTGTACGACCGGTGGTTCGCGGCCGTGCCGTCGCAGACCTTCTGCAACCGGTCGTTCTTCCACGCGTCGACGTCCCACGGGTTCGTCACGAACCACGACGGCGACGACTACGAGAAGTGGATCGAGGCGCCGGCGACACCGACGATCTTCAACCGGCTGGAGGCGGCCGGCATCCCGTGGCGGGTGTACTACGACCCGACGCAGCTCGTGTCGCTGACCGGGATGCTGCACGCGCCCGTGCTGGAGCAGTACTGGAAGACACACTTCCGCGATATGCGCCAGTTCTACGCCGATGCCGCGCAGGGCACGCTGCCCGCGTACTCGTTCATCGAGCCCCGCATGATCTTCAACCACAACGACATGCACCCGCCCTGGGGCGAGCTGCGCGACGGCACCCTGACCCTCGACGACGGGTCGACGCTCGAGATCGACAACAGCGCCGTGTCGGATGTGCGCGCGGGCGACAAGCTCATCCAGGACGTCTACGACGCGATCCGCACGAGCCGCACCCGCGGCGGCTCGAACGCGATGAACACGGCCCTGGTCATCACCTTCGACGAGCACGGAGGGACCTTCGACCATGTGGCGCCGCCCGCCGCAGCTCCGCCCGGATCGGGCGAGCCCGGCGAGATGGGCTTCCGCTTCGACCGACTCGGTCTGAGGGTGCCGGCGATCGTCGTCAGCGCCTACACCGCCGCGGGAACGGTCATCCACGACGAGATGCACCACGGCTCGGTGATCAACACGCTCTGCCGCCTCCACGGTCTCCGGCCGCTGACCGCGAGGGATGCCGGGGCCAACCCCGTCTTCAACGCGATCAATCTCACGGTGCCGCGCCAGCCCTACACGTGGCCGCAGCCGTCGTCGCTGTGGCGACCGCCCAACCCCGAGGCGGTCGCCGAGCAGACCACCGCGACGCACAAACGGCGGCCGCTCACGTCGCCCGCGCGCGGACTGGTGGGGCTGCTGATGTCGCGCTTCAACCGCGACGCCGTCATCCCCACCACCTACGGCGAGGCGTTCGACGCGCTGGTGGAGCACGGCGACGGACTGTTCGGCACGACCGACGCGGAGGTGCGCTGACCGTCGACGGAGCGGGGTTGACAGGTATGGCTAATGTCATTAGCTTTAGGGCTATGGAAACAAGCCCGAACGACACCGCCGCCGCCGCGTTCGCGCGACTCGGCATCCATCACCTGCGCCGCCCCGAGGGACGCGTCGCCTACCGCCTCACCGGAGAAGGACCGCTGGTCGTCTGCGTGCCCGGGATGGGCGAGATCGCCGCCGCGTACCGCTACACCGTGCCCGCGCTCCGCGCCGCCGGCTTCCGCGTGGCGGTCATGGACCTGCGCGGCCACGGAGACTCCGACGCCACGTTCTCCGCCTACGACGATGCGGCCGCCGGAAGCGACGTGCTCGCGCTCATCGCGCACCTGGGGGCCCCGGCGGTCGTCGTCGGCACCTCGATGGCGGCGGGCGCCGCGGTGTGGGCGGCGGCCGAGTCGCCCGAGGCGGTCCGCGCCCTCGCGCTGATCGGCCCGTTCGTCCGCAACGCCCCGACGAACCCGGTCGCCGCCGCGCTCTTCCGCCTGCTCATGCAGCGCCCGTGGGCGCGCGGCGCCTGGCTGGCCTATCTCCCCCAGCTCTACCCGGGCCGCCTCCCCGCCGACTTCACCGCGCACCGCGACGCCATCCGCGCGGCGATGGCGCGACCGGGGGCGACCGCGGCCTTCGTGCGCACCACGCGGACCGACCACACCCCGGCGGAGGAACGCCTGCCCCGGGTCACGGCCCCCACGCTGGTCGTGATGGGAACCGCCGATCCCGACTTCCGCGACCCCGCGGCGGAGGCAGCGTGGGTCGCCGAGCGCCTGAACGCCCGCGTGGAGCTGATCGACGGGGCCGGGCACTACCCGCAGGCCGAGGATCCCGAGAGGGTCACCCCGGCGCTCGTCGCCTTCTGCCGCGAGGTGACGGGTGCCTAGGGCCGGGCTCACCCCCGACGCCGTGGTCGCCGTCGCGCTCGAGGCGATCGACGACGTCGGCAGCGAGGCTCTCACGCTCGCGGAGGTCGCCGCGAGGGCGGGTGTCAAGGTCCCGAGCCTGTACAAGCACGTCGCCTCGCTCGAGGTCCTGCGCACCGCCGTCGCGACGGCGGCGACCCGCGAGCTCGCACACGAACTGCGGATGTCGGCCGTCGGCGTCTCCCGGGCGGAGGCGCTCGACCGGCTCTGCCGCACCTACCGGTCGTATGCGCTGCGGCATCCGGGACGCTACGCGGCGACCCAGCGGGCGCCGCTGCCCGGCGAGAGCCGCGACGACGCGCACGCGCGCGCCGCCGCCGAGGTGCAGGAGGTCGTCTCGGCGACGTTGCGCGGCTACGACATCGCCGACGACGATCAGCTCGTCGACGCCACCCGCGCGCTCCGCGCCGCGCTCCACGGGTTCTGCGCGCTGGAGAACGGCGGCGGGTTCGCGATGCCGGTCAGCGTGGAGCAGAGCTTCGCGCGGCTGATCGCCGGGCTCGATCGGATGCTGTCGACCTGGTCGAGCTGAGAACTCTCGCCGGGGGCCGAGTCACTCCCGTCCCGGATCGATCGGCGCGAAACGGCCCAGACCGCCTCCGCCGACGAGTCGCGACGCGGCGAGCGCGCCGGCGACGGCCAGAAAGATGGGCAGCAGCAGGGTGAAACCGGTGCCCGTGAACTCGATGATCAGCGCGATGGCCGTGAAGGGCGCCCTCATGTTGGCGGCGAGGAAGGCTCCCGCCGCCACGATCGCCAGGGCGGTCGCGTCGGCGCCCGGCCAGATGAACGCCCACCCCGCCGCGGCCGCGGCGCCGAGCGACGCGCCGATCGCGACGGACGGCTGCAGCGTGCCGCCGATCGCACCCGAGCCCAACGAGATCCCCGTGACCACGTACTTCAGGACCGCCAGAGCGAGCAGCAGGAGCGCCGGCTGCGTGAGATCGAACCCGGCCGTCGCCAGCGCCCGGCCGTTGCCGAGCAGCAGGGGGAAGAAAGAGCCCACGACCCCCACCGCCGCGAACGTCAGCGGGAGGACGAGCAGCAGCCGCCACCCGGTGGGTCGCCGGCGCGACAGCCGTGCGGTGACCGCGGAGAAGCTGGTCGCCCCCCAGCCCATGAGGGGGCCGATGAGCAGCGCCGCCACCAGCAGCGAGGGGTTCACCTCCACCGGCGCCACCTGGTAGAGCGATCCGTCGGCCACCAGCGGACGGGCCACGAAGGTGGCGATGGCGCTCACCGACAGCGCGACGACGGCGGCCCCGGCGCTGAACCGCGCCAGCAGGATCTCGATCGCGAACAGTGCGCCCGCGAGGGGGACGTTGTAGACGGCGGCGAGACCCGCGCCGGCCGCCGAAGCGATGAGGATGGTCCGCCAGCGCGCGTCGATGCCGAACCACCGCACGAGGGTGGAGCCCGCCATCGCGGACAGCTCCCGCGGCGCCACCTCCTTGCCGATCGAGGCGCCCAGACCGACCGAGGTCACCTGGATGACGGTGTCGGCGAGCGTCTCCCACACCGGCATCCGCGTGCCCGCGACGCCCTCCTCGACGCTCGCGATGCGCCGGCCGAACCGGCGCAGCAGGTACCAGCCCCCGGCGGCGATGACGCCCGCGGCGGTGAGGCTGACGATCGGGAGCCACCAGGGCGAGGGAAGGGCCAGGCCGTCGAGGAAGGGGCCTTCGGCGCTTCCCCACACGAGGTGCTCGACCGTGTGCACGATCCACACCAGCAGGAGCACGGCCACTCCGGTCGCGACGCCGACCGCGGCGGTGGCGACGCCCAGCCGGACCAGCGCCCACAGACCGGCACGGCGGGCGCGCGAGCGCTCCCCACGCGGCCGCGTGCGGGCCGTCACGGTGCCGCCATCGGCGCCAGCCGCACCTCGACGCCGCGCTCACGAAGCTCCGCGGCCGCCACCTCGTCGAGCTCGTCATCGGTGACGACGACGTCGAAGGCATCCAGCGGCGCGACCTTGAAGCGCTCGCTCGCACCGTACTTGGTGCTGTCCGCGACGAGCACGCACACCGAGGCGGCGTCGAGCACGGCGCGCTTGAGGGTGACCTTGTCCAGCTCCGGGGTCGTGACGCCGTGGGTCGTGTCCCACGCGCCCGTGCTGAGGAATGCGACGTCGACGGCGAGCGCGCCGAGGGTCGCGGCGGCCAGCGGGCCCGTCGCGGATCCGCTGGCGGCGTCGACGGTGCCGCCGGTGTGGATGGTCTGGATCGAGGGGTAGTCGCGCAGCGTCGCGATGGCGAAGAAGTCGTTGGTGACGACGGTGACCCCGCTGCGCAGCGCCAGATGCGGCACGAGCGCCTCGCAGGTGGTCCCGGCATCCAGGAAGACGACGCTGTCGTCGACGACCAACGCGGCCGCCTCGCCGGCGATGGCCTTCTTGCGGGGAAGCTCGAGCACGGCGCGCGAGGTGCGCTCCCGGGGCGTCTCGGTGCCGGCGCGCTCCGTGAGGCGTACGCCGCCCTGCACCGACACGACGCGTCCCTCGGATTCGAGCACGACGATGTCGCGGCGCACCGTCATGTGCGAGACGCCGAGGAGCTCGGCGAGATGGCGGATGCTGAGGGCACCGGCGCCGCGCAGCAGCCGCAGCAGCTCGTGTTGACGCTGCTCGGGGATGAGGGGCGGATCGCTGGCCATGTCGTCTGATTCTAGGGCGGTCCCGCGACCGCCCGCGGCACGCGCACGTTCGAGATTGTTACTACATGTGAATTCTTGTGCTACCGTGTGCATCGATGTTACGCAAACACGAAGTCCTCCACGCCATCGCCGACACCGGCGCCCTGCTCATCATCCGCCTGGACTCGGCGGACGAGGCCCTCGCCGTCGCGCGGGCAGCCGTCGCCGGCGGCATCCGCGCACTCGAGGTGACGCTCTCCGTCCCGAGCGCCTTCGATGTCATCCGCACGCTGTCGCAGGAGTTCGCCGACGACGGCATCGCCGTGGGGGCGGGAACGGTCCTCGACGAGCAGGCGGCGTTCACGGCCATCACCGCCGGAGCCCGGCTGCTCGTGAGCCCCAACCTCAACCCGCAGATGATCCGCCTGGCCAACCGCTACCAGGTCGCCACGATCAGCGGCGCCTTCACGCCGACCGAGTTCGTCCAGACGATGGAGAGCGGCGCCGACATCGTCAAGCTGTTCCCCACCGAGATCGCCGGCCCCGACTACCTCCGCACAGTCCTGGCGCCCCTGCCGCAGACCCCGGTGCTGCCGGCCGGCGGCGCGACGGTGCACAACGTCGGCGACTGGTTCGACGCCGGAGCCCTCGCCGTGGGCGTCGGCTCGGCCGTCACCAAGGCGGCGCGAGCCGACGGCGACTACCTGCGCGTGACCCGGGCCGCGACTGACTTCCTCGACGCGATCCGCGACGCGCGCCACTGACCCGTCCCCCGCGGGCCCTTCCCGCGCGGGCGACGCCGCCCGTCCCACCCTCCCCTTCCCGACCACGACAACCCCCGAACCGCCCACCACAAAGGAGTGCACACGATGACCGACACCCTCGCGGAAACACCGCTTCTGACCACGCAGGAGAAGAGGTCCGTCCGGATCCGCTGGTTCCTCGTCGGCTTCCTCATCCTGGGCGGTGTGGTGAACTACCTCGACCGCTCGACCCTGAGCGTCGCCAACACCACGATCGCCGGGGAGTTCGGGCTCAACGCCTTCGAGATGGGCCTGCTCCTGTCGGCGTTCTCGTGGCCCTACGCGATCGCGAACCTCCCCGCGGGCTACCTGGTCGACAAGTTCGGGCCGAAGCGGATGTTCGCCTTCGCCGCGGGAGCCTGGTCGCTGGTGTCGATGGTCACCGCGGCCGCGAACTCCTTCGGCGTGCTCTACGCGCTGCGGGTCGCCCTCGGCATCACCGAGTCGCCGTTCTTCACCTCGGCCCTGAAGGTCAACGAGCGCTGGTTCAACAAGCGCGAACGCGCTCTGCCGGTCGCCCTCGTCAACACCGGCTCGCAGATCGCCAACGCCATCGCCCCGCCGCTGCTGACCTTCCTGCTGCTCACGATGAGCTGGCGCGGCATGTTCGTCATCGTCGGCGCCCTCGGGATCGTCGTCGCTCTGGTGTGGCTCCGCATCTACCGCGACCCCACGCTGAGCGAGCAGGCGCTGATCAAGGGCGCCCAGGCGCAGGAGGCGATCGCCTCGACCGCGCCGAAGGTGGGCTGGGGCCGGCTGCTCCAGCAGCGCAACACGTGGTTCATGGTGCTCGGCGCCTTCGGCATCTTCTACACCGTCTGGGTGTACCTGACGTGGCTGCCCAGCTACCTGCAGACAGCCCGCGGCTTCAGCCTGGCCCAGAGCGGCTGGCTCGCCTCCCTCCCCTTCCTCTGCGGCATCATCGGCGTCGTCTTCGGCGGCTGGCTCTCCAACCGCCTCGTCTCGCGCGGCGTCAACACGGTACGCGCGAGCAAGATCCCCATCGTCGGCGGCGCGGTGCTCGCGGCCGCGGCGGTGCTGCCGGTGGCCTACGTGGACAACACGCCCCTCGCGATCACCCTGCTCTCGGTCGGCTACTTCGCCTCGCAGGTGCCGATCGGCTGCCTGTGGACCCTGGCCTCCGACGTCGCACCCTCCAATCAGGTCGCCTCCCTCGGCGCGATCCAGAACTTCGGCGGGTTCGTCGGCGCCGCCGTGGCTCCCGTGGTCACCGGTGCGATCCTGACCGCGACGGGTGGCAACTACACGCTCGTCTTCCTCATCGGCGGGGTGCTGCTACTGGTCGGGGCGCTGTCCTACGGTTTCTTCGTGAAGGACCGCTCCGGCCGCACCGCCTGAGCCCGCGGCGAGGGGCGGCGACGCCCCTCGCCACCGCCCTGGAGAGTCACATGACTTCGCATCTCTTCTTCGTGATCGGTCCCGCCGGCAGCGGGAAATCGACCGTCAGCACGCTCATCGCACGCCAGCTCGGCGCCGCCTACCTCGACAAGGACAGCGTCGCGACCCTGTTCACCGAGGCGCTCCTGGTGGCCCACGGCAGCGATCCCCACGAGCGCGACAACAACGCGTACTACCAGCAGGTCGTGATGGATCTGGAGTATCAGACCCTGCTGCGCCTCGCCGGCGACAACCTCCGGCTCGGGACGCCGGTGGTGCTCGACGCCCCGTTCGTGAGGTACTTCCCGCAGCCGGACTACCTCGAGCGCGCCGCGCTCGCCCACGACTGGCCCGCCGACACCCGCATCACCGTCGTGCACGTGAGCGTCGACGGCGCGCGGGTGCGCGATCGCGTCGCCGGTCGGGGCTACCAGCGCGACAGCTGGAAGCTCGCCCACTGGGATGAGTTCTGGGCGAGCGCCCAGGCCGCCGAATGCCGGTGGCGCGGAGCCCACCACGCCCTCTACGACAACAGCGCGGACGGGCGCGACGACGACGCGATCCGCGCGGCCATCGCCGCCCTCGTCTGAGCGGCGAGCCACGCGGCGCCGAGGAGAGCGGCATCCGTCCCGGCGCGCGCGATCTCGATCCGCACATCGACGAACGGGGCACGAAGTTCAGCTCGCAGGCCCTCCGCGAGGGGCGCGACCAGAGCGGTTCCGAGCGCGGAGACGCCCCCGCCGAGCAGCACGACGCCCGGATCGACGGTGGTGATCACCGGAGCCAGTGACGCGCCCAGCTCCCCCGCAGCCGCTGCGATCACCTGGGCGGCCACCGTGTCGCCCTCCCGCGCACGTCGAGCGATCTCGCGCAGCGGTGCGGCGACTCCCGAGCGCTCCGCGAACGAGCGCTCGATACCCGGCCCGCTCGCGAACGCCTCGATGTGGTCGCGTCCTCCGCACGAGCACACACGTCCGCGCATCGTGGCCGCGCGCAGATGCCCGATAGATCCGGCCATCCCGGATGCGCCGCGCAGCAGCTCACCCTCGGACACGACGGCTCCTCCGATGCCCGTCCCCACCGCGACGAAGACGAAGCGGTCCCGGTCGGAGCCCAGGGCGAGCTCCCCGAGCGCGGCCGCGTGCACGTCGTTGACGACGACGACCGGGACACCGAGCCGTGCGACGAGTCCTGCGGCCACGGGAGTGCCGCGCCACCCGGCGAGATGATCGGTAGCGTGCGTGACGACGCCGTCCTCATCGAAGGCCCCTGCGCTGCCGACGCCGACCGCGGCGACCGGACCGGCCGCCTCGATCACCTCGCGCACGAGCGCGGCCGCCGCATCGAGGATGGCTGCCGCCCCCTTCGCTGCCGGGGTCGGCCGCTGGACGCGGTGGCCGATCTGCCCGCCCTCGCGCACGAGGGCGGCCGCGATCTTGGTGCCGCCGATGTCGACGGCGACGACGGCCCGTGCGCTCTCCTCCCGGACGCTCATCGCGCTCCAGGGGTCACCGCGACGAAGCGGCGCGTGATGGCGATGGGATCGGTGATCGCTCCCCCCACGACGACGGCGTGGGCGCCGGCGTCGAAAGCCGCGGCCACCTCGGCGGGCGTCTGGAAGCGGCCCTCCGCGAGCACGCGAACACCGCGCGCCGCGAGTCGGGCGACGAGGTCGAGGTCGGGCCCACGGTGCTGTGGCGAGTAGGGCGTGTAGCCCGACAGCGTCGTGCCGACGAAGGTGGCTCCGGCGTCCCACGCGGCCATCCCCTCGTCGAACGTCGACACATCCGCCATCACCGCGACGCGCGCGTGCGTGATCGCGCTGCGCACGCGCGCCGCGACGTCCGCCACGACTTCGAGGGTGGCATCCACCGCGACGATGTCGGCCCCGGCATCCACGAGCGCGACGACCTGCTCATCGGTCTGCGTGATCACGTTCCGGCGCACCCCCATCCGCTTGTCGAGCCCGATGATCGGGACGTGCGTCGACTCTCGCACAGCGGAGATGTCGTGCACGCCGTTGACGCGCAGCGCGGCGGCGCCCCCGCGCAGCGCACTGGCGGCCAGCCGCGCGATCGTCGGCGTGTGACGCAGCGGAGATCCGTTCGATGCCTGACACGAGACGATCAGTCTCCCCTCGACCGCGACGACGGCGTCTTCACTTGAGTGCACCGGCACCGACACCTCCTACGAAGTAGCGCTGGAAGACGACGAACAGCACCAGCGCGGGAAGGGTGAACAGTACGGATGCCGCCATCAGCGGACCCCACTCCAGGTTCCGCTCGCCGAAGAACGAGTACAGGCCGATCGACAGCGTGTACTTGCTCGCGTCGTTGAGATAGATGAGCGGATTGAGGAAGTCGGTCCATGCCCAGACGAACTGGAAGATCGCGGCGGTGATGAGCGCGGGTCGTGCCTGCGGGAGAACGATCGACCAGTAGATGCGCAGCTCGGAGGCCCCGTCGATCCGCGCGGCCTGCAGCAGCTCGTTGGGCACCGAGGTCAGGAACTGGCGCAGCATGAAGATGAGGAACGGCGTGCCGAAGAACGCCGGAGCGACCAGCGGGATGATGCTGTTCGTCGCTCCGAGACCGTTCCACATCAGGAACAGCGGGATCATGGTCACCTGCGGCGGCAGCATCATCGTCGCCATGACGATCACGAGCAGCGGCCGCTGACCGCGCCATCCGATCTTCGACAGCGAGTAGGCCACCAGCGGCGAGGCGATGAGCATGCCCAGCACGGACAGGCCCGCGATCACAATCGTGTTCAGCAGGTACTGCCAGAACGGGATCTCTTCGAACACCGCGACGAAGTTCTGCAGCGTCCATTCGGTGGGCCACAGCGACGGGGGCGCACTGAAGATGTCGTCGGGCAGCTTGAACGCGGTGCTCAGCATCGACAGGAACGGGAAGACGAACGCCAGCACGAGCAGCCAGATCGCGAGGTATCGGGCGGTGGTGCGCGCGGCGCGGCGCGCCGTCGTCCGCCGACGGGAGGCGCCCGCCTGCCGCGGGTCAGTCGCGGTCAGAGCCATAGTGGACCCATTTCTTCGAGGACCACAGCAGGACGAGCGTGATCGCGAGAGTGAGCAGGAACAGCACCCAGGCCATCGCCGACGCGTAGCCCATCTTCAAGAAGACGAAGGCGTTCTGGTACAGGTACATCGCGTAGCTGATCATCGATTGGCCAGGTCCCCCGCTCGCCTCGTTCAGTCGCGTCTGGGTGAGCAGATACGGCTGCGTGAAGATCTGGAGGTAGGCGATCACGGTCACGATGATCTGGAAGAGCGTGACGGGAGAAATGGTCGGCCACGTGACGTAGCGGAACCGGGCGAACCAGCCTGCGCCGTCGAGCTCGGCGGCCTCGTAGAGCTCGGAGGGCACGTCCTTGATCGCCGCGAGGTAGATGATCATCGTGCCTCCGATGGTCCACAGACACATCAACACGATCGCCGGTTTCCCCCACTGGGGCTGCTCGAGCCACTCCGGCTGCGGCAGATGCAGCAGCCCGAGGAAGTAGTTGACGAATCCGTACTGGGTGTTCAACAGCCACCGCCACAGGTAACCGCCGACCACGATCGGCACGATCGTCGGCAGATAGACCAGGGCGCGGTAGAGCGGCTGACCGCGCACCGGGAGGTTCAGCAGGTGGGCACCACCGATGGAGATGAGGATCGTGAGCGGCACGCCCAAGACCGCGAGGAACAGCGTGTTGGCCAACGCCTTCCAGAAGGTGTCGTCCCGCATCATCTGGGCGTAGTTGTCCAGGCCGACCCACGAGGGCGGCTGGAAGAGGTTGAAGTCGGTGAAGCTGTACACCGCCGAGGCCACCACGGGCCACACGATGAAGACAGCGGCGCCGATGAGGAACGGCGACGCGAACGCCAGACCCAGAAGGGTCTGGCGTCGCGCGCCGCGGGGGGCGGTCGGTGCCATCAGTACGAGGAGACCTTGCCGGCGACGGAGGCCAGCGCCTCATCGGGGCCGGCGACGCCGCGGACGATGTCGTCGAAGGCCGTCGCCAGGTCGGTGGAGTACTGCGCGCTGTACGGCTGGCTCGCGAGCGACTTCGCGTTGGGGCTCGCGAGCGCCTTCAACCACGAGTCGAAGTGGGGGATCTCGGCGTAGGCGGGGTCGTCCAGCAGGGTGGTCTTGGAGGGCAGGTTGCCGAGGGCGAGCGTGAAATCGACCATCGGCTTGTCCTGCACCATGTACGCGAGGAACTTCGCCGCCTCGGTCTTGTGCTTCGAGTTGCTCGGGATGAACAGCGTGCTGGTCGTGACCTGCGTGGTCCCGGCGAGCGCGGGGCTGGCCGCCGGGATGTCGATCACGCCCCAGTTGAGGTTCGGGGCGACCTTGGGGATGTTCACCGCCTGCCATTCGCCGTCGACGACCATCGCCTGCTTGCCCGTGTAGAAGGGATCCTGCGCGGACATGTACTGGCCGAGACCCGACGCGAAGGTCGCAATCTTGTCGGCACCGAACGTGTCGGTCAGTGTCGTGGTGTACCAGTCGAGGGCCGCGACGTTCTTGGGGTCGTCGGGGGTGGGAGTCTTGCCGTCGGCGCCGTCCCAGGTGCCACCGAAGGCGTAACCGAGGGTCGTGAACAGAGTGGATGCCGAGGGGTTGCCGAGCCCGATCTGAGTGATCGCCCCGCTGCCGTCGACGACCGTCAGCTTCTTCACGGCATCCGCGAGCTCATCCATGGTCGTGGGCGGCTTCACACCCGCCTTGTCGAGGAGGTCCTTGTTGTACATGAGCTGCTGGGTGTGCACCGCGATCGGGAGCGCGTAGATCTTGCCGTCGAAGGTCATCTGCTCCATGGATGCCGGCGCGAACGCCGAGGTGTCGACCTTCTCCGCCGCGAGGTAGTCGTCCAGGGGCGCGAGGATCCCCTTGGAGGCCCACGAGCCGACGGTGTTGCCGAAGTTGTCGGAGATGTCGAAGCTGCCGTTGCTGGAGGACATCGAGGTGAGCTGCTTCTGCGCGTCGGGGCTCGAGACACCGACGACCTTGATGTCGGACTGGCTGGCGTTGAAGTCGGCGATGATCTTCTCCAGCGCCTTCGCCTCCTCTCCGCCCCACAGATAGGAGAAGGTGATCGTGGTCGGGCCGGAGGGCGCGGCCGCCGCGCAGCCTCCCAGAGCGACGGACGCCGCGAGGACGCCGGAGAGCGCGACGGCGCGGGTGAGGACCCGCCGTCCCGTGGTGGTCATTTCCATGGTGTTCCTTCGAGGTGCGTGGGTTCGGGTGGTGAAGCTCGGTAGGAATTGGTGTACTCCATTTTTTCGGAGCGTGTCAAGAGATTTCTCCAAAGATCGCGTTTTGGCACCTCGACAGGCGCCACCGTTCTGTGCAATGGTTATATCCAATTCGCACACGGCAGCGGATGTCCCCTGCCGAGGATCCGCGGGAGCACGATGACCGACGCGCAGCACAGCAAGTCCGAACGCCTACGACAGCACCTCGTCGAGGTGATCGGGCAAGGGCTCGAGCCCCATTCCCGTCTGCCCACCGAGCGCGACCTGGCGACGGAGTTCGACGTCAGCCGTCTCACCGTCCGCCGTGCGCTCGACCGGCTGGAGCACGACGGGCTGGTCTACCGCGTCCAGGGCGCCGGCACGTTCGTCGCCGCACCCCGGATCGCCAAATCCGTCGAGCTGACCTCGTTCAGCGAGGACATGCGCGCGCGGGGACTCGAGCCGGGCTCGTCGGTGCTCGTGACCGAGACGATCCCGGCGGGAGCACGCCTGGGCGCGCGGCTTCGCATGAGCCCGTCCGAGGATGTCTTCCACATCCGCCGCGCGCGGACGGCAGACGGGGAGCCCATGGCCCTCGAGGACTCCTACCTCAACCCGTCGTTCTTCCCCGGGCTGATCCAGAACGTCGGGAACGACTCGCTCTACCGGATCCTGGAGCAGCAGTACGGCATGCGGATCGAGTGGGCCGAGCAGAGCATCCAGGCGAGCGTCCTCGACCCCGAACAGGCCGACATCCTGCAGGCACCGGCGTTCTCGCCCTGCTTCTTCGTGACCCGAACCAGCTTCGACGCGCAGGACCGTGCGATCGAGTACGCCGAGTCGACCTACCGCGGCGATCGCTACCACTACGAGCTCCAGATCCATCGTTCGCGCTGAGGAAGCAGGACCCACCGCATGCGAATCGCCCTCGTTCCGCTCGACGAACGACCGGTCAACATCCAGCTGCCCCGCCAGGTCGCCGCCATCGCGGGCGTCGACCTGCTGATCCCGCCCGTCGACGCGCTGCCCAGGTTCCGAACGCCGGCCGACGTGGACGCGCTGCACGGCTGGCTTCGCGAGGTGGCAGCCGCTTCGGCGGGAGGCGACGGCGTGGACCACCTCGTCGTCTGCATCGACACGCTCGTGCACGGTGGCATCATCCCCGCCCGCATCACGGCGGACTCGCCGCGCATCGCGCTGGACCGCCTCGACCTGCTCCGAGAGCTCCACGAGCTCCGCGCCGCCGCCGACCATCCCGCGCTCGTGATCACCGCGGCATCCCTGGTCATGCGCGCCAGCGACTCATACTCGGCGGTCGAAGAGCCCGAGTACTGGAGCGCCTACGGACGCGCGCTGCACGCCCTCGGCGGCGCGCTCCATCACGCACTGGAAGCCGATCTGCTCCCGGGCGAACCTCCGCAGGTTCCTGCCGTGGCGGTCCCGCGCGCCGAGCAGAGCGATTTCGAGCGTCGACGCCTGCGCAACCACATCATCAATCTCTCCGCGCTCGGTCTGCACGAGGAGGGCGTCATCGATGCCCTCGCGGTGACCGCCGACGACACCGCCGCCTTCTCGGCCGGATCGGCCGAACAGGTCTGGCTGCGTCACTGGGCGCGCGCCCTGCCGCGCGGCGGTGAGGTGATGATGTATCCCGGCGCCGACGAGGTGGGCGCCCTCCTCGTCGCCCGCGCGCTCGTCGCCGCCGGCGGCGACCGCCCGACGTGGCGGATCGCCTGCGGCGAGGACGACGGCCTCACCCGCATCCCGAACTTCGAGAACGCCCCCGTGCACGACAGCCTCGTGCGACAGATCGTCGCCGCCGGCGGCATCGTCGCGGATGACGACAGCACGGTCGACGCCGTGCTCGTCGCACACGCACCCGATCCCGAACACGGTGACTGCTTCGGCCGTGTGCCGCGCTCCGATCCGGCGGCCGTCGAGGCGACCGTGTCGGCAGTGCGCGACGCGCTCGCGTCCGGTGCCATCGTGGCGCTCGCCGATGTCCGCTACAGCAACGGCAGCGATCCGGCGCTCGTCGACCGACTCGCCGCGGAGGGGCTGCTGCTGCGGCTGACCTCCTACGGCGGCTGGAACACGGCCGGCAACGCGATCGGCGGCGCCGTCGCCGCGGCGACGGCCTGGTGGGTCGGCCGCCGAGACGGCACCGCCGACCCGCGTGCTCTCCGAGAGGCGCTGCTCACCCGGATCCTCGACGACCATGCGTACCAGAGCGGCATCCGCCCGGCCCTGCACGAGAGTGTCTTCGGCGGCACGGTCGGTCCGGTCGACGACGACACCGAAGCCCGAGCCCTCCACCGCATCGGCGCGGAGCTCCAGAGCCGCCTGGACGATCTGCTCGCCGGTGACGACGCCTGGACGGTCGCCTCGGTCGCGCTGCCCTGGCACCGCAGCTTCGAGGTCGACATCGCGCTGGCACGGCGCTGAGCGAACCGGACGACTACGCTTTCCCTGTGACCGAACGCGCTCCCCTGTCCCGCAAGCTGTCCGCCATCGCCGAGTCCGCGACCCTGAAGGTCGATGCGAAGGCGAAGGCGCTGCAGGCCGCCGGCCGCCCCGTGATCTCCTACGCGGCGGGCGAGCCCGACTTCGCGACGCCGGCGTTCATCGTGGATGCCGCGGCCCACGCCCTCCACGACCCCGCGAACTACCGCTACACGCCCGCGGCCGGCCTGCCGGTGCTGCGCGAGGCGATCGCCGCCAAGACCCTGCGCGACTCGGGGCTCGAAGTCGCCCCGTCCCAGGTCATCGTCACGAACGGCGGCAAGCAGGCCGTCTACCAGGCGTTCCAGGCCGTCGTGAACCCCGGTGACGAGGTGCTGCTGCCGGCGCCCTACTGGACGACCTACCCCGAGGCGATCGCGCTCGCCGACGGCATCCCCGTCGAGGTCTTCGCCGGCGCCGACCAGGACTACAAGGTGACCGTCGAGCAGCTCGAGGCCGCCCGCACCGACAAGACCACCGTGCTGGTCTTCGTCTCACCGTCGAACCCGACCGGTTCCGTGTACACGCCCGAGGAGACGAAGGCGATCGGGGCATGGGCGCTGGAGCACGGCATCTGGGTCGTCAGCGACGAGATCTACCAGAACCTCGTCTACGAGGGTGCGCGCGCGGTGTCGATCGTGGAGGCCGTGCCCGAGCTTGCCGGACAGACGATCCTCGTCAACGGTGTGGCCAAGACCTACGCGATGACCGGGTGGCGCGTGGGCTGGATGGTGGGACCGGCCGACGCCATCAAGCTCGCCGGCAACCTCCAGTCGCACCTCAGCTCGAACGTCAACAACATCGCGCAGCGTGCCGCGCTGGCCGCGCTGACCGGCCCGCAGACGGAGGCCGAGCAGATGCGCCAGGCGTTCGACCGCCGCCGCCGGCTCATCGTCGCGGAGCTCGCGAAGATCCCGGGCGTCACCGTGCCGAACCCGCTCGGCGCGTTCTACGTCTACCCCGACGTCACCGGGCTGCTCGGACGGGAATGGAACGGCACCCGCGTCGACACCTCGCTCGAGCTCGCCGACCTCATCCTCGAGCAGGCCGAGGTCGCCGTCGTGCCGGGCGAGGCGTTCGGCCCCTCCGGCTATCTGCGCCTGTCGTACGCGCTCGGCGACGACCAGCTGCTCGAGGGCGTCCAACGACTGCAGAAGCTCTTCGGCACGGAGTGAGCCCGAGCCGGCACTCAGAGACCTCAGAGACGAGCGGGGGACGATCGGGACTCATGCGTTCGTCGTCCCCTGTCTCCGTCTCGGCATCGCGCAGGTCGCGGCGACCGCTCAACGCCTTGCTCGCCCCCTCGGTGCACCCGGCGACCGCGCTCGTGGTGGGCCTGGCCACCGTCGTCTTCCTGATCAGCGCGGGGCTGGCGCTGCGCGCCGCCCCGATCGACGCCGACCTGTCGCGCACGCTCAACAGCTGGCACATCGCCGGGGCCGGGCAGGTGACCGCGCTGGTCTACGACCTGTTCTCACCCGTCCCCGCGATCGTGATCACGATCATCGCGACGGGACTGGTGTGGGCGGTGAGCGGGCGCATCGCCCTCGCGATCGCGTTCGCCGGAACGGTCGCCGTCACGTGGGTGCCCGCCGACATCATCAAGATCGCCGTCGCCCGCCCGCGTCCCGACGCGACCCTCCTGCCGCATCCCGTCGATCACATGCCCGTGGACCCGTCGTACCCGAGCGGTCACGTCGTCTTCGTCGCGGCCGTCGCGGTGACGGTGGTCGTCATGCTCAAGGGCTCGCGCTGGCGTCCCCTCGCGATCGTCGTCGGCGCCCTCGCGGTCGTGGTGATGGCCGCTTCGGTGTCGATCATCGGCGTGCACTACCCCACGGACGCCGTGGCCTCCGTGCTGTGGGTGCTGGGCGTCTTCCCCGCCGCCCGGCTGATCTGGGTGCGGACGATCATGCCGCTGGTGCCGTTCCTGCGCGACGCACCGCGACCGGTACCGGCGCCGGCGGTGTCCGGTCCGCAGCGACGCGGGGAGCTCTAGAGCTCCACGCCGACCAGGACGGGCTCCGGCTGCAGCAGCAGCCCGAACTCCGCCTGCACGCGGTGCTGGATGTAGCGGGCCAGCTCGGCGACTTCGCCCGCCGTCGCCCCGCCGCGGTTCGTGAGGGCCAGCGCATGCTTGGTCGACAGGGCGGCGCGCGACCGCGGCAGGCGGAAGCCCTTCCCCAGCCCGGCGTGCTCGATGAGCCACGCCGCACTGACCTTCACGTCGGGCTGCACCGAGACCGGCGGCGGCACGATGCCGTCGAACGCCGCGAGCGGGATCACCGTCACCGGGTCGACCTCCACGGCGAGAGGCCACCGGGGGCACTCGGGCGGGAGGGTGCGGGCGAAGGATGCCGACACGATCGCATTCTGGAAGAACGAGCCCGCGCTGTGGGTGTCGGGATCGGCGTCGTCGAGCACCATGCCCTTCGAGGCGCGCGTCGCGAGCACCGTCTCCCGGATCCACCGCAGCGACACCGCGGCGTCGGGCGCGAGGCGCAGCGCCTGCCGCAGCTGGCCGCCACGCACCGGGACCTCCCCGTGGCCGACATCGTGCAGCTCGAGAGTGAGGGAGACGATCACGCCCGAACGGAGCGCGCCGCGGCCGTAGTGCTGTTTGAGCACCGAGGTGCGGAAGCCGAGCTCGAGATCGGCGGCGGAGACCACCTCGATCTCGCCGGTGGCCTCGTCCAGCAGCTCCACCTCGACGAGCGTCTCGACGATCTCCTGGCCGTAGGCGCCGACGTTCTGGATGGGCGCGGCGCCGGCCGACCCGGGGATGCCGCTCATCGCCTCGATGCCGGCCAGTCCCGCCGCGACGGTGTACTCGACGAGATCGTCCCAGTCGTGACCGGCCTCCACGCGCAGCCGCACGCGGCCGTCGCCGGCGTCGGCCAGGCGTTCGATGCCGGAGGTGCGCACCAGCACGACGGTCCCCTCGAACGGCTCGTCGCCGGCGAGCAGGTTCGACCCTCCGCCGAGCACGAGCCACGGCTCCCCCGCGGCCCACACGTCCTGCAGCGCCGCGACGAGCTCGTCGCGGGTGCGGGCCTCGACCATCCGCTCCGGAATGCCCCCGACGCGCAGCGTGGTGAGCTGCGCGAGCGGAATGGGCGCGATCTCGCCCATCAGGGCTGCCGGCGCACGCGCACCTGCGCCTTGCCCAGCACGGTCGTGTCGGCGAAGGTCACGGTGAGATCGATGCGCGCGGTGTCGTCGTCGAGAGCACCGACCTTCGCGGTGACGACCAGGTCGGCTCCGGCGTCGGCATCCACCACGACGGGGCGCGTGAAACGCACGCCGTACTCGAGGATGCGCCCGGCGTCGCCGAGCCATTCGACGATGGTCTCGACGGCGAGGCCCATCGTGAGCATGCCGTGCGCGAGCACACCCGGCAGGCCCACCCGGGCGGCGACGTCGTCGCGGTAGTGGATGGGGTTGAGGTCTCCGGACGCACCGGCGTAGCGCACGAGAGACTCCCGCGTGAGGTGCACGGTGCGCTCGGCGACGACCACGCCGATCTCGAGGGGTGCGGATGTCATGCGACCTCGCCTCCGATCAGGAGAACGGACGTCGCGGTGACGACGTGGCTGCCGTCGACGTCGGTGATCTCGGCCTCGCTGGTGACCATCGCACCGGCGCCGAAGGGGCGGATGCCGGTGATGCTGAGCTGGGCGACCAGCTCGTCTCCGGCGACGATGGGACGCGAGTAGCGGAAGCGCTGCTCCGCGTGGACCGTGCGCTCGAGCGCGATGCCGGAGTCCTCGACCGCGAGCAGCTGTTGCATCGTCAGGTCCTGGACGACCATGGCGAACGTCGGGGGCGCGACGACGTCGGCGTAGCCGAGAGCGCGCGCGGCTTCCGGCGCGTAGTGCTGCGGCGCCTCGGCGAAGACGGCGCGCGCGAACTCGCGCACCTTCTCACGGCCCACGAGATAGGACGCGGTCGGCGGGAACGCACGTCCCACCAGATCGGGGTTCACTGACACCCCTCGATCCTACCGAGGGGCGCCCGCCCTCATCCGTCCCTCACCGCCGCGATAAACACCCCGTACCGGCCGTGCGGGACGGACGAACCCGCTCAGCGGCTGCGACGGGCCCGCACCGCGCGGATCGCCATCTGAACCGCGATGAAGGTGAGGAAGCAGGCGAAGAGGATGTTGGCGACCAACGGCGACAGCAGCGTCGCGATCCACGCGCCGAGCGCGGTCGTCGTACAGGCGGCGACGCCGACGAGGGCCGCGGCCACGAGGTCGACGTTGCGGCGCTTGACGTTGCCGATCGTCCCCGAGACGGCGGTGGGGATCATCATCAGCAGCGAGGTGCCCTTCGCGATCAGATCGCTGGTGCCGAACAGGAAGATCAGTGCGGGCACGACGATGACCCCGCCCCCGACGCCCAGCAGCCCGGCCATCACGCCGGTGAACAGCCCGAGGACGGCCAGTCCGATGCCGGAAGCGACGGTGAGCTCGAGCACCGCGTCGCGGGACGGCACGACGATGAAGAGCATCACGATGACCACGGCGAGGAATCCGACGAAACCCCACCGGAGGGCGTTCTGCGGGATCCGGGCGAGCAGCCACGACCCGATCTGCGCGCCGACCACCGCTCCCGCGGCGAGGATCAGGGCCGGGATCCAGGCCACCGACCCGTGCACGGCGTAGGAGACGACGCCCACGGATGCCGTGGGAACGATCGCGGCGAGCGAGGTGCCGGCCGCGAGTCGCTGATCGAATCCGAGCAGCAGCACGAGCATCGGCACGATGACCGTGCCGCCGCCCACGCCGAACAGGCCGGAGAGCAGTCCCGCGGCGAGGCCGACGCCGACGCACGAGAGCACGAAGCGCAGGTCGCGGCGGCGCTGCGGCGCCGCCGGCACGGCCGCGCTCACGCGTCGGTTCCCGCGGTGCCCTGGTCGACGGTGGTCGCCGCCTGCTCGAACTGCGAGCGGTAGAGCCGCCAGTAGGCCCCCTCCGCCGCGATGAGCTGTTCGTGCGTACCCTGCTCGACGATGTCGCCGTGCTCCATCACGAGGATGAGGTCGGCGTCGCGGATCGTCGACAGACGGTGCGCGATCACGAAGGACGTGCGTCCTTCGCGCAGCGCCGACATCGCGTGCTGCAGGAGCAGCTCGGTGCGCGTGTCGACGGAGCTCGTCGCCTCGTCGAGGATCAGCACGCTCGGCTCCGCCACGAACGCCCGCGCGATCGTGATCAGCTGCTTCTCCCCCGCCGAGACGTTCGCGGCGTCCTCGTCGAGCACGGTGTCGTAGCCGTCGGGCAGCGAGTGGACGAAGCGGTCGACCCGCGTCGCGACGGCTGCTTCGACGATCTCCAGATCGGATGCCGACTCGTTGCCGTAGCGGATGTTCTCGCGGATCGAGCCGGCGAACAGCCACGGGTCCTGCAGCACCATGCCGGTGCGGGAGCGGACGTCGTCGCGGGTGAGCGCGGAGATGTCCTGCCCGTCGAGGAGGATCCGACCGCCGTCGAGTTCGTAGAAGCGCATCAGGAGGTTGACCAGGGTGGTCTTCCCCGCGCCGGTCGGGCCGACGATCGCGACGGTCTGACCGGGTTCGACGCGGAACGACAGGTCGCGGATGAGCGGCTTGTCGGGGGTGTAGGAGAACGCGACGTTCTGGAACTCGATGACGCCGCGCCCGTCGCGCAGGTGCGGCGCGTCCTCGGCATCCGGTTCCTGCTCCTCCTGGTCGAGCAGCTCGAAGACGCGCTCGGCCGAGGCCGTGCCCGACTGGACCACCGCGGCCATGCCGCCGAGCTCCGACAGCGGCTGGGTGAACTGCTGCGAGTACTGGATGAAGGCCTGCACGTCGCCGAGCCGGAGCTGGCCGGAGGCCACCATCAGGCCACCGAGCACCGCGATGCCGACGTAGGAGAGGTTGCCGATGAACATCATCGCGGGCATCATCAGCCCGGACAGGAACTGCGCCTTGAACGCGGCCTGGTAGAGCTCCTCGTTCTCCTGCTCGAACTTCTCCCGCGAGTCCTGCTCGCGTCCGTAGACGCGCACCAGCGCGTGGCCGGAGAACGACTCCTCGACGCGGGCGTTGAGCCGCCCGACCTTGCGCCACTGGGTGGCGAACGCCTTCTGCGACTTCGGCCCGATGATGCCGAAGATCACGGCCATCAGGGGAAGGGCGACCAGGGCGACGATCGCGAGCTGCCAGGAGATGGAGAACATCATCACGAGCACACCGACGACCGTGAGCACGTTGGTGACGGCGGTCGACAGCGACTGCTGCATCGTCTGGGTGATGTTGTCGATGTCGTTCGTGACGCGCGAGATGAGCTCGCCGCGCTGGACGCGGTCGAAATACGACAGCGGCAGGCGGTTGATCTTCGCCTCGACCGACTCGCGCAGCCGCCACATCGTGCGCACCATGATGACGTTGATGACATAGCCCTGCAGCCAGGTCAGCACGGCGGAGACGACGTAGATGGCGAGGACCGCGACGAGCACCCACTTCAAGCGCTCGAAGTCGACACCCGTGCCGACCTGGAAGTCGTGCATCGCCGACACGATGTTGGCGATGTCGCCCTGTCCCGCCGCGCGCAGGGCGTCGACGACCTGGTCCTGGCTCGTGCCGGCCGGGAACTGGGCGGCCAGCGACGTCGAGACGACCCCTTCGAAGAGGATGTTGGTGGCCTCGCCGAGGACCTTGGGGGCGATGACCGCGAGCACGACGCCGACCGCCCCGAGGACGGAGACGAACGCGAACGCCCACTTGTAGGGGGCGAGCAGGCCGATCATCCGACCGAAGCTGCGACCGAAGTTCGCCGCCTTGCCGGGCGCGACCGAGTCCCACGACCCGGAGTTGAGCCGCGCCTGTTCGGCGAGCTCGAGTTCTTCGCGTTCCTCTTCGGAGAGGGCCGCCGTGTTCGGCGCGCTCATGCGTCCACCCCCAGCTGCGATTCGACGATCTCGCGGTAGGTGTCGTTGCCGGCGAGCAGTTCGTCGTGGGTTCCGATGCCGACCAGGCGCCCGTCGTCGAGGACCACGATGACGTCGGCATCCGCGATCGTGGAGATGCGCTGAGCGACCACGATCTTCGTCACGTCGGGCAGTTCGCGCCACAGCGCCTGCCGTAGTCGCGCGTCGGTGGTGACGTCGAGCGCCGAGAAGGAGTCGTCGAAGACGAGCACGTGCGGGCGATGCACGATCGCGCGGGCGATCGAGAGCCGCTGGCGCTGCCCACCCGACACGTTCGTGCCGCCCTGGGAGATGCGTGCCGTGAGCCCGCCCTCCATCTCGGAGACGAAGTCGCGCCCTTGGGCGATGTCGAGAGCGCCCCAGAGCTCGTCGTCGGTGGCTTCCTCCCGCCCGAAGCGGAGGTTGCTGGCGACGGTGCCGGTGAACAGGAACGCGCGCTGCGGAACGTAACCGATGCCGCGCCACATCTCGTCGAGATCGGCCTCGCGGACATCGACGCCGCCGACGCGCACGGTGCCGTCGGTGACGTCGAACAGCCGCGGGATGAGCGAGACGAGCGTCGTCTTGCCGGAGCCGGTCGACCCGACGATCGCCACGGTCTGACCGGGCTCGGCCCGGAAAGAGATGTGCTCCAGCACGGGCGACTCGGCGCCGGGGTAGCTGAACGACACGTCGTCGAACTCCACGGCGCCCAGCTCGGGGAAGCGGTCGATCGGCTGGGCGGGACGGTGCAGCGCATCGGTGGAGTCGAGCACCTCGCCGATGCGGTCGGCGGAGACGGCGGCGCGCGGGATCATGATCGTCATGAACGTCGCCATCAGCACGCCCATGAGGATCTGGCCGACGTACTGCATGAACGCGAACAGGGTGCCGATCTCGACGTGACCGGCATCCACCTGGATGCCGCCGAACCAGATCACGCCGACGACGGTGACGTTGAGCACGAGCATCGCGAGCGGGAACATGATCACGAAGAGCGATCCGACGCGGCGGCCGACGACCATGATGTCGGTGTTGGCCACGCGGAAGCGCGCCTCCTCGATGCGTTCGCGGACGAAGGCGCGCACGACCCGCACACCGGTCAGCTGCTCGCGCATCACACGGTTGACGCCGTCGAGCTTGCCCTGGTACTCGCGGAACAGCGGGACCATGCGGCTGATGATGAACCCCGCGATCACGAGCAGCGTCGGCACCGCGACGGCGATGAGCCAGCTCAGACCGACATCCTGCTGGACGGCCATGATGATGCCGCCGATCGCCAGCAGCGGCGCCGTGACGAGCATGGTCGCGCCCATCATCGCGAGCATCTGCACCTGCTGCACGTCATTGGTGTTGCGGGTGATGAGGGTGCCCGCGCCGAACGACGACACTTCGCGCTCGGAGAAGCCGCTCACCTTGTCGTAGACGTCGCGTCGGATGTCGCGGCCCGCGCTCATCGCCGCGCGCGCCGCGAAGAACGTCGCGATCACGGACGCGACGATCTGACCCAGCGCGATGACGAGCATGAACGCGCCGCGCGACCAGATGTAGCCGGTGTCGCCCGCCGCGACGCCCTTGTCGATGATGTCGGCGTTCAGTCGCGGGAGGTAGAGGGACGCCATGGCCGAGGCGAACTGGAAGACGAGCACGCCCAGCAGCCACCACTTGTACGTCCAGAGGTAACGGACGAGGAGTTTTCCGAGCATGAGGCACTCCGTCTGCGGGCGAGGTGGGAACGGTTCATGCTATCGCCGGGCGCCGACACGCACGCGTCCCGGATCCGCAGGCTGCGCTGCCGCCGCGAGGCGGCGTGCCGCGAACGAGACCGCCTCAGGGGTTCCGGGGTGAGCGACTGGCGACCGTACTGGTCCAGATCCTCACGGTGCACGGTTCTCCGGGTCCGGGCGGCCACCGTATCCCCGCAGTCGATCAGAGGGCTGGGGGCAACGTCAGATCACCCATCGACCGGGCAACATCGAAGGCCATCCTCGCCTCTTCTTGATCTCCTCTGCCGAGCAGCAGAACCCCGAGGTTGTACGCCGAGTGAGCGTCACCGTGCGCAATACCCGCGCGATACGCGGAGATCGCGGCATCAACCTCGCCGTCTTCGTCGAGGAGGTTGCCCAACAGAAGGGCCGCGCCATACACATCTTCCGCTGTCGCCCTCTCAAGAATTTCTCGCGCTTCTTCGCGCCGGCCTGCCTGCAGCCGGATCTTGGCGAGCGATAGTCCGAACTCCGCATGGGCCCCGGAGGAAGATTGCAGCAGTGGTTCGGCTTCATCAGACTTGCCTGTGCGCAGCAGCGCCTCACCGAGGAGTCCCTCGAGCCGGGGAGACCGAGTTGTTGCATGCCCCACGGCATTCCTCAGAAGAGGAACCGCGCGCTCGTCATCTCCCATCCAGTGCAGTGATTCACCCAACGCTGCGACTGCGGCGACAGACCCAAGCTCAACCGCCCGACCAAGAACGACTATTCCTTCCGTCTCACCGCCGTCTTCGGCCCAGATCTCGGCTCCGAGGGCGTAGACAGCGCCCGCATCGTTCGGAGCATTCCGGACTTCTGCAAGCGTCTCAGTCGACAGCGCGACACCACCCCGAGTAGTGAGGCCATCGGGATCTGTGTAAGGGGGATGGGCGCGGAGAGCTCGAACAAACTCCAGATAGGCTTCCTCCGAGAGAAGCGCGCTGAGCCTCTGTCGGGCAGGATGCCACCCCTGAGAATGCTCTTTCTCCACTAAGCGATCCTCCATTGCGAGACGAGCCGGCGCGCGAGGCAGCGACGCTCCATCAGTGTGGCATCGCGCGGCGATGGCTGCACACTTCAACGTCAGCTACAACGGTGTCCACCGAGCCTTCGTTCGAGCAGGTGTCGAGCGTCGCCAACGCGGAGGGAATCGGCACTCGGCGGACACCGAAAGCGAATCGGCGTCTACTCGTCGTGCGTCGACGCTTCGCGTCTCCTCTCCGCGCGCAGCGCTCGTCGGTAGTGGTAGGCGCAGGCAGCAAGCGAAATGATCACAGCCGCAAGGAGGCCAAACAGCCTCCCCTGGAGCGCGCCTGGCGAGAACGTGAGGCAGACCACCAGTACTGCGAGACCAAATACGTACCCGCTCGAATAGTAGAAGCGCCAGAAGCCCGGCCGACAGTTCATGTCACCCACATCACATACCTTCCGCCAACGCCACCACCTCGTCGCGGGGCTCTATTCATCCCCGTGATCCGGTTGGAGACGTCGGATACGCCCACTCCCGTAAGCACCACGCCGGCGGCGGCGGGCTGTGTTGGTTGGACCACGCTCCGGGTGAAGCGGGACCCGTCCCTCGCCGCTACCCCGAGACCCTGACGGATGACGGTACTGGCCTGCGTGATCCTAACCCGACGCTCGCAACCGCGACCGCTGCCGCGCACAGCGGACAGAGGAACAAGGCGATACCCCCTCCACGAGCAGCGCGCCGCCGATGGGATCGGGACGACCAACGAAAAAGGCGCCGCAGAAATCTCCGACGCTTCTTCTGCCGAACGGACAGACGTCCATCTCAAGGTCACGTGTTCGAGCAAAACTAGTTCGGTAGAGCCAGCACCCCTACTCGAATAAGACGGCGCTCCTCCCGCCACCCCTGGTGGAACTTGGAGTTGTTCCACCACCACACCCATTCCAGGGTCGCGAGCTCGACCTGCTCGACCGTGCGCCAGGAGCCTTGCTGGTGGATGAGTCGGTCTTGTAGAGGTTGTTCACTGCCTCCGCCATCGCGTTATCGAAGCTGTCGCCGACCGTTCCGGTGGACGGGACGGCGCCAAGTTCGACGATCCGCTCGGTAGTTCTCCGCATGCAACCGCACCACCTCCGGGACGAGCAGCTCGTCCTTCAGCTGCCGGCGGACGGCGCTCGGCCGACGGCCGCGCGATAGCCGCGAGAGGTGAGGAAGCCCTGAACCACCGGCCTTAGGACACCGCAGACGAGCTCGACCCCGAAACGATCCCGGTGTTCGTCGATGAACCGGATCATCTCGGTCAGGGGCGGTCGAGTTCATTCGCGAAAAACACGCTCGCAGCCTTGGACGATCTCGTGGGCCCACTGACCCGGTCCACACATCGGGTGATAGATATGGCTCGTTATAGGTGAAGCTTTGGCGAGCATCCTGACCCCGGCCGCGATACGCTCGGAGGACGATCCGGCGTTCCCTGTGCGGGCGAGTTGCACTTCGGCGATAGCGCGGGCATGACGGCCTGTGTAATCGAGTTGTCTTCGCCACGCTTTGGCAGCCGCAACGGGCCGTAGCGGTAGAGACAACATCACCATGCCGCTCGAGGAGGGTAGAGCCCGCGAGCCCGAAGATCGGCGTTGATCGAGTACGGGCCGCGTATCGCCTCGGGGCGCAGCTGGGTGACTGCGTCGAACGGTGAGCCGTAGATGAAGCCGGCGGCCCGCCAGTATGGGTTCATGAAGCAGAGGAACTCAGCAGAGGGCCCTCCACTTCCGAAGGAATCTGTCCACTTCAGAAATTGGCTAGGATCTTTGGCGGCCAGCCGTGCTGAGTCAGTCGTTGGCGTCGGCCGATGATCAGCAGGCGTTCTGGCGAAGGCGGCGACCGTCTCGCCCGCGCTCCGCATCCACCGTTGATCGATGACCGTGCCGAGGAGACGTATCTCCGCTGCGTACCAGAGCGTGATCAGTCGTGCGTACTTTGATGCGATCACGGACTGGACATCGCGATCGCTTAGGTTTTCCGCGTCGACTAATGAGTCTTCAAGCGATTGCGCCTCCGCATCGGTTTGGGCGAGCGGTAGGTAGAACTGGAGTGTGAAGTGATTAACGCGGCCGAGGAATAGGTTGCGGTTGATGCGGTTGTCAGTGACTACCGGAAGGCATGCGCTCCCGTCATGTACGCCGGGAGCGGGTCAGTCATGGGCATCATTGCGCCAGAAGCCTGTCAGTTTTCGGGCGAGTTCGAGTTGCGTTCCGTGTCCCGCGATCAAGCTCTTGGTAGCTTCGCGCGCGTCCATCCATTCGAAGTCTGCGGTGATGTCATTGCCGCTGCTTCGTGGTTCGACGTGCGTCCAGCTTGCGGGTGGGAACCCGTTGGACAGCGTGTAGAACCAGCTGCGCCAGTGAATCTCAGGTTTGAACTCTCGCACGTCCTCGAAGCTGTCGGCGAAGTGCACCAGTGTGGACGCTGCAGCCAGTCCGGTTTCTTCTTCGAGTTCGCGTGCCGCTGCGGCAGCGGTGGACTCGCCGGGTTCGACCGTGCCTGCCGGGATTTGAGCGCCTGCATCGGGAGAGTCGCGTTGCGTGAAAGTCAGGACGGTGTCGTTCGCCCCTAGCACGTATATCATCACTTTCCGGCGGACGGGGAGGTTCACCCATGGAGGAAGCTCGGGAGGCTCGCTCATGTCAACTCCTGGATGGGCTCGATAATGAAGCACAGTACTTTCAGTGCCTTCCCGGCATGCACGGGTTCGGTGCCGTGGACCACTTCAGATCCAAAGGCGAAGCCGTCTCCGTCTCGCAAGCCCGAGAGGACCCAGCGTGGGCTCCGTGTGAAGTCGTAGCTGGACGACAGTGGGTCCAGCCCGGTACGGGTTCCCTCGGTCCAGTCGTTGGGGAAGGTCTCGTGCACAGTGTAGAACTCGCCTCCGCCTTGGGGATTGCAGGCCCGCACGCGGCTCGGGCTCGGCAACTACACGTTGCACTCGTTCCGAAAGGCGGTGGCGACGGCGCTCGACCAGGCGGGCCTCTCGCCGCGCAACATCGCCGAGTACCTCGGGCACGCTGACCCGTCGCTGACGATGGGCACCTACATGAGCAAGACGGTCGGCGGGCCGAGGACAGCCAACGCCCTCGACTCCGTGCTTGGCGCATGATCGAGGAATCGGGGATTGCCGTCGCCCGGGATGGGTTGAGTCGAGCTGCGGCTGCGATCGACCCCGACGACCTGCGCGGATCAACGATTGCGGCCGGCCAGGCGTTGTTCTGGGCTTGCGCGCTCGATGAACAGCTTTGGGAAGTCGCCGGTTACGTCGAAGCAAGATCAGCAGCCGAGTGGGGGCGGCTCCTACCCGCGATGCGTCTCGCGAGGAACGCCGTGGCACACGGAGCAGCGATCTGCGTTCGCCACCAGGAGGGCTTGTCTTGGCCAATGCGATGGCCCGCTCGCTGGGCGGACGTCTACTGGGCACCTGTTGAGATCCCGCTCGCGGCCCTCGAAAAGAAGCCAACCGCAGCAGCAGTCGAGCTCTACCGACAAATGCAAGATCGGTCGGTGGGCGACACCCTCGAAGGCGTCGCAAACTGGTTCGACATCATGATGCCGTTCGACGAATCCGCGGGGTAAGCGCAGGACCGCGTGACCCATAACGCAAAACAGCCCCGGGGATTCCGGGGCTGATCTGGGTATTCGGTAGAGCCAGTACACCACTACTCGAATAAATCGGTCCTGCTGCCGCCGCCCCTGGTGGAACTGCAGAAATTGGCTGATCTGACGCCGAATTTCGCCACCTCTGCACTGGTCGAGCAGGTGAGTCGATCGCTTCGTCGGCGTCTCGAACCGGCCCTGGTCAAGCAAATCGCCGCCGAGTACGAATCGGGTGCGACGACACCGAGTCTCTGCGACACCTACGGACTCTCTAAGACAGGCATCCTCCGACTACTCCGAGACGAGGGGGTGGCACTGCGCCGCCAGCCACTCACGGACAATCAGGTCGAGGTCGCACGAACGCTGTACGAGCACGGCCACCCGATCGCCGCCATCGCAACCCGTCTCGACACCAGCTACAACAACGTCCGGCAGCGGCTGATCAAGGAAGGGGTTCAGCTACGCCCACGTGGCGGCAGTTACAAAGATGGAAGCCACCTCGTCGGGAGAGGTGAACCGTGACCTGCGTCCCGAGGAGGCGAATCTACAAGCCGGTTGGCGCGAGCCCACCGCGGCGCCGCGACCGAGCCGAAACCGATCAGTTCGCACAACCCCAAAGTACACGGGAGTCTTAATTCAGTAAACCCTGTACTATTGCCACATGCCCTCAGCGACTCTCACCGCCTCGGTGACGCACACCGCTGCGCTCGCCCGCCTCGGCCACGCCCTCTCCGACCCGACGCGAGCTGGCGTGCTGCTCGCGCTGCGAGAGGCTCCGGCATACCCGTCCGATCTGGCTGATGCGCTCGGCGTTTCGCGGCAGGTCATGTCGAACCAGCTGGCATGCCTTCGAGGTTGCGGGCTCGTGGAGTCCGTGCCCGATGGGCGACGGACCTGGTATCGACTCGCAGACGCCCACCTGGCCCCCGCCTTAGACGAGCTGCTACGCGTCGTTCTCTACGTCGAGCCCGGCTGCTGCGCCGGAGAGAGCTGCACCTGCGCATGACAACCACAGCTTCCCACCGCATCGATGACCGCCGACACGTGCTCCAACGCCGGGTCCGATGGATCGTCACCGCCACCATCGCCTACAACCTGGTCGAGGCCGTCGCCGCGATCGCCGCTGGCACAGTCGCATCCTCGGCCGCGCTGATCGGGTTCGGTTTGGACTCAACCATTGAGGTTCTATCGGCGGCCGCGGTTGCCTGGCAGTTCACCCGCCGCGATCCCGAGCGGTGGGAGAAGGGCACCCTCCGCGTGATCGCGGTCGCGTTCTTTGCCCTTGCCGCGTACGTCACGGTCACGTCCGTTCTCGCTCTCGTCGGCCAGGTCGACGTCGAGCACTCCCCGCTCGGCATCGTGATTACCGCCCTCAGCGTTGTCATCATGCCGTTCCTCTCCCTCGCAGAACGCCGAGCAGGCCGCGAGCTGGGATCGGCAACCGCCGTTGCCGACTCCAAGCAGACCCTCATCTGCACGTACCTGTCCGCCGCGGTGCTCGTCGGCCTCGTCGTCAACAGCCTGTTCGACTGGTGGTGGGCCGACGCGATCGCTGGCCTGATCATCGCCGCCTTCGCGGTCCGAGAGGGCGTCGAAGCGTGGCGCGGTGATGCTTGCGCTACCTCAGTGGGGATGCTGCTCGAGGATGAGCACGACGATGAGCACGAGCACGTCCACCACGAGCATTGAGCCGTGCGGGCTAACGCCAAGCCGCTGATTGCAGCGGCTTCCGTTCTGGTCGTTGTCGTTCTCGCTGGCCTGGTCTACTTCCTCATCAACCGCGCACAGGCACCCGATCCCGCATCGGCCAGCGTCGTCCGATCGGACTCGCACGTACTCGACGACGGCGGCGCCGATGCCGTGACCGTCGTGGAGTTCCTGGACTTCGAGTGCGAGGCGTGCGGCGCGTACTATCCGGTTGTCGAGGAGCTGCGCGAGAAGTACGCCGGTCGCATCACCTATGCAGTGCGGTCTTTCCCGCTCCCGGGGCACTTCAACGCCACCCATGCTGCGGTCGCCGCCGAAGCCGCCGCCCGGCAAGGCCGCTTCGAGGACATGTATCACCGACTGTTCGAGACACAAGACGCGTGGGGCGAAGCCCAGGAATCTCGCGCCGCCGTGTTCCGGGACTACGCCGAGCAGCTCGGGCTCAACATGTCCGCGTACGACGCAGCGGTCAGCGACCCGATGACCGAAGAGAGAGTGCGCTCCGACTTTGAAGAAGGGCGCACGTTGGGGGTCGGCAGCACCCCGACCTTTTTCGTCGATGGCGAACCGCTCGTGATTGAGCGGTGGAACGACCTGGATACAGCGATCGAGTCGGCTCTGCGCGGCTAGACGACGACCGACCGAACCTCCCGCTCCCACGCCTGTGTCGCCATTTGCACGGCGTCCCACGGCGAGCCCAGCGGCGGGGTGTACGAGAGGTCGAGGTCGCTCATTCCGGCGACGGTCATGCTGTGGTGCAGGGCGGTGGCGTAGGTGTCGACGCGCTTGGAGATTTCGGCTCCGCGGGTGCCGACGAGCTGCGCGCCGAGGAGGCGGCCGTCGCGGGTGTCTCCGGTGATGCGTATGTTGATGGGGGTGGCTCCGGGGTAGTAGCGCTTGTGGTCGTCGGCGATCGCGGTGTGACTGTGCGGGGCGTAGTCCGCAGCGGCGGCTTCGTGATCGCGGAGGCCGGTGCGGGCGGCTACGACGTCGAAGACCTTGACGACCTGGGTGCCGAGGCTGCCGGCGAAGCGAGCGTCGCCGCCGATGGCGTTTTCTCCGGCGACGCGGCCCTGCTTGTGCGCGGTGGTGCCGAGAGGCAGGTAGGTGACGCCGAGGAGGCGGTGCTGGGTGACAACGCCGTCTCCGGCTGCCCACACGTGCGGCAGGCCGGTGCGCATGTGCTCATCGACGACGACCGCGCCACCGGCCCCTGTGGTTGCGCCGGCTGCGGTGAGGAGGCTGGTGTTGGGGCGCACGCCTACGACGACGAGCACGAGGTCGGCGCTGCGGGAGAAAGCGTCACCGTCGCGGGTGCCGGTCACGGTGAGCTGACCCGCGTCGCGGGTGACGGCTTCGATGCGAGTTCCGGTGAGGACGTTGACGCCGTGGCGGGTGAGTTCGTCGCGGACGAGGGAGCCGAGTTCGGGGTCGAGGGTGGAGAGCACTTCGGGGCCTCGTTGGAGTTGGGTGACGTGCAGGCCGCGCACGGTGAGGGCTTCGGCCATCTCGAGGCCGACGTAGCCTGCGCCGACGATGATCGCGGTTTCGGGCTGGTGCTCGTCGAGGTAGCGCTCCAGCGCGAAGGTGTCGCCCATGGAGTGCAGCAGGTGCACGCCGTCGTTGGCGCCGAGCTGGTCAAGGCCGACGATGCCGGCGGTGGACGGGGATGCTCCGGTGCCGACCATCAGGGCGTCGTAGGCGATCTTCGATTCGGTGCCAGCGGCGTCGCGGACGGTGAGTCTGCGCCCGCCGACGTCGATGCTGGTGGCCAAGGTGTCCAGGCGCAGGTTCATGCCGGTGGCTTCGAGGTCGGCGTGTGTGCGGTGGGCGAGGGATTGCCAGGGCTGCACTTCGCGGGAGAAGTAGTACGGGATGCCGCAGATGGAGAAGTTCGGGAAGGCGTCGGCCACGACGACGGTGACGTCGACGGAGGGGTCGAGTTCGCGGGCGCGGAGGGCAGTGGAGATTCCGGCGTCGCTTCCGCCGATCGCTACAAGGTGCATGGGTGTGCCTCTCAGGAGGTGGTTTCGGGTTGCATGGGGACCACGACGTCACCTGCGGTGCGGGCGGCGGTCGGGTAGAAGACGAGCAGCAGTGCGAGCCCGAGGGAGGCGCCGACGAGCTGGGCGAGGATGAACGGTGCCGCGGAGGTGGGGGCGATGCCGGCGAACGTGTCGGTGAACATGCGGGCGATGGTCACGGCAGGGTTGGCGAACGATGTGGAGCTGGTGAACCAGTACGCGGCGCCGATGTAGGCCCCGACCGCGGCCGCGGTCACCGGGCCTTTCCCTGTTCGGGCGAGGGCGAAGATCAGCAGCACGAGCCCGGCGGTGGCGACCACTTCCCCGACCAGGTGTCCACCGGTCGCGCGGTCATTGCCGGAGAGCGCGGGAGCGGTGTCGAACATCAGCCCCGCGAGGAGGGTTCCGGCCATGCCGCCGAGAACTTGCGCGGCCAGATACGGGGTGAGGTCGCGCAGCGGCAGGCCCGTTCTCTCGCGGCGCCCGAGCAGCCAATCGGCAAGCGACACCACGGGGTTGAAGTGCGCTCCCGACACGGGCCCGAGCATCAGGATCAGCACCATTAGGCCGAGGGCTGTGGTCAGGCTGTTCTCGAGAAGCTGCAACCCCACATCGTCCGAGGAGAGCCGCTGCGCGGCGATCCCCGATCCGACAACGACAGCGACGAGCATCCCTGTTCCGACGAACTCGGCAGCGGCACGGCGGAGCACGTGCGGCCGCGTGGCGGACGGGTGAGAGCGGGCGGTGGTTTTCATGTCGGCTCATCTTGACCCGAGCGATATAGATCAGTCAAGATTGATTCAATGAACACTGAACGAACTGACGCGGTGGAGGCACGGGCCGCTCGGCATGCCGCTCTTAGTGACCCGTCGCGCCTGCGGATCGTTGACCTCCTGACGCTCGGCGACCTGTCGCCGTCGGAAATTCAGACCGCTCTGGGCATGCCGGGAAACCTGGTGTCGCATCACCTGAACGTGCTGGAGACTGCGGGCATGGTGGCCCGGTCGCGGTCGGAAGCGGACAAGCGACGCAGCTACGTCCACCTGACCGACACCGCGCTGCAGGGCCTCACCCCCGGTCGAGTAGAGAGGGCGGGCCGAGTGGTGTTCGTGTGCACGGCGAACTCGGCTCGATCCCAATTGGCCGCGGCGCTGTGGTCGACCCGCAGCAGCATCCCTGCCGCGTCCGGCGGCACACACCCCGCAGACCGGATCGATCCCGGCGCGATCGCCACGGCGGACCGTCACGCACTCGACCTTCCCGATGAATCGCCGCGGGCGTTGGAGACGGTGCTGACCGGTTCGGACCTCGTGGTCACCGTGTGCGACAACGCGCACGAAGAACTCGGCGTGACCGGGCATCTGCATTGGTCGATCCCGGACCCGGTGCGCGTCGGCACCGACGACGCCTTCGACACCGCCTACGACGAGCTGGAACGCCGCATCACGGAACTCGCTCCCCGGCTCGCCGCCATCTGACCCTCCCAGAAAGAGAACCCTTGACTGACACCACCCCGACCGTCCTCTTCATCTGCCAGCACAACGCCGGCCGCTCCCAGCTTGGCGCCGCGCTCCTAGAGCACCTGGCCGGCGACCGGTTCACCGCGACATCGGCGGGACTGTCGCCCGCGGGCGAAGTGAACCCCGCCGTAGCTGCGACGGTTGCTGAACTTGGTATCGACATCACCGACCGGGTGCCCCGTGCTGTCACCAGCAAAGACCTCGATACGGCGGACGTTGTGGTCTTGATGAAGCCCGGCCTGGCTCTGCCGTCCACGCCGCGTGGTGAGGTGTTGGAGTGGTCCTTCCCGAACCCGGAGGCGTGGGACGCCGAGGCTGTGCGGCCACTGCGCGAAGCCGTCTCCGACAAAATCCGGACAACACTCCTCGCACGCTGAGCAACGAGAAGGGGGCGGAATCGCTGATGCGATCCCGCCCCCTTTCCTGCGTCCAGTTAGACGGTGGCCGGAGCGCGGCCGATCTGGAGCACCTGAGCCGGCGGGGCACAACAAGCACCGCCCAGGGATGCCCCGGAGGCGTCGAACAGGCCGGCGCCGCCGCACACGCCCGTGTCGGGCAGCGCGAGCTCCACCCGGCGGGCAGCCTCGTGGTCGCCCGCGAGCTCTGCGACGACGCTGCGCACCTGTTCGTACCCGGTGAGGGCGAGGAAGGTCGGTGCCCGCCCGTAGGACTTCGCGCCCACGAGGTAGAAGTCAGGCTCCGGCTGGGCGAGGTCGGCCGCGCCGGTGGCCGCGACCGAACCGCAGGAATGCACGTTGGGATCGACCTCCGCAGCGATGCGCACGGGCGCCTGCAATGTGGGATCCAGCTCCAACCGCAGCTCCGACAGGAACGACAGGTCGGGGCGGAACCCGGTGAGCACCACAACGCGATCGGCGGTGAGCCTGCGGCCATCTTCTGCGACCAGGACCGGGCGGTCCCCATCCGTGGTGACGCGCTCGACGCGGAACCCGGTCACGAGCGACACCAGCCCGGCGTCGACGAATTCCTTCGCCTTGATCCCCAACGCCCCGCGTGCCGGTAGCTCGTCGGCCTCACCACCCCCGAAGGCGTTCCCCGCGCTGGCACGGCGCAGCGCCCACGTCACCGTCGTGCCCGGGTCGCGGCGCGCCATGCGCGCCAGCGCGAGGACCGCCGTCACCGCCGAATGCCCGGAACCGATGACGACCGTGTGCCTCCCCTCAAACCCTTCCCGATCCCGGAAGTCGGGGATGCGGTACGACAGCAACCCGGCGGCGGCCCGCTCGCCCAGTGCGGGCAGACCGTCCGCGCCCGCGGGGTTGGGCGAGGACCACGTGCCCGAGGCGTCGATCACCGCGCGCGCCTGCAACCGGTACTCCTCCTCCTCGCTCGGCTGCACGTGAACCGTGAACGGCTGATCGCCGCGGCCCGCGTCAACGAGACGATCACGACCCAGACGGGACACCCCGACAACCCGAGCGCCGTACCGCACCCGGTCGCCCAACTCAGCAGCAAGCGGCGCGAGATAGCCGCTGATCCACTGCGAACCCGTCGGATACCCCGTCGTCGGAGCCGTCCACCCAGTGGGCTCGAGAATCCGCGCTCCGGCCGCGTCGATCAACTCCGGCCACTCCGAGAACAGGCGCACATGCCCCCACTCAGCAACCGCCGAGGCTGGACCAGCCCCGGCCTCCAGTACAACGACCGGCAGATCCCGCTCGACCAGGTGGGCGGCAGCAGCGAGCCCTTGCGGGCCGGCGCCGATCACCACGACAGGCAACGTGCTCTCCATCACTCACTCCTCACGCATCGAGAGAATTCGATGGATCGAGAATCCTCGATGTATCGACAAATGTCAATGCGACGTGCCAGAATCGTTGCATGCCCACGACACTTCCCCTTCTCACAGCGGACGCGGCGGTGTGCTGCGCGCCGGTCACCGGCGGGGTGCTGTCGCCCGACGAGGCCGAGCGAATCGCGCGAACGTTCAAGGCCCTAGGCGACCCCACCCGCGTAAGACTTCTCTCCCTCATCGCAGCGTCCGGCGACGGTGAGGCATGTATCTGCGACCTCACCGAGCCCGTCGGGCTATCTCAACCGACCGTCTCCCACCACATGAAGCTGCTCGTCGACGCGGGCCTCGCCACCCGCGAACAGCGCGGCCGCTGGGCCTACTACCGCGTCGTCACTGAAACGCTCGAGCGGGCCGCGAACGCACTTCACCCGTGAGCACTATCAGCATCCGTACGATGCAGCCCGAGGACTGGCCCGCCATCGAAGCCATCTACCGCGAGGGCCTCGCAACAGGCAACGCGAGTTTCGAAGCGGAGCCACCCACCTGGGACGCCTTCGACGGCGGGAAGCTGACGGCGGGCCGGCTCGTCGCCGTCGATACCGATAACGATGTGATCGGCTGGATCGCTGCGTCGGCTGTTTCGACCCGTGAGGTCTACCGCGGGGTTGTTGAACATTCGGTGTACGTCGCCACGCGCGTTCGCGGGGGTGGCGTCGGTCGAGCGCTTCTGAGTTCATTTCTCGAAGCGATGGACAACGCAGGAGTGTGGACGGTGCAGTCGAGCATCTTCCCCGAGAACCAAGCGAGCCTCGCGCTTCACGACCAGGCGGGCTTCCGTCGCGTCGGACACAGGGAACGCATCGCGCTCATGATCTACGGTCCGTGGGCTGGGCAATGGCGCGACACCATTCTGGTAGAGCGACGCCGCGCAGACGGGTGAAACCCCCGAAGAAATTGTTCGAGTAAGACCAGAGTCCTATCCCCGAAGTAGCGGGAGCGGGGCTTGAACCCGCGACCTCACGATTATGAGTCGTGCGCTCTCACCAACTGAGCTACCCCGCCGCGCCGCACCCACACGGCGAGATGTGGATGCTGCGAGCCCCGAGTCAGGATTGAACTGACGACCCCTTCCTTACCATGGAAGTGCTCTGCCACTGAGCTATCGGGGCGTGCCGCCCCTCGCGGGGCAACCAGAAAAGAATATCAGAGCCGAGGCGTCCGACAGAATCGGTCAGCCGACGGTGTGACCGCCCTTGGTGTGCTCGGCCAGCCACGGCATCGGGTCGATGCGCGTCGTGCCACCCAGAAGCACCTCGAGGTGCAGGTGCGGCCCGGTCGCCTTGCCGGTCTGGCCGACCCGGCCGATCACCTGACCGGCGGTGACCTTGTCGCCCTGCTTCACCTGCAGCGAGCCGTACTGCATGTGGCCGTAGCGGGTGGAGACGAGCTGACCGTCGATGATGTGATCGATGAGCACGGTCACGCCGTAGTCGCCGCCCGCCTCGGTCGCGATGCGCACGGTCCCGGCCGCCACGGCGTGGATCTCGGCCCCTTCGCCCGGCGTGAGGTCGACGCCGTTGTGCGGCGTGGCGAACTCAGACTCGTAGGCGAGCGACCCGAAGGCGGCCGAGATCGGCACACCGACGGGGAACGGGTACTGGATCGGCGACGTCGGGTCATTGACCCACGTGTTGGCGAACAGGCGCACACCGGACTCGGCCGCGAGCTCCGCCATCGAGGTGACGTTGTAGCTCTCGGGACGATCGAGGGTGTTGGGCTGTTCGGCGCCCGAAGCGACGAACGCCTGGATCTGGCTGCCCGATCCCGTCGTGAGCTTCTGGCTGGCCGTCACGGCGGTCGAGGTCGAGGTCGAGGTGGTGGTGTCGGATGCCGAGGCGATCGCCGCGGCGGGAGTCGTCGTGCTGACCGCGAGCAGTCCCACGACGGCCATGACGCCCACGGAGAAGGATGCCGCCGCCATCCGCTTCACCACCGCCGTCGCACGGGGCCGACGCGGTGCGACGTGCGGGGCCGGCTCGGCAGCGGACACGGTGTCGTCGGTGGCGTCGACGACCGGGCGCTGGACGGGGGTCTCACCGGTGAACGAGAACAGTCGCGCGGCGAACTCGAACTCGTCGAGGTCGCAGGCATCGTCCGCGGGGGCCGTGAAGGCGGAGCCCGACGGAAGCTGCTCGGCCACGGGGATCGACTGCGCGGCGACCGGCTGGTCGTCGGCGGCGTCGACGTGGACGTCGCTCAGGCGGGCGTCGACGTGGACCTCCACCTCGGCGGCACCGTCGGCGGCGACCGACTCGAAGACGGCGCGCGCTGCGCGGCGCAGACGCCGACGCGACGCCTCGTCGGGCTGCGCGCCCACGACGGTCTCGGCCACGATCGCCGCGGCGACATCCGCCACGACGGCCTCGGCGAGCGAGGGCTCGTCGGTCAGGTCGGTGGCGGGGGCCTCGGCGAGCGCGGCTTCGGGCGAGACCACGTCGGGAGCGGAGGCCGCGGCCGCCTCGGCAGCCCGGCGCCGGTACTCCGCGCGGGTCAGCACACCCGACCCGTTCGGCGTCGCCGCCGCTTCGGGTCGTCGGCTTGCGCGCCGTGACGGCGCGGCGTCAGCCGTGGGGGTGTCGAGGGTCACATCACAGGCTCTCGTCAGGCCGCACGGAAGGGGGAGCTCCGGGCGGCGACGTACTACGGGCTTCGGATCACTCTGCCGTTCGGGCCGGCAAAGATAACGATCGGGTAAACACTACATGCTGCACGCTGGGAATGCCATGGACGCGCGGTGGACGTTCCTATCCGTTTCCGCCCACGCCGTCGACCTCGTCGAGCAGGTCGCGCATCCGCTCGAACAGGCCGGGCCCGGCGGCGATCGTCATGTCGGCACCGGGTGCTCCGCCGGGCCGACCGCCGACGAGGCCACCGGCTTCGGTGACGAGCAGGGCGCCCGCCGCGTGATCCCACGGCTTCAATCCGCGCTCGAAGTAGCCGTCGAGTCGCCCGGCCGCGACGTACGCGAGATCGAGCGACGCGGCCCCGGCCCGGCGAAGATCGCGCGCGAGCACCATCAGGCGTCGCACGCGCGCCAGGTCGCCGTCGTGGGTCGCCGGGTCGTATCCGAAGCCGGTGGCCAGGAGGGCCCCGGCATCCGTCACCGTCGACACGGCCAGCCGCTGCTCGCCGAGCCAGGCTCCCCCGCCGCGCAGCGCATGGAACAGCTCGTCCACGACGGGGCTGTAGACCGCGGCGGCCTGCGCCTCCCACCGGCCCGGGCGGGGCTCACCGGTCACCGCCGCGATGCTGACGGCGTAGTGAGGGATGCCGTAGGCATAGTTGACGGTGCCGTCGATCGGGTCGACGATCCAGGTCACCCCGCTGGTGCCGGGCTGCGCGTCGGACTCCTCCCCGACGAAACCGTCATCGGGTCGCTCCTCAGCGAGCCGGTCGCGGATGAGCTGCTCGACCTCGCGGTCGGCCTCGGTGACGATGTCGGCGAGCGTGGACTTCGTCGCCGCCACGGCGACGCCCTCGGAGCGCCGTCGCCGTGCGAGCGCACCCGCCTCCCGAGCGATCTCGACAGCGATCACGTGCAAGCGCTCGGCATCCACCATGCCTCCACCGTACGCGCACTACCGTGGGCTCATGAGCGCGCTCTACGACGTCGTGATCGTGGGCGGGGGCCACAACGCCCTCACCGCCGCCGCCTATCTCGCCCGCGCACGCAAGCGCGTCGTCGTGCTGGAACGACAGCACGGATGGGGCGGGGCGGCGGTGTCCGAACACCCCTGGCCGGGAGTGGACGCGCGGCTCTCGCGCTACTCCTACCTCGTGAGCCTCCTGCCGCGGACGATCGTCGACGACCTCGACCTCCCGCTGGATCTGCGCCGGCGCCGCTACAGCTCGTACACGCCCGACCCCGGCGATCCGACCCGCGGTCTCCTCGTCGACAACGCGGATGCCGTGGCCACCACCGCGAGCTTCATCCGCACGACCGGCGACGTGCGGGAGGCGGAGCGCTTCTCGGAGCTCTCCGATCGCCTGCTCCCGCTCGCCGCCGCGGTGTTCCCGACCGTGACCTCACCGCTCCGGCGCGAATCCGAGCTGCGCGCGCTGCTGCCCGACGCGGGCCTCTGGGATGCCGTGACCCGACGCCCGCTCGGCGATCTCCTGCGCGACAGCCTGCACACCGACATCGCGCGCGGCGTGGCGCTGACCGACGGCCTCATCGGCACGTTCTCGTGGGCCGACGACCCCTCGCTGCGCCAGAACCGGTGCTTCCTCTATCACGTGATCGGCGGCGGCACCGGAGACTGGGACGTTCCGGTCGGCGGCATGGGGAGCGTCAGCGCGGCGCTCGAGCACGCGGCGCGAGCGGCCGGCGCCGAGCTGCGCGCCGAGGCGGAGGTGGTCGCGATCGATCCCGACGGGACCGTCACGCTCGCCTCCGGCGAGACCTTCTCCGGGCGGCTCGTGCTCAGCGGGGTCGGGCCCGCGGTGCTCGCCGATCTCCTCGGCGATCCGCGCACAGACGAGGCCGATCCGCCCGAGGGGGCTCAGCTGAAGGTGAACCTCCTCCTGTCGCGCCTGCCACGCCTGCGCGACGACGAGGTGGCCCCCGAGGCGGCGTTCGCGGGCACGTTCCACGTCAACGAGACGATGAGCCAGCTCGACGACGCCTACGCGACGGCCGCGACCGGCGGCATCCCCGACCCCCTCCCGGCCGAGATCTACTGCCACTCCCTCACCGACCCGTCGATCCTCGGCCCCCGGCTGCAGACCTCGGGGGCGCAGACGCTCACCCTCTTCGGTCTGCAGCTGCCACACCGGCTGAGCGCGGGCGCCGATCCCGACGACTACCGCGCGAGGCTCATGGATGCCGCTCAGCGCACGCTCGACGCGGTGCTGGCCGAACCGATCGCGGACTGCATCTACACCGCCCCCGACGGCACGCCGTGCATCGAGGCGCGCACGACCGTCGACCTCGAGCGATCGCTGCGGATGACGGGCGGCGACATCTTCCACGGCCCGCTCGCGTGGCCGTGGGCGGCGGACGATGAGCCTCTGGACTCCCCCGCGCAGCGGTGGGGCGTCGCGTCCTCCCACGATCGCGTGCTGCTGTGCGGATCGGGAGCGCGCCGCGGGGGCGCCGTCAGCGGCATCGGCGGCCACAACGCCGCGATCGCCGCTCTCGAGATCCTCGGATGAAGCTCGCGGCGCGGCGCGGCGCGCCGCCGGGCGGCCGTCAGCTGTGCTGCTGTGGAGGAAGCGGGGGCGGCGGCGGGAAGCCCTCGTACCCCTGAGCCGGCGGGCTCTCGACGGAGGGCGACGCGGAGGCCTGCGGCTGGTGCGCCGCGGGGGCGGCGGGCGCCGCGGCATCCGAGAACCAGACGCGCGCACCCGGCGACGGCTGCCCCGTGTAATAGGCGTTCCAGTCGGGAGACCCGTCGGGGAACACCGGCAGCGGGGTCACGCCGTCGGCGTGCGTCGGCCACGGCGCGGGCGACGGAGCCGAGGGGGTGAACTCCGCGGCGGGAGCGGCGGGAGCGGCCGGCTGCGGCGCGGGGGCGGCGCCGTACGGGGCGGCGCCATAGGGGGCAGCGCCGTAGGGCGCGGGGGCGGGCACCGACGGGCGGGGACGCTTGGGGGCGAAGAGCGCGTTCACGAGCGGGATGAGCGCGGTGCCGACCGCGGCGAGGATCGCCAGCGCGACGACCACACGCCAGTACAGCGGGCGGTACGTCACGTACTCGTCGGTCATGAGAGGCAGCACCAGCATGACCATCAGGATCGCCACCAGGCCGATCGTGACGTAGGCGACGATCGACGTGAACGTGGTCTGGTGACGCAGGAATGCGTTGAGGTACAGGCGCGTGTGCAGCAGTGCGCCCTGGATGATGAGGGCGATGAGGATGAAGCGGAACACACGCTCGGCGCCGGAGCCGAAGTAGCCGGTGGTCGGCATCCAGATGAGCACCGCCCCGACCAGGAGGATCAGCACCCAGGAGATCATGCTCGTCAGCGCCAGCCACGTCGGGCGGCGCGGGGCCAGGTTCGACTCGCCGATCGCCACGCCGGCGAAGCCCGCGAGCAGGAGGATCGTCAGGAACGCCTTGCCGACGATGCCGTTCGAGTCGCCGATCAGCACCCATACGACACAGACGAGCGCCGCGGCGATGAGCGCCCCGATCGCCACCCAGATCGTCGCCCGCAGGATCTTCGTGGAGTGCGGTGAGCTCGTCGGCTCGGTCATGTCGTTCCCTTCGTCGGGCATCCATCCGTTCCCCCATCCTGACACGGGGTGCGCCGGCCGTGCAGGTATGCGGGCGGGCGGCGCGCTACCCGGGAACGCGAAAGGCCCCGCCGAGACGGGGCCTTTCTGAGGGTGGCGAGTGAGGGATTCGAACCCCCGAAGTCGAAGACGGCTGATTTACAGTCAGATCCCTTTGGCCGCTTGGGTAACTCGCCAAGTGCGCACCCGCCCGGCTTTTGCAGTCGACCGGAGGCGCGATCAACCATCTTACCCGGCCGGGCGCCTTCCGAAAAACCGGAGGGCGCATCGCCTCGTCAGACGGGTGCGACGACGCGATCGACGAAGGCCTCGACGCGGTGACGCGTGCCGTCGATCCGCCTGTCCACGCTCGCGCGCACCTCGCTCGGCGCGAGCGGTGCGGCCAGCCGGACGTTCTCGTGGCAGCCGAGATCGGCGCAGATATAGGTGCCGACGCTGTCGCCGCGGGCCCCGGCATCCCCCGCCCGTCGCGCCGTGAACAGGGCGACCTGATTGCCGGGCTGCATCGTGTGGCAGAGGTTGCACATCGCGGCGCGCGGCCGCGCTCCGGATGCCGCGCGCAGCACGATCCCGGTGGGCACACCGTCGCGCTCAACGACCAAGTACCCGCGGCCGCGGAAGTCGGGGTCGGACCAGGCGAGGAAGTCCAGGTGGTCCCAGTCGGCGAGCACGAGCGAGAGCGGCACGCCCATCCGATCGACCTCGTCGGGTGTCGCGTTGACGAGCGCGGCGCGCACCTGATCCTCCGTGAGCGGCTGCATCCGTCCAGTCTACGAACGCGTCCGCGCCTGCGGGGGCGGGCCTCCGGGGTCTGCTCGCGCGGGCGCGGCTAGACTGCCACGCATGGCTGACAGCTCTTTCGACATCGTCTCCAAGATCGATCGCCAGGAGGCGGACAACGCGCTCAACCAGGCCCGCAAGGAGGTCGAGCAGCGCTACGACTTCAAGGGGACCGACGCCTCCATCGACTGGAGCGGCGAGGCGATCCTCATCAAGGCCAACAGCGAGGAGCGCGCGAAGGCCGTGCTCGACGTGTTCCAGACGAAGCTGATCAAGCGGGGCATCTCACTCAAGTCGCTCGACTCGGGCGAGCCGCAGGCATCCGGCAAGGAGTACCGCATCACCTCCACACTCAAGGAGGGCATCTCCTCGGAGGACGCGAAGAAGATCAGCAAGATGATCCGCGACGAGGGACCCAAGTCGGTCAAGGCGCAGATCCAGGGCGACGAGTTGCGCGTGCAGTCCAAGTCGCGCGACGACCTGCAGGAGGTGCAGCGGATGCTGAAGGCCGCCGACCTCGACGTCGACCTCCAGTTCACCAACTACCGCTGAGGGCGCCGGCCGCGCGGTCAGCCGCGGCCGAGACCCGGCACCAGCACGGGCGTGCGCCGCTTGTACTCCCGGTAGGCGGGCTCGTCGCCCCAGCGGGCGTCGGCGCGCTTCTCGAGCAGGGGGATGCCGCTCACGCGGGTCAGCAGCAGCACGACGAACACCGGCGAGACGAGAGTGACCCACTGCCACCCGGTCGCGGCGGGCAACGCGACGACGGCGACACCCACCCACACGAGGATCTCGCCGAAGTAGTTGGGATGCCGCGACCACGACCACACGCCCACGTCGATGAACCGGCCCGTGTTGGCGGGATCGCGCCGGAACGCGGCCTTCTGCCCGTCCGCGACGATCTCGATCACGAGACCGGCGAGCCAGACGACCGCGCCGACGACGATCCAGACGTCGAAACCCCGGCTCTCTCGCGCGGTGATGCCCACCCACGCCGCCGAGGACGTGACCGCGACCCAGAGACCCTGCATGATCCACACCCGCAGGAACGCCAGCGGGTTCACCTTGATGTCGTCGAAGCGCCCGTCCGAGCCCTGGGCGTGCACCCGGACGAACAGGAACACCGACAGCCGTACGCCCCAGATCACGATCATGGCGACCAGCACCCAGGCTCGCGCATCGGCGGGTGCGACCGCGATCAGCAGGCCCACCGCGACGAGCGCGAAGGTCAGGCCGCCGGTCAGGTCGAAGAACTTCTCCGTGCGCAGCAGCACGGCCGGGAGGTACGCGATCAGCTGGATCGCGAAGGCCGCGGCGACGGCGAGGGCGAACAGGGGGATGCCGCCGAGCGACTGTCCGGCGGTACTGCCGGCGACGGCGAGCGCGGCGCCGAGACCGAGGGCGACGAGGATCGTGACGAGGATGGCTCCGGGGCGCTGTGACATGGGGTCTCTCCGGGTGGGACGGGTCGGGCGGGTGGGACGGGGAACGGGGGCGGAGCGGTCAGCTGTAGAGGGCGTCGATCGTGCGCGACTCGCGGTTCAGCAGCTCGCGCCGACGGATCTTGAGGGTGGGTGTGACGATCTCGCGGTCCTCGGCATCCGCGAACACGAGCGCGAAGCGGCGCACCTGCTCGCTGCGCGAGACCAGCGTGTTCGCATCGTCGACGGCGCGCTGCACGGCCGCCCGCAGATCGGGGTCGTCGAGGGCGACGCTGCGGCCGTCGTGGGCCGAGGTCACGGCGTCCTGATCGAGCACGATCAGCGCGGTCAGGTAGGGCCGACCCTCCCCCACGGTGACCGCGGACGAGATGAGCGGGTGCTCCTCGATCGCCGCCTCCCAGCGCGCGGGCGCGACGGTCTTGCCGCCGGAGGTGGTCACGACATCCTTCACCCGGCCCTGCAGCACCAGCCGGCCGCGCTCGTCGAGCGTGCCGAGATCGCCGGTGCGGAAGAAGCCGTCCACGAACGCCTCGCGGTCATCGTCCGGGTTGCGGTAGCCGGAGAACACGCCGACGCCCTTGGCGAGCACTTCGCCGTCGTCGGAGATGCGCACGGTCGAGCCGGGCAGCGGGACGCCCACCGTCCCGGAGCGGATGCGCCCCGGGAGGTTGCCGGTGAGCGGCGCCGTCGTCTCGGTCAGGCCGTAGCCCTCGATGACGGGGATGCCCATCCCCCGGAACAGCAACGACAGCCGCGACGGCAGGGTGGCGCCTCCGGAGAGGACGTAGCGGATCCGCCCGCCCATGAGCGCGCGGATACGACGGTAGAACAGCGCGTCGAACAGGCGCCGACGCAGCGAGAGGCTCCACGAGGATGCCGGGACCTCGCCGTCGTCGATCCGCTCCTCCCGGCGCGCGGCCTGCACGGCGGTCCGCGCCGCCGCGGACCACACGCCGCCCAGACGCTTCTCGGCGGCCTTGGAACCGGCGGCCGCGGCGATCTTCTCCAGGATGCGCGGGACCACGACCAGGAAAGTCGGGCGCAGGACCGACAGCGACGCGACGACCTCCGACGGCTCCGAGAGGTGGGCGATGCGCATGCCGCTCGCCAGGCAGATCAGCTGCAGCCCGCGGGCGAGCACGTGCGCCAGCGGAAGGAAGATCACGGTGCTGCCGTCGGCGCGCACGATGTCGGAGTAGGCGGCCGCGATGTTGAGCACCTGCCCCAGGAAGTTCTCGTGAGTGAGCACGACGCCCTTCGGCGTGCCGCTGGTGCCGGAGGTGTAGACGATCGTCGCGGGCGATCCGGGTCCGGCCTGCGTCCGGGCCCGCTCCAGCGCGTCGTCGCCGACGGCGGCCCCGCTCGCGATGAGCGCGGGCAGACCGTCGGCCAGCGAGATCACCGTCGCGAGGCCGGCCTGCTCCAGCGCCGCGCGGGAACGCGCGTCTCCGCAGAAGGCGACGCGCACCTGCGCGTCGTCGACGATCGCCGCCACCTGGCTCGACGCCGAGGAGTCGTAGACGGGCACGACGACGCCGCCCGCGAACCAGACCGCGAGGTCGGCGACCGCCCACTCGTACCGGGTCGGAGCCATGATCGCCACGGCATCCCCCGCCTGGAGCCCTCCGGCGAGCAGCCCCTTGGCCACGGCGCGCACCTCGTCGGCGAAGGCGGCGGTGCGGACACCCCGCCAGCTCGCGCCGGCGCTGCGCACGTCGAACGCGACGTGGTCGGGTGCCTCCGCGACGCGGCGGACGAGGAGGTCGGTGACGTTGCGGTAGGCGGTCAGGTCGGCCAGTGGCGCGGTCGTCGCTTCTCTCACGGGCAGAGCTCTCCTTCGGATGGGGCGTGGCTACCTGGTGTTCGGAGCCGAGGCCCGATCGGATGGGATATCCGCAGCGACATCCTCGCACGCCGCGAAAACAGCCCCGGAGGGGTTGCATTACGGTCGACGTATGTGTAGCCGAGCGGGCGCGTTCGGTCGGCCCGCCGTCACACCCACGCCCTCACCGGCGCCCTCGCCGACGGCCTGATCAGGAGATCGCGCCGGACAGGAGCCAGCGCCGGAGCGCGGCGTACGCGGCATCCCTCGGGCCGGGGGCCGACAGGAAAACGTCGTGGATCGCGCCGTCGATGCGCGCGACCGTCACCAGCGGACCCAACCGCGTCGCGGCGCGGGCGATGTCGTCGACGACGAGCACGCTGTCGGTCGAGGTCATCTGCGCGCTCCACAGCACGGGCGAGGTCGACCCGGTCGAGAGCATCGTGAGCACGGGCGCGTCGATCGTCATGCCCGCGGCGACCGTGGCGTGGCCACGCATGACCGCGGCCAGCCAGCCCGGATGGGTCGGGAAGCCCCGCTCGGGCCGCCACCCCTCAGGGCTGTCGGGCAGAGTGCCGAGCTCGCGCTGCGCGCGGGTGTAGAAGCCGAGGTCGACGACCGGGTGCGCCCCGAGCGGGTCGAAGCGCGCGCGCATCTCGATGAGCGGTGCGATCGCCTGACGCCCGATCGTGCCGGTCTGCAGTTCGAGCCACGGACTGTTGAGCACGACGGCGCTCGCGACGCCCGGATGCCGCGCCGCCCACAGGCTGAGCGTCAGCCCGCCCGTGGAATGCCCCAGGAGCACGAGCCGTCGCCGGCTCGCGCCGTCGTGTCCCATCGCGGCCAGTGCCGCCGCGATGTCGCCGTCGTAGTCCTCGAGGGCGGCGACGTAGCCGGGGGTCTGGCCGGGGCGCAGGCTGCGCCCGTAGCCGTGCAGGTCGAGCGCGTAGAACCGGGCGCCGAGGCCCGTCCACAGCCGGGCCAGCCCGGTCTGGAAGAAGTAGTCCGACCACCCGTGCACGTACAGCACGTCGACGCCGTTCAGGGCGCGCAGCCACGGCATCCGCGGGAGGGAGCGCACGAGGGTGGCAGGACCGGCGTCCGCCTCGAGCTCGAGCGTGAGCTGTTCGAAGCCCGGCCCGAGGATGTCTGCGCCCCACCCGCCCGCCATGCCGCCAGCCTATCGGCGGGACCCGTGCGCGGCACGGATGCCGGCCTCGCCGGCGCGAGCGGAGGAGATTTCTCCTCGGGAGGACGGATGCCGCGAAGACGACCTCCCGACGCGAAATCTCCTCCCGAGCGGTTCATCGTGCACTGTGGAGCCGTTGCGGCCCGACATGATGGCCGCCGTCGATCTGCAGGACGAGCCGCTCACCGATGAGCAGATCGACGCGGTGGCCGGCGATCCAGATCTGGCGCCGCAGCGGCAGACGCATCCACCGCAGCCGGGGCACGACGAAGGTCTCGAGCCCCGAGTCGGACCAGACCTCCGCCGCGGCGAGCACGCGGCGCGCACAGGCCGGAAGACGAAGCCGCGCGAGCGCCGCGGCATCCATCTCCGCATTCCGCAGCGCCGACTCCCACACCGCCAACGCGACCTCGAACGGCTGGCACGCGGCGACAGCAGCGAGCACGTTCTCGGGGGCATCGACCAGGGCATCCGGATGCCGCGGAACCACCGGCCGCGCCCAGTGCACGACCGCGGTGGCCGTCGGCGCCCTCCCCGCGTGCGCGTGAGCGGCGACGTGGACCCGCGTGTCGTCGTCGCGCACCCACCACCCGCGCCGGCGCGCCTGCGTCACGCACGAGATCACCACGCCCGACCGTGCCGCCGCGATCAGGTGCGGGTCGGCATCCGGTACGGCCAGCCAGCCGCGGGCCACGCGCACCAGCTCCCGCCGCGCCACCGCGCGGTCGAGCGCACCGCGCCCGTATCCGGCTCGCCCGATCCGGTCGCTGCGGACCACGCCCCCGCGCTCTCGGGCCCACGTCGCGGCATCCATGTGCGACATCGTGACCCGCGGCGCATCCGGCGACCCCGCACGCCGCGGCATCCGTGTACAACCTGTCGCTTTCGCCCCGCTGGGGAGGAGCCGAAGCAGGCCGACCGGTGCGCGCCAACGGAGGAGATTTCCGTTCCGGAGGATGGATGCCGCGAAAACGACCTCCCGACGCGAAATGTCCTCCCGAACCGACGGCTTACTCGCCGCGGGAGACCCGGACCATCTCGTCGCGGTCGACGACCTTGATGCGGGCGCGGTCCTGGGCCGCCCCGAGGGCGACCTCGTGCTCGTCCAGGCGGTGCCAGCCGTCGAGATCCGTCCACGCGACCCCGCGCGACTCCAGCAGCGCCGGGATCGCCTCGGCGGAGGGATCGGCCGGCTGCCACCACGACGCCTGGTCGTTGATGAGGTGGCTGATCGTCTCCATCGCGTCAGACTTGGTGTGGCCGATCAGTCCCACCGGACCGCGCTTGATCCAGCCGGTGGCGTACACACCGGGGACCCGCTCGTTGGAGTCCTTGTGCAGCACCTGGCCCTCGTGGTTGGGGATCACGCCGTGCTTCTTGTCGAACGGGACGCCGGGAAGCGGGGAGCCGAAGTACCCGACGGCACGGTAGAGCTGCTGGATCGGCACCTCGCGCAGCTCGCCGGTGCCGACGACGCCGCCCTCCGCATCGGGACGGGTGCGCTCGTAGACGAGGGCCGCGACGCGCCCGGTGTCGTCGGTCTTGACCTCGACCGGCTTGGCCCAGAAGTGCAGGTGCAGTCGGCGCGACGCCTCACCACCGGCGTTGTTCACGCCCGGGCGCTGACGCCACGACTGCAGCACGCGGTCGATGACCATGACCTGCTTGTTGCTCGCGACCGCGGCGCGCGAGGCCTCGTCGTAGTCGAAGTCCTCGTCGTAGACGACCATGTCGACGTCGCGCAGCTCACCGAGCTCGCGCAGCTCGAGCGGCGTGAACTTCACCTGCGCCGGGCCGCGGCGGCCGAACACGTGCACGTCGGTGACCTGCGACGCCTCGAGCCCGGCGTGCACGTTCGCGGGGATCTCGGTGACCAGGAGGTCCTCGGCGTGCTTGGCGAGCACGCGGGCGACGTCGAGCGCGACGTTGCCGTTGCCGATGACGGCGACGGACGCCGCATCCAGGGGCCATTCGCGCGGGAAGTCGGGGTGGCCGTCGTACCAGCTGACGAAGTCGGCCGCGCCGAACGAGCCGACGGCGTCGATGCCCGGGATGTCGAGCGCGGCGTCCTTGATCGCGCCGGTCGCGAAGATGACGGCGTTGTAGTGCTGCTTGAGGTCGTCGAGGGTGATGTCCTCGCCGAAGCGGACGTTGCCGAAGATGCGGATGTCGCCGCGGTCGAGCACGTCGCGCAGGGCCGTGATGATGCCCTTGATGCGCGGGTGATCGGGCGCCACGCCGTAGCGCACGAGCCCGTACGGGGCCGGGAGGTGGTCGAACAGGTCGATCGAGACGTCGAACTTGCGCTCCGCCTTCAGCAGGATGTCCGCCGCGTAGATGCCGGCAGGACCCGCGCCGACGATGGCCAGCCTCAGCTTGGTCATGGGTGTTTCCTTCGTGTTCTTCCGGTCGTTGAGCCCGGGCCGGCCGGCCCGCGCCGACACGCGATCAGCTGGAGCGGTCGACGATGACGTGGGCGAGTTTGACGAGCGCGTCGCGGACGGGGCCGGCCGGGAGCGGGTCGATCGCCTCGATCGCGGCATCCGCCCATTCGTACGCCTTCGCCCGGGTCGCCTCCGTGACCGCGTGGGTGCGCAGCTGCTCCATCGCCTCGTCGAGGATCGCCGGATCGGCGCCGTCGGCGATGCGGGCCACGCCGTCGTCGATCGTCGCCTTCAGCGCGCGCGACGCCGGGTCGGAGGCACGTCCGAGCAGCAGATACGGCATCGTCGGAACGCCGGCGCGCAGGTCGGTGCCGGGGACCTTGCCGGTCTGTGCGGGATCGTCGGAGAGGTCGATGACGTCGTCGAGCAGCTGGAAGGCGACGCCCACCTTCTCGCCGTACTCCAGCGCGGGCCGGCGGTACTCGGACGGAGCGTCCGAGAACAGGATGCCGGCCTGAGCGGATGCCGCGATCAGCGAGCCCGTCTTGTCGGCCAGCACCTGGAGGTAGAAGTCGACCGGATCCTCGCCCGCCTGCGCGCCGACGGTCTCGTGCATCTGACCGAGCACGAGACGCTCGAACGTGTCGGCCTGCAGGCGGATCGCCCGCTCGCCGATCTGCGCCATCAGCTGGCTGGCGCGCGAGAACATGAGGTCGCCGGTGAGGATCGCGACGTTGTTGCCCCACACCGCGTGGGCGCTGGGGACGCCGCGTCGCACGTCCGCGCCGTCCATGACGTCGTCGTGGTAGAGCGAGCCCAGATGCGTCATCTCGAGCGCGGTCGCACCGGTCACGACCTGCTCGGTCGTGCCCTCGCCGAGCTGCGCGGTCAGCAGCGTCAGCATGGGCCGCACCCGCTTGCCGCCCGCCTCGTAGAGGTAGCGGGTGGTGGCGTCGGCGAGCGCATCGCTCACGCGCAGTTCGCGGGCGAGGGTGTCCTCGACACGGTCGAGGCCGTCTTCGACGACCGCGAGGAGCTTGCGCATCCGGGGACCGGCGAGCACGCGCTCGGTCAGGCCGAGATTGGCCGTCAGTCGCGCGCCGGCAGCGGAAGGGCTCGGAGTCACCATCCCAGCCTACCCGCGGCCGTCAGGTCCCGCCCGCCGCGGGTTCAGACCAGCGGCTTCACCGCGCGGTGCAGAGCCACGATGCCGAAGGTGAGATCGCGGTGCGCGACGCGGGTCCACCCGGCATCCCGGATCCACGACGACAGGGTCACCTGGTCGGGCCAGTCCTTGATCGACTCGTTGAGGTAGTCGTACGCGTCGGCGTTGGAGCTCACCGTCCGGGCCACGGTCGGGAGGATCCGGTCGTTGTAGAAGCGGTACAGGCCCGCGAAGGCCGCGTTCTGCGGGTGCGAGAACTCGCAGACGACGAGCCTGCCCCCGGGCGCGGTCACGCGCAGCATCTCTGCGAGCGCCTTCTTGGGGTCGTTGACGTTGCGCAACCCGAACGAGATCGTCACGACGTCGAACTCGTCGTCGGCGAAGGGCAGTGCCATCGCGTCGGCCTCGACGAACGTGACGTTCGGGACGTGGCCGTGCCGGCGACGACCCTCGGCGATCATGCCGGGAGAGAAGTCCCCGGCCACGACCTCGGCGCCGCTGCGGGCGATCGCCACGGAACTGGCGCCCGTCCCCGCAGCCAGATCGAGGATGCGCTGGCCCGGGCGGGGCGCGATGGCGCGCGTCGTGGCGATGCGCCAGAGGCGGTCGTTGCCGAGGCTGAGGACCGTGTTCGTGCGGTCGTACCCCGCCGCGACCTCGTCGAACATGCCGCTCACGCGGGACGGATCCTTGCCCAGGTCGGCGCGGTGCTCACTCACCCTTCGATCCTAGGCGCGGGTCCCGGCCCACGGTGCGCCCCCGCCGGGCGCGACCGCGTCGAGCACCGCCAGCCAGCGCGCGGCGGTGGCGCCGTCGTACGGCGCCCGCTCCGCGCGGACGTCGGCCTCGAGCGCGACCGCGACGTCCTCCAGGCGGTCGACGATCTCCCGCGGGTATCCATAGCGGACGCGGTGCTCGTCCCACTCGTCGCGGTCGTCGATCCAGATGCCCCGGCCGTCGCGGGCGCGCACGACGTCGAGGTCCATGTCGATGCCCGTCGGCGTCGGGATGCCGTCGGCGTCGGCCGCGGCATCCCATCGCAGATCCCACGCGATGTCGATGTAGATCGCGATGCGCGGGTGGGTCGCGTTGAGGGTCGCCGCGTACTCGCCGCCGGGCGGGACGAGCGTCACGTTGTCGCCGAGGCTGACCGTGTCGACGCCGGGGCGCGCGCTGCGCCAGCCGTCACGCTGGCCGACCCAGTCGCCGTGCTCGTCGCTGCCGAGGAACACGCACTCGTGCTCCCAATGCGGGCCGCCGTCCCACTTGCGCCAGCGGAAGACGAGCGGGGTGCCGGGCGCGGGGCGAGCGGTCATGGTCGCGAGCCTAACCGGCCGCCACCGTCGCCGCGGCCGGCACGGACGCGGCGGATTAGGCTGAACGGGTGAGTTCCGCGCCGTCCCGTCCGCCCCGTCTGCGCATCGTGACCCGCGAGATCGCCCCCATCGACGACCCGCTCGAGTACGCCGACCCGGCCGATCCGCTGGTGTGGACCCGGCGCGGCTCGTGGCTGGTCGGTGTCGGCTCCGCCCTGACGCTCACGGCCTCGGCGACGGATGCCGCGACCCTCGCCGACCGCTGGCGCGAGGTCGCGGCGGCGGCGGTGGTCGACGACCACGTCCGGGCGCCGGGAACGGGGCTGATCGCCTTCGGCGCACTCCCCTTCGACACGCAGTCCGCCTCGTCGGCCGTCCTCACCGTGCCGCTGCTGACCGTGGGCTCGCGCGACGGGCGCACGTGGGCGTCGTGGGTGCTGCCCGAGGAGGGCGCCCCCGAACCCGACGAGCCGCGCGCCATCGGCTACGGACCGCACTGGTCGGCCGCGGTCGGCCCCGGCGCGCTCACCCCCGAGGGCTACCAGGACGCGGTGCGCGCGGGCCTCGCGGCGATCGCCTCGGGCGAGGTCAGCAAAGTCGTCCTCGCCCGCGAGCTGGCGGGCACGGTGCCGGCCGACGCCGATCTGCGCCGGCTGGTGCGCTCCCTCGCCTCGGCCTACCCCGACACCTGGGTCTACGCGGTCGACGGTCTCATCGGAGCCAGCCCCGAGACGCTCGTGACGGTCTCCGGGGGCCAGGTCACCGCGCGCGTGCTCGCCGGCACGGTGGCGCGCGGTTCGGGTCCGGATGCCGATCGCGAGGCGGCTCTGCGGCTCGCCACCAGCGCGAAGGATCTGGCGGAGCATCAGTACGCCGTCCGCAGCCTCGTCGACGCGCTCACCCCGCACACGAGCGCGCTGGCCGCCGCCGAACAGCCCTTCACCCTCGCCCTGCCCAACGTCTGGCACCTCGCCACCGACGTCGAGGCGACCACCTCGCCCGAGACGTCGGCGCTCGATCTGCTGGGCGTGCTGCATCCCACGGCGGCCGTCGCCGGAACACCGACGGCCGCGGCGCTCGCGGCCATCCGCCGCATCGAGCCGTTCGACCGCGGGCGGTACGCGGGCCCGGTCGGGTGGGTCGACGCCCACGGCGACGGGGAGTGGGCCATCGCGCTGCGCGGGGCGCAGTTCGACCTCGCGGCGACGGATGCCGGCGGCATCCCGTTCCGCGCCCACGCGGGCGCGGGGATCGTCGCGGGCAGCGACCCCGAGGCCGAGATGCTGGAGACCCGCGTGAAGTTCCGGCCGATCGTCGACGCGCTGGCGTAGGGCGTCTCGACTCGGCGCTGCGCGCCGCAACTCAACGACCGGGCGCCGCGGGCTCAGGTCGCGGCGAGGCGGACCTTCTCGGCCTCCACGTCGAAGTCCGCCGCGGGCCACTGCGGATCGACGTCCTCGAGGGCGTCGAGCAGGAGCGCCTGGACGGCGAGGCGCGCGTACCACTTGCGGTTCGCGGGCACGACGTGCCACGGGGCGTTCGGCGTGGACGTCCGCTCGAAGACCGTCTGGTAAGCCGCCATGTACTCGTCCCAGCGCTGCCGCTCGTCGACGTCGCCGGGGTTGTACTTCCAGTGCTTGTCGGGACGGTCCAGCCGCTCCCGCAACCGCTCCTTCTGCTCGTCGGCGGAGATGTGCAGCATCACCTTCACGAGGCGGATGCCGCGGTCGGTGAGGCCCTTCTCGAAGTCGACGATCGCCCCGTAGCGGCGCTCGATCTCCTCGGCCGGGGCCAGCGCGCGCACCCGCCCGATGAGGACGTCCTCGTAGTGGGAGCGGTCGAAGACGCCGATGAGGCCCGGCGCCGGCACGCGCTTGTCGATGCGCCACAGGAAGTCGTGCGCGAGCTCCTCCGGCGTGGGCTTCTTGAAGGCGGCGAGCGCGATGCCCTGGGGATCCACCGAGCCGACGACGTGGCGGACGATGCCGCCCTTGCCGGCGGAGTCCATCGCCTGGAGCACGAGGAGCACGGCGGGGGCGTCCTCCTGGATGCGGCTCTGCGCGTACAGGCGCTCCTGCAGCTCGTCCAGCTCGTCGGCGCCCGCCTCGAGGTCCGACCGGCCGCTGCTCTTGCCCTCCTCGTACCCCGGCGTCGAGGACGGGTCGAGGTCGGCGAGGCGGAATCCGGGGTCGGCGCGGAGGATGTCGGCGGGGTCGGCGCTCCAGTGCTTCTGGCTTCTCGCGGTCATCACCACATCATGGCGCGACCCCGGGGTTTCGGCCAGGGCTCAGCGATCGAGCGCGACCTCGACGATCTGACGGCCGGCCACGCGGGCGGTGAGCGCCTGATCCAGCTCGGTCCGCGTCGCGGCGCGGACGTAGTCCCAGCCGTAGGCCGCGGCCAGCGCGGCGACGTCGACGTCCTGCGGCGTGTAGAGCACCCGCTCCATCGCGGACGGCGCGGCCACCGACGCGACCTCGAGACCGTCGAAGATCGTCCCGCCCCCGTCGTTGCCGACGACCACCTGGAGGCGCGGGGCCTCCTCACCGACCGGCAGCAGCAGCGCGCCCACGTCGTGGAGGAAGGCGAGGTCTCCCGTCAGCACCCGGGTCACCCCGACCGCCGCGGTCGCCTGACTCGCGAGGGCGATGCCGGTCCCGGTGGCGATCGTGCCGTCGATGCCCGCCAGTCCGCGGTTGGCGTGGACCGGGACCTTCTTGCCGCCGAGCACCTCGTCGGCGACCCGCACCAGCCGCGACGACGCGAACAGCAGCCGGTCGTGCGGCCAGGTGGCCCGCCAGACGGCGTCGACCAGCGCGACCCGGTCGATCGGCCTGCGCGCGATCGCCAGTTCCGACGCGATCGCCCCCAGCCGTTCGGCGGGAACGGCCGACGACAGGGCCTCGGCGTCGGGCGCCGGCGGCGCGAGATCGACGGATGCCGCGCGCGACGCCCGCATCCACGCGCCGAACCAGTCGCGGTCGACGTCGCCCACGGCGGCGACGACCGCATCGACCGCGATCGACGACCCGTTGAGATTGAGGGGCTCCCCCGGCCCGCGCACCGCGAGCACCTCGACATCGTCGCGCGAGAGCACCGCGACGACCTCGCGACTGAGCGTCGGATGCCCGAACACGACGGCGCGTTCGATGCGACCGCCGAGCTCCGGGTCGCGGAGCAGGCGGCGGTAGCCGTGCACGAGGTTGCGGCCGAACCGCGCCCCGCTGACGATCTCGGCGACGAGCGGCCACCCGCCGGCGTGCGCCAGCGCCTCGGCGCCGGTCCCGGCATCCGCGCCGGCGATCACCACGGTGCGCGGTCCGCGCACGAGCACATGGGGGTCGCCGTCGGGATCGGTCGGCAGGTTCGACTCCCCGATGCCGCCGCCACCCTGGTACAGCGCGCCCGACGGCTCGATCTGGACCGGATCCTCCGCGGCGACGTCGGGCCCGACGGGCGCGGTGTCCAGCTCGAGCTCCGGCGTGCCGAGCCACGGCGGCAGGCCGCCGGCCAGCGGGTCGCGCAGCGGCAGGTTGAGGTGCACGGGCCCGGCCTGACGGGTGCCCGCGCCGAGCGCCGCGGCGACCGCGTCCTCCGCCACCCGCCGCAGCATGGCGGACTGCTCCCCGGTACCGTCGGCATCCACCTCGTCCGGCACCGGCAGATCCTCCTCCAGCCGCATGTTCGGAGCGAACATGCCGGGCTGGCGGGTGGTCTGGTTGGCGCCGACGCCGCGCAGCTCGGGCGGACGGTCGGCCGTCAGCAGGATCAGCGGGACACCGGCATGGTGCGCCTCCAGCGCGGCGGGAAGGAGATTGGCGACCGCGGTGCCGGACGTGCACACGACGACCGCGGGCATGCCCGACTCGCGCCCGACGCCGAGCGCCGTGAAGCCGGCGACCCGTTCGTCGATGCGCACGTGCACGCGCACGGCGCCACGGCTCTCCAGCTCGGCCGCGACGAGGGCCAGCGCCTGCGAGCGCGATCCCGGGCTGACGACCACGTGCCCCACGCCGAGCTCGACGAGGCGCCCCAGGAGCGCCGCGGCGGCATCCGTCGCCGGCGCGCGACCGGCGAGAGGGCTCTCGTCCATGTCAGGCGGCGCTGCCGCGACGGTTCTCGTCGGGGTCATCGTCCGGGGCGGTCGCGGGCTCGTCGCCGGCGCCGCGCCGGCGGTCGGGCTCCGGACCCTCGGAGTCGAGGGCGGCCAGCTCCGCCTCCAGGCGGCGGATGCGCTCGTCCTGGTCGGCGATCGAGATCGCGCCCAGGCTGCCGAGGAAGTCGGGGTTGTCGTCGGGGGCGCGGAAGGTGCTCACCCGCTGGGGACGGCCGCGACCGACCACGAACCACATCACGCCGCCGATGATGGGCAGCAGCACCACGAGCAGGATCCAGACCGGCTTGCTGACGCCGCGATGGCGCGTCGGCGGCTGCAGGGCGCAGTCGACGATGCTGTACACCCAGAAGGCGATCAGCAACAGCGCCAGAGGCAGCAGAATGCGCACCACCCCTCCATCCTAGGCGCGCGCCGGCATCCTCGGCGGGCGCGGGCACGGGTACGGGCGCACGGACGACGCGCGTAGGCTGGAGGCATGCGTGTCCGTTCGGCCCTCGTCTACAGCGTGCTGCGTCTCCTGGTGTTCGTGGTGCCGTTCGGGATCATGATGCTGTTCCCGGTCATGCGCGAGTACTACTGGCTGTCGGCGATCTTCGCCGCCCTCATCGGCCTGAGCCTGTCGGTGCTGTTCCTGCGCCGTCCGCTCGACGATCTGACCGCGGGCCTCGCCGAGCGTCGCGCGCGCCGCGCCGCGACCGACGAAGACGTCGAGGATGCCGCGGCCGACCAGGCCGCCGCCGCACCGACGGAGTGAGCGCGGGCGCCGGGTGACCGGTGCCGTCAGCCCGTGAACGCCCAGAACAGCAGCGCCGCGACGGCCAGCGACGTCAGCGACGTCAGCCCGAGCGCCACGACCAGCTCCCGCGGCGCGCGATAGGTCCAGACGATCAGGACGGCGCAGGCCGCGGGGATGAGCGCGAGCAGCGCCAGCCAGGCGAGCGGGTAGAAGACCGCCAGGAACGCCACGATCGCGAAGGCGCCGACCACCAGCACCGTGAACAGGATCTGCGTCGCCCGGCGCCCGATACGCACCGTGAGCGTGCGCTTTCCGGCGAGGCGGTCCTGATCGATGTCGCGGAGGTTGTTGGCCAGGAGCACGGCGCAGGCGAGGAGCCCGGCGATCACGCCGCCGAACCAGCTCTCCTGCGGCACGGTGCCGACCTGGACGAAGGTGGTGCCGACCGTGGCCACCAGGCCGAAGAAGACGAAGACGAACAGCTCGCCGAGACCGGCGTACCCGTAGGGACGCTTGCCGCCGGTGTAGAACCAGGCCGCCACCAGGCACGCGGCGCCGATCAGCGCCATCCACCAGTACCCCGTGCGCACGATGAGGGCGATACCGGCGGCCGCCGCGATGCCGAAGAAGACGAGGGCGACGATCAGGACGGTGCGCGGCTGCGCCTTGCGCGACGCGGTGAGCCGCGCCGGCCCGACGCGGTGGTCGTCGGTGCCACGGATGCCGTCGCTGTAGTCGTTCGCGTAGTTGACGCCGATCTGGATCGACACCGCGACGACGAGGCAGCACAGCGCGACCACCCAGCGCAGCGGCATCCCGCCGAGCAGCGCCGCGCCGGTGCCGATGAGCACGGGCGAGACGGCGAGGGGCAGGGTGCGCAGGCGCGCCGCGCCGATCCAGTCGCGCGCGGTGGCGCGCTCGACGTGCGCGGGGTCGCCGGAGAGCTGCGCCCTCTGCGGATTGCCGCGCGGCGTGTGCGCCGCGGAGCGCCGTCCCGAACGGGCCTTCTTCTTGCGGGTGCTGCCTGCCACGCGAGAATCCTATGCCCGCGGACGCATGAGTCCCCTGTGATGCCGACGCGGCGCGCTCACGCGCCGGCGTCCGCCGCGAGCCGGCGGAGGGCGGCGCGATCGGGCTTGCCGCTCGGCAGCAGCGGGATGGCGGCGACCGGCACGACCGCCCGGGGGCGTGCGGGCGCACCGATCTCGGCCTCGACGGCGGCGCGGATGCCGCGGAGGGCGTCATCGGCATCCCCCGCGCCGGCCGCGACGACCACGACCGACGCCTCGCCCCACCTCTCGTCGGGCACCGGGACCACGACGGCGTTGACGAGCCCGGGAAGTGTCCGCACCACCCGTTCGACGCGGTCGAGCGCCACGTTGATCCCGCCCGAGATGATGACGTTGTCGCGGCGACCGGTGATCGCGAGGCGTCCGTCGAACGCGCCGGCGTCACCGGTGCGGTACCAGCGGGTGCCCGCCGCGTCGCGGAAGAACGCGGCATCGGTGCGCGCGGCATCGCCCAGGTAGCCGTCCGCGAGGGTGGGACCCGACAGGAGCACCTCGCCGTCGTCGATGCGGACGCCGACGCCGTCGAGCGGCACGCCGTCGTAGACGCAGCCGCCCGCGGTCTCGCTCGATCCGTAGGTGCGCACGATGCGCACGCCGGCGTCGGCGGCGCGCGCGGCGAGCGCGGGGGCGAGCGCCTGCCCGCCCACCAGCACCGCCGAGAACCCGGCGAGTGCGCGGCGGGCGGCCGGATCGGGGTCGTCGAGGAGGGTCTGCAGCTGCGCCGGGACGAGGGACGTGTACGTCGGCACCGGCCGCCCGCCGTCGCTCGATGCCATGGAGGATGCGGCGGCGACGAACCCCGCCGTGCGGAACGGCCCCGACAGGAGCGCGGGCTCGCGTCCGGCGACGAGCGCGCGCACGAGCACCTGGACCCCGGCGATGTAGCCCGGCGGCAGCGCGAGCAGCCACGCCCCCTCGCCGATGCGCGCGCTCGTCGCGAGCGCCGAGGCCGTCAGCGCGGAACGGCTGAGCGCGACCGCCTTGGGGTACCCCGACGACCCGGATGTCGTGACGACCACCGCGGTGCCGGCCGGAACCTCCGCGGGCAGCGCATCTCCGGAACCGGACGGCGCGCCGAGGGCGATCGCGGGGCCCGCCCCCAGCACCGCGCCCCGCAGTCCGCGCAGCACCGCGCGCGCATCGGCGGCATCCACCCGCTCCAGCTTCACCGTCGCCTCCGCGCCGTCGCGTCAGTAGTGGTACGGATAGGGCGACCAGTCGGGGTCGCGCTTCTGCAGGAAGGCGTCGCGACCCTCCACGGCCTCATCGGTGCCGTACGCGAGGCGCGTGGCCTCGCCCGCGAACACCTGCTGGCCGACCATGCCGTCGTCGATCGCGTTGAACGCGAACTTCAGCATGCGGATCGCGGTGGGCGACTTGCCGAGGATCGTCCGCGCCATCGCGATCGCCTCGCGCTCGAGCTCCGCGTGCGGGACCACGCGGTTCACGGCGCCCATCTCGTAGGCGCGCTGCGCCGAGTACTCCTCCGCGAGGAAGAACACCTCGCGCGCGAGCTTCTGACCGACCTGACGCGCCATGTAGGCAGACCCGTACCCCGCATCGAACGAGCCCACGTCGGCATCCGTCTGCTTGAACCGGCCGTGCTCGGCGCTCGCGATCGACAGGTCGCAGACGATGTGCAGCGAGTGCCCGCCGCCGGCGGCCCACCCGGGGATCACGGCGATGACGACCTTCGGCATGAAACGGATGAGCCGCTGCACCTCGAGGATGTGCAGCCGGCCGGCGCGGGCCGGGTCGGGGGCGGTCGCGTCGTCGGCCGCGTAGGTGTAGCCGTCCCGGCCGCGGATGCGCTGGTCGCCGCCGGAGCAGAACGCCCAGCCGCCGTCCTTGGGGCTCGGGCCGTTGCCCGTCAGCAGCACGACGCCGATGCGCGGGTCCTGTCGCGCGACGTCGAGGGCCCGGTACAGCTCGTCGACCGTGTGCGGCCGGAAGGCGTTGCGCACCTCGGGCCGATCGAACGCGATGCGCGCGATGCGGCCGTCGCCGGAGACGTGCGCCGTGATGTCGGTGTAGTCGGCCGCGCCGGGCGCGAGCGTCCACGCGGTCGGATCGAACAGCTCGGAGACGAAGGTGTCGGTCACCCGGCCAGCCTACGCGCGGGCATCGCCATGGCGTCGTGAGGGTGTCGTCATATGGCCGGGACGGGTGGGCGAATCCCCCTACGCTGGGACGGTGACGTCGACCCCCCGCATCCTCGCCCTGTTCGCCGCCGGAGCCCTCGCGCTCGGCCTGTCGGCCTGCGCCTCGACGGGCGGCGGTGCGGCGTCGCCGACCGCGACCGACGCGACCGCGTCGCCGATCACCGCCGGCGCGTGCGAAGGGACCGAGGGCGTCACGCTCGTCGTCGACTCCTCCGCCCTGGCGGGCGGCACCTCCGACACGCGGTGCTACACGACCACCGCCGAGGTCGCCGTCGCCGACATCGTCGCCGCGGCCGGGCTCGAGATCGAGGGCACGAAGGAGTACGGCGACCAGGTGATCTGCCGCGTCGACGGGCTGCCCTCGGCATCCGAGCCGGTCGGCTCCACCCAGGACCCGGCGTACGTCGAGAAGTGCGAGTCGATGCCCGCCGCGTTCGCGTACTGGGCGCTGTGGACCAAGCCCGCCGACGGCGCGTGGGACTACGCCCAGGAGGGCGTGTCGACGCTGACGGCTCAGCCGGGTGAGAGCGTCGAGCTGCTCTTCAGCCTGGACGGGGCGCCCGCGGCTCCCGCGGCCTGAGCGGCGCCGACGCGCGTAATCTCGGCGCGTGAGCTTCCGCACCGGCCCCCTGCGTGCCGCCGCCGCCCTGGCGGTGGGCTTCGTCGCGGTGCGCGTGGGGTACCGGGTGCTCTTCCACGGCGCCGACGGCGCCGGGCCGGTGGTGCTGCCACTGCCCCTGTGGCGCCTCGCGCCGCCGCTCGCCCACGTCGAGGTGCTCGGCCCCGCGACGGCGGGAGGGCTCTGGGATGCCGCGGTCAGCGCCCTGCCGATCGCGCTGACGATCCTCGCGTTCGGACTGCTCAGCGCCGTGCTCGACCTGCCGCGCCTGCTCGCCCGCGGCGCCCGGCGCGGCCCCTTCCAGGGCCTCGCCCGGGCGCTGTCGATCGGCTGGGCGACGCTGCCGTCGCTCGCCGACGCGGTGCGTTCGGCACGGCGGGCGGCGCGGCTGCGCGGCGAACGGGTCGGCGTCGCGGGCTCGGCCCGACTGCTCGCGCCGGTGCTCGAGGCGACGCTGGAGCGTGCGAGCGCCGTCGCCGCGGCCCTCGAACTGCGCGGCTACGCCGGACGGGGGCTCGAGGGCGACTGCGCGCACCCCGTGGCCGGGCAGGACGTCGCGCTCGGGTTCGGCACCGGCGATCCGGTCGTCGTGGCGGACGCGGTGGGGCGCGGCATCCGCCCCGGCGCCCTCACGGTGCTCACGGGAGCGACCGGGTCGGGCAAAACGACCCTGCTGCGGGCGCTGAGCGGCCTGCACAGCCATGTCGACGGCGGGTGGATCCGCGGCGAGCTGCGCGTCGCCGGACACGAGCGGACCGCCACCGCGCCCCGGGATCTGTCGCGCGTCGTCGGCGTCGTGCTGCAGAGCCCGCGCGCCGCCTTCGCGACGACGCGCGTGCGGGACGAGATCGGCCTCGCCCTGGAGCTGCGGGGCGTGGCCCCCGTCGTCGTGGACGAGCGCGTCCGCGAGGTGGCGGTGCGGGTCGGGATCGTGGACCTGCTCGACCGCGAGCTGGGGGCACTGTCGGCGGGGCAGGCGACGCTCGTCGCGATCGCCGCCGCGATCATCGAGCAGCCGGTCCTCCTGCTCGTCGACGAGCCGCTCGCCGACCTCGACCGCACCGCCCGCGCCCGCATCGTGGCGCTCCTGGGCGCGCTCGCCCACGAGGCCGGCGTCTGCGTGGTCGCCGCCGAGCACCGCGGCGACGAGTTCGACACGGTCGCCGACGCGTGGCTGCGCATCGACGCGGGTGGTTCCCACGGGCGGCCCGGGGTGCTCGCGACCGCGAGTGCGGGGCTCGCGCAGGCAGGTCGCCCCCGACCGCCGCGGACGGCGCCCGAGCCGGCGAACCCCCGGACTCCCTCGACGGAACCGGTGCTGTCGACCCGCATCACCGTGCGGTACGCGGACCGCGTCGCCGTCGACGACGCACCGATCGCGCTCCACGCCGGCGAGATCGTGGCGCTCGTCGGCCCCAACGGCGCCGGCAAGTCGAGCCTGCTCGTCGCCCTCGCCACCGGCGCGCACGCCCGCGAGGTGCGATTGGTCCCCGATGACTCCGACGCACTGTTCGTGCGCGACACCGTCGCCGCCGAGTGTCGGCGCACCGACCGGCGGGCGCGTCTGCCGGCCGGCACGACCGCCCACTGTTTCGCCGGGCTCCTCGGGCGCGGCAGCGACGACGAGGGCGGCGTGCAGGAGGCGCGAGAGCTGTGGCACCGGCATCCGCGTGACCTGTCTGCCGGTCAGCGGCGCTGCCTCGCTCTCGCGATCCAGACGGCGACAGGCGCCCCCGTCCTGCTCGTGGACGAGCCGACCCGCGGCCTCGACCCCGACGCGCGCCGCCTGGTCGACGCCGCCCTCGCGCGGCTCGGGGATGCCGGGACCGCCGTCCTGATCGCGACTCACGATCCGTCGGCCATCGCCCGCGCCGACCGCGTGCTGCCCCTGGCGGCCGGACGGCTCGCCGCCTCGCCCGCCGCGCCGCCCGCCCTCGCCGACCCCGCCCGCGCCGACCCCGCCCGCGCCGAACTCCTCCAATCCGCGACCGCCGACCCCGTCTCGGGGCCCCCACCCGGCCTCGCGCCACGATCCGGAGGAGTTCGGGACACGCCCCCCACCCGCACCCCACGGCGAGCCGCAGCCCGGACCCCGCAGCCAGGGCCCCGGCCGCAGGCCCGACCGCGGCGCAGCCTCACCGCGGCCCTGATCGCGGCGAACCTCGTCGCGGCGGCCGCGTTCCTGTGGCCCCTCGTGGCGACGGCGGTGCCGGCGCAGGCGCAGGCCGCCGCGCCGGTCATCGCGATGGCGCTCGCCCCTCTCGCGATCATCGTCGCCCTCGCGAGCCTCGACACGACGGTGCGGTCGGCGCACACCCTCGCGCTGCTGGCCGTGCTCGCGGCGATCGGGGCGGCCGTGCGCATCGCGAGCACCGGGGTGGGCGGCGTGGAGGCGCTGTTCGTGCTCCTGATCCTGGCCGGGCGGGCCTACGGGGCGCGCTTCGGACTGCTGCTCGGCGCGGCATCCCTCGCCCTGTCGGCGGTGCTGTGGGGCGGGGTCGGCCCGTGGCTGCCGTTCCAGATGTTCGCCTGCGGCTGGGTCGCGGCGGGCGCGGGGCTGCTGCCGCGGCGCGTGCGCGGCGGCGCCGAGGTCGCGATGCTCGCGGCGTACGGCGTCGTGTCGGCGTACGTGTTCGGGCTGATCATGAACATGTGGTTCTGGCCGTTCGCCGTCGGCGCCGGGACGAGCATCTCCTACAGCCCGGGCGCGCCCCTCATCGAGAACCTCGGGAACTTCCTCGTCTACTCGCTGGTGACCTCGACCCTCAGCTGGGACACGCTGCGCGCCGTCACCACGGTCATCGGGATCGGACTCATCGGGCGTGCGCTGCTGCGCTCGCTGCGGCGCGCGAAGCCCGTCGCCGGGGCTCCCGGGCCGCCGTCGCCCCCTCAGAGACCCCGCGGAGCGCTCGCTACAGTCGAATCATGACCACGACGGTGCGGCCCCTGACCCCGGACGAGATCGGCTCGGAGGCGTTCCTCCCCCTCCTCTGGGAGGCGGCCGGGGTGGATGCCGACGCGCTCCTGTGGATCCGCGACGCCGAACTGCCCCGGCTCACCGTCGTCGGCGTCGTGGCCGGCGGCATCCTCGGCTTCGCCGCCTTCGGCCCCGACCCCGCCCGCGGCCGCACGGAGCTGCACTACATCGCCGTCGCGCACGAGGCGCGGGGCACCGGTCTCGGGTCCCGACTCGTGGATGCCGCGCGTCGCGCCGACCCGACCCTCCCGCTGTTCGCGAGCACCGACGACGACGCGGTCGAGTTCTACCGTCGCCTCGGCTTCGCGGTCTCCGATGCGCCGCGCGACCCGCGGTGGCCGACCCGGCAGCGCTACGACTGCACGATCCCGCCGCTCGGCGACCCGCTCGAGCTGACCCTCGCCGTCTACCGCGACCACGCCCTGCGCTACGCCCAGCGCACGTCGGCCACACCGTCGCCGCTCGTCGCGGAGCTGGGGGCACTGCTTCCGGCGGGCTCCTCCGTGCTCGAGCTCGGTTCGGGCCCGGGCCGCGACGCCGATGCGCTGGAGGCGGCGGGCTTCGCCGTCGACCGCACGGATGCCGCGGCATCCTTCATCGCGCTGCAGCACGCGGCGGGCCATCGCGCACGCCTGCTCGACGTGCGCGACGCCGACTTCGGCGGCCCGTACGACGCCGTGTTCGCCAGCGCCGTGCTTCTGCACGTGCCGCGGGCGCGGCTGCGGGGCGTGCTGCGGCGAGCGCGCGCCGCGACCCGGCCGGGCGGGGTCATGATCGCCTCGTTCAAGAAGGGCGAGGGCGAGCACTGGTCGGCGCACAAGCTCGACGCGCCGCGACACTTCGTGCTGTGGCGCGAGGATCCGCTGGCCGAGGCCTTCGCCGCCACGGGCTGGACCGACGTCGTCGTCCGCGACACGACGGCCCCGGATGCCGCGGCCACCGACCCCTGGATCACGGTGACGGCTCGCAACCCGGAGGCCGGGTGATGCTGGTCGTCGGCTCCGTCGTGATCCGCGTCGACGACCTCGCGCGGGAGACGGCCTTCTGGACCGCGGCCCTCGACTACGTGGTGCGCGAGCCCGCCGGCGACGACTTCGCGCTGCTGCATCCGCGGCACGGGGCCGGGGTGAGCGTGTCGCTGGATGCCGTCGCGGCGCCGCGCGTCCTGCCCCCGCGGATCCACCTCGACCTCTACGCGCAAGACCAGGACGCCGAGGTGGCGCGGCTGGAGAGTCTGGGCGCGCGCCGCGTCGTCTGGGACCGGCAGCCGGCCGATGCGGACTACGTGATCATGGAGGATCCCGAGGGCAACCGGTTCTGCGTCGTCGACGCGGCGGAGTGGTCGGGATGGGCGGGGGCGGCATCCGCGGTGGCATCCGCTGCGGAGTGAGACCCGCCGGCGGCGCGGCCGTGGGAGAATGGGGCACGGCCGTCGTCCACCCGAGGATGCCGCCGGAAGGGCATGTCGTGCAGATCAGGAACTCCTCGGACTGGCGAGATGCCCTGCCGTTCGAAATCGCCGTCGCCGCCGAGCAGGCCGTGCCGGGCGACGCGACCCGGTGCTCGGGCTGCGGACCGACCAGCGAGCCGTGGCCGCGCGAAGCGCTGTGGGTGATGAAGCACCGGCATCCGAACAATCCGGCCGGATTCGTGCGGTTCTACTGCGCCGACCACAAGCCCGCGGCCAAGCTCGCCGCCGCGCCCGCGCCGACCACGCGCGAGCGTGCCCGCGCCGCCCGGGTCGCCTCGGGCACGCCGCGCACCGTCGCCGCCCCCACCATCCCCGAGCGCCCCGCGGTGATGTGCCCGGACTGCTTCGTGCAGGTGCCCGCGACCGGCATCTGCGGTATGTGCGGCACCCCCGTCGCCTGACCCTCACCCGCGGGCCGTATCCGAACTGCAAGCTCGCAGCCGCGACACGCCGACACCCCGCGCCCGGCCACGGCGTGTCGCCCGGCATCCCTTGCAGTTGGGTGCGTGCGGCTGGCCGTTAGGATCGCGGGATGGTCGTGCTGCACCGCCTCACACCGTCGTCGGACGGCGCACCTGCAGCGGTCCTGCTGCCCGGGCGCGGATACACCGCGCAGGCGCCGCTGCTGCACTGGACCGGCGTCATCCTGGCTCAGAACGGATGGGACGTCTACGCCGCCGAGTGGGCATTGGGTGACGCCGCGGACGACCCGGCCGACTTCGTCGCCCGGGAGTGGGGCGAAATCATCTCGGCCCTCCCGTGCGCGCCTGACCTTGTCGTCGCCAAGTCTCTGGGCACCTTCGCGGCCTCACACGCCGTCGCGGCAGGCATACCTGGGGTGTGGTTGACGCCGCTGGTCGTCCACGATGTCGTGGCTACGGCGTTGCGCGCGGCATCCGCGACTCATCTCATCGTCGCCGGCACGACGGATGCCACGTGGTGGCCCGACCGCATCAGCGAGACCGCAGCCGCGGTGATGGAGATCGCCGGCGCCGACCACGGTCTGCAGTCGGACGGCGATTGGGAGGAGTCGTACGCGGTGCAGCGACGCGTGTTCGCCCGAATCGCGGCGCATGCCGCCGCCCTGGCACGTCGCTGAGCCCGCTTCGGCCCCACCGTCACCTCCACCTCCTCACGCCCCGACTGCAAGCTCGCAGCCGCGACACGCCGCCACGCCTCGCCCGGCCACGGCGTGTCGCCCGGCATCCCTTGCAGTTCGGCCCCGGCGCCGAGACACCCGGAACCCGCACCCACCGCACCCGACCCACGCGCGGATGCCGCGACCCGCTCAGACCGAGAAGTACTTCGCCTCGGGGTGGTGGAACACGAACGCGTCGGTCGACTGCTCGGGATGCAGCTGCAGCTCCTCGCTCAGCTCGACGCCCATGCGCTCGGGACGCAGCAGCTCGACGACCTTGCGGCGGTCCTCCATGTCGGGGCAGGCCGGGTAGCCGAGCGAGAACCGCGCGCCGCGGTAGTCGAGCTTGAACAGTCCCGCGGTGTCGGCGGGGTCTTCCCCGGCGAAGCCGAGCTCGGCGCGGATGCGCGCGTGCCAGAACTCGGCGAGCGCCTCGGTGAGCTGCATGACCAGCCCGTTCAGCTCGTAGTAGTCGCGGTAGCGGTCCTCGGCGAACATCTTCGCGGTGACGGCGTCGATGGCCGCCCCCGCCGTGACCAGCTGCACGGGCAGCACATCGACCTGCCCCGACGCGCGGGAGCGCACGAAGTCGGCGAGGTTCAGGTGGCGGTCGCGCCGCTGCCGCGGGAAGTGGAAGCGCAGCCGGTCGCGGCCGAGGGCGCAGCCCGAGCCGCCGTCCGGCGCCAGCAGTCCGGCCGGCCCGAGCAGACCGGTCGGGTCGTCGCCGTGGTGCAGCACGACGAGGTCATCGCCCTCGGAGACGACCGGGAAGTACCCGTAGGCCACCGACGCGTCGAGCATGCGCTCGGCGAGGATGCGGTCGAGCCAGTACCGCAGCCGCGGACGACCCTCCGTGTCGACCAGCTGCTCGTACGACAGCCCGTGCTCCCCGCGGCCGGGCTTGAGCCCCCACTGCCCCATGAACGTCGCGCGTTCGTCGAGGAAGGCCGCGTAGTCGGCGAGCGCGATGCCGCGGACGATGCGCGTGCCCCAGAACGGCGGCGCGGGCACGGGGTTGTCGGATGCCACGTCCGACCGGGCCGGCATGGCCTCGGGCTCGGTGAGGGTCAGGCGCGACCCCGCGGCGTGGATGCGCTTCTTCAGCGGCGGCAGGCCGACGGCATCCGGAGCCTCGCCGCGCGCGATCCGCACGAGCGGCTCCATGAGCGCGAGCCCCTCGAACGCGTCCTTGGCGTAGCGGACCTCGCCGTCGAAGAGCTCCGCGAGATCCTGTTCGACGTACGCGCGCGTCAGCGCCGCACCGCCGAGGATCACCGGCCACCGCGTGCCGAGCCCTCGCGCCGAGAGCTCCTGCAGGTTCTCCTTCATCACCACCGTCGACTTGACGAGCAGGCCGCTCATGCCGATGACGTCGGCGCCGTGCTCCTCGGCGGCGGCGATGATGTCGGCGATCGGCTGCTTGATGCCGAGGTTGATCACCGTGTAGCCGTTGTTGGTGAGGATGATGTCGACGAGGTTCTTGCCGATGTCGTGCACGTCGCCGCGCACCGTCGCGAGCACGATCGTGCCCTTGCCGGCCTCGTCGGTCTTCTCCATGTGCGGCTCGAGCAGGGCGACCGCGGTCTTCATGACCTCGGCGGACTGCAGCACGAACGGCAGCTGCATCTGGCCCGACCCGAACCGCTCGCCGACGACCTTCATGCCCTCCAGCAGGTGGTCGTTGATGATCTGCAGCGGGCTGAGCGGCGCGGCATCCGCATCGCCGGCGCGCGCCAGGTCGAGGTCGGCCTCGAGACCCTTCAGCTCGCCGTCGATGATCCGGCGCTCGAGGCGTTGGCCGACCGGCAGCGCCGCCAGCTCGGCGGCGCGCTGGTCGCGGAGCGCCGCCGTGTCGACCCCGGCGAACAGGTCGAGCATCGTCGCCAGCGGGTCGTAGGTGAGGGTGCCGTCGGCATCCCATTCGCGCCGGTCCCAGACGAGGTCGAGCGCGACCTTCCGCTGCTCGTCGGGGAGGGATGCCAGGGGCACGATCTTCGCGGCATCGATGATGCCGCTCGTGAGCCCCGCCTGCGTCGCCTCGTGCAGGAACACGGAGTTGAGCACCGACCGGGCGGCGGGGTTGAGCCCGAACGAGACGTTGGAGACGCCGAGCGTCGTGTTGATGCCCGGGTATTTCGCGACCAGCCCGCGGATCGCCTCGATGGTCTCGATCGCGTCGCGGCGGGTCTCCTCCTGGCCCGTCGCGATCGGGAAGGTGAGGCAGTCGACGATGATGTCCTCGACCCGCATGCCCCACGCCCCGACGAGCTCGTCGACGAGCCGCGACGCGATGCGCAGCTTGTCCTCGGCGGTGCGCGCCTGACCCTGCTCGTCGATCGTGAGGGCGATGACGGCGGTGCCGTGCTCCTTGACGAGCGGCATGATGCGCCCGAAGCGGGATGCCGCGCCGTCGCCGTCCTCGTAGTTGACGGAGTTGACGACGGGGCGGCCGCCGATCAGCTCCAGCCCCGCCTGGATGACGGCGGGCTCGGTCGAGTCGATGACGAGGGGCAGAGTGGATGCCGAGGCGAACCGCGACACCACCTCGCGGATGTCGTCGACGCCGTCGCGGCCGACGTAGTCGACGCACACGTCGAGCAGGTGCGCGCCGACGCGGATCTGCCCGCGGGCGATCTCGACGCAGTCGTCCCACCGGCCCTCCAGCATCGCCTCGCGGAACGCCTTCGACCCGTTGGCGTTGGTGCGCTCCCCGATCGCGAGGTAGCTGGCATCCTGCCGGAACGGCACGTGCTGATACAGCGAGGCGACGCCCGGCTCGCGGTCGACCGCGAGGGGCGCCGCGCCGACAAGCGTGGTGCGCGAGCGCGAGGCCAGCGCGGTGTACTCCGTCGCCGCGTCCCCCGGCAGACCGTCGACGATCCGACGGGAGGTCACCGGGAGGGACCCCACCCGCTCCACCACCGCGGCGAGGTGCTCGGGCGTCGTGCCGCAGCATCCGCCGATGAGGCCCAGGCCGAACTCGCGCACGAACTGCTCGTGCGCCGTGGCGAGCTCCGCGGGCGTCAGCGGGTAGTGCGCACCATCGGCGGTCAACACCGGCAGCCCGGCGTTGGGCATGCAGGCGATCGTCACGGAGGAGTGCTTCGACAGGTGGCGCAGGTGCTCGCTCATCTCGGCCGGACCGGTCGCGCAGTTCAGGCCGATGGCGTCGACGCCCAGCGGCTCGAGCGCCGTGAGCGCCGCCCCGATCTCCGAGCCCATCAGCATGGTGCCGGTCGTCTCGACGGTGACCTCGACGAAGATCGGCAGCCGGATGCCGCGGGCGACGATGGCCTGCTTGCAGCCGTTGATCGCGGCCTTGGTCTGCAGCAGGTCTTGGCTCGTCTCGACCAGGAACGCATCCGCTCCGCCGTCAATGAGCCCCTCGGCCTGGAGGGCGAACGTCTCCTTCAGATGCGCATAGGTGGTGTGGCCGAGGCTCGGCAGCTTCGTGCCGGGCCCCATCGAGCCGAGCACCCAGCGCATCCGCCCGTCGACCGCTTCCGCCGCCTCCGCACGCTCGCGGGCGATCCGCGCCCCGGCGGCCGCGAGCTCCGTGATGCGGTCGTCGATGCCGTAATCCGACAGGTTCGACCAGTTCGCCCCGAACGTGTTCGTCTCCACGGCGTCCACGCCGACCGCGAAGTAGGCGTCGTGGATGTCGGCGACCACGTCGGGTCGCGTCACGTTCAGGATCTCGTTGCAGCCCTCGAGGCCGGCGAAGTCGGTGTCGATCCGCAGGTCGTGACGCTGCAGCATCGTGCCCATCGCCCCGTCGGCGATGACGACCCGCTCGGCGAGGGCGTCCAGCAGCGCCTGCGCCCGGGCGGGGCGCGGCACACCGTCGATGTCGAGCGCGAAGCGGGCGGCGGCGAGGGAGGCGGTCACCGCCCGATTCTACGGGCGTCGCCGCCACAGACGGCGGGCCCCGACGCGGGGTCCCCGCGGCGGCGGCCTCCCGAGGCAGGATGGAGCCATGACCGTCCCCGCACTCGGCGAGCTGCTCGCCACGGCGCACGTGGTGTCGCTGCCCCTCGTCACCCGCTTCCGCGGCGTCGACCACCGCGAGGCGGTGCTGATGGAGGGCCCCGAGGGCTGGACCGAGTTCTCCCCGTTTCTCGAGTACGACGACGCGGAGGCCGCCGTCTGGCTCGCCGCGGCGATCGATTTCGGATGGCGCCGACAGCCCGATCCGCGGCGCGACACCGTCCGCGTCAACGCCACCGTCCCCGCCGTCCGGGCCGACGAGGTGGCCGGGGTGCTGGCCCGCTTCGACGGGTGCCGCACCGCGAAGGTGAAGGTCGCCGAGCGCGGCCAGACGCTCGCCGACGACGTCGCGCGGGTGCGTGCCGTGCGCGCCGCGATGGGCCCGGAGGGGCGGGTGCGCCTCGACGCCAACGGCGGGTGGAACGTCGACGAGGCCGAGCACGCCGTGCACGCGCTCGCCGAGTTCGACCTCGAGTACCTGGAACAGCCCTGCACCGAGGTGGAGGAGCTCGCCCAGCTGCGCGCGCGCATCGCCGACTGGGACATCCCGATCGCCGCCGACGAGTCGGTGCGCAAGGCGTCCGACCCGCTCGCCGTCGCGCGCGCCGGCTCGGCCGACCTGCTCGTCGTGAAGGCGCAGCCCCTCGGCGGAGTCGCCGCGGCGCTGGCGATCGTCGCGGAGGCGGGCCTTCCGGCGGTCGTCTCGAGCGCTCTCGACACGAGCATCGGCCTGTCGATGGGCACGACCCTCGCCGCGGCCCTGCCCGATCTGCCCTACGACTGCGGCCTCGGCACGGCCTCGCTGCTCGCGGCGGATGTCACGGCGCGGCCGCTGCGTCCCTCCGGCGGGATGCTGCCCGTGGGGCGGGTCGTCCCGGATGCCGCCGCGCTCGCCCGGCACGCGGCGATGCCCGATCGGCGCGCGTGGTGGCTCGACCGCCTGGAGCGGTGCGCCGCGCTGCTGTGACCGCGGCGGATCGCGTCGGCTGTCGACCCCGCGGCGGTCAGCGGTCGGCGTAGCGGAAGGCCCGCTCCCCACCGGCGGCGACCAGCGCCGGGATCAGGGCGTCGAGGCGTCCGCGCAGCGCAGCGGTGACCCCGTCGTCCTCGATGCCCTGCAGCATCGCCGTCGTGCAGGTCTCGTTCGCGACGTCGAGGAGGATGCGCGCCGCCTCCGCCACCGACAGACGCAGGGTCAGCCCGTAGGTCGCGATGATGTGCTCGAGGAATCCTTCGATGCGGTCGAGCATGCGCCGCTGCAGGGTGAGGAAGGCCTCGGCGAGTCGCGGGTCGCGAAGCGCCTGCACGCGGATCTCCGTCATGAGCTGCGGATCCATGCCCTCGCCGAACGGCGCTCCCAGCTGGCCCACGAGCTCGGAGACGTCGACGGGACCGTCGGGCGAGAGGCGGTGGACCCGGCTGGCGACCGCGTCGAGCTTCGCGTCGGACAGGCGGGTCACGAGCGCGAGGAAGAGCTCGTCCTTCGACTCGAAGTTCGAGTAGAACGCCCCGCGGGTGAATCCCGCGCGCTCGCAGATCGCCTCGACCGACGCGGCATCCATGCCCACCTCGGCGAACACGTCGTGCGCCGCGTCGAGAAGGCGCGCCCGGGTCTGCTCGCGGCGCTGGCTGGGCGGGCGACTGCCGTCGGCACGTTCGGCGATGTCCGTCACGGTGTCCTCCCTTCGTCGGCGGGATGCGGCGCTCGGCGCCGGCCCTCAGTTTCACATCGAGTGCTCAGGATTGCGAGAACCCCGGCTCTTAGGATACATCTGTGTATCGGATACAGCGGTGTATCGAATCCCTGTCCGCCCCCACCCCGATCGTCTGAACCGGAGCACCTGTGTCCACTCTGCTTTACTCGCTGGGCCGCTGGTCCTACCGCCACTCGTGGCGGGTCCTCGTGTCGTGGCTCCTGCTGCTGGGCGTGGTGGGCGGCGCGGTCGGCGTCGGCGTCGCGACCGGCGCCGTGAAGGGCTTCGACAACTCCTTCTCGATCCCCGGCACCGAGGGTCAGGAGGGCCTCGAGCTGCTCAACCGCACGTTCCCCCAGGCGAGCGGGACGAGCGCGCAGTACATCGTCGTCGCCGCGGCGGGCGACCGCGTCGACGAGAAGCCGTACTCCGACGAGATCGCCTCGGCGGTCTCCGAGCTGGGCTCGCTCGACGGTGTGCTCGCCGTCACCGACCCGTTCAGCGAGAACGTCGACGGCATGGTCAGCGGCGACGGTCAGGCCGCCCTCATCCGCCTGCAGTTCCAGGGCACCGCGACCGACGTGCCGGCCGCGACGAAGACCACGCTCGAAGACCTGTCCACCTCGCTCGACGCCGCCCTGCCGGCCGGATCGACCGTGGTGGTCGGCGGCGACCTGTTCTCCACTTCGCTGCCCGCCCTGTCGATCATCGAGGCCATCGGCGTGCTCATCGCCCTGTTCGTGCTGATCGTCACCTTCCGCTCGCTCGCCGTCGCCTGGTTCCCGCTGGTGAGCGCCCTCATCGGCGTCGGCCTGTCGGTCGTGCTGATCTTCGCCTCCACGGCGTTCGCGACCGTGTCCTCGACGACGCCGATGCTCGCCATCATGCTGGGGCTCGCGGTCGGCATCGACTACGCGCTGTTCATCGTGGCGCGACATCAGGATCAGGTGCGCGCCGGTGTCGACCCCGAGGAGTCCGCGGCCCGCGCGACGGGGACGGCCGGCTCGGCGGTCATGTTCGCGGGCATCACGGTGCTCATCGCGCTGGTCGGCCTCGGCTTCGCCGGCATCCCCTTCCTCACGACGATGGGCCTGGCCGCCGCGGGCGCCGTGGCGGTGGCCGTCGTCGTCGCGATCACCCTCACCCCGGCGCTGCTGGGCTTCGCGAAGGGCCGCGTCGTGGGCTGGAGCCGCGTCCTGGGTCGCGGCATCCGCGTCGGTCGCCGTCGCCGCCCGGCGCGCGCGCAGGCGGATGCCGCCGGTACGGCGCCCGTCACGAAGACGAACCCGTGGGTCGCCCTCGTGACGCGCCATCCCGTCGTCAGCACGCTCGCGGTGATCCTGACGCTCGGCGTCATCGCGATCCCGGCCTCCAGCCTGCAGCTCGCCCTGCCCAACGCCGGCATGCAGCCGACATCCAGCGAGGCCCGCCAGGCGTACGACCTGACGGCGGAGCACTTCGGCCCCGGCGCGAACGGGCCGCTGATCCTCACCGGCACCATCGTCACCTCGACCGACCCGCTCACGCTCATGGCCGACCTCAAGGCGGATGTCGAGAAGATCCCCGGCGTCGAGCGCGTGGCCCTCTCGACCCCCAATGAGACGGCGGACACGGGGCTGGTGCAGATCGTCCCGACCACCGCCCCCGACGCGCCGCAGACCGCCGAGCTCGTCCGCGAGCTGCGTGCCCACCACGACGAGTGGCTCCAGAAGTACGGCATCGACCTGAAGGTGACCGGTTTCACCGCGATCGCGATCGACATCTCCGATCGCCTCGGCGCCGCACTGCTGCCGTTCGGCCTGTTCGTCGTGGGCCTGTCGTTCGTGCTCCTGATGATCGTGTTCCGCTCGATCTGGGTGCCGCTGAAGGCGACGCTGGGCTACCTGCTGTCGATCCTCGCGGCGTTCGGCGCCGTCGCGGCGGTGTTCGAGTGGGGCTGGCTCGCCGACGCCCTGCACGTGACGCGCACCGGGCCGGTGATCAGCTTCATGCCGATCATCCTCATGGGTGTGCTGTTCGGCCTCGCGATGGACTACGAGGTCTTCCTCGTCTCGCGCATGCGCGAGGACTTCGTCCACGCGCGCCGCGACCGCGGCGGGCGCGCCGACCGGGCCATGGCGGTCGACGCCGTGCGCAGCGGCTTCACGGCCTCGGCGCGCGTCGTCACCGCGGCGGCCGTCATCATGTTCGCGGTCTTCGCGGCGTTCATCCCCGAGGGCGACACCTCGATCAAACCGATCGCGTTGGGACTGGCCGTCGGCATCGCCGTCGACGCCTTCCTCGTGCGGATGACGCTCGGCCCGGCCATCATGACGCTCCTCGGCGACAAGGCCTGGTGGATGCCGCGATGGCTCGACCGTGTGCTCCCGCACTTCGACATCGAGGGCGAGGCCGTCGAGCGCGAGCTCGCGCTCACCGCATGGCCGGAGCCCGGCTACGACGGCGCGCTGGCCGCCGACGACCTGACGGTCCGCGTCGACGGCGGGGCCGGTGTCGGCGAGGTCATGCTCTTCCGCGCGTCGACGATCCGTCTCGAGCAGGGCGGCACCCTGCTGGCGACGGCGGCCGACCCGCGCGCCGGACGCGCCTTCGTCCTCGCCGTCGCCGGCCGCGTCGACCCGAGCGAGGGGCGCCTGCGCGTCGCCGGGCACCTCCTGCCCGGCCGCGGGGCGTGGGTGCGCGCCCACGTGGGCGTCGCCCTCCTCGACGGCGCCGCCGCTCCGCTCACGGAGCTGCGGCGAGCGCTCGCGGGCGGGACGACCATCGTCGCCATCGACGGCCTGGACACGCTCACGGGCGCCGACCGCGATCAGGCCGCAGCCCTGCTGCGCGACGCCCAGGAGCGCGCCGCCGCGCGCATCTCCCGCGGCGGCGCACACGCCCGCCCGCTCACCCTCATCGCGTCGGCACGTCGCGAGGGCCCCGCCCTCGACGTGCTCGCCGACGCTCATCGCCGGAGCGTGACCGCCCTGGCCCTCACCACCGGTACCGCCGACTCTCCCACGCAGGTGATCTCCGCATGACTCTCCCCCTCGAACGCGCTCGTTCCCGCCGCCCCGTGACCTGGCTCACGGTGCTCGGCGTCCTCCTGCTGCCCGTGCTGATCGGCGGCATCCTCCTCACGGCGCTCTACAACCCGACCGAGCGCCTCGGCAACGTCCGCGCGGCGATCGTGAACAACGACGAGCCCGTCACGATCAACGGCCAGACCGCACCGCTCGGGCGGCAGCTGACCGCCGGCCTCGTGGAAGGCTCGTCCGACGTGCCGAGCAACCTCGACTGGGTGATCTCGAACACCGACGACGCCGCCTCCGGTCTCGCCGACGGCACCTACGACGCCGTGATCACGATCCCGCAGAACTTCTCGGCGGCCGCGACCTCGACCGCCCCCGGCAAGACGCCGGAGAAGGCGACCATCCAGGTGCAGACCGCCCCCGACGGCCGCGTGGTCGACGGCGCCATCACGGCGACGATCACCCAGACCGCGGCATCCGTGTTCGGCAGCGCCGTCTCGCAGCAGTACCTCACCAACGTGCTCATGGGCTTCACGACGCTTCACGACCAGCTCGGTGAGGCCGCCGACGGCGCCGACCAGCTCGCCAGCGGCGCCCAGCAGGCGGCGACGGGCGCCGCGCAGCTCCCGGACGGGGCGACGGCGCTCGCCTCCGGAGCGGGCCAGCTCGGCTCGGGCGCGAGCGACCTGTCGAGCGGGCTGGCGACGCTCGCGACCGGTGCGCGCGACTCGTCCGCGGGAGCGGGACAGCTCGCCGGCGGGCTGAACCAGCTGTCGGCGCAGGTCACCTCGACGCAGCCGAACACGCTCGGCGGCACGGTGTCGACGACGGCGCAGTACGCGTCGGCGGCGGCGGCCTCGACGCAGAGCCTGGCGACGCAGTACCAGAAGCTCCTCGCCGACAACAACTGCGTTCCGCCCGCGACGCCGACGACGCCCGAACAGGGTGCGGTCTGCGTCGCTCTGGGATCGATGGCCGACGGCGTGAAGGCGTCCGCCACGAACGCCGGGTACGCCGCGGGATACGCGAACGGTCTGAAGGACCAGGCGCTGCCCGAGACGGCCGCGGGAATCGCCCAGCTGACCGGTGGAGCCCAGGGGCTGCAGTCCGGTCTCGGCCAGCTCGCCGACGGCATCGACCAGGCGGCCACCGGCGCGACCGGACTGTCGACGGGTGCCTCCCAGCTGGCGGACGGGGCCACGCAGCTCGCCGACGGCGCGACCCAGCTCAGCACCGGCGTGACCCAGCTCGCCTCGGGCTCCAGCTCGCTGGCGCAGGGCCTGGACTCGGCCGTCTCGCAGATCCCGACGTACTCGCAGCAGCAGGCCGACGCCACCGCCGAGGTGGTGGCGAACCCCGTGAGCGCGGACGGCATCGGCACGAACCTCTTCGGCGCGTCGGCGATCCCGCTGTTGGCGATGCTCGCGCTCTGGTTCGGCGGTCTGGGCTCGTTCATCGCGCTCCAGGCGGTGCCGCGCCACGCGCTCAGCTCGCGCCGTCCGTCGGTGCTGCTGGCGTTGCGCAGCCTCGCTCCGGCCGCCGCCATCGGCGCGGCACAGGGCCTGCTGGTCGCCGGTGTCGCCCAGATCGCGGCGAACTACGACGCGGGCACCTGGTTCGCCTTCGCGGGTCTCGCCGTCGTCGCCGGCATCTCGTTCGCCGCCGTCAACCAGGCGCTGGTCGCGGTGTTCGGAGGCGCCGGCCGGTGGATCTCGACGCTCGTGGGCGTGCTCGCGGTGGCGACCGGGATCGTGTCGACGATCCCGGGCATCCTCGCCTCGATCGCCGGCGTCATGCCCACCTCGCCCGCCTACACCGCGCTGCTCGCGGCGACCACGTCGGCCGGCGGAGCGGCGGCCGGGCTGACGGCCATGATCGCGTGGGCGGTGCTGGCGTTCATCGCGAGCACCATCGCCGTGACGCGGCGCCGCACGGCGAGCGCCCGCGCGCTGCTCGCGGCATCCCCCGCCCTGGCCTGACCGCCGCGGACGGCCCGCGCGGCAGCGGGATACCGCCGACCGCGGGTCAGTTCAGGCCGCTGTAGACGTGCAGGCCCTTGAAGAACATGTTGACGATCGTGAAGTTGAACATGACCGCCGCGAAGCCGATGATCGACAGCCAGGCCGAGCGCGTGCCGCGCCACCCGCGGGTCGCGCGCGCGTGGATGTAGCCCGCGTAGAGCACCCAGATGACGAACGTCCAGACTTCCTTCGTGTCGAAGCCCCAGTAACGGCCCCACGCGTCGTTGGCCCAGATGGAGCCGGCGATGAGGGTGAAGGTCCAGAAGATGAAGCCGATGATCGTGAAGCGGTACGCGAGCGATTCGAGCACGTCGGCCGACGGCAGCGTCCGCAGGAAGCGCGGACCGCGGCGGCGCGCCGTGCTCTCCTCTCCCGCGGCGGCGATGGCGGCGATGGCGAGGCGCTCGCGGCGGGCCTGCATGAGCTGCAGCACCGAGAGGGCGAACGCGAGGGCGAACAGGGCCGTCGACAGCGACGCGACGAAGACGTGGATGACGAGCCACACGCTCTTCAGCGGATCGGACAGCGGCACGACCGCGGTGTAGAACCAGAGGACCGTACCGCCCAGCAGCACGACGACGAGGCCGGTGATGAAGGTGCCGAGGAAGCGCAGGTCGTACTTGAACAGCACGACCAGGTAGACGGCCATGATCAGCATCGTCCCGGTGAGCGCGAACTCGTACATGTTCGACCAGGGCACCCGGCTGGCGGCGATGCCCCGCAGCACGTCGCCCGCGACGTGGAACAGGAAGCCGAGCACCGTCAGCGACGTGCCGATGCGCGCCCACAGGTAACGCGTGCGGCGGGCGAGCGGCGCCTCCAGCTCCGCCTTGGCCGCCTGCTGCTGCGCCCGCATCTCGTCGAGCGGGCTCGCGAGCGACGTGGATGCCGTGGCCGACACCCCCGCGGCGGCACCGACGAGCACCCGCTCTCGCGCGGCATCCTTCTGCTGGATGGCGAGGTCGGACCGGCGCCCGAGGTCGATCGCGTAGGCGATGAACGCGAGCGCGTAGATCGCGACCGCGGTCCACACCAGGAGCCGGGAGATTTCGTCGAGGGAGAGGCCGTCGGGCATGACGATCAGTCTACGTCGGCGGTCTGCGCAGCGGTCCGGTCGGATGCCGCGGCGCCGGCGGTTCCCGCGGCATCCATGGCGGCACCGTGCTCGCGCACGAGGTCGGCGACGGCCGCCGCGATCGCGGGGTCCTCGCCGCGCGCGAGGCCGGCGTACTCCAGGTGCACGACGTCGCCGTCGGCGGTCGCCTTCACCCACATGCGCCGACGCGGGACGAACAGGGCGGCGAGCAGCCCGGCGAGGGCGACGATCGCGAAGCCCAGCACCCACGGCGCACCGACGTCGCGGTGGATGGAGAGGGAGACGTAGCGCTTCACCTGCTCGGCGGCCCCGCTGGCCTTGGCGTCCTCGAACGTGATCGTGCCCAGACCGTCGGGCAGATCCACCGTCTGCCCCGGCGCGAGCTCGAGGGAGGGGACGTCGATGCTGCGGCCCGTGAGCTGCGTCATGCCGCTGACGTCCAGTGCGTAGACGTTGCGCGGGGTGCCGTCGTCGATGCCGAGGTCGCCCGTGTAGACGTCGAGGGTCAGCACCGGATTGGCCAGGGCCGGGTAGGCCGAGGTGAGCGCCCCCGTGTGCAGCTTGGCCGCGGTGGGATAGAAGAAACCGACCAGGCCCACCTGCTGCGCGAGCCCGTCGGGCACCTTCACGACACCCAGCGAGGTCATGGTGGCGCCCTGCGGCAGGAACTCGACGTCTTCGCGCAGCACGACATCGCCCGCGGGGTTTCGCACCGTGATGGTCGGCGCGTAGCCGTTGCCCATGAGGTACACGCGGTCGCCCGCCATGTCGACCGGATGGTTGACGCGCACGGTCTGCTGCTGCGCATCGTGCCCCGGCTCGCGCGTGGTCAGGTTCGCCGCGAAGTCGCCCGCCTGCCCCTGCCCGGCCTCGCCGACCGGGACGTACGTGACATCGAAGCTGTCGAGGGTCAGCGAGTAGGGCGGGAGCGCGTTCGTGTCGACGAAGCGTCCGGGGTTGAAGGAGGTGTAGCCCAGGCCCAGGGAGTTGACGAAGCTGTCGCCCTCGACGATCACGGTCTGGCCCGTGTAGGTGAGACCGCCGCCGACGCCCACGGAGATCAGCACGCCGACGAGCGCGGCGTGGAAGACGAGGTTGCCGGTCTCGCGGGCGTAGCCGCGCTCCGCCGAGACGGATGCCGTGGCAGGACGCTTGCCCACCGCGGGCGTGTCGTACCGCTCGACGCGGTACCCCGCTTTGCGCAACTGCGCCTGCGCGAGCTCGACGGCGGCCTCGGCGTAGGCCGCGGCGTCCGCGCCCGCGGGCACGACACGGTCGATCTCCGCGTGGTCGTCGAGGCGCGAGAGCCGTACCGGCGTGCGGGGCGGACGCGCGCGCAGCGCGTTGAAGTGGTGCTTGGTGCGCGGGATGACGCACCCGATCAGCGAGATGAACAGCAGGATGTAGATCGCCGAGAACCACACCGACGAGTAGACGTCGAACAGCTGCAGCGTGTCGAGGACGGGGAACAGGTCGGGATTGTCCGTCTTGTACTGCAGCACGCCGTTGGGGTCGGCGGAGCGCTGCGGCACGATCGAGCCGGGGATCGCCGCGATCGCGAGCAGCAGCAGCAGCACGAGCGCGGTGCGCATGCTGGTGAGCTGGCGCCACCCCCAGCGCAGCCAGCCGACCACGCCCAGCCGCGGCTGGGCGATCCCGGTGGCGGGCGCCTCGGCATCCGCGTGGTCGTCCGGACGCAGCGGATCGCTGCCCGCGCGCTCAGAGCGGGAGTTCGACACCGCCGATCACCCCCGTCAGCTGCGACATCGCCGCGGTCCAGAGCCCGGTCACCATCAGCAGACCGAGCACGATCAGAAGCAGGCCGCCGATGACGTTGACCGTGCGGATGTGGCGGCGCAGGAACGCGACCGACCGCGTGGCCCAGCCGAACCCGACGGCCAGCAGCAGGAACGGGATGCCGAGGCCCAGCGAGTACGCGACGGCCAGCAGCACGGCCCGGAGCGGATCGGCCTGCGTCAGCGAGATCGAGAGGATCGCGGCGTAGGTGGGGCCGATGCAGGGCGCCCAGCCGATGCCCATCGCGACCCCCAGCAGCGGCGCGCCGGCGAGGCCGAGGCCGCTGCGCACCTGCGGCTTGAGCGTCCGCTGGGCGAAGCCGAACAGCCCGAGGAACACGAGCCCCATGACGATGACGACCACGCCGAGGATGCGCGTCAGCAGCTCTCCGTACTGGATGAAGAAGCGGCCGGCGGTGCCCGCCAGCACACCCATCGCGACGAAGACGACGGTGAAGCCCGCGATGAACAGGAGCACGCCGATCAGCAGCCGTCCGCGGCCGGCGCGCACCGTGCGCCCGCGCGCCGCGGCGGCGCCGGATGCCCCGCCGAGGAAGCCGAGGTAGCCGGGGACGAGCGGCAGCACGCAGGGCGAGAGGAAGGAGACGAGACCGGCGAGCATGGCGATCGGGATCGCGAGCCACAGCGCCCCGCTGAAGACGACCTCGGTCACGAGGTCTCCGACAGCGCGTCGTTGACGATCGTCTTGAGGATCGACTCGCTCTCGACGCGACCGACGAAGCGCGCAGCGACGCGGCCCTGCTTGTCGAGCACCAGCGTGATGGGCACCGACTGCAGCGGCGTCCACGAGGCGAAGGCGAGCTTGAGGTCGGCGTCGTCCTTCGCGAGCAGCGACGGGTAGCTGATGCCGTACGTCTGCTCGAACGCGGTCGCCGCCTCCGGCCCGTCGTAGATGTTGACGCCCAGGAAGGCCGCGCCGGCGGGCTCGACCGACTGGAAGGTGTTCTCGAGGGTGGGCGCCTCGGCCCGGCACGGACCGCAGCCGGCGTACCAGAAGTTCAGCACGAGGACCCTGCCCGCGTAGTCGGCGCTGGTGACGGTGGAGCCGTCGACGGCCGTCCCGGTGAACGCGACGGCGGACGTGCGGTCCTCCGGCGCGATCTCCTGCACGCTGCCGTCACCGGAGATGTACCCCTTGCCGTCGCCCTGCTTGTACTGGTTGGCCAGGTCGTCGTTCGCTCCGCTGCACCCCGCGAGACCGACGGCGAGCGCCAGGGCGACCAGGGATGCCGCGAGCTTCGCGGTCGTCGAGCGCCTCATACCGCCCCCACGTCCACGGCCCGCGATGTCGACGCCGGCTCGGCGTAGGCCACCTCGCGCCAGCCGGAGCCGTCGCGCTCGAAGCTCGTCACGCTGGACAGCGCACAGCGGCGCTTGCGCGGATCGTGACGGAGCGGCTCGCCGGCCACGGCGAGGTGCGTCACCCAGATCGGCAGCTGGTGCGACACGATGACGACATCGCCGCCGTCGGCGTCGTTCCACGCCTCCGTCATCGCGGCATCCATGCGGGCGACGACCTCGGCGTAGGGCTCACCCCAGCTGGGCACGGCGGGGCGGGCGAGGTGACGCCAGTTGAGCGGGTTCAGCACGGCGCGCTTCATGCGCTTGCCCTCGAAGACGTTGGTCGGCTCGATGACGCGCTCGTCGATGATCGGATCGAGGTCGAACAGCTCCGCGATCGGCTCGGCGGACTCGCGCGTGCGCTGCAGCGGCGAGGCGTACAGCGCCGTGACGGGACGACCGAGAGCGGACAGGTGCGCGGCGGCGCTGCGCGCCATCTCGCGCCCGTCGGCGCTCAACCGGAAGTTCGGGAGGCGACCGTACAGCACGCGGCCCGGGTTGTGGACCTCGCCATGGCGCACGAGGTGGAGGCGATCGGCGGGCACACCTTCAGTCTACGCGGGCCTCATCTGTGGCCGGGCTGGGAACGGAGCCCGCGGCGGCGCTCAGGCGGGATCGCGATCCGCGGTCCGTCCGCGCAGCTGGCGCACGCGGTTCACCGTGAACCAGACGAGGGCCGCGGCGGCGACGCCGATGACGGCGTACTGCAGCACCCCGGCGTACTCCTCGACGACGTGCCACTGGTCGCCCAGGAGATAGCCGGACAGCACGAACACGGCGTTCCAGAGGAACGATCCGGCGAGGGTCAGCAGTCCGAAGCGCCACAGCGGCATCCGTGTCACGCCCGCGGGGATCGAGATGAGGCTCCGGAAGATCGGGAGCATGCGCCCGAAGAACACCGCCTTGCCGCCGTGGCGCTCGAACCACGCGACCGTGCGGTCGACGTCGTCGACCTTCAGCAGCGGCATCCGTCGTACGAGCGCACGCAGCCGGGCGATACCGAGCCACGCGCCGAGGCCGTAGAGCGCGAAGGCGCCCGCGACCGAGCCGGCGGTCGTCCACAGCAGCGCCTCGACGAGCGTGAACGATCCGCGTGCCGCGGCCAGTCCCGCCATCGGGAGGATGACCTCGCTCGGCAGCGGCGGGAAGAGGTTCTCGAGCGCGATCGCGATGCCCGCGCCGGGGGCACCGATGAGGTTCATGAGGCCGACGACCGCATCGACGAGCGCGGTGAGCCACGAGCCGTCGGATGCCATCGCCATGGCGTCGACGGTACCCACCGCAGATGGCCAGAACCTGGGCGGATGCCGGGTGCGGGGCGTTTCGACTCGGCGCTGCGCGCCTCGCTCAACGACCGGGCCCGCCCCCACCCCCGGTCGTTGAGCGAGCACAGCGAGTCGAAACGCCGCACACCCCCGGTCGTCGAGCGAGCGCAGCGAGTCGAAACGCCGCACACCCCCGGTCGTTGAGCGAGCGCAGCGAGTCGAAACGCCGCTCCACGTAGACTGATCCCTCGTGAGTGAACGCACCCTCGTCAGCCAGCTGCAGTCCCGCGAAGACGGCACCGTCTCGGTGTCCGGATGGGTGGAGACCGTCCGCGACCAGAAGAAGGTGCAGTTCGTCATCCTCCGCGACGAGACCGGTGCCGTCCAGCTCGTGAACCCCGCGACGCGTCCCGACCCGGCTCTCCTCGAATCGACGGGCGCCGAGCAGGATGCCGCGGCCCTCGCGCTCACCGCGCTGATCTCGGAGCTGTCGACGGGCACCTTCCTGACGGTCACCGGTCAGCTCAAGCACGACGAGCGGGTCAAGCTCGGCGGCGTCGAGATCAAGATCGCCACCCTGGAGATCGCCGCCGCGGCCCTGCCCGAGACGCCGATCGCCGCCGACAGCGGCCTCGACAAGCGCATGGACTGGCGCTTCATCGACCTGCGCCAGCGCCGCAACAACCTGGTCTTCCGCATCCAGACGACGCTCGAGCACGCGATGCGCACCTACTGGATCGAGCGCGACTACGTCGAGATCCACTCCCCCAAGCTCATGTCCACGCCCGCCGAGGGCAACGCCGAGCTGTTCGCCCTGGAGTACTTCGGCGACCAGACGGCCTACCTCGCGCAGAGCCCGCAGCACTTCAAGCAGATGGCGCAGGCCGCCGGCTTCGGCAAGGTGTTCGAGATCGGCGACGTGTTCCGCGCCGACCCGAGCTTCACGAGCCGCCACGCGACCGAGTTCACCTCGATCGACGCCGAGATCAGCTGGATCGACTCCTACGAGGACGTCGCCGCGATGCAGGAGGAGCTGCTGGCCGCCGCGTTCCAGGCCGTGAAGGACAAGCACGGCGACGAGATCAAGGAGCTGTTCGACATCGACGTCGTCGTGCCGACGCTCCCCTTCCCGCGCATCCCGCTGGCCGAGGCCCGCGAGATCGTGGCGGCGCGCGGCTACGACATCCCCCGCACCGACGGCGACCTCGACCCCGAGGGCGAGCGTCAGATCTCGGCGCATGTGCGGGAGACCTTCGGGCACCAGTTCGTGTTCATCACCGACTACCACCCCGAGATCCGCCCGTTCTACCACATGCGAAACCCCGAGACCGGGCTGACGAACAGCTACGACCTGCTGTTCCAGGGCACCGAGATCACCACCGGCGCGCAGCGCGAGCACCGCATCGACGTGCTGGAGGCGCAGGCGCTCGAGAAGGGCCTGTCGCTGGAGGGCCTCGAGCACTACCTCGACTTCTTCCGCTACGGCATCCCACCCCACGGCGGCTTCGGCATGGGCCTCGCGCGCGTGCTGATGCTCATGCTCGGACAGGACTCCATCCGCGAGGTCACCTTCCTCTTCCGCGGCCCCACGCGCCTGGCGCCCTGAGCCGGCCCCTCGAACACGCGGGCCTAGGCTGGATGCCGTGGCACACGCGATCGAGGGACTGCACAACTTCCGCGACACGGGCGGGATGCCGCTGATCGGAGGCGGCACGACGCGAGCCGGCGTGCTGTACCGCTCCGCCGCGCTGGACCGGCTGACCGACGCCGGCCTGGAGGCGCTCGCGGACAGCGCGATCGGCGTCGTCACCGACTTCCGCACGCCCGACGAGCGCCGTGCGGCTCCCGACCGGCTCCCGCCGTCGCGCCCGATCGAGATCCTCGAGCTGTCGCTTCTGGAGGGAGCGATGGCCGAGATGGCGCAGCGCGTGCTGGCCTCCGGCGGCGCAGCCGACCCCGCGCTCGTGGAGCACGCGCTCGCCCAGCTGCCGACCCTCGACCAGCTGTACGTGGGCATGCTGCGGCACGGCGCGGCATCCTTCGCCGAGGTGGCCCGCCGGGTCGGCGTCTCCCGCGACGACGAGCCCACGGCCGTGCTCGTGCACTGCACCGCCGGCAAGGACCGCACGGGCGTCGCCGTCGCCCTGATCCTGGACGCCGCCGGGGTCGAGCGCGACGCGGTCGTCGCCGACTACGCCGCGTCGCAGCAGCACCTCGCCGGCGCCTGGGCCGACGGCATGCTGGCGATGATCTCGTCGCTCGGGATGCCGCTCACCCCGGCCCTGCGCACGCTCGTCACCGAGACCCCGCCGAGCGCGATCCGCGCGGCCCTGGACTGGATCGACCGCACGCACGGAGGGGCCGCGGACTACCTCGCCACGGGCGGCCTGAGCGCGGACGGGATCGATGCGCTGCGCCGGAGGCTGCGCGGCGGAGCCTGAGCCCGGCACCCCTTCCCGCGACGGCGGCCGCCCACTATCGTGTGCAGCGCGCACCACCGTCGTTGCGCGTGTCGAAGGGGGCACACCATGGCCGGGAAGTTCGAGCTCTACACCGACGCGTCGGGACACTGGCGCTTCCGCCTCAAGGCCGGCAACGGCCAGATCATCGCGACCGGCGAGGCGTACAACTCGAAGGCGGCCGCGATGAACGGCATCGCCTCGATCAAGACGAACGCGCCCGACGCGCCGATCGTCGAGGTCTGAGGCTAGACCTCGAGATCCACCGCGACCCGGTCGGCGACGACCGCCCGCACGTAGCCGACGACCGCCTGGTGGTCGGGATGGGTCTGGTAGGCGTCGAGTCCGGCCTGGTCGGCGAAGTCCGCGACGAGCGCGACGTCCCAGTTCGCGCCGCCGACGACGTCCGGGCCGACGGCGATCTCGATGATCGAGGGGACCACGCCGCGCAGGGCCAGCAGGTCGGCGGAGATCTTCTGCGCCTGCGCGGCCTTCTCGACGGGGTCTTCGCTCTTCAGCTTCCACGCGACGACATGGCGGATCATGCGGACTCCTCGGGGGTGGGAGGGACGGGGGATGCCGGTGCGGAGGCGTCCTCGAGCGCCGCACGCAGCCGATCCGGCGACAGCCGCCAGTGCGCGTGCAGCCGGTCGTCGATGAGCACCACGGGGATCTTCTCCCACCACTGCGAATACAGCGCGGGGTCGTCGAGGATCGACAGCTCCTCGACCTCGACGGCATCCTCGGGCAGGTCGGCGACCACGGTCTCGACGATCTCCCGTGCGACGTCGCAGAGGTGGCAGTCGGGCTTGGAGATGATCGTGAGGGTGGTCACGGCATCCATCCTGCCCCACTCCGGCGGGCGGGCAGACACGAAGCGCCCGTCCCGGATCGAAGATCTCGGAGACAGGCGCTCGGTGTCGTTTTGCAGCGTGCCGCGACGAATTACTTCTTGTTGCGGCGCTGGTGGCGAGTCTTGCGAAGCAGCTTGCGGTGCTTCTTCTTCGCCATGCGCTTGCGGCGCTTCTTGATGACAGAACCCACGGAAAACCTCACTATGTCAGGGGTCTGGACGCGGATGGCCGCGTCCGGGAACGGGCATCTCGAAAAATGCCCTCGGATCAGTCTAGCCGACGTCGGCGATGGGACGTTGCACGGCGTCGGTGACGGCCGTCTCGGGCACGCGGTAGCTGCGCCCGAAGCGCACCGCGGGCAGCTCTCCGGCGTGCACCAGCCGGTACACGGTCATCTTCGACACACGCATGATGTCGGCCACCTCGGCGACCGTCAGAAAACGCACGTCAGAAAGGTCCGGCATCCCGATTCCCCCACCGATCCCCGATGCGGTGCCTCCGCATTGCTGTGGAACAACATTAGGGTCTCGATGCGCCGCGTGTAAACCCGTGTGATCCGTGTGACGGATGAGCAGGACGGTGACGCCCCGCGCCGCTCAGCGGCCGGGAAGACGCTTGAGCGCGGTGTCCCAGGCGTGCTTCGCGGATGCCGCGGCCCGCCCCACCAGATCGGCGGCGGCCACGGCGGGCTCGGGCAGGGTCGAGGCGCCCGCCGGCGCGGCCACGAGGTCTTCGTCGAGGAACGGCACGAGCCAGTCGTCGACGGCGTCCAGCGGCGCCGGCGACAGGCTGTAGAAACGATGCTGGCCCTCTTCGCGGACCGTGACGAGCTCGGCTTCGCGGAGCACCTTGAGGTGCTTCGAGACCGTCGGCTGGCTGACCCCGAGCTCGGTGACGATGTGCGAGACACTCGTCCCGCGCTCGCCCGCGGACGCGCGCTCGCGCAGCAGCTGCAGGATGTCCCGACGGGTGCCGTCGGCGATCACGTCGAAGATGTCCGCCATGACGATAGGTTAGCCCGCGCCGCGCTCCGGAGTACCATGACAACGGTTCTTGGGCAGAGAGGGGCGGACCATGACGGGCGACACCGTCGGTGCCCGTGCGTGGCGCTCCCTGCGCGCATCGATGAGCGCGGCCTGGGACGGCCTCCGCGACGCGACGACCTCGTCGCCCTCGCGCTTCGCCGTGGGCATCTTCCTGGCGCTCATCCTGCTGTTCACCGCCCTGTTCTCCCTGCCCGCGGCATCCGCCGACGGCCGGGTCACCCCCTTCGCCGACGCGCTGTTCACGGCCGTGTCGACCATCTGCGTGACCGGCCTGTCGACCGTGAACATGGGCACCCACTGGAGCGCGTTCGGGCACGTGCTCGTCTACGTCGGCGTCAACGTCGGCGCGATGGGCGTGCTGACCCTGGCCTCCATCCTCGGACTCGTCATCTCCAAGCGGCTCGGCCTGCGGGCGAAGCTGATCGCCGCCGGAGACACCAACCCGCTGCGCGCCCACGGCGGCCCGGTCAACGAGGGCCAGACCGTGCGGCTCGGCGAGGTGGGTCAGCTGCTGGCGACCGTCGCGCTGTCGACGCTCGTGATCGAGGCGGGCCTCGCGGTGCTGCTCTACCCGTCGCTGCTGGTCAGCGGCGTCGACCCCCTCAGCGCCCTGTGGGAGGCGCCGTACTACGCGGCGATGGCCTTCACCAACACCGGATTCGCCCCCAACGCCGAGGGCATCGCCCCCTTCGCCACCAACTACGTGCTGCTCACGCTGCTCATGGCGGGGGTCTTCCTCGGCTCGATCGGCTTCCCCGTGATCTTCGCGCTGTGGCGCCACCACCTGCACGTGCGACGCTGGTCGCTGCACGCCAAGCTCACCCTCATCACGACGGTGATCCTGTTCTTCGTCGGCGCCGCCGTCTTCCTGCTGCTCGAGTACGACAACCCGAAGACGTTCGGCGGGATGGATGCCTGGGACACGACCTTCCAGGCCTTCTTCCTGTCGGCCATGACGCGTTCGGGCGGCTTCTCGATCGTCGACATCGGCGAGCTGCATGGATCGTCGCTGGTGGTCGGCTCCATGCTCATGTTCGTGGGGGGCGGCTCGGCATCCACCGCCGGCGGCATCAAGGTGACCACGCTCGCCGTGCTCGCCCTCGCCGTCTGGTCGGAGGCGAAGGGGCGCCCGAGCGTGCAGGCCTTCGGCCGCCGCATCCCCAGCGACGTGCAGCGGGTCGCGCTGTCCGTCGTCGCGTGGGGGTCGACGATCGTCGCGGTGTCGACCATCACGATCGCCCAGATCACGCGATATCCGGTCGAATACGTGCTGTTCGACGTGGTCTCGGGCTTCGCCACCGTGGGGCTGTCCACGGGCATCACGCAGGACCTCCCCGACCTCGCCGTCTACGTCATGGCGGCGACGATGTTCATGGGGCGTGTGGGTACCGTCACTCTCGCTGCGGCCGTAGCCGCGACGAGCCGATCGCAGCATTACTCGCTGCCCGTCGAAAGGCCGATCGTTGGTTGAGCAGATCCGGAGCGATGCTCCCGTCCTGGTGATCGGCCTCGGCCGCTTCGGAGCCGCGTGCGCCGGCGAGCTCGACCGACTCGATCGCGAGGTGCTCGCGATCGACGACAACCTCGAGCTCGTGCAGAAGTGGTCCGAGCGCGTGACGCACACGGTGCAGGCCGACGCCAAGAACATCGAGGCGCTCAAGCAGATCGGCGCCCAGGACTTCCAGGTGGCCGTCGTCGCGGTCGGATCCTCCATCGAGGCATCCGTGCTGATCACGGCGAACCTGGTCGACCTCAAGGTGCCGCAGATCTGGGCCAAGGCCGTCTCGCAGTCGCACGGCAAGATCCTCGCCCGCGTCGGGGCGAACCACGTCATCTACCCCGAGCGCGAGGCCGGTGAGCGGGTCGCGCACCTCGTCAGCGGCCGGATGCTCGACTTCATCCGCTTCGACGACGACTTCGTGCTGGCCAAGATGTATCCGCCGAAGTTCATCCGCGGCATCGGCCTGAACGAGTCGGGCGTGCGCTCCAAGTACAGCGTGACGGTGGTCGGAGTGAAGAGCCCGGGCAAGCCGTTCCGCTACGCCGAGGCCGACACCGTGGTCACCAACCACGACCTCATCATCGTGTCGGGCACCAACAGCGACATCGAGCGTTTCGCCTCCCTCGACCGCTGACCGCGGCATCCGCGGCGCTGCGCCGCCGCACGCGCCGCGCCCGCGAGAAACCATCTACGGCGCGAGAAACCCTCTCGTGCGTGATTTCTCGGCTCGCCGGTGGTTTCTCGCGGCGGCGCGGGGGCTCCTCCCCAGGCGGGGGTGGGAAGGGGTGGCGGCGGGGAGGGTGGGGACGAGCGCGCGGCGGCGCGGGTGGCGGGGCATGATCTGCGGATGCCGCACCTGCTGACCGACCGCGCCATCACCCGGTCGCCGCTTCCGCTCGTCACCTCCGCCGAGGCCCGCGTGCTGCGGCTGGCGCTGGCCGGTCCCGGCTTCGCGCGGGTGCGCCGCGGCGTGTACGTGGATGCCGCCGCGGCGGCGCGGCTGGCGCCGTGGCAGCGGTACGCGCTCCGGGTGCACGCCTTCGCGCTCGTCCACCCGGATGCCGTGCTGTGCCTGGAGTCCGCCGCGGTGCTGCTCGGCCTGCCGCTGTTCGGCGAGACGCGCGACATCCACGTGTTCGATCCGGACCGCACGGCGTCCCGCCGGTTCGGCGACGTGTGCGTGCACACCAGCACCGACGCGCGGGAGGTCGTGCCGGTCGACGGCATCCTGTGCACGTCGCCGACGGATGCCGTCATCGACCTCGCCCGCGTGCTCCCACCCGCGCAGGCGCTCGCCGTCGTGGATGCCGCGATCTCGCCCCGACAGGGCGGCGCGCTCGTCGTCGACGACCTCCGGGAGCGGGCCGCGTCGCAGGCCTCCCGCCGGGGCGTCGCGCGGCTGGCGTGGGCCTGGGCGCACGCGGACGCGCGGGCCGAGTCGCCCGGCGAGAGCGTGAGCCGCGCCGTCATCCGCTGGTGCGGCTTCGAAGACCCGCTGCTGCAGGCCGAGTTCCGCTACGAGGGGGTCACCGACCGCACGGACTTCCTGTTCCCGTCGAGCCGCACGGTGGGCGAGAGCGACGGCTGGGGCAAGTACGGCACCGGCGACGCGCCCGCGGACGCCGCGCGGCGTTTCCGCGACGAGAAGCGCCGCGAAGACCGGCTGCGCCGCGCGGGGCATCCCGTCGCGCGCTGGGAGATGGCGGATGCGGTGCGGGTCGAGCCGTTGGCGACCGCCCTGCAGCGCGCTGAGGTGCGGCTCGTCCGCCCGCGCGACCGCGCCGGACTGGCGAGCCTGCGCCAGACGCCCCGCGCTTTCCCTCACCGGCCGCGGTGAGAAACCACAACGGCGACGACACACACCTGCGGCGGTGGTTTCTCGCGCCGAAGGTGGTTTCTCGCGGGCGGGGGGCGCGGGCGCGGCGAGGAGGCGGCGAGGGGTCAGGCGCCGGCGGCCATCTCCTTCGCGCGAGCGAGGGCGGCGTCGGTCGCCTCCGCGAAGACGCCGTCCAGGCGCGCGCCCTGCAGCACCGCGATGGCGCGCTCGGTCGTGCCCTTCGGGCTGGTCACCCGGCGGCGCAGCTCTGCGGGGTCCTCGCCCGTGGCATCCAGAAGCGCCGCAGCGCCGATGAAGGTCTGCTCGGCCATGAGGCGGGCGTCCGCGTCGGAGAAGCCCTTTCCGCGGGCCGCCTCGGCGAGCTCCTCGATCAGCAGGAACACGTAGGCGGGACCCGACCCCGAGATCGTCGACAGCGCGTCGATCTGCGACTCCGGGACCTCGATCACCACGCCGCACGTCTCGAACAGTCGGCGCACGAGGGCGAGGTCGTCGGCGGATGCCGCGGCACCGGCCGACAGTCCCGTGACGGCCTTGCCGACCACCGCGGGGGTGTTCGGCATCGACCGGATGACGGCGACGTCCTCGCCCACGATGGAGGCGAAGGTCGCGAGCGTCACACCCGCGGCGAGGCTCACCACGATCGTGCCCGGTCGCAGGACCGGAGCGATCTCGCGCAGCAGGTCCGGGACCATCACGGGCTTGACGCCGATGAGCACGATGTCCGCCGCGGCGGCGGCCGTGGTGTTGGCGGCGGCATCCTCCTCGAGGGAGAGGCTCGTCACGCCGTCCAGCGCGGCCAGCGGCGCGGCGCTGGCCGCCGTGCGGTTGGTCACGGTCACGCGGGGTGCCGCGCCCGAGCGGACGAGGCCCTGCAGGATGGCACCTCCCATCGAGCCGGCACCGAGGATCGCGATCGAGGGAAGCGGAGAGGCCATGCCCCCATCCTCGCAGAGGAACCACCCGCCCCGGGAGCCCGCCGCGGGGGTCTCAGTCTCGGGGGGGGGTCTCAGTCGCGGGGCTCGTTCAGGATGAGCCGCATCGACGGGGCGCGGCCCTTCTCGATGTGGCTGAAGGCGAGGCTCTCGGCGAGGCGGGCGTTGCCGTCCGCGATGGCCGCCAGCAGCTCGTCGTGCTCGTGGGACTGCTCCCGGGCGTCGCGGCCGACGCCGGTCAGGTAGAAGAGCCAGACGAGCCGTCCGCTGACGACGCGGGTGAGGGAGGTGAGCAGGGTGCTGTCGGCCATCTCGACGATGCGGGCGTGGAAGGCGGCGTGAGCCTCGGCGATCGCGAGCCGCTCGCCGCTCGTGACCGCGTCATGGGCCGACGCGAGAGCCCGGTCCAACACCTCCACGGGGGCGCCCCGGCCGGCGTTCTGGGCCGCGAGGCGCGCGGCGAGCGTCTCGAGGCTCAGCCGCACGTCGAACAGCTCGTCGATCGAGCGCCGGTCCCACCCGACGATCCGGGCGCTGCGGCGCGGCGCCGTCGCGAGGAACCCGTCGACGCCGAGCTGCAGGATGGCGGCCCGCACCGGGATGCGCGACATCTGCAACTCGTCGGCCAGGCGCCCCTCGGTGATCGCGGCGCCGTCGGCGTAGCGCCCCAGGATGATGGCGGTGCGGATGCGGCGGTACGCCGTCGCCGCCAGGGAGTCGTCGGCTGCATCCTGCGCCTCGGACATGCCGTCTCCCCTCACGGTGCCGCTCACGGCGATCCCGTCACGGGCGGACCAGGGCGGCACGCGCGCTCATGAGCGGATCGCGACCATTGTGCCAGCGCCGACGACGCTCGCGCGCCCGCACAGCAGGTGCGCCGCGTAGAGGTCTTGGATGCCGAGGCCCACGGAGTTGAAGACCGTGAGCCCGCCGCGGCCGCGGAGGGGCGGGACGTCGAGCACGTCGCCGAGCGGGACCAGACCCGCCGGATCGAGCGCACCCGCGTCGCACGCGCCGCGCACGTTGCCCGATTCGGCGAGGGCGACCGCCGGATCGTCGACCACGACGGTACGCGCGTGGGCGAAGACGTCCGCCTGCACCTCGCTGAACATCGGCCGCGGCGGCGAGCCGACCGCGTTGAGGTGCACGTCGGCGCGCAGCATCCGACGCGCCAGGAACGGCTGCTCCGCGGGCGTGAGCGTGCAGACCACGTCGGCGTCCTCCAGAGCGCCCTCGCGACTGTCCGTCGTCACGGCGGGGATGCCGTCGGCGCGCAGCGCCGCGACGCATTCGGCGGCGCGCGGAGCGCTGCGCGACCACACACGCAGCTCCGCGAAGGGGCGCACGCGCATGAGCGCGCGGGCGTGCTCGGCGGCGAGCGGACCGGCCCCGATGAGGGCGGCAACGTGCGCCGCGGGATCCGCGAGGACGTCGGTCGCGAGTGCCGTGACGGCGGCGGTGCGGATGCGGGTGAGCGCCCGTCCGTCGATCATGGCGACGCACTCGGCCGTCGCCGCGTCGAAGACCGCGACGGTCGAGCGCTGGGCGGGCAGTCCCACCGACCGGTTGCGCGGGGCGTCGGCGAGCACCTTGACGGCGAACATCCCGAGCTCTTCGGAGATCGCGCTCATCGGCACGACGGTCGGGGCGTCCGCCGTCCGGTCGGCGGCAGCGGGGAGCGCGTGCGGCCGCGGCTGCACGGCGCGTCCGGTGCGCAGCGCCCGGTGGGCCGCCGCCATCGCCTCGCGCATGCCGTCGGCATCCGCGAGCGCCTCCACGTCGTCGGAGGTCAGGGTGAGTGTCGTCATCGGATCTCCTTTTGGTATCCCAAATGTAGAACGAGGCCACCGCGGTCACATCACCGCGACTCCCGCTCACGACACCCGCAGGGTCATCGCGATGCACGAAGAACCGCGCAAAAACGGCACAAAAGCACACTCGGAGATCGATCGCGACGCGCGAAAGAGTTCACTGCGCCGAAACCGCGGGACACATCGCCGTAACAGAAGTGGCGGATTCTGTATCCCAGATTGATGACGGAGAGGAGAAGCCGATGGCACGACTGGTCGTAGGACGACTGATTCAGGCCCTGTCGACGATCTTCGTCGTCGTGACGATCGCGTTCGCCCTGGGCCGGCTGAGCGGCAGCCCGGCGGCGCTCCTGCTCAGCGAGAACGCCTCGCGCGAGCAGATCGACGCGCTCAACGCGAGCCTCGGCTTCGACCAGCCGCTGTGGAAGCAGTACCTCGACTACCTCGTCGGCATCGTGACCCGCGGCGACTTCGGCGACTCGTACCGTCAGAGCGGCGTGCCGTCGATGCAGCTGGTCCTGGAACGGGTGCCGGCGTCGCTCCAGCTCGGCGCGGTGGGCCTGGTGGCCGGTGTGATCCTGGCCGCCGTCGCGGCCGTCGCCGTCCACCTGACCCGCAGCCGGGCCCTGCGCACCACCCTGCTGACCGTCGGTGCGGCCCGACAAGCCATCCCGGACTTCTTCTTCGGGCTGCTGCTCGTGCTCGTGTTCTCCGTCGCGCTCGGGATGCTGCCCTCGCTCGGCAACCGCGATCCGCTCGCGATCATCATGCCGGCCGCCACCATCGCCACGGCGCAGTTCGTGGTGTACCTGCGGCTGCTCGACAACGCGCTGGGCGAGCAGTCCCGACTCGACTACGCCCGCACGGCCTACGCCCGGGGCGAGAGCCGGTTCCACGTGGTGGTGTCGGAGATGCTCCCCAACGCGGTGCTGCCGGTGATGACCATCGCGGGCATCAGCCTCGGCTCGTTCCTGGGCGGTCTGGTCATCGTGGAGAACGTCTTCGCCTGGCCCGGGCTGGGCCAGCTCATGCTGAGCGCCGTGTACGCCCGCGACTTCCCGGTCGTGCAGTCCGGCCTCATCGTCGTGGCCGCCCTGTTCATCCTCTCCAACGCGCTCGTGGACGTCCTGAGCGCTCTGGTCGACCCGAGAGTGAGGCACCTCGCATGACCGCGCCCATCGCTTCGCCGCCCGCGTCGCCCGCCGAGACGGTCACGCCCGCTCCGCCTGCCGACACCGCCGCACGGTTCACGTGGCCCCGCCTGCGGGCGGCCGAATGGGTGGGCATCGGCATCCTCGCCGTCGTCGCCGCCTTCATCCTGATCGTGCCCCTGCTGCCCGGCAGTGACCCCTACGCACAGGATCTGTCCGCCTCCTTCATCCGTCCCTTCACCGACGGCGCGCACCTGCTGGGCACCGACATGCTGGGCCGCGACCTCGCGAGCCGGCTGGCGCTCGGCGGGCAGGTGTCGCTGGGCATCGTGCTGTTCGTCGTCGCCATCAACGCCTTCATCGGCATGGTCGTCGGCATGATCGCGGGGTATGCGGGCGGACGACTCGACAACCTGCTGATGGGCTGGGCGGACGTGCAGCTGGCGATGCCGATCATCCTCGTGCTCATCGCCCTGTCCGCGGCACTGGGCCCCAGCGTCTGGCTGATGGTCATCACACTCGCGGCGACCTACTGGGTCGGCTATGCGCGCGTGGCACGCAGCACCGCGATGTCGCTGAAGAGCCGCGACTTCGTGGTCGCGCCGCGCATCCAGGGCGCCACCGCCCAGTGGATCGTGTCGACCCACATCGCGCCGCACGTCGGCGTGCAGGTGCTCATCCTCGCCTCGGCCGACATCGGCGGCGTACTGCTGCTCACGTCGTCGTTCGACTACCTCGGGCTGGGCGTGCAGGCCCCGACGCCCTCCTGGGGACTGCTCATCAGCGAGGGGCAGAAGTACGTGCGCGAGGCGCCGTACCTCGCCCTGATCCCCGGCATCGCGATCTTCCTCGTGGTGATCGGCACGAACCTCGTGAGCCAGCGCTTCACCGCCGAGCGCGACCTGTCCACCCTCCGCCGACGGAAGAAGGCCCGCGCATGACCCGGGATGTGCTGCTGAGCGTCGAAGACCTGGTCGTCGGCACGCGCGACGCCGACGGACGCGAGGTGCGTCTCGTCGACGGCGTCTCCTTCCAGATCGCCGAAGGCGAGGTGCTGTGCGTGGTCGGCGAGTCGGGCTCGGGCAAGAGCCTGACGATGGCGGCGGTGCTGGGGCTCCTCCCCGCCGGCGTCGAGGTGCTCTCCGGACGGGTCGACTACCGCGGCGAGGACCTGCTGGCCGCCGGCGAGCGCCGTCTGCGCGAGCTGCGCGGACGCCGCCTCGCGATGGTGTTCCAGGATCCGATGACCGCGCTCAACCCGGTCAAGCGCGTGGGCGCCCAGATCGCCCGCGCCGTGCGACGGCACGGCGACGGCGTGAGCCGCGCCGAGGCCGATCGGCGCGCCGCCGCACTGCTGAGCGCGGTCGGCGTGCCGGATGCCGCGGCGCGCGCCCGCGCCTATCCCCACCAGTGGTCCGGGGGCATGCGCCAGCGCGCCGTCATCGCCGCCGCGATCGCCCACGACCCCGATCTCCTGGTGGCCGACGAGCCCACGACGGCGCTCGATGTCACCATCCAGGCGCAGATCATGCAGCTGCTGGCCGAGGCGCGACAGCGCACCGGTGCGGCGATGGCCCTGATCACGCACGATCTGGGGCTGGTGGCGCAGACCGCCGACCGGATCGTGATCATGTACGCGGGCCGCATCGTGGAGAGCGGGACGGTGTGGGACCTGTTCGCCGCGCCCCGCCATCCCTACACGGCCGGCCTGCTCGCGAGCCTGTTGACCTCCGAGAGCGCGGCCGGGCGCGCCTACGCGATCCCGGGCTCTCCCCCGCAGCCGGCGGCACGCCCGCACGGATGCCCCTTCGCGCCGCGCTGCGAGCTGCCCGCGAAGTCGGCGCTGTGCACCGCCGAACGGCCCGCCCTGCGCCTGGTCGCGCCCGATCACGCCTCCGCCTGCCACCACGCGGACGCCGTCTCCGCCCTCGCCGAGGAGGTCGCCGGATGAGCGACGCCGAACCCGTCCTGCAGATCGACGACCTGCACGTGCGATTCACGCGACGCACCGGATGGCGCCGCCGCCACGTCGTCGACGCCGTCGACGGCGTCTCGCTGACACTGCACCGCGGGGAGACCCTGGGGTTGGTCGGCGAGTCCGGCTGCGGGAAGTCGACGCTCGTGCGCACCGTGTTCGGGCTCAACACCCCGGCATCCGGCGACATCCGCATCCTGGGGCATCGCATCGACGATCTGCCCCCGCTGCAGCGCCGGCGGCTGCGCAACCGCGTGCAGCTGGTGTTCCAGGACCCGTACTCGTCGCTGGATCCGCGACTGAGCGTGCACGACATCGTCGCCGAGCCGCTCACGATCGTGGGGCGCTACTCGAAGGACCGCGTCGTCGAGCTGCTGGAGAGCGTCGGGATCGGCGCCGAGTCGCTGCGGCGCACGCCCGCGCAGTTCTCCGGCGGCCAGCGTCAGCGCATCGGCATCGCGCGCGCCCTCGCGCTGGAGCCGGAGGTGCTCGTGCTCGACGAGCCCGTCTCCGCCCTCGACGTGTCGGTGCAGGCGCAGGTCATCAACCTCCTGCAGGACCTGCAGCGCACCCACGCGTTGTCCTATCTGTTCATCGCGCACGACCTGTCCGTCGTCCGCCACCTCTCCGACCGCGTCGCGGTGATGCGACAGGGACGCATCGTCGAGATCGGCGAGCGCGACCAGATCTTCGACGATCCCCGCCACGAGTACACGCGCACGCTGCTCGCGGCCATCCCGATCCCCGACCCGCGCCTGCGGGCGGATGCCCCACCCGCACCATCCCCTGCCCTCACCCGAACGAACAGAGGAACGTCATGACCCACCGCTCATCCCGTGTCCGCCGCGCGCTCGCCGCGGCCGCCGCGCTCACCGGCGCCGCGCTGGTGCTGTCCGCCTGCGCGGGCGGCTCGGCGTCGACGGCCGAGACCCGCAACCTGACGATCGGCGTCGTCGCGGAGCCCGAGAAGTCGCCCGACCCGATCGTCGACGGCTCGCTGGCCGGCTACAACATCTACTACAACCTCTTCGACCAGCTCACGGTGCTCGACGCCGACGGCACGATCCAGCCGTCGCTGGCCACCGCGTGGACCCCCAACGCCGACTTCACCCAGTGGACGTTCACCCTTCGCGACGACGTGACCTTCCAGGACGGCGAACCACTGAAGGCATCCGACGTGGTCTTCACCTACGAGACCGTGCTGAACACGCCCGACTCCGACAACCTCGGCTACATGGGCATGCTCGAATCTGTCTCCGCCCCCGACGACCACACGGTGGTCTTCGACCTCAACTCGTCGTTCTCGCCGTGGCCGTCCATCACGACCGCACAGTCGATCGTCCCGGAGAAGGTCTACACGGCGCTCGGCTCCGAAGGCTTCGCCGCCGCCCCCGTCGGCAGCGGCCCGTTCTCCTTCGTGAGCTGGAAGCGCGGCGTGGACTACGTCCTCAAGCGCAACGACGCCTACTGGGGCGGCGCTCCCCAGATCGACACCCTCACCTTCCAGACGGTGTCCGACGAGGAGGCCCGACTGAACGGGGTCATCTCCGGCAGCCTGGACATCGCCCTGATCTCACCGAACCAGGTCTCGTCGGCCGAGGGCAGCGGCATCGACGTGCGCTCCCGCGCGGCCAACGGCACCACGTTCCTCGGCGTCAACTCCACGTCCGGCCCGCTGGCGGACGAGCGCATCCGTCAGGCCGTGTGGCACGCGATCGACCGTGACGCGCTCGTCAAGACGGTCCTCAGCGGCCGCGCCGTCGCCAACGACCAGATCGTCGCCGCCAACGTCACCGGCTACGTGTCGGACGCGACGGGACCGGCGTACGACCCCGCCGCCGCCAAGGCGCTGCTCGCCGAGGCCGGGTACGCCGGCGAGGCGATCCCCCTGGAGTACGCGACCAGCGGCCGCATCCCGATGAGCGCCGAGATCGCGCAGGCGATCGCGGGCTACCTGGAGGCGGTGGGCTTCACGGTCAGCCTCTCCGGCATGGACCAGGCCACGCTGTCGAACCGCATCTACAGCACGGTCGACATGAAGGGCCTGTACCTCAACACCTGGGCGCCCTCCACCATGGACGGCGACATGCCCGCCACCAACCTGTTCGCGGGAGGACAGAACGACTACGCGAAGAGCCCGGAGACGGCGGCGCTCGTCGCCAGGCAGCGCACCGTCGCGGGCGACGAGCGCATCGCCGCCTTCCGCGACCTCGCCGAGGCGAACTTCCAGGGTGCGTACATCGTGCCGCTGTTCACCCCCGAGGCCGACTACGCGGTCTCGCCGAAGGTCACCTGGACGCCGCGCGTCGACGGCGAGTACGACCTCGCCGACGTCGCGTTCACCGGCTGAGCGGCGGCGAGGGGGCGGTCCGCCGCCGCCCCCTCGCCCCGCCGGCCCCGCCCCGCTCCTCCCCGACCCCGAAAGGCCCCTCCGTGCCCCTCACCCTGCTCCGCAACGTCCGCCCCTGGGCCGCCGACGCGTCCGACGTCCTGCTCGACGCCGACGCCATCCGCGCGATCGGCGCACCCGGCACGCTGACGGCGCCGGATGCCGTCGCGGTCGACGGAGACGGCGGCATCCTGATCCCGTCCTTCAGCGACGTGCACGTGCATCTCGACTCGACGCGGATGGGGCTGCCGTTCCGCCCGAACACCGCGGGCGACACGCGCTGGTCGCACATCATGAACGACCGGGAGAACTGGCGGTCGGCGGAGCGGTCGGTCGCCGAGCGGGCGACCTACACACTCGGGCGGATGATCGCGCAGGGGGCGACCCGGGTGCGCAGCCACGCCCAGGTCGACGCCGACTCCGGCCTGGAGAAGTTCGAGGGCGTCGTCGCGGCGCGCGAGGCGCACCGCGACCGCGCGTCCGTCGAGATCGTCGCCTTCCCGCAGGTGGGCATCCACCTCGAGGACGGGGTGCCCGACCTGCTCGATGTCGCGCTGCGCTCGGGAGCCGACCTCATCGGCGGCATCGACCCGTGCGAGATCGACCGCGACCCGGTGCGCCACCTCGACAGCGTCTTCGACCTCGCCGACCGTCACGGCGTCGGCGTCGACATCCACCTGCACGAGGGCGGCTCGCTGGGCCTGTTCTCCCTCGACCTCGTGCTCGAGCGCACCCGCGCACTCGGCATGGCCGGACGGGTCAGCGTGTCGCACGCCTTCTCGCTCGCCGACCGCTCCCCCGGCGTCGACCGCGCGCTCGAGCAGATCGCGGAGCTCGACGTCGCCCTCACCACGATCGCCCCGAAGGGGTCGCTGTCGGTCCCCCTCGACCTCCCGATCGAGCGGCTGCTGCAGCTCGGGATCCGCGTCGGGCTCGGGATGGACGGCCAGCGCGACTACTGGTCGCCGTGGGGCGACGGCGACATGCTCGAGCGCACGTGGATGCTCGCCTTCACGCAGGGGTTCTCCCGCGACGACCTGATCGAGGACTGCCTCGCGATCGCGACCTGGGGCGGCGCGTCGGTGATCGACGCCGACCTGCCGCGCCTCTCCCCCGGCGCGCGCCCGGGCGTCGCCGTCGGCGACCCGGCCGAGCTGGTCGTCGTCCGCGGCGACACCGCGACCGCCGCGGTCATGGACCGTCTCCCGCAGCGCCTCGTCATCCACCGCGGCCGCGTCGTGGCCGAGGACGACGACCTGCGATGACGGCGACGATCCTGGCGGTCAACTGCAACACGGATGCCGCGATGACGTCCGCCATCGCGGCGATCGGCCAGGCCGCCGCCTCGGCGGGGACGAGCGTCGTGGGCGTCACCCCGGCCTGGGGTCCCGCCTCGGCGGAGGGGTACGTCGAGAGCCTCGTCACGGCCGCGGCCGTCATGGATGCCGTCGCGAGCCGCACCGACCCGTTCGACGCCGTCGTGATGGCGGGCTTCGGCGAGCACGGCCGGGAGGGGATGCGCCAGCTCGTCCGCCAGCCGGTCGTCGACATCACGGAGGCGGCCGTGTTCGCCGCCTGCCTGCTCGGCCACCGCTTCGGCATCGTCACCACGGTCGACTCGGCGGTCGCCGGCATCCACGACAGTCTCGCCACGATGGGCACGAGCGGCCGGTGCCGATCGGTCCGTGCCGCGGAGGTGCACGTCTCGGCCATCGCCGACGACGTCGCCCGCACCGCGGACGCCCTCGAGGCGACCGGACGCGCGGTGCTCGCCGACGGCGCGGACGTGCTCGTGCTCGGCTGCGCCGGATTCGCGGGGCTGGACGCCGAACTGGAGCGCCGACTGAGGGTTCCCGTGGTCGACGGCGTCGCCGCCGCCGTGCGGTTCGCGGAGGGTCTGATCGCCCTCGGCAAACGCACCAGCACGGCGGGGCCGTATGCACCGCCCCGGGCCGGGAAGGCGTGGCGCGGGCCACGGCTCGGCGCGCTCCACGCGTTCACCTGAAACCCTGTTCATGCACAGGGAGCGGCGGAGTAGGATGCGGTCATGACGCTCCTCGACGGCATCACCTCCCGGATCATCGACACCGATCGGCTGCGCGTCGGCATCCTGGAACGGGTCGGCGACGACGCCGCAGCCGCGGCGGACCAGACGGTCGTCCTCGTCCACGGAAACGTGTCGTCGAGCCTGTTCTGGCAGGAGCTCATGCAGGACCTGCCCAGCGACCTGCGCGTGATCGCCATCGACCTCCGCGGCTTCGGCGAGTCCGAGAGCACGCCCGTCGACGCGACGCGCGGCGTCCGCGACTTCAGCGACGACGTGTTCGCGACGCTCCAGGTGCTGGGGCTGGACACCGCCCACCTCGTGGGCTGGTCGATGGGCGGCGGCGTCGTCATGCAGTACGCGATCGATCACCCGGTGCTCTCGCTCACCCTGCAGGCGCCCGTCTCGCCCTACGGCTTCGGCGGCACCCGCCGCGACGGATCGCGGCTCACCGACGACGACGCCGGCTGCGGCGGCGGCGCGGCGAACCCCGACTTCGTGCAGCGGCTCACCGACCGCGACACGACCGACGAGGCGCCGACGTCGCCGCGGAGCGTCTTCCGCTCGGGCTACGTCGCGCCCGGCTACACGAGCGCGCACGAGGACCTCTGGGTCGAGTCGATGAACACCACCTCGACGGCCACGGGCAACTACCCCGGCGACAGCGTCGCGAGCGAGAAATGGCCGGGGTTCGCCGCCGGCAGCATCGGCGTGCTCAACACGATGGCGCCGCGGTACTTCGACACCTCGGGCATCGTCGACATCGCGCGCAAACCCCCGATCCTCTGGGTACGCGGCGACGCGGACGCCATCGTCTCGGACGCGTCGTTCTTCGACCTCAACCACCTCGGCGCGCTCGGGGTGATCCCCGGCTGGCCGGGTGCCGACGTCGCGCCGGCCCAGGAGATGGTGTCGCAGACCCGCGACGTGCTGGAGGCCTACCGTGCGGCCGGCGGTGCCGTCACCGAGCTCGTGCTCGAGGGCGTCGGACACGCGCCGCACCTGGAGCAGCCGGCCGTCTTCCGCCGGGCGCTGCTGGAGAACGTCGGCTACATCGGCCGTCCGGCCGACCCGGCGCCGCCGACCGAGGCGATCATCCTCAGCTCGTCCGACTGACCGCGCACCCGCTCCCCGCGATCGGGCGGGTCAACGGCGCGCGTCGAAGAAGTCCCGCAGCAGCGCCCGCGCTTCGTCCTCCAGGATGCCGCCGACCACCTCGGCGCGCACGGGCAGGCGCCGGTCGCGCAGCACGTCGTACACCGACCCGGCCGCGCCGGCCTTCTCGTCCCACGCGCCGAACACGACGCGTCCGATGTGCGCCTGCAGGATGGCCCCCGCGCACATCAGGCAGGGCTCGAGGGTGACCGCGAGCGTGCACCCCTCCAGGTTCCAGGAGCCGAGGGATGCCGCGGCCTCGCGCAGCGCCACGACCTCGGCGTGGGCGGTGGGATCGGTGGTGGCCTCGCGCCGGTTGCGTCCGACGCCGATCACGGTGCCTGCGGCATCCCGCACGACGGCACCCACCGGGATCTCGCCCGCGGCACCGGCCTCGGCGGCGAGCGCGAGCGCGCGACGCAGCGCGCTCTCGTCGTCGACGCGGATCGGCAGGCTCACCCCTTCAGCGTAGGGCGACGGATGGGGAGTTCTCCCCATCGAAGCCCGTCACCGGCAGACCTAGACTCGTGTTCCGGAGGACACGATGGCGGATCTGGAGCTGAACACCGAGCAGGTGCGCGCGGTGGGCGCGGGACTGTCGCGGATCGCCGCGGAGTTCCAGAACGCGAACGTGCGCAGCGACAGCATCGCGGAGGCGGTCGGCCACGACGCACTCGCGGAGGCGGTCCGCTCCTTCGCGCACGCGTGGGACGACACCCGCGAGGAGATGACGTCGTCGATCTCGGGACTCGGCGAGGCGACGACCGCGATCGCCGACACCTTCGAACAGGCCGATCAGGAACTCGCCGCCGCGATGGACGGCACCTCGACGGTCGGCGCCTCGACACCGGCCGGCGGTGGCCGACGCCCAGAGGCAGCATCGTGAGGCCGGCGGACTGGTCGGCGGCCGGCTTCGGGACGGATCCCGTGCCTGGCGACCCCGACGGGGTGCGCCAGGGCGGAGGGAACTACCTCCAGATCGCCGACACCATCGGCGACACGGTGCGCGGGCTGCGCACCCTGGATCTCGGCGGCACCGTGTCGGAGGCCGTCGACGCCCTGGGCGAGACGGCGCGCACGGTTGCCGACGACATCGCCCGGGCCGAGCAACGGTATCGGGCCACCGGCAACGCCCTCGTCGGCTACGCGGCGGCGCTCGCATCGGCGCAGGACGACTCGCTCGCCGCTCTGCAGCGCGCGCACGCGGCGCAGAACGGCGCCGTCGACGCCCAGCGGGAGCGGCGACGCTACCTTCACCTCTCGGAGTCGTCCGACGATCCCGCGGAGGCCCTCCGCTACGAGCGCCTCGCCGACGATGCAGGCATCGATTCGCGCCAGGCCAGCGCCGCCGCAGGCGTCGCTCGTCAGCAGATCCTCGACGCCGCCGCCCGCCGCGACCGGGCCGCGGAAACTGCTCGCGACGAGATCCAGAACACCACCAGCGAGGACGGTCTCAACGACTCCTGGTGGGACGACTGGGGCAAGGACGTCCTGTCCGTCATCACCGATGTCGCCGGTACGATCTCCGCGATCGCCGGCATCCTCGCCCTCGTGGTGTCGTGGATCCCGGTGATCGGCCAGGCACTCGCGGCCGCATTGCTGCTCGTGGCCGGCATCGCCGCGATCATCAACGCGGTCGGCAACATCGTGCTGGCCTCGACGGGCGACCGCACGTGGGGAGAGGCCGCCGTGAGCATCGTCGGCGCCGCGCTCGCCGTCATCGGCCTGGGCGGCGCCGCCCGCGTCGTCGGGAACGTTGCGATGGCGGGCCGTATCAACGCCCAGGCCGCCGCCGAGGTCGCCGCCCGCGGGGGCACCGAGACGTTCGGTGCCCTGACGGTGCAGCAGGCCATCCGGCTGCGCCCGCAGCAGCTCGCCGAGTCGGAGCGTCTCTGGGCGACGCCGGTGGCCGACCTGGCGAAGGGGGACGACGTCTTCCGCCTCTACGGCGACGGCGCTGCACAGACCGGCGCCTCCTGGTCGACGCGGGCCCCGTCCACCTTCGGCGACTACCGCAGCGCCCTGGGCCTTCCCGACGTCAACTCCGCGGAGCGACTCGTCCACGCCACCGTCGACGATGTGGGCGCCGTCGTGCTGCAGCGCCACGCCCTGCCGCTGGACGGGATGCCCGGCGGCGCCCCGGAGTACATCATCGTCGGGGGCGACCTCGCGTCGAAGGGACTGACGAACGTGACGGACATCGTCTGGTCGGTGGCGCGATGAGGGTCTCGGAGCTCTCGTTCCCGGTGGCTCTGCGCCTCATCAATACGGTGGCGCCCTTCGACGGCGTCCGCGTGGCCGCGTCGGACGACGCACTGCATGCGGCGGGGGCCTTCATCGTCTACGACACGGGTGCCGGGCCGCAGTACGGCTACATCGACACGCGCCTGGCCCGCGACGTGCGCGGACGGCGATGGGGCATGGGCCTGCTCTACGACGTCGACCCGACCGCATCCGCGGAGAACGTCCGCAGTCCGCTCGACCGGCGGTTCCGCGAGCGCGCGGAGGTCGAGTTCGAAGACGCCGGAGAGCTTTAGGCTGACAACCGTGACCGACGATCCGCTCGCGCCGATCCCCACCGCGCCCGCCGTCGACGTGGGCTCGGAGCGCCTCGCCGCCGCCCTGGCGACGAACGATCCGATCGAGATCGGGCGGGCGCTGCGCCACGACGTCGTCGTGATCCCCCTCATGCGTACCCCGGACGGGCAGACACAGACCCTCACGGTGGCCGCCGACGACCCCGACGGCGAGCGCCGCTGGGAGTTGCACCTCTTCTCGTCGTCGCAGACCCTCGCGGCCTGGGCGGCGGGTGAGCGCGAAGCGGCGGAGTTCGCACTGCAACGCGGTCCCGGGCTGGTGCCGCTGCTCGACGCGTACGCGCCGCTGCTGCGTCGTGTGGTGTTCGATCCCGCCGGTCCGCACCCGGTTCACGCCTCGGCGGCGGACGTGCGCGCCGCCCTCGAACCGCAACCCGGCGACGACGACGTCGCATGGATCACGCAGCAACCCGAGCGCGGGCTGCGCGCCGGCGAGCGCGTCGTGGGACTCGACCTCGTCCTCGGCGATGACTGGGCCCAGCTCGATCTCACCTCATCCCTCACGATCGACGCCGATGCGAAGGCGATCGTCGACGCCCAGCTGACCGGGCTTCCTCCTGCGCCGGTGCTGCGCGGGCAGCTGATCGCGTGGCTGCGTCAGTCGGCGCGCACGGCGGCCGGCGCCGGCGGGCGGTCGATGGCCTACCTCACCCGTCGAACGACGGACGCCGCGGCGGCCGTGGCGGTCACGGTGTACTGGCAGGAGCTCGGGCCGGCCGGTGCCGACGACCACATGCTGAGCCTGCGAACCCGCCTCGCGGCCGCGACCGGAACGCAGGACGAGCTCGTCACGGCATCCACCGCTGGCGGCCCCCTGCTGCGTCACACGACACGGCGCCTCGGACCCAGTGAGCTGAGCGGACGCCCTGTGGGAGTGATCGACTACTGGCTGCAGTTCCCCGACGGACGCGGCCTCTGCCTGGTGAGCTTCTCGACGCCGCACGTCGACCAGCTCGACGCCGTGCGCACGCTCAGTGACGCCGTCGTGCTGGCCGCGGCGTGGCAGCTCGCGCCGTCGGACGACGAGGCGGACGCGTAGGCTGACATCATGCGCGTGCACGTTGCCGATCACCCCCTCATCACCCACAAGCTCACGGTGCTGCGCGACGAGCGCACACCGTCGCCGGTGTTCCGCCAGCTCACCGAGGAGCTGCTGACGCTGCTCGCCTACGAGGCGACCCGCGGCGTGCGTGTCGAGGAGGTCGAGATCCAGACGCCCGTCACGACGACGACCGGGGTGCGCATCTCCGAGCCGCGTCCCCTCGTGGTGCCGATCCTGCGCGCCGGCCTCGGCATGCTCGACGGCATGGTGAAGCTGCTGCCCACCGCCGAGATCGGCTTCCTCGGCATGGCGCGCAACGAGGAGACCCTCCAGCCGTACACGTACGCCGAGCGCCTTCCCGGCGACCTCAGCGACCGCCAGTGCTTCGTGCTCGACCCGATGCTCGCGACGGGAGGCTCCTTGGGGGCCGCGATCGACTTCCTGTTCGCCCGCGGGGCGCAGGACGTCACCGCGATCTGCATCCTCGGCGCCCCGGAGGGCGTCGCGAAGATCGAGGAGCTCGTCGGCGACCGCGACGTCACGCTGGTGCTCGGCGCGCTCGACGAGCGGCTGAACGAGAAGGGCTACATCGTGCCCGGTCTCGGCGACGCCGGCGACCGCCTCTACGGCACCGTCTGACCCGCCGCCGACGCCTTCATCCGTCCGCTCCGGTCGCCATCGCCGCCGCGAAGCGGCGCCGCGGGACGGACGAAGCGCGGGTGGCGGTCACAGCCAGCGGCGGCGCTTGAAGATGACGTACAGCACGGCCGGGAACGTGATCATCACCGTGAGGGCGACCGGATAGCCGTACTCCCAGTGCAGCTCCGGCATGACGTCGAAGTTCATGCCGTAGACGGTGCCGATCAGCGTCGGCGCGAAGATGATGGCCGCCCACGAGGAGATCTTCTTGACCTGCTCGTTCTGCGCGAGGTTGACCTCGGTCTGCCGCCGGGCGACGAGCGCCGAGTGCACGGTGAGCGCCTTGTCCAGCACGGCGCGGAACCCGTCGATGCGCTCCGTGACCCGCAGCGCGTGGTCGCGGACGTCGCGCAGCCGGCGCTGCAGCTCGATGTCGACGTGGTACGCCTCATGGCCCCGCTGCAGCCACTCGATGATCGGCACCAGCGGATGCGTCGCGCGCGCGAACCGGTTCAGCTCGCCCGACAGCTCGTAGATGCGGCGGGAGAGCGCGTCGTCGTCGGCGTCGCCGAACAGGTCGTCCTCGATCTCGTCGATGTCGTTCTCGATGCCGGCGACGAGCGGCTCGTACTCGTCGACCACGCGATCCAACACCGCGTACAGGACGGCCTCCGACCCGAGTGCCAGCAGCTCGGGCTGCTCCTCGAGCCGCCGCCGGACGGCACCGAGGTCGGGCGACTCGGCGTGGCGGATGGTGATGAGGAAGTCGGGGCCGACGAAGAGGTGCAGCTCGCCGATGTCGAGCTCTTCGCGCTCGTCGTCGTAGCGGGCCGGGCGCAGCACCACGAAGAGCGTGTCGCCGTAGCGCTCCACCTTCGAGCGCTGGTGGCCCAGGGCGGCGTCCTCGATGGCGAGGGGGTGCAGCTCGAACTCGGCGGCCACCGAGGCGAGCTCCTGCTCGGACGGCCGGTAGAGACCGATCCAGGCGAAGCCCGCGTGCGCCTCCTGCAGCGCGTAGGCCTCGTCCAACGAGGCCGGCGTCGCGACGCGGACACCGTCCTTGTACACGGCGTTGTCGATCAGGGTCATGTCGGTCCTCCTCCGGATGGCGCGCGGCGCGGGGGTGGCGCAGGCGCGGATCATCGCGCACCCGTGTCGGGTGGGCGCGGGGTGCGCGCGGCTGACGGCGCGCACGGAAGCGCCGCGGAGGGGCCGGCTCTCAGAGCGAGGTGATGCCGGCGGCGCCCACCGCGGCGCGCCTACTATCGTCTGCCATGGTGTCTCACCGCCTCGGATCGGGGCCCGCCGCGCTCGGATACGCGGTGACGGGCCTCGGTGAGTATAGCCCCCGCGGGTGACGTGACCTCACAGGCGGCTCACGCCTCGGAGCGACGCCCCGTCTCCTGCTCCCAGAACTCCAGCTGCTGGGTGAGCGCCTTCGCGAGCTCGAACACCTGCTGGGGAGGGATGCGCACCCGTTGGACGACGCGGCCGGGCACGACCGTGACCGGGGCACCCTCGGCATCCACCCCCGCCTGCGGGGGCCGGGCGAGGCAGACGAAGTCCATCACGAACACGTCGGGGGTGTGCCAGACGTTCGCGAAGTCGGCGTACGTGCCCGCCACGATCTCGGGGGGCAGGTCGATCTCGAACTGCCGGGGCGTCTCATCGTTCATGCCGTCCTCCTTCTCGCGGTGCGTCGGCCGCGGCGCCGGGGCCGCCCGCCGGCAGGGACGTCTTGCGGCGAGTCTACGTGCGGTCCGCGCCGACGAGCCGCGCGAACGCGCTGAGGCGGGTGACCCCGTCGGGCGTGCGCGGCAGATCGTCGAGCAGCCCCGTGCCGTACACGACGTAGGCCGTGTGCTCGGCGCGTGAGACCGCGACGTTCAGACGGTTCTGCAGCAGCAGGAACTCGAGGCCCCGCGGTGCGTCCCGCCCGCTGGATGCCGCGAGCGAGACGATCGCGACCGCGGCCTCCTGCCCCTGGAACTTGTCGACCGTGCCCACCGGGACCGTGCCGAACCCGGCCGCGACCAGCGCCGCCTCGACCAGCACCTGCTGCGCGTTGTACGGGGTGACGACGATGAGGTCGTCCGGCTCGAGCGGCCTCGGCGCGGCGCCCGCGGCGGCGGTCCATTCGCGGCCGACGAGGTCGCGCACGAGCGCGACGACCGCCTCCGCCTCCTCCGGCGACTGGGTCGCGTTGCCGGTGTGCGCGAGCGCGACCGGCACGACGCCGGGCAGGATGCCCGCGAGGCGGCGCGCCGCGGTCGACGGATGCGCGGCCAGCTTCCCGTCGTACGACAGCTCCGACACCGGCGCCGCGACCTCGGGGCGCATGCGGCGGGTCTGCGCGAGGAAGAAGCCGCGATCCTCCGCGATGACGGCGGCGCCGTCCATGACCCAGCCGAGCGCCGATGTGTCCACCGGCTCGGGGTGCGTGCCCTGGCTCACCTGCGGGAGCTGCTGGGGGTCGCCCAGCAGCATCAGGCGCGGGGCGGCGACCGAGACGGCGATCGTCGAGGCGAGCGAGAACTGGCCCGCCTCGTCGATGACCAGCAGGTCGAGGCTTCCGCGCGGCACGCGTCCGGCGTGGCTGAGGTCCCAGGCGGTGCCCCCGATCACGAAGCCCCCGGGATGGTCGGCGGCGAAGGCGGCGTAGCCGTCTTTGGCGATGGGGGTGAACGGCTCGGAACCGGACGCGGGCCCCTTGCCCTTCATGGCCTTCGCGACGAGCTCGGCCGGCACGCCCGCCTCGACGATGCGCGCGAGCATGTTCTCGACGACGGCGTGGGACTGCGCCACGACCCCGACGCGATAGCCGTGCTCACGCACCAGCCGCGCCACGACGTGCGATCCGACGTAGGTCTTGCCCGTGCCCGGCGGGCCCTGGACCGCCAGGTAGCTGTGGTCCAGATCGTGCACCGACCGCGCGATGTCGTCGACGTCGTCGCGGGGCAGGTCGCCGGCGATGACCGCCCGCGTGAGCCCGCCCCGACGCGTGCGCGGCGGACGGCGCAGCAGGAGGTCGGTCGCGGCATCCCGCGGGAAGTCCGCGGTGCGGGCGGCGCCGGAGTCGATGAGCCCATCGGCCCACTGATCGATCGCGGCCTGCTGCGATCCCGCCTGGGGCGGGGCGGGCGGGGTCAGCGCGAGGGGCAGCTCCTGCCAGGTGAAGCCCTGCACGGAGTTCTCCTCCACGACCACGCCGTCATCGAGCACGTCGACGATCCGCACCGATCGTGCGGCGTGGATCCAGCGCGGACTCGTGTCGATCGGGAACGGCGCGGGCAGCTCGTAGAGCACGAACGCCGAGCCGTCGGCGCTCAGCTTCGTCCCGGGGGCGAGGTCGCCGCGCAGCTCCACCACGCGTCGCTGCACCCGACCTCCCTCCGGGATGTGCCAGTCGCTCAGGATGCGGCAGCGGTCGTGGTCGAAGACGATGACGTCGCGCGTGTCCTCCCAGATCGACACCGGCTCGCGCAGGCGCAGGAAGTGCGTCGCCCAGAACGTCTTCGCCTCGCGCGGGTAGTAGTCGATCGCGGCCGCGCCGAGCCGGAGGGCGAGCACGGCCGTCTCGTCAGGTGCCGCCGCGGATGCCGCCGCCACCGCCATCCGGTTCAGTGCCTCCGCCCGCGGGGAGGGCTCGTAGGGACGCTCCGCGGCGTCGACGTCCGCCGAGGGCACGAGGCGCGCCTCGCGGGCCCGGTCGACGAGCCAGTTGCGCAGCCTGCGGGTGGAGACGCAGTCGTAGCGGTTGTAGTCCGCGAGGTCGTCGAGGATGGCGGCCCCCGCATCCGGCGCCCCCGACTCGATCGCCGCGCGGGCCTCGACGTACTTCACGATCGAGTCGTCGCCGCGCTGGACGTCGCTCGTGCGCACCTCGGCGCCCATGTAGAGCGGCTCCAGCTTCTTGATCGAGTACGAGCGCGACCCCACCCGCAGCGCCCGGCGCACGATCGGGTAGAGATCGACGAAGACGCCCTCGCGCAGCAGCGTGTCGACCTCGGCCTCGCGCACGCCGTAGCGGGCGGCCATCGCGAGCAGGTGGGTCGGCTCGTACGGCGCGTAGTGGTAGATGTGCATGCCGGGGTGGGCGCGCCGACGCAGCGCCACGAGGTCGAGGAAGTCCTCGAGCGCCCGGCGTTCCTCGGCGAAGGTGTGCGCCCACAGCGCCGCGTACTGCTCGTCGTCGTCGACCCACCCGAACAGGTAGTCGATCCCCCACATCGCACCGCTCGTCCCCGTCGCCCCGGTCGTCCCGGGGGCACCGTCGGCGGACTCGGTGTAGAGCGGGTCGCCCTCGAAGTCGAAGAACAGGTCGCCGCGGTCGGGGCGCGGGAGCGCGCCGATGGCCGTCGGGAGCACCACCTCGTAGGTCGGCACCGGCGGCAGCTCCGAGGTCGGCGCCGCATCCCCGACGCCGCCGGCCGGGCTCTCGAGCTGGAGTCGGGCCTGCGTGCGCAGGCCCGCGAACGCGTCCCACGACATGCGCGCCGGGGCCTCGCGCGCCGCCGCGAGCGCGTCGATCGTGCGGATGCCGTCCAGGCGCAGCCGATCCCGCTGGACCGGACGCATGCCGGCGACCAGCAGCAGGTCGCGGTGGGCGACGACCTCCGCGTCGCACGTCGCGCACCGGCCGCACGCCACGATGCGCAGGGCGCCGCGGTCGTCGCCCCACGCGATCGCGTCACCGTCGGCACCGGCGGCCAGATCGCGGTCGGCGATGAGCGCACGCAGGCGCTCGCGCCGCAGGCGGAACACCGGCATGAGGTCGCGCACGGCGTGCGTCGAGGTCGAGCCGTCGCCCAGCAGCAGCTCCACCCGGTCGCTGCGCGCGACGCCGAGACGGTCGAGCTGATCGACGTATGCCGCGAGCTGCATGAGCGCCGTCACCCGCGCGCGGCGGGCGAGCTTGGTGTCCTGCACGACCCACGGCGTGGGCGCGGCGGCCGTCGGGTCGTCGCGGACGAGGAAGTCGGCGAAGCCCACGAACTCGTCCGTCGCGAAGACGGCCTGATACACGACGGCGACCGTCGGATCGGCCAGCGCCGCGGTGGTCGCGGCGACCGCGACGGCGACGGCCTCGGCATCCGAGGACCGCGTCTCGGGCAGCTCGACCACACGGCCCGGGTACTGCGCGCGGTACGCCTCGAGCTGGCGCCGTTCGTGCTGCGTCCCCAGCCGTCCCGCCCGCTCGAGGGTGAGATCGGTGGGTTCCTCCACCGCGGGCACCCGTCCGAGCTTCGCGTCGATCGCCCGGAGCCAGGCGAACTCGCACTCCGCAGCGGCCTTCAGATCGGTCGCGCTCCAGACGATGCGCGCCCCGCTGCCGCTGTCTTCGATGTATCGCATGTCGCCCTTCCGTCTTCGACGCTAGTCGCAGGCCCCGACATCGCGCACCGCGGGCCGCCGCGCACACGCCGGAGCGCCGTGCACCTGCCAGACTGGACACGTGATCGAGAACCTGCCGTTCGAGAGCGTCTACCGGCACGGCTTCGCGCGCGTCGCCGCCGCCACGATCCCCGTCGCCATCGCCGACCCGGCGCGAAACGCCGAGGCCGTCATCGACGCGACCCGGGCCCTGAGCGACGACGCGGTCGCCGTCGCGGTCTTCCCCGAGCTCTGCCTCAGCGGATACGCCATCGACGACCTCGTCATGCAGGATGCCGTGCTCGACGCCGTCCACGCGGCCATCGCGACGCTCGTCGAGGCGTCGCGCGAGCTCCGGCCGCTCATCGCCGTCGGCGCGCCGCTGCGCCTGGACGCCCGCGTGTACAACTGCGCGGTCCTCATCCACCGCGGCCGTGTGCTCGGCGTCGTCCCGAAGAGCTACCCGCTGACCTACCGCGAGTTCTACGAGGCCCGGTGGTACGCCGCCGGCGCGGGCGCCCCGGCCGCCACCGTCCTCGCAGGTCAGGAGGTGCCGGTCGGCGCCGACCTGCTGTTCGCCGCGACCGACGTGCCCGGGCTCGTCGTGCACGCCGAGGTCTGCGAGGACATGTGGGTGCCGATCCCGCCGTCCTCGGCCGCCGCCCTCGCCGGCGCGACGGTGCTGCTCAACCTGTCCGGCAGCCCCATCACGGTCGCCCGGGCCGACGACCGGCACCTGCTCGCGAAGGCGCAGTCGTTCCGCTGCAACGCCGCCTACGTGTACGCCGCGGCGGGGATCGGCGAGTCGACGAACGACGTGTCGTGGGACGGCCAGACGATGATCTACGAGTCCGGCGCCCTCCTGGCCGAGAGCGAGCGCTTCCCCGACGGCCCGCGCTCCTCGGTCGCCGACGTCGACCTCGACCGCCTGCGCCAGGACCGGCTCCGGCAGGGGACCTTCGACGACAACCGCCGCGTCAGCGCGCCCGGCGCGCGCACGGTCGCCTTCACCGTCGACCCCCCGGCATCCGACATCGGTCTGCGCCGCGCGCTCGACCGCTTCCCGTTCGTCCCCGACGACGCGGCCCGTCTCGACCAGGACTGCTTCGAGGCGTTCAGCATCCAGGTCTCCGCCCTCGAGCAGCGCATGCGCGCGATCGGCTCGCCCAAGCCGGTCATCGGCGTCTCGGGCGGCCTGGACTCGACCCACGCCCTGCTCGTGGTCGCCCGCGCGATGGACCGGATGGGCCGCCCGCGCAGCGACATCCTCGCCTACACGATGCCGGGCTTCGCGACGAGCGATCACACGAAGTCGAATGCGATCGCCCTCGCCGAGGCGATCGGCGCGTCGATCGAGACCATCGACATCCGTCCGATGGCGACCGCACTGCTCACGGGCATCGGCCATCCCTTCGCCGACGGCGAGCCGGTCTACGACGTGACGTTCGAGAACGTGCAGGCCGGCGCCCGCACCGACTTCCTCTTCCGACTCGCGAACCAGAACGGCGGCTTCGTCGTCGGCACCTCCGACCTGTCGGAGCTCGCCCTCGGGTGGGCCACCTACGGCGTCGGCGACCAGATGAGCCACTACGCCGTCAACGCCGGCGTGCCCAAGACCCTGATCCAGCACCTCATCCGCTGGGTGATCGCCCACTCCGACGGCGACGGGACCGCCCTCACCGACGAGGCGAAGGCCGTGCTGCAGTCGGTGCTCGACACCGAGATCAGCCCCGAGCTCGTCCCGGCGGGCCAGGACGGCAAGGTGCAGTCCACCGAAGACACGATCGGCCCGTACGCCCTGCACGACTTCACGCTGTTCCACGTGCTGCGCTACGGCCTGCGTCCGTCGAAGATCGCCTTCCTCGCCGAGCGCGCCTGGCGCGACGCGGATGCCGGGACATGGCCGCCCGGCTTCCCGGCATCCGACCGCTACGCGTACGACCGCGACACCGTCGTGCGCTGGCTGCGCGTGTTCCTGCGCCGCTTCTTCGGCTTCGCCCAGTTCAAGCGCACGGCGATCCCCAACGGCCCCAAGGTGCTCGCGGCCGGCTCGCTGTCGCCGCGCGGCGACTGGCGCGCCCCCAGCGACGGCAACCCCGCGGTCTGGCTCGCCGAGCTCGACCGGGCGCTGCCGCCCGCCTGACCCCCGTCGCCGTTCATCCGTCCCGTGTCGTCGTGTCGCGCCGCGCGAGGCGACGCGAGGGGACGGATGAAGGCGGTGCTCAGGCGGCGGGGAGCGTTCCGATCGCGACCGTGATGACCCAGCTGTCGCGCGAGGCGTCGACCAGGGTGTACTTCATGTTGCGGTCGGGGATCCACCCCTTGAGCCGCCCCATGTCGAGCCGCACGCGCTCGGGGGCGACGCGCACCCCGCGTCCGTCGGCCTCGAGCACCGCCTGCACGCGCACCCAGTGCTGCAACAGGTCGGGGATGTTGTTCGGGTCGAACAGGTGCGAGTGCTTCTGCATCAGCCGGATGTCGGCCTGCTCCGGCGTCATGTCGCGGATGTCGATGCCCAGCGGCAGGCCGGGGTCGCAGATCGCGACGACCGTCGCCGCGCGATAGCTCGCCGTGACGATCGCGATCGGCAGCTCCTGCCCGTCGCGCGAGGCGATGAGACGCGTGTGGTAGCCGAAGCCGCGCGGGGCCTCGCGCTCGATGCGGATCTCGGTCATGTCGCAGCCGAGACGCGCGGCGATGAGCTCCTTCGCGAGGATGCGGCGGCGATCGTGCACGCTCGTGCCGGGATCCCACCCGAGACGCGCCGCAACCGAGGAGGGGGTGTCCAGGAGTACCGAGGTGAGTGTCATGTCGTCCTTCCTTCCCCCGTGCCGACGGGGATTGCCACGCCGTCCCATCTTGACCCACATCGGCCTTCCGCAGGGAGGGGATGCGGCGTGAGAAAGCCCGCGGAGCGGGGCGCACTCGATAGTGTCTATGTATCCGCGCATCCTCTCCACGGAGAGCCGTGCTGCGCCGTGACGGACAAGACGAAGGAAAAGTGCATGTCGACACCTCCGCCCACCGACCCCGACGGCGCCCCCGGCGACACCCCGGATGCCGCCGCGTCCGCTCCGGCGGACGACCAGCCCACCCAGGCCTACCCCACCCCGGATGCCCAGCCGACCGAGGCCTACCCGCCGGCCACCGGCGGCTACGGCGACGCGTACGTGGCGCCGACCGCGCCCCCGCTGCCCCCCGTGCCGCCCGCGGCAGCCCCGTACGGCCAGCCCGGATACGCGGCCGCGTCGTTCGGACAGCCCGGGGCGGTGCCGCCCGGCCCCGTCCCTCCGCAGCCGGGACAGCCCGACACCCGGTCCAAGGCGATCGCGTGGACGGCGCTCGGACTGGCGGCGGGCGGAACGATCCTCAGCCTCGTCGGCCTCGTGCCCGTGCCGTGGGTCGGCCTCGTGGCCGTGCTCATCGGCGGTCTGCTGCTGCTGGCGGGCTTCATCTTCTCGATCGTCGGGCTGGCCGGCAAGCGCTACGGCGGCAAGCCGCTGAGCATCACGGCGCTCGTGCTGTCGCTCGTGGGCGCGACGATCGGTGCGTTCGCCCTGATCTGGTCGATCGTGCTTCTCGGCCTCTCCGCGGCCGGGTCGTCGATCGATGACGTGCTGGCCCCCTCCGCGACGCCGTCGGCGGAGGTCACGCCCGGCGCCGGTCTGCCGACCGACGACAGCGAGGCCGACGCGGCCGAGGAGACCGCCGCCGAGCAGGCGTTCATCGCCGACGTCCGCCCGAAGGTCAACGACATCTTCGCCGAGGTCGACCCGACCGCCACGCCGGACGTCATCGAGGAGGTGCTCCCCGACGAGTCGCTCATCATCATCGGCCAGACGCTGCTGGTGACCGGGGACAGCGGCGTCGAAGACCTCGTCCAGCAGACCATCACCAGCATCGGCGCCGATGAGAGCGCCGCCGACCTGCTGCGCACGCTGTACCAGGAGATCCTGGCCTCCGCGAAGACCTACCTGCAGTAGCGCTCAGCGCGCCTCGCGCGCGCTCTCGGCCGAGGGCCGGGCGGCATCCTGACGGATGACGCTCGGCCCTTCGTGCGTCGAGGTCACGAGGATCTGGGCGGGCAGCTGCTCCTTCATCGCCTCGACGTGGCTGATGACGCCGACGGTGCGCCCGCCCGCCCGGAGGTCGTCGAGGGTGCGCATGGCGAGCTCGAGCGTCTCGGGGTCGAGGGAGCCGAAGCCCTCGTCGACGAAGAGGGTGTCCAGGCGGATGCCGCCGGCGCGCGAGGTGACCACCTCGCCCAGACCGAGGGCGAGGGCGAGCGAGGCGAGGAAGGTCTCGCCGCCGGAGAGAGACTGGGGTGAGCGCAGTCGGCCCGTGTGCGCGTCGAGCACGTCGATGCCGAGTCCCGATGCCCGTCCGCGGGCGGCACGGGCGTCGGAATGGTGCAGGGTGTACCGGCCCGACGACATCTCGGCGAGCCGGACGTTGGCGGCGGCGACGATCTCCTCGAGCTCGGCGGCCAGCACGAACGTCTCCAGATCCATCTTCATCGTGTTGGGCGCGCGACCGGCGACCGTGTCGGCCAGGCGGATGACGGCGGCGGCGTCCTCGCCGCTCTCCTGCACCGCGACCAGTGCCGCATCGACCTGCCGCAGCAGATCGTCCAGGCGTGCGGCGACACCGTCCGCGCCGGTGTGCGCGGCGATCGCCTCGGCGCGGGCCGCGTCCGCCGCGGCCGCGGTCTCGGCGGAACGGGCGAGCGCGTCGGCATCGATCTCGTCGCCGACGGCGTCGAGCTCGAGCTCGAGCAGCCGTGCGCGCGTCGCCGTCAGCCGGGCCGCGTGGTCGGCGACCTCGGCGTCGAGCTGCGCGATGCCGGCGTCGTCGAGGAGTGCCGCACGGACCGCGGCGGCATCCGCGAACGGCGACGACGCGAGGCGGGTCTCGAACTCGGCCGTCGCGGCGTCGCGGACGCGGAGTCTCTCATCGCGCGCGGCGACGGCGGCCACGACGGCGCGCGCCCGATCCCGCTCCGCCGCCGTCGCGGCGATCCGCGCGGCGACGCTGTCGAAGCCCCCGCGCCCCTCCACGACGGCTGCCGTCAGCCGCGCGATGTCGCTCTCGAGGCCGCGGAGCCGTTCGCGGGCGGCGGCGAGGTCGTCGGCCACGCGCGCGCGTTCGGTCTCGGCGAGGGCGGCGGCGGCATCGAGCTCGCGGCGGCGGGCGTGGAGCTCGTCGAGCAGGGCAGCGGCCTGCGCCGCCGCGGCGGCCGCGGCGGCGGCGCTCGCGAGCTGCTCCTCGGCCGAGGCCACCTCCAGGCCCGCGGCCTCCGCCCGGGCCTGGGCGAGCTCGTCGCGCACGCGGGCCGCCGCTTCGCGGGCGGTCCCCTCGGCCGCGACCGCGGCGTCGCGCGCACGCTCGGCGGCGGCGAGCACCTCGTCCGTCACCGGCTCGTCGCCCCTGTGTGCGGGACGGGGATGGGCCGTCGAGCCGCAGACCGCGCAGGGCTCGCCCGGGATCAGAGCGGCCGCGAGCTCGCCCGCGGCCCCGGCGAGTCGCCGGCGCAGCAGGGCGCCGACCTCGGCCGCTGCGGCCTCCGTCGCCGCCGACGCCCGGGCGTACGCGGTCTCGGCGCGGGTCAGCGCGTCCGTGTGCGCCTCGGCGCGGCGTGCGGCGTCGAGCACGTCACGGAGCCGTGCGCGCTCGGCGTCGAGCTCGTCGCGGCGCGCCGCACCGGCCTCCGCCCGGACGATCTGCTCGTCCAGGGCGGCGCGCGCGGCCGGCACCCCCGCGCGCCGCTCGTCGAGGGCGTCGCACGCGGCGCGGAGGTCGGCGACGACGCGCGTCGTCTCGACGTGCGCGGCCGCCCGCTCGTCGAGCTCGCGCTCGTGCGCGGCGGCGGCCTCCCACCGCACGAGGTCTCCGGTGAGGGTGTCGACGAGCGCCGCCACATCGGCGTCGGCGTCTCCCCCGCCGTCGGTCCATCGTCGCCAAGCCGCCGCGGCATCCGCCGCGGCCGTCGCGGCGGCACGGTCGGCGCGCTCCGCGGCATCCCCCGGCGCCCGCAGCAGTGCGGCGGCCCGCGCGTCAGCGAGGCGCCGGCGGTCGGCGTCGACGGCGGCGGAGCGCTCCTCGAGCCCGCTCAGCCTCTCGCGGAGCGCCGCGCGCTCGCGCCCGCGCTCCGCGCGCGCCAGCAGAGCGGCGTGCGCCGCCGCCGCGGCCTCGGAGGCGGCGTCGGCGCCGCGGCGCGCGAGGTCGGCCTGCTCGACGCGGTACTGCGCACGCTGGAGCGCCCGCTCGGCGGCGGCCCGCCGCTCGGGCAGGGGCGCGTCGGCCGCGCTCGCGCCGTCGGCGGGCTCGAGACCGTGGGTGCCGATGAGACGCTCGGCCTCGCCCAGGAGGGTGCGGGCCCGTCCGTCCACGGCCTTCAGTGCATCGGCGGCGTCGCGGCGGCGCTGCTCCAGGTCGTCACGGTAGCGCTCGAAGCGACGTGTGCCGAAGAGCGTGCGCAGCAGCGTCTGGCGTTCGTCGCCCGGAGCGAGCAGGAACCGCGAGAACTTGTTCTGCGCCAGCAGGATGACCTGCTGGAACTGCGCGGCGTTCAGCCCCAGCACCTCGCCCAGCGCCTCGCCGACGGTGCGCGGCTTGGCGGCGCGGCCGACCCAGGCGCCGTCGACGAACTCGTCGAGCTCGGCGCGGGCCGGCGCCGTCGTCAGACCGCCGCCGCGCTTGGCGGGACGGTCGTACTCGGGAGCCCGCGTCACCCGCCACCGCCGCGCGCCCACCGTGAACTCCAGCCGCACCTCGGTGGGGTCGGCGGGGTGGGCGTGGTCGCTACGCAGCCGCTTCTCGCCGCCCTCGTAGCGGGGCACGGTGCCGTAGAGGGCGAAGCTGACCCCGTCGAGGATGCTGGACTTGCCCGTGCCGGTGCGCCCGGAGATGAGGAACAGGCCGTCGTCGTCGAAGGCGTCGAAGTCGACCACCTGCGTGTCGCGGAACGGACCGAAACCGGTGAGCTCGAGCCGGTGCAGCTTCATGACCGTCGCTCCGCACGCCGGAGGAGGATCACGCGAACGCCTCGACGCGGATGCGCTCGTCGAGGACGTCGCCGAGGAGCTCGCGTTCGCGCGCCGTCGCGCCCTCGCCCTCCCGCACGTGCGTGAGGAAGGCGTCGACGAGCTCGGCGTCGCTGCGCGCGGCGCGCACGCGCTGGGAGTACGAGCGCCCGTCGTCGCTGCGCACCACGGCCGGAGCGTGCACGACCTTGGCGCAGAACGGGAACCGTTCCTGGAGGCGGCGCAGCGGATCGCGCTCGGGCAGCGCGTCGGTGTACTCGACGCTCACCCACGCGTCCTGCGCCGCGGCATGCGCGGGAGAGGAGAGGATCTCGGCGAACGGGCCGCGCAGCGTGACGAGCCGGCGCGGCACCGGCAGCGCGAGCCACGTCGCCTCGGCCGCACCCTCGGCATCCAGCTCGACCAGCCACGACCCGCGCGGCTTGTCGCCCTCGCCGAAGCTGTAGTGGAGGGGGGCGCCGGCGTAGCGCACGTGGGGGGCGAGCCGCTGGCGGCCGTGGATGTGTCCGAGCGCCGCGTAGTCCACTCCGTCGAACACCGACAGCGGCACGACGTCGAGCCCGCCCTGCTGGATGTCGCGCTCGAGGTGAGGGGTCGGCTCGACGCCCGCGGCGAAGCAGTGCGCGATGGCGACCGCGCGCCCGCCCCGGATGGCCCGGTCGGCGCGCACCCGCTGCATCGCGTGCCCGAGCACGTCGGCGTGCGTGCGCGCCTGGGGCCACGACGCGCGCAGCAGCGCCGGCTCGAGGTAGGGGATGCCGTAGAAGTGCACCGGGCCGTGCGCATCGGACACGGTGATCGGCTCGTCGAGGCGCTCCGGGTCGGTGCGCACGTGGATGTCGTCGCGCAGCAGGCCCGCCTGGAAGCCCAGACGCGCGGCCGAGTCGTGGTTGCCGCTGGTCACGATGACCTGGGCCCCGGTGTCGGCGAGCGCCCGGAGGGTGTCGGAGAGGAGCGTGTAGCAGGCGGCGGCCGGAGCGGCGGAGTCGAAGACGTCGCCGGCGACGATCACGACGTCGACGTCGTGCTCGCGCACCTGTCCCGTGAGCGCCTCGAGCACCCCGCGGAGCGCGTCGAGCGTGGAATGACCGTGGAAGGTCCGCCCGATGTGCCAGTCCGAGGTGTGCAGGATGCGCATGACTCCACGGTAGGCGGAGCCGGCGACATCGCCCGGAAGGCCCGCGGCGGAGCCCTCAGTCCTGGGCCGCGCGGCGCCGCACCCCGAGATCGATGACGCCGATCAGCAGGGCGATCGCGACGAAGACGCCCACCGCGACCATCCCGTACGCGTACGCGTTGTGGAAGACCTCGAGCCCGTCGTGCCCCTCACCCTTCTCCCGGTAGATCGTCGAGTAGAACAACGACAGGCCGATCGCCGTGCCGACGGCGGTCCCGACGCGCTGTCCGAGCTGGCCGACGGAGCCCGCCAACCCGCCCGCGCGGGTGGGGATGTCGGCGAGGGTGAGCGTCTGGTTGGGGGCGACCACGAGTCCGGCGCCCGCACCGGCGACGACCATGACCGCCGCCATCGCGTACTCGACGACCCCGGCCGGCACCGTGTAGGCGACGACGGCGAGGGCCGCCACGCTGACGAGCACGATCACCAGGCCCCACACCACGAGCGGCCGCCCGAGCCGCGCGACCAGGTTGCCGCCGAACCAGGCGGTGATCGCGCTGGCGACCGCGAAGCCGATCGAGACCATGCCCGCGAACACCGGCTCGGTGCCGACCCCGGTCTGCAGGAACAGCGTCGTGAGCAGGAACATCGCCGGGATCGCGGTGAAGTAGGTCGTGACCACGAGCGTGCCGTTGCGGAAGGACGAGATCGAGAAGAGCGAGAACGGCACGAGAGGCGACCGGCCGGATGCCGCGTAGCGCCGCTCCCACCACGTGAACGCGGTCACGAACACCACGAACAGCACGAGCGACCACCACCGACGCGGGTCGTCGCTCGGAGCCCCGGTGGTGAACAGGAACGGCCACATGAGCGTGATGATCGTGAAGGCCAGCAGCACGAGCCCGACGGGATCGAGCTGGAGCCGCCCGGGCGTCGAGCGGCGGGTACGCGGCAGCAGTCCGAGCACGCCCGCGATCACGAGCGCGCACAGCGGCACGTTGATCCAGAAGATCCACCGCCAGCCGTCCTGGGCTCCGCCGAGCGCGATCATGAGCCCGCCCAGCGTCGGGCCGATCGCCGTCGCGATGCCGATCGTCGCGCCGAACAGGCCGAACGCGCGCCCGCGCTCGGCGCCGACGAAGATCTGCTGGATGGTCCCGAGCACCTGGGGCATCTGGATGCCGGCCGCCAGTCCCTGCACGAGGCGGCCCGCGATGAGCACCTCGATGGTGGGCGCGACGGCGCACACGATGCTCGTGACGAGGAACAGGCTCAGCCCGACGAGGAACAGGGTCTTGCGGGAGCGCTGGTCGCCGAGGCGCCCGAAGGGCACGAGCGCCAGCCCGAACATCAGCACGTAGCCCGAGACGACGATCTGCAGCTGCGTCGAGCCGGCGCCCAGCGCCTTCTCGATCGAGGGCAGGGCGACGTTCACCTTGCTCAGATCGAGGATGGTCAGCGCCGCGACCGAGACGCAGACCCAGAAGGCGCGCCACCGCTGAGCGCTGTCGAGGGGGATGCTGGCCGTTGCGGGACTCGTCACCGTCCCACGCTAGCGTCCCTGCGCGGCGGGGCGGCCGCGGAACGGGAAGAGGGGTCCGCCTCGCGGCGGACCCCTCCCCTCAGGCGATCAGCGGCAGGAGGCGGCCGCCACCGTCGCCGTCTGCACCGTCGACGACGCGTTGCCGGCGGCCGTGGCCGTCACGGTCACGGTGTGCGCCGCCAGCGCGCTCTCGCGCGTGGTGAACGTCGTCGACACGCTCTTGCCGGCCGGGACGGAGACCGTCTTCGCGCCGGACGGGCTCGCGAGCGCCGCCGAGACCGCGACGGTCTCGTTGTTCGTCACGGTGACGACCTCGACCACCTTGCCGAGCACGCAGCGCGTCGTCGCGGCGACGGCGATGCGCGGCCCGAACGAGACGGATGCCGACGTCGACGCGCTGACCAGCCCGTCGCGGTAGCCGTCGTAGTGCGCCGTGACGGCCGAGACCGTTCCGGGCACCTCGACGTGGGCGGCACCGTCGGACAGCGCCACGGTGGCGCTCCAGCCGCCGCCGGAGAAGGTCACCGTGCCGACGACGTCGCCGCCGTCCGCCGCGGCGACGCGCGCCGTGACCTCGCGGCCCTGGGCGCTCAGCGTGGTGGTGGAGGCCACCGCGGAGACGCCGGTCCACGCGTGCATCGCGTCGAGCACACCCTGGGTGACGCTCACGAACGCGCCGTGCCGGGGGCTGGCGGGCAGGCCGCCGGTGGCCCGCACGTTCCACGTCGACCGCTGCGACAGCCGGTCGCTCTGCGTGCTCGAGGCGATGGCGCCGCCGCTCGTGAGGAAGGCCCGGTAGCCGCCCGCGCCGTAGTTGTCGACGAGGAAGACGTAGCCGTCGCCCGTGTTGTTGGGGTCGCCCTCGTTGAGCTTGACGATCTCGGGGCCCTCGCCCGCCTGCCCGGTCTCGAGCGAGGTCATGTGCGTGTCGACCAGCTGCCACGTCGTCGACGGGTCGGCCGTCCAGCTCGACGCGGTCGTGGGCGCCGTGAGCACCTTCGAACGCTCGAGGAAGATGTCCTTGCCCGCCTCGAGGGTGCCGGCGGCGCCGCCCTCCTCGTTCTTGGTGAAGCGGTAGTAGTAGTCGCCGATCTTCGTGACGGTCGAGTCGATGCGGGCGTAGCCGGTGTCCTGCCAGCTCGTCGGCGGGTACGTGAAGGTGCGGAAGTCCCGCGTCAGCACGTAGAACATGCGCGCATACAGGTTGTCGCTGTTGGTGTGGCTGGCATCCGAGTACAGCCGCGACGCGAAGAACACGACGTAGGACTGCAGGTCGTCGTCCCAGTACGCCTCGGGCGCCCAGGTCATGCCCGCCGCGGGCTGGTTGACGGTGATGCCCGTGTTCTCACCGTTGGTGCGGCTCCAGGTGACGAGGTCGGTCGACTCCCACACCTCGATCTTCAGGCTTCCCGCCGACTGGGCGGGGCCCCAGCCGGTGCCGCATCCGATGCACAGGTCGGTCGCGACCATGTAGTACTTGTCGCCGTCCTTCGAGCGGAGGATGTACGGGTCGCGCAGGCCCTTCGTGTCGGCGGTGGAGGTGATGACCGCGTTGCCGCCGTTGACGGGCGAGAACGTGAAGAAGTCGTTGCCCGACGTGGCCGCCTGGTAGATCTTCTCGTCGCTGTCGGACTTGAAGTAGGCCGCCGCGTAGCCGGCATCCGGAGCCCAGCGACCGTGCTCGGCGACGGTCACGGTGAAGCTGCGCTCCGCGGTGGCGCCGTTGAGCGTCGCGTGGGCCGTGAGGGTCGCGGTGCGGTCGCCCGCGCCGTAGGCGGGCCGCGCGACGATGCCGCCGCCGCGGTACGGATCGGCCGCGCCGACGGCCGGCGCCGTGTAGCCGGGGTCGGTCGGCGTCACCAGCGACGCGTCCGAGGAGGTCCACGTGATGGCGGCGCCGTTGACGGCGCCCTTCGTGGCCAGCGGGAGGTTCTCGGTGGTGCGCGACGCGAGCGTGATGGCGTCGAGGTCGGCGGCGACGCTGGGCGCGAGCACCGTCACGTCGAAGGTCAGCGTGCTGGACAGGCCCGTCTGCGCCGTCAGGGTGACGGCCGTGTTCGCGCCGATGGAGCGGGAGACCACACCGGTGGTCGACACGACCGACGGGTTGGAGGAGGACCAGGTCAGGGAGACGCCGTTCACCGTCGCCGGCAGCGTCAGGTTCGACGACACGCTCGAGAGCGAGGCGTTGGAGCCCAGCATCTGCGCGAGGACGTCACCGCGCAGCAGCGCCGACGTGGTCGCGCTCTTCTGCTGCGCCGTCGGCATGCTCGCCGACACGTCGGAGGACGACAGCGCGACGTCCCAGAACTTGACGTCGGACACGTCCGCCTTCAGCAGCGGGTCGCCCTGGTAGAGCGAGCGGCCGAGGTAGCCGAGCACCGAGCCCGTCGGGATGATCGAGCTGAGCGAGAGCGCGTGCGTGAGCGTGGAGATCTGCACGCCGTCGCGGTACAGGGTCAGCGTGCTGCCCGAGCCCACCATCGTCAGGGTCGTGAAGCCGGGGTTGAGCCCGCCGCCGGCCGGCAGACGGCTCTCGCCGTTGCTGCCGCCGTTCTTGACGCGGATCGCGGACAGCACCTGGTCGGTGTAGCCGCCCTGAGCCGAGCGGGGGCTGAGGAAGATGTGGTTGCCGAGGGCCGTCGTGTTCCACGCGCCCACGCCGTCGCCGATGACCCAGCCGAAGTGGTTCGCGGAGGTCTGCGTGGACACCGTGTACTCGACCGTGAAGTCGTTGTCCGCCGCGGTGATGAGCCCCGACGGGAGGGACGCGTAGCCGTCGGCGCGGAAGCGCAGGACGGCGTCGCCGCCCGCGTCGGCGAAGGAGCCGTCCGTGAGGCCCGTCAGCGTCGCGTTGCGCCCGTTGCCGGAGACGTCGAGCAGGGTCGTGCCGCTGTGCGACATGTCGTAGTGCGCGGTCGGGGCGGGCACGCCGGCGGCCGACGCGGCACCGGGGGTCGCGAGGCCGACGCCGCTGAGCGCGAGCACACCGGCGAGGGCGGCCGCGACCGCGCGGCGGGACGAACGCCCGGATGCCGCGGGGGCAGGCGGGAGCAGTGCTGATCTCATCGTCGAGACCTTTCTCTTTCGGGTAGGTGGTGTCGAGGGCGGGCGAGGGGGCTCAGAATCCCTGGGCCAGGCGGTAGTAGGCCTGGTTCCAGCGCAGCTCCTTCTGGAAGCCGCGGACGGTGGTGTCCTCGTCGATCACGAGGAGCTCGGTGCCGGCGATGTCGGCGAAGTCGCGGAAGACCTCGATGCCGACCGCCGTCGTCATGACGGTGTGGTGCGCGGCACCGGCGGTCAGCCAGCAGGCGGCGCTGGTCGCGAAGTCGGGCGCCGGCTTCCAGATCGCGCGTCCGACCGGCAGCTTCGGCAGGTCGGGCGCGTCGACGTTCTCGACCACGTTGGCGACCAGCCGGAAGCGGTCGCGCATGTCGCTCATGGCGACCACGACGGCGGGGCCGGGGTCGGCGGTGAAGACCAGACGCACCGGGTCGTCCTTGCCGCCGATGCCGAGCGGGTGGATCTCCAGACGCGGCTTCTGGGTCGTCAGCGACGGCGAGACCTCGAGCATGTGCGCGCCGAGGATCTTCTCGTCCCCGGCGACCAGGTCGTAGGTGTAGTCCTCCATGAGGCTCGCACCGCCCGGCAGGCCCGCGCCCATGACGTTGGCGACGCGGACGAGGATCGCGGTCTTCCAGTCGCCCTCGGCGCCGAAGCCGTAGCCCTCGGCCATGAGCCGCTGCACCGCCAGACCCGGCAGCTGCGTCAGCGCGCCGAGGTCTTCGAACGAGGTCGTGAAGGCGCCGAAGCCGCCGGCTTCGAGGAAGGTGCGCAGTCCGATCTCGATGGCCGCGCCGTCGCGCAGCGACGCGTGGCGCTCGGCGCCGGGCCGCAGCTCCTCGGCGACGTCGTACTCGGCGAGGTACACCTGCACCAGGGCGTCGATGTCGGCGTCGGATGCCGCGGCGACGGCATCCGCGAGCTCGTTCACGCCCCACGTGTTCACCTGCACGCCGAAGCGCAGCTCGGCCTCGGTCTTGTCGCCCTCGGTGACCGCGACGTAGCGCATGTTGTCGCCGAAGCGAGCGAGCTTGAGGGTGCGGGCGGCCTGCCATCCGGCGGCGGCGCGCTGCCACTGCTCGATCTGATCGCGCACGGCGGGGTTCGAGACGTGACCCACGACGGTCTTGCGGGCCACCCCCAGCCGGGTCTGGATGTAGCCGAACTCACGGTCGCCGTGGGCGGCCTGGTTCAGGTTCATGAAGTCGAAGTCGATGTCGTTCCAGGGCAACTCGACGTTGGCCTGCGTGTGCAGGTGCAGCAGCGGCTTCTGCAGTGCGTCCAGGCCCGCGATCCACATCTTGGCGGGGCTGAAGGTGTGCATCCAGGCGACGACGCCGATGACGGAGTCGTCGCTGTTGGCGTCCAGGGCCAGGCGGCGGATGCTGTCGGAGTCGGTCAGCACCGGCTTCCACACGACGCGCACGGGCAGCCCCTCGAGACCGGCGGCGACCGCCTGCGACTGCGCGGCGACCTGCTGCAGCGTCTCCTCGCCGTACAGCCCCTGGCTGCCGGTGACGAACCAGACGGTGTAGTTCTCGAGAGTGGTGGAGAGGGTCATGATGTCTTTCCGGTCGTGGGGACGGGGGTGGGCGGCCGCGAAGGGGCGCGGCCTCAGAGAGCGGTGACGGCCGCCGCCTCGACGGCGAGGCCGGCGCGGTAGCGGTCGAGATAGCGGGCGAATCCCGCGACGTCCGCGGGATCGGGGTCGACGACGGCGGCCGCGGCATCGGCGAACACCACGGCGTCCAGGTAGGCGCCGAGGCCTTCGGCGGCGCGCGCCGCGACCGCGCGACGGAAGGCCGCGAGCACCGCGATGCCCCACGCCCCGCCCTCGGACGCGGTGTCGCCGACGGCCACGGGGGCGTCGAGGGCGGCCGCGAGGAAGCGCTGCGCGACGCCGGCGGTGCGGAAGACGCCGCCGTGGGCGTACATCCGGTCGAGCGCGACGCCCTCCCCGTGCAGCACCGTCATGCCCAGGGCGAGGGTGCCGAACACGCCGTAGACCTGCGCGCGCATGACGTTGGCCAGGTCGAACGTCGACTCCGGCGTGCGCACGAACAGCGGGCGCCCCGCCGTGAGGCCGGCGATCGGCTCGCCCGCGAGGTGGTTGTAGGCCAGCAGTCCGCCCGCGTCGGCATCGCCCTCGAGCGCCTCGCGCAGCAGGACCTCGAACACGGCGTCGTCGTCGAGGGGCGCACCGGATGCCGCCGCGAACCGGCGGAACAGGCCCGCCCAGGCGGCGAGCTCGCTGGCGCCGTTGTTGCAGTGGACCATCGCGACCGGGTCGCCGGCGGGGGTCGTCACGAGATCGAGCTCGTGGTGACGCCCGGCGAGCGGCCGCTCCAGGACGACCATGGCGAAGATGCTCGTGCCGGCGCTGACGTTGCCGGTGCGCGGAGCGACCGCGCCGGTCGCGACCATGCCGGTGCCGGCGTCGCCCTCGGGCGGGCAGAACGGCACGCCCGGCCGCAGCGCGCCCCGGGGATCGAGCAGCGCCGCGCCCTCGGGGGTCAGCGACCCCGCATCGGCGCCCGCGGGCAGCACCTCGGGCAGCAGGGAGCGCAGCGGCGGGAGGGCGGCGCCCTCGCGCGCGATGAGCGCGTCCACGCGCGCGACCAGGCGCTCGTCGTAGTCCGCCGTGTCGGCGCCGATCGGGAACACGCCCGAGGCGTCTCCGACGCCCAGGACACGCCGACCCGTCAGGCGTTCGTGCACGTAGCCGGCCAGCGTCGTGACCGCGGCGAGCCGCGCCACGTGCGGCTCGCCGTCGAGCACCGCCTGCCGCAGGTGCGCGATCGTCCAGCGCAGCGGGATGTTCACGCCCAGCAGCTCCGACAGCTCCGCGGCGGCCGGACCCGTGCTGGTGTTGCGCCAGGTGCGGAAGGGCACGAGCAGCTCGCCGTGCGCATCGAAGGCGAGGTAGCCGTGCATCATCGCCGAGACGCCGATCGCGCCCACGGTCTCCAGCCGCACCCCGTGCCGGCGCTCGACGTCGGCCACCAGGTCGGCGTAGGCGTCCTGCAGTCCCGCCCAGACGGCGTCGAGCGGATAGGTCCAGCGGCCGTCCTCGAGACGGTTCTCCCACGCGTGGGCGCCGACGCCCAGCACCGTCGCCGGCGCATCGGCGTCGACGAGGCACGCCTTGATCCGGGTCGAGCCGAACTCGATGCCGAGGCTGGTGCGACCGGCGCGGATCGCCTCCGCGAGGACGGTGTCACCCGTGGTGGTCATCGCCGTTCGTCCGTTCCCTGCCCGTAGACGTTCTGATACCGGTTGTAGAGCGCGTCGATCTTCTCCTGCGGGATCGGGATGAGCTCCCCCGCCTGGCGGGCGATGTGCACGGTGCGGGCGACGTCCTCGCACATCACGGCGGCCTTGACGGCATCCTTGGCGTTGACGCCGATGGTGAAGGGACCGTGGTTCTGCATCAGCACGGCGCGGCTGCGGTGGCCCCGCAGGGTCTCCACGATGCCGCGGCCGATCGAGTCGTCGCCGATGATCGCGAAGGGGCCGATGGGGATCGGTCCGCCGAACTCGTCGGCCATCGCCGTGATGACGCAGGGGATCTCCTCGCCGCGCGCCGCCCAGGCGACCGCGTAGTCGGAGTGGGTGTGCACGACACCGCCGACGTCGGGCATGTTCCGGTACACGTAGGCGTGGGCCGCCGTGTCGCTCGAGGGGCTGCGGTCGCTGCCCGGCGTGCCGGGGACGACGGCGCCGTCGAGATCGCAGAGGATCATGTTCTCCGGCGCCAGGTCGTCGTACGAGACCCCGGAGGGCTTGATGACGAACAGGTCGCTGTCCGGAACCCGTCCCGACACGTTCCCGCCCGTCCAGACGACGAGGCCGTACCGCACCAGCTCGCCGTGGAGGGCGGCGACATCGGCGCGCACCGCATCGATGCGCTCCTGCAGCGCGGCGTCGATCACGACCGCGCCCTCGTGCCCGCTCATCCGCTCCTCCGCTTCGTGAGGACCCGCTGGAGCAGGACGAAGGCCAGAAGGATGCCGCCGGTGATGATAGTCAGGTACTCGGGCTTGATGGAGCCGTCCTTCGTGATGATCATCCACAGCGCCGCGAGCACGAGCGTTCCCACGACGGAGCCGAGCACGTAGCCGACGCCGCCGGTCAGGAGGGTGCCGCCGATGACGACCGCCGCGATCGCATCGAGCTCCCAGCCGATGCCGGTGACGTTCTGCGCCTTGCCGCCGACCTCGGCCGTGTAGACGACCGCCGCGACGCCGGCCAGCGCGCCGCTGATCACGTAGATCCAGACGCGGGTGCGGGCGACGGGCAGGCCCATCAGCTGAGCGGACGACTCCGCGCCGCCGATCGCGTAGACGGTGCGTCCGGTGCGGGTGCGGTGCAGGAAGAACACGGCGGCGATCACGATGATCACGGCGACGAAGAAGCCCGGCGTGAGCACGAGGTCGTTCGTCTTGACACCGTCGATGAGCTTGAAGTCGGTGGCGAAGAGGCGGATGGGCGCGTCGTCCGGGGCGTGGACGGGCACCGTCGAGAGCATCGAGGCCAGTCCGCGTGCCAGGAACATCATCGCCAGCGTCGCGATGAACGGCTGCACGTTGAAGTACTGGATCAGCACGCCCGAGACCAGTCCGAACAGCGCACCGAACACGATCATCAGCACGATCGCGAGCCAGCCGTTGACCCCGATGCCCATGAGCATGACACCGGCGACCGAGGTGAAGGCGACGACCGCGCCGACCGAGAGGTCGATGCCGCCGGAGAGGATGACGATCGTCATCGCGACGGCGAGGATGATCGTCGGCGCGAAGCTCACGAGTAGGCTCGACATGGTGCCGAGGTGGAAGACGCGGCCGTAGGCGAGCTCCGCGTACACGAGCATGCCGATGAAGAGCACGACGGCGGCGAGGGTCGGGATCAGCGACTGGCTGCGCCCCCAGAGGCGCGACCAGGCCGTGCCCCGGGGCGTGGCGATCGCCGCGGTGCCGCCCGCGGGCTCCGGCGCGGTGCGTTCGCGGGTGGTGGACGCGTCGCTCATGCGACGACCTCCTTCGGCTGCGTGGACTCGGAGAGGGGGGCCTCGGGGGTGCGCGAGCGGTCGCCGCGACGCAGCACGAGGGAGCGGATGCGCTCGGACTGCAGCAGCACGAGGGCGACGATGACGATGGCCTTGAAGGCGGGGGTCGCCGCCGCCGAGACACCGAGGAAGAGCACCGTCTTGTTGAGGGTGGCGATCAGCAGGGCGCCGACCGTCGACCCGACGATCGAGAACTTGCCGCCCGCGAGCGAGGTGCCGCCGATCACGACCGCGAGGATCGCGTCGAGCTCCATCTGGTAGCCCGTCCCCGACACGTCGACGGTCATGACCTCCGACACGGTGAACAGGCCGCCGACCGCGGCGAGCGCCGCCGACAGCACGTACACCGAGATGAGGATGGGCCGCGGACGGATGCCGGCGAGGCGGCTGGCCTGCGGGTTGATGCCGATCGACTCGATCATCAGCCCGAGCGCGGTGCGGCGCATGACGAGCGCCACCAGGATCACGATGGCGATCGCGAGCACGAAGCTCAGCGGCAGCCCGAGGAACTGGCCGTTGGCCAGCGCCCGGAACGGCGCGTTCTCCGCGTTCGTGTTCTGCCCGCCGGTGATGACGCGGGCGATGCCGCGGCCGGCGAGCATCATGACGAGCGTGCTGATGAACGGCTGCAGGCCGATGACCGCCACGAGGAAGCCGTTGACCGCGCCGAGCACCACGCCCAGCAGCACCGCGAGCCCGATGGCGGCGAACATCGCCCCCACCGAGGTGGGCTGGCCCAGGCCGCTCAGGGTGACCATGGCGATCGCGCCGCCGACGGCCATGACCGAGCCGACCGACAGGTCGATGCCGCTGGTCGCGATGACGAAGGTCATGCCGAGCGCGATCATCACGATCGGCGCCGACACCCGCAGGATGTCCAGCACGTTGCCCGAGAGCTGACCGGTCGTGGGGTTCACCCCGACCGCCAGGTAGGACGGATCCTTCAGCGTGTTCAGGGCGAGCAGCAGGACGATGCCGACGATGCCCCAGAACCACGGTGTGCGCACGAGCGCCCTCAGACGGTTCATGCCTGTTCTCCTTCGACCTCGTCGGCGAGGGCGTCCGCGCGGGCTTCCGCCGCGGCATCCGAGTCGGCGGCGATGATCGAGACGATCCGTTCCGCGGTGACGTCGGGGCCGTTGACGACCTCGCCGACCTTCTGGTGGTCCTTCATGATGACGATGCGCTCCGAGAGGCGGACGACCTCCTCCAGCTCCGAGGAGATGAAGACGACGCTCATGCCGCCCTCGGCGAGCTCGGCGACGGTCTCCTGGATGTCGGCCTTCGCGCCGACGTCGATGCCGCGCGTGGGCTCGTCCAGCAGCAGCAGCTCGGGGTCGGTGGCCAGCCAGCGGCCCAGCAGCACCTTCTGCTGGTTGCCGCCGGAGAGCAGACGGATGGGACGGTCGGGATCGTTCGGCCGCACGCTGAAGCGTTCCATGTAGGTCTTCACGAGGCGGTCGACCTCCCGCGCCGGCACGCGGCGCAGCCACCCGCGCTGAGCCTGCACGGCCAGCATGATGTTCTCGCGGATGCTGAGGTCGCCGACGATGCCGTCGTCGCGGCGGTTCTCGGTGGAGTAGGCGATGTGGTGGGCGAGGCCCGAGACCGGAGAGGTGATGCTCGCCTTGGCGCCCTTGAGGCGGACGCTGCCGGCATCCGGCTTGTCGGCGCCGACGATCAGGCGGGCGAGCTCCGTGCGGCCGGAGCCCAGAAGGCCCGCGAAGCCGACGACCTCGCCCTTGTGGATCTCGATGTCGGTGGGTGCCAGCGCGCCCTTGCGCGCGATGCCCTCGGCCGCGTAGACCGGGGTCGCGGTGCGGTCGCGGTCATCGACCTGACGATTGGAGCCGAGCGCGCGCAGGGCGCCGAGGTCCTTGCCGATCATCTTGGAGATCAGCTCGGTGCGGTCGAGGTCGCGCTTGAGGTACTCCCCCACGAACCGGCCGTTGCGCAGCACCGTGATCCGGTCGCTGATCGCGTACACCTGGTCGAGGAAGTGGGAGACGAAGAGGATGGCGACGCCCTGGTCGCGCAGCTGCCGGATGACGCCGAACAGCGTCTCGACCTCGGCGGCGTCCAGGCTCGAGGTCGGCTCGTCGAGGATGAGCACCTTCGACTTGGTGACCATCGCGCGGCTGATCGCCACGAGCTGCTGGAGGGCGATCGAGATCGACTGCAGCGGGGCGCGGGGGTCGAGGTCGCCCAGCCCCATGTCGGTGAGGACCTCGCGGGCGCGGGCGTGGGTCTTGCGCCAGTCGATGCCGAAGACCGAGCGGGTCTCGTGACCGAGCATGACGTTCTCACCGATGGTGAGGTTCGTGCAGAGGTTGACCTCCTGGTACACGGTGGAGATGCCGGCGGCCTGCGCCGACGCCGTGCCGGAGAAGCGTCGCTCCTCGCCGAAGACGAGGATCGAGCCGGAGTCGATCTGGTAGACGCCGGTCAGCGCCTTGATGAGCGTCGACTTGCCGGCGCCGTTCTCGCCCATGAGGGTGTGGACCTCGCCGGGCAGCAGACGGAAGTTCACGTCGTCGAGGGCCTTGACGCCCGGGAACGTGATCGACGCGCCGCGGACTTCGACGATCGGGAGGGGTTCGGTCACCACGTGCAGACTTCCTCGTTGAATGGGTGGGTCACCACTGCGGGTGGATGGTGGGACGGGGACCGCCGCGGGCGGCGATCCCCGTCCCCGTGTGTCGAGCGGGTTCGGTGGCGCGGCTTAGAAGCCGAGGCCCTCGTCCAGGGCCGTCTGCGCGGCCTCCGGCGAGTCGAACGTGGCGCTCTTGACGATGATGGTCGAGTCGACCGTCTCGCCGGCGAGAGCCTTCTTCACGGCGTCGACAGCGTCGGTGCCGAAGAAGGGGTTGTACTGCGCGACGAAGCTCAGGTCACCCTTGGCGAGGGCCTCCAGGGCGCCCTTGGTGCCGTCGATCGTGGCGATCTTGACGTCGGTGCCGGGCTTGAGGCCCGCCGCGGTGACGGCCTGCGCCGCGCCGATGCCCATCTCGTCGTTCTGGGCGAAGATGAACTGGATGTTGTTGTTGTTGGCCTTGAGGACCGTCTCGATGACGGACTTGCCCTCGTCGGTCTTCCAGTTGGCGGTCTGCGCGCCGACCTTGTTCCAGCCGGACTTGCCGGAGATGGCCGCGTCGAAGCCCTCGTTGCGCTCGTTGACGACGGACAGGCCGGGCACGCCCTCGAGGACGAAGTAGTTCGCTCCGCTCGGGAAGGTGGTCGCGGCCCACTCGCCGACCGACTTGGCGACCTGCGTGTTGTCGGGCGCGATGCGGGTGACGTAGAGGTCCGACGGGGCGTCGACGCCGCGGTCGAGGAGGATGACCGGGATCTCGGCCTCCTTGGCCTTCTTCAGCTCGTCCTCCCAGCCCGACGCCTCGGTCGCGGTGAGGAGGATGACGTCGACCTCGTCGTTGACGAAGGTCGAGAACGCGTCGAGCTGCGACTTCTGGTCGCTGGGGCTCGCGGCGGGGGCGTACTTGAGGTCGAAGCCGGCGTCCTTGGTGAACGCGTCCTTGATGGCCTGCTCGTTGGCGTTGCGCCAGCCGCCCTCGGGACCCACGGCGACGAAGCCGACGGTGATGGTGTCGCTGCCGGCGGCGGCGCTACCGGTGCCGGCAGGCTCCGAGCCGCCCGAGCATGCGCTCAGCCCGACGACCATCGCGCCGGCGGCTGCGACCGTGAGCAGTCCACGGAATCCGCGCTTGCTGATGTCCATTCTTTCTCCTCCTTGAGAGTCCTCCGCGACGATTGCGGAGGATGTGTGTGGTGCCCCGGGGGGCGCATGGGATGCTGCAGGACGATTGTGCGCGCTAACAATTGGCGAACACAAGCCCGGATCGCGGTTTCCGTGACTTTCGTTACCTGTTTGTTACCGCGAACACGCGCGGCACACGGCGGGCGTCGACGGGGTCAGCGCGCGGGGGGCGCCGTGGAGGCGCGCAGGACCAGCTCGGGGGCGATCAGGGCGTGCATGGCGGTGTCGTCGCCGTCGATCGCCGCGATGATCAACCGCAGCGCGAGAGCGCCCAGCGAGGCGAAGTCCTGACGCACCGTCGTCAGCGGCGGGAGGAAGTGGCGCGCGTCGGGAAGGTCGTCGAACCCGATGACGCTGACGTCCTCCGGCACGCGCAGACCGCGCTCCACGAGCCCGTGCACCGTGCCGAGCGCCATCTGGTCGTTGGCGGCGAACACGGCCGTCGCGGCGCCCAGCTGGCGCGAGCGCCCGATCTCGTAGCCGCGGTCCGACGTCCAGTCCCCCGGGACCATCGGCCCCTCGGGCAGGCCCGCCGCCTGCAGCTCGTCGCGCCAGCCCTGCCAGCGGGCGCGGGCGTCGTACCAGTCGAGCGGGCCCGCGACGTGCGCGATGGTGCGGTGCCCCAGGCCGACGAGGTGCGCCACCGCCATCCGCGCGCCGGTGTACTGGTCGACGGCGACCGTGTGGAGGTGGGGGTCCGGCTCGGCCTTGATGACGAGGGTCGGCATGTTCGAGCTGTGCTCGCGGAAGAGCTCCAGCGCCGAGGAGCGCGGCGCGATGACGCACAGGGCGTCGATGCCCTGCGCGACGAGATCGCTGATGCCGGTCGAGATGGTGGCGGCATCCTCGTCGGACGTCGAGAACACGCTCACCGAGTACGCGCTCGCGCGCGCGGCCTCCTCGATCGCACGCAGTGTGCTGTTCGGGCCCCACTGGACGGGGCTGTCCACGAGCACGCCGATGCGCATCGACCTGCTCGTCGCGAGAGCGCGCGCGATCGAGCTGCGGGTGTACTGCATCTCATCGATCGCCTGCAGCACGCGCACCCGCGTGGACTCGCGGATGTTCGGATGCCCGTTGAGCACCCGCGAGACCGTCATGTGTGAGACGCCGGCGTGGTTGGCGACGTCGTAGATGCTCGGTTTGGCCCATCCGCGACCGTTCTGGTCAGCCATCTGCGCCCCTCCCCTGAGAAAGCTCCGCATCGGCCACCTGCCGGCGCGACCGTTCCGATGGAGTCGTCACGCGCTCGGGAGCGGATGCCTCATCGTTTCACACTCCATCCGGAGCGCCACCGCCCGACGCGCCGCGCCGGCGCCGGGAGCGCAGCATCAGCGCCGCGCCGGCGAGCACGACGGCCACGCCGACGAGGCCGAGCTCGATCGGCGGGGTGCCGCCGGTCGCGGGAAGGGGCGTGCCGGGGGCGGGCAGCGGGGCGATCACGACGTTGACGCTCACGCCGAGGCCGTTCGGATCCGCGACCGGGTCGAGGGGGATGTCATCAGCCACGGGGGGCCTCCTGGTTCAGGTCCGCGGCCGCCGCGCGACGGCCTTCCTCGTGCGCCTGGGCGACGAGCTGATCGATCCGGCGGCGCGATCGTGTGCGCCCCCAGAACAGGGCGAAGACGAGGAGGGCGATGCCGAGGAGGACGATCGCCTGGGGGGCCGGCAGCGCCCACAGCGACGCCTCCGCCGACGTCGGCGCCACGGCGGGGGTGTCGCCCGCGATGGTCACGGCGCGGGGCACGAGCGAGACGGTGGCCGGGACGTAGACCAGCGGCCACACGCCGTCCACCACCACCCGCATCGTCCGCCGGTCACCCGGCAGCAGCTCCGTCGCCGACTCCCCCTCGGCGGGGAACGACACGGTGCGATCGCCCACCGAGACCGTGCCGGCCGCCACCAGCCGCGTGTTGCCGGCGTTGGCGACGTCGAAGGTCACGACCGCCGTGCCCGGCCGCAGCGGGTTCCAGTCGATGTCGTACGAGGCGGCGGTCGCGTCCAGCGCGGCGGCCGGAGCGATCTCGCCCGTCACCCGCGTGAGGACCCGGAAGCCGACGCGGCTCTCCACCCCGACGCTCGCCCCGCCGTCGGCGCGCCGCACCGACAGGACGCTCGCCGTGATGCCCGCCGCGTGGTCGCCCGGTTCGGCGGTGGCGGGCACGGCGATCGTGAACGGGACGACGACGGTCGCACCGGCGGCGACCGTCACGCTCTCCGGGACGGAGATCCAGGTCCCGGCATCCACCGAGGCCGTGCCGTCGGCGAGGATGTCGAAGCGCCCGGCGGGGGTCGTGAACCCGTCCGCCGCGGTCAGGCGGAAGGTGACCTCGGCATCCCCGACGTTGCGCACGGCGAAGTGGTCCTCGACGCTCTGGCCGGGGTCGAGACGCACGTCGACGGTGCGACGGCCGTCAGGACCGGAGGCGTCCGCCGGCACGACCGACCACCGCACGTCCGGCGCCGCGTCGTCCGCGTGCGCCGGAGTCGGCAGCAGGATGCCGCCCACGAGCGCGGCGAGCCCGAGTGCCGCGGCGGCGAGCGCCGCCGCGGCACGGGACGGCGTCCGCGTACTCACCCGCACGCCTGTGCGGCGTAGGCCGCGGTCTGCGGCGCCGCGACGTCCGACCCGCTGCGCGCGGTCACCGACACGGTGCCCGCGGTGGTCGCGGCGGCGCGCGTCGAGATGGCCCACGTGACGGTCGCCCCGGCGGCGATCGAGGAGTAGGCCTTGCTGCCGAACGCGGTGGTCACGTCCGCGGAGATCGCGGCGCTCTCGAGATTCTTGGTCTGCACGGTGACGTAGACCTTACCGGCGACGCAGCGCGTCGTGGCCGACACCGAGATGCGCGGTCCGACCGCGACGGTCTGCGGCGCGACGCTCTCCAGCGTCGGGGTGATCGTCTTCATCAGGCCGTCGGGACCGAACTCCACCCGATCGATCGTCGTCTCGCGGTGCGTGCCGTCACCCGACGGCATCGCGAACCGGTGATACGCGATGTACCAGTCGTCGGTTCCCGGGACGTTGATGATGGAGCTGTGCCCGGTGCCCTTGATGCCGAGGGACAGGTCCTTCTGCAGGATCACGCCGCGGTAGGTCCACGGGCCGTTCATGCTGGTCGCGGTCGCGTAGCCCACCCGGTAGTTCTCCGAGCCGGTGTCGTCGATCGAGTAGGTCAGGTGGTACAGCCCCTGCCGGTAGTTGAAGAAGACGCCCTCCCGGAAGTCGGTCAGCCCGTTGATGCGCTGGTACGTGCCGGGCTTGATCGACACCATGTCGTCGGAGAGCTCCGCGAGCACCGGGCTCCCGTTGCCCCAGCCGAGGTAGTACTTGCCGGTGACCGGGTCGTGGAAGGCGGCCGGGTCGATCGCCTGACCCGACGTGATCGCCTCGTTGTTGAGGATCATCGCGGTGGTCTTCGCCACGAACGGCCCGGTCGGGCTGTCGGCGACGGCGACCCCGATGGTCTTGCGGTCGTACGTGGGGTTGTGCCCGGAGAAGTAGAAGTAGTACTTGCCCGCGCGCTCGATGATCGTCGGTGCCCACGCGTTCCCCGTCGCCCACGGCACGGTGCCATTGACGCCGTCGAGGGTGAGGATCGGCTGGGCCGAGCGCTCCCAGTCGACGAGGTTCTTCGAGCTCCAGACGTAGAACGTGTTCCCGCCCCAGCCCGGCACGCCGTCGCTGGTCGCGTAGATGTAGTACGTGTCGCCGAAGACCGCGATGTTCGGGTCGGCGTAGAGGCCGGGCAGCACCGGGCTCGCGACGACGCGCGCCTCGATCGTCCAGGCCGTCGTCGCGCCCGTTCCGGTGGTCACCGTGTAGGTGACCGGCGACGACAGGTCGACCGTCGTGCCGCTGGCGGGCGACACCGTGGCGGTGGACACGGTCGTGAACTTCGGCGCGAGGTGGGTGAGATCGGTGCCCTTGACCACCGGCAGGATGACGCGGTGCGCCGCGGCGTCGACGATCGGCGCCAGCTTCAGGGCCTCCGGCTGGGCGAGCGAGACGTCCAGCAGCCGGTCCTCGATGCCCGCGTTGGCGAGGATCTCGGTCTGCGACAGCGCGCGGTTGTAGACCCGCACGTTGTCGTAGGCGCCCTGGAAGTAGCCGTCCGCGCTGTAGAGCGATCTGCCGAGGTAGCCGACCAGATCGCTGCCGAGCTGCGACACCGTGGCGCCCAGGGCCGTGTTCTCCCCGAGCAGCGCGCCGTCGGCGTACACCCGCATCGTGCTCTTGTCGAAGACGAGGTCCAGTCGATGCCACTGCCCGGCGCTCACGCTCCCCGTCACGGCCGACTCCGCGGTCCACGAGTTCTGCGTGATGGCCGTGCGCACGTCGCCGCCGCGCAGGCGCAGGAAGGCGTACCGCGTCGAGTCCGTTCCGAACGCGAACGTGAAGAAGTTGCCGCTGGATTTCTCCGACTTCACGTCGAGGGACACGGTCATCGTGTCGCGCCCGTCGAAGAAGCCGGTCGGGAAGGAGGCGTAGCCCCCGCTGGCACCCGTCAGACGCAGCACGGCGCCCCGGTCGGGGTCGTCGACGACGGCCGCCGTGCCGTGCGCGGTCAGGTCGGCGTCGCCGACCTCGTCCGCCAGTGAGCCCCCCGTGAAGGAGTACTGCGCGATGGGGCCCTGCTGCGGCTGTTCCGGCGTCGTCGCGTCGTCGCCGTACGCGGCGAGGAGGCGCGCCTCCTCGGCGGCGGACAGACGCAGCACCGATCCGTGCCGGAACGGCTTGTCGAACGAGTACTGGTCCGCGCCGGTGCCGGCGCTCAGCTGCGTGAACGACAGGCTCGCCAGCGACGGGGTCGTCTGCGCGTAGTAGCCGTTCTGGTCGCCCATGACCGCCCAGCCGCCCTGGGGCAGCGGGTAGACGGTGAGGCCCTCCATCGAGGCGCGCAGACCGTGCGCGGCGGCATCCCCGCGTTCGATGACGCGGGTCCAGGGGCCGTCGAGGCTCGTGGCGGTGTCGACGACGGTCATCCAGTCGGACGTGGAGAAGCGGTAGTAGGTGTCGCCCTCCTTCGCGATCGTCGAGTCGATGATGTTCGGACCGGACTGCCCGTCGCCCTTGTCGTTGAGGGAGGTCCAGATCACCGGCTCGGTGAAGGTCACGAAGTCGCGCGTCTTGGTCAGGTACATCCGCAGCGCCCAGTCGGACGTGCCGTTGTCCGTGCGGTCGCGCGCCGCCCAGTACACGTAGTACTCGCCGGTCGCCTCGTTGTAGGTGGCCTCGGGCGCCCAGACGCATCCGGCGTCGTCGAAGCCCGCGAACACGATGCGCTGGTCGCTCCAGGTCACGAGGTCGGTCGACTCCCAGACGACGAGGTTCTTGCTCGCGTTCAGCTGGTCCCATCCGGAGCCGCCGGCCCCGCCGCCCTCGGCGTGGAGGTCGGTGCCGATGATCCAATACTTGTCCCCCTCCGGCGATCGCACGAGGTGGGGGTCGCGCACGCCGAGGTCTCCGGCGAGGTTGGCGAGGATGGGCTTGTCGTCGTTGAGCTTCGACCAGTGCAGACCGTCGGTGGAGTGCCCGAAGAAGATCTTCTCGTAGCCCCCGCTCGTGGCGAAGTGGGTCCACAGGTAGCCCGCGGAGTAATCGGTGTCGAGGTTCTGCGGAGCCGCGGTGACGGTGACGTCGATCGAGCGGACCGCGCTCGTGCCGGGCACGGTGGCCGTGAGGGTGACCTGGCGGGTCGTCGCGCCGCGCGTGACGACGCCGGCGGCGGCGGCGCCCTGCGCGGTGGTCGTGATGATGCCGGCCGGCGACGCCGACCAGGCGATCGTGCTGCCGTTGACCGCGCCCGCCGCGGGCAGGGTGATGTTGCCGCGGATGTCCTGCGCGTCGGGGATCGAGAGGGCGTCGAGGTCCTGCTGGGCGCGCGCCGTCGCATCGGCCGCCGGCGAGACGGTCACCGCGAAGGCGCGGGTGGCGGATGCCGCCCCGCGCGTGATCGTCGCGGTCAGGGTGACGGCGGCGGGAGCGCTGCCCGCGGCGGGGCGGGTGACCGCGCCGGCGGGGGTGATCACGGCGGGGTCGCTGGACGCCCAGGCCACCTGCGAGCCGTTGGGCCCCGTCGTCGGCAGGGTGAGGTCCGACGTCACCGCGCCGAGGTCGCCGAGGGCGAGCGCGGCGCGGTCGCGGGCGACCCGCACGTCGTCGGAGGGCGCGAGGGCGGCCGCCTCCGTCGAGGTGAGGGCGTGGTCGTAGATGCGGACGTCGCGGAGGCTCCCGGCGAGGGTGCGGTCGGCGGTGTACACGGACTTGCCGAGGACGTTCGCGGCCGTGAGGCCGCCGCCGATGGATGCCGGGGTGAGGGTCACACCGGACTGCTGGGCCACCTGCACGCCGTCGAGGTAGAGACGTGCGGTGTCGGTGGCGTCGTCCAGGGTGTAGGCGATCGTCTTCCAGACGTCGCGGGGCAGGTTCTGGCCGCTGGAGACCGTCTGCTCGGTGCTCCAGTTGCCGCTGGCGATGCTCGCGCGGTAGCCGTTGCCGCTGGAGAAGAGGTAGCCGTTGCCCACCCCGCCGGCATCCGTGTTCCCGAACCCGTAGATGAAGTAGGGCGTGCCCTGCTCACCGCGGATCAGCACGTCCGCACTGATCGTGATGGACGTGAGACCGGCCAGGAGGTTCGCCGGCAGCGCGACGTGGTCGTCGACGCCGTCCAGTCGCACGCCCTCGCCCCCGGTCAGGGTCGGACCGCCCACGTAGCGGCCGTCGCGCGCATTGCCGGAGGCGTCGCGCGCGACGGTCCCGGAGGTGTCGTCCAGCGGGTAGTGGGCGACCAGTCCGGTCGCCGCGGTCGCCGGGGCCGCCAGGCCCACCACGCCCGCGACGGACATCGCGAGGGTGGTGGCGGCGGCCAGGATCCTGATTCGGGGCGTCGTGCGCGTCATTGCGTCTCCTGGGGGTGAACGGGGTGGAGCGGGTGAGGGGTGTCAGTCCACCTGGTCTTCCCAGAGCGTGAGGGTGATCGTGCCCGCGTAGGCGCCGGGGGTGACCGTGCTCGGGACCTTCAGGAAGAGGTCGGCGCCGGCCGTCCAGCTGCCGACGCTCGCGGCGCTCTGCGAGTCGAGGCTCAGCGCGAGCAGCTCGTTGCCGACGAGTCCGACGTTGTCGGCCGGCACGTTGGGCGTGGGGGCGTCGAGGACCGTGTTCACCTGAGCACCCTCGCCCACTTCGCCGTCACCGGTGTCGGTGATCAGCTTCGGCGCCCAGCCGAGGTGACCGGCGTCGATGCTGTTCGTGCCGTCCGTCAGTGCGCTGGACTGGCCCGTGACGTACCAGAACACGCCCTCCGGCACGCTCTGACGGTCGTCGGTGACCGTGACGTCGGGCAGGGCGCCGTTGAACTGGCGGATGCCGGCGTCGCCCGACGGAACCTCGGTCAGCGAGGTCGAGCCCGATGCGACGCTCAGCGTGAGGGCGCCGACCGCGTCGATCTGCACGTCGACGCCGACCTCCTGGTTGCCCACCGCGTTGTCCTCGGCGGCGAAGGCGGCTCCGGCGCCGCCGATCAGCAGCAGCCCTCCGACGACACCGGCGGCGGTGCGCGCGAGCACGACGTTCTTCTTCATTGCTTGACTCCCGTTCTCAGAGCGGCCTCTGCGCCGCGCCGGATGCTGTCGGCCCGACGGTGGGCCTCGACTCCGAGAAATGTTAGCGATAACGGTTAGCGGAAACAGTAACGCTTTGATAACGCCGTCGCGGCGCGACCGACGGCCCCGACCACGCCCCCGCCTTCCCGCGGTCGGGTGCCTTGACACGCCCGCGGCCGCCGCCCTACCGTGAGCCGCGTCGGATTGTTTCCGCTAACACCCACGACCGTCCATCGGCGGTCGACCCCCTGAGCGATGGCGCCCTCCCGCCCCCGCGACGCAGCCGTCGCGGGATCGGACCACCGGCTCGTCGCCGCGACCGAGAACAGCGAGGTACCCGCGCATGACGACGCGCCCGAGAGCCCGATTCCGCCTCCCCGGAGTCCCGAACCGTCCCGCCGCCGCCCGGCCGCCGATCCGCGCCGGCGCCGTCCTGACCGCCGTCGCCCTCGCGGTCGCCGGAGCGACGGTTCCCACGGCCGCCCAGGCGGATGCCGCGGCGCAGCCGATCATCCACTACTCGTTCGACGCGGCCGCCGGCACGACCGTCGCCGACGCGAGCGGCAACGGGAACGACGCCACGATCCGCCTCACCGGCGCCACGGTCGCCGACGGCGCGCTGTCGCTGCCCGGCGGCGCCCGCGCGACGGCGGCCTACCTCGAGATCCCGACCGCCGCGCTCGTGGGCAAGAAGGACCTCACCATCTCGACGTGGCTCTCCCCCCGCACCGGCGCCGCGAACACGGCCGCCGCCTTCATCGGGGCGCCGGTCGCCTCCGGCGCGTCGTACTCCTCCGGCTACTGGCTGCTCAACCCCAGCAACCCCTCCGGCTACGTCAAGTCCGTCATCACCAACGCGACCAACGCCGGGTCGCCGTGGAGCACGGAGGTCGGCGCGGGCGCGACCGGCGCCGCGACCGCAGGCGCCCGCACGCCGGCGGGGCTGAGCCTGTACACCACCGTGATCGACGGCACGAGCGGACAGCTGCGCGTGTACGTCAACGGGTCGCGCATCACCCAGAACGCCATCGCGCGCGACGTCGCCTCGTTCGGCGCCACGCTGACGGCGAGCCTCGGCCGCTCGACGTACAACGACACCAACTGGAGCGGTCTGGTCGACGACTTCGCCGTGTACGCCCAGGCGATGTCGGATGCCGACGTCCAGAGCCTCTACGCGGGCCAGGCCCTCGACCGCGCCGTCGCAGGGGTCACCGTCCCCACCACGGCGACGGCCGACTTCACCCTCCCGACGACGAGCGCCGGCGTCGCCGTCGCGTGGCAGTCGGATGCCGCGGCGATCTCCGTCTCCGGGGGATCCGCGACCGTGCGCCGGCCCGCGGGGGGCGCGGGCGACGCGCACGTGACCCTCACCGCGACCTTCACGGTGGGCACGACGACGCGCACGCAGACCTACTCCGTGACGGTCCCGCAGGAGCTGACCGACCAGCAGCGGGTGTCGCAGGACATCGCGGCCGTGCAGGTGAGCGGCCTCGACGACGTGCGCACCAACTTCTCGGTGCCGACGCTCGGCGCGCAGGGCTCGACGATCACCTGGACCGTCAGCTCCGGCGCCGCCTCGGCCTCGCTCCGCGACGGCGTGCGCGCCGACGCGCGCACCGTCGTGGTCGCCCGACCGGCCGCGGGATCCGCCGCGGCCACCGTCGAGCTCACGGCCGTCGCCCGCAGCGGCGACGCCACGGCCAGCCGCACCTTCACGGCCCGCGTGCAGCCGATGCCGGGCGGCTCGGCCACGACCGAGGCCTATTTCTGGACGTTCTTCACCGGCGAGGGTCAGGGCGCGGAGCGGGTCAGCATCGCGGCATCCAAGGGCAACGACGCGCTGAGCTGGAACACGCTCAACGGCGGGCAGCCCGTGTTCTCCTCGACGGTGGGCACGCAGGGCCTGCGCGATCCGTTCATCCTGCGGGCGCCCGGCGGCGACAAGTTCTACATGATCGCCACCGACCTCAAGATCGACGGGCTGGCCGGCGGCTTCACCACGGCGCAGATCTCCGGCTCGCGCTACATCGAGGTGTGGGAGTCGACCGACCTCGTCACCTGGTCGGCGCAGCGCCACGTGAAGGTCTCCAGCGACTTCGCCGGCAACACCTGGGCGCCCGAGGCCTACTGGGACGAGGAGCTCGACACCTTCGTGGTCTATTGGGCCTCGAACCTCTACCCGACCGCGAACGCCGCCGACCGCACCGCCGTCACCTACAACCGCATGATGTACGCCACGACCGACGACTTCGTCACCTTCTCGGAGGCGAAGCCCTGGACCGACGTGCGTCGCGGCACGGGTCTCGGCACGATCGACTCCACCGTGGCCAAGGTCGGCGACGTCTACTACCGCTTCACCAAGGACGAGGCGAGCATGACGATCCGCGAGGAGAAGTCGACGAACCTGCTGGCGACCGTCACGGGCTCGCTGCCGGGCACCTCGGGAGCCGCGGACCAGTGGACGCTCGTCCAGGAGCGCGTCGCCACGGGCCTGTCCAACGGCGAGCCGGGCGGCGTGTACTCCAGCGGCGAGGGGCCGAACGTCTTCCCCGCCAACGAGGGCGACGTGAACGGGCTGGACTGGTATCTGTTCATCGACCAGCCGAACTACCACGGCGGACCGAACCACTACGTCCCGTTCGGCACGACCGACCTCGACGGGGGCACCTGGCAGCCGCTCGGCGCGAAGCTGCGGCAGGGTCTGCCGCAGAACGCCGACGGCGGCAAGCCCCGTCACGGCACCGTCCTGCCGATCACCCGCGCCGAGTACCAGAAGGTGCTGGAGGCGTACGCCCCCGACATCGCGGTCGCCTCGGTCGCGGCGATGGACCTGTCCACCACGGCGGGCACCGCCCCGACGCTGCCGCAGGCCACGCTGACAACGCTCAGCGGCGCCCAGCGCACCGTCGACGTCGTGTGGGACGCGGTGGCCCCGTCGTCGTACGCCCAGCCGGGCACCTTCACGGTGCGCGGCGTCGCGCAGGACGACTCCCGCATGCCGGTGGAGGCCACCGTCACGGTGACGGCCGCGGCCCACGTCGCGGTGACCACCACGGCCCGCTGCGTCCTGGGCAAGGCGACGCTCGTCGTCACGACCGCGAACGAGCGCGGCGGCGACGCGACGGTCACGGTCGTGACCCCGTACGGGTCCCGCAACATCACGCTGGCCGCGGGCGCGACGTCCTCGTACGCGTTCACGACGCGTCTGACGACGATGCCGGCCGGTCAGCTGTCGGCGACGGTGACGCAGGGCGGGGCCGTGTCCCCGCTCACCGTGGCCTACGCCGCCCGCAGCTGCGGCTGACGCCGCCGCATCGTCGGTCGACGACGGGGGTCCGTTCTGTCGGGAACGGGCCCCCGTCGTCATACGCTCGAGGCATGCCTCTGGACGATGCCGCCCCCGAAACACCGGCCGACGCCGTCGACGCGGTCGTGGATGCCGTGGACCGCGCGATCGACGAGATCACCGGGGTGCCCACCGACGACGGCCGCATCGAGGTGTTCGCCGATGCCGGGGCGAGCCTGATCGCGGAGCGCCGCGGCGACCCGCAGGCCGAGCTGACGGTCGTGCTGATCCACGGGATCGGGATGGGACGGAAGGTGTTCGGCGACCTCGTGCTGCACCTGCAGGACCATGCGCTCGTCGTGGCCGTCGACCTGCCGGGCTACGGCGACGCCCCCGAGCCGCCGCGCACGCCGACGATGGAACGCATGGCGGATCTCGTCGCGGCCTACCTGCGACACCTCGACCGCGGTCCGGTGGTCCTGCTGGGCCACTCCATGGGGACGCAGGTGGCCGCCGAGGTCGCGGTCCGTCACCCGGAGACCGTGGGCAGGCTCGTCCTCGTCGCGCCGACCGTCGACCGCCACCACCGGCGGGCCCTGCGCCAGCTGTGGCGCCTCGGGCGGGATCTCTGGGGCGAGAGCCCCAAGGTGCTGCTCCTCGGTGCGCGCGAGTACGTGCGGGCGGGGCCGCACCTGCGACGCAAGATGCGGGCGATGCTCGCACACCGCCCGGAGCACGCGTTCCCCCGGATCGCCGCGCCCACCCTCGTCGTGCGCGGGGAGTTCGACGTCGTCGTGCCGGCACCGTGGTTCGACGAGGTCGTCGCCGCGATCCCCGACGCGCGCCCGTTCGTGATCGAGGGACATCGCCACGAGACGCTCATCCGCACGGCCGAGCCGGCGGCATCCGAGCTGCGACGCTGGCTGTCGCAGGACTGAGCCCCGCGACGATTCAGCCGGCGGTGTCGGCGGCGGACAGCTCCGCGATCAGACGCGCGACGACGTCCTCGTCCACGGTGAGCCCGGTCTCCGCGATGCGTCCGCGGACCGCCTTCTCCACCGTCGCGACGTTCTCGCCGAGCACGTCGGCGCGCAGTTGCGCGACCAGCCCGTCGAGCCGCTCCCCCTCCGTCGCGTCGTGCATCGCGAGCGCGGGCTCGTCCTGCGTGGCGCCCTGCGGGCCGCTCGCACCCTCGGGCCGTCCGTCACGGTCGTCGACCATGGTGTCCTCCTCCTCGCCGAGCCCACGTCGTGGCTGAGATCACTGTGCCGCCCGCGCGGCCGGCGGGCCAGGGCCTTGACGGCGCGGTCGGGCCCGCAGTAGGCCCTCAGCCGGCGCGGCGCTCGGCGAGCAGGGACCGGTGCTCGGGGTGGGCGTCGAACCAGTCGGAGACGTACCAGCAGACCGGGCTGATCGCGCGATCGCCGCGGGCGGCGACCTCGGCGACGGCGCGGGCGACGACCTCGCCGGCGTAGCCGTGGCCGCGGAAGGTCGGGACGGTGTACGCCCGCGTCATCGCGACCGTGCGGCCGTCGTCGCGGTAGTCGAGCACGCTCACGATCTGCTCGCCGTCGCGCAGGACGTACCGCGACTGCTCCGCCTCGTTCGTGAAGGACAGGTCGTCGCGTGTCTCTCCGGTCATGCCTCTACGCTACGCCGCGCCGCCGTGACGGGGGCCGGGTGCGTCGCTATCGCCGCGGAGCCTCCGGCAGCGAGCGCACCCACGCGTCGACCTCGCGCTGCCCGCGCAGCCGGACGACGGGATCGCCCGCCGCGATGCGCGCCTCCATCCGCCGGGTCATCGTCGGATGGGTGGTCCACGCCCAGCGGATGATGTTGTCCTCCGGCGCCCACTTCAGCCAGGTCCGCGGGCGCTCGCGGTTGCCGTGCCAGAGCTCTTCGCGAAGGATGCCGCGGCGCAGCGTGCGCCGGATCACCCGCGCCATCACGACCGGCCGCGAGTGGTCCACCCAGACCACGGCGTCGGCGCCGCCCGGGGTGCCGGGCTCCATCAGGTCGCCCAGGCGCGAGTTCCAGTTGCCGTCCGCGACCCACCCCTCCGGGTGCGCCGCGAGGAACGCCCGCACGCGGTCCTGGGCCTCGTCGAGGTCGCGGTACGTCCACCCCTCGTCCCAGAACACCGCGTCGAGCTCGAGCCGGGCGAGCCCCATCCGCGCGGCCACGACCTCCGCGAGCCGGGACTTGCCCGACCCCGAGGTGCCGACGACACGGATGCGATGGGGAGGGGACGCGCGCACGATCATGCACTCTGTCATATTCCGTCATCTTGCGGCGGCGGCATCCGTGCGGTTTGACACATCCGGACACCGTTCGTCATAATCAGGCGCATGACTGACAACGCACGCACTCTGTCCGCCCTGGAGGCGAACGGACATGCCGGCATCATGATGCCGCGCGTTGCCATGTGTTGCCGAATGTGCCACTGACGGTGAACCCCGCCGGGTGCGCCCGCCGACGCTGACCCACACCCTCAGCCGGCGCCACCCCCGAGCACCGCACCGCGCACAACGCGGATGCCGGCTGTCTCGCACAGGCCCTCGCATCGGATCCGATGCGACATCTTCCTCCGGGCCCCTCGCAACACACACTCGAACCCGCTTCTCGGCCCTCCGCCCGGGTTCCGCCTCCGAAGGACATCTCCCGTGTCGAACTCCGCTCTCCTCGCCTCGCCCGCCCCCGTCCGTCACCTCCGCGCCGTCCCCGACGTCGCCGCCCGCCCTGCCGCTCCCGCTCCTGCCGCTCCGGCGACGGCCGCACCGGCGACCGGCAGCGTTCCCGTCGGCACCGCTCCGCGCGGGTTCGCGCTGTACGTCGGCATCGACGAGGCGAAGGCCGCCGCCGCCGGCGTGTCGCTGTCGACGCTCGTCGAGGCCCTGCGGCGCACGCTCGGCGAGCTCGCCCCGCACGCCGAGACGTACGCGACCGTCGCCCTGGCCCCGGCCGGCGCGGGCGGCCGTGACGTCGACGTCGTCCGCCTCGCCCTGCACGAGCCCAGCGCCGTCGCGCGCACCAAGCAGGAGGAGCCGGAGGACGACCACGTCCCCGGCGGCGTCACGATCGACATCTCGCGTCGGCGCGTGCACATCGAGGGCGAGGCGGCGCAGCTGACGTTCAAGGAGTTCGAGCTGCTCCAGTACCTCGTGCTGCGCGAAGGGCGCACGATCGAGCGGGCCGAGCTCGTCTCGTCGCTGTGGAGCCACGCCGACGCCGAGGAGGCCCCCGGCGAGCGCACCATCGACGTGCACGTGCGACGGCTGCGCTCCAAGCTCGGCCGCTACGAGGACATCGTGCGAACCGTCCGCGGCATCGGCTACCGCTTCGACCGCCACGCCGACGTCGTCATCCGCTACGGCCACGGCACCCCCTCGCCCGACCGCTTCTGAGCCACGGCGCGTCCCGCGCGCCCGACCGTCCGCGGTGTCGGAGCCGGTGTCGGAGGTGGTGACGTAGGGTGTGCGCATGACGACGCGGGAGAGGATGCCGGTGCGCCCGGCACCGGTGCGCACCCGTGACCCGCGACCTGCCTCGCCGCGCCCCGTCGAGACCGAGTACCGCCCGCGCCTGCCGATCGATGCGGCGCGAGCGATCCGGCATCAGCAGCGCGGCGCGCACGATCCGTCGCAGCGGGAGCACGAGGGGGTCATCTGGCGCGCGACCCGCACGCCCGAGGGGGTCGCGACGCTCGCGCTGCGCATCGACCGCACCCGCGTGCGCGCCGCCGCGTGGGGACCGGGAGCCGCGTGGGCGCTCACGCAGGTGCCGGCACTGTGCGGCGCCGATGACGACCCCGCCGGCTTCGAGGCGCACCACCATCCGGTCGTCGCCGAGACCCACCGCCGGCACGATGACCTGCGCCTCGGCCGCACCGATCTCGTCTTCGACGCGCTCGTCAGCGCGATCTTCGAGCAGAAGGTCACGGGCCTGCAGGCCTTCGGCGCCTGGCGGATGATCCTGACCTGGTGCGGCGAGCGCGCGCCCGGTCCCACGCCGCTGCCGATGTTCGCCCCGCCCGCCGACTGGCATCGCATCCCCAGCTGGACCTGGCATCGCGCGGGGCTCGAGCCGGCGCAGTCGCGGACGATCGTCGAGGCCGCCGCCCGGCGCGCGTCGATCGAGCGGGTCGCGACGGATGCGGCATCCGCCGATGCACCTCTCACCGCTCTGCGCGGGATCGGTCCGTGGACGAGCGCGGAGGCGCGCATCCGCGCCTTCGGCGACGCGGATGCCGTCAGCGTCGGCGACTATCACCTCGCCCACCAGGTCGGTTACGCGTTGACGGGACACCGCGTCGACGACGACGGGATGCTGGAGCTGCTCGAGCCCTGGCGCGGGCACCGGCAGCGGGTCATCCGCCTGCTCGGGCTCAGCGGCCGGTTCGAGCCGCGGCGGGGTCCGCGCCTCGCGCCGGAGGACCATCGCGCGCGGTGACGCGGTGACGGCGATCTCCTAGGCTGACGGCATGACGCACAGAGGCTGGCCGCGCGGTCGCATCGGATGGCTGGTCGGCACGCTCGTTCTGCTGGCGGCCGGCGTGGTGTTCGGGCTGATCCTGCAGAACGTCTGGCTGGGACTGCTGCCGGCCGTCATCGTCTCCATCGGCTGGCTCCTCGCCTACGAGTCATGGCGCGGTCGCACCCCGCGGCTCGACGATCCCTGGGACGACGGCGCGCAGCTCTGACCCCCTCCTTTGGCGGTGTCGACGCGCATCCGGCATAGTAGAGATTAGGTATGCCTAACCTATCTCGCGACGACGGTCGCGTCACACCGCAACCGAGGAGTTCCCTATGACCCTGCGCCGTTTCGCGGCCGCCGTGCCGCTGGCCCTGGCATCCCTGCTCGTCCTGTCCGCCTGCGCCGGCACCTCCACCGCGCCCGCGTCGTCCGCCGCGTCCGCCGCCGACTACTACCCCGTGACGGTCACCGACCTCGGCGGCAACGAGGTCACGATCGAGAGCGCGAACAGCGTCGCGATCACCGACAACCGCCTCTTCCAGCTCGCCGCCGACTGGGATCTGCCGATCACGGTCGCGCCGCGCGATCTCATGAGCCCGAACAACCCGCTGAAGGACGACGAGGACATCCTCAACATCGGCACGCACGGCGAGCCGGACTACGAGCAGATCGTCGCGGCCGACCCCGACCTCGTCATCACGGGCTACCGCTTCGGAGGCGAGGAGACCGCGAAGGGCGTCCGCGACGCAGCCCCCGACGCCGCGATCGTCGACGCCGACACCCCCGCCGGGATGTCGGCCGACGAGTACCTCGTGAAGAGCGTCACGCTCATGGGCGAGATCTTCGACCGCAAGAACGAGGCCGCCGCGCTGATCGCGCAGTTCCACGACGCCGTCGCCGCCGCCACGGCCGCCTACGACCCGGCCACGACGGTGATGGGCCTGATCACGACGGGCGGCGAGATCAACTACTCCAACCCGACGGACGGGCGCGGCGCGAGCATCTTCTTCAGCCTGCTCGGGCTGACCCCCGCCCTGGATGCCGCGGGCACGCAGACCGACAAGGGCGACACCCTCTCGCTCGAGGCGCTGGCCGCCGCCGACGCCGACGTGTTCCTCGTGCTGGACCGCGACGCCGCCGTCGGCGACGGGGAGGTCACCCCTGCGCTCGATCTCATCACGGGCTCGACCGCGCTGGCGAACGTCGCCGCGGTGAAGGACCGCGCGATCTACGTCCTCCCGTCCGACTACTACCTGACCGAGGACGTCTTCGCCTACATCTCGGTCCTCAACGGCCTCACGACGCTCTTCGAGAGCCGCTGACGCCCCCACCGGTCGCCGCCGCGACCCCCGGCATCCCGCACGGCGGGCCGGGAGGCCGTGGCGGCGACCACCGCTCGGAGCCGCCTCCCATGCCCGATCCCACCGCCCTGCGTCGCGTGACGAACGTCGACGCGCTCGCGACCCGGCGAGCACCCGCGCGGAGTAGGCGCCGGCGCGCCGTGACCCTCGCCGCGGGCGTCGCCGCCACGGCCGTGCTGCTGGGCGTCTCCCTCTTCGTCGGCGTCGCCGACATCACCGACCCCGCCGGCGCCGACTTCCTGTGGATCACCCGCGTCCCGCGCACCGCGTCGCTCATGCTGGCCGGGGCCAGCATGGCGATGGCGGGACTCGTCATGCAGCTCATGACCCAGAACCGCTTCGTCGAGCCGACCACCGTCGGCACGACGGAGTGGGCCGGCCTCGGACTCCTGCTCGCCGCGGTGCTGGCGCCGTCGGCCGGAGTGGTGGCGAAGATGCTCGCCGCGATCGCGTGCGCGTTCGTGGGCACCCTCGTCTTCTTCGCGTTCCTGCGGCGCGTGTCGCTGAAGTCCTCCCTCATCGTCCCCATCGTCGGCATCATGTTCGGCGCCGTGATCAGCGCCGTCACGGCGTTCATCGCCATCCGCGCGGGGCTGCTGCAGATGCTCGGCGGATGGTTCCTGGGCCGCTTCACCGGCGTCGAGGCCGGTCGCTACGAGCTGCTGTGGATCGTCGTCGCCGTCGCCGCGGTCGTCGCGTTAACGGCCGACCGCTTCACCGTCGCCGGGCTCGGCAAGGAGGTGGCCACGAACGTCGGGCTGCACTACGAGCGCGTGGTGCTCATCGGCGTCGGGCTCGTCGCCATCACGACCGGCGTCGTCACCGTCGTGATCGGGATGCTCCCCTTCCTCGGCCTCATCGTGCCGAACCTGGTCTCGATGATCCGCGGCGACGACCTCCGCGAGAACCTGCCGTGGGTGTTCCTCGCGGGAATCTGGGTGGTGACGGTGTGCGACATCATCGGTCGCATCGTCATCATGCCCTTCGAGATGCCCGTCTCGCTCGTGCTCGGCGTGATCGGGCCGGTGGTGTTCATCGGGATGCTGCTGCGCACCCGGAGGACCGATGCTCGCTGACCGCGCCACCGGCCGTGCCACCGCATCCGCCCCCGCCGCGCCCCGCGCCGTCGGCGCCTACGCGAGCGCCGCGCGGCGCTCGCGCGCGCACCTGCGGACCGCCGCCCTCGTCGCCGTCGCCCTCGCGCTCACGGTGCTGCTGCTGACGTGGGACAACCGGTTCGAGCCGTTCAGCGATCGTTGGTGGCGGGTGACGTCGATGCGGACCACGACCGTCGTCGTGATCGCCCTCGTGACGTTCTGCCAGGCCCACGCCACCGTCGCGTTCCAGACGGTGACGAACAACCGCATCCTCACCCCCTCGATCATGGGGTTCGAGTCGATGTACGTGCTCATCCAGACCGCCGTCGTCTTCGTGTTCGGGACCACGTCGGTGTCGGGCCTGTCCCCGACCTGGCGCTTCGTGCTGCAGTCGGCGGCGATGGTGCTGTTCGCCGTGCTGCTGTACTCGTGGCTGCTGTCGGGACGCTTCGGCAACCTGCACGTCATGCTGCTCGTGGGCATCGTCCTCGGCACGGCCATGAGCTCGCTGTCGACCTTCCTGCAGCAGCTGCTCGATCCCAGCACCTTCGACGTGCTGCGCGCACGCCTGTTCGGCAGCATCGGCAACGCGGACACGGGGCTGCTGTGGCTCGTGGTCCCGATCTGCGCCGTCGCCGGAGGGGCGGTGCTCCTGCTGTCCCGGCGGCTCGACGTGCTCGCGCTCGGCGGCGACATCAGCACGGGTCTCGGCATCCGCCACCGGCGCCAGGTGATGCTCATGCTCACCCTGGTGGCGGTGCTGATGGCGATGAGCACGTCGCTGGTCGGGCCCATGACGTTCCTCGGCTTCCTCTCGGCGACGCTGGCCTACGCCGTCGCCGACACCCACGAGCACCGCCGGGTGCTGCCGACCGCGTGGCTGGTCGGCTACGTCATCCTGACCGGCGCCTACTTCCTGCTGCGCCACGTCTTCTCGCTCGTGGACAGCGTGACCATCGTCGTCGAGCTCATCGGCGGCATCCTGTTCCTGCTCGTCGTCTTCCGGAAGGGGCGCCTGTGATCCGTCTGGACGGTGTCGTGAAGGACTACGGAGCCACCCGCATCGGCCCCGTCTCGCTCGAACTGCCCGCGGGCGGGATCATCTCCCTCGTCGGGCCCAACGGCGCGGGCAAGTCCACGCTGCTCACGATGATGGGCCGCCTCTCGACGCCCGACACGGGGACGATCACGATCGGCGGCGTCGACGTGCACCGCACGGCGTCGAGAGAGGTCGCGCGCATCGTGTCGATCCTGCGGCAGGAGAACCATTTCGTCACGCGGCTGACCGTTCGCCAGCTCGTCGGATTCGGGCGGTTCCCGCACAGCGGCGGCCGGCTGACCGCCGTCGACGAGGAGAAGATCTCCGAGGCGATCGACCTCCTCGATCTCGCCCCGCTCGAGCAGCGGTTCCTCGATCAGCTCTCCGGGGGCCAGCGCCAGCGCGCGTACGTCGCCATGGTGCTCGCGCAGGACACGCGCTATGTGCTGCTGGACGAACCGCTCAACAACCTCGACGCCGAGCACTCCGTGCGGATGATGATGCAGCTGCGTCACGCCGCCGACGCCCTCGGGACGACCATCGTGATCGTCCTGCACGACATCAACTTCGCCGCCGCCTACAGCGATCGCATCGTCGCGATGGACGACGGCGCGATCGTGGTGCACGGCACCCCCGACGAGATCATCCGGGACGATGTCCTCAGCCGCGTCTTCCGCACCCCCGTCACCGTCCTCGACGGCCCGACGGGACGATTCGCCGTCTACCACCGTCCGCCCGTCCACTGAGGAGCCCGCATGTCCGCCACCCCCGCCTTCCGCCTCGAGCGTCGCCCCCTGGAGCTGCGGTTCCGCCGCGCGCAGCTGACCGCGCGTCAGTGGCTGACCCCCGCCTACGTGCGCGTGCGCGTGTCCGGCGCGGACCTGCGCGGATTCGACTCCCCGGGCGCCGACGACCACCTCCGCCTCTTCTTCCCCGACGCGCCGCCGGCGTCCCTCGAGGAGCTGCGGGCGGCGCCGAGCCGCGAGTACACCCCGCTCGCGTGGGATGCCGAGGAGGGATGGCTCGACATCGAGTTCGCGCTGCACGGTGCGGAAAACGGTGCTGACAACGGTGCTGACGGCGGCGACGACGGCGTGGCCGCCGCGTGGGCGCGCGACGCGGAACCGGGCGCCGCGATCGGCGTGGGCGGCCCCCGCGGTTCGATGGTGCTCACCGGCCGGCCCGACGGCTGGCTCCTCGCCGGCGACGAGACGGCGGTGCCCGCGATGCGCCGCTTCGCGCACCTCATGGACGCCGACGCCGTCGGGCGCATCCTCGTCGAGACGTCCGACGAGGCGCACGAGCTGCCGATCTCGGCGCCGCCCGGGGTGATCGTCGAGCAGGTGCATCGCGGCGGCGCGGCCGCCGGCGTCGCGCTCGCGCACCGGCTCGACGCGCTCGGGGCCGCCGACCGGCCGGCCGGCGACGTCTTCGGCTTCGTCGCCGCCGAGCAGGGGATCGTCCGCCCCGGGCGGGCGCTGCTCGTCGAGCGCTGGGACCTGCCCGCAGACCGCATCGTCGTGAAGGGCTACTGGAAGCGCGGCGAGAGCGAGTACCACGCACCCCACTGAGCCGTCGACCGCCGCCCCGCCCCCTAACATGGGCGCATGATCGTGCGCTCCCGCCTCCTCGCCTTCGGGTATCGCGCCGTCGCGGCGCTCGTCATCGTCGTCGGCATCGCGCGGGTGTCGGGACTGTGGACCGCGTCGCCGACCTGGACGTCGTTCCTGTACTACACGGTGCTCAGCAACGTGCTGTGCCTGGCCTGGATGATCCTGTCGGCCGTCGTGACGCTGCGCGACGCGCAGCGCGAGGGCTGGACCGGAGCCTCGACGCCCTCCGCGCGCTGGGCGGCGGCGGTCATGGAGGCGATCACCGTCACGATGCTGATCTACCTCTTCGTGCTCGCCCCGTCGCTGTTCACCCAGCCGGGCGCCTATCAGCCGTTCACCCTGACCGACAACCTCGTGCACATCATCACGCCCGTCCTCGTCATCGTCGACTGGCTCCTGTTCGTCCCCAAGGGGCGACTGCGCGGCTACGACCCCCTGCTGTGGGCGCTCATCCCCTACGCCTACCTCGTGTTCGCGTTCGGCTACAGCGCCCTCGGCGGCCGCTTCGCGGGCGGCACGACGGTGCCCTACCCGTTCATGGACGTGTCCACGCACGGCGTGGGCGGCGTCGCGGTGTGGATCGTCGGCCTCACGCTCGCGCTCGTCGCCGTCGGCTATCTCTTCCTCGGGCTGGACCGGCTGCTCGCGCGCGTCGGGCCCGCCGCGGAGGCGGAGCCCGCCCGCTGAGCGACGACGCGCCTACATCTCCTCGTGGGTCTCGGGGTCACCGTCCCACAGGCGGCCGCGTTCGAGCCCGCTGATCGCGCGGATCTCGGCATCCGTGAGCGTGAAGCCGAACACATCGGCGTTCTCCGCCTGCCGGGCCGGAGTCGCGGACTTGGGGATCGGCGTCGACCCGAGCTGCGTGTGCCAGCGCAGCACGGCCTGGGTCGGGCTCACGCCGTGCGCGGCCGCGACGTCGGCGACGACCTGCTCGCTCAGCAGCTCGCTGCGCCGCGCCAGGGGGCTCCAGCTCTCCGTGCGGATGCCGTGGGCGGCGTGGAAGGCGCGGAGGGCGTCCTGGGGGAAGTAGGGGTGCATCTCCACCTGGTTGACGGCCGGCGTCACGCCCGTCTCGTCGATGAGCCGCGTGAGCATCGCCGCGGTGAAGTTCGACACACCGATCGAGCCGACCTTCCCGTCGCGGCGGAGGTCGATCATCGCGCGGAAGGTCTCGACGTAGCGATCGACGCTGGGGTTCGGCCAGTGGATGAGGTAGAGGTCGATGCGGTCGAGACCGAGACGCTCGAGCGACCCATGCGCGCTGCGGACGGTCTCCTCGTAGCCGTGCTCGCGGCCCGGCACCTTCGTCGTGACGATGAGCTCGTCGCGGATGCCGCTGCGGCGCACGGCCTCGCCCACCTCGACCTCGTTCTGGTAGTTCACGGCCGAGTCGAGCAGGCGGTAGCCGGCCCCGATCGCCGCCTCGATCACCGCGACGCCGTCGTCGCCGCGCAGCGTGTAAGTGCCGAAGCCGAGCTCCGGGAAGGCGGTGCCGTCGTTCAGGGAGACCGTGGGGATCGTGACCATGACCCCACGCTACGCCCCGCGGCGGACCGTCAGTCGCCGAGCAGCCGCGCGATCACGGTCAGCACGCCGGCCTGCGCGTTCGACGGCGCGCGGAAGCGCGCAACGGCGGCGACCTCGGGATGCGCGTCCGCCATCGCATACGACCAGTCGGCGGCCCGCAGCAGCTCGAGATCGTTCAAGTAGTCGCCGAAGGCGGCCGTCTGCGCCGACGTCACACCCAACGCGTCCTGCAGCGCGCGCAGCGCGACGCCCTTGTTGACGGTCGGGTTCATGATGTCGACCCAGTGCTGACCGGAGACGACCACCTGATGGGTCGCGGCGAGGTCGGCGAAGGCGGGCGCCGTGTGCCGTTCCCCGCCGTCGACGTCGAAGATCGCCAGCTTGAGGATCTGATCGTCGACCGCGAGCAGGTCGGGAACGACCTCCAGCCGCGCGTAGTACTTGTCCACCTCGGCGAGGAACGCCTCGTCCGTGTCCTCGACGTAGGCCGAGCGCTTGCCGCACAGCACCAGCCCGGCCCGCAGGGCTCCGGAGGCGACCAGCGACCGCACGCGCACCACGACCTCGGCCGCGACCCGCGGGTCGACGGCGTCGGAGCTGACCTCGACGTCGCCGCGGACGACGTACGCGCCGTTCTCGGCGATGTAGTCGAGCTCTGCGTCGACACCGGCGAACGTGCGCTGCAGTGTCGCGAGCTGCCGTCCGCTCGCGGGGGCGAAGGCGATGCCCCGATCGCGGAGGCGCTCGAGCAGGGGCCACAGGCCCTCCGGCACCGAGCCGTCGGGCAGCAGCAGCGTGCCGTCCATGTCGACGGCGATGAGACGGATGTCGGCGGAGGTCACGCCTCCATCCTCCCCCACCGGCCCCGCCGCGCGTCGCGCGCCGCGACCGGGGGATAACCCGAAACGGAACCGGGGGACCGCTCCCCTGCGCCCGCGGTCGGCCGCGCCCTAGCGTGGAGTCATGCCCCACACCGATCATGCCGGCGCCCCTCCCGCGCCACCGGCGACCGTGCCCGAGGCGACGCCCACGCGTCGGATCGGCCTGCTCGCCCACGTGGGCGCCATCGCGCAACTCGCCGCGATGGGCCTCGCCGGCACCGCCGTCTTCACCGTCCTCCTCCTGCTGCTGAGCCTCGGACTGGGCCTGCTGCCCGCCCTCGGCATCGGCGCGGTCTTCCTCGTCGCCTTCGTCTACGCGATGTGGGCCACCGCCTGGCTCGAGTACGCCCGCGTCGACGGGCTCTACTCGTTCGGCCTGCCCGCCCTCCCCCTCCGACACAGCGGCCGTCCCGGGTTCGGCGGCTGGCTGCGTTCGCTGTGGCGTCAGTTCACCGACGGACCCATGTGGCGCGGCATCGCCTCGGCAGCGATCTCCACGATCCTCGGTCTCGTGGTGCTGCCGATCGTCGGCGCCCTCGCCTCCAGCGTCGCCGTGCTGTTCACCCCGCTGGTCGGCGGCGACAGCGTGCGCGTGCCGAGCACCGATGTGCACATCGGAAGCGAGTGGGCCGTGGTGGTCGGCATCGTCGGCATCCTCGCCGGCCTCGCCCTCCTGGTCGGCGCCGCCCTCCTGCACGGCGTGCTCACCCGCGCCGTCCTCGTGCCGAGCCGCGAGGCCGTACTCCTCGAACAGGCCCGCACGGCCGGCACCCAGCGCGAGAGCGCCGTTCGCGCCGGCGAGGTCGAGCGCACCCGCATCGAGCGCGACCTCCACGACGGCGTGCAGCCCCGGCTCGTGTCCGTCGGGATGACGCTGGGCCTGGCCCAGCAGAAGATCGACTCCGACCCTGCCTCCGCGAAAGCCCTGATCGACGAGGCGCACACCTCGACCAAGGCCGCCATCACCGAGCTGCGCCAGCTGGCCCGCGGCATCCATGCGTCGGTGCTGGACGACCGCGGGCTGGATGCCGCGCTGAGCGCCCTCGCCGCGCGTTCGCACGTGCCGGTGAGCCTCGACGTGCGCCTCCCCGCCCCCGCGGCCGGCCGCTGCAGCCGCACCGCCGAGGCGGCCGTCTACTTCGCGATCGCCGAGTCGCTCACCAACGCGGCCAAGCACTCGCGCGGCAGCGAGGTGCGTGTCACGGTGCGTCTGCGGGGCGCCGTCGACGGCGCGGCGCCGATGCTCTGGGCGCGCGTCGAGGACAACGGCGTCGGCGGAGCCCAGGTGCTCCCCGGCGGCGGGCTGGACGGCATCGCCCACCGCATCGCTGCGGCCGGCGGCATGAGCCGGCTCGACAGTCCCCACGGCGGCCCGACGGCGCTGGAGGTGAGCGTCCCGTGCGCATCCTGATCTGCGAGGACTCCGCGCTCCTGCGCGAGGGACTGGTACGGCTGCTCGACCACGCCGGACACGAGGTCGTCGCGGCCCTGCCCGACGCCGGCGACCTCGTCGCCACGGTCGAGGCGACCGCGCCCGAGCTCTGCATCCTCGACGTCCGCCTCCCCCCGACCTTCACCGACGAGGGCATCCGCGCCGCGGTGCACCTGCGCCGCACCCGCCCCGACCTGGCGGTGCTGGTCCTCAGCCAGTACGTCGAGGAGCGGTACGCCGGCGAGCTCATCACCGAGCAGTCGGGCTCGCTCGGCTACCTGCTGAAGGACCGCGTCGCCGACGTCTCGGACTTCCTCGACGCGGTCGAGCGGATCGGCGCCGGGGCGACCGTGCTCGACCCGGAGGTCGTCGCCCAGCTGCTGACCCGTCGCGGTCGCGACGTGCGCATGGAACGCCTCACCGACCGTGAGCGCACCGTGCTGGCGCTCATCGCCGAAGGTAAGAGCAACCAGGCGATCGCCCAGACGCTGTTCGTCAGCGAGGCGAGCGTCGAGAAGCACATCACCTCCCTGTTCCAGAAGCTCGATCTGGAGCAGGACGAGCACGGCAACCGCCGCGTGCTCGCCGCCCTCATCCACTGGGAGAACGGAACCACCCGATGACCACCCTCACCCCGCCTCCCGTCCCGCCGTCCCCTCCGGCCCCGCCCCAGCCGCCCGCGCAGCCGCCCGCGACCACGCGCTCGGCCTCCCGAGTCGTCGCGATCCTGACGATCGCCCTCGGCGGCGCGCTGATCCTCGGTGCGCTCGGCACGGCCGCACTCGGCGCGCTCGGCTCCGCCACGCGCGGTGCCGGCGGCACACTGACGGCGGATGCCGCCGGCATCCGTTCGCTCAACGTCGACGTCGCCGCGGCCGACCTCACGATCGTCTACGGCGGCGACGAGGTCACCCTCGACGTCGACGGCGCGGCCTCCGACTGGCGCCTGCGCCGGGACGGCGGCAGCCTCGTGGTCGAGACGCAGCGCGCGTGGTGGAGCGGCATCCGCCCCTTCGCCGAGAGCGACACGGCCGTGCTGACCCTCCCGCGCGCCCTCGAACGCAGCGCGCTCGACGCCGACATCTCCTTGAGCGCCGGCGCGCTGCGCGCCCAGGGCACGTACGGCGAGCTCGACCTCACGGTGAGCGCCGGGTCGATGACCGTGTCGGGTCGGGCGTCCGCACTGGAGGCGGACGTGTCCGCGGGGCGGCTGGTGATCGACCTCGACCGCGTGCAGACGGCCGACTTCACCCTCAGCGCCGGCTCCGTGGAGGGCAGTCTCACGGGGTCCGCGCCGCGCGCGCTGACGGCGGAGCTGAGCGCGGGACGCCTCGCCCTGGTGCTGCCGGACGACACCTACGCGGTGTCCACCGATGCGTCGGCGGGCGACGTCGAGAACCGGCTCCGCGTCGATCCGGCCTCGCCGCACCGCATCACGATCAGCGTCGCGGCCGGCTTCGCGTCGCTGCGCTCGTGAGTCGTCGCCGCCGTAGCTGACAGGACGGTATGCGAACGGTATGCACTCGTCGGGCTCCCTCGGCTCCGTGACCGAACCGTTATACGGTGAAGTCATCGCCGGAACCCGAATACGACTCCATGATCCGGGGGTCGGCGACGCAGGACTCTCCCCCTGCGAATGTGGTGCAACGGATTGCAGGGCCGGTCGTCCGCTCGGACGGCCGGCCCACCGTCGTTCTCGGGCACCGGCGCGGGCCGTGTCTTTCTCACAGGACACACGACTGCGCACCCTCGCCCGCGGGCGCTAGCGTAAGGGCGTGAGCACTCCCATCGACGCCACCCGCACTCCCGCCTGGGCCGCCCTCTCCGACCGCGCCGCGAGCTTCGCGCCCGATCTGCGGGCCTGGTTCGCCGACGACCCGACGCGTGTCGAACGCCTGACCTTCGACGCCGCCGACCTGCACGTCGACCTCTCCAAGAACCTGCTGGACGACGGCATCCTGGCGTCGCTCCTCGCCCTCGCCGACGACGTGCACCTCGCCGACCGCCTCGCGGCGATGTTCCGCGGCGAGCACATCAACACGACCGAAGACCGTGCCGTGCTGCACACGGCGCTGCGCCGTCCCGCCGGCGCGACACCCGAGCTCGTCGTCGACGGACAGGACGTGGATGCCGACGTGCAGGCCGTCCTGGAGGCGATGACCGCGTTCGCCGACCGCGTGCGGTCGGGGGCATGGAAGGGCGTCACCGGCAAGAAGGTGACGCACGTCGTCAACATCGGCATCGGCGGCAGCGACCTCGGCCCCGCGATGATCTCCACGGCGCTGGAGCCGTATGCGACCGCCGGCATCCAGGCGCGCTTCGTCTCGAACATCGACCCGTTCGACCTCGCCCACAAGACGAAGGACCTCGACCCCGAGACGACGCTGTTCATCGTAGCGTCGAAGACCTTCACCACGCTGGAGACCCTCACCAACGCGCGACTCGCGCGCGACTGGCTGTGGGCGGGCCTGACCGCCGCCGGCGCGATCGACGGGTCGGACGCGCAGAAGCAGGATGCCGTCGCCCACCACTTCGTCGCGGTCTCCACCGCGCTCGACAAGGTCGCGGCCTTCGGCATCGACCCGGCCAACGCCTTCGGGTTCTGGGACTGGGTCGGCGGCCGCTACTCGGTGGACTCCGCCATCGGCCTCTCACTGATGGTGGAGCTGGGCCCCGACGCGTTCCGCGAGCTGCTCGCGGGCTTCCACGCGATCGACGAGCACGTGCGGACGACCCCGTTCGAGCGGAACGTCCCGGTGCTGATGGGCCTGCTCAACGTCTGGTACACGAACTTCCTCGGCGCCCAGTCGCACGCCGTGCTCCCCTACGCCCAGCAGCTCAGCCGCTTCGCGGCGTACCTGCAGCAGCTGACGATGGAATCCAACGGCAAGAGCGTCCGCTGGGACGGCTCTCCCGTCACGAGCGACACGGGGGAGATCTTCTGGGGCGAGCCGGGGACCAACGGCCAGCACGCCTTCTACCAACTGATCCACCAGGGCACGCGCCTCATCCCGGCCGACTTCATCGCCTTCGTGAACCCCGCCTACGACCTCAGCGACGGCGGCCGCGACGTGCACGGCCTGTTCCTGGCGAACTTCCTCGCGCAGACCAAGGCGCTCGCCTTCGGCAAGACGGCCGAGGAGGTCGAGGCCGAGGGCACGACCGGCGCCCTGGTCGCGGCGCGCACCTTCCCCGGCAACCGTCCGACGACGTCGATCTTCGCGCCCGCGCTCACGCCGCGGGTGCTGGGCGAGCTGGTCGCCCTGTACGAGCACATCACGTTCACCCAGGGCGTCGTCTGGGGCATCAACTCCTTCGACCAGTGGGGCGTCGAGCTCGGCAAGCAGCTGGCCCTGCAGATCGCCCCCGCGATCGAGGGCGACGAGGCCGCGACCGCCGCGCAGGACGCCTCGACCCAGGCGCTGCTGTCCTACTACCGCTCCCACCGCAGCTGACTCCCGCATCCGCGCATCCGCGGCATCCGCGAGAAACCATCGCCGCGTCGAGAAACACGCGCCGGCGTGGTTTCTCGCGGGGGTGGTGGTTTCTCGCCGTCAGGCGAGGTGCGTGTGGAAGCGTTCGCCGGCGGCGCTGAAGATGCTCAGCACCTCGGCGGGGCCCTCCGCGGTCGCGCTGAGGGAGTGCGGCAGACGGGTGTCGAACTCGGCCGCCTCCCCGACGGCGATGGTGTGCTCCGTGCCGTCGAGGGCGAGCCGCACGCGACCGCTCAGCACGTACAGCCACTCGTAACCGTCGTGGATGCGGGGCGCCGGGGCGGCCGCCGACGGCGGGTAGACGATCTTCAGCGCCTGCACGGCGGAGCTCTCCCGCGTGAGCGGTGCGATGACCATGCCGTCGCGGCGCTCGACGGCGCGGTGGACGCGCGGGTCGGCGGTGCGGGCCGGCAGCAGATCGTCGATGCGGATGCCGAGCTGACGCGTCAGCGGCAGCAGCAGCTCGAGCGAGGCCTGCCGCTTGCCGGACTCGAGACGCGAGAGCGTGCTGACCGAGACGCCGCTCGGGCCGGCGAGGTCGTCCAGCGTCCAGCCGCGGGCCCGCCGCGCGGCCCGCAGACGCGCCCCGACCTGATCGAGCCCCGTTTCCATGCGCCGATCTTGCCATTACCGCAAATCAGATTGCAACAGCGGCATCCCTCGCGCAGAGTGGAGCCATGCAGGAACGGGAATGGGATGCCGTGGTCATCGGCGGCGGGGCCGCCGGGCTGAGCGCGGCGCAGATGCTGGGGCGCGCCCGGCGCCGGACGCTCGTCATCGACGGCGGCACGCCGCGCAACGCCGCCGCGGAGCACATGCACGCCGTGCTCGGGCACGACGGCATCGCGCCGGGAGAGTTGCTCGCCCGCGGGCGCGACGAGGTGGCCCGGTACGGCGTGCGGGTCGAGGCCGGCGAGGTCGGGGCGGTCCGCGACGAGGGCGCGACGCTGCGGATCACGCGCGTCGACGGCACGGTCGACCTCGCCCGTGCGCTCGTCATCGCGACCGGCGTGCGCGATGTCCTGCCGCCGGTCGACGGCATCGCCGCGCTGTGGGGCCGCAGCGTCCTGCACTGTCCGTACTGCCACGGCTACGAGGTGGCCGATGCCCGCCTGGGCGTGCTGGCGACGTCGGCGCAGAGCCTCCACCAGATCGAGCTCGTCCGGCAGTGGAGCGCCGACCTCACGGCGTTCACGGCGGCGATCGAACCGCTCGACGAGACCGTCCGGGCGCGCCTGCGCGCCCGCGGCATCCGCATCGTCGACACCCCGGTGACCGGCGTGCGGAGCGAGGACGGGGCGCTGCGGGCGGTGCAGGATGCCGCGGGCGGCAGCCACGGGATCGATGCCCTGTTCGTCGCGCCGACGCCGGTGGTCGACGTCGCCTTCGCCGACGCGCTGGGCCTCGCCCGCGCCGATCTGCCGGGCTCACCGCTCGCGGTCGACATGCTGGGGGCGACCTCGCACCCCCGCGTGTGGGCCGCCGGCAACGTCGTGGCACCCTACGGCAACGTGCCCGTCGCCCTGGCGGCCGGGTCGATGGCCGGAGCGGGTGTCAACGCCGCCCTCGCGGCGGAGGACGCCGACCTCGCCGTCGCGGCGCGCGCCCGGCAGCGCGCCGCCGACTGGGAGCAGCGCTACGCGGAGCGCGACCGCATCTGGTCGGGCCGGGTCAACGCGGCCGTCGCCGCCGTCGCGGGTGGTCTCGAGGTCGGCACCGCTCTCGAGATCGGTTGCGGCGAGGGCGCGGATGCCGTGTGGCTCGCGGAGCGCGGCTGGCGCGTGACGGCGGTCGACCTCTCCCCCACCGCGATCCGTCGCGGCGCCGCCGCGGCGGCCGAGCGCGGACTCGGCGGCCGGATCGCGTTCTTCGTCGGCAGTGGCGCCGATGCCGCCCCGCCCGGCACGTTCGACCTCGTCAGCGCCGGCTTCCTGCACTCGTGGGAGGAGGACTTCCCGCGGATCGCGCTCCTGCGGGCGGCGGCCGACCGCGTCGCCGTCGGCGGCCACCTCCTCGTCGTCTCGCACGCCGCCGCGCCGCCCTGGTCCACCGGTCACAGCGACGGCCACGCGCCACGACTGCTGCCGCCCGCCGAGGAGCTGGAGCTGCTCGCGCTCGACCCCGACGCGTGGGAGCGCGTGATCGTCGACATCCGCGATCGCGAGGTGACCGGCCCCGAAGGCGAGCAGGCGGTGCTGAAGGACGGCATCCTGCTGCTGCGCCGCCGCTGACCGCCCCGGCGGACGCGGCTCGCGCCGACGAGAAACCGGATCCGGCGCGAGAAACACCCCGCCACGCGGTTTCTCGCGGTGGTTATGGTTTCTCGGCGCCAGCAGCGGCGGCGGCGGCAGCGGCGGCGCGGCGCTGCCAGGCGGGCGGCGCGCCGTAGCGCTGCGGCGGGATGAGCCGGCCTTCCGCGCAGTCCGCCACGAGCGCGGCGAGGCGGTCGGCGCGGGTCTGGGCGCGTTTGGCGCCGCGCACCCAGTGCGCGCAGACGCGGCGGTAGCCGTCGGTGGCGGCATCCCAGAACGCCTGCGCCGCCGGGACGGCGGCGAGGGCACGCAGCTCGACCTCGTCGAGCTCGTCGCGCGTCTCGTAGGAGTAGACGGCACTGCGGTCGGGGCGGCGCCGCTCGAACGCCGCGAGGCCGGCGGGGTGCATGCGCCCTTCCGCGGTCAGCCGTTCCACGTGGGCGATGTTGACGGCGCTCCACGTCGAGGAGGCCGTGCGGGGCGTCCACCGCTGGATGCGCGCGTCGTCGTCGAGGCGACGGCTGGTCGAGTCGATCCAGCCGAAGCAGAGCGCCTCGGGGACCGCGTCCTCCCAGCGCAGCCCCTGCTCGGGATGCCCCTTGCGGCGGCGCACCATCCACAGCTCGGTGGCCGTGGCGTGGTGCTGCTCGAGCCAGGCCCGGAAGGCCGCGGCATCCGCGAAGAAGACCGCCTCGGGATCGGCATCGCTCATGCCGCGACGCTATCAGCGTCGTGAGACACCGGCCAGAGATCGCTCTGCCGACGGATGCCGGATACACCCCGCGGCCGACGACGCCGACGACGGCGGCGCGAAGACTGGAGGCATGAACACTCCCGTGCTGTCTGCGACCGGCCTCCTCAAGCGCTACGGCGATCTCACCGCGCTCGCGGGCGTCGACGTCGAGATCGCCGCCGGCGAGGCCGTCGCCGTGATGGGCGCGTCGGGGTCGGGCAAGACCACGCTGCTGCACTGTCTCGCGGCGATCATCCCCCCGGATGCCGGTTCGGTGCGCCTCGGCATCCCGAACGCCGCCCCCGTCGAGCTCGTCGGCATGACGGAGAACCAGCGGTCGGCGGTGCGACGCGCGCACCTCGGCTTCGTCTTCCAGGAGCACCTGCTGCTGCCCGAGCTGACGGCGGTCGAGAACGCCGCGCTTCCGCTCCTGCTGCAGGGCCGGCCACGCGCGGCGGCCGAGGCGCACGCCGCCGCCTGGCTCGGGACGCTCGGGCTGGCGGGCATGGAGCAGCGCCGCATCGGTCAGCTCTCGGGCGGCCAGGCGCAGCGGGTCGCGATCGCGCGGGCGCAGGTGACCGGTGCGCCGATCGTGTTCGCCGACGAGCCCACCGGAGCGCTCGATTCCCGGACCTCCGCCGAGGTCATGACCGCACTGCTGCACGCGACCACCGGCCAGGGGCGCAGCCTGGTCGTCGTGACCCACGACCCGGGCGTCGCGGCCCGCTGCGATCGCACGCTGCACATGATCGACGGACGCATCACGAGCCCGGCGGCCGCCGCAGAGCACGCGCCCGCCCCGGACGGGAGCGTCGCATGAGCCTCGCCGGAACGCTCCGCCTGACCGCGATGCTGGCCCGCCCGGCGCGCCAGGGGCGCGCGGCGCTCGCGCTGCCCGTGGTCGCGTTCGCCGTGACCACCGCGCTGCTGCTGGTCGTCGCCGGTGGCGTGCGCATGTTCTTCACCGACCCGCGGGCCGCCGGTGACATGGAGATCCTCTATCGCGTGCTCAGCGCGCTCGCCCTCGTGCTGCTGACCGTGCCGATCGCGACCCTCGGCGCGGCGGCGGCACGACTGTCGGCGCGCCGGCGCAACGACCGGCTCGCGACGTTGCGACTGCTGGGCGCGAGCGTCGGCGAGGTGAGCGCGATGACGGTGCTGGAGGCCGCCGGCACGGCGATGGCCGGCGGCATCCTGGGGGTCGGGCTGTACGCGGCCCTGCTGCCCGCGGTGGGCCTGCTGCCGTTCTTCGGCGGTCCGGTCGGCGCGGGCGCGCTGTGGACGGGCGCGGCCGTCGTCGTCGCGGCGGTCGCCGGCGTCGTGGTCATCGCGACGGCGAGCGCCGCGCTGAGCTTGCGCAGGGTGCAGCTGACCCCCCTCGGGGTGGCGCGGCGGACCGATCCGCCGCGGCGGCGCACCGCGGCGCTCGTCTTCGGCATCCTGGGACTCATCGCCGTGGCGACCTTGGTGTCGAACATCACGGCGATCGCCCAGGTGTGGGGAGCCGCCGTGGGCCTCATCGTGCTGGTGGGCCTGTTCGGGGCGGCGCTGCTGGTGGTGAACGTCGTCGGGACGCCGCTGATCGCGGCCCGCGGCCGCGGCCTGGCGCGCACGACCTCCTCCCCCGCGCGGCTCATCGCCGGGCGGGAGCTGTCGGCGCACGCCGCCTCGGCCTGGCGTCGCGTGTCGGGAATCGCGATGATCGCGTTCATCGCGGTGGTGGGCGGGGCGGGCGCGAGTCTGGTGACGCTCGCCGGCGACGACGACGGGACGGGTGCCCAGGCGGTCGTCTTCGCCGACATGCGCACCGGCGTGCTGGTGACGCTCGCGATCGGCTTCGCCCTGCTCGCCTGCTCGGTGGGCGTCACGCAGGCCGCCTCCGTGCTGGAGGATCGCGAGCTGATCGTGGGGCTGGATCGCCTCGGCATGCCGGAGAGGGATCTCCGCCGCGCCCGGGCCCTCACGGTGATGGTGCCGCTGCGGTGGGCGGCGGTGGGCGGCGCGCTCGTCGGAGCGGCACTGGCGCTGCCGATCGTGGGACTCACGGTGCTGGTGGCACCGGCCTCGCTCGCGGTGATCGCGGGCACGATCGTGGCCGGCATCCTGCTGGTGCGTCTGTCGCTCGTCGCGACGCGGCCCCTCGTCACCGCGATCCGCCGCGGCGTCTGAGGCGTCGGCGTCGGCGGCCCGGACGGGCTCAGGCGAGCCGGGGCCGGTTCCACTGCCCCGGCTCGTCGAACTCCGCGTAGCGCACGTCGACGCCGTCGGGGCCGAGGGATGCCGCGCACACCAGCAACGACAGGGTCGGATAGCCGAAGGGTCGGTTGTCCCGCACGATCGCGCGGTCATCGGTGGGGCCGACCCCGCTCGTGCGCTCGAGCGTGTCGAGCCAGGGCTCCCACCAGCGCTCGTCCGCGGTGGCAGGCTCGGCGAAAGCGTCGCGCCAGGCGGCGATGCGCGCCGTCGCCTCGTCGTCGATGTCGTCGTGCGCGATCATGTGGATGCCGGGCGTCAGACCGACGCGGCGCAGGTCGGTGCCGTCCCACATCGTCACCGTCGCGCCGGCCCGGGTCACCTCGACGAGGTTGAACCCCTGCGCGTGCGGCGGCGCGATCGGGCCCTCCCCCGCGACGGCGTCGAGGACGATCCGTCCCCGCGACCGTGGCGGCTCCGCCTGCCCCGCGCCGTCGGCGGGCAGCACGTCGGCGCGGTTGAGGATCACCGCGACCCGTCCGGCCCCGGCATCCGCCGCCAGCCAGGCGCCGCCCGCGCGCCGGTCGCGCACCCCCGTGACATCGGGGAGCTCGGGCCACCACCGCCCGAGCGGGTCCCACGAGCGGGCGGGGTCCTCGTCGCGCACGGCGAGCAGCCGCACGGGCACTGCGGGGTCGGCCGGGACGTGGACGATGACGGTGCACACGGTGCTCGTGACCTCTCCGTCCGCTCCTCGTGCCCGCGCCGGCGGGCGTGGGAGGATCGGACCATGTTCGTTGTCGTGGGCGTGACGGGCGGCATCGCCGCGTACAAGACGGTGCACCTCGTGCGCGCCCTCGTGACCAACGGGCACGAGGTGCACGTTGTTCCCACGGCGGACTCGCTGCGCTTCGTCGGGACGACCACGTGGGAGGCCGTCAGCAGGAATCCTGTCACGACCAGCGTGCACGACGACGTCTCCCGCGTGCGCCACGTGGCCCTCGGCACCTCCGCCGACCTCGTCGTCATCGCCCCGGCGACCGCCAACACCCTCGCCAAGATGGCCGCGGGGATCGCCGACGACCTGCTCGGGGTCACCCTGCTCGCCACGACCGCCCCGGTGGTCGTGGCCCCCGCGATGCACACGGCCATGTGGGAGCACGCGGCCACCCAGGCCAACATCGCGACGCTGCGCTCGCGCGGCGTGCACGTCGTGGACCCCGCCGACGGCCCGCTCACGGGCGGCGACAGCGGCCCCGGGCGGATGCGGGAGCCGGAGGAGATCGTCGCGGCCGCGCTGGCCGTCGCCGCCGGGCACCCGGCCGACCTCGCCGGACGGCGCATCGCCGTCTCGACCGGCGGCACGCGCGAGCCGATCGACCCCGTGCGCTTCCTCGGCAACCGCTCCAGCGGACGTCAGGGCGCCGAGCTCGCCGTCGCCGCGGCCGCGCGCGGGGCCGAGGTGACGCTCGTGGCGGCGCACGTGGACGAGGGCGTGTTGACCGCGGCATCCCGCCACCCCCGCATCGCGGTCGTCCGCGTGGGGACGACCGCCGAGCTGCAGGCCGCGATGACGGATGCCGCGGCCACCGCCGACGTCGTCGCGATGGTCGCCGCGGTCGCCGATTTCCGCGTCGCGGAGGTGTCGCACCACAAGCTCCGCAAGGAGGACGGCGCACCGCGGCTGGATCTCGTGCCGAACCCCGACATCCTCGCGGGATTGGTCGCGGCGCGGCGGCCGCGCCAGATCGTCATCGGGTTCGCGGCCGAGACGGCGGCCGACGACACCGAGCTGCTCGCGCGCGGGCGCCGCAAGCGGGAGCGCAAGGGCGTCGACCTGCTCGCCGTCAACCGCGTCGACTGGGAGCACGGGTTCGAGGCGACCGAGAACCGTGTGCTCCTGCTGGATGCCGCGGGTGCGGTGGTCGCGGAGGCCGCGGGCTCCAAGCGCGCCGTCGCCGACGCGATCTGGGACGCCGTCGCCGTCGTGCGCTGAGCGGCTCGCCGCGTTTCGACTCGTCGCTGCGCTCCTCGCTCAACGACCGGGGTCCCTCTTCCCGGTCGTTGAGCGAGCGCAGCGAGTCGAAACGCAGAGCGCAGCGAGTCGAAACGCAGAGCGCAGCGAGTCGAAACGCAGAGCGCCTGCGGTCAGGCCTTCTTCTGCACGTCCAGCAGCGGCGATCCGTGGGTCACGGGGCCGAGGGCCACCGGGTCGACGGTGTCGAACGAGTCGCCGTTGAGGACGATCACCGGCGTGATCAGCGGGTAGCCCGCCTTCTCGATCACGGCGCGGTCGAAGGTCACGAGCGGGGTGCCGGTCTCGACACGATCCCCGTTCTTGACCTTCACGTCGAAGCCCTCGCCCTTCAGGTTGACGGTGTCGATGCCGACGTGGATGAGCACCTCGGTGCCGTTGTCCAGCTGCAGGCCGAAGGCGTGTCCGGTCGGCTGGGCGGCCACCACCGTGCCGGCACCGGGCGCGTAGACCGTGTCACCGGTCGGCTCGATCGCCACGCCCGGTCCCATCACACCGCCGGCGAAGACGGGGTCGGGAACCTGGTCGAGGGCGACGACGGTCCCGTCCAGCGGCGCGGCCACCTGGACGAGCTCGCCCACGGCCGCAGGCCGCTCGGCGACGGCGGTCGCCGTCGTGGCCGCTGCCGTCTCGCCCGCGACGCCGACGAGCTCCGCACCGCCGGCGACGGCCGGGATGCTGTCGCGAGCGGCGCCCGGGGCGACCGCTCCCGCGCCGGCCGTGGCCGTCGCGACGGCCGCGTCGGCCGGCTCGGGGTTCTTGTAGCCCGAGATCATGACCAGCACCATCGCGACCACGAACGCGCCCGCGACGGCGATGAGGTAGAGGCCGATCGGGTTGAAGGCGGGGATCGTCAGCAGCGACGTGAAGACGAACGCCTGCGTCGTGATGCCGTGGGGAAGGCCCAGCAGCAGCGATCCGATGCCGATGATCAGACCACCCGTGAGGCAGCCGACCAGCATGCGCGGATAGATCCGCTTGTACCGCAGATGGATGCCGTACAGCGACGGCTCGGAGATGCCGCCCAGCAGGCCCGCCGCCAGGGCGCCGGTCGCCGTCTGCCGCATCTGCTTGTCCTTCTCACGCCAGGCCAGCACCAGCACGCCGGCGGTCGCGCCGAAGCACGCGAAGTTCCACGCGCCCATGGGGCCCTGGATGAAGTCGTAGCCGAGCGTCTGGATGTTCAGGAGCATGATCGCGTTGATCGGCCAGTGCAGGCCCAACGGCACCATGAAGGGGTAGGCCAGCGGGATGACGATCGCGAAGATGAACGGCGAGAAGGAGTTGATGGCGCTGAGGGCGTTCGCCAGCGCGGCACCGGCGTACACGCCGATCGGGCCGATGAGGAACGCCGTGAGCGGGATCATCACGAGCATCGCGATGAAGGGCACGAAGATCAGCTGGATGTTCTCGGGGATGACCTTCTTCAGCCCCTTGTAGACGAGGCCGAGCACCGCGGCCATGAGCAGCGGCGGGAACACCTGGGAGCTGTAGTCGAAGATGGTCAGCGGCATCCCGAACACCTGCACCGTGGTGATGTCGGAGCCCAGGAACGTCGTCTGCACGGCATCCTCGGTCTTCCCGAGCGCCGTGAAGCCGGGGAGCATGACGACGGCCATGATCGCGAAGCCGACCCACGGGTCGGCGCCGATCTTCTGCGACGCGTTGTAGGCGACCATCAGGGGCAGGAAGATGAACACGCACTGCCACATGAGGTTGACGAAGGCCCACGACGGCGGCAGCACCACGCCGGGCGCGTTCCACGCGGGGATCCAGCCGAGCGTCGCCGCGAGGGCCATGAACGTGATGAACAGCGAGGCGCCGAGCAGGGCGCCGAGGATCGGACGGAACGAGTCCGAGAGGAACTCGAAGAGCGTGTCGAGCCACGCGTTCGTGCCGCGCGGTCCCTTCGCGCGCTCGCGCGCCTTGATGTCGGCGTCGCTCTCCGCGCTGGCGGGAGCGCCGCCGCCGGCCATGACGGGCAGCGCCATGATCTCGTTGTAGACGGTCTGCACGCCGCCGCCGATCACGACCTGGAAGCGGTCGCCGGCCTGCGGGACCGCTCCGAGCACGCCGGGGATGGCCTCGACGGCGGTCTTGTCGGCCTTGTCGCCGTCGTTGAGCTGGAAGCGCAGCCGTGTGGCGCAGTGCGTGAGACTCGCGATGTTCCCGGGCCCGCCGACGGCGTCGACGATCTCGGATGCCGAATTGGATGCCATGTTTTCGCCTCTTTTTCGTTGTGCGACGTCCTGTCGATGACGATCTGTCGCAGGCGACTCTATATCGCCGTCAGGACGGCGGACAGGCCCCGGACCGTGGCAATCGGGGCCCCTCGATCCGCTCCGCGCCCGGCATCCGCGTTCAGGTTTCACTCAGGTTCCGTGCCGGGGACGTCCAGAAAACGTTGTGAAGCTGTGACCTTCGTGTCCACCCGAGGACGCGCATCGCCCCTTCACCCGCCCCGGGGCGATTCTGATCCACCGGAAGCTGCTCTCTTTATGCCCCGTCTGCCCCACCGTCCCGTGACGTCCGCCCTCCTCGGCCTCGGCCTCGTGATCGGCGCCGCCACGACCACCGCGGGGGCCGTTCCGGCCTTCGCCGTGAGCACCGCCCCGGCCGCGACCAGCGGCTCCGTCGTCGCCGAGTCCACCTCCGCGCCGCTCAGCGCCATCACGGCGGGCGGCATCACCGCCCTCGCCAAGGCCCAGGCCGCCGTCGCCGGCGCCGCGAAGGTCTCCATGGACATCACGGCCTCCGGCCTCGACGTCGGCCGCACCGACATCGTGATCGACACCACGAAGCTCAGCGCGCTCGTCGACAAGCTGCAGGCGCTCGAGGTGACGCCGGCGATGATGATCCCGTCGCTGACCGCGGATGCCACCGCCGAGACCGAGGCCGTGCGCACCCAGACCGCCGACCTGCGCTCCGCCCTCGACGCCGCCAAGCAGCGCAAGGCCGAAGCGGATGCCGCCGCGAAGGCGGCCGCCGAGGCCGCCGCGGCTCAGGCCGCCGCCGAGGCGGCCGCCGCGGCCGCCGCCGCACAGGCGCAGGCGGAGGCGGAAGCCGCCGCCGCCGCCGCGAAGGCCTCGTCGGCATCGGCGTCCGTCCCCTCGGTCGACGTGAACGTCGACCCCGCCTCGGCACAGGGCATCGCCCGCTCCATGGCGGCTGCCAGCTACGGCTGGGGCGACGACCAGTTCGCGTGCCTCGTGTCGCTGTGGAACAAGGAGTCGGGCTGGCGCGTGAACGCCGCCAACAGCAGTGGCGCGTACGGCATCCCGCAGGCCCTGCCCGGAAGCAAGATGGCCTCGGCGGGCGCGGACTGGGAGACGAACCCGGCGACGCAGATCGCCTGGGGCCTCGGCTACATCTCCGGCCGCTACGGCACCCCGTGCGGCGCGTGGGACCACTCCGAGTCGGTCGGCTGGTACTGACCGCTCCCCCATGCCCCGAGAACGGCCCGGACGAATCCGTCCGGGCCGTTCTCCCGTTCTAGGGTGGGCGCATGACGTGGCAGACGCGCGCTTCGCGCACCGTGTACGAGAACCGCTGGATCCGCGTCGACGAGCACGACGTCCTGGGCCCCCACGGCGAGGGCATCTACGGCGTCGTCGAGATGCAGCATCCCGCGGTGTTCGTCGTGGCGCTCGACGACGACGACCGCGTCTGCCTGATCTCGCTCGAGCGCTACACCACCGGCCCGTCGTGGGAGGTGCCCGCGGGCGGTTCCGACGGCGAGGACCCCCTCGTCGCGGCGCGGCGGGAGCTGGCCGAGGAGACCGGGATGACGGCGCGCGAGTGGACGCCGCTCGGACGGATGAACGCCCTCAACGGCATCGCGCGTGCGCCCGAGTTCGTCTTCCTCGCCCGCGGCATCGAACGGGCGACGGATGCCGCCGCGACCCAGCACGAGGAGGGCATCGACGCGGTGCGCTGGGTGCCGTTCGCCGACGCCCTGCGGATGGTGCGGGACGGCGAGATCACCGACGGCGAGACGGTCGCGGCGCTCGCCTACGCCGGCATCCACCTGGGCCGATTCGCCTGAGCGTGCGGGGACCGATCGGGCTCAGCCCTGGCGTCCCTTGAAACGCGGGGTGAGCTTGTTGATGACGTAGACCCGCCCGCGGCGGCGGACGACCTGTGCGCCCGGCTGCGCCTTGAGGGACTTGAGGGATGCGCGAACCTTCACGATGACTCCTTATTGAGAATACTTATCAATAAAACGCTAGAGTGGTGCGACCCGTCCGTCAACCCGAGAGCAGGATCGTCGTGCCCCCCTCCCCCCTGATCGTCGCCGGACTGTGCACACCCGAGCGCCGCCGCTACGCCGCCGGGCTCGCCCACGCCAGCGGTCGCGGCCTGCTGCGGGTCAGCGCGAGCAGGGGCGGGACGGCGTCGGAACCCGACGGCCCCGTCGCCGTGCCGTTGCTGCGCGACCGGCGCGAGATCGAGCGCGTCGTCATCGATGCCGACATCGACGTCGACGTGCTGCACCTGGACCTCGTCACGCGTGCGGAGCCCGCGCCGATCGTGTGCGTCGTCGACGCCCGGCACCTGCTGGCGGATCTGCGCGATCCCAGCCCGCTCCGCGACGCGGCGCCCGGCGGAGGAGGCGACGCCGACACCGGCGCACGGGCGCGTCGCGCGGTCACGCTCCTGGAGGCCGCGACGCTCATCAGCTTCGTGCACTGGGAGCGGGTCGAGACCGCCGAACTGTCGCTGCTCATGGCGCTGGCCTCGCACCTGGCGCCGCGGGCGCGCGTCCGCCTGTCGCGCGGCCCCGCCGAGGACCTTCCGGCACTGGCGCACGGGCACCCGGACGGCGTCGGCGAGGCCCCGCTGCCGGAGCGCGCGGGCTGGGTGATGGCACTCAACGACGAGCACGACCCGTACATGACCGATCCGCGCGTGACGACCCTCCGGTACGAGCGCCTGCGCCCGTTCCATCCGTCGCGGCTCGCCGCTGCGCTCGACGAGCTCGACACCGGTCGCCTCGGCCTGCTCGTGCGCTCGGCGGGCTTCTGCCGGCTCGCGACCCGCGCGGGCATCCTCGCCCGGTGGGAACAGGTCGGCTCGGCGATGTGGATCGACCCCCAGGACGCGGGCGAGCACGCGGCCCTCACCGCCCAGGACCTCGCTCTCACGGGGCTGGATCTCGTCGCGGATGCCGTCGCGCGCACCCTCGACGGTGCGCTCCTGACGGATCGCGAGCTCGAGGCCGGTCCGGCCGCCTGGGCGCGGTTCGACGACCCGTTGCCCGCCTGGCCGGTGTGGGCCGACGACGCGCGACCCGACGCCCCGCGCGACCCCCGCTCCGATGCGAGCGGGCCGATGTAGCCCTTCACGGCGAACCCGTCAACCCTCTGCCGTGCTCACGGCGGCGCTCCTAACGTCGAGATCGGGAGTCCAGAGAAGGGAAGACATCATGGGTCTCGACGACAAGATCAAGAACGCGGCCGAGGACCTCGGCGGCAAGGTCAAGGAAGGCGTCGGCAAGCTGACGAACAACGAGCGCCTCGAGGCCGAGGGCGAGGCCGACCAGGCCAAGGCCCACGTCAAGAAGGCCGGCGAGGACGTCAAGGACGCGTTCAAGTAAGCCCCCGCTCGCGACGCCCCCACCCCTCGCGGTGGGGGCGTCGTTCTGCGTCGACGGGTCCGCCGCCCTAGAGTGGGACGACGATATCCGAGGTGGAGCGACCATGTCCGAGCACATCGAGCCCTTCTTCACGGTGATCGCGATCGCCTTCGAGATGATCGGCGCCCTCGCGATGGTCGTGGGCTTCGTGATCGCCGTCGTCCTGGCGTGGCGCTCGCTGCGGCGCACGGGCGAGGGTCACGCGGCGTACCTGGTGCTGCGCAACACGCTGGGCGCAGCCATCCTCCTCGGTCTCGAGGTGCTCGTGGCCGCGGACCTCATCCGCACCATCACCTCGAAGCCGTCGATCGAGGATGCCGTGATCCTCGGGCTCATCGTCGTCATCCGGACGGTGCTGTCCATGTCGATCCAGATCGAGATCGAGGGGACGCTCCCGTGGCGACGCGCCCTGTTGACCAGCGGCGGCCAGGTGCTGGCGCGGACCATCTCCCGCGAGCGCCAGGATCGGCGCCCCGAGACCCCGGCTACCTAGACGCGTCCCGGTCCGACTCCGACCGCCCCGCCTCCCGGCGGACGGCGAGGGTCCGCTCCCGCATCGCGAGGAACAGCGGGAACACGAAGGCGAACGCCGTCACCAGCGACGCCACGACGTACAGCCACGGGCGGCGCATGCCCAGGCGACGCCCCTCGACGATGATCAGGATGCTGCCGGCCACGGCCGCGACCATCAGGTCGACGCCGATCGAGCCGACCGCGGGGCCGGATTGCACGAGGTCCAGCACGTAGTTGCGCATCAGCACGACCGACCAGACGTTGAGGGCGAACGTGCCGACCAGCCCGACGACCGCGAGCGCGAGGTAGGTGATGGCGAGGGCGGACCACCGGGGCGTCATGGAGACATTCTGGACCGCGGAACGCTCCGACGGAGCCGGCACGTCCGCGGCATCCTCACTCGGACACCGTCACCAGCACGCGATGCCATCCCGTCGAGCCGTTCGGTGCGATGGGCGCCCGCTCCTGGACCTGCAGCTCACCGTTCTTGTTCCAGGCGCGCACCGCGATGTAGTGCGTGCCCGCCGTGGCATCCCACTCGTGCATCCACTGCACCCAGCTGTCGTCGTTGACGGGCGTGGACATCGTGGCGGGGATCCAGCCGGTGTCGTCGATGTTGACCTCGACGCGCCCGACCCCGACCGGCTGCGCCCACGCCATGCCGGCGACCGCGACGGTGCCGGGCGCGACCGGCGTGTCGATCTTCGGCACGTCGACCCGGGAGGAGAGCTTGATCGGCGCTTCGGCGCTGTAGCCGCGCGGCGTCCAGTACGCCTCGTCGGCGGCGAAGGTCGTGACCTTCAGCTCGGTGAGCCACTTCGTCGCCGACACGTAGCCGTAGAGGCCGGGCACGATCATCCGCACGGGGAAGCCGTGCTCGGCCGGAAGCGGCTCGCCGTTCATCGCGACGGCCAGGATCGCGTCCAGGCCGTCGTCGGTGAGGGCGGACAGCGGCGTGCTCGCGGTGTAGCCGTCGATGCTGCGGGAGAGCACCATGTCGGCGCCGGCCTGGGGACCGGCCATCCGGAGGATGTCGCGCACCGGCACCCCGAGCCAGGTGGCGTTTCCGAGCAGCCCGCCGCCCACCTCGTTCGACACGCAGGTCAGGGTGATGCCGTACTCGTCGAGCCCCATCGCGACGAGCTCGTCGAAGCCCAGCTCCACGCGGCGGTCGACCATGCCGTCCACGACGAGTCGCCAGGTGGCCGGATCGATGGTCGGCACCGTCAGGGCCGTGTCGACGCGGTAGAAGTCGGCGTTCGGCGTGAACAGCGGCGACAGGCCGGGCACGTCGAGCTCGGCGCCCGCGGGGATGGTCAGCGCCCGTCGGGGTGCGGGCAGTTTGAGAGCGTCGCGGATCGCGTCCACCGACGAGGTCGCCGCGGTCACGACGCGTGCCGCGACGCCGACGATCACCGCCGAGACGCCGGCGACGCCGGCGAGGCGGAAGAACCCGCGACGGCCGAGGGCCTGCTCCGACGGCGCGCCGTCGTCGGGGGCGCCGGACTCACCGGCGGCCGCGCCACGCCAGCGCCGGAGGCGACGGCCGAGCAGCACGAGGACGACGGATGCCGCGACCGTGCCGATCACCGGCGGAACGAACGACAGCGGCGTGACCCCCGTCCGCGAGACGACCGCGGCCGTGGAGAGCACTCCGGCGATGACGACGATCACGACGCCCAGCGGAGCGCGCAGGTACTCGAGCACCCCGCCGATCGCAGAGGCGATGACGACGGCGAGGCCGAGCCCCGCGAGCAGGGCGATCTTGTCGTTCGCGCCGAAGGTCGCGATCGCGAACTCCTTGAACGGCTGCGGCACGATGTCGATCACGAACCCGCCGACCGCGAGGATCGGGCTGGCGGTGCGCGCGAGCAGGAGGGCGAGCAGCTCCGCGACACCGAGGAACACGGCGCCGCTCACCAGACCCGCGAGGGCTGCCAGGGCGAGAGACCTCACACGGCCGTTGCGTGTCGTCACAGTGATCTCCTGCCGCCGGGGTCGGGGTTACGCGTGTTGTTCGTCACCGACGCCGGATCGGATGGGAGGGGCGTCCGCTCTCAGCGGGAGAGGTCCACGGGGACGCCGTTCTCCTCCAGCGCGTGCACGAGCTCCGCCACTCCCACGAAGTGCTGCGAGACCATGCCGACACGGCGCGCTGCCGCGACATGGCCGGGCGAATCGTCGGTGAACAGCACGGCGTCGGGGCCGTCAGCCGAGGGTCGAAATGACGGACGACGCCGTCGAGATCGAACAGCCGGAGACGGCAGTTCGAGAGCCGCATGCGACTTTCGTATGAAGTCACGAAAAGGTAACGGAAACCCCTTGTGGGCCGTTACCTGGTCGTTATAGAGTGCTCGCACGGTAGTTGTTTTGCTGTGGCAGCTACCGGCATGTGATTGCAGGACACTCTTGGTGCAAGGGACAAGGGCCGGTCGGAAGCCTCTCCGACCGGCCCTTACTCTTGCGCGTCTTCCTCCCCAGCCCAGCCGCCTGTGCAGTTATCCACAAACGGATTCTGACCAGCCCTTTTCCCGCTCCGATGTCGGAGGTCCGCGGCAGAATCGAGGCATGGAAGACACCGATCCGCTCACGCCGCCGGACGACCGCGCGCGCCTGAACGCGATCCTCGACGGCCTTCTCGACGGGCGCCGCCGCATCGCCGCGCTACAGGCCGAGGAAGCCGAGCTGCTCCATGCCGCCCAGGAGTTCGCGCTCGCGCGACACGACGCCTTCGCGGCCGATCGCGATGCGCCGGACGACCTCCCGCTGCGTTCGGTGGCGGCCGAGATCGGCGCCGCGACCCTCCAGTCCGACCGCACGGTGCAGGCGCGGATGGGCGACGCCGCCACCCTGGTCGCGCGCTTCCCGGCGACGCTCGCCGCCCTGCGCGCGGGCCTGATCAGCCGCGCGCACGCGGCCGTCATCGTGGATGCCGGGGGTGCGATCCCCACGGACGACGCGCGCGACGTGTACGAGAGCGCGGTACTCGCCGTCGCCGAACGCGAGACGGTCGGCCGACTGCGTCCCGTCGCGCGACGTCTCGCTCATCCCGTCCCCCTCGACGAACGTCACCACGCGGCTCGTCGCGATCGTCGCGTCTGGGTCGCCGACCGCGACGACGGCATGGCCGAGCTCGGCCTCACCGGTCCCGCGCACCTGATCCACGGCGCGTTCGACCGGCTCACGCAACTCGCGCGCGCCGTCACCGACGCCCGCCGTCGCCCGCCCGCCGTCGATCCGGCGAGCGCCACGACCGCGCTCGCGGCCGCCGACACGACTCGACCCACGGCCGACGGCGAACCGCGCGACGCCCTCTTCCCCGCGGAAGACGGCGCGTCCCCCGACACGCGACGCCTCGACGAGGTGCGCTGCGACGTCGCGCTCGACCTGCTGCTGAGCGGGCACGCCACGAGCGAGGCGAGCAACGCGTCCCTGCCCGAGAGCGCGTCGATCCGCGCGCGGATCCAGGTCACGATCCCCCTCCTCACCCTCGTCGGCGCCGATGACCGCCCCGCCGATCTGGCCGGACACGGCCCCGTGGATGCCGACACCGCCCGGCGCCTGGCCGAGACCGCACCCGGGTGGGACCGACTGTTCACCGCCCCGACCGGCGGGACCGTTCTCGCCGTCGACCGCTACCGCCCGAGCAACGAGCAGCGCCGCCTCCTCCGGGCACGCGACGAGCACTGCCGCTTCCCCGGATGCCGCCAGCCCACCCCACGCTGCGACATCGACCATACGATCGCCCGAGAGCACGACGGTCCGACGACGGTGGCGAACCTCGCCCACCTGTGCCGTCGCCACCACACCCTCAAACACCACTCCGCGTGGCGGGTCCGGCAGCGGCCGGACGGCACCCTCGAATGGACCAGCCCGGCCGGGCGCACCTACGACGATCGCCCCGCGCGCTCGCTCGCCTTCGAGCCCGCCCCGTTCTGACGCACCCGCCACCCGCACGAGCCCGCGCCGCCGGCACAGCCCGCCCGCGCGCCCGTGATGGAATGGCACCATGACCGACACCGCGATCTCGCTCACCCTCGACGGCACACCCGACCTGCCGAGCGCGATCCTGCAGGCGCTCTACCGCATCACCGGGCGTTCGACGGTCGAGCTCCGGCGCAGCATCCAGGGCCGGCAGCCGCTGTTCACCGCCGCCCTCTTCGGCAACGCCCACATCGACGTGGTCCCCCGTCTGGAGAAGACGATCGACTACCTCACCGACCTCGGACTGCCGTTCACGCTCCACGAGCACGTCGACGGAGACCGCGACGAGATCGACCTCGCCACCCTCCGCGCCATCCTCGGCGGCGCTGACGGCCAGTTCGCCTGACCGCCGCGGCGAGCGACCGCCTCAGACGCCGCCGCCCCCGCCGCCGCCTCCGCCCCCACCGGCCGAGCCTCCGCCGCCCGATCCTCCCGACGTCGATGACGACGACATCGCCGCACTGGAGAGCGAGCCGATGCCCGACGAGAACGCCGACGCATCGAAAGCCCCCGAGCCGTAGTACCAGTACGGACCCGTCGCGCCGACAGCCGTGTAGAGCACCGCGAGCTGCGCCGACCACTCCTTCTCCTGACCGAAAACGACGGCGTAGGGCAGGAGCTTCTCGTACAGCACCAGCTTCTGTCGCGGGTCGTCCACGTCCACCGGCGCCCGCTCCGCGCCGGAGGGCGACTGCAGCATGCGGATGCGATCGGCCTCGGCCCAGCGGATGAACTCCTCGAGCCCCTTGAGGTGATCGCGCGTCTCGGCGCCCAGCGCGGTCAGCGGCTTGCGGGAGCACATCGCGATCACGACGACCGCGATCGCGACGCTGACACCCAGCACCGTCCACGGCACGGCGGGCTGCACGTACGAGCCCAGCGCCACGAAACCGAGGCCCATCGCGGCCCCCGCACCGACGACCGCCAGCAGGATCGGAAGCCAGCGCGCCCGCGCGGGCACCTGTCGGCGCAGCCCTCGGGCACCGAGCTCTACCTCCGCCGCGGCGAGGATCTTCTGGGCCACCTTCGACAGGCGGGTGTCCTGCGTGCCGAACCGGTATTGCTCCCCCGGCACGCCGTCCGGGAACAGTCCGTCGAGGAGCATCCTGCCGTCGCCGTCCGCCTTCGACGGGTCGACGAGCTCCGCCGCCAGCTTGTCCTTGCCGAACCAGCCGCCGTCCGTGTCGAGGATCCGGATCGAGCCGCGCACGGCCTGCTCCAGCACCTCGGCGGGGATCGCCTTCGACGTCTCGCCGAGCAGCACCGCGCTCTCCAGCGCATCGACGATCTTGGGCGGGTCGTACTCGGCGATGATCGTCGGCCGCCCCGGCTCGTCCGCGAGCTGCCGGCGTCGCGCCCGCACGCCCAGCACGCCGCCGGCGACGGCGAGGAGCCCGGCCACCGCCTGCCCCCACCCGAACGGCGACGCCAGGTAGCCGGTGTCGTAGGTCGAGAAGGTGCCGTCCGTGAAGCCGACCGCCATCGTCAGCGTCTCGTACGGCTGCACGTCGTCCGCGACCGCCGTCACGATCGTGCCACCGCCGGCATCCGGCGACGCGGCGATCGACGCGCACGGCGTCGACGAGTTCTGCACCCCCTGATAGCAGGCCATCCGGCCCGTGAGTGCGGGAGCGAGCTCGGACCCCAGGTGCAGCCGCGCCGTCACGGTGCCGAACACCTGCGGCCAGTCGACGCCGTTGACGTCCCAGTAGAACTCCAGACCGGAGTCCGGGAAGACCCACGTGACGTTCTCGAGCGTGTAGGTCAGCACGAACGTCTGCGTCCCGCGCAGGAACCCGTCCGCGCGCGACACGATCGAGAAGGCGCCGTCCTCGCTGTCGATCTCGCTCGGGCGCGGGGCGCCGTTCTCGTCGGTCACGGACACGAGTTCCGGGTGCAGCGGCTGCCCGTTGTAGGTGGTCGGCAGCGACCGACGGATGCCGTGGTTCTGATCGGCATCCGGGAACTGCGCGACCAGCGTCTCGACCACCTCGAGGCGGCTCGTCCCGTCGTCGGCGCGGGTCAGCGTGTAGTCCGCGGTCATCGACGAGAAGGAGAAATCATCGGCGCTCGTCGGGCGCAGGGCGGGCGCGGATGCCGCGAGCGGACCCGCCGCGGAGGTCGCCGACGCCGACGCCGCCGGACCCACGAGCAGCAGGGCCGCGAGAGCCGATCCGATCCCGACGAGCAGCGCCCGTCCGCGTCGCCGATGCCCCATGCGCTCCACCCTAGGCGGCGGTGCCCGGCCCGCGCACTACAGTGGACGCCATGACCGACCGCCGCCTCGCCGTCGCCGCGTGGGAGAGCCTCTTCCGCGCGCAGCACGAAGTGCTCCGCGAGATCAGCGATGACTTCGGCGAGGACGATCTGACGCAGGCCGAGTACGACGTGCTGCTCACCGTGGTGCGCGGCGACGACAACGCCGCCCGGCTGCGCGACGTCACCGCGAACATGCTGATCAGCCAGCCGAGTGTCTCCCGTCTCGTCGACCGGATGGTCGCGCGCGATCTCATCAGCAAGTGCACCGATCCGCACGACGGGCGGGGCGCCATCGTCCGGGCGACCGACAAGGGCGTCGCCGCGTTCCGCCGCGTCGCGACGGTCCACGGCCGCTCCATCGCCGAGCGGATGTCGGTGCTCAGCGACGCCGAGCTCGAGCAGCTCCAGCGGCTCACGAGCAAACTGCGCGGCGCCTAGGGCCCAGAGGGCTTAGGGGGGCTCAGGGGGCTCAGGGGGCCCAGGGGCGGCTCAGGGGGTGCGCCGCCGCAGGGTGAGGGCGGCGAGCGCGAGGCACAGTACCGCGACCCCGGCGACCACGAGCACCGGCGCCCACAGGTCCCATCCGTCGTCGCCCGCGCGCACGGCGGCGACGGCGTCGATCGCGTAGCTCAGCGGCAGCACGTCGCTGACGGCGCGCAGCACGTCGGGCATCTGATCGCGCGGCAGGAAGAGGCCGCCCAGCAGCAGCTGCGGGAAGACGAGCACGGGCATGAACTGCACGGCCTGGAACTCCGTGCGCGCGAACGCGCTGGCGAGCAGGCCGAACGCCGTCCCCATCAGGGCGTCCACCACCGCGACCAGGCCGAGCTGCCAGATCTCGCCGTCCACCTCCAGCCCGCACACCACGACGGCGAAGGCGACCGTGACGACGGCCTGCACGAGCGCCACGAGCCCGAAGGCGAGCGCGTAGCCGAGGATGACGTCGGCTTTGGCGATCGGCGTCGTCATCAACCGTTCCAGCGTGCCGCCGCGACGCTCGCGCAGCGTCGTGATCGAGGTGACCAGGAACATCACGATGAACGGGAAGACCGCCAGGATGCCGCCGCCGAACTGCGCGAAGACCCCCTCCCGGTCGGAGAAGATCCAGGCGAACAGTCCGACGAGCAGCGCCGGGGCGGCCAGCATGAGCACGATCGAGCGGGGATCGTGGCGCAGCTGGCGCAGGACGCGCGCCGTCGTCGCGCCCACACGGCGTGCGTTCACGGCATCCCCCCGTCGCCCGCCGCGCGCACGAGCGCGAGGAAGGCCGCGTCGGGATCGGTGGCCCCGGTCGCCGCGAGGAACCGCTCCGGCGTGGAGTGCGCCAGCACCCGCCCCTCCCGCAGCAGCACGATCTCGTCGCAGCGCAACGCCTCGTCCATCACGTGGCTCGACACGAGCAGCGTGGCACCGGCATCCGCGAGGGAACGGAAGATGCCCCACAGCGTCTCGCGCAGCAGCGGGTCCAGGCCCACGGTCGGCTCGTCGAGCACGAGGAGGTCGGGCGCGCCGAGCATCGCGACCGCGAGCGAGACGCGTCCGCGCTGGCCTCCGGAAAGGGAGCCCACCAGCCGGCGCTGCTGCGGCCGCAGCCCGACGTCGTCGAGGACGCGCGAGACGTCGCCGCGCGTCGCGCCGAGGACCGCCGCGAAGTACTCCAGGTTCTGGGCGACGGTGAGATCGTCGTAGACCGACGCCCCCTGACTGTCATACGCCACGCGGTGGCGCAGCGGCCGCGATCCGGCCGGCGCGCCGAGCACCGTCACCGTGCCCGCCGCGAGGCGTTGCACCCCGACGATCGCACGCATGAGCGTCGTCTTGCCGCTGCCGCTCGGCCCGAGCAGCCCCGTGATCCGCCCCGCGGCGATGTCGAGGTCGAGCCCGTCGAACACCGCGTCGCGTCCGCGCCGCACCACGAGGCCGCGGACGACCACGGCCCGGGCCGACGCTGCGGCCGGGGCGGACGACACCTCGGGAATGCTCGTCATGGGGGCATTATCCGCCTCAGGAGGCGCGCGCGGGGTTCGTGGCCTTGCCGTCCAGCCACAGCGTGTCGCTCGCATCGCTGTGGGTCGACGCGGTGCCCACATGGGTCGACGCGATCTTCGGGCCCTTCGTGATCACGTGCACGAGAGCCATCGCATGCCCGCGGCCGAGGCCGTACTCGTCGGCGAGCCACGCGACGATCTCCCCGGCCTTCGTGCCGGGGCCGAAGCCCTTCTGCGTCGCCTGCTCCACGAACTGGCGCGGGGTGAGCCCGGTCTTGTCCTCGATGTTGTCGAGATATGCCTGAAACGACATCCGTTTCCCTTCCGGCGGTGCCTCCGCCTCGTGTTCAGCTCTACCAGCGATTGCGGACATCCTCGGCGAAGCCCTCGATGCCGTCGAAGTCGATGACCCCGCCCTCCACGGCGACGCGTCCCGACCACCGGCCGAAGCACTGGTCGGTGCGCGAGGCGACGACCCCGAGGCTGGTCGCCGACCGCTTGTCGAACGCGGGCTCGAACACCGCGTCGAGACCGCCGCCGCGCACCCGCCACGGACGCAGCGGCGTGGCGAGGTCGTAGTCCCAGGCGACGGGGACGGAGATCTTGTGCAGCACGCCGTCGACGACCACGCCGTTCTCGGTCGCCCCCGTCCCATCGGTCCAGCGCCCGCCCACCTGGATGCCGAACGTCCGGCCGTCGGCGAGCAGACCCGACCCGGCGCCCCAGTTCCACGCGACGTCGTACGGCCAGCGGCCCCGCCCGTGATCCAGGACCGCCCACGACCCGGCCGGCACGTCGTGATCGATCCCGTCGAGGGTGAGCGTGCCGGATGCCGGCAGCGCGACGTCCTTCACGGTGTACTGGAAGCGCCGGGACGACCACGGCACCACGACGGCGAGCAGGTCATGGCCGGGCGGCCGGGTCACGGTGATGTCGAACGACGCGGCGGGGATCTCCGCGTGCAGCCGCCAGAGCTGCCCGCGCTCGGCGGGCGCGATGGTCGCCGCGAAGTCGCGATGACGGGCGATCGTGATGCCCGTGCCGAGCGAGCCGGGCAGCGACACCTCGCGCGAGGGCAGGACGGTGGCGTTGCGGGACCACGTGCGTCCGGTGGCACGGTCGCGGATCCACACTTCGTGGACCGCGGCGTAGTCGAGCGACGACACGGTCAGCGACACGATGTGCGTGGGCGTGATGACGTTCCAGTACTCCCACCGCTTGTTGCGACCCCACGACCGCACGAACCGGCCGCGCCCCCGGCCGATGCCGTCGGTGTCGACGAGGGGCCTCCGGCTGAACCCGATCGCGGCCGGGTTCAGCCGGCCGTCGGGGCGCGTGAGGGAGACGGGTGCGGTGAGCTCGCGCTCGTGCGCGGCGGGGAGGTCGGGCATCGGCATCCTTGCTGACGTTCCGGGTCGGGTGCTTCGACACTAGCGCTGTCGACGCGAACCGCCCCGGTCCGAGGCGGACGCGGGGCGGTTCGGGCGGTGGCGCAGGGCGCCGACGGTCACGGCTCGACGGGCTGCGGCTCCTGTGCCGACGCGTGGGCCTGGATCGTGGGCGCGCCGCCGTCGGCGACGACCTGGACCTTGCGCGGCTTGGCCTTCTCGCTCACGGGGATCGTCACGGTGAGCACGCCGTTGCTGTAGGTCGCGGCGATGCCGTCGGTGTCGATGCCCTGGCCGAGGTTGAGCTGGCGCAGGAAGCTCGCGGTCTCGCGCTCGCGCGTGATCCACTTCACTCCCTCGCCCTCGGTGAGGGTGCGCTCGGCGCGGATCGTCAGCAGCTGGCCGTCCACGTCGATGTCGACCGAGCCCGGATCGATGCCCGGCAGGTCGGCGCTCAGCACGTAGTGGTCGCCGTCGCGGTAGAGGTCCATCGGCATCCGGCGCGGTCCGCGGCGCGTGTCGAAGAGGCCCGACGCGATGCGGTCGAGGTCACGGAACGGGTCATACGTGGCCATTGTTCTCTCCTGTTCGTGTATGGCTCTGTGAGTTCTGAAAGTTGAGCCTCATCGACTCAACTAACTTCAGATTAGCACTCACCCCAGGAGAGTGCCAACGGTTCACGCACAGCGAACCCTCCGACCTGCCCGGGCTCAGTTGACGCACGAGCCGGAAACCACGCCACCGTTTCCGGCGTCGGCGCCAACTCGCCGGGCAGCGCCCTCCTCCTCCCCAGACGGCGCACCCGCGCACGTTCTCCACGGGGCCTCGCGGCGCGGCGCGCGACGGCAGCGAATGCGCCCACGCTGAGGGGATGCCGCGCCCACCACACCCGCTTCCGTCGACTCTGCCCCAGGTCTTCACCGCCGCCGATGCGGCGGCGGCGGGCGTCTCCCGCGGACGACTCGCGGCGCGCGACCTGGACGCACCCTTCCGCGGTGTCCGCCTCCGGCGTGAGGCAGACGACGCGGCGACGCTCGGCGAGGACGCCCCGGACGAGATCGCGCGGCGCGCCATCCTGCGTCGCGTCCGCGCGCACGTGCTGGTGCTTCCGCCCCACGCGTTCTACATCGGAACGACGGCGCTCGCGATCCACGGACTCCCCCTCCTCGACGCGGATGCCGCGGCATCCGGCGACCTCGACGTCGCCGTGCCTGCGCCGCACCGTGCGCTCCGGCGGACGGGCATCGCCGCCGTGCAGGTCGCGCCGATGCTCGTCCACTCCACGGTCCGGGCCGGAATTCCCGTCGCGACGCTCGGCTCCACCTGGGCGATGCTCGCCCGTGAGCACTCGACACGCGATCTGGTGGTCATCGGCGACGCGATCATCCGCGTGCCCCGCGACGGATGGGGGCGGCGTGTGCCCGAACGCCAGCTCGCCAGGCCCGAGAACCTGGGTGCGGCCGTCGCCGCAGGACGCCGACAGGGAATCGGGAAGCTCCGGGCAGCACTCCCCCTGCTGCGCACGGGCAGCATGTCGCCGCTCGAGACCGACTGGCGACTGTCGCTCATCGGGACCGGCCTGCCGGAGCCCGAGCTCGACGTCGAGGTGCGCACCTCGGACGGGCGATTGCTCGGCATCAGCGACGGCGCGTTCCGGGCTCACCAGGTCGCCGTCGAGATCGAGGGTGATCACCACCGCACCTCGCGTCGCCAGTGGGCGCGGGACCTCCAGAAGTACGCCGACTACGCGAACCTCGGCTGGGACGTCGTACGCCTGACCTCCGCGCACATCCGTCAGGATCCGTCCCGCGGCGCGGCGCTGGTGCGCGCCGCCCTCGCGCGCCGCGCCGCGCCTGCGTGACCGGCCGCTCGGTGGGCCCGTTCGCTAGAAATGGCAGCACGGTTTGCGGCGCGAGCGCCAACCGAACCGCGGCTGCGAGCCGGTGCTCAGCACTCCACGACGTTGACGGCGAGACCGCCCTCGCTCGTCTCCTTGTACTTCGTCGACATGTCGATGCCGGTCTGGCGCATCGTCTCGACGACGGCGTCCAGCGGCACGTAGTGGGTACCGTCGCCGCGCAGCGCGAGACGCGCCGCCGTCACGGCGGTGGAGGCCGCGATGGCGTTGCGCTCGATGCAGGGGATCTGGACGAGCCCGCCGACGGGGTCGCAGGTGAGGCCCAGATGATGCTCCATCGCGATCTCCGCGGCGTTCTCGATCTGACGGTTCGTCCCGCCCATCACGGCCGTCAGCCCGCCGGCCGCCATCGCGCACGCCGAGCCGACCTCGGCCTGGCATCCGCCCTCCGCACCAGAGATCGACGCGTTCGCCTTGAACAGCGAGCCCAGCGCCGTCGCCGTCAGCAGGAACCGACGGATGCCGCGGCGCCGGTTCGCCTCGGCGAGCGCCTCGGCCGAGGCCACGACCGTCTCCGGCGCGGGATCGGTCTCGCCGTGCAGGCCGAGCAGCGCCGAGCCGACCAGCTCCCCGTACGGCGTGACGGCGTTCGCGGCGCCGATCCCCGAGTCGGCGAGGAAGCGCCACCAGTACATCGCGACGGCGGGCAGGATGCCGGCCGCACCGTTGGTCGGCGCCGTCACGACCCGTCCGCCCGCGGCGTTCTCCTCGTTGACGGCGAGGGCGAACGCGCCCAGCCATTCCCCGGGCAGCTCCCGCCCGGACGCGGCGACCTCCTCCAGCTGCGCCCGGATCGCTCCGGCGCGCCGCTTCACCTTGAGCATGCCGGGGAGCACGCCCTCGGCGTGCAGCCCCGCGTCGACGCACGCGGCCATCGCGTCCCAGATCGCGTCGAGGCCGGCGGCGACCTCCTCCTCGGATCGCAGCGCCTCCTCGTTGCGTCGGGCGACCTCCGCGATCGTCAGACCGTACTCGTCGCAGACGTCCAGCAGTTGCGCCGCCGTGGAGAAGGGCAGGGGCGAGGATGCCGCGGACACGGCCGCCTCCTCGCCCTCGCGGCGGATGAACCCGCCGCCGATCGAGTAATAGGTGTCCTCGCACACCGCCGCTCCCGCGGCATCCCGCGCGACCAGCGTCATCGCGTTCGGGTGACCGGGAAGGCGCGTGCGCGGGGCGAGCACGATGTCGGCGCGCGCGAACGCGACGGCGAGACGTCCGTCGAGCAGCAGGTCCGCCCCGTCCGTCCATCCCGACCACGCGCCGCGCACGAGAGCCGGATCGACCGTCTCGGGCTCGTGCCCCTGCAGCCCCGCCACGACGGCGTCGGGTGTGCCGTGACCGATGCCGGTGGCGCCGAGGGAGCCGTACAGCGCGCACTCGACCCGGACGATCCCGGCTCCCGTCGCGGCGGCGCGATCGGCCGCGCGGCGCGCGAAGTCGCGGGCCGCGCGCAGCGGACCCACCGTGTGGGAGCTCGAGGGGCCCACCCCGATGGAGAACAACTCGAACGCCGAGACGTACGCACTCACGCTCCGAGCCTACGCGCCGGTTACGCTGAGAACTCGGAGGGGGCACCATGACCGCACTGACGAGGCCGGAGGTCGACCTCCGCGCCGCGCTCGAGGCCTGCGAGGGCGCCGGACGCGTCGACGAGGGGTTCCTCTCCCGCGTCGATGCCCAGTTCCCCCGCCTGCACGAGCTCTTCACCCGCCTGTACGGCGATCGCGCCGACGGCCAGGAGCAGCTCGCGGCGACCGTGGCCGCGGCATCCGCGTCGTGGAACGCACGCCCGCTCGATCTCAAGGTGCGCGACGCGCAGCGCGAGGCCGACCCCGAGTGGTTCCAGTCCGAGCGGATGCTGGGCGGCGTCTGCTACGTCGACCGCTACGCCGGCAACCTCGCCGGCATCCGCGACCAGATCCCGTACTTCCGCGAGCTGGGACTGACCTATCTGCACCTCATGCCGCTGTTCGACGCCCCCGACGGCGACAACGACGGCGGCTACGCGGTCTCGAGCTACCGGCGCGTCAACCCGAGCCTGGGCACGATGCAGCAGCTCACCGAGCTGGCGGCCGATCTGCGGCTGGCGGGCATCTCGCTCGTGCTGGACTTCATCTTCAACCACACCAGCGACGAGCACGAGTGGGCGCGCAAGGCCGTCGCCGGCGACCCCGAGTACGCCGACTTCTACCTGATCTTCCCCGACCGTGAGATGCCCGACGCGTACGAGCGCACGACGCGGGAGATCTTCCCCGACGACCACCGTGGCTCGTTCGTGCCGCTGGAGGACGGCCGCTGGATCTGGTCGACGTTCTACCACTACCAGTGGGACCTCAACTACGCGAACCCCGCCGTCTTCCGGGCGATGGCGGGTGAGATGCTCTTCCTCGCGAACCAGGGCGTCGAGGTGCTGCGCATGGACGCCGTCGCCTTCATCTGGAAGCGGCTCGGCACCTCGTGCGAGTCGCTGCCCGAAGCGCACCTGCTGCTGCAGGCGTTCAACGCGGTGCTGGCGATGGCCGCTCCGGGCATGGTGTTCAAGTCGGAGGCGATCGTCCACCCCGACGAGGTCGTCAGCTACATCTCGCCCGACGAGTGCGAGCTGTCGTACAACCCGCTGCAGATGGCGCTGACGTGGGAGGCGCTGGCCACCCGCGACGGACGGCTGCTGCAGCAGGCGCTGGATCGCCGCCACGCCCTGGCGCCGGGCACGGCGTGGGTGAACTACGTGCGCAGCCACGACGACATCGGGTGGACCTTCGCCGACGAGGATGCCGCGGAGCTCGGCATCGACGGCTACGCGCACCGGCAGTTCCTCAACCGCTTCTACACCGGACGCCACGAGGGCACCTTCGCGCGCGGCGTCGCCTTCCAGGAGAACCCCGCCACGGGGGATGCCCGGGTGACCGGGACCACCGCGTCGCTCGCGGGCGTCGAGGCGGGCGATCCCGGTGGCGAGGACCGGGTCGTCCTCGCCCACGCCCTGGCGCTGTCGACCGGCGGCATCCCGCTGCTGTATCTCGGCGACGAGGTCGCGCAGCTCAACGACTACACCTACGCCGACGACCCGGTGCGCCGCGGCGACACCCGGTGGGTGCACCGCGGCAACCGTCCCCGCGACGCGTACGCCCACCGCGGCGATGACACCACGGTCGCCGGCCGCGTCTTCCACCGCCTCACGAAGCTCATCTCCGTGCGCCGGCAGTCGCCGGAGCTCGCCGGCAACGCCCTCCTCCCCTTCCACACCCCGCACGCCGCCGTCGTCGGCTACCAACGGCCGGGCCCCGAGACGCGCATGCTGGTGCTGGCGAACGTGGGGGATGCCGAGGTCACCATCGACCCGCTGACCCTGTCGGGTTTCGAACGGACCGCGTTCGACCCGGTGCACGACGTCGAGGTCGACCTCGACGAGGGCGTCGCCCTCCGCCCCCACGGCTTCGTGTGGCTGCGGGTCCGCCCCGTCTGAGGCTCAGCTCAGGCGCCGAGCAGGCCGCCGCGCGGGCGGAACACCCCGGCGCGGGCCAGCGCGAGGTACAGCAGGCAGCCCAGGCACAGGCCGAAGGCGGCGTTGAGGAAGGCTGCGATGAACGCGGCGGCCGCAGCGATCGGCAGCGCCCACGCGACGCCGGCGACGTGCAGCACGAGCCCGACCGTCACGACGATGAAACCGACGACCTGCGCGAACCGCGGCGGACGCGGGTCTTCGAGGTCGACCGGCGGCCGCAGGCGCGGCCGGATCGCGACCCGGTACAGCGCGCCCCACGGCGCGGTGCGGGGAGCCGCGAAGCCCCACACGAACAGCAGGTCGACGACCAGCAGGAGCAGGAACGCCGGATCGGTGACGCGCTCCCCGGGCGTCGTCGCCGTCGTGGCCGTGGAGGAGCCGACGAGGGCGAGGAAGGTGCCGACCAGAAGCAGGGCGGCGGTGACGGATGCCGCGAACCGCGGGCCGCGCGGATCGATGCCGGCGGGGCGTGCGGTGGACGGGGCGGAGGAGGTGGTCACCCTCACACGGTAGGCGCGATGGCGGCGTACGGGGCCGTCGCCGTCACAGTTCTTCATGCACGAGCGTCGTCATCGACGGCGTCAACGAAGAAGGCCCGCGGCATGCCGCGGGCCTTCTTCGTTGCTGTCTCAACACAGTGTGCGCCCGAAGGGACTCGAACCCCTAACCTTCTGATCCGTAGTCAGATGCTCTATCCATTGAGCTACGGGCGCAGTGTCGGCACCTCGTCGAGGGCCGAGGACCAGCTTAGCCTACGCGCCGGGATGTGACGAATCGAGGCCGACGTCGAGCTCGTCCAGGCCGGGCGTCCCCGCGCCCGAGCGCTCCGCGATCTCCGCCGGCTCCACGCCCGCGGCGCGCTGCTTCTGCTGCGCGGCGACGCTGCGACGGTGGGCGCGCAGTTTCGGCAGGTCGACGAGCCGCAGCGCCTGCATACGGGCGTTGCGCATGCGGTCGTAGTCGGGGTCGAGGTCGGGGCGGGCGGCCTCGATGCGCAGCGTCCGGTCGATGTTGCTCGCGACCTCCGCCCATGCGGCATCCCGCGCGTCGATCACGAGCTTGCGCAGCTCCTCCTCGTCGTCGGCGCGCACCCGCAGCTCGTGCGCGACGTGCAGCGACTGCTTCTGCCGCCGGCGCAGGTTGCGCACGTCGCGACTGCGATAGTCGTGCGTGCCGTCGGAGTCGGTGTGGCGCCCGCGCGCCGCGCGGCGCTCGCGCTCCGTGCGTGCCGCGTCGTCCTCGGCCTCCGCGGCGAGGGCCTCCAGCGCCGCCTTCGCCTCCGGGAGGTAACGGTCGAGGTCGAAGTCCTCACCGTCGGCGAGGATGTGCACGAGGATGGTGTTCTTCAGGCTCAGACGCGTCGCGGCGGACGCGATGTACAGCCCCTCCGCGACGACGTCACGGGTGCGTACGCGCTTGCTGCTGGCTGCCACGGCACCCCCTCACCCTCGATCCTACGGAACCGGCTCCGCGGGGGTCGAGGCGGGCGCCGTGGGTTCCCGCCTCACGCCGGACGGGAGTAGCGGTCGCCGCTGAAACCGATGACGAAGTAGCCGATCGGCGCGATCACCCACAGCAGCACGAACGAGAAGAAGCCGCCGTGCCCGAAGCCGCGTCCGATGCGCAGCGCGACGATGATCGAGAACACGATGTTGACGAGCGGGACGATCGCGAGCAGTCCCCACCACGCGGAGAAGCCCGCGATCTTGACCTGGATGAACCAGTTCACGATGGGGATCAGGGCGAGGATGCCGGGATACCCGGCCTTGCTGAACACCTTCCACATCGCCACCGCGAGCAGCACGTAGTAGGTGAGGAAGAGCGCGAGCCCCGTCCCCTGCCCGAAGAAGGACTGCCACTGGTCGAGGGTGCCTGCGCTGGTCATCACGGCGCCATGCTAGGGCATCACCCGCCGACGCATTCGTAAGCGCGACCGACGCGCCGCATAGAAAGCGCATAGCGAGCCCGTCTGTCATGGGAATCCGGACACACACGTCAGGAGTTCCCATGGCCCCCTTCGCCGCCGTCGCCCTCGATCTCGTCGCGATCGCCCTGCTCGCGTTCGCCGTCTACTACCCGCGCCACCGGCGCCGCGACCTCGCGGTCGCCTTCGTGGGGGTGAACGTCGGGGTGCTCGCCGTCTCGATGGTCCTCACCGACACGGCCGTGGGGGCGGGGCTCGGGCTCGGCCTGTTCGGCGTACTCTCGATCATCCGTCTGCGCTCGCGCGAGATCGAGCAGAGCGAGATGTCGTACTACCTCGCGGCGCTCGCGATCGGCCTCATCGCCGGTCTGAGCTCGTCGGTGACGTGGCTGAGCATCGGCCTGATCGCACTCGTGGTGGGCGTCATCGCGGTCGTCGACAGCCCCGCGCTGCTGCGCCGCTCGCGCGAGCAGCAGCTCGTGCTCGACCGCGCCTACATCGACGAGGCCGAGCTGCACCGGGCCGTCGCCCAGCTGCTGGGCACCCCCGCGCACCGCATCACCACCCGCAGCATCGACCTCGTCGCCGACACCACCGTCGTGGACGTGCGGTACTCGGCTCCGCGACCGGGCAGCGCACCGTCGCGGCATCCCGAGACGCTGGAGACCATCGGCACGCAGGGGCTGGGACGATGAGCCCGCTCATCGCCCTGCAGCCGCTGCAGCACCTCGACACCGTCGATCTGACCGCGCTGAACGCGGAGGCCGCACTGCAGACCCGCGTGGACAGGAAGTACCTCCTCCCCCTCCGCGCACTCCCGGAGGTGCTCGCCGCGCTCCCCGCGGGCGCCCAGGTGCTGGAGGTGGCGGGCGAGCGGTCGCTGCGCTACGCCTCCCAGTACTTCGACACCCCGGCGCTGGACAGCTACTACGGCGCCGTCCACGGCCGCCGCCGCCGTTTCAAGGTGCGCTCGCGCACCTACCTCGACTCGGGCGGATCGTTCCTCGAGGTGAAGACCCGGGGAGCGCGCGCCGCCACCGTGAAGGATCGTGTCCCCGTCGCGGTCCACGCCGCCGACGACGTCCTCGACGACGACGCCGTCTCGTACGCGACCGACCTGCTCGCCGACGCGGGCATCCCCGACGCCGAACGGCTGGCGACGGCGCTCGTGCCGGTACTCGTCACCCGCTACCGACGCACGACGATCCTCCTGCCCGACACCGACCGCCACGACCCGTCGCGGGCGACCATCGACACCGACCTCGCCTGGCTGACGCGGCTCGACGGCGACGGACGGATGCTGCGGCTGCCGGCATCCGTGGTCGTCGAGACCAAGTCGGGCCAGCGCGCGGGGGCCCTGGACCGCGCGCTGTGGCGCCACGGACACCGCCCCGCGACGGTGTCGAAGTACGGCACCGGCATGGCCGCGCTGTACCGCGACCTGCCCGCCCATCGCTGGAACCGCGTTCTCACGCGGCACTTCTCCGCCGCGACGGTCACCACCGTCGCCGCGTGAGCCCCGCTCCTCCACTCCCCCGTCGAAAGGACGACATCATGAACGACACACCCACCGCCCGCACGCCCCGCACCCCTCGCGGCCGGCTCTGGCTGCTCGCCGCCCCCGCACTGGCGGTCAGCCTCGTGCTGGCAGGATGCGCCGCCACGGCGACGTCCTCGCCGACGCCCAGCGCCACCGCGTCCGCCTCCACCGTGGAGACGGCGTCCACGCTCTCCAGCGCGATCACCGGCGCCACCGATGCCACCCAGACGGCCGCCGACGTGCTCGCCGGCAACCAGGAGACCCACGACAAGGCCGACGACGACGCGTACGACGCGGCGACGGCGACCACGATCACCCTGTCCGGATCATCCGCGACCGTCTCCGGGGAGGGTGCCGCCGTCAGCGGGGCGACCGTGCAGATCACCGCTCCCGGGACGTACGTGCTCTCCGGCTCGTACAGCGGCCAGATCGTCGTCGACTCGACCGTCGACGGACAGGTGCGCCTCGTGCTCGACGGGGCCCAGATCGCCACGACGGCGGGTGCCGCGATCGACGTGCAGGCGGCCGACGAGGCGGTCGTGATCCTCGCGGACGGCACGACGAACAGCCTCTCCGACGCGTCGAGCTACGCCGACGGGGCCCACAACGCGGCCCTGTACAGCGCCGCCGACCTCACGATCACGGGCACCGGCTCGCTGACCGTGACCGGCAACGGCAACGACGGCATCGCCTCGACGGACGGCCTGGTGATCCAGTCGGGCACCGTCGCGGTGACGGCCGTCGACGACGGCATCCGCGGCAAGGACTACGTCGTCGTCCGCGGCGGGGCCATCACGGTGTCCGCCGGCGGCGACGGCTTGAAGAGCGACAACACGGAGGACGCCGCACGCGGCTACGTCTACCTCGCCGACGGCACCACGACGATCACGAGCGGCGACGACGGCATCGACGCCGCCACCGACGTCGTCACCACCGGCGGCACCCTGTCGATCGCGGCGGGCGGCGGCTCCGGCGGCGACGCCGACGGCGGCGCGAAGGGCATCTCCGCGGGCGTCATCGCCGTGCTCGAGGGCGGGACGGTGCAGGTGGATGCCGCCGACGACGCGGTCAACACGAACGCCTACGCGCACCTCGGCGGCGCGGCCGTCACCCTCTCCTCGGGCGACGACGGCGTGCACGCCGACCTGCAGCTCGTCGTCTCGGCGGGAACGACCACGGTCGCCCGGGCGTACGAGGGATTCGAGGCGGCGCAGATCACGGTCTCGGGCGGCGACACGTCCGTGACCTCGAGCGACGACGGCCTCAACGTCTCCGAGCCGGATGCCGGCGGAGGGGCGCAGACCCTCGTGATCACCGGCGGGACGCTCCTGGTGGACGCGCAGGGCGACGGCCTGGACGTCAACTCCGGCACGCTGACGATGTCGGGCGGCACGGTCGTGGTGAACGGCCCGACCGCGAACGACAACGGCGCGCTCGACGTCGACAACGGCATGACGATCTCGGGCGGCGTCTTCCTCGCCGCCGGCTCGTCGGGCATGGCGATGGCACCGTCCGCCGACTCGGCGCAGGCCTCCGTGCAGTTCACGACGAGCGGGACCATTGCGGCCGGCACGGTCCTGTCGGTGGTGGACTCGTCGGGAACGGTGCTCGCGACCTTCACGACCACGAAGCAGACGCAGAGCCTCGTCTACTCCGACGCCGCCCTCGTCAACGGCCAGACCTACACCCTCACCTCCGGCGGCACCGCGGGCACCGCGCTGCTGGGCGGGCTCACCAGCGGCGGCAGCTCCGGCGGCACGACGGTGGGCTCGGCGGTGGCCGGCGAGCAGACGTCCTCGGAGATGGGCCCCGGCGGCGGTCAGGGCGGCATGGGCGGCGGCGGCCAGCGTCCGTGACCTGACCGATAGCACGTGTCGGAGGGCCGGACAAGCCCCTCGTGGCGGCCCCGCCGGGGCGCCTACCGTGGAACGGACACTGTACGAGCTGGACGAGGGGAGTCACATCATGGGATTCATCGACGACGCGAAGAGCGCCGCGGAGACGGCCGGCCGCAAGCTCAAGGAAGGCTTCGAAGACACCGTCGACCGCGTCGAGGACAAGATCGACGAGGTCAAGGCGGATGCCGAGGTCAAGAAGGCCGAGGCCGAGCGCGACTCGGTGCACAAGCGCAACGAAGTGAAGGAAGAGCTCCGCGGAGACGCGTGAGACCCGCCGCACGACGAGGGGCCCCGGAGTTCTCCGGGGCCCCTCGTCGTTGCGGTGTCAGCGCGCGAACCCGGCGATCCGCCACGACGCCGCGGCGGTGGCGCCCGGCTCGATGACGACGAGTCCGGCGTCGTAGTCGTAGCGCTCGGCGTTGAAGGCATCCGGCGCGCACGTCATGGGCTCGACCGCGAGTCCGGCCCGGTGCCCCGCGGGCGCGCTGCCGTCGGCGAGCGGCGGGAGATCGGCGGTGTGGATCTGCACCCACGGGCACGCCGCGTCCCAGACCATCTCGACCCCGGTGCCCGACGGGTCGGTCAGGCGCACGACCGCGGCGCCGTCGGTGCGCTGCAGACCGGTGAAGGCGTGGTCGATCTCCACGTCGCCGAGCGTGCGCTCCGCACGCCAGTCGAACCGCGGCGACCCCGTGACGTCGGCCAGCCCGATCGGCGCGAGCTGCGCGTCGGTGACCTCCAGCACCTGGCCGGCGGGCAGGTCGAGCGTCCACTCGTCGAGCCGTGCGGGGCCCGCGACGAGATAGGGGTGCGGGCCGGTGCCGAACGGCGCGGCATCCGCGCTCCGGTTCGTCGCGGCGACGGTCTGCGTGAGGCCGTCGGCGGAGAGGCGGTAGGTGGTCTCGACGTGCAACCGCCACGGGTAGCCGGCCTGCGGCACGATCTCGGTGGCGAGCGTCACCTCGTCCTCGCTCTGCGCCACGACGTCGAAGTCGAGCCACACCGCGAGGCCGTGCAGGGCGTTGGGGCGGCCGGGATCGCTCAGCGCGAGCCGGTGCGTGTGCCCCGCGAAGGTGTACACCCCGTCGACCACGCGGTTGGGCCACGGAGCGAGGGTGGCGCCGCGGTAGGCCGGACGCACCTCGTCGGCGGCGAAGGGGACGACGAGGTCACGCCCGTCCAGGGTGAGGGCGCGCAGCGACGCGCCGACACTGGCGATGTGCGCTTCGTACGATCCGGAACGGAGGGTGACGTCGGTGCCCGAGGCGGGGACGGACGTCGCAGACAGGTGTGCAGGTGACAGTGGCATCGTCAACATCGTAGTGTCAGGGCCGGTCGCCGATCGCGACCGGCCGGCCGGGGGTATTCGACCACTGGCTCCACGACCCGGGATACAGCGCCGCGTCGTGGCCGGCGACCCGTAGCGCCAGCACGGCGTGCGCCGCGGTCACCCCCGAGCCGCAGTAGACCCCCACCGGCAGGCCGTCGAGATCGGCGTATGCCGCGCGCAGCGCCTCGGCCGGACGGAAGCGCCCGTCGGGGTCGAGGTTCGCGGTCGTCGGCGCGTTGCGCGCCCCCGGGATGTGCCCGGCGGCGGGATCGAGGGGCTCGATGTCGCCGCGATACCGTTCGGGGGCGCGCGCGTCGAGCAGCACGCCGTCGCGGGCGAGGGCGGCCGCGTCGTCGATGTCGAGCCGTCGGCGTCGCCCCGGGCGCACGGTCGCCGTGCCGGCCGGGCGCGTCACGACGCCGGCCTGGAGGGCGCCGCCGGAGCGCGTCCAGGCGCCGAGGCCGCCGTCGAGCACACGCGCGGCGATCCCGGCGTCCGTCAGCATCCACCAGGCGCGCGCCGCGGCAAAGGAGTTCCAGTCGTCGTAGACGACGACCTCGTCGCCGTCATCGATGCCCCACCGTCGCACGGCGCGCTGGAACGCGGCCGCGGACGGGAGCGGATGGCGCCCCTCCCCCGGATCGCCGTGGGCGGCGAGCTCGTCGTCGAGGCTGACGTACACGGCTCCCGGGAGGTGGCCGGCCGCGTAGGCGGCGCTGCCGTCGGGAGCATCGAGCCGGTAGCGGATGTCGAGGAGGACGGGCGGCGTCGGCGAGGACAGCTCGACGGCGAGGGCGCTCGCGTCGACGAGGGGCGTCGGGGATGTCATGGCTCCGACGTTACGCCCGACACGCACACGGGCGGATGCCGGAGGCCCGGCATCCGCCCGCGATCGAGCGATCCGACCGTCGATCAGTTCAGGCGACGCCTCCGCAGCACGACCGCACCACCGGCGGCCATGAGCAGCAGTCCCACGAGGACGCCCGCGACGAGACCGTCGGGGGTGCCGCCCGTCGCGGGCAGGGTGGACCCGCCCGCCGTCGTCGCCGTCGGTGTCGGCGTCGGCGTGCCCGACCCGGTGCCGGGGTCGGTCCCCGCCGCGGCGAGCACGGTGATGGCGGCCGAGGCCACGACCTCGCCGTCGACCCGCACCTGGATGGTGTGGGATCCCGGCTCGAGGTCGGACGGAACGGTGACCTGTGCCGAGAAGGCGCCGTCGACGACATCCGCCTGCGCCAGCGCGCGGTACGTGCTGGCGATGCCGACCTCGACGCGGTCCACCGCGAAGTCGCTGCCGGTCACGGTGAGCGCCTCACCGGCGCGCACCTCGGTCGCGCTCAGCGCGATCGAGGGGTCCGTCTGTCCGGGCTCGTCGGACACGGGGGCGAACTCCCAGCTGTCGACCTCGAACAGGCCGTCCTCGACCTCGGCACCCTCGGGCTGCGCGAACACGAAGAACACGTCGTGCGTCCCCTCGGCACCGGTGACGGCGGCCGACACGGTGGTCCACTCGCCGGCGGTGCCGGTCACGGGGATCTCCGCGACGACCGGTCCGTCGACGTTGTCGAGACGCACCTGGATCGACGCGCCCTCCACGAGCGGCTTCACCCGCGCGGAGACCGACTTCGCACCGTCGCCGAAGGCGACCTGCGACAGCGCCGCGAAGTCACCGTCGTCGAGGCTCGACAGCGCCATGTTGCCGCTGCCGTTGTGCTCGGGGAACTCCACCGATGCCTCCGTCGTCGGCACCGTCTTCACACCGAGCTGCCACGCGAGCGTCTCGGCCTCGAACGCGCGGTACGGGTCGAAGTCCTCGATCTGCGCGACACCCTGACGCGTGCCGACGATCGGCTTGATCGTCCCGTCGGCGTTGAAGTCGAGCTTGTCGATGTGCACCGAACGGTAGCCCTGCGTCTGGCCGGGCGTGCCGAGCGCCTGCGCCCACGCCGCCCCGCGCGTCTGCGCGTGGTAGGTGAAGTAGGTCTCGCCCTTGTAGGTGAACATGTCGGAGTGGTTGTTGCCGCCGTTGCCCGCCCCGAAGAACGCGCTCTGGTTCTGGAAGGCCACGCCCGCGTACTTCGCGGACGGCAGGTCCATCGGGTCGTCGGTCATCATGTAGGCGATGCCGCCGCGCGACGGGTACTGGCCCGCAACCTCGTTGACCTGGAAGTTCGACGAGTACGAGTAGTAGTACTTGCCGTCGCGCTTGAACATCGACGAGGCCTCGAACATGCCGGGGCCGTCGATCTCGACGGGGTCGCCGTCGAGGGTGACCATGTCATCCTTCAGCTTCACGACGCGGGTCGACTTGGGGTTCTGGGGCCCCTGGACGTTGCTGCCCGATCCGATCTGCGAGTTGCCGCCGAAGTACAGGTAGGCCTGGCCGTCGTCGTCGATGAAGATCTCCGGGTCGAACAGCCACATGCCGGCGGGGAAGCCGCCGCTGTTGATGTAGTCGCGCGACACCGTGTCGGGGATGATCTTCTTGCCGAGCGGGTCGGTCCACGGGCCGAGCGGCGAGCCGCCCACGACCACCGCGGTGCCCGTGCCGTTGTCGCAGAAGTACAGGTAGACCTTGCCGTCCTTCTCGATCGCCGCGGGCGCCCAGGAGTTGCGCGACCAGGGAGCGGCCGATCCGGCCCCGGCGATGGGAACGGCGCCGTGGTCGACCCAGTTGACCATGTCGGTCGTCGACATGACGTTCAGCGTCGTGATGGCGCCGTAGCCGTTGGACTGGGTGGGCAGACCGTTGGCGTCCTTGCTGTTCGCCTCGTACTGCTGGGTGTCATTGGTCGAGTAGATGTAGAGGCGACCGTTGTAGACGAGGTGGTGCGGGTCGGCGCCGAACTTCTGCCCGACGATCGGGTTGTGGTCGCCGACGGGCTTGGTCTGCACCTTCTCCAGCGAGGTGAACGCCGGCCCTGCGGGGGCGTCGGCCGTCTTCACCAACGACACGTCGTCGAGGAGGAAGTCCTGCAGGGCGGCAGAGCCCCAGGGCGTCTCGACGAACAGCCAGGCCATGTCGGCGTGCTTCGCCTCGGCGACGAAGTCGGCCGTGTACGTGCCCCATTCGCCCTTCGTGAAGGTCTGTCCCCGGTCGTCGCAGCCGTTGAAGTTCGACGGGCAGAACGTGAAGTTGAACCGCTGCGTGGCGGGGCCGTCGGTGTACTTGATCTTGCCCGTGAGGCGATAGGAGGCCCCCGGCTGCAGCTTTCCCGTCACGCTGGCGAAGGGACCGGACTGCGTCGCGGTGCGACCCGTGACCTTCAGCGCGTGCGCGCCGCTGGCGGCGTCGTCGCTCAGTGCGAGCGTGCCGCCCTGGACGGTGGTCCAGCCGGTGAAGCCCTCGACGAAGCGACCGTCGGGCAGGAGGTTGCCCGGCACGGCGGGACTCTCCGTGGCCGCGGCGAAGACGTTGACGGCGGGCACCGGCGTCGCCGCCGCGGCGGCGGGGGCCGCCGCGAGGGCGGAGAGCACGAGGGCTCCGATACCGGCGAGCGCGCCGGCCCGCCGCATCATCGGCCGATGCTCGGCGGCGGGCGGTTTCGTGGGTTGACTCACGTCGATGACTCCTTTGATCTGTGACTGCGGTGCGCCCATCGCAGGAGCCTGGCGTTCAGCGCGACCACGCGGTGCGAGGTGTACACTTTCGCCGTTCCGGACCGAGGCGGCATCGCCGCCCCTGCACAGTCAGGAACACTCCGACGACTCCTCGGACGGCGGGTGCACGTGAACGTGCGCGGTCGAACGTGCCGGCATGCACGATCGACCGGACCCCGTCCGGGGAGTCGTCCGGTCCGTGCGGAGACGGGTGCGCTCGGGTGAGCGACACTGCCCCCGACATCCCGTTTCAGATGGAACATTCGTGATGTTACCGCTACCACTGGCGCTCGGCAACGTTTTCGACGACCGTTTCGATGGTTATCGATAACAGACGGCGGTCGCGACTGGACGCACGCCGACCCCGGGTGCATACTTTCAGTATGACTGAAGGTGTGAAGGAACCGGCCCCCTCCCGGCGGGAATGGATGGGGCTTGCGGTGCTCGCGGCCGGCCTCGGGATGATCGTGCTCGACGGCACCATCGTCGGTGTGGCCCTGCCCGACATCATCCGGGATCTGCACCTCGACCTCACCGACGCGCAATGGGTGTCGAGCCTGTACGCCGTGCTGCTGGCCGCACTCCTGCTGTCGACCGGCAAGCTCGCCGACCGCTTCGGACGCAAGCTCCTGTTCCTCGTCGGCATCGTCGTCTTCGTGGGCGGCAGCGTGTGGGCCGCGGCATCCGCCACCGGGGGCGCCCTCATCGGGGCCCGAGCGGTGCAGGCCGTGGGTGCCGCGTTCATCATGCCCGCGACCCTGTCGACGGTGAACGCCGTCTTCCGCGGCCGGCACCGCGCCGCCGCCTTCGGGGTCTGGGGCGCCGTGATCTCCGGCGCCGCCGCGATCGGCCCGCTCGTCGGCGGCGCCCTCACGCAGTACGCCTCCTGGCAGTGGGTGTTCCTGGTGAACCTGCCGCTCGGGGCCCTCATCCTCGCACTCGCCGTGTGGGCGGTGCCCGAGACGCGCGGCTCCGGCTTCCGCCGCGGCGCCGACGTCGACGGGGCCCTCCTGTCGGCGATCGGTTTCGGCGCGCTCGTGTTCGCCGTGATCGAGGGACCCGACCTCGGGTGGTGGACGCCGAAAGCCGACCTCACCCTCGGCTCGTGGACCTGGCCGGCGTCCGCGCCGATCTCGGTCGTGCCGATCTGCCTGGCGGTCGCGGCCGTCGCGCTGACCCTCTTCGTGTTCTGGGAGCGGCACCGCGAGCGGGTGCAGCGCGACGCCCTGCTCGATCTGCACCTGTTCTCCCTGCGCACCTTCTCCTGGGGCAACGTGACCGCGGCCATGGTCGCGGTCGGCGAGTTCGCGATCATCTTCGTGCTGCCGCTGTACCTCACGGCCGCACTCGGCCTGTCGATCATGCAGACCGGTCTCGTGCTGGCCGCCATGGCGTTCGGCGCCTTCGCCTCGGGCGCGGCGGCCCGCCACCTCGCGGCGCGCTTCGGCTCCCCCGGCACGGTGCTGATCGGCCTCGGGCTGGAGGTGGTCGGCGTCCTCGTCCTCGCCGCCCTCGCGAGCGCCACCACCCCGGGCTGGCTCATCGCCCTGCCGCTGGTCGTCTACGGCCTCGGACTCGGCCTCGCCTCGGCGCAGCTGACCGGCACCGTGCTGCGCGACGTCCCCGTGGAGATCAGCGGCCAGGGCTCGGCCACCCAGTCGACCGTGCGTCAGATCGGCACGGCGCTGGGCACGGCGTTCGCCGGCGCCGCCCTGTCGATCTCGCTCGCCGTGACCCTGCCCGGCGCGCTGTCGGATGCCGGGATCACCGGCACCGCGGCCACCGAGCTCGCCGATGCGACGCGCACCTCGGCCGGCACGCTCATCTCGCAGCTGCGCGCGCAGGGCACCTCCAGCATGCTCGGCGCGCAGACGGATGCCGCCGTGCAGGCGCTCTCGGCGGGATTCGCCGACGCGACGCGCTGGTCGCTGCTGGTGGCGTCGGCCTTCCTGCTGCTGGGCCTGGTCGGCGCCGCCCGCCTGCGCACCTTCGCCCGCCGCTAGGCTCGGGCCCATGCGTATCGCCGTGACCGGAGCATCCGGAAAGCTGGGAACCGTCGTCGTCAACGAGCTCCGGGAGGCGGGCCACGATGTCGTCGGGCTCGACGTCGTCGGCACGCGCGTCGCCGGCTTCGTGCAGGTCGACCTCACCGACTACGGCCAGACCGTCGACGCCCTCCAGGGCGTGAACGACCAGCACGACGGCCTCGACGCGGTCGTGCACCTGGCGGCGATCCCGGCGCCCGGCATCCGGTCGGACGTCGCCACCTTCCACAACAACATCGCCGCCACGTTCAACGTGCTGTGGGCGGCGATCCGCCTCGGCATCACCCGGATCGTGACGGCGTCGAGCGAGACGGTGCAGGGCCTTCCGTTCGACGTGCCGCCGCCCTACATCCCCGTCGACGAGGCCTACGCCGCCCGCCCCGAGTCGGTCTACTCGCTGGTCAAGCACCTCGAGGAGACCCTGGAGAAGGAGCTCGTGCGCTGGCACCCCGAGGTGTCGATCACGGCGCTGCGCTTCTCGAACGTCATGGTCCCCGCCGACTACGCCGAGTTCCCGTCGTTCGACGCGGATGCCGCCCGACGCAAGTGGAACCTGTGGAGCTACATCGACGCCCGCGACGGCGCCGCCGTCATCGCCCGCGCCCTCGAGGTCGCCCCCGCCGGGTTCGACCACTTCCTCATCGCCGCCGGCGACACCGTCATGAGCCGCCCCAACGCGGAGCTCGTCGCGGAGGTCTTCCCCGACGTCGAGGTGCGCGGCGAGCTCGGCGTCAACGCGTCGCTGTTCTCGACGGCGAAGGCGCAGCGCCTGCTCGGCTGGACGCCGCGCCACTCCTGGCGCGACGAGCGCTGAGGGCCGCAGATCACGAGGCGGTGACGGCGGTCTTCGCCGGCCGTCCGCGCTTGGGCCGGTCGGACGAGAGCTCCTGTGCGAGCGGCACGAAGGACGGGCCCGAGAGCCGGTCCTCGACGTGGGCGAGCCAGCGCACCTCGCTCTCGGCCGCGAAGAGCGTCGCCGACAGGGGCAACGCCGCGACCACGGATGCCGGGTCGCCGACCTCCACGGCGACATAGCGCGCCGTCAGCTCGTCGAGCCGCCCCTGCGACGCCGCGCGCTGCGCGCGCACCAGCGGGAGCACGTCGACGCCGGGCAGGGTCGCGGCCAGCGCGAGTTTCAGCGTCAGCTCGTCTCGGGCGCCCTCCACCCGCTCCACGGGGGTGTCGAACCAGTCGCGGACGGCAGCGGAACCGGCATCCGTGATGCGCCAGTAGACGTGCCCCTCGGCGTCGACCTCGTCCTTGGAGACGAGCCCGTCGCGTTCGAGTCGTTCCAGCGTGTTGTAGATCTGGCCGACGTTCAGCGAGGCCGCCCCGGTGCGACGCGTGAACTCGGCGCGCAACTGGTACCCGTAGCAGGGGCCCTGATCGAGGATCGCCAACAGGCTCTGCCGTACCGACATCCGCTCCCCCGCTCCCCCGACCGCCCGATGTGCTTTCTCAGTATATGCATACGCGGAAACCACATGGCCGGCGCGGGCGTCACTCCGGCGACCGCCCCCGCACCGCGATCGCCGCGAACGTGCCGACGGCCGCGCCCACCAGCGTGTCGACGATCCTCTCGAGAGCGAGCGGGAGCGTCTCGACCGTGCCCGTCGCCGCGCCGATGAGCAGCAGCACGAGCGGGGTGATGAACACCAGCGCGAGCGCGTAGTGGCGCACCACGACCATCTCGATGGCGACCTGCAGCACGCCCAGCAGCAGGCCGAGCGCCCACACGGGCAGCGGCAGGAAGGCGAGGGCGAGGTAGAGCGCGCCGCCGACGACCGTGCCCACGGTGCGGTGGATGCCGCGCGTCGTGGCATCCCGCCGTCCCACCGGCAGTCCGACCACGGCGAGGCCGGCGCACACGATCCAGTACGAGCGCGCCGGGTCGACGACCGCGGCGGCCGCCACGCCCACGACGCCCACGACGACGGCGCGCAGCGTGAGCATGCGGGCGACGGCCGACCAGCGCGGCGGGAACAGGACGCCCAGCGGTCGCGGGCGTTCCCGTCGATAGCGCGGCAGGAGCAGGGGCGCCGCCACCACGAGGCACGCGAAGGCCCCCGACGCGGCGACGATCGCGAGGTAGATCCACGGATCGACGACCCGCGCACCGCCGCGGACGGCGGTCACCTGGGCCGACAGCCCGAACACCAGCACGAAGAACACCGGTCCGGGAGGGCCCAGCGAGACCGCGCCCGCCAGCGCCGCGGTGACCACCGTGGTGACGAGCACTCCGCCGAGCACCGCGAGCACGCCGCCGCCGGCCGCGAGCGTGCCGGCCGCCGCGCACACCCACAGGGCGAGCGCGAGCAGCGGCGCCACCCGGGCGCGCTCCCGCGGTCGCAGCCACCCGCCGTAGATGACCGCGAACGCGCCGGTCGCCGACAGCAGGGCGAGCTCGGCGTGACCGGATGCCGCGAGCACCACGATCGGCACGGCCATCGCGAGCCCCGCCTGCACGGCCAACGGCCAGCGGCGCCCGCGCGCGGGGCCGAACGTCGCCAGGCTCCGCCCGACGTGCGCCGCCTCCGCGCGCACACGATCGCCGAAGCGGGCGGGCGGGGTGGGCGACGGCATCCCTCCATTGTCCCCCGCCGGCGCGGCCGGGTCCTCCGAAGCCCACAGCATCCGCCGAGGAGCGCTCGCTACGGTCGGAGGCATGGAAGCGAGTGCGCCGGGCCTGTCCGTGTCGACCGACGAGGGGATCGCGACGTTCTCCGCCGCGCAGCTGCGGATGATGCGGGACGAGTTCCAGCGCTTCCTGCTGGAGTACCAGTTCGGGCTCCGCGAGGTCGAGACCAAGCTCGGGATCCTCCGCGACGAGTTCCTGCTCATGCACGATTACAACCCGATCGAGCACGTCTCCAGCCGCGTAAAGAGCGCCGACAGCCTGGTCGACAAGATCACCCGCAAGGGCGTCGAGCCCAGCTTCGACGCGATCCGCGCCGCGATCACCGACATCGCCGGCATCCGGGTGACGACGAGCTTCACGAAGGACGCCTATCGCCTCTTCGACCTGCTCACCCAGCAGGACGACATCACGGTGCGCGAGGTCAAGGACTACATCGCCCAGCCCAAGACGAACGGGTACAAGAGCCTGCACGTCATCGTGGAGGTGCCGGTCTTCCTCTCGTCGGGCCGCGTCGACGTCGCCGTGGAGGTGCAGTTCCGCACGATCGCGATGGACTTCTGGGCGAGCCTGGAGCACAAGATCTACTACAAGTACGCCGGGGCGGTGCCCGACGGGCTGCTCGTGGAGCTGAAGGAGGCCGCCGAGTCGGCATCCCTCCTCGACGCCCGCATGGAACGACTCCACGGCCAGCTGCACGGATCGCCGTCCGGGGCGATCCACGCCGTCTGAGCGCCGCATCGGATGCGGAGACGAGCAACGGATGCGGATGGCGAGCGCCCCCGCATCCGAGTCCGTTGCTGATCTCCGATTCTGCGAACGGGCTCAGTCCAGTGCGGCGCGCCAGTCCTCGAGCAGGCGCGCCGTCGTGCGGGTCTGCGACCACGGCATCTCGGGCACCTCGGTGCGCCCCTCGCGAAGCGCCCGCACGGTTGCGTCCGCCTCGGCGGCCATCGGGCTGACGGCGGCGGTGCGGATCGGCTCGACCGTCCCGTCGGAGCGGCGCAGCACCGCCTCGGCGGTCGAGACGACGCGGCTGCCCCACACGTTCTCGATCTCCAGCTCGCCGGCGGTGCCGCGGATCACGGCCCGCCGCGGCAGGTCGGCGGTGATCGCGGTGGCGATGCGCGCCTCGAACGCGCCGAACGCGATCGTCGCGCGCGCCTGCTCGTCGACGGCGCCGACCACGCCGTCGGCTGCGACGATCACCGGTTCGGCGTCGATCCCCGCCCACGCGGCGAGGCCCACGACGAGGGATGCCGGGTAGCACCCGACATCGAGGATCGCCCCGCCCGCCGTCGCGGGATCGAACAGGCGCCCGTCGTGCGCGTCGGCGGCGAAGCCGAGGGTCGAGTCCACCGAGACGAGCCCGCCCAGCGTCCCCGCGGAGACGAGCGCACGCAGCCGCTCGGGGAACGGACCGAAGCGATACTTGAACGCCTCCACCACCGGCAGCCCCACCCGGGCCGCGTGCGCGAGCACGGCGTCGGTCTCGGCGGCCGTCACCCCCAGGGGCTTCTCGCACAGCACCGCCTTGCCCGCGTCGAGCGCGGCGTGCGCGAGCTCGGCGTGGGTGGTGTGCACGGTGCCGATGTAGACGGCATCCACGTCGCCCCGTGCCAGCACCTCGTCGTACGTGCCCGCGACGGGCGCGCCGAACCGGTCGGCGAACTCCCGCGCCCGGATGCCGTCGCGCGCGCCGACCGCGTGGAGCACGCCGTGCGCCGCGTGCGGCAGCGCCGCCAGGAAGTCGCCCGTGATGACACCGGCGCCCAGGACCGCCCAGCGTGCTCTCTCGCTCATGCCTCCATCATGCCCGCAGGGCGCGGTCGAGGTCCGCCAGCAGGTCGGCCTCGTCCTCGATGCCCACCGACAGCCGCACGACCTCCACCGGCACCGCGGCCTCGGTGCCGCGCACCGACGCGTGCGTCATGGCGTCGGGGTAGTTCACGAGCGACTCGACGCCGCCCAGCGACTCCGCGAGCTGGAAGAGCCGCGTCGACTCCGCGAAGCGGCGCGCCGCCTCGCCCGATTCGAGGGCCACCGAGACGATGCCCCCGAAGCCGCTCATCTGCCGCGCCGCGATCGCGTGGCCGGGGTGGTCGGCCAGCCCGGGGTAGTACACGCGGGCGACCCGGTCGCTCTCCGAGAGGAAGGCCGCGACCGCCGCCGCGTTGCGGCTGTGGCGCTCCATCCGCACCGCGAGCGTCTTGATGCCCCGGGTGGTGAGCCAGGCGTCGAGCGGACCGGAGACGGCCCCGACGGCGAACTGCAGGAAGCCGATCTCGGCCGCGAGGGCGTCGTCGCGGTGGGTCTCGGCGAGCACGAGCGCGCCGCCGACGACATCCGAGTGGCCGCCGAGGTACTTGGTCGTCGAGTGCACGACCACATCGGCACCGAGCGCCAACGGCTGCTGGAGCGCGGGGGTCGCGAAGGTGTTGTCGACGACGACGAGCGCGCCGGCGTCGTGACCGATCCGCGCGAGCGTCGCGATGTCGGTGATCCGCAGCAGCGGGTTCGACGGCGTCTCGACCCACAGCAGGCGCGGGGCCCGCTCGGCTACGGCCGCACGGACGGCGTCCTCGTCGCTCATGTCGACCAGGCGCAGCCGCACACCCCACGGGCCCAGCACCCGCGCGAGCAGCCGGTAGGTGCCGCCGTAGACGTCGTTGCCGAGCAGCACCTCGTCGCCCGGGACGAGCACGGCCCGCAGCAGCGCGTCCTCGGCGGCGAGCCCCGACGCGAACGAGAACGCGTGGGCGCCGCCCTCGATCGCGGCGAGCTGGGTCTGCAGGGCGGTGCGCGTCGGGTTGCCGCTGCGCCCGTACTCGTAGCCCTGGCGGAGACCGCCGATCCCGTCCTGGGCGAACGTCGTGGAGAAGTGCACGGGCGGGATGACCGCCCCGGTGCTCTCGTCGGGGTCCTGCCCGGCGTGGACGGCGAGGCTGGCGAAACGGCGGGCGGCGTCGGTGGTCATGCGGATGCTCCTTCGGTGAGGGTGTCGAGAGGGATGCCGCGGGCCGCGAGCCACGCGTCGTCGTAGAGCTTGGTGAGGTAGCCCCGGCCGTGGTCGGGCAGCACGACCACCACGACGGCATCGGCGGGAAGCCCCCGCGCGGTGCGCAGGGCCGCGACGACCGCCATGCCCGACGAGCCCCCGACGAGCAGGCCTTCCTCGCGGGCGAGCCGGCGGGTCATGGCGAAGCTCTCGGCATCCGAGACCCGCTCGTAGCGGTCGACGACGGACGCGTCGAAGGTGTCGGGGTAGAAGTCCTCGCCCACACCCTCGACGGCGTAGCCGTGGATCGGTCCGCCGGAGTAGATCGAGCCCTCGGGGTCGGCGCCGACGACGACGATCTCGCCCGCCGTCACCTCCTTGAGGAAGCGGCCGGTGCCGCTGATCGTGCCTCCGGTGCCGATTCCGGCGACGAGGTGGGTGACGCGCCCGTCGGTGTCGCGCCAGATCTCCGGGCCCGTCGTCTCGTAGTGGGCGCGCGGACCGTTCGGGTTGGCGAACTGGTTGGGCTTGAACGCGCCGGGGATCTCGCGGGCGAGCCGGTCGGAGACGCTGTAGTACGAGTCGGGATGCTCCGGCGGGACGTTCGTGGGCACCTCCACGACCTCCGCCCCGTAGGCCCGCAGCACCGCGGTCTTCTCCCCCGTGAACTTGTCGGGGACGACGAAGATCATCCGGTACCCGCGCTGGAGCGCGACGAGGGCGAGACCGACGCCGGTGTTGCCGCTGGTGGGCTCGACGATCGTGCCGCCGGGGCGGAGCAGCCCGTCGCGCTCGGCCGCGTCGACGATGTTGCGGGCGATGCGGTCCTTGGCGGAGCCGCCCGGGTTGAGGTACTCGACCTTCGCGAGCACCGTCGCCTGCACCTCGGCGGCGACGGCGTTCAGACGGACGAGCGGGGTGTTGCCGACGACGTCGGCGATGTGCGAGGCGAAACGCATGAGGGGTGTCCTGAGGGTGGTGCCGCGTGCGCAGAGCGCGCGAGAGGGCGGCGGGCTGTCGGGTTCGTCGAAGGGAGCGCGGAGCGCTCAGCGACAACAACGACAGGTCAGGGCCACGTCAGGATGCTAACCCACGGCGAGGGGATGCCGCGAAGTGTTACGCCCGATCCGTCACATTCGTCGCGCCCGCCCTACTCTGTGCTGGTGAGCACGCACGACGACACCGACGACTACGGCTTCGACACCCGCCAGGTGCACGCCGGCGAGGTCGACGAGCGCAACCACGGTGCGCGCATCACCCCGATCTATCTGACGGCGGCCTACCGCTTCGACTCGTTCGCGCAGGCGGAGGACCGCTTCACGGGTGCGGAGGCGGGCCAGCTGTACTCGCGCAACCTCAACCCGACCCACGAGGTCGCCGAGCGGCGCATCGCATCGCTGGAGGGCGGCACCGGGGCGATCGTGGTGGGCTCCGGTCAGGCGGCGATCACCGCGCTGCTGCTGGGGCTCGCGGGCGCCGGTGAGCGGCTGGTGTCGACCGCGAGCATCTACAGCGGCACCCGCATCCTCTTCGACCGCACCTTCGCGCGGCTGGGAGTGACGACCGACTACGTGCGCGACCCGGCCGACGAGGCCGAGTGGGAGCGTCTGATCACGCCGCAGACGAAGGCGATCTTCGTCGAGACGATCCCCAACCCGAAGAACGACCTCGTGGACGTCGCCGCCGTCGCCCGCATCGCCCGGCGCCACACGATCCCGCTCATCGTCGACAACACCGTCGCGACGCCCTACCTCATCCGCCCGCTCGAGCACGGCGCCGATGTCGTCGTGCACTCCTCGACGAAGTTCCTCACCGGGCACGGCGCCGCACTGTCGGGGGTCATCGTCGACGGCGGACGGTTCGACTGGGCGGGCTCGTCGCGCGCCTACCCGGGCCTCACCGCGCCGATCGCCCCCGGCCGCCCGTCGCTCGTCGACAGCCACGGCGAGCGAGCGCTGGAGGCGTACCTGCGCTTCGGCATCGTCAACGACCTCGGTGCGGCACTGTCGCCGGTCAACTCCTTCCTGCTGCAGCAGGGCATCGAGACGCTGTCGCTGCGGATGGCGAAGCATCTCGAGAACGCCGCGGTCGTCGCGCGCTGGCTCGACGCCCACCCCGCGGTGGAGAGCGTCGACTTCGCGGGCCTGGCGTCGAGTCCGTACCATCGCATCGCCCAGGAGCGCTTCGGCGGTCACGCCGGCTCCGTGTTCGCCTTCACGGTGCGCGGCGGTCGGCCCGCCGCCGAGCGGTTCTTCGACCGTCTCCGCCTCATCAGCCGGATGACGAACATCGGCGACGTCCGCTCGATGGCGCTGCACCCGGCCACGACGACGCACGTCTCGTTCTCGCCCGAGGAGCGGGCGCGTCTGGGCATCGGCGACGGTCTCATCCGGCTCTCGATCGGCATCGAGACGGCATCCGATCTCCTCGCGGACCTCGACCGCGCGCTCTCCGCCGCCTCCTGAAGGCCCGGCCGCGACGCGCGACATGTCGCCGTGTTGCGCGCAGCGGAGCCCACCCCCGTCCGGGCGCTTACCGTGGATGTATGACCTCGTCGCCCCCCGCACCGATCGACGCACCGTTCGCGGCTCCCGAGCCCACCGACGCCCGCGACGGCCGAGGCGCGGATCTCGCCGCCGCGGGTTTCGCCTCGTCGCTGTCGGCGGACGAGTTCAAGGCGCTCTTCCGGGGCCACCCGGGCGGAGTCGCCGTGATCACCGCCGACGCCGGTGACGGGCCGGTCGCCCTCACCGCGACCAGCGTGTCGAGCGTGAGCGCCGAGCCGCCGCTGCTGATCTTCTCGGTGTCGTCGCAGTCGTCGTCGGCGGCCGTCCTCGCCGCCGCCGAGACGGTCGTGGTCCACCTCCTCGACGCGAACGACCTCGACCTCGCGCGTCTGGGCGCGACGAGCGGCGTCGACCGCTTCGACGGCTCGCGCCCCTGGTCGCGCCTGGTCACCGGCGAGCCGGTGTACCACGACGTCCGCGCGTGGGTGCGCTGCGCCGTCATCGAGCGGATGGATGCCGGAGGCTCCACCGTCTTCGCCGCCCACGCCCTGCAGTCGCAGCTCGAGCGCGATGTCGCCGTCGGCGACCACGGCGACGCGCTGGTGTACCACAACCGCACGTGGCACCGCCTCGGCGACCACTCCCGCCTCTCCTGACGCCCGGAGGCATCGGCGGCCCCCTCGACTAGGGAGCGGGCGGCCGGGCGACGAGGATCTCGCCGCGTCCGCTCGCCGTGACGGCGCCCTCGGCCGCGGCGATCAGCCAGGTCGTGCCCGCCGGCGCCTCCTGGCCGCCGAGCCGCAGCTCTCCCATACTCACGACGGCGACGGCGAAGCCCGCGGCCAGCGCCCGCTCGCCGTCGAGCGCGTGGCGCTCCAGCCGGAAGAAGGGATCGGCCGCGGCGGGGAACACCGACCCGTCGGTCTCGGCGGGTGCCGGGTGGACGAGACGGGCCATCTCGGCGGAGCTGCGGGCGCGGTGGGTGACGGCGGTCAGCGCCCGGTCGAACCCGATGCCGACGTGGCCGTCGACGGCGCCGTCCAGCGCGAACCCGCGCCACTCCAGCAGGATCGACAGGTCCTCGGGCTGCTGCAGTTCGAGCAGGAGGACGCCCGCGCCGATCGCGTGCAGCTCACCGGGCGGCACCCACACCACATCGCCCGGACGCACCGCGGTGCGGTGCAGCAGCCCGAGCAGCGCGTCGGTGTCCTGGCGCGCGACGAGCGCGGCCAGCCGCGCCGGCTCGACGTCTTCGCGCAGTCCCAGGTGCACGGTCCCCTCGGAGAGGATGTACCAGGCCTCGGCCTTGCCGTGGGCCCGGCCCAGGTGCGCCGCGGCGAAGGCGTCGTCGGGATGGGCGTGCACGGGCAGGCGCTGGCCCGCGTCGAGGAGCTTCACGAGCAGCCGCGTGTCGCTCCCCCACCGGTGCGCGTGCGCGGCGCCCAGCCAGTGCACCGGGTCGGCCGCCACCGCATCGCGCAGCAGCACGCCGTCCGGGAGCACGGTCAGCCCCGTGCGGGTCTCGCCCGCGACGGTCGTCGTCGAGGCGATCCAGTCCTCCGGCTCGCGTTCCTCCGCCGCGCGTCCGGCCGGCCGCGGCGCCCCGCGGAAGAGCGCGATGCGTTCACCGCCGCGATAGAAGCGTGCGGCGGGACGGTTCGCGGACAGACGGATCGGCATCGCGGTCGCCCTCAGTGCGCGGTCGCGGCGTCGACGGCCGCGCGGGTCACGGACAGGAAGCCGCCGACGAAGCTGTCGCCCAGCCCGATGGTGGTGGGGGTCGGGGTGTCGGCGACGACGGCCGCCACGCCCGCGGCATCCGGGCGGTGGGCGCCGACGGCCGCGACGACGCCGACGCCGTCCGGATGCCGCGGCAGGCGCGACGTGACCTCGAGGTCGGCCGCGTCGAAGACGTCGCCGAGCCGGTACCGCGTGGCCGAGACCCGCACGGCCGCCTCGAGGGCGGCGCGATGGCGGGGCGCGTCGGGTCCGACGGCGATCGACCAGAAGCGGGTGTGGACCACGAGCGCCGGCACCGGGATGAGGCCATGCGCCTCGTCGAGGGCGGCCGCCACGTCCGCCCCGTCGCGCAGGTCGACCTCGCGGCCGACGTACTCCTGCAGCTCGTCCTCGTTCATGCCGTACACGTCGATGCGCGGGAGGAGGCGGTCTCGGGCGATCGCGGCGAAGTCGCGACGGTAGAACCCGGCATCCTCGTAATAGACGAGCGCTCCCCACGGAAGCTGCCGCATCGCGGCCCAGAGGTCGTCGAGGCGCGACGCCAGGAGCGCCGCGTCCTGCATCGTGTTGAAGCCCGACACGAGGAAGGCGTCCGCGGTGCGCAGGCGATCGCCCAGCTGCGCGGAGATCGCCATCTCCCGGTTCGGACGGTCGTTGGCCACGATGACGCGGTTCGCGGAGGGCGCCACGACCTCGCCGTCGGCGAGCGCGACGGTCGCGCCCTCCGGATACTGCACGATCAGGTGCGGGTCGAGGGTGTCGGCCGTCGCCGAGCACACCCAGTCGATGATCGGCGGCATGAGACGACGCACGTTGTCGTCGATGCTCACCAGGTGCTGGGTGCTGGGGATGCCGAGGTTCGCCAGCGCGATCCCCGCCCGCACCCCCGTGCCGCCGAGCGTCACGGACGTCTCGAACCGCGCCGCGAAGCGCTCGAGGATGTCGGAGGAGGCGGCGAACCGCTCTCCCCCGACGCCGCGCTCGAAGAGGGCGAGGATCGCGACGATGAGCGCGCGCTCGTCGTCGATGGGGGCCGTGGTCGTCAGCTCGGCCCGCCGCACACCGTGCCGGCGCGCGAGGGCGCTGATGACCGCGGCATCCCACCGGATCTCGTAGTCGACGGTGCCGCCGAGGCCGAGGACGAGTCGCGCGCTCATGGTGTCGATGATCTCCCGCCGGGGGTGGTCAGTACAGATCCGCCTTGCCGGTCGCACCGAACAGGTCGATCTTCTCCGCCGCCGTCACCTTCAGCGCGGCGATCGGCTCGGGCTGGATCGCGTTCGGCTCGCGCAGACGCTCGTCGGTGCCGAGGATCTCGCGCATGCGGTTGTGGTAGCTGACCTTGATGTCGCTGGAGATGTTGATCTTGTTGATGCCCAGCGACACGGCGCGGGCGAGCTCGGCGTCGGGGTTTCCCGAGCCGCCGTGCAGCACCAGCGGGATCTTCACGGCGGCCTTGATCTGCTCGAGCAGGTCGTGGCGCAGCTCGGGCTTCTTCTCGGCGGGGTACAGGCCGTGCGAGGTGCCGATCGCGATCGCGAGGCTGTCCACGCCGGTCTCCTCGACGAAGCGCACCGCGTCGTCGACGTTGGTGTAGATGATCTCGGCCGCGCCGGACTCGCCGTAGCTGTCGTTCGCCCCGATCGTGCCGAGCTCGCCCTCCACCTGGATGCCGACGGCGTGCGCGGCCTCGACGACCTTGCGGGTGAGCGCCACGTTCTCCTCGAAGGGCAGGAGCGAGGCGTCGATCATGACGGAGGTGAAGCCGGCCTGGATGGCGGTGATCATCTGCTCGTACGTCCCGCCGTGGTCCCAGTGGATCGCGACCGGCACGCTCGAGCGGTGCGCGCGCTCGCGGATCGCGACGATGAGGTCGGTCGTCACGTGGGAGACCTCGTCGGGGTGGATCGCGATGATGACGGGCGCGTTCTTCTCCTCGCTGACGTCCATGACGCCGAGGAACATCGCCCAGTCGCTGATGTTGAAGGCCGGGATGGCGAAGTTGTTCTGATTGGCGATGTCGAGGATGGACTTGCCGGTGTACAGCACCACGGTGGATTCTCCTGTCGGTGGGGGTGGTTGTGGACGCCTGTGCGGGCGGGTCCGGTCAGCTCTTGACCGAGCCGGCCGTGAGCCCGCTGATGAAGTAGCGCTGGAAGAAGAGGAAGAGGATCAGCACGGGGATCGAGCCGAGCACGCTCATCGCCATGATCTGGTTCCACTCGTACGAGTGCTGGCCCATGAGCAGCTGGATGCCGATGGGGACGGTGCGCATGTCGATCGTGCGGGTCAGCGTCAGGGCGAACAGGTACTCGTTCCACGCGATCATGAACGTGTAGATGCCGACCGAGACGATGCCGGGCACCGAGATCGGGACCAGGACGCGCCACAGCGCGGTCATCGATCCGGCCCCGTCCACGCGCACGGCTTCGTCGAGCTCGCGCGGCAGGGTGTTGAAGTACCCCGTCATCATGATGATCGCGTAGGGCAGCGTGAACACCATGTAGGTGAGGATCAGGCCCGGGTAGGTGTTGTAGAGGCCGAGGCCGACCACGAGACCGAAGTACGGGATGAGCAGCGTGATCGGCGGCACCGCCTGCACGCTCACGATGATGACGTTGAGGATGCGCTTGCCGCGGAACTCGAAGCGGCTGAACGCGTACGCGGCCTGGATCGCGACCAGCAGCGTCAGCACCGTCACCGCGCCGGCGACGACGTAGCTGTTGATGAAGAAGCGGACCGTCTCCGGGTTGGTGAAGATCGCGACGTACGCGTCGAACGAGAACGTGTCGGTGATCAGCCGCGGCGGCAGCTCGAAGATCTCGGTGTTCGACTTGAACGAGTTCGACAGCATCCACAGCACGGGTCCCGCGGCGAAGACCGCACCCAGCAGCAGGCCGAGGTAGATGCCGGCGCGCGCGGTGCGCCGACGGGTCTGCACGGACATGGCCATCTCAATCCCTCGCCTTCTGATGCCGCACGTAGAACACGGCGAGGACCATCGACATGAGCAGGACGAGCACGGCGGAAGTCGCCGCGAGCGAGAAGTCGTACTTCGCGAAGGCCAGCTTGTAGGTGTAGGTGCTCAGCACCTCGGTGACGTCGATCGGGCCGCCGCCGGTGGTCATCCAGATGAGGGCGAACTGCTGGGAGGTCCAGATCAGATCGAGCAGCAGCAGGCTGATGATGATGGGGCGCAGCTGCGGGAGCGTGACGTTCCAGAAGCGCTGCACGCTGCTCGCGCCGTCGACCGTCGCGGCTTCGTAGAGGTCGCTCGGGATGCCCTGGAGCCCGGCGAGCAGGCTCACCATGAAGAACGGGTAACCCGCCCAGATGTTGATGAAGGTCACGGTGCCGAGCGCCAGCTGCGGCGACGCGAGCCACTCGATGTTGGCGTTCAGGAGGAAGTTGACGACGCCGTTGGGGGCGAGGAGCATGCGCCAGAGCACCGCGATGACGGCGACGGTGAACAGCCACGGCAGGACGTAGAGGCCGCGGAAGATCGCGCGCGGCACGCCGCCGATGAGCGGGCTGTTGAGCATGAGGGCGAAGCCGAGTCCGAGGACCAGGTGCGCGGCGACGCTCACGACCGTGAAGACGACCGTGTTCGACGTCGCCTTCCAGAAGGTGCCGTCGCCCAGGACGGTCAGGTAGTTCTCGAGGCCGACGAACTCGCCGTTCTTGCTGAGGATGACGTTGCTCTGCAGCGAGTAGCCGATGACCATGACGATCGGGATGATCATGAGCACCAGCAGCAGCGCGAGGGTGGGTGCGAGGAACGCGTACGACTCGGTCGTGCGCCGCAGCTGGCGGCGGCGCCGGGAGTGCGCGACGCCGGTCACCAGGACTTCGGTGTCCATCGAGACGGGTGTTTTGAGGGTCATGAGACCGCACGGCTCCTAGTTCTGACCGGTTGAGGGGGCTGAGGCGTGGCGAGCGGTGGACGGGTGCCGCACCGCATCGGCGATGCGGCACCCGGCAGAGGGGGAAGCGCTAGAACGCCGCTTCCCAGGACGTCTGCGCGTTCTTGAGCGCATCGTCCATGGACTGCTGCCCGTCCAGCGCCGTCTGCAGCTGCTGTCCGAGCTGGCGCATGAGGTCCTCGGCCGTGGGCAGGCCCGTGAACTCGTTGGCCGGATAGCCCGCCTTGTAGATGTCGAAGGCCTGCTTGAAGAGCTCGTCGCTGCCCGAGAAGTCCGGCGTGGACTGCGTGTTGCCGGGGAAGGCCTTCGCCAGGGTCGACAGCTTCGAGTTCGTGTCCTTGCTCATCAGGAACGACACGAGCTTGAAGGCGGCATCCTTGTGCGCCGAGTTCTCGGCCACGCCGATGCCCCAGGAGGCGTACGGGATGCCCCGCTCGCCGGTGTAGCCGTCGGCGGCCGGGATGGCGGAGATCGAGAACTTGAGGTCGGGGTTCGACTCGCGGATCAGGTTGATGTGCGCGAGCGAGTCGATCATCATGCCGACGCGACCGTTCGTGAACTCCTCGACCTTGTCCTGCTCCTTCATCGTGAACGAGCCGGACGCGATGACGCCGTCCTTCCAGAGGCCGTCGATGTAGTCCATCGCCGAGGTGACGTCCTTGTTCGTCAGGTCGGGCTTGCCGTCCTTCAGCATCGAGCCGCCCGACGCCCAGACCCACGACATCACGTCGTTCTGCACGCCGTTGGGGGCTTCGAGGGAGAGCGGGAGCACCCAGCCCGAGACGTCGCCGCCGAGAGCGGTGATCTTCTTCGCGGCGTCGGCGAACTCGGTGCGCGTCGACGGGGGCGCGGTGACGCCGGCCTTGGCGAGCAGGTCGTCGTTCGTGAACATCGGGTAGACGAAGTTGACGACCGGGATCATGTAGGTGCTGCCGTCGACCTTGATCTGGCTCGCGAGCTGGCTGTCGTCGTAGCCGCTGTCCTTCATCAGGTCGGTGAGGTTCGCGATGACGCCCTTGGAGGCGAAATCGTTGACCCACGCGCCGTCGAGGCCGACGACGTCGGGCATGGTGCCCGAGGCGGCGCCGGCGAACAGCTGCTCCTTGGTCGAGGCGTACGGGCCGCTGACCAGGTTCACCTTGATGCCGGGGTTCTCGGACTCGAACTGATCCATCAGCGCGCGGAACTGCCCGTCGGGAAGCTCCGGCTCCCACCACTGGGCGAACTCGATCGTGACGTCGCCGCCGGCGTCCGAACTGCCGGACGGCGATGCGCTGCTCGAGCAGCCCGACATCGCCAACAGCGTCGTCGCCGCGGCGACCGCGCCGACGACTGTGAGGGCCCTGCTGTGACCCCGCCCCACTCTGGACATCGCTTCTCCTCTTTGAGTATGTGCGCGATCCGCACCGCTGCGGATTCATGCGTCTTTCAGCACCATTATGCCGTCTTTTGCCGCTTCGTCAAGAGCTCCTTCGCAAACAATGCTGACTTCTGCCGCCTTTTGCTGATTTGAGAGGTGAAAACGGCGTGCCCTGTGCTAGTGATGGAGGCATGGACAAAGCAGCCCCCCGCGGCCGACGTCTCCCCGCCGGGCGCAAGGCCGACCTGGCGGCCTACGTCGCCGAACACGGACAGGTGACCGTCGCCGAGCTGTCGGAGCACTTCGACGTCTCGATCGACACGGTGCGCCGCGACCTGGATCAGCTGCACCGCGAGGGCGCGCTCATCCGCACCCACGGCGGCGCCGTGAGCGCCACCGACGGCGCGCTGCGCGACCGGGGGCTGGATGTGCGCCTGCGCGTACAGGTGGAGGAGAAGGAGCGCATCGCCCGACTGGCGGCGGAGATGGTCGACGACGGCGCGGTCATCATGCTCAACGCCGGCACGACGACGCTCGCGGTCGCCCGCGCCCTGCGCAGTCACCGGGACCTGACGATCGCGACCAACAACCTGCGGATCCCCGCGGAGATCGCCCCCTCCGCCTTCCGCGACCTCTACGTCTTCGGCGGCGCGGTGCGCACCATCACCCAGGCGACCACCGGGCCGGTCACGTTCACGATGGCGGCCGGCGGACGCGAGCTCGACATCCGCTGCGACCTCGCGCTGGTCGCGGTGGGCGCCGTCGACGAGTCCGGGTACTCGACGAGCAACCTGGGCGACGCCACCATGATGGCGGAGATGATCGACCGCGCCGACCGCACCGCGGTGCTGGCCGACTCCTCCAAGCTCGGGCGACGACTGTTCGCGCAGGTCGCGCCGCTCGACGGTGCCGATTACCTGATCACCGACGCCCCGCCCGCCCCGGCCCTCGCCGCGGCGCTGGGTCAGGCCGGTGTCAGCGTGATGACACCCTGACGCGACGCGACCTACAATCGCAGCGTGGGCACCATCTATTACGGAGGGTCGGCGACGCCGATCCACATCGAGGACCGGGTGCTGGCGCACCTCAAGGTCGTCGTCGCGACGAAACTGCGCCGCGGCGAGAGCTTCACCGTCTCCTGGCAGCACCCCGAGGGCGAGCCCGGCGGTCGCAGCACGATCTGGCTGCATCCGTCCATCGCGCTGCGCTTCGTGTTCGACGACCCCGAGCCGACCGAGCTGAACCGGGCGTGGATCGAGGAGCTGGCGCAGTCGGCCAGCTCGTCCGGCGGCATCCTCCTGACGGAGGAGCAGATCGAAGCCCCCGCCGACGAGGAGGCGCAGGACAACGCGCCGCAGACGGTCGCGGTCGCCGACGCCTGAGGGTCCTCACGTGGCCCGCACGGGCGGGAAGTGCGCGATCGGGATCGGCCGACTCGCGGTCGACGACTCCTCCGCCCGCAGGAGGGCGTGGCCGCAGCTCAGACACTCGTCCAGGCGGCGATGGCGCGAGCGGCGCCGCGGACCCCGCATCCACACCGCGTCGTAGCCGTCGTCGCCTCGCTCGATGTACGCCACCACGAACTCCGCGTCGTTGGCGCCCGCACGCGTGTCGCACAGTCGCCACGCATCGTCGTCGATGGGGATGAGTTCGAGGGGGCCGTCGATTCGCGCAGGATGCGTCATCACCGTCACCGCCTTCATCCCCCAGTCTGCGCGTCGCGCAGACGACGGACGAGGGGATTGACAGGCCCCTGCCGACGTGAGAGGTGCGGCGCTCAGCCGGTCATGACCTCGCCGCTGTAGGGGCCTTCGGGCTCGGGCACGATCTGGAGCCCGGCGGTGGAGTTCGCGGCGTGGGTCAGCGCCTCGAGCCACGCACGGTTGAGCGCCGGCTGGCGGCTGCCGTGGTACGTGTACACGAGCGACGCGTGCGGGTGCAGCCAGATCGCGGTGCGTCCGTCGCCGAGGCTCGTGTCGTTGCGCCAGCTGAAGGTGAACGTCTCGCCGCGCCGCAGCTTCTGACTGATGACGACCTGCAGGTGCGCGAGCACCCGGTCGTCGAACTCCGCTTTGACACTGCCGTCGTAACTGAACCGTCCCACGGCTCTACCGTACTGCGAGCTTCCGACGCCGGCGCGCCGCTCAGGCCAGTGCCGCGGTGCGGCGGGAGATCTCCGCGCACGCGCGGTCGGCCCCGACGACGTCGGACGCCAGCGAGGTGGTGGCGTCGAGCACCGCCACGGGGATGCCGCTGCCCAGCAGCATCCGGCAGACACTGAGCGATCCGTCGTCGATGCTGGGGAACTCCACGATGTCGGTCGACCCGGTCTGCACCAGCCGCTGGGCGTACGTCAGCACCGCGTCCGCGACGTCATCGGTGGTGAGGATGCGGTGACCCTCGATCAGAATGTCTTTCACGGCTCGGCCTCGCCAGGGAATCGTCAGAACAACGTCGGGTGGGAGTCCACAGTCAACCGAACCGGGCGGGCGACGACGAGGGGGTTGACAGCCTCCGGCGACCCTGTCAGGCCCCGGCGCCGGCGGCGCCGGCACTCACGCGCGGCGGTAGTCCGCCACCATCGGGCAGTCGAACGGGTCGCGGGCCGCGAGGCCGACGCGGTTGAGGTAGTCGATGACGATGGCGTACGAGCGCCAGACGCTCGTCTCCGTGTACGGGATGCCGGCGCCCTTGCAGTAGTCGCGGACCACGGCACGCGCCTTCGAGAGGTGCGGTCGGGCCATGCTGGGGAAGAGGTGGTGCTCGACCTGGTGGTTCAGACCGCCGAACATCCAGGTCGCCCACCAGCCGCCCGTGATGTTGCGCGACGTGCGCACCTGCTTCGTGAAGAAGTCGAGGCGGGCGCTCGCGTCGACGATCGGCATCCCCTTGTGGTTGGGGGCGAACGAGGCGCCCATGTACACGCCGAACACCGCGAGCTGCACGCCGAGGAAGGCGAACGCCATGCCGAGGGGCAGGAGCAGGAAGACCGGGACGATGACGACGGCCAGACGCGTCGTGATCAGCGCCAGCTCCAGTCCGCGCTTCTTGACCGGCTGGCGCGACAGGAGGTGGCGGATGCCGTGGGCGTGGAGGTTGAGACCCTCGAGCGTGAGCAGCGGGAAGAAGAACCAGCCCTGGCGACGCGTGATGAACCGGCGGATGCCGCGCGCCTGCACGGCGTCCTCGACGAGGAACGAGATCGTGTCGACCTCGATGTCGGGGTCCTTGCCGACGCGGTTGGGGTTCGCGTGGTGGCGGGAGTGCTTGGAGTCCCACCACGAGTAGCTGATGCCGACGACGCCGGCGGCGAGGATGCGGGCGAGGCGATCGTTGGCCGGGCCGGAGGAGAGGATCTGGCGGTGCGCCGCCTCGTGGGCGAGGAACGCGACCTGGGTGAGCACGATGCCCAGCGCCGCCGCGATCAGCAGCTGGAACCAGCTCTGCCCCAGGAGCACGAAGCCCGCGACGCACCCGCCGAGGCACAGCGCGAGCGCTGCGCCGACGAGCGCGTAGAACACGGGCGCGCGGCGCAGCAGGCCGAGTTCCTTCACCACCTGCGACACCTGGGTGTACGACCGAGCGACCGACGGGAACGTCTCCGACGTCGCGTAGGTCTGTCGAATCGGTCCGAGAGTGGATGCGGGGGCGATGGTGGCCATGTCCGGCTCCGTTGATCGGCGGTCCATCGCACCACGCGATGCCCGTTGGGCGAAGCCAAAGGCGGATGCCGATCGCTGGTCCCGACACTACGCTTACGTCTATACGGCTCCGGGCATACTCTCCGGCCCGATCCCCTGCTCCCAGCCCTCAAGGATGCGGCATGACACTCGCACTGGCGATCGATCTCGGCGGCACGAAGATCGAAGCGGCCCTGGTCGACGACGACGGCGCGATCGTCGAGGGCTCCCGGCGACGGACCCCGACGGGGGCCGGCGCCGCCTCGGATGTCACCGTGCTCGCACGCGGCCTCGTCGAGGTGATCGACGGATGCCGCGCGCACCCGCGCTGGAGCGAGGTCGCCGCCGCGGGGATCGGCGCCGCCGGGCCGATCGATCTGGCCGCCGGCACCATCGCGCCGATCAATCTCCCCGCTGCCCACGGCTTCGGCATCGTCGAGGCGGTGCGCGCGGCGAGCGGGCTCGACGGCGTCACACTGCGCCTGGACGGCACCTGCATCGCACTCGCCGAGGCGTGGCGGGGCGCCGCCCGGGGCGTCCGCAACGCGATCGTCTTCGTCGTCTCGACCGGCGTCGGCGGCGGCATCCTGTCGGACGGACGACTCGTCGCCGGAGGGTCGGGCAACGCCGGGCACCTCGGGCAGATGCTCGTCGCCGACATCGACGGCGACCCGGCGGCATCCACCCTCGAGCAGCGCGCCTCGGGACCGCACACCGTCGCGTGGGCGCAGGAGCGGGGTTGGACGGGCTCGACCGGCGAGGAGCTGGCGTCCGCGTATCGGAGCGGCGACCGCATCGCCCGGGCGGCCGTCGCCCGCTCCGCGCACGCGGTCGGGATCGGCCTGGCGAGCGCCGCGACCCTGCTCGACCTGGAGCTGGCGGTCGTCGGCGGGGGCTTCTCGTTCGTCGCCGACGACTACCCGCATCAGATCGAGGAGGTCGTGCGCGCCTCGGCGATCAACGCGTACGCCGCGCGACTGCCCGTCGTGCGCGCGGGCCTGGGCGGCGACGCCCCGCTCATCGGCGCGGCGGCGCTCGTGCACCGCGCCGACCTGCTCTGACGTCGGCGGCGCGTGGCCCGCTCGTGTTGACGATGTCGGCACCCGGTGCTTGCATCTGCTCATGCGTCACATCACATCGGCCGACGGCACCGCCATCGCCCTGCACGAGACCGGAACCGGTCCCGCCGTCGTCATCGTCAACGGCGCCCTGTCGACGGCGCGGGATGCCGCGCCCCTCGCCGAGGCGCTGGCGCGCGCCGGCTTCCGCTCGGTGACGTACGACCGCCGCGCCCGCGGCGACAGCGGCGACACCCGGCCCTCCGCCCCGCTCCGGGAGACCGAGGACCTCGCGGCGGTGGTCGCGGCTGCCGGCGGCGCGGCCGCGGTCCTCGGTCATTCGTCCGGCGCCGTGCTGGCGCTGTACACGGCCTCGCTCCCCTCGGGCGGCGGGATCCGTCGGCTGTTCCTCTCGGAGCCGCCGTTCCACTTCGGCGTCCACGAGCCGGCCGTCGACCTCGCGGACCGCATCCAGGCCCTGGTCGACGCCGGCGACGAGGAGGAGGCCGTCGTGCTGTTCCAGCGGGAGGCGGTCGGCCTGCCCGAGGCGATGATCGCGCAGTTCCGCGCGACCCCGATGTTCGCGCAGATCGTTCCGCTCGCGCAGTCCACGGTCTACGACGCCGCGCTCACCCGTGAGCTGTCGACCCCGGACGAGGGGATGCTGTCGGTCGCCGTCCCGGTCACGATCCTCTGCGGGCAGCAGACGTTCCCGATGCTGTCGGCCGCGGCGCAGCGCCTGTCCGCGGCCATGCCGGCCGCGGAGCTTCTCATCGTGCCCGAGTCGGTCGGTCACCGCCTCGACCCCGCCGCCGCGACGACGATCGTCGCCGAACGCTGGGCCTGACGGCGCACCCGGGCAATCCGTTTCCCCGCGAGCCCCGAACAACCTCCGTCACGACACCCGTCGCGACCTGAACAGGAGGTCAGTCATGAGCTCGTCACCGAACCGCCTCGTCGCCGTCGTCTTCGGCGCCGTCTACCTCGTCGTCGGAGCCCTCGGCTTCGCCGTCACCGGCGGCGTGGGGTTCCTCGCCACCGACGGCGGGCTGCTGCTCGGCATCTTCGCCGTCAACCCGCTGCACAACATCGCCCACCTTCTGATCGGTGCCGCGCTCGTGATCGCCGGCCTCAGCGGCGTGCGTGCCGCCAAGACCGTCAACGCCACGATCGGCGCGGCCTACCTGCTGCTCGGCGTGGTCGGCTTCTTCCTGGTCGGCACGTCCGCGAACATCCTGGCGCTCAACGTGCCCGACCACTTCCTGCACCTCGGCAGCGCCATCGTGCTGCTGGGCGTGGGCCTCGGCGCCGAGCGCGGCGCACGGTCGGTCACGGCATGAGCGCGCCCTCCCGCGCCGCGGCCGCCCCGGGAGCCGCTCTGCGCGCCTGGATCGTCCCGCTCGCGTGGGGGGCGGGACTCATCTCGATCGGCATGGGGGCGGCGGCCGTCACCGCCGCCTCCTCGTCCGTCTGGGGCCGGGGGATCGGTATCGTCCTCGCGACCGCCGGCGCGGCCTGGCTCGCCTGGGGCGCCGCGGCACTGGCTGCCGGACGTCTGCCGATCCCCCGAACCGCGGCGGCGTCGACACTCGTCACTGTCATCGGCGTCGCCGCGCTCCTCGCCGCGACCGGAGGCCGCGCGAGCGTGCTGGCCGCCGCCGTCGCGATCGTGCTCCTTCTGCTGGTCGCCGTCATGACCATCGCCGCCGCGCGTCGCGGCCCGTCCGCGCCCGGTGCCATCCGCACGGTGCCGCTGCTGCTCGCCGCGGCGATCGTGGCGGTGGTGGCCACCCCGGCGTTGGGAGCCGTGCAGGACGCGGCGCTGCTGCGCACCGACGGCACCGTCATCGTGGTCGACCCGCACGCCGGCCACTGACGGCGGCGCGGCGCGGGACGGTCAGGAGAGCGTACGCGCGAAGGGGTCGAATCCGTCCGGCAGCAGCGGGACGTCGGCCACGGTGCTGTCGATCGTGAGCGTCTGCCCGGTGCCGGCGGACTCCTGCGCCGAGAGCATGACGTCCAGCACGTGGTAGCCGAGCTCTCCGGTCGCGACGTGCGGACGGCCGTCCGCGATGGCGCGGGCCATGTCGAGCACGCCGAGTCCGCGGCCGACCACGGTGCCCTGCTCCTCGACCTCGATCCACTCCTGCTCGAAGCGCATGCCGTCGCGGATGACCCCGAGCGGCTTGACGTAGGCCGTCCGCCCGGTGAACGCGTTCGGGTCGGGCAGGACGATGGTGCCCTCCGAGCCGTGGATCTCGATGACGCCGTGGCGCTCCAGCGCCGAGTCGAAGCTCAGCAGGTGGGTGCCGTGCTGGCCGCCGGCGAACGAGGTCAGCACCTGGACCGTGGAGGGCACCTCGACGGGGAAGCTCTCCCCCGCCCGCGGGCCGGTGTGGATCTGGCGCGTCGTCTGCCAGCGCGAACCGCGGGCGGTGACGCCGGCGACGGGGCCGAGCAGGCTCACGAGGGCCGAGAAGTAGTACGGGCCCATGTCCAGGAGCGGGCCGGCCCCCTGGGCGAACAGGAACGCGGGCTCGGGATGCCAGAGGTCGGGCCCCTGCGTCTGGAACGACGTCTGCACGAACAGCGGCGTGCCGATGACGCCGTCGCGGATGGCGCGCTTGGCGGTCTGGAAGCCGGGCCCGAGAATCGTGTCGGGCGCCGAGCCGACGCGCACGCCGGCGGCATCCGCCTGCGCGAGCAGCGCGCGCGTGCTCTCACGGTCCAGGCCCAGCGGCTTCTCGGTCCAGACGTGCTTGCCGGCGGCGACCGCCGCCTGGGACACCGCGACGTGCACCGCCGGGATCGTGAGGTTGACCACGAGGTCGACGTCGGGATTGGCCAGCACGTCCTCGCCCGTTCCCCAGCTGGGCACGCCGTGCTCCTCGGCCTTCGCCCGGGCGCGCTCGGGCAGCAGGTCGCCCACCGCCACGACCTCGACGTCGGGGAACGAGGTCAGGTTCTCCAGGTAGGTCTGGCTGATGACTCCGGTGCCGATGACACCGACGCGCAGGGCGCTCACTTGACGTACCCCCCGTCGCGGAGGAAGGCGTAGCTGGCGGCGATGTCCTCGAACACGTCTCCCGGGGCCTTGTCGTACTCGATCACCGCGTAGCGGATCGCGGTGCCGGCGGTCAGCGCCTCCGCGAGCGGGACGTCGGCGGTGCCGGCGTGACGCTGGTCGAGGCTGTCCGAGCCGAACGAGCCGGCGCCCGGAGCCCACGGGTTGGATGCCGGGACGACGCCGTCCTTGACGTGCACCGCGACGAGGCGATCGCCCAGCGCGGAGACGAGAGCCGGCACGTCCTGGCCGCCGGTCAGCGCCCAGAAGAGGTCGAGCTCGAGCTGCACGCGCTCGTCGGTCAGCGCGACGAAGCGCTCGTAGGCGGTGGCGCCGTCGAAGGACGCGACGAACTCCTGCGCGTGGTTGTGGTAGCCGACGCTCAGGCCGAACTCGGCGGCCTTCTCGGCGGCGCGGTTGAGGCGGTCGGCGATGTCGGCGACGCCGTCGGCCGTCAGCCACCGCTCGGGGGCGACGAACGGGTCGATGACCGTGGTCATGCCGATCTCGGCGGCGGCGGCGAACACCACCTCGGGGGCGGGGGTCGGGATCTCGCCGTCCGGGGTCCAGAGCGTGTCGGACAGCAGCGGCGCATGCCCGGTGGGCGATGCGAGGCCGCTGGCATCCAGCGCGGCGCGGATCTGCGTCGGACGGGAGACGAAGTCGAACGCCTCCACGTTGCGCAGGCCGATCGCGGCGAGCTTGTCGAGCGAGCCCCCCATGTCGGCGGTGAACTCCTTGGCCAGCGTGTAGAGCTGGACGGAAGCGACGGGCAGTGTCATGACGTGCGTCCTTCGAACCTCGTTGTCTCGTGTGTACGGCGTCGCCGGCTCGTCGTCCGTTCGGCGCTGAGGCGACGGTATCACAAAACCTCCACCTGGAGGTTTTGTTTTCCCGCCATCGGCTAGGTTGGATGCCGTGAGCACGGACGACGAGGCGGTGATCGGTCGGCGCGGACTGCAGCCGAAGGGCGTCGCCCGCCGCCAGGAGATCCTCGACCGCGCGATCGAGGTCTTCCGCGAGCGCGGCGCCGACGGCACGTCGCTGCGGCGCATCGCAGAGGCGATCGGCGTCTCGCACGCCGCCCTGCTGCACTACTTCGACTCGCGCGAGCAGCTGCTCGTCGCCGTCTACGCGCACGCCGAGGCTCGCCGCAACGCGACGGCGAGCCCGTCCGGCCCGCCGGGCGTGGACACCATGATCGACGCCGCGATCGCCAACGTCGACGTGCCGGGGCTCGTCCAGCTCTACTCGACCCTGCTCGCCGCCTCGCTGGAGGCCGGCAACGACGTCGGGCGCGAGTTCTTCTCCGCACGCTTCGACCGGGTGCGCGCGGAGCTGACCGCCTCCTTCCGCACGCAGCAGGCGGCCGGCGACATCCGCGACGACGTGCCCGCCGAAGACCTCGCCGCCCTGCTGATCGCGGCATCCGACGGTCTGCAGATCCAGTGGCTGCTCGAGCCGTCCCTCGGACTCAGCGACACCCTGCGCACCTTCGCGCGCCTGCTCCAGTCGCCCCGCTGAGGCCGGCGCCCTAGCCTGGGACGATGACCGTTCCCGACGTCCTGCGCTACGCCGCCTTCACCTCCGACCCCGAGGGCGGCAACCCGGCCGGCGTGGTGCTCGACGCACGCGGGCTCGACGCGGCGACCATGCAGCGGATCGCGGCCGAGGTCGACTTCGCCGAGACCGCCTTCGTGATCGGCATCCGCCAAGACGGCGCCCGCCGCATCCGCTACTTCTCCCCCATCGCCGAGGTGCCGTTCTGCGGGCACGCGACGGTGGCCACCGCGGTCGCCGTCGCCGAACGCGGCGACCTCGCGGGAGACGCCATCGTGTTCGCCACCCCCGTGGGCGACATCCGCATCGAGCTCGAACGGGACACCGACGGCATCCGCGCCGCGTTCACGAGCGTGCCGCCGTCGGTGCGTCCGCTGCCGATCGAGGACCGCGACGCGATCCTCGACCTGCTCGCTCTGGCGTCGTCCGACCTCGATCCGGCGCTCCCGCCGCGCCTCAGCGACGCCGGGAACCCCCACCCCGTGATCGCGCTCGCCGACCGCTCCACGTTCGATGGGTTCACCTTCGACCCGGGCCAGGTGCGCACCCTCATGGACGCACGTGGCTGGCCGGCCACGATCACGGTCGCGCACCGCCTCACCGCCGATCGCTTCGCAGCCCGCAACCTCTTCCCGGTGGGACGCATCACGGAGGACCCGGCCACCGGGTCGGCGGCCGCCGCATTGGGCGCATACCTTCGGGATCTGCGGGCGGTCGAGGTTCCGGGCCGGATCACCATCGAACAGGGCGCACACGTCGGACGCCCCGGTCTGCTCGCGGTCGACATCCCTGCGACGGGCGGGATTCGTGTGAGCGGTGCCGCCGTACCGCTGACGGCGATGCGGTAGCAGTCGACGTCGTTCCCTCACGGCGTGACCGACGCGGAGGCTGGTCGGCACGCCGGACGTCAGGACTGCTCGGCGAGCACTTTCTGCAGGAAGACCTGCGCGGTGCCGTCGCCCTGATCGATTCGTTCACTCTCGCGATAGCCGAGACGCTCGTACAGCGCGATATTCTGCGTGCTCAGCGAGCCGGTGAACAGCTCCGCCCGCCGGCATCCGCTCTCGATCCCCCGCTGCTCGACCGCCTCGAGGAGACGCGAGCCGATGCCCTCCCCCTGCTGGTCGGGCGCGATCGCGATGCGACCCACCAGAAGCACCTCACCATCCGCGACGGCGCGCACGACCCCGACCAGGCGCGACGCGGCGAGTGCGACGCAGCCGAGGTTCTCACGCAGTTCGAACGCGACCTCATCCAGGGTCTGCGTCAGCGGCGCCATGTCGGGGTCGCCGTAGATGAGCGCCTCCGTGACGAACGCCGCGCGCTGAACCGTCAGCACCTCCCCGGCATCGGAGGGACGGATGGGGCGAATGATGATCTCGGACATGGCGTCCATCCGTATCGCTCACCGTCCACCGGGTCAACCCCCTCGGTGCGTCGCGGGCAGGCTTCTTACGTTCGCCCCACCGCATCCTGACGTCCCGCGCCGTCGGAACGGGAGGTGCGACCTCGACCGATGCCGCCTCCGGAGAGGACGCCCGTGATGCAGCCGTCCTCCTTCTTCTGGAAGAGATCATCGTCTGCGGCCGCCTCGTCGGCATCTCGTTCCGCGCGCGCCGCCGGCGACCTACGCTGAGGTCGTGAGCGCAGTCGACGAGACGGGTCCCTTCTTCCACGGCACGGTCGCCGACCTGCACCCGGGCGACCTCCTGAGCCCGGGGTTCCGATCGAACTATCGACCCGACGTCGTGATGAACCACATCTACTTCACCGCGCTGCTGGCCGGCGCCGCTCTCGCGGCCGAACTCGCCGCTGACCTCGTCGGCGACGGCCGCGCTCCTCGCGTCTACCTCGTCGAGCCGACAGGCGCTTTCGACGACGATCCGAATGTGACCGACAAGAAGTTCCCCGGCAATCCCACGCGCTCCTACCGCAGCACGGCGGCGCTGCGCGTGGTCGAGGAGGTGGAGGACTGGCCGCGACTGACGCCCGAGGAGCGGCAGCGGTGGCGCGATCGCATCACATCGCGACCGCCCAGGGAACGAGGCGAGATCCTCAACTGACGGGGAGCAGCTCCGCCGGAGCGAGAGGAAAGTGGCGGAGACGGAGGGATTTGAACCCTCGGTCCCCGTAAGGGGACTCCACCTTAGCAGGGTGGTGCACTAGGCCTGACTATGCGACGTCTCCAGGCGCTGCGCGGCCGGAGCCGCGCGAACGCACCCGGCAATCATAACCGGTCCGAGCCCTCCCGCCGAACCGGAGGCCGCGGCATCCGGCCCGTGCCCGCGCGTCAGCGCTGCGCGACCGTGCAGGTGACCTGCGCCGCCGTCTGACCCGTGATGGAGCTCGGCAGCTGCACGGCCTCCTGCGTCGGCGTGGGCGCCGCCGCGGTGGCCCCGGCATCCGCTGTCGCCGTCGGTTCCGGGGTGGCCGGGTCGCTGGGCGTGGGCGTGGCCTCGCCGACGACCTCGGTTCCGTAGCCGTCGCTCGTGGAGCCCGTCAGCTGGATCGGCTGATTGTTGGCGAGGGCATCAAAGAGCACCTTCGCCGCCGACGTCACCGGGTCGACACGAGAGCCGTCCGACGCGTACACCGTCGGATACTGCACGAAGACGATGTCCTGGTAGGGCACGCTGCGCACGGCCATGGCGATCTGCACCATGTTCTGGGGGTTCGCGAGGGTCTTGCTCAGCACGACCTGCGGCGGGTCGGACGTCACCTGCTGCAGCGCCGTGTTGGCGAGGTTGAACAGCGTCGCGGGGTTGCCGAGCACCCCCTCCGACTGCAGCTTGCGCACGAGTGAGCTCAGGAACTGCTGCTGGTTCGAGATGCGGCCGAGGTCCGACCCGTCGCCGATGCCGTGACGGATGCGCAGGAACTGCAGCGCCTCGGCGCCCTTCAGCGTGTGCTCACCCTTCGTGAGGTTGAGTCCGGTGTGGCTGTCGCTGATGTCGTCGGCGACGCACACGTCGACACCGCCGATGGCGTCCGACATGTTGATCACACCGGTCCACCGCGTCGCGGCCGCGAACCGGATGTCGACGCCGGTCAGCTTTTCGATGGTGGCAACGGTGCAGGACAGACCGCCGTACATGTAGGACGCATTCAGCATCTGACCGCTCATCGCGGAGTACTGCGTGCCGTCTGGGCCCGTGCACGACGGGATCGGGACGATCATGTCGCGGGGGAAGGAGACGACGGTCACGCGACGGGGCTCGTCGGAAATGTGCACCAGCATGGTGACGTCGTTGCGCTCGCCGTCGGTGTCGCCGTTCTGGCAGGCGCCGGACAGCGCGGCGTTCGGCCCTTCACACGAGTCGGTGCCGACGACGAGCATGTTGACGCCGCCCTCGATCTCACCGAGCGTGGGCGGCAGCTGCTCGTCATCGCCGCCGATGGAGACACCGGCGGCCTCCACGGCGCGGGTGGCGTCCCAGACGTAGAACGCCCCGACGGCCGTCGTGCTGATCACGGCGACGGCGACGACGGCGGCGAGGATCGCGAGCACCTGCGAGAGCGGGTGGGGCGACTTCAGGATGCCGTGTCGGGCGACGGGCTGCCGACGAGGGCGCTCGGGGCGTGGGCTCACGGGGGACCTTTCGACAGCGGACACGACCGCTCCTGCGGAGGGTGTGGGATTCGAACCCACGGGACATCTCTGCCCACCGGTTTTCAAGACCGGGTCCATCGGCCGCTCGGACAACCCTCCCTGACGGACGCCGCGGCATCCCCAGACAGGCGTCGAGTCTAGTCGACGGACCGTGCCCATCTTCGCGCCTGCGCCTGGGCAGCCGCTGAAAGCGCGGGTCGTGTCGTCGGCAGCTCAGAGCTGCCGCAGGACGTCCGCGACACCGCCGGCGTGGACGGATGCCGTGATCTCCCCCGCCTCGCGGCGCACCTCTTCGGGCCCCTGCCCCATCGCGATCGCGCGTCCGCCGTGTTCGAGCGCCCACCGGAACATCCCGAGGTCGTTGCGCCCGTCCCCCATGACCAGCACCCGGTCGGGCTCGACGCCCAACCAGGTGCGCACGCGCTCCAGCGCGGTCGACTTGTCGACGCCCTGCGGTGCGATGTCGAGCCAGGCCGACCAGCCCACGGCGTACGACACCTTGCTCAGGCCGATGCGGCCGACGAGCTCGAGGAAGTCCTCGTCGGTCTCGTCGGGCGAGACCACGACGACACGGCACACCGGCTGGGCGACCAGCTCGGCGAAGTCGACGCGGCGCGCGTTCGCCAGGTTCCAGTCGTCGAGGCGTTCCGTGTAGAGCCGCTCGCCGTCGGCCAGCTCGACCATGTACTTCGCGTGCGGCAGGTGCGCGCGCAGCAGCCCGACCACCTCCGACGGATCGAACGTCTCGATGTGGAAGCGCTCGTACCGGCCCTCTTCGGCGAAGTCGCCGCCGACCCGCTTCATGATGACCGCCCCGTTGGAGCAGACCGCGTAATCGGGAGCGAGCTCGAGCACGTGCTGGATGCCGCGCGTGCCCTCCCAGCTGCGCCCGGTGGCGAGCATCACCTCGTGCCCGGCGCGGTGCGCGTGCGCGATCGCCTCGACGACTCCCGGGCTGAGCGTCTCGTCCTCCAGCAGCACGGTGCCGTCGACGTCGAGGGCGATGAGCAGGCGCTCGGTGACCATCGTCGGATTCTCGGTGTCGTCCGCAATGGTCTCGATGAGGTGAGCCGCGTCTTTCTGCGCGACAACCGACACCGCTCCGGTGTGCGGCAGCTCTTCTCCGGCGCTCGTCACGCGATCGGCTCCGCCACCTCGAGGCCGCCGAGGTAGGGCCGCAGCACCTCGGGGATCACGACGGAGCCATCGGCTCGCTGATGCGTCTCGAGCAGCGCCACGATCCAGCGGGTGGTGGCGAGGGTGCCGTTGAGGGTCGCGACGGGCGCGGTCTTGCCCGCGCCGCCGCCCTCCACGGCGGGCCGGTGCCGCACGTCGAGCCGGCGCGCCTGGTAGGTCGTGCAGTTGCTCGTCGAGGTGAGCTCGCGGTACGAGCCCTGCGTGGGGACCCACGCCTCGACGTCGTACTTGCGGGCCGCGCTGGAGCCGAGGTCGCCCGCGGCGACGTCGATCACGCGGTAGCTCAGGCCGAGGTCCTGCAGCATCTGCTCCTGCAGCGCGACGAGCCGCAGGTGCTCCGCCTCGGCGTCCTCGGGCGTCGTGTAGACGAACATCTCGAGCTTGTTGAACTGGTGCACGCGGATGATGCCCCGGGTGTCCTTGCCGTACGAGCCCGCTTCGCGGCGGTAGCAGGTCGACCAGCCGGCGTAGCGCTTGGGGCCCGCCGTCAGGTCGAGGATCTCCCCCATGTGGTAGCCGGCGAGCGGGACCTCGCTCGTGCCGACGAGGTAGAGATCGTCGGCCTCCAGCTTGTAGACCTCGTCGGCGTGCTGCCCCAGGAATCCGGTGCCGCGCATGACCTCGGGACGCACGAGCGTCGGCGGGATCATGGGGATGAACCCGGCATCCACGGCGCGCTGGAGCGCGAGGGACATGAGCGCGTATTCGAGGCGCGCTCCGATGCCGGTCAGGAAGTAGAAGCGACTGCCCGACACCTTGGTGCCGCGCTCCATGTCGATGGCGCCGAGCTTCTCGCCGAGGGCGAGGTGGTCCAGCGGCTCGAAGTCGAAGGATGCCGGCTCGCCGTGCGTCCGCACCGTGACGAAGTTCTCTTCGCCCCCGGCCGGAACGCCGTCGATGACGATGTTCTCGATGCGCGCGAGGGCCGCATCCGCCGCCTCTTCGGCGACCGTGACGGCCTGCTGCGCGGCCTTGACGCGGTCGCTGAGCTCCTTCGCCTGGGCGACGAGCGCGGGCTTGTCCTCCTTGGGCGCGGCGGCGACGGTCTTGCCGTGGGCGTTCTGCGCGGCGCGCAGCTCCTCGAAGGCGGTGATCGCGGCGCGTCGGGCACGGTCGGCCTCGATCGCATCGTCGACCGTGTCGGGCGACTCGCCGCGGGCCTGCTGCGAGCGCTTGACGAGGTCCGGGTTGTCACGGAGGAGAGCGAGATCGATCACCCGACAAGTCTAGTTCGCGGGGTCCCATCCGCTCGGCGTGGCGGGTCGCCCAGCGTCCGGGCGGAGTCCTCGAGTGGACGAGCCCGACGGGCCCGCCCTCCCCGGACGTGCCCGCCCCGCCGCTCATGTTCACCGCCGGGTATGTTTAGCCACATGGCACCTGCTGACGTCACTGCGCCCTCCGGTGACGAGGTGCCGCGCCGTCGCGCGGCGCTCGTCTACAACCCCATCAAGGTGGATGCCGACGCTCTGCGCGCCGCCGTCACGAGCCACTCCTCGGATGCCGGCTGGGGCGAGCCCCTCTTCTTCGAGACGACCGTCGACGAGCTCGGCGACGGTCTGGCCCGCGAAGCGATCGACGCCGGAGCCGCCGCCGTCCTCGTGGCGGGGGGCGACGGCACGGTCCGCGCCGTCAGCGAGGCGATGGCCGGGTCCGAGGTGCCCCTCACGATCGTGCCGAGCGGCACCGGCAACCTGCTCGCCCGGAACCTCCAGCTGCCGCTCACCGATCCCGACGCGATGATCGCGGCGACGTTCGAGGGCGACGTGCAGGCGATCGACGTCGGGTTCGCGGAACTCGTCCGCCCCGACGGCGAGCGCGAAGAGCGTGCGTTCGTCGTGATGGGCGGAATGGGCCTGGATGCCGCGATGATCGCCAACACCAGCGGCGACCTGAAGAAGAAGGTCGGCTGGGTCGCGTACGTCGACGGTGCCGCGCGCTCGCTCGTGAAGGCGAAGCCGTTCTCGATCATGTACCAGGTCGCCGGTCACCGGATGCATCGCGCCCAGGTGCAGAGCGTGCTGTTCGCGAACTGCGGGTCGCTGCCGGCCGGGCTCGAGCTCATCCCCGAGGCGTCGGTGGCCGACGGCCAGCTCGACATCGCGATCTTCCAGCCCAAGACCGCCTTCGGCTGGCTCGCGGTCTGGCGCCGCGTCGCGTGGGACAACAGCGTGCTGCGACGCTTCCGCACGGGTCGGCGGATCCTGCGGCTGCGGACCAAGGACAACTCGATCCGGTACGCGCGGGGCACCGGCATCCAGATCGCGGCCGGCGCCGCCACGCCCGTGCAGCTCGACGGCGACGAGTTCGGCGAGGCGACCGCGGTGGACGTCCGCATCCACGCCGCCTCGCTCCGGCTCGCCGTGCCCTCCGGGCACACCTCCCCCGCGCTCTAGCGCGGACGCCGGGCGATGTCGTCGAGATGCGCGACGACCAGGCGGCGCGCCGCCTCCGCGTCATCGTCCCCGCCCCACACCGCGTGCAGGGCGGCGCCGTCCAGCAGCGCGTGCAGCCGCTCGACCTCCAGGCCCGGGTCACGCCCGGCGCCGAGGTCGCCGGCCTCCCGCAGAAGCTCGATGCACGCGCGGCACGCCGCGGCGACCCCGCGGTTGAGGCGCAGGACCGAGTCGTGCAGCCGCGCATCGGTGAGAGCGAGCACCCCGAGCTGGATCTGGGCGAGCAGTTCCACCCTCCGGTCGTGATCGAGGGGCAGCAGCTGCTCCAGGATCTCTTCGGCGAGCCGCCGTCCTGAGAAGTGCCCGCCGAGCCCGGCGATACGCGCGGACACCCGCTGATCGATGAGCAGCAGACAGTGCTCGCGCAGCGCGTGCTGCGTGGGAAAGGTGCGCCGCAGCGACGCGACCGCGATGCCCGCCTCGTCGGCCACGCCGCGCACCGACAGTCCCGCGAGGCCGTCGCGCTCGAGCACGCGCAGGGAGGCCGCGGCGATCTCTCGCGTGCGGGCGTCGTGGTCGATGAGCCGGGGCACGAGAGCTAGTGTGCCCCGACGGGCGGCGCCGAGGGGGCGCGCCGCGGCCAGATCGTGTAGCTCACGGCCCAGATCACGTCGGCGGCGAGGATGATCCCGAGGATCCGGACGTTGATCAGCAGCTCGTCCGTCCCGTTGCCGTCGCGGGCGAGCGCGATCAGCCCCCACGTGACACCGCCCGCGATCACGGCCATGACGATGGTGCGCAGCACGTCCTTCCAGCACGCGATCGTGTACGCGGTACCCGAGAGTTTGACGGGCGGGGGCCCGGAGGCGAACCGGTGCGCGAAGCGCACGTCGGCCCACGCGATGACCTGATGGCCGAAGGCGACCGAGAAGCCGATGTAGATCGCGGCCAGCCCGTGCTGCCACGAGGCGGTCCCGCCGCGGAGCAGGTCGAGCGCCACGAGGGTCAACAGCACCACGTCGATCACCGGAGCCGCGATCAGCAGCGCCGCTCCCAGCCGCGGCCGCCGCAGCGGGTAGCGCGCAAGGAGGCCGGCGAGCACGGCCACCCAGAACCCGACCTCGCACGCCACGATCAGCGTCACGATCATGCGACCCGCCTCTCCCTCTTTGTGAGTACAACTGTACTCACAAAGATTCCCGCCGCGTACCGCCATCCCCACCGCGCACGCAAGGGCTCGCCGCGGCCCGACGCACCCGGCACCATGGAGAGCATGTCGGCATCCCCGAGTCTCGTCTGGTTCCGCGACGACCTCCGCCTCGCGGACAACCCCGCCCTGCGGGCGGCGGTCGACCGCGGCGGACCGGTGGTGGCCGTCTTCGTGCTCGACGAGGAGTCCCCCGGCTTCCGTCCCCTCGGCGGCGCCGCCCGCTGGTGGCTGCACCACTCGCTCGCCGCCCTGGCCGAGGGGCTCCGCGAGAAGGGGACCGCGCTCGTCCTGCGCCGCGGCGCCGCCGCCGAGGTCATCCCCCGCCTCGCCGCGGAGGTCGGCGCCGGCGCCGTCTTCTGGAACCGGCGCTACAGCGCGCCGGAGCGCACGGTCGACGCCGGCCTCAAGGAGTCGCTGCGCGCCGACGGCCACGAGGTGAGCTCGTTCGCGGCATCCCTGCTGTTCGAGCCGTGGACCGTCCGCACCGGCGCCGGCACGCCCTACGGCGTCTTCACGCCGTTCTGGCGGGCCTGCCAGCAGCTGCCCGCACCACGCGAGCCGCTGCCCGAGCCCCGCGAGATCGCGGGGCCGCCGGCGCCGCCGGCATCCGACGACCTCGACGACTGGGGACTGCTGCCGACGGCGCCCGACTGGGCGGGCGGCCTCCGCGAGCGCTGGACGCCCGGCGAGCCGGCGGCGCGGCGGCGCCTGCACGCGTTTCTCGCCGAGGACGTCGCCGACTACGACCGGGCCCGCGACGAGCCCGCGGGCGGGGCGACCTCGATGCTGTCGCCCCGGCTGCGGTGGGGCGAGCTGAGCCCCCACCAGGTCTGGCACGCGGCGGTGTCGTCGGGTGCGCGCGTCGGCGGCTTCCTCTCCGAGGTGGGCTGGCGGGAGTTCGCGTGGCACACCCTCTTCCATGCCCCCGACCTGGCGACGAAGAACCTCAAGCCCGCCTACGACGCGTTCCCCTGGCCGCGACTGAAGCCCTCGATGCTGCGCGCGTGGCAACGGGGCGAGACGGGCGTGCCCCTCGTGGATGCCGGGATGCGGGAGCTCTGGGTCTCGGGCTTCATGCACAACCGGGTGCGGATGGTGACGGCATCCTTCCTCATCAAGAACCTGCTGATCGACTGGCGCCGCGGCGAGGAGTGGTTCTGGGACACGCTCGTCGACGCGGATGCCGCCAGCAACCCGTTCAACTGGCAGTGGGTGGCCGGGTCGGGCGCCGACGCCGCCCCCTACTTCCGCATCTTCAATCCCGAGCTGCAGGCGAAGAAGTTCGACGCCGACGGGCGGTACGTCCGCGAATGGGCGCCGGATGCCGCGGCGCGCGAGCCGATCGTCGATCTCAAGGAGACCCGCGACGCCGCGCTGGCGGCGTACGAGGAGGTCAAGCGCGCCGGTTGAGCGCTCGCGGAATGCGAGGACCGCCCGCGGGGTTGTCTCCGACGATGTCTCCTGCGCTCTCCGTCCTCGATCTCGTCCCCGTCCGCACCGATCAGACCAGCACCCAGGCGGTCGCCTCCTCCCTCGCCCTGGCCCAGCGGGCCGACGAGCTCGGCTACCGCCGCTACTGGTTCGCCGAGCACCACAACATGCCCGCGGTGGCCTCGACGACGCCGCCGGTGCTCATCGCCGCGGCCGCGGCCCGCACGTCGCGCATCCGGGTCGGCTCCGGCGGAGTGATGCTGCCCAACCACGCCCCGCTCGTGGTGGCGGAGCAGTTCGCCGCGCTGGAGGCGATCGCGCCGGGACGGATCGACCTCGGACTGGGACGCGCGCCCGGAAGCGATCCGGTCATCACCCAGCTGCTGCGGATGAGCGGCACGTCCAGCGACGTCGACCGCTTCCCCGAGCACGTGCGCGACATCTCGGCGCTGATGTCGCCCGACGGCGCCACGGTGCGCCTGACCGGTCGCGGCGACGGGGACGATCGATACGGCATCCACGCGACCCCCGCCGCCACGGGCGCTCCGGAGGTCTGGCTGCTCGGCTCGAGCGACTACTCCGCCCAGCTCGCCGCGGCCTTCGGGCTGCCGTACGTGTTCGCGAACCACTTCTCGGGCGAGGGCTTGGAGCGCGCGCTGGATCTCTACCGCGCGCAGTTCCAGCCGTCGGCCCACCTCGACGCCCCGCGCACCTTCCTCACCGCCAACGCGGTCGTCGCGCCCACCGCGGCGGAGGCCGAAGAGCGGATGCTGCCGCAGGCGCGCATGATGGCGCGGCTGCGCGGCGGCCGCCCCCTGACCGCGCTCGAGACCGTCGAGCAGGCCGCCGCGGCGGAAGCGGAGGACCGGCTCGCGGCCCCGCTCATCGACGCTCTGCGCCGCCGCTGGTTCGTCGGCACGGGCGAAGAGTCCCGCGCGGCCCTGGCCGCGTTCGCCGAGCGCCACGGCGTCGACGAGGTCATGATCTCCCCCGTCTCGGGAGCCTACGACGGTGAGGCGATGGACAGCGCGACCGGCCGCATCCAGACTCTCGAGCTGCTCGCGGCCTGAGTCCGGAGCTGCGTACGGCGTTTCGACTCGCTGCGCTCGCTCAACGACCGGCAACAGGCGCACCCCCGGTCGCTGCGCTCGCTCAACGACCGGCAACAGGCGCACCCCCGGTCGCTGCGCTCGCTCAACGACCGGTAACAGGCGCACCCCCGGTCTCTGAGCGGGGAGCGCAGCGACGAGTCGAAACGCCCCGCCGCAGGCGTCAGGCCTCGGGCGCCCCGGAGATGAGGCCGCGCAGCCAGTCGCGGGCCTCGACGAACACCTCGTCGGAGTAGCGGTCGGGGTAGTGCACGATGGCGCGGTCCGCGCGCGGGTACGACCCCAGGTAGATGACCTTCGGGCTGAAGCGGCGCAGGCCCAGGAGGGCGTCGGCCATGCGCTCGTCCTGGATGTGGCCGTCGGCGTCGATGACGAAGCGGTAGCGGCCGAGAGCGTCGCCGATGGGCCGCGACGCGAGCAGCGAGAGGTTGATGCCGCGCGTCGCGAACTGCTCCAGCAGCTCGAGCAGCGCTCCCGGGTACTCCTCGGGCAGCTCGACGATCAGCGAGGTCTTGTCCGCGCCGGTGGGCGGCGGTGCCGACACCGTGCGGCTCACGAGCACGAAGCGCGTCACGGCGTTGGCGTTGTCGCCGATCTCCTCGGCCAGCAGCTCGAGGTCGTGGTGTTCGAGGATGCCGGGGGGTGCGATGGCCGCGTCGGCGTCGCTCACGCCCTCGATCATGTCGACCGCCGAGGCCACATTGCTCGACGCGGGCAGGTGGGCGTGGTCGGGCAGCGTCGCCGACAACCACCGCAGGCACTGGCCGTAGGCGACCGGGTGCGCGGCCACGAGTCGCACGTCTTCGAGGCGCATGCCGGGTCGGCCCACGAGCACGAAGTTGACTCGCACGAGATACTCACCGACGATTCTCAGCCCGGGCATCGTCGCCAACGCGTCCTGCGCCGTGGAGACCCCGCCGTCGACCGAGTTCTCGATCGCGATCATCGCGGCATCCGAGCGGCCGTCGACGACATCGGCGAGCGCTTCCGCGACGTTGCGCACCGGACGCCAGATCTGATCGCGCGCCTCGGGCACCTGCGCGAGGGCCGCCTCCGTGAAGGTTCCGGCCGGACCGAGATAGCTGTAGGTGCGGCGCGTGGGCAGCGGTGCCGCGGTTGCCGCGGTCGACGAAGGCGCGGAAGTCACGGGTGACAGCCTACGCTGAAGGGGTGAGCCGCCGATTCCTCCCCCTCGCCGCCGCTGCCGCCCTCGCCCTCACCCTCGGCCTGAGCGCCTGCGCCCCCGAGGAGTCGAAGCCGGCGGGAGACCCCACCCCGAGCGGCTCGGCGAGCGCGACCCCGACCCCCACGCCGACCCCGACCGCGACGCCGTCGCCCTCGCCCACTGCAGACCTCGCCTGCCTGGTCGGCGAGTGGCACATGGGTCAGGACCAGGTCACCGCCTTCTACAACGACGTCAACTCGCTGATGGCCGGCTCGGGCGCCGTGTTCACGCCGGTCGGCACCGCCGATCTCGAGCTGCGCAAGGACGGAACGTACACCTGGACCCCCGCCGAACGGGTGACGGCGAACGTCTCGGGCACGACGATCCTGATCCAGTTCAAGGGATCGATCACGGGCACCTACACCGTGACCGGCAACGGCATCGGCAGCCAGACGCAGGACACGTCCGGCATGGAGATCATCGCGACGATCGACGGCAAGGGCACGGATGCCGGGGCCATCAGCCAGCAGATCTCGGGCGCCCCCATCACCGACGCGAAGTACGGCTGCAAGCCCGACACGCTGACGCTGATCAACAAGCTCTCCGACAGCACGGCGACCTCCGTTCTGCACCGGAAGTGACCGCCGGCCCGCCGCAGTGACAGACTGTGGACATGAGCCGCGCAGGACAGCCAGCCGAAGCCTCCGACCTCATCGACATCGATGAGCTCATCGCCGCCTATTACGACCGCAGACCCGATCCGTCCGTTCCCGAACAGCGCGTCGCGTTCGGCACGAGCGGCCACCGCGGGTCGTCGCTGAGCACCAGCTTCAACGAGGACCACATCCTCGCGACCACCCAGGCGATCGTCGACTACCGGGCGGCCCAGGGCATCACCGGCCCCCTGTTCCTCGGTCGCGACACCCACGGGCTGTCGCTGCCGGCCGAGCGCACCGCGGTGGAGGTGCTCGTCGCGAACGGCGTCGACGTGCGCATCGACTCCCGTGACGCGTGGGTGCCGACGCCGGCCCTCAGCCACGCCATCCTCACCTACAACCGCGGCCGCGCCCTGGACGACCCGGGCCGCGCCGACGGCATCGTCGTCACCCCGTCGCACAACCCGCCGCGCGACGGCGGCTTCAAGTACAACCCGCCGCACGGCGGCCCGGCCGACACGGATGCCACCGGGTGGATCGCCGACCGGGCCAACGCCCTGATCGCCGCCGGCCTGGACGGGGTCGCGCGCACCCCGTTCAAGGACATCGACGCGGACACGCTCGGAACCTACGACTTCCGCGAGGGCTACGTCGCCGACCTCGCGAACATCATCGACGTGGAGGCCATCCGCCGCGCCGGCGTCCGCATCGGCGCCGACCCGCTCGGCGGCGCCTCCGTCGAGTACTGGGCGCTGATCGGCGAGCGCTACGGCCTCGACCTCACGGTCGTCAACCCCGAGGTCGACCCGACGTGGCGCTTCATGACGCTCGACTGGGACGAGAAGATCCGCATGGATCCGTCGTCGCCCTCGGCGATGGCCGCGCTCGTCGCCCGCCGCGACGAGTACGACGTGCTCACCGGCAACGACGCGGATGCCGACAGGCACGGCATCGTGACACCCGACGCCGGCCTGATGAACCCGAACCACTACCTCGCCGTCGCGATCGACTATCTGTACGCGCACCGCCCGCAGTGGCCGGCCGACGCCGCCGTCGGCAAGACGCTCGTGTCGTCGATGATCATCGACCGGGTCGCCGCGTCGCTCGGCCGGCGCCTGCTCGAGGTGCCCGTGGGCTTCAAGTGGTTCGTTCCGGGCCTGCTGGACGGCTCAGTGGCGTTCGGCGGCGAGGAGTCGGCGGGGGCGTCCTTCCTCCGTGTCGACGGCACCGTCTGGACGACCGACAAGGACGGGATCCTGCTGTGCCTGCTCGCCGCCGAGATCATCGCGGTCACCGGCAAGAGCCCGTCGCAGCGCTACGCGGAGCTGGAGGCCGAGTTCGGTGCGTCCGCCTACCAGCGCGTGGACGCCCCGGCATCCCCCGCGCAGAAGGCGGCGCTGTCCAAGCTCGCTCCGGAGGCCGTCACCGCGACGGAACTCGCCGGCGAGCCGATCACCGCGAAGCTGTCCCACGCGCCGGGCAACGGCGCCGCGATCGGCGGCCTGAAGGTGCAGACCGAGCACGCCTGGTTCGCCGCGCGCCCGTCCGGCACCGAGGACGTCTACAAGCTCTACGCCGAGTCGTTGCGCGGTGAGGAGCATCTGCGCGAGGTGCAGGCCGAGGCCCGCGCCGTGGTCTCCGCGGCCCTGGCCGACTCGTGACGTCGCGCGACGCCTGACGTCGCGTCACACACGGCAGCGGCCCCGTCCCTCCTCTCGGAAGGGCGGGGCCGCTGCCGTGACGCCGCTCAGGCGGTCGTCACGGCGTTCTCAGCCGCGCGCCGGGCGCCGACGCCGCACGAGGGCGGCTCCCGCGATCAGCAGCAGCACCGCGATGGTGAGCGCCAGGGCGAAGGGCGCCGTCGCGCCGGTGGTGGCCAGCGTGGTCGGCGGCGCCGTGACCGTGACGGCGTACCAGCCGATCACGGTGCCCGCGGCATCCGTCACGGCGAGGCGGTGCGCACCGGCGACCGCGTCCAGCGGAACGGTCACGGGGATCGTCCCTGCGGCCGAGACCGTCGCGGCGCCGAGAGCCCGCGGGGTCGAGAACAGCCACGCGGCGACCTGCTGGCCCGCCCGATCGGCGCCGACCTGCACCGAGACGGTGCTGCCGGCGGCGATGGATGCCGGGCCCGAGATGCGCCCCTCGAGCGCGGCCGTGAGGTCGGCCTCGGTCGGCGTGGACGTGCCGGGTGCGCTCGTCGCGGTCGCCGACGGCGAGGGGCTCGCGGTGGGCGATCCCGTCGGCTCGGGCGTCGCGGTCGGCGTCGGCGTCGCGGTCGGCGTCGGTGTGGGCGTGGCGGTGCCCGGCTGACCGGTGACCGCGTCCGAGGTCGCCGTACCCGCCGTGAAGCCGGGCGCGGTGGCCGTCGCCACGACGGTCAGCTCGTGTCCGACGTCGTCGGTCGTCACGGTGTACTGCGCGCCGTCCGCGCCATCGATCGCGACGCCGTCGCGCTGCCAGACGTAGGCGAGGTCGGCGGTGGCGGGGTCGACGGTGCCGGGCACGGCGCTGAGGGCGGCGCCGACCGTCGGCGTGCCGCCGATCGTCACGCCCGAGAGCACGGCCGCACGCGCGACGGTCACGGTGTACGACTTCTGCGCACCGGAGGGCGCGGTCACCGTCACGGTGGCCGTGCCCTGCCCGTCACCGGGCTGGACGACCCGGACGCTCGCGTCCTGGTCGACCGCGGTCGCGGCGACCACCGGCCAGGCCGAGCCCGCGACGGCGACCTCGTACGCGGTCGTGTCGGCGGAGAAGTCCTTCACCGACGCCGACCCGACGGTCAGTCGCGCGAGGTCGGCGACCGCCGACGGCGAGGCGGCCGGGGCGTAGATCTCCACCTCCGAGACGATGAGGTGCGTGTTCGGATACGCGTTCATCACCACGCGCACCTGGTCGGCCGAGGCCGCATCGACGGGGACGTCGACCTGCGGATCGCCGGTCGCCGGAGTGCCGACCGTGATCGTGTCGCCGATCACCCACTCCCCGGTGCCCAGGCGGTGGTCGATGTGCATCGTCTGAGCCCACGACGTGCCGCCGTCGCGCTTGAAGTAGACCTTCACGTGGGTGACGGGCGTCGGAGCGGACAGGGCGTAGGTGAGGGTGTCGGAGGCGTTGAGCGTGCCGCCGCGCCAGTTCGACCAGCCCTTGTCGGTCGTCACGCCGTTGATCGTGCGCGTGGCCGGGTAGCCGCTCTCCGTGTAGGTGGCGGTGGGCGTGCTCGTCGGGGCGACGTTCTTCTCGGTGGGCGTCGTCACGATGACCGTCAGCACGGCGTCGAGCGTGCCGCCTCCGGGCACGGCCACGGTTCCCGGCACGCGCACGGTACCCGGCGCGGCCAGCTCGGCATCCGTCACGGCATCCCACGACCACGTGACCGGTGCGGCCACCGTCGCGCCGCCCGTACGCACCTCCAGGGGCACGGTCGGCGGCGCCGCCGCCGACACGGCGTCGAGCGTGGTTCCCGCGTAGGTGGTGAGCGAGACCGGCACGGCCGCGGTGAAGGCGCCGACGTCGACGAGCGCGCGGGCGGTGAACGGTGCGCCGAACAGGTCGGTGCCGCTGCCGGCGACCTCGGTCGTCCCGGCGGACCAGTCGTGTCCGGAGAGGTCCCACGTCACCGCGGCGGTGCGCGTGAGGCCGCCGAGGTAGCGGACCTGCACCGTGCCCGGGAGGGTGGGAGCCACGCCCGCCTCCGTCGTGACCGTCACGTCCGCGACGGTGTCGATCGCGGTCGGCGCGAGGGTCCACGACTGGTTGGCGCCGTTGTTGGAGGTCCAGAGCCCCACGCTCGTGCCGTCGGAGGTGCCCCCGCCGTTGACGTCGAGCACCCGGGTGCTCGCGACGTTCAGGAAGGAGTAGCTCCGACCGTCGAGGGTGTTCGGCACCCACTGCGCGGCCGGATCGGCCGCCGCCTGCTCGGCGCTCTCGGTCGCGAGGGTCAGGGAGGTGCCCGACGAGGCGAGATAGCGACCGTCACCCGAGCGCAGCAGCACCCGCTGGCGATCGGTGCCGACACCGCTGAGGGTGACCGCCGTCCAGGTCTGCGCCGTCGCGGCATCCGCCGTCGTCGCGGAGCTGCGGATCGTCAGCGCGGCGTTCTGCACCGTGAGCGCCTTGCCGCTCTGGGTCCCCAGCAGCTGGTAGGTCGCGCCGTCCTTCACGGCCGGCGCGGCCGCCGCGACGCCGGAGACGCCCGACACCACGAACGTGGTGACCGACTTGGCCGGCACCGTCAGCGTGGCCGTGCGGGTGAGGGGGTCGATCGCGACGTCGCTTCCGCGCACGAGCGCGTTCTGCTCGACCGCATCCGCCGGCGACTGCGTCGTGACGATCGGGGTGACCTTGGCACCGGGAGCGATCTGGCCGAAGTTCGACAGGTCCAGGCGCACCGTGCGGGCGGATGCCTCGGTGTTCACGTGCACGAGGTTCACACCGTCGCCCGCCGCCGTCACGGCCGCCGTGGTCTGCGTGTCGTTGGTCGGGACGATGTGATCGCCGGGTCGGATGTAGTGCGTGAAGTTGCGGATCGTGTTGTACTTCGCGTTCGTCAGCACCTTGCAGGACGCGTCGGCGTCACCGTCGGCGAGGCGTCGGGCGGACTGGTTCTGCGCGTTGCAGTCGAAGTCGATGAAGACGCTGCCCCAGTTGGTCTTCTCGACCTTCTGCATGTTGTACAGGTCCTCGACGGGCTGCCAGAACACCCAGGCGCGCGGCTCGAGTTCGCGCAGGTCGTCGATCATGTGACCGGCCATGCCCAGGCCGTTGTCGATGTTGGTCTGGTTGAAGCCGGCGTTCGAGCTGTCCCAGTTGCCCTCGACCTCGCTCATCCACAGCGGCTTGTCGGAGGTCTTGGCGATGTCGCGCACCATCGTGCGGTTGGACGTGCCGTAGGTGTGGACGTTGAGCTGGGAGACCTCGTCGCGAGAGGTCTGCGACCAGCCGTTCCAGTTCGTCACGAACGTCGAGGGGTTGGTCTCGTCCATGGCCGAGATCGGGACGTCGGTCGTGGTGCCGGGGGCCGCGAGGCGCGCGGCGAGCGCCTGGATCATCTGGTCCTGTCGCTGCGGACCGATGTGGGCGCCCTCCTGGCGGCTCGCGGAGCTCGGCCACGTCGCACCCTGCGGGATCGTGGTGCCCCAGTAGTTCGTGTTCGGCTCGTTGAAGGGGTCGAGCGAGTCGAACTGGATGCCGTAGGTCTCCTCGAGGTGCTCGACGACCTTGACGAGGTAGCCCGCGAACTTGTCCATGTCGGCGGGGGCGAGCTGCTCGGAGGTGGCGTTGTTGATGCCGCCGGAGACGTAGCCGCTCTGCGTGAGGAAGTACGGGGGCGAGTTGCTGAAGGCCTCCCACTTCGTGATCTTGTCCTTCAGCGCCTCGATCCACCAGCGCTGGGTCGCGTCGGCGTTCCAGTCGAAGGCGTCGGGGTCGTCGGGGTTCCAGGCCGCGGCGTAACGGGCGCGGTCGGCGTAGGTGGAGGTGATGGGCCCGGACGCGTCGCTGGCGTTCAGGTCGGGGTTCCACCATCCGTCCACGGCCCCGCCCGGCCGCAGGTACGACGGCACGTCGGTGGCGTTGCCGCCGCCGATGTTGTAGCGGGCGATGTTGAGGTTGAGGCCGTCTTCGCCGAAGACCTTCTCGAGCAGGTCCTGGCGCACCTGCTCGGGATAGCCGCCGGTCGCGTTGGCGAACCAGACGAGGCTCGTGCCCCACCCTTCGAAGGCCTCGGACGCGTAGGCGGGGTTCGGGGTGATGGTGACGGCGGATGCCGCGACGGCCGGTTCCGGTGCCGCGAGCGGCGCCACGAGACCGGTGACGCCGAGGGCGGTCACGGCGGCGAGGGCGATCAGGCCGGGGGACTTCATCGTGGGGGATTCCTCTCTGTATCGCGTCGTCGCGACCGGGGAGCCAATGCATGTTGACGTTAACATGGCTGGGACAAGCCTAGAGGATTGCCGATGTTGACGTCAACATCGATGACGTCCGTGCGTCGTGCCGGCGTCGCGCCGGGTCAGGAGAGGGCGCGGGCCAGCTCCGCGCCCGCCGCGCGCAGCCACAGGACGGGGTCGGCCAGGGCGGCCCCGGCCGGATCGGGGGCTCCGGCGCGGCGCGCGAGCTCGGTGAGCGAGACGGATGCCGCGAAGGCCGTCGTGTCCGCGTCGGGGTCGATGCGCCCGGCGACGAGCGCCGCCGGCACGCCGAGCGCGGCGGCCACGGCCGACACGTGCGCGGGAGCCTTGCCGGCGGCCGACTGGCCGTCGAAGGAACCCTCGCCCGTGACGACGACGTCGGCGTTCGCGGCGGCGTCCTCGAGCCCGATGAGGCGGGCGACCTCGAGCGCACCCGGCTCCAGGGAGGCGCCCCAGACGAGCAGGGCGAACCCCGTTCCGCCCGCCGCGCCGGCACCGGGCGTCGCGGGATCGACGTCGAACAGCGTGGCGTAGCGGGCGAGGATGGCGTCGAGCTCGGCGAGCCGGTCGGCGGCGACGCCCTTCTGCGGACCGTACACGCGCGCCGCGCCCGTCGGTCCGCACAGGGGCGCCGACACGTCGGTGAGCACCAGGGCGCCGCCGGGCGGGAGGGCACGGAGCCCCGAGAGCTCGACACCCCGCAGCAGCGACAGGTGCCCGGCGCCGAGCCGGGGGGCCTCGACCACGGACGCGTCCGCCCGGAACCGCGCGCCGAGCGCCCGCAGCAGCCCGGCACCGCCGTCCGTCGATGCGCTGGAGCCGATCGCGAGCACGAGGCGCGAGACCCCGGCATCCAGTGCGGCCGCGATCGCGTCGCCGAAGCCCGCCGTCGAGGCCCGCCACGGATCGCGGCGGTCGCCGAAGAGCTCGATCCCCGCCGTCGAGGCCAGCTCGACCACGCCGGTGCCGGACGGCGCGTCCGGCGTCGCCGGAAGCCGCAGCCAGCTCGCCGCGACCGGTCCGCCCTCCCACGGCGCCGTGACGTCGACCGGCATCCGCCGCGACCCGGGCACCGCGGCGGCGAACGCGTCCAGCGTGCCCTCTCCCCCGTCGGCCATCGGCCGCAGCACGACCTCGTCGGCCGGCCGCACCGACAGCCATCCGTCACGGATCGCGGCCGCGGCCCGCGCCGCGGTGATGGTCCCCTTGAAGCTGTCGGGGGCGACGACGACGCGGGTCATGGGCCGATGCTACGCGGCGGCCGCCCCGGCGGTCATCGGCCGCCTCCGGCATCGGGCAGGATGGAGCCATGACGTGGCTTGTGACCGGCGGAGCGGGATACATCGGTGCGCACGTGGTGCGCGCGCTGCAGGCGGCGGGCATCGCCCCGATCGTCGTGGACGACCTCTCGAGCGGCCACGCGTCGTTCGTGCCGGAGGGTGTGCCGTTCATCGAGGGCACGATCCTGCACCGCGACCTGCTGGTCGACACCATGCGCCAGCACGGCGTCACCGGAGTCATCCACGTCGCCGGGTTCAAGTACGCGGGCGTCTCGGTGCAGCGCCCCCTGCACACCTACGAGCAGAACGTCGAGGGCACGCGGGTGGTCCTGGCGGCCATGGCGGATGCCGGTGTCCACAACATCGTCTTCTCGTCGTCGGCAGCGGTGTACGGCACCCCCGACGTGCCGCTCGTGACCGAGGATCTGCCCAAGCGTCCGGCGTCGCCGTACGGCGAGTCGAAGCTGATCGGCGAGTGGCTGCTGCGCGACCAGGGCGTCGCGACGGCCTCCGACGCGCACCCGCTGCGGCACACCTCGCTGCGCTACTTCAACGTCGTCGGCTCGGCCGACCCGTCGGTGTACGACACGAGCCCGCACAACCTCTTCCCGATCGTGTTCGAGAAGCTGATCGCGGGCGAGACGCCGCAGATCAACGGCGACGACTACGACACCCCCGACGGGACGAACGTGCGCGACTACGTGCACGTCGGCGACATCGCCGCGGCCCACGTCGTGGCGGCGCAGCGACTCGAGGCGGGCGCGCCCATCGAGGCCGCGTACAACCTCGGCTCCCAGAACGGCCTGAGCGTACGCGAGATCATGGATGCCGTGGCACGGGTGACCGGCATCGACTTCACGCCGCGGATCGGCCCGCGCCGCCCCGGCGACCCCGACCGCATCGTCGCGACGGGCGAGCTGGCCGCGCGCGACCTCGACTGGGCGAACCGCTACACCGTCGACGAGATGGTGCGCACCGGCTGGGAAGCCCGCCGCGCCGCGCACTGACAGCGAGGGTCGCGCGGCGTTTCGACTCTGCGTTTCGACTCTGCGTTTCGACTCGCTGCGCTCGCTCAACGACCGGCGCTCGCTCAACGACCGGCGCTCGCTCAACGACCGGCGCTCGCTCAACGACCGGCGCTCGCTCAACGACCGGCGCTCGCTCAACGACCGGTGCTCGCTCAACGACCGGGAGTACGGATCTCCCGGTCGTTGAGCGAAGCGCGCAGCGCGGAGTCGAAACGCGGTGTCAGGCCCCGAGGCGGACGACCGCCCACGCCACGGGCGCCAGCGACACGCGCAGCAGGTCGCCCTCGCGGGTGATCTCCAGCGGCCGCGGGGTCACCCGGTCCGGGTCGGTGAGGGTGTTGGAGGCACGGAAGTCGGGGTCGGTGATCGTCCACGACTCGACGAGCGACAGGGATGCCGCGTCCAGCTCCCCCAGGTCGATCTCGATGTCCGCCGCCTCCGCCACCGACCGGTTCACGAGGAACACGCTCGTGCCCTCGGCATCCGTGGTCGCGACGGCGTTCACCGCGGAGACGTCGCCGAAGCGGGTGCTCTGCACGCGCGGCGCCCCCTCGAGCTCGAGCCGGCGCGCCGTGCCGCGACCGAGCCGCGACGTGAGCGAGAACGGGTAGAACGTGGTCTGCCGCCAGGCGGGGCCGCCGGGCTCGGTCATGATCGGCGCGATGACGTTCACGAGCTGGGCGAGCGATGCGGAGCGCACGCGGTCGGCGTGCTGCAGCAGCGTGATGAGCAGGTCGCCCACGACGACGGCATCCATCACGTTGTACTCGTCCTCCAGCAGGCGCGGCGCGACCGGCCAGCCGTCGGGCACGAGGTCGCCCGCCTTGGTGCCGTCGTCGGCGAACTGGTACCAGACGTTCCACTCGTCGAACGAGAGCATGATCCGCTTGTCCGAGCCGCGTTCCGCGGCGACCTCGTCGGCCGCGGCGACGACCTCGCGCACGAACAGGTCGGTGTCCACGGCTGAGACCAGGAACTCCTGCGCCTGACCGTTGCGCTCCTGGTAGTAGGCGTGGCACGAGATGAAGTCGACGTCGTCGAACGTGTGGCGCAGCACCTCGCGCTCCCACTGCCCGAACGTCGGCATGTCGCGCGCCGACGAGCCGCACGCGACGAGCTCGATCGTCGGATCGAGCATCCGCATCGCCTTCGCCGCGCGCGCGGCGAGCTTGCCGTAGTCCTCGGCGTCGCGGTGGCCCAGCTGCCAGGGGCCGTCCATCTCGTTGCCCAGGCACCACATGCGCACGTCGAAGGGCGTGTCCCGCCCGTTCGCGGCGCGCTGGCGGGTCCACGCGGTGTCGGCGGCCACGTTGGCGTACTCGAGCAGGTCGAGCGCCTCCGCGACGTCGCGGGTGCCGAGGTTGACCGCCAGCATCAGCTCGCTGCCGACCTTCTCGAGCCACGACGAGAACTCGTGCAGCCCCACCTGGTTCGTCTCGGTCGAGCGCCAGGCCAGGTCCAGCCGTCGGGGCCGGTCCGCGCGGGGACCGATGCCGTCCTCCCACCGATAGCCGGAGACGAAGTTGCCGCCGGGATAGCGGATCGTCGTGACGCCGAGCTCCTGCACGAGCGCGATCACGTCGGTGCGGAACCCCTCGTCGTCGGCGGCGGGGTGGCCCGGCTCGTGGATGCCGTCGTAGATGTGCCGGCCGAGGTGCTCGACGAAGCCGCCGTACACCCGCGGGTCGATCTCGCCGACGGGTCCGGACGCGATCACACGTGCGGTCATGGTTTCTCTCCTCACCACTCGACAGGCCCGAGCAGCAGCCGGTCGCTGAACGCCAGGACGCCGGCCCCGGTCGGCTCCAGATCGAGCACGGTGATCACGTTACGGCCCGCCCGGGTCAGCGGCGCCGGCACGAACAGCGAGTGCTGCGGCCCGGTCTGCCAGAACCGTCCCAGGCAGACGTCGTCGATCCAGACGAGGCCCGTGCCGAGCGCGCGCAGATCGAGCACGAGATCGCGGGCGGCGTCCAGCTCGACGACCGCGCGGAACACCGCGGCTCCGGCGACCGGTGCGCCGTCCGCGGCGGCCGCGTCGGCGGCGCGCGCCGGCAGCTGCTCCCACGGCACCACGACCACGTCCCACGCGGCGGGCGCGGCGCCGCCGACGGTGACGGGTCCGATCAGTCCCTTGTGCTCGCCGATGCGGGGACCGTAGTTCACGCGCCCCTGGTCTTCGACGAGGATGCCGAGCACGCCCGTGCCGCGCGGGAGCACGAGGGTGCGCTCGCGGCGGTCGCGCGAGAGGGTCCCGACCGGGACGCCGTCCAGGCTCACCCACGCGCGGTCGCGCACCTCGCCGATCGCGAGGACGACGGGCGCGTCGCCGTGGGCGAGACGCGTCTCGTAGCGCAGGAACCCGCGCGCGATCCCCAGCTCGTCCATCGTGGGGGCGTGGCCCCGTCGCTGCACCTCGACATCGGCCAGCACGGCGTCCAGCGCGCAGACCGGCTCCAGCGGCACCGACGCGGGCGCCGCGGCGAGGGGCGCCGGCAGGTCCCCGTCGGCGACGTCGGGCACGGGCGCGTACCGCGCGATCACCTCGCGGAAGGCCCAGAACTTCTCGGTGGGCCGGCCCGCCTCGTCCAGGGGGGCGTCGTAGTCGTAGCTCGTGACGGTCGGCTCGAACACGCCCTTGTCGTTGGCGCCGTTGGTCAGACCGAAGTTCGTGCCGCCGTGGAACATGTAGATGTTCACCGAGGCGCCCGCCGCCAGCAGCGCCTCCAGCGAGGCGACGGATGCCGCCGTGGAGGAGGTCCGGTGGAACGATCCCCAGTAGTCGAACCAGCCGCACCAGAACTCGGAGCACATCAGGGGCCCCGTCGGCTGGTGGGTGCGCAGGACCGCGAGGCGGTCGGCGACGTTGCCGCCGAACGATCCCGTGCGGTGCAGCTCGGGCAGGCTCCCGCGGGAGAGCATCTCGTCGGTGGGCTGGTCGACGCTGGTCAGCGGCACGCTCACGCCGGCGGCGAGGTAGACGTCGCGCAGGGCCCGCAGGTACTCCTCGCGCTCACCCGCCGTGAACTCGCCGTACGCGCCGTACTCGTTCTCGACCTGCAGGAGGATCACCGGGCCGCCGCGGTCGATCTGGCGGGGCACGACGATCTCGAGCACGCGGTCGAGGAAGCGGGTGACCGGCGCCAAGAATCGCGGGTCGGCCGAGCGCACCCCGATGTCGCCGTCGCGGAAGAGCCACGCGGGAAGTCCCCCGCCGTCCCATTCGGCGCAGATGTAGGGGCCGGGACGCACGATGGCGCGCAGCCCCTCGGCCGCGACGAGGTCGAGGAAGCGCGCGAGGTCGAGCGCGCCGTCGCTGAGGAACACCCCGGGCTCGGGCTCGTGCTCGTTCCACGGCACGTAGGTCTCGATCGTGTTCAGACCCATCAGGCGCGCGGCCCGGATGCGGTCGGCCCACTGATCCGGGTGGACGCGGAAGTAGTGGAGGGCGCCGCTGAGCACCCGGAACGGCTCGTCGTCGAGCAGGAAGTCGTTCTCACCGATGCGGAAGGAGCCGGTAGCCATGCGGGCCTCTCAGTCACTGTCGTTCACAGCCGCGGCGGTGGGGTGATCGGGACCACCCCACCGCCGCGGGTCGTGCGATGGGCTTACTTGTTGACGCTGAAGCCCTGGTCGGTGCCGTACGACACGTTCTTGTCCTGCCAGGCCGTCAGACCGTCCGCGATGGACGTCTTGTTCAGGTAGGCCTTGCCGACGGTGTCGGCGTAGATGCTGTTGGCGTACGACTGCCACGGCAGGTACTGCCAGCCGGTGCCGACCGACTTGGCCGCATCCACGAGCACCTCGTTGATCTTCTGACCGCCGAAGTAGTCGGAGGTCGTGTTGAGGAACGCGCTCGACTCGAGGTCGGCCGTCGTGGCGGGGAAGCCGCCCGACTGGAGGAAGACGTCGATCGAGTCCTGCGAGTTGTTGAGCCACTTGAGGAAGCCGGCGGCCAGCGCCTGGTTCTTCGAGCCCTTCATGACGACCTCGGACGAGCCGCCGTTCTCGGCGGTCACCGGGGTGCCGTCGTAGGTCGGCATGGGCGCGACGGCCCACTTGCCCTTGCCACCGGGGACGTTGGCCTCGAGCACACCCGGCATCCAGGCGCCGATCGGCAGCGACGCGATCGTGCCGTCACCGAGAGCCTGGAACCACTCGTCGCTCCAGCCGGGGATGTTGCCGAGCGAGCCGTTCTGCAGCAGCTTGTCCCAGACGGCGGTCCACTTCTTGGCTCCGGCGTCGCCGAGGTCGATCGTGACGTTCTCGCCGTCGGTCTTGAACGGACGCCCGCCCGCCTGCCAGATCATCGAGGTGCCGAAGCCGGCGTCGGTGCCCTGGTCGTTGGTGATGTACTTCGTCGGGTCGGCCGCGTGCAGCTTCTCACCGGCGGCGACGAACTCGTCCCACGTCTTGGGCACGGAGATGCCGAACTGGTCGAACACCTCCTTGTTGTAGAACAGGGCCATGGGGCCCGAGTCCTGCGGCAGGCCCCAGATGCCGCCGTTCTGCGAGACCGCGCCCCACGTCGAGGCGGTGTAGTCCTTCTCCAGGTCGCCGAAGCCGTAGGCCGTGAGGTCCAGCAGCGAACCGGAGAGCTGGAACTGCGGAAGCGACTGGTACTCGATCTGCACGACGTCGGGGATGCCCGAGCCGGCGGAGATCGCGTTCTGCAGCTTCGTGTTGTTGTCGTTGGCGCCGCCCGTGTTGACGAGGTTCACCTTGACGTTCGGGTACGCCTTCTCGAACGCGGCGACCTGGTCCTTGGCGGAGGGGGTCCACGTCCAGTAGGTGAGCTCGCCGCCGGCCTTGAGGGCCTCGTCGATCGACGAGGCGCTGCCGGCGTCGGTGCTGCTCGAGCTGTTGCCGCCGGCGCAGGCCGCGAGGCCGCTGCCGATCAGGAGCGCGGTGGCTCCGATCGCGACCACGCGCGCGATCTTCTTGGTGCTTGTCATGCTGTGTCCTTCCGCTTCTTCGTCGGATATGGGGTGGGGTGGTGTTCGTCTTGCAGCGACACCCCTGTCACTGCTTGACGCTTCCTGCGCTCAGCCCGGACTGCCAGTAGCGCTGGAGCAGGAGGAAGGCGATGACGATCGGGATGATCGTGAGGAGGGACCCGGTGATGACCAGGTTGAAGATCGGCTGCGAGCTGACCCCGACCGCCTGGAGGTTCCACTGCTGCAGACCGATCGTCAGCGGGAACAGGTTGGGGTCGTTGAGCATGATCAACGGGAGGAAGTAGTTGTTCCAGGTCGCGACGATCGCGAACAGCGCGACCGTGACGACGCCCGGTGCGAGCAGCCGCAGCGAGATCGTGAAGAACGTGCGGAACTCGCCCGAGCCGTCCACGCGCGCCGCCTCGAGCAGCTCGGTCGGCACGGAGTCGACGGCGTAGACCCAGATGAGGTACAGGCCGAAGGGCGAGATCAGCGAGGGGATGATGATCGCCCACATGGTGTTCGTCAGGCCCAGCTGGCTGAACATGAGGAACGTCGGCACCGCGAGCGCGGTCCCCGGCACGGCGATGGCGCCGAGGATGACGGCGAACACGGCGCGCTTGCCGGGGAAGTTGTACTTCGCGAGGCCGTAGCCGGCGAGGGTCGCCAGCAGCGTCGCGCCGCCGGCGCCGATCACGACGTAGATCAGGGTGTTGAGGAACCACCGCAGGAAGATGCCGTCGTTGTAGGTGAGCACCTGGCCGATGTTGTCGAACAGGGCGAACGGTCCCGAGAACCAGAGGCCGAACGAGCCGATCAGCGACTGCTGCGTCTTGGTCGAGCTGATCACGAGCCACAGCAGCGGCAGGAAGGAGTAGACCAGGAACAGCGACATGATGATGGTCAGCAGCGGCGACTTGCGCGGGCCGCGCTCACCGACGTCGGAGCGGCGTCGACGGGGCCGACCGGTCAGCGTGCCGGTGTGATCGAGGGGCAGGCCGGCCATCAGCGGTTCTCCTTACGCGTGCCACGCAGCTGGACGACGTAGGCGATGACGGCGGTGATGACACCCATGATGATCGCGATCGTGGCGGCGTAGTTGACCTGCTGGCCGATGAAGCTCAGGTTGTAGGCGTACATGTTCGGGGTGAAGTACGTCGTGAGCAGGTTCGGGACCAGCGTCTTGAGGATGTTGGGCTCGTTGAACAGCTGGAAGCTGCCGATGATCGAGAAGATCGTCGCGATGACGAGCGCACCGCGCAGCGCGGGGAGCTTGATGGCCCGGATGATGCGGAACTGGCCGGCGCCGTCGAGCGCCGCCGCCTCGTAGAGGTCTTCGGGGATCGTCCGCAGCGCGGAGTAGAAGATCAGCATGTTGTAGCCGATGAACTCCCACGTGATGATGTTGCCGATCGCCAGGAGGATCCACTGCTGGGTGAACGGCGTGACCAGTTCGAAGCCGACGAGCTGGTTGATGTTGCCGGCCAGGCCCAGGCGGTCCGAGTACATGAACCCCCACATGAGCACCGCGACGACGCCGGGCACGGCGTACGGGAGGAAGATCCCGATGCGGAACAGGGAGCTGCCGGCGAGGCGGCGCGAGTCGAGGGCGAGCGCCGCGACGAGAGCGAGCAGGAGCATGACCGGCACCTGGATGATCAGCACCAGGAACACGTTGCCGAAGCCCGACCAGAACTGCGGGTCACTGAAGGCCTGCACGTAGTTGTCCACACCGACGAACGACGTGCCGCCGATCAGCTTGGTGCGGAACACGCTGAGGTAGATCGAGTAGGCGAGCGGCGCGAGGAACGTCACGGCGAACACGATGAGGAACGGCAGGACGAACCAGAATCCCGCCCATTGGCGGTCGGTCCTGCGCGCCCGGCGTCGAGCCGGGGCGGGAGCGGTGAGTACGGACATCTTCGTCTTGCCTTCTGTCGGACGGTGCCATGTTTACGTCAACATGGCGAGGTCGAGAGTAGCATGTTGACGTCAACATGTGTCAAGACTTCCCGGTCGACGCGCGAGGAGGGACGCCGATGAACAGGTCAGCAGACGGCAGCCGCAGCGTCTCCCTGCACGACGTCGCGAGGCATGCGGGCGTCTCCGGGCAGACCGTCTCGCGGGTCGCCAACAACTCCGAGCGGGTGGCCGAGCCGACGCGCCACCGCGTGCTCGCGGCCATGAGCGAACTGGGCTATCGCCCCAACGTCGCGGCCCGGGCGTTGCGCCGCGGGGCCTTCGGGTCGATCGGCGTCGTGGTCTTCAGCCTCGACTCCCTCGGCAACATCGGCACGATCGGCGGCATCCTCTCGGCGGCGGCGGCGCGCGGGTACGCGATCGAGCTCATCCAGGCGCAGCCGGCACTGACGGCCGGCGACGCCGTGGCCTCGGCCGTCTCCCGCCTCGACCAGGATGCCGTCGACGGCATCATCGTCGTCATCGAGTCGCACCTCATGTCGTCGGCGTCGGTCGGCTTCCCGCCGGGGATGCCGAGTGTGCTCATCCAGTCCGGGGCCGCCGACGAGCGTCCATCGGTCACCGCCGACCAGGTGCACGGCAGCCGCCAGGCGGTCTCCCATCTGCTGGAGCTCGGGCACGAGACGGTGTGGCACATCGCGGGCCCGCCCGAGTCGAAGGCCGCCGAGCAGCGGCGGCTCGCCTGGCAGGAGACCCTGACGGCGGCCGGACGCCCCGTGCCCGAGGTGCACGTCGGGGATTGGACCGCCGAGTCGGGCTATCGGATCGGCCGCCTGCTGGCCGCGGTGCCCGAGCTGACCGCCCTGTTCGCCGCGAACGATCAGATGGCCCTCGGCGCGATGCGCGCCTTCCACGAGCGGGGCCGGCCCGTGCCGGCCGAGATCAGCGTCGTGGGCTTCGACGACATGGCCGAGGCGGCGTACTTCTGGCCGCCGCTGACGACCGTCCACCAAGACTTCGGCACCGCCGGCTCGCTGGCCGTGTCGCTCGTGATCGACCAGATCGAGGGACGCGAGGTGTCCGGCGGCGTCCACCACGTGTCGACCTCCCTCATCGTCCGCGGCTCCACCGGCCCGCGCGCCGGGCGCCGTCCCGCCACCGACCTGCGATGAAGGAACCGACCCCCGTGACCTCCCTGCCCGCGGCGCTGCCCGCCCACGTCCACCTGCGCGCCGGGGGCACCAGCGTCGTCGTCGACGTGCGCTGCGCCGACCAGCCGACCATCGTGCACTGGGGGCGCGACCTGGGCGCCCTCACCGACATCGAGCTCGAGGGCATCGCACGGGCGGCGCGACCGCAGCGCGTGTCGGGCGGGCTGGACGCCACCGGTCGCCTCACGGTGCTGCCGCAGGCCTCCGGCGGGTGGCTGACCACCCCGGGGCTCACGGGCGATCGCGACGGCGCCGACTTCTCGACCCGGCTGATGACGACCACCGCGCACGTCACCCCGACGACGGCGACGTTCGTGCTGCGCGACGCGGCGGCCGGCCTGAGGGTCGAGGTGGAACTGTCCCTCGGCGTCAGCGGTCTGCTCCACCAGCGCCTGCGTCTGGTCAACGACGGCGACGCCCCGTACCGCGTCGACGGGCTGAGCGCGGGATTCCCCCTGCCGCCCACGGCGACCGAGCTGCTCACCACGACGGGCCACCACCTGCGCGAGCGCGCGCCCGAACGGCACGCCTTCACGGTCGGCGGCCACCTCCGCGAGAGCCGGCGGGGGCGCCCCGGCGCCGACGCCACGCTGGTCGTGATCGCCGGGACGCCGGGCTTCGGATTCGAGCGCGGGCTGGTGCACGGCGTACACCTGGCCTGGTCGGGCGATCACCGCCTGCTCGCCGAGCGCACCCCCACCGGCGACGCCGTCCTGCGCGCCGGTGAGCTGCTGGAGCCGGGCGAGGTGCTGCTGGCGCCGGGCGAGAGCTACGAGACCCCCGACGCGGTCGGCTCGTGGGGCGAGGGGCTCGACGAGTTCGCGGCCCGCTTCCACGACGAGCTGCGGGCACGCCCGATGCACCCGACGCGGCCGCGCCCGGTGACCGTGAACACCTGGGAGGCCGTCTACTTCCGTCACGACCTGGACACCCTCCGCGCTCTCGCCGACCGGGCCGCGCGGATCGGCGCCGAGCGCTTCGTGCTCGACGACGGCTGGTTCCACGGCCGCCGCGACGATACCGCGGGACTCGGCGACTGGTGGGTGGATGCCGAGGTCTGGCCCGACGGCCTCGCGCCGCTGATCGACCACGTGCGCGAGCGCGGGATGGAGTTCGGGCTCTGGGTCGAGCCGGAGATGGTGAACCCCGACAGCGACCTGGCGCGGCGGCATCCGGACTGGCTGCTGCGCGCCCGCGACGAGCTGCCGCCGTCGGGACGGCAGCAGCAGGTGCTCGACCTCGCCCACCCCGAGGCGTACGCCTACATCGCCGAGCGCCTGCACGCGCTGCTCGACGAGTACCCGATCGCCTACCTCAAGTGGGATCACAACCGCGACCTCGCCGAGCCGGGATCGGGACCCCACGGACGGCCGCGCGTGCGGGCGAACGTCCTGGCCCTCTACCGCCTGCTCGACGAGCTGCGCGAGCGTCATCCCGGCCTGGAGATCGAGTCCTGCGCCTCCGGGGGCGCCCGCGTCGACCTCGGCATCCTCCAGCGCACGCACCGGATCTGGACGAGCGACTGCCTCGATCCGATCGAACGGCTCGACATCCAGCGCTACACCGGACTGGTCGTCCCGCCCGAGCTCATGGGGGCGCACCTGACGAGCCCGATCGTGCATTCGACGGGGCGCACGGTGTCCCTCTCCCTCAGCGCGCTCACCGCTCTCCTCGGCCACTTCGGCGTCGAGTGGGATCTCACGGCGGAGGACGACGCGACGCTGGAGCGCATCGCCGGCTGGGTCGCCCTCTACCGCGAGCACCGCGCGCTCATCGCCACGGGGCGGAGGGTCCACGCCGATCTCGCCGACCCGGCGCTGGACCTGCGCGGCGTCGTGGCGCGCGACGGCGGCGCCGCCCTCTACGTGCACACGCAGGTGCGCACGAGCAGCGCGCACCCGCCCGCCCCCGTCACGCTGCCGGGCCTCGACCCCGACCGGCGCTACCGCATCGCGGTCATGGTCCCGGAGGGCTCGACCGGCTACCTCGGCCAGTCGCCTCTGGCCTGGGAGGAGGAGGCGGTCGTGCTGAGCGGGCGCGCCGCGGCATCCGTGGGGCTTCGCCCGCCCGTGCTGCTGCCGCAGGCGGCCGCGCTGATCACCGCCTCCGCGATCGACTGACCGGGCGCGCGCCGCCGACCGGTCAGACCGGGGCGGGCCCCGTGCTGCCGCGCACGATGAGCGAGGCGGGCATGACGGTGCGCTCCGAGACCGTCGGTGCCTCCGCGCCGACCTCGAGACCCTCCTCCACCTCGTCGAGCAGGGCGACGACGGCCTGCGTCCCCAGCCGGTCGAAGTGCTGGCGGACGGTCGTCAGCGGAGGACGGTAGTTCGCCGCGTCGTCGACGTCGTCGAAGCCGACGACGCTCACGTCTTCGGGCACACGCGCACCGTGCTCGGCGAGCGCCCGCAGCGCGCCGAGCGCCATCTGGTCGTTGGCGACGAACAGCGCGGTGCCGAGCGTCCCGGCGTCCAGGAGGGTCATGGCCGCGTCGTAGCCGGAGGCCGAGGTCCACGACCCCCGCACGAGGGCGCCGACGGGGCATCCGGCCCGCTCGAGGGTCTCGCGCCAGCCGCGCTCGCGCTCGGCGGCGGCGTACGACGACTCGGGGCCGGCGATGTGGGCGACCGTGCGGTGGCCGTGCGCGAGGAGGTGCGCTGTCGCGGCGGCCGCGCCGCCCGCGTGGTCGGTCTCGACGCCGGCGAAGCGGTCGTCGGGCGGGGAGTCGACGACGACGAGGCGGAGGGCGGTGGGCAGGTCGGCGGACCGCACGAGCGCGGACGCCTCGTTGATGACGACGACGCCGTCGACGCCCTGCTCGTTGAGACGCTCCAGCGCCTCGGCGGCGTCGCCCGCGCCGAGCGTCACGACGGCGACGTCGTGGTCGCGTGCGGCGGCGGCGTCGGTGACGGCTTCGAGCATGAGCGAGTTGCCGACGGTGGAGAGCGTCGAGACGACGACGCCGATGGTGCCGGAGCGGCCGGTGCGCAGGGCGCGGGCGGCGCGGTGGATGCGGTAGCCGCTGCGGGCCATCGCCTCCTCGACGCGGGCGCGCGTGGCCGGATCGACGCGGGGACTCGCATTGACCACCCGCGACACCGTCTGCGCGGACACCCCTGCGATGCGTGCGACATCCGCCATCGATGCGCGCTTGTGTGCCATCCCGACCTCCGTGTTGACGATAGCACGCACCTACCCCTATCGTGTTATCGTGAACATGCCGGAGCTGCCATCCATCACCCCCGAGGGGACCCTCCTCGGCGCGGGTGTCGTGAAGCGACCGACCCGTCTCGCCGACGGGCGCGACCTCATCTACTTCGACGATCCCAGCACCACGCTGGGGCCCGAGCGGGCCGCCGACACGCGCGCTCTCGACCCCCGACCGGCGACCGCGACCATGCGCCAGGACGTGCTGACCGGGGACTGGGTGTCGGTCGCCGCCGCCCGGCAGAACCGTGCCTTCCTGCCTCCCGCCGAGCTCGACCCGCTCGCGCCGCAGACCGCGACCAACCCGTCGGAGATCCCCTCCGTCTACGACGTCGCGGTCTTCGAGAACCGCTCGCCGTCCTTCGGGCCGGCCCTCGCCGAGGCGTTCGGCGACGCCCCCGCCGCCGCCGATCCGCCCCGCGGGCTCGACGACCTCGAGCACCTCGGCCTCGGCCGCACGCGCACGAGCGTCGGCCGCTGCGAGGTGGTGTGCTTCTCCCCCGAGCGCACCGGCTCGTTCGGCACGCAGAGCCCGACCCGGGCGCGCACCGTGATCGAGGCGTGGGCCGATCGCACGGCCGCGCTGTCGGCGCTGCCCGGAGTGCAGCAGGTGTTCCCGTTCGAGAACCGCGGCGAGGCCATCGGGGTCACGCTGCAGCACCCGCACGGACAGATCTACTCGTACCCGTACATCACACCGCGCACCAGTCGGCTGCTCGACGCGATCGACCGCACGGCGCCCGACCTGTTCGCGCGCATCCTCGCCTTCGAGCAGGCGGGTCCGCGCGTTCTGCTGCGCGGCGAGCACTGGACGGCGTTCGTGCCCTTCGCCGCACGCTGGCCCCTCGAGATCCACCTGCTGCCGCACCGTCACGTCCCCGACTTCGCGGCGCTCAGCGACGACGAGCGCGATGAGCTCGCGCCCGTCTATCTGCGGCTGCTGCGCGGCGTCGACGCCCTCTACGGCGATCCGACGCCCTACATCGCCGCCTGGCACCAGGCGCCGGTGCACGTCGGTCGCGACACCGTGCGTCTGAACCTGCAGATCACGAGCCCGCGCCGTGCCGCCGACAAGCTCAAGTTCCTCGCCGGATCGGAGGCCGCCATGGGCGCCTGGATCGGCGACGTCCCGCCCGAGACCGCAGCCGACCGGCTGCGCTCCGCCATCGAAGGAGTCCAGCTGTGACCGCCACGGCATCCCCCCAGACCGACGCGCGCGATCTGTTCACCGAGCTGACCGGGTCGGCGCCCGCGGGCTTCTGGTCGGCCCCGGGGCGGGTGAACCTCATCGGCGAGCACACCGACTACAACGACGGCTTCGTCTTCCCGTTCGCCATCGACGGACGCACCGTCGCCGCGGTCGGCGTCCGCGACGACGCCCGCATCCGCGTCGTGTCGACCTTCGACCCCGTGCCCGTCGAGGTGCCCGTCGCCGACCTCGACGCGCTCTTCCCCGACCACCGCGACGAGATCGTGGAATGGGCGCGCTACCCGCTCGGCGTCGCCTGGGCGCTGCAGGATGCCGCGCGCGCGGCCGGCCGCGCCGACGCGCTGGCGGGCGTGGACATCGCGCTCGCCTCGGACGTGCCCGTCGGCGCCGGCCTGTCGTCATCCGCCGCGATCGAGGGAGCGACGGCGACCGCGCTGAACGAGATCTGGGGCCTGGGGCTGTCGCCCGTCGCGCTCGCGCAGGCCGGCCGGCGCGCCGAGAACGACGCCGTCGGCGCACCGACGGGGATCATGGACCAGATGGCCTCGATGCTCGGGCGCGCCGACGCCGGCATCTTCCTCGACTGCCGGTCGTTGGATGCCGCGGTCGTCGCTCTCGGCTTCGCCGACGCGGGCCTCGAGGTTCTCGTCGTCGACACCCGCGTGAGCCACGCCCACTCGACGGGCGGCTACGGCGAGCGCCGCGCGGCGTGCGAGCGGGGCGCGCGGATCATGGGCGTCCCGGCCCTTCGCGATCTCACCCCCGCCGACCTCGACCGCGCCCGGGAGCTGATGGACGACGTCACGTTCCGCCGCGTGCGCCACGTGGTCACGGAGGACCAGCGCGTGCTCGACGCCGTCCGACTGCTGCGCGCCGAGGGCCCGCGCTCGATCGGCGGCCTGCTCGACGCGTCGCACGCCTCGATGCGCGACGACTTCGAGATCTCCACCCCCGAGCTCGACCTGGCCGTCGACACGGCGCGCGCGGCCGGCGCCGTCGGCGCCCGCATGACCGGCGGCGGCTTCGGCGGCTCGGCGATCGCGCTCGTCGACCACGCCCGCGTGGCGGAGGTCGCCGCCGCGGTCGAGGCGGCCTTCGCCGCGGCCGGCTTCGGCGCACCGCACGTGTTCACCGTGCACCCGTCGGACGGCGCCCACCGCGACCGGTGAACGGCTAGCGTCGTGAGCGGGGTGCCGACCGGCGGCGTCCCGGAAGGAGCGACCGTGGCCTACATCACCGTCGGGACCGAGAACTCGGCCGACATCGAGATCTTCTACACCGACCAGGGACCCTCCGACGCCCAGCCGGTCGTGCTGATCCACGGCTTCCCGCTGAACGGCGAGTCGTGGGACCTGCAGCAGCGGGCGCTCCTCGGGGCCGGCTACCGCGTGGTCGCCTACGACCGCCGCGGCTTCGGGGCCTCGACCAAGACCGCGTCGGGCTCCGACTACGACACGTTCGCCGCCGACCTGCACGCCCTCATCGAAGACCTCGAGCTCGACGACGCGATCCTGGTGGGCTTCTCGATGGGCACCGGCGAGATCGCCCGCTACCTCTCCCGCTACGGCGCGGGGCGCATCGCGAAGGCCGCCTTCCTCGGCTCCCTCGAGCCGTTCCTACTCATCACCGACGACAACCCCGACGGCGCGGGCGACCAGGCGTTCTTCGACGGCACCGCGGCCGCCGTCGCCGAGGACCGGCACGCGTTCCTGACGGGGTTCTTCCGCGACTTCTACAACCTCGACGACCTCCTGGGCACGCGCATCTCGCCGGAGGCCGTCGCCGCCTCGGTGCAGGTCGCCACCCAGGCCGGCAACGCGGCCCTCGCCGCCGCGCCGCTGACCTGGCCCACCGACTTCCGCGGCGACCTGCCCGCCCTCACGGTGCCGACCCTGATCCTCCACGGCACGGCCGACAACATCCTCCCGATCGACAAGACGGCCCGCCGGTTCCGGGACCTCGTCCCGGAGGGCACGCCCCTCACCTACGTCGAGATCGAGGGCGCCCCGCACGGCCTGCTGCGCACGCACGGCGCCGAGGTGAACGCGGCGCTGCTCGACTTCCTGGCGGAGTGAGACCGACCACGGTGAGACGGATCGGGCGGATGCCGCGACGCGCGCTGGTCGCGGCATCCGCCGTCGCCGCCGCGGGCGCCGGCCTGCTCGCGTTCGGGGAGGTCCAGGCGTGGCGCACGTCGCGGGCCGACTATCCCGCCCGCCCGGCGACGGGCCCCGCGGGCGGGCGCGACGTCGTGCTCGTGCTCGGGTTCCGCTCCCGCGCGGACGGCGCGCTCAACGCGCTCCAGGCGTGGCGCACCCGCATCGCGGTGCGGTCGGCCCCGCCCGGCGCCCTCTTCGTGTTCTCCGGAGGCGCGGTGCGCGGCGTCGAGCCGGAGGCGGTCATGATGGCGCGCTACGCGACCGCGCGCCTCGGCGTCGACCCGGATGCCGTGGCCATCGAGCCGGCGGCCGAGAGCACGCGCGAGAACCTCTCGCGGAGCCTGCCGTGGCTGCGGGACGCGCGCAGCATCCGCATCGCGTCGAACACGGCGCACGCCCGCCGTGCCCGCGGCTACCTGCGCGAGCTCGATCCCGGACTGTGGGAGCGGCTTCGTCCGACGCGCGACTTCCGCGTCCTCGAGCTCGGGGTGCTCCGGCTCGCCCTCACGTTCTACGACGCCGTCGCGGGACGCGCGGCGAACAGCTCCGGATCGGGCGCGCCGCCGGCGTTGGCCGTCCGGATGAGCTCCTCGATCTGGTCGTAGCCGAGCGGCATCCCCGGGAACCCCGCGAGGCGCCCGATCGGGAACGACGCCATCATCTTCTGCAGCGCGTCGTCGTCGGGCAGCATCGACGCCGCCGAGCTGTCGGCACCGCCCAGCCCGGCGAGCGCACCGGCCATGAGCTGCTGCACGACCGGCCCCGTGACGGGATGGGCGAACACGTCGGCGACCGACGAGTTCATCGTGAGCGGGAGCACGAGCTCGTCGCCGGCGATCTCCACGACGGTCTCGGCGCGCACGTCGCGGCTCGACGCGGCGACCTCGACGCGGTAGGCGCCGCCCTCGACGACGAAGCGGTCGACGCGCACGTCCCAGTAGGCCAGGTCGTCGCGGCGCACCGTGACCACGGCATCCCGCGTCTGCCCGGGGGCGACCTCGACGGCCGCGAAGCCGCGCAGCTCGCGCGGCGCGCGCTGCACGACGGACCGGAGCGGACCGGCGTACACCTGCACGACCTCGCGGCCGGCGACCGTTCCGGTGTTGGTGACGGGCACCCTCACCTCGACGTCGCCCGCGTCCGTGACGGCGGCCACTGCGTCGCCGTAGGCGAAAGTCGTGTAGGACAGGCCGAGCCCGAACGGATAGGCGACCTCGAGCGCCCGCGCGTCGTACCAGCGGTAGCCGACGAGGATCCCCTCGCCGTAGCGGACGTGGCCGAACTCGCCGGGGAAGTTGCCGAAGGCGGGGGTGTCCTCGATGCGCAGCGGGATGGTCTCGGTCAGCTTGGCCGACGGGTTCACGACGCCGAACAGCACATCGGCGGTGCCGCCGCCGCCCGCCTGGCCGAGCAGCCAGGCCTCGACGATCGCGGGCACCTCGTCGCGGAAGGGGAGCGCGACCACGCCGCCGTTGGAGAGGACGACGACCACGTTCGGGTTCGCCTCCCGCACGGCGGCCAGCAGCGCGAGCTGCGCCTCCGGCAGGTCGAGGCTCTCGCGGTCGAAGCCCTCCGACTCCTGGGCCGCCGGAAGCCCCAGGAACACCACGGCGACCTCGGCCACCGCGGCGGCGGCCACGGCCTCGGCGCGCAGCGCCTCGACGTCCCCCGTGCCGTCCAGGGTGAAGCCGGGGGCGAAGGCGACGTCGCCGTCGGCGAGCAGCCGCATCTCCTCGAGCGCCGTGTCCAGGCGGGTGGGGTTGATCAGCGACGACCCGGCGCCCTGATAGCGCGGCGTGCGCGCGAACTCGCCGATGACCGCGATCGCGGCGCCGCGGTCGAGGGGCAGCAGCGCGCCCGCCCCGCCGCGATCGTCGTTGCGCAGCAGCACGATGGAGCGGGCGGCGGCCTCGCGGGCCAGCGCGTGGTGCGCGTCGACGTCGAGCGGTCCCGCCGCGGCCGGACGCCGCCGGGCCCGCCGGACGAGCTCGAGCACGCGATCGGCGGCGAGGTCGAGCTTCTCCTCGGGGAGCGTGCCACCGCGCACCGCCGCGACGAGCTGGGCGTCGGTGCGGCCGCCGCTGGAGGGCATCTCCAGGTCGAGGCCCGCGGGAAGGCCGACGACGCGGTCGTTCACGGCGCCCCAGTCGCTGACGACCAGGCCCGCGAAGCCCCACTCGTCGCGGAGCACCTGCGTGAGCAGCCACGGGTCCTCCGAGGCGTACACGCCGTTGATGCGGTTGTAGGAGCACATCACGGTCCACGGCTGCTCGTCGGTGACGATCCGCTGGAACGCGCGCAGGTAGATCTCGCGCAGCGGCCGCGGGTCGATGTCGGAGCTCGCGCGCATGCGGTCGAACTCCTGGTTGTTGGCGGCGAAGTGCTTGAGCGACGAGCCGACGCCCTGCGACTGGATGCCGCGCACCAGCGCCGCACCGATCACACCGGACACCAGAGGGTCTTCCGAGACGTACTCGAAGTTGCGCCCGCACAGCGGCGAGCGCTTGATGTTGACTCCCGGTCCGAGGATGACCGCGACGTCCTCGATCGCGGACTCCACGCCGAGGGCGACGCCGATGCGCTCGGCGAGCGCGGCATCCCAGGACGACCCGAGGCCCACGGCCGGCGGGAAGCACGTCGCCGGCACGCTCTGCGCCAGACCCAGGTGGTCGGTCGCCCCCTGCTGCTTGCGCAGGCCGTGCGGCCCGTCGGTCATCATGACCGACGGCAGTGCGACGCGGTCGATCGCCGTCGTGGTCCAGAAGTCGGCTCCGCTGGTCAGCGACGCCTTCTCCTCGAGCGTGAGGTCGGATGCGGTGATGTCGGTCATGGGGGCCTCCACGAAAACCATATGTCACTAGGTTTTGGCGGTCAAGGTGGTGTTTACTGGACGCCATGTCGCCGCAGCGCCCCGAACGACGGGGCTCCTACGCCAAGGGCCTCGCCAAGCGCGAGGAGATCCTCAGCAGTGCCCTGGAGGTCATCGCGCGGGAGGGCTACGGCGGCGCGTCGGTGAAGGCGATCGCCGACGCCGTGGGACTGAGCCAGGCGGGGCTGCTGCACTACTTCGACTCGAAGGAGGAGCTCTTCACCGAGATCCTCCGCAAGCGCGACGAGGCCGACGCCCTCTCCTGGCGCCCCGCGTCCGGTCCCGCCCCGCTGGACGAGATGCGCGACGAGTTCCTCGCGCTCGTGCGCCACAACAGGGACGTGCCGGGTCTCGTGCAGCTGTTCTCGCGCCTCGCCGTCGACGCCACCGACGCCGGGCATCCCGCACACGGGTTCTTCCTCCAGCGCAGCGCCGCGCTGCGCGAGGTCCTCGGCGACGCCGTGCGGGCCGGTCAGGCCGACGGCCGCGTCAGCGACCGCGTCGACGCCGAGACGCTGGCCCGCATGGTGCAGGCGCTGGCCGACGGCATGCAGCTGCAGTGGCTCGTCGATCGGAAGGTCGACATGAGCGTTCCCATCGAGGCCCTGTTCACGCTGCTGTCACCGCCGGACGGCATCGACGGCGACATCGACGACGGCGGGCGCGGTCAGCGCAGCGGCGCGAGCGACGCGTAGGCGCCGGCGCGGTCGGCGACCGGCACGTCGTACACGCGGGCGGTGCCGTCGCTCCCCCAGCGCGCCCACGCCGGCTCGCCGCCCGCCACGAACCCCACGGCATCGGCGTGCACGGCATCCGCGAGCCCCTGCGGCGGGTGGGGGCCGGCCAGCGGCTCGACCTGCTCGGCGTCGAGGCAGTCGAAGAAGAACGGCACGTCGAGGCAGTGCTCGGCGAAGCCGAAGGCGCCCGAGGGCCACGAGAACCGGTACATCCACGTCGGCGCCGCGCCCCGCCGGTCGGCGAGCTCGACGTTGCGCAGCCGGAACATCCGGTCGGTCACGTAGCGGCCCGCGATCCGCGCAGTGCCGCGTGCGGCCACGTCGGCGTTGGCCGCCAGGTACGCGCGCCGCCGCTCACGACCGAGGCCCAGCCGGCCGAGCACGATGGCCCGCGGCACCCAGCGGAGCGTGCGCGCGGCACCCGCCAGCGCCATCGTGAACTCGTCGTCGGTCGTGCCGAGCACGAGCGGCTTGTCGGCGCCGACCCCGGCGGCCAGCGCCTCGCCGGTGGGCCGGGTCAGCAGGTCGCCGTCGATCTCGGGACCGAGCGAGAGCCCCTCGCTCAGCAGCGCACCGACGGCCCGGGGATCGATCGCCGTCGCCTGCTTCTGCAGGGCCAGGAGGCGCTCCTCATCGATCGACGCGAGACCGTCGCGATCGGCCGTCACGCCCGCCGCGCGCGCGATCCCGGCGGTCAACGCCCGCGCACGCTCCGGGGCGACGTCGCCGAGCGCCGCCGACATCGACCACGCCCGACGGAACAGGTGCTGCGCCGCCGGCATCCCGAGAAGGGTCAGCACCGCACCGCCACCGGCCGACTGCCCCGCGATCGTGACGCGTGCGGGATCTCCCCCGAACGCGGCGATGTTCTCCTGGACCCACTCCAGAGCGGCCAGCCAGTCGCGCACGCCGCGGTTGGAGGGGGCACCCGCGATCGCACCGAAGCCGTCGACCCCGAGGCGGTACGAGATCGTGACCGTGACGACGCCGTCGCGCGTGAAGCGGCGTCCGTCGTACCAGGGGCTGGCCGGCGATCCGGAGAAGAACCCGCCGCCGTGGATCCACACCAGCACGGGGAGCCCGGCCGCGCCGGGATCGGGGGTGAAGACGTTGACGTTCAGCGTCGACGATCCGGGGATGCTCGGCTCGGGGATCAGCGTGATGCCCGGGTCGCCGCGCTGCGCGGTGGCGCCGAAGACGCCCGCGTCGCGCACCCCGTCCCACGCCGCGGCGCGCACCGGCGCCGCGAAGCGCAGGTCGCCGACGGGCGGCTCGGCGAAGGGGATGCCGAGGAAGGCGGCCGACCGCGTCCCGTCGGCGTCGACCCGCCAGCGTCCGCGAACGCGTCCGGCGGACAGGGTGGTCTCGGGATCGTCGTGCACGCCACCGATCATGGCACGCCCGCCCTCAGTCGTCGCCGATCACGGACGCCCCGGGGATGCGGCGGCGCATGACGGCGATCGCCTCCGGATTGTCGTCGACGAGCACGGCGTGGCGTCCGAGCGCGGCGCACACCGCGCCGGTCGTGCCGCTGCCGGCGAACAGGTCGAGGACGCGGTCGCCGGGACGGCTGGACGCCTGCACGATGCGCCGCAGGATGCCCTCCGGCTTCTGCGTCGGGTAGCCGGTCTTCTCGCGCCCGCTCGTCGGGACGATCGTGTGCCACCAGACGTCGGTCGGAAGCTTGCCGCGCGCGGCCTTCTCGGGGGTGACCAATCCGGGGGCCATGTAGGGCTCGCGGTCGACCGCCTCCGCGTCGAAGACGTAGGACTTCGGGTCCTTGACGTAGACGAGGATCGTGTCGTGCTTCGTCGGCCAGCGCCGCCGGCTCTTGGCCCCGTAGTCGTACGCCCAGATCAGCTCGTTGAGGAAGCACTCGCGCCCGAAGAGGGCGTCCAGCAGCACCTTCGCGTAGTGGGCCTCGCGGTAGTCGAGGTGCAGGTACAGGGTGCCGTCGTCGGCCAGCAGCCGCCAGGCTTCCCGCAGGCGCGGCTCGAGGAAGTCCCAGTAGTCGTCGAAGCGGTCGTCGTAGCGGCGCAGGTCGCCGCGCAGGCGCGCGTAGCTGGTGCCCCGGAAGCCCGCCTTGACCTCCCCGCGCACGCCGTCGCGGTCGGCGGACTCGATGGCCTTGCCCTGGCGCCGCCCGGTGTTGAACGGCGGATCGAGGTAGATCAGGGTGAAGGCGGCATCCGGCAGCGCCCGCGCGAGCGCCAGGTTGTCGCCCCGATGGATCTCGACCGTGCCCGGCTCGGCGGCCGTCACGGCACCCGCTGCAGCCACGCGTCGGTCGAGAACTTCTCGGCGACCAGCGCCTCCGCCTCGGCGTATTCCTCTTCGGTGATACGTCCGGGCTCGGCTCCGTAGAGCGTGGAGAAGGTCTGCACGAACCGTTCGATGATCGCCTCACGCGGAAGGCCGGTCTGGCTGCGGAGGGGATCGACGCGCTTCGCCGCCGACACCGTGCCCTTGTCGCTCAGCTTCTCGCGGCCGATGCGCAGCACCTCGGTCATGACCTGACCGTCCATGTCGTACGACAGCGTCGCATGGTGCAGCACGCCGCCGTTGGCGAGCCGCTTCTGCGCGGCGCCGCCGATCTTGCCCGAGGGCGAGGCGATGTCGTTGAGCGGCTGGTAGGTCGCGTCGATGCCGAGCGAGCGCAGCGCCTGCAGCACCCAGTCGTCGAGGAAGGCGTACGAGTCGGCGAAAGTCAGACCCGCGACCAGGGATGCCGGGACGTAGAGCGAGTAGGTCACGATCGAGCCCGCCGCCATGAGCATCGCGCCGCCGCCCGAGATGCGCCGGACGACGTCGAAGCCGTGGCGGGCGGCGCCCTCCGGGTCGACCTCGTTGCGGTACGACTGGAACGACCCGATGACGACCGCGGACTGGTCCCACTCCCAGATGCGCAGCGTCGGGGTGCGGCGGCCGTCGCCGACCCGGGTGGTGAGCACCTCGTCGAGGGCGAGGTTCATCGCCGGCGAGACGGCCTTCTCGTGCACGACCTCCCACCGGAAGTCGCGCCAGCCGGGTGCCGTCACGAGCGCGCGCCGCACGGCGGTGCCGACCGCCTCCGGGGTGAACCCCAGCAGCTGCGCCCCCTCGGGCAGGGCCCCGCGGACGGCGGCGGCGATGCCCGCGGCATCCGTCTCGACAGCAAGGCCCGTGACGGCCGCATCGATGTCGGCGAGGGCGTCGTCGGGCTCGAGGAAGAAGTCTCCGGCGAGATGGAAGTCGGCGATGCGCCCGTTGTCGACCTCGAGATCGACGACGACGAGCTTGCCGCCCGGAACCTTGTATTCCCCGTGCATGTCTCCAGCGTACGAGGTCCGCGCCCGACGGTCTCCTCAGCCGCGCGCGGGGAAGCGCCGGTCGAGCCAGGCCCGCAGATCGGCGATGACGTCCTCACGGGTGACGTCGTTGAAGACCTCGTGCCGCACGTCCGGGTAGATCAGCGTCGTGACGTCGGTGAGCCCCGAGCGGGTGCGGTAGGCGTCGGCGAGGCGGTGGATGCTGCGGGGTCCGCCGACGGTGTCGTCGCGGCCGACCATGAGCAGCACGGGGACGTCGCGCGGGAGGTTCTTCGCCGGCTTGCCGATGAGCCGCAGGGTGTCGATCGGGCCGAAGAGCCTGGCCAGCGGCTCCGACGTGGTCAGCGGGTCGTCCAGGAAGGCACGGCCGACGGCCAGGTCGGAGGACAGCCACTCGGAGCCCAGGGCATCCGGAGCCTTCCACGGCGCGTTGAGGTCACCCGAGTTGAGCGATCCCGGCCAGCGCAGCGCCGAGCCGGTGAGCACGACGGCGTCGTAGGCCTCGGGGTGGTGGTTCAGCAGCATCTGGGCGAGGAAGGAGCCCCAGGAATGGCCGATCAGGATGAGCGGCAGGTCGGGGTTCTCGTCGCGGATGATGCCGGTGAGCTGAGCGCACGCGGCCTCGGCGGCGCGCAGGCCGCCGGGTCCGAGCCGGCCGAGCCGGCGGGCGTCGCCGTCGTGCTGCGCCATGCCGGTGCGGCCGTGTCCGCGGTGGTCGTCGGCGTAGACGATGTAGCCCGCCGCGGTCAGGGCCGCCGCGACGTGCGCGTAGCGTCCGGCGTGCTCCCCGACGCCGTGCAGCAGCTGCACCACGCCGCGGGCGACGTGATCGTCGGGCCCCGGCACGTAGACATCGAAGACGATGCGGATGCCGTGGGAATCGGTGAACGAGCGTTCTTCGCGCCGCGCCGCTGCCATGGTGCGAGTCTAGGGGTTGGGATTCGCCAGATAGCTAGATAAGCTAGCCATTCATGAAGGACGTCACGTCTCGTCGGTGGTTCGGTCTGGTCTTCATCAGCCTCGCCGTCGCGCTCATCATCGTGGATTCGACGATCGTCAACGTCGCGATCCCCGCCATCGTCACCGATCTGGACATCTCGTCGACACAGGTGCAGTGGGTACAGGAGGCCTACACCCTCGTCTTCGCCTCACTGCTGCTGCTGTTCGGGTCGCTGGCCGACCGCATCGGCCGGCGCCGGCTGCTGCTGATCGGCGTCGTGCTGTTCGCGGGCTCGTCGGTCGCGGCGGCGCTCGCCCCGACGGGCGACCTGCTCATCCTCTCCCGGCTCGTGCAGGGCGTGGGCGGGGCGATGATGCTGCCGAGCACCCTGTCGCTACTGAACGCGACCTTCCACGGCCGCGAGCGCGGCATCGCGTTCGCGGTGTGGGGGTCGACGATCGGCGGGATGGCGGCGGTGGGCCCGCTGCTCGGCGGCTGGCTCACCACCTCGTTCTCGTGGCGATGGGCCTTCGGCATCAACATCCCGCTCGGGATCATCATCGCGATCGGCGTCCTGTGGGCGGTCGCGGAGTCGCGCGCCGCGAACGCGCCGTCCCTCGACGCCGTCGGCGCCGTGCTGTCCGTCGTCCTGTTCGGCGCCCTGGTCTTCGGGCTCATCGAGGGGCGCACCCTCGGCTGGTGGGAGGTGAACGACGCCTTCACGGTCGGCGGCTGGAGCTGGCCCCTCCCCCTGTCGCCCGTGCCCCTCGCCTTCCTCCTGGCCGCGCTCGCCGCCGTCGCGTTCGTGACGTGGTCGCGACGTCAGGCGCGACGCGGCCGGCCGACGCTGCTCGATCCGCGCCTGTTCTCGATCGCGACGTTCCGCAGCGGCAACATCGCGGCGCTGGTCGTCGCCCTCGGCGAGTTCGGCATCATCCTGTCGCTGCCGCTCTGGCTGCAGTTCGTCCTGGGCTTCGACGCCCTCCAGACCGGACTGATCCTCATCGCCCTGGCGGCCGGCTCGTTCGTCGCGAGCGGGTTCGCCGGGGCGTCCAGCGGCCGCATCGGCCCGGTGCTGATCGTGCGTGCGGGCCTCGTCGCCGAGATCGTGGGCGTCGCCGCGGCCGGGCTCGTCGTGGGCTGGGATGCCGGGACGCAGACGGCGTGGCTCTGGCTGCTGCCGGCCCTGTTCGTCTACGGCTTCGGCGTCGGCCTGGCGACCGCGCAGCTCACGGGCGTCATCCTCCAGGACGTGCCCGTGGAGCTGTCGGGGCAGGGATCGGGCACGCAGTCCACGGCCCGGCAGGTCGGGTCGGCGCTCGGCATCGCGATCCTGGGCACCGTGCTGTTCTCCGGCACCGCCGGCATCCTCTCCTCCGCGCTCGACGCGCGCGGGCTGCCCGCGCAGGAGCGGGATCAGATCGTGTCGGCCGTCGTCGACAGCTCCGGCGGGGCGATCGCGGGCCTCGCCGCGAACCCCGAGACGGCTCCGATCGCGCAGGACGCGAAGGCGGCGTTCTCCGATGCCACGCGCTTGTCGGCCTTCACCGCCGCCGGCTTCCTCGTGATCGGGCTGCTCGCGACGATCCCCCTCGGACGCGAGGGGCGCCGCGACGAGGGGATGAAGGAGATGGAGGATGCGGATATTTAGCATGACTAATGAGCTATGCTAAATATCGGAATGAGCACCGATACCACCCCCGCCGCACCCGAACTGTCCACCGCCGCCTCCGATCTGCGAATGGCGACCTTCCGCCTCGCGCGACGTCTGCGCTCGCAGCGCGCGGTCGACACGATGAGCGACGGCCAGTTCGCCGTGCTCGCGGCCCTGTCGGTGCACGGCCAGCACACCCTCGGCGAGCTCGCCGACCGGGAACGGGTCTCGGCGCCGTCGATGAACCGCACCGTGAACGGGCTGGAGGAGTCGGGCTACCTCACCCGCACCGCCGACGCGGACGATCGCCGCAAGGTGAACATCGCGCTGACCGACACCGGCCGCGCGGTCGTGGACGAGACGGTGCGCCGCCGCGACTCGTGGCTCGAGCAGGCCCTGTCCGAGCTCACCGACGAGCAGCGCGACCTCCTGAGCGCCGCGGCCGAGCTGATGCGCGAGGTGGCCGCGCGATGAGCTCCTCCGCGATGTTCCGCTCCTTCTCCGTCTTCAACTACCGCGTCTGGTTCATCGGCGCCCTCGTCTCCAACATCGGCGCATGGATGCAGGCCACGGCGCTCAGCTGGGTCGTTCTCACCCAGCTGACGCACAACGACGCGGGCGCCATGGGCGTCACGATGGCGCTGCAGTTCGCCCCGCCGCTGCTGCTCGTGAGCGTCACCGGCTGGGTCGCGGACCGCTTCGAGCGGCGCCGCCTGCTGATGGTGACGCAGGGATCGCTCCTGGTGCTGGGCGCGACCATCGGCATCCTGATCCTCAGCGGCGTCATGACGCTCCCGCTCATGTACGTGTTCGCCTTCGCGCTCGGACTGGTCGCCGCGTTCGACAACCCGGCGCGGCAGGCGTTCGTCTCCGATCTGGTCGACCGCGAGAACGCATCGAACGCGGTCGCGCTGAATGCGGCATCCTTCAACGGCGCCCGCATGATCGGGCCGGCCGTCGCCGGCATCGTGATCGTCGCGGTCGGCACCGGCTGGGTGTTCCTCGTGAACGCCGTCACCTTCCTCGCGATGATCGTGGCCCTGCGCCTCATCCGCTCCGAGGAGCTGGTGCCGCGGATCACGGCGCCGGGGGCGTCGCGCCTGGCCGACGGGTTCCGCTACGTCGGCGGGCGCCCCGACCTGGTCGTCACGTTCATCATGGTGTTCCTGCTCGGCGCCTTCGGCATGAACTTCCCGATCTTCGCCTCGACGATGGCGCTCGAGTTCGGTCGTGACGCCGACGGCTACGGCCTGCTCAGCTCGATCCTCGCGATCGGCTCGCTCGCGGGGGCCCTGCTGGCCGCGCGCCGCGATCGCGCGCGCATGCGCCTCGTGATCGTCGGCACGGGGATGTTCGCGGTCGCGGGCACCGTGTCGGCCTTCATGCCCGACTACTGGCTGTACGCCCTCACGCTGATGTTCACCGGGTTCGCCGTCGTCACGACGCTCACCACCGCCAACGGCTACGTCCAGACGACGACCGATCCGGCCCTGCGCGGCCGCGTGCTGGCGCTCTACATGGCGATCCTCATGGGCGGGACGCCCATCGGCGCCCCGATCGTCGGCTGGGTCGCCGCGGAGTACGGCGCCCGCGCCGCCATCCTCCTCGGCGCCGCGGCGGCGCTGGTCGCCTTCGCGATCGGGTTCGGCTGGCTCCTCTGGTCGGGGCGGCTGCACCGCCACGAGTCGCGCCGTTTCGCCCTCTCCCTCGACGAGACGCGACCGCTGACCGTCGTGGCGCCCGAGGAGTTCAGCGACGAGGTCGCCGGGACGACGCCGATCTCGCTGCCCGACCCGACGCGGCGGTAAGCGGCGGATGCCGCGATCCCACGGGGTCCGGCACCGATGTCGCTCTTGCGTGTTTCGAATGTTTGTTCTATAGTAGGGTGAAGAAACCCCGTGCGTGCCCACCTTCCGTTGCGGGTCCTGTCCTCCGGTTGTGGCCGGGTCAGGGGTGATGATGCACGCGCTGTCGACTATCCGTGAGGGTGATACGACCTGGCCCGGGCTGGATGCCGTGGTGACCGGTGTCGTGGATGCGCGGCGTCGGGCGGCTCAGGCGCAGGCCGCCGAGGCGAGGTTGCTGGCCGCGGCAGTGGATGTGGTCGCGGAACGTGCCGCGGTGCTGAGGCAGGAGGCGCAGCAACAGGGGCGGTCGGTGAAGTCGTCGGATGCGGATCTGCCGTTGCGGGAAGTCGCGTTGGAGCTCGCGATGGCGCTGCGGGCGTCGGATCGGGGTGTGCAACGCCGGATGTCGGAGGCATACCTGCTGACCACCCTGTTCCCGCGGACGTTTGAGGTGTGGGCGGGCGGGGAGATCGATGCCGCTCACGCGTGGGCGATCAGCCGCACCGGCACGCTGTTGACGACCGAGGAAAACCGGGCACGCTACGAGACCCTCGCTCTGGAGGCGGCCCGGTCGGAGTCGCCTGCGCGGATGGCGGCGGCGGCGAAGGCGATCGCGGCGACCATCGACCCGACTGCGTTCACCCAGGCTGCGCAGCGCGCGTATGAGGAGCGGTCCGTGCGGTTGTTCCCGTTGGAGGATGGGATGGCCAGACTCATCGCGGATCTTCCCGCCCCGCTCGCACACGCGATCCACGACACCCTGACGGCCCGGGGTCGGGCGATCCTCGACCAGACCGACGAGGGCATCGACGGTGAGGCGGATGCCACCGACGCGGCTGCCCTCACCGGCGCCGACACGCTCATCACCGGCCCCGCCCGCCCCACCGACGCGACCTGCACGACCACGCCCACGGCCACGACCCCGACCGCCGTGAAGGACTCCCGCACTCTGGCGCAGGTGCGCGCGGACATCCTCACCGACCTGCTCCTGACCGCCACTGCCTCCACCCGCGCCACCGGGGCCGGTATCGAGGCGGTGACGGCGCAGATTCAGGTGACGATCCCCGCCCTCACGCTCGCCGGCGACCCGAACAGCGGCCCGGCCCTCCTCACCGGGTACGGGCCCATCGACCCCGCGATCGCCCGCCGGTTGGCGGGACTCGCGCCTGGCTGGGATCGGGTGTTCACCGACCCGACCACCGGCATCCCCGTCGCCGTCGACCGGTACCGGCCGTCCGCGGAGCTGCGCCGCTACCTCGCCGCCCGGGATGAACGCTGCCGCACCCCCGGCTGCACCCGCCCCACCCACCGCTGCGACCGCGACCACACCACCCCCGCCAGCCACGGCGGCCACACCGCACCCGACAACCTCGCCCACCTGTGCCGCCGCCACCACACCGTGAAGCACCACACCGCCTGGCAGGTCAGACACCTCGGCCACGGAACCCTCCAATGGACCTCACCCACCGGACGACACTACGAAGACCACCCACGCAGCCTGGTGAGATTCGTCCCCGAACCCGCCACGCCGGCCGAGCCACCACCCTTCTGACGCCGCGCGTCGCGGGCGCCTCGGGCGTGTTGCTCGAGGATGGTGGGGCTCGATGTCGAGGTGAGCGGGAACCATACGATGGGGAAATGGACTTCCTCGCCGCTCCAGTTCTCAGCAATGAGTTCGTGCGTGTGGAACCGCTCAGCGCGGCGCATCGCGCCGACCTGGTCGACGCCGTTCGAGTGGGCAATATGTGGGAAGCCTGGTACACCCACATTCCCTCGCCGGACGAGATGTCGGGGACCATCGAGAACCGTCTCGCCGCGCACGCCGAGGGCTCGATGGTTCCGTGGGCTGTGATCGATGCCGCCTCCGACCGTGCCGTCGGCATGACGTCGTACCTGAACATCGAGCCGACGAATCGACGCCTGGAGATCGGAGGCACGTGGCTGGGCAGGAATGCGCAAGGAACAGGGATCAACCCCGCCGCCAAGCTGTTGCTGCTGAGTCGCGCGTTCGACGATCTGGGCTGCGGGGCAGTCGAGTTCCGCGCGCACTGGCACAACCGGCAATCCCGCACGGCCATCGAGAAGCTGGGCGCGAAGCAAGACGGCGTGTTGCGTAACCACACGGTCTTCGAGAACGGGACCATCCGCGACACGGTCGTGTACTCGATCATCGACGGGGAATGGCCGACCGTGAAGTACGGCCTTCAGGAGCGCCTCAATGTCCTCCGCTCCACCGAGAGCTCGCGCTAGCAGAGGCAGGTTCCCGCAACACTCCCTACCGCGACTGCGCGACCAGTCGCCGCACGACGGGGGCGTATCCCTCCGCCGACACGGTGACCGTGATCTCTCCCTCACCCGTGGCGCGCACCACGGCGAGCGCCCGTCCGTCGTGCGTGCGACGCGACGGACCGGCGAACGACTCCGTCGTCCGCGCACGGCTCGACCCGAGCGCCGCCAACTCGCCCGCGCCGGTCACCTGGACCGTCACCTCCGCGTCGCGGTCGCACACCACGGCGCCGTCCGTACCGGTATCGGCACTGGCTTCAGCGGCATCCGCGAGCTCGATCACGAGATGGGCCAGGCCGCCGTCGGCGTCCACGGCATCCTGTTCGGCACGAACGCGCAGCGCGAGCGCGCCCGCGGTGACCAGGTCGGTACGACCGACCTCCACCCCGCCCCGCCACGCGATCGCCACCAGCCGCCCCGGGCGGTAGTGCGTCTCGAACCGCGCGATGAGCGGGCGCGGGTCGCCCACCGGCGCCCGGCCGATCAGGCGGTCGCCGTCCGCGTCGACCAGACGCAGCTCGACCTCCTCGGCATCCGCGTACACGTCGACCGTCACCGGCGCACCCGCCTCGACGGCCCACGACCACGACGACACGACGTCATCCCACGACCAGGGCGTCTTCTCCACCGGCCGGCCGTGGTGCGCGGGCCGGTGCACGGCGATCGCCGGCGCGCGGCGCAACCCGAACGCGATCTCCCGGTAGAAGGATGCCGGGGTGCGCCGCCCCGTCAGATCGATGTCGCCGCACTGCGCGAGCAGATACGGGTACGGCCCGGTCGTGCCGGTCGAGCGGTACCCGTCGACGTCGGTGTACTCGACCCGACCGATGCCGGCCTCGCCGACGTAGTCCCACCCGGTCCAGGTGAAGTCGCCGATGACGTGCGGCAGCCGGCGCACCTGCTCCCACAGGTGCGCGATGCGGTCGGGGAAGGTCTCCGAGCCGACGATGATGCGGTCGGGGAACAGCTCCGCGTCGAGCTCGTAGCGGGCATCGCCGTAGTTGAAGCCGACGACGTCGAGCACGGCGGCCGACTCCTCCGTGGAGCGGGTGATCAGCTCCGACGCGTTCGCGGCGGCCATCTGGGCGCCGAGTCCGGCCATCATCGTGTTCGGGTCGGTCGCGGCGATCTCGCCGAGGATCTCCGGCAGCCGCTCCATGTTCGCGATCACACCGTTGATGCCGTTGGTGACGTAGCGGGTCGGGTCGAGACGGCGGAACTCCTCGGCGATGCGCCGGCTCCACGTCGCGCCGTGCGGCGTCGCCAGCTCGAGGATCTCGTTGCCGATCGAGTACAGGATGACGCTCGGACGGTTGCGGTCCTTCGCGACGAGCGCGGCGACCGACGCGGACCACCGGCCGTCGAAGCCGACCGACGCGTCGAAGCCCGTCTTGGCGCGCGTCCACACGTCGCTCAACTCGTCCATCACGAGCATGCCGTGTCGGTCGCAGGCGTCCAGCAGCGCCCGGGAGGCGGGGTTGTGCGCGCTGCGGATCGCGTTGAACCCGGCATCCTTCAACAGCCGCACGCGCCGGTCTTCGGCGTCGGGGTGCGTGATCGCCCCGAGCGCGCCGTTGTCGTGGTGGACGCACGCGCCGCGGAGATCCACCACGACGCCGTTGATGCGCAGACCGTGCTGCGGGTCGAGCTGCAGGCGCCGGATGCCGAAGCGGACGGCATCCTCGTCGAGCACCGCACCGCCGCCCTCCACCTCCTCCCCCGCGGCCTCGTCGGCGAGCGTCACCCGCACCTCGTGGAGGGCGGGATCGTCGGGCCCCCACAGCGCGGGGCGCTCGGCGATCAGACGCGCCCGGGCGACGGCCGACGCCCCGGGCAGCACCGTGACGGGCGCGTGCGTCGCGGCGACCGTGCCGCCGCGGGGATCGACCAGCTCCCAGCGGAGCCGGACCGTGCGGGTGTGACGCGTGAGGTTCTCGACGCGCGTGGCGACCTCGACGACCGCACGCTCGGCATCGATGTCGGGGGTGGTCACCGTCGTGCCGTCCAGGCTGAGATGCACGGGGTCGGCGACCACGAGGTGGACGGGCCGGTAGATGCCGGCACCCGTGTACCAGCGACTGTCGCGGTGGGCGCGCGCCTCCACCGTGATCGTGTTGGTGCGACCGAACCGCAGGAACGCGTCGACGGCCACCGCGAACGCCGCATAGCCGTCGGGCTGATGGGCCGCGAAGTCGCCGTTGACGTAGACGACGGCGTCGCGGTAGACGCCCTCGAACTCGATCGTGACGCTCTTGTGCTCCCACGCGGCGGGCACCTCGAAGGAGCGCGCGTAGACGAACACCCCGCCGGGGATGTAGCCGGTGTGGACGCCGCCGTCGTTGTCGGCGCCGCGGGGAAGGTCGCGCAGCGCATCGTGCGGGATCGCGACCGGCACCGGCGCCGTCGCCGCCTCCCGGCTCTCGAACGCGGCGAGCTTGGGCGCGACCGTCCACCCCTGGTGGAAGGGCAGCCGGATCACGGGGCGACGTCCGGCTCGGCACCCATCCGCGCGTCGAGGATCTGCTCCAGCGCGTCGAGGTCGTAGCCGCGCACGAACCCGCGGAAGAACTCCGCGAGCGCCTCGGCCATGTCCGTCGACGTCGGGTCGAGCAGCCACTGCACCTGCAGGCCGTCCATGAGCGCGGTGGTCGCCACCGCGGCACGGAAGGGATCGATGGTGCCGATCAGACGTCCGTCGGCCTCGATCTTCCGGAAGGCCGCCGCGATGCTGGAGCGGACGTACTCGTAGCGGCGCAAGAAATAGCCGTGCGCGGGGTGCGACGGCGACGTGGCCTCGGCCGACAGGGTGCAGAAGAGCTCGATGACGCCGGGGATCGAGGCGTTGTAGCGGGCGAGCTGCACGAGCGCGCGCAGCGTCTCGACCCCGTCCTCGTCGTCGAAGTCGACGACCTTGCGCGACTGCTCGTCGCGGTGGTCGAGCACCGCGAGCAGGAGCGTGCTCTTGTTCTTGAAGTGGTGCAGCAGGCCGGCTTCGCTCATGCCGACGCGCTGCGCGATCTCCCGGAGGGATCCCGCCCGGTAGCCGCCCTGGGCGAACACCTCCAGCGCCGCATCGAGGATCGCGTTGCGCGTGACCTCGCTCTTGGCGTATTCGCCGCGCTGTGCGCGTCGCGGTGTCGTCGTCTCGGTCATCGTGACCATCGTGCCCCATCCCGGTCGCCGCGGTTCGGCGCCGTCGGCACCAGTGTGCACGGTTTCATAACGAAAACCTAGTAGTCGTTAGATATTTGACTTCAAAACCTAGTGCTCCTTCGGATTTGCTGCTAGCGTCCCCCGACAGGGCGGTCCGCAGGGGTATCGCCCACCCGAGAAAGGGACCAAGGATGTTCCGTTGGAAGGCCACAGCAGCCCTCGCGGTCGTCGCTGCACTCGCACTCACCGGCTGCGCCGGTGGCGGGGAATCCGGCGGCGGCAGCGGGTCGAGCAGTGAGCGGGCAGACCGCCTCACCCTCATCACGATCGCCGCCCCCACGAGCTACGACATCGGCGCGGGCGCCGAATGGGGAAACCGCAGCGAGTACTTCGAGGCGGTGTTCGACACCCTCCTCCGACAGGACTCGAAGGGTCAGCTCCAGCCCAACCTGGCCACCGAGTGGTCCTACAACGACGACAAGACGGTCCTCACGCTCACGCTGCGCACCGACGCGACCTTCACCGACGGCACGCCCGTCGACGCGAAGGCCGTCGTCGCCAGCCTGGAGCGCTTCCGCGACGGCACCTCGCCGCAGGCGGGAACCATGAAGGGCAACGTCTACGCCGCCACCGACGACCACACGGTGACCATCACGCTCACCGCCCCGAACCCGGCGCTGCTCAACTCGCTCTCGCTCGCCCAGGGCCTCGTCGCCGCCCCGTCGTCGTTCACCGACGCGGACGTCGCCACCAAGCCGGTCGGATCGGGCCCCTACATCCTCGACACGGCCGCCACGGTCACGGGCACGACGTACGTGTACACGGCGAACCCCGACTACTGGAACAAGGATGCCGTCAAGTACGACAACCTGACCGTCAACGTGATCGACGACACCACCGCCATCCTGAACGCCATCAAGGCCGGCGAGGCCAACGGCGCGAAGATCGCCGACAACACGACCATCAGCGAGGTCGAGGGCTCGGGCTGGACGATCGCGTCCAACGAGCTCGACTTCCAGGGCCTGCTCCTGTTCGACCGCGCGGGCACGATGAACCCGGCGCTGGGCGATGTCAAGGTGCGCCAGGCCATCAACATGGCCTTCGACCGCGAGGCGCTCCTGCAGTCGCTGCAGAGCGGCTACGGCACCGTCACCGAGCAGGTCTTCCCCACCTCCTCCGTCGCGTACGACGCCGCGCTGGACTCGACGTACGCCTACGACCCCGAGGGCGCCAAGAAGCTGCTCGCCGAGGCCGGTTACGCGAACGGGCTGACGATCAACATGCCCTCGGTCGCCGCCTTCCAGACTTCGTTCGACCTGATCAAGCAGCAGCTGCAGGACATCGGCGTCACGGTGCAGTACACCGACACCGGGACGAACAACTTCATCTCCGACATGCTGACGCCGAAGTACCCGGCGACCTGGATGGCGCTGCAGCAGGACCCCGACTGGCAGCTGATCAACTTCATGATCGCCCCCGGCGCGACCTTCAACCCCTTCAAGTCCCAGGACCCGAAGGTCGACGAGTACATCGCGACGATCCAGACCGGCTCCACCGAGGAGTCCGACCAGGCGCTGAAGGACCTGAACAAGTACCTGGTCGACCAGGCATGGTTCGCCCCGTTCTTCCGCGTGCAGGGCTCCTTCGCGACCGACGCGAACACGACCGTCGACTTCTGGCCGACGAACGCCTACCCGTCGATCTTCAGCTTCTCGCCGAAGAACTGATCCGCCGCGCTGCCCGCCTGCGGCCTCCGCAGGCGGGCAGCGCCGCTCGAACCCGGAGAGAGCCATGCTCACCTTCATCCTCAGGCGGATCGCCTCGGGCGTCGTCCTCGTCGCCGTCATCTCCTTCCTCGCCTACGTGCTGCTCTATGCGGCCGGCGGTGACATCGCCCGCCGCATCCTCGGCGAGACCGCCACGGCCGAGACGGTCGCCAAGAAGACCGAGGAGCTCGGCCTGAACCGGCCCCTCCTGGTGCAGTACTGGGACTGGCTGACCTCGGCGCTCACGGGCGACCTGGGCCGCAGCTGGTTCAGCGGCGAGCTCGTCAGCGTCAGCGTGTCGGGACGCGTCGGCGTGACGCTCTCGATCGTGATCGGCGCCACCCTCGTCTCCGCGGTCCTCTCGATCGTCCTGGGCGTGCTCGCCGCCCGCCGCGGCGGGTGGATCGACGGCCTCGTCCAGTTCCTCTCGCTCATCGGCTTCGCGATCCCCGGCTTCCTCATCGCCCTGGGCCTCGTGCTCGTCTTCGCGATCGAGCTGCACTGGTTCAAGGCGACCGGGTTCGTCCCCCTCACCACATCGTTCAGCGGCTGGATCGCGTCCGTGACGCTGCCGATCATCGCCCTCTCGCTGGGCGCCATCGCCACCGTCGCCCAGCAGGTGCGCGGCTCGGTGATCGACGCGATGTCCCGCGACTACGTCCGCACGCTCCGCTCGCGCGGCCTGTCGACGGGCTCCGTCGTCTACAAGCACGTGCTGCGCAACGCCGGCGGTCCCGCCCTCGCGGTGCTCGCGGTCCAGTTCATCGGGCTGCTCGGCGGCGCCGTCATCGTCGAGCAGGTCTTCGCGATCCCCGGCATGGGCCAGCTGACCGTCAAGGCCACGACGCAGGGCGACATCCCCGCCGTCATGGGCCTGGTGATCGTCTTCGCGATCATCGTCGTCGTCGTCAACCTCCTGATCGATCTCGTTCAGGCCGCTCTCAACCCGAAGGTGCGTCTGTCATGACCGCTGTCGACGTTCCCCCCGCCGTGCCCGTGGCGCCCGTGCGCGTCTCGCTGATGCGCCGGCTCGTGCGCCGCCCGCTCGGCCTCGTCTCCCTCGCGTTCCTCGCCCTGGTCGCCGTGATCGCGATCATCGGTCCCGTCATCGCCCCGCAGGACCCCAACTACGCCGACATCCGCGCGATCCTCGCCCCGCCCGGCGGCGCTCACCTGCTCGGCACCGACAGCGCCGGCCGCGACGTGTTCTCGCGTCTGCTGCTGTCGACGCAGACCAGCATCGCCGCGGCGCTCGTGGCGCTGATCACCGCCCTCCTGCTCGGCGTCGTGGCCGGCTTGATCGCCGGCTACTACCAGGGCTGGTTCAACACGGTGGCCACCTGGGTCACCGAGCTGAACATGGCGCTTCCGGCGATGGTCGTCCTGCTCGCGGCGCGCGCCGCGCTGGGCCCCTCCGTGTGGCTGTCGATGCTCATCTTCGGCGTCCTCCTGTCGCCCGCCTACTTCCGGCTGGTGTTCGCGTCCGTCACGGCCGTGCGCGCCGAGCTCTACGTGGATGCCGCGCGCGTCTCCGGCCTCAGCGACGTCCGCATCATCGGCCGCCACGTGCTGTCGGTCGTGCGCGCGCCGATCATCATCCAGTCGGCGATCATCGCGGGCATCGCCATCGCGATCCAGTCCGGCCTGGAGTTCCTCGGCCTCGGCGACTCGTCGGTGCCCACCTGGGGCGCCATGCTCAACGACGGCTTCAAGAGCATCTACAAGCAGCCCACGCTCATGCTGTGGCCGTCGCTGGCCATCGCCCTGACCTGCATCGCCCTGACGCTGCTCGCCAACGTCATGCGCGACGAGCTCGAGCGGACCGTGACGGTGCGCCGCAAGCGCCGCCGCGCCGTCACGACCGCCACCGGCTCGATCGCCGCGGTGACGACGTCGGTGCGACTCGGCGGCGGCGACCTCGTCGACCCCGACGAGCCGCCGGTCCTCGACGGCGCCGACGTGATCGTGCACCCCGAGGACGCGCGCAGCAAGGCGAGCGCGACGGTGCTCCAGGTGCGCGACCTGCGGGTCGGCTACGACCAGCCGGACCGCTCGCACATCGAGGTGGTGCACGGCGTGTCCCTCGACATCCGCCGCGGCGAGGTCCACGGCCTCATCGGCGAGTCCGGATCGGGCAAGACCCAGACGGCGTTCGCCGTCCTGGGGCTGCTCCCGCGCGGCGGCACCGTCACCGGCGGCTCGATCCTCTACGAGGGCACCGAGCTGGCCGACGCCTCGGAGCGCGCGTACTCCGGCATCCGCGGCAAGCGCATCGGCTACATCCCCCAGGAGCCGATGAGCAACCTCGACCCGTCGTTCACGATCGGCAGCCAGCTGGTCGAGCCGTTGCGCAAGAACCTGGGCCTGTCCAAGGCCGAGGCACGCGAGCGCGCGCTCGATCTGCTCGCCCGCGTCGGCATCCCGCAGCCCAAGCGCACCTTCGACGCCTACCCGTTCGAGGTGTCGGGCGGCATGGCCCAGCGCGTGCTGATCGCCGGCGCCGTCTCGACCGACCCCGACCTGATCATCGCCGACGAGCCGACGACGGCCCTCGACGTGACGGTGCAGGCCGAGGTGCTCGATCTGCTGCGCGACCTGCAGGCGGAGCGCAACATGGCGATGCTGCTGGTCACGCACAACTTCGGCGTCGTCGCCGACCTCTGCGACCGCGTGACGGTCATGCAGAACGGCCGCTTCGTCGAGCAGGGTCCCGTGCGGGCGATCTTCACCGACGCGCGGCACCCGTACACGCAGACGCTGCTGGACGCGATCCTCGACGAGGGTCCCGCCCGCGGCCCCCTCCTCCCCACCACGAACGGAGCCGGAGCATGAGCGCGCCGCTGCTGGAGGTCACCGACCTCGTCGTCGAATACCCCGGCAAGGGCTTCCGCGCCGAACCGTTCCGGGCGTTGAAGGGCGTCTCCCTCGACATCCTGCCGGGCGAGACGGTGGGACTGGTCGGCGAGTCCGGATCGGGGAAGACGACGCTGGGGCGCGCCGCGCTCGGGCTCGCGCCGGTCACGGCGGGGACGATCCGCTTCGACGGCCAGGACATCTCGCACCTGGGGCGGCGGGAGCGCCGCGCCCTGAGCTCGCAGATCCAGGTCGTCTTCCAGGACCCGTACTCGTCGCTGAACCCGTCGATGACCATCGAGCAGATCCTGACGGAGCCCCTCACGGTCGCCGGCGTCGGCTCGGCCGAGGCCAAGACCCGCGTGCGGGAGCTGCTGGATCAGGTGGGCCTGCCCGGCGATGCGCGCAGCCGCCTGCCGCGTGAGTTCTCGGGCGGCCAGCGCCAGCGCGTCGCGATCGCCCGCGCCCTCGCGCTGAGTCCTCGCCTCATCGTCTGCGACGAGCCCGTGTCGGCGCTGGACCTGTCGACCCAGGCGCGCGTGCTCGACCTGTTCATCGAGATCCAGGAGCGCACGGGCGTCGCCTACCTCTTCGTCACCCACGACCTCGCCGTCGTCCGTCACGTCAGCCACCGCGTGGCCGTCATGTACCGGGGCGAGATCGTCGAGGCCGGCGACGGCGACCAGGTCACCTCTCGGCCGCAGCACCCCTACACGCAGCGGCTGTTCATGGCGGCCCCCGTGCCCGATCCCGACAAGCAGGAGGAGCGCCGCCTCGCCCGACGAGCGGTGCTCGCGGCCGAGGCCGCCGCCTCCTCCGACGCCGCCTGACGACACGACGCCCCCGGGTCTCGCACCCGCCCTCGAAAGGATGACCATGACCGCCCCCGTCGACCACCTGCGCCCCCTGCTCGAGAAGCTGACGCTCGAGCAGAAGGCCGCCCTCGTCCAGGGCGCCGACTTCTGGACGACGGTGCCGCTGCCCGAGATCGGGCTGCGGGCGATGACCCTGTCGGACGGTCCCGCCGGCGTGCGCGGGCCGCGCTGGGACGAGCGCGAGCCGTCGCTGAACCTGCCCTCCGGGTCGGCGCTGGCCGCGTCGTGGGATGTGGATCTGGCCTACCGCTACGGCGCGGCCGCCGCGGCGGAGGCCCGCGCGAAGGATGTCGACGTCGTCCTCGGCCCCACCATCAACCTGCACCGCAGTCCCCTCGGCGGCCGCCACTTCGAGTGCTTCAGCGAGGATCCGGAACTCTCCGGCGCGCTGGCGGCCGCCTACGTCGCCGGCCTGCAGGACAACGGCGTGGCCGCCTGCCCGAAGCACTACGTCGCCAACGACTCGGAGACGGACCGCTTCACGGTCGATGTCGAGGTCGAGGACCGCGCACTGCGCGAGCTGTACCTCGCCCCGTTCGAGCGCGCCGTGACCGAGGCGCACGCCTGGAGCATCATGAGCGCGTACAACGCGGTCGACGGCGTCACGATGACCGAGAACGATCTGCTCGAGACCCCGCTGAACAGCGAATGGGGCTTCGACGGCGTCGTGATCAGCGACTGGACGGCGGTGCGCTCGCTCGACGCCGTCGCGGCCGCGCAGGACCTCGCGATGCCCGGGCCCGCCCCCGCGTGGGCCGACCTGGTCGCCGCCGTCCGCGACGGTCGCGTCGCCGAGGAGCACCTCGACCGCAAGGTGCTGCGCCTGCTCCTGCTCGCCGAGCGCGTCGGCGCCCTCGGCGACGCCGACCCGGCCGACCGCGCCGCGGTGCCCGCGATCGACGGCCCCGCCTTCGCCCGCGACGCGGCCGTGGCCGGCACCGTGCTGCTGCGCAACGACGGCACGCTGCCGCTGGAGGCGGCATCCCTCGGATCGCTCGCCGTCATCGGCCAGAACGCCCGCGACGCCCGCACGCAGGGCGGCGGCAGCGCCACCGTCGTCCCCGCGCACGTCGTCTCACCGTTGGAGGGTCTGCGCGCGGCGCTTCCCGGCGTCGATGTCTCCTACGAGCTCGGCGCCCTCGTGCAGGACGGCGTGGTCGAGATCCCGCTGGCCCAGCTGCAGAACCCCGTCACCGGCGAGCCGGGTCTGCGGGTGCGTTTCCTGGACGACGCCGGCACGGAGCTGTTCGCCGAGGACCGCCGCTCGACGGCGCTCGTGTGGTTCGGCGGCGACGCGCCCATCGCCGCGAGCCGCACGGTCGTGTTCGAGACCCGCTTCACCCCTGCCGAGACGGGCGCGATCGAGCTCGGGTTCGCGGGCGCGAACCCCGGCCGGCTCTTCGTCGACGGCGAGCTCGTCCTCGACGACAGCCCGGTCATCGAGGGCACCGACCTCGGCGCCGCCTTCCTCAACCCGCCGTCGCTCACGACGACGGTCGCCGTCACCGCGGGCGCGCCCCGCGACATCCGCGTCGAGTTCACGTGCGACCCGCAGGGCGCCCTCGCCGGCGCGCTCAGCGCCACCGTCGGCATCGCGCCCACGCCCACCCCCGGCGCCGAGCTCGTCGCCCGGGCCGTGGCCGCCGCGGCATCCGCCGACGTCGCCGTCGTGGTCGTCGGCACCACCTCCCGCGTCGAGTCGGAGGGCTACGACCGCGAGAGCCTGGACCTTCCGGGCGCGCAGGACGCGCTCGTGCGCGCCGTCGCGGCGACGGGCACGCCCACGATCGTCGTCGTCAACGCCGGCTCGCCGGTCGCGCTCCCCTGGGCGCAGGAGGTGTCGGCCGTCGTGCAGGGCTACTTCGGCGGCCAGGAGTTCGGCCACGCGATCGCCGACGTGCTGACCGGCGCCCGCGAACCCGGCGGCCGCCTGCCGACCACCTGGCCCGCGACCCTCGCCGACGTCCCCGTGGTCGACGTCACCCCGCAGGACGGCGTGCTGCGCTACCGCGAGGGCATCCACATCGGCTACCGCGCCTGGCTCAAGGAGGCCGCCGCACCCGCCTTCCCCTTCGGCCACGGCCTCGGCTACACGACCTGGTCGTGGGACGACGCGCAGCGCGACGGCGACGCGGTCGCGGTGACGCTGACCAACACGGGTGCGCGCACCGGGAAGCAGGTCGTCCAGGTGTACGCCGAGCGCGCCGCCTCGGCGGTGGAGCGTCCCGAACGCTGGCTGGTCGGCTTCGCCGCCGTCGAGCTGTCGCCGGGAGAGACGGGCACCGTCTCCGTTCCGCTCCCCGACCGGCGACTCGCGTATTGGGACGGCGGTGGGTGGCGCGTCGAGCCCGGCACGTACACGCTGCGCGTCGGCGCCTCGGTCGTCGATCTGCCGCTCGCGGCATCGTGGACGGTGACCGCGTGAGCGCGCCGATGCCCGCCGTCGAGGCGAGCCTGCTGCAGGGCGCAGCCGACGAGCGGCTCGCGGCCGTCGTCGAACGCCTCGACGGATACCTCCGCGAGGACGACGGCCTGTCGTTCCAGGTCGCCGCCTTCCACCGGGGCACCCCGGTGCTCGACGCCTGGGGCGGTCCCGACATCCGCGCCGACTCGATGCTCATCCCCTTCTCGGTGACCAAGAACACGATCGGGCTCTCGATCGGGCTCCTCCTCGAGCGCGGCCTCATCGACCTCGACGAACGCGTGGCCCACTACTGGCCCGAGTTCGCCGCGAAGGGCAAGGATGCCGTCACCGTCCGCGAACTGCTCTCCCACCAGGCCGGGCTCCCCCAGGCGAGCACGCCGCTGACGTGGGAGGAGCTGTGGGACCATCACGCCGCGGCCGCCCGTCTCGCCGACACGCGACCCTTCTGGCGACCGGGGAGCGCGTTCGGCTACCACGCGATCACGATCGGCAGCCTCGGCGACGAACTCGTGCACCGGGTGACGGGCCGGACGCTGCACGAGTTCTACGAGCGCGAGATCCGTGCCCCCCACGGAATCGACTTCCACCTGGGCCTGCCGGCCGACCAGGAGCACCGCTTCACGCCGCTCAAGCCGATGGTGCGTCCCGTGTCGGCCACCGCGACCCCGCAGTTCTCCGCCCTGGGGCCCGTGGTGTTCGGACCCCTCAGCCGGGACATCGACCACACCAACTCGCCGCGCAACTACCGGTACGGCCACGCCGCGACCGCCGGGACGGGGACGGCCCGCGGGCTCGCGCGCCTGTTCGCCGCCGCGGTCACCGGCGTCGACGGCGCCGCCCCGTTCCTCTCGCCCGACACGGTCGAGCAGATCGGCCAGCAACAGGTCCGCGGCTACGACGAGGTGCTGCACCAGCACGACCGCGCCCACGCGATCGTCTTCCAGAAGCCGTCCCAGCAACTCGCCTTCGGCGGGCCCCGAGCCTTCGGCCACGACGGCGCGGCGGGGGCGCTGGCGTGCGCCGACCCCGACACCGGCGTCACCTTCGCCTGGACGATCGTGCGCGGCCCGTGGCCGGGCGGCGCCGACCCTCGGGCCGTGTCGCTCGCGCGCGAGCTCTGCACCCTGCTCGGAGCGTGACCGTGAGCACCGTGATCGAGAGCCTGCGCGCCGAGGTGCGCGACGACACCGCCTTCGTCCCGACCGCGCGTCCGCGGCTGAGCTGGGTCGTCGGCGGGGACGTCACCGGCTGGCGGCAGGCGTCTGCGGAGCTGTCCGACGGAGCGCAGCAGGTCACGCTCACCGGCGACGAGAGCGCCCTCGTGGCGTGGCCGTTCACCCCGCTCGCCGCCGGTGAACGGCGCCCGGTGCGGGTGCGCGCCCACAGCACGGACGGCCGGTCCACGCCCTGGAGCGCACCGCGCGAGGTCGAGGCGGGCTTCCTCGCCGACGGCGAGTGGGTCGCGCTGCCCATCGGCCTCGCCGAGCCCGCGCGCGCGGCGCAGCCCGCCGAGGTCCGCACGAGGTTCACGCTCGATCGCCCCGTCACCCGCGCGCTCCTGTTCTGGACCGCGCTCGGCGTCGGCGAGCCCGCCGTCAACGGCGCCCCCGTCACGGCGGACGTCCTCTCCCCCGGCTGGAGCGCCTACCGCGACCGCCTGGTCCTGGAGACGGTCGACGTCACGACGCTCGTGCACCCCGGCCCCAACGAGCTGTCGGCCACCATCGCCGGCGCCTGGTACACCGAGCGGTACGGGTTCTTCACCTTCACCGACCGCCTCTACGGCGACCAGCCGTCGCTGCTCGCGCAGCTGCGCGTGACCTACGCCGACGGGACGGTCGCCACGGTGGCCGCCACGGGCCCCGGGTGGGAGGCGAGCGGAGACGGACCGGTCGTGGACAGTGGGATCTACGCCGGCGAACACCAGGACCTGCGCCGCGACGCCGCCGGCGCATCCTGGAGCCCGGCCCGCGTCGGCCCCGCGGCGCGGCCGGGCTACGACCGGGTCCCGGTGCCCGAGCCGCGCATCGCCCCGCCCGTGCGGCGGATCGAGGCGCTGCCCGTCGCCGCCGTCGTCACGAGCGCCTCGGGCGGCACGATCCTCGACTTCGGTCAGAACCTCGTCGGCCGCCTGCGCCTGCGCGTGCGCGGGGCGGCGGGCACGCGCGTGGTCGTGCGTCACGCCGAGGTGCTCGAGGACGGCGAGCTCGCCCTCCGCCCCCTGCGAAACGCCGCCGCAACCGCCACCTTCGAGCTGTCCGGCGGCGACGACGTCCTCGAGTCGCGCTTCAGCTTCTACGGCTTCCGCTACGCGGAGATCACGGGCCTCGACGTCGCCCCGGAGGACGTCGAGGCGATCGTCCTGCACACCGATCTCACGCGCACCGGCTGGTTCACGGCATCCGACCCCCTCGTCGACAAGCTCCACGAGAACGTGCGGTGGGGCATGCGGGGCAACTTCCTCTCGATCCCGACGGACTGCCCGCAGCGCGACGAGCGTCTGGGCTGGACGGGCGACATCCAGGTGTTCGCGCCGACCGCAACGTTCCTCTACGACTGTGCGGGCTTCCTCGCGTCGTGGCTGCGCGACCTCGCCCACGAGCAGGCCCGCGCCGACGGGGTCGTCCCCCTCGTGGTGCCCTCGGCGCTGCCGGCGTTCGCCGGGGGCGGGCCCACCGCCGCGTGGGGAGACGCGGCCACCGTGGTGCCGACCGTCCTGTGGGAGCGTTTCGGCGACCGCGAGGTCCTCGCCGCGCAGTATCCGAGCATGCGCGCGTGGGTCGAGGCGGTGCTGCGCGACGCGGGCGACGGTGGTCTCTGGGCGGGACGCATGCAGCTGGGCGACTGGCTCGACCCCGCCGCCCCGCCCGACAAGCCGGGCCAGGCGAAGGTCGACGTCGACATCGTCGCCACCGCCTATCTCGCCCGCTCGCTGCAGCAGGTCGCCGACGCCGCGGCCCTGCTCGGACACGAGGCGGATGCCGCGCGCTACGGGGCCCTCGCCGCCCGCTCGCGCGCCGCCTTCGCCGCCGAGTACGTCACCCCCGCCGGCCGCATGATGAGCGACGCGCCCACGGCGTACGCGCTCGCGCTGCAGTTCGATCTGGTCGAGGGGGACGACCTGCGCGCGGCGCTGGGCGCACGGCTCGCGGCCCTCGTCCGGGAGGGGGGCTACCGCATCGGCACCGGCTTCGTCGGCACGCCGCTCGTCGCCGACGCCCTCACCGCGACCGGCCACCTCGACGCCGCCGAGCGTCTGCTCACGCAGACCGAGTGCCCGTCGTGGCTGTACCCGATCACGCAGGGCGCCACGACGGTCTGGGAGCGGTGGGACTCGCTGCTTCCCGACGGCACGGTCAACCCGGGCGAGATGACCTCGTTCAACCACTACGCGCTCGGAGCCGTCGCGGACTGGCTGCACCGCACCGTGGCGGGGCTCGGCCCGGCATCCCCCGGCTATCGCCGCCTGCGCGTCGCACCCCGCCCCCTCGCGTCGCTCGACCACGCGTCGGCGCGCCACCTCACCCCTTACGGTGAGGCCGCCGTCGCGTGGCGCCGCGAGGGCGGGACGATCGTCGTCACCGCGACGGTGCCGGCCAACACGGATGCCGAGGTCGACCTTGCGGGGCTGCGCACCACGGTCGGCCCCGGCACGCACGAGTGGCGCGTCGAGGCGGCTCCGCCGGCGCCCCGTCCTCCGCTGCCCGGACTCGACGCGGACCTCGCCGCCGTGATCGACGACCCCCGCGCCTACGCCGCCCTCCTCGAGGCACTCGCCGCCGCCGCGCCCGAGCGCGTCGCGACCGTGCGCGCCGAGACGACCTGGACGGCCGGGCGCCCGCTCGCGACCGCCCTGATGTTCACCCCGCCCCCGGTGCTCGCCGCCGTGGACGCCGCCGTCCGCGCGGCGACGACGCCGACCGCCTGACACCCACCCGAGGAGCACCATGTTCGACCGCGCCAGCACGTTCGGCGAGACGCTCGACAGTCCCGCCGGCCGCGCCGTGCTCGAGAAGCACCTGCCCGGCATCGCCGCCTCGCCGATGGCACAGCAGTTCCGCGACGCGCGCCTGGGCCAGCTGGTCGCCCTCGTGCCGGAGCTGGAGGACCCGTCCGCGCGCGGCGCGCTGTGGGCCGCGCTGGCCGAGGTCGGCGACGGGACGGCGCGCGCGCCGCACGCGCCCGCGATCGCGCCCGATCCCGCCTACGAGGGCGAGGACGTGCCCCGGGGCTCGGCCGTTCCGGCGCCGGCGGCGCCGACGCGGCGATGGGACCCGCTCGAGGTGCGACTGTCGGGTCCTGCGCACGGCAACCCCTTCGTCGACGTCGACCTCGACGCCCTGTTCACCCGACCCGACGGCACGACGGTGCGCGTCGGCGGCTTCTACGACGGCGACGGCGTGTACGTGATCCGTGCCCTCGCGGATGCCGAGGGCGAATGGCGCTTCGAGACCCGATCGACCGCGCGCTCGCTCGACGGCGTGACCGGACGCCTCGAGGTCGCCGCCGCCCCCGTCGAGGCGCACGGACCGGTGCGCGTCGACGGGTTCCACTTCCGGCACGCGGACGGCGCACGCCACCGCCCGATCGGCACCACCGCCTACGCGTGGACGCACCAGAGCGAGGCCCGACAGCAGCAGACGCTGCGCACCCTGGCCGCGGCGCCGTTCGCGAAGCTGCGCATGTGCGTGTTCCCGAAGTCGTACCTGTACAACGCGAACGAGCCGCTCGACTTCCCGTTCGTCGGCTCGCTCGCGGAGGGCTTCGATCTCGAACGGTTCGATCCCGCTCACTTCCGCCGGCTCGAGCGTCGCATCGCCGATCTCGCGGCCCTCGGAATCCAGGCCGACCTCATCCTGTTCCACGCCTACGACCGGTGGGGCTTCTCCGACCTCGGCCCGGCCGTCGACGAGCGCTACCTGCGCTACGTGATCCGTCGGCTGACGGGCTTCGCCAACGTCTGGTGGTCGCTGGCGAACGAGTACGACCTGCTGTGGTCGAAGGACCTCGACGACTGGGAGCGCCTCGCCGTCGTCATCGGCGAGGAGGATCCGTTCGGCCATCTGCTGTCCATCCACAACTGCCGGCCCTTCTACGACTACGGCCGGCCGTGGATCACCCATGTCTCCGTGCAGCGCGTCGACGTGTACCGGACGGCGGAGAACACCGACCAGTGGCGCGAGCGGTGGGGCAAGCCGGTGGTCGTCGACGAGTGCGCCTACGAGGGCGACATCGACCAGGGCTGGGGCAACATCACCGGCGAGGAGCTGGTCCGCCGCTTCTGGGAGGGCGCCGTCCGCGGCGGTTACATCGGCCACGGCGAGACCTACTATCCGCCCGCGCTCCCCGCCGATCCCGCCGGTCCCGCCGACGCCGACGCCGACGCCGACGCCGACGACCAGGACGACGACGAGGTGCTGTGGTGGTCGAAGGGCGGCGTGCTCCACGGCACCTCCCCCGCCCGCATCGCCTTCCTCGACCGGCTGATCGGCGAGGCCCCCGACGGCGTGTGGGACCCGCTGCCGGGCGACTGGGACGTGCCCTGGGGAGGCGACGGAGGCGGGCGTGTGCGCGTCGGCTACTTCGGGTTCAACCGCCCGCGCTTCCGCCACGTCATCCTCGGCGACGGCACCTGGCGCGTCGAGGTCATCGACACCTGGAACATGACGATCGAGGAGATCCCGGGCCACCACACCGGTCAGCTGCGGGTGGAGCTGCCCGGTCGCCCGTACATCGCCGTGCGTCTCACCCGGACCGACGCATGAACGCGACGACCTGGACCGTCACGACGCCGGAGGAGCCGTGGCGCGCCGCGCCCCCGCCCGTCCTGGCGGCCCCCACGGCCATGCCCGACGTGATCGTGGCGGTCGACGACCCGCAGCAGGAGATCGACGGCTTCGGCGCCTGCTTCAACGAACTGGGTTGGGCGGCGCTCGGGCTGCTCACGGCGCAGGAGCGCGACGGCATCCTCCGCGAGCTGTTCGCCCCCGGGGTGGGCGCGTCGTTCGGGCTGTGCCGGATGCCGGTGGGAGCCAACGACTTCTCGTTGGACTGGTACTCGTACGACGAGACGCCGGGCGACCTCGCGCTGGCGCATTTCGACGCGTCGCACGACGACGAGACGCTCGTCCCGTTCATCCGCGCCGCACGCGCGCACCGGCCCGACCTGCGGCTGTGGGCGTCCCCGTGGAGCCCGCCGACGTGGATGAAGCGCAACGGCCACTACGCCGGCGCGATGCCGCATCCGTTCTTCGGCGACGTCGACAACGGGCTGCGACCCGAGCAGGTCGGCGCGGAGGGCACCGACATGTTCCGCACCGACGAGGAGCACCTGCGCGCCTACGCGGCCTACTTCGGCCGATTCGTCGACGCCTACGCCGAGCGCGGGATCCCGATCTCGATGGTCATGCCGCAGAACGAGTTCAACTCGCCGCAGGTCTTCCCCAGCTGCACGTGGACGCCGGCCGGGCTGGCCGCGCTGCTGCGCCACCTCGGACCGCAGATGGCGGCCCGCGGGGTCGAGGTGTACCTCGGCACCCTCGAGCGCGCCGACGACCGTCTGGTGGGCGCGGTGCTCGCCGACGATGCGGCGGCCGCGGTCGTGTCGGGGATCGGCGTGCAGTGGGCGGGCAAGGGCGCGGTCGCGGCGCTGCACCGCCTGCATCCGGACCTGCGCATCGTCCAGACCGAGCAGGAGTGCGGCGACGGCCGCAACGACTGGCGCCAGGCGCGCTACGCGTGGCGCCTCATGAAGCACTTCCTCGGCAACGGCGCGAACGCCTACCAGTACTGGAACATCGCGTTGCCCGAGGGCGGCCGCAGCCGATGGGGCTGGACCCAGAACTCGCTCGTCGTGGTCGATCCGCAGCGCCGCACCTTCCGGTACACCCCCGACTACCTCGTGCTCAAGCACGTGGCCGCGTTCGTGCGGCCCGGAGCCCGCGTGCTGCCGACGTGGTGCGTCGCGGGCCACGACAATCAGCTGGTGTTCCGCAACCCGGACGGCTCGGTGGTGGTGGTCCTGCACAACGAGCTGGCCGAGCCCCTGCCGATCAGCCTGCTGCTGGGCGAACGGGTGCTGTCGCTCGAGCTGCCGGCGGCTTCGTTCAGCACCGTCGTCATTCCGGCCTGAGCGGGCCCGAATCCTCCGAGAGCCGGCGCGAGGCCGTCGCCATGTGCGTCGCCATCGCCGAGGCGGCGAGATCGGCGTCGGCGGCGGCGACGGCGGCCTGCACGGCGGCGTGCTCGTCGATGGCCAGCAGGGCCGCCGCCTCGTCGTGCACCGCGCGGTCGGCGTAGACCTGCAGGAGCGACCGGACGACGTGCAGCAGGTCGACCAGCGTGTCGTTGCCGGCGGCCGCGGCGAGCGTCTCGTGGAACTCGGCATCCGCGCGGGCGAAGGCGCCCAGGTCGGCGGTGCCCGCCCGCATGCGATCGAGGGATGCCGCGAGGGCGGCCCGATGCGCGGCGTCGGCCCGTCCGGCCGCGAGGCGTGCGACGTAGATCTCCAGGCCCGAGCGCAGTTCGAGCAGCTCGGCGGTGTTCTGCTGTCCGATCAGCAGTCCCCAGCGCAGCGTCTGCGGCAGCAGGTCGCTGGCCGTCCCGCGCAGGTAGGTGCCGGAGCCGGCGCGGACGTCGACGATGCCGAGGATCTCCAGCGCGGCGAGCGCCTCGCGAACGGCCGAGCGGCCGACGCCGAGGGTGGCTGCCAGCTGACGCTCGGGCGGGAGACGCGTGCCGGGCGCGAGCGAGCCGCCGGTGAAGAGATCCATGAGCCGTCGGGCGACCTCGGACACGGGCGTCCCAGACGGCAGCGCGCCGAGCGCCGCCGTGATCTCGGCGGAGCGGTCGTCCGGGTAGGCGGGCACGGGACCAACATACGGCAGTCGCCGTCGCGGGTGAGATATTGGTCAACCGGTTCTTGCAATTGGTCAACCGGTTTGTCAGAATATCGACGGGTGAGCGGCAGCTCGCCGCCGGACCGATCGACCAGGAGTCACCGTGGACCCTCTCCAGAGCACTCGTGCGCACGCCGCGACCGCGCGGAGCGCGCGATGACGCGGCTGTGGAACGATCCGGCCGACTTCGCCGACGAGATGATCGACGGCTTCGTGGCGGCGCACGCCCGCTACGTGCGCCGCGTCACGGGAGGCGTCGTCCGCGCCGCCGGCACCACGCCCGGCCGGGTCGCGGTCGTCGTCGGCGGCGGATCGGGCCACTACCCCGCGTTCGGCGGTCTCGTCGGCCCGGGCCTCGCGCACGGCGCCGCGATGGGGAACCTGTTCGCCTCCCCCTCCGCGCAGCAGGTGCACGCCGTCGCGTCGGCGGCCCACGCCGGCGGCGGCGTCCTCTTCGCGTACGGGAACTACGCCGGGGACGTGCTCAACTTCGACGCCGCGCAGGAGCGACTGCGCGGCGAGGGCATCGCGTGCGCGACCGTCGCGGTCACCGACGACATCATGAGCGCGGCCCCCGCGGAGCGGCACCGCCGCCGCGGGATCGCCGGCGACCTCGCCGTGTTCCGCATCGCCGGTGCCGCCGCCGAGGCGGGCTACGACCTGGACGGCGTGGCCCGCGTCGCGACGCTCGCCAACGAGCGCACCCGTTCCTTCGGCGTCGCCTTCTCCGGGTGCAGCCTGCCCGGCGCGGACGCACCTCTGTTCTCGGTGCCGCCCGGCCGGATGGCGGTGGGTCTCGGCATCCACGGCGAACCGGGCGTCGCCGAGACCGACGTCCCGACCGCAGACGGACTCGCCGCGCTGCTCGTGGACGCGCTTCTCGGCGAGATCCCGGACGGCGTCGAGGCGAGCGGCGCCCGGGTGGTGCCGATCCTCAACGGGCTCGGCTCGCTGGCGCACGAGGAGATGTTCGTCGTCTACCGCCGCGTCGCCCATCTGCTCGCCGCCGCCGGGGTGGAGGTCATCGACCCGCACGTCGGCGACTACTGCACGAGCTTCGACATGGCCGGCACGTCGCTCACGCTCCTCTGGCTCGACGACGAGCTGGCCGCTCTCTGGGACAGCCCGGTCGACACCCCCGCGTACCGCCGCGGCGCGACGGCCGCGCCCGGCCCCGCGGCGCCCGCCCCCGCCGCGGTCACCCCTGCCGCGCCGAGCGCCGCGCCCGCGGCGCCTCCCGGCGACGAGGCCTCGCGCCGCTGCGCCGCCACGGTGGTCGATGTGCTCGGCACCCTCTCCGCCACCATCGACGCGAACGTCGCGGAGCTCGGCCGGATGGATGCCGTCGCCGGCGACGGCGACCACGGCATCGGCATGCAGCGCGGTGCCCGTGCCGCACGGCACGCCGCCGCGGAGGCCGCCGCCGACGGCGCAGGCGCATGCGGGACGCTCCTGCGCGCCGCCGACGCCTGGTCCGACCGCGCCGGCGGCACGTCCGGAGCGCTCTGGGGCGTCATCCTCGGTCGCATCGCGGAGCACCTGGGCGACACCGGCGCGCCGGATGCCGCGGCGATCGCGGCCGGCGTCGCCGACGCCGTGCGCGCCGTGCAGCGGTACGGCGGCGCCGAGCCCGGCGACAAGACGCTCGTCGACGCCCTCCTGCCCTTCAGCGCCGAGCTCTCGCGCGCCGTGGGCGACGGCGCCGGCCTCGCCGACGCCTGGCCGCTCGCGGCCGCCGCCGCCCGCACCGCCGCGGACGCCACCGCCGACCTGGTGCCGCGTCGTGGCCGCGCCCGCACCCACGGCCGCAACAGCGTCGGCACCCCCGACCCGGGCGCGCACTCGCTCGCCCTCATCGCGACCGCCGTGGGCCCCGTGCTCGCCGCACGCCCCTCCGAGAGGACCCCGTCATGACCGCACCCCTGCGCCTCGTCATCGGCAGCGACGACGCCGGCTTCGAGTACAAGGAGGTCCTCAAGCGCGACCTCCAGGCCCACCCTCTCGTCGCCGACCTCGTCGACGTCGGCGTCGACGTCGACGGCCACACGCCCTACCCGACGGTGGCGATCGAGGCCGCCGAGCGCGTCGCCCGCGGCGAGGCCGACCGTGCGCTCCTCATCTGCGGCACCGGACTGGGTGTCGCGATCGCGGCCAACAAGGTCCCCGGCATCCGCGCCGTGACGGCCCACGACTCGTTCTCCGTCGAGCGCGGCGTGCTCTCCAACGACGCGCAGGTGCTCACGATGGGCCAGCGCGTGGTCGGCATCGAGCTCGCGCGCCGCCTCGTCCGCGAATGGCTCACCTACCGCTTCGACGCCTCGTCGGCGTCGGCCGAGAAGGTCGCCGTCATCGCCGCCTACGAGAGCACGGGATCGTGCGGGTGAGCCCGGTCACGGTCGGCGTCAGCCTCAAGGCCTACTTCGACCGCGACCGCGCCCGCCGCTGGTTCGACGTCGTCGCCGCCGAGGTCGGCGCCCACCCGGCGGTGCGCGCCGGCGCCGTCGAGGTGTTCGTCGCGCCGACCTACCTGCAGATCGACGACGCCGTCCGCGCCTTCCGGGACACACCGATCGCGGTCGCCGCGCAGGACGTCTCCGCCCACGGCGACGGCGCGTTCACCGGCGAGGTCTCCGCGGCCGAGCTCACCCGCTCCGGCGTGACGCTGGCCGAGATCGGCCACGCCGAGCGGCGGCGCCTGTACCGAGAGACCGAAGCCGACGTGGCCGCGAAGGTCGCCGCCGCCCTCGCCGAGGGCGTCGTGCCCGTGCTCTGCCTCGGGGAGAGCACGCGAGAGGATGCCGCGGCGGCCGCGGCGGCCACCCTCGCGCAGCTGCGCGCCGCGACCGACGCCGCCCCGGCGGGGCGCCTCGTCGTCGCCTACGAGCCGGTGTGGGCGATCGGCGCCGACGCACCGGCACCCGTCGCGCACGTCGTCGCGGTGACACGAGCCCTGCGGGACGCGCTCGACGCGGACGCCGCACGCGCCGGCTCCGCCGTCGTCTACGGCGGATCGGCCGGCCCCGGCCTGCTCGCCCGCCTCGGCGACGCCGTGGACGGCCTGTTCCTGGGCCGGTTCGCGCACGACCCCGCCGCCTTCCGCGCGGTCGTCGACGAGGCCGCGCGGATCCCGGGGCTCGCGCCATGATCGGGCTGGGCACGTACGCCTTCTTCTGGCAGCACTCCGAGCGCGTCGCCCACCCCCTGTCGCTGGTCGGCGCCTTCGAGGCGACCCGCGAGCTGGGGGTCGACCTGTTCCAGATCTGCGACTACGCGCCGCTGGACGCGATGAACGAGCGGGAGCTGCGCGCGGCGGCGGCGGCCGCCCGCGACCTGGGCCTGACCATCGAGCTCGGCACGAAGGGCATCGTCCCGGAGCACCTGAGTCGCTACCTGCGGATGGCCGAGGTCTTCGACGCCCGCCTGGTGCGGTCCATGCTCAACGGCCCCCGCTCGGCGCCCACGACGGCGGAGGCGCAGACCTGGCTGCGATCGTCCGTGCGGGACTTCGAGCGAGCCGGAGTGACGCTGGCTCTGGAGACGTACGAGCAGATCGCGACGTCGGACCTGCTCGCTCTCATCGCCGCCGTCGGCAGCCCGGCGCTGGGCGTGTGCCTCGACCCGGCCAACGTCGTGGCCCGGCTGGAGACACCGCGGACGACGGTCGAGCTCGCGGCATCCGCCACCGCCAACGTGCACGTCAAGGACTTCGCCTTCGCGCGGCAGGACGGATGGGTGGGCTTCACCTTCACCGGCACCCCCCTGGGGACCGGACTGCACGACTACGCGCACCTGCGGGCCACCGTGCGCCCCGCCGCACGCGGGATCAACGAGATCGTCGAGCACTGGCTGCCCTGGCAGGGCGACGCCGAGACCACCGTCCGCACCGAGCGGGAATGGACCCGCACCACCCTGGACCACCTGAGGAGAACGTCATGAGCCACACCATCGCCGTCTTCGGAGCCGGAGGGAAGATGGGCACGCGCGTGTCCGACAACCTCGTGCGCACCGACCACACCGTCCACTACGTCGAGACGTCGCCCGCCGGTCGCGAGCGCGTGCGTGCCGCGGGTCGCGTGCTGTCCGAGGCCGCCGACGCCGTCGCCGACGCCGACATCGTCGTGCTGGCCGTGCCCGACCTCGCGCTCGGGCCCGTGACGGCGGACCTGGTTCCGCAGCTGCGGCCGGGGACGATCGTGCTGACGCTCGACCCGGCAGCCGCCTACGCGGGCTTGCTGACCACCCGCGACGACATCGTGCAGGCCGTCGCCCACCCGTGCCACCCGTCGGTGTTCCTCGAGCGCACGTCGAAGGAGGAATGGGCCGACACCTTCGGCGGCGTCGCGGCACCGCAGGACGCGATCGCCGCGATCGAGAGCGACGACCCGCGCAAGAAGGCGATCGTCGAGGAGACGGTGCGCGCCATCTACGCCCCCGTCATCGACGTGCACTGGGTGAGCGTCAAGCAGCTCGCCCAGCTGGAGCCCACCCTCGTCGAGACGGTCGCGTGCATGATCGGATCCCTCCTCAACGAGGCGCTGCACGAGGCGATCCACACGATGGGCGTTCCCGAGGCGGCGGCGCGCAGCATCCTGTACGGGCACACGCAGGTGGCGCTGGCCAATGGGCTCCGCGGCGACAACCCCTTCAGCGACGCCTGCCTCATCGCGATGGACTACGGTCGCGAGAGCATCATCAAGGACGACTGGAAGAAGATCTTCCGCGACGACGAGCTCGACAAGAACCTCGCGCGGATGCTCCACCTCGACCGCATCGAACGCTGAGGATCGCATGGGACAGCTCACCGACAAGACCGCCCTCGTCACCGGGGCGGCCAAAGGCATCGGCCTCGCCGTCGCCTCCCGTTTCGTCCGCGAGGGCGCACGGGTCGTGCTCGCCGACCGAGACGTGGATGCCGCGACCACCGCGGCCTCCGCCCTGGGCGCGCACGCCCGCGCCCTCGGCATGGACATCTCCGACGAGGCGGCCGTGGCCGCCGGGTTCGCCGAGCTGGAGGCCGCGGGGTGGGCGCCGGACGTCGTCGTCGCGAACGCGGGCGTCCAGCTGTTCGGGCAGGACGCCCCCGCCGCCGACCTCGAGCTGGACGTCTGGCGGCGCACCCTCGACGTCAATCTCACGGGCACCTTCCTCACCGTCAAGCACGCCGTGCGCAGCATGCTCCCCCGCGGCGGCGGGGCGATCATCCTCACCGGCAGCCCGACCGCGGTCAACGGCGAGGGCCGGGACTTCACGGCGTACAGCGCGTCGAAAGCCGCGATCCACGGGCTGGGACGCACCGTCGCCGCCGCCTACGCCGATCGGGGGATCCGCGTCAACACGGTGCAGCCCGCCTACACCGAGACCCCTCTTGTCGCGGCCATCACGGACGACCCGCAGGCGCGCGCGGCCATCGTCGGCCGTATCCCGATCGGCCGCGCCGGCACCCCCGACGACGTCGCCGGCATCATGGTCTACCTCGCGAGCGACGACGGCGCATTCGCGACCGGCGCGGTCTTCCAGGTCGACGGAGGCATGACGTCGCTGTGAGCGGCACGTGGGATGACGAGGCTCGGCGACCCTGGCGCAGCGCGCGGTGGTCGCTCGAGCTGCGGGGCGACGAGCTCGCCGACATCGCCTACGACGGCGTCGTGGTGCTCCGCTCCGCGCGCGCGGTCGTCCGCGACCACGACTGGCGCACCGCACCCCTCGTGATCGACGATGTCGACGCCCGCGACGACGCGATCATCATCGCCCTGCACTCGAGCGGGCTGGGGTCGTCGTTCGCGGGCACCGTGCGGGTGCACGCACACGGCGATCGTCTGCAGATCGTCTGCGACCTGACCTCCCGGCAGCCGTTCGACACCAATCGGACGGGGCTCGTGGTCCTGCATCCGCCGACGCTGGCCGGCACGCCCCTGCGGGTGGTCCACTCCGCGACGGAGCCGGAGGAGACGCGCTTCCCCGCGCGCATCAGCGCGCACCAGCCCGTGCGCGACATCGCGGCCCTCGCGTGGACGGCGGGCGGCGTCGGCGTCGCGCTGACCTTCGACGGCGACGTGTTCGAGATGGAGGATCAGCGCAACTGGACGGACGCCTCGTTCAAGACGTACAGCCGCCCCCTCGACCTCCCGTTCCCGTACCGCGTCGCGGCGGGCGAACGGGTGACGCAGACGGTGACGATCGAGGCGACGGCCTCCGCCTCGGCCCCGGTGATCGAGACGGCGGGGCCCGCCCCGGCCGCGGTGATCGAGCTTCGACCGGGCGGCGCGTTCCCGCGCCTCGGCCTCGGCGCCGCGACCGCGCCGGATCCGGCGCCGCCGCTCGGCTCGCCGCTCGGCTCGCACGTCGTCGCCGACATCGATCTCGCCGATCCCAACTGGCGCGCGGCCCTGGACCGGGCGGGCGCGGCGGGACTGCCGGTCGAGGTGCGCCTGGTGCTCGCGGACGACGACCCCGACGCGCTCCGGGCGGCGGCGCGTGCCCTCCGCGGACGGCGCACGGCGCGCGTGACGGCCTTCCCTGCGACCGGGCCGGCCCGCCACGTGTCCGACGGCCCGACGATCCGGGCGCTGCGCGCGGCGCTGCGCGCCGCCGACGTCGACGTGCCGGTCGTCGGCGGAACCCGCGCGCACTTCACCGAACTCAACCGCGAGCACCACCGCCTCCCGGACGGGCTCGACGGCATCGTGCTCAGCAGCACGCCGCTGTTCCACAGCCGCGGCACCGACCAGCTCGTCGAGGCGCTCGCCATGCAGCGACGCGTGGCGCAGGAGGCCGTGGACATCGCGTCGGGGCTCCCCGTGCACATCGGACCGGTCACACTGCGGCCGCGCTTCAACGACGTCGCGACCACGCCCCCGCCCCGCCCCGGGCGCACCGATCTGGCCGAGGGGTACGGCGCCCAGCTGCTCGACGCCGACGATCCGCGCCACGACAGCGACGAGCTGGCCGCATGGACGATCGCGAGCGCGGCGGCGTTCGCCGTGCCGGGGGTGGCCGCGCTGACCTTCTTCGAGGAGTGGGGGCCCCGCGGCATCCGCACCGCCGCGGGCCGGGACCGGCCGGTCGCCGCGGCGCTGCGCGCCCTCGCCGACGTCGCCGGGCCCGACGGGCGAGCCCGCACCCTGCTGCACGGCGACAGCCCGGACGGCCTCGTCTGGGCCGTCGGGGGGCGCGGCGACGACGGGGGGAGCGTCCTCGTGGCCAACCTCGACCGGGTGCCGCGCGTCGTCCGCGTCGAGCCCGGAGGCACCCGCACCGTTCCCGCCGGAGCCTTCGCGATCCTTCCGCTCACGGCACCGTCCGCTCACGACTGATCCGCCCCGACCGACCCGCTCATCGAGGAGCCCCCATGACCGCACCGCACCGCAGCCTGCTCACGGAGTACATCCACGCCGCCACGATCCGGATGACCCGGGAGCCCTCCGGCGTGCTCACCCATCCGTACACGGTGCCCAGCGCCCCGGAGTCCCCCTTCTACTCCGACACGCTCTGGGACTGGGACTCGTGGTTCATCAGCGTCGTCATGGGCCAGGTCGAGGTGGAGACCGGACAGCCCGGCCTGTTCGGCGTCTACGAGGAGGGGACGATCCGCAACTTCCTCGACCACATGGACGAGGACGGCGTCATGCCGATCCTGATCAAGCCGGGCGGACCGCTCCTGCACCGCGATCCGGGCCGGGCGGCGGGCTTCACCGAGAACATGCACAAGCCGATCGTCGCCCAGCAGGCGCTGCTGCTGGCCCGTCGGCGCGGGTCGACCGAGTGGCTGAGACCCGAGCGGGAACGGATCGGACGCTTCCTCGAGCGGTACGTGCACTCGCACATAGACCCGGCGACCGGGCTCGCCTACTGGCAGACCGACTTCGCGATCGGCGTCGACAACGATCCGTCCGTGTACTACCGCCCCGACCGCAGCACGGCCTCGGTCTACCTCAACAGCCTGCTCTACCGCGAGATGCTCGCGTTCGGCGCCCTGTGCGAGGACCTCGGGGATGCCGCGGCATCCCTGCACTGGCGCGGACGCGCCGCCGACCTCGCCGATGCCGTCAACGCGCTGCTGTGGGACGAGCGCGACGGCATGTACTACAGCGCCGACCTCCACCTCCGCCCCGTCGACCCCGAGGACTGGCTGCATCGCGGCGCGCCGCGCCGCTGGAACTCGCTGCTGCTGCGCATCGACAACTGGTCGAGCTTCCTTCCCCTCTGGGCGGGCATCGCCCCGCACGACCGCGCGGAGCGCGTGCGCGCGCGGATCGCGGACCGCCGCACGTTCCGCGCCGCCTACGGGGTGCGGACGCTGTCGCGGCTGGAGCAGCAGTACGACCTGAGGGCGTCGAACAACCCCTCGAACTGGCTCGGGCCGGTCTGGGGCATCAGCAACTACCTCGTCTTCCGCGCGCTGGCGCGCTACGGGTTCGACGCGGATGCGGCGGCGCTCGTGGACGAGACGGTCGCCCTGTTCGGGCGCGATCTGGCGGCCTCCGGCGCGCTGCACGAGTACTACCACCCCGACACGGGCGAGCCGATCATGACCAGCGGCTTCCAGAACTGGAACTTCCTCGTGCTCAACATGATGGCGTGGCAGGAGGGACGCCCCGTCGTCGCGGAGTTCTGAGCCGTCGGCGCGGCCCGTCGGTCTCAGCCGCGCCTGAAGCCCTCGGTGCTGGCCCGCACGACCAGGTCCGGCTGGAACATCCGATGCGGGTCCGCGGCCGAGCGGCGCGCGATCGCGTCGAAGAGGGCGTCGACGACCGCGATGCCGAAGCCCTCGTGACGGCCCCGGACGCTGGTGAGCGGGATGAGGGACACCTCGGCGAACTCGTTGTCGTCGTAGCCCACGATGGCCGTCTGGCGCGGCACGTCGATGCCGGCCTGCACGAGCACCTGCATCATGCCCAGCGCGAGGAGGTCGTTGACCGCGAAGATGCCGTCGGGGCGGAACGCCTCGGGGCGCGCGACGAGCGCGCGCGCCACCTCGCGGCCGCCGCGCACCGTGCGGTCGGGCATGTCGATCACCTCGACGGTCGCCGCGCCGAAGGTGCGGACGACCTCGGTCGCCCCGGCCAGGCGATCGGCCACCTGGGGGATGCCGAGGGGGCCTCCCACGAAGGCGATGCGACGGCATCCGACATCGAGCAGGTGCTGCATCGCCTGGCGCCCGCCGGAGACGTCGTCCAGCGACACGGACGGCTGCTCGGAGCTCTCGGCGCGCTGGCCGACGATGACCGACGGGGTGCCGCGTCTGCGCACCTGGGCGAGACGGTCCTCGATAGGCAGGTGGGAGGACACCAGCAGCCCCTGAACGCGGTGCTGCTCGAACACCTCGAGGTACGCGTCCTCCCGCTCCCGGCTGCGATGCGAGTTGGCGAGGAAGACGGTCACGCCGCGTTCACTGGCGCGACGCTCGACGCTCTCCGCGATCTCGGCGAAGTAGGGGTTGCTCACGTCGGGGGCGATGTAGCCGATCACCTGGCTGACGCCGAGCCGCAGCTGACGGCCCGCGATGCTGGGCACGAAGCCGAGGGAGTCGATGGCGTAGCGGATGCGCTGCGCCTTGTCGTCGGAGACGCGGTCGGGATGGTTCAGGTAGTTGGAGACCGTGCCGACGGCGACACCGGCGAGAGCGGCGACGTCACGGATGCCGACGCGTACGCCGGGACGGGTCGACGACGACCCGTTATGAGATTGTGACGTTTCAAACTCCACGTCCCCATCTTGCCCCAGTCGGCTCATCCCTGTCACGGATTTCGCTGCTCTGCCGCTCCGCAGGGCCGGGAATCACTGTTGACAGGGGTCGGCGAGCGCCCTAGCATCCACTATTGAAACGTCTCAAAAGAAGAGATGACCACTTTCAAGGAGGAAATGTGTTCACAGCGAAACGGCGGCGCCCGAACAAGCCGCTTCTCAGCGCCGTGGTGCTCCTGGGCGCCAGCGCGCTGGTGCTCACCGGCTGCTCCGGCGGCGGCAGCGGCGGCGGCACGGACAACCCGACGACGTTCGAGTTCCTGAAGAACGCGGAGAACACGACCACCCAGCCCGTGCTCGACGCGCTGGCATCCGGATCGTGCACGGCCGAGAACGACGCCGCTCCCCTGGAGGTCAACTCGGTCCCGCAGGCGGACCTCGACGCACAGGTCCAGCTCCTGGCGACGCAGGACGGCCTGCCCCCCATGTTCTCGGCCGGCGGCAACCCCGCGGAGGGCGCCAAGCTCGCCAAGGCGGGCTACCTCGTCGACTTCGACAAGGCCCTCACCGAGCTCGGCGTGCGCGACAAGGTCGCCGAGGGCGCCGTGTCGACGATCAAGAAGCTCTACGGAGGCTCCTTCAGCTTCCTGCCCTACCAGTACAACATCGAGGGCATCTTCTACAACAAGGAGCTCTTCGAGAAGAACGGCTGGGCGGTCCCCGAGACGTGGGACGACCTGCTGAAGATCGCGGGCGAGGCGAAGAGCGCCGGGCTCACGCCGTTCGCGGCATCGGGCGAGCAGGGCTGGCCGCTGACCCGCCTCATCTCCGGCTACCTGTTCCGCTCCCTCGGCGCCGACGCCCTCCAGGACGTCGCCGACGGCAAGGCCAAGCTCACCGATCCTGAGTACGTCGCCGCCGCGCAGGCCGTCGCCGACCTCGGCGCCGCCGGCTACTTCGGCTCGAACGTGGCCTCTCTCGACTACGACGCCGCGACGAACGAGTTCCTCACCGGCAAGGCCGCGATGATCTACATGGGCAGCTGGCTGCTGGGCAACATCAACAGCGACAGCAACCAGATCGGTGCCGACAACGTGGGCTTCTTCAAGTTCCCGGGCGTCGCCGGGGGCAGCGGCTCGATCGACGAGTACCCCTCCAACGTCGGCCTGCCGGCCACCTTCAACGCCAAGACCTACGCGGCCGACAACAGCGTCGGGGCGTGGCTGAAGTGCATCACGTCGAACTACGGCAACGAGGCGCTCGCGCAGGGCCAGATCACCGGGTTCATCGCGGACAAGAAGGTGGAGCTGCCCGCGATCTCGCAGACGATCGCCGACGAGATCGCCGGCGCCAAGGACAGCGTCCTCTGGTTCGAGGCCCTGTTCAACGCGAAGGCGAGCAACATCTCCTCGACCAACGCCGCCCTGCTGGTGACCGGTCAGCTCTCCGCCGAGCAGTTCATGAAGCTCGTCCAGGACGCGCTCGACGAGGGGTGACCCTCCCCGCGCCGGCCGGCCGGGGTCCCGATCCCCGGCCGGCCGGCGCCCGACCCCCTTCCGCTCCGCACGAAAGCCGCCACCCATGAAGTCCGTCCTCGGCGACCGCAAGGCGATCACGCTGCTGCTTCTTCCCGCGCTCATCGTCTACACCCTGATCATGCTCGTCCCCGTCCTCTGGTCGTTCGGGCTCACGTTCTTCTCCGGCAGCGTGCTGACCGGATTCGAGTGGAACGGCATCGACAACTTCACCCGGCTGCTCTCCGACCCCTACGTCGGCGACGCGCTGGTCTTCACGCTGAAGTACGCCGTGCTGGTGACGATCCTGCAGGTCGTCCTGGGCTACGGCCTCGCGCTGCTGTACCAGTTCGTCCTGCGCCGGTCGTCGGTCCTGGTGCGCACGCTCGTGTTCTTCCCCGTCGTGCTGCCCACCGTAGCGATCGCGATCCTGTACCAGAAGATCTTCCAGTCGGCCCCCAACGACGGTCTCGTCAACGAGCTGCTCGTCAACGTCGGCCTGTCGTCCGTCGACTGGCTGGGCTCGGGCACGACGGCCTTCGTGGTCATCGTCGTGATGGACGTGTGGCGCTCGGTCGGCTTCTACGGGGTACTCGTCTTCTCCGGCCTGCTCGACATCCCCGACGAGATCGTCGAGTCGGCCCGCATCGACGGCGCCAAGACCTTCTCGCTGTTCCGGCACATCATCCTGCCGATGTCGCTGCCGATCCTGTTCGCCTCGTTCATCTTCAGCATCAACGGCACCATCAAGGTGTTCGACTCGGTCTTCGCCCTCACCGGCGGCGGGCCGGGCAACTCGACCACGCCGCTGACCCTCTACATGTACCGGACCGCGTTCCAGTACAGCGACTTCGGCTACGGGTCGACCATCGCGCTCCTGCTGACGGTGATGTGCCTTCTCGTCACCCTCGCCATCTTCCGCTCGTCGCGCCGCGACAACACCGTCTGAGAGGAGCACCTCATGACCACGACTCTCGACACCATCGCCGTCACGAGCCCCCGTGCCGTCAGGTCGCAGCGACCGACGCCGGCGGGGCGCGCCCTCGCGCTCCTGCGCCGCGTGCCGACCTGGCTGACCATCCTCTTCCTCGTGGTCGTCACGGCCTACCCGCTGTTCTGGATGTTCATCAACTCGCTGAAGTCGAACACCGACTTCCTGAACAACCCGTCGTACGCCTTCCCGGAGACGTGGCGCTGGGACAACTACGCGACCGCCTGGCAGACGGGCAACCTCTCGACGACGGTGATGAACTCGATCATCGTGACGCTGCCGTCGCTGCTGCTCATCGTCGTGCTCGGCACCGCGGCCGGCTTCGCGCTCGAGGTCCTCGTCTTCAAGGGGCGCGGTGCCGTCCTGCTGCTCTTCCTCGCCGGCATCATGATCCCGGGGCAGATGATCATCCTGCCGCTGTTCAACGCCTTCTTCCAGCTCGGGATCAACGGCTCGCACCTGCCGATGATCCTCATCTACACGGCGGGCGGACTGCCGCTGACGGTGTTCATGATGGCGACCTATTTCCGGGCGATCCCCCGGGAGATCTTCGAGGCGGCGACCATCGACGGCGCCTCGATGGTGCGCGCCTTCTTCTCGATCGGATTCCCGATGATGCGCAACGCCGTGCTCACGGTCGCGATCGTGCAGTTCTTCCTGATCTGGAACGACCTGCTGATCGCGCTGGTGTTCGGCGGCAAGAAGAGCCTCAACACGATCCAGGTCGGCCTGCTCAACTTCTCCGGCGAGTACGGGGCCATCAACTACGGGCCGCTGTTCGCGGCGATCTGCATCACGGTCGTCGGCATCCTCGTCCTCTACCTCTTCCTCAACCAGCGCATCATGAAGGGCCTCGCGGCCGGCGCGGTCAAGGGATGAGCCGGATGCCGGCGGGTCGCGAGGACGGCACCCGCCGGCATCCTTCAGCGCCAGTCGTGGCGGGCGCGGAAGCCCAGCTCCGCGCGGATCTTCCGGGTCGACAGCAGCGACTCGAACGCGCCGAGGTCCTCCGCGACGGGCACGCCCGGGAACCATCGCGCCGCGACTTCGCGCGAGGGGGTCGACAGCCCCGATTCGGGTGCCGCGACGTTGTACACCTCGAATCCGGGGCGTGCGTTCCCGAGGGCGAGGGCGACGGCCTCGGCCCCGTCGCGGGCATCGACCCACGAGCCGAGCAGATCGCGTCGGTAGTCGTCCTCGCCGGCGCGCGCGAAGGTGGCGTAGCCGTCCGGAGCGACGACGTTGGTGAAGCGCAGGGCCGTGATCGAGACGTCCTCGCGCCAGCCGGCGATCTGCGCGGCCAGGGTCTCCTCGACGACCTTGCCGAGGCCGTAGGTGTTGAACGCGCGCGTGTAGCCCTCGTCGACGGGCAGCGCCGGCGGCGCGACGTCGAAGGGGAACCCCGCGGCCGTGATGCTCGAGGCGATGACGATGCGCCGGATGCCGGCGCGGTGCGCCGCGAAGAGCACGTGCGACGACGCCGCCAGGTTGTTCTCGAAGGTGGCGACATCCGGGATCAGCCCGTTCACCGGCACCGCGGCGAGGTGGACGACGGCGTCGAGGCCGTCGTGGCGGGCCGTGACGCCGAGGATCGCGTCGAGCGTCTGTCCATAGTCGGACAGGTCGACGCGCGTGAACCCGGGACCCGCGGGGCCGGCGAGGTCGAAGCCGACGACGTCGTGCCCGTCGGCGCGCAGCCGCTCGACGGTGGCCCGTCCCAGAGTCCCGCTGCTGCCCGTGACGGCGATGATCATGACCGCTCCTTTTGCTATGGTTTGAAACGTACCAATGCTATTGGTTCGCTCTGCGATTCGCATCGCAATCGACAGACTGAAACGTTTCGAGTCGACTCGACCGCCCAACGAGGGGAATGTGACCAATGACGGCCACCGTGTCCGCACCGCGCTTCGAACACCATCGGGAGGCGCTCGGCATCGGCGAGAGCGCGCCGCGCCTGTCCTGGACGATCGACGACGCGGCCCCCGAGTGGCACCAGAGCGCCTACCGCGTGGAGGCCCGCGACCCGCACGCGGCCGCCGATCCCGCCGAGCGCGCCGCGGAGCGCGCCGAGGTGGCCTCCTCCGCGCAGATCCTCGTCGCGTGGCCGTTCGCCGCCCTGCGGTCGCGCGAGCGCCGTGAGGTGCGCATCAGCGTCCGCGGCCACGACGGCGTCTGGAGCGCGCCGGGCCCGTGGGCGCCCGTCGAGATCGGACTCCTCGACCCGTCCGACTGGGCGGCCGCGCCGGTCGGGGCGCTGTGGAACGAGAACCCGATGAGCGACGAGCGGCGCCCGTCGCTGGTGCGCCGGGAGTTCGACGTCGCGCCCGGCCTGGTGCGCGCCCGGCTGTACGCGAGCGCGCACGGCCTGTTCCAGGCGGAGATCAACGGCGAGCGGGTCGGCGACGACCTGCTCGCCCCCGGCTGGACGGTCTACCGGGAGCGGCTGCGCTACACGACCTACGACGTGACCGGGCTGCTGCAGAGCGGGCGCGCAGCGATCGGGGCCTGGCTCGGCGACGGCTGGTACCGCGGGCGCCTCGGCTGGCGGGGCGGGTTTCGCAACCTCTTCGGCGACGACCTCTCCTTCCTCGCCCAGCTCGAGCTCGTCTACGACGACGGCTCGCGCGTGGTCGTCCCGACCGACACGTCGTGGCGGGCGGCGCCGAGCCCGATCCTGCAGGCCGGGCTCTACGACGGCGAGGTGTACGACGCGCGCGAGGAGCAGCCCGGCTGGTCGCGCCCCGGCTTCGACGACGCGGGCTGGGAGCGGGTGCAGATGCGGCGACGCGACCCCGCGACCCTCGTGGCCCCGACCGGCCCGCCCGTGCGCGTCACCGAGGAGCTCCCGCCCCGCCGCGTGCTCACCTCGCCGTCGGGCAGGCGCATCCTCGACTTCGGGCAGAACCTGGTCGGCGTCGTCCGCCTGCGCGCGACGGCACCCGCCGGCACCACGGTGACCCTGCGCACCGCGGAGGTGCTGCAGGACGGCGAGCTCTACACGCGGCCGCTGCGGGACGCACGCTCCACGGACGCCTACACGTTCGCGGGCCGCCCCGAGGGCGAGACCTGGGAGCCGCGGTTCACGTTCCACGGGTTCCGCTACGTGGAGGTCGACGGCTGGCCGGGCGATCTCGACGCGGATGCCGCCGCCGGCGCGCTGCAGGCGCGCGTGCTGCACACCGACCTGGAGCGCACCGGCTGGTTCTCCTCCTCCGATCCGATGCTCGACCGGCTCCACGAGAACGTCGTGTGGGGCATGCGCGGCAACGTCGTCGACGTGCCGACCGACTGCCCGCAGCGCGACGAGCGCCTCGGGTGGACCGGCGACCTCCAGGTGTTCGCCCCGACCGCCTCCTTCCTCTTCGACGTGTCCGGCATGCTCGGCGGCTGGCTGCGCGACCTGGCCCTCGAACAGCTCCCCGACGGGACCGTGCCGTGGTTCGTCCCGGTGATCCCGGCCGACACGATGTGGACGCCGCAGCGGCCCGGAGCGGCCTGGGGCGACGCGGCGACGGTCGTGCCGTGGACGCTGTTCTCGCGGTTCGCCGACCCCGAGATCCTGCGCGCGCAGTTCGACAGCGCGCGCAGGTGGGTGGACCTCCAGGCCGAGATCGCCGGCCCGAGCCGCCTCTGGGACACGGGCTTCCAGCTCGGCGACTGGCTCGACCCGGCCGCACCGCCGCAGGATCCGGCGGATGCCCGCACCGACCGCTACCTCGTCGCGACGGCGTACTTCGCGCTGTCGGCGCGGATCGTCGCGCGGATGGCGGCGGAGCTCGGGCGCGCCGAGGAGGCGGGCGCGTACGGGCGGCTGGCCGACGAGATCGTCGAGGCCTTCGTGGCCGCCTACGTCCGCCCGGACGGCACGATGACCTCCGACGCGCAGACCGCCTACGCGCTCGCCCTGCAGTTCGACCTCCTCCCTGCGCACCTGCGCTCCTCGGCCGCGGACCGCCTCGCCCACCTCGTGCGCGAGGCCGGCAACCACATCGCGACCGGGTTCGTGGGCACGCCGCTGGTGTGCGACGCGTTGAGCGCGAACGGTCACCTCGACGCCGCGTACGACCTGCTGCTCGAGCGCGGCTGCCCGTCGTGGCTGTATCAGGTGGAGATGGGCGCCACCACGATCTGGGAGCGGTGGGACGCGATGCTGCCGGACGGATCGGTCAACGCGGGCACGATGACCTCCTTCAACCACTACGCGCTGGGCGCGGTGGCCGACTGGCTGCACCGGACGGTCGCCGGCCTGGCCCCCGACGCGCCGGGCTATCGGCGCATCCGGTTCGCACCCCGTCCGGGAGGCGGACTGACCTCGGCGAGCGCCCGCCATCTCACCCCCTACGGACCCGCGGAGATCTCCTGGGTCCGCGAGGGCGACGACCTGCGCGTGCGGATGCGGGTGCCCGTCGGCGCCGAGGCGATCGTCGACCTGCCGGGTCGGGACCCCGAACGGGTGGGCCACGGCGTGCACGAACGGGTGGTCCGCCGCGCGGTGGAGGTGATCGCGTGAGCGCCCCGCGACGTGTCGCCTTCATCCACACCGGCGCCGTCGTCATCCCGATGGTCGCCGCGGAGGCGGCGACGCTCCTGCCGGGCGTGGAGATCGTCAACTACCTGGACGACCGCATCGTCGCCGACCTCTCGCGCGACGAGGCCCCGTCGGTGCCCGCCCGGATCGCACAGCTCGCCCGCGCCGCGCGCGACGCAGGGGCGGAGGCGGTGATGCTCACCTGCTCGTCCATCTCGACGCTGGCCGCGCCGACGGCGGCAGCGGTCGGCATCCCGGTCCTGCGCATCGACGAGGCCATGGCGGATGCCGCGGTCACGGCGGCGGGCGACGGACGCATCGCGGTCCTCGCGACCCTTCCGACCACCTGCGCGCCGACGGCCGCGCTCCTGCGGGAGCGCGCCGACCGCGCCGGAACGCGGCCGCGCATCGATGCCGAGGTGATCGACGACGCCTTCGCGGCCGTCGCCGGCGGCGATCGCGACCGCCACGACCGTCTCGTTGCCCAGGCCGTGGAGCGGGCGGCCGCGGGCGCCGATGTCGTGGTCCTCGCGCAGGCCTCCATGGCATCGGCCGCGGCGGCGGCCGCATCCACGGTCCCCGTGCTGACCAGCGTCGCCCTCGGCGTCGAGCGGCTCGCGCGGACGCTCGACGCGACCGGAACGGAGGCGCGGGCATGAGCGGCACGCTGACTCCCCTCGGCGCAGCCGATGCGCGCTGGGCCGACGGCTTCTGGGGCCGCATCGCCCGGCGCACGCGCGAGGTGACGGTGCCGACGATGGGCGCCATGCTCGCCGACCCGGCCACGAGCCCGGCCCTCGCGAACTTCGAGGTGGCCGCGGGGCTGCGCCCGGGCCGTCACGAGGGTCCCCCCTTCATGGACGGCGACTTCTACAAGTGGATGGAGGCGGCGATCAGTCGACTGGAGACGGATCCCGATCCGGCTCTCGAGGCCGAGCTGGAGCGCATCGCCCGTCTGATCGCCGCGGTGCAGCGGGAGGACGGCTACGTCCACACGCCGACGGCGATCGCCGCGCGCGACGACGAGCCCGTCTCGGCCCTGGCCGACCGTTTCAACTTCGAGACGTACAACCTCGGCCATCTGATCACCGCCGGTGTGCGCCATCATCGCGTCACCGGATCGCCGACCCTGCTCGAGGTCGCCCGCGGGGCGGCGCGGTTCCTGGAGCACCTCGCGACCGACAAGCCGCGCGAGCTGGCCCGCAGCGCGATCTGTCCCTCGCACTACATGGCCGTCGTCGACCTCTACCGCGCGACCGGCGAGCGCCGCTACCTCACGCTCGCGGAGTCGTTCCTGCGGGTGCGCGACGAGTTCGACGAGGGCGGCGACGACAATCAGGACCGCATCCCCGTGCGCCGCCAGAGCGTCGTGGCCGGGCACGCCGTGCGGGCCAACTACCTCTACGCGGGTCTGGCCGACCTGGTCATCGAGACCGGCGACGAGGAGCTGCACGCCGTGCTGGACACGCTGTGGCGTGATGTCGTGGACACCAAGCTGGCGGTGACCGGCGGCTGCGGGGCGCTCTACGACGGCGCCTCCCCCGACGCCCACCCCTGGCAGGAGGAGATCAGCCGGGTCCACCAGGCCTACGGACGCCCCTACCAGCTGCCGCACACGACCGCCCACAACGAGACGTGCGCGCAGATCGGGATGGTGCTGTGGAGCGAGCGGATGCTGGCGCTGCGCGCCGACGCCCGGTACGCCGACGTCATCGAGACCATCGCGTACAACGCGCTGCTGTCCGGCATCGGTCTGGACGGAGCCACCTACTTCTACACGAACCCCCTGCGACAGGTGCGGGAGCTCCCCTTCCCGCTGCGGCGCGCGGGCGACACGGGGCTGCATCCGGTGCCCGCCCCGCCGCCGTCCGACGAACGCCTGCGCGAGCCGTACCTGTCGTGCTTCTGCTGCCCGCCGAACATCGCGCGCACCCTCGCGCAGTTCCACGAGCGGATCGGCTCGGTGTCCGACGACGGGCTGTGGGTGCACCAGTACGGCGGATCGCAGATCCGTCATGCGTTCGGCGACGGGCGGGTCCTGGGCCTGCGTGAGAGCTCCGACTACCCGTGGGACGGGCGCATCGTCTTCACGGTCACCGAGGCGGAGGGCACGGTGCCGGTGCACCTGCGGATCCCCGGGTGGGCGCGGGGGGCGCGGCTCACCGTCGCGGGCGCGGACGTCGAGATCGCGGCGGCCTCGTCGTACGCGCGGGTCGACCGCGCGTGGCGCGCCGGCGACGAGATCGTCCTGGACCTCCCGATGCCCGCCCGCCTCCTCCGCGGCCACCGGCTGGCCGAGGAGCTCACGGCGCAGGTCGCCGTCCAGCGCGGGCCCATCGTGTACTGCGTCGAGAGCCCGGACCTGCCCGCGGGGATCGACCTGGAACGCATCGCACTGCGTCGCGGCGCCGCGCTGCGCGCCGTGCCGACGCAGATCGCGGGCCGACGCGTCGTCGCCCTGGAGACCGAGGCGGCCGTCCTCCCGCCGACGCCCGCGACGCTGTACGACGAGATCGACGACGACGCGATCGCGACGGCGACGGTGCGGCTGGTGCCGTACTTCGCGTGGGCCAATCGCGGCCCGTCCGAGATGTCCGTCTGGCTGCCGGTGATCTGGTGAGCGCCGCGACCGACGCGGTCGTCGCGACCTACGTCATCGAGACCGGGCTCGACCTCGAGCGGGCCGCGGAGATCCTCGCCGGCGAGCAGTCGACGGGAACCTTCGTGCGGGTGGAGCGGGAGAGCGACGCGCTGCGGGACCGCTTCGCCGCGCGCGTCGTGGAGATCACCGCGCTGCCCCCGGCGGACTCCTCGCCCCTGCCCGGCGCCGTCGGCGACCTGGGCCACCGCCGGCGCGCCCGCGTGCGCGTGCGGTTCCCCCTCGAGAACTCGGGCCCGTCGATCCCGAACCTGCTCAGCACGGTGGCCGGCAACCTGTTCGAGATCAAGGAGCTGTCCGGCGTGAAGCTGGTCGACCTGGATCTTCCGCCGGCCTTCGCGCAGCGCTACGGGGGTCCGCGCTTCGGCCTCGAGGGCACGCGGCGGCTGATGTCGCGGCCGACCGGCGCCATGATCGGCACGATCGTGAAGCCCTCCATCGGACTCTCGCCCGCGGAGCTGGCCGAGCTCGTCGGCGAGCTCGCGCGCGCCGGCGTCGACTTCATCAAGGACGACGAGCTGCAGGGCAACGCGCCGCACGCCCCGCTCGCGGCGCGCGTCGCGGCGGTGATGCCGGTGCTGGAGAGGCATGCCGACCGCACGGGGGTCAAACCCATGTACGCGTTCAACATCACCGACGACATCGACCGGCTCGAAGCCCATCACGACCTCGTCGTCGCGGCGGGCGGGACGTGCGTCATGGCCGTGATCGCGCACGTCGGCCTGGCCGGCATCGCCCACCTGCGCCGCATCTCGGGCGTGCCGATCCACGGGCACCGGGCCGGGTTCGGCGCGCTGAGCCGCTCGGACCGGCTGGGGATCTCGTTCACGGCGTGGCAGAAGCTCGCGCGGCTGTGCGGCGTCGACCACCTCCACACGAACGGCATCTCCAACAAGTTCTACGAGTCCGACGACGACGTGCTCGCCTCCGTGGCCGCCGTCCGCACGCCCCTGCCGGGCCTGACCTCGACCGTGCCGGTGCTCTCCTCCGGCCAGTGGGGCGGCCTCGCGCACGCCACCTACGCCGCGACCGGCACCGCCGATCTGCTGGTGATGGCCGGCGGCGGCATCCACGGCCACCCGGACGGTGCGGCGGCGGGCGTGACCGCCATGCGCGAGGCGTGGTCGTCCGCCGAACGCGGCGAGAGCGTCGCGCAGGCCCTCGCGGCCTCACCGGCCCTGCGCCGTGCGGCCGAGACGTTCGGACCCGTCCGTGAGTGAGCCGGCGGTCGGGTTCTACGGCGACGACGTCACCGGCAGCGTCGACGCGCTGCTGCAGTTCACCCGCCGCGGGTGGCGCGGACGCCTGTTCACCTCGCTCCCGTCCCCGTCGGCGCTGGCCGACGCGGCAGACGACGGGGACGTCGTCGGCATCGCGGGCATCGCCCGCTCCCTCGGCCCCGCGGCGCTGGAGGCCGAGGTGCGGCCGGCGCTTTCGGCGCTGGCCGCGCTGCGGCCCGCGGTGCTGCAGTACAAGGCCTGCTCCACCGTGGACTCCTCGCCCGAGGTCGGCAGCCTCGGCCGCGTCCTCGAGATCGGGCGCGACCTCACCGGGGCCCGCCCCGTGCCGCTCCTGTTCGCCCAGCCCGACTTCGGTCGCTACACCGTGTTCGGCCACCACTTCGCGGCCGACGACGGCGTCGTGTACCGCCTCGACCGGCAGCCGACGATGTCCCGGCATCCGTCGACCCCGATGTCGGAGTCCGACATCGCGCGCCACCTCGGCGCGCAGACCGCGCTCGCCCTCACCGGCATCCCCCTGACCAGCTACACGGATGCCGCGGATCTCGCCCGCCGCATCGAGGCGTGCGGCGCCGACGCCGTCGTGCTCGACGCGCTCGACGCGCACCACCTGCGCCTCATCGGCGAGGCGATCGGCCGGCTCGCCCCGACCGCGTTCGTCGTCGGCTCGGGCGGTCTGAGCGCGGCGATCGCCGATGCCGCACCGCGCCGGCCGGCACCGGCCGCCGTGGCCGCCGCGAGCGGACCGGTCCTGGTCGTCTCGGGCAGTCGGTCGCCGCGGACGCGACGGCAGACGGCGGCGGCCGCGGATGCCGGGTGGTTCGTCGCGCCGCTTCCGCGGGACGACCGCGACGCCGCACCCGCCCGCGACGCCCTGCGCGCCGGGCGCAGCGTCGTGCTCGCGTCGGATCTCGGGCCGGACGACGGCGGCGCGCTGGACGGGCTCACCCGGCGCGCGGCGCGTGTCGTGCGCACCGCGGTGGCGGCCGGCGAGACGCGCCGGGTGATCGTGTGCGGAGGCGACTCGTCGAGTCGCGTCGTGCGCCTCCTCGGCATCCGGGCGCTGTCGATCGCCGCCAACCCCTGGGGCAACGTCGCGCTCCTGCGCGCGCACGCCGACGGCCCGCTCGACGGGGTCGAACTGCTGCTCAAGGGCGGCCAGGTCGGGGACGACGACCTGTTCGAGAGGGTGCGGACGGGCGGGGCGCCCTGACCGCGCGCGTCACGCCTGCGTCGACGCGCGCACCACGAGCTCGGGACTGAAGCGGACGTGGCGGGCGGGCGATCCGGGAGCCGCGGCGGCCTCGCGCAGCAGGTCGACGGCGGTCGCACCGATCTCCCGCGCCGGCTGGCGGATCGAGCTGAGGGGGACGACGGCCGCCTGCGCGAAGTCGATGTCGTCGTAGCCGATGATGGCCAGATCCTGCGGCACACGGATGTCGCCCAGGATGGCGGCCCCCTGGAGCACGCCGACGGCGAGGAGGTCGTTGGCGCAGAAGACGGCGTCGGGCCGGTCGGCGGGCGCGCGCAGCGCCAGCTGCTCGCCCACCGCGCGACCGGCGAGCACCGTCAGCGCCGTCGTCTCGATGACCTCGAGCGCGGCATCCGGCGCCGTCTCGAGCGCGCGGCGCGCGCCGGCGAGACGATCGGACACCTGACGGATCGTCAGCGGCCCCGCCACGAAGGCGATGCGGCGCCGTCCGCGGGCGAGGAGATGCTCGACCGCCGCGTACCCGCCCTGCACGTCGTCGACCGCGACGGAGGGGATCTGCTCGCCCGGGATGTCGCCGTCGACCAAGACGAGGGGGATGCCGGCCAGCGCCAGCCGTCGCAGCGGCGCGGGGTCCAGGTCGCGCGGCGTGAGCAGCACGCCGTGCACGCGCTGCTCGCGGAAGAGGTCGAGGTAGGCGCTCTCGCGCTGCGCGTTCTGGTCGCTGTTGCCGAGCAGCACCGCCAGTCCGTCGCGCGCGGCGCGCTCCTCCGCGCCGCGCGCGACCTCGGCGAAGAACGGGTTGGCGGTGTCGAGCACGACCAGGCCGATGGAGCGGCTGCGCCCGGCGCGCAGCTGCCGGGCGGCGTCGTTGCGGACGAACCCGAGGCTCTCGATGGCCCGGTGCACGCGCGCGACGGTCTCGGGGGCGACTTTCTCGGGCCGGTTCAGCACGTTCGACACCGTGCCCACCGACACCGCCGCCGCCGCGGCGACGTCCTTGACGCTGGCGCTCATCCACGCTCCTCCGAGGTCGTCGTCGCCGCTTGACGAATCGTTTCAACCACACTACTCTTTGAAACGATTCACAGCAGAGATCCGCGGAGGCGCGGATTCCACACCGAAAGCGCGAGAGTATGACGACGCTGTCAGCCGAGAACCTGTCCACGCTCCAGGCCCAGGGGATCGAACTGCCCTCGTGGGCGTTCGGCAACTCCGGCACCCGCTTCCGGGTCTTCCCCACTCCCGGCACGCCCCGCGACCCGTTCGAGAAGATCGCCGACGCCGCCCAGGTGCACCGCCACACGGCGCTCGCCCCGACCGTGGCGCTGCACATCCCGTGGGACGCGGTCGACGACTACGCGGCGCTGCGCCGCCACGCCGAAGACCTCGGCGTGGCGCTGGGCACCGTCAACTCGAACACGTTCCAGGACGAGGACTACAAGTTCGGCGCGCTCACCCACCACGACGACCGCATCCGACGCAAGGCGATCGACCACCACCTCGCCTGCATCGACATCATGGATGCGACCGGCTCGCGCGACCTGAAGATCTGGCTCGCCGAGGGCTCCAACTACCCCGGCCAGAACGACATGCGCGCGCGTCAGGACCGCCTGCACGACTCGCTCTCCCGGATCTACGCGCGGCTCGGCGACGCGCAGCGGCTCGTGCTGGAGTACAAGTTCTTCGAGCCGGCGTTCTACCACACCGACGTCCCCGACTGGGGGACGTCCTACGTGCAGGTGGCCGCGCTCGGCGAGAAGGCGATGGTGTGCCTGGACACCGGCCACCACGCGCCCGGGACGAACATCGAGTTCATCGTCATGCAGCTGTTGCGACTGGGGCGCCTGGGCTCCTTCGACTTCAACAGCCGCTTCTACGCGGACGATGACCTCATCGTCGGCGCCGCCGATCCCTTCCAGCTGTTCCGGATCCTCGTGGAGGTCGTCCGCGGCGGCGGGCTGAACAACCCGGACGTCGCCTTCATGCTCGATCAGTGCCACAACATCGAGGACAAGATCCCCGGCCAGATCCGCTCCGTGCTCAACGTGCAGGAGATGACCGCGCGGGCGCTGCTGCTCGATCGCGACGCGCTGGCCGCCGCCCAGGAGGAGAACGACGTGCTGACGGCCAACGCGATCCTCATGGACGCCTTCCAGACCGACGTCCGGCCGCAGCTGGCGACCTGGCGGGAGAGCCGCGGGCTGCCCGCGGATCCGATGGCCGCCTACCTCGCCTCCGGCTACGCCCGCACCATCGCCGACGAGCGCGTCGGCGGCGTCCAGGCGGGATGGGGTGCCTGAGATGACGAACCCCACCGCCGCCGCGCTCATCGCGCGCAGCAACCGCCTGGGCTCCGACCCGAAGAACACCAACTACGCCGGCGGGAACACGTCGGCCAAGGGCGAGGACATCGACCCGGTCACCGGCGCGCCGGTCGAGCTGCTGTGGGTCAAGGGCTCGGGCGGCGACCTGGGGACCCTCGCGCCCGAGGGCCTGGCCGTGCTGCGGCGGGACCGTCTGCGCGCGCTGGTCGACAACTATCCCGGAGTCGACCGCGAAGACGAGATGGTGGCCGCCTTCGACTACTGCCTCCACGGCAAGGGCGGCGCGGCGCCGTCGATCGACACCGCGATGCACGCCCTCGTGGATGCCGCACACGTCGACCATCTGCACCCCGACTCGGGCATCGCGATCGCGACGGCGGCCGACGGGCCCGAGCTGACGCGGACGATCTTCGGCGACCGCGTCGTCTGGGTGCCCTGGCGGCGCCCCGGCTTCCAGCTCGGACTCGACATCGCGGCGATCGCCGCAGAGAACCCGCAGGCGATCGGCACGATCCTCGGCGGGCACGGCATCACGGCGTGGGGCGACACCTCCGACGATGCCGAGCGCAACTCGTCGTGGATCATCGACACCGCGGCCGCCTACCTGGCCGAGCACGGCGACCCCGCACCGTTCGGGGCCGTCCGTGAGGGATTCGACGCGCTCCCCGCCGCCGAGCGGCGCGCCCGGGCGGCGGCGCTGGCCCCCACGATCCGCGGGCTCGTCTCCACCGATCGCCCCCTGCTCGGACACTTCACCGACTCCCCGGTCGTGCTCGACTTCCTGGCCTCGCAGAAGGCGCCCGCCCTGGCGGCGCTCGGCACGAGCTGCCCCGACCACTTCCTGCGCACCAAGGTGAAGCCGCTGCTGCTCGACCTGCCCGCGACGGCGTCGGTCGACCAGCAGCTGGCCCGACTGCGGGAGCTGCACGCCCAGTACCGCGCCGACTACCGCGACTACTACGAGACGCACGCGACGGCCGACAGCCCGGCGATGCGCGGCGCCGATCCCCTGATCGTGCTCGTGCCGGGCGTCGGCATGTTCTCCTACGGCGCCGACAAGCAGACCGCGCGCGTGGCGGGCGAGTTCTACGTCAACGCGATCAACGTCATGCGCGGAGCGGAGGCGGTCTCGACGTACACGCCGATCTCGGATGCGGAGAAGTTCCGCATCGAGTACTGGGCGCTCGAGGAGGCGAAACTGCAGCGCCGCCCCGCGCCGAAGAGCCACCAGGGCCGCATCGCGCTCGTGACCGGCGCCGCGAGCGGCATCGGCAAGGCCACCGCGGCCCGCCTCGCCGCGGCCGGCGCCTGCGTCGTGGTGGCCGACCTCGACCTCGAGAAGGCCCGAGCGGCCGCCGCCGAGCTCGGGGGCGCCGACGTCGCCGTCGGGGTCGCCGTGAACGTGGCCGACGGCGAGGCCGTGCGGGCCGCCGTGGCCGACGCCGTGCTCGCGTTCGGGGGCCTGGACCTCGTCGTCAACAACGCGGGACTGTCGCTGTCGAAGCCGCTGCTGGAGACGACGGAGGCCGATTGGGACCTCCAGCACGACGTCATGGCGAAGGGCTCGTTCCTGGTGTCGCAGGCCGCGGCCTCCGTGCTCATCGCCCAGGGCCTCGGCGGCGACATCGTCTACATCTCGTCGAAGAACAGCGTCTTCGCCGGCCCCAACAACGTCGCGTACTCGGCGACGAAGGCCGATCAGGCCCATCAGGTGCGCCTGCTCGCCGTCGAGCTGGGCGCGCACGGCGTGCGGGTCAACGGCATCAACCCCGACGGCGTGGTGCGCGGCTCGGGGATCTTCGCCTCGGGGTGGGGCGCGAACCGCGCCGCGACCTACGGCGTGAAGGAGGAGGAGCTCGGGCAGTTCTACGCCGCCCGCACGATCCTCGGTCGCGAGGTCGTCCCCGAGAACGTCGCCGACGCCGTCGCGGTGCTGACCGGGCCCGACCTCAGCCGCACCACGGGACTGCACATCCCGGTCGACTCCGGCGTCGCCGCCGCGTTCCTGCGATGACCGCGGCGGTCGCGGCCGTCGACCTGGGCGCGACGAGCGGCCGCGTCATCCTCGGGCACGTCGGCCGGGGCACGCTGGAGACCACGACGATCGCGCGCTTCGAGAATGCCCCGCTGCGCCTGGGTGACGGCCTGCACGGCGACATCCCCGGCCTGTACGCCGCGGCGCTGCGGGGCCTGCGCGACGCGTTCCGCGCCGAGCCCGCGATCGCGAGCATCGGCGTCGACTCCTGGGCCGTCGACTACGGGCTGCTGCGGGACGGGCGCCTGCTCGGCCTCCCGTTCCACTATCGCGACGCGCGGACGGAGCGCGGCGTCGGGAGCGCGCACGCCCGCGTGCCGTACCCCGAGCTGTTCGCCCGCAACGGCCTGCAGTTCCTGCCCTTCACGACGCTGTACCAGCTCGCCGCCGAGCCGCCCGAGGTGCTCGCGATCGCCGACACGGCGCTGCTCGTCCCCGACCTGATCGCATACTGGCTCACCGGCCGGGCCCGGGCCGAGCTCACCAACGCGTCCACGACGGGGCTGCTGAACGCGCGCACCCGCCGCTGGGACGACGATCTGGCCGCGCGGCTCGGCGTGCCGCGGTCGCTGCTTCCCGAGCTGATCGCGCCCGGCGAGCAGGTCGGCGCGCTCCTGCCGCACGTCGCGGCGGCGCTGGGCGGGACGGCCCCGGTCACGGCGGTCGGCTCGCACGACACGGCCTCCGCCGTGGTGGCCGTGCCGATGCGGGCGGACGCGGCCGCCTACATCTCCTGCGGAACGTGGGGCCTGGTCGGCGTCGAGGTGGAGCATCCGGTGCTGGACGACGCCGTCGCGGCCGCGCACGTCACCAACGAGGGCGGGGTCGACGGGCGGGTGCGTCTGCTGCACAACGTGATGGGCCTGTGGATCCTGACGGAGGCGGTGCGCGGCTGGTCCGCCGACGGCGCCGGCGCCGACCTGTCGGAGCTGCTCGCGGCGGCCGCGCTCGTCCCGGCCTCCGCCGTGCCCGTGTTCGACGTCGACGATCCGCGCTTCCTGCCGCCCGGCGACATGACGGCCCGCATCGACGCCTGGTGCGCCGAGCACGACGTCGCGCCGCCGCGCTCCCGCGCCGCCTATGTGCGGGCGATCGTGGAGTCGCTCGCCCAGGCCTTCGCCGACGCCGTCGTCACGACGAGCCGGCTGGGGCGTGTCGCCGTGCGCACGATCCACCTCGTGGGCGGTGGGGCCCGCAACGAGTTGCTGTGCCAGCGCACCGCCGACCGCTCCGGGATGCCGGTGCTCGCGGGCCCCGTCGAGGCGACCGCGCTGGGCAACGTGCTGGTGCAGGCACGCGCCGCGGGCGTCGTCAGCGGCTCGCTCGACGCGCTGCGCGACCTGGTCGCGCAGACGCACGCACCGCGTCGCTACCTGCCGCAGACGTGATCGCGGGGCGCGTCGTCAGTGCAGCGATGCGTCGGCGTCGGTGCGCGTCCACTCGGCGAACATGACCTCGAGCCCGGCGCGCATCGGCGCGCACACGAACGGGCCGGCCTGGGCGGCGAGCTCTCCCGCGAACGGCGCGACACGCACGAGACGCAGCGGCTCGGTGTCGATGCCGGCGCGCACCGTCAGCGCGTCGGGTCCGCGGCTGACCCGCACGCGGAGTCGGCGGCCGGCCCACTCCGGCACCGCGCCGACCGACCAGTCGGACATGACGTCGGTGACGACCGCGCCCACGCCGAGCACCCCGTCCGCGTTCTCGACGCCGGCCTTCATCCACCGCTCGTCGTCGGCGCGCACGAACAGGCCCGCCTGATCGAACTGCGCCGTGAAGTCGGCGATGAAGACGACCTCCATCGCCGTGCCGACCTCGAACGGGGCCAGCAGCGCGTGCTCGGTGTCGTGGATGAAGCCGTAGGCCGTGCGGCGCCAGGCGTCGCTGCCCTCGACCGCGACGACGGCCAGCCCGTCCTCGCGCACCGCCGCCGCCGCGGGCGGTGTGGTCCAGGTGCCGGCGCTCCAGTCGATGCGTTCGCTCATGCGTCCATCCTTCCGTGCGCGCCGGCGAGCGCGGGCTCCTGCGCCGGGATGCTGCGCGTCTCGACACCGCGGGGCGCCACGCGCAGCGCGCCGAGCTCGGGATCGTCCACGACGACTTCGTCGTCGGTGCGGTTGACGACGAAGACATGGCGACGCGCGGCGTCGACGCGGACGATGACCTCGAGACGGCCGTCGGCGGCGAGGGGGTCACCGGCCAGCGCGTCGATGTCGCCCGCGAGGCGCTCCAGCACCGCGCGCGCCCCGTCACGGCCGGTGTCGGCGGAGACGTATGTGGCCGACCCGGCGCCGACGCGGCGACGCGTGACCGCCGGCATCCCGGCCAGATCGCCCGCGGCGTAGGTGTCGAGCACCTCGACATCGTCGGCGACGTGGCTGATCCGCTCGCTCCAGTGCGTCGCGACGGCCCCGGAGGCCAGTCGCGCCGTCTCGTCGGCCAGAAGCGGGACGAACTCCTCGACGGTGACGCCGAGCACCTCCCGCAGCGCCCCGGGGTAGCCGCCGAGCCACACCCGGTCGTGCTCGTCGACGATGCCGGAGAAGGCGGTGGTCACGAGGTGGCGCCCGCTTCGCACCACGTGCTCGAGCCGTGTCCGCAGGGCGTCGGGCACGACGTGCAGCATCGGGGCGACGACGACGTCGTAGCCGTCGAGGGACGCCGCGACGGGGACGACGTCGGCGCGGACGCCGAGATCGAGCAGCGCCCGGTACCAGGCGAGGGTCTCGTCGTCGTAGCGCAGCGCGTCGGAGGGGTGGGAGTCGCGGCCGCTGACCCACCAGGACTCGTAGTCGAAGACCAGCGCGACGCGCGCGCGCTCGCGGTGCGAGCCCGTGACGGCGCCGAGCTCCCCCAGTCGCGCGCCGAGGGCGGCGACGTCGCGGAACACGCGGCTGTGCTCGCCGGCGTGCGGCACCATCCCCGAGTGGAAGCGCTCGCCTCCGGCGCGCGACTGGCGCCACTGGAAGAAGCAGACGGCATCCGCGCCGTGCCCGACGTGGGTGAGGGCGTCGCGCATCAGCTCCCCCGGGCGCTTCGGCGGGTTCACCTCGCGCCAGTTGACGGCGCTGGGGGCGTGCTCCATGAGGAACCAGGGGCGTCCCTCGGCGATGTTGCCCGTGAGGTTGGCCCAGAAGGAGACGTCGTCGCGGCCCAGCTCACCCGGGCGCAGGTAGTGGTCGTTCGAGATGAAGTCGACGTCGCCCGCCCACGTCGGGTAGTCGATGTCGCGGACGTTCTGGGCGACCATGAAGTTGGTCGTGAAGGGGATGTCGGGGGTGAGCTCGGCCAGCACGGCGGCCTCCGCCCGCAGGTGGTCGCGCACGGCGTCCGAGGAGAAGCGCTCGAAGTCGAGGCGCTGGCCGGGGTTGCGGTGGGTGGGCGCCGTGCGCGGCGGCAGGATCTGCTCCCACTCCGTGTAGTGCTGCGACCAGAAGGCGGTGCCCCACGCCTCGTTGAGGGCGTCGAGGGTGCCGTACCGGTCGCGCAGCCAGGTGCGGAAGGCGGCCGCGGCGTCGTCGGAGTAGTCGTAGAGGTTGTGGCAGCCGAGCTCGTTGGAGATGTGCCACGCGACGATCGCGGGATGGTCGCGATAGCGCTCGGCGAGGGCCCGCACGAGTCGCAGCGCGTGCGTGCGGAAGACGGGCGAGGTCGGCCGCCAGTGCTGCCGGGCGCCGGGCCACAGCACGGTGCCGTCCTCGGTCTGGGGCAGGATCTCGGGGTGACGCTGCGAGAGCCACGCGGGCGGGGATGCCGTGGCGGTGGCGAGGTCGACGTCGATCCCGTTCTCGTGGAGCAGGTCGATGACCTCGTCGAGCCAGCCGAAGTCGAACTCGCCGGGACGCGGCTCCAGCAGCGCCCACGAGAAGATCGCGAGAGAGACGATGTTCACGCCGGCCTCGCGCATGAGGCGCATGTCCTCCGCCCAGACGTCGCGCGACCACTGCTCGGGGTTGTAGTCCGCGCCATAGCGCATGCGTCCTGCCCCCGCTGCTCCGTCTCGAACCCAGCGATACTCCCGCGCGTGCGTTGCCATGTCGGCATCCTATAACGAATATCGTGCACATGCACGGTTTTTTCCGAGAGTCGCGCGGTACGCTCTGATGCCATGGCCACCTCGTCGCCCGCTCGCCGCGGGCCGTACGCGAAGTCGGCGGAGCGGCGGTCCGAGATCATCGCGTCGGCGACCGCCATCTTCAGCGCGCACGGCTACCGCGGCGGGTCGCTGCGGCAGATCGCCGCCGAGCTCGGCCTCAGCCTCACCACGGTGATGCACCACTTCCCCACCAAGGTCTCACTGCTGGCCGCGGTGCTCGAGCAGGAGGACGCCGCCGACGCCGACTTCCCCGAGCGCGCACGGCGCGACGGCCTGCTCCCGGCCGTGCTCGGCGTCGTCCGGCGCAACCTCGGCCGCCGCGAGCTCGTGCGCATGTTCTCGATCGTCTCCGCCGAGGCGACCTACCCGGGGCACGAGGCGCACGAGTGGCTCCAGCGCCGCTACGCGTCCGTCATCACGGACTACGCCGGGCTGATCGCCCACGACCGCGCCCGCGGGCGGATCGCGCCGATCCACGACGACGACACGGCCCTGGCGGGCCTCATCGTCACGGGATGGGAGGGGATCCAGATCCGCTGGCTCGCCGACGACGCCGATCCCGTCGCCGCGATGGAGCTCCTGCTGACCTCGCTCCTGCGCCCGCGCACGGCATAATGGGACAGGCGGGCCGCCAGGCGCGTCGACACCCAGGATCGAGGTCCCATGCCCTACCGCAATCAAGCGACGGTCGAAGCATGGGTGCGCGAGTACCTCGCGGGCCACCCGGCGGCCGAGTCGTCGATCTCCGTCCTCGAGAAGGACTACACCCCCGGGCCCGATTCGGGCCTCGTCGTCGTCGCCCTGAGCAACGCCTCCACCGTCACCTACATCCAGCCCGTCGTCCACGACGAGGGCCCGCGATGGGTGGTCACGTTCGAGGCGCGGGCCGACAGCTTCGACCTGGATGCCGCGGGCGTCGCACGCCTGTCCTCCGATCTCGCCGCCGTCGCCGAGCTGTGCGGCTTCCTGCAGGAGCGCACCGAGAAGGCCATCGCCGAGACCGCGAGCGCCTCCTAGCGCCGGCCGTCCCGCGCGCTCACACCAGCGGTGTCGTGAGCACCGCGGTCGCGAGCGCGCCCAGCGCCACCACCCCGCTGATCGCGGCGGCGGTCTGCCACAGCGCCTGCGCGCGGGGCGACGGCTCGGGTGACGGGAGCAGGGGGCGCGCCTCGTGGGCGCCGCCGACGGCGCGCTGCGCCTCCCCGAGCGACGCGTAGCGCCCGACGGGGGTGGAGCGGAAGTCGAACCCCACGAAGTGACCGTCGGGCGTGCACTCGACGCATCCGACGTAGTCACCGACGCGGGAGGCGACGTAGAAGCCGTCGCTGACGGCCGCCCAGGTCACGCGGCCGGTGGGCGCCGACGCGAGGGCGAGCACGCTCATGCGACGGCCGCCAGTTCGGCACGCGAGGGCACGGCCTCGGCGGCCAGCTCGACGACGATGCCCGCCGCGGAGGCGGCGGCCTGGGCCAGCTCGTTGACGCGGGCCGGCTCCAGGCGGATCGGCTCCGCCGCATCGAACTCGAAGCGCAGCGGGATGGCGCAGTGCACCCAGAGGGCGCTGCGGCCACGCGTCGGCGACGAGAAGGTGAGGCTGAAGCCCTCGGAACGACGCAGCTTCGTCATCGCCACCATCCTCAGGTGAGCCAGGTCGGTGTCGTCGACCTCGATCGCGTCGCTGGTGTTGCCGTAGTACAAGCGTCCCATCGTGACTCCCTCATTCGGTGCGCGTCGGGCTCGGCCTCGCCGCAGCGGTGGATCTGTCGTGAAGTAGGTTATTCCGTGAATAAGTAGTTAGTCAAGCGAGATATATCATGAGCTATATTGGTGTCACCGAACCCTTTACGGGCGCCGACTCTGAGTGGAGGTGAGTGCGGTGACGACCACACACACATCCGGCACGACCGATGTCCTGGATGCGCTCGCGCGCTTCCGGGCCGCGGACGCGCAGATGCATCAGCGCGTCCGGGCCAACGCCGCACTGGGCGAGAACGAACTGCGCATCCTTCAGTACGTCCTCGCCTGCGACCGCGACGGCCTGGACGTCAAACCGAGCGAGATCTCCCGCCACCTCGGCATCAGCTCGGCATCCACGACCGCCTTGCTGGACCGCCTGGAGCGCCTCGGCAGCGTGCAGCGCGTGAACCACCCCACCGACCGTCGCAGCATCCTCATCGCGCCGACCGAACGGGCCGCGGCGGAGGTCGCCGACCTCGTCGACGCCTTCGAGAACCGCGTGGCCGCGGCCATCCGCAGGCTCGACCCGTCGGGGCGGGCCGCCGTGCTGAGCTTCCTGGACGCCGCGACCGGCGCCGCCGACGAGATCGCCGGATCGGTCGTCTCGCGCGACTACGCGTCGATGTGATCCACGGCCACGCGCATCGCATCCAGGAACCGGATGACGGTGTTGCGCTGGTCCTCGTCCATCTCGCGCACGACCGCCATCATGCGCTCGTGCATCGCCGACAGGGTGTGACGCACCTCGAGGTCTGACTTCTCGCTCGACGCGATCAGCACACTGCGCCGGTCCCCCGGGTTCGGCGTGCGCGTGATGTGCCCCGACCTCTCCAGGCGATCCAGCAGCGCCGTCGTGGATGCCGAGGTGATGCCGAGATATCTGCTCAGCGTCACGGGGGTCACCGGCTCGCCCCGCAGTCGCGCCCGGGCGAGGAAGCGCAGGACGAGCAGCTCGTTCTCGCCCATGTCCATCGACTGCTGCGTCCGTCGACGCATCGCGACCTCGGCCGCCCGGTAGGAGCGCATGGCCTCCATGACCGACGTCGACCGCGCATCGTCGTCCACGTACCAGTAGGACGCGGGCTGATCGGGCGTCGTGCTCATCGCATCATTGTGCCCCACGCGCGCCGCGCCGTCCCAGAACGGCGCCGACGGTGGACATTCGGCGGCGCAGGCGCTATGTTCCTGATCGGGTTACTGATTGATAACCGAAATGAGGATGCCGTGTCGACGACGACCACGGACGGGTATCGCGCCCTCGTCGCGGAGCTGCGGGCGAAGCGGGAGGCCGCGGCCCTCGGCGGCCCCGAACCGTCGCGGCGCCGGCACACCGCGCGCGGCAAGCTGCTGGCGCGCGACCGGATCGATCTGCTGCTCGACCGCGGCAGCCCCTTCCTCGAGCTCGCCCCTCTCGCCGCCGACGGCCTCTACGACGGCGAGGCGCCCGCGGCCGGGGTCGTCGCGGGGATCGGGCTCGTGCACGGTCGGCACGTCATGGTCGTCGCCAACGACGCGACCGTCAAGGGCGGCACGTACTACCCGATGACCGTGAAGAAGCACCTGCGCGCGCAGGAGGTCGCCGCGGAGAACCGTCTGCCGTGCATCTGCCTCGTCGACTCGGGCGGCGCCTTCCTCCCCCTCCAGGACGAGGTGTTCCCCGACCGCGACCACTTCGGACGCATCTTCTACAACCAGGCCCGGATGTCGCGGGACGGCATCGCGCAGATCGCGGCCGTCCTGGGCTCCTCGACCGCCGGCGGCGCGTACGTCCCGGCGATGAGCGATCAGACCGTGATCGTCCGCGATCAGGGGACGATCTTCCTCGGCGGCCCGCCGCTCGTGAAGGCCGCGACCGGCGAGGTGGTCAGCGCCGAAGAGCTCGGCGGCGGCGTCACACACTCGCGCATCTCCGGCGTCACCGACCACCTGGCCGCCGACGACGCGGACGCGCTGCGCATCGTCCGCGAGATCGTCGCGACGGTGCCCGAGCCGGCGCCGCTGCCGTATCGGCTCGGGCCCGCGGACCCGCCGGTGCACGACCCGGACTCGCTGTACGACGTCGTCCCGGTCGAGCTGACCACGCCCTACGACGCCCGCGAGATCATCGTCCGCCTCGTCGACGGCAGTCGCTTCAGCGAGTTCAAGCGCGAGTACGGCGAGACGCTCGTCACCGGCTTCGCGCACCTCCACGGCCACCCCGTCGGCATCGTCGCGAACAACGGCGTGCTCTTCGGCGAGTCGGCGCTCAAGGGCGCCCACTTCGTCGAGCTGTGCGACCAGCGCGGCATCCCGCTGCTGTTCCTGCAGAACATCACGGGCTTCATGGTCGGCCGCGAGTACGAGCACGGCGGCATCGCGAAGCACGGCGCGAAGATGGTCAACGCCGTCGCGTGCGCGCGGGTGCCCAAGCTCACGGTCGTCGTGGGCGGCTCGTTCGGCGCCGGCACCTACTCGATGTGCGGGCGCGCCTACTCGCCCCGGTTCCTCTGGCTCTGGCCCGGCGCGCGGGTGTCGGTCATGGGCGGGCCGCAGGCGGCGTCCGTCCTGTCCACGGTGCGCGGCGAGCAGCTCGACGCCGCCGGCACCCCCTGGACCACCGCCGAGAAGGAGGCGTTCGAGGCGCCGATCCGTGCGCAGTACGAGCACCAGGGCAGCCCCTACTACTCCACCGCGCGCCTCTGGGACGACGGGGTGATCGAGCCCGCGCAGACCCGCGACGTGCTGGGGCTCGCCCTCGACGTCGTCGCCCGCGCCCCGATGCCCGACGCCGGCTACGGCGTCTTCCGGATGTGATCGCATGAGCGCCCTCCGCACCGTCCTCATCGCCAACCGCGGCGAGATCGCCGTCCGCATCATCCGGACACTGCGCACGCTCGGCATCCGCTCGGTCGCCGTCTACAGCGACGCCGACGCCGACGCGCTCCACGTGCGCCTGGCCGACGAGGCGGTGCGGCTGGGGCCCGCCGCCGCCGCGCAGAGCTACCTGTCGATCGAACGCGTGGTGGATGCCGCGCTCGCCACCGGTGCCGAGGCGATCCATCCGGGGTTCGGCTTCCTCGCCGAGAACGCCGCCTTCGCACGGGCCTGCGCCGACGCGGGCCTCGTCTTCATCGGCCCGTCGCCCGAGGCGATCGAGGTCATGGGCGACAAGATCTCCGCCAAACGCACCGTCGCCGCGCGCGGCGTGCCCACCGTCCCCGGCATCGCCCGCGCGGGCCTCACCGACGCGGAGCTGATCGCGGGGGCGGCGGAGGTCGGCTTCCCGGTGCTGATCAAGCCGTCCGCGGGCGGCGGCGGCAAGGGCATGCACGTCGTCACGGAGGCCGCAGGGCTTCCGGCCGCGGTCGCCGCCGCCCGCCGGGAGGCCGCGGCATCCTTCGGCGACGACACGCTGTTCCTGGAGCGCTACGTCACCGCACCGCGCCACATCGAGGTGCAGATCCTCGCCGATGCGCACGGCACGGTGGTGCACCTCGGCGAGCGCGAGTGCTCGCTGCAACGGCGCCACCAGAAGGTCGTCGAGGAGGCGCCCTCCCCTCTGCTCGACGCCGCGACCCGCGCGCGCATCGGCGCGGCCGCGTGCGAGACGGCGAGGAGCGTCGGCTACGTCGGGGCGGGCACGGTCGAGTTCATCGTGCCGGGCGACCGGCCCGACACGTTCTTCTTCATGGAGATGAACACCCGTCTGCAGGTGGAGCATCCCGTCACCGAGATGGTCACGGGCCGCGACCTCGTCGAGCTGCAGCTACGGATCGCCGCCGGTGAGCCGCTGCCGTTCGCCCAAGAGGACGTGCGCCTGGACGGTCACGCGATCGAGGTGCGCGTCTACGCGGAAGACCCGCGCGCGGGGTTCCTGCCCACCGGCGGTCCGGTCACGCGCGTCGTCCACCCGTCGGGGGCCGGGGTGCGGGTCGACACGGCGCTCGAGGACGGCCTCGTCGTCTCGACCGACTACGACCCGATGCTGGCGAAGCTCATCGCGTGGGGCCCCGACCGGGAGGAGGCGCGCCGGCGCCTCGTGCGCGCGATCGACGGGACGGCGATCTTCGGCTTCGAGACGAACCTGACGTTCCTCCGCCTGCTGCTGGAGCGCCCCGAGGTGGTCGCCGGCGCGGTCGACACCGGCTTGATCGCCCGCGTCTTCGACGAGCTGCCCTTCCCCGACGTCACGGAGCGCACCTTCGCGGAGGCGGCGCTCGTGATGCACGCGGCGTCGGCGACCCGGGCCCCCGACGCGACCGTGAGCGGCCCCTGGAGCCGCGCCGACGGCTGGCGTCTCGGCGCGGCGGCGGCCCCGAGCGTGTACGACCTCGTGTCCGCCGACGCCGAGGCCCGCGTGCGGGTGTGGTCCACGCCGCTGCGCGTCGCCGTCGGCGATGCGGCGCCGGTCGCGGCATCCGTGCGGCCGCATGACGCGGACGGCGGGTCGGCCACGGTCGTCATCGACGGTCGCGGCCGCACCTTCCCGGTCGCTGCCGCCCCCGCGGGGCTGTGGCTGCGCAGCGACGCCGGGGCCGTCCTCGTCTCCGAGCGCACGATCGACGGCGCCGCGGACGACCGCGCGGACGCGTCGCCGACGATCGCCTCCCCCCTGCCGGGGACCGTCGTGATGGTGGCCGCGCACGACGGCGCGCGGGTGCGCGCGGGAGAGCCGGTCGTCGCCGTGGAGGCGATGAAGATGGAGCACGTGCTGCGGGCCGGCGTCGACGGCATCCTCCGCCTGCGGGTCGCGGTCGGCGACCAGGTGGTGCGCGGCGGCGTGGTCGCCGCGATCGAGCCCGCGGACGAGGATGGGCACGAGGACGAGGACGAGGACGAGGAGGGGACGACGTGAGCGAGGTCATCCGGCAGCGGGGACTGTACTTCGAGGAGTTCATCGAGGGGGCGCTCTACGTGCACGCCCCGGGGCGCACCGTGACGGAGACCGACAACGTGCTGTTCACGACGCTCACCATGAACACGCAGTCGCTGCACCTGGATGCCGCGTGGGCGGCCGGCACCGAGTTCGGCGAGCGGCTCGTCAACAGCATGTTCACGCTCTCGACGATGGTCGGCCTCTCGGTCGCGCAGCTGACCCAGGGCACGATCGTGGCGAACCTGGGATTCGGGGAGGTGCGCTTCCCGGCTCCCGTGCGTCACGGCGACACGCTGTACGCCGAGACGCTCGTCGTCGGCACGCGGCGGTCCGCCTCACGTCCCGGTCAGGGCGTCGTCGAGCTCGCCCACACGATGCGCAACCAGCGCGGCGAGGTCGTGGCGACCGCGACCCGCAGCGTGCTCATGCGGTGCGCGCCGACCGAGGAGGGGTGAGCTCAGGCCTCGTCCCGCAGCGCACGCCGCGCCATCCCGGCGAGGATCCGTGCCGCGTCGTCCCCGCTCGCCCCCGCACTGTGCGGCGTCGAGTTGAGCAGGCCGAAGACGCCGAGCAGGCGGGTCTCGCGCTCGGGCGCGCTCAGGGCCGGCGCGGCGGTGGCGAGCACGACGTCCCACTCGGCGACGTACGCGCGCTGCAGCCGCCGCACCCGATGGTTGGTGTCGGAGTCGAGACCGGCGAGCTCGCGATCCTGGATGCGGATGATGTCGGGCGCCGCCGTCGCGAAGCCGATGTGGAAGGCGATGAGCTCGTCGAGCACGGCTGCCGCGGCGACGGGGTCGGACGGACCTGTGCCCGCGACGATCTCTCGGCCGCCCTGCAGCAGCCGCTCGCTGGCGTCGACCAGGAGCTCGGCGAGGATCGCGTCCTTGCTCGGGAAGTGCTTGTACAGCGCCGGGCCGCTCATCCCCACCGCCTCGCCGATCTCGACGGTGGTGACGGCGGCGAAGCCGCGACGGGCGAACAGCGCCGCCGCCTCCACGAGCAGTCGCGCGCGCCGGTCGGCCTTCTGCGAGCTGCGCCAGGTGGTCACGGTGCCAGCGTACCGACGCGGCTCACTGGTGCGCCCCGAACCGGTGGTCCGGGTCGAGACGCTCGCCGAGGACGGCCGTGATCCGCGCCAGGTGGGCGAGATCGTCCGCGGAGAGCGCGTCGACCACGAGCGAGCGGGCCGTCGCGATGTGGCCGGGGGTGGCCCGGATGAGCTCCCGGCGCCCCGCGCCGGTCAGGGTCACCCGGCTCACCCGACGGTCGGTGGGGCACCCGCTCTTGAGCACGAGACCCCGCGTCTGCAGACGCGAGCACACGTGGGACAGCCGCGACAGCGTGGCGTTGGTCGCCTCGGCGACCTCGCTCATGGTGGCCGTGGCCTCCGGCATGCGCCGGAGGAAGGTCATCACCCCGAACTCGTAGTGCGTCAGGGCGGAGTCGCGCTGCAGCTGCGAGTCGAGCGCGCTGGGCAGCAGGTCGCACACGCGGATGAGCCCCAGCCAGGCCTCTGCTTCGGCGGTGGTCATGCGCGGAACGGGATACACCATGATCCTCAGGCCGCGGGGACGTCGATCGTGTGACCGGTGTGGTCCCGCTTGGCACGCAGGTAGCGTGCGTTCGCGTCCGTCAGGTGCACGCCGGTGGCCACGGCATCCGCCACCTCGACGCCGAGCGCGCGCAGTTGCGCGACCTTGTCGGGGTTGTTCGTGAGCAGACGCAGCCGGTGGATGCCGACGGCGTGCAGCATCTGCGCGGCCGCGCTGTAGTCGCGCTCGTCCTCGCCGTGCCCGAGCGCCGTGTTGGCCTCGTAGGTGTCGAGCCCCTCGTCCTGCAGCGCGTAGGCGTCGAGCTTCGCGTACAGCCCGATGCCGCGTCCCTCCTGCCGGAGGTAGAGGAGCGCTCCGCCGTCTTCGGAGAGCCGCTCGACGGCCTCGCGCAGCTGCGGTCCGCAGTCGCACCGCTCGGATCCGAAGACGTCGCCCGTGAGGCACTCGCTGTGCAGACGGACCAGCGGTGCGCTCTCCCGCGCGCGGGGCCTTCGTCCCTCGAAGCTCAGCAGCAGGTGCTCGGCGCCGTCCACCAGAGCGTGGAAGGTGTGCACGCGCGCCGTCGTCTCGTACCCGTCGGAGAAGCGCAGCGGCACCGTCACCGCGGTGCGGACGGTCGCCGCCGGCAGCCCGCCGGCCGTGAGCGCCATCAGGCGCTCCCCTCGGGGAGCACGGTCAGCAGCGTCCCCCACGGATCGCGCAGGCGCACCCCGGCGCCGTCGTCCTGCACCGCGATGCCCGCGTGCCGCGCACGATCGGCGAGGGCGAGCACGTCGTCGCGCTCCGGCATCCGCAGCCGCACGTCGCCGAGTCCGAGCGACACGGCCCGCGGGCCGGCGCCCGCACTGTGCCACGTGTTCAGTCCGATGTGGTGGTGGTAGCCGCCCGCCGAGAGGAACAGCGCGGAGCCCACGTCGATCGACACGTCGAAGCCGAGCGTGTCGACGTAGAAGCGCCGGGCGGTGGGGATGTCGCCGACCTGCAGGTGGACGTGGCCGACGGTGGCCTCGTCGGCGGTCGTGCGGGCCGGGTCGAAGTGCTCGCGGAGGAAGGCGTTGGGGTCGATCGCGGTGTTGCGCGGCATCCATCCGGCGGGCTTGTCCTGCCAGACCTCGGTGGGCAGATCCCAGTACAGCTCGATGCCGTTGCCCTCGGGGTCGTGGAAGTAGAACGCGTTGCTGAAGGTGTGGTCGGTCGCGCCCTCGAAGGTGTCGCCGGCGCGGCGCGCCATCGACATCACGGCCGCCGACAGCGCCGCGCGATCGGGGAACGCGATCGCCGTGTGGTACAGGCCCGCACCGTGGCGGTCGAACGGCGGGAGCTCGGGGGCGTGCGTGAGCGCGACGATCGGGATGCCGTCACGGCCGAGGGTCGCCTGCGCGCCGGACTGGTCGAGGATCTCGAGCGAGACGGCGTCGCGGTAGAACGCGGTCTGCGCGTCGAGGTCGCCCACGAGCAGCTCGACGGTGTCCATCCGCGTGGCGTCGGCGGCGGCACCCGCGGTGTGCACCGGCGCGGGCCGCCAGTCCAGGGTCGCGGCCCTCATGCCGGCGCCCCGCCACCGACGACGGACAAGGAGACGATGAGCACGAGCGGTCCTTTCGGTGGGCCGTCGGCGACTCCGAGCGGCGATGGTTGATGCAACAACAAAGTGCGATCCGCATTCCCGGCGCCGCGAATCCGTGAAATTTGCACTGTCGCCCCAAGAGTGCAAACATGCACTCTGTGACTGAGAGTGCAAACGGATCCCGCGGGAGACGCATCGCCGAGACGGCGGCCGCGCTGCGCACCGCCGCACGACGGCTGACCGCCGCGCACGGACTCAACGGGTTCACGATCGACCAGCTGTGCGCCGACGTCGGGGTCTCACGCCGGACGTTCTTCAACTACTTCGCATCGAAGGAGAACGCCGTGCTCGGGCTCACGCTGCGCGCGCATCTCGAGGAGCTCGACGAGCGGTTCGTGCACGGCGACGGCGACCTGCTCGACGACTACCTGCACCTGCACGCCGCCCGCTGGGCGCTGATGGGCCACACCCGGACGGAGGCCGAGGAGGTCGGGCGCCTGCTCGCGGACGAGCCGCGCCTGCACGCCCAGCTGATGTCGATCATGGCGGATGCCGAGGTCAACGACATCGCGCTGGTGCGCAGCCGCCCCGACGCGCCGACCGACCCGCTCGTCGTCGACATGCTCGTGCGGATGATCAATCCGCTCCTGCGGTCCGCGATCGCGGCGTTCTTCGACGAGGAGCACCCTGACTTCCTCACCCTCCTGCGCCGCCGCGCCGACGCGGGCCGCGCCGCCCTCTCCCCGACCTCGCCGAAGGAATGACCATGTCCGCCGCCGCCTCGCCGTCCGCCGCCCCCCTGCTGCTCACCCCGCGGCGCGTCTGGATCATCTTCGGCGCGCTCATCGCCGGGATGCTCCTGTCGAGTCTGGACCAGACGATCGTCTCGACGGCCATGCCCACGATCGTCGGCCAGCTGGGCGGAGTCGAGCACCAGGTGTGGATCACCACCGCCTACCTGCTCGCGACCACGATCGTCATGCCCGTCTACGGCAAGTTCGGCGACGTGCTCGGCCGGCGCCGCCTGTTCCTCATCGCGATCGCGCTGTTCACCCTGGCCTCGGTCGGCTGCGCGCTGGCGAGCGACTTCTGGATGTTCGTGTTCTTCCGCGCCGTGCAGGGGCTGGGCGGCGGCGGCCTGATGATCCTGTCGCAGGCGATCATCGCCGACATCGTCCCCGCCTCGGAGCGCGGCAAGTACCTCGGCCCGCTCGGCGCCGTCTTCGGCCTCTCCGCGATCGCCGGCCCCCTGCTGGGCGGGTTCTTCGTGGACCACCTGACCTGGCAGTGGGCGTTCTACATCAACATCCCCGTCGGCATCGCGGCGTTCGTCATCGCCCTGTTCGCGCTGACGCTGCCCGACAAGCGCGCGACCCGCCGGATCGACGTCCTCGGCATCGTGCTGCTGTCGATCGCGACGACCTGCCTCATCTTCTTCACCGACTTCGGCGGCGACACCGACTTCGGCTGGACCTCGCCCGCCACCTGGGCGTGGGGTCTGGGGCTGCTCATCGCGGCGGGCGGCTTCGTCCTCGTCGAGTCCCGCGCCGAGGACCCCATCATCCCGCTCCACCTGTTCCGCAACCCGGTGTTCCTCAACGCGACGGCGATCGGACTGACGCTCGGCATCGGGATGTTCGCGGCGATCGGGTTCGTGCCCACGTTCCTGCAGATGTCCTCCGGCACCTCGGCGGCCGAGTCGGGGCTGCTGATGGTGCCCATGATGGCGGGACTGATGGGCACCTCCATCGCCTCCGGCATCCTCATCAGCCGTTCGGGGCGCTACCGGATCTTCCCGATCGTGGGCACGCTGGTGACGGGCGCGTCGATGATCGCGATGACGACGCTCACCGCGGCGACGCCGATCTGGCTCATCTGCGTCTTCCTGTTCTTCTTCGGCGCGGGCCTGGGCCTGATCATCCAGGTCGTGGTCCTGGTCGTGCAGAACGCGGTGCCCGCCGCCGAGGTCGGCACCGCCACCAGCACCAACAACTACTTCCGCGAGGTGGGCGCCGCCCTCGGCACCGCGGTGTTCGGCACCCTCTTCACGACGCGGCTCACCGACAACCTCCGGGACGTCTTCTCCTCCGCGGGGGCCAGCGCGTCGGAGTCGGCGGCGGCCACCGCGAACCTCGACCCGCAGACGCTCGCGACACTTCCCCCGGAGGTGCGCGACGGGATCGTGAACGCCTACGCGGACGCGCTCGCGCCGGTGTTCTGGTACCTCGTCCCCTTCATCGCGCTCGCCTTCGTGCTGGCGCTCACGCTGAAGCAGATCCCCCTCTCCGACGTCGCCGGTCTCGTCGCGCGCGGCGAGGCGATCGGCGGCGCCGAGGCCGAGGAGCGGGAGCGGAAGCAGCGCGCCGCCGCCGGCACCGGCGCCCCGGCGACCGATGACGATCAGGACCCGGGCGCGACCAGCCCGCTCTCGTAGGCGGCGATGACCAGCTGGGCGCGGTCGTGCGCGCCCAGCTTGGTCATCACGCGCTTGAGGTGGGTCTTGGCGGTGTGCGGCGAGATGAACAGCTCGGCCGCGATCGCATCGTTGGAGCGGCCGCGGGCGACGAGCACGAGGATCTCCCGCTCGCGGTCGGTCAGCGGCGCGAGCGAGCGGGGCGCCGCGACCGGGGCCGTCGAGCGCACGAACCTGCCGATGAGCGCGCGGGTGGCGGCCGGAGAGAGCAGCTCGTCGCCGGCGTGGACCGCGCGGACGGCGCGGCCGATCTCCTCCGGCTCGGCGCCTTTGCCCACGAAGCCGCTCGCTCCCGCGCGCAGCGCCGCGACGACGTACTCGTCCTCCTCGAACGTGGTGAGGATGAGCACGCGCGTGTCGGCGAGGGCGGGGTCGCGGCAGATCAGGGTGGTCGCCTCGATGCCGTCCATGCGCGGCATCCGGATGTCCATGACGACCACGTCCGGCCGTCGGCGGCGCACCTCCTCGACGGCGCTCTCGCCGTCCGTCGCCTCCGCGACCACCGTGATGTCCGGCTCGCCGTCGAGGAGGTCGCGCACGGCGGTGCGGATGAGCGCCTGATCGTCGACCACGACCACGGCGATCACGAGGCGACCGCCGCATCGATCGGCAGCCGCGCCGCGAGCCGGAAGCCGCCCGGCGCGCGCCCCGACTCGAGCCGGCCCCGCACCGACCCCACGCGCTCCTTCAGCCCCAGCAGGCCGAACCCGGATGCCGGGCCCGACTCGACCGGCAGGCTGCGGTCGACGGGGTTCGTGACCACGACCTCGAGCGCGTCGTCCTCGAGCCGCAGGAGGACGTGCGCCCGCGCGCCGGCCCCGTGCTTGAGCGCGTTGGTGAGCCCCTCCTGGATCACCCGGTACGCGACGATGTCGACCGCCAGCGGAAGCGGGGTGTCGACGAGGTCGCCGCGTTCGTCGCGCAGCACCACGTCGAGACCGGCGACCCGCACCGACTCCACGAGCTCCGGCAGCCGGGCCAGCCCCGGCTGCTCCCGCAGCGCGGTCGTCTCATCCGCGCGCAGCACGCTGAGCATGCCGCCGATCTGGCTGAGCACGTCGCGGGAGGCCGTGCGGATCGTCGAGAGCGCCTCCCGCGCCCGCTCCGGGCGGGAGTCGAGCGCCGCCGAGGCCACCCCCGCATTGAGGCTGATCACGGAGATCTGGTGGGCGACCGCGTCGTGCAGATCGCGCGCGATGCGCAGCCGCTCCTCCGTGACGCGCCGACGGGCCTCGGCGTCGCGGGTCTGCTCCGCGCGGCGGGCGCGGTCGACGACGGCCGTGAGGTACGCGCGGCGCGAGCGGACCCCGTCCCCGACCGCGGCCGCGAGCGCCAGGGCGAGCCCGATCTGCAGGAACCGCGTGTCGGCTCTCGTCGCGACGGTGACCCCGATGCCCACGCCCACCACGACGGCGACCACGATCGCGGCCGCTGCGACGGCGGTGCGACGGGAGGTGTCGCGGGCGACGATGAACATCGCCACCAGCGCCGCGAGCGCCGCCCCGGGAGAGTTCGTGCCGCACACCAGCGCGGCGACGTAGGCGGCCGCGCAGAGCGCGAGCGTCACCACCGGCCAGCGCCGCCGCAGCAGCAGCGCCGGGGCGGGCAGGAGGACGAGGACGAGGACGAGCGGAGTCGACGGCCGCAGCTCCGCCATCGGCAGGGGGAGCAGGGCGGGGAGGACGACGAGCACGACCAGGACGACGTCCGCCGCCCACGCCGGGCCCACGGGGTGCGGCGGCGGGAAGGTGTCGTCCGGTGAGCTCACGACTCCAGTCTGACGCCCCGGGCACCGCAACGGATCGCCCCGGCGAGGGATCCCGGCATCCCCCGCCTGGGGTACGCATCTGCCGCAGCGACGGGATGCCGCCGCGCCGGCCGACGGGAAGGCTGGTCGTCATGACATCCGATCCGGCGCCGTCCGCGCCCCCGCCCCTGCTCTCCGTCCACGACCTGCACAAGTCCTACGGCCGCGGCTCCGCCCGTTTCGACGCTCTCCGCGGCGTCAGCCTCGACATCCGGCGGGGAGAGAGCATCGCGATCGTCGGCAAGAGCGGTTCGGGCAAGTCCACGCTCATGCACCTGCTCGCGCTCATGGACGCCCCCACCAGCGGGCGGGTGCTGCTCGACGGCGTGGATGCCGACACCCTCCGCGGCCGCCGCCTGAACCGCACCCGCAACAAGACGTTCGGGTTCGTCTTCCAGCAGTTCTTCCTGACCTCCAGCGCCTCGGTGTTCGACAACGTCGTGCTGCCGCTGAAGATCGCGGGGGTGAGCCGCGCGGAGCGCCGCCGCCGCGGCATGGCCGCCCTCGCCGAGCTCGACATGGCCGACAAGGCGCGCAACAAGGCGACGGCGCTGTCGGGCGGGCAGAAGCAGCGCGCCGTCATCGCGCGCGCGCTCGTGAACGATCCCGACGTGATCTTCGCCGACGAGCCCACCGGCAACCTCGACTCGGCGACGGGAGCGGTGGTCGAGGACATCCTCTTCCGCCTCAACCGCGAGCACGGCATCACGCTGATCGTCGTCACCCACGACGAGGAGCTCGCGGCGCGCTGCGACCGCCGCGTCCAGATCCGCGACGGCGTGCTCGTCCCCGACGAGAGGAGCGCCGCATGAAGACCGCCGATCTGCTGACCACCGCCGTCGGCAACACGTTCCGCTCGAAGACGCGCACGATCCTCACCATCCTCGCGATCTTCGTCGGCGCCTTCACCCTCACCATCACCAACGGGCTGGGCACGGGCATCAACCGGTTCATCGACAGCACGGTCGCCTCCTTCGGCGCCTCCGACGTGCTGACGGTGACCAAGACCGTCGCCGCGACCGGCGGCGGCCCGCAGGAGTACGACCCCGACGCCGTCGCGTCGACCCAGCCCGGAGCCCCCGGCGGCGGCACGGCGTCGGTGACGGCGCTCACGCCCGACGACATCGCCGCGATCACCGCCACCGACGGCATCCTGAAGGTGGAGCCGGTGCGCACCGTGACGGCGGACTACATCCAGTACTCGGACGGTCCCCGCTACGTCGCAAGCGTCGGGACGCTCGTCGCCGGTCAGACCCTGCAGCTGGCCGCCGGAGCCGCACCCGACGACGCCGACGGCACGCCGCAGGTCGCCATCCCCCTCGCCCTCGTGGAGCCGCTCGGCTTCGCCGACGCGGAGGATGCCGTGGGCAAGACGGCCACGATCGCCGTCACCGACCCCCTGCGCGCACAGCACACCGTCACCGCCCGGATCACCGGGGTCACCGAGGCGGCCTTCGCCGCCGGTACCTCCGTCACGCCGAACACCGCCCTCACCGATGCGATGTTCGCGCTGCAGAACGACGGCGTGCCCCAGGACCAGCTGGACCGCTTCGCGAGCGCCGACGCCTGGGTGTCCGCCGACGCGACGCCGGCGCAGCTCGACGACGTCAAGGCCGCGCTGTCGGCGCAGGGCTACACCGCCACGACCGTCGCCGATCAGCTCGGCACCTTCACCGCCGTCATCAACGGCATCGTGCTCGTGCTGAACGCGTTCGCGGTCATCGCGCTGCTGGCGGCGAGCTTCGGCATCGTCAACACCCTGCTGATGTCGGTGCAGGAGCGCACCCGGGAGATCGGGCTCATGAAGGCGATGGGCATGGGCAGCGGCCGCGTCTTCACGCTGTTCAGCCTCGAGGCGGTGGTCATCGGCTTCCTCGGCAGCGCGATCGGGGCGCTGGTCGCGATCGTCGTCGGCACGGCGGTGAGCGCGCAGCTCGCCACGAGCCTGTTCTCCGACCTGCCGGGCCTCGAGCTGATCGCCTTCGACCCGGTCTCCATCCTGGTCACGACGCTGATCGTGATGGGCATCGCGTTCCTGGCCGGCACGCTGCCGGCCGCGCGGGCCGCGCGAGCCGACCCGGTCGAGTCGCTGCGCTACGAGTGACGGCGCGGGGCGCTACGCCTCCCGGGTGACGGTGACCTTGACGTGAAGGTTGCTCTTGAACGGGCCGGCGTAGACGCCCCGCAGCGGCGGGACGTCGTTGTAGTCGCGGCCGCGGCCGACGAGCACGTGGCGGTCGCCGATCTCCACGTTGTTGGTCGGGTCGAAGCCCTGCCAGCCGCCGGAGAACCATTCGACCCACGCGTGCGACTCGCCCGTCGTGGGCGCGCCGACCTCGGCGTCCGGGTCGGGGTGCAGGTAGCCGGAGACGTACCGGGCGGGGATGCCGACCGCGCGCAGGGCGCCCAGCGTGATGTGGGTGATGTCCTGGCAGACGCCCTTGCGCTCGGCCCAGGCCTCGGCCCCCGTCGAGTGCACGCCGGTGATGCCGTGCATGTACTCCATCGCGTCGCCGATCGCCGTGGCGATCTCCACCGCCGCGCGGGCCGGCTCGGCGTGCCGGCCCGCGATCGAGCGGGCCAGCTCCACCACGTCGGGGTGCGGCGCGGTCCGCACGGACTGGCCGAGCATCTCGACCGTGCCGATGGAGCGGGCGCTCTCGGCGGCCAGGCGCTCCCAACTCAGTTCGGGAAACTCCAGCGGACGCGGCCGGACCTCCACGAGCGAGCGCGCCGTGATCTCGAGGTCGCGGTGGCCCGCGAGCACGTCGAACGCGGCGACGCGCGTCCCGAAGTAGTCGAGGTAGTAGTTGACGCTCGTCGACGGGTCGATGTCGAGCTGGGAGCTCAGCACGAACTGGCTGTCGGTGGAGATCGGCAGCATCCGCGCCTCGTTGTAGGAGGCGCCCACCTCCCCCTGGTACGCGAAGCCGGTGGTGTGCTCGATCCGCAGGCGCATCATGAGGTCTCTCCGATCCAGCTCGGCTCGGCGTGTGTCGGGAAGAACCGCCCGCGGATGGCCTCCGACGCCTCTCGGGTGACCTTCTGGACCCGCTCCATGTGGTCGGGCAGCTCGCTGAGGATCTCGCCGATGGGACGGTACTCCAGGTCGTTGCGGATGCGGCCGAGAGCGCGCAGCACCGTGTTCGAGTGGCCGACGCGGTCGGCGACGGGGTCGATGGCGCGCATGCACGCCTCGGCCTGCGCGATCGAGTAGATGATCGAGCGCGGGAACAGACGGTCCAGGAGCAGGAACTCCGCCGCGTTCGACGCGCTCGGCATCCCGCGATACGTGCGCAGGTACGCCTCGTACGCGCCGCACGAGCGCAGGATCGTCGTCCAGGACGGCCCCGAGGCCTCGGTCAGCGCACGCGTGGCGAGCAGCCGCGCCGTCATGTCGGTGCGCTCGATCGAGCGGCCGAGCGTGAGGAACTGCCAGGCCTCGTCGCGGCTCGTGGACGAGTCGGTGATCCCGACGGCGAGCGCGGAGCGCTCGCGCACCCACTGGAAGAACTCGTGCACCTTCTCGTTGTGCAGGCGCCGCGGCATCCGCGAGTTGGTGGTGTTGAGCGTCTCCCACAGCTCCGTCGACACGATCTCGCGGGCGCGGCGCGCGTTCTCGCGCGCCGCCTGCACGGCGTAGGCGATGCTCGACGGGTTGGCACGGTCGACGGCGAGGCTCGTGAGCACGTCGGAGCGGGTGACCTCGGTTCCCGCCGGCGGCGGCACGGAGCCCATGACGCCCATGAGCGAACGGCAGGCCGTGTCCTCGTCGATCCAGGGATCCTCCAGCAGCAGCTGCAGGTGCACGTCGAGGATGCGGGCGGTCCCGTCGCTGCGCTCGATGTACCGTCCGATCCAGAACAGGCTCTCCGCGATGCGACTCAGCATCCGTGCTCACCCCCGACCGGACGGGAGACCTGCTGTTGCTGCTGCTCCTGCTGCTCGCGCGTGGTGCGGGGGCGATCCTGCGGCGAATGGGACTGCTGCCCCTGCGCGTCGTAGATGATCGGGATCGCCTCGGTCACCGACGCCTGGTCCGCGACCAGCCCGGCGAGGCCCCCGGAGGTCTGCACGGCGTAGTCGCCGCGGCGGGGCGCCTCCCCGCCGACCACCCACGTGTCCTTCGAGCCGCCGCCCTGCGACGAGTTGACCACGAGCTGGCCCTCCGGCAGCGCGACCCGGGTGAGCCCGCCCGGGAGCACCCAGACCTCGTCGCCGTTGTTGACGGCGAACGGGCGGAGGTCGGCGTGACGGGGCCGCATGCCGTCCTCGACGAGCGTGGGGATGGTGGAGAGCATCACGACGGGCTGCGCGATCCAGCCGCGCGGATCGCGGATCAGCTTCTTGCGGAGCTTCTCCAGCTCGGCCGGCGACGCATCGGGCCCGACGACCAGTCCCTTGCCGCCGGAGCCGTCGACGGGCTTCACGACGAGCTCGTCGAGCCGGTCGAGCACCTCCTCCAGCGCCTCGGGCTCCTCCAGCCGCCACGTGTCGACGTTCTTGAGGATCGGCTCCTCCGCCAGGTAGTAGCGGATGAGGTCGGGCACGTACGTGTACAGCAGCTTGTCGTCGGCGACGCCGTTGCCGACCGCGTTGGCGATCGTGACGTTGCCCAGGCGCGCGGCCAGCATGAGGCCGGGAGCTCCCAGCATCGAGTCGGCGCGGAACTGCAGCGGGTCGAGGAAGTCGTCGTCGACGCGGCGGTAGATCACGTCGACGCGGCGCGGTCCCCGCGTCGTGCGCATGAACACCTTGCCGCCGACGCACTGCAGGTCGCGACCCTCGACGAGCTCGACGCCCATGAGGCGCGCGAGCAGCGTGTGCTCGAAGTAGGCGGAGTTGTAGACGCCGGGGGTGAGCACGACGACATTGGGGTCCTCGATGCCGGGCGGGGCCGACGCGCGCAGGGCCTGCAGCAGCTTGTTCGGGTAGTCACCGACCGGGCGCACCCGCATGGAGACGAACAGCTCGGGCAGCGTCTGGGCCATGACCCGCCGGTTGGAGATGACGTAGCTGACGCCCGAGGGCACCCGCACGTTGTCCTCGAGCACGCGCATCTCGCCGTGCTCGTCGCGGATGAGGTCGATGCCGGCGACCTGGATGCGCACCCCGTTCGCGGAGTGGATGCCGGCGGCCTGGCGGTAGTAGTACTGGCTCGAGGCGATCAGCGCCGCCGGGAGCACCCCGTCGCGCACGCAGTGCTGGTGGCCGTACGCGTCGTCGAGGAACGCCTCCAGGGCGCGCACCCGCTGCTGGACGCCCTTCTCGATGTGCGACCACTCGTCGTACTCGATCACGCGCGGCACGGCATCCAGCGGGAAGGGCCGTTCCTCGCCCGCGAAGTCGAAGGTGACGCCCTGCGCCAGGTACGAGCTGGCGAGCGACTCGGTGCGTCCGCGCAGCTCTTCCTGCGTGAGTCTCGCGAGCGCCTGATGCAGCTCGCGGTACGCCGCGCGTGAGGTCGTCGGGGCGCCGGAGGACGCCGGCGCGGTGAACATCTCGTCGAAGGCGGGCACGCCCGAGACGGTCTTGCGTGGAGCCAGCGTCGAGCCGTATCCGTCGAACAGGTCACCCATGCCATGAGCCTAGTCCGGGCCGTGTTTCCTGAGTGTGACGATGGATGCCGCGGCATCCGCACCCTCATCGCGCCCCCGCGACTTAGGATCAGCGCATGCGCACGCGATCACGAGGTCGAGCCGCGCTCGCCGGCGCCGCCGCCGCGGCCTTCGGAGCGGGCCTCGCCGAGCTCACCGGGGCGATCGTCGGCGCCAGCCCGATCGCCGCCGTCGGCGGAGCGCTCATCGACCTCGCGCCGCCGTGGGGCAAAGACCTCGCGATCGCCCTGTTCGGCACCGGCGACAAGGCGGCCCTGGTCACCGCGGTCGCGATCGTGCTCCTGCTGCTCGGCGCCGCCGCGGGCCTGCTCGCCGTGCGCTCCCGCGGAGCCGCGCAGACGCTCGTGGTCGTGCTCGGTCTCCTCGGCGCCGGAGCGGCCGTCACCCGGGCGGATGCCGCGGCCCTCGCCGTCGTGCCGCCGGCGGTCGGCGCCGGGGCGACCCTCCTCGCTCTGAGCGCGCTCGTGACGCGCGCGATCGCCGCGGCCCCGCCCGCGACCGCGTCGGACACGGATGCCGCGGGCTCGGGCGCCTCGCGCCGCACCTTCCTCCTGTGGACGGCCGGCGCGGCAGCGACCGGCGCGCTGGCCGCGGTCGGCGGATGGGCGCTGCAGACCGGTGCGCGCGCCGCCACCGCCGTCCGCGCCGCGATCACCCTGCCGCGGGCCGCCGCCGCGGCGACCGTGCCGGCGGGGGCCGACCTCGGCATCCCGGGATTGGCACCCGTCATCACCCCGAACGCCGGCTTCTACCGCATCGACACGGCGCTCGCGCTGCCGCAGATCGATCCGGCGACGTGGCGGCTGCGCATCCACGGCAAGGTCGACGAGGAGATCGAGCTGAGCTGGGACGAGCTGCTCGCACTCCCCCTCGAGGAGAGCGTCACGACGCTCACGTGCGTGTCGAACGAGGTCGGCGGCGACCTGATCGGCACCGCGCTGTGGCTCGGCTACCCGATCCGTCACCTCCTCGCCCGCGCCGGTGTGCAGGCGGATGCCGACATGGTGCTCTCGACGTCGGCGGACGGGTTCACCGCGGGCACCCCGCTGGAGGCGCTGACCGACGAGCGCAACGCGATCCTCGCGGTCGGGATGAACGGCGAGCCGCTGCCGATCGCGCACGGCTTCCCCGTGCGGATGGTCGTGCCGGGCCTGTATGGCTACGTCTCCGCGACGAAGTGGGTCACCGACCTGGAGGTCACGCGCTTCTCCGACGCCCAGGGGTACTGGACGCCGCGCGGCTGGTCGGAGCGGGGACCGATCAAGCTCGCGAGCCGCATCGACGTGCCGCGCCGCGGCGGCACCGTCGCGGCGGGAGAGAGCGTCATCGCGGGCGTGGCCTGGCAGCAGCACGTCGGGGTGCGCGGCGTGCAGGTGCGCATCGACGACGGCGACTGGCAGGAGGCGACCCTCGCGACCGCGATCTCCGCGGACACCTGGGTGCAGTGGTCGCTGCCGTGGCAGGCGAGCCCCGGGCAGCACACCATCACGGCACGCGCGATCGGCCTCGACGGCGAACCGCAGACGCAGACGGCCGCCCCGCCGGCCCCCGACGGCGCGACCGGCTGGCCCCGCGTCGAGATCACCGTCGCCTGACGGCGACCTCAGCCGGCGAGCACCAGCCGCAGCTGCTCGACCGCCCAGTCGAGCTCGGTGCCGCGCACGACGAGCGGGGGCGCGATGCGGATGGTCTGGCCGTGGGTGTCCTTCACGAGCACGCCGCGACCGCGCAGCTTCTCCGCCACCTCGCGTCCGGTCCCGTCCGCCGGGTCGATGTCGACGCCGGCCCAGAGCCCCGCGACGCGCGTGGCCGTGACGCCGCTGCCGATCAACGGCTGCAACGCCTCCTCGAGGTGCGCGCCGAGGGCGAGCGCCCGGGTCTGGAACTCGCCGGACGCGAGCATCTCGACCACCTGCAGGCCGACGGCGGCGGCCAGGGGGTTGCCGCCGAAGGTCGAGCCGTGCTCGCCGGGACGGATGACCCCGAGGACGTCGCGGTCGGCGACGACGGCCGACACCGGGACGATGCCACCGCCGAGCGCCTTGCCGAGCAGGTACACGTCGGGCACCACGTCTTCGCGGTCGCACGCGAACGTCGTGCCGACGCGGGCGAGGCCCGACTGGATCTCGTCGGCGATGAACAGCACGTTCTCGCGGTCGCACATCTCGCGGATCGCCCGCAGGTACCCGTCGGGAGGGATGACCACTCCCGCCTCGCCCTGGATCGGCTCCACCAGCACGGCCGCCGTCGTCTCGTCGATCGCGGCGGCGATGGCCGCGGCATCCCCGTACGGCACCCGGACGAACCCGGGGGTGAACGGCCCGAAGTCGGCGCGCGCCTGCTCGTCGTCGCTGAAGCCGACGATCGTCGTCGTGCGGCCGTGGAAGTTGCCGTCCGCCACGATGACGGTCGCGGCCCCGGCGGCGACGCCCTTCACGCGGTACGCCCACGCGCGGGCGACCTTGATCCCCGTCTCGACCGCCTCGGCGCCGGTGTTCATCGGGAGCACGAGGTCTTTGCCGCAGAGCGCGGCGAGCGCCTCCGCGAACGGTCCGAGCCGGTCGTTGTGGAACGCGCGGCTGGTGAGCGTCACCCGCCCCAGCTGTGCGCTCGCGGCGGCGACGAGGGCGGGGTGGCGGTGCCCGAAGTTGACCGCGGAGTACGCCGACAGCAGATCCAGGTAGCGTTTGCCCTCCACATCGGTCACCCAGGCGCCTTCGCCCCGGGCGATGACGACGGGCAGCGGATGGTAGTTGTAGGCGACGTGCGCCTCCTCGGCGGCGATCAGGGTCGCGGTGACGTCGTCGGGCTCGGTGGTGGTGCTCATCGCTTTCCTCGCAGTTCGAGCGTGCAGCATTTGATGCCTCCGCCGCCGAGCAGGAGCTCCGACAGATCGATGGGGACCGGCACGTACCCCCGCTCGGCCAGGTGGGCGGCGAAACCGGTCGCGCGCGGCGAGACGAAGACGTGACGCCCGTCGGATGCCGCGTTGAGACCGAACACCGCCCCGTCGGCGTCGTCGACGCGGATGGCGTCCGGGTAGCGGTCCTCCAGCACGCGCACCGACGGCTCGTCGAACGCGGAGGGCAGGTAGGCGATGTTCGCGGCATCCACCCCGCCGGGGCCCTCGACGGGGTCGAGCACGCAGATCGCGGTGTCGAGGTGGTAGAACCGCGGGTCGACGAGGCGCAGCGACACGACCTCGCGCCCGAAGACCTCCGCGACCTCGCGGTGGCTGTCGCCGGTGGAACGGAACCCGGTGCCGGCGAGGATCGTCTGCCCGACGAGCAGGAAGTCGCCCTCGCCCTCCTGCACCTCGACGGGCTCCACGACCTCGAGGCCGTGCGCCGCGAACCAGTCCATGAAGGGGCGCTCCTCGCCGCGGCGCTCGGCCACGCGGAAGCGCACCCCGAGGGCCCGTCCGTCGATGACGAACCCACCGTTGGCGGTGTAGACCATGTCGGGGAGCCCCGGCAGCGGGTCGATCAGCTCCACCTCGTGCCCCAAGGCCCGATACGCGTCATAGAGCGTCTGCCACTGCGCGACGGCCTTCGCCGTGTCGGTGGGCAGGGCGGGCTCCATCCACGGGTTGATGCGGTAGCTCACCGTGAAGTGCTCGGGCCGGCACATCAGGTACCGGCGGTGCTGCGCGATCCGGTCGGGCATTCTCGCTCCTCGTTCCACGCCAGGTGTCCATTGTGCCAGACAGCCGTTCGGCGCCCCCGTTGCGGAGCGCATGCAGGTGAGTAGATTTCTTCTCATGGCCCGGCGAACGGGGGACGAGACGCGCGCGCTGCTGCTGCGCGTCGGGATGCAGATGCTGCTCGAGCGCGGCGTCTCCGCCGGCGTGCAGCACATCCGTCTGCAGGAGGTGCTGCGCCGCGCCGGGCTGACCACCGGCGCCGCCTACCGTCTCTGGGCCGATCAGAACGACTACCAGCGCGACCTCGCCGTGTCCATGGTGCGGCTGCGGCTGCGCACGAGCCCGACCGCGTACGCGCGTGAGGCGGTGGAGAAGCTCGTGGCGGAGGGCGCCGACGGCGACGACGTCATCCGTGCCGCCGCCGCGGCGCACGTGCAGAGCATCTCCATCGACCCCGACCGCCCCGACCATGCGCTGGACGCGCAGCAGTTCCTCGTGACGCTGGCGCTGCGGGCCACGGCGGAGACCTGGCCCGAGCTGAAGGAGGCGAGCCGCGAGCGTCACGACGGCTCGATCGCCGCGTTCGCGGAGTTCTACGTCTACCTCATGGAGGCGTACGGGCTGCGGATGCGCTCTCCTCTGACGGTCGAGGACTTCACGGCGGTGATGGCGGCGATGTCGGAGGGCTTCGCGCTGCGGGCCGTCGAAGGCATCCCGCATCCGACGTTCGAGGTCGGTGCGGCGGAGGACATCCCCGAAGGCACGTGGACGCTGTTCGCGCTCGGCGTCCGGGCCCTCATCTCCGGGTTCATGACGCCGATCGAGGATGCCCGGCGCCCCGGCGCGCACTCCGGGAGCTCTGGGGTCGAGTGATCCCCCCGGCCCCAGAGCGACACTCCCCCCGGCGTGTCGGATGACGGCACGACCTGATGCATCCTCGAAGGACGAGGTCGCCGTCCGGCGCTCCCCAGTTGCGCCATAGATATCGTCGCTCGCACGACCTTCCATCGCCAGAAAGATAAGTTGTTTCTCTTCCGGGCGGGACGTCCCGCCCGGCGCCTAGATCACGTCCTCGCTCCACCGGTCGGGGTTGCCGAAACGGTGCGCCGTGATCGAGATCGCCTGTTCGTGCAGGAACGGGAGCAGCTCGACCCGCCCCGCGGTCGTCACCTCGCCGTCGTACACGGCGAGGTCGGGGTCGCCGTCGGTCGCCGCGACGAGGACGCCGTGCGCGGCCGCGACCGAGCCCACCGGTCCGACGAACCGCACGCGCGGCCATCCGTCCTCCTCGCGCGTCGCCGCGAGGCGGGCGATCCACTCGTCGTCGGTCTCGACGTAGACCGCGACGTCGACGTCTCCGAGCGCGCGGCGCACCCCCGCGGGAAGCCCGACCGGAGCGCTGATCGTGATCTCGCCGCCGGCGCGCACCCCCGCGACGACGACCCGCAGGAGCGCGTGCCACGCGGCATCCTTGGTCGCGCGGATCGCGACCGGCACGGGGCGATAGCGGAAGAGGTTGCGCTCGATCACCAGGTGCGAGACGTCCTTGACGCGCCCGAACTCACGATCCCAGGCGACGGCGTCGGAGAGGGCGCCGCGGCGGAGCCACTCGAACGCCTCGTAGTCCAGTGACGGCTGGGCGGCCTCGATGAGCGCGGTGATGCGCGCGTCCAGACCCCGCAGGTGCAGCGTCGACGACGGGGACCCGCCGGCCGAGGGACGCCAGGAGCCGAGCCCGATCAGGTAGTTCGGCCCGCCCGCCTTCGTGCCCGCTCCCACCGACGAGCGCTTCCACCCGCCGAAGGGCTGGCGCTGCACGATCGCCCCCGTGATGCCGCGGTTGACGTAGAGGTTCCCCGCCTCGACCTCGTCGAGCCACAGCTCGAGATCGGCGGGATCCTGCGAGTACAGGCCCGCGGTCAGCCCGTAGGCGACGGCGTTCTGCAGCTCGATCGCCTCCGCGAGGGATGCCGCGTGCATGATCCCGAGGACCGGGCCGAAGAACTCCTCGAGATGCGTCCGCGACCCCGGGCGCACGCCCACGCGGATGCCGGGCCGCCACAGCCGTCCCGCGTGGACGGGGTCGGCCGCATCCACCGGCTCCGGTGCGACGAGCCAGCTCTCCCCCTTCTCCAGGGTGGTCAGCGCCCACTCGAGCTTGCCGCGCGGCACCTCGATCACCGGCCCCACCTCGCTGAGCGGGTCGGACGGGGGTCCCACCCGCAGCGAGCGCACGGCGTCGACCAGCTGGCGGGCGAAGCGCTCGGACCGGGCGACCGGACCGACGAGGATCGCGAGGGATGCCGCGGAGCACTTCTGTCCGGCGTGACCGAACGCGCTCTTCACGAGGTCGGCGGCGGCGAGGTCGAGGTCCGCCGACGGCATGACGATCATCGCGTTCTTCCCGCTCGTCTCGGCCAGCAGCGGCAGGTCGGGCCGCCACGACCGGAACAGCCGCGCCGTCTCCCACGATCCCGTGAGGATGACGCGGTCGACGTCGGGATGGGCGATCAGACGCTCACCGAGCTCCCCCTCGTCGAGGTCGACGAGGGCGAGGACGTCGCGGTCGATGCCGGCGCCCTCCAGGGCCTCCCACAGCGCCTCGGCGACGACCGCGGCGCACCGCCGGGCCTGCGGAGCGGGCTTGAAGACGACGCCCGACCCCGCCGCGAGCGCCGCGATCACCCCGCCCGAGGGGATCGCGACGGGGAAGTTCCACGGCGGCGCGACCACCGTCAGCGCCGCCGGGACGAAGACGGCTCCCGCGACGCGGTCGAGCTCGCGCGCTGTCGCGGCGTAGTAGTTCGCGAAGTCGACGGCTTCGCTGACCTCGACATCCGCCTCCGCGAACACCTTCCCGGTCTCGGCGGCGGCGACCTCGATGAGCCGGCCGCGACGCGCCTCGAGGCCGCGTGCGGCGGCCTGCAGCACCGCGGCGCGATCGTCGGCCGGCACCGCGGCCCACCGCGCGCCGGCGCGACGGACCCGGGCGACGACCTCGTCGAGCGCGGCCGGGTCGTCGACGCGGGCCGCGGCGATCGCGGCCTCCCCCGCGGTCGAGCCCTCCACCCGCGACAGGATGTCCGCCGCCCACGCGCGGTTCGCGGGCAGCGCGGGGTCGGTGTCGGGGGCGTTCGCGAAGCCGGGAGCCCCCTCCGCAGCGGCGCTCTCGCGGAGGTCGAACACCGCGGTGTCGACGAAGGCACCGCCGTCGTCCCGGCCGCTCGCGATGCCGAGGACGACCTGCGTGAGGTCGGCGTCGGCGTCGGCATCGGCCGGCGCCGGCCGGGTGACGGCGAGGGGCGCCTCGGATGCCGCGGCTTGCGCTCCGCGGTCCTGCGTGCGGAGCGGGCCGGCCGGCAGGGCCGCATCGACGGCGCGATCGAGCGACGCGAGGAAACGGTCGCGCTCGCGGGCGAACATCGCGGGATCGTCGGCGAGGTCGAAGGCCGCGGAGAGGAAGTTGTCGCTCGACGCGTTCTCCTCCAGGCGGCGGACCAGGTAGCTGATGGCGACGTCGAACTCGTCGGGGCGGACGACGGGCACGTAGAGGAGCACGTGGCCCACCTCGGCCGAGACCGCCGCGACCTGCCCCTGCGCCATGCCGAGCAGCATCTCGAACTCGATGTCGGCGCGTACCCCGCGCTCACCGGCGAGCAGCCACGCGAAGGCGATGTCGAAGAGGTTGTGTCCCGCGACGCCCAGCCGGACGGCGCGCGTGTTCTCCGCTCGCAGCGCCTCGTCGAGGCAGCGGATGTACCCGGCGTCGGCGTCGAGCTTGCTGGCGTGCGTCGCGAGCGGCCAGCCGTGCATCGCGGCATCCACCCGCTCCATCGCGAGGTTGGCGCCCTTGACGAGGCGCACCTTGATGCGCGCGCCGCCGGCATCCACGCGCTCCTGCGCCCACGCGGTCAGCCGCCGCAGCGCGGGCAGCGCGTCGGGGAGGTAGGCCTGCAGCACGATGCCCGCCTCGAGCCGCTGCAGCCGCGGGTCGGCGAGCAGACGGGTGAACACCGCGATCGTCAGGTCGAGGTCGCGGTACTCCTCCATGTCGAGGTTGATGAAGGTCTGCGTCGCGTCCGGACCCGGTGCGGCCGCGGCCGTCAGATAGAGCGGCAGCAGCCGCTCGACCACCTTCTCGACGACCTCGTCGAACGCCCACATCGAGATGTGGCTGGCGATGGCCGACACCTTCACCGAGACATAGTCGACGTCGTCGCGGCGGATGAGGTCGTGGATGCCGTCGAGCCGCGTGCGCGCCTCGTCCTCGCCCAGCACGGCCTCGCCCAGCAGGTTGAGGTTGAGACGGGCGCCCGAGGCGCGGATCGCGGCGAGGGCGGGGCCCAGCTTGTCGGGCCGGGCGTCGACGATGAGGTGGCCGACCATCTCGCGCAGGGCACGGCGGGCCAGGGGCACGGTCGGCGCGGGCAGCAGCGGTGCGAGCGCGCCGCCGGTGCGGACGGCGGCGCGGAGGTACCAGGGCAGGAAGCCGGGCACGAGCGGGGCGACGCGCTGCAGGTTCGCGGCCGCGGCGCCCAGCGACTCGGGCCGCATCACGCCGTCGACGAAGCCGATCGTGAACGGCAGGCCGTGCGGGTCCTTCAGCACCCCGGCGAGACGCGCGGCGGCCGGGTCGACGTCCGCCGCGGCGGACTCGTCCACCCAGCGGCGCGCGAGCGCGACGGCGCGCTCGGCGAGCTCGGATGCCGAAGGGGGCGCAGTGTCGTCGTCCATCACGCTTCCAGAGTGCACTGTGTCCATGCGTCCAGCGTGCGGCACGCATATGATTCGGCAAAAGCGATGATCCTCGACGGATATCGTTCGATGAGACCGATGTTTTTCCCGGCGGCTGCGAGGAGCGGACATGTTCGAGCTGCGGCGCCTGCGCCTGCTCCACGAGCTGGCGCAACGGGGGACCATCGCCGCCGTCGCACAGGCCCTCTCGTACAGCCCGTCCACCATCTCGCAGCAGCTCGCGCAGCTGGAACGCGACGCGGGCGTGGCTCTTCTCACCCCCGACGGTCGCCGCGTCCGTCTCACCGCGCACGGCGAGACGCTGGCCGCCTTCGCGGCGCGCGCCCTCGCCGCGGACGAGGAGATCCGCGGCGAGCTCGAGGAGCTGCAGGCCGGCGTCGCCCCCGTGCGGGTCGCGGTGCTGCAGACGGCGGCGCGCACGATCGTCCCCTCCGCCCTGACCCTGCTCGCGGCGCGGGCTCCCGGGCTGCGCGTCGAGCTCGCCGAGCTGCCGCCCGAGGAGGGCCTCTTCGAGCTCGGCGCCCGGGGGTTCGACCTGGCGATCGCCGAGCAGTACCCCGGGCTGACCCGGCCGCATCGTTCCGAGCTCGACCGCGACGTACTCGGCTCCGACCCGATCCGGCTCGCGACCTCGGGCGAGCCGCGCCCGCTCGCCGCGCTGGGCGACCGCCCGTGGGTGATGGAGCCCCGCGGGACCGCGGCGCGGGAGTGGGCCCTGCAGCAGTGCCGCGCTGCGGGTTTCGAGCCCGACGTGCGCTTCGAGCTCGCCGATCTCGGCGGGCACGTCGAGCTCATCGCGGCCGGTCACGCCGTCGGGCTGCTGCCCGACCTGCTGTGGGGCGGCGGCGTGCCCCGCGTACGGTTGACTCCTCTGCCGGGCGATCCCGTCCGCGAGATCTTCACGGCGGCGCGCCGCGCCAGCCGCAACCGGCCCGGCATCCGGGCCGTGCGCGACGCGCTCAGCGACGCGTTCGCCGCACGCTCACGCTGAGGCCGGCGCGAGGATCAGTCCCACTCGCTGGGGGCGGGGGCCTTGGTCGAGGGCAGTGCGCTGTCGCGCGCCCAGTCGGCGACCCACTGCGGCAGCGGCGGGAGGTCGTCCGGGCGCTGCAGCGCCTCGAACAGCTCGTCGGTGTTGACCACGCCGCCGCTGCGGCGCAGGAACCGCGCGCGCACGATCATCTCGGCGTAGACCTCGCCGTCGACGACGGCCCGGTGCATCTGATAGACCGCCTTGTCGTCGTGACCGTAGAGCCGCGACTCCACCGTGAACCGCTGCCACAGCTGCAGCGACTTGCGGAAGGTCACCGTCTCGCTCGCGACCACCGCATACCAGCCCTGGGCGTTCATGGCGTCCCAGATGCCGGTGCGGATGAGCAGATCGAAGCGCCCGAGGTCGAAGAGGGAGGCGTAGCGGCCGTTGTTCATGTGACCGAGCAGATCGATGTCGGTCGGCAGGGTGCGCAGCCGCAGTCGTCCCACGCTGCGCGGCGGCATCGGCCCCCGGCGGTGCAGCAGCACCTTCGCACGCCAGATCGTCAGCAGGGTCCGCCACCACACGTTCACGAAGCGCGATGCTAGCGGGTTCGACAGGGGTCCGCGGAAATCCGTTGTGGGCATCCCACAGTCCGCTCGACGCGTCCCGGGCCGCGCTGTGGGCCGGGCTGCGCCGATTTCGCGAATTCCGAGGGCCGCCGTAGAGTCTGGCCATGGCAGCCACCACCGACTTTTCAGCGCAGACCGACACCGTCGTCCGTCCCGTTCGCGACGTCGATGCCGAGGCCCTCGGACGCGTCCACGCCAGCTGCTGGCACGAGACCTACGACCATCTGATCAGCAAGGCCGCACTCGAGAACGTCTCGCCGAAGCGCCTCGCCGAGCTGTGGACCCACTGGGCGCAGCAGGGCCCCGAGTTCAAGATGTTCGCCGCCCTCGTCGACGGCGACATCGTCGGCTTCGTGGGATCGGGCCCCGCGCGCGACCGCGACGCCCCGCGCACCCGCGAGCTGTACTTCATCTACCTGCTCGACCAGTTCCACGGCACCGGCATCGGCCAGCAGCTGTTCGATGCCGCCGTCGAGCCCGGCGAGGAGCTGTACCTCTGGGTCGCCGAGGACAACCCTCGCGCGCACCGCTTCTACGTGCGCAACGGCTTCGCCCTCGACGGCGCGAGCCACACCGAGCCCTTCCTCGGCGAGACGCTCACCGAGGTCCGTTTCGTCCGCTGACCCGTCCGCCGGGTGACGGTCAGCGTCCGCTGACCGTCCCGAACAGACGCGCGATGGGCGCCAGCACGAGCGGCCGCGCCGCCACCCAGGCTCCGGCGATCACGACGAGCGAGACGACGAACAGCCAGAAGCCGGTCCAGTTGTCGGCGTAGGCCGTCGGATCCACGGAGCCCTGCGCGGCGTACATGTGGTTGAGGTTGCGCAACGCCCCCGTCGCCAGCACCAGCACGACGTGGATCACGATGAACACCACGAAGAACAGCATCACCGGGAAGTGCACCTTCCGCGCCCACTCGATGGGGTAGGCGGCGCTGAGCGTGAGGTTCTTCTTCGGCCACATCCCGCTCATGCGGTAGCCCGTGATCGCCGCGAGCGGGGCCGCGATGAAGACGGTCGAGAAGTACGCGAGCTGCTGCAGCGAGTTGTAGTTGACCCAGCCGTTCTCGGTGGGCCAATCCAGCGACACGTACTGCAGCGCGGCGCTGAGCGCGTTGGGGAACACCTCCCAGCTCGTCGGCACGATCCGCATCCACTGCCCGGTGACGAACAGCAGGACGATGAAGACGGCGCCGTTGACCAGCCACAGGATGTCGAGCGCCTGATGGAACCAGATCGTCAGGCTGGTCTTGCCCTTGGGGTTGTTCTTGGGCGCCCAGAACACGGTGGGACGCTTCTCGCGACGGATGGTGAGGCCCGAGCGGATGATCAGCACCATCAGGAACACGTTGAAGAAGTGCTGCCAGCCCAGCCAGGCGGGGATGCCGACGGGGGCGCCGTCGGGAAGGTGGTACTCCCCCGGGTAGGTCGCGAGGAAGTCCCGCATGCCGTCCAGGCTCAGCAGGAACCTCACCGCGAGCACGGCCATGCCCGCCGCGAACAGCAGTGCGAGGCCCCCGACGACGACGGCTCCTGCCCACTGCGTGCGGGTGAACGGTCCGACCCGTCGCGGCTCGGTCTTCGGGATGGGGCGGTGGGACACCGCGCGCCCCGCCCACGCGCTCCGCGGTACCGTCAGCGGCGCGCGGGGGCCTTCGAGCACCGCCGGGACCGCGGGTGCAGCGGTCGGCGCGACGACCTCTGCCGGTGCTTCCGCCATCGGCACCGTGGTGTGCGCCGGCGGCCAGGCCTCTCCCCCGGCCACGCGCGGCAGCCCGCGCCGCACCCCGACGCCCTGCTCGCGCACGGGCTCGGCGATCTCCGCGACGGCGGCGACCTCCACGACGGCAGGAATCTCCGCTACCTCGGGCCAGGGCTCTCCCCCGGGCGCGCGCGGGAGTCCGCGCCGCACCGCCGAGGACGCGGCCGGAGAGGGCGCGACGGCCGCAGCGGGGGCCGCCTCCGTCACCGTCTCCACCGCCGCCGCCTCAGCGCTCCCGGTGTCGAGGGGCGGCCACGGCTCGCCTCCGGCGACGCGGGGAAGCCCCCGGCGCACCGACGATCCTCCCGTCGCCATCAGGCCTTCCTGGCTTCGAGGGCCGCGATGAGCTGCGGGACGACCGTGAACACGTCCCCCACGATGCCGAAGTCGGCGATGTCGAAGATGGGGGCGTCGCCGTCTTTATTGATCGCGACGATCGTCTTGGCGGTCTGCATGCCCGCCTTGTGCTGGATCGCGCCGGAGATGCCGAGCGCGACGTACAGCTGCGGCGAGACGGAGACGCCGGTCTGGCCGACCTGGTGCGAGTATGGGACGTAGCCGGCATCCACGGCCGCCCGCGAGGCACCCACCGCGGCGCCGAGCGTGTCGGCGAGCTGCTCGACCAGCGCGAACTTCTCGGCCGAGCCGAGTCCGCGCCCGCCCGAGACGACCTTCGCGGCGCCGCGCAGCTCGGGCCGGGACGACGCGGCGACCTCCGCCTCGAAGCCGGTGATCCGCGCGGCGGGCGCGCCCGAGGCGGCGACCTCCAGCGGCACGGCCTGCGCCGCCGTCGACGCGGCGCGCGCGTCGACGGCTCCCTGCCGGACCGTCACCACGAGGGTCCCGAACGTCGGCGCGCTCGTGACGTTGTACGACCCGCCGTAGACGGAGTGCTGCGCCAGCACGCCCTCCTCGTCGCGGGCGACGCCCACCGCGTCCACCGCGAGCGCCGAGCGGGTGCGCGCCGCGAAGCGGCCGGCGACGTCGCGGCCCTCGATCGAGTTCGACACCAGCACCGCGTCGGGCTGCACGAGCGCGGATGCCGCGGCGAGCGCGTCGACGAGCGGGACGGTGAGGGCGCTGTCCGCACCGCCGAGCGGGGCGGTCAGCACGAGGGGCGCGCCGAGCGCGCCGGCGGCCTCGACGAGCGCCGCGTGGCGCGACTCGTCGGCGACGACCAGCGCGACGGGCGCACCGATACCGGCGGCGGCCCCGAGGAGCCCCGCGGCCGAGCTCGCGAGCTCACCGGCCGGGGTGACGTCCAGCAGGACGAGGATCGAATCCGCGGCGAAGTCCACCATGTCGTTTCCCACCTTGTTCCTCAGGCCAGTCTGTTCTCGACGAGGAACGCGGCGAGCTTGTCGGCGGCATCCCCCTCATCGACGATCTTCACACCCGCGCCGCGCGGCGGTTTCTGTCCGACGGCGGTCATGATCGACTGCGGCGCGGAGGCCGGGTCGACATCGACGTCGAGGTCGGCGAGCGAGACCGTCTCGAACGGCTTCTTCTTCGCCGCCATGATGCCCTTGAAGTTCGGGAACCGGGCGTCGGGCAGCGCCTCCGTGATCGAGATCACGGCGGGCAGCGGCGCCGTCACGCGTGCCGTGCCGAAGTCGGTCGCCCGCGTTCCGGCGACCTCGCTCTCGCCGATCTCGACCGACGAGAGGGCGGTGGCCTGGGGCACCTGCAGATGCTCGGCGATCATGGCGGGAAGGACCCCGCCCGTGCCGTCGGTGGAGAGGTTGCCGGTGATGACGAGGTCGAACCCCGCCCGTCGGACGGCGGCGGCCAGCACGGCGGCGGTGACGCCCAGGTCGGCGCCGGAGAGCGCGGGGTCGACGACCTGCACCGCGGACGCCGCCCCCATGGCGAGACCCTTGCGCACGGTCGCGGCGGCATCCTCGGAGGCCATCGAGACGACCGCGACCTCGGTGCCGGGGTGCGCGTCGGCGTAGCTCAGCGCCACTTCGAGCGCTCGCTCCCCGATCTCGTCGAGCACGCGGTCAGAGGCGCCGCGGTCGGCGAGACCGGTCTCGAGATCGAGCCTCCGGTCGCCATAGGTGTCGGGGACTTCTTTGACCAGCACCACGATCTTCATCGGTTCTCCTTCACGACGCACTCATTCTAGAAGGTGCGACTCAGTATCGCATCCGTTGACACTGAGGCTCACGCGCTAGCGTGAGAGCACACACCCGCCCCGAGGAGGACCCGTGAACCGTGACCCGTCGCCGCGCCGCGACCCCATCGCCGAGGCGCGCCGGCAGTGGGTGGAGCACGGCTGGGCGGATGCCGCGGCCGGCATGACCGCCGTCACGAGCATCATGCGCGCCCATCAGCTGCTGCTGGCCCGTGTCGATGAGGCGCTGAAGCCGTTCGCCCTCACCTTCGCGCGGTACGAGCTGCTGACCCTGCTGAGCTTCACCCGCGCGGGGCGGATGCCGCTGTCCTCGGCGGCGAGCCGCCTGCAGGTGCATCCCACGAGCGTGACGAACACCGTCGATCGGCTCGAAGCAGCCGGACTGGTCACGCGCGAGCCCCACCCGGGCGATCGGCGCGCGACGCTCGTCGCGCTGACCCCGGCGGGACGCGAGCTGGCGGCGCGTGCCACGGCGGCGCTCAACGCCCGCGTGTTCGCGGCGCCGGGCCTCGACGACGGCGACGTGGAGGCGCTCATCGCGATCGTGGCGCGGCTGCGCGCCGGCGCCGGCGACGTGGTCAGCGATTCGTGAACCTCGGCGCGCGCTTCTCGCGGAAGGCGGCCATGCCCTCCTTCTGGTCGTCGAGGCCGAACAGCGACGTGAACACCTGCTTCTCGAACCGCAGCCCCTCCGCACCGGTCGTCTCCAGCGACGCCCGCAGCGACTCCTTGGCGGCGTAGAGCACCGGCAGCGACTTCGCCGCGATCTGATCGGCCATGGCCTCCGCCTCGGCGAGCAGGTCGGCGGCGGGGACGACGCGCGAGACGAGGCCGGAGCGCTCGGCCTCCGCGGCATCCATCATGCGGCCCGTGAGGACGAGCTCGGACGCCTTGTAGTAGCCGATCGCGCGCGGCAGGCGCTGGGTGCCGCCGAGGCCGGGGATGACCCCGAGCGTGATCTCGGGCTGGCCGAAACGCGCGGTGTCGGCGGCGAGGATGATGTCGCACGCCATCGCCAGCTCGCACCCCCCGCCGAGTGCGTACCCCGCGACGGCGGCGATGACCGGCGTGCGCACGCGCGAGAAGGCCTCGAGACCGGTGAAGGGGCTGCGCAGCGACATCTCTACCGGCGACTTGTCCTCCATCTCCTTGATGTCGGCACCGGCGGCGAACGCGCGCTCCGACCCGGTCACGACGATGCAGCCGATCTGCTCGTCGGCGTCGAACGCGACGGCCGCGTCGGCCAGCTCGCCCAGCAGCGTGGAGTTGAGCGCGTTGAGCGCCTCGGGGCGGTTCAGGGTGATCCACCCGACGCGGCCGCGGGTGGAGACGAGGAGGGTGGAGTAGTCGCTCATGTGCTCATGCTCCCAGAACGTCGCGGCCGATGATCACGCGCATGATCTCGTTCGTGCCCTCCAGGATCTGATGCACCCGCAGATCGCGCACCACCTTCTCGATGCCGTACTCCTGCAGGTAGCCGTAGCCGCCGTGCAGCTGCAGCGCACGGTTGGCGACCTCGAAGCCGGCATCGGTCGCGAAGCGCTTGGCCATCGCGCACTGCACCGCGACGTCGTCGGCGTGGGTGTCGATCGCGCGGGCGGCGTCGCGGACGAGCGCGCGGGCCGCCTGCAGCTGGGTCGCCATGTCGGCGAGCGCGAACACCACGCTCTGGCGTTCGGCCAGCGCCTCGCCGAACGTGAAGCGCTCGTGCACGTAGCGCACGGCACGATCGAGCGCCCACTGGGCACCGCCGACGGAGCAGGCCGCGATGTTGACGCGGCCGCCGTTGAGACCGCTCATCGCGATGCGGAACCCGCCGCCCTCGCTTCCCAGCAGAGCGGATGCCGGCACCCGCACCTCGTCGAGGATCACCTGGCGGGTGGGCTGCGCGTTCCACCCCATCTTGCGCTCGTTGGGGCCGAAGCTCAGCCCCACGGCGTCCGCCGGAACCAGGAAGGCGCTGATCCCGCGCGCGCCGGGCTCGCCGGTACGGGCCATGACGACGTAGACCGCCGCGTCGCCGGCGCCGGAGATGAACTGCTTCACGCCGGTGAGCACGTACGCGTCGCCGTCGGCGATCGCACTGGTGGTGATGGCCGCGGCATCCGAGCCGGCACCGGGCTCGGTGAGGCAGTAGGCGCCGAGGTCGCGCAGGGTCGTCAGCCGCGGCAGCCACTCGTGGCGCTGCGCCGCGGTGCCGTGGGTGTCGATCATCCACGCGACCATGTTGTGGATGCTGATGTAGGCCGCGATCGTCGGGTCGCCCATCGCCAGGTGCTCGAAGATCAGCGCGGCGTCCTCGCGCGCGAGCCCGGTGCCGCCGACGTCTTCGCGCACGTACAGTCCGCCGAGCCCCAGCTCACCGGCGTCGGCGAGCACGTCGCGAGGGAAGTGCTTGTCGCGGTCCCACTCCAGAGCGTGCGGCTCGAGCCGGGTGCGCGCGAACTCGCGCACCGCGTCGAGGATCGCTCCGCGCTCATCGGCGGAGAGCGAGGGGGTGAAAGTCATGCTCATCGCGTCACGTCCTTGTGAAACAGATCGACAGCCAGAATCGTGCCGGGTAGGGCACAGCGATCATTTTACATGGACGTCCTAGTAAATGGGGACGCCGCCCCCTACAGCCGTTCGATGATCGTCGCGTTGGCCATGCCGCCGCCCTCGCACATCGTCTGCAGGCCGTAGCGACCGCCCGTGGCCTCGAGGTGCGCGAGCAGCGTTCCGAGCAGGCGCGTGCCGCTGGATCCGAGCGCGTGACCGAGCGCGATCGCCCCTCCCCACGGGTTGAGCTTCGCGGCATCCGCCTCGAGCTCTGCCGCCCAGGCGAGGGGCACCGACGCGAACGCCTCGTTCACCTCGTAGGCGTCGAGGTCGTCGATCGTCAGCCCGCTCCGCTCGAGGATGCGCCGCGTCGCGGGGATCGGCCCCGTCAGCATCAGGAGGGGATCGTCGCCGACGACCGCGAAGGCGTGGAAGCGGGCCCGGGGTGTGAGCCCGAGCTCGAGCGCCTTCTCCTCGCTCATGATCAGCGCCGCGGAGGCGCCGTCGGTCAACGGCGAGGAGTTGCCGGGGGTGATCCGCCAGTCGATCTCGGGGAAGCGCTGCGCCGCGGCATCCGTCCGGAAGGCGGGCGCCAGCCCGGCCAGGGCGGCGACGGTCGTTCCCGGTCGCACCGTCTCATCGGCCGTGACCCCGGCGACCGCGAGCATCTGCGAGGCGAACCGGCCCTGCGCCTGCGCCTCGGCCGCCCGCTCGTGGGACTCCGCCGCGAACGCGTCGAGCTCTTCGCGCGAGAACCCCCAGCGCGCGGCGATGAGCTCCGCGGAGACACCCTGGTTCACGAGCCCGTCGGGGTAGCGCGCGTGCAGCCCCGGCGAGAAGGGCGAGCCCGCGACGGAGGCCGCGACACCCAGCGGCACCCGGCTCATCGACTCGACGCCTCCCGCGATGACCACGTCGTACTGGCCGGAGATGACGCCCTGGGCGGCGAAGTGCGCGGCCTGCTGGCTCGATCCGCACTGCCGGTCGATCGTCGTCGCCGGCACCCGCTCGTCGAAGCCGGCGGCGAGCACCGCCTGACGGGCGACGTTCATCGTCTGCTCGCCGACCTGACTGACGCAGCCGAGCAGCACGTCGTCGACCTGCGTCGAGGCGAGCCCGTTGCGCTCCAGCGTCGCGCGCAGCACCTCGGCCGCGAGGTCGACGGGGTGGATGCCGCTGAGCGCCCCGCCCGGCTTACCGCGCCCGGACGGGGTGCGCACGACGTCGACGATGACGGCGGTGCGCATGTCTGCTCAGCCCTCGGCTTCGGCGGCCCGCAGCGCGATCGACGAGGTGCCGGCCTCGTCGACGAACCCGTCGACGTGGCGCTCGTCGACACCGCTGTAGGCCGACAGCGGACGGATGAGCGCGTTGGATGCCGCCTGCTCCCTGATGTGGGCGGTCCACCCGACCACCCGCGCCGCGACGAACAGCGGCGTGAAGGTGAGCGTGTCGAAGCCCATCAGGTTGTACGCGGGGCCCGACGGGTAGTCGAGGTTGGGGTAGATGCCCTTGCGCTCGACGAACTCGCGCTCGAGCGTCGCGTAGAGCGCTTCGACGTCGGGGCGGTCGTAGTGGACGATGAGCGTGTCGAGGGCGGCCTTCATCGTCGGGACGCGCGAGTCGCCGTGCTTGTACACGCGGTGGCCGAAGCCCATGATCTTGCGCTTCTCGGCGAGGGCGCGATCGAGCCACGGCCCGACGTTGTCGGCGTCGCCGATCTCGTCGAAGATGTGCAGGACGGCCTCGTTCGCGCCGCCGTGCAGCGGCCCCTTGAGCGCTCCGATCGCCCCCACGACCGCCGAGTACAGGTCGCTGAGGGTCGAGGTGATCACCCGCGCCGTGAACGTCGACGCGTTGAAGGAGTGCTCCGCGTACAGGATCATCGAGCGGTTGAAGGCGTCGACGACGACGGGGTCGAACTCCTCGCCGAAGGTCATCCAGAGGAAGTTGGCCGCGTAGTCGAGGTCGTCGCGCGGGGCGATGGGCTCCTGGCCGCGGCGGCGGCGCTGTCCGTAGGCGACGATCGCGGGCAGGGCAGCGAACAGGCGGATGCTGCGGGCGAGGTTGTCGGCGGGCGACCCGCTCGCGTCGAGCACCGAGCCGGTGCCGGCGAGGTCGCGGGCACCGAGCACGCTGACGGCGGAGCGCACCTCGTCCATCGGGTGCGCGTCGAGCGGAGTCAGCTCGATCACCGCCCTGACGTCGTCGGCGAGCGCGCGGTGCCGGCGCTCGGTGGCGCGCAGCTCGGCGAGCTGGTCGGCGGTCGGCAGCTCGCCGTTCCACAGCAGGTAGGCGACGGCTTCGGCCGGCTGCGTCGCGGCCAGCTCGTGCACCGGATAGCCGCGGTAGAGCAGGGAGTTCGTCTCCGGGTTGACCTTGCTGATGGCGGTCGTGTCGGCGACGACGCCCGCCAGTCCCTTGTGGATCTTCTGGTCGCTCATGTCACTCCTTCGTGATCTGGAAGTCGAAGATGCTCGAATCGAAGTGGTTGTAGCCCTCGTAGTCGATGAGGTCGTACAGCTCGGCGCGATGCTGCATCTCGCCGAGACGGGACGTGAGACGCCCCTCGTCGTTCAGGGTATCCAGCGCGCGGGAGGCCGCACCCATCGCGATCCGCAGGAGGGAGACCGGCCAGATCACGATCTGCACGCCCGCATCCCGCAGCTGGTCGACCGTGAACAGGTCGCTCTTGCCGAACTCGGTCATGTTCGCCAGCACCGGCACGTCGACGGCGGCGCACACGGCCTCGAACTCCGAGAGGTCGCGCATCGCCTCGGGGAAGATCGCGTCGGCCCCGGCATCCACGAGCGCCTTGGCGCGGTCGACGGCGGCGTCCAGGCCCTCGATCGCACGGATGTCGGTGCGCGCCATGACGAGGAAGTTCGGGTCGCGGCGGGCGTCGACGGCGGCACGGATGCGCTGCAGCGCGGTGCCGGTGTCGACGACCTGCTTGCCGTCGAGGTGGCCGCAGCGCTTCGGGTTGACCTGGTCTTCGATGTGCGTGCCCGCAAGCCCCGCGTCCTCGAGGGTCTGGATGGTGCGCGCGACGTTCATCGGCTCACCGAAGCCGGTGTCGGCGTCGATGATCGCCGGGAGCTCGGTCATGCGGGCGATCTGCTGCCCGCGGCCGGCGACCTCCGTGAGGGTCGTGAGCCCGATGTCGGGAAGCCCGAGGTCGGCGCTCAGGACGGCGCCGGAGATGTAGACGCCCTCGAACCCCTTCTGCTCGATCAGCCGCGCTGACAGCGGGTTGAACGCGCCGGGGAAGCGGACGAGCTCTCCCGCGCGCAGGCGTTCGCGCAGCAGGCGCCGCTTCTCGGATGCCGGGGTCTGGCTGTACAGCATCAGTCGGCTCCGCCCTGGGTACTCCGGTCGTCGAGCGAGGAGCGGAGCGACGAGTCGACACGGAGCATCAGAACAACCCCTTCGGGCTCGGAACCGAGGCCAGCACGCCGTCGCGGGCGACGATGTTGAGCTGCCGCACCTCATCGGCGGTCAGCTCGGGCAGCCGCTCGGCGAGGGCGAGGAACCGCTCGATCTCGGCGGGCTCCAGCACCGGCTCGGCGAGCAGGCGGAACTTGCGGATGTAGTCGGCGCGGGCGAACGGGCGCGCGCCGAGCGGGTGGGCGTCGGCGACCGCGATCTCGTCGACGATCGTCGAACCGTCCGTGAGACGGATCTCGACGCATCCGCCGAAGGCCTTCTCGTCGGGGTCGTCGGAGTGGTAGCGGCGGGTCCACTCGGCATCCTCGGCGGTCGTGATCTTGTGCCACAGCGCGACGGTGTCCTCGCGTGCCGCCCGCTCGGGCAGGTACGAGTCGACGTGGTGCCAGCCGCCGTCCTGCAGGGCGACGGCGAAGATGTACGGGATCGAGTGGTCGAGGGTCTCGCGGGAGGCCGCCGGGTCGTACTTCTGCGGGTCGTTGGCGCCGGAGCCGATCACGTAATGCGTGTGGTGGCTGGTGTGCAGCACGATGCTCTCGACGTTCGCGGGGTCGGCGAGCTCGGGATGGGTGCCGTTGAGCTTTCGGGCCAGGTCGATCCAGGCCTGCGCCTGGTACTCGGCCGAGTGCTCCTTCGTGTAGGAGTCGAGGATCGCCCGCTTGGGCTCGCCGGGGGCGGGCAGCGGCACGTCGTACGCGGCGTCCTTACCGTCCAGCATCCAGGCGATGACGCCGTCCTCGCCCTCGTAGATGGGCGACGGCGAGGTCTGCCCGCGCATCGCGCGGTCAACGGCCTCGACCGCCATCTTGCCCGCGAACGCGGGGGCGTGCGCCTTCCACGTGGAGATCTCACCCTTGCGCGACTGACGGGTGGCCGTGGTCGTGTGCAGGGCCTGCGCGACGGCCTGGGCGATGGTGCCGGCGTCGAGGCCGAGGAGCGTGCCGATGCCGGCGGCCGCGGACGGGCCGAGGTGGGCGACGTGGTCGATCTTGTGCCGGTGCAGGCTGATGGCGCGCACCAGATCCATCTGGATCTCGTAGCCGGTCGCGATGCCGCGCACCAGCGCCGCCCCGTCGGCGCCGAGGTGCTGGGCGACGGCGAGGATCGGCGGGATGTTGTCGCCCGGGTGGGAGTACTCCGCGGCGAGGAAGGTGTCGTGGTAGTCGAGCTCGCGCACGGCGACGCCGTTGGCCCACGCCGCCCACTCCGGGCTGGTGCGCACGTCGTCGGGCTCGCCGAACACGGTCGCGCCGTGTCCGCCGCGCGACACGGGGTGGTCGAGCGCCTGCGCGCGGGCGGCGGTCACGGGGCCCCGGGTGAGGGATGCCGCGGCCACCGCGGCATTGTCGATGACGCGGTTGATGATCATCTCGACGACCTCGGGCAGGGCGGCCACCGGGTCGGCGGCGACCTCGGCGATCGCGAACGCGAGCTGATCCTCGCGCGCGAGGTTCTCATCGCTGCGGTGCACACGGACGTGGTGGGTGACGGTCATGGGGTTCCTTCCAACGAGGCGAGGATCGCGGCGAGCGCGTTGTGCAGGTGGACGTGGGTGGCGTGCGCGGCGAGCTCCGCGTCGCCGGCCCCGATGGCCGACGCGATGAGCCGGTGCTCGGCCACGGACGCCGCGAGCCGCTCGGGGTTGTCGCGTGCGAGGCGGCGCACGCGCACGAGGTGCGTGCGGACCGTCTTCAGCGCCGCGGTCAGGTAGTCATTGGCGACGGCGAGATCGAGCGCGTCGTCGAAGCGCGCGATGAGGGCGTAGTAGGCGTCGGGGTCGGCGGCGGCATCCGTGGCGGCGAACTCGGTCGCCAGTGCGGCGAACGGCGGCGTGGCCCCGGAGCGGACCGCCAGGCGCGCGGCGGTCTCTTCGAGCGCCCGGCGCACCTCGAACAGCTCGCGGATGTCGTCGGCGTCGAGGTCGCTGACGACGGTCATGCGCGGCGACGCCTGCACGACGAGCCCGTCCGCGGCGAGCCGGCCGAGCGCCTCGCGCAGCGGCGTGCGGCTCACGCCGAGGCGCACCGACTGCTCCACCTCGGCGAGCACGGCACCGGGGCGGAGGACGCCGGACTGGATCTCGTCGAGGAGACTGCGGTAGGCCCGATCGCTCGCGCGCACGACAACTCCTCTCGTCGCCATCACTGTATACAAAAGTGGCTCTGAGGGGAAGTCATCGACCCTGAGCTGCTACTAGTGCATACAGAAAGTCGCGCGCGCCGCGGTTCAGTGGGGAACGTGGAGCCGATGGGTCAACACGGCGAGGTGTAGGGCCGCGACCTGCTCGCCGTCGTCGAAGTCGATGCCGAGCAGGTCTTCGAGCAGGGCGATGCGCTGGTAGAAGACCGAGCGCGACAGGTGCGCCGCCTCCGCGGCCGCCGTGCGGTTGGACGGGTGCGCCAGCAGGGCCGCGAGCACGTCGAGCAGGTCGCCGCCGCGGCCCCGTGCCTCGGCCAGCACCGGGGCGAGCATCCGGTCCGCGTGCGCGACGAGGCGATGATCGTCACGCATCGCGGCGACGACCCGGGTCAGGGGCCGCTCGACGGTGCGGCGCCCGTCGCCCTCGCGGTCGCGGCGCGCGCTGCGGATGCCGTCGTCGGCCGCGACGAGGTCGATCGTCTCGCGCAGCGCACCGACGAGCAGGCCCATGCCCCGCTCGTCCTCGACGGAGGGGATGGCGACACCGGGGCCGAGCACGACGCGCGGCCGCGCCGGGCGCGACGGCAGGGTCGTCGCAGAGGCGCCGGCGGAGGCGGTGGCGACGCGCAACGCCTCCTCCAGTGCGGCGGCGAAGGCGTCGGCGCGATTGTCCGCGGCGGTCGCGGCGCGGGCGGGGACGGTGAGCAGCACCGGCGTGCGGACGAGGCCCGACCCGTCCTCCAGCGTCGCACTCGAACCGCACACGGCACGCGCACCCAGCGCGGCGGCGGCGACGTCCGCCGCGGTCGCGACGCCCACGGCATCCTCGCGACCGGCCGGGGCCAGCGCGACGAGCGGGAACGCGACGACGCCGGCGAGGGGCAGGCCGGCCGCGTCCAGGCGGGCCGCCGCCGCCCCGAGGCTCGTGAACCGGCCGTCGACGAGCGCGTCGACGACGCGGCGGCGCCCCAGCCGGGACCACTCCTCTCCCCCCGGATCGGCGAGCCGGCCCAGGGCGAGCGCCGTGGCCGCCTGCTCGAGGACGGCCTCCCGTCCGGCCGGGTGCGGTGTTCCGGGCAGCGCGACGAGCCATCCCCACCGGATGCCGCGGGCTTCGACGGCGACGATCGCCCGCCCCTCGTGGTCGGGGGCCGCCGCGGCCGCGCGCGACCGGCGTCCCCAGCCGCGGAGGGTCTGCGTCTCGATCGCCCCGCCGACGTGGGCGACCACCACCTCGTGCGCGACGGTCTCCAGCACGACGGGGGCGGCGAGGGCGAGCCCGACCTGCTCGACGATGAACTCGGCCGGCGCTCCGCGCAGCGCCAGCCCGGTGAACAGGGTCCGTACCGCGTCGCGCGCTTCCAGCGCCGTCGTCTGGTCGGCGATGATGCGACGGTGCACGGCCTCGGTGATCGTGACGAACTTGACCTCGCGGTGGAGGGCGACCAGCGCGAGGCCCGCCGAGCGGGCGGCATCCGCGAGGACCGCCGGCACGTAGCGGTAGTGCGAGCCGAGCTCGAGCACGATGCCCGCCGCGCCGACCCGGGCCAGCTGCGTCACGAACCCGGCGAGCAGGGCGGGGTCGTCCGGCCAGCCGGAGCCCGTCGACAGCAGCAGCTCGCCGCCTTCGAGCAGCCGCGCGACGTCGGCGCTGTCGGAGACGTGGACCCATCGCACGGCGGCGCCGAGGGCGTCGCCGCCGACGACCACGACGGGCGCTCCGGCGGAGAACACCGCCAGGGCGAGCACCTCCGCCACGGTCGGCAGAACCGTCGTCGGACGTTCTGTCCGGGAAACGTCTACATCGTGACGAACAGACACCTGCGCCTCCCCCATCGCTGAGTCAGCATAAGCATGGCACGTGCCGGTCGATCTGTCCGACCCGCGTACCCGCCCGTCGTCTCCCCTCCCGTCAGGAGCCCCGCATGGATCTCATCCGTCACCACGTCGCCGGCCGATCGACCGGATCGGCCGAGCGCACCGGCCCCGTCTACGACCCGGCGACCGGCGTCGTGCAGGCGGAGGTGGCGTTCGCCTCGACCGCCGAGACGGAGGCCGCGATCGCGGCGGCCGCCGCCGCGCTGCCGGCCTGGCGGGCGACGAGCCTCATCAAGCGCGCCGACGTGTTCTTCCGCCTGCGCCACCTCCTCGTCGAGCGGGCGGACGAGCTCGCCGCCATCATCACCGCCGAGCACGGCAAGGTGCTCTCCGACGCGAAGGGCGAGATCAGCCGCGGCATCGAGAACGTCGAGTTCGCGGCCGGGCTCGTCCACCTGTTGAAGGGCGAGCACGCCGAGCAGGTGTCCCGCGGCGTGGACGTGCACTCGGTGAAGCAGCCGGTGGGCGTCGTGGGCGCGATCACCCCGTTCAACTTCCCGGTGATGGTTCCGCTGTGGATGACGGCATCCGCCATCGCGTGCGGCAACACCGTGGTGCTGAAGCCGAGCGAGAAGGACCCCTCGGCCGCGCTCTTCCTCGCGCGGCTCTACGAGGAGGCGGGCCTGCCGGCGGGTGTCCTCAACGTCGTGCACGGCGACAAGGTCGCCGTCGACGCGATCCTCGACTCCCCCACCGTCCGCGCCGTGAGCTTCGTCGGCTCGACGCCGATCGCACGCTCGATCTACGAGCGCGCCGCCGCGAACGGCAAGCGCGTGCAGGCCCTCGGCGGCGCCAAGAACCACATGGTCGTCATGCCCGACGCCGACCTGGATGCCGCGGCCGACGCCGCCGTGTCGGCCGCCTACGGTTCGGCCGGCGAGCGCTGCATGGCCGTCTCCGTGCTCGTCGCCGTCGGCGACGACGTGGCGGACGCGCTGGTCGAGAAGGTCGCGGTGCGCATCGCCGGGCTGACCATCGGCGCGGGCACCGAGCCGGCGAGCGAGATGGGCCCGCTCATCACGCGCGAGCACCGCGACAAGGTCGCCGCGTACGTCTCCGGCGCCGCCGCCGAAGGCGCGACGGTGGTCGTCGACGGCACGACGCAGCAGTTCGAGGGCGACGGCTTCTTCATCGGCGTCTCGCTCGTCGACCGGGTCGCTCCCGGCATGAAGGTCTACGACGAGGAGATCTTCGGCCCGGTGCTCTCCGTCGCACGCGTCGCGACCTACGACGAAGCGGTCGCCCTCATCAACGCGAGCCCCTTCGCGAACGGCACCGCGGTGTTCACGCGCGACGGCGGCACCGCCCGCCAGTTCGAGTTCGACATCGAGGTGGGGATGGTCGGCGTCAACGTGCCGATCCCCGTGCCGGTGGGCGCGTTCTCCTTCGGCGGGTGGCGCAACTCGCTGTTCGGCGACTCGCACATCTACGGCCCCGAGTCGATCCACTTCTACACGCGGAGCAAGGTCGTGACGACCCGCTGGCCCGACCCCAGCGAGAGCCAGATCAGCCTCGGCTTCCCCAGCAACCACTGACCCCGCGGCATCCGAAGGAGACACCATGAGCACCATCGCCCCCGCCGCCGACCCCGCCGCCGACGCGGCCGTCCGCGGCGACGACCGCCGCCACGTCTTCCACTCGTGGAGCGCGCAGGCCCTGATCGACCCGCTGCCGGTCGCGGGCGGCGCGGGTGCGACGTTCTGGGACTACGCCGGACGCAGCTACCTCGACTTCTCCTCGCAGCTGGTGAACCTCAACCTCGGCCACCAGCACCCCGACCTCGTCGCGGCCATCCAGGAGCAGGCCGGGCGCCTGGCGACGATCCAACCGTCGATGGCGAACGACACGCGCGGCGAGCTGGCGCGGCGGATCAGCGAGATCTCCCCCGACGGCTTCTCGAAGGTGTTCTTCACCAACGGCGGGGCGGATGCCAATGAGAACGCGGTCCGGATGGCGCGCCTTGTCACCGGCAAGCGCAAGGTGCTCGCGATGTACCGCAGCTACCACGGCAACACGTCGACGGCCATCACGCTGACGGGCGACCCGCGCCGGTGGGCGAACGAGCCGGCCGACGCGTCCGTCGTGCACTTCTTCGGTCCGTACGCCTACCGGTCGCCGTTCCACGCGGACTCCCCGGAGCAGGAGGCCGAGCGGGCGCTCGCGCATCTCGAGCAGACGATCATCCTGGAGGGCGCCTCGACGATCGGCGCGATCATCATCGAGTCCGTCGTCGGCACCAACGGCGTGCTCATCCCGCCGCCCGGGTATCTGCCGGGCGTCCGCGAGCTGTGCGACCGCTACGGCATCGTGTACATCGCCGACGAGGTCATGGTCGGCTTCGGACGGCTGGGCACCTGGTGGGGCTTCGACAACTTCGACGTCGTGCCCGACCTCATCACCTTCGCGAAGGGCGTCAACTCGGGCTACGTGCCGCTGGGCGGCGTCGTCGTCTCCGACCGCATCGCGGCACACTTCGACACCGTGTCGTTCCCCGGCGGGCTCACCTACTCGGGACACCCGCTGGCGTGCGCCCCGGGGATCGCGACCTTCGAGGTGTTCCGTCGCGACGGCATCCTGGAGCGCGTCCGCGACCTCGGAGAGCGTGTCGTGCGTCCGCGACTGGAGCAGATGGCCGCGCGGCATCCGTCGGTCGGCGAGGTGCGCGGACTCGGCCTGTTCTGGGCGATCGAGCTGGTGCGCGACCGGCAGACGCGCGCGCCGCTGGTTCCGTTCAACGCGGCGGGAGCGGATGCCGCCCCGATGGCCGCGTTCGCCGCGGCGTGCAAGAAGGCGGGGCTCTGGCCGTTCACGCACTTCAACCGCGTGCACGTGGCGCCGCCCTTGATCGTGTCGGAGGACGACCTCGTGCGGGGCCTCGACATCATCGACCGCGCGCTCGAGGTCACCGATGCCGAGGTGGCATCGTGACGCCGTCGACGACCGTGCTCCGCAACGTCGTCGACGGCGTGCCGGTCGCCTCGGTCGGCGCGGCCCTGCCGCTCGTGAGCCCGGTGACCGGCGAGGTGTACGCGCACGCGCCGATCTCGACGGCGGACGAGGTGGATGCCGCGTTCGCGGCGGCATCCCGCGCCTTCGAGACGTGGAAGCGGACGACGCCCGCCCAGCGCCAGCTGCTGCTGTTCCGCCTCGCGGATGCGCTCGAGGCGCACGCGGAGGAGTTCGCCGATCTGGAGTCGCAGGACACCGGCAAGCCGCGGGCGAGCCTCGTGGCCGACGAGATCGTCCAGTCGATCGACCAGCTGCGCTTCTTCGCGGGCGCCGCCCGTGACCTCGACGGGCGGGCGGCGGCCGAGTACGCGGAGGGGTTCACCTCTTATGTGCGCCGCGAGCCGATCGGTGTGGTCGCACAGGTGACGCCGTGGAACTATCCCCTGAACATGGCGGTGTGGAAGATCGGTCCGGCCCTCGCGGCGGGCAACACCGTCGTGCTGAAGCCGAGCGAGACGACGCCGCAGACGACGGTGCGCCTCGCGGAGCTCGCCGCCGGGATCCTTCCCGCGGGTGTCTTCAACGTCGTGCTCGGCGACCGGGAGACCGGCCGGATGCTGGTCGAGCATCCGACGCCGCAGCTCGTCGCGATCACCGGCTCGGTGCGCGCCGGGATGCAGGTGGCCGCGTCGGCCGCGCAGGACCTCAAGCGCGTGCACCTCGAGCTCGGCGGCAAGGCGCCGGCGCTGGTGTTCGCCGATGCCGACCTGGATCGCGCGGCACGCGGCATCGTGGAGGCCGCGTTCTTCAATGCGGGACAGGACTGCACCGCCGCGACCCGCGTGCTCGTGGATGCCGCGGTGCACGACGACCTGGTCGAGAGACTCGTGACCCACACGCGCGACCACGCGAGAGCCGGCGCGCCGGACGACCCCGACGCGTTCTTCGGCCCGGTGAACAACCCCGACCAGCTCGCGCGCGTGCAGGGGTTCGTCGACCGGCTGCCGTCGCACGCGTCGATCGCGATCGGCGGACGCCGACAGGGCGAGACGGGCTGCTTCTTCGAGGCGACGATCGTCACGGGTGTGCGCCAGGACGACGAGGTGGTGCAGCAGGAGATCTTCGGCCCGGTGCTCACGGTGCAGCCGTTCACGTCGGAGGAGGACGCGCTCGCGCTGGCGAACGGGGTGCCGTACGCCCTCGCGGCGTCGGTCTGGACCCGCGAGCACGCCCGAGCGCTGCGGTTCTCGCGCGACCTCGACTTCGGCTGCGTGTGGATCAACGCGCACATCCCCTTCGTCTCCGACATGCCGCACGGCGGCTTCAAGCACTCCGGGTACGGCAAGGACCTCTCCGTCTACGGCTTCGAGGACTACACCCGCATCAAGCACGTCATGGCGAGCCTGGACTGACGCACACGCACACGGCCGGACCCCGCTCGGCGTCAGAAGGGTGGTGGCTCGGCCGGTGTGGCGGCTGTGGGGACGAATCTCACCAGGCTGGGTGGGTGGTCTTCGTAGTGGCGTCCGGCCGGTGAGGTCCACTGGAGGGTGCCGCCGCCGAGGTGTCGGACCCGCCAGGCGGTGTGGTGCTTCACGGTGTGGTGGCGGCGGCACAGGTGCGCCAGGTTGTCGGGTGCCGTGGGGCCGCCGTCTGCGGCTGCGGTGGTGTGGTCGCGGTCGCACCGGTGGGCGGGGCGGGTGCAGCCGGGCGTGCGGCAGCGTTCATCCCTCGCAGCCAGGTAGCGGCGCAGCTCCGCGGACGGTCGATACCGGTCGACGACGATGGGGATGCCGGTGGCCGGGTCGGTGAACACCCGATCCCACCCGGGGGTGAGCCCGGCGAGGCGTCGGGCGATCGCGGGGTCGATGGGCCCGTACCCGGCGAGGAGGGCCGGGCCTCCGTCGGGGTCACCGGCGAGGGTGAGGGCGGGGATCGTCACCTGGATCTGCGCCGTCACCGTCTCGATGCCGGCGCCGGTGGCGCGGGTGGAGGGAGTAGCGGTCAGGAGCAGGTCGGTGAGGATGTCCGCACGCACCTGCGCCAGAGTGCGGGAGTCCTTCACGGCAGCGGTCGTGGGCGTGGTTGTGGTCGTGCAGGTCGCGTCGGTGGGGCGGGCGGGGCCGGTGATGAGGGTGTCGGCATCCGCGTCGGTGGCATCCGCGTCGCCGTCGCTGTCCTCGTCGGGCTGGTCGAGGATCGCCCGACCCCGGGCGGTCAGGGTGTCGTGGATCGCGTGGGCGAGCGGTGCGGGAAGGTCCGCGATGAGTCTGGCCATCCCGTCCTCCAACGGGAACAACCGCACCGAGCGTTCCTCATACGCGCGCTGCGCGGCCTCGGTGAACGCGGCAGGGTCGATGGTCGCGGCGATCGCCTTCGCCGCCGCGCTCATCCGCGCAGGCGACTCCGACCGGGCCGCCTCCAGAGCGAGGGTCTCGTACCGTGACCGGTCCTCCTCGGCCGTCAACATCGTGCCCGTACGGCTGATCGCCCACGCATGAGCCGCATCGATCTCCCCGCCCGCCCACACCTCAAACGTCCGCGGGAACAGGGTCGTCAACAGGTACGCCTCCGACATCCGCCGTTGCACACCCCGATCCGACACCCGCAACGCCATCGCGAGCTCCAACGCGACTTCCCGCAACGGCAGATCCGCATCCGACGACCGCACCGACCCACCCCGCTGCTGCACCTCCTGACGCAGCAACGCCGCACGTTCCGCCACCAGTCCCACGGCATCGGCCAGCAACCTCGCCTCGGCAGCTTGCGCCTGAGCCGCACGACGCCGCGCATCCAGGACACCGGTCACCACGGCATCCAGCCCGGGCCACCCGAGCTCAGCCGGGGACGACACCGAAGACGGCGGATCGATCAGCGCGTGCATCATCACCCCTGACCCGGCCACGACCGGAAGACAGGACCCGCAACAGAAGGTGGGCACGCGCGGGGTTTCTTCACCCCACTATAGAACAAACATTCGAAACACGCAAGAGAGAGCAAGAGGGAGATCGCGGAATCCCGCGACCGCCCGAGGCCACCGTCACGCCCCGTCGAGCGCCTCCGCCTCCATCCCGAGCAGGCCCGCGGCCGCGCGCAGCACGGGCGCGACCGGCTCGATCCCCGGCCCCCAGCCGACCAGCGCGTGGGCGCTGAGACCGTCGATCATCGCCAGCAGGTGCCAGGCGAGGGGCTCCGGATCGGCGACAGGGATCACCCCGGCATCCATCCCCCGCACGATCTCGTCGGCGAGCGCGCCGCGCCAGGCGTCCATCGCCGCCCGCACCCTCTCGGCAAGCGGCGCGTTGCGCGTCCCCAGCGCCCACGCCTGCACCCAGACGAGGGTGACGTCGCGCCGGGCGGGATCCAGCGTGGTCCGCAGCAGCGCGCCGATCCGCACCGGCGCGGGCGCGGCGGGGAGGAGCGCGCGCACCTCGTCGAGCTCGCCGGCCACGATGTCGAAGAAGGTGTCGGCGACGAGGTCGTCCATGCTCGGGATGTAGTGGGCGACGAGTCCCGACGCCACCCCCACGCGCGTGGCGACGGCGCGCAGCGTCACTGCGTCCAGACCGTCGGCGAGCGCCAGGTCGTGCGCGGCGCCGGCGATCTGCTCACGCCGCTGCTCGGCGCTCAATCGCGCGCGCCCAGTGGTTGACGTCTGCGGCATCCGCTCGCTACCCTCCGATGAGTTGATCATGTGATCAATAAGCTACTCCAGGACCGGACGAGAGTCGAGGATGCCGATGAGCTGGCGGATGCCGAGCGAGACCGCGCCGCACGCGCGCACGTGGATGGCCTTCCCCGTCGAGGGGCCGACCCTCGGCGAGCGCGACGCCGACCGCGACGAGGGCTACGCCGCCTGGACGGAGGTCGCCGCGGCGATCGCCCGCTTCGAGCCGGTGACGATGGTCGTCGACCCCTCCGAGCTCGCGCGCGCCCGGCGGATGCTGCCCGGCGACGTCACGATCCTGGAGGCGCCCGTCGACGAGTTCTGGATGCGCGACCACGGCCCGACGTTTGTCGTCGACGACGAACGTCCCGGCGTCCTGGGGGCCGTCGACTGGATCTTCAACGGGTGGGGAGCCCACGACTGGGCGCGGTGGGAGCGCTCGGCGGAGCACGCCCGCCTCATCGCGGCCGAGGTCGGCGCCGAGCTCGTGTCCTCCACGCTGGTCACCGAGGGCGGCGGCTTCCACGTCGACGGCGAAGGCACGGTGCTGCTGACCGAGACGGTGCAGCTCGACCCGCGCCGCAACCCCTACGCCGACCGGGCCCGCGTCGAAGCGGAGTTCGCCCGCACGCTGGGCACGACGAAGGCCATCTGGCTGCCGCGGGGGCTCACGCGCGACTACGACGACTTCGGCACCAACGGCCACGTCGACATCGTCGCGACCTTCCCCTCCCCCGGCCGCGTGCTGCTGCACACCCAGCGCGACCCCGCGCACCCCGACCACGCCGTCAGCGGGGCCCTGCACGAGCTGCTCGCCGCGCAGACCGACGCGGCCGGACGCCGCCTCGAGGTCATCGAGCTTCCCGCGCCGGCGACGCTGCGTGACGGCCACGGCGACGACGAGGGCTTCGTCGACTGGAGCTACGTCAACCACCTCGTCGTGGACGGCGGCGTCATCGCCTGCGGCTTCGGCGAGGAGAAGGCGGATGCCGAGGCCCGCGCGATCCTCGTCGACGCCTACCCGGGACGCGAGGTGGTCACGGTCGACGCCCGCCCGATCTTCGCCCGCGGCGGCGGCATCCACTGCATCACGCAGCAGCAGCCCGCACTCGGCGGGCAGGAGACGCCGCGATGATCGACGTCGTCGAGGCCACCATCGCCGACCTCCGCGCCGCGCTCGAGGACGGGCGCACGACGGCCGTCGAACTCGTCGAGGCCTCCCTCGCGCGCATCGCCGCCTACGACGGCCCCGACACGGCGACCGCCCTCAACGCCGTCGTCGTCCGCAACTCCGACGCGCTCGCGGAGGCGGCGGCCTCCGACGCGCGCCGCGCCCGCGGCGCGGTGCTCTCGCCGCTGGACGGCATCCCGTACACCGCGAAGGACAGCTACCTCGTGCGCGGCCTGACGGCAGCCGCGGGCTCCCCCGCCTTCGCCGAGCTGGTCGCCCAGCGCGACGCGTTCACGATCGAGCGCCTGCGCGCCGCCGGCGCGATCTGCCTGGGACTGACGAACATGCCGCCGATGGCCAACGGCGGCATGCAGCGCGGCGTCTACGGGCGCGCCGAGAGCCCCTACTCCCGCGACTGGCTGACGGCGCCGTTCGGATCGGGCTCGTCCAACGGCTCGGGCACGGCGACCGCGGCGTCTTTCGCGGCCTTCGGCCTGGGCGAGGAGACGTGGTCGAGCGGCCGCGGGCCCGCCAGCAACAACGCGCTGTGCGCCTACACGCCCTCGCGCGGCGTCATCTCGACGCGCGGCAACTGGCCGTTGGTGCCCACGATGGACGTCGTCGTGCCCCACACCCGCACCATGGCCGACCTCCTAGAGGTGCTCGACGTGATCGTCGCCGACGACCCCGACACCCGCGGCGACTTCTGGCGCACACAGCCGTGGATCTCCCTCCAGACCCCCTCGGCACTGCGACCGGAGGACTACCGGACGCTCGCCTCCGGCGCCGCGGTGGCCGGACTGCGCCTCGGCATCCCCCGGATGTACGTCAACGCCGATCCGGATGCCGGGACCTCCGCCGCACCCGGCATCGGCGGCCCGACGGGGCAGCGGATCCGGACGCGTGCCTCCGTGATCTCGCTGTGGGAGCAGACGCGCGCCGCACTGGAGGCCGCGGGCGCCGAGGTCGTGGAGGTCGACTTCCCCGTGGTCAGCAACTACGAGGGCGACCGCCCGGGCGCGCCCACGATCGCGACCCGCGGGCTCGTCTCGCCCGCCTACCTGCGCCGCGAGATCGTCGACCTCTCGGCGTGGGCGTGGGAGGACTTCCTCGCCGCGAACGGCGACCCCGCCCTGTCCTCGCTCGCCGCCGTCGACGGCGCCCGCGTCTTCCCGCACCCGGCCGGCGCCCTTCCCGACCGCTACACCGGCTTCGACGACGACATCGCGACCTACCCCGACTGGGTGCGCGCCCACCCCGGCACCTCCTGGCGCGACATGCCCGAGCTGGAGGAGGGCCTCCGCGGCCTCGAGCACACCCGTCGGCTCGACCTGGAGGCCTGGATGGACGATCGCGGCCTCGACGCCGTCGTCTTCCCCGCCGTCGCCGACGTCGGCCCCGCCGACACGGACGTGAACCCCGCCTCCGCCGACCTCGGCTGGCGAAACGGCGTGTGGGTCGCGAACGGCAATCTCGCCATCCGCCATCTCGGCATCCCGACGGTGACGGTGCCGATGGGACTCCTGTCCGACATCGGGATGCCGGTCGGGCTGACGATCGCGGGACGATCCGGCGACGACGTCGCACTCCTGCGCCTCGGCTGCGCGATCGAGACACTCACCCCCGAACGACCGGTGCCGCCGCGCACCCCCGCCCTGAAGGACCGCACATGACCGATGCCGCCCGCATGCACGACGTCACCGCCGAGACCCGCCGCATCGTCGATCTCGTGCTCGACTACTCCCGCGAACGCCTGCTCGCCCAGGACACCCCGCTCGACAAGCCGCTCTCCGCGGCGGAGCTGAGCCGGCTCGCCGGTCGGACGATCTCCGAGGACGGCGTCGGCGCGGAGCGCGCGCTCGGTGTGTTCACACACGTGCTCGCCCCGGCCTGCATCACCACCGACGACCCCCGCTACCTCTCCTTCATCCCCACGGCCCCCACGAAGGCCGCGGCGGCGTTCGACCTCGTCGTGTCGGCGAGCGCGCTCTACGGCGGCTCGTGGCTGGAGGGCGCGGGCGCGGTGCACGCCGAGAACGAGGTGCTGCGCTGGCTGGCCGACGAGTTCGGCCTGCCGGCATCCGCGGGCGGCGTCTTCGTGCAGGGCGGCACGCTCGGAAACCTCTCCGCCCTCGTGGCGGCGCGGGAAGCCGCGCGCGCACGGCACGCCGAGGCGGCAGCGCCCGCCCCCGCGCGCTGGGCCGTGGTCTGCAGCTCGCAGGCGCACTCCTCGATCGCCTCGGCCGCCCGCGTCATGGACGTAGACGTGATCACCGTGCCGACGGATGCCGACGGCGTGCTGCGCGGCGACGCGGTGGCCGCGACGCTGGCCGACGTGCACGAGCGGGTGTTCGCCGTCGTCGCCACGGCGGGCTCGACCAACTTCGGCATCGTCGACGACATCGCCGGGGTCGCCGCCGCGGCCCACGCGCACGACGTCTGGCTGCACGTCGACGGCGCCTACGGCCTGGCCGGCATGCTCTCGCCGCTGGCCCGGCACCTGTACGCGGGGGTCGAGCACGCCGACTCGGTCATCGTCGACCCGCACAAGTGGCTGTTCGCCCCCTTCGACGCGTGCGCCCTCATCTACCGCGACCCCGAGCAGGGCCGGCGCGCGCACACGCAGCACGCCGAGTACCTCGACACGCTGACCGACCGCTCCGACTACAGCCCGTCCGACTACGCCGCGCACCTCACGCGCCGCGCGCGGGGGCTCCCCCTGTGGTTCTCGCTCGCCACGCACGGCGCCGCCGCCTACCGCGAGGCGGTGAGCGCGTCGATCGTGCTGGCGCGCCGCATCGCCGACGAGATCGCGGCGCGCCCCGGCTTCTCGCTCGTGCGCCAGCCTCAGCTCGGCGTCGTCGTCTTCGAGCGCGACGGCTGGACCCGCGCCGACTACGAGGCCTGGTCCCAGCGCCTGCTCGACGTGCAGCACGCCTTCGTCACGCCGTCGAGCCACGAAGGCCGGGCGAACGCGCGGTTCGCGATCCTCAACCCGCGCACCACGTTCGAGGACCTCATCGGCATCCTGGACACCATGGAGACCCCCGAGAGCTTCTGAATCAGTCTTGATTATTCACTGCCGCGATTGATATCGTCGCGGATCATGCCTCAGACGACGGAAATCGCAGCTTCGCGTCGACAGACCCTGGATGCCGCATCCAAGCTGATCATCGAGCAGCTGCAGGAGGACGGCCGACGTCCCTACGCGGAGATCGCCAAGGCCGTCGGCCTCAGCGAGGCCGCCACGCGCCAGCGCGTGCAGAAGCTCGTCGACCAGGGCGTGATGCAGATCGTCGCCGTCACCGACCCGCTGCAGCTCGGCTTCGCCCGCCAGGCGATGATCGGCATCCGCGTCGCCGGAGACACGCGCGGCATCGCCGCACAGCTGTCGACCCTGCCGGGGGTCAGCTACGTCGTGTCGACGGCGGGTTCGTTCGATCTGCTCGTGGAGGTCGTCTGCGAGAACGACGACGACCTCATGGACCTGCTCAACGAGCAGATCCGCGCCCTTCCCGAGGTGGTCTCGACCGAGACCTTCGTCTACCTCAAACTCCACCGTCAGCTCTACAACTGGGGGACACGATGACCATCGACGACGCCGACCTGCAGGCCAAGGCCCGCGACCACCTCTGGATGCACTTCGCACGCCAGTCGGTGATGACGGAGGGCCCCGGGGTCCCCATCATCGTCAAGGGCGAGGGCCACCACATCTGGGACTCCCGCGGCAAGCGCTACATCGACGGGCTCGCCGGCCTGTTCGTCGTGAACGCCGGCCACGGCCGTCGCCGCATCGCCCAGGCGGCCGCGAAGCAGGCGGAGGAGCTCGCCTTCTTCCCGCTGTGGTCCTACGCGCACCCGTCCGGCATCGAGGCCGCCGACCGCATCGCGCACCTCGCGCCCGGCGACCTCAACCACGTCTTCTTCTCCACGGGCGGCGGCGAAGCGGTCGAGACCGCGTTCAAGCTCGCCAAGCACTACTGGAAGCTGCAGGGCAAGCCCACCAAGCACAAGGTCATCTCCCGCGCCATCGCCTACCACGGCACGACGCAGGGCGCCCTCGCGATCACGGGCCTGCCGGTCATGAAGCACATGTTCGAGCCCGTCACCCCCGGCGGCTTCCGGGTGCCCAACACGAACTACTACCGCGCGGCGGAGTCGGGGTTCGGCGGCGGAACCCCCGAGGAGTTCGGCGTGTGGGCGGCCGACCGCATCGAGCAGATGATCCAGTTCGAGGGCCCCGAGACGGTCGCCGCCGTCTTCCTCGAGCCCGTGCAGAACGCGGGCGGCTGCTTCCCCGCTCCCGCCGGCTACTTCCAGCGGGTGCGCGAGATCTGCGACCGCTACGACGTGCTGCTCGTCTCCGACGAGGTCATCTGCGCCTTCGGCCGCCTGGGCCACTATTTCGGCGCGCAGGCCTACGACTACCAGCCCGACATGATCACGTTCGCGAAGGCCGTCACGAGCGGGTACGCGCCGCTCGGCGGCACGATCGTGAACGACCGCGTCTACGAGCCGTTCGCGCACGGCGACCTGTCGTTCCCCCACGGCTACACCTTCGGCGGACACCCCGTGTCGGCCGCGGTGGCGCTGGAGAACCTCGACGTGTTCGAGGAGGAGAAGCTGCTGGAGAACGTCCGTGAGAACTCGCCGGTCTTCCGCGCCACGCTGGAGAAGCTCCTGGACCTGCCGATCGTCGGCGACGTGCGCGGCGACGGCTACTTCTTCGGCATCGAGCTGGTCAAGGACAAGGCCACCAAGGAGACCTTCGACGACTCCGAGTCCGAGCGCCTGCTGCGCGGCTTCCTCTCCAAGGCCCTGTTCGACGCGGGCCTGTACTGCCGCGCCGACGACCGGGGCGACCCCGTCATCCAGCTCGCCCCGCCGCTGACGATCGGACCCGCCGAGTTCGACGAGATCGAGCAGATCCTGCGCAGCGTGCTGACGGAGGCCTGGACCCGCCTCTGACGGGCATCCCGCCCCCGCCGGGCGGGAGTGGTGTCACCCCAGGATGCGGGTGTCCACCACCTCGCCGCCGCGGATCGACAGGCCGGCGCGCAGCGACGCGTCGGCCTCGAGGGCGGCGTCGGTGCCCAGGTCGGCGAGCGCGAGCGTGTAGCGCAGCGTCGCGTTGGTCAGGGCGAGGGTCGAGGTGAGCGGCACCGCGCCGGGCATGTTCGCGACGGCGTAGTAGATCGCGTCGTGCACGCGGTAGGTCGGGTCGGTGTGGGTCGTCGCGTGGGTGCCCTCGAAGCAGCCGCCCTGGTCGACCGCGATGTCCACCAGCACCGAGCCCGGCCGCATCCGCTCGACCATGTCGAGGGTGACGAGCTTGGGCGCCGCGGCGCCTGGGACGAGCACGGACCCGATGACCAGATCGGCGTCGGCGACGAGGTCGGCGATCGTCGAACGGGTGGACACGCGCGTGTCGACCCGACCGTCGAAACGCTCGTCCAGGCGCCGCAGCTGCGGGATCGACAGGTCGACGATCGTCACATGCGCGCCGAGGCCCACCGCCATCTGGGCGGCGTGGGTTCCGGCGACACCGCCGCCGATCACGACGACACGGCCGCGCGGCGTGCCCGGCACTCCTCCCAGCAGGATGCCGCGGCCCCCCGCCGGACCGAGCAGCTGCTGCGCGCCCACCTGCACCGACAGGCGCCCGGCGATCTCGCTCATGGGCGCGAGCAGGGGCAGCGAGCGGTCGGGCAGCTGCACCGTCTCGTAGGCGATCGCGGTGGTCCCGGCATCCAGGAGGGCCTGCGTCAACGCCGGGGCGGCCGCCAGGTGCAGGTAGGTGAAGAGCGTCAGGTCCTCACGGAGGAAGCCGTACTCGGGGGCGATGGGCTCCTTGACCTTGACGAGCAGGTCGGCCGCGCCCCACACTTCGGCGGCGTCGGCGACGATCTCGGCGCCGGCGGCGCGGTACGCCTCATCGCCGAAGCCCGACCCGACGCCGGCGCCGCTCTGGATGAGCACGCGGTGGCCGTGCGCGGCCAGCTCGTCGACGCCGGTGGGCGTCATGCCGACGCGGCGCTCGCTGTCTTTGATCTCTGCGGGAACACCGATGATCATGGCGGGACTCCTTCGTGCTGGTCCACGGGCGGGTGAGGTGGAGCGGTGCAGCGCGATCACGATGTCAGTCCCGCGGAACCTCGACAAGATCCACCGAAGATTCGTTGACATCGGCACGTTCCACCGAAATAGGATCGGCGCATGGTCGCATCAGGCTCGAATGATTCGATGGATGCCGCGGACCTCCGACTCATCGACGAGTTGCGGGCCGACGCGCGGCAGCCGCTCAGCCGTCTCGCGACGACCCTGGGGCTGGCGGCGTCCACCGTCCACGCGCGGATCGCGCGACTCGTCTCACGCGGCGCGATCCGCCGCTTCACGATCGACGTCGACCCCGCGGCGCTCGGCTACCGCACGGAGGCGCTCGTCTCCGTGCGCATCCGTCCGGGGGCGCGGGCGCAGCTGACGCGCTTCGCGGAGGAGCTGCGCACCCACCCCGACGTCGCCCAGTACTTCTACGTCGCCGGCGCGGAGGACTTCGTGATCCACTTCCGCGGACGCGACAGCGCGGACCTGCGCGCCTTCGTCACCGACCACCTCTCGACCCATTCCATCGTCGCGGCGACCAACACGAGCCTCATCTTCGAGCGCACCGACGGCCTGCGCGGCGTCTGAGCCCGCACCGTTCGTCCGCGCGGACGCGATCCCCGGTCGAATCGTCCGGACATGGCGCCGACGCGTCATCCGAGGTGACGGCGACGCTACACAAACGAAACAGGCCGACCCTAGTATTCGAGCACCCGAAAGACCTCATCATCAGGAGGAATCACGAACGAGTCACTGGCCGCCACGTCGGCATCCTCGCGCTCCGCCACCCTCGCACGCTCGCTGGGGGTCTGGTCCATCGTCGGTCTCGGCCTCGGCTACATGACGCCGACGGTCGTGTTCGACACCTTCGGCAACGTGGCCGTCGAGACCAACAACGTCGTCCCCGCCGCCTACGCCCTCGCCCTCATCGTCATGGGCTTCACGGCGATCAGCTACGGCAAGATGGTCGGGGTCATCCCGAGCGCCGGCTCCGCCTACACGTACGTGCGCGAGTCGATGCATCCGAGCCTCGGCTTCCTCGTCGGCTGGACCTCGCTCATCGACTACCTGCTGCTGCCGATGGTGAACGCGCTGATCCTCCGCAGCTACATGGAGGCGCTGTTCCCCGACATCCCCGGCTGGGTGTGGGTGGTCGCCTTCACGGCGGGCGTCACCGGGATCATCTACCTGACGATGCGCGGCACGTCGAACGTCAACATGATCCTGCTGATCTTCTCGATCGTGGTCATGGCGGTGTTCGTCGTGATGGTCATCGTCCAGCTCGTGCAGGGCGCCGGCGCCGGCACGGTCGCCTCGGTGCAGCCCTTCTTCCACCCGGAGGTGGAGTTCGGCGCGGTCCTGGCCGGCGCGACGATCGTGTGCTTCTCGTTCATCGGCTTCGACGCGGTGACGATGTACGCCGAGGAGGCGAAGAACCCCAAGACGATGCCGCGCGCCATCCTGCTCACGGTGCTCGTCGGCGGGGCGATCTTCCTCATCGCGGCCTACTTCACGCAGCTGCGCTTCCCGTCCCACGAGGCGTTCCCGCCCGAGGCGATCGCCGACTCGACGCTGCCGGAGATCGGCTCGCAGGTCGGCGGCATCGTGCTGCAGTCGGTGCTGACGGCGGCGGGCTTCGCGGCCACGCTCGCGTCGTGGCTCGCCTCGCACGCCTCCGTCGCGCGGATGCTGCTCGTGATGGGCCGCAACGGCGTGCTGCCCAAGAAGTTCTTCGGCTACATCAGCCCGCGCACCCACACGCCGGCCTTCACGGTCGTCCTGGTCGGCATCGTGAGCCTCGCGGCGATCGCGTTCACCCTCGACCAGATCGTCGACTACATCAACTACGGCGCCCTCATCGCGTTCACCTTCGTGAACATCTCGGTGATCGCCTGGTTCGCGATCCGCCAGGGACGACGCCACACACCGCGCGACGTCGTCAACTACATCGTGATGCCCGCCATCGGCATGGCGCTGACCGGGCTGCTGTGGGTGAACCTCGACGACCACGCGCTCATCGTCGGCCTCATCTGGACGGGCCTCGGCCTGCTGTACCTCGTCTTCCTGACGCGGGGCTTCCGCCGGCCGGTCGTCTCGTTCGACGAGAACCAGCCCGTCACCGGCTTCAACAAGATCGTCGAACCGGGGCCGCGCTCGCAGATCTGAGCGCCGTCCCCGACGCACCGGGGGAGAGGGCGGGTGTCGCATCTACCGCGGCACCCGCCCTCGGCGTAGCATCCGGCGCATGACCGCCGTCATCCGCACGGACGCCCTCACGAAGCACTACGGCCGCGTGCACGCCCTCGACGGGCTCGACCTCACGGTCGACGAGGGCCAGGTGCACGGCTTCCTCGGCCCCAACGGCGCCGGCAAATCCACCACCATCCGCATCCTGCTCGCGCTGGCGCGGCCGACGTCCGGCACGGCGACCGTGCTCGGCGGCGACCCGTGGGCGGAGGCCTCCCGCCTGCACCGCCGCATCGCCTCCGTCCCCGGCGACGTGAGCCTGTGGCCGAACCTGTCCGGAGGCGAGGCGATCGACCTGCTCTGCCGCCTGCGCACGGGCGGCGGCGGGGCCGATGCCGCGGTGCGACGCCGGCTCTGCGCGGACTTCGATCTCGACACCCGCACGAAGGGCCGCGCGTACTCGAAGGGCAACCGTCAGAAGGTGGCGCTCGTCGCGGCCTTCGCCGTCCCCGCCGACCTGTACGTCTTCGACGAGCCCACGAGCGGCCTCGACCCCCTCATGGAGGTCGTCTTCCGTCAGGAGGTCGCCCGGGTGCGGGATGCCGGGGCCACCGTGCTGCTGTCCAGCCACATCCTGTCGGAGGTCGAACTGCTCTGCGACCGCGTGTCGATCGTGCGCGGCGGTCGCATCGTGGATGCCGGGACGCTCGCCGAGATGCGCCACCTCACCCGGACGGAGGTGTCGTTCGTCGCGACGGATCGCGCGACGCTCGCGGCGGCGCGCACGGTGCCCGGCGCCGAGGACGTCACGCAGGCCGCGGGGCGGATCTCGCTGACCCTCGCGAGCGACGCCGTCGCGGCGGCGCTGCCGCGCCTCGGCGCGCTCGGCGCCGAAGGGCTGCGGGTGGCTCCCCCGTCGCTCGAGGAGCTGTTCCTCCGCCACTACAGCGCACAGCCGGCCGGGGGATCGCGGTGACGACGCCGGCTCCGCTCCTGCGCCGCGATGCCGTGCAGCTGAGCGTGTGGATCGGGGGCACCGCCGCCCTCGCCGCGGCCGGCTACCCCGGCGTGCGCGGCTCGTACGGCGACGAGCAGGAGCGCGTGGCGCTGTTGGCGACGGTGATGGCCAATCCGGTGATCCTGCTCTTCCGCGGGCTGCCGTCGGGGGCGGGTGAAGCGCAGATGGTCGCGTTCCTCCTGCTGCCGTGGCTGCTGCTGCTGGGAGCGCTGATGAGCTCGTTCCTCGCGGTGCGGCACTCCCGCGGCGACGAGGAGGAGGGTCGTCTGGAGCTGGTGGCGGCGACGCCGGCGGGCCGGTCCGTCCCACTGGCGGCGACGGTGGTGCACGGGGCGGTCGCCGCGGCGGTGCTGGGCGTCGTGGTGAGCGCCGTGTTCGTCGCCAGCGGCGCTCCCGCGCTCGGATCGGCGCTGGTCGGGGCGGCCTGCCTCGTCGTGGCGCTCGTCTTCCTGGGCGTGGGTCTGGCGGCGGCGGAGCTGCTGCCCACCGCGCGCGGCGCGAACAGCCTGTCGGTCTGGGTGCTGCTCGGATGCTTCGTCGTCGCGGGCGTCGGCAACGCGCTCGGCACCCCGAGCGACGACCTCACGCGCATGACGAGCTCGGGCCTCGCCTGGGCGTCGCCGTTCGGCTGGGCCGAGAACGTGCGCCCCTTCGACGCCGACGATCCCCGGCCCCTGATCCTCGGCGCGGCGGTCGCGGCGGTCCTGATCGGCGCGGCGGCGGCGCTGCACGCCCATCGCGACCTCGGGGCCGCCTTCCTCCCCGAGCGGCGCGGTCGCGCGCACGCGCGCCCCGCCCTCGCCTCCCATCTGGCGCTCGTCGCCCGCCAGAGCCTGCCCTCCGTCATCGGCTGGACGGCGGCGGGGGTGCTCGTCGGCGTCCTCTCGACCTCGCTGGGCTCCGTGGCCGACCGGATCGGCGACGACAACCCGGCGGTCACCGCCGTCCTGCGGGCCCTCGGGGGCGCCGGCGCGGATCTCGCGCGGGGCCTCGTCGTGGTCTTCTTCGTGATGCTGGGCGTCTTCGCGGCGTGCGCGGCGACGCAGACCGTCGTCCGCGCCCGCCAGGACGAGACCCGCGGCACCGCCGAGCTGCTGCTGTCATCGGGGGTCGCGCGCCGGCGGTGGCTGGGCGATCACGTCGTCGTCGCGCTGGTCGCGGCGACGCTCACCCTCGTCGGCGGCGTCCTGGGGGCCGCCGGCGGCGCCCAGGCGGCGAGCGACGGCGCGGGGCTGGTACGGGATGCGGCGATCGCGGGGGCGGGTCAGCTGGTGCCCGCCTGGCTGTTCGCGGGGCTGGCCGCCGTGCTCGTCGTGGTGCTGCCGCGACTCGCGATCCCGACCGCGTGGGCCCTCGTCGCGATCGGCGCCGTCGTGGCGCTCTTCGGCCCCCTCTTCGGGATGAGCGCGGCGCTCGTGGACGTCGCGCCGTTCGCGTCCGCGCCGGTGCCGACCTCCGATGGCGTCGATCTCCGCGGCGTCCTGCCCCTCGCTCTCGCCACCGCCCTCGCCGTGGCCGCCGCCCTGCTGGCGATGCGGCGCCGCGAGCTGCGCGCCTGAGGGCCGCACCCGATCACGACTTCCTGACAGAGCCGCAAGAACGGAAGTTCTTTACGCGCCCAGCGCGCAGAGGGAAGGGTCATCTTTCGTAGCCTCGGAACAACCGGTCGATCTGCCGGTCTCCCCCGAGACGACGAGGAGCACCCGCGTGACCCCCACGACGCCCCGTGCCGCCTACTTCGTCTCCGACTCCACCGGCATCACCGCCGAGACGCTCGGCCGCGCGCTGCTCGTGAACTTCCCCGGGGTCACGTTCCGCCGCCACACCGTGCCGTTCGTCGACTCCGCCGAGGGCGCCGCCGCCGTCGCCCGCGAGATCGACCGCGCCGCCGCGGCGGGTGAGGAGCCGATCGTGTTCCACACCGTGCGCTCCCCCGCGGTGGCCCGCGTGCTGGGCGGAGCCCGGGCGACCCACATCGACCTGCTGAGCGGCCACCTCACCGAGCTCGAAGCGGCGCTCGGCACCACGGCGTCGGAGCAGCTCGGCTCGTTCCACACCGTCGGCGACACGGAGCAGTACTTCGCCCGCATGCGCGCCGTCGAGTACGCGATCGAGCACGACGACGGCCAGAGCATGCGCGCCCTCGACCAGGCGGACGTGCTGATCGTCGCACCGTCGCGCTGCGGCAAGACGCCGACGACCATGTATCTGGCGCTGCAGTACGGGCTGCTCGTCGCGAACTACCCGCTGACCGATGACGACTTCCCCACCGAGGGGCTGCCACGAGCGGTCGCCCCCTACGCCGCGCGCTGCTTCGGACTGACCACGACGCCGCTGCGCCTCAGCCAGGTGCGCCACGAACGGCGCCCCGACTCGACCTACGCGAGTCTCGCGCAGTGCACGCTCGAGCTGCGCCGCGCCGAGGACCTCTACCGCCGCACCCACATCCCGTTCGTGAACTCGTCGACCAAGAGCGTCGAGGAGATGTCGGCGGTGATCATGCAGTCCCTCAAGCTCCGCACCTGAGCGTCCCACCCCTCCCCGCGCCCCCTCCCACCGAAAGGCCCGACACATGAGCAGCATCCTCTGGTTCGATCAGCTCGGCATGGCAGACCTCCCCGCCGTGGGCGGCAAGAACGCATCGCTCGGCGAGATGGTGTCGCATCTCGCCGCTCTGGGGGTGAGCGTGCCCGGCGGCTTCGCCACGACCGCCGACGCCTACCGGGAGTTCCTGGCGGAGGGCGGGCTGCGCGAGCGGATCGCCGCGGCCATCGCGGACGTGGACGTCGAGGACGTCGCGGCGCTCACGCACGCGGGGACCCAGATCCGGGCGTGGATCGAGGAGCAGCCCTTCCCGGCCGAGCTGGAGGCGTCGATCCGCACGGCCTACGCCCGCCTCGCGGGCGAGAACCCCGAGGCCTCCTTCGCGGTGCGCTCCTCAGCGACCGCCGAAGACCTGCCCGACGCCTCGTTCGCCGGCCAGCAGGAGACGTTCCTGAACGTCGCGGGCATCGACAACGTCCTCGCCGCGATCCGATCGGTGTTCGCGTCGCTCTACAACGACCGGGCGATGGCGTACCGCGCCCACCACGGGTTCGACCACGACGAGGTCGCGCTGTCGGCCGGTATCCAGAAGATGGTCCGCTCCGACGTCGGCGCCGCCGGCGTCATGTTCACCGTCGACACCGAGTCGGGCTTCGAGGACGCCGTGTTCATCACGAGCTCGTACGGACTCGGCGAGGCGGTCGTGCAGGGGGCGGTGAACCCGGACGAGTTCTACGTCTCGAAGGTCGCGCTGCGCGCGGGTCGCCCCGCGGTGCTCAAGCGCTCCGTCGGCGAGAAGGCGATCGCCATGCGGTACACGGATGCCCGCGAGGCGGGCGCCTCGACACGGTTCGAGGACGTCCCGGCATCCGCTCGGCGTCTGTTCTCGATCGACGACGCCGACCTCGTCGAACTCGCCCGCCAGGCGCTCGTGATCGAGGAGCACTACGGACGTCCGATGGACATCGAGTGGGGCAAAGACGGGATCGACGGACGGCTCTACATCCTGCAGGCGCGCCCGGAGACGGTCGTGTCGCGGGTCGAGGCGGGCGTGATCCGGCGCTTCGTGCTCGGCGCGCGCGGCGAGGTGGCGACGGCGGGCCGTGCGATCGGCCAGCGCATCGGTGCGGGACCCGCGCGGGTGCTGCGCAGTCTCGACCAGATGGCCGACTTCCAGCCGGGCGAGGTGCTCATCGCCGACATGACCGATCCCGACTGGGAGCCGATCATGAAGCGCGCGAGCGCGATCGTGACCAACCGCGGCGGGCGGACCTGTCACGCGGCGATCATCGCGCGCGAGCTCGGCATCCCCGCCGTCGTCGGCACGGGGGATGCCACGACCATCGTGTCCGACGGCGACGAGGTCACCGTCTCGTGCGCCGAGGGCGACACCGGGTTCGTCTACCGCGGCATCCTCCCGTTCGAGGAGGAGATCACGCGGCTGGACTCCATGCCGGAGGCGCCGGTGAAGATCATGATGAACGTCGGCACTCCCGACCAGGCCTTCTCGTTCTCGCGGCTCCCGCATCGCGGCGTGGGCCTGGCCCGGCTGGAGTTCGTCATCAACCGGCAGATCGGCATCCACCCGCGGGCGCTCCTGGAGTTCGACACGCTCGACGGCGAGCTGCGCGAGCGGGTGGCCGACGCCACGGCGGCGTACGACACGCCGCGCGACTACTTCGTGCGCCGCGTGGCGGAGGGGGTGTCGATGATCGCCGCCGCCTTCTGGCCGGAGCCGGTGATCGTGCGTCTCAGCGACTTCAAGTCGAACGAGTACGCGAACCTCGTCGGCGGCGAGCTGTACGAGCCGCACGAGGAGAACCCCATGCTCGGGTACCGCGGGGCGTCGCGGTACATCTCGCCCGATTTCCGCCCGTGCTTCGACATGGAGTGCGAGGCGCTGCGGTTCGTGCGCGATGAAATGGGCTTCACGAACGTGCAGGTCATGGTGCCGTTCGTGCGCACCGTCGGCGAAGGGCACGCGGTCGTCGAGCTGCTCGCCGAGAACGGGCTGCGCCGCGGCGAGAACGACCTCAAGGTCATCATGATGTGCGAGCTGCCGTCCAACGCGCTGCTCGCCGACCGATTCCTGGAGTTCTTCGACGGGTTCTCGATCGGCTCGAACGACATGACGCAGCTGACCCTCGGCCTCGACCGCGACTCAGGGCTCGTGGCGTCGACGTTCGACGAGCGCGACCCGGCCGTGCTGCGCCTGCTGTCCCTCGCGATCAGCGCCTGCCGCGCGGCCGGCAAGTACGTCGGCATCTGCGGGCAGGGCCCGTCGGATCATCCCGATCTGGCCGAATGGCTCGTCGCCGAGGGCATCGAGTCGGTGTCGCTCAACCCCGACACCGTCGTGGAGACGTGGCTGCGGCTGTCGAAGACCGCCGAGGCGACGGCTCCGCAGGCCGGGTGATCACCCCGCGCGCCAGACCCGCCCGAGCCGCTCGATCGCGACGTGGAGCAGCTCGTCGGGAGCGGTGAAGGGGATGCGGATGTGGTCGTCGGCGGGTGCGGATGCCGCGAACTCCGAGCCGCCGGCGACCGCCACACCCGCCAGAGCCGCGCGCCGCGCGAACGCGGTCGCCGACCCCGAGGGCAGGCGCGCCCAGAGCGAGAGGCCGCCGCGCGGCACGTCGAAGCTCCAGCCCGGAAGGTGCTCGTGCACCACCGGGACCAGCCGCTCCAGCGCCGCGGCGTGGGTGGTGCTCGCGTCGCGGCGCAGGGCGGGCGCCTCGTCGAGAAGACCCAGCGCCATCCGCTGCGCCGGCACGCTGGCGGCCTGGTCGACGAGCTGCCGCGACGCGCGCAGTCTCCGGATCAACACGGGATCGGCGCGCGCCCACCCGATGCGCAGGCCCAACCACGCCCACTTCGACAGCGAGTCGACGACGATGACGGGCGCGTCCGAGCGCAGCGCCGCCAGCGACACCGGCACGACGCCGTCGAAGGAGATGTTCGCGAGCACGCGGTCTTCGATGACGCGCACGCCGTAACGGGCGGAGAGCTCGGCGACCGCCAGACGGGATGCCGGCGGCATCCGTGATCCGGTCGGGTTGTGGTGGTGGGGGTTGAGGGCGATGAGGACGGGGCGCAGGGCCACGATCGCGGCCTCCAGGGCATCCACGTCGACGCCGTCCGGCGTCATCGGCACCCCGTGCACGCGCGCTCCCGCCGCCGGACCGGGTCGACGAGACCGGGCCAGCTGAGCTCCTCGCTCAGCACGACGTCGCCCGGCGCGACGAGCTCACGCCGCTGTCGGCGAGCGCGGCGTAGGCCGCGACGACCGTGCCGCGTGAGACCGCGACGGCCGCGGCGAGCGCACGCTCCGAGGGCAGCCGGTCACCGGGGCGCAGTTCGCCCGAGCTCACGAGCGCGCGCAGAGCGGCGGCCAGACTCGCCGTCAGCGACCCGTCGGAGTCGACCCAGCGCCCCAGCCGCGCCGCCAGCGCCGCGGGAGACACCGCTGCGGTGCGGTCCGCATCGGCCAATCGTGTGACCACTCGCGGAGAAGTGGCCCTGTCGTGAGCGTTCATCGAGACCGATTCTGGTCCAATGACCCACCCCCGCGTGACCCCACACCCGCAGAATCAGCCATCCCCCATGCCACTTCTGTCGGAGTGGACCATCGCACGCGTCATCGATTGGCTCGCGGACGACGACCGCGGCGGCGACACGGACGGTCACGAGGCCCTCGACGCCCACCGCGACACGCTCGGCGCGATCGACGCCGGCATCGCGCGTCGGCTCCGTCAGCCCGCGTGCCCGCCCGGTGCGCGAACACCGATGCTGGTCCGATCCATCGCGACCGCGACGCGGCGGCATCCGGCCCTCCGCGCGCTCACGGTCGGCGACCTCGTCGCGGGGGCACCGACCGACCCCGCGGCGCGTCAGAGCGGCAACGGCACGCCGGCGGCGGGCACCCGGAGCCTGTCCGCGAGCCCCGCGTAGGCGAACTCGCGCACGAGGCGGTCGATCGTCTCGCTGAAGTGGTGCCAGCCCTCGGCGTGCACCGGAACGATGATCGCCTCCCCCAACGCCCGCGCCGCCTCGACCGCGGTGCGGGCGTTCAGGGTGAGGTCGCTGTCGCCGAAACGGCCGACGTTGGCCGCGCCGGTGAACAGGACGGCGATGTCGATCGGTCCGACGCGGTCGACGATGTCGGCGACGAGCGCGGGCGACGCGTTGTCGCCGGCCACGTAGACGACGGGCCGGTCGGGGGCGCGCAGGACGAATCCGGTGACCGGCCCGGAGAGCTCCTCGGCGCCGTCGGGACCGTGGAGCGCGGGGACGGCGGTGACCTCGACGTCGCCGACGGTGCGGGTCTGCCACGGTTCGAGGCCGTGGACGCCGGGGATGCGGGCCGACGCGGCGGGCGTGGAGAGCACGGCACCGGCGCGCGGCAGGAAGGCGCGTCCCGCGGCATCCAGGTTGTCGGGATGCTGATCGTGCGACAGCAGCACGACGTCGATCTCGCCGACCTCGTCCACTCCGAGCGCCGGACCCGTGAGCTTGTGCAGCGTGACCGCGCCGGACGGGTAGTCGCCCGGCTCGTCGAACGTCGGGTCGGTGAGCAGGCGGATGCCGCCGTACTCGAGGATCGCCGTGGGACCGCCGATGAGAGTGAGAACAGGGCGCGGAGAGGTCATGCTCCCATTCTCGTGGCGGCGGCGGTGAGAACATCCCGCCCCCGGCAGGGGGTCAGCCGCCGAGGACCATCATCCGCTCGGGATGGGGCAGCGGCACGAAGCCGACCTTCGCATAGACGCCGTGGGCGTCGGCGGTCGCCAGCATCGTCCGCTTCAGTCCCCACGGTCGAACCGTGGCCGCGATCGTCTCGGCCAGCAGCGTGCCGACACCCGCACCGCGCGCAGAGGGAGCCACGAACACGTCGCACACCCAGGCGAACGTCGCGGCATCCGTGACGACGCGCGCGTAGCCGACCAGCGCGCCCTCGGCATCCAGAGCCCCGAAGTTCAGCGACGCCCGGGCGGCGCGTTCGACGAGCTCACGGCTGCGCCCGATCGCCCAGTACGCCTCCTCGGAGAGCCAGCGGTGCACGAGGTCCAGGTCGATCTCGTCCAGCTCGGTCGTCACGCGCACACCGGTCATGTCGTCAGCATACGAGAGGAGCCGCGACGCCCCCGCGGCGTCCGCCGTCTGCCCCATCGAGTACCGTCGAACGGTGACTTCCGCGACCGACCCGAACGACACCTACACCGTGGCCACCGACGGCGCCTGCAAGGGCAACCCGGGACCGACCGGCTGGGCGTGGGTCGGGGAGGACGGCCACTGGGCCGCCGGCGCGATCCCGAGCGGCACCAACAACATCGGCGAACTCATGGGGCTGCTGAAGGCCATCGAAGACCACGCCGACACCGCGCACCTCGTCGTGCAGGCCGACTCCAAGTACGCCATCGACACCTACTCGTCCTGGATGGACGGGCACCGCCGTCGCGGCTGGAAGACCTCCACGGGCGCGCCGACGAAGAACCGCGACCTCCTCGAACAGCTCATCGCCGCCCGCGACGCCCGCCGCGCGGCGGGCCTGCCCGACGTCGTGCTGGAGCACGTCCGCGGCCACCAGGGCCACGTGCTCAACGAGTGGGCCGACGAGCGCGCCGTCCGCGGTGCCGAGCACGCCGCAAAGGGCACCGCGAGCGCGTGGTCGTCGCTGGGCGGCCTGCACCCGCAGCTCGACGTGTCGGCGGCGCCGAAGAAGAAGCGCTAGTCCTGGGTCGTGCCCTCGAACAGTCCGATGTGATTGCCGTCGGGGTCGACGATGATCGCCCACCAGCTCTTCGCGGTGATCGGCTCCTTGGCCATGGCGACGGTCGCCCCCGCCGCCTCGGCCTTCGCGATGGTGTCGTCGATCGAGTCGACCTCGACGTACGACCGCGGCTGGGTGAACCCGTCACTGCGCGGCGCGAGCCCGCCCCCGCTGATGCCGTTGGGCGCCGACCACATCGGGTAGCCCTCGAAACCGGGCGGCTCCGCGATCTGCCACCCGAACAGATCGGAGTAGAACGCGGCCGCCTTCGCGAGATCCGCGACGGGGATGTCGATGTGGGTGATGTCGCCGTGCGCCATGATGGCTCCTTCCGCCGCGCACAGTCTGCGCCGCGGACGGTGCGACCACAAGAGGGTCACTCCTGGCGCAGCAGCACGTCCAACGCGTCGAGCGCCGGCCGCTGACCGGCGACCAGGCGCGGACGAGCCTCGGCGAGCGGCATCCACTCGACGCGATCGACTTCGGGAAAGCGCTGACGACGCCCCGACCGCGGCGGCCACTCCATCTCGAACGACCCGAACACGAGCGCGGCGCGCTCGGCGGCGGAAGTCAGGAACCCGGCGCCGTCGCGGCAGAACACCGTGACCGTCTTGCGCCCCGACGCGTACGCGAAGGTTCCGAGCTCGACGTCGTCGACCGCCGGCGGGTCGACGCCCAGCTCCTCGCGGAACTCGCGCACCGCGGCATCCCGCGCCGACTCCTGCGACGGGTCGAACTCGCCCTTGGGGATCGACCAGGCGCCCTCGTCCTTGCGCGCCCAGAGGGGACCGCCCATATGCGCGACGAGCGCCGACACCGTGCCGTCCGGATCTCTCCGGTACAGCAGGATGCCGGCGCTCGTCGTGACCATCAGCGTCAGGCTCCGCGACTCGCGGCCTCGACGATCAGAGCGGGCGCGAGGCGGGCGAGACCGTGTAGGTCTCCTCGGGGTCGGTGACCGCGACCGGCGCGAGGGCCGCGTCGATCGCCGACATGACCTCGGCGTCGAGCACGACCCCGGAGGCCTTGACCGAGTCCTCGAGCTGCTCGGGGCGCGACGCGCCGACGAGCGCTGCCGAGATGTTCGGGTTCTGCAGCACCCACGCGATCGCGAGCTGCGGCATGGTGAGGCCCGCCTGCTCGGCGATCGGCTTGAGCTTCTGCACCGCGGCGAGCGTGTCGTCGTTGAGGAAGCGCTTGATGAAGTTGGCGCCGCTCTTCTCGTCGGTCGCGCGCGAGCCGTCCGGAACGGGCTGTCCGGGCAGGTACTTGCCGCTGAGCACGCCCTGCGCCATCGGCGACCAGACGATCTGCGAGATGCCGAGCTCCTCGGAGGTCGGGACGACCTTGCCCTCGATGACGCGCCAGAGCGCCGAGTACTGCGGCTGGTTGCTGACGAGCTGGAAGTTCAGCTCCTTCGCGAGCGCCGCGCCCTCGCGCAGCTGCTCGGCCGTCCACTCGCTCACGCCGATGTAGAGCGCCTTGCCCTGGCGGACGATGTCGGCGAAGGCCTGCATCGTCTCCTCGAGCGGGGTCTCGTAGTCGAAGCGGTGCGCCTGATACAGGTCGACGTAGTCGACGTTCAGGCGGCGGAGCGAGCCGTGGATGCCGTCGAAGAGGTGCTTGCGCGACAGGCCCTGGTCATTCGGGCCCTTCTTGCCGATCGGCCAGTAGACCTTCGTGAAGACCTCGTAGTCGGTGCGCTCGAGGCCCTTCAGCGCCTCGGCCAGCACGACCTCGGCGGCGGTGTTGGCGTAGGCATCCGCCGTGTCGAACGACGTGATGCCGAGGTCCAGTGCCTTGTGCACGGTGGCGATGGCGGCGTCGTTCTCCACCTGGGAGGCGTGGGTCACCCAGTTGCCGTAGGTGATCTCCGAGACCTTGAAGCCGCTGCTGCCGAGATAGCGATAGTTGACCATTCCTCAACGCTACCGCCGGCGCGCACCGGGCCGGGTCAGTCGACGGGCACGGATGCCGCGACGGCGCGGTCCTCCTCGGTCGCGACGAGCTGGCCGCAGGCCCCGTCGATCTCCTTGCCGCGGGTGTCGCGGAGGGTCGTCGGGATGCCGGCCTCGTTGAGGCGGCGCACGAACTCGCGCTGCACATCCTTGTCGGACGCGGTCCACACCGACCCGGGCGTGGGGTTCAGCGGGATCGGGTTGACGTGCACCCAGCCGCGACCGCGCTCGTTGAGCTTGGTGGCGAGCAGGTCGGCGCGCCAGGCGTGGTCGTTCATGTCCTTGATGAGGGCGTACTCGATCGACACGCGGCGGCCGGTCTTCTCGAAGTAGCCGCGGGCCGCATCGAGCGCCTCGTCCACCTTCCAGCGCGAGTTGATCGGGATCATCTCGTCGCGCAGGTGGTCGTCCGGCGCATGCAGCGACAGGGCGAACGTCACCGGGATGTCCTCGGCGGCGAGCTTGTTGATCGCCGGCACGAGACCCACGGTCGACACGGTCACGCCGCGCGCGCTCATCCCGAGCCCGTGATCCTTGTCGACCATCGTGCGGACGGCCTGCATCACCCGGTTGTAGTTGGCGAGCGGCTCCCCCATCCCCATGAAGACGATGTTGGTGACGCGCTCGTCGGGGTGCTCGGCGGGGCCGAGCTCACCGGCACGGATCGCCGCGTTCGCGCGGACGACCTGCTCGATGATCTCCGCCGCCGACATGTTGCGGGTGAGCCCCGCCTGACCGGTCGCACAGAACGGGCAGTTCATGCCGCAGCCGGCCTGGCTCGACACGCACAGCGTGATGCGGCCGGGATAGCGCATGAGCACCGACTCGACGAGCGCCCCGTCGTGCAGCTTCCAGAGGAACTTGATCGTGTCGCCGCGGTCGGTCTCGAGCCGTCGCACCTCGGTGAGCAGATGCGGCAGCAGGCCCGCGACCAGCTCCTCCCGTCCGGATGCCGGCAGATCGGTCATCGCGGCGGGGTCGGACGTGTAGTGCTGGAAGTAGTGCTTCTCGACCTGCTTGGCCCGGAACCCCGGCAGCCCCAGCTCCTTCACCCGCTCGACGCGCTGCTCGGGCGTCAGGTCGGCCAGGTGCACGGGCGGCATCCCGCGCTTGGGCGCGGCGAACTGCAGCAGGGGTTTGCCGTCGGCATCCACCCGCTGGGTCCAGCCCTCGGTGCGGGGGCGCACCTGTCGGGGACGGGTGGTGCGCACGGGGCTGGACTCGGTCATGTCTCCAGGGTACCGAGGCCGCCTGGATGCGCGGCGGGAGGGCGGAGGTCGGCGCCGGCCGCGCCGTCATCGATCGGGCGTCGGCGCAGCCGTCCCCAGCCGAGGGTCAGCCCGAACGCGACCGCGGCGCTGGTCGCCACGCTCGCCAGATAGGGGATGCCGAGACCCGGGGCGATGGAGGCGATCCCGAGCACGCCGGCCGCGCCCAGCGTGACGGCCTGCACGTTCCACGCGGCGAGCATCGCGCCGCCCGCCGCCGAGGCGATCACGGCGGCCACGAGCGGGAACTGCAGCCGCAGGGTGATGCCGAAGATGGCCGGCTCGGCGATGCCGAGGCACGCGGGCAGGCCGGCGCCGGCGGCGAGCGCCCGCATCGACGAGCGTCGCCGGGCGAGCAGCGCCACCGCGAAGCAGGCGCCCGCCTGGGCGAGGTTCGCCGCGCCCGCGACGGGGAAGATGAACGACCCGCCCTGGCCGAGCAGGCCCAGCTCCACCGAGACCAGGCTCTGATGGGTCCCCGTGACGACCAGGAGCGGATACAGGGCGCCGAAGAGGGCGCCGCCGATCATGCCCGTGGCCTCGTACGCCGCCGTGAGCAGGGCGGCCAGACCGTCGCCGAGCCAGCCCAGGACCGGCCCGATCACGAGGAAGGCGAGGAGCCCCGTGACGAGCAGCGTCAGCGTGGGGACGAAGAGGTAGCGCGCCGTGCCGCCGAGCAGGCGCGTCCACAGCCGTTCCACCCGCGCGAGCACGTAGGCGACGGCGATCATCGGCACCACCGTGCCCCGGTAGTCGATGCCGAGCACGTCGACGCCGGCGATGGTCCATCCCCCGGCGCCGTCGAGCCGCAGCGCGGGGAACACCCCGGCATCCACGAGGAAGGGTGCGACCACCAGGGCGGCGCCCATCGCGGCGCCCAGGTACGGACTGGTCCCGAACCGCAGCGCGGCCGAGAACCCGACGATCACGGGAAGGAGCGTGAAGACCCCCACCCCGAGGATGCCGATCAGGGCGGCGATCCCGCTGATCCCGGGCAGCGCCTCGACCGCCGCCGACGGTCCGAGGATGCCCGGCGCCGTCAGCAGGTTGTGGAGCCCGAGGAGGAGTCCGCCGGCGACGAAGGTCGGCAGCAGCGGCACGATGACGTCCATCACCACGGTCACGGGTCGCAGCCAGCGCCGTCCCGAGGTGCCGTCGGCGGCGGCATCGGGCACGGGCGCCTCGCCCGGCGCCGGCGCGGTGGCGGCCGCGGCGTCCACCAGCTCGCGGAGCGCCTCGTGCGTCGATGCGACACGACGCGGCCCGACGACGATCTGCACCTGCTCGCCCACGCGCGCGACGCCCAGCACGCCGTCGATCCCGGCCAGGGCGCGCTCGTCGACGGCGGCGGGATCGACGACGGCGATGCGCAGCCGCGTGGCGCAGTGCGTGGATGCGGCGATGTTGCTCACGTCGCCGAGCGCGGCGACGATCCGCTCCGCCGGCACCGGGCTCTCGTCGATGGCGACCTCCCTCGGTCGTCCCCAGCGTAGCCAGGGGCCCGCCCGCCTGTCCGTGCGGACACGGAAGGCTCCCCTCCCACGAGGAGAGGGGAGCCTTCCGCGATGAGCGTCAGCCGTGCACGGTCACCGCGTCGGACGCACGTCCGCGGTCGCCGGGACGTCGTGCGCGTATCCCGAGGGGATGTCGGCCCACTGCCCCAGGCCGTTGTCCCCGTACGCGCGGTCGACCGTCACGGAGGACCCGTCGATGTCGACCTTCACGGTGGGGGCGAGGGTACCGCCGCGGACGAAGTCGTCGCTCGTGCCGATCGTGTCGATGAACGACTGCACGAGCCCGCCCGGCATGACGTAGTGCGAGTACGCCTGGAACTGACCGGGGTGCTGGTTCACGTCGGGGGCGAACGGCGTGCCCGCGGCGAAGTTCAGGTTCGACGGGCTCGCCAGCGCCAGACCCGATCCGCGGTTGACGGGCTGGAAGTCGCTGCGGATACCGTCGCCGACGAAGCCGTAGACGCCCTCGGGCCCGTCGACGCCCGCGGCGTAGGTGCCGCGATGGGTGATGGTGAACAGGTAGTACTTGCCGTCCTTGATGTAGATCTGGGGGCGCTCGGTCTGGTCGTTCACGCAGTTGGCCGAGAGGATCGGCGGGAGGAAGGTCCATTCGGTCAGCGCGGCGTTGTCGGCCACCGCGAGACCCACGTTCGCCAGCTGGTAGTGGGCACCGCGGTCCATGACCTCGGCGGCCGTCTCCGCGTACGGGTCGCCGGTGCGGTAGCCCATGTCCTCCTCCGTGCACACGCGCTCGCCGCGCGGGGCGGCGGTGTTGCCCTCGAACACCATGAAGGTCTTGCCGGGGTGGGCCGGGTCCTCGAAGGTGAACGGGTCGCGGAAGTTGAAGAACTCGTTCTGCGCACCGGTCTGGTAGTACGTGCCGTCGGCCTGCAGCATGTCGTGCTGGTCGCGGAATCCGGTCAGCCAGACGCCGTTCTCGTCGGCGAAGATGCGCCCCTCGCTCTGCACGATGCGCGGGTCGTAGGGCTTGCGGTTGCTGCCGTCCTCGTTGCGGTAGAACGCCACCGCGGTGTAGAAGATGCGCAGCTTGTTGCCGTCGAAGATGCGGGTGGAGCCCGACCATTCGGTCTGGTGGCTGAACGACTGGTCCTCGAAGATCGCTCCCGACGCCCCGTCGGGGAAGACGAGGCCTCCGTAGGTCCATCCGCCGTCAGCGGGACGCTCGGCCACATCCGCCTGGCGGAAGAAGTAGCCGAGGCGCGCGAAGGTGTGGCGGTCGTCGAACCCGAGGCTGCGATCCGCGACGAGCGAGAACACGACCTCCCACCCCTTGAAGCTCGGCTGCGCCGCGGTCTCGTCCGTCAGCGTCCAGCTGTCCCAGACCCAGACCTGGTCGTTGCTCATGTCGGGGAAGTCCTGCGGAACCGTGGGCATCGTGTACTCCTCGGGCAGGGAGTTCTGCCGCGGAGCCGCGGTCGGATCGCTCATCGCGGCGATCTGCCGCGCGTCGGCACGGGTCCAGCGCGCCGTGAAGTCGGCGGCGGGATCGTACGCCTGCTGGGTGTGCACGGTGGGAGCGGGGTGGCCGGGAACGGCGTCGATCTCGTCGGCGGCCTGCACGGGCGATGCCGCGAGCAGCGTCGCCGCGGCCGCGGTGGTCGCGACGATCGCCAACGCACGCGCGAGGGGGCGGCGCCGGCGGCGGGGGTCAATGGTGGTCACGTCTGTCTGCTTTCTCAGAAGGGCGGAAGGCGTGGTCGTCTCTCGCGGCTGAGCCTAGGGCGAGGGGGCGCGATATGTCAAACGTTTGACATATCGCGAGTCGCCATGGTTCACTCATCCGTGGAGACCTCCGATCCGGAGGGACCCGTGGATCGACTCTCGGGGCGCACGCCCATCTCTCATCCCCCCTCGCACCGTCGCGCCCCCGGCAGTGCCCGCGGGCGGCGGTGCACCGACAGCACCAGGGAGTGCCATGTTCCATCTCCGCACGACGCGCGAACGCCGCGTCCTCGCCGCCGGCGCCGCCGTCGGCCTCGTGGCCGCCGCGGCGTTCGCCGCCTCGGCATCCGCCGCCACCGATGTGACGACGCTGGAGTCCATCTCCGTCCAGGATGCCGCGGCGACGCTGATCGGCAGCAACATCCAGCTGCGCGACGCCACCATCGCGCACGGGCGCGCCGTGCAGATCGGCACCGTCACCGGCGCGACGCTCGACCCCGCGATCGGGTCCGGCGTCGCCCTCACCACGGGGTCGCTGCGCGCCGCCGATCCGAGCTCGTCCGCCGACGTGGACTTCTCGCGGTCCGCTCTCACCGGGCCGAACAGCACGCTGACGACCACCGGCGACCTGGGCGGCGAGGGCTCCGCGGAGCTGTCCGCGGCGGTCGGCGCCACGACGTACGATGCCGCGCAGCTGGCGTTGACGGTGGTCCCCGCCGGCGACACTCTGTCAATCGTTTACCAGTTCGGTAGCGAGGAGTACGGCGTCTGGGAGGCCAAGGACTACACCGACGCGCTGGGCATCTTCGTCGACGGCACACGGTGTTCGCTGATCGACGGCGTGCCGGCGGGCATCGACACCATCAACGCGACCCGCAACGCCGCGTCGTTCGTGTCGAACGCGGACGGACGCACCCCGTCGACCGCGCACGACACCGAGATGAACGGCTTCACGACGGCCCTCACCTGCACGGCCGCGGTGACGCCGGGAGCGGAGACCTCCATCGTGGCGGCGGTCGCCGACACGGTCGACGGCCACCTCGACACGACGCTGATCCTCGCGGCCGGCGGCATCTCGTCGTCCGCCCCCGCGGCGACGCCGACGCCCGACCCCTCGGCGTCGGCCGCCCCGACCGGGGCGCCGGCCGCAGCGACCTCGACCCCGCTGGCGGACGCGCAGCGCAGCGGGTCGCTGGCCCGCACCGGCGGCGACGGCGCCCTCGTCGCCGGGGCGGTGATCGGGGGCCTCGCCCTCGCCGCCGCCGGTACGACGCTCGTCCTGCGTGCGCGCCGCCGGGCCACCCCGGAGGTGGGAGCGGAATGATCGGCGCGACCGCGAGCCGGGGGATGATCGGCCTCGGTACGACGATCCTGGCCGCGGTCGTCACGATCGCCGGTGGCGCCTCCGCCCGGGGCGCCACCGGCGACGACCTCATCGCGACCAGCACGACCGGCGTCGGGGCCGACACCGTCACGACGTCGACGGTGTGGGAGCTGCCCGACTCCGCCCGGGGCGGCGACACCGTGCGGCTGGCGCTGCCCGACCACGCCTCGTCGAGCCTCGGGGACGGGCGCTGGATCGCCGCCTCGGGGGCGGTGATCGGCATCGCCGTGCTCGGCCCGGACGGCGACCTGTCCATCACGCTGACCGACGCGGCCGACGACCCCGCGAACCGACGAGGAGAGACGATCGTGACGACCACGGCATCCACGACACCCGGCACCCCGGAGTCGTTCACGTCCTCCGCGACGAGCCGTCTGCGCGCCGACGATGTGCCGGGCGCCTTCCACGGCGTCGTCGACCGGGATGCCGCGAACAAGTACGGGCTGTGGACGTCGACCGAACCCGCGGTCGTCCGCTGGAGCATCGACACCCCGCGCGGCCCCTGGGACACCGTCGAGGTCGTCGACACGGTGACACCGGGCCAGGACATCGACTGCGCAGCCGGCGTGAGCGTCCGCTCCACCACCCGGATGGAGCCCGACACCGGCTACCTCGTCGATCTGACCGACGTGGCCGCCGACCGCGTCGAGGTCTCGTGCGTCTCGGGGAGCCTCCGGGTCGCCGTCACGGCGGTGCAGGACGGCGAGATCGTGGAGGTCGCGTTCGACGCGACGGTGGCCGGTGGGCCGCGCGACGTCGAGAACACCGCGGTGGTCACCGCGACCCGCGCGACGGCGCCGACCGTCGTGAGGGCGACCACGCTCCAGGCGATCACGGCACCTCCGCTCACCCCGGAGGTGCCGGCGGAGCCCGGGCCCCGTCCGGGTGAGCGGCTCGCCGCGACCGGCGGATCGATCGCCGGAGCGGCCGCGGGCATCGCCGTCGCCGTCGCGCTGGGCGCCGCGGGCGCGCTCGCGCTGCGGAGCGCGCGTCGGCGGGACCGCCGGAGCACCTCGTGAGCACGCCGCGGCGGCGGGGCGGGTCGCGGCGGCGCGCCCTCGTCATCGCCGCCGCGGCGGCCCTGGCCGTGATGCTCGTGGTGGCGGCCGTCGTCGTGGCGGGCCGCGACGACCGCGGCCCGTCGCCGACACCGACACCGACCGCACCGGGCGGGGACGCGCTGACGTTCGACCGCCCGGCCGACTGGGAGCGGTTCCGCCCCGGCTTCCACCTCACGCCCGCCGCGCACTGGATCAACGATCCGCAGCGCCCCGTGTTCGCGGGCGGCACGTGGCACCTCTACTACCTCTACAACGCCGACTACCCCCACGGCAACGGCACCGCCTGGTACCACGCGACATCCGACGACCTCGTGACGTGGCGCAACGAGGGCGTCGCGATCGAGAAGTACCGCAACGGGCTCGGCGACATCCTCACCGGCTCCGCGGTCGTCGACGAGACCGGCAGCGCCGGGTTCGGTGCCGGAGCGGTCGTCGCCCTCGTGACGCAGCAGGACGACGGCGTGCAGCGCCAGTCGCTCTTCTTCTCCACCGACGACGGCTACACCTTCCAGGAGTACGACGGGAACCCGGTGATGGACAACCCCGGCGCCGTCGACTGGCGAGACCCCAAGATCGTGCGCGACGACCGCCACGACCGCTGGGTCATGACGCTCGCGGAGGGGCAACGCATCGGCTTCTACGTCTCGAGCGACCTGCGCTCCTGGCGTTACGTCTCCGACCTCGACGCGGACGGTCTGGGGCTGCTCGAGTGCCCCGACCTGTTCGAGATGGTGGACCCCGCCTCCGGCCGGCGCACCTGGATCCTCGCCGCCAGTGCCGACGGGACGCGCGAGGGACGCACGACCGGCCTGGCCTACTGGACGGGGAGCTGGGACGGCGAGCGCTTCAGTGCGGATGCCGCCGACCCGCAGTGGCTCGACGACGGCGCCGACTTCTACGCCGCCGTGACCTGGGACGATCCCCGCCGATCCGCGACGGACCGGCTGAGCGAGCGCTACGCGCTCGGGTGGATCAACAACTGGGCGTACGCGAGGGATCTTCCGACCGAGGGCTGGCAGGGCGGGGCGCTGTCGGTCACGCGCCGCATCGTCCTCGACGACAGCGACGGTCGGCTCCGACTGCGGTCGCGTCCGGCCGAGGCTCTGCGCGGGTTGGAGGGGGACGCATCGTCGGCTCCCGCGCAGACCATCGAGCCGGGCGCGATCGCGCCTCTCGCGGTGCAGCCGGCATCCGCGTCCTACCGTCTGCGCGTCACGCTGGACGCGTCCGGCGGCACCCTGCGCCTGCGACTGGGAGAGGCCGGCGGCGATGTGACCGTCGGCTACGACGCGGCGGCGGGCGCGGTGTTCGTCGACCGTGCGCACGACACGGTGGCGGGGCGGCTCTCCGAGACCTATCGCACGGTGCGCACGAGCGCCGTGGATGCCGGGGGCCGGCTGGAGCTCGACGTGCTCGTCGATGCGTCCAGCATCGAGGTGTTCACCGGCGACGGCTCGTCGCTGACGATGGCGGCCTATCCCACCGCGACGACGCCGGTCAGCGTCGAGGCGGTCGATGCCCCGGTGAGGATCGACGCGATGTCGGTGACCCCGCTCGCCGTGGTCGACCCGCAGCGCTGAGGCCGGTCAGCTCGTCCAGCCGAGCCGCAGCTCCACCGGCAGCGGCGGCTCGGCGGCGGGTGGGGCGTCGGGGTCGGCGATGCGGTCGACGATGAGCTCCGCGGCGCGCGCGCCCAGGCGGGCGATCGGCTGACGCACGGTGGTCAGCCCGGGCATGCCGAGCCGCACGGCCGCGGAACCGTCGTAGCCGACGATGCGGACGTCGTCGGGAACGCGCCGCCCCGTCTTGTGGGCCCACTCCAGCGCCATCAGCGCGGTGAGGTCGTCGGTCGCGAACACGGCGTCCGCCCCGGTCTCGGCGAGCCAGGTCTCGATGAGCGCGCGACGCTCGTCGGCGGGGGTCGAGTACCCGTACGCCCGCACGCGCGGCTCGATCCCGTGGGCGGCGACCACGTCGCGGTAGGCGCGGGCGCGGTCGTTGCCCGGGTGGTCGGTCGCGGTCACGAGCAGCGGCCGGCGCGCTCCGCGCGCGAGCAGGTGCTCCGTGGCCAGGCGTCCGCCGGCGGCGTTGTCGCCGCGGACGATCGGCACGCGCGGGCCGATGCGGCGGTCGACGGCGACGAGGGGCAGCTCGGCGGCGTCGTAGCCGCGGACCTCGCGATTGTGGGTGGAGGTGATCACGCCGTCGACGCGGTTCGCCTGCAGGAGATCGAGGTACTCGGCTTCGCGCTCGGGGTTCTCCTGGCAGTCGCACAGCAGCACCTTGTACCCGCGCTCGGCCAGGGCGTTCTCGATCGCCGCCACCAGTTCGCCGAAGAAGGGGTCGGCGACCGTCGGGACGATCACCCCGACCAGCCCCGACTTGCGTCCGATGAGCGAACGCGCGATCCCGTCGGGGCGGTATCCCAGCTCGGCGATGGCCGCGTTGACCCGGGCCCGCACCTCGTCGCTGAGATAGCCGCGATTGTTCAGCACGCGCGAGACCGTCGTGACGGAGACACCGGCGCGCGTGGCGACGTCCTGGAGCTTGGGTCGCGCCATGTCGCCTCTCCTTCGTCGCCGGCGGGTCCGCCCACCCGCGGACCCGCCTCCGACGCTATCCCATCGTCGCCCCGCCGCCCCGCGCGAGCTCAGTCGCTCAGGACGACGTGGTCGACCATGAGGTGTCCCCACGCTCCCGTCGCGTCGTCCAGGATCTGCAGCTGCGCCGTCCGCCCCGCGAACGCGCGCACGTCCCAGTCGACGGGGCGCAGTGTCGCGGAGTCGTCGCCGGTGGCCGTGCGCACGGGCTGTCCGTCGATCAGCAGCTGCACCGACGTCGCCGGCTCGACCCCCAGCGGATGCCGTCCGCCGGCGATCAGGAAGTGCAGGCGATCGCGGTCCACGACGAACGGAGGCGAGGTGAGCACGCCGGTGGCCGCGTCCGATCCCGCGAAGGTGTCCGCGACGCGCGCACCGACCTGGCCGGGAAGCTCCGCGGCGGACGGGCCGATCCCCGCGAGGCTCCCGGTCGCGGTCCAGCCGTCACCCCACGTCGTCCCCTCGAAGTCGGCGATCACGCGCGCCGGTCGCTGCGCGAGGCCGGCGAACTCCGTGATGGTGAGGTCGTGGAACACCGCCGGCCCCCCGCTCGTGTACAGCGCCAGGCCGCGATCGGCGGCGGGAGCGAACACCTGGCTCGACTGCACGTAGCGTCCGTCGTCGACGAACACCTCGATCGTCGTCCGGTCGACGAGGATGCGGAGGGTGACCTCTCCCGCCCCGCCGTCGAACGGGGTCCGGCTCTCGAGTTTGTGGGTCGGCGAGGGATGCCCCGTCTGACCGCGGTTCAGGTACGCGTACGAGGAGGTGACCCCGGCATCCGCGTGCCGGCTGCCGTCGGCGGAGCGGCGCAGCTGCAGACCGATGTTCTGGGCCGTCTGCCGACTGACGCGCGTCGTGATCTCGTACGCGTCGCCCTGGTACGCGAGCTCGCGGAAGCCGTCGACCGTCACGTCGCCGAGCTCGTGGCGCGCGGACGCGTACTGCTGCAGCGCCGCGACCGGCTGCGAGGCGAGCGTGTAGCCGGTCCCGTCGCGCACGAGCCGGATCTCCCGCGTGATGGAGTCGGTGCCGGTGAACCCGTCCGAGGGCCAGGTCACGGACGAATGCGCGTAGTCCCAGTTGTTCATCCAGGCGACCGCGTACCGCCGGTCGTCGGGGGCGGACGGGTCCTCCCAGGTGACGGCGCCGTACCAGTCGAACCCGTGGTCGAGCCACTGCGGGGCGGTCCGGTCGGGGGTGAACCGCTCCCCGTCGAAGGAGCCCGTCCAGTACGCGAAGGTCGCCGGCTCGCCGGTCGCGAAGCCGTTGGCGCTCACCCCGAACACCCAGTGGAACGTGCCGTCGTCGGCGCGGATGCGGAACAGGTCGGGGCACTCGATCGTGCCGATGCCGGTGTTCACGTACTCCGACCGACGCGTCCAGGAGTGGAGGTCGGGCGAGGTGTAGAAGCTCACCCGGTCGCCTTCGGCGATGAGGGCGACCCACCGCTGGTGGTCGGGATCCCACACCACCTTCGGATCGCGGAAGTCGCGCCGCCCGTCTCCGGGGATCACCGGCTGGTCCCCGTCGGGGCGGAACGTGCGGCCGCCGTCGATCGAGTACCAGAGGAACTGCGCCTGCTGCCCGGACGCGTCGAGCTTCTGGGCCGGTGTCGGATGGTCCATCTGCGTGACGAGCATCACGACGGCGCCCGCACCGAACCCCGCGGTGCCGGCGTGATCGACCACGGCCGAGCCCGACCAGAGGTCGTAGTTCGCGTTGGTGCCCTTCGGCGCCGCGATCCCCTGATCGGCGAAGGAGACGCCGTCGGTCGTGGTGGCGAGCCGCCACGCCGTGCCGAAGTTGGCCGACGGGTTCGCGTCGTAGTCGGCGTTGTACAGGTAGTAGTAGTGGAACGCGCCGTCGATGTAGACGGGTCGCTGAGGGTCGTTCTTCCAGTGGTCCGGCACCGTGAAGTGGTACTGCGCCCGCAGGCTCGGGGCGGGCTCGGATGCCGAGGCAGACACCGAGGCGGTGACGGCGGGGGCGGCGGCGAGCGCCACGACCGTGCCGAGGGCGCAGACGACCCCCCGCACGGTGCGCAGCGCGGTCGATCGGGTGGTGGCGGAACGCTGTCCGCGGAGGCCAGGATGCATCGTCGGATCCTTCTGTCTGTATCGGTCAGGACGGTCGGGTGAGTTCCCGCACCGTGAGGCGGCCATCGACCCAGCCGACGGGCAGGGGGTCGGTGATGCCCCCGACGAACGCGCCGTGCTCGTCGAGGTTGTGGAACGCGAACAGCAGCCACTGGCCGTCGTCGCGCCGCCGCAGCAGCCGCCCGACGTAGAGGCTCTCGTCGGTGACGGGGTAGGCCTCCTCGACCTCGAACGGCCCGAGCACGCTCGCCGCGGGAACCGCCCACGTGCCGCCGCGCTCGACGGCACGGGCGGGCATCGCGTGCTCCGCGAGGCAGGAGAACAGCAACACGGGCCGCCCGTCGACGACCTCGACCTGCATGACCTCGAGCTGCCCGAAGCCCCGCTCGCTGGGCGCCGACAGCGGCGGGCGCAGCTCCCACGTCTTCAGATCGGGCGACCAGCCGTGGCCGATGACGCCGCGGCCGAAGGCCGGACCCTCGGGTGCGCGGGCGGTCACGAGCATGTGCCAGCCGTCGCCGTCGGGGTCGGCGAACACCCACGGGTCGCGGAAGGCCTCGTCGTGCCAGTCGCCGTCGGCGAGCGTCTCGTACCAGGGGCCGGATGCCGACAGCAGCGGTCCCGGCACCTTCGTCCACACCAGGAGGTCGGGCGAGGTCGCGCAGCCGATCCGCTGCACGTTCTTGCCGTCGGCGGCCAGCGACGACCCCGTGTAGAAGAGGTACCAGAGCCCATCGTCGCCGCGGACGGTCGAGCCGGTCCAGGTCGCGAGGTCGTCGAAGCTGCCCGCCTCGCCGCGGACGATGGCGTCTGCGACCGGCGTCCACGTCACGAGGTCGTCGGACACGGCGTGGCCGACCGAGGCCCGGTAGTGGCGCGCGTCCGGGTCGTGCAGGGCGCGCGAGGCGTAGAGGAAGAAGAGGTGGTAGGTCTCGCCGTCGTCGGCGAACCAGTAGTCCCACACCCAGGATGAGGAGAGGTCGAACATGTGCGCTTAGCCCTTCACTCCGCTGGCCGCGATGCTGCTGACGAACGCGCGCTGGAAGACGAGGAACACGATGAGGACGGGGAGGGTGATCAGCGAGGTGTACGCCATGACCTCTCCCCACGCCGTGTTCAGTTGGAAGAAGTACTGCATCCCGACCATCACGGGCCGCAGCCCCTCCTTCTGCACCACCATGAGCGGCCAGAGGTACTGGTTCCAGGCGGGGAGGAACGTGAGGATCGCGACCGTCGCGAACGCCGGCCCCGACAGGGGCACGATGATCCGGCGGTAGATCGTGAACCAGCTGGCCCCGTCGATGCGCGCCGCCTCGTCGAGCGAGGCCGGGATGGTCGAGAAGTACTGGGCGAACAGGAAGATCGAGAACGCGTTGGCGATGAACGGCACGATCTGCACCTGGTAGGTGTTCAGCCAGCCGAAGTCGTACTTGAGCACGCCGCCCTCCATGACGAGGGTCGGCAGCTGGGAGACCCAGTAGACCATCGGGACGGCGATCGTCTCGAACGGGACGATCAGGGTCGCGATGATCAGCGCCATCACGACGAGGCGTCCCTTCCACCGCAGGCGCGACAGGGCGAAGCCCGCCATCGAGTTGACGATGAGCCCGAGCCCGACGGTCAGCACGGTGACGAGCACCGAGTTGAACATGAACTGGGCGACGGGGACGCGGTCGAACACGCCGAAGTAGTTGTCGAGGCTGATGTCGCCGACGGGCAGGAACGCCGCGGGCGAGTTCACGTCGCGGAGGATCTGGGCGTCGGGCTTGAGGCTCGAGACGAACATGAACACCAGCGGGAACAGGAACAGGATGCCGAAGCCGCTCATCACGACGTACGTGAGGATCCGGCCGAGGCGGCGACGACGGCTCTCGCTGGCGTCCTTGCGGACGCGAGCGGCGAGGGGGGTGACGGTGGCGGTCATGACTCAGTCCTTGTCTCGCGTGAGCCGGCGCTGGATGAGCGCGATGATCAGTACCGCGACGAAGAAGATCAGCGAGATCGCCGCGGCGTACCCGATCTCCTGCTGCTGGTAGCCCTTGCGGACGGCGTGGTAGACGATCGTGGAGGTCGAGCCGGTCGGCCCGCCCTGCGTCATGACGTCCACCTGCACGAACAGCCCGAGCGCGGCGATCGTGATCGTGACGAGGACGAAGACCATGGTGGGACGCAGTCCCGGCCAGGTGACGCTCGTGAACTGGCGCCAGGGGCTCGCGCCGTCCATCTTCGCGGCCTCGTAGAGCTCCTCCGGGATCGTCTGCAGACCGGACAGCCAGATGATCATGTGGAAGCCGACCGCCTGCCAGATCGACAGCACGATGATCGCCGGCAGCGCGGTGGTGGGGTTGTTGAGCCAGTCGACGCTCTGCCAGGCGCCGAAGGTGAGCGTGTCGATGAACGAGTTGATGAGCCCGTCCTTCTGGTACATGAACTTCCAGAGGATCGAGACGACGACGATCGAGGTCACCACGGGGATGAAGAAGATCACGCGGAACGCGGTGACGCCCCGCATCCGCCGGTTGACGAGCACCGCCAGCAGCAGGCCGAGGCCGGCCTGCACCGGCACGACGACGAGCGCGAACAGGAAGGTGTTCCAGGCCGACTGCAGGAACATCGGGTCGGCGCCGAAGGCACGGGCGAAGTTGTCGAGGCCGACGAAGCGCGGCGGGTTCGGCGAGATGAGGCGCGCGTTCGTGAACGAGAGCCCGAAGGCGAGCAGCACGGGGATGACGAGGAACAGGACGAGGAGGATGCCGGCCGGGGCGATCATCGCCAGGCCGGCCCACGTCTCGCGTCCGCGGATGGAGCGGAAGCGGCTCAGGGCGCGGCGCGGCTTCTCGGCCACGGCCGTGGCAGGGGTGACAGTCATGGTGACTCTTTCGAGGTCGTCGAGCGGAGCGGGTGGGACGCGAGGTCCCACCCGCTCGGGCTCACTTGGTGAAGCCGTACCCGTCGTTGGACGAGATGTTGGCGTCGATCTCGCTGACCGCCTGGTCGAGCGAGGTCTTGACGTCGGCGCCGTTCATGATGTCCTTCGCGGCGGTCTCGAACGTCGTGGAGATGACGGCGTAGGCCGGCGTCGCGGGACGCAGCACCGCGAACTTCTGCGACAGCTCGACGAAGGGACGCAGCACGCCCTCATCGTTGAAGTACTTCGAGGCCTGCGCGGCCGAGTCGGTCGCCGGGATCACGATCTGCTGGTCGGCGAACTGGGTGATGTACTTGTCCTGGAAGCTGAACTCGAGGTACTTGCGGGCACCGTCGGCGTCGTTGCAGCCCTTGGAGATGGCCCACTGCCACGAGCCGCCGCCGATCTTCGGGCCGGTGCCGAGGTCCGGCGGGGGCAGGATCAGCAGGTCGTCGCCGACGGCGTCGACCGAGGCGAGCGCGTTCCACACGCCGGTGTAGCTGAGGGCGACCTTGTTGTCGACGAACTCCTGGTTGCCGACCGTGCCGTTCGCGTTGGCGTAGCCGTCGCGGAAGAGGTTCTGGAACCACGTGCCCCACGCGACGGCGTCGTCGCCGTTGAGCGCGCCCTCGGCGGTGAGCATGCTCGAGCGGTCGATGAGGTCTCCGCCGAAGCTCTGCAGGAAGGGAGAGTAGGCGTAGGGCCACCACTCGCCCTTGTCCTCGGCGCCGATGTCGATCGGGGTCTCGTAGCCCGCGGCCTTCAGCGTGGCCAGCACGGAGCCGAACTCGTCCTTCGTCCAGGGCTTGTCGACGGTCGGGATGCGGATGCCGTTCGCCTCGAGAACGGACTTGCGGGCGAAGATCGACAGCGCGGCATCCCAGTAGCCGGCCGAGTAGATCTGTCCGTCCCACGTGCCGACGGCGGTCGGCAGCAGGGCGTCGGTGATCTTGGTGTCGATGCCGAGCGGCTGCAGGTAGCCGGCCCACGCCCAGTTGGGCATGATCGGCCCGTCGAGGTCGAGGAGGCAGGGCAGGTCGCCGGATGCCGCCGCAGCGACGACGGCGTCGTTGTAGGCGCCCTGCGGGAAGGACTCCTCGACCACCTCGTACTGGTCCTGCGACGCGTTGAAGTCCGAGATGATCTGCTGGTAGACCGCGAGCTCGGCCGGGTTTCCGGCCGAGTGCGTCCACATCGTCAGCTTCGTACGACCGTCCTCGGTCGTGCTGTCACCTTTGCCGGCCTGACCGCAGCCGGTCAGTGCCAGCACCCCGACGAGCCCCGCCGCAGCGAGGACCGACACGGATGTGCGCTTCATTGTGATTTCCTTGTCTCGTGATCGACGCGTGCGTCGATCACCGATCGGGGGTCGCCGAAAGCGACCGCTCGGTGTGTTGTGAGGTCCGTCGCCGGTTCGGTTTGGCGACATGCGCCGGCGGCGGGCCCACGGAGTCTCGTCGGACGACGGGACACTCCATCTGGTGAACGGCATCCTCTCCCCCCTCACGGATGCCGAGTGCGACCTCCATCGCCCAGCGGCCCATCTCGTAGTGGGGCAGCGCGACGGTGGTCAGCGGGGGGTCTTGCTCGGCGGCGATGAACTGCTGGTCGTCGTAGCCGATGATCGAGATGTCCTCGGGGATGCGCAGCCCGCGTGCGTGGATCGCGGTGTAGGCCCCCGTGGCCATGCGGTCGTTGAAGCAGAAGATCGCCGTCGGGCGGCGCTCCGACGGGAGGTCGAGCAGGCGCTCGGCGGCGCCCCGCCCGCCGCGGTGCGAGGTCTCCCCGTGCACGTGCAGCTCGTCGTCGACGACGATCCCGGACGCCGCGAGCACCTCGCGATAGCCCTCGAGGCGGAGATCCGCGGCGATGGGACGACCCGGGTCCTCGTCGGTGTCGATGTACGCGATGCGCGTGTGGCCCGCCGCGACGAGCTCGCGGGTCGCCGCGGCGCCGCCGGCGCGGTCGTCGGGCACGACGCTGGGAAAGCCCGTCACGCCGTCCGCCGGACGGCAGTCCAGCAACACCGTGTCGGCGGGCAGCTTCACGTCGGCCGGGACGATGCGGTGCCACATCGCCGCGTAGATCAGCGCGTCGACCTGCTGCGCGGTGAGGGCCCGGATCGCGGCGTCCTCCACCGCGGCGTCCGATCCCGTGTCGACGAGGAAGACGAGGTGTTCGTTCGCGCGGGCGACGTCCTGCGCACCGGCGAGCATGCGGCCGGCGAAGGGCGTGGTGGCGATCTGGTCGGAGATGAGCCCGACGGTCTTGGTGCGCTGCTGGCGGAGGCCGCGCGCGAGGGCGCTCGGCGCGTAGCCGACCGCGGCGGCGGCGGCGCGCACGCGGTCTCGCGTCTCCTGCGAGATCCGCGACTCGACGTCGTTCAGCACGAGCGAGACCGTCGTGACCGACACACCGGCCGCTGCCGCCACGTCGGAGATGCGTACGCGGGCCATGTCACCACTTCCTCGTGATAAATCGATTTAACGTCTGGAGTGATTATTGACCCGAGCTCGCCGGTTCGTCAAGCATCGATGCCGAAACGACACCGACCGTCGCGTCAGGCGGTGCGCCGCTGCGCCTGGACGAGGGGATCCGGCACGGGAGAGGAGGCGATCAGCGCCGACGTGTACGGATGCCGCGGCGCGCGCAGCACCTGCGTGCGCCGCCCCTCCTCCACGACCCTGCCGTGCTGCAGGACGACGATGCGATCGCAGAGCTCGTCGACGACCGCGAGGTCATGACTGATGAACAGACACGCGAAGCGCAGCTCCCGCTGCAGTTCGCGCAGGAGCTCCAGCACGGTCGCCTGCACCGAGACGTCGAGCGCGCTCGTGGGCTCGTCGGCGATCAGCAGCCGCGGCCGCAGCGCGATGGAGCGCGCGATCGCGACGCGCTGACGCTGACCGCCCGACAGCTCGTGCGGATACCGGCGTCGCCAGGCGGCGGGAAGGCCCACGGCATCCAGGAGCTCGGCGACGCGGGTGTCGAGCGCGGCGCCTCGCAGCCGCGCGTGCACGCGGAGGGGTTCGGCCACGGCGTCACCGACGGTGCGGCGCGGATCGAGCGCGGCGGTGGAGTTCTGGAACACGACGCCGACCTGGCGCTTCACGGCGACGGCGCGACGTCCGCTGACGGCGCGCAGGTCGACGCCGCACACGCGCACCGTCCCGGCCGAGATGGGCGTGAGGCCCAGGGCGCAGCGCCCGATGGTCGACTTGCCCGACCCCGACTCCCCCGCCAGCGCGACGATCTCGCCCTCCCGGACGGCCAGGGTGACATCGTCCACCGCCGCCACCGCGTGCCGGCCCCGCCCGTAGACGACCGACAGGGCATCGACGTCGAGCACGACGGTGCTGCCGGAGGGATCGTCGCGCTCGGGCGCGCCGAGGCGCGGCACCGCGGCGAGCAGCCGGCGCGTGTAGTCCGCGGTCGGCGCCGAGAACAGCTCCTGCACGCCCGCCGCCTCCTCGACGAGGCCGTCGTGGAGCACGACGACGCGGTCGGCGATGTCGGCGACGACGCCCATGTCGTGCGTGATCATGATGATCGCCGTGCCGACGCGGTCGCGCAGCCGACGCAGCACGTCGAGCACCTCGCGCTGCACCGTCACGTCGAGCGCCGTCGTCGGCTCGTCGGCGATGAGGATCTCGGGGTCGCATGCCAGGGCGATCGCGATCATGACCCGCTGCGCCTGGCCGCCCGACAGCTGGTGCGGGTAGCTGGAGAGGCGTTTGCGGGGCTCGGCGATCTCGACCATCTCCAGCAGCTCGATCACGCGGGCCCGTCGCTGGGCCCGCGTCATCTCCGGCCGGTGCACGATGAGCATCTCCTCGATCTGCGCGCCGATGGAGAACACGGGATCGAGCGCACTGCCCGGATCCTGGAAGATCACGCCGATGCGGGTTCCGCGGACGGCCTCGCGCCGGGCCGGCGTCATCGTGAACAGGTCCTCGCCGTCCAGCAGCGCCTCCCCGCGCACGACGGTGTTGCGCGGGAGCAGCCCGACCAGCGCCAGCGCGCTCACGCTCTTGCCCGATCCCGACTCGCCGACCAAGGCGAGCACCTCCCGGCGCTCGAGCGCGAACGACACGCCCCGGACGGCCTGCGTGGTCTCGCCCCCCGTGACGAAGTCCACCGCCAGGTCGCGCACCTCCAGCAGCGACGTCACGGCGCGACGTCCTCGTCGATGTCGGCGTCGCGGTACGCCTGCCAGTCGGCGAGCATCTTGCGGTGGTAGCCCATCAGCCAGATCATGTAGCGTCGCGCGTTCTGCAGGCGCGTGCGGGGTCCGGAGGCGGCATCGGGGAGGATGTCGAGACCGTACTCGATGGTCGAGGTGACCCGCCGCGCGTAGTCGCGCTCCCCGGCGAGGAAGCTGCCCCAGACATCCTCCTCGACGCGGAAGTAGCGGTTGCGATCGCCGGGCAGCGAGTGCGGCTTCAGGAACCCGAGGCTCACGAGGGCGCGCGTGGACATCGAGACGGCCCCGGCGCTCGCCCCGAGCATCTCGGCGATCTGCGCGGAGGACAGGAACGGTCGGTCGACGATGAGCAGCAGGCCGAGCACCCGCCCGTCCATCCGCGGGTTGCCCGCCGCGCCCCACGAGAAGGCGAAGTCCTCGACGAACGTGCGCGCCTCTTCGCTCAGCTGCTCCGCCTGACGGTCGGTCTCCTCGCTCATAGCGACATCCTCTCCAATACCGTCCCCGGCTCCGGGAGCGCCATGGCCGCCTCGAACACGGCCTGGGGCCACATCGTCATGCCGCTCCACACGATCGATTCCACCCCACCGCCGGGCGCCTTCGCCACCTCGATCGGCTCGCCGGTCGCGCCGAAGCCGTCACGGCGCGCCTGGTGCATGCGTCCGGACGCGTCCACCTCGACCTTCTCGGCCGCGCGCGCGGGATCGTCCGCGGCCGGGTGCAGCGCGAAGGTGGCGCCCCCCAGGTGGGCGATGTCGAGCACGCTCCACAGGCTCGCGAACCGCTCCTCCGGCAGATCGGCGCGCGCATCGGCATCCGCGTGGGTCAGGGCGAGCCGGATGATCGCCATCGCCCCGGTGGCCAGCAGGTCGGCCGGGCCGTCGATGGCGTTGGTGAAGACGCTGACGGCGATCCCGTCCTCGGCATCCAGCCAGGTGCGCGTGATGTGCCCCGGGTAGCCGCCGCTGTGTCCGACGAGGCGGCGTCCGCCGAGGGTGTGCAGTTCGAAGCCGAGGCCGTAGTCCCGCGTCACGCCCCCGATGTCGATGCGCGAGTGCGCGTGCTGGGCCTGGCGCTTGCTGTCGTCGGCGAGGAGGCGATCGTCGCCGAGCGCGTGGGCGGCGATGTAGGCGGTGGTCTCCGCGGCCGTCGAGTACCAGCCCGTCGCGGCGGCGAGCGCGCGCGTGTCGACGTGACCGATCACGCGACGCTCGCCGTCGGCCAGTCGCGCCGTGTGACCCGCGGCGTACTCGCTCTCGCGGGTGCCCTGCCAGTCCGACCCCGAGCGCACGAGCCCCAGCGGGTCGCAGATGTGCGTGCGGGTGTACGCGTCGTAGTCCACGCCGGATGCCGCCTCGATGACGAGCCCCAGCAGCCCGTACGCGATGTTGGAGTACTTGAAGAACTCGTTGCGCGCGAACACCCGCCCCTCCGCGCGGCAGATCTCGACCAGGCGCGCACGATCCGGGAAGGGCCCGCCGCGCTGCCAGTAGTCGGCGTCGCGTCCGTCGCGGACGACACCGCCCTGATGCGCGAGCAGCTCGCGGAGGGTCACCGCCGAGAGCTCGGTGTCGACGAGTTCGGGCACCCAGGCGGCCACGGTGTCGTCGAGACGGAGATCACCGCGTTCGGCGAGCTGGAGCACCGCGGTCGCGGTGAAGGTCTTGGAGTGCGACGCGATGCGGAACAGGTGCGCGCCGGTGAGCGGGGTTCCGCTCGCGACGTCGGCACGGCCCCACGCGAAGTCGAGGACGAGCTCGCCGTCGACGCGGATGGCGGCCTGGATGCCGGGCACCTCCCGCTGGGCGCCGAGGAAGGCGAACCACCGGGCCGCGTAGCGCGCGGCATCCTCGACGGCTCGGCGTCGACGTGCGGCGGTCTCGTCGTCGGAGGGGGAGGCGGAGGCGGTCACAGACGACGTCCTTTCGGGTCGAGCGCATCGCGGAGGATGTCGCCGAGGGTGATGAGCGCGAAGACGGTCACGCTCAGGAAGAGAGCGGGGAAGAAGAGCATGTGCGGGGAGGTGCCGAAGTACGACTGGGCGTTCGCCATCTGCAGCCCCCACGAGATCGACGGCGCGCGCAGGCCCACGCCGAGGAAGGTGAGGGTCGACTCGGCGACGATGATGCTGCCCACCATCGTCGCCGTGATCGCGAGCACCGGGCCCAGCGCGTTGGGGACCACGTGCGTGAGGAGCGTCCGGGTGTGGGAGATGCCCATCGCGCGTGCCGCGCTGACGTAGTCCGTCCGCCGCACGGTGCGCACGGAGGTGCGCACGAGCCGCGCGAGCGTCGGCCAGCTGAACACCGCGAGTACGACGGCGACCACGAGCGGCGTGCGCTCCCCCACGCTGTTGAGCACGATGATCGCGCCGAGGATGAAGGGGAAGCCGAGGAAGACGTCGGTCAGGCGGGAGATGATCGCGTCGGCGATGCCGCCGTAGTAGGCCGCGACGGTGCCGACGACGATCGCGATGACCAGCGCGATGACCGTCGCGGTCAGGCCGATGAACAGCGAGGTGCGGGTGCCGTGGATCACGTTGGCGTAGACGTCGCAGCCCTGCAGGTCGGTGCCGAACACGTGCGCGGCGCTCGGCGGCTGGGCGCTGTCGCGCAGCGTGCACGCGCGGGGGTCGGGCTGGCCGAAGAGCCCGCCGATGACCGACGGGAACAGCGAGACGAGCGCGAGCACCGCGAGGATCGTGGCGCTGAGCCAGAACAGGACGCGACGGCGCAGGCTCATCCACACGCCGCGGCGGACGGTGATGTGCTCGAGGGCGGTCACAGCGGTCTCAGTCATGACGGCTCCGGGGGTCGAGCAACGCGTTCAGGAGATCGACGAGCACGTTCAGCACCAGGAAGATGAGGATCAGCGTCGTGCCGACCCCCACGATCGTCGGTCCCTCGTGCGTGCGGATGGCGCCGAAGAGGAGCTGTCCGATCCCGGGGAGGTTGAAGATGCCCTCCACCACGACGGCGCCGCCGAGGAGGAACCCGAGGTCGATCGCGACGAACGTCAGCACGGGCGCCACCGAGTTGCGCATGACGTGCAGTCCGACGATGCGGCGGCGGGGCATGCCCTTGGCCCGCAGGGTGCGCACGAAGTCGGAGTCCATCGAGTCGACGACGCTGCCGCGCATGAGCCGGGTGATCGAGGCGAGACCGAAGAGGGCGATGACCAGCGCCGGCAGGAGGTAGGACGCCGGCCATCCCGCATCGGTGCCCGCGATGGGGAACCAGCCGAGCTGCAGTCCGAAGACCAGCTGCGCGGTCACGGCCACCACGAACACGGGGATCGACGTCGCGAGGATCGTCCCGAAGAGCACCGTGCGGTCGATCGCGCTGTCGCGGCGCAGACCCGAGAGCAGGCCGAGGGCGACGCCGAGCACGACTTCGATCACCCACGCCGTCAGCGCGAGCGTGATCGTGACCGGCCACCGCGACGCCATCCGATCCGCGACCGGCACACCGCTGAAGGTCGTGCCCAGATCTCCGGAGAACAGCCCGCCCAGGTAGCGCAGGTACTGCTGCCAGAGCGGCTCGTCGAGGTGGAACTGCGCCCGCAGCTGGGCGACGACGTTCGCCGGGAGGGGCCGGTCTCCGCCGAGGGCGGCGATCGGATCGCCCGGCAGGGCCCACACGGTGGCGTAGATGATGAAGGTGACGCCGATGACGACGATGACGAACTCCGCCAGGCGTCCCCCGATGCGCCGCGCGCCGATCATGCGAGCCTCCGCCGGACCGTTGCGAACAGCGCCGCGAGCTGCACCCCGACGAGGGCCTCGACCGGAACGGGCGGCAGGTCGGCGTGCGGGTCCTCGGCGAGCCACCGCTCCCACTGCGCCGCGAGGGCGTCGCGCGCGCGGCGGAGGTCGGCGGCGGCCGTGCCGGCGTGCACCTCGGCATCCAGCGCGCGACGCAGGATGCCGGCGAAACGCAGCCGGAAGGTGCGCACGACCTCGGTGTTGCCGAAGACCTCCGCGACGGTGGCGGGACGATCCGCGGCGGCCGCCGCCGACCGTCGCCGCTCGGCGACGGCGACCGCGCCCATGCCCGGCGCGAACGCCTCGCTGGCGCGCAGGAACGGCGAGTCGATCGTCAGCAGCGGGCGCACCGCGTCGAGGGTGCCCGTCAGCAGCGCGTGCAGTTCGTCGAGGTGGTCGGCCTTCGTGCGCAGCACCTCGCGGTAGGCGAGGTCGGTGGCGGTCGTGTCGGCGGCGTCCGGGTGGATCCAGTAGGGCAGCTCGGCGATCATCGTGGTCGTCCCGTAGCGCTCGAGGTAGTCGGCGGTGCCCGCCCCGCCCGCGCGGGCGTCGAGGCCGAGGCCGGACGCGAGGCGGTGATCGATCAGCTCGCGCGTCAGCGGTGCCCGGAAGACGGCGTCGGCCAGCGGCGTCAGTCCGTCCATCTCGGGCTCTCCGACGTCCAGCGGCAGCCCGAACGCGGCGGGGATCGCGCTGAGCTCGCGGGCGAGCGCGGGGTCGGCGTCGTTCGTGTAGAAGTAGACGCCGCCGAACTCGCCGTTGTGCAGGCCGACGAACACGTCCGGCCGGACGCGGTCGAACAGCCCCATCAGGGCGAGCGTCTCGGGGATCGGGGCGTCGAAGCGCGCCCCCCGGTAGGCGAACGGGAACGACCACTCCACCTGCTCGGACGGTGCCGGCCGGTAGAAGCCGCGGTAGTAGTCCGCCCGGCGAAGCGGCGGGGCGAACCAGCCCTCGTTGAGCCGCGTGCCGTCGGGGTCGGCGCACGGGACGAGATGCCACGTCGCGCCGCGGGAGTGCTCGGGCTCGGTGAGCAGCAGGCGGGCGAGCCGCTGGACGGTGCGGAAGCCGATCGGCTCGTTGGGGTGCACGCCGGCCGCGACCACGACCTGCGCCGGCCCGTCGCCGATGGTGATCACGTCGATGGGCGCACCCTCGCGCGAGTGTCCGATGACCGATGCCGTCGCCCGGTCGGGATGCGCTCGGCACAGCTCCTGCAGATCGGCGCGCAGCGCGTCGACGGTGGGGAAGCCGTCGATCGCGTCGGCGGCACCGGGAGCGGCGGCGGGGAGGAAGGTCATGAGCGCTCTCGTCTGGAACTGGAACGGCCCCGCGGGGGGTCGAGGGCGGGTGCGGCCGGGGCGGGTGCGGAGCGTCGGGCGGGACGCTCCGCACCCCGACCGTCATTCGGTGAGGACGATCGACCGGTAGGTGGGGTTGCCCACCGGCGAGGTGACGAGCTGTGCGACGCGCGGGGAGGTGACGTAGGAGTACTTCTCGAAGAAGAGCGGCACCGCCGGGAACTCCTTCTGGATGATCTGCTGCACGGCGGCGTAGGCGGAGCCGTCGGTGGACAGATCGGCGTCGGCGGCGGTCATCGCCGAGGCGACCTCGTCGCTGTACCAGGGGATGCAGTTGGTGCAGCCGCCGCCCTTGATGAAGAAGACGCGCAGCGTCGCCTGCTGGCTGGGGTAGAGGGCGCCCCACCGCGAGAAGAACGGACCGGTGATGTTCTCGTCGTTGCGGTTCTGCAGGAACTCGGCCCAGTCGGCGCTCGGGGTGGCCGTCGCGTCGATCCCCAGGTTCTGTCGGAGCTGGTTCGCGATCGCCTGGTAGAGCGGGTCCAGTCCGCCGCCACCGGGGTAGTAGATCTCCATCGGGCCCGAGAACCCGCCGGCCTCGGCCAGCAGCGCCTTGGCCGCCTCGGGGTCGAAGGAGCAGTAGTCGCCGCAGATCCCGGTGGGCGTGCCGGGCTCGATGGCCGGCGTCCACGCCGTCGCCGGGGCGTACGTGCCGCCGTAGATCACGTCGATGATCGCCTCGCGGTCGATCGCCATGGAGATCGCCTCGCGCACACGCACGTCCTGGTAGGCGGAGTTCCACAGGGGCAGACCCAGGAACGAGATGCCGGGCGCCTCGAACGAGTACAGACGCTGCCCGAAGTCGGCCGACGCCTGCGTGAGCTTGGAGGCGGGGACCCCCGCGACGTCGAGGTTGCCGGCGAGGACGTCGGTGTAGGCGGTCTCGCTGTCGGTGTAGGGCACGAACGTGATGCGGTCGATCGTGGGCTTGTCGCCCTTGTAGCCGCTGTAGGCGTCGAGGACGATCGGCTCGTTCTCGACGTAGTCCTGCGCGAACTGGAAGGGACCGTTGCCGACCGGATGCGTGTTGTAGGCGGTGAAGTCCGCGAACGCCGAGGCGGGCATCGGGAACATCGCGGTCTGCGCCTGCGTCACCTGCAGCGGGAACTGGCTGTCGGGACCGATGAGGGTCACCGTGAAGGTGAGGTCGTCGACGACCTTCAGTCCGGACATCTCGGTCGTGGACGGGGTGCCGGATGCCGGATTGAGGTCGGCGTAGCCGACGATGTTGGCCAGCTGTCCGGAGTTCTCGAACGCGTTCGGACCGTACGCCACCGCGTTCCACGAGTCGACGTAGCTCTGCGCCGTCACGGGGGTGCCGTCCTGGAAGGTCCAGCCCTCGCGCAGGGTGACGGTCCAGGTCGTGGCGTCCTGGGACTCGATGGACTGGGCCTGGACGTACTCGAGCGAGCCGTCGGAGTTCAGGAACGCGAGCGGCGCCCACACCGCCATGTTCACGTCGTAGGCGACGGATTGGCGGCCCGGGACGATCAGCTGCGGGTCGGTGGAGGCGACGCGGATCTCCTTCTTCTGATCCGCGCCGGAATCGGACGGTGTCGCACTGCAGGCGGACAGTGCGAGGGCGGCGGCGACGACCGTGGCCGCCGCGGCCAGGAGCCTCTTGTTCATGGTTTCCTCATTGCGGGTTGCGGGACGGGTGAGGTGCTGCGCCTCACCGGCGAGGAGCAGGACCGGCGAGATACCCACACAGTAGAGGCGAAAGCTTTCGAACTTTCAGTACGTAATGAAACCTTTACAACCACGAAATCGTCGGAGCGGTCGGCGGCGCGACTTCTAGACTTCTCCACATGAGCACCCCCGACGCCGCGGCATCCGCTCGGCGCACCCCCGCGACGCACGCCGTCCCGGTGCACAAGGTGCTCAACAACAACGTCGTGATCGCCGTCGACGAGTCGGGGCGGGAGCGCGTGCTGATGGGACGGGGGCTCGCCTTCGGGTTGAAGCCGGCCGACGTGCTCGACCCCGCCAAGGTGGAGAAGACGTTCATCCTCGACACCGGCGCGGACGGCGAGCGGGAGCGGCGCCTGCTCACCGACGTCCCGTATCCCATCGTCGAGGCCGCCACGCGGGCGGTCGACGAGGCCGAGCGCCGACTCGGCCGCGATCTGGGACGGCGGTTCACGATCGCCGTCATCGACCACGTCGCCTACGTGATCGAGCGGCTGGACAAGGGGATGCGGATCACCACGACCTCGATGCCCGAGCTTCGCGTGCTCCACCCCCAGGAGTTCGCCGCCGCCGAGCACATGGCGGGATCGATCGCGACGAGCCTGGACCGCGAGCTTCCCGCCGAGGAGGCGGTGTTCCTCACGATGCACCTGCTCAACGCCACCCGCGACGAGCCCAACGGCACGGCCGCACTGCTGTTCCGCCGCGTGCAGCACGTGGTCGAGGTGGTGGAGCACTCCCTCGGCGTGCGCCTGGACGTCGACGGCCCCGACTACGCGCGGTTCATCCTGCACGTGCAGTTCCTGCTGCAGCGGCTCGTGAGCCGCACCATGCTCGCGAGCGGCGACACCTCGTTCTTCGAGTTCGCCAAGCACAGCTACCCGCGCTCGTACGCCATCGCCGAGGAGGTCAAGGCGTACGTCGGCGGCGCGACCGGGTCGGAGCTGACCGACGAGGAACTGCTGTACCTCATCGTCCACGTCGAGCGCCTGAAGAGTCAGATCGCCCCTGGCGCTGAACCCGACCCTGTGGTAACTTGATCGCAGATCCCTGGATCGTTACCGCATCAGCGGGCGAAACCTGGACTCACCGAGAGCTTCGGCACTCATCGAGTCCAGGTTTTTTTGTTGCCCGGGCAGAGGTGCCCGGGCCTTCCACACACAAGGAAAGGCGAATCCGATGGCGGATTACGCGAAGACCGCGGCCGGCGTGCTCGCCGGCGTCGGCGGCGAAGACAACGTCAGCTCGCTCGTGCACTGCGCGACACGTCTGCGCTTCGTCCTCAAGGACGAGAGCAAGGCGGATGCCGCGGCGGTCAAGGCCACCCCGGGCGTCATCACCGTCGCCCAGGCGGGCGGCCAGTACCAGGTGGTCATCGGCAACGACGTGCCCGAGGTGTTCGCCGAGATCGGCAAGGTCTCCCGCTTCGGCGGGGGTCACGACGCCGCGGCCGAGGACACCGGGCCGAAGGGCAACCTGTTCAACCGGTTCATCTCGATGATCTCGGCGATCTTCACCCCCGTGCTGTGGACCCTCGCCGGCACCGGCCTGCTGAAGGCGTTCCTGTCGGCCGCCGCCACGTTCGGCTGGATCGACGCCACCTCCTCGACCTACCTCGTGCTCAACGCGCTCTCGGACGCGTTCATCAACTTCCTGCCGATGGTGCTCTCGATCACCGCGGCGCGCTACTTCAAGGCCAACGAGTGGACCTCGCTCGCGATCGCCGGCGCCCTCGTCTACCCGACGGTGGTCGCGGCGAACGGAGCCCCCGACCTCACGTTCTTCGGCATCCCCTTCACGATGGTGAGCTACGTCTCGAGCGTCATCCCCATCATCATCGTCGTGTGGCTGCAGTCGCACGCCGAGAAGTTCCTCTACGCGAAGCTCCCCGCCGCGATCCGCCGTTTCGTCACCCCGATGATCGTCGTGCTCATCGCCGTGCCGCTGGTGTTCGTCGTCATCGGCCCGATCTCCGACCTGCTCTCGCAGGGCGTCGGCAACGCGGTCAGCTGGGTGTGGGATGTCGCCCCGTGGGCCGGCGGCGCGATCATGGGCGGCCTGTGGCAGGTCTTCGTCATCTTCGGTCTGCACTGGGGCCTCGTTCCCGTCTTCCAGGTGGAGTTCCAGACGACCGGCCAGATCCTGCTGCTCGGCCCCGTGTTCGCGGCCGTCCTTGCGCAGGCCGGTGCCGTCGCGGGCGTGTGGGTGCGTGCGCGCAACAAGAACCTCAAGTCGCTCGCCGCCCCCGCCACCCTGTCGGGCTTCCTCGCGGGCATCACCGAGCCGGCGATCTACGGCCTCAACCTCCCCCTCAAGCGGCCGTTCGCCTTCGGCATCGTCGGCGGCGCGATCGGCGGCGCGATCATCGCCCTCGGCGGCGTGTTCTCGAAGTCGTTCGTCGTCCCCTCGGGTCTGGCCGTGACCGGGCTGCTCGGCAACGGCAACATGGTGATGCTGGGCCTCGGCCTGCTCGTGGCGATCGTGCTCCCGTTCCTGCTGGTCGTGCTCATCGGCTTCAAGGAGCCCGCCGAGGACGCCGCGACGGAGGCTCCGGCCCCCGCCGCCGCCAACGACGTCACGGTGCTCTCGCCGATCGACGGCACCGTCATCCCGCTCACTGAGGTGGCCGACGCCGCCTTCGCCGACGGCGCGCTCGGTCAGGGCGTCGCGATCCAGCCGCGCTCGGGCGCCGTGTACGCCCCGTTCGACGGCACCGTGGTCGCGGCCTTCCCGACCGGCCACGCGTTCGGGCTGCGCCACGCCGACGGCACCGAGGTGCTGATCCACATCGGCCTCGACACCGTCAAGCTCGGCGGCGCGCACTTCTCGGTGAAGGTCACGACCGGCCAGCAGGTGTCCGCCGGCGATCTGCTCGTCGAGTTCGACGGCGACGCCATCGAGAAGGCCGGGTACGACCTCACCACCCCGGTCATCGTCACCAACCCCGACCTCTACCCGGCTGTCGCGGATGCCGCGTCGGGCCCGATCGCGCACGGCGAGCCGCTGTTCACCGCGGTCTCGGTCGACTCGGTCGCGGCGACGAAGTGACCCCCGGCGACGTAAGGAGAACCACCATGACCACCACCGCACCCGCCTTCCCCGACGGCTTCCTCTGGGGCGGCGCCACCGCCGCCAACCAGCTCGAAGGCGCCTACGACGCCGACGGCAAGGGGCTGTCCGTCCAGGACGTCATGCCCCGGGGCATCGTCGGCCCCCGCACGGCCGCGCCGACGCCGGACAACCTCAAGCTCGTCGGCATCGACCACTACCACCGCTACGCGGAGGACATCGCCCTCTTCGCCGAGATGGGGTTCAAGACGTACCGGTTCTCGATCGCGTGGAGCCGCATCTTCCCGAACGGCGACGAGACCGAGCCCAACGAAGCGGGACTCGCGTTCTACGACCGCCTCCTGGACGAGCTGGAGAAGTACGGCATCGAGCCGCTCGTGACGATCTCCCACTACGAGACGCCGCTGCACCTCGCCGAGACGTACGACGGGTGGACCGACCGCCGCCTCATCGGGTTCTACGAGCGCTACGCCCGCACGCTCTTCGAGCGCTTCGGCGCCCGCGTGAAGTACTGGCTGACGTTCAACGAGATCAACTCGCTCCTGCACGCCCCCTTCATGTCGGGCGGCATCAACACGCCGAAGAACGAGCTCAGCGAGCAGACGCTCTACCAGGCCATGCACCACGAGCTGGTCGCGTCGGCACGCGCCACCCGCATCGCGCGGGAGGTCGCACCGAACGCGCAGATCGGCTGCATGGTGCTGTCGATGCCGGTCTACCCGCTGACCCCGTCGCCCGCCGACGCGCTGGCGGTCATGGACTTCGACCACTCGAACCTGGTCTACGGCGACGTGCACACGCGCGGCGCCTACCCGGGCTACTTCCTGCGGACCCTCCGCGAGAAGGGCATCGAGCTGGAGATCACCGACGAGGACCGCGAGGATCTCCGCAACACGGTCGACTTCGTGTCGTTCAGCTACTACATGTCGGTCGCCGCGACCGCCGACCCCGCCAAGAAGGTCGCCGGTGAGGGCAACATCATGGGCGGCGTGCCCAACCCCACGCTCGAGGCGAGCGAGTGGGGCTGGCAGATCGACCCCGTGGGGCTGCGCATCGTGCTCAACCAGTTCTGGGACCGGTGGCAGAAGCCGCTGTTCATCGTCGAGAACGGTCTGGGCGCGAAGGACGAGCTGGTCGAGATCGACGGCGTCAAGACGGTCGCCGACGACTACCGCATCGCCTACCTGAACGACCACCTGGTGCAGGTCGGCGAGGCGATCGCCGACGGCGTGGACGTGCTCGGCTACACGACGTGGGGCTGCATCGACCTCGTCTCGGCATCCACCGCGCAGCTGAGCAAGCGCTACGGCTTCGTGTACGTCGACCGCAACGACGACGGCTCCGGCACGCTCGACCGCCACAAGAAGAAGTCGTTCGCCTGGTACGCCGAGGTCATCCGCACGAACGGCGGTGCGCTGAGCGCATGACCCGTGCGATCTTCCTCGACGTCGACGGGACGATCCTGCAGGACGGACGGCACATCCCGCCGTCCGCGGTCGAGGCCATCCGCGCGGCCCGCGCTCGGGGACACCTGGTGTTCCTGAGCACGGGCCGCGGGACGGCGGAGCTGCACGCCGAGCTGATGGACATCGGCTTCGACGGCGCCGTCACCAACGGCGGCGCCTTCGCCAGCCTGGGCGAGCGGATCGTCTCGGCGACGCTGTTCACGCCGGAGGAGGTGGCGCGCCTGCGTGACTATCTGGCGAGCACCGGCCTGCACGGCTACTTCCAGTCGTACGACGGCCTGTTCGCCTCGGAGGGCCTGGCGGAGCTGCTCGCGGAGCGGTTCACGGCGGCGGGCTTCCCGTCCAAGTCGTTCCACGACGACGCTCAGGTCGACGACACCCTCATCGCGAAGCTCGTCTTCCTCACCGACGACGAGGATGCCGCCGCCCGCGCGCTCACCGAGCTCGCGGAGGACTTCGAGGTCGTCGGCGGGACCATCCCCGTCGCCTTCGCCGCCTCGGGCGAGGTCGCGCCGCGCGGCGTGCACAAGGGCGCGGCGATCCAGGCGCTGCTGCGCGAGCTCGACCTCGACCCGGACGACGCCGTCGGCATCGGCGACAACTGGAACGACGCGGAGATGTTCGCGGTCGTGGGCACCTCCATCGCGATGGGAAACGCCGTCGACGGCGTGAAGGCGCTGGCCGATCAGGTGACGACGGCGATCGACGAGGACGGTCTGCGCACCGCGTTCCGCCGCAACGGGCTGATCTGACGCGGTCGTACACTGACGCCATGGTGCCGTTCGACAACCTCCTGGCGTTCACGCTGGCCGCCCTCGTCCTGATCCTCATCCCGGGCCCGGCGGTGCTCTTCTCCGTCGGTCGCACCCTCGCACTGGGACGCACCGGCGGGCTGCTGAGCGTCGCCGGGGTGAGCCTCGCGCTCATCCCGATCGTCGCGCTCGTCGCCGTCGGGGTGGGCGGTGTCGTGGCGCAGTCGGTGGTGCTGTTCACGGTGCTGAAGATCGCGGGCTCGCTGTACCTCGTGTACCTCGGCATCCAGGCCATCCGTCACCGCAAGGATGCCGCGAGCGCTCCCGATCCGACCCGGCTGCCCACCGGCCACGGCCGACAGCTCTGGCAGGGCTTCGTCGTCGGCATCACCAACCCGAAGACCATCGCCTTCTTCGTCGCCGTCCTCCCGCAGTTCGTCGACCTGCACGCCGGATCGGTGCCGCTGCAGCTCATGGAGCTGGGCGTCGTGTTCGCCGTCCTCGCCCTCGTCTCCGACTCGATCTGGGTGCTCGCCGCCGCCGCGGCGCGCGCCTGGTTCGCCCGCTCGCCGAAGCGCATCGAGAGACTGACGGCGACGGGCGGTGGGCTCATGATCGGCCTGGGCGGCATCCTGCTGGTGACGGGCCCGAAGCACTGACGGATCCGGGGACAATGGAGGGGTGACTCCTCCCCCTTCGCGCCGCCGGATCGTCTTCATCGACATCGACGGGACCATCCTCGAACACGGGGCCCGGATGTCCCCCTCCACGCCGGTCGCCATCGCGACCGCCCGCGCGAACGGCCACCTCGTCTACCTCTGCACGGGACGATCGGCCGGCGACATCAACCCCCGCGTCCGCGAGATCGAGGTGGACGGTGCCATCACCAACGGCGGGGCGTTCGCCGTGCGCGGCGACGAGCAGATCGTGGCCCACCTCATGCCCCGTCCGCTCGTGGACCGCATGGTCGCCTACTTCGAGGAGCAGGGCGCGCACTACTTCCTGCAGACCGATCGCAGCGTCTACGTGAGCCCCGGCGTGCTCGAGCACGCGCAGCGCTTCCTGCGCGCCCACCCGCCGGTCGACCCGCGCGGCGAGCACGCGGCGGAGACGGAGGATCTGGCCCTGCTGAACCACTACCGTCCGCTCGACGAGGTCGACCTCGACACGGTCGTGAAGGCGACGTTCCTCAGCACCGCGAGCGACACGCTGTCGCGCGCGGCCGAACAGCTCGGCGACGAGTTCCACGTCATCCCGGGATCGATCCCGCTGCCCGGGGGCTCGAACGGCGAGATCTGCCAGCAGGGCGTCAACAAGGGCGCGGCGATCCTCGAGGTGCTGGAGGTGCTCGGCATGGATGCCGCGGACGCGGTCGGCATCGGTGACAGCTGGAACGACGTCGAGATGTTCCAGGTCGTGGGCACCGCCGTCGCGATGGGCGGCGCCGATCCCGAGCTGCAGGCGATGGCCGATCTGGTCACCACCGGCGTGCTCGAGGACGGGGTCGGCAACACGCTGGCCCGCCTCGGCCTGATCTGACCGGGGTCGCTCTCCCCCGGTCGTTGAGCGAGGAGCGCAGCGACGAGTCGAAACGCAGAGGAGCGCAGCGACGAGTCGAAACGCAGAGGAGCGCAGCGACGAGTCGAAACGCCGAGCTCAGAGGAAGATGTCGGGGAACAGCTCGTCGTCGGGCGTGCCCGGTGTCGCCGCGTAGCGGGAGAAGTCCGTCACCCCAGCCTCCCGCAGCACCTGCTCGACGATGAGCGTCTGACCGGTGCGCTCACGCGCCGGGCGGATCAGCACCTCGTACGCGGCGTCGACGTAGACCTCGGGCGTGCGGCTGACCTTCATCATCCGGTCGCCGCCGAGCGCGAACTGCACGGCCGCCGTCGCGATCGTCGTCTCGGGCCACAGGGTGTTCGCCGCGATGCCGTCGCGCGCGAACTCCGCGGCGATCCCCAGCGTGGCCATCGTCATGCCGTACTTCGCCAGCGTGTAGCCGGTATGGGCGCCCAGCCAGCGCGGCGTGATGTTCAGCGGCGGCGACAGCGACAGGATGTGCGGGTTCTCGGCATCCTTGAGGATCGGCACCGCCGCACGGCTGAGCATGAACGTGCCGCGGACGTTGACGTCCTGCATGAGGTCGTACTTCTTGGCGGCGAGCTCGATCGACCCCGACAGGTCGATGACCGACGCGTTGTTGACGACGATGTCGATGCCGCCGAACTCCCCCTGCGTCTTCAGGACGGCGGCCGTGATGTCGTCGTCGTTGCGCACGTCGCCGACGATCGGCAGCGCCCGACCGCCCGCGGCCTCGATCGCCTCGGCGGCCGAGTGGACCGTGCCCTCGAGCTTCGGATGCGGGGTGTCGGTCTTGGCCAGGAGGGCGATGTTCGCGCCGTCGCGGGCGGCGCGCAGTGCGATCGCGAGGCCGATGCCGCGGCTGCCGCCGGACATGAGGATGGTCTTGCCGGCCAGTGTCATGCGTGTCCCCTGTCGTGCGTGGTCTTGGCGGAGGCCGCGGCGAACGCGGCGACGCGCGCTGCGGCATCCGGGGTGTCGAAGCTCGCGCCGATGGTGCGCGCCTCATCGTCGAGGTTGTCGGCGAAGCGGCGGCGCGCGCCGGCGCGCACGAGCCGCTTGGCTTGTCCGAAGGCGGCGGTCGCGCCGTCGAGCCAGAGGCGCGCGATCTGCTCGGCGCGGGCGGCCGGGTCGTCCGCGACCTCGGTGACCAGCCCCCACTCCAGCGCCGTCGCGGCGTCGATGGTCAGGTCGTCGAGGAGCATCCGCAACGCGCGGGTCTGCCCGATCGCCGCCGGCAGCAGCGTCGAGACGCCGAGGTCGGGGGTGAGGCCGATGTTCGCGTACTTGCTGACGAAGCGGGCACGGTCGCCGGCGACGATGTAGTCGGCGGTCAGCATGAGCCCGAGTCCGCCGCCGGCGACGGCGCCCTGCACCGCCGCGACGATCGGGATCCCGGACTCGACGAAGGTGCGGATGCCGTCGTGGATCACGTGCGCCATCGCGGTGATGTCGGCGCCGCTCGAGCCGGAGGCGGCCATCTCGACGACATCGCCGCCCGCGCAGAACGCCGGGCCCGCGGCATCCAGGAGCACGGCGCCGACCGACGGGTCCGCCGTGATCTCGTGGGCGAGGTCGCGCCAGCGCGTGCCCATGTCGAAGCCCATCGCGTTCAGCGATGCGGGCCGGTTGAACGTGAGCCGCGCGAGCGCGCCGTCGCGGGTGTGGATGATCGAGGCGGTCATTTCGGCGCCATCCGGATCGCGCCGTCGAGGCGGATGGTCTCGCCGTTGAGGTAGCCGTTGCGGACGATCTCCGCGACGAGGCTCGCGTACTCGTCGGGCCGGCCGAGGCGGGCGGGGTAGGGCACCTGCTGACCGAGGCTCTGCTGCGCCGCCTCGGGCAGGCCCGCGAGCATGGGCGTCTCCATGATGCCGGGGGCGATCGTGACGACGCGGATGCCGTGGCGCGCGAGCTCGCGGGCGATCGGCAGCGTCATGGCGTGCACACCGCCCTTGCTCGCGGAGTAGGCGGGCTGGCCGATCTGCCCGTCGAAGGCCGCCACCGAGGCGGTGTTGACGATGACGCCGCGATCGCCGCCGTCGGTGGGCTCCGTCTTCGCGATGGCGGCGGAGGCCTGCGCGATCACGTTGTAGGTGCCGATGAGGTTGACGCGCACGATGCGCTCGAAGTGGGCGAGGTCAGTGGGGAGGCCGTCGCGGTCGAGCACCTTGGCGGGTGGGGCGATGCCGGCGCAGTTGACGACGACCCGCAGCGGCCCCTGCGCGGCGGCCGTCTCGACGGCGGCGGCGATCTGCGTCGGGTCGGTGACGTCGGCCGCCACGAAGGTGCCGCTGAGTTCCGCGGCCCGCTCGGCCCCGGCAGAGGCGCCGAGATCGACGATCACGACGTGGGCGCCGGCGTCGCTCAGACGGCGGGCGGTGGCGAGGCCGAGGCCGCTGGCCCCGCCGGTGACGAGCGCGGATGCGCCGGCGATGTCCATGGATTCTCCTTCGAAGTCCGGGCCGCTCCCGCCGCTCAGCGACGAGAGGTGCTACTGAGTGCCAGCATACGCGGTACCAGGTGTCAGCACGCTCTCTCAGTGCGCTCGGAGGATCTCCCCCAGCCGTGCCAACAGCTCGTCGGGACGGGCGAGCAGCACGCGTGCCTCCGGCGCGGCGACCAGGTGATCGACGAGGCGCCGGGCCACCGCGGCATCCCGCCGCCGATAGCCGGAGAGGTAGTGCGGCGTCGCTCGCCACTCCAGGACCGCCCCGTCGTCGGTGGTGACCCGGACGGGAAAGGTCGGCGTCTCGGCTATCTCTCCCGACGAGCCGCCGAAGATGCCCTCGATCAGCGGCACGAGGGTGTCGCCGAGCGCGGGATGCGGCCACCACGTCGTCGGCACCTCGGCGACGACCGCCCGCACCTGCGCCCAGGGCACGAAGCCCGCGGGCGCGTCGCCGAGCGCGGGCTGCAGGCCGTCGGCGCGCAGGCGGACATGGCGGGCCGCGGCATCCCCGAGGGCGACAGCCGGCCCGTCGGCGTCGTCGAGAGCGGTGAGCACGCCGACACGGCGGGCGACAGAGGTGGGCACAGCCCATCTCACCATGGACGCCGCGGCGGGCGCGAGAGGCAGGATGGATGCCGTGCCGAGCGCCTGCGGTTCTCCCGCCACCTCTGGAACGCGACCTGACCGCCCCGCGCCGATACGCGAAATCGGGGCCGCATGCGGTGGTGAAGCCTCACGAGAGGCGACCGCATGCGACCCCGATCAGGCTATCGCGCTGAGCGAGATCAGTTCACGTCGGCGTCCACCCAGTCCATCGACTTCGTGACGGCCTTCTTCCACAGTCGCAGCTGGCGCTCGCGCTCGGCGACGTCGTCGTTCGGCGTCCAGCGCTTGTCCTCCTGCCAGTTCGCCCGCAGCTCGTCGAGGTCGTTCCAGAACCCCACGGCGAGCCCGGCGGCGTACGCGGCGCCCAGCGCGGTCGTCTCGGCGACGACGGGACGCACGACCGGGACGCCCAGGATGTCCGCCTGGAACTGCATGAGCGTGTCGTTGGCGATCATGCCGCCGTCGACCTTGAGCTCCGTGAGGTCGACGCCGGAGTCCGCGTTGACGGCATCCAGCACCTCGCGCGTCTGGAAGGCGGTCGCCTCCAGGGCGGCGCGGGCGATGTGGTTGCGGTTCGCGAAGCGGGTGAGGCCGACGATGGCGCCACGGGCGTCGGGACGCCAGTAGGGCGCGAACAGGCCCGAGAAGGCGGGCACGAAGTACACGCCGCCGTTGTCCTCCACCTTCGCGGCGAGCTCCTCCACCTCGGGCGCGGACGAGATGATGCCCAGCTGGTCGCGCAGCCACTGGATCAGCGAGCCGGTGACGGCGATCGATCCCTCGAGGGCGTAGTGGGCCGGCTCGTCGCCCAGCTTGTAGCCGACGGTGGTGAGCAGGCCGTTCTCCGACTTCACGATCTCGGTCCCCGTCTGGAAGATGAGGAAGTTGCCGGTGCCGTAGGTGTTCTTGCTCTCGCCCGCGTCGAAGGCCGCCTGGCCGAACGTCGCCGCCTGCTGGTCGCCGAGGATGCCGGCGACGGGGGTCTCCCGCAGCAGCGACGTGTCGCGCGCCTCGCCGTAGACCTCGCTGGAGGAGCGGATCTCCGGCATCATCGAGCGCGGCACCCCGAAGTCGGCGAGGATGTCGTCGCGCCATGCGAGCGTCTTCAGGTCCATGAACAGCGTCCGGGAGGCGTTGGTCACATCCGTCGCGTGCACGCCGCCGTCGGGACCGCCGGTGAGGTTCCACAGCACCCAGGTGTCGGTCGTGCCGAAGATGAGGTCGCCCGCCTCGGCCTTCTCGCGCGCCCCCTCGACGTTCTCGAGGATCCACACGATCTTGGTGCCCGAGAAGTAGGTCGCCAGCGGCAGGCCGACGATGTCCTTGTACCGGTCGACGCCGGCGTCGCCGGCGATCCGGTCGACGATCGGCTGGGTGCGGGTGTCCTGCCACACGATCGCGTTGTAGACGGGGATGCCGGTGTTCTTGTCCCACACGACGGCGGTCTCGCGCTGGTTGGTGATGCCGACCGCCGCGATGTCGTGCCGGGTGAGGTTGGCGCGACCGAGGGCGATGCCGATGACCTCGCGCATGTTGTCGCGGATCTCGATCGGGTCGTGCTCGACCCAGCCGGCGCGCGGCATGATCTGCTCGTGCTCCTTCTGGCCGACGGAGACGATCGAGCCCTTCTTGTCGAACACGATGGCGCGGCTGGAGGTCGTGCCCTGGTCGAGGGCGATGATGTACTCACTCATGAGGTGACGTCCTTGTCTGGGTGTGGATGGGGATCAGGCGTGGGCGAGGTGGAGCAGGACCGGAGCGGCGAGCGCGGCAAGCGTACCGCCGACGAGCGGACCGACGACGGGGACCCACGCGTAGGACCAGTCGCTGGAGCCCTTGCCCTTGATCGGCAGCACCGCGTGCGCGATGCGGGGGCCGAGGTCGCGGGCGGGGTTGATGGCGTACCCGGTGGGGCCGCCGAGGGAGGCGCCGATGCCGACCACGAGGAGCGCGACGGGCACGGCGGTCAGCGGGCCGAGGGCGCCGGGGACGCCGATCTGGACGTCGCCGTAGTCGGCGAACGCGAAGATGACGAACACGAGGACGAAGGTGCCGATGATCTCGGTGATGAGGTTCCAGCCGTAGGAGCGGATCGCGGGGCCGGTGGAGAACACGCCGAGCTTGGTCGCCGCGTCGGGCTCCTCGTCGAAGTGCTGGCGGTAGGCGAGCCAGCACAGCACCGCGCCGATGAACGCGCCGACCAGCTGGGCGGCGATGGCGACGAAGAACTGCGCGACACCGATCTTCCCCCCGATCAGCAGGGCGATCGAGACGGCGGGGTTCAGCTGCGCGCCGGAGTAGGACGAGACGAGGACACCGGCGAAGACCGCCAGACCCCAGCCCCAGTTGATCATCAGGGTGCCGCCGCCGAATCCCTTGGATTTGGCGAGGATGACGTTGGCGACCACGCCACCGCCGAGCAGGAGCAGCATCGCCGTCCCGACGAGCTCTGACACGAAGTAGAGCCCGAGATTGATGTCGTGCATGTCAGCATTGACCTTTCTGCATGGATGCCGCGGGCGACGTCGCCGCGCGAGGGATGGCCTGATCGGTTGCCGGCGTCAGGCCGCGCCGGGGCTGGGCGGTCGGATCCTCACCGACCCGAGGGGGCGAGGTGGGACGTGCGGACGTCGATGCGATGGCGCTCCTGCAGCACGCGGGCCGCCTCGTCGACCTGCGCCCGCACGGCCTCATCGTCCCAGCCGAGGGCCGGGGCGGCCGCCTCCGCGACCTCGGTGAGGGTCTCCACGCCCACCCCGCCGACGAAGGCGATGTGGGTGCGGCGCAGCAGGAGGTCGATGAGGCTCACGACCTCTTCGCGGCCGGCGAGGAAGGCGATCTCCTCGGCGGAGTACCCGGGTGCGTGCTCGAGGGGGCGCTGCGCGACCGGGAGCGTGCCGAGCACCTCGGAGGCGTACGTGCCGTAGCGCTCCAGCATCCGGTCGGCGAAGGCGCTCGTGTGCGCTCCGCGGTGCGCGTCGAGCCAGCGCGCCCGATCCGCCTCGGTGCGCGGGTAGCCCGCTCCCCCGCCGATCGGCAGGTCGAGCGTCGAGATGCGGCGCGTGCGGCCGAGGGCCGTCAGCACGTCGTCGGACAGATGCTCGGCAAGGGCCCGGAACGTGGTCCACTTGCCGCCGACGAGGCTGAGCACCGGCACGGCGCCGAGACGCGCCCGCTCGATGCGGTAGTCGCGCGAGACGAAGCCCGGTGCGACGTCGTCGTGGCGGGGCAGGGGACGGATGCCGGAGAAGGTGTACACGATCTGCGACCGGTCCACCGCGATCCGGGGGAACACCTGGCCGATGAGGTCGAAGAAGTACTCGATCTCCTCGTCGGTGCAGACGGTGGGCTGGGCGGGGTCCGCGTCGATGTCGGTCGTGCCGACCATGACGCGGCCCTTGAGCGGGTAGATCAGCACGATGCGGCCGTCGGCGGCCTCGAAGAAGATCTCGTTGCCGCGCGTGGCTTCCAGCAGCGCCGGGTTGTCGAGCACGATGTGCGAGCCCTTCGTCCCGCCCATGAAGCGGGTGGGGGCGCCCAGTGCGCTGTTGGTGATGTCGGTCCAGGGTCCGCTGGTGTTGACGATGACGTCGGCCGTGAACGAGAACTCGTCGCCGGTGAGGGCATCGCGGATGATCACCGCCGAGCCGTCCGCGCCGACGACGGGGGCGTAGTTCGCCGCCCGTGCCGATTCCTCGCGGGTGCCGTCGCGCAGCACGTCGAGCGCGAGCCGCTCGGGGTCGTGCATCGAGGCGTCGTAGTAGGTCGCGGTGTAGCGGAAGCGGTCGTCGAGGTCGGGGAAGAGCTCGCGGGAGCGCCGGCGTCCGTGGAAGCGGTGACGCGGCACCGCGCCCCCGTCGCGGGAGAAGGTGTCGTACATCACCAGGCCGAGCTTGATCAGCAGCGCCCCGCGCTCGCGCGGCTTGCCGCGGCCGTGGGTGACGAGCAGCCGGAAGGGCGCCGTCAGGATGCCGGAGATCGTGCGGTGGATCGGGATGGTGGTGGGAAGCGGACGCACGAAGTGCGGGGCGTTGCGCACGAGACGGTTGCGCTCGGTGACCGACTCGCGCACGAGGCGGAACTCGCCGTTCTCCAGGTAGCGCACCCCGCCGTGCACCATGTGGCTGGAGGCGGACGATGCGCCGCTGACGTAGTCGTCGCGTTCGACGAGCGCGACGTCGACGCCCTGGAGGGCGAGGTCGCGGAACGTCGCGATGCCGTTGATCCCGCCTCCGATGATGAGGACCTCGGCGTGGGGGCGCTCTCGCAGCGCCTGGATGTTCGGACGGGTGGTCGCCATCGACTCGGTCATCGCTCTTCCTTCCGCGGCTTCGCGTGGTCTCGCCGCGTGTTTTTCACGGTGGTCGCGATCTACACTGAGACCTGGGTGAACGAACGCGCAACGCACGTGAACATACGTGCACCGCGAGGCGTGCTGTGCACGGATGTGCACGACGAGGAGGACACGTGACCGGCGAGATCGATCCCGAGGCGCGGGCGCGCGACGCCCTCCACGCGGCGCAGCTCTACTACGTGCAGGACCGGACGATGGAGCAGATCGCCGCGGAGATGAAGCTGTCGCGATCGTCGGTGTCGCGCCTGCTCGCGCACGCGCGGGAGATCGGACTCGTGGAGATCACGGTGCACTCGCCCCAGGAGGCCAACAGCGTGGTCGCCCGCCGCCTCGGCGAGCGCTTCGGCATCTCCGTCCACGTCGTCAGCACCCCGCCCCGCTCGACCGACGCCGAGCGCCTCGAGCGCACCGCGCGCACGGCGGCGCACGTGCTGTCGACCACCCTCGACCCGCAGACGAGCATCGGCATCGCGTGGGGCGCCACCGTCTCGGCGATCGCCCGCCACCTCCCCACCAAGCGGCTGCAGGAGTCCCAGATCGTGCAGATGAACGGCGCGGCCAACGAGTCGACGTCGGGCATCAGCTACTCCGGCGCCATCCTGGAGCGGTTCGGCCAGGCGTTCGGCAGCGACGTGCAGCAGTTCTCGGTGCCGGCGCTGTTCGACGACCCCCACACCAAGCAGCTGCTCTGGCGGGAGCGCGCGATCCGTCGCGTCGTCGAGGCACAGGCGCGGGTGCAGGTGTTCGTCTTCGGCCTCGGCTCACCGCAGGCCGACGTGCCCTCGCACGTCTATGCAGGCGGGTACCTCACGGGCGAGGATCTGCGGATGCTCCTGCGCGACGGGGTGGTCGGCGACTGCGCGACGGTCTTCTACCGCCTGGACGGATCGACCTCGGGGATCGAGCTCAACGACCGCTCGAGCGGTCCCGGGTTCGACGTGATCCGCCGCATCCCGCGCCGCCTGTGCGCCGTGTCGAGCCTGTCGAAGCTCGATGCGCTGCGCGGGGCGCTCGCGGCGGGCCTGATCACGGAGCTCGTCGTGGAGGAGGCGCTCGCCCGCCGCATCGTGGAGCTGCCGCACACCGCGGGCCGCGGCTGACTCCGCAGCGACGGGCTAGAGGCTGAAGACGAAGACCCAGGTCCCCGCGAGCACGGCCGCGGTGACGGATGCCGCGGCGATCGCCACGGCGATCAGCAGCAGGACGGCGTCGGCTCCCGAGATCCGCGACGGGCGCGCCCACGTGCGGGCCGTGTCGGCGCCGAACCCGCGGGCCTCCATGGCCGTCGCGAGCTTGGTGCCGCGGCGCACGGCGAGGACGAACAGGGCGAAGGCCTGGCTCAGGAAGCGGCGGATGCGGCCGTCGTCGGCGACGCCGCGGGCGCGACGGGCCATCGACAGCTCCCGCCAGTCGTCGATCAGGAGGCCGACCATCCGCAGGCCCGCGAGCGCCCCCAGCACGAACCGCGGCGGCAGGCGCACGATCTGGGCGAGCCCGTCGGCGAGGTCGGTCGGATCGGTCGTGGCGAACAGCACGACGCTCGGCACCGCGATCGCGAGGACGCGCAGCAGGATCGCCAGCGACAGCGCGATCGAGCCGTCGCTGATGCGCACGAGCCCCCACTCGAGGTACACCTGACCCGACACGCGGCCGTACAGCACGGTCGCCGCCGCGCCGATGGCCGCCGCCGCGGCGATCGGCCACAGCCGCAGCAGGAGCTGCCGCGCCCGCAACCGCGCCAGCGGCAACAGCGCGACGGTCGCCGCGAGGGTGACGCCCGCCGAGACCGGGTCGATCGACAGCAGCAGCGTCATGGTCACCACGAGGGTCGCGGCGAGCTTGGTCACCGGGTTGATGCGCGCCAGGGGACTGCGCGCCACGTCGAGCGAGAACAGGCTCATGCGCCGCTCCCGAGGCGGGCGACGGTCAGGGTCTCGTCGGCGAGCGCGGACACGAGCGCGGGGTCGTGGGAGACGAACGCGATCGCCGAGCCGGCTGCCCTCAGCTCGTCGACGAGGTCGGCGAGCTCGCGCCACGTGCGGGCGTCCTGTCCGTAGGTGGGCTCGTCCAGCAGCAGCACGCGGGGTCTGCTCGCGAGGGTCGCGGCCACCGTGAGCCGCCGCTTCTCGCCGCCGGAGAGCGTGAACGGGTTGACCTCGGCGAGACGCGTCAGCCGCAGCCGTTCGAGCAGCGGCTCCACGCGCGCGGCGACCTCGGACGCGGAGAGCCCGAGGGCGCGGGGGCCCACCGCCAGCTCGTCGCGCACACGCGTGGTCAGCAGCTGATGCTCGGGCTCCTGGAACACCGTGCCGATGCGGGTCAGCAGATCGCGGGCGCGCCAGCGCACGGGCGCGTCGCCGCGCCCCGTGCCAGCCGCGAGCGAGGCGCTCGCGCGCACGGTCCCGGATGCCGGGGGCACGAGCCCCGCGAGGGTCATCGCGAACGTCGACTTCCCGGCCCCGTTCGCCCCGGTGATCGCCAGGGCCCGCCCGGCCCGCAGCCGGGCGTCGATGCCGGCCGCGACGATCCGCGGCATCCGCTCGCCGAACGGGCGCCGGCCCACCGCGACGGCGTCGGCGCTCAGCAGGACCTCCCCCGTGCCCGTGCGCGGCCGGGGGTCGATCACGACGGGGACGTCCGGCACCCAGACGCCCGCCTCGGTCAAGGCCGCGCCGTGCGCGCCGAAGACGCGCTCGGCGCTCCCGTCCGCGAGCACCCCGCCGTCTGATCCGAGCACCACGACGCGGTCGATGTGCTCGGCCCACAGCGCGACGCGGTGCTCCACGACGACGAGCGTGGCGCCCGTGCGCGACGCCGCCTCGACGACCGCGTCGCGCACGGCGACGGCCCCGGCCGGATCGAGGTTCGCCGTCGGCTCGTCCAGCAGCAGCAGTCCGGGCCGCATCGCGAGGGCGCCGGCGAGCGCGAGCCGCTGCTTCTGTCCGCCGGAGAGGGCGGCGGTCGGGTGGTCGCGCGGCACGTCGAGGCCGACGGCGCGGAGGGCCTCGTCGACCCGCCGCCAGATCTCGTCGGCGGGGACGCCGAGGTTCTCGCACGCGAAGGCGACGTCGTCGCCCACCCGGGCGAGCACGACCTGCGCATCGGGATCCTGGAGCACCAGGCCCGCCCGTCCGCGCACCGCGGCGGGCGCGTGGCCGTCGATCAGGAGCGCACCGGCATCCTCACCGTCCTCCGCATCGCCCAGCACGCCGGCCAGCCCGCGCAGCAGCGTCGACTTGCCCGAGCCGCTCGCGCCGAGGAGCAGGACGTGCTGGCCCGGCTCGATGTCGAGGTCGAGCTCCGACACGGCCCAGCGCCGACGGCCGGCGTGACGCCAGCCCCACCCTCGTGCACTGACCGCCGCGGGCGCCGCGAGCGAGGCCGGGCTCACGCCGCGTCGGGCGCGTCCGCGATACGTGCCTCTCGACCCGCCGCGAACCGGTCCAGCGCGCCCGTGGCGGCCAGGGCACGGGCGATGAGCCACGACACCAGACCCGCGACGAGGATGCCGGAGACGACGGCGGCACCGAAGTAGATCGCTCGCGGCCCGAACTCGTAGGCGGCGATCGAGGAGAAGTTGGTGTCGAGGAGGGCCACGGCGAGGCCGGCGAGGGCGCCCGAGGTGAGCGCCGCGATCAGACGGTAGTTCGCGTACGCGAACAGCGCGAACCCGAGCTCGGCGCCGATGCCCTGCACGACGCCCCAGACCAGCGTCAGGAAGCCCCACTGCGTGCCGACGGCCATCGACACCACCGCGGCGACGACCTCGGTGTACAGCGCGGCGCCGGGCTTGCGGATGATGAGACCACCGAGCACACCGGCGAACAGCCACCCGCCGGACAGCAGCCCCTCCAGCCCCGGGGCGAACGCGAGGATGCTGCTCAGCGGCGTCCACGCCTGGCCCCACAGCCAGAAGACGACACCGGCGGCCACACCGATGACGCTGGCGACGACGATGTCGACGACGCGCCAGCGCAGGCGGCCGGTGCGCGCGGCGGAACGGGATGCCGCGGCATCCGACGAGACGGTGGACGGGGACGCAGACGCGTGCATGTTTCTCTCCTCCCTGCGCCGGCATGATCCGGATCAGGTTCGACGGTCGAAGCGTGGATCGCTTCCTCTCAGCCCGGCTCACCGGACTCCCGTGGTTGTGCGCTCGAGTATAGCGGCGACCGGGTACGTTGGGCGGGTGACCTCGGACGACGCGCCCCCGCCGTCGCGACGCGCGCTACGCGAGTCCACCGCACCGACCGACATCGTCATCGTGCGGGGCCGCGAGGGGCGTCAGGCGCTCGGCTGGCTCGACGACACGACCGTGACGGGGACACTCGCCGTCGCGAACACCGCGCCCGCACCCGACCTGCTCACGAGGCGGCCGCGCCGATCGCCCCTGCGGGCGGGGGTGATCGCGCCGATCCTCACCACCATCGCCGTCGCGGGCGCGTACGCCGCGGCGACCCTGCTCTGGCCGCTCTGGGCCGTCACGCCGACGGTGCGCGCGATCGACCCGGACGGTCCCGCCTCGCCGGCGACCGCCGTGGCGTGGCCGACGGAGGGGGCCGGCGCCGTCGGGGTCGGGGGCATCGACGCGGTGGCCGCCTCCAGCGATGCGGCGGTCTCGATGGCGAGCATCTCGAAGCTCGTGACGGCGCTGATGATCCTGGACGAGATGCCGCTGAACGTCGGGGAGCAGGGGCGGGAGTTCGCGTTCACCTCGCGCGACCGCTCCACCTACTACGACTATCTGGCCAACGACGAGTCCGCCCTCGACGTGCCCGTCGGCGGCTCGCTCACGGAGTATCAGATGCTCCAGGGCATCCTCATCGGCTCGGCGGGCAACTACACCGATCGCCTCGCCGGCACGATCTGGCCTACCGACGAGGTCTTCTCGACCGCCGCGCGCGCGTGGCTCGACCGCCACGGGCTGCCCGGGATCACCCTGGCCGAGCCCACCGGGATCGATCCCGCGAACGCCGCCGATCCGGCCGCGCTCATCGCGCTCGCGCGGATCGCGCTGGCCCACCCGGTCGTGGCGGAGATCGTCCGCACCCGGACGGTCGAGCTTCCCGGGGCCGGCGAGGTCACCAACACCAACGACCTGCTCGCCGACCCGGCCGTGGTCGGTCTCAAGACCGGCAGCCTCGCGGGGTTCTACAACCTGCTGGCGGCGAAGGACGTCACCGTCGGCGCGGTGACCGTGCGCGTCTACGCGACCGCGCTCGGCCAGTCGTCCGACGAGGCCCGCGACCAGGAGACGGCGCGCCTGCTGGCCGACGTGGCCGCCGAGGTCGCCGTGCCGCGCACACTGCCGGCCGGCACCCTCGCGGGCGTCGTGTCGACCGCGTGGGGGGCGACGGCGAACATCGTGACGGATGCCGACGCGGCGGTGATCCTGTGGAACGGCGCGGCATCCACCGTGACGACGGACCTCGATCTGGGCGCGGCGCGCACCGCCGACGCGGCCGTCGGCGAGGTGCGGGTGACGGGACCGCTGGACGCGGCGACCGTCGGCGTGCACCTCACCGCCGACATCCCCGATCCGGACGCGTGGTGGCGTCTGACCCACCCGCTGCAGCTGTGGGGTCTGGCCGACTGAGCCGCGGGCCGCGACGCGGTGGCGCTAGAACGGCCAGACCAGCGGCACGTACACCACGGCGACGAGGAGGTACACCGCCATCAGCGGCAGGCCGAGCTTGCCGTAGTCGCCGAACCGGTAGCCGCCCGGCTGCATCACCATCAGGTTGGCCGGAGTCGCCACGGGCGTGAGGAACGCGGCGGCGCCGGCCACCGTCAGCGCCATCATGAACGGCTGCACGCTGGCGCCGAGCGTCTGGGCGATGGCGACCGCGATCGGGAGCACGACGAGCACCGTGGCGACGTTCGAGATGAACTGACCCAGCACCATCGTCAGCACGCACAGCACCAGCAGGGCGAGCTGCGGTGAGCCCGAGCCGATGACGCCCAGCACGGCGTCGGCGACGATGTCCGCCGCCCCTGTCGTGATGAACGCCGACGACAGCGGGATCATCCCCGCGATGAGGATGACGGTCGTCCACGAGATCGCGCGGTAGGTCTGCGGTACCGTCAGCACCCGCAGCAGCACGAGGGCTCCCGCCGCGAGCAGTCCGGCGACCACCGCCGGCACGAGCCCCGTCGCGAGGAGCACGACCATCGCCCCGAGGACGCCGATCGCGCGCTTGGCGCCGCGGCCGAGCGGCACGGCACGCTGCAGATCCTGGGGCGGGGTCACCGCGATCACGTCCGGCGACTGGGCGTAGCGGGTCAGCGCGGCCCAGGGTCCCTGCACGAGCAGGGCGTCGCCGGCCTGGAGCACGAGCGCGCCGGCCACTCCCGTGCCCCGCGACGCGTTGGGCCCCTCGTCGTCGCCGCGGCGGACGGCGAGGATCACGAGGTCCTCGCCGCGGGTCGTCATGCCCGCCGACACCGTACGTCCGATCAGTCGCGATCGCGGAGCGACCAGCACTTCGGCGACGCCCTCGCGGGCGCTGAACAGCAACCCGGTGTCGAGGTCGACGTCGTAGCTCGCGCGGAGCGCCTGCGCGTGCTCCCGCGGGTCCGGCGCCACCTCGCCCAGCCGCTCCGCCGTCCGCTCCGGCAACAGCCGGCCGCCGCCGAGCGCGACGACCGCGACGGTCAGCAGGACGAGCGGGATGCCGGCGAGCGCGAACTCGAAGAAGCCGAACTCCCGACCGCCGGCGGCGGCCGCCGCCTCGCTGACGACGATGTTGACGGGCGTTCCGGTGAGGGTCAGCAGCGACCCCGCGCTCGCGGCGAACGCGAGCGGGATCAGCAGCTTGGAGGGGACGATGCCGGCGCGCACCGCGACGACCACCACGACCGGCAGCAGCGCCGCGACGGCGCCGTTGATCGAGATGAAGGCGGTGAGCACGGCCGCCAGCAGGCCGATGATCGCCGTCAGCCGTCCGCGTCCACGGCCCGCGCGCGTGACGACCTGCTGTCCCAGCCAGGCCGTGACACCCGTGGCATCCAGTGCTTCGCTCACCACGAACAGCGACGCGATGAACAGCACGGTGGGATCGCCGAAGCCCGCGAACGCCGCGCCCAGCGTCAGCACCCCCGTCGCCCACAGCGCCAGGGCGACCCCCAGCGACACGAGGGCGAGCGGCACGCGACCGCTGACGAAAGCCACGACCGCGAGAGCGAGGATCAGGAAGGTCCAGGCGGCGGGGTCCATGCCCTCACCCTAGACGCGACGCCGCGGCCTCAGACGAACCGCACCGTCTGCTGCAGGCGGGTGCGGACGTCGAACAGCTCGTTTCCGCCGATGTCGCGTGCGCCGGTGAGGCCGCGCCGCAGCACGGTCGACAGCGCGGAGCGGGCCACGACCGCCACGGGCAGTCCGCGCACCTTGCCGATCTCCTCGATCGCGGTGACGACGTCGTCGTCGGGGAGCACCACGATCGCGCCGCTGAACCGCACGCGGGCCGCGCGGGCGAGCGCCCGCGCCCCCGCCACGAGGTCGGCGATCGGCGCGCCCACGCCGTCGCCGATCAGCTCGCCGCGGCGCAGACGCACGGGTCCCCCGAAGTCTTCGCTGAGCAGGGCGTAGAGGCCGCTGGGGCCGAGGACGATGTGGTCCAGCTTCAGCGACGGGTCGCGGGGGTCGGCGGCGACGTCGTGCCACACCGTGTAGCCCATTCCGAGCTCGCCGACGATGCGCGCGGTCGCCTCCTCGGCGAGGGCGTCGGCGAGGAGGCATTTGAGCTCGCGGGGCGCCGCCCGCACGAGTGCCGGGTCGTAGGGGTCGGCGAGGGCCGTGCCCCGCCCCGCCCACTCCCGGATCAGGTCGAGGTAGCGCTCGCGGCGCCAGCCGCCGGGCTGTCCGAACGATCGGGCCCGCGGCCTCGTGTCGGCCGGGCGGGCCGGCGGCCGCCACCCGCCGTCCGCCGCGGCGTCGGGGCCGTAGGCGGCGACCTCGACCCCGCCGAAGCCGTGCCCGCGGTCGTACGCCGCCCGCGCCTCGGCGCTTCCGACGAGCTCCCAGGCCCGCTGCACCTGCACGAACTGCGCCGCATCGCCTCCCGTGTCGGGGTGGGTCTGGCGCAGCCGCAGCCGGTACGCACGACGCAGCTCGTCGTCGGCGACGTCCGGCGCGACGCCGAGCACCTCGTAGGCGGACGCGGAGAGCGGACTGTCGAACACGGGATCCCTCAGCGCTTCTCGTTGCGACGTGCGTAGGCGGCGGCGCTGCGGCTGGACAGGGCGAGCAGAACCAGGATGTCCAGCGCGAGGGCGGGCAGCGTCGAGAAGAGCGTGATCTCCTGGTCGCGCACCCACCAGCTCGCGAAGGCGGCCGAGATGGAGAGGGTGGCGACGGTCATGACCGCGACCCGGGCGAGGTTGCTCCCGCGGTAGAGCAGCAGCACGCACGCGAGCTGGATCGCCGCCCCGATCGCGAACACCGCGAGCACGAGCAGGAGCGAGGCATCGAGCACGTCGGGCGTCACCTCGATCCCGTCCAGATCGAGCTCCAGCTCGCCCGCGTAGGCACGCCAGTGCACGGCCAGATCGATCATCGACACGATCCCCACCAGGGCGCTCAGCAGCACGAGCCCCGCCCCCGCGACGGTGGTCGCCGGCCGCCGCATGCCGGGGTCGTGGGCGACGGGCTGGAGCAGTCGGGTGACGGGCTCGTACGAGGGGCGCTTCTCGTGGCGCTGCCGACGGCCGCCCTCCGCCGCCCTCATGCCGTCACCGCCCGCACGTCGACGACGGGCAGGTCGCCGTCGGTGCGGATGCTGTCGCCGCCGCCGTTGCGGGCGTGGTAGCCCGTCGAGAAGTCGGCGATGAGGTCGACGTGCACGGCCGGCTCGCCCGCGCGCAGGGTGGCGACGATGTGGTCGCGCTCGACGTCGGTGTCGGCGTCGATGCGGTGCGTCACCTGCAGCGTGAACAGCGAGAGCCCGACGGAGGTGTCGAAGGTGCCGGCCGCGAGCCAGTCGACGCGGCGCCCGCCGGGCAGCAGCCATCCGTCGGGACACTTCCAGAAGCGCACGTGGTGACGCTGGGCGGGGTTGCCGTCGACCTCCTGCTGATAGGCGAAGTCCTGCTGGCGACCGAACAGGAAGAGAGGGCTGACCGGGGCCTCGTGGTAGCTGCGGCGCGCGAGCGTGGAGGTCACGATGCGCCACGACGACCGCAGCGTCACGGGGTCGGCCTTCGTCCAGCCCGCCGCGCGCATCGCCTGCTCGATCTGCTCACCGTCGCCGAGGAAGGCGAGGTTGACGGGGTCGCCGAGCAGGCCGTCGCTCGTGCGGGCGCGGCCGATGAAGTAGTCGGGGACGTAGACGGTCGTCAGGATGCGGTGCAGGCGCGGGAGGACCAGGTAGGCGAGCAGCGCCCAGAAGAGGATGAACCCGACGATGCCCCACCACCCGATCGTGAGGCTCTCGGTGAAGCCGAGGTAGGCCAGCCAGATCGCGGCCAGTCCCGCGAAGACGAAGAAGAACTGGTCGATCGCGACCCCGATCGACCAGCGTCGCTGCGCACGGCTGCGGCTCACGGGACCGCCCACAGGGGCGCGGGCGGCTGCCAGGCCAGGGCGCGCGCGGTGAGGTCGTCGTCGACGTCGGCGAGCGCGGCAGGGTGCCACCGCGGATCGCGGTCCTTGTCGACCAGCTGCGCCCGGATGCCCTCCGGAAGATCCGGCTGGGTCTGCGCGAACCAGAGGACGAGCCCGTACTCCTGCGCGAGGGCCGCCCGGAGGTCGGGGAGCGTCCGCGCCGCGCGGACGGCGGCGAGGGTCACCGTCAGCGCCGTCGGCGACGACGCCTCGAGCAGGTCGGCGGTCGCCCCCGCCTCGGGCTCGGGGCGGCGGCGCAGCCGTTCGATGATCTCCGCCACGCGGGGCGCGGAGAACGCCTCGTCGATCCACCCGCGTGCCGCCTCGAGCCGCGACGGCCCGGGGGTCTCGTCGAACAGCAGCACGATCTCGGCCGGCGTGCCCGGATCGGCGCGGTCGGCGAGCGCGGCGCGCAGATCGCCGATCCGCTCGCTCGGCACGAGCGCGTCGGCGAAGCCGGCGTAGAGGGCGTCGGCGGCATCCATCGCCTCGCCCGTCAGCGCGAGGTACTCGCCGAGGCGACCCGGCGCGCGGGCGAGGAGCCACGACCCGCCGACGTCGGGGGTGAAGCCGATGCGCGTCTCGGGCATGGCCAGCCGCGACCTCTCCGTCACGACGCGCACGGCGGCATGCCCGGCCAGTCCGATGCCGCCGCCCATCGTGACGCCGTCCGCGACGACGACGATCGGCTTGCGGTACTCCGCGATGCGGGCGTTGAGCGCGTACTCGGCCCGGAAGAAGTCCGCCGTGGCCGCGACCGCCCCGGCCAGGATCTGTTCGCGCAGGCCGCGCACGTCGCCGCCCGCGCAGAGCCCGCGCTCGCCGGCCCCGTCGAGCAGGACGAGATCGATGTCGGCGTCGTCCTGCCAGCGGTCCAACGCGGCGGAGAGCGCCTGGATCATGCCGAGATCGAGCGCGTTGATGGCGCGCGGCCGGTTGAGGGTCACGTGTCCCACCCCGCGGTCGGTGCGGACCAGCACGGTGGGTTCGGCGGCGTCACTCACGCTGGCAACGTTACCCGCGCGGTCGGCGTCGCGCCTCCGCGGGCGTCGGGGCGCGCATCGGGCAGGATGGAAGAGGCACGTGACTGCGCGTGCCTCCAGGAGAGGACGACGATGCCCGAAGGACACCTCCTCGAGTTCCGTGACGTGACGAAGACATTCGGGGCGATCCGCGCGGTCGACTCCTTCTCGGCGCGTGTCGAGCCCGGACGCGTCACCGGTTTCCTCGGACCGAACGGCGCCGGCAAGACGACCTCGCTGCGGATCCTGCTCGGCCTGGTCCGCGCCACCTCGGGCAGCGCCACCATCGGCGGCACCCGCTACGCGGAGCTGCGTCACCCGCTGCAGACGGTCGGCGCCGCCCTGGAGGCGTCGAGCTTCCACCCCGGCCGCAGTGCCGCCGGGCATCTGACGGTGTCGGCGCAGGCGGCGGGCATCCCCGCCTCGCGCGTGGACGAGGTGCTGGGTCTCGTGGGTCTCGCCGACGCGGCCGGACGCAAGGTCGGCGGCTTCTCGCTCGGCATGCGCCAGCGACTCGGCCTCGCCGCCACGCTGCTGGGCGACCCGGGGGTGCTGGTGCTGGACGAGCCCGCCAACGGCCTCGACCCCGAGGGCATCAAGTGGCTCCGCGGCTTCCTCGCCCAGCTCGCCGCCGAGGGCCGCACCGTGCTGGTCTCCTCGCACATGCTCGCCGAGGTGCAGCAGACGGTGACGGCGCTGCTGATCATCTCCCACGGGCGCCTGGTCTACGAGGGCGACGTCGCGGGCCTGACCGACCCCGACGACGTGTCGACGGTGATCGATGCGCCCGACCGCGCCGCGCTCGCGGGCGCCCTGGATGCCGCGGGCATCGCGTACGCGCCGCTGCGGACCGGCTTCACGGTGCGCGGCCGCGAGCCCGTCGAGCTCGGGGCCGTCGCGGCCGCCGCCGGGGTCGCCCTGTCGGCGCTGCACCGCCGCGGACCCGCGCTGGAAGAGGTGTTCCTCGATCTCGTCAACGGCACACGCGTGCACGCCCCGCGACCGGACGTCGCGGCGGTATCCACGCCGGCATCCACGCCGGCGTCCGCTCCTCCCGTCGCCGCCGCCCCCGCTGCCGACGCCGAGTCGTGGGAGGAGCCGGCCGTCGACGACACGGAGTACGTGCACGCCGTCGAGGACGATCCGATCGAGGGGGACGTCTCCGACGATGCGGGCCACGACGAGGAAGGGGCGCACCGATGAGCATCGTGAACGCGACGCGGTCGGAGATGACGAAGCAGTTCACCACCGCGATGTGGTGGATCCTCGCCGCCGTCCTGCTCGCCTACGTCGGCGTGACCGCCGGTGGGCTCGCCGCCACCTTCGGTGCGCTCGCGACGGGCGCGCTCGACACGAGCGCCGCGAACACGCCCGCCCTTCCCGCGGACGTCGTCCCGCCGCTCGTGTACAGCCTGGCCACCTCGGTCGGGTACGTCTTCCCGCTGCTGATCGGCACCCTGCTGGTCACCAACGAGTTCCGCCACAAGACCCTCACCCCCACCTTCCTCGCCACGCCGCGGCGCGGCGTCGCGCTCGGCGGCAAGGTGATCGCGGGCGTGCTCATGGGGCTGCTGTACGCCGTGGTGGCCCTCCTGGCGGCCGTCGGCATCGGCGCGGGGGCGCTCGCGCTCGTCGGCGTCGACACCCGCCTCGGGGAGGGGGAGACCTGGGCGATGATCGCGCGGATGGTCGTGGCGTTCGTCCTCTGGGCGCTGATCGGGATCGGCGTGGGCACGCTGGTGCGCAACCAGGTCGCCGCCGTCGTCGGGGTGCTGGCGTTCACACAGTTCGTCGAGCCGATCCTGCGGACGGTGGCGGGCTTCGTCGACGGACTCTCGTCCGTCACGACCGCCCTGCCGGGAGCCGCCTCGGACGCGCTGGTCGGAGCGAGCATCTACACGAGCATCGGCGGCGCCGCCGGCTCGACGCTGACCTGGTGGGGCGGCGGACTGATCCTGCTGGCCTACGCCGTCGTCCTGCTCGGGCTCGGGTATCTCGTCAGCTGGCGGCGCGACGTCGCCTGAGCCGTCTCAGGCGCGGTCGGCGATCTCGGCGACGTCGACCGGGGCGTCGTCGCCGTCCAGGCGCAACGCCTGCACGAGAGCGAGGCCGTGGCGCGTGGTCAGCACGAGTCGCTCGAACTCGGCATCCGGCGCCAGGTCGACGACGACGGCGGGCCGGCGCCGGCGGACCACGACGAAGTCGCACCCGCTCGCCGAACGCCAGGTGCCCATGGCGACCGTCCCGCGCACGAGGGTGCCGGGGGCGGGCACGCCGCGCAGCCAGGTCCAGGCGTCGTCGGTCAGCTGCACCCTCAGGATGTGCGAACGGTCGACGCGGACGCTCTCCGATCGCCGTGACAGAGCGCGTTCGACGCCCGACAGCACGACCTCGAGCTGCGTCGCGTCCAGCAGCAGGGTCACCATGCCATCAGTCTGCCAGCGCCGCCATGTGCGGATGCTCACAGCACGGCAACGATCCGGTCTCGCCAGGCGATATCGTGAGGATTCGGCGGGGCAGACGCCCCGTCCGACCGCCAGCACGGAGCCCGCTATGCCACGATTCGACCTCGATCCCGACGCCCTCGAGACCTACCGCCCCGACGTGCGCGAGCCCGCGGACTTCGACGACTTCTGGTCGCGGACGCTCGCCGGCGCCCGGGCCGCGGGCGGCGAGGTGACGCTGGAGCCGGTCGAGACGGTGCTGACGACCATCGACGTGTTCGATGTGACCTTCCCCGGTTACGGAGGCGAGCCGGTCAAGGCCTGGCTGCGCGTTCCTCGCGGCGAGGCCGGGCCGCTGCCCACGGTCATCGAGTTCAACGGCTACGGCGGCGGCCGGGGGCTTCCGACGGAGCGGCTGGGCTGGGCCTCCTCCGGCTACGCGCACCTGTTCATGGACACCCGCGGCCAGGGCTCGACGTGGGGCTCCCCCGGTGCGACGCCCGATCCGCACGGCACGGGCCCGTCGACGAACGGGTTCATGACCCGCGGCATCGAGTCACCCGACGACTACTACTACCGTCGCGTCTTCACCGACGCCGTGCGCCTCATCGATGCCGCGCGCACGCTGACGATCGTCGACGCCGACCGCATCGCGGTGACGGGCGGAAGCCAGGGCGGCGGCATCACGCTCGCCGCCGCGGGCCTGAGCGACGGCCTCCTCGCCGTCATGCCCGACGTGCCCTTCCTCTGCCACTTCGAGCGCGCGATCGGCATGACCGACCGCGAGCCGTACCACGAGGTCGTGCGCTACCTCTCGGTGCACCGCGGCGCCAGCGCCGGCGTGTTCGAGACCCTGTCCTACTTCGACGGCGTCAACTTCGCGCGGCGCGTGAGCGCGCCGTCGCTGTTCTCGGTCGGGCTGCTCGATCCCGTCTGCCCGCCGTCGACCGTCTACGCGGCCTTCAACCACGTCGACCGCGACGACAAGCAGATGCGGGTCTACGACTTCAACGAGCACGAGGGCGGACAGGCGTTCCAGTGGGACGAGCAGGCGCTCTTCCTCGCGAGGCTCCTCGGCTGACGCCCGGCATCCGGGCGCCTCACGCCCGCCCGCTCAGAGGTGGAACTCGTCGTTGGCGTGCGGCAGGGGGAAGCTGGAAACGGCCGCGATGAGGCCGTCGACGGTCTGCTCGCGAGCGACCGCGCTGACGCCGAGCCCGACCTTGCGGGCATCCTTCGCGGTGCGCGGGCCGATCGCGGCGATGACGGTCGTGTCGGGGATCTCGGGGAACTGCAGCCGCACCTGCTCGGCCACCGAGCCGCTGCTGACGAGGATGGCGTTGATGCGGCCGTTCGCGACGTCGTGGGCGATGCGTTCGGTGACCGGCACGCCGACCGTGCGGTAGGCGACGACGCTGCGCACGTCGTGACCGGCCTCGGTGAGCCTGCGCGTCAAGACGGGCTTGGCGATCTCGCTGCGCAGGGTGAGGATGTGCCGCGGCTCGGGCTCGAGATCGATGAGCTGGCCGGCCATCCCGGCGGCGGAGTTGTCATCGTCGGGCACCAGGTCGACGCGGTACCCGACCGCACTGAGTGCGGCCGCCGTGGTCTCGCCGACCGCGGCCACGCGCGTGGTCGCCGGGATGACGGCGCGGTACGCGTACAGGACGTCGACCGTCGTCGCGCTCGTGAGGGTGACCCAGTCGAACGCGCCGGCGGCGAGGTCGGCGAGGGCCGTCTCGAGGGTGGCCTGGTCGGTCGACGGGGCGAAGTTGATGAGGGGGGCGATCACCGGCACGGCACCCTGGGAACGCAACGTCGCGGCCACGGAGTCGCCCCACGGTCCACCGCGGGGCACGAGCACTCGCCACCCCTTGAGCGGCTTGGCGGCGTGCGGGTCAGGGATCATGCTCGACTCTCGTGATGCTCAGTCGGGACACACGGTTTCGCGCGTCCGGCAACGACGGGGCGTGCACGCGCGAACGCCAAGGCTGCGCGGCTCGGGTCGTCGTTGCCGGCAGCTTGCGCACCATTGCCGCTGCCTGAGACACGAGCATACCCCGGGGCGCGGGACGCGCGGACACGGGTTGACAGCGCCTCGCCGACACGCAATATCGCGCGCGTGCGGGCGTCGCGCGGGGTCAGCGGGTGTAGGCGCGGACGATGCCCCACACCGTGAGCCCCACCAGCGCGGCGGCTCCCAGCACGGCGGCGGTCGCCGGAGCGGGCTTGCGGCGGGCGAACCGGCGGGCGTCGCCGACCGCGCGGTCGGCGGCGTTCGCGACCCGCTTCGGGACGTTCGCCTTCTCCTCGATCGCGGCGAGGGCGGCCTTGAGCTCGGCGCGGGCGCTCTCCACCGGGTCGGTGATCCCGAGGGCGACCGCAGTGCGCGGAATGGGCTGGTCAGAACTCATCGGCCACGTCCTTCACGATGCGCGCGTCGACCTTCACGGCGTCGACGGGGTTGGTCGAGCGGCTCAGATGCTTGAACCGCAGGAGTCCGAGCCAGGCGAACACGGCCGCTCCCACGAGGGCGATCACCACGACGATGAGGCTCGCGAGCCACGCGGGCATCCACGACGACAGCCCGATGATGGCGAACGCGGCCAGTGCCGGCAGCGACCAGAAGAGGAAGAAGAGCGCGACGATGAACCAGACGCCGCCCATGCCGGCATCCTTGCCCGCCTTCTTCGCCCAGTTCTTCGCCGAGTCGACCTCGGCGACGACGAGGTTGCGGACGAGCTCGGGGACCTCGCCGACGAGTGTCAGCAGGCTGTCGTCGGAGCGATCGCGGAACCCTCGGGATGCGGCCATCTCAGTCGCCCGCCACCTTCTTGGCCTCGCTCTTCGCGTCGGCGACGGCCTTGTCGGCCGCCTTCTTGACCTCGGCCGCCGTCTTCTCCGCCCCGCGCGCGACGTCGTCGGCCGACGCGCGCCCCGCCTTCAGCGCGGAATCGAGCTTCTGTCCGGGGGTCGAGCCCTTGCCGGCCGCGCGGGTGACCTTGACGGCCCCGTCCCACAACGCGCTCGGCAGGGCGAGGGCGGCGCTCTTTCCGAGCTCCTTCGCCTTGACGACCTGCTTCTGCACCGGCGGGGTGTTCCAGAGCTTGAGGGACGCCGCCTTGATCTGCTCGTAGCGCTCACGCCCGGCGCGGGAGCCGAGTACGTAGCCTGCGGCGAGTCCCACGACGATCCCGATCTTGCCCCTCATGGCGTCTCCTCGTGTTCGAGCCCGTGGTGCTTCGTTCCTCCAGGGTAGCCCCATATTCCGATTCCGGCATCCGATCGGTGCGGGGCTGTCCCGCGGGGGCGCGCTGTGCTAGGGCCGGCCCCACAGAACATCGTGGCGGACGCGCTCGACCTCGTCGATCGTGTCGGCGACGACGCTCGAGATGCCGCCTCCGGCCAGGTCCTCCCCGACCGCGACGATGCGCCCGAGCGGCGCGATGCGGGCGCGCAGGGCGGCCGCACGCTCGGCGTGGCCGAGCGTCGACGACGGCGGCGCGAGGAACGCGGTGCGCTGCGCACTCGCCCGGATCGCGCCGATGCCCGGCCACAGCCGCGTGAGGTCGCGCGCCGCGAGAGCCAAGGGGTCATCGCCGCCCTGGTCGGGATCGACGGTAACGCGGAAGACGCGCCGCGTGGGGCCGGACGCGGCACGCACGCTCGGCCAGGCGGCGCCGGCGTCGATGACGGATGCCGCGGCCATTGCGCCCGGCACCGGGTACACGGTCGCCGGGCCGGCGGCGCTGGTGCCGGCATCCATCACGAGGGTGACGACCTCGCGGGCGGGGCGGGCGGGGGCATCGAGCGTGACGCCGAGCGGGGCGAGCAGGGTCGACGCGGCGGGCGCACCGGCCGCGAGGACGACGATGTCGGCGGGCAGCGGCTGAGGGACGCCGTCGTCGCCCCGATCGACGGCGTCATCGCCGCCGTCGACGTGGACGAGCCAGCCCGTCTCGGTGCGGGAGAGCGCGGTGACCGCGTGCCCGACGCGGATGTCGGCGTCGAGGGTGAGCAGCCGCTCGGCGAGCGCCTGGACGAGGCGGCCCATGCCGCCGCGCAGGGTGGCCCTGCGGGCCCGGGGCGGCTCGGCGCCGTCCTCCGACCGTGCCGGGAGAAGCTGGTCGACGGCGCCGCCGAGCGAACCCGCCCGCGTCAGCGCTGCGCTGAGGCCGGGCACCGCGAGGTCGACGTCGATCTCGTCGGGGTCGACTCCCCAGGTGCCGATCGTGAGGGGGGCCACGAGCCGGTCGCGGATGCGCGCTCCCATCCGTGTACGCACGAGGGCGCCCAGGCGACGCTCGCGGCCGATCGTCAGCGGAGGCCGCAGGCGGTCCAGGTAGGCCCGCCAGACGCCCGCGCTTCCCACGAGGCGGCGCACGGCCGGCGCCCACACGTTGGCGGGGATGCCGGCGCGGTTCGCGGGCAGCGGCACGATGTGCAGACCGTCACCGGCCGCGACGGCGACGGCGACGCTCTCGTCGGCCGCGGGCTCGACGTCGGCGCGCAGCTCGAGCTGGTCGATCAGGTCGGCGAGGGCGGGGGCGGAGAGCGAGAACACCTCGGCGGCCAGGTCGATGTCGATCCCGTCGAGCGTCGCGGTCTCGATGGCTCCACCCACGCGGGTGCCGGCTTCGAGGAGGACGACCGGCATCCCGATGCGCGCGCACTCCCACGCGGCCGTCAGGCCGGCGATCCCCCCACCGACGACGACCACGCGGGTGGCGCGGGCACGGTCGGCGAGGGTGGGTTCGGCGCGCTCGGACACGTCCCCATCCTCCCATCCCGTCTGCGCCGGGGCGCCCGCGCACGACGTGACCCGTGCGTGGTGCTCAGAACGGTGGTGGGTCCTCGGTGTGCGGCACGAATCGGACGCGTCCGGGTGGGTGGTCGTGGTAGTGGCGTCCCGTGGGTGAGGTCCATTCGAGGGTGCCGCCGCCGAGGTGTCGGACCTGCCAGGCGGTGTGGTGCTTGACGGTGTGGTGGCGGCGGCACAGGTGGGCGAGGTTGTCGGGTGCTGTGGGGCCGCCGTCTGCGGCTGCGGTGGTGTGGTCTCGGTCGCAGCGGTGGGTGGGGCGGGTGCAGCCGGGGGTGCGGCAGCGTTCATCCCGTGCAGCGAGGTAACGGCGGATCTCGGCGGACGGCCGGTACCGGTCCACGGCGACGGGGATGCCGGTGGCCGGGTCGGTGAACACCCGATCCCACCCGGGGGCCAGGGCGGCCAGGCGTCGGGCGATCGTCGGGTCGATGGGGCCGTACCCGGTCAGGATCGCCGGGCCTCCGTCGGGGTCGCCGGCGAGGGTCAGCGCGGGCACGGTGACCTGGATTCGTGCGGTGATGGCGTCGAGGCCGGCGCCGGTCACGGTCGTGGACGGGGTGCTCGTGAGGAGCAGGTCACTGAACACGTCCGCGCGGACCTGATCGAGCGTGCGAGCATCCGTCCCGCCGGTGGGACCGGTCCGCAGACACTCAGCACCCGCATCGCCGCCGCCTACGTCGCCGCCATCAGCATCGTCGTGACCACCGTCGCCGTCGGGATCACCGTCAGCCGGCTGGTCGAGGATGCCGCGGGCACGGTTCGTGAGGCTGTCGTGGATCGCCTGGGCGAGCGGGGCGGGAAGATCCGCGATCAACCGCGCCATCCCGTCGTCGAGGGGGAACAGACGCACCGACCGGGAGTCGTACGCGCGGCGGGCGGCCTCGGTGAACGCCGCGGGATCGATCGTCGCCGCGATCGCCTTCGCGGCCGCCGCCATCCGGGCCGGTGACTCCGACTGCGCGACATCCAGAGCGAGGGCCTCGAATCGGGCGCGGTCGGCCTCGGTGCGCAGCAGCCCGCCCGTACGACCGATCGCCCACGCGTGACCGGCATCGATCCGACCCTGCCCCCAGATCTCCAGCGTGGTCGGGAACTGCTCGCGCAGCAGGTACGCCTCCGACATCCGTCGCTGCACACCCCGATCCGACACCCGGAGTGCCATCGCGAGCTCCAACGCGACTTCCCGCAACGGCAGATCAGCCTCACCCGACCCCACCGACCGTCCCTGCTGCAGCGCCTCCTGACGCAGCAGCGCCACCCGATCCGCGACAACATCGACCGCCGCCGCGCACAACCGCGCCTCCGCCGCCTGCGCCCGCGCCGCACGACGGCGCGCATCGACGACGCCGGACACCAGCACGTCCAACGCCGGCCACACCGATCCCGGCGATCCCGGCGCCTCCACCACAGCGCGCATGACTCCCCCACCGGCACACGCCGGAGAACACGACCCGCATCACGACGGGGGCACGCACGGGGCTTCTTCATCCCAGTATAGAACAAATCTTCGAGTTCCGCACGCAGGAACGCGGGAGCGCGGACCTAGAGTGGAGCCGTGCGGCTCACCTACTTCGGCGGTCCGGCGTGGGATGCCGGCCCCCTGCCGGCGCGCGGACGCGGGCAGGAGGGACTTCTCTTCCGTCTCGCCGTCGACGCGGGCGCCGTCGTGTCGGTGCGGGCGCTGGCCGACGACCTCTGGTCGTTGGATGCGCCCGACGACCCGCGCGCCGCGCTGCAGTCCCTCGTCTCGAGGCTGCGCCGCGCCCTCGGGGCCGCGACGATCGCGTCGGTGTCGGGCGGCTACCGCCTCACGATCGGCCGAGACGAGATCGATCTCACACGCTTCCAGGATCTCGTGTCGGAGGCCCGGGCCGCGGGCGACCCCGCCGCGGCGGCCGCGCTCGCACGCCGAGCGATCGCCCTCTGGGTGGGCGATCCGTGGGTGCCGGACGGGTTCGACTGGGCCCTGCGCGACCTCCTCGAAGACCGCGCCCACGCGGAGCGCCTCGTCGCCGCGGACGCCGCCGCGGCCGCCGCCGCACCGGACGCCGAAGCCCCCGCCGCCTCCCGTGCGCCCGCCGTGCCGGCGGCGCTGACGCCGCTGATCGGCCGCGGCGACGAGCTGACGACCATCGCGGCGCAGCTGCGCGCGGAGCGGCTCGTCACCGTCATCGGTCCCGGCGGCGCCGGCAAGACCACGCTCGCCCTGGAGACGGCGCGCCGAACGCCCGACACGCTCTTCGTCGAGCTCGCTCCGGCCGCGGCGGCCGAGATCTGGGCGGCCATCGCGGCGTCCGCCGGCCGCGGCATCCGGCTCGGCGAGACCCCGCCGCGTCGCGAGGAGAGCGACCGCGACCGCGTCGTCGACGCCCTGCGCGGCCGCGACGTGCTCGTGGTGCTCGACAACTGCGAGCATGTCAGCGCGGCCGCGGCGGCCGTCGCGCGAGATCTGCTGGCCGCCCTGCCCGCGGCGCGGATCCTCGCGACGAGCCGCGAACCCCTGGGCGTGCCCGGCGAGGCGTTCGTCGCGCTGGGACCGCTGCCCGACGCCGACGCCGTCGAGCTCTTCGAGCGGCGCGTGCGTGCCGCGCGCGGCACGCCGCCCGACGCCGCCGAGGCGGAGACCACCGCGCGCATCGTCCATCGGCTCGACGGGCTCCCGCTCGCGCTCGAGCTGGCGGCGGCGAAGGCCCGCACGCTCACCCTCGCGGAGATCGACTCCGGCCTCGACGACCGGTTCGCTCTCCTGGGCTCGGGGCCTCGCGTCGCCGATCCGCGGCACCAGACCCTGCGCGCCCTGATCGACTGGAGCTGGGAGCCGCTGCCCACGGACGAGCGGACGGCGCTGACGGCGGCATCCGTCTTCGCGGACGGCGTCGGCGTGCGGGATGCCGCCGCCGTCGCCGCGGCGTTCGGAACGCGACCCGAGGCGTTCGACGCCCTCGTGGACCGCTCCCTGCTGACGCGCACGCACGGGCGGTTCCGCCTGCTGGAGACCGTTCGCGAGTACGGCCGCGAGCGTCTGCGCGCGGACGGCCGCGAGCGCGAGGCGCAGATCGCCGCCGCGCGCGTGCTCGCGGCGCTCGGCGCCCAGCACGAGCAGCAGCTGCGCGGGCCTGGGGTGCGCGACGGGCTCGCCTGGTTCGACGAGAACGACGAGTCGCTGTCCGCCGCGATCCGGCTCACCCAGACCGACCCCGACCTCGGCGACCTCGGCCGGTCGCTCGTGCGCGCGACCGTGTGGCCGTTCTTCATGCGTGAGCGGTTCGGCGAGCTGCGTGGCGCGATCGAGCGGGTCGCGCACGCCGACGGCGTCCCCGAGAGCGAGGCGGCCGTCGTGCTCGACGCGCTGCTGCTCATGATCCCCTCCTTCACGGTGGCGGCCTCCGCCGATCCGCTCCCTCCCGCCGAGGTGGACCGCTTCGCCCGCCGCGCCGCCGAGATCTCGACGGGCGCCGCCCGGCACCCCTCCGAGCTGTCCCTCGCCGTCGCCGCCCTCCTGCGGGCGGCGTCGCGCTCGCTCATCGAGAGCGGCGGCCGCCGCATCCGGTCGTGGAACTTCTCGGCCCACGACGAGGCCGCCGCCGATGCGCCGCCTTGGACGCACGCCTTCCTGGCCGTGCTCGACGCGGCATCCGCGCAGAACAGCGGCGACATCGCGACCCTCGAGACGGCGAGCGCCCGGGCCCTGCGGATGTTCGAAGACCTGCAGGATCCGTGGGGCCTGGCGCTGGCGAGCCAGCTGCGCTCCGAGTGGCTCGTGCTGCAGGGCCGCCTCGACGAGGCGCTCGCGGTGTCGGACGCGGCGGCGGAGGGGTTGGCGGGCCTCACCTCGATCTGGGACGTCATCCAGCAGAGTTCGCTCACCCTCGGCATCCTGGCGCGGCTCGGACGCTTCGACGAGGCCCAGCAGCGCCTGGAGGAGGTGCGACGCCTCGCCGAGCTCGACGGATCCAGTCGTGCGCTGTTCCAGTACCACTCGACGGCCGCCTCGCTCGCGATCGCCGCCGAGGATGCGGAGGCGACGCTTCGCCATCTGGAGGCCATCCCCGCCGCCGCGATCGGCGACCCGCAGCCGCAGCTGCAGGCCTGGGCGGGTGCCCGCCGCGCCCAGGGGCTGCTGCTGCTCGGACGGACGGACGAGGCGCGCGACGCCTTGCGCGAGACCCTGCCGGTCGCCTTCGCCGCCGACGATCAGCCGATCGCCGCCGACGTGGTGCTCGCGACGGCGGCGTGGCTCGCCGCGGTCGGCCGCACGGATGCCGCGCGGCGGGCGTTCGCGGCATCCGTGCGTCTGCGCGGCGGCGCCGACGTCACCGACCCCGCCTTCGCGCGGCTGCGCGCCGTGCTGGGCGATCCCGATCCGGCACTGCCGCTGCGCGACGCAGAGGACGGCGGCGAGGACGTGGATGCCCTCGCCGCCTTCCTCGACTGACCCCGCGGTCGGTCAGGCCTTGCGCATGTAGGCGCGCACCGTGAGGGGCGCGAACACCGCGACGATGACCGCAGCCCCCACCAGCGAGGTCCAGAAGTCCGTCCCGATGGTGCCCGCGTTGGCCAGGTCGCGCACCGCCGTGACCAGGTGCGAGATCGGGTTGATGCTCGCGAACCAGGCCAGCGGCGCGGGCAGCGAGTCGATCGGCACGTAGGCGTTCGACAGGAACGTCAGCGGGAACAGGATCAGCATCGAGATGCCCTGCACGCTGGAGGCGGTGCGGGCGACGACCCCGAAGAAGGCGAAGATCCAGCTGATCGCCCACGAGCAGGCGATCACCAGCAGTCCCGCCGCGACCACGGCCCCGAGGCCTCCGGCCGGACGGTAGCCCATGAGGAAGCCGACCACGAACGTGATGGTCGTGGCGATCGCGTAGCGGAGGGTGTCGGCCAGCAGGGCGCCCGACAGCGGGGCGATGCGGGCGATCGGCAACGACCGGAACCGGTCGAAGACGCCCTTGTCCATGTCCTCGCGCAGCTGCGTGCCGGTGACGACGGAGGTCGTGATGACGGTCTGGACCAGGATGCCGGGAATCAGCGCCGGTAGGTAGCTCTCGACGTTTCCGGCGATCGCCCCGCCGAAGATGTAGGCGAACATCAGCGTGAAGATGATCGGCTGCACCGTCACGTCGACGAGCTGCTCGGGCGTGCGGCGGATCTTCACGAGCCCGCGGTAGGCCATGGTCAGGGTGTTCTCGACCGTCTGGCGCAGGCTCGTGCGGTTCGACAGGCGACGCTCGGATGCCGGGGTGATGGGGGTCAGGGCGATCGGGGTCGGGGTGATGGTGGTCATGCGCGGACCTCCGTGGTGGCGGCGTTGGCGGTGGGGGCGTCGGCGGACGCGGGGTCGGTGGCCGCGGCATCCGCCGGTCGGCCGGTGATGGTGAGGAACACCTCGTCGAGCGTCGGCTTCTGCACGCTCATCTCGGTGAGGTGGATGCCGGCCTCGCGCAGGGTGATGAGCAGGTCGGCGACCCGGTCGGGGTCGGCCATCGGCGCCGTGATGCGCGCGGCCTCCGGCGACAGCGCGCCGCGCACGCCGAGCACCTGCGCGATCGCGCGGAGGGCGTCGTCGGTGTCGGCGGCGTCGGCGAGCCGCAGGATCAGCGAGGAGGTGCCGACCGACGCCTTGAGGTCGTCGGCGGTGCCCTCGGCGACGACCCGGCCGTGATCGATCACGGCGATCCGGTCGGCCAGCTGGTCGGCCTCGTCGAGGTATTGCGTCGTGAGCACGACGGTGGATCCCGTCGCGACCAGCTCGCGGATGGTGTCCCACATCTGTCCGCGCGTGCGCGGGTCGAGGCCCGTCGTCGGCTCGTCGAGGAAGATGAGCGGCGGCTGCGCCAGGAGGGATGCCGCGAGGTCGAGCCGGCGCCGCATGCCGCCGGAGAACTTCTTGAGCGGCCGGCGTGCGGCATCCGTCAGGGCGAAGCGCTCGAGCAGGTCGGCCGCCTTGCTCTTCGCCTCGGCGCGGGACAGGCCCAGCAGCCGGCCGAAGATCATGAGGTTCTCCGTCGCCGACAGCGTCTCGTCGACCGAGGCGAACTGGCCGGTGACGCCGATGAGCTGGCGCACGACGTTCGGCTCGCGCATCACGTCGTGGCCGAAGATCTCAGCGCGGCCGCCGTCGGGACGCAGGAGCGTGGCGAGCATGTTGATGGTGGTGGTCTTGCCGGCGCCGTTGGGGCCGAGCACACCGTAGACCGTGCCGGCCTCGACCGTCAGGTCGACGCCGTCCACGGCCCGGTTGTCGCCGAAGACCTTCACGAGGCCTTCGGCGCGCACCGCGAGGGTGGGTGTGGAAGTGGAGGAAGTGGTCATGTCATCCACTGTGCGCCGCAGGCGCTGCCGCCCCGCTGTCACGAGCAGGATGGCGCTGTCACGGCGCTGTCACGGTGCGTCTGCGGGTGACACACTCGATGTATGAGCCTGCACATCACCGACGACCCGGCCGCCGACACCCTGCTCACCGACAACCCGCTCGCGCTGCTGATCGGCATGCTGCTCGACCAGCAGGTGGCGATGGAGACGGCGTTCAGCGGCCCGTTGAAGATCGAGGAGCGCATCGGCGCCGTGGATGCCGCCACCATCGCCGGCTACGACCCGGACGCGCTCGTCGCCGCCTTCCAGCAGTCGCCGGCGGTGCACCGCTACCCCGGGTCGATGGCGGGTCGGGTGCAGACCCTCTGCCGCACCCTCGAGCAGGACTGGGGCGGGGATGCCGCGGCGCTGTGGACCGAGGGCGACCCCGACGGCCCCACCGTGCTGAAGCGGCTGAAGGCGCTGCCGGGCTTCGGCGAGCAGAAGGCCAAGATCTTCCTCGCCCTGCTCGGCAAGCAGTACGGCTTCACGGGCGCCGGATGGCGCGAGGCGGCCGGAGCCTACGGCGAGGAGGGGTCGTACCGGTCGGTCGCGGACATCGTCTCGCCCGACTCGCTCGCCAAGGTCCGCGAGTTCAAGAAGGCGGCGAAGGCCGCGGCGAAGGGCTGAGGCGTCGCGGCCGGGAGGAAGAACCCCGGCCGTTGAGCGAGCGCAGCGAGTCGAAACGCCCCCAGCGCACCGGCTCAGCCCTGCACGAACAGATACCCGCGCTCGTCGTCGAAACCGCCGATGACCAGGCCGCGGCTGTAGTGGCCGAGCATCTCGTCGCGCACGCGCAGTCGCCACGCGGCCGCCTCGGTCGGGTCGGTGCGCCGCAGCGCCTCGATGTCATCGGGGATCTGCACCGTCGCCACGACGTCCGCGGCATCCGGCTCGCGCACCGGAGCGGAGGCGAGCGCCCACGCCACCAGCAGGCGGTCGCTGTCGACGCCCTGGCCGCGCTGGTCGAGCTCGGCGCCGTCGTAGGCCGAGCCGTACTGGTCGACGAGGTACTGCACGAACCGCACGCCGATCGTCTTGGCGTTGAAGTGGGCGTTGCGGCGCACGAGCGGGTCGAACGTCCAAGTGACGGTGCCGATGTCGCGGGCGATGGCCCACTGGCGCTGCTGCTGCTTGAGGAGGCGTCCGAACCCGCGGCGCTGGTACTCCGGCAGCACGCCGGTCACGTGTGAGTGCATCGCGTGCTGCTCGGGCGGCGAGAAGAACGCGACGGATGCCCCGACGATGCGATCACCGTCGTAGAGACCCACCACGTAGTTGCCCGAGTACTGCAGCGCCCGCATGAGCGGCGCCGGCAGCGGATCGCGCCCACCCCAGATCTCGACGAGGATGCGATGCGCGGCGAAGATCTCGTCGAGCGTGTCGAGATCGCGGATGCTGAGCGTGGACTCGGATGCGCCGGATGCCATGCCTCCACGGTAGCCGTTCGACGGCGACCGTCGCGGCGGCGATCGGTGGATGCCGCGGCTCAGGCGCCGCGCAGGCGCTCGCCGAGGTAGCCCACGAGCGCGTCGAGGGCGATGCGCTCCTGCGCCATGGTGTCGCGATCGCGCACGGTGACGGCCTGGTCGTCGAGCGAGTCGAAGTCGACCGTCACGCAGAACGGCGTGCCGATCTCGTCCTGCCGGCGGTAGCGCCGACCGATGGCCCCGGCGTCGTCGAAGTCGACGTTCCAGCCCTGCGCGCGCAGGTCGTCGGCCACCTGGCGCGCCAGCGGCGAGAGACGCTCGTTGCGCGAGAGGGGCAGCACGGCGACCTTCACGGGAGCCAGGCGCGGGTCGAGCGCGAGCACCGTGCGGGTGTCGGTGCCGCCCTTGGCGTTGGGCACCTCCTCCTCGCGGTACGCGTCGACCAGGAACGCCATCATCGCGCGGGTGAGACCGAACGAGGGCTCGATGACGTAGGGCGTGTACTTCTCACCCGAGGCCTGGTCGAAGAAGGTGAGCGACTGGCCGGACGCCTCGGAGTGGCTTTTGAGGTCGTAGTCGGTGCGGTTGGCGATACCCATGAGCTCGCCCCACTCCTTGCCCGGGAACCCGAAGCGGTACTCGACGTCGATGGTGCCGGCGGAGTAGTGCGCGCGGTCCTCCTCGGGCACGTCGAACCGCTTCATGTTGGCGGGGTCGACACCGAGGTCGACGAACCAGTTCCAGCAGGCCTCCACCCAGTGCTCGAACCACTGGTGCGCCTCGGCGGGCGGCGTGAAGTACTCGATCTCCATCTGCTCGAACTCGCGCGTGCGGAAGATGAAGTTGCCGGGGGTGATCTCGTTGCGGAAGGCCTTGCCGACCTGGCCCACGCCGAACGGCGGCTTGCGACGCGACGCCGTCAGCACGTTCGAGAAGTTGACGAAGATGCCCTGCGCCGTCTCGGGGCGCAGGAAGTACAGGCCCGACTCGTCGTCGACGACACCCAGGTAGGTCTTGACGAGGCCGGAGAACGCCTTCGGCTCGGTGTACTGGCCCTTGGTGCCGCAGTTGGGGCAGGGGATGTCGGCGAGACCGTTCTCGGCGGGGCGGCCCTTGCGCGCCTCGAAGTCCTCGATGAGGTTGTCGGCGCGGAAGCGCTTGTGGCAGTGGAGGCACTCGACCAGCGGGTCGGTGAACGTGGCGACGTGGCCGGAAGCCTCCCAGACGCGCTTGGGGAGGATGATGCTCGAGTCGAGCCCGACCATGTCGGCGCGGCCGCGCACGAACGTCTGCCACCACTGACGGCGGATGTTCTCCTTGAGCTCCGTGCCGAGGGGGCCGTAGTCCCACGCCGACCGCGATCCGCCGTAGATCTCGCCGGCCTGGAAGACGAAACCGCGATGACGGGCGAGGGCGATGACTTTGTCGAGGCGGGACTGCTCGGCCACAGGTGGCTCCAAATGGTCGTGTCGCGAATGCGAAAAGGGTGTGGATGCCGAGAGCTCCGGCATCCGTCGAGTCTAGTCTTCCGCCGCAGCGGCTTCCCGGCCCACCCGTCCAGACGGCTGCGGGCGCGGCACCGTCATGGATTCGGATCTCGCCGACGGATGCGGATGCCGCGCGCGGCGGCATCCGCATCCGTTCACAACTTCCGATTCTGTTGGTTCGGTCGCTACCGCTTCGGCGTGCGGACGAAGAGCGTCTCGCTCTGCTCGAGGGCCATGCCCTTCGTCTCCGGGATCTTCCAGAGGACGAAGACGAAGGACAGCGCCGCGAAGACCGCATACATGCCGTACGTGAACGGGAGCGAGAACGCCGCGAGCTGCGGGAACGTCCACGAGACGAGGAAGTTGGCGATCCACTGCGCCCCGGCCGCGACGCCGAGCGCCTTCCCGCGGATGCGGCTGGGGAAGATCTCGCCGAGCAGCACCCACACGATCGGGCCCCAGGAGGCGCCGAATCCGACGACGAAAAGGTTCGCCGCCACCAGGGCGATCGGCCCCCACGCCCCGGGCAGCGTGACCTCGCCGTCCACCGTCTGGGCGAACGCGAAGGCGAGCGCCATCGTGCCCAGGGAGAGCGCCATCAGGAGCGAGCCGGTCATCAGGATGGGCTTGCGGCCGATGCGGTCGACCAGGAAGATCGCGATCAGCGTGACGAGCACATTGGTCACGGACGTGAACACGCTGATCAGCAGCGAGTTGCTCTCATCGAAGCCGACGGCCCGCCAGAGCGTCGTGGAGTAGTAGAAGATCACGTTGATGCCGACCAGCTGCTGGAACGCCGACAGGATGATGCCGATCCACACGACGGGCTGAAGGCCGAGTGCCGAACCCCGGAGGGAGGCGGTCCGGTTCTTGCGATCGTCCTCGATGCCGCTGATCAGCTCGTTCATCGTCTTGTCGAGGTCGGCCGCCGGGACGAGACGCTCGAAGATCGCCCGCGCCTCGTCGTTGCGCCCTTTGGCGAGCAGGAAACGCGGAGACTCCGGCATCGTCAGGGAGAGGATGCCGTACACCGCGGCCGGGATGACGCCGATGAGGAACATCCAGCGCCAGGCCTCCAGCCCCCACCAGAGCACGTTGTCGGCGCTGCCGGCGGCGCCGGCGAGCACCGCGTTGCTCAGCAGGGCGGTGAAGATTCCGAGCGTGATCGCGAGCTGCTGCAGCGAGGCGAGGCTGCCGCGCACCTGGCGCGGCGCGACCTCCGCGATGTAGGCGGGGGCGACGACCGAGGCGATGCCGATCCCGATGCCGCCGAGCACGCGCCAGACGATGAGATCGGGGACGCTGAAGGTCAAGGCCGACCCGATCGAGCTGGCGAGGAACATCGCCGAGCCGAGCAGCATGACCCGAAGGCGCCCCCAGCGGTCGGACAGCGCGCCGGCGATGACCGCTCCCAGCGCACAGCCGAGAAGGGCGATGGCGACGACGAATCCGGTGAGGAGCGCGTCCTTCGTGTACGTGGACTCGATGGAGGAGACGGCGCCGTTGATGACGGAGGAGTCGAAGCCGAAGAGGAACCCGCCGACCGCGGCGGCGACCGACAGCGCGGCGGCCCGTCGCCCGTAGGGGCTCCTCATCGAGAACGTTCCGGCGGGGAGGGAGTCGGTCGTGGTCACTCGGAAGACGATAGCTCCGCGCCGCGGGGTGCGGGCGGTCCTCCGCTCCGTCGGCGATCAGCTGAGGAAGGAGATGGACACCGGGTAGGTGTACCACTCGCCCTTGTTCGCCTTCACGGCGGCGATGATCGAGAAGACGATGCGCACGACGTAGACGAGGGGGACGACGAGGAAGCCGATCAGCACGATCATCAGCACGTAGCCGACGACCTCGGCGATGAGCAGGGTGAGCTGGAAGTTGAGCGCGGTCGCGGTGTGCGCGCGCACGAACGGGCCGCGGTCCTTCAGCACGAGGTAGCCGATGAGCGCCGGAAGGAATCCGAAGAGGGCCCCGCCGACGTGCACGAGGGTCGCCCACATCTTCTCGTCGGACGGGTTCATCGGCTGCGGGCCGGGCTGCGGATACGGCGGAGTGGTCATGCGACCAGCGTAGAGGTCTGGACACGCCGGGTCCGAGGGGGTTATCCCGAGATCTGGGCGTTCCTCGGCATCCGGGGGCATCGTTCGATACGGTCGAAGGACATCGGCAACGCAAAGGAAAGTGGGTTCGTAACGTGGAGATTCTTGCCGCTGGGGGAACGCTCGTGATCGTCGGCATCGCCGTGGTCGCCGCGATCGTCCTCCTCATCTTCTTGCTCATCATGGTCCGCGCCTGGTACAAGGTCGCCAAGGCCGACCAGGCCCTGGTCATCGTCGGCAAGAACCAGAAGAACGCCAGCGGCGAGTCGTCGCGCATCTCGGTGATCACCGGGGGCGGCGCCCTCGTCAACCCGCTGACGCAGCGCGCCGAGATGATCTCGTTGCGCGCACGTCAGATCAAGATGGAGCCGACGGCGCAGGCCTCCAACGGCGTGACCGTCAACGTCTCGGGCGTCGCGCTGGTGAAGATCGGTTCGGATCCCGAGTTCGTCCGCCGTGCGGCCGAACGCTTCCTCTCGCAGGACGGCGCGATCGAGCAGTTCACCACCGAGCAGTTGGAGGGCGCGCTGCGCGGCGTCGTCGCGACGCTCACCGTCGAGCAGCTCATGAAGGACCGCCAGAAGCTCTCCGATCAGATCGCCGAGGGCATCAAGAGCGACCTGCTCGCGCAGGGGCTCATCCTCGACTCGTTCCAGATCCAGGGCGTCACCGACAAGAACGGCTACATCGACGCCCTCGGTGCCACCGAGGTCGAGCGCGTCCGCCGCGAAGCCGAAGTCGCCCGCATCAACGCCGCGCGGGAGGTGCGCGCCCGCCAGATCGCGACCGACGAGGCCAACCTCGTCGAGCAGACCGCGTTCGACAAGAACTCCGCCGCGGCGGCCGCCGAGGTCGGTCGGGCTCGCGCCGAGGCCGAGCAGGCCGAGGCCCTCGCGCGGGCCGAGCGCGAGCAGGCGGTGCTGCTGCAGGGTGCCGAGAACAAGCAGGCGCAGCTCGACGCCGACATCAAGAAGGTCGCCGATGCAGACCTCTACCAGCGCCAGCGCGCCGCGGATGCCGCGGCGTACGGCGAGGTGAAGGCCGCCGAGGCGCGTGCGCAGATCGCGGCGCAGGAGGCGGAGGCCACGCGCCTGCGCGCTCAGGCCGAGGCCGACGCGGTGCGCCTCGTCGGCGAGGCGCGGGCGTCCGCGATCGAGGCGGAGGCCGAGGCCCTCTCGAAGAACCAGGAGGCGTTGCTCGCACAGCGCGCCCTCGAGGCGCTCGTGCCGATGATGACGGAGTTCGCGCGCGGCTTCGACAAGGTCGGCTCGATCACGGTGCTCGGCGGCGAGGGCGCCTCCAGCCACATGGCGGCGGAGTCGGCCTCGAGCATGCGGGCGAGCTTCGACGCGATCCAGGCGGCCACCGGCATCGACCTGCGTCAGGTGATCCAGGGGCAGGCGACGGGTCGGGGGATGGCCCAGGGCCTGCGCGAGGAGCAGGCATCGCGCACGGATGCCGCGGCATCCGCCGAGGTCCCCACCCCCTGATCGGAGATGAAGCGAGGCGCGGGCGCCGGTCGTTCAGTGACCGGCGCCGTCGCCCTCGCCGCACCAGGCGGTGACCCACGCCAGCAGCTCCCCCTTGAGGGCAGGGCCGGCGGCGAGGGCGAACTGGCCGGGTTCGCCGTCGACCACGACGTCGACGACGAAGACGGTGCCGCGCTTGTCCTCCTGCACGGCGTGGGGGTCGCAGCGCGCCGGCACGAGCGGCAGCGCGATGATCGTCGGGTCAGGATGGCCGTCGGCGAGATCGATGTCCAGCGCGTACAGGCCTCCCGTGGCGGCGGGAAACGTCAGCAGGTTCGTCTCGCGGATGCCGGTGAGCTCGACGTGGGCGGTGCCGCCGCGCGGGACGATCGACACCGACAGCGTCGCGGGCGCTCCCGGGGTCGACGGGGCGAACGCGGTGAGGTCGACGCCGGCGACCTGGCGCACGTGCTGCTCGACGCAGTCGCGCCGGTGGAGCGCGGCGAGGAACGGGAACAGCTCCGGCGCCGGCGCGCTCGCCCGGCCCGCCCGTCCGTCGATCACGTAGTCGAACGTCACGGTGCTCGCAGCATCCTGCGGGGCGTCGCACACCGCGCCCGGCAACTGCACGCGGACGTCGACCGTCGACCCCGGACCCAACGGAGAGACCCTGTCGACGATGCGCGTGGCGGGCGCCGCGAACCGGGGATCGTCGAGTCGGACCGCACCGACCTCGATCGCGACGTCGCCGTGGTTCTCGATCCGCACCTCGGCCTGCCGGTCGGCGACATCGGACCGCTGCTGGGTGACGACCACCGCGACCCCCGCCGGTGGCGGCCCGGGGCTGACGACCGGCTCCGCGTCGGCGGCGCACCCCGTGAGCAGCGCCGTCGCGATCACGGCCGCGGCGACGGCCGACCGGTGCCGCACGCGGTTCACCGCCGCAGTTCCACCCGCGCGACCGTCGCATCGTCGAGGGCGACGGGATCGATCTCCACGCCGACGCCCGGCGCGGTCGGCACGCGCACGTACCCGTCTTCCAGCACGATCGGGTCGCGCACGATGTCGCGCGCGTAGAAGCGGGAGGATGCCGAGACGTCGCCCGGCAGGGTGAAACCGGGCAGCGCCGCGAGGGCCGCGTTCGCCGCACGGCCGATGCCGGTCTCGAGCATGCCGCCGCACCACACCGGGACGCCCGCCTCGCGACACAGGTCGTGGACGCGGACCGCTTCGAGATAGCCACCGACGCGTCCGGCCTTGATGTTGATGATGGCGGCGGCGCGCAGAGCGAGCGCGTCGCGCGCGGCCTTGGCCGACACGATCGACTCGTCCAGGCAGAGGGGCGTGCGCAGCCGTGCCGCCAGCGCGGCGTGGTCGACGATGTCGTCCTCCTGCAGCGGCTGTTCGATCAGCAGCAGGTCGAACCGGTCGAGCTCGGCGAGGGTGTCGGCATCGGCGAGCGTGTAGGCCGAGTTCGCATCCACCTGCAGCGCGATGGCGCCGAAGGCGTCCCGCACGGCGGCGGTGTCGGCGACGTCGCGGCCGGGCTTGATCTTGATCTTGATCCGTACGTAGCCCTCGTCGAGGTAGCCGGCCACGACATCGACGAGCGCGGCCGGGTCGCGCTGGATGCCGACCGACACCCCGCTCGGCACGCGGTCGACCGTGGCGCCGAGGTACTCGCCCAGCGGGCGCCCCTCGGCGCGGAGGGCCGCATCGAGGACGGCGAGCTCCAGGCCGGCCTTCACCATGCGGTGGCCGACGAAGGGCTCCAGCACGGCCGACACGTCCTCGGGCGAAAGGCCGCCGGAGGCGGAGGACCCGGCATCCAGCAGCGCCGGCACGAGGAAGCGCTGAGCCACGTCCCACGCGCCCTGCGTGTACTCGCTGGAGTACAGCGGCGCCTGCTGGGTGACGATCTCGCCCCACCCGTCGCCGCCGGCCGTGCGGGCGCGCACGACGATCGCCTCCCGCACGGTCTCGGTGCCGAACGACGTCGTGAAGGGCGAGACCAGCGGCAGGTGCACGACGCGCAGCTCGACGGCGTCGAGGCGCACGGGTGCGGTGGGGCGGGCGATCGGCATGCGCTCAGGCTACGCCGCGCGCGGGTGCGCCGGGCTCGTGCTCAGCGGTGGGCGCGCAGCACGGCGAAGCGCGGCGCGATGTAGGTGCTGCGACGCGGCGCCCGGGGCAGCAGGGCTCCGGTGATGGCGGTGATGAAAGTGCGCACGGCATCCGTCCTCTCGAGGTCTTCACTCAAGAGAGGGCGGATGCCGTGGCTTATGACGCGGGTTCGCGAAATCAGTCGTCGACGACGGTGACCGCGACCTCGATGTTGCCGCGCGTGGCGTTCGAGTACGGGCACACCTGGTGGGCGGCGTCGGCGAGCTGCTGCGCGACGGCGAGGTCGACGTCGGGGATGTTGACCTCGAGCGCGACGGCCAGCTGGAATCCACCCTGGCCGTTGGGGCCGATGCCGACGCGCGAGCCCACGCTGGAGCCCTCGATGCTCACCTTCTGGGCGCGAGCGACGCTCTGCAGGGCGCTGTGGAAGCAGGCCGCGTACCCGGCGGCGAACAGGAGCTCCGGGTTCGGGGCCTCACCGGCGCCGCCCATCTCCTTGGGGACGCGCACGTCGAAGTCGAGGATGCCGTCGGTGGTGCGGACGTGTCCGTTGCGGCCGCCGCCGGTGGCGAGGGCTTCTGCGGTGTAGAGGGTGTCCATGGTGGTTCCTTTCGTGGAGGTGGGAGGGCGCGCCGCTCAGGCGGCGGTGCGCAGGTCGGCGGCGAGCGCGCGCATGTTGGCGGTGATGGCGGCGAGCTGTTCGAGCAGCTCGCCGAGGCCGCGGCCGCTGTCGACGAACGCGGGCACGAGGCAGCCGGCAGCCGCCACGACGTCGGCGTGGACCTCGCGCCCGGCGGCGGTCAGCGCGACGCGCACGACGCGTTCGTCGGCCGCGTCACGGCGACGCAGGACCAGACCGCGGTCCTCCAGGCGCCGCAGCAGCGGCGAGAGCGTCCCGGAGTCGAGGCCGAGTTCGTCGCCGAGTCCGCTCACGGTGCGCTCGCCCGCGGCCAGCACGATCAGCGCCAGGTACTGCGGATACGTGAGCTTCCACGGCTTCAGCACTTCGCGATAGGCCTGCGTCGTGGCGTGCGAGGCGGTGTACATCGCGAAGCAGACGAACTCGTCGAGCGTGGCGGGAGCGGACATGAGGAAAGCATTGCACACAATTCAGTTGTGCACAATTTGTCGCGGGAGGCGTGTCAGCGCGACAGCGTGAACCCGTCCGGATCGCCCTCCCGCGGCGGCCGCAGCTGCGGCGGCAGCGGCCACGGCAGGACGATCCCCTCGTGCGGCCGGCTCATGTCGCCGTAGTCGTCGACCTTGACGACGATCCGCGCCGGCGTCACCTCGACGAGCCGGACGCGCACCGGCTGCCCCTCACCGCGCTCGAGCATCCACGGCTCGGCCAGGAACGCGAGACCCCGCCGCTCGAGCGCGTCCTCGGCATCCAGCCAGTCGACGGATGCCGCGACCACCCGCCCCAGCACGTCGATCGCCGTCCAGGCGTCGCCGTCCGGCCGTATCCAGCCGAGACGTTCGCCGTCCTCCCGGCGGTGCACCGTCCAGTCCTCCGGAACGACGCCGCCGACGCTCACGCCGTCACCCCCTCGCGGACGAAGAGGTAGCCGCGGTCGTCGAATCCGGCGACCCTGAAGCCGTCCTCGGTGAGCCCGAGGAACGCCTCCCGCACGCGGTACCGCCAGTCCAGCGCCTCACCGGGCGCCTCGCGTCGCAGCCGTTCGATGTCGGCGGGCACCTCCACGGTGGTGACGATGTCCTGCTCGCGCGGCGGGGCGGCGGGCGCATCCAGATCCCAGACGGCGAAGATGCGGTCGGTCTCGTCGCCGCGGTTCACCCCGTCGTCCATGGCGCCGTAGTGGTCCACGAAGTACGCGCCCACGCGCGCGCCGAGAACGCGCAGGTTGAACGACGCGTTGCGGGCGACGAGCGGATCGAAGGTCCAGGTGATGTGGTGCACGTCGCGCCCGAGCGCCCACTCCCGCTGATGCTGCTTGAGCAGCCGCCCGAGTCCCCGCCCCCGATACACGCCGACGATGCCGGTGATGTGCGAGTGCAGCGACCGGTCGTCGGGAGCGGCGAAGAACCCGACCGACGCGCCGATCATGCGCTCCGCCGCGGGATCGCCCTCCGTCGGGGCGGCATACAGCCCGACGGCGTAGTTGCCCACGTGCGCGAGCGCCCTCAGGAGGTTCGCGGGCATGCCCGTGCGATCGCCGCCCCACACCTCGCTGAGCACGGCGGACGCCGCCGTGATCTGGGCCATGGTCTGCAGGGGTCGGATGCGGAACCCGTCGGGGGTCCGGCTGTCGAGGTCCGCCATGCCGTCACCCTACGCCGGACCCCGACGGAGCCACCGCGCCGACCGGACGATAGCCTGAAACGATGGCTACCGACGACTCCGCGCGCAGACGGCTGGCGCGGATGCCGCCGCAGGGCGCCATCGTCGCCGTGCTGGCGCTGGCCGGCCTCGCCTCGTCGTTCATGTTCACGCTGGTCGTCCCGATCCAGACGCGCCTGCCCGACCTCCTGCACGCCGACCGCGACGACACGGCGTGGGTGGTCACCGCGACGCTCCTCGCGGCCGCCGTCATCACGCCGATCGCGGGGCGTCTGGGCGACATGTACGGCAAGCGCCGCATCGTGCTGGTGCTGCTGGCGACCCTCGTCGTCGGCTCCGTCATCGCGGCGCTGTCGACGGGACTGGTCTGGCTGATCGTCGGCCGCGCCCTGCAGGGGGCCGTGACCGGCGTGATCCCCCTCGGCATCTCGATCCTGCGCGACGTGCTCCACGAAGACCGCGTCGACCCGGCCATCGCCCTCATCAGCGCGACCCTCGGCGTCGGCGGCGCACTCGGACTCCCCGTGAGCGCGCTCGTGACCGAGAACGCCGACTGGCACGCCCTCTTCTGGACGGCCGCCGCCCTCGGCGCGATCGTGTTCGCGCTCGTCCTGCTCGTCGTCCCCGTGAGCGTCCTGCGCACGGCGGGCCGCTTCGACTACGTCGGCGCGCTCGGTCTCGCGGTGGGCCTGCTCGGCATCCTGCTCGCCATCTCGCGCGGCGACGCCTGGGGGTGGGCGTCACCGGCGACCCTCGGCTGCGGCCTCGGCGGTGTGGCCGTCCTCCTCGTCTGGGGGTGGTACGAACTGCGGATCGCCGAGCCGCTGCTCGACCTGCGCGTCGCCGCTCGGCGCCCCGTGCTGCTGACGAACCTCGCGTCGGTCGCGATGGGGTTCTCGCTGTTCTCGTCCAACGTGTCCTACCCGCAGCTGCTCGAGCTGCCCGCACCGACCGGCTTCGGGCTCACGCTGCTGGCGGCGAGCCTGGTGATCATGCCGTCCGGCCTGGTCATGATGATGCTCTCCCCGTTCTCCGGGCGCCTCGCGAGCACGGTCGGGCCGCGACGACTGCTCATCCTCGGCGCGATCGCGCTGATCGCCGCCTACGGCTTCAGCCTGCTGTTCGCGTCGGCCGTCTGGCACATCCTCATCGCGAACCTCCTCATCGGCGTCGGCATCGGGTTCGGCTACGCCGCGATGCCCATGCTCATCATGCGCTCGGTGCCGCAGACCGAGACCGGAGCCTCCAACGGCCTCAACGCCCTCTTCCGCTCGCTGGGGACGAGCTCGGCCGCGGCGGTCGTCGGGGCGGTGCTCGCCGGCATGTCGACGGTGCAGGACGGACGCGCCGTGCCCACGGCATCCGCGTTCCAGGTGTCGTTCTGGCTCGGGCTCGCCGCCGCGGTCATCGCGCTCACGGTCGCGGCCTTCATCCCGCTGCGCCCCGCCGACGAGCACCACCCCGCGTTGCCGGCGGACCACTAGCCTCGCACCATGAGTCCGCGCCAGCCCGTCCTCCCCGCGCCCGCGTCCTCCGGAGACCGCGACACCCGGTTCTTCGGCCAGCCGTGGGCGCTCGCCCACGTGTTCGGTGTGGAGATGTGGGAGCGGTTCAGCTTCTACGGCATGCAGGGCATCCTGCTCATCTACCTGTACTACTCGGTGAGCGAGGGCGGCCTCGGCGTCGATCAGGGCGTGGCCGCCGGCATCGTCGGAGCGTACGGCGGCGCCGTCTACCTCTCCACGATCCTCGGCGCCTGGATCGCCGACCGGATCCTGGGCGCGGAGCGCGTGCTGTTCCTCAGCGCGATCGTCATCATGGCCGGCCACATCGCCCTCGCGCTGCTGCCGGGCTTCGTCGGCGTGGGCGTGGGCCTCGTGCTCGTCGCGATCGGCTCCGGCGGGCTGAAGGCCACCGCGACCAGCGTCGTGGGCACCCTCTACGGCCCGGACGACACCCGCCGTGACGGCGGATTCTCGCTGTTCTACCTCGGCATCAACCTGGGCGCGTTCGCCGGGCCGCTGCTGACGGGCCTCCTCCAGTCCAGCCTCGGCTTCCACTGGGGCTTCGGCCTGGCCGCCGTCGGCATGGCCCTGGGGCTCGTGCAGTACTCGTTCGGCCGCCGTCAGCTGCCCGCCGAGGCACGCGCGGTGCCCAACCCGCTGCCCCGCGAGCGCTACCCGCTGATGATCGGCATCGCGGTCGCCGGCGTCGTCCTCATCGTCGTCCTGGTGCTGCTCGGCGTCATCCGCGCCGACAACCTCGCCCTGATCGTGATCGTCACCGTGATCGGGGCGGCGATCGCCTACTTCGCGGTCATCCTGTCCAGCCGCCGGGTGGATGCCGAGGAGCGCAGCCGCGTGTGGGGGTTCGTGCCGCTGTTCCTCACCTCGGTCGCCTTCTGGTCGCTGTACCAGCAGCAGTTCACGGTGCTGACGGTCTACTCCGACAAGCGGTTGAACCGCGACCTGTTCGGCTGGGAGATGCCGGTGTCGTGGGTGAACTCCATCAACCCGGTGTTCATCATCGTGCTCTCCGGCGTCTTCGCCGCGGTGTGGACGAAGCTCGGCGCGCGCCAACCCGCCACTCCGGTGAAGTTCGGCGTCGCCGCCATCGTGATGGGGGCGGCGTTCCTGCTGTTCCTGCCCTTCGCGGGCGGCGGCGAGAACTCGACGCCGCTGCTGGCCATCGTCGGCATCCTGTTCGTGTTCACCGTGGCGGAGCTGCTGCTCTCGCCGGTGGGCCTGTCGGTGACGACCAAGCTGGCCCCCGAGGCCTTCCACACCCAGATGGTGGCGCTGTTCTTCCTGTCGGTGGCGCTCGGCACCGCGATCGCCGGCCAGCTCGCGACCCTCTACGACCCCGACGACGAGGTGCCCTACTTCTCCGTGCTGGGCCTCATCGCGATCGGCGTGGGCGTTCTGCTGCTGCTCTTCGCGAAGCCGGTCCTCCGGCTCATGCGCGGCGTGCGCTGAGGCGGCATCCGCCCACCGGACGCGGGTGTCACCCGACGTCACACGTCCGCGCGGACGGCGCCGGTCGCCGTATCCTGGCGGTGGCTCGAAAACCGGAAGCCTCCGCCTTGAGCAGCCTGCGCCCCTCGCCGCTGCAAGAGCCTTCTGACACTCGCCCGCCCCGCGGGCCATCGTCCTCAGGAGGAGACCCATGTCCGTCGCCACCACGACCTCCGGCAGCCTGCCCCGCACCGCCGCCCTCATCGAGGCGAACGCCTCGCGCACCCTCGCCGACGACGGCTTCACGCTGCAGTCGACGCCCGCGTTCGAGTCGTTGACCGCCCAGGCCGTCGCGGACGTCGTGGAGCGTCAGCGCGCCGCCGGCATCACCCTCGTCGGCGACGGCGAGTTCGGCAAGGCCATGTCGAACGCGGTCGACTACGGCGCCTGGTGGTCGTACTCCTTCCAGCGGGTGAGCGGCCTGTCGCTCACCGAGGTCAACGCGTTCAACGAGCCGCCGGTGCGCTCCGCGCCCGGCGAGATCCGCCTCACGAGCTTCCTCGACCGCCGCGATCGGCAGCTGTTCCCGGCCGTCTACGCCGAGGCCGTCGAGGCGGGACGCACCGCCACCGCGTTCCCCACGACGACCGGACCGCTCGCGTACCGGGGTCACGATGCCGTGGCATCCGACATCCGTCACCTCACCGGCGCCCTCCGGGACGGCGAGCGCGGCTTCCTCACGGCCATCGCCCCCGGGTCTGCGGCGCGCGTGCGCAACGAGTACTACGCCGGCGACGAGGAGCACATCTTCGCGTGGGCCGACGCCCTGCGCGAGGAGTACCGCGCGATCGTCGACGCCGGGCTCATCCTGCAGCTGGACGACCCGTCGCTCGCCGAGAACTTCGACCAGATCAACCCGGAACCCTCGATCGCCGACTACCAGGCCTTCACGAAGATCCGCATCGACGCGATCAACCACGCCATCGCCGGGCTCCCCAAGGAGCAGGTGCGCCTGCACCTGTGCTGGGGGTCGTGGCACGGGCCGCACACCACCGACATCGAGCTGAAGGACATCCTGCCCGTCGTGCTGCAGGCGAACGTCGGCTCGATCTCGTTCGAGGCCGGCAACGTCCGCCACGAGCACGAGTTCGGTGCGTGGGCGGATGCCGCCGTGCCCGACGACCTGGTGCTCGTGCCCGGCGTCGTCAGCCACGCGACCAACGTCGTGGAGCACCCGGAGCTCGTCGCGCAGCGCATCCGCCGGTTCACCGACATCGTGGGTGCCGACCGCGTCATCGCCTCGACCGACTGCGGGCTCGGCGGACGCCTCCACCCCGACATCGCCTGGGCGAAGCTCGAGACGCTCGGCGAGGGCGCCCGCCGCGCCTGAGGGCACTCCGGCGCGTCCCCCGGGACGTTTCATGCCGGAATATCGGCTGCGCTCCGGCGAGGCGGGACAGAATCGAATCGGAAGCAGGTCGGGTCCGCGTCGACACCGTCGACGGCCCGCGAGTACGGCGCAGCGGGGGGATCAGCACCCTGCGCGATCGCGAGCTTGCGCAGCGACTCCACGTCTCTCGCACACCCGTCCGCGAAGCACTGATGCGCCTGGAGCGGATCGGCCTGGTCGAGATCGAACCCAGCCGTTTCACCCGCGTGACAGCGGTCGATGAGGCAATGGTCCGTCACCACCGCGAGCTCGCCGGCTACATGGCCGGGGTCGCCGCGCACATGGCCATGCCGCGATCGCGTTGACGCGGGTGCGGGGACGCGGACCGTTGCGCCGCGTCGCCACCGAGGTGCAGCATGTCGAGTGCGCCGAGCTGCGCACCGCGATCGTGACGCGCGACGTGGAGCGGGTCGAGCGGCTGATCCGCGTGCTGCACGGCATCCCGTGAGCGCGCACGAGACACGGGCGCCGATCCGGCAGAATCGATCCATGGCTCCCGTGCACGATCCCCACCTTCCCGCCGACCACGCGTGCCTCATCGTGCACGGTAGCGACAAGCCCGGCATCGTCGCGGCCGTATCGGCGATGATCACCCGCATCGGCGGCAACATCGTCGCCTTCGACCAGTTCTCCGACGACCACCGCGGCGGCGCGTACTTCCAGCGGGTCGTGTTCCACCGCCCCGACTTCGCCCTCGAGCGCCCCGCGATCGAGGCGGACATCGCTCAGACCCTCGCGGGCTTCGAGCTGGAGTGGTCGCTGACCGATCAGTCGGTACCCAAGCGCATGGCCATCCTCGCCTCGAAGCAGGACCACTGCCTGCTCGACCTGCTGTGGCGCCACCGCCGCGGCGACCTGCCGGTCACCATCCCCATGGTGATCTCGAACCACACGACGACGGCCGAGGACGTCCGCAGCTTCGGCGTGCCGTTCTTCCACGTGCCGTCGGTCGCGGGCCCCGACAAGTCGGCGGCGGAGGAGGAGATCCTGAAGCTTCTCGTCGGCAACGTCGACTTCGTCGTGCTGGCGCGCTACATGCAGATCCTCTCGCCCAAGTTCCTCGAACGCCTCGGCGTGCCCGTGATCAACATCCACCACTCGTTCCTGCCCGCCTTCATCGGCGCCGAGCCCTACAAGAAGGCCAAGGAGCGCGGCGTCAAGCTCATCGGCGCCACCTCGCATTATGTGACGGGCGATCTCGACGAGGGACCCATCATCGAGCAGGACACCGTGCGGGTCACCCACGCCGAGTCATCGGCGGAGCTCGCTCGGCGCGGTGCGGACGTCGAGCGTCAGGTGCTCTCACGTGCCGTGCTGTGGCACGCCGAGGACCGGGTCATCCGCCACGGCAACCACACGATCGTCTTCTGAGCGGCGGCCCGGCCCGGCGGGCAGGCGACGGCCCCACCCCGGCGACCCGCCCCGCCCACGCCGTGACGATCGTCGGACTTCTGGCTCCAGACGACCCCGGCAGGCCGCCCGCGGCGCCGACGCGCCCGGAATCCCCGACGAACGTCACGGGCCTGAGCGGCGGCCCGGCCCGGCGGGCGTCAGTACACGTACTCCATGAGGTCGAGCCCGAGGGCGCGGAACGCCTCGTGCGCGCGCAGCCGGTGCGCGACCGACAGATCGTCGAAGCACACGATGAGGGCGTAGGCGGCGCCGGCGCGCGGCCCGGCGATGACTCCGGCCTCGGCGCGGATGCCGTCGCCCCGGCCGGTCTTGTTGACGAAGAGCAGACCGTGGCGGTCGTCGTCGTGCGCGAAGGGGTCGAGCGCCGTGCTCGCGGCGACGAGCGCCAGATCCTGGTTGAGGCTCAGCCACTCCGACACCTGTGCGCTCACCGCCGGTGAGACGACCTGGGCGTTCACGAGGCCCGCGAAGAGGGTGACGAGCTCTCCCGTCGAGGCGAGGCCGACGTGCGGGGCGTCGTCGAGGCCGCGCTGATCGCGGAAGCCGTCGATCAGGGCCGTCTTGACGAGACCGATCTGCTCGACGCGCGCACGGACGGCGTCGAGCCCGACGCGCTCGAGCAGGGCGTTCGCGGCGGCCGCGTCCGACGCCGCCGCCGCCAGCACGGCGAGGTCGCGCACCGGCAGGGCGGGCGCCGCCAGCCGGTGCCAGAGGCCGCCGACCGTGACCGGCGGCACCGACGTGCGCTCGATGATCTCGAGGGGATCGAGCGTGCCGGCATCCATCTGCGCGGCCACCTCGATGAGCAGCGGCACGACGCCGATGCCCGCCACGGGGAGCACGAGGTGGGCGTCGCCGGCGAGCACCGTCTCGCCCGAGTCGAGGTCGGTCACGCACACCGAGACCTGCGCACCGGCGGCCGCCACGGCGTCGAGCGCGGCGAGCGCCGTCGAGAACGATCGCGTCCGCCCGCCGGATCGCCGCGGCGAGCGGCGGGATGCGGGGCGCTCCCCCCGCCGCGGCGATGCGGTGGTCACCAGATCGTGACGCGCTGGTCGGCGTCCAGCCACAGCGCGTCGGTCTCGGCGACGTCGAACGCCCGGTAGAACTCGTCGACGTTGCGGACGATCTGGTTGCAGCGGAACTCGTTGGGCGAGTGCGGGTCGATCGTCAGCAGACGGATCGTCTCGGCGTCGCGCCCCTTCTGCTGCCAGATCTGCGCCCAGCTCAGCAGCAGCCGCTGGATGCCGGTGAAGCCGTCGATCACCGGCCCGTCGGCGCTGTCGTCCGTGACGTCGGCGCCGCTGTCCAGCCCCAGGGAGAGCCGGTACGCCTTGATGGCGATGCCGAGCCCGCCGAGATCGCCGATGTTCTCGCCGATCGTGAGCGCCCCGTTGACGTGGTGCTCGGCGGCGAGACCCTGCGGCACGAGCTCGTCGTACTGGGCGATCAGGGCCGCCGTGCGCTGCTGGAACGCCGCGCGATCCTCGTCGGTCCACCAGTCGCGGAGGGCGCCGGTGCCGTCGAAGGCCGACCCCTGGTCGTCGAAGCCGTGGCCGATCTCGTGGCCGATCACGGCGCCGATGCCGCCGTAGTTGGCCGCGGCATCCCGATCGAGCTCGAAGAACGGGTACTGCAGGATCGCCGCGGGGAAGACGATCTCGTTCATCAGCGGGTTGTAGTACGCGTTGACCGTCTGCGGGGTCATGTACCACTCGTCGCGGTCGATGGGTGCTCCGAGCTTGGCGATCTGCCGCTCGTGCTCCCACGCGTTGGTGCGGCGGACGTTGCCGATGAGGTCGGCGGCGTCGACCTCCAGAGCGGTGTAGTCCTTCCACTTCTGCGGGTAGCCCACCTTGGGCGTGAAGGCGGCGAGCTTCTCCAGCGCACGGTCGCGGGTCTCGGGCGTCATCCACTCCAGCGTCGCGATCGACGCGCGATAGGCCTCGATGAGGTTCGCCACCAGCTCGTCCATCGCCTCCTTGGCCGCCGGCGGGAAGTGGCGATCGACGTACACCTTGCCGACCGCTTCGCCCATGGCCGCCTCGACGAAGCCGACACCGCGCTTCCAGCGTTCGCGGTTGACCGGGACGCCGGTGAGCTCGGTGCCGTAGAAGGCGAAGTTGGCCTCGACGAACGCATCGGACAGGAACGCCGCCGACGCGCGCACGACGTGCAGTCGCAGCCAGGCCTTCCAGTCGTCGAGGCGGTCCTCGACCAGCAGGCCGCCGAGGCCGGAGAAGTAGCTCGGCTCATTCACGTTGATCTCGGCGAACCCGTCGCGGCGCCCCGGCGCGACGGCGTCGAGCCAGGGATCGAGGTCGACGCCGACGAGCCCCTGCACCTCATCCCAGGTCATGAGGTTGTAGGTGGCGACCGCGTCGCGCGTGCGCACGTTGTCCCAGTGGTGCGTCGCCAGCTCGGTCTCGAGCGCGAGCACCCGGTCGGCCTGGCGCCCGGCATCCTCGCCCGCGGCGTCGACGCCGGCGAGCGCGAGCATCGTCTGCACGTAGTCGCGGAACGCGACACGGGTCTTGTCGAAGTTCTCCAGCCGGTAGTAGCTCTCATCGGGCAGCGAGAGCCCGGACTGGACGAAGAAGGAGACGTAGCGCTCGGGGTTGCCCGGGTCGGGCTCGATGTACACGCCGATCATGCCGCCGACGCCCTCGCGCTCGAGCTCGCCGACCGTGCGCAGCAGCGCGGGGACGGAGTCGATCGCGTCGACCCGGGCGAGCTGGTCGCGCAGGGGCTCGGCGCCGCGCTGCTCGATCCGCTCCGTGTCCATGAAGCTCGTGAACAGGTCGCCGATCTTGCGCGTCTCGGTCCCCGGCTCCGCCGCCGTCGACTCCTCGATGATCGCGCGGACGTCCTTCTCGGCCTGCTCCGCGATGAGGTGGAACGAGCCCCACCGCGCCTTGTCGTCGGGGATCTCGGTGCGTTCCAACCAGGCTCCGTTGACGTGGCGGAAGAGGTCGTCCTGAGGACGGATGCCGGGGCTCAACGCGGACAGCTCGATACCCGAGCGCAGGGAGGGATCGGTCATGCCGTACAGGATACGCGCCGGTTCTGACCGCGCGATCCGTGTTCACCCGTCGTTCGTCGTACATCCGTCGGGCACCGGCTCGCTCTCGAACCGGGCCCGCGTCCACGCCAGCAGATCGGCGGTCGTCGGGGCGTAGCCCTCCATGATCTGGGCGTGCTCGTACCCGTCGTAGCGGCGGTAGTCGACGCGCTGGCCGGCGTCGCACATGCGCGCGACGGCGTCGTCCTGCGCCCCCACCGAGATGATCGTGTCGGCGCGCCCCTGACCGACGAACACGGGGGGACCGATGAGCGCGGGGGCGGTGCTCTGGCGCAGCCGGGCGCCGAGCGGACCCGTCGTGGGGTCGTCCGCGAAGATGTCGCGGTCTTCGCTGAGTCCGACGACCGCCAGCACCGACAGCGCCATCGTGGGCTCGTTCAGGCAGCGTTGCGACATGGCCCGGACGACCGTCTGCGCGCCCGGGCGGATGTACCGGTCGTAGGTCACCTCGGGATCGATCGCCTCATAGGCGGCGAAGGCGTAGGAGGCGAAGATCGTCCCGCCCGCCACCTGCGAGACGTCGCGCACGAGCCGCAGCGGATCGACGGCGGGAGCGAGGGCCGCCACGCCGCGCACCCACAGGCCGGGGGCGTAGGAGCGGGCCAGCGCCCCCGACCAGAGCGCGGCACCGCCGCCCTGGGAGTGACCCCAGATCACGGTGTTGCGGCTGAGGTGCGCGTCCTCGAGCTCCCACGCGGCGCGCACGGCGTCGAGCGACGCCCACGCGCTCGCCTCGCCGAACAGGTACGGATGCGGCCCCGTGGTGCCCAGTCCGCTGTAGTCGGTCGCGACCATCGCCCACCCCTCGGCGACGACTTTGCGCGGGTAGTACATCGCGCCGACCCAGAACGGGCGCTGCTGCAGGGTGGGAGCGCAGTGCTGGGCGAACCCCGTCGTGCCGTGGTTCCACTGCACGACGGGCCAGCGCGTGCCCTCCGCGCCGTCGCGCGGCACCATGACCATCCCGCTCGCGACGCGGAGCCGTCCGTCGACGCCGGTCGTCGTGTAGAGGATGCGCCAGGCCCGCGCCTTCGCGGGGACCTCGTTCGTGAACTCCTCCGCACGGATCAGCCGGCCCGGCTCGGACGGAACGTCGCGCGGAGCGGCGTAGAACTCGTCGACGACCGTGGAGCCGTCGCGCAGCGGCGTCGTCACGATGGCGACGGTCACCGCGAGGGCCACGGAGCCGAGGGCCATGGCGGTGCGCCCCCAGCGGCGCTGCGGCGCGGGGCGCCGGGGGTCACGGCGCTCGTCTCGGCGCCGGCGGAGCGCCGCCCACAGGTCGACGCTGCCGCGGATGATGAGCGAGGCCCCGAACACGACGGCGACGACGAGCAGCGTGATGTCGGGCCAGACGAGCGCCAGGACGCCGAAGATCAGGCCGGTCGCGCCGAAGGCGGCATCCGAGATCCGCTCATCCCAGCCGCGGCCCGCCCGGAACGCGGACAGCACCCCGATCCCGCCGTTGACGAGCAGCAGGATGCCGGTGATGTCGGCGACCGCCCGCACCGTGAGCCCGGGCCACACGAGCACGAACAGCCCGAGGGCGAACCAGCCGATCGCGACCGGCCACCGCCACCAGCGGCCGCCGCGCTCCTCGGCGCGGCCGTTCGCCTCCAGCACGCCGGTGAGCACCATGCCGCCGCCGAGGAGGAGGGCCAGCACGTCGAGCGCGGTCGTCGGGCGCCAGACGATCACGGCGCCCAGCGCCACGGTCGCGATCGCGAGCGCGATCCGCAGCCCTTCCGGCATCCGCGCGTGCAGCCGCCACAGCGGGAGGTCCTGCAGGATGCCGTGCCGCGCCATCGGTCCAGGCTAGAGGAGTCGCGCTCGCGCTCCGGACGGGGTCGGCACCGGCCCCTAGGCTCGGAGTATGGCCGCCCCCACCCTCAACCGCGAGATCCTGCGGCTGGCGGTTCCGGCCCTGGGCGCGCTCGTCGCCGAACCGCTCTTCCTCATCGTCGACGCGGCCCTGGTCGGCCACCTCGGGGTCGTGCCGCTGGCCGGTCTCGGCATCGCCTCGGCGGTGCTGCAGACGATCGTCGGCCTCATGGTGTTCCTCGCCTACTCGACGACACCCGCCGTCGCGCGGCGATTCGGCGCCGGCGACCAGACCAACGCCGTCCGCGCCGGCATCGACGGCCTCTGGCTCGCGCTCGGCCTGGGCGCCGTGCTCGCCGTCGCCGGATCGCTGCTGACCCCCTGGCTCGTCTCGCTGTTCGGCGCGGGCGCCGACGTCGCCGCGCAGGCCGTGATCTACCTGCAGCTGTCGATGTGGGGCCTGCCGGCGATGCTCATCGTGTTCGCCGCGACGGGACTGCTGCGCGGCATGCAGAACACCGTGACGCCGCTGTGGATCGCCGGGCTCGGGTTCGGCTTGAACGCACTGCTCAACGCCGTCTTCATCTACGGGTTCGGGTGGGGCATCGCCGGCTCCGCGGCGGGCACCGTGGCCGCGCAGTGGGCCATGGTCGGCGCGTACGCCGTCGTCGTGGGCCGGCTGGCCCAGCGCCACGCGGCATCCCTGCGCCCCCAGCGCGACGGACTGCGCGGATCGGCGCGGGCGGGCGGCTGGCTGTTCCTGCGCACCGTCTCGCTGCGCGCCGCGTTCCTGGCCACGGTGTTCGCAGCGACGGCCCTCGGCACCGACGAACTGGCCGGCTGGCAGGTCGCCTTCACGATCTTCTCCACCGCCGCCTTCGCGCTCGACGCGCTCGCGATCGCGGCGCAGGCCCTCATCGGGCGCGGGCTCGGGGCGGGAGACGAGACGTTCGTGCGCCGCGTCCTCGGCCGCACCGTGGCGTGGGGCGTGTGGTTCGGCGTGCTCGTGGGCGGCGCCATCGGCGCCCTGTCGGGGGTGATCGGTCTCGTCTTCACCGGCTCGCCCGACGTCGCCGCGCTGGTGCAGCCGGCACTCGTGGCGCTGGCGGTCGCGCAGCCCGTCTGCGGCGTCGTCTTCGTCCTCGACGGCGTGCTCATGGGTGCGGGCGACGTGCGCTACCTGGCGCTGGCCGGAGCGGTGAACCTCGTCCCCTACATCCCCGCGCTCGCGGTGCTGTGGATCCTGCATCCCACGGGCGCCTCGGGCCTGATGTGGCTCGCGATCTGCTTCTTCGGCGTGTACATGCTGGCGCGGCTGGCGACCCTCGGCTGGCGGGTGCGGCGGCCGGAATGGACCACCGCGGGCGCCTGAGCACGACGGCGGCTCACGCCCAGCGGCGACACCACTCGTACATGACGACCGCCGCGGCGGCGCTGGCGTTGATCGAGCGGGTCGATCCGTACTGCGTGATCTCGACGACGGCGGATGCCGCCGCCACCGCCTCGGCCGACAGTCCGGGACCCTCCTGCCCGAACAGCAGCACGCACCGCTCGGGCAGCTCGGACCGGTCGACCGGCAGCGACCCGTCGACGTTGTCGACCGCGATCACGGGGATCGCGGCCTCCCGGGCCCACGCGGTGAAGGCGGCGACGTCCTCGTGGTGGCGGACGTGCTGGTAGCGGTCGGTGACCATGGCGCCGCGGCGGTTCCACCGGCGCCGGCCGATGATGTGCACCTCGGCCGCGCCGAACGCGTTGGCGCTGCGGACGATCGAGCCGATGTTCATGTCGTGCTGCCAGTTCTCGATGGCGACGTGGAACGGATGCCGGTGCTCGTCGAGGTCGGCGACGATCGCGGCCATGGTCCAGTAGCGGTACCGGTCGACGACGTTGCGGCGATCGCCGTCGGCGAGCAGGTCACGGTCGTACCGGGGGTCGTCGGGCCAGGCGTCCGCTCCCCCGGGCCACGGCCCGACGCCGACGGGCAGCTGCGGCTCGCCGTCCGCGTCGGGCGCGGCTTCCGGCGATCGCGCGGGGTCGGTCATCGCTCCAGGCTACCGATCCGGCCGGTCACGGCCCTCCGGTCTGCACAACTCCGCCCGAGCCGGGCTCGCGGCCGGTTACACCCCCACCCGTCACCGCTCGGGCGGAGTCACGCAGACGCCGCATCCCCGACGTGCCACATTTCGGCGCACCGAAATCTCTGCTAATTTTTCGGCATGCCGAAAAGTCCTCCCTCGACGCTGGAGACGGGTAGCCGTGCGACCCGGCCTGCGCGGCCCGCAGCCGTACCGGCGAGGACGCGGCGCGCGGCGTGGTTGCTCGGGCCGGCGCTCGTCGCGGGGGTCGCCTACCTCGACCCGGGCAACGTCGCGAGCAACATGACCGCCGGCGCGCGCTTCGGCTACCTGCTGGTCTGGGTGGTCGTCCTGGGCAACACGATGGCGTGGCTCATCCAGTACCTGTCGGCCAAGCTGGGCATCGTCACGGGACAGAGCCTCGCCGAGACCCTCGGCACCCGCCTGCGCGCCCCCTGGGCCCGCCGCCTGTACTGGCTGCAGGCCGAGCTCGTCGCCATGGCGACCGACGTCGCCGAGGTGATCGGCGGCGCCGTCGCCCTCTGGCTGCTGTTCGGGGTGCCGCTCCCCGTCGGCGGGCTCATCACCGGGGCGGTGTCGATCGCCCTCCTGCTCGTTCAGCAGCGCCGCGGCGCCCGCAGCTTCGAGTTCGTCGTGATCGGCCTGCTCGTCGTGATCTCCATCGGCTTCACCTACGGGGTGTTCGTCGCCCCACCGGATGCCGCCGGCGTCGCCGCGGGCATGGTCCCCCGGTTCGAGGGCTCCGAGTCGGTGCTGCTCGCGGCATCCATCCTGGGTGCGACGATCATGCCGCACGCGATCTACGCGCACAGCGCGCTGGCGCGCGACCGCTTCTCCGCGCCGGGCGCGCGGGCGGAGGACCGCGCGCAGTCGACCCCGACCCTGCTGCGCGCGACCCGGTGGGACGTGACGATCGCGCTCGTCGTGGCGGGCACCGTCAACCTCGCGATCCTGCTGCTGGCCGCAGCGAACCTCGCCGGGGTGGCCGGGACCGACAGCCTCGAGGGCGCGTACGCCGCCCTCTCCGCCGGCCTCGGCGGGGTCGTCGCGACGATGTTCGCGGTCGGCCTCCTCGCGAGCGGGCTGGCCAGCACGGCGGTCGGCGCGTATGCGGGGGCCGAGATCATGCACGGACTGCTGCGCATCCGCGTGCCGCTGATCGCGAGGCGGCTCGTCACCCTCGTGCCGGCCATCGCGATCCTGGCGCTCGGGGTCGACCCGACCTGGGCGCTGATCCTCAGCCAGGTGGTGCTGAGCTTCGGCATCCCGTTCGCGCTCATCCCCCTCGTCGCACTGACGGCGCGGCGCGACGTGCTCGGCGCGCACCGCAACCGCTGGTGGACGACCGTCGCGGGCGCGCTGGCCTCGGCGTTCCTGGTGGCGCTGAACGCCGTGCTGCTGTGGCTCGTGCTGTCGGGCGGATAGTCCCGGCCCGCTAGCCTGAAGACGTGGCTGCGAACTCCGTCGCGATCGACGACTACCTGAAGACGATCTACCACCACACCGAGTGGCAGACCACGCCGATCACGTCGTCGCAGCTGGCGTCCGAGCTGAAGCTCGCTCCCTCGACGGTGACCGAGATGGTGCAGAAGCTCGTCGGCCTGGGCCTGGTCGACCACCGCCCGTACGGTCCGGTGTCCCTCACCGAGGCGGGTCGGCTCCGGGCGGCATCCATCATCCGCCGACATCGCCTCATCGAGACGTGGCTCGTGCAGGAGTTCGGCTACGCCTGGGACGAGGTGCACGACGAGGCGGAGGTGCTCGAGCACACGATCAGCGACCGACTGCTGGCGGGCATCGACGAGAGACTGGGGCACCCGCGGTTCGACCCCCATGGCGATGCGATCCCGGATGCCGCGGGCAACGTCCACCGCCTCCCGTTCGTGCTCCTGGCCGCCGCCGACCTGGGCCACACCGGCGAGGTGCTCCGCGTCAGCGACCGCGATCCCGAGCTGCTTCGGGCGCTGGAGGGAGCGGGCATCGATGTGGGGCACCGCCTCGTGGTCGCGGGAGCCGACGTCGTCCGCGTCGACGACGGCGCGACCGTGACGCTTCCCGCCGGCGCGGCCGGTGCGGTCTGGCTGACCGCCTGACCCGGGTGGCGCCCGCCCGCCGCCCCGACAGGGATGTCCCCGGCAGGGATGGTCCCCGGCAGGGATGTCCCACAAGAGGTCCTCTGCGGGCCCTCCGCACCGCACAATCTGGGACGCACCCCGCCATAAGTGGGACACGGTCGGGACGAGGGGGGCATCGCGACCGGGACCGCGGAGGAGCTGGCCGGCGGGCTCAGCGCCGCCAGGGGCGGCGGGTGCGACTGGCCTTCAGGTACGGCCAGGTGATCCCCGTGGCGTGCTCGCAGTAGGCCCACAGCCGCGCGGCGATGTCCTCGTCGCGCGTGAGCTTGCTGGCGGTGCCGAGTGCCGGCGGCCCGGCGACGAGGCGCGACGGGCCCCAGAACTGACCGCCCGTCGCGTCGGGGTCGACGAGCGCCCGCACGAGCGGCCAGGCCCCGTGCTCCTTCGACTGGGTGATCGGAGCCTGCAGGTTGTCGACGAAGCGCGTCATCCGCGACGGCTCGTTGACCCCCAGGATGCCGCGGGTGCGGCCGCTGATGGCGTAGCCCGGGTGCGCGACGACACTGTCGATGGGCACGTTCGCGGCGCGCAGCCGCCGGTCGGCCTCGAAGCCGAGAGCGGTCGTCGCGACCTTCGACTGCACGTACGCGCGCCACGGCGAGTAGTTCGTCTCCAGCTCGGGGTCGACGGGGTCGTAGTTGCCCATGGCGGTGGACATCGACCCGACCCACACCATGCGTCCGCGCCCCGCGGCGAGGGGCAGCAGCAGTTCGCCGGCGAGCGCATAGTGGCCGAGCGCGTTGGTCGCGAAGACGACCTCGTGCCCATCGGCGGTGGTCTCGCGATGGCGCGGCGGGTGCACGATCCCGGCGTTCAGCAGCAGGCCGTGCAGGCCGGCGCGGCCGCGGACGGTCGCGGCCGCCGCGCGCACCGACCCGAGGTTGCTCGTGTCGAGCAGGAGCGTCGCGATCTCGGCATCCGGCACCTGACGACGCACCGCCGCGCGCGCGACGGCGAGCTTGTTCGGATTGCGGCCGGTCATGATGACGTGGGCGCCGGCACCGGCCAGCTGCAGCGAGGAGAAGAAGCCCAAGCCCGCCGTCGACCCCGTGACGAGGTACCGCTTCCCGGACAGGTCGGGGAGCGTCGTCGGGTCCCAGTCATCGCGTGCCACGCGTCGAGACTACGACCGGACGGCCCCGCTAGGCTGGCCCCATGCGGACACGCGCCGATATCGAATGCTGGCTGACGGACATGGACGGCGTCCTCGTCCACGAGAACAAGCCCATCCCCGGCGCCGCCGAGCTGCTCGCGCAGTGGCGCGACGCCGGCACGCCGTTCCTCGTGCTGACGAACAACCCGTTCTACACGCCGCGCGATCTGAGCGCGCGGCTGCGCATCTCGGGCCTCGAGGTGCCCGAAGACCGCATCTGGACGTCGGCGCTCGCGACGGCGGACTTCCTGCGTTCGCAGCAGCCCGGCGGCACGGCGTTCGTGATCGGCGAGGCGGGGCTGACGACCGCTCTGCACGAGGCGGGGTACGTCCAGACGGAGACACAGCCCGACTACGTCGTCATCGGCGAGACCCGCAACTACTCGTTCGACCGCATCACGCAGGCGATCCGCTTCATCAACGCCGGCGCGCGCTTCATCATCACCAACCCCGATGCGACCGGTCCGACCCCGACGGGCGTCGTGCCGGCGACCGGCTCGTTCGCGGCGCTCATCACGCACGCGACCGGCAAGGAGCCCTACGTCGTCGGCAAGCCGAACCCGATGATGTTCCGCTCGGCGATGAACCGCATCGGCGCGCACTCCGAGAACACCGGGATGATCGGCGACCGCATGGACACCGACGTGGTGGCCGGCATCGAGGCGGGCCTGCACACGATCCTCGTGCGCACCGGCATCTCCGACGACGCCGAGATCGAGCGCTACCCCTTCCGCCCCGACGAGATCGTGGACTCGGTCGCCGACCTGCTCGCCGCCGAGCCGGCGGAGTCCGAGATGCCCGAGGGCCTGTGACGGAGCGCAGCTCCGGTCGACGGGTCACCCTCACCGAGGTCGCGGAGCGGGCGGGCGTCTCCCGCTCGGCCGCATCGTTCGCCCTGAACGGACGCCTCGACCAGCGCCTGTCCGAAGAGACGATGGCGCGCGTGCGCAAAGCCGCCGACGATCTCGGCTACCGCGCCAACGTCACGGCCAAGACGCTGCGCACGGGCCGGTCGGGCACCGTCGCCCTGGTCTCGGACTTCGTCAGCTCGACGTCGTTCGCCAACTCGATGGTGCGCGGGGCGCTGGAGCGCCTGCGCGAGGCGGGGCTGCTCCTGTTCACCGTCGACACGCAGGGGGATGCCGAGATGGAGCGCCGCTTCCTCGACGACCTCGTCGCCCGCGACATCGACGGCATCCTGTACGCCTCGATGTTCACGCGGCGCGTGACACCCCCGGCATCCGCCCGGCACACCCCCCTCGTGCTCATGAACTGCGAGGCCGACGCGCCCGCGATCAGCTCGGTCGTACCCGACGAGCGCGCCGCCGGAGCGGCCGCCGCCCGCGCGCTGCTGGACGCCGGCCACGACCGTGACATCTGGTTCGTCGGCACGCTGGCCCCGGGCCGCACGGGCGGCTCCGCCTGGCACGAGTGGGGTCCCGTCGCGCTGCCGCGGCGCCTCGAGGGCATCCGCGAGACGCTCGCGGAGGCGGGCATCGAGCTCGCCGGCGACGTGGCGGTGGACGATGACTGGACCGTGCACGACGGCCGGGATGCCGCGGAGCGCCTGCTCGCGACGGGGGCGCGCCCGCGGGCGATCATCTGCGTCAACGACGCCGTCGGCGTGGGGGTCTTCCAGGCCCTGCGCCGTGCGGGACTGCGGGTGCCCGACGACGTCTCGCTCGTGTCGTTCGACGGCGGCGTGCTCGCCGAGGCGACCGACCCGCAGCTCGTCTCGCTGCGCCTGCCCCAGGCCGAGATCGGTCGCCGGGCGGCGGATCTGCTGCTGTCCCCGGGCGACGGCGTGCGTCACGAGCTGGTCGAGATGCCGGTCAGCGCCGGCGGCTCCATCGCCGCACCCCGGGCGTGAGCGCCGGGGTCGAGACCCGAGTCCGATCCGCGGCGTGACGATCGCCGGAGAATCCGCGCGCTGTCGGCCGAACCGGGCCGACCGCGGGCCCATCGAACGCAGGAATCCGACGTTCGTCACGGCCGACGTCCGCCACGTCGAGGATGCCGCCCCGGCCGCTCCGATTCCTCCGGCCCGTACGGCGACATTCACGCTTGCATCGCGGTGCTATATCGGTATAGCTTGTCTCTCGACGGCGTCGGAGCCCGGAGTTCGGACACGCATGCGGATGCCGCCAGCCACCTCCATCCCGCACGTACAAAGGAGTATGACCATGAGCGCATTCACCGCTCGCACCGCCCCCAACCCCTGGTGGGTGGGCTTCGTCTGCGGGATGGCGACGTTCGTCGACGCCGCCGCGACCACCGGCATCGCCGTCGCCCTCGTGCTCTTCCAGTCGTTCGTCCCCGGCACCCCCGGGCTCACCGCGGACCAGGTGGGCCTGCTGACCGGCGTGCTGACCGCCGGGGTCGCCGTCGGCTCGCTGGTCGGCGGCCGCCTGGCCGACCGGTTCGGCCGCCGCCGCGTCTTCCTCGTGACGATGAGCCTCATCGTGCTCGGATCGCTCACGCCGTTCTTCGGCGTCTCTTTCGGGCTCCTCCTGCCCGGCATCGCGCTCATCGGCCTCGGCGTCGGCGCCGACCTGCCCGCGGCGCTCGCCTCCATCTCCGAGGCCGCCGATGACCGCAACCGCGGCAAGATCCTCGTGTTCTCGAACCTCCTGGGCGGCTTCGGCATCCTGCTGGCGGTGCTCATCGGCATCTTCTTCGGCGCGCTCGGCGAGACCGGCGGCCGCATCATGTTCGCCGCCTTCGGCGGCGTGGGGCTCGTGGTGCTCGCGCTGCGACTGACGATCCCGGAGTCGGCGACCTGGCTCGCCGCCCAGCAGGAGCGCCGCACCGGCGTGCAGACGGTGCGCGCCGAACGCGGGCGCCTGCGCGACTTCGGCCGCCCGCAGTACCGCCGCCCGTTCGTCACGCTGCTCATCTACTACACGCTCGCGTCCATCGCGATCAGCGTCGCCGGCAGCTTCGGCACCTTCGTCGCCGTGAACGTCGCCGGCATCCCGGTGAACGAGTACCAGACGTGGACGCTGCTGGCGATGCCCGCCGCGATCCTCGGCGCGGTGTGGTTCATGGCCGTCGCCGACACGACGTTCCGCATGAGCTACTACGTGGCGGGCGCGATCGCGGTCGTCGTCGCGAACCTCGTGCCCGTGGTGTTCGGCTTCACCCTGCCCGCCCTCGTCGTCTCGGTCGTCGTGACGACGTTCGCCGGCGCCTTCTGCTTCGAGACGATCATGAAGGTGTGGACGCAGGAGTCGTTCCCGACCATGCTCCGCTCCACCGCGCAGGGCACCGTCTACGCCGTCGCCCGCTTCGCGACGGCCGGGTTCAACGTCGTCACACCGGCTCTTCTCGCCCTCAACCCGAGCGGTGTCTATGTGGGTGTGTCGGTCGTCGCCGCCGCCGGCTTCCTCATCGGCTGGATCGGCTTCCGCCGCGGCGTGACGAACTCGTTCGACGTGGAGTCGGAGACGGTCACGGCATCCACCGACCTCCCCCGCTCTGCGACGCTCGCCCGCTGACCCCGACGAAAGAACTCCCATGCGACTCGTTCCCTTCGAGACCACCGTCCGCGCACGGACGCTGCGCGGCACGCACTGCCTGCCGGATGCCGCGGCGGGCGCGGCCCGGGAGCCGCGACCGACCGTCGTGCTGCTGCACGGCTTCGGCGGATCGCGGGTGGAGACCACCGGCGTCTTCGTGACGCTCGCCCGCGCGCTGGTCGCGGCCGGGTTCGGCGTGCTGGCGTTCGACCGCGCCGGTCACGGCGAGAGCGACGGGGAGTTCTTCGACACGACGGCATCCGGCGACATCGCCGATACGGCGGTCGTGCTGGCGGCGGTGCGGCAGAGGCCCGAGGTGGATGCCGAGAACCTCCACCTCGTCGGCATGAGCCTCGGCTCGGTCATCGCGGCGGCCGTTGCGGCCGAGGCGGGGGGCGGGGCCGACATCCGGTCGCTGACGATGTGGTCGACGGCCGCCGTGTTCGTCGACGACATCCGCTCGGGGCAGATCCAGGGGCGTTCGCTGGCCGCGCTCGACGGCCCGGACGGGTTCTTCGACTTCCTCGGCATGCGGATGGGACCGGCCATGCGCGACGACGCCCTCACGTTCGACCCGTACGCGCGGGCCGCCGGGTACGGCGGGCCGGCGCTCCTGTTGCACGGCACGGCGGACTTCGTGCCCGTCTCCTATGCCGAGCGCTACGCCGCGGCGGATGTGTTCGGCGAGCGCGCCGAGGTGGTCGTCGTCGAGGGGGCCGATCACGGGTGGGCCGAGCTCCCCCAGCGCGACGAGCTGATCTCCCGCACCGTCTCGTTCATCCAGATCCACTCCGAGAGGACCGCATCGTGAGCACGTCCGTCACCTCCACCCGCGCCACCGACACGACCGGGATCGGCGAGGTCGTGCGCCTCGGCGAGGCTCAGGTGCTGCTGGAGGGGCACCTCGACGTCGACGAGAGCCGCGGCATCCGCCCCCTGCGCCTGCCACGCAGCACGTGGGCGCAGTTCCCGCCGAACGGCGAGATCCTGCGGGCGATCACGGCGAACGCCAGCGGCGTGCGGCTGCGGTTCACGACCGCCGCGACGCGGCTGTCGCTGACGCTGCGGTGCACGCAGCTGTACTTCGCCGAGCTCGCCGGGCCGGTCAACGATGTGGTCGTCGAGGTCGACGGCCGGCCGGTGCACACGGCGCGCGCCCCCATCACCGACCTGCGGCGGCTGTCGTGGACCGGGGATGCCGCGGCCGACGAGCCCGTCACCGAGCCCGCGACGCTGGAGATCGCCCTGGGCGACACGGGCGGCACGGGCGACTCGGGCGGTGCGGCGACCGAGAAGGCCGTGACCGTGTGGCTGCCGCAGGGGATGATCGTCGATCTGCTCGACCTCCGGGCCGACGCCCCGGTGACCGCCGCGGAGCCGTCGCGCGCACCGGTGTGGATCCACCACGGCAGCTCGATCAGCCACTGCGTCGAGACGCCGTCGCCGACCGGGGTGTGGCCCGTGATCGCGGCGCGGACGAGCGATCTCTCGCTGATCAACCTGGGTTTCGGCGGACAGTGCATGCTCGATCCGTTCGTCGCCGACACCATCGCCGCCACGCCCGCCGACGTGATCACGCTGAAGGTGGGCATCAACATCGTGGGGGCGCGGTCGTTCGATCAGCGCACGTTCACCCCCGCGGTGCACGGCTTCCTCGATCGGGTGCGCGCCGGGCATCCCGACACCCCCATCGTGCTGGCGTCGTCGATCCTCTGGCCGGGAAGCGAGGACACCCCCGGACCGTCGGACGTCGAGTTCTTCGACGACGGTCACGTCCGCTGCCATGCCGCCGGGGAGGCCGCCGACGTCGCCCGCGGCGCGCTGACGATGACCGAGTCGCGGCGGCAGCTGGCCGAGGTGGTGCGGGTGCGCGCGGCATCCGGGGAGCGGATCGCGTACCTCGACGGACTGAGTCTCTACGGCCCCGACGATCAGGCGCGCTACACGCTGCCCGACAGCCTGCATCCCGACACGGAGCTGTATGCCGAGATCGCGGCGCGGTTCGCCGCCGCGGTGTTCGGCGCGGGCGGGCTCGTTCCGCGGACCGGGCTCGCCCCGCGGACGCGGCTAGGCTGAGACTGCCCGCCTCCACGCGGGCGGAGGAGACACCGTGAACGCGACCGAGCAGACCCTGCTGTTCGCCTCGACCGCCCTCGTGCTGGCCGGGACGCTCGTCGTGTTCGTCATGCAGGTGATCCGCGGCCGCCGGCGCGACCGTGGCGACGGGAGCGACCAGTGATGGCCATCGTGTTCGTCGTCACGGCGATGATCCTGCTGATCGTCGCGCTCGTACTGTTCGTGCGCGGCCGCCGCGACGCCCCGCAGGGAACCCCGCTGCCCAACGGCCGCGGCATCCTGCTGCTGACGCTCGCGGGCCTCGTGTTCGCACTGGCGTCGCAGCTGCCCATCTTCCGCTGAGCCACCTCTCCCCGGTCATCGTCGCCGGAATCGGATGCCGAGAACGGATTCGGATCTGCCGGCCGACGGCATCCGAATCCGTCAGCGATCTCCGCATCCGTTGCGGCGCGGGACGCGCGAGCCGCAGGCCCTTACTGCGCCTGCAGGCCCAGGTCGTCGAGGTCGATGATCGACCGCCACTCGTAGCCGGCGGCCTCGACGGCGGCCTGGGCGCCGGTCTTGCGGTCGACGACCGTGACCACCGCGACGATCTCCGCACCGGCGGCGGCGGCGACCTCGGCGGCCTTCAGGGGGGAGCCGCCCGTGGTGGAGGTGTCCTCGACGATCACGACACGCTTCCCGGCCACCTCGGCGCCCTCGATCTGGCGACCGCGTCCGTGGTCCTTCGGCTCCTTGCGCACGACGAACGCGTCCACGGGGGTACCGGCGGCGACCGACGCGTGCATGACGGCGTTCGCGATCGGGTCGGCCCCCAGGGTGAGGCCGCCCACGGCATCCACGTTCAGGTCGCGCACCGCGTCGAGCACGAGCCGGCCGATCGCGGGAGCCGCGCGGTGGTCGAGCGTGAGCTTACGCATGTCGACGTAGTACGTCGCCTTCTTGCCGCTGGAGAGCGTGAAGTCGCCGTGGAAGACGGCTTCGGCGGCGATGAGGTCGACGAGGGCGCGGCGCTCGGACTCGAGCTCGGGCGTGGAGGCGGCGGTCATGCACACGAGTCTACGGAAGCGAAGAACCGGGATTATTTCCGCGTCATCACCCGCCGCGGCGTCCGCCCCGCGCCCTAGAGTCGGGAACGTCACCCGGCGCGGTGCCCGGGCGATCCCGGACGCTCCGCCCGACCCGATCGAAGGAGCACCATGGCCCGTATCGGCATCGTCCGCGAGCGGGACGGCGAGACCCGCGTCGCCGCCTCCCCCACCACCGTCGGCAAGATCCGCGCGCTCGGCTACGACGTGAGCGTCGAGGCGGGCGCGGGCGCGGCGTCGTCGTTCCCGGATGCCGCCTACACCGCCGCCGGCGCGACCATCGCCACCCGCGACGAGACCTGGGGCGCCGACGTCGTCCTGTCGGTCGCGGCCCCGACGGATGCCGAGATCGCGCTGCTGCAGCCGGGGGCGACGCTCATCGGCATCCTGAGCCCCGCACTCAACCACGACCTGCTCGCCGCCCTCGCCGCCCGCGGCGTGACGGCCCTCGCCATGGACGCCGTGCCGCGCATCTCGCGCGCGCAGTCGATGGACGTGCTCAGCTCCATGGCCAACATCGCCGGCTACCGCGCCGTCGTCGAGGCCGCGAACGAGTTCGGCCGCTTCTTCACCGGGCAGGTCACCGCCGCCGGCAAGGTCCCACCCGCCAAGGTGCTCGTCGCCGGCGCGGGCGTCGCCGGACTCGCCGCGATCGGCGCCGCCTCGAGCCTCGGCGCGATCGTCCGCGCCACCGACCCGCGCCCCGAGGTCGCCGACCAGGTCGCCTCGATCGGCGGCACCTACCTCGAGGTCGTCGTGCCCGACGAGCAGAAGGAGGTCTCGGCCGACGGCTACGCCAAGGCCACCAGCGCCGCCTACGACGCCGCGGCCGCGAAGCTGTACAGCGACCAGGCCGCCGACGTCGACATCGTCATCACGACGGCGCTCATCCCGGGTCGCGCGGCCCCGCGACTGATCACCACCGCCGACGTCGCCGCGATGAAGCCCGGCAGCGTCATCGTCGACATGGCCGCGGGCCAGGGCGGCAACGTCGAGGGCTCCGTCGCCGGCGAGCGCGTCGTCACCGCGAACGGCGTCATCGTCCTCGGCTACACCGACCTCGCCGGACGCCTCCCCCAACAGGCGTCGCAGCTCTACGGCACCAACCTGCTGAACCTGCTCGCCCTCCTCACCCCCGGCAAGGACGGGCAGCTCGTCATCGACGACACCGACGTCGTGCAGCGCGCCGTCACCGTCACGCGCGGCGGCGCCGTCACCTGGCCGCCGCCGCCCGTGCAGGTCTCGGCCGCGCCCGCGACGCCGGGGGCGGATGCCGCGGCATCCACCCCCGCGCCGGCCGCCAAGAAGGGGCTCTCGGCGGGAGCGAAGACCGGTCTGATCGTCGCCGGCATCGCCGCGCTGTTCCTCGTGTGCGCCGTCGCGCCCGCGCCCCTGCCGCAGCACATCCTCGTTCTCACCCTGTCGGTCGTGATCGGCTTCTACGTCATCGGCAAGGTCGCCCACGCCCTGCACACGCCGCTGATGAGCGTCACCAACGCGATCAGCGGCATCATCGTCGTCGGCGCCATGACCCAGATCGTCGTGCCGAACCCCGTGGTGCAGGTGCTCGCGGCGATCGCGGTGCTCCTGGCATCCATCAACATCTTCGGAGGCTTCGCGGTGACCCGTCGCATGCTCGCCATGTTCCAGAAGGGCGACCAGAAGTGACCGCGCTCGCTCAGTCCGTCTCGACCGCCGCGTACATCGTCGCGGCGCTGCTGTTCATCCTCGCCCTCGCCGGCCTCAGCAAACAGGAGACCGCCCGTCGCGGCGTCGTCTACGGCATCACCGGCATGGCGATCGCCCTGCTCGCCACTCTCGTGCTCGTCATCGCGAACGGCACCCTCCTGCCCGACGGCGCGACCGCCGCGCTCGGGGTCGGGCTGCTCGTGGCCGCGGTCGTGGTCGGCGGAGCCATCGGCCTGTGGCGGGCGCGCGTGGTCGAGATGACCGGCATGCCCGAGCTCATCGCCCTGCTGCACTCCTTCGTGGGCCTCGCGGCCGTGCTCGTCGGCTGGAACGGCCACCTGTACGCCGACGGGATCGCGCCCGAGCTCGTCGGCATCCACCACGCGGAGGTGTTCATCGGGGTGTTCATCGGCGCCGTGACCTTCACCGGCTCGATCGTCGCCTTCCTGAAGCTCTCGGGGCGCATGTCGTCGAAGCCGCTCATGCTGCCCGGCAAGAACGCCCTCAACGTCGGCGCGCTCGTGCTGTTCCTCGCCCTGACCGTCTGGTACGTCGCGACCCCGTCAATCTGGCTGCTCGTCGCCGTGACCGTGCTCGCCCTCGCCCTGGGCTGGCACCTGGTGGCCTCGATCGGCGGCGGCGACATGCCGGTCGTCGTCTCGATGCTCAACAGCTACTCCGGCTGGGCGGCGGCCGCGGCGGGCTTCCTCCTGAACAACGACCTGCTGATCGTCACCGGCGCCCTCGTGGGCTCGTCGGGTGCGTACCTCTCGTACATCATGTGCAAGGCGATGAACCGGTCGTTCCTGTCGGTCATCGCCGGCGGGTTCGGCATCGAGGCGCCCCGCAGCGCCGACGCCGAGGAGGGCGAGCACCACGAGACGGATGCCGCAGCCGTCGCCGAGCTCCTCCGCGACGCCCGGTCGGTCATCATCACCCCCGGCTACGGCATGGCCGTCGCCCAGGCGCAGTACCCGGTCGCCGACCTCACGAAGCGGCTGCGCGACCGGGGCATCGAGGTGCGCTTCGGCATCCACCCCGTCGCCGGGCGTCTGCCGGGCCACATGAACGTGCTGCTGGCCGAGGCCAAGGTCCCGTACGACATCGTGCTGGAACTCGATGAGATCAACGACGACTTCGCCGACACCGACGTGGTGCTCGTGATCGGCGCGAACGACACGGTCAACCCGGCCGCGGCGGAAGACCCGGGCTCGCCCATCGCCGGCATGCCGGTGCTGCACGTGTGGGAGGCGCGCAGCGTCATCGTGTTCAAGCGGTCGATGGCCTCGGGCTACGCCGGAGTGCAGAACCCGCTGTTCTTCCGCGACAACACGCAGATGCTGTTCGGCGACGCCAAGCAGCGTGTGGAGGACATCCTGCGGGCGCTGTGACCCGAGTCTGCCTGCACAACTCCGCCGGAAGCGCGTGGCGCGGGTACCGAGGCAGCACTGCCGACGGCTGGGGAGGAGTTGTGCAGGCGGGCGCCGGGTGACCGGGGCGTCGGCGGGGGCCAATACGCTGGATGCCATGCGCATCGCCACCTGGAACGTCAACTCGATCCGCGCCCGCGTCGTCCGCACGGTCGACTTCGCCGTCCGCGAGGGCATCGACGTGCTGGCGATGCAAGAGATCAAGTGCAAGCCCGAGCAGTTCCCGTACGAGGCGTTCGAAGAGGCGGGCTACACCGTCGAGGCGCACGGGCTCAACCAGTGGAACGGCGTCGCGATCGCCAGCCGAGAGCCGATCGAGGACCTGCAGGTCGGGTTCCCCGGCATGCCCGGCTTCGCGAAGGGCCACGACGGTCCCGGCGCTCCTCTCGAAGCCCGCGCGCTCGGTGCCACGATCGGCGGCGTCGAGGTCTGGAGCCTCTATGTGCCCAACGGTCGCGGGCTCGACGACCCGCACTACCGCTACAAGCTCGACTGGCTGGAGGCGCTCCGCGGCTACACCGCCGACACGCTCGCCGCCGACCCCGACCGGGCGCTGGCGCTCACCGGCGACTTCAACATCGCCCCGACGGATGCCGACAACGGCGACCCCACCGTCGTCGAGGGCGTGACCACCCACGTCTCCCCGCCCGAGCGCGCCGCGTTCCAGGCGCTCCTCGACGCCGGCCTGGCCGACACCGTCCGTCCGCTCGTACCCACGGGCTACACCTACTGGGACTACAAGCAGCTGCGCTTCCCGCGCAACGAAGGTCTGCGCATCGATTTCATCCTCGGTTCGCACGCCTTCGCCGACGCGGTGACCGCGGCCGCCATCCACCGCGACGAGCGCAAGGGCGAGATCCCCAGCGATCACGTTCCGGTGGTCGTCGACCTCGACCTCGAGGGCCCGGACGACGACGACCGGCCGATGATCTGGTGACCGGGCGCTCGCGCGTTTCGACTCGCTGCGCTCGCTCAACGACCGGGGGTCAGGTCATGTCGCCGGTCGTGACGTCGCCGTCGGGGGCGTAGCGCAGCAGCAGCGTGCCGGTGGGGCCCGACACGGCCGGGGCGATCAACCGCAGCCGCGCCGGTGCGGCGCCGTCCGGGAACACCTTCTTGCCCTGTCCGAGCACCAACGGATGCACCCACAGCTTCAGCTCGTCGTAGACGCGGGCGCGCAGCAGGGTCTGGGCGAAGTCGACGCTGCCGATCACGTGCACCTCCGCGTGGCGGTCGCGCAGCGCGTCGACGGCCGCGACGACCTCGGCATCCGGGCCCGTCAGCACACTCGTGCCCGCCCACCCCGGTTCGAGACCGGCCCGGGTCGCCACATACTTCGGGATCGCATCGAAGTGCCGACCGATGAACCCCTCGGGCCCGTCGGTGTGGTGCGGCCAGTACCCGGCGAAGATGTCGTAGGTGCGTCGTCCCAGCAGGAGGGCGTCCATCCGACGGATGCCGCTGCCGACGTCCTCGCCGATGACGGCATCCTCGAACGGCGCCTGCCATCCGCCGAACGGGAACCCGCCGCTGGTGTCCTCCTCGGGGCCGCCCGGTGCCTGGGCGACGCCGTCGAGCGTCGCGAACAGGTCGATGACGATCCGCCCGCGCATCACGCGCCGCCCGCGTCGCCGCCCGACGCGTCGGCGTCCGCCGGCGGTCCCTGCTCGGCGGCGACGGGATCCATGTACAGGAAGCCGAGGCTGTTGCCGTCGGGATCGTCGAGGTCGCGGCTGTACATGAAGCCGTAGTCCTGGGCGGGGCGCGGCTCGGTGCCGCCGGCGGCGACACCGGCCTCGACGATCGCGTCGACGTCCTCCCGCGAGTCGCGCGAGAACGACAACGACGTCTGGGCCCATTCCTTCGGCTCGCCCACCGGCTTGTCGGTGAAGGTCGCGAAGTACTCGCGGCGCAGCACCATGAAGTAGATGTCGCCCGACCAGACGACGCACGCGGCGTTCTCGTCGGTGAAGTTCGGGTTGATGTCGCAGCCGAGGGCCCGGTAGAAGTCCATGCTGCGCTCGAGGTCGCTCGTCGGGATGTTCACGAAGATGCTCGTCATACAGCGAGCATGCACCGCGCCGCCCGCCGCGTCGAGACCCTCTCCGTCGCACGGGGGATGCCGCGGCATCCGCCTCGCCCTAGCGTGGAGGGATGAGCTCGACCGACCTCGACCGCACGACGACGCCCGCCCAGCGGCGCAACGACGTCTGGCTCGCGCTGGCGCTGCTCGTCAGTGCGGTGATCAGCGCCTGGCTCGGGAAGGTCGCGGGGTTCTACGGCGAGGACACGCCCGCCTTCGGATGGGCCCTGGTGTACGTCGCCGCCCTCACGCTCCCGCTCGCGCTGCGTCGTCGCTTCCCGGAGATCACGCTGATCGTGGTGGCACTCGCCTTCTTCGTGGGCGTCTCGGCCCGCATCCCCGAGGTGTACGTCAGCAACGTCGCGGTGTTCATCGCGATGTACACCGTGGGCGCCTGGGTGAGCGACCGTCGACGCGCGACCGTCGTGCGGCTGGCCGTCGTGGTCGGGATGTTCCTCTGGCTGCTCGTGACGACGTTCCAGGCGGCGATCGACCCGGACGGCGCCGGCCCGTCGCGCGCCGGACTGTTCTCCCCGTTCGCGGCGTGGATGATCATCCAGTTCCTCGTGAACGTGGCGTTCTTCGGCGGCGCGTTCTTCTTCGGGGAGCGGGCCTGGGCCGACGCACGCTCGCGCGCCGTGCTGGAAGAGCGCACGCGAGAGCTCGAACGCGAACGCGAGCTGACCGCCGCGCAGGCCGTCGCCCTCGATCGGGTGCGCATCGCGCGCGAGCTGCACGACGTCGTCGCCCACCACGTCTCGGCCATGGGGGTGCAGGCCGGCGCCGCCCGCACCGTGCTCGATCACGACTCCGACGCCGCCCGCGAGGCGCTCGTGACGGTCGAGGCGTCCGCCCGCGAGGCCCTGAGCGAGTTGCGTCAGCTGCTCGAGACGCTGCGCACGCCCGACGCCGACACCCCAGCGGCGTCGACGGTGCGCCTCGCGTCGATCCCCGAGCTGGTCGCGCACGCCAACGACAACGGGATGCCGACGACCTTCGCCGTCGTGGGCGACGCCGTCGAGCCGCCCGAGCTCGTGCAGGTGAACCTCTACCGCATCGCGCAGGAGGCGCTCACCAATGCCCGTCGCCACGGCGGGCCGGATGCCGCGGCCGATGTCCGCCTGCGCTTCGCCGACGACCACGTCGAGCTCGAGGTCGCCAACAGCGGCCGCGAGCACGTCGCCGGGCGCGCAGGGCTGGGCATCGTCGGCATGCGCGAGCGCGCGGCCGCGTCGGGCGGCACCCTCGAGGCCGGTCCGCGCCCGCGCGGCGGGTTCCTCGTCCGGGTGCGCGTGCCGGCGCGGGCGAAGGAGGCGCGGTCGTGAGCGCCCCCGTGCGCGTGCTGCTCGTCGACGACCACGCCGTGATGCGTGCGGGGTTCCGCATGATCCTCGAGGCGCAGGGCGACATCGTCGTCGTCGGGGAGGCGGGATCGGGCGCCGAAGCGCTGACCGCGGCCTCCGCCCTGCGACCCGACGTCATCTGCATGGACGTGCAGATGCCCGACATGGACGGCCTCGAGGCGACCCGCCGGATCGTCTCCGATCCCGACGTCGACGCGGTCGTGGTCATCGTGACCACCTTCGACCGCGACGACTACCTCTTCCAGGCGCTGCACGCCGGCGCGAGCGGCTTCCTCCTGAAGAACGCCGGCCCCGAAGAGCTCGTGACCGCCGTGCGTGTCGCGGCAGCCGGCGACGCGCTGCTCGCGCCCGCCGTGACGCGCCGCGTGATCGAGCGCTTCGCGGCATCCCCCGCGTACGCGGCCCCGTCGGCGGCGCCCGCGGCGCAGAAGCCGCGCGCCGCGCTGGTCGCCGAGCTGACCGATCGCGAGGCGGAGGTGCTGCGGTTGCTCGCCGACGCGCGCAGCAACGCCGAGATCGCGACGGCGCTGTTCATCGGAGAGGCGACGGTGAAGACGCACGTCTCGAACGTGCTGCAGAAGCTCGGCGCCCGTGACCGGGTCGCCGCGGTGGTCTACGCCCACCGGCACGGTCTGGTCTGACCGGCGCCGGGTGCGTCAGCCGCGGATGGCGACGGGGATCGAACCGGTCGTCGCCGTGGTGGCGGCCCGCGAGAGACGCTCGCGCAGCGACACCAGGGTGGCGTCGGGCCGCCACAGCGCCACGAGGCTCCAGCCGAACAGACCGACCAGCAGCACGTTGCGCGCGAGCAGCACGCCCGCGGCGAACGGGTGCGCATCGATCAGCGGCAGGTAGAGCACCGGGAACACGAGCGTCGTCAGGAAGCAGGTGACGGCCAGCCAGACGGCGACCGAGGTCCAGGCCTTGCGATCGATCAGCAGCCCGGCCGCGACGATGGGCGCCAGCCACAGCATGTACTGCGGCGAGCCCACCTTGTTGAAGACGATCAGCGCCGACGTGAGCGCGAACGCCCCGCGGAGGATGAGGTGCTGCTCGCCGATGAGCGACAGCGCGCCCTCCTGCACCGCACGGCGACGCGCGCGCCACAGGAGCACGACGATGACGGCGAACGCGATCGGCATCGCGTAGCCGACGAGCACGCCGGCGGCGGCCGCACCGGGGCCGGCGACCTCACGGGTGGCCAGCACGTAGTTCTGGTGGATCTGCGCGCCCGGCAGACCCAGCACCGTCGCCCACACCCACGGGGTGGCGACGGGGGCCTCGAGCTGGAGGGCGCGGTCGCCCTGGATGGTCGCGAAGCTGAAGAGGTTCGCGCCGCCGCCGAGGGCGACGACGATGCCGGCGATGGCGGCGCTCAGCGCCAGGCCGCCGGCGATGATCCGCATCCGCATCGACGACACCACGACGGCCGCCGCCGCGAGGGCGGCGGGGGCCACCTTGATCCACGTCGCGGCGGCGATGAGCACGCCCGCGACGAACGGACGACGCACGAGCCAGACGAGACCGGCGATGGCCAGCGGCGCGGCAAAGCCCTCGAGGCGCAGCATCGACACGGGCGCCAGCAGCACCTGGATCGCGAGCCAGTACCAGGCGGCGACGTAGCCCTTGCGGTTGCGGAGGTTGTCGGTGAGGGCCAGGACGGCGACGAAGTTCGCCCCGACCATCATGAGCAGCCAGACGAGCTGGTAGTTCCACGGGCCGGCGACGATGGCCGCCATGATCGGCGCGAGAGCCCCGGCCGGGTAGACCCAGGGCATGTCGATGACGGGCCAGTGGCCGTGCATGGCCTGCTCGGCCCACAGGCGGTACAGCGGGAGGTCGCCCTCGGTGCCGCCGAAGATCATGACCTTCAGCAGCGCCAGGAAGAAGAGCGCGTGCACGACGGCGAAGCCGATGAGCAGGCCGCGACGCGTGAACGCGAAATGGAGGGCCCGGGGCCACCATTCCCGAGCACGGTCGGATACACGGGCGCCGAGGGCGCGGGTCACCTCAGGAGCGCTCGTCACCCGACAGAGTGTAGAAGAGATCACCTGGGGGAATGGTGGACGCGGTGTTACCTGTTCCTGACAATTCGCCGAGTACACCGCGGTTCTGCGCCGTGAGAACTCCCCCGCGCGACGGATGCCGCGGCCTCCCCGGCAGCGGAGGCGAGCCGGATCCCCACCGTGCGGGGGAGGTCTGCGGCATCCGTTCTCCCTAGCGTGGAGACGACGGCGACGACGCGGGACGACCCCCTCCCCGACAGCGCCGCGTGAGGAGGAGAACATGCTCGAACTGACCGGCATCACCAAGAGCTACGGCACCACGCGTGTGCTCGACGACGTGAGCTTCCGGGTGCCCTCGGGCCGTCTGACGGGCTTCGTCGGCGGCAACGGCGCGGGAAAGACCACGACGATGCGCATCGTGCTCGGCGTGCTCGGCCGCGACGGCGGCGAGGTCGCCCTCGACGGCGCCCCCGTCACGGCGGCCGACCGACGCCGGTTCGGCTACATGCCCGAGGAACGCGGCCTCTACCCGAAGATGCGCGTGCTCGAGCACATCGTCTACCTGGCCCGGCTGCACGGGTTCGACAAGGCCGAGGCGACGACGCGCGCCGAGGCGCTCCTGGTCGAGCTGGGACTCGGCGAGCGCCTGCGCGACAACGTCGAGACGCTCTCGCTCGGCAACCAGCAGCGCGCCCAGATCGCGGCCGCGCTCGTGCACGATCCGCAGGTGCTCATCCTCGACGAGCCGTTCTCGGGCCTCGATCCGATGGCCGTCGACGTCGTGGCCGGTGTGCTCCAGGCGCGCGCCGCCGAGGGCGCCGCCGTGCTCTTCTCGTCGCACCAGCTCGACGTCGTCGAGCGCCTCTGCGACGACCTCGTGATCATCGCGGGCGGCACGATCCGCGCGGCCGGCACACGCGACGCGCTGCGCGCGGAGCACGCCCAGCATCGCTACGAACTCGTCTCGGCGGGAGACCTGGGGTGGCTGCGCGATGAGCCCGGCGTCGACGTGCTCTCGTTCGACGGCGGCTACGCCCTCTTCGACGTCGACGACGACGCCGCCGCCCAGCGCGTGCTGCACCGTGCCGTCGCCGCGGGCGCCGTCGCGAGCTTCGCCCCGAAGCAGCCCTCTCTCGCCCAGATCTTCAAGGAGGTCATCCAGTGAACACCAGCGCTCCGTCCTTCGCCCAGAGCACGTGGCTCGTCGCCGAGCGCGAGGTCGGCTCGAAGCTCCGCAGCAAGGCGTACCTCATCTCCACCGGCATCCTCTTCGTGCTCGCGCTCGTCGGCGTGCTCTGGGGAGGGTTCTCCGCGCAGTCCGACAATCGCACGCCGATCGCGGTGACCGCCGAGACCGCGGCGTCGGTCGCCGACAACCCCGCCCTGAACCCGACGGAGGTCGCGGATGCCGCGGCCGCCCGCGCCCTCGTGCAGGACGGCACCGTCGAGGCGGCGCTGATCCCCGGCGGCGCGGCACCGTTCGACTACACCGTCGTCGCCAAGGATGCGGCTCCGACGTCGCTGCTGCAGGTGCTCAGCCTGACGCCGCAGGTGGAGCTGATCGACCCGTCGGGCACGAACCCGGCGCTGCGCTATCTGGTCGCCCTCGGGTTCGGGATCATCTTCTTCATGGCCGCCCTCACCTTCGGCTCGACGATCGCGCAGTCGGTGGTGGAGGAGAAGCAGACGCGTGTCGTCGAGCTGCTGATCTCCGCGGTGCCCGTGCGGGCGCTGCTGGCCGGCAAGGTGATCGGCAACACGATCCTCGCGATGGGTCAGATCATCGGCCTCGCCGCGATCGCGATCGTGGGGCTCACCGTCACGGGGCAGAGCGATCTGCTGGCGGGGCTCGGTGCCCCGCTCGCCTGGTTCACGGTGTTCTTCCTGTTCGGCTTCATCCTGCTGGCGGCACTGTTCGCCGCCGCCGCCGCGATGGTCTCGCGGATGGAGGACATCGGCTCGACCACCACCCCGCTGACCATGCTCGTGATGGCGCCGTACTTCCTCGTCATCTTCTTCAACGACAACCCGCTGGTGATGACGATCATGTCGTACGTGCCGTTCTCCGCCCCCGTCGGGATGCCGGTGCGCATCTTCCTCGGCGATGCGCAGTGGTGGGAGCCGGTGCTCTCGCTCGCGATCATGCTCGTCACCTGCGCCGCGGCGATCTGGGTGGGCGCGAAGATCTACCAGAACTCGCTGCTGCGGATGGGCGCGCGCGTGAAGCTCTCGGAGGCCCTCGCGGGCTGACCGCGCAGGATCAGTGCTCGGCGGATGCCGGTGGCTGCGCGGACGACGCGAGCACCGGCATCCGTCGATTCACGACCTGCGGGATGACGATCCCGTGCAGGAGGATGCTGCCGACGACGGTGAGGACCATCACCGCGAGGACGTCGTAGGCCTCGGTGTCGGGGAGCTTGTTGAAGGCGAGCAGGCCGAAGACGATCGTCGCCGTGCCGCGCGGACCGACGAAGCCGACGAACGTGCGCGAGCCCCACGACAGCGACGAGCCGAGCAGCGCCGCGTACACGGGGACGACGCGGAACAGCGTCAGGGCGAGCACGACCATCACCAGCAGACGCGCGTCGAAGCCGTTGAACACGACGACCGTCGTCATGGCGCCGAGGACGAACCACACGATGTTGGCGGCGAGGGTGCCCGCCTCTTCGACCAACAGCACCTCCTGGTGCGGGATCGTGCGCTCGTCGGTCCGCCGCGTGCGGGCCAGCCGGTACACGATGCCCGCGACGAAGGCCGCGACGAACCCGTTCGCCGCGACGGCGCTGAGCGTGGCGACGCCGAACGTGATCAGCGGCACGAGCAGCATGACGTAGCGGATGCCGGGCGCATCCGCCCAGCCGCGACGCGACGCCCAACGGACGCACAACCCGAACACCCCGCCGATCACGGCGCCGACGACGATCGCGAACAGGGTGGCGGGCACCGCCCCGAAGAAGGCCTCGAAGAACTCACCCATGCGCTCCTCGAGCTGCGCCTCGTTCTCCGGGGACAGCGTGTCGGAGTTCACGGCCGCCAGGATCGTGGGCCACGCGATGGCCGCGGCCAGCCCCATGCCGAAGATCGGCGAGACGAGACCGTCGTTGTAGCCGCTCTCGACGTTGAGGATCTGCCGGATCCGCGCGGGGATCCGCGGCGAGCGCAGCAGCGTCGCGGCGGGGGCGAAATCGGTGGGCATGATCACGCAGGCGATGACGATGAGCACGAAGACGCTGAGCTGCGGCAGCAGGAAGACGCCGCTGAGCACGACGGCGAGCAGCGACAGCGGCAACGCGATGAGGACGAGGCGCGCGATGATGCGGCCCTCGCCGCCGAAGACGCCGCCGCTCACCTCGCAGGCGTCGACGAACAGCAGCACGGCGAGGATCAGCTCGACCACGTGCTCGGCGGAGTCGCTGCCCACCGCATCGGCGAAGCCCGTCACGTCGATCAGCACGAGCGCGGCCCCCGCGACCGCGAGGACGGCCGGTCCGGCGACGCCGGTGCGCTCGAAGCGATGGGCGACGACCGACCAGAGCCCGATCACGACGAAGCCCAGCAGGAAGATCAGCGGCACCGTTCACCCTCTCGTCGCGCGGGGTGAGCACGCCCCGGTTCGGGGATCAGTCTGCCAGTCGTCGCCTCAGTCGGTGACGATCACCGAGAGCACGTTTCCCGCGGGGTCGCGGAACCACGCGATGTCGGGGCCGCGTCCGCGCGAGACGCCGCGCTCATCGGTGCCGAAATCCGGGTCGGTGTAGATCTTGGTCACCACGCCCGCCGCGTTCAGCGCGTCGACCGCGGCGTCGATGTCGTCGACCACGAGGTTGAGGACGGTGAACGCAGCCGGTCGGTGATCGGGCTTCGGGTAGGCGATGACCCGGCCTCCTCCGGGGAGGTCGATGTCCAGGATTCCCATCGCGTTGCGATGCACGGCGAGGCCGAGCACGTCACGGTAGAACCCCTCCGCGGCATCGATGTCGTCGACGGAGAACCCGGAGAAGGCGGAGGCGAACGCGATCATCTGACACTCCCGAAGTGGATGCGGCGGCGCTCTCAGCATCGACCTCCGGCGAGGACCGCGCAAGACCCTCAGCGCTCGACGAGGATCCCATCGGCATCCGCCCACACGTGCGCGCCGGGGCGGAACACGACGCCGGCGATCTCCACCGGAACGTCGAGCTCGCCGATGCCCGCCTTGGCGCTCTTGCGGGGGTTCGAGCCGAGGGCCTTGACACCCAGATCGAGCGCGCCGATCGCGACCCGGTCGCGGATCGCACCGTGCACGATGAGGCCGGCCCAGCCGTTCTCGACCGCGGATGCCGCGATCAGGTCGCCCACGAGCGCCGACTCCAGCGAGCCGCCGCCGTCGATCACGAGCACGGCGCCGTCGCCGGGGGTCGCGAGCGTCGCCTTGACGAGGGCGTTGTCACGGTGGCAGCGGATCGTGCGGATCGGGCCGTCGAACGCCGCGCGTCCGCCGATGTCGTGCAGCTGCAGGGCGAGGGAGTCCAGCGCGTCGCCGCGCTCGTCGTACAGGTCGGCCGTCGCGATGGTCATGGGGCCACCGTAGCGACCGGCACAGGCCCCGGTGCCCTCGGCATCCGAGGAAGATCCGCGGTCCTTCCGCGGACGGCAAAAGCCGGCGCCTTCTCGGCGGGAACAGTTCGCGTGTGCATACGGTTGCATCGACCGGGCCGATGGCGTCCCACCGACAAACCGTCCTTCATCCTTCTTCAGGAGACGACCATGAGCACCATCGCCGCACACCCCGCCGACACCGACGCGCCGATTCTCGACGTCCTCGCCGAGCGCTGGAGCACCCGCATCTTCGACCCCGCGACGCCCATCGACGAGGACGCGCTCGCCAGCGCGCTCGAGGCCGCCCGCTGGGCGCCGTCCGCCAACAACACGCAGCCGTGGCGCTTCGTGGTCGCCCGCCGCGGCTCGGCCGCGCACGCGCAGATCGTCGACGCCCTGATGGGCTTCAACCAGTCGTGGGCCACGGATGCCGCCGCCCTCGTCGTGTTCGCCTCGTCGGCCGCCCTCGACGGCAAGCCGCTGCCGTGGGCCGCGTACGACACCGGCCAGGCCGCCGCGCACTTCACGGTGCAGGCGCACGCGTCGGGCCTGCACACCCACCAGATGGGCGGCTTCGACCGCGACGCGATCGCCGCGGCGTTCGGCTTCGGCGACGACATCGTCGCCGTGACCGTGATGGCCGTCGGCGCCCTGGGCGACATCGACGCCGCCCCCGAGGCGCTGCGCGAGCGCGAGCTGGCCCCGCGCGTGCGCCGTCCGATCGCCGAGTCGCTGATCGCCAACGACTGACGCCCGGCACGCGGCCTCCGCCGCGCCGGCCCCGCGAGAAGCCACTCCCCGCACGAGAAACACGTGCAGGAGTGGTTTTTCGCATCTGCAGGTGTGTCTCACCCGGGCGGGTGATCAGCGCGGCGGCGGGTTGAGGTCGGGATGCGTGATCACGACGAGCGAGTAGGGCTCGCCGTCGACGTCCGGCGGGCGATCCTTGTACTCGTCGAGCAGCGCCGTGACGCGGCGGTCGAGCTCGTCCTTCGCCTCCGCGTTCAGGCGCAGGCCCAGCCACGCGAGCTGCACCGTCTCGGGATCGGCGAGCGCGACCTGCTGCCGCACGGTCTCCATCATGATCGGCACCCCGTCGTCCATGGCGGCGTCCCAGGATCGGCCGGTCGCCAGGTACGGGACCTCCCGCGCCCCCTGCGCGCCGGCGCGAGCGGGCTGAGGCTGCAGGAAGCCGGCGTCGACCAGAGTGCGGACGTGATGCAGCATCGTGCCGGGATTGGCCTCGAGCAGGTCGGCGAGCTCCTTGTTGGTGCGCGCATCGAATCGGCACAGTCGCAGGATGCGCATCCGCAGCGGGGAGCTGAGTGCTCGCGCGGCCGCGCGGCCGGAGACGTCGTCCATGCGCCTCATCCTAGCAACTGATTGACTTTCCCAATCAGTAGCCCATACTGATTGACATGTCCCAATCGGATGCCGCGGCGCCGGAGACGATCCCCGCGCCGACCCCCGCGGGTCACGGGGGTTCGCTGTGGCGCGACCGCAACTTCCTCACGATGTGGTCGGGGCAGGCGCTCAGCCAGTTCGGCGCGCAGGTCGTCGAGCTGGCGATCCCCGTCCTCGCCGTGCTCCTGCTGCATGCGACCGATGCCCAGGTCGGCTATCTCACTGCGGCGGCGACGGCTGCCTTCCTCGTCGTGGGGCTCCCGGCCGGCGCGTGGATCGACCGCATGCGCAAGCGTCGCGTCATGATCGTGGCCGACGGCGCTCGCCCTCGCCGTCGTCTCCCTGCTGCATCTGACCGGACGGCTCGAGATGTGGCACCTCTACGCCGTGGCCCTGACCGTCGGAGTCGCGACCGTGTTCTTCGACGTGTCCTACCAGAGCATCGTCCCCTCGCTCGTGCGCGGGGACCAGATCGCCGAGGCCAACGGCAAGCTGGAGTCGACCAATCAGCTCGCCGGACTCGCGGGCCCTGCGGCGGGCGGGTGGCTCGTCGGCATCCTCTCCGCGCCCTTCGCGATCGCGGCGACCTCGCTCACGTACGTGCTCTCCCTCGCCTCCCTGGCCTTCACGCGGGACCATGAGGTGCTCCGCTCCCCGGTCGACCGCGCGCCGCTGCACCGCGAGATCGGGGAGGGTCTGCGATGGGTGCTGGGACACGGACTGCTCCGGCGGATCGTGGCGACGACGGCGATCTCGAACCTCTTCTCGACGATCGTCTTCACTCTCGTGCCGATCTACGTCCTGCGCGTGCTCGGGTTCTCGCCCGCGGCGATGGGCCTGCTGTTCTCGCTCGGCGCGGTCGGGGGGCTGCTCGGGGCCGCCCTCTCCGGCCGCATCGCCGCGCGCGTCGGCGAGGCACGCGCCATCCTGCTGAGCGCCATCGGGTTCTCGCTGGCGACGATCCCGCTGCCGCTCGCGGCACTGCTGCCCTCGGGTCCCGCCTTCGCGCTGCTCGCCGCGCAGTGGGCGGCCATGAGCTTCGCCGTCGTGCTCTACAACATCACGCAGGTCACGTTCCGCCAGCGCATCACCCCGCGGCGCCTGCTGGGGCGGATGAACGCCTCGATCCGCTTCTGCGTCTGGGGGGTGATGCCGCTGGCCGCACTGGCCGCCGGGGCTCTCGGCACCGCCATCGGCACCGTCCCCACGATCTGGATCGGCGCTCTCGGCGCGCTGCTGTCGGCACTGCCCGTCGTCATCGGCCCGTTCTGGCGGATGCGGACCCTCCCCGCGGACGCCGCCTGAGTCGGCGGACCCGGGCGTCGTCAGTCGTCGAGCAGCTCGGCCTCGATCACGTCGTCGTCGGATGCCGCGGCATCCGTGCCCTCGTCGGGCGCCGCTCCCGCGCTGGTGAGCACGAGGCTCGCACCGTCGGCCGCGACGTCCACCCGCACCAGGTCGCCGTCGCGCACACCGCCCGAGAGCAGCGCCATCGCGAGACGGTCCTGGATCTCGGACTGGATGAGCCGGCGCAGCGGCCGCGCACCGAAGATCGGGTCGTAGCCGCGCTCGGCGAGCCACGCGCGGGCGTCGGGCGTGACCGCCAGCGTCAGCCGGCGATCGCGCAGGCGCCGCTGCAGCGCGTCGACCGACAGCTCCACGATCTGAGCCAGGTCGTCCTGGCTCAGCGCCTGGAACATGACGATGTCGTCGAGGCGGTTGAGGAACTCGGGGCGGAACGCCGTCCGCACGAGGGCCATCACCTGCTCGCGCTTCTGCGCGACCGACAGCGTCGGGTCGATGAGGATCGGCGAGCCGAGGTTCGACGTCAGGATCAGGATCGTGTTCGTGAAGTCGACCGTGCGCCCCTGCCCGTCGGTGAGGCGGCCGTCGTCCAGCACCTGCAGCAGGATGTCGAACACCTCGGGATGCGCCTTCTCGACCTCATCCAGCAGCACCACCGAGTACGGACGGCGCCGGACGGCCTCGGTGAGCTGACCGCCCTGCTCGTAGCCGATGTATCCCGGAGGGGCACCGACGAGCCGCGCGACCGAGTGCTTCTCGCCGTACTCGCTCATGTCGATGCGCACCATGGCGCGCTCGTCGTCGAACAGGAACTCTGCGAGCGCCTTGGCGAGCTCGGTCTTGCCGACGCCGGTCGGGCCGAGGAACAGGAACGAACCGGTCGGCCGGTTCGGGTCGCTGATGCCGGCGCGCGAGCGGCGCACCGCGTCGGACACCGCCTTCACGGCGTCCTTCTGCCCGATCAGGCGCTTGCCGAGCTCGGCCTCGAGGTGCACGAGCTTCTCGCTCTCGCCCTGCAGCAGGCGCCCGACGGGGATGCCGGTCCACGCCGCGATGACGGCGGCGATGTCGGCATCCGTGACCTGGTCGCCGACCATCCGCTCGCCGCCCTCGGCGGCCTCCGCGTTCTCGGCCTGCGCCACCTGGCGCTCCAGCGCCGGGATCTCCGCGTAGTACAGCCGCGACGCCTTCTCGAGGTTGCCCTCGCGCTGCGCCCGCTCGGCCTCGACACGCGCCTGGTCGAGGCGCGTCTTGAGGTCGCCGACCGCGTTGAGGGAGGCGCGCTCGCGCTCCCACCGGGCCTGCAGCTCGTCGAGGCGGGCCTGCTCGACCTTCAGGGTCTCGCGGAGCGTGGCCAGCCGCTCCTTCGACGCGGCATCCTTCTCGCGCTTGAGCGCCAGCTCCTCCAGCTTGAGCCGGTCGACGTGGCGGCGCAGCTCGTCGATCTCCAGCGGTGCGGAGTCGATCTCCATGCGCAGCCGCGACGCGGCCTCGTCGATCAGGTCGATGGCCTTGTCGGGGAGCTGACGGCTCGGGATGTAGCGGTTCGACAGGGATGCCGCGGCCACGAGCGCCCCGTCGGCGATCGCGACCTTGTGGTGCGCCTCGTAGCGCTCCTTCAGGCCGCGGAGGATCGCGATCGTGTCCTCCACGCTGGGCTCACCGACGTACACCTGCTGGAAGCGGCGCTCGAGCGCGGCATCCTTCTCGATGAACTCGCGGTACTCGTCGAGCGTCGTGGCGCCGATCAGGCGCAGCTCGCCGCGGGCGAGCATCGGCTTGAGCATGTTGGACGCCGCGACCGACCCCTCGCCGCCGCCCGCGCCCATGAGCACGTGCAGCTCGTCGATGAAGGTGATGATGCGACCCTCGGACTCGGTGATCTCCTTGAGGACGCTCTTGAGGCGCTCCTCGAACTGCCCGCGGTACATCGCGCCGGCGACGAGCGCGGAGATGTCGAGGGAGACGAGCTCCTTGTCCTTCAGCGACTCCGCGACGTCGCCCGCCACGATGCGCTGGGCGAGGCCCTCGACGACGGCGGTCTTGCCGACGCCGGGCTCGCCGATGAGGACGGGGTTGTTCTTCGTGCGGCGGGTGAGCACCTGGCTGACGCGGCGGATCTCGCTGTCGCGTCCGATCACCGGGTCGAGCTTTCCCTGCCGCGCGCGGTCGGTGAGGTTGATCCCGAACTGCTCGAGGGCGCTCTGCTGCTCCTCCTGCCCGGGCTGGGGCTGTGCGTTCATCGTTTCTCCTTGAAACTCGTGAGGAAATCTGCGAGGCTCAAACTTGAGCCATCTAGACTCAACTTTATCAAAACGTGATGCGGGCGGCAAGGGGGCGGCAGATGGGGACTCCTCCCCATCGCGATGCCGTGCGGGGCCGCTTAAAGTGACGACGTGGCCGATCTCGTCGTCAACACGGAGAACCTCCGAAACCTCGCCAACCAGCTCGCGACCGTCCACGGCACCCTCACCGCCGCGGACGGCGACGCGCGCGACCTGGCGGGCATGATCCCGCACGCCGGGCTCGCTTCCGCCGTCGACTCCTTCACCTCCGGGTGGGACCGGCGCCGCAAGGACCTCGCCGATCGCGTGGACCAGCTCCAGCAGCGCGCCGACGGCGCGGCGGAGGCGTTCGACGGCGTCGACGGCCAGCTGGCCGACAAACTCACGGACGGGAGCGACGGATGACCATGGCACCCCTCGGCGGCGATGTCGCCGGCATCCGCGGGCACGCCTCGCGGTACAGCTCGACCGCCCGTGCGGTGTCGGACGCGGTCGAGATGCTGCAGGCGGTGATCGACGCGTCCGCGCAGGAGACGAGCGAGGCCGTCGAGGCCCTGGCCGGCACGATCGGCGACACGAAGACCTATCTCTCCCGTATCCGGGAGCGCTACGAGGTCGCCGGCTCCGCGCTGGCCACCTTCGCGGACGAGCTCGAGCAGGCGCAGCAGCAGGCGGCGTCCGCGATCTCCGCGCACGACGACGCGCAGCGCCGGCACACCTACGCGCAGCGCAACCTCTCGGAGGCCCGCGAAGCGACCCGACAGACGGTCGATCCCGGCGAGCTCGCCGAGGCCACGGATGCCGCGCGGCGGTACTCGTCGCTGAGCACGACGGCCGCGACCGACCTGTCGCAGGCGCAGGCCGCGTACGACGCCGCCGTCGAGCGCGTGCAGCGCGCCGGCGACACGGCGGCCTCGACGATCTCGCAGACGGTGTCGAGCGACGAGCTCAACGACTCGGCCTGGGACAACGTGCTGGATTGGGTGAACCAGAACGCCGAGTGGCTGAAGGTCGTCAAGGACGTGCTGACCATCGTGACCGCGATCGTCGGCGTGCTGTCGATCTTCTTCCCCGTCCTGGCCCCCATCGCCCTCGGCCTGGCCGTCGTGTCGATGGGACTGAGCTTCCTCTTGGCGTCGTCGGGCGACGGGTCGTGGTTCGACTTCGCACTCGACGCGATCGGCGTGCTGACCTTCGGCGTCGGCACGGCCGCCCTGGCCGGCATCAAGCTCGGCACCGTCGCCCTGCGCGGCGGCCGCGCCGCGACGCTCGCCGTCCGCAGCCCCGGAATGGTGTGGGGCAACGGCGCTCGCCAGGTCGTCGGCAATCTGCTCGACCGCGGCCTGGTGGGCTCGATCCGCCAGCCGCTGCGCATGGTGGCCGAGGAGAGCGCGAGCGTGCTGTCCGCGCGGCCGAACCTGGCACAGGTGGTGACGCGCTGGGGCGACGACGCCATCAAGGGCATCCGCGAGTCGGACAGCATCATCATCTCCGAGTTCGACCAGATCGCCGCGCAGGCCCGACTCGGCGCCGGGGGAGCCGTCGACGACCTCGTGACGAGCAGCGTCGACGGCCTGAAGGCCGTGGTCGGGACCACGGGCAAGATCGGCTCGGCACTGGACGGCTACAACGTGCTCGGCATCGGCATCAAGCTGGGCGACCAGATCGTGCACGGCGTCGAGGATCAGACGGGGGTGCAGACCCCACTGGGCACCCTCACGACGGGCCTCAACGAGGTGTACGGATTCGTTCCCGGCCTCTTCGAAGCGCCGATGGGGGCGGACTGGCGCACCCCCTCCGCCCCGTGAGGCTGCAGCGCCAGGTGGCGTGGGAGGCCCGCTTCGGCGACGGCCTCTTCGTCGCGACGATCCTGTGGATCGTGTTCGGAGCCCTGCCGACGATCGGGCTGCTCATCGGGCAGCTCGTCACCGGTGCCGTCGTCGAGAACGGGAGCGTGCCCGACGGCTTTCCTGCGTTCATGCCGCCGTGGTGGGCGGCGTACCCCCTGACACTGCTCCTGGTCGTGCTGGCGCTCGGCTCCCTGCCATTGCCCCTGCGTGGCGCGCGGGCGACGACACGCAGCACGCTTCTGACGGTGCTCGTGCTCAGCGTCAGCACCACGCTGGTCATCGCCGCCGCGACCGCCGCGGCCGAAGCCCACCAGGGCCGCGTCAACTTCTTCGGCGTCGACACCCTCGTCTTCATCCAGTTCTTCCTCATCCTCCTCACCGTCGCGCGCATGCTCCTGAGCGCGATGCGCCTGCTGCCGCGACCGTGGCGGGAGTACATCGACGAGGACGGCACCGTGGTGGCGCCGAAGGAGATCGTGCGTCGCGCCCCGCGCCGCCCGTGGGACTGGAATCGGGACCGGGCGCAGCGCCGCCCTCCGAGACCGCGGAGGACACCGTGACCGCGAAGGACACCGAGACCGCGACGGGCACCGTGACCGAGATCGCTCCCCCGCGCTACCGGCTCGTGCTGCCGCCGGGGTTCCTGCTCATCCCCGTGGCACGCTCGACCGACGCCGAGATCGCCGACCTCGTCCGTCGGCACTACCGCGACCTGCCGCGCGACAGCTACGGCCCGCAGATCGACAGGACCGCCGCCCAGCTCGTCGCCTCGGCCCGCAGCGCGCGCAACGCGGGCGTGCTCGACCTCATCGTCCCGATGGGCGTGCCGTGGCGCGCGCCCGTGTCTCTCGCGGTCGCGATCAGCACCGGCCCGGCACCGACGACCCCCGAAGACGAGGAGGCGTCGGCATCCGAGGTCCGCGAGAGCGTGACCACCTCCGCCGGGCAGGCCGAACGGGAGACGGCACGGTTCGCGGCGCCCGCCGACACCGCGGAGATGGCACCTCTCCTGCGCCTGCGTTTCGCCTGGCCGATCCCCGGCACCGACCGCCGGTTGCGCGCGGTGTGCACGGTCAGCGGCACAGCCGACCCGCAGCTCGCCCCGATCGTCGACGCCCTGGCGGAGCTCGGCGACCTTCTGCTGCGCACGCTCCGCTGGGACTGAGAGGACCCTCATGGCCATCGACATGGACTACGACCTGGACCGGTGGGTCTACGTTCCGAACGTGTTCCCCTGGGAGTCGTTCGCCGACGAGGAGCAGTGGGCGGATGCCGTCGCGCGCGCCTTCGGCGGAGACGGACCCACGGCCGCGCCGGCCGAGCTCGTCGACTGGCTGCGCGCGTACCTCGTGGGCGCGGTGCGCAACAACCGGTCGGGCACCATCCGCTTCGTGCACCTGCCGAACATCACCGCACCGCACGCGATCGTCGACGTCTACGACCTGCCGCGCCGCGAGGACGTGGCTCTGACCGACCTCACCCATGAGAACCAGGGGCCCGCCGTGCGCGAGCCCGAGGTCGTCCCGTTCGCCTCCGAGACGCTGGGGACGGGCACGAAGTCGACGCGGTGGATCCGCACTGCGGGTGACACGATCGTCCGGGCGACCAACTGGGTGTGGCGCACTCCCGAGCGCGACATCGTTGTGCTGACGGCCGGCTCGGATTTGCCGCTGGCCGAAGCGCTCGACCCCGTGGTCGACGAGCTGGCACGCAGCATCCGCCTGGCCTGACGCCGACGGTCAGGACGCCATCGCCGCCATCGACTCCTGCGCCGGCGTCGCGCACGTGAAGCGCGCGCGGTAGGCGGTCGGGGTGAGCCCGAGGGTGCGCGCGAAGTTCTGCCGCAGCACCGCCGCCGAGCCGAAGCCGCAGGCGGCGGCGATGGCGTCGAGGCCGAGATCGGTCTGCTCGAGCAGTCGCTGCGCGTGGATGATGCGCTGGCGCCCCAGCCACGCGGCCGGGGTCGTGCCGTAGTCGGCCTTGAACCGCCGGGCGAACGTCCGCGGCGACATGTGCGCACGGGCGGCGAGCTGATCCACCGACAGGTCGAGGGTGAGGTTCTCCAGCATCCATTCGGTGACCGGCGTCAGCGACAGCGACGTCGACTCGGGCAGCGGCTTGGCGATGAACTGCGCCTGCCCGCCGTCGCGCTGGGGAGGCACGACCATGCGGCGCGCGATCGTGTTGGTCATCTCGGCGCCCAGCTCGATGCGCAGCAGGTGGAGACATGCGTCGAGGCCCGCGGCGGTTCCCGCGCTCGTGATGATGCGGCCGTCCTGCACGTAGAGCACGTTCGCGTCCACGTCGATCTCGGGGTACATCGCGGCCATCGTGTCGGCGTAGCGCCAATGGGTCGTGGCCCGGCGGCCGTCGAGCACGCCCGCGGCGGCCACGACGAACGAGCCGCTGCACACCGTCAGCACCCAGGCGCCGCGCTCCACGGCGCGGCGCACGACGGCCGCGACCCGCTCGTCCACGTGGGCCCACTGCTCGCGCGGGATGGGCGTGATGACGACGAGGTCGGCCTCGTCGGCGAACGTGAGGTCGTCGTCGACGTTGATCGAGAAGCGCAGGTTGCTGGGCACGGCGCCCGGATCGGGCGCGACGACGCGGAAGTCGAAGCTGGGGATGCCGTCGTCGGACCGGTCGAGGCCGAACGCCTCGCACGCGAGCCCGAACTCGAACGGGGCGAAACCGGGCTGAACGACGCAGGCGATGGTCTTCATGGCAGGAATCCTACTCTCTTGAGCAGTCCTGCCACTCGTGGCAGAACTAAACCCAGCGTAGCTTTTCTGCCATGCTTGCTGTGATCATCCCCCTCGCGACCCTCTCGCTCATCGCGATCGGCGCCACCGTCCGCGCGCTTCTCACCGACGGCCACAGGCAGGTGCCGACGGACCCGAACCGGCTGCCGTGACTGGCCGGCCGCAACTCCTCCACCGCGGGGCGTGACGCCCCTGATCCGCGCCGATCCGACCCGCGGAGGGTCGGAGTGGAGGAGTTCGGGACGCGCCGCGCTCAGCGACCGCGGGCGACGCCGGAGACCCGGGTGACCGCGTCGAGCAGCACGTTCGCCGACCGCTCCCAAGAAAACCGCGCGATGTGGTCCGTGCCCGCCGCGATCACGGCGGCGCGGCGCACGGGATCGTCCAGCTCGCGCACCGCGGCGGCGAAGGCCGCGGCATCCGTGCCGGGGGCGTACAGCGCGCCGCCGCCCGCCACCTCGCGGAAGATCGGCATGTCGGTCACGACGGCCGGCACCCCGAGCGCGAGCGCCTCGGCGACCGGCAGTCCGTAGCCCTCGTCGAGGGATGCCGACACCAGCACCGCCCGGTCGGCCAGCAGGGCGGCGTACTCGGCATCCGTGACGCCGTCGTGGAAGCGCACCGTCCCCCCGCGACCGTCGGCGAGGCGCTCGAGCTCAGCGCGCCGCTCGTCGGAGATGCGCGACAGCAGGTGCAGCGTGCGCCCGGGCAGCTCCGCCATCGCGCGGATGAGCGTCTCGACGTTCTTGTACCCCATGAAGGAGCCCATGTAGACGAGGTTCTCCGCGCCCGGCTCGACGCCGACGCCGTCCGGCAGCAGCTCCGCGAGACGCTGCGGGGCGTTCGGGATCACGACGACGGGCCGCATCGTCAGCCGCACCCGGGCGAACTCGGCGGCGCTGGTCTCACTCACCGTCGCGACGATGTCCGCGGCGTTCAGCGTGAGGCGCTGCGGCACGTAGGACAGGTGGAACAACCGCCAGCCGACACGCACGTACCAGGGGAGGTTTCGCGGCGGGGTGCGGTGGCGGTAGTAGATCGTGTCGTGCAGCGTCAGGATCAGCCCGAAGCGCCGGCCGAGCGTGCCGATCGTCTGCATCGGCGAGAAGACGGCATCCGGACGGTAGCGGTTGAGCACGAGCGCCGTGAGCGGCTCCCGCACGGCGGTGGGGGCGTGGATGCGCAGTACCCGCGCGCCGTCGGGGAGGAACGCGCGCTGCGCCTCGTCGTGGATGAGGTACGCGACCTCGACGTCGCGCTCGGGCGCGAGGGCGGCGACGGCGGCCGCGAGCTCCGCGGAGTAGCGGCTGATGCCGTCGTGGAAGTCGGTGCGGATGTAGCGGGCGTCGAACAGCAGGCGCATCTCAGCCGCCGATCGGTTCACCGCGATACAGCTTCTCGAAGGTGTCGAGCGTCTTCTCGATGTCGTGGATCTCCACGCCGTCGAGCGATGCCTGCTGCATCCGCAGGTACTCCTCCGGCGAGGCCGTGAGCACGCGCCGGAGCTTGTCGGCGAGGTCGTCGACGTCGCCCGGCTCGAACAGGTAGCCGTTCTCGCCGTCGCGCACGAGGTGCGGGAGGGCGACGGCATCGGCGGCGACGACGGGCAGGCCCGAGGCCATCGCCTCCATCGTCGCGATCGACTGGAGCTCGGCGATCGAGGCGATCGCGAAGACGTCCGCTCGCGTGTAGGCGGCGCGCAGGTCGTCCTCTTCGACACGTCCGTAGAACGTGACCCGGTCCTGGATGCCGAGGCGCTGCACGGCCTGCTCGAGGGCCCGGCGCTGGTCGCCGCCGCCGACGATGTCGAACGTGATCTCGGGCAGCTCCGGCGCGAGCTTCGCGACCGCGGCGAGCGTCACCTCGACGTGCTTCTCGGTGGTGAGCCGTCCGACGAACAGCACGCGGCGGTGGGTGCGTGGGGTCAGGTCGGGCGTGTAGTTGCGCTTGTCGATCCCGCAGCTGATCGGGATGACGCCCTGGATGTCGATGGTGCTCTCGAGGAACTCCGCCGCCTTGCGCGTGGGGGTGGTGACCGCACGCGACATGTCGAAGGTGCGCTTCGCGTCGTCCCACGCGAGCTTGACGACCACCTTGTCCAGCAGCGGCGGCAGGGTCGTGAAGTCGAGGATGTTCTCGGCCATGACGTGGTTGGTGGCGACCACGGGGATGCCGCGTTGACGGGCGATGCGGGTCAGCGCGCGGCCGAGCACGATGTGCGACTGACTGTGCACGACGTCGGCCGGCACCTCGTCGAGGAGCTTGCGGGAATAGTGCTTCGCCATCCACGGCAGCACGAAGCGCAGCCAGTCGTGCGGAGGCCAGCGCCACCCCGGAGGGCGGTGCACGGTGATCTCCTGGCCCTCGATCGTCTCCCGGAACGTGCCGTGCACGGAGTGCTTCACACTCGGCGTCATGATGTGGACGTCGTGGCCGCGCCCGGCGAGTCCGGCGGCGAGGCGCTCGGCGAAGCGGGCGGCGCCGTTGACGTCAGGGCTGAAGGTGTCGGCGGCGATGACGATCGTGAGCGGCCGATGCAGGGGGGTCGGGTCGTCGGGTGTCGCGGATTCGGTCACGGGGTGCGGGGCCTATCTGTGCGGCGGCGGCGAGACCGCGGATCGCGGAGCCACCGCCGTCGAGTCTACCCGAGGGCCTTCTCTGGCCCGGGAGGAGCCGCGCCGCGTAACGTGGTGCCATGGCTCGACTCACCGCGGATGCGGACCCGGCTCGCTGGGTCGCCGTGACCGACTCCTTCGGCTTCTCCGGGCGTCGCGCCCGCAAGAAGGCGATCCGCATGCTGCTCGGCCAGGCGAACGCGGCCGTCGGCGCGCAGCCCCGGCCCGGCGGCGGGTTCGCGGCCTGGGCGATGAGCCAGGCCGCCCCCGCCCTGATGCGCAAGGCGGCCGGACGCGTGCTCGTCTGGGTGTGGAAGTCCGATCCCGAGCTCGTGGTCGTCATGGCGCAGATCCAGCAGCTGACGCCCCAACTGCGCACCGCACGGGCGATGATGCCGATCGAGTACGACGACACCGAGAGCTTCCGCGGCACCTACCTCGGCGTCGGCGAGCGGCTCGTCATGCCGACGCCCCCGACGCGCGAGGGGGGCACGACGCCGCCGCCGTTCGCGACCTACACGTGGGACACGGGCACGCACCTGGTCACCGTCACGGCGACCGGCGGAGACCGCGAGCGGTTCGGCACGGTGGTGCCCGCCGTCGACGACCTCGCGCGGTCGCTGCGGGTCGTGGACGACCTGTCGGTCGGCGAGAGCACCACGGTGCTCCGCATCGACCCGGCATGATCGCGCTGGAGCCCGCGGACGGGCCGGCCGACCCGCCGTCCTCGCGCCCGCACACGGGGGTGCTGGGCGGCGCGGTGTTCCGCTACCGGTTCCGTCCGGCCGACGGCGTCGTCGCCGTGGTGGCGCCGGGACTCGACGAGGTCGCGTGCACGGACGACACTGTGCTGCACTGGGCCTTCTACGCCGACGGGGATGCCGCCGTGCACGCCCCGTGGGCCGCGCTGGCGGTGACCGTCGACGCCCGCAGCGGCGAGGACCGGCTGAGCGATGACCCCCGTGTGCGTGATCGCTACGACTTCCCGATCGCCGCGGAGGCGCAGTTCGCGGCCCGGTGGAGCCTGCCCGAGCAGTGGAATGCCGACAGTGTCGGCCTGGCGCCGTTCGCCGGCCGCACGGCGGCGGTCGAGGTGGTTCTGGGCGCGCCGGGCCTGACCGGCGTCGAGGAGGTCAGCGGCTACGTCGAGGTGCGCGTCGAGCGGATGCCGCACGGGGACCGTTCCCCCGCCGAACGCGTCGACACGCGTCGTGGTTCGCACGCGGGCGACCGGTTCTCGCGAGGGAACACGATCCCGGCCGTCGCCGTCCCGCACGGGTTCACCTTCCTCGTCCCGGCCACCGATGCCCGCGACCAGCGCTGGCCCTACCGCCCCTTCGTGCACGACGACGATGCGGGACGGCGCCTGGAGGCGGTGCAGTTCTCCCACCAGCCGAGTCCGTGGATCGGCGACCGCGGGGTGCTCCAGGTGATGCCGTTCGACGGCTCCCCCGCCTCCGCCCCGGCCCGCCGGCGCCGATGGATCGCGCCGGGCTCGGAGCGCGCGCACCCGCATGTGTGGACGGCGAGCCTCGACGGCGGCCTGCGCGTGGAGGCGACGGCGACCGACCACGTGGGGCTCTTCCGGGTGCGCGCGCCGCGCACCGATGGGGACGTCGGACTCGTGATCGACCAGCCGGGTCGCCACGGCGCCCTGACCGCGACGGCGGACGCCGTGCACGGCTGGGTCGGCGAGGGCGATGCCGAGTGGGGCAACGGCGGCCGGACGTTCTTCGTGGGCGTCGTGCGGACGACATCCGGGCGGGCGGGCCGCCTCGACGACGACGGACGCGGCGACCGGGCCGGCTTCGTCGCGGGCCGCGGCGAGCTGGAGCTGCGGATCGCGATCTCGTTCGTCTCGCTCGCGCAGGCTCGCCGGTCCCTCGCGCTGGAGGCGCCGGAGCACCTCTCCTTCGATCAGCTGCGCGAGCGCACCCACGCCGCCTGGAACACCGTCGTCGATCGCGTGCGGATCCCCGACCTGCCGGCATCCGAGCGCCCGTTCCGCGGGCTCGCGCACGACGACTCCCGCGCGCAGCTGGCCTCGGCGCTGTACCGGCTCCACCTGTACCCGAACGCGGCCCACGAGAACGCGGGCACGGCGGAGAAGCCCGCACCGGTGTACGCCGACCCGTTCGTCCCGTCCGGCCCGCACTCGGCCGAGGCGACCGGCGCGCCGGTCGTGGCGGGACGCCTCGCCGTCAACAACGGCTACTGGGACACCTACCGCACCGCTTGGCCGCTGTTCTCGCTCGTCGACCCGGACGGGGCGCGACGACTGCTGGACGGCATCCTCGAGCAGCAGCGGCGCACCGGGTGGATGCCGCGGTGGTCGGCGCCCGGATACGTCGACGCGATGGTCGGCACCTCCAGCGATCAGATCCTCGCGGACGGCGAGCGCTGGGGGCTGCTGGACGATGCGGAGGCGGCGTTCGCCTCGGGGTGGCGCAACGCCGGGGAGCGCGCACCGGATGCCCGCCGCGGACGCAAGGGCATCGGCCGCGGCCGCTTCCTCGGCTACATCCCCCGCGACACGCACGAGGGCATGAGCTGGAGCGTGGAGAACGCGATCAGCGATGCCGCGCTCGCCCGGCTCGCCCGGCGGCTCGCGGCGCGGACCCCGGAGCCGTCGGCATCCCGCTACGACGCCCTCGCCCGCTGGCTCGCCAACCGCTCGCTCTCCTACCGGCAGCTCTTCGACCCCGCCGTGGGCTTCTTCCGGGGGCGGGACGCCGACGGCGCGTTCCCGGGCGGGCGATTCGATCCGCGCGTCTGGGGCGGGGACTACGTCGAGACGAACGCGTGGGGCATGTCGGTCAGCGCGGTGCACGATCCGGCGGGGCTGGCGCAGCTGTACGGCGGACCGCGGGGACTGCGCACCCACCTCGATCGGCTGTTCGCGGAGCCGGAGACGGCCGACCGGGCCCACGCCGGCTCCTACCACCAGGTCATCCACGAGCAGCGCGAGGCCCGGGCGCTGCGCAGCGGGATGTGCGCCGTCTCGAACCAGCCCGCGCACCACATCCCGTACATGTACACCGCGAGCGACGAGCCCTGGCGGGCGGGCGGGGTGGCGCACGGACTCGCGCGGCGGCTGTTCACCGGTGGCCACATCGGCCAGGGCTTCCCGGGCGACGAGGACAACGGCGAGATGAGCGCGTGGTGGCTCTGGGCGGCGCTCGGCCTCTACCCGCTCGACCCCGCCTCGGGCGCGCTCGTCATCGGCTCGCCGCTCTTCGACGACATCTCCGTGGCACGCTCCGACGGCTCGCGCCTGCGCATCCGCACGCGGCGGAGCGGTCCGGACGCCCACGTGCTGCGCTCGGCGCGGGTGAACGGGATGCCGCTCGGCACGCCGACGCTGCCGGTCGAGGTGCTCGCGGGCGACGTCGAGCTGGAGCTGGATGTCGGCGAGGTCCCGGAGGGAGCGCTCTGGTCGGCGCCGACGCCGCCGGCCGCGCCCTGGCACCGTGATCTCACGGGCACCGCCGGGCACGCCCTCCGCTCCCGCGGGGTCTGGTTCGCCGGACGACTCTTCGACGACGGCGCGGCGCGCGGCGATCGCGGCGTGCGTCTGCGCACCGGGGCGTGGGCCGGGTGGGCGTTCCCGGCGACGACCGTCGTGACCGATGCGACGGTGACCGCGGTCGGCGCGGTCGAGGCCGATGCGCTGCAGTGGGAGGCGAGCGAGGATGCCGTGTCGTGGCGGCCCGTCGCGGTGACCGCACCGACGGCCCTGGCCCCCGACCGGACCACCCCGTTCCGCTTCGCCGAGCCGGTGCACGCCCGCTTCCTCCGGGTGCGCGCCCGCCAGCCGGTGCGGCTGCGGCAGATCGAGCTCTTCGACCTCGGCGACGCGCGCTGACGCGCCTGCAGAGGGCCGCTAGGGTGGCCGCATGAGCGAGAGGGAGCGCCGCCGGCGACCGCTGTCGCCGCGTGTGCTGCGGTGGGAGGACCGGACGGCCTGGCCGATGTTCGCCCTGTCGCTGGTGTTCTTCGCGGCGTGGGTCTGGAGCCTGGCGGACACGAAGCTGACCGTGCACCAACAGAACCTCCTGGTGGGGCTGATCGGCGTCCTGTGGATCGTGTTCATCGCCGACATCGTGGTGCGCCTCGCGATCTGCGGGTCGCCGCGGGAGTTCCTGCGCACACGATGGTTCGAAGCGGTCGCGCTGGTGATCGTCTACCTGCGTCCGTTCGTGATCCTCGCCTACCTGTGGCGGCTGCCGTGGTTCCGCGCCAGCGCCTCGCGGCAGCGGCTGCGCCTGGTGATCCTCGTCTCGATCTTCACGCTGCTGTTCGTGTTCACGGCGTCGACGCTCGTGTGGCTCGCCGAGCGGCAGGACGCCCACGCGAACATCGTCAACCTGGGCGATGCGATCTGGTGGGGCTTCTCGACCCTGGCGACGGTCGGCTACGGCGACTTCGTCCCGGTGACACCGCTCGGTCGGACGATCGCCGTGGGGCTCATGATGGGAGGGCTCATCGTGCTGGGTGTCACCAGCGCCACGGTGATCTCCGCGCTCACCGACCAGATGCACCGGGTGGGCCAGCGTCTCCAGCACGAACGCGCGCTCGACGCCGCCCGCGGCTCGACGCCGGGGGACGCCGACGATTCGATGCCATCATGAGCGCATGACCCTCGCTTCCTGGACAGCGCCCACGAGCCGGCAGAGCGCGCACGAGGAAGGCCGCCGCGAGCGCCGACGCTTCCCCCGGAGGATGCTGGCCGAACTGCCGACGCGCCGACGCGACCCCCTCGGCATCCTCTCCGCCCAGAACGCCGCTCGCGTCGCTGAGCTCGTGCCGCTGCGCGACGAGCGCATGTCGGCCAGCCCTTTCGCGTTCTATCGCGGCACCGCGGCGCTCATGGCGGACGACCTCGCGGCGGGGCCGACCAGCGGCATCCTCGTCGCGTCGTGCGGCGACGCCCACGTCGCCAACTTCGGCTTCTACGCCTCGCCCCAGCGCACGCTCGTGTTCGATCTCAACGACTTCGACGAGTCGGCGTGGGCCAGCTGGGAGTGGGACCTCAAGCGCCTGGTCGCCAGCATCGTCGTCGCCGGTCAGGCGACCGGACGCGACGACGCGGTCACCGCGGATGCCGCGCGCGCCGCGGTCGTGCGCTACGCGCGGGCCCTCGCCGTCGGCGACACCACGACGCCGCTCGCGCGGTTCTACCAGCACTTCGACGCCGCGGGCGGCCTGATCGGAGGCGACAAGGCGTCGCGGAAGGTGCTGCGTGCGGCGATCGCGGACGCCGAGAAGCGCACCGGCGACAAGGCCGTGCGCAAGATGACCGCCCTCGATCCCGACGGCCGGCTGCGCTTCGTGGAACAGCCGCCGACGATGACCCACGTCACCGACGAGATCGTCGCCGCGGTGGATGCCTCCCTCGCCCAGTACATCGCGACCACCCGCGCCGATGTGCAGCTGGTCCTGTCGCACTACTCGCTGTCGGACGTCGTGCGTCGCGTCGTCGGCGTGGGCAGCGTGGGCACGCGCTGCTACGTGGCCGTGTTCGTCGACGGCGACGGGGCCGCCCTGCTCATGCAGGTGAAGGAGGCCGGCCGCAGCGTGCTCGAGGAGTACGGGGGCGCCGCGCAGCCCGCCGAGCTCGCCTCGTTCGTGGCGAGCCACGGGCAGGGCGGCCGGGTCGTCGCCCTGCAGCGGATCCTGCAGGGCTCGTCCGACCCGTTCCTCGGGCACTTCCGCGGCGCGAGCACCGACTACTACGTGCGCCAGTTCCGCGACATGAAGGGCGGGATCGACGCGGAGACGCTCGAGGACGCGCCCTTCCGGCTCTACGCCCAGGCGTGCGCCACGGTGCTGGCGCGTGCCCACGGCCAATCCCCGAACGCGGCGCGCGTGGTCGGCTACCTGGGTGCGGGGCGGGCCGCCGCAGAGTCCATCGTGGAGTGGGCGTACGGATACGCGGCGCTCTCCCGCACCGACTACGGCGCCTTCGTCGACGCCGTCGGCACCCGCACCGTCTAGTCGCCGCTACTGCTCGGGATCGGCGTCCGCCGCGGGCAGCGGTCGCCACAGGACGACTTCCGTCGCCCGGCGCACGCGCGTGCCGTGGCGGAGGGTCACGACCGACCCCGTCGCCCCCGCCGCGAAGACGCGGGAGCGACGGGCGAGCTCCTCCTGCAGCCGCTGCTCCAGCTCGGCGACGCGACGGCGCAGGCCCCGCGCCTCGTTCTCGAGCTCGATCAGCCGCGAGATGGCCGGCAGGCTCATGCCCTCGGCCGAGAGCGCGGCCACCTCGCGCAGCTGCTTGACGTGACGCAGCGAGTAGCGCCGCGACCCGCCCTGGGTGCGGCCGGGGACCACCAGGCCCAGCCGGTCGTACTGGCGGAGGGTCTGCGGGTGCATGCCGGCGAGCTCGGCGGCGACGGCGATCGCGAAGATCGGGGCCTCCTCGTCGGGCTGCTCGTCGCTCATCGTCACTCCCGGGCCCTGGCCATGAGGTCGGCGCGCGGATTCTCCTTCGGCTCCAGCTCGTGGAAGCGCTCCAGCGCCTCCTTCGCCTGGTCGTCCAGGTGCGCCGGGACGGCGACCTGGACCTCGGCGAGCAGATCGCCCGTGCCCTTCGCGGTGTGGACCCCTCGGCCCTTGACCCGCAGCACGCGACCCGACGGGGTGCCGGGCGCGACGCGGAGCTTCACGGGATCGCCGCCGAGCGTCGGCACCTCGATCGTCGCCCCCAGCGCCGCCTCCGTGAAGGTCACCGGGACGGTCACGCGCAGGTTGAGCCCGTCGCGCGTGAACACCGGATGCGGCCGCACGGTGACGCTCACGACGACATCGCCCGCCTCGCCGCCGTCGGGCGACGGCCGTCCGCGTCCGCGCAACCGGATCTTCTGGCCGTCGGAGACGCCGGCCGGGATCTTCACCTTGAACGGCTTGCCGTCCTCGCCGGCGAGCGTGATGGTCTCGCCCTTGACGGCGGTCTGGAAGTCCAGCGTGGTGCGCGCGGTGACGTCGGCACCGCGCTGCGGACCGCCGTAGCCGCGGAATCCGCCGGTCGACTGACCGAAGCGTCCCGAGCCGAAGCCGCCGCCCTGGCCGAACATCGAGAACAGGTCGTCGAAGTCGGCCGACTGCGCCGATCCGCGCGACTGGCCGAAACGGCTGAAGACGTCCTCGAACCCGCCGGCACCCGCGCCGGGCGCCTGGAAGCGTGCGCCTCCGGCGCCCATCGCGCGGATCTGGTCGTACTCCTCGCGCTGGGCCTTGTCGGAGAGCACGGCGTACGCCTCGCTCATCTCCTTGAACTTCGCCTCTTTCGCCGGGTCTCCCTGCGTGGAGTCCGGGTGGTAGGTGCGCGCGAGCTTGCGGTACGCCTTCTTCAGGTCGGCCTCGGACACGTCCTTGGAGACGCCCAAGACCTTGTAGAAGTCCTTGTCGAACCAATCCTGACTGGCCATGGACACCTCCTCCCGTCAGTCGGCGGAACCGGCGACGACGACCTTGGCCGGTCGCAGTTCGATCGTGCCCAGGCGGTAGCCGACCTCGACGACATCGAGGATGGTGCCGTCCTCGACCCCGCCGGGGTTCGGGGCGTGGAAGATCGCCTCGTGCTGCTGCGGGTCGAAGGCCTCGCCGGCGACGCCGTAGGTCTCCACCCCGAGGCGGGCGACGACGGCGCGCAGCTTCTCGGCGATCGCCAGCAGCGGCGAGCCCTCGACCAGATCGCCGTGCTTCTCGGCACGGTCGAGGTCGTCGAGCACGGGCAGCAGTCCCTTGGCGACCGAGCCCTTCGCGCGGGCGATCTCCACCTCGCGCTGCTCCTCGGTGCGCCGTCGGTAGTTGGCGTACTCGGCCTGCACCCGCTTGAGATCCAGCAGCAGGTCGCGGTCCTCGGGGGATGCCTCCGCCACCGCGGCCTCGTCCGTCTGCGCCGTGTCGAGGATGTCGTCGACGGTCAGCGCGTCGCCGTCATCCGCGGCCCCCTGCGAGTCGGGGCCGGAGGCGTGCGCCTCCGACCCCTCGTCACCGGGGACTTCGTCGATCGGCTCTTCGAAGTCCTTGTTCGTCATGGCTCGATTCTCTTACTTCTTCTCGTCCTCGTCGTCGACGACCTCGGCGTCGATCACGTCCTCCTCGGGGTTCGGCACGCTGCCGTTGCCCGGGTCGGCCACCGTGGGGTCGCCCTGCTCGCCCGCCGCCTGCGCCGAGGCGTAGATGGCCTCGCCGAGCTGCTGCTGCGACGCGTTGAGCTTGTCGAACGCGTTCTTCACGGCATCCTCGTCGTCACCGGCGAGCGCGGTCTTCAGCGCGTCGACGTCGGCCTGGACGGAGGTCTTCACCTCGGCGGGGAGCTTGTCCTCGTTGTCCTTGATGAGCTTCTCGATCGAGTACGAGAGGGTCTCGGCCTGGTTGCGGACCTCGGCGGCCTCGCGGCGCTTCTTGTCCTCGGCGGCGTGCTCCTCAGCCTCGCGCACCATGCGCTCGATGTCGTCCTTGGGCAGCGACGAGCCGCCGGTGATCGTCATCGACTGCTCCTTGCCGGTGCCCTTGTCCTTCGCGGACACGTGGACGATGCCGTTGGCGTCGATGTCGAAGGTGACCTCGATCTGCGGGATGCCGCGGGGAGCCGGCGCGATGCCGGTCAACTCGAACGTGCCCAGCGGCTTGTTGTCGCGGGTGAAGTCGCGCTCGCCCTGGAAGACCTGGATCGCGACCGACGGCTGGTTGTCGTCGGCGGTCGTGAAGGTCTCGCTGCGCTTGGTCGGGATGGCCGTGTTGCGCTCGATGAGCTTGGTCATGATGCCGCCCTTGGTCTCGATGCCGAGGCTCAGGGGGGTGACGTCGATGAGCAGCACGTCCTTGCGCTCACCCTTGAGGACACCGGCCTGCAGGGCGGCGCCGACGGCGACGACCTCGTCCGGGTTGACGCCCTTGTTGGGCTCCTTGCCGCCGGTGAGCTGCTTGACCAGCTCGGTGACCTGCGGCATGCGGGTCGATCCGCCGACGAGCACGACGTGGTCGATGTCGCCGACCTTGATGCCGGCCTCGGCGATGACGTCGTTGAACGGCTTCTTCGTGCGGTCGAGGAGGTCCTTGGTGAGGTCCTCGAACTTGGCACGGGTGAGGGTCTCCGACAGCGAGACGGGGCCCGACTCCGTCAGCGACAGGTAGGGCAGGTTGATGGAGGTGCTCGTCGAGCTCGACAGCTCCTTCTTGGCCTGCTCGGCCGCCTCCTTCAGACGCTGCAGCGCGATCTTGTCGCCCGAGACGTCGACGCCGGTGGTGTCCTTGAACTGCTTGATGAGGTAGTCGACGACGCGCTGGTCCCAGTCGTCGCCGCCGAGGCGGTTGTCACCGGCGGTGGCGCGCACCTGGATCGTGGAGAAGTCGTCGTCCTTGCCCACCTCGAGCAGGGACACGTCGAACGTGCCGCCACCGAGGTCGAAGACGAGGATGAGCTCGTCCTCCTTGCCCTTGTCCAGGCCGTAGGCGAGCGCGGCGGCGGTGGGCTCGTTGATGATGCGCAGGACGTTGAGGCCCGCGATCTCACCGGCATCCTTCGTCGCCTGACGCTCGGCGTCGTTGAAGTACGCGGGGACGGTGATGACGGCGTCGGTGACGCTGTCGCCCAGGTACTCCTCGGCGTCGCGCTTGAGCTTCTGGAGGATGCGCGCGGAGATCTCCTGCGGGGTGTACTGCTTGCCGTCGATCGACTGGGTCTTCCAGTCGGTGCCCATGTGCCGCTTGACCGACGAGAGCGTGCGGTCGACGTTGGTGACGGCCTGGCGCTTGGCGGTCTCGCCGACGAGCACCTCGCCGTCCTTGGTGAAGGCCACGACCGACGGGGTCGTGCGGAAGCCCTCGGCGTTGGCGATGACCTTCGGCTCGCCGCCCTCGAGGACGGAGACGACGGAGTTCGTCGTCCCGAGGTCGATACCCACTGCACGTGCCATTGTGTTCCCTTTCGTGAAACGGATCTGAGGAAGTCTGCGGGGTTGAGTCCTACCGGCTCAACTTCGATGTGTTCCACGATAGCCCCGGCATCCACGGCTGTCAAACCCAAGTTGATATGAATCGGCTCAACTTTCGTGACGGATGCCGGGAGTAACGTGACCTGCACGCGCGATGACGCGCCACCCGGTGTTCACCGAAGGGACATACCGTGACGAACATGTCACTGCCCGACCAGCCCGCCCCGCCGGCACCCCTCGCCCGCTCGACCGGTCGTGGCGCCGTGCTCGCGTGGGGGCTGTGGGACTGGGGATCGGCCTCGATCAACGCCGTCGCCACCTCGTTCGTGTTCACCGTGTACCTCACCGGCAGCGCCTTCGGTGACGCGGCGAGCACGTCGCAAGCCCTGTCGCTGGCCCTCACCCTCGCCGGCCTGGTGGTGCTCATCACGGCGCCGATCACAGGACAGCGCTCGGACGCCTCGGCGCATCGCAAGCGGTGGCTCGCCATCAACACCGGTGTGGTCGTGCTCATGCTGGCGCTGATGATCTTCGTCCGCGAAGACACCGCCTACCTGTGGTTCGGGCTCACGCTGCTCGCGGTCGGCACCATCTTCTACGAACTGGCGAGCGTGAACTACAACGCGATGCTCTCCCAGATCTCCACGCCGCGCACGGTGGGCAAGGTCTCCGGCTTCGGCTGGGGGATGGGCTACCTGGGGGGCATCGTGCTGCTGCTCGTGCTCTACTTCGGGCTCATCAAGCCCGACGTAGGACTGTTCGGCGTCACGGGGGCCGACGGCATGGCCGTGCGCGTGTCGATGCTCCTCGCCGCGATCTGGTTCGCTCTGTCGGCCCTCCCCCTGCTGTTCGCGGTGCCGGAGAACACGCCGTCCACGCCCGGTGCGGCGCGCATCGGCTTCTTCGCCTCCTACCGGGTGCTCTTCGGAACGGTCGCCTCGCTGTGGCGCGAGAGCCGTCCGACCGTCTGGTTCCTCCTCGCCAGCGCGATCTTCCGCGACGGACTCACGGGAGTCTTCACCTTCGTCGGAGTGCTGGCGACCGGCACATTCGGGCTCACCGCCGCGGACGTGCTCATCTTCGCCATCGCCGCCAACGTCGTGGCGGGCATCGTGACCATGGCGTCGGGCTTCTTCGACGACCGGTTCGGACCGAAACCGGTCATGATCGTCTCGCTCGTCGCGCTCGTGGTCGGCGGCATCCTGATCTTCGTGCTCCACGACGGAGGGCCTGCCGTGTTCTGGGGTCTCGGCCTCGCGATGGCGATGTTCGTCGGCCCCGCCCAGTCCGCGTCGCGTACGTTCCTGGCCCGCAGCATCCCCACCGGTCGCGAGGGAGAGGTGTTCGGCCTCTATGCGACGACCGGCCGCGCCGCCGTCTTCCTCGCCCCGATGATGTTCGGCGTCTTCGTCACGCTCGGAGGCGATCAGTACTGGGGCGTGCTCGGGCTCGTCGCCGTGCTGCTCGTGGGGCTGGCACTGCTGATCCCCGTGCGTCCGCCCGCCCGCTGATCTCGCCGCCCGGTCGCTGAGCGAGCGCAGCGAGCCGAAACGCAGGACCCTGCCGGATGCCGAGCCGCGCTCAGTCGCGGCGCGGGCGCCGCTCGCCGCGGTCGGGACGCTCGCCGCGGTCCGGACGCTTGGCGGAGCGCTGGAAGCGGTCGGGCTTGATCTCGATGAGGCGGCCGCTGATCCGCGTGCCCTCGAGCCGCTGGAGCGTGTCGCGGGGGAGGTCGGCGGGCAGCTCCACGAGCGAGAAGTCGGGACGGATCTGAATCGCGCCGAAGTCCTCGCGACGCAGGCCGCCCTCGTTCGCGAGCGCACCGACGATCTGGCGCGGCTCGACCTTGTGACGGCGCCCGACCTCGATGCGGTACGTGGCGGTGGGTCCGCCGCTGCGCTCACGCCGGGGCCGGTCGCCGCGGTCGCCGCGGTCACCGTCACGGACGGGACGGTCGCCGCGGTCGCCGCGGTCCGCGCGCTCGCGGCGCGGCTCGGGGGCGTCCGCATCCAGCAGCAGCGGGGTCTCACCCTGCGCGACGACGGCGAGCGCGGCGGCGACATCCGCCTCGGGCACGTCGTGGTGCGTGACGTAGTGGTTGATGATGTCGCGGAAGCGGTCGATGCGCTCGGTCTCGGCCAGCGCCGCCGTGATCGCGTCGTCGAAGCGGGTGAGGCGCGTCGCGTTGACGTCCTCGGCGCTCGGCAGCGACATCTCGGTGAGGGGCTGGCGCGTCGCCTTCTCGATGGAGGCGAGCATCCGGCGCTCGCGCGGCGTGACGAAGCTGATCGCGTCGCCCGAGCGGCCGGCGCGGCCGGTGCGGCCGATGCGGTGGACGTACGACTCGGTGTCGATGGGCAGATCGAAGTTGACGACGTGGCTGATCCGCTCGACGTCGAGACCGCGGGCGGCGACGTCGGTGGCGACGAGGATGTCGAGCTTGCCGTCCTTGAGCTGGTTGACGGTCCGCTCGCGCTGCACCTGCGCGACGTCGCCGTTGATGGCGGCCGCGGCGTATCCGCGCGCCCGCAGCTTCTCGGCGAGGGTCTCGGTCTCGTTCTTCGTGCGGGTGAAGACGATCATGCCCTCGAAGTTCTCGACCTCGAGGATGCGGGTGAGCGCGTCGACCTTCTGCGGGTACGACACGATCAGGTAGCGCTGGGTGATGTTGGTCGCGGTCGAGGTCTTCGCCTTGACGTTGATCTCCTCGGCATCCTTCAGATACGTGCCGGCGAGGCGACGGATCTGCGCGGGCATCGTCGCCGAGAAGAGCGCGACCTGCTTGCCCGCGGGGGTGTCGGCGAGGATCGTCTCGACGTCCTCGGCGAAGCCCATCTTCAGCATCTCGTCGGCCTCGTCGAGCACGAGGAACCGCAGCTCGGAGAGGTCGAGGGTGCCCTTGTCGAGGTGGTCCATGATGCGACCGGGGGTGCCGACGACGATGTGCACGCCGCGGCGGAGCGCCGACAGCTGCTGCCCGTAGCCCTGGCCGCCATAGACGGGCAGCACGTGCACGCCGCGGAGGTGACCGGCGTAGGACTCGAACGCCTCGCACACCTGCAGGGCGAGCTCGCGGGTCGGCGCGAGCACGAGCGCCTGCGGCGTCTTCTGCGACAGGTCGAGCTGCGAGAGGATCGGCAGCGCGAACGCGGCCGTCTTGCCGGTGCCGGTCTGCGCGGTGCCGAGCACGTCGCGACCCGCGAGCAGCGGCGGGATCGTCGCGGCCTGGATGGCCGACGGCGTCTCGTAGCCGACGTCCTTCAGCGCCTTGAGCACCGCGGCGTCGAGGCCGAGGTCGGCGAATCCGGGCGCCGCCGGAGCCTCGGCGGAGTCGGCGATGCGGGTGTCGGGCGCGGGAGCGGCCTCGACGGGATCGGTGGAGCTGTCAGAGGCCATGTGACCACGGTAGTCGCCCGGCGCCGTCACCACCCCATCGAGCCGGGCACTCCCTTGAACGGCCCGACGACGTTCGCCGTCACCCACCCGCCGTAGAACCCTCCCGGCTGCGGGGTGACGACCTCCCCGTCGACGGTGCACGCGTCCATCGGGGCGGCGTAGACGGCCACCCGATCGCGCAGGATGCCGTAGCCCGCCGAGGGCTGCGGATAGTTCCACGCCGCCCCCGGACGGGTGAGGCCGCCGCCCACCACGTCGAGGTAGCGGGCGGCACCCTTGAACTCGCAGAACGAGGAGCCTTCGGCATCCACCAGCGCACCCGGGGCGAAGTCGGCGATCGGCAGGTAGTAGACCGGCGGATGACTGGTCTCGAGCACGCGCACCGCGTCACGCGTGTCGGCGATCAGCTCACCGCCGAGGCGGATCGTCACCCGTGCCGCGACCGGCTCGACGCGGGGCGGGCGGGGGTAGTCCCACACCGACTCCTGCCCGGGAGCCGGCGTTTCGGGGAGAGGGCGGGGCATGCGCCCACTGTACGTGCGTCGGTGTTGACTGGACGCATGACCGTGATGCCGATGTTTCCTCTCGGGGCGGTGCTCTTCCCCCACACGCCCCTGCCGCTGCGGGTGTTCGAGCCGCGGTATCTGCAGCTGATGGGCGAGCTGCTCGACAGCGACGACCCGCAGTTCGGTGTCGTGCTGATCGAGCGCGGACACGAGACCGGCGGCGGCGATCAGCGGTCCGACATCGGCACGCTGGCGCGCCTCGTCAACGTCGCGGCCGGGGCGGACGCTCTGCAGGTGGTCGCCGTCGGCACCGACCGGTTCACCGTCGACGGGTGGCTCGACGACGACCCCTACCCGCGGGCGGAGGTCTCCCGGCGGGATCCGCTGGTGTGGAACGACGCGCTGACACCGCTGCGCACCGAGGCCGAGGCGATCGTGCGGCGGGTGCTCGGCCGGTTCCCCGACGCGCCGTGGGGAGCGCACATCGAGCTGTCGTCCGACCCGGTGGCCGCGGTGTGGCAGATCGCCGCGATCGCCCCGCTGGTGGAGTACGACCAGCAGCGACTCCTGCGGGCGACGACGATGGGCGGCCTGCTGCAGCAGATCATCGATCTGACGCTCGAAGTCGACGAGATCTGGCCCGCCGACGACTGACGGCGGCGCTCAGCCTCGCGGCCAGGCGGCGGCGAGCTTCGTGAGCAGTCGGGCGAGGTCGGCGCGTTCGGTCTCGCTGAAGTCCGCGAGGGCGGCGGCGAGGTGCTCCCGGCGCCGTCCGCGGAACCCCGTCGCGACCCGCTCCCCCGTCGGCGTGAGCGCGATGCGCGTGCGACGGGCGTCGTCGGGGTCGGCCTCGCGCCGCACCAGACCCATCTCGACGCTCTGCTGCACCAGCCGCGACGCCCGCGGCTGATCCACTCCGATCGCCTCGCCGAGCTCGCTCACGCTGAGCGGGTGGGATGCCGCGTGCAGCGCTTCGATCAACCGCAGCCGCGCCGGGCCGCCCATGCGGATCGCGGGGCCGCCCTCTCGGGCGCCGGGCCAGGACGGCGGCGTCCCGACGTCGTGATGACCGCCGTGGCGACCGCGTCCGCCCCTCATCCAGGGCGGGCCGCCCGCTCCCTCCTCCGCGCCCGGGGGACGCCCGTGGCGGTCACCGCCGCCGGGGCCCGGACCCCGCCCGCGCAGACGACCGAGGGCGGCATCGATGGCATCGAGGTCGGCGTCGGAGGGTGAGGAGTCGGCATCCGGCATACCTCGAATTTACATGTCTCTTGACATGTTCCGGCATTGCATGTCACACTGCATATACATGCACATTGACATGCAAATGGATCGCACCCGCGATCCCTCACGAAAGGACCTCCCATGGAGAACCTCACAGACATCCCCGAAACCACCCCCGCCGTCCCCGACCAGCGCGCCTTCGCCCGCGAGGTGCGCAGGGTCGCTCGTGCGCTCTGGCAGGAGCGCGCCGCCGCGTTCACGGCCGACGACATCGGCCCGCGCGAGGCGCGACTGCTGCACCTGCTCGCCTCCGATCGCGCCGCCGACCTGCCGGAGCACCTGCCGCACGGCGGCAAGCGCCTTCGCCGGCTGGCCGAGCGCGGCTGGGCGACCGAGACCGACGGCACCTGGACGCTGACCGAGGCCGGCCGCGCCGCCGCCCAGCGACTCACCCAGCACCTCACCCACCGCAGGGAGGAGATCGGAACCCGCCTGGCCGCGGCCGTGTCGGCCGACGACCTCGCGTCCGCCACGACGACCCTCGAGGCCGTCGCCCGTGCGCTCGGCGCTCCGGACGGTGACGGCCCGGACGGCCATCCCCGACACCGCCGCCACGGCTTCGGACCCGGCGCGCACGGCTTCGGACCCGGCGCGCACGGTCGGGGCCGGGCTCATCACGGCGCGGGCTGCCGCGACCACGCCCCGCGTCAGCGCGACGCGGAGAGCGCGTACGAGCGCGGCTTCGCCGCCGGTTTCAGCGAGGGCCGCACCGCCGCCGGGGCGTGAGCCCGTCCCGAACCGGCGCGCGCCCGTCCCGAACTCCTCCGATCGACGCCCTCACCGTCGCCGCAGCCCCGCGTCCACGCGGCTCCTGCGGCGGCACGGGACGCCAGTGGAGGAGTCCGGGACCGCGCCGGACCCCGCCCGACCGCGCCCCGCGCGTCAGCGCGGCGTGCGCCGCCACCAGGACGGCATCCGGACGCCCTGCTCGTTGCCGCTCTCGACGTCGAGCCCGTAGTGCTCACCGACGTAGTCGACGAGCTGGGCACGCTCCGCCCGGTCGTAGACGCGCCGCTCCCGTCGGAAGGCGATGACGGTCGACCAGCACATGAGCAGCATGACCACACTGAACGGCAGCGCGATCGTGATCGCCGCGGTCTGCAGCGCCGACAGCCCGCCGGCGAGGAGCAGCGCGATCGCGAGCGCCGCCGTGGCGAGCGTGAAGAACACCCGCACCCACCGCTTCGGCTCCGCGTCGCCGCCGGTCGCCAGCATCCCCATCACGAGCGCGCCGGAATCGGCGGAGGTGACGAAGAAGATGCCGATCAGCACGATCGCGCCGATCGTCAGCACCTGCCCGGCGGGCAGATGCGCGAACAGCTGGAACAGCGCGCCCTGCAGATCGACGCTGCCGTCCGGGAGCAGCATCGACCCGGGGGCGTTCAGCTCCTGGTAGAGCGCGGAGCCTCCGAGCACCGCGAACCAGATGATGCCCACGAGCGTCGGCACGATCAAGACGCCCAGCACGAACTCCCGAACGGTGCGCCCCTTGCTCACGCGGGCGATGAAGATGCCGACGAACGGGGCCCACGAGATCCACCAGCCCCAGTAGAACGAGGTCCAGGCCGCCTGCCACTGCTCCCCCGCCTCGCCCTGGAACGCGCTGACGGTGAAGCTCAGCCCGACGAAGTTCTGCAGGTACGCCCCGATCGACTGCACCCATTCCCGCAGCAGGTATTCGGTGTGCCCGACGACGAGCACGAACACCAGCAGAAGCGCCGCCAGCACGAGGTTGAAGGTCGACAGCCACTTCATGCCCTTGGCGACGCCCGACAGCACCGAGAACAGCACGAAGACGGTGATGACGCCGATGATGACCACCTGCATGAGGGTGTCGGGGGTGCCGAACCCGGCGCTGGAGAGGCCGGCGCCGATCTGCATGACGCCCAGGCCGAGCGAGGTGGCGACGCCGAACACGGTGCCGACCAGGGCGATCGTGTCGATCACGTTGCCCCAGGTGCCGCGCACGTGCCGTCCCAGCAGAGGCTCCAACGCCCAGCGGATCGAGATCGGCCGCCGGCGGCGGTGGATGGCGTAGGCCAGCGCGACCCCGACGACGACGTAGATGGCCCACGCCTGCACGCCCCAGTGCAGGTAGGTCTGGATGAGTGCGCTCTGCGCGAGCTGCGCGTCGGTTCCGGTGACGCCCGGCCGGGGCGAGACGAAGTGGCTGAGCGGCTCGCTCACGCCGTAGAACACGAGCCCGATCCCCATGCCCGCCGCGAACAGCAGGGAGAACCAGGCGCCGACCGAGAACTCCGGCTCGTCGTCGTCCTTGCCGAGCTTGATGTCGCCGAAGCGGCTGAAGCCCAGCACCAGGGCGAAGGCGACGAAGAAGGCCGAGATCAGCACGTAGTACCAGCTGAACGTGCGGACGATCGTGGCCTGCACCGCGGCGAACGCGCTCTCGGCGGTCGCCGGGAACAGCACCGCGAAGGCGGTGACCAGGACGATGATCGCCGCCGCCGGCCAGAACACCCAGCGGGCGAGCGGGCGTGAGGCCAGCGGATCGGCCGCCGGCGCCGCCGGGCTCGCCCCGCTCATGCGCCCCGCGCTCCGGCGTCGGTGGACCCGACATCCGTGCGGTGGAAGTTCTGGAACGACCGCGACGCCGTCGGACCGCGCTGGCCGTGGTAGCGGTTGAGGTACGGGCCGGTGCCGTAGGGGTTCTCCGCCGCGGACGACAGGCGGAAGAAGCAGAGCTGGCCGATCTTCATGCCGGGCCACAGCTTGATGGGCAGCGTCGCGACGTTCGACAGCTCCAGGGTGACGTGGCCCGAGAAGCCGGGATCGATGAACCCCGCCGTCGAGTGGGTCAGCAACCCGAGGCGGCCGAGCGAGGACTTGCCCTCCAGCCGCGCGGCGATGTCGTCGGGCAGCGTCACCTGCTCGAACGTCGACCCGAGCACGAACTCGCCGGGGTGCAGGATGAACGGCTCGTCGGGCCGCACCTCGATGAGGTGTGTCAGATCGGGCTGGTCCTCGGCCGGGTCGATGAACGGGTACTTGTGGTTGTCGAACAGCCGGAAGTACCGGTCGAGCCGCACGTCGACGCTCGACGGCTGCACCATCGCGGGGTCCCAGGGCGCGAGCCCGACCCGTCCGGTGGAGATCTCGGTGCGGATGTCACGATCGCTGAGCAGCACGCCGCCAGCCTACTGGCCGTGTCCGGCGACCGCCGCCGGGTCAGCCGTCGACGGATGCCGCGACGGCCAGAGCGGACCGGGTCAGAAGCCCGGTGATCTCCTCCGCGGGGCGATCGGAGGCGATGGCGAGCTCGATGAGCACGTCCTCCGCGAACGCGACCCAGGCGCGGGCCGCCACCCGCAGCGTCGCCGAGTCGGCGTGGCCCAGTTCCCGGAAGACGTCGAGGATGCGGCGGGCGTTCTCGTCGCGTGCCTCGTCGACGAGCTCGCGCACGACGGGGTCGCCGCTGGCGACGCCCCGCACGAGCGAGTAGAAGGTCCCGGTGTGGGCGCGCACGAACGCGACGATGCGTGCGACGGTGTCGTCGAGGCGCTCGCGCGGCGGCAGCTCCTCGCGCGGCGCGGATGCCGCGATCAGCGCGTCCCGCGCCGTCGTCACCACCGCGGTGTGGAGTCCCTGACGCGAGCCGAAGTAGTGGAACACCAGCGCCCGGGAGACGTCCTCCCGCGCGGCGAGGGCCTCGATCGTGAGGTCGTCGAGCGGCTGGGAGACGAGGAAGGCGACCCCCGAGGCGATCAGCTGGGCACGACGATCCTCCCGCGACAGGCGTCGACGCTGGTCGGAGGACATGTCCCGACCCTACCGAGCCGCTCCCCGACACCGAGGGCCCGGGCCACGTCGCAGGGGTCGGTGAGAGTTCTCTCACACTCGGTCGACCTTATTGACTGATTGTCAATTCGGGCGCACAGTCGATGATCGAGCGCGTCGGCAGCGGAGCCGGCGCCCACGGCATCCGGAGGATCGATGAGACTCTCGAACCCGACCCGCTCCCGCGCAGGGCGCATCACCCTCGCCACCGTCCCCGTCGTCCTGGCCTCGACGTTCCTGCTGGGCGGGGTCGCGCAGGGCGCCGTCCCCGTCTCGTTCGCCGTCTCCGGCAGCCAGTTCCAGATCAGCGCCTCCAAGCTCGAGGGCACCGGCTTCTCGCAGTACGCGGGGGTCACGCAGGACACCGCGGGCGGCTCGCACAACGTCGCGATCGCGAACATCGCGTCGGCCCAGCTCTACGACCTCTGTCAGTCGGTGATCTCCGACACCCCGCTCGGCAAGGTCGGCGTGCGGATCACCGCGGGCGGCGGCGGGAATCCCGCCTCGGCGACCGATCTGCAGATCGGCATGACCGACCTCAAGGGCGACTCGTCGTTCTCGAACATCCGCATCGGCGTGGACGCGTCCACGGTCAACACGGCGGCGAAGGGTTCCGTCGGCGATTTCGCTCAGGATGCCGACAGCGTCACCATCGACAACCTCCAGCAGATCTCCTGGAGCACGCAGGCCTCCGTGTTCACGCTGACCGGCATGTCGCTGACGCTGACGGACGGATCGACCGGATGCTTCTGACACGTCGGGCGGCCCGGGCGCCGCGCTCCCCCGGCCGCGGTCGGAGCTGGCGGCGCGAACGGCCGCTGGTCGGCGGCATCCTGCTCATCCTCGGCGGCCTCGTGATGTTCGGATCGAGCCAGCTCGACTTCGGCCGGCTGCACATCCACCTCGGCATCGAGGGGTTGCAGGCCGTCGTGATCCCCCTGCTGCTGATCGTGCTCGGCGCCCTGGTCATCGCGACACCGGCGCACCGCATCCTCTACGGCGTCATCGCGCTGGCGACGAGCGTCTACTCGATCGTCGGCGTCAACCTCGGCGGCTTCCTCGTCGGGTTCCTGCTGTCGGCCGTCGGCGGCATCCTGGCCGTCTCGTGGATGCCGCGCCCCGGCACCGACCCCGCCGCGGAGGCAGACGCGGACGCGGACAGGGAGCCCGAGGGGGCGATCGTCCCCGACGAGGCGGTCGCGCGATGACCGGTCGTCCGCGCGCCCGCGCGGCGGCGGTCGCGGCGGCGCTGCTCGCGCTCACGCCCGCCGTCATGGGGGCCGCGATCGTGCCGGCGACGTCGGTCGCGGCGTCGACCCCGCATCCGGCGGAGTGGTGCATCCCGATCATCCTGCCGTGCCACGGCGCCTCCTCGCCGTCGCCGAGTCCGTCGCCGTCGTCGTCGCCCACGGGGTCAGCCCCCGCCGTCCCGGATCCCGGGACTCCTGCGCCCGCACCGCCTCCCGCCCCGTCTCCCGCTCCGTCGGAGGGGAGCACGCCCCCGGCGGTCGCGCCCGTCGCCGACGAAGACGGGCCGGTGTTCACGCAGCCGTCCGCACAGCTCGGGTCGACGTCGCTGTCGTTCAGCGGGCTGCGGGGGATCTCGGTCGTGACGGTCCCCCTCGCGGACGGTTCGCGGACGACCGCGCTCAAGCTCGAAGCCGACCGCATCTCGATCTCGGGCTTCAGCCTGACCGTCCGCCACGAGACCGGCCCGATCCTGACGACGACCGCCGACACGATGACGCTCGAGGGCCACGTGGCCGTCTACCTCAACTCGCTGAGCGCGACGCTGCCCGGGGGCCGGCTGCTCACCCTGGGCGCCGACACCCCGCCGCCCGCCGAAGGCCTCGAGTCGATGTTCGGCGTGACCCTCGGTCTCGTCGGGTCGACGGCGGACTCCATCACCTACACGAACACGGTGCAGCACCTGTCGGAGTGACGGGGCGGCCGGCGGGCTCCGGTCGGTTTGCTAAGCTGGCCGCGCACCTCCCGGTGCATGGGGCTGTAGTTCAATGGCAGAACTTCTGCTTCCCAAGCAGACAGCGCGGGTTCGATTCCCGTCAGCCCCTCCACTTTCTTGCGCGCAGCGCCTCTTGGTATCTTTCCCGCGGGTCGCGCACCGTGCGCGAGCGAGGAGCGCGGGAGCATGACGCAGGACGCCGCACCACCCCTTCGTTTCGGCCTCCGACGGATGACGGCCCGCGATCCCGGTGAACGGCACCGCGCCGCGAGCCCCCTGGAGCTGTTCTTCGACCTCGTCTTCGTGGTCGCCGTGTCACTGTCGTCGCAGCAGCTGCACCACATGGAGTCGGAGGGCGCGCTGGGCGTCGCCGTCCTGAGCTACATCATGGTGTTCTTCACCGTCTGGTGGGCGTGGATGAACTTCACCTGGTTCGGCACGTCGTTCGCCGTCGACGACTGGCTGTACCGCGTGATGACGATCGTCCAGATGGCCGGCGTCCTGGTGCTGGCCAGTGGCAGCGCCGCCGCGATGGAGCACCAGGACTTCACGATCGTGACGCTCGGCTACGTGATCATGCGCCTCGCGATGGTCGGGCAGTGGCTGCGCGCGGCGGCATCCGTACCCGCGTACCGCCGCGTGTGCCTGAGGTACGCGGGCGGAATCGCCCTCGTGCAGGTCGCGTGGGTGCTGCGCCTGCTGCTGCCCCCGGGCGCCGGAACGATCGCTTTCTTCGCGCTCGTGCTCGCCGAGGCGCTCGTGCCCATCTGGGCCGAGCACCGCGACCACGCCCCGTGGAACGCGCATCACATCACCGAGCGTTACAGCCTGTTCACCCTGATCCTGCTCGGCGAGTCGATCCTCGCTTCGGCGGGCGCGATCATCGAGGCCGTGCAGAAGCAGGACCACCTCGCCGAGCTGATCGTCGTGTCTGCGGCGGCGCTGGTCATCGCGGCGGGCATGTGGTGGGTGTACTTCTCCCGCGAGCACACCGGACACATCCGCACCCTCGCCTCCTCCCTCCGCTACGGGTACTTCCACTACGTCATCTTCGCCGCGGCGGGTGCTTTCTCGGCGGGCATCGAGATCGCCGTCGACGCCATCGGCGGCGAGGCCCACCTGTCCGACATCGCCGCGCACGCCACCCTCACCGTGCCCGTGGCGCTGTTCATCCTCGGGATCTGGGCACTCACGCTGCGGACCCGGTTGACAGCGGCCGGCAGCACGCTCCTGCTGCTCGGGACGGCCGCCGTCGCCGCCGCGACGTTCGTCCCCTCGACGATCGGGATGCTGCTCACCGCCGCCGTCGGCACGGTCACCGCGGTCGTCGCCGTCGAGATCGGCCCGGCCCCTCGCGGCGCGACTCAGAGGCAGGTGTCGACGACGGTCTGATCGTCCAGCACCGCCACGATGCGCTCCGCGAGCGGCCAGTAGGGCGCGTAGTGCTGCGGATCGCGGTTGATCTGCACGCGATGCGCGACCTCGGTGGGTGCGGTCTCCGATCGCTCCGGCTCGGGCACGTCCTCGACCATCGCCCGGTAGAAGAGCGTGGCGGCGGTGTACGGGTCCAGCCGTTGCTCCCGACTCCCCCAGCCGTCCTGCTGCTGGAACAGCCCGATCGAGGTCGTCCGGGAGCCGTCCGGATTGGTGACGCCGTCCGTCTCCCAGTCGCCGTAGTCGATGTTCTGCAGACTCGACTCCCCCAGCGCGGTCATCACGGCGATGGTCTGATCCCGCGCGGACAGGCCCGCATCGCGCCCGGCGGCCACGATGGTGCGCGCGTTGTCGAGCTGCTCCCGACCGAAGCCGTCCGCCTCGGCGCAGACGGCCGCGTGATGGATCGACCGCCCGATCGCCACGCCCGCGATGCCCAGACCCACGGCGAGCACGGCGGCCACGGCGAGCGCGATCGCGCGCCGGCGGCGCAGCTGACGGCGGCGTCGGGCGCTGACCGCCGGGCGGCGGCGGCCCGCGGATCGGCGCGACGTCGACGGGCGGCTGCTCACCTGCGGCATCCTGCCACGCCCGGCTATCCGCCAGCCGAGCGGGGGCTGAGATCGCCCCCCGTCACCGCTGTCACCCGACCGGTTCGACGGCCTCGTCCGCGCGCCGTCCGGCCGAGCGCACCGCGCCGATCGAGGCGGCGATCACCAGAGCGATGCCGACGACCTCCAACCACGCGAGATGCTGACCGAGAAGCACCCATCCGGCGAGTGCGGCGACGGCCGGGGCGAGACTCATGAGCACGGCGAAGGCCGCGGCCGGAAGACGGCGCAGGGCGATGAGCTCGAAGGCGTAGGGCAGCGTCGACGACAAGAGCGCGACGGCGGCGCCCAGCCCGAGGATCTCGGGCCGGAGGAGCGCAGCACCGGCATCCACGAGGCCGAACGGGAGGGAGAGGACGGCGCCGACGGTCATCGCGATCGCCAGCCCGTCGAGACGAGGGAACGCGGCGCCCACCCGCGACGACGCGAGGATGTAGAGCGCCCAGCTCGCCGCCGCCCCGAGCGCGAACAGCACACCGTCGAGGCGGAGCCGATCCCATCCGCCGCCGGCGAGGGCGACGACGCCGGCGAACGCGAGCAGCGCCCAGATCCAGGCCGCCCTCCCGCGGCCGGCGATGATCGAGAGGGCGAGCGGGCCGAGCACCTCGATCGTCACGGTGACCCCCAGGGGGAGCCGCTCGAGCGCGAGATAGAACAGCCCGTTCATCATCACGAGCACGACGCCGAACACCACCACGTCGCGCCACGCGGCACCGCCGCGACCCCGCAGCCGGGGACGGGCGACGATCAGGAGGATCAGGGCCGAGAAGACCAGCCGCAGCATCACCATGCCGAGCGGGCCGACGTGCGGGAAGAGGGTGACCGCGATGGCCGCGCCGCCCTCCTGGAAGGCGAGCCCGGCGACGACGAGCGCGACGGCGGCCGGAGCCGCGGACGCCCCCGCGCGACCGCTGGTCACCGGCGGCGGATCACGGGATCGGGCAGACGGCGACCGCCGCGACCTGGGCGGCCATGTCCTCGGCGGTCCACGGGAGCCCCGCCTGCGGGGCCGTGCGCCCCGAGGCGGCGGGCGCCTTGGAGGCGATCGCGGCGAGCTCCCAGGCGAGGCTCCGCACGAGGTCGGCGGAGGCGCGGGAGTTGTTCAGCGTCACGACGACGCTCATACCGGTGTTGCGGTCGGCGAAGGCCGCCGTGAGCGCGCCGGGAACCGCTCCGTACTGCCCGACGAGACTGCCCGCCTGGTAGACGCCGCCGCGCGCCGTGAACCACGACGGGCCGTCGGCGACCGCCGGCAGTGCGTTGTCGAAGCGGCCGGCGGCGTCGTAGGGGCGCAGCCCGAGGGCCAGCGCCTGGACGTAGCGGCTCAGATCCGCGAGATCCGTGATGACACCGGATGCCGTGAACCCCGCCGCCGGCGAGAGGTCCTCGATCGGCGTCGGAGCACTGCAGGCCGCGCTGCCGTCTTCGGCGTTGCCCGTCCACAGCCCGGGCAGCTGCGCGGAGCCGGTGCTCGGGAAAGAGCTGTCCGACATGCCGTTCGGGCCGAAGACGTAGTGCTGGTAGAGCTGCGCGGAGCTCTTGCCCGACGCGCGCTCGAGCGCGAGACCGAGCAGCACGTAGCCGGTGTCGGAGTCGGCGAAGACCGTGCCGGGCTGGGCCGTCGAGCCTCGCGACATGCCGTAGCCGAGAAGCTCGCGGGGGTTCCACTGCCGGGCCGGCGTCGCGCGGGTGCGCGTCTCGATCGACGGCCCGTACGACGCGAGTCCCGCCGTCGAGTCGCAGAGCTGGCCGAGGGTCACGCCCCCCTGGTCGCCGAGGCCCGCCACGTACTCGCCGGCCGTGTCGTCGAGGCTGACGACGCCGTCGTGCACCAGCCCGTAGAGCACATCGCAGGTCATCGACCGCGTGGTCGCTCCCGCGTGGAAGGTCATCGTGTCGCTGACGGCGGCGCCCTCGGGCGCGGTCGTGCCGACGCCCGCCTCCCACACGCCCGACCACGGCACCCGGACGCCCACGACGGCGCCCGACGCACCGGATGCGGCGAGGGCGCGCTCGACGGCCGTCTGCAGCTGTCCCTGCACGTCCGCGGGGATGGCGGCATCCACCTGATCGGGCAGCGGCAGCGAGACGGAATCGTCCGACGAGCACGCGGCCAGCGCGATCGCCAACGCGAGCGTGCCGGCTACAGCCGCGAGACGTCGCGATCGACGAAGACCCCGCATCCTCACCCCCTGATCAGTTCTTTCAGCGTAGAACACGATGCGCACCGGACCGGACGCCGTGACACTCCTGTGACGTTTCTGTGAACGGATTTCGCCGGCGGCCGGTCGCGGGGCGCGGCGGCGCCGGCTCTAAGGTGGGTGCCATGGCGCACACCTTCGACGACGACGCCCTCGCCGGCGTGCTCGGTCACATGAACGACGACCACTCCGACGACAACCTCCTCATCGCCCGCGCCTTCGCTCCGCTCACCGAGGTCGTCGGCTCCGAGATGATCGGATTCGACGGGGCGGCGGGCCGGTGGCGCGTCCGCCTCGCCGACGGCGCCGAGGACGTCATCGTGGTCCCGTGGCCGGGCGGTGCCATCACGGAGCGCCGTGAGGTGCGCCGCGAGATCGTCGCGCTGTACGACGAGGCCTGCGCCCGGCTGGGGATCACGCCGCGCCCGCACTCCTGAGCATTCTCGGAGGCAACCTTCAGTTTAGGTGAGCCTTAGTTTCAGATACACTGACGGCTGTGACCGAGCCGATCCCGTTCTCCACCGCCCTGCGCGAGCGTTCGCGCTCCGCCCACTCCGGCAGCGAGCACGCCGGCTTCATGGACGACCTGATGCGCGGTCGCGGCACGCGCGACGACTACGTCGCCCTCGTCGCACAGCACTGGTTCATCTACGACGCCCTCGAGACCGCCGCCGAGACGATGCGGCACGACCCCGTCGCCGCCCCGTTCATCAGCGACAAGCTGACGCGGCTGCCCGCGATCGAGGCCGACCTGGCGTTCCTCATCGGCGACGACTGGCGCGCGCGCATCGAGCCCCTGCCCACGACGCGGCGCTACGTCGAGCGGATCCGGGAGGTCGGCACCAGCTGGCCCGGCGGCTTCGTCGCCCACCACTACACCCGGTATCTCGGCGACCTCTCGGGCGGCCTCTTCATCGGCAAGCTGATGGCGCGGCAGTTCGGCTTCGAGACCAACGGCATCGGCTTCTACCTCTTCGACGAGATCGCGGATCCCGCCGCGTTCAAGGACGTCTACCGCGAACAGCTCGACGCGGTCGCCTGGGATGCCGCCGAACGCGAGCGCGTCATCGACGAGGTCCTGACGGCATACCAGTTCAACACCGACCTCTTCCTCGACCTCGCCGCCGCGAAGGCCGCGACCGCGGCATCCGCCTGACCGCGCGTTTCGACTCCTCGCTGCGCTGGTCAGAAGCCGGCGGCGCGGACCCCGGCCATGAAGCGGCGGACGTCGGCATCCACGAGGATGTCGCTCGGGCGCAGCGGCCGTGAGAGGTACAGGCCGTCGAGCGAGGTGAGCCGCGACAGCGCGACGTACGTCTGTCCGGGGGCGAAGGCGCCCGAGCCGAGGTCGATGACGGCGCGGTCGTAGGTCTTCCCCTGCGACTTGTGGATCGTCACGGCCCAGGCCAGGCGCAGCGGGAACTGCGTGAACTCGGCGACGATGTCACGCGTGAGCTTTCGAGACGCCGGGTCGTACGCGTAGCGGAACCTCTCCCACACGGCCGGCTCGACGTCGACCTCCTCGCCGTCGATCTCGACGCGCACCGTGCCACCCGCGATCCGGGTCACGGTGCCGATCGACCCGTTCACCCAGCGCGGTCCGTCGCCCCGCGTGCCCACGTCGTTGCGCAGGAACATCACCTGGGCGCCGACCTTGAGCTGCAGCTCCGTGTCGGCCGGATACGACGCCTCGCCCCGGCCGAAGTCGCCGCTGATGTCGGCGCGCGCCGTCTGCACCGGCCCGGGCAGCGCGTCGAGGTGACGCTGGTTGATGCGGGAGACGATGTCGTTGCGCGTGGCGAGGGTGATGATCGGAGGCTCGCCGTCGACCGGCTCCGGGACGGGACGAGCCCCGGCGGCGTTGAGCATGCCGGCGATCTCCGCGGTCACGACCCCGTGGCGCACCGCGTTCAGCATGGCCTTGAAGCCGTTGTCGGCCTGCCGGTGGATCTCGCGCAGCTCGCGGATGTGCAGGGGCGCGCCCACCCGGCCGAGGTCGAGCAGTCCGTCCGAGCGGATCGCGGAGCCGTCGGCCGACGGTCCCGCCCACACCTGCGCGTCGAAGAACCAGAACGACCGGTAGTGGTCGTTGATGTAGCGCAGCTCATCACCGCGCGGGGGCACCGGTGACAACTGGTAGGGATCGCCGAACATGATCACCTGCACCCCGCCGAACGGCTCCGACCGGCGGCCCCGGGCCTGGCGGAGGGAGCGGTCGATGGCATCCATGAGGTCGGCGTTGACCATGGAGACCTCGTCGATCACGAGTGTGTCGATCGCCTTCAGCACACGGCGGGCCGGCTCGGACTGGTCGAGCTCGCTGTCGGCGATGAGTCCGATCGGCAGCCGGAAGAGCGAGTGGATCGTCTGCCCCTCGACGTTCAGCGCCGCCACGCCCGTGGGCGCGCACACGGCGATCTGCTTCTGCGTGTTCCACGCGAGATGCTGCAGGAGGGTCGACTTGCCGGTACCGGCCCGTCCCGTCACGAACACGTGCTCGCGAGTGTCCTCGATGAGGCGGAACAGCTCCTCCTGCTCGGCGGACAGGGCGGGGATGCTCACCGGATCCATGCTAGCCATCAGCATCCGTTTCCTAGACTGGACCTGTGGACGGGGTGGTGGGTGTCGATGCGCGCGCGGCGCAGACGCGAGGCGATGCCGCGTCGCGCCGCTCCTCCGCCCGTCGCGGAAGCCGCCGGCTGGCCCTGGACCTGACCGCCCTCGCCGTGGTCGGCGTGCTGCTGCTGGCGGCGGTCGGCGCGGCGACCGTCACGATCTACCGCGATCTCTACAGCCCCGGCGCTTTCGTCACCCGGTATCTGGAGATGCTGAGCCAGGGCCGCGCGCCGGAGGCGCTGGCGCTGCCGGGCGTCACGATCGACTCCACCGATCTGACCTCCGCGGGCCTGCCCGCCGACGCGAGCGAGGCGCTGCTGCGCCGCGCGGCGCTCGCCCCGCTCAGCGACATCCAGGTCGTGAGCGAGCAGGAGAGCGACGGCGTCGAGGTCGTGACGATGTCGTACCAGGCGGGCCCGCACCGCGGCACGTCGACCTTCCGCGTCGAGCGCTCCGGCTGGGTCGGGCTGGCGCCCACGTGGCGGTTCGCGCAGAGTCCTCTCGCGGTGATCGACCTGACGCTCCGCGGCGCCACCGCGTTCTCGGTCAACGGGTTCGCGGTCGACACGCGGCAGGTCTCGCCGGCCGGTGCGCAGGCCGATCCGCTCGCGCCGGTCGCGCTCCTCGTCTTCTCGCCCGGCCTCTACTCCATCTCGGTCGACACCCCCGTCTCCACGAGTGCGGGAGTCGCGGTCCTGTCCGACACGCCGCAGGCCCAGGTGCCCGTCGACATCCAGACGCAGCCGACGACGCAGTTCGTGGCGGTCGTGCAGGACCGCGTCGAGTCGTTCTTGACCGCGTGCACGACCCAGCAGGTGCTGCAGCCGACGGGGTGCCCCTTCGGACTCCAGGTGCGCAACCGCATCGTCGAGCCGCCGGTGTGGTCGATGGTCACGCAGCCCACGATCACGCTCGAGCCCGACGGCGCCGGGTGGGCCATCGCTGCGGCGGATGCCGTGGCGCACGTCGTCGTCGACATCCGATCGATCTTCGACGGCACCGTCCGTCACGTCGACGAGGACGTGCCGTTCCGGGTCGGCGGGACGATCACGATGCTTCCCGACGGCACCGCCTCCATCCAGGTGGAACCCGCGAGCTGAGGACGCGGTCGCCTCAGCGCGCCGCGCGGGCGTCGCGTTCGGCGAGCTCGGCGAGCCGGGCGTTGTACGCCTCCAGCTCGGCGTCGCCGGTGCGGTCGGCGTGACGGTCGCTGCGCCGCTGCGTCCGCTCGTCGGAACGGCTCCACTGGATCGCGACCGTGATGGCGAGGATGAGGGTCGGGATCTCGCCGATCGACCAGGCGACCCCGCCGCCCGTGTACTGATCGACCAGCGGCGCCTCGCCCCAGGTGCGTCCCATCGAGCCGAACCACTCCGCGACGAACAGGCCTGTGGACATCATGATCGCGATGCCGAAGAACGCGTGCATGGCCATGACGCCGATGAGGGTCAGCAGCCGGAACGGATAGGGGTAGCGCAGCGGCACCGGATCGATGCCGACGAGCGACTGCACGAACAGGTACCCCGAGATCAGGAAGTGCGCGACCATCCACTCGTGGCCGATGTGGTCGTAGAGGGTCCAGCGGAACAGGTCGGTGTAGTAGAACGCCCAGAGCGACCCGATGAACATCGCCGCGGCGAACAGCGGATGCGTGATCACCCGGGAGAACGGCGTGTGCACCGCCCACAGGATCCACTCGCGACCGCCCCGCGTGCCGTCGTCGCGCTTGGCGATGGCCCGGGAGGCCAGGGTCACGGGAGCCCCGAACACGAGCATCATCGGGATCGCCATCGACAGCAGCATGTGCCCGATCATGTGCATGCTGAACAGGTAGTCCTGATACGCGTTGATCGGTCCGCTCGTGACCCAGAACAGCGACAGCAGGCCGAGCACCCAGAGCACGGTGCGGTAGATCGGCCAGCGGTCGCCGCGGCGGTGCAGGCGCCACACCCCGGCGAGGTAGAAGAACAGCCCGAAGCCGACGGCGAAGACCCACAGGATGTCGATGTCCCACTGCGTGAACCACTGCGTGATGGTCAGCTCGGGCGGCAGCGGCGTTCCGGTCAGGATCTCGGCCGGCGTCTTCACCTCGGGCAGGGTCGTGTCCACGGGCGGCGGGGTGCGCGAGAGCGCCACCGCCGCACCGCTGGCGATGCCCATGAAGACGAGCTCGAGCGTCACGAGGCCCCAGAAGCGGCGCGCCGCGGCATCCTGGCCCGCCCGATCGGCGCGGGCGATACGGGCGATCACTCCCGTGCGGTACCGCGCGCCCAGCGCGCCCAGCAGCAGCAGCGCGACCACTTTCACACCCAGCAGGGCGCCGTACGGCGACAGCAGGTAGCGGGGCTCGACGACGCCGACGGCCGCGCGGGCGACGCCCGACAGCGACACGACCACGAAGGCGACGAGCGCGAGGCTCGAGTACCGGGTCAGCACCGCGCCGAGCTCCGCGACGCGCAGCTGGGGCCGCAGCACGATGAGAAGCAGCAGGCCGCCGAGCCAGACGGCCGCGGCGACGATGTGCAGCACGAGCGCCGAGACGGCGATGTTGTGACCGGCCTCGTCGCCCGAGTGGCCCTGCGTCGCCATGGGCACGAGGCTCGCCGCCGCCAGCACCGCCACGACGAGCGTCGACGTCCACCCGCGGACGGCGAAGGTGAGCACCGTCAGGCCCGCCCCGGCGATCGTCGTGAGCGACCACGCGCGGCCCACGTCGGTCTCCACGAGGAAGCGGCCGAGCTGTCCGCCGAACTCCGCACCGACGTCGGGGGTCGCGTTGAAGATGCTGAGGAAGGTGAAGAACGCGGTGAGCCCGCTGGCCACGGTGAAGAGGGCGGCCGAGATGGATGCCGTGTCCAGCGCCGCGTCGAACGTGCTCTCCCCGGCCCGCAGCGCGAAGAGCGCGAGCACCAGGGCACCGAGCATCCCCGCCGCCGACAGGTTGACGGCGAGCGTCACGAGGGGAAGCCCCCAGCGCACGACGGGACCGGCGTCGCCGATGAGCAGGGGCGCGGCCCCGCCCCCGTACAACAGCCCGAGCACCAGAGCGGCGAGGGCGGACGCGACGAGGATCGCGGGGCCCGCGAGGCGCAGCGCACGGGTCGAGATCACCCGTCCAGCCTACGCGGCGCCGGACACACGAAAGGGGGGATGCCGAGCGGCATCCCCCCTTCGCAGGACCGTGCTTACTTGACGGCGGCCTTGAGCTTCGAGCCCGCGGTGACCTTGACGCGCTTGCCCGCGGCGATCTTGATCTCCTCACCCGTCTGCGGGTTGCGGCCCGTGCGGGCGGCCGTGGCGACCTGCTCGAACGAGAGGAAGCCGGGGATCGTGACCTTCTCGCCCTTGGCGACGGCCTCGGAGACAGCCGAGAACAGGCCGTCGACGACGCGGCCGACGGTGGCCTGGCTCTCGCCGGTGGCGCTGGCGATGCTCGCGACGAGCTCAGTCTTGGTGATAGCCATTGGGGTTGTCCTCCAGACGGCAGCAGATGCCGCCTTCAGTGAGATCGGACCGGACGCGAGGCGACCGGTTTGGTCGGTTGGACCGTCCCCGAATATACCTACGATCCGCGGAAATCCGCGGATTTCCGGCCCTCAGACGTCATCTTCACCGGCGTGTCGGCCCGGATCGGTGACGGATGTGGCTGATGTGACCGCGGCGAGCACAGCAGAAGGCCCGGCCTCCGCGAGGAGAACCGGGCCTTCCGACGGGTGCGGTGCTTACCAGCTCGACTTGGTCACGCCGGGCAGCTCGCCCTTGTGCGCCATGTCGCGGAAGCGGACGCGCGAGATGCCGAACTTCGACAGGTAGCCGCGGGGGCGACCGTCGATGGCGTCGCGGCCACGCAGGCGCACGGGCGACGCGTTGCGGGGAAGCTTCTGCAGGCCGACGCGGGCGGCCTCGCGGGCCTCGTCGGTCGCGTTCGGGTCGACGAGGGTCTTCTTCAGCTCGGCACGCTTCTCGGCGTAACGGGCGACGACCTCCTCGCGCTGGTTGTTGCGCGCGATCTTGCTCTTCTTGGCCATGAGATCAGCGCTCCTCTCGGAATTCGACGTGCTTGCGGATCACCGGGTCGTACTTCTTCAGCACGATGCGGTCGGGGTTGTTGCGACGGTTCTTACGCGTCACGTAGGTGTACCCCGTGCCGGCAGTCGACCGGAGCTTGATGATCGGACGGACGTCCTGAGCCTTCTTCGCCATTAGAGCTTCACACCCTTCGCGAGGAGGTCCTTCACGACCGACTCGATGCCGCGGGCGTCAATGACCTTGATGCCCTTGGCCGAGACGTTCAGCGTGATCTTGCGACCGAGCGAAGGAACGTAGTAGGTCTTCTTCTGCACGTTCGGGTCGAAGCGACGCTTCGTCCGGCGGTGCGAGTGCGAGATGTTGTGACCGAAGCCGGGAACTGCTCCGGTCACCTGGCACACTGCTGCCATAGTGATTCTCCTTAGTACCGTGACACCGGACGGTGCCACCCAAGATCCCTTGTCTGCATCCCTCTGAACACAGGGATACGAACTGCGTGCTGGAGTGCGCGCAGACAAAGAGTCAGTCTAGCACGGCCGGGCGTGTCGCCTTGACTCACGCGAGCGGCCCGGCTCCCCGTCCCCACCGGAACGGCGAGACCGTGGGATCTCCCTCGATCCAGAACCGCCACGGGAACGCGGCGGTGCCGCCGACGCCGGCCACCCCGACCCGCGGACCCGCGGCGACGTCGGTGCGCGGACGGGCCGGCAGCCACAGCCGGGCGACCGCACCGGCCCACGGCGCTCCCGTGACCGCGTCGATGCCGTCGTGCAGCGGATGCCGGAGCCCCACGGCATCCCCGAGCCGGCCGGGACCCCGCGCGAGGTCGCGGCCGGCGCGGGCCGCGGGGCGCCGCGAAAACGCGACGTCCTCTCCCACGACGATCTCACCGGCGCGCAGCAGCACGCCGCCCGCCTGACCCTCGGGACCGCACACGACGTTGACGCACGAGTGGATGCCGTGGCTCAGGTAGACGTAGAGGTGCCCGGGCGGTCCCCACATCGTGGCGTTGCGGGCGGTCCGTCCGCCGCGCGCATGCGAGCCGGGGTCGGGCTCGGGGCCCGTGCCGGCGCCGTGGTAGGCCTCGACCTCGGTGAGGCGCACCGCGACCACCGCGCCGTCGCTCGCGACCTCCAGCACGCCGTCGAGCAGCCGCGGCGCGACGTCGACCGGCAGCCCCGCGAGCGCCGCGCGCGTGGCCGGGACGAGACCCGTCGTCGTCATGGCGTCATCCGCGCGGAGGGGTCTGGCACCACGAGATGTCGAAGCCGGCGAGCGCGCCCACCTCGGTGCCCGCGTCGGCCCCCGTCAGCGCGACGACGTGCGTCCGCACGTGGGTCGGGAGGGGGAGGCGGTAGCCGTCGTACGGGTTCGACACGGCATCCGGCGCCACGAGGAAGGCGGCGTAGCGCCCGCTGGGCGAGACGCACGACTGGATGAGGATGTCCTTCGGGTCGACCGAGAACACGGGGGTCGCCGCCCCCGACGCGTCGACGACGTTCACGGTCGTCGAGCGCACGGTGAACCCGTCGACGACGGCGAGCACGCGCAGGGTGCTCCCGTCGGTCATCGGCGTCATCTTGTTCGTCTGGCCCAGCGCCTTGTCGGTGGGCGGCAGCGGCACCTGGGTGGCGGTCGCCAGATCGATGGCCGCCGGTCCCTCCACACGCTCGATGATCGCGGTCGTCGTGCCGCGGGCGATGCCGTCGATGGAGACGGCCGTCCCCAGCGTGACCGGGTCGCCGCCCGACGGGGAGATCAGGGTGAGGGCGCCGTCGTAGGTGAGCATCAGGATGCTGTCGGTGCCGGGCACGAAACGCCAGTCGTCGACCCGCGACTCTCCCCCCGTGCGTTCGATCATCGTGGGTGCGGCATCGGACTGCGCGGCGGTCAGCGACGCCGTGAAGAGGCGGGCCTCGCGGGCACCGGGAGTGCCGACCGTGGCGTCGGTGAACGTGTAGCCGATGAGATCGCCGCGATCGGCGCTCTGCAGATCGGTCACGGTGCCGTCGCCGGGCAGTGCGAGCTCGCGGACGTTGCCGCCGTCGAGGTCGGTGACGACGAGGTGGGAGGTGTCGTCGTCGCTGAGGGTCGACATCACCAGGTGGCCGGACGTCGCGCGGAAGTCCTCGATGTGGGCGTTCGTGTAGACCGGCTCGGGGTCTTCTCCGGCGAGGTCGGTGCGCAGGATCGTGTCGCCGCCGGTGCCGCGCTGAAGCACGTAGGCGTGGAGGGGCGGCGTCGTGAAGCTGTGCTCGACGGCGGCCGTCGGCCCGCCGCCCACGCCGACGAGCCCCGCGATGGTGACGGTGTAGGAGGTGTCGTCCCACAGCGGCTGGGTGAAGCGGATGCCGACGCTGCGCCCCGACGTGTCGACCGTGAACGGCGCCGCGGGAGAGACCGTGACCTGTGCGGGTTCGACCGTCGCCAGCGACTGCGTCGTGGTGATGATCAGGCGCGAGCCGGAGGCGCTCACCGCGGCATCCGGGTCGACGCTCACGTTGGTGACGCGGGGCCCCTGCGCGACCGTCACGGCGGAGCCGGCGAGCCCGACGACGGCGAGGGCGCCGACGACGAGCGCGAAGCCCACGAGGAAGGCGCGGGAGCGTCGCCGGCGCGTGCGCTCGCGGCGCGTCGCGCGATCAGTACTCATACGGGTCCTTGGGCTGGTCGACGGTCTGCACCGACGCCGGCTGGATCTGCAGGCGCCCGTCGGCGTCGCGGATCGTCCCGGTCACCGTGACCCAGGTGCCGGTCGACGGGATGCCGTCGGCGAGCGCGACCGGCACGCTGGCCGGCTGCGCGTCGATCACGCAGTGGGTGATCACGAGCCGGGTGAGCCCGAAGCCGCCGTCGGTGGGCGTGACGAAACCGGTGAGGGTGATGGTGTCTCCGTCGAACGCCTCGGGGTTGGTCGCGGTCGCGAACACGCTCGCCCACTCGCCGACGCCGAACGTCGACGTGTCGCCGGTCGACGCGAGGGCCACGGTGTCGGAGCCCTGGAACAGCGGCGGCGCTCCGGTGTCGCGCTGCATGGCGAGCTCGGCCGACAGCGTCGCCGGGGGTGTGAGCACGATGGCGGCGACCACGCCCGTGGCCAGGATGCCGCCGGTCACCGTCGCGGCGGTGCCCCACACCGAGCGCGCCTCGTGCCCGTGGTCGTCGCCGTGGTCGTGTCCGTCGCCGTGCTCATGCTCGTGCCCGTCGCCGTGGTCGTGCCCGTGATCGGCCTCCGCGCCGCGCGGCAGCGCGAAGCTGAGCACGGCGCCGACCAGCGTGAGGATCGCCATCGGCACCGCGAACCAGTTCGACGAGGGGTTGATGTAGAGCGCGAGCTGACCGGTGAGCCACAGCACGACCGTGACGGCGGAGAGGCCTGCGGCGAGGCCGACACCGAGGAGCCGGGATCCGAGGAGATCACGCAACGAGGTTCACCACCGATCCGACGGCGATGGCGAACAGCACGACGACGATCACCAGACCGCCGAGGACCTTCGTGCGGAAGGTCGTGCGCAGCAGCGCCAGCATCTTGACGTCGACGAGCGGTCCGACCAGCAGGAACGCGACGATCGAGCCGGGCGTGAACGTCGAGGCGAACGAGAGCGCGAAGAAGGCGTCGACGTTGGAGCAGATGGAGACGATCATCGCGAGCGCGATCATCGCGATGATCGACAGTGCGGGGTTGGAGCCGATCGCCAGCAGTGCCGAGCGCGGCACGAGCACCTGAACGGCGCCGGCGATGGCGGAGCCGATGACGAGAGCCGGCATCACGGCGCGCAGCTCCACGACGAACTGGGCGAGGCTGCGCTGCGCCTTGCCGGGGCCGCCGCCGTGGGCGGCGTTGTCGAGCGAGAGCTCGCAGCTGGCGCGGAAGCGCTCGGTGATGAGGCCGTCCGGGTCGGGATGCCGGCTGTACAGCCATCCGATGAGGTTGGCGACGGCGTACCCGCCGAGCAGGCGGGCGATGAGGATGCCGTCGTCGAAGCCGAACGCCTGATGGGTCGTGATGATGACGATCGGGTTGACGATCGGCGCCGCGATCAGGAAGGTGAGGGTCTCGGCGACGCCCAGTCCGCGCATCATGAGGCCGCGGGCGAACGGCACGTTGCCGCACTCGCAGACCGGGATGAGCATGCCGAGCAACGACAGCACGGCGCGGCGCGCCCACGGCGCGCGCGGCATCCACCGTTCGATGACGCCGGCGGGCACCCACACCTGCACGACGATCGACAGCAGCACGCCCAGCACGACGAAGGGCAGCGACTCGATCAGCACGCTGATCGCGAGGGTCAGTCCGTCCTGCGCCCGCGTCGGAAGCGACGGCCCGGGCGAGAGGAGAGCGATGACGACGAGCGTCGCGACGACCAGCACGCCGATGCCGACGGCCACCGCGGTGCGGACCGGCGCGGCGCGCACCTCAGTCGACACGGTCTCCGGGGCTCGCCGCCGCCCGTTGCGCCGCGCAGGCCGCGCACACGCCGAAGATGTCGACCACGTGCTCGGCCTCGGTGAACCCGTGCGCCGCGGCGGTGCGCTGCGCCCACGCCTCGACCTCGCTGGCCTCGATCTCCACGGCGAGCCCGCACGAACGGCAGATCAGGTGATGGTGGTGGCCCGTGCTGGTGCAGGCGCGGTAGATCGCCTCGCCGTCCGGGCTCTGCAGCTGGTCGGCCTCGCCGCTCGCGGCCAGCGTCGCCAGGGCGCGGTAGACGGTCGCGAGACCGATGCCGGTGTTCTCGTCGCGCAGGGTGGCATGCAGCGTCTGAGCGCTGACGAAACCGGTGGCGTCGCTCAGCGCCTCGCGCACGCGATCGCGCTGCCAGGTGTTGCGCTGGGCCATGCGGCGAGTCTACCCACGGGGTCTTGGAGCGGGCTGGACACGGCGCAGCCCGCCCTCACGCCTCGACACTGCCCCGCCGACGGACCCCGTCGATCGCACGACAGACGAGGTAGATGAGGAAGGACAGCGTCGTGATGTACGGGCTCACCGGCAGCGTGCCGGCGATCGCGAGGAGGATGCCGCCGACGGCCGCGGTGACGCCGAAGCCGGCGGCGAGCAGCGGCACCGCGACGGGACCGTTGGACACGCGCATCGCCGCCGCGGCCGGGGTGACCAGCAGCGAGAGCACGAGGAGTGCGCCGATGATGTGGACGGCGACGGCGACGACGATGCCGAGCAGGAGCATGAAGGCGAAGGACACGACCGTGGTCGGCACTCCGCGGGCGGCGGCCGACTGCGGGTCGAGGGAGTCGAAGGTCAGCGGGCGCCAGATCAGCAGGAGCGCGACGAGCACGATGGCGCTCAGCACGATCAGCACGGTGAGCTGATCGCTCTGCACCGACACGATCTGGCCGGTGAGCAGGCTGAAGCGGTTGGCGCTGCGCCCGTTGTAGAGCGAGATGCACAGGATGCCGATGCCGAGCCCGAAGGGCATGAGCACGCCGATGATCGAGTTGCGATCGCGCGCCCGCGCTCCGAGCCATCCGATGAGGCCGGCCGCGACGAGCGATCCGAAGATGGAGCCCGTCACGACGTCGAAGCCGAGCAGGAGCGCGGCGGCCGCTCCGGCGAAGGAGAGCTCGCTGATGCCGTGCACCGCGAAGGCCATGTCGCGCTGCATGACGAACACGCCGATGAGCCCGCCGACGATGCCGAGCACGGCTCCCGCCCACACCGAGTTCTGCACGAGCGCGAGGATGTCGCCGTAGCGCGAGAGCCCGCCGAAGAGCGCGTTCGCGATGTCGTCCATGTTCACGCGACAGCTCCCGGTGCGGCGGCGTCGCCGTGGTGATGGTGGTCGGCATCCGAGTCGGGGGCGCCGACGACGACCAGTCGTCCCCCGACACGCGCGACGTGCACGGGCGTGTCGTAGAGGGCGGTCAGCGTCTGCGAGGTCAGCACCTCGTCGGGCCGGCCCAGCGTGAAGCGGCCGCCCGTCAGGTAGAGGATGCGGTCGACCTTCTCGAGCACGGGGTTGATGTCGTGGGTGACCAGCAGCACCCCGGCGCCGCTCGCGGTGCGGTAGCGATCGATCAGATCGATCACGTCGCGCTGGTTGGCCAGGTCGAGGCTCGTCAGCGGCTCGTCGCACAGCAGCAGGCCGGGCTCGTCGGCGAGCGCCTGCCCGACGCGCAGCCGCTGCTGCTCGCCCCCGGACAGCAGGCCCACGGGGCGGTCGGCGAAGGCGGTCGCCCCGACGGCGTCGATGAGCTCCTGCACGCGCCGACGGTCGCCGCGGCGCGGCAGGGGCGGACCGAAGCGGTGGCCGTCGACGCCGAGGCGCACGAGGTCGCGCCCGCGCATGGCCGTGTGCCGGGGCAGCGGGCGCTGCTGGGGGATGTAGCCGATGCGGCGGTTGCCGGCGCGACGGACGCGCTCGCCGAGGGCCTCGATGGTGCCGCCGGTCAGCCGCTCCAGGCCCAGCACGGCACGCAGGAGCGTGGTCTTGCCGGCCCCGCTCGGGCCGAGCACGGCGACGAGCTCGCCGGGCTGGAGCTCGAGGTCGAGGCCGCGCCACAGCTCATGGCCGCCGCGCGAGAGCGCGGCGGCCATGATGCGAAGGGGTGAGGATGTCGCCGGGGTCACGAACCCAGGGCGCTCTTGATCTGCGTGGCCATGTCGGTCATCCACGATACGTAGTTCTCGCCCTCGGGGAGCAGTTCCGACGCCTTGATGACGGGAACGCCCGCCTCGCCGGCCTTCGTCTCGACCTGCGTGGTCTCCGCGCCGGCCGCCTGCGCGTTGACGAAGACGATCTTCACCGACCCGCCGCCGACGAGGGTGAGCGCGTCCAGAAGGGTCGCAGGAGGCACGTCCTGCCCCTCCTCGACCGCCTCGCTGAAGGCGGCGGGCGTGACGTTCGTCAGACCCGCGGCTTCGGCGAGGTACAGCGGCACCGGCTCGGTGACGAAGATCTCGGTGCCGGTGTGGGCCGCCGCCACCTCGGTGAGGATCGGCGTGACCTTCGCGTCGATGTCTGCCCGGAACGCCTTCGCGTTGGCGGTGAACACGCTCGCCTCCGCGGGGTCGAGGGCGCCCAGCTGGGCGGCGATCTCGTCGGCGACGGCCGCGATGGTCTGCGGGTCGTAGAAGACGTGCTCGTTGAAGCCGTCGACGGCCTCGGACGGGTCGGAGCCCGTCCATTCGGGGGAGAACGTCACGGCGCTGATGAGCGGCGCGTCCGACTTCGCGGCATCCTTCAGCGTCGCCATGAACGGGTCGTAGCCGCCGCCGTTCTCGATGAGCAGCTGCGCGTTCTGGATGTCGAGCTGGTCGGCCGCCGTGGCCTCGAACTCGTGCGGGTCCTCGCTCTCGTCGGCGATCAGGGCGGTGACCTCGACGTGCTCGCCGCCGATCGTCTTCGCGATGTCGCCGTACACGTTGGTGGAGGCGACGACGGCGATCGTGCCGTCGGCGGAGGCGGAGGGCGTGGAGGACGCACCGGTCGAGCCGGAGCAGCCGGTGAGCGCGAGGGCGGATGCCGCGGTCAGCGCGGCGAGGAGGACGACGGGACGCTTCATGTCCCCCAGAGTACGGCTAGTGATAATCGTTATCAAATCCGGGCGGCCCGAAATGCTGTCAATCCGGGCTCTCGGCTTGAACGAGCGCACCGCGCGACGTCAGGCTGTTGTTCGGCCCCCGCGCCGACGGCGCACGCGGACGGCCCATCACCCCTTTCCGACCGTGACCTCTCCGGTCGTCGCCTTTCCGTTCCGAGGAGCCGTCATCTCACCCTGGACTCTTCTGCTGCTCGCCCTCGGCGTATCGGCGGATGCCTTCGCCGTCGCCCTGGGCAAGGGCCTCCAGCTGCGGGCCCACGTGCTGCGCACGGCCCTCGTCTTCGCGACCGCCTTCGGTGTCGCCCAGGCGGTCATGCCGCTGCTGGGCTGGCTGCTCGGCTCGACCTTCGCGGACGCCATCGCCCCGTTCGATCACTGGATCTCGTTCGGCCTGCTCGCGCTGGTCGGCGGAAAGATGCTGTGGGAGGCGCTCACCCCCGACGCGCCGACGGAGGCCGGGGAAGCCGAACACGTCCACGACGTCGAGGCGTTCACGACCCGCGAGGTCGTGCTGCTGTCGGTCGCCACCAGCATCGACGCCCTCGCCGTCGGGGTGTCGTTCGCCTTCCTGAACGTCGACGTCGCGGTCGCCGTGACCGCGATCGGTCTCGTGACGTTCGCCCTGTCGTTCATCGCGGTGTTCATCGGCTACCGCATCGGCACCCGCTTCCGCCGGCCCGCCGAGATCCTCGGCGGGCTCGTGCTGATCGGCATCGGTACGCAGATCCTCATCGAGCACCTCACCGCCTGAGCATCGGGGACGGCTGCGGCGGTCCTGGCGCTCCTGGCGCTCCGGGCGCCTATCGCTCGCGCTCGGCGTGCCCGCTCTCGAGGGCGATCACCTTTCGGAGGCGACGCTCGAAGTCGCTTCCCCCCTGATACGTCGCGCCGAGGAAGGCGTCGACCAGCTCACGCGCCACCTGGGTTCCGACGACACGTCCTCCCAGACAGAGCACGTTCGCGTCATCGTGCTCCACGCTCTGGTGCGCCGAGTAGTGGTCGTGCGCGAGCGCCGCACGGATGCCGCGCACCTTGTTCGCGGCGATCGACACCCCGACGCCGGAGCCGCAGATCAGAATGCCGCGGCTTCCCTCCTCGCTGCGCAGGAGGGCAGTGGTCAGCTGCGCGGCGACGTCGGGGAAGTCGACGATCGCATCGTCCGCGGGTCCGATGTCCCGCACGGGCAGGCCCCGCGCACGCAGGTGCGTCAGGAGGTCGCGCCGGAGATCGTGCCCTCCGTGATCCGAACCGATGATGACCGTCATGGGACTGCCTCTCCTGTCGAGTGGAGATGCCGGAGCGCCCAGCCCGACGCGGGGCGCTCCGGCATCGTGCGGATGCCGAGGTCAGCGGCGCTGGGCCGCGGCCTCCATGATCTCCAGCCCCTTCGCGTTCAGCTCGGGGATCGCCGGCATCTCGTCGTAGACGCCCGCCCCGACGAGGAACTCCGCCGTCTTGGTGAGGCTGTCCGTGAAGGCGGTCCCGCGCATCTGCTCCAGCGCCTGGTCGAAGGTCAGCCACTGCCGCGCGTCGAGAGCGTACGTGGCCTCCTCGTCGGTCGCCTCGATTCCCATCTCCTTGAGGAAGACCTGGAACGTGGCCAGCACCTCGTCCCGAGGCGTGTCGATGATCCACTCGTTGGCCTTGTACACGGCGTCGACCCACGCCGCGGCGGCATCCGGGTTCTCGGCCCAGAAGCGGGGCGTGACGACGTACGGGTCGAGGATGGACACCCCCGCCTTCTCCCCGTCGCACACCTGCACGTACTTGTCGGGGTCCGCCAGGAGGGGCGCGTTGTTGACCGAGAACAGCACGGCGGCGTTGATGTCGTCGTTCAGCATCCCGTTCGCGATGGCGGCCGGATCGAGCGGGACCGTCTCTATGTCGGCCGCGGCGACACCGAGTGCGTCGGCGCAGGCGTAGAGGAGCTGGGCGCTCGTGCTGTTCGCGACGACGCCGACGGGCGTCTTGGCGAGCGCCGTCGCCGGATCGGTGCCCGCGAGGACGTCCTTGTCCATGAAGAGGATGAGGTTGCGGTACTCGTCCATCATCGCTCCGGCGGGGAGCAGACCCCAGGTCTTGTAGCCGCTGATGAGCGGCGGACCGCCCATGTACCCGACCTGCCAGTCACCGGCCGCGCCCGATGCGAGCAGGGCCGCCCCGCTCTCGGCGATCTGGAAGTCGACGTCCAGGCCCGCCTCCTTGTAGTAGCCGAGGTCCTGGGCCAGCCACAGCGAGAACCCGGTGGGCTGCGCCTGCGTCGCGATGGTGATGTGGGTCACGCCGTCGGCATCCGCCTGACCGCTGCCCCCTCCCCCCGCGCAGCCGCTCGCGGTGAGGGCGATCGTCGCCAACGTGGCGACGGTGGTGAGGACTCGGATGCTGGTTCGCTTCTTCTTCATCAAACACTCCTTTGTGGTGGACGGGCTTCTGTGGGGAACGGGCTTCGGGTGTGCGGATCAGTCGTCCGTGACGATCTCTTCCCGGACGAGCGACCAGATCCGCTGGCGGATCTCGCTGAAGTCGGCGTAGCCCATCGCCGCTTCGATGTCTGCCGCGCGCCACTCGGCATCGCGGGGGACGTGGATCTCCGCTTTGATGCGTCCCGGGCGCGCGCTCATCACGATGACGCGGTCCGCGAGATACACGGCCTCCTCGACGCTGTGCGTGATGAACAGGACCGTGTACCGATCGTGGCGGTGCAGGCGTGAGACCTCCTCCTGCAGGAGCGTCCGCGTCTGGGCGTCGAGCGCGCCGAACGGCTCGTCCATCAGGAGGATCTCCGGCCGCACGACGAGGGCGCGGGCGATCGCCACGCGCTGCTGCATGCCGCCGGACAGCTCGTGGGGGTACGAGTTCCTGAACTTCTTGAGTCCCATCAGGGCGAGCTGCGCGTCCACGCGGCGCTCGCGCTCGGCTTTCGGCACCCGCGCGACCTTGAGGCCGAACTCGATGTTGTGGAACACGGTCTGGGAGGGGAAGAGCGCGAACTTCTGGAACACGACGCTCCGGTTCGGGCCCGGCTGAGCGGCGACCTTGCCGTCGACGAGGATCTCGCCCGTGGTCGCATCCTCCAGGCCCGCGGCGATCATCATGAGCGTCGACTTGCCGCACCCGGACGGGCCGACGATCGTCACGAACTCACCCTCCGCGATGGAGAGGTCGCATTCGGCGAGCGCCTGCACCTCGCCCCTCTTGGTGACGAACCGCTTGGAGACGCCGCGCACCTGCATCTTCGGGACGGTTCCGCCCTCGAGGGGGACGGCCGCGGCGGTGGGGCTGTCGGTGGAGATGTCGTTCATGGGTCAGTTCCCCTTGTTCTTCGGCGCCCACGAGAAGAGCAGCCGCTGGATGCGCTGGAGGATGATGTCGAAGACCGTCGCGACGACGGCGATGCAGATCATCCCGACGATGATGATGGGCGTGGACAGGTTGGCCTGCCCCTGGAGGATGAGGTTGCCGAGGCCCTGCTTGCCCACGATGAGCTCGGCGCCGACGAGCGCCATCCACCCGTTTCCGAATCCGATGCGCACACCGGTGAAGGCGGATGCGGCGGCCACCGGGCCGACAACGGAGGCGAGGATCCGCGCCGAGCCGGCTCCGGTCGTGCGCGCCGCCTTCACGAGCAGAGGGTCGACCTGCGTGACGCCGAGGCGGCTGTTGATCACGATCGCCGGAAACGCGGCGATGAAGACGACGAGCGCCTGCGCCGACGTGTTCGCGCCCATCCACAGGACCGCGATGGGAATCCAGGCGAAGGGCGGGATGTAGCGCAGCAGCTCGAAGACGGGCGCCACGATCGCGCGGACGACGGGGATCCACGCGAGGATGAACCCCAGCGGCACCCCCACGACGATCGCGATCAGCACACCGCTCAGCCATCGGCCGAGCGACGCCAGGACATGGCCTCCGAGCGTCGCGCCGGCGAACGGCTCCACGAGGACCTGGACGAACTTCCCGGCGACCGCCGACGGCGACGGGAGCACCCGTTCGGGAACGAGCTGGAGGACGTCGGTCGCCACGATCCACAGGATCATCAGGCCCACGAGCGTCCCGGTCGTCCAGACGATGGCACCGGTGTCGAATCGTGCAGCGCGCCGCGGTCTGTCGACGACCGCGTTGGTCACGGTGGCGGGAAGGTCGTTCACGACGGTCATCGCCGTCCTCCCGGGGTGAGCAGCTTCATCAATGCGGACAACAGCGCTCCGATCAGTCCGATGGTGATCATCGACACCAGCAGGATGTCGGTGTCGAGGGTGCGCGAGGAGTTGAGGGCGACGTATCCGAGTCCGCTGAGCGCGCCCAGCAGCTCGGCGGCGATGACCGTCGTCCAGGCGTTTCCCATCGCGATCTGGCCGCCGGCGAGCAACGTGGCCATCGCCGTCGGGATCACGACGCGTCCCAGGATGGTCAGCGGCGGCGCCCCGAGGACGCGTGCCGCGTTGACGAGGGTGGGCTCCACCGAGGTGACGGCGTGGATCGAGTTCAGCGTCCAGGGGACGATCGCGGAGACGAACACCACGAACACCCGCGAAGGATCCCCGATGCCGAACCAGACGAGGGCCAACGGGATCCACGCGATGGGCGGGATGGGTCGCAGCAGCTGGAAGATCGGGTAGACCGTCCACCGGGCCTTGCGCGACCAGCCGATCCACACCCCGAGAGGGATGCCGACGGCCGCCGCGAGCAGCCAGCCGGCGATGACGGTGGTCAGGCTCGAGACGATGTGCCCGCCGAGCGTCGAGCCCAGGTAGGGACGTTCGATCAAGCGGACGGCGGCATCCCACACGTCGCCCGGCGAGGGCAGGAAGAGCGGGGAGATCGCGCCTCCGGGACGTGTCACCCACGCCCAGACGGCGATCAGTGCCACGGCGGAGCCGACCGAGATGAGCAGGGACGTGAGCTTCCTGGGCTCGCGGCGCCACACCGGCTCCAGCGAGGGCCGGCGGCGGCGGGGGACGTCCTTGAGCGCGAGCGTCCTCGTCGTCGTCATCGGGCGTCCTCGGCGGTGCGGGAGGCCGGATCCGCGGACGTGGCCAGCACGGCGACGGTGCGCTTCGCCCCCTCGCTCCACAGGGAGTCCAGCACCCGCAGGTAGGGATCGGTGAAGGCGGGCTCGTCCGCGAGGGAGCCGAACAGCTCCTCGTTGCGCAGGAAGGCCAGCGGGTCGTCCCGGCGGGCCCGCGCCGCGGCCATCACCTGCTCCTTGAGCGCGTCGACGACCTCGATCGCCTTCCCGCCCTCGTCGACCCCTGCCGCGTACCGCGCCCAGCTCGCCACGATCGCGGCGGAGAGGTGCACCTGGCCGCTCCGGGCGAGCTGATCGCGAACGACCGGCAGGAGCCACTTGGGGATGCGGTTGGAGGAGTCCGCACACAGCCGAGCGAGGGTGTCGCGCACCTCCGGGTTCTGGAAGCGCTCGATGAGCGTGTCCTTGTAGTCGGTCAGATCGATCCCGGGGACCGGCTTGAGAGTCGGCGTGCCCTCCTCGTCCATGTATCGGCGCAACAGGCGCTCGATGTCGGGATCCGTCGCCGCCTCGTGCGCGAAGGTGTAGCCCGCCAGCACCCCGAAGTAGCACATCGCCTGGTGACTGGAGTTGAGCAGACGGAGCTTCATCAGCTCGTAGGGATGGACGTCCGCGACGAACTGCGCGCCGACGCGATCCCACTCCGGTCGATCGTTCACGAAGTCGTCCCGGATGACCCACTGTTCAAAGGGCTCGCAGACGACCGGCCACGCATCGTGCACGCCGATGGCCGCGTCGTTCTCCACCCGGTCCGCGTCCGAGGTGACCGGCGTGATGCGGTCGACCATCGTGTCGGGGAACGTCACGTGCCGCTCCACCCACGCGCCGAGCTCCGCATCCCGCCGGCTCGCGAACGCGCAGAACACACGCCGGGCGATGGCGCCGTTGCCCTGGACGTTGTCGCACGACAGGACCGTGAAGGGCGGAATGCCTCGGTCCCGGCGGCGCGCGAGCGCCTCGGTGACGATGCCGAACACCGTGCTCGGTCGCGTCGGGTCTCGCAGGTCGGCGACGACGGCGGGGTTGGCGAAGTCGAACTCGCCCGTCGAGGCGGAGAAGTTGTATCCCCCCTCGGTGACCGTCAGCGAGACGATGCGGATCTCTGCGGAAGCGAGCCTCTCCAGCACCGCCTCGATGTCGTCGGGCGCGAACAGGTAGTCGACGATGCTCCCGATGATGCGACGCTCGCGGCGGCCGTCGGCGTGCGTGAGCACGAGGGTGTAGAGGCCGTCCTGCTCGCGCATGACGTCGCGCATGTGCGCGTCGGTGGGCAGCAGGCCGATGCCGCAGATGCCCCACTCCCGCGCCTGCCCGCGCTGCAGGAGGCGATCGACGTACATCGCCTGATGCGCGCGGTGGAAGCCGCCCACGCCGATGTGGGCGATTCCGGCGGTGACGGCGCTGCGGTCGTAGGTGGGCCGGGCGATGTCCTCCGGCAGTGCCGCGAGGGTGTCTTGAGTGAGTCGCTCCATTGCGAGGCCTTTCTGAGGGTGCGGGGTGTTCAGCGGGCGAGCCAGCCGCCGTCGACGGCCAGGACGACGCCGTGGATGTAGGCGGCCGCGTCGGAGGCGAGGAACAGCGCCGCGCCGGCGATGTCCTCGGGGGTCCCCCATCTGCCCGCGGGGATCCGGTGGGAGACCTCTCGCGAGCGCGCCGCGTCGGCCTTGAGCTCTTGGTTGAGCTCGGTGTCGATGTATCCGGGGGCGATGGCGTTGACGTTGAGACCGCGACCCGCCCACTCGTTCGACAGCGCCTTGGTCAGCTGCGCGACGGCGCCTTTGGAGGCCGCATAGGCGGGAGCGCGGAAGCCGCCGACGAACGACGTCATCGATGCGATGTTGATGATCTTCCCCGCCCCGTTGCGCAGCATGTCGCCGCCCAGCGCCTGACTCAGCCGGAACACGGCACGCAGGTTGATCGACAGGATCCGGTCGAACTCGTCGAGGGGGAAGTCGGTCGAGTCGTGCCACGCCTGCAGTCCCGCGTTGTTCACCAACACGTCGACGCCGCCCGCGGCCCGCACCTGCGCGATGACCGCTTCCACGTCGTCCGGCAGGGTGAGATCCGCCGCGATCCGCCGCACTCTCGCCGCATCGCCCGCCCGGTCGCTGCGCTGCACCGACGTGACGTCCGCGCCCGCGGCGACGAAGGCGTCGACGATGGCCTGACCGATGCCGCGCGAGCCGCCGGTGACGAGGACGCGCGCGCCGGAGAAATCGAAGGCGGCCGTGCCCGATCCCGTGTTCGAGGTCATTCTCGTCCCAATCATTCGAGCGGTTGAGGTGCTCGTATGATCATTTGTACGGGATGACGCCGTCCCGCGCAAGAACGAGATCGCGCGGGGCGGAACGGGGTCAGGCGCTCACGCGCTCAGGATGGCCTCCGCGAGCCGCCGATCGGCGATCAGCTCATTGACGTAGCCGGCACGCGTGGCGGCGATGGTGGCCTCGGCACGCGCCGCCCCGAAACTGCCGGCGATCAGCCGCGGGATCCTCGCGAGCTGATCCAGGGGGATGCCGACGACGCGATTGCCGATGACGGAGTCCTCCGGCACACCGTCGGCGTCGAACAGCCGCCCGTTCATCTCGCCCACCACGCCGAGTTCGCTGGCGCGAGCGCGGTCGCGCTCCGAGGCGGCCGCGTACACCGCGGACTCGTCCGGACGCCACGCGCCGATCGAGATCGCCGCGACGTCGATCGCATCGAACATCGCCGTGGCGGCGGAGATCATCGGCTGGCCGAGGAGCGAGCGCAACGCGCCTTCGTCCGTGACGAGCAGCGGAGACGGGATCGCATAGGCGGCTCCCCCGGACGCGCGCGCGATCCGGCGCACGAGCTCCGAGCTGTCGGGGAGATCGGCGCTGTTGCCGGCATGTCCGGCGAGCTGGACGGTCACGCACTTCGGGAGACGTTCGAGGTGCCGCGTCATCGCGACGAGCGCACGGCTCCACGACATCCCGATGACGTCGCCGGGGTGGACGGTCTCCTCCAGGATCCGCGCCATCGTGGCGCCGATGATGTCGACGACGTCGGCCGGGTCGGAGGAGTCGACGACCCATGCCGCGGTCAGCCCCAGCTTTGCCCGCAACCGCTCGCTGAGCCCGAGGTTCACGCCGTCCAGCGAACGCACCTCGATCTTGACGATCTCCAGCTCACGCGCCCGTTGCAGCAGCCGGGCGACCTGGAATCGACTGATCCCGTGCTGCTTGGCGATGTCGACCTTCGACTCGTCCTTCAGGTAGTAGGCGTGAGCCACACGGGTGATGAGTTCCTTCGAGAGGAGCGGGTCGGTGGCGGCGATGTCGGTCATTGTGGCTTCCTTGCACATGCATCACGTGGCGGGGGAGAACAGTCAGCATCCAGTGTGACACAAAAGCGCTCATATGAGCGACTCTGATTCGAGAGGCATGACGACCATGAGTAGCTCCACACCCCGCCCCCGCGGCCGCGTCGTCGTCACCGGAGCGGGCGGCGCGATCGGCGGGGCCATCGTGGCGACGCTGCGGGAACGAGGCTACGAGGTCTTCGCCACGGATGTCCGCCCCTCCGCTGACGACTCCGCCGGCGTCGTCGCCGCAGATCTCAGCGATGCCGATGGCCGCGCCGTCGTCGCCACCGCGCTCGAGGGCGCGGTCGGGCTCGTGAACGCCGCCGGCATCGCACTCTCCGCCCCCGTCGACGAGATCACCGACGACATGTGGGACCGCACGATCGACGTGAACGTGAAATCGGTGTTCCATCTCTGCCGCGCCGCCGGCAAGGGACTGGTCGACGGCGGCGCGATCGTGAACATCGCCTCGACCTCGGCGCACCTCGCGCGCTTCCCCGCCTCCATGGCGTACTCGGCCTCGAAAGCCGCCGTGGTGAACCTCACCAAGGCGTTCGCCCGGGAGCTGTCGCCTCGCATCCGCGTGAACTCGGTCTGCCCGGGCCTGATCGCGACCCCGATGCAGACATCCGTCATGGAGAAGGTCGCCGAGGACACGGGCCGCGCCCTCGCCGACGTCCGCCGCGACGCCGCCGCCGGCATCGCGCTCGAGCGTCTGGGCTCGACCCGCGAGGTGGCCACCGCGATCGCTTTCCTGCTCGGGTCGGACGCCGCGTACGTCACGGGAGCTTGCCTCGACGTCGACGGCGGCCTCAGCATGCGGTAAGCGCTCATACGAGCGCCACAATGGGATAAAGACTCTCATATGTGAGCACCTGTGCTAGCTTTCCCTCAGAGTTCGAGCCTGCGTCAGGCACGAGAGCCGTGTGAACGAATCGGAGATGATTCATGCCTCAGTCAGACACCCCGCCGAATGTGGTGTTCATCATCACGGATCAGCAGCGCTGGGACACCATCGCCGCGCTCGGGCACTCGCATGCCATCACGCCCCACCTCGACCGCCTCGTGCGAGAAGGCACCGCCTTCACCAACATGTACGTGACCTCACCGTCGTGCGCGCCCTCCCGTGCGAGCCTGTTCACCGGCCTGTACCCGCACACCACCGGCGTCTACCGCAACGACGACGTCTGGCGACACTCCTGGGTCGAGCGCGTCGCCGCTCAGGGCTACCGCTGCGTGAACGTCGGGAAGATGCACACGTTCCCCTATGACGCCGCCGTCGGATTCCACGAGCGCCACGTGATGGAGAACAAGGATCGCGGCAATCCCGAGCTGCCTTTCCTCTTCGACAACTGGGACAAGGCGCTGTGGAGCCACGGGTACGTCAAGCCCGACCGTCGGACGCTGCGCGACGTGCCCGACTACCAGGATCGTCTCGGGGCGTTCGTCTGGGAGCTTCCCGAGGAGCTGCACGTCGACAACTTCGTCGGGAACATGGCGCGGCACTGGGTGGACGTCTTCCCGGGTCTGACCGACCTCCCCTTCTTCCTGCAGATCGGCTTCCCCGGGCCGCATCCGCCCTACGACGCCGTGCCCGCGCATCTCGATCTCTTCGAGGGGCGAGAGGTGCCGGGGCCGGTGAACTCCGCGGCCGACCGTGACGGCCAGCCGTCCGTGCTGAAGGCCCTCCGCGCCGAGCACGTGCGCAACGACCACGACTCGGTCGTGCACGACGAAGACCCCGAGCGCCACCGGAGCCTGCGACAGCGCCGCCACTATCTCGCGAACATCTCCATGATCGACGCGCAGATCGGCCGCCTGCTCGACGCCCTCGAGGCGCGGGGAGTGCTCGACAACACGGTCGTCATCTTCACCTCCGACCACGGAGACACGCTCGGCGACCACGGCCACAGCCAAAAGTGGACGATGTACGAGGGAAGCGTGCGCGTGCCCGCCATCGTGTGGGGCCCGAAGTTCGTCCGCCAGGGATCGCGGGTCGACGGCCTCGCCTCGCTCTTCGACCTCGGCCCCACGATCCTCGAGCTCGCCGGCGCGGACATCCCCCCGTGGATGGAGGCCACCTCACTGCGCGGGGCGCTGACGGGCGACGGCTGGGAGGGACGCGCGCACGTCTTCGCCGAGCACGCCCGCGACATGATCCTCACCGAGACGGCTCTGATGACCATGGTGCGGGACACGGAGTGGAAGCTCGTGGAGTTCATCGACTCCGACGAGGGTCAGCTGTTCGACCTCCGCACCGACCCGCACGAGGAGCATTCGCTGTGGGACGATCCCGCCGCGGCCGGGACCAAAGCCCGCCTGAAAGAGGTGATCTCCCGCTGGCGCGCGGAGAGCGCCCTCAGGACGGCGGGCTGGGCGTCGTCCTCCGTGTGAACGAGCGCCCACCCCCCTCAGGAGCCGGCGGCGATCGCGCGGATGACGCGCGCCAGCAGCGGACCGAGGGTCGCCTCGGCCGACTTCCCGGCCTCCAGCACCTCCTGGTGGCTCAGCGCCCCGGACTGGAGGCCGGCGCCGAGATTCGTGATCAGCGACAGCCCGAGGACCTCGAGCCCCGCCTCGCGGGCGGCGATCGCTTCGAGCGCGGTGGACATCCCGACGAGGTCGCCGCCGAGGCCGCGGAGCATGCGGACCTCGGCCGGGGTCTCGTAGTGCGGACCCGTGAGCTGCACGTACACGGCCTCGCCGAGCTCCGGCGCGACGGCGTGCGCGAGGGTGCGCAGCCGCGACGAGTAGAGGTCGGTCAGATCGATGAAGCGGGCGCCGGTCACGGGAGACAGCGCGGTGAGGTTGATGTGATCGGTGATCAGTGCCGCCGTGCCGGGGATGCGGTCGGGGTCGAGGGCGCCCGCGCCGTTGGTGAGGATCATCGTCTTCACACCCGCGGCGGCGGCCGTGCGGACGCCGTGGACGGTCGCGGCGACGCCGTGTCCTTCGTAGAAGTGGGTGCGCGCGCCGAGCACGAGCACCCGGGTCCCGTCATCCGTGACGAGGGAGCGGAGCGTTCCGGCGTGCCCCTGGACGGCGGAGGCACGGAAGCCCGTGACCTCGGCGGCGGGGATGTCGGCGACGGTGGTGCCGAGGTGCTCGACGGCCGTCTTCCAGCCGCTGCCGAGCGTCACGGCGATGTCGTGCTCGGCGACGCCGGTCAGACGTGCGATGTCGGCAGCAGCAGCGGCGGCCTGGTGGGTGGGGGACGGTTCAGACATCGGGGAGCCCTCTCTGGGTCGGATCGGTCATTCGGAGGCGAGGATGACGTCGGCGCGCTCGCGCGCGTCGTCCTCCTGCGGCGAGGCATCCATCGTCACGAGCGCGATCGTCTGCGCCGGCAGGGCGATGGTCTGCAGCGGGCTGAATCCGGAGACGACGCCGGCACCGACGTCGAGGCCCCAGAAGGAGAGGTGCGAGGACGACGTCGGGATCACCAGCTCGTCGGATGCCGGGACGTCGTCGATCGTCAGACGGACGCGGGCCCGACGGTCTTCCGCGGCGTGCAGAGTGAATCCGACGGTCTGCGCATCGGGCGGGATCGGCCGGTCGCCGACCAGCGCCAGGTGCGTGTCGAGGAGCTTGTGCTCGAAGCGCAGCACGCCGCCCTGCACCGACAGGAAGTAGCCGCCCTGCGCGTTGCCGGAGGACAGGATGGTTCCCGTGAGGGCGCTGACGTCGGCGGCGAGCCGGGCGCGGACGGTCAGGGTGCGGTGGGAGCCGGTGACCCCGGTCGCGCCGGGGACGTGGCTCTGACCCGGACGCAGCTCGAGACGGTCCTGCGCGATCAGCCCGTGCGGGCCGGCGAGCTCGATGAGAACGCGCAGCGGGCGATCATCGAGCGGCAGGACGTCGTGACGGCCCGCCTCCTGCCACCAGAGGTCCTGAAGCCGGCGGAGCACGTCGGGGTGCTCCGCGGCGACGTCGCGCGCCTCGGCGAAGTCGGTGCGCGTGTCGTAGAGGCGCCAGGTGTCGTCGGCGTACGGCGCTCCAACCTCGTGAGCCGTCACCGCACGCCACCCGTCGTGCCAGATCGCGCGGTGGCCGAGCGTCTCCCAGTACTGCGTGGTGCGGCCGACGGGGGCCGTGGCATCCACGATGCTCTCGGCGAGACTCTCGCCGTCCATCCCGTCGGGAGCGGTCGCCCCGATGAGGTCGTAGAGCGTCGGTGCGAGGTCGACCACGTGCATGAACTGAGTCCGCACCGCGGCCCGCGACGTCTCGGGCGTGGAGATGACGAGCGGCGAGCGCACGCCGCCGAGGTCGACGAACTGCTTGTAGCGCCGGAAGGGCGTGTTCCCCGCCATCGCCCATCCCTCGGGATAGAGCGCGCCGCCGGTGACCGAGCCGACCCTGTCGAGCTCGCCGACCATCGCCGCCGCGGGGCGACGGATGCCGCTGTACGGTCCGTTGGTGTCGACGTCGCCCGTCGGGCCGCCCTCGCGCGAGGCGCCGTTGTCGGAGAAGAGCGCGAACACGGTGTCATCGGTCTGACCGAACTCCTCCAGGGCGTTCAGCAGCCGTCCGATCTGCGCATCCGTGTGCTCGAGGAACCCGGCGAAGGCGGACTGCAGGTGGGTGAACACCTCGCGCTCGACGTCGGTGAGCTCCTCCCACGCGCTGACGCCCTCGTTGCGCTCGGTCAGAGGCGTGCCCGACGGGACGACGCCGGTGAGGATCTGCCGCGCGAGGCGCTCTCGTCGCGTCTGGTCCCACCCCTTCGCGAACTCGTCGAGGTACTTGTCGATGAACGCGCGCGGCGCCTGGAACGGTGCGTGGGTCGCCCCGAAGGCCACCTGAAGGTAGAACGGATCGTTCGGCCGGAACGAGAGGTGGTCACGCAGGTACGAGATCGACTTGTCGACGAGATCCTCGCTGAGGTGGTACCCGTCCCGCGTGGGGGTGGGGACGGCGTGGTTGTCCTCGTAGAGCTCCGGCTCGTACTGGTCGGTGCACCCGTCGAGGAAGCCGTAGTAGCGGTCGAAGCCGAGCGCCAGCGGCCAGTTGCCGTGCGGACCCGCGGGAGTGATCTCGTGGAGCGGGGCGAGGTGCCACTTGCCGACGAGATAGGTGCCGTACCCCTGCTCGCGCAGCACCTGCGGCAGCACGGGCGTTCCCGCCCGCACCGATCCGCGGGAGTTCGGGAAGCCGGTGTCGGTGTCGGCGAGGAACCGCATCCCGACGGCGTGGTTGTTCTTCCCGGTGAGGAAGGAGGCCCGCGTCGGCGAGCACAGGGGGGTGACGTGGAAGTTGCTGTATCTCACCCCGTTGTGCGCGAGCGCGTCGATGTGGGGGGTGGCGATCTCCGAGCCGAAGCATCCGAGATCGGACCACCCCGTGTCGTCCAGGATCACGACGACGAGGTTCCGTCGCGGCGTCGTGTTCGGCTCGGGCCACCACGGGACGGAATCCGCCACGGTGGTGCCGACGGATCCGCGGAAGGAAGGGTCGAGGGTCGTCATCGGTGACTGCTTTCTGCGGGGGACGGCACGGTCACCGGGCGGCCGGGGCCGTCGCGGGCGCGCTCGGGGCGGCGATGGAGACGGTGTGGCGCGGCTTCACCGTGATGGTGAACACCAGGGCGATGACCGCGATGAAGGCGATGTACATCGACACCGTCCAGGTCGCGCCGTTCGCGGCGCCGGTGAGCGCTTGAGCGATCACCGGGCCGAAGCCGCCGCCGAGCACGGTTCCGAGCTGGAAGCCGACGGACATGCCCGAGTAGCGCACGCGCGGCGGGAAGTAGTGGGCGAACAGTGTGGCCTGCTGGCTGAACAGCGTGCCGATGATGAGACCGGAGATGCCGGTGGCGAGGAACAGGCCCCCGACGGTGGCGGTTCCGATCAGCAGGAACATCGGGAACGCCCACAGCACCAGGGCGACCAGTCCGACGACGAGGACTGCACGCTGGCCGACACGGTCGCCGAGACGACCGGCGATGGGCGTGATGATGAGGCTCGTCACCGACGAGAGGATGTTGGCGAGCAGGACGACCGTCGGGTCCATGCCGAGGACGTTGGAGGCGTAGCCGAGCACGAACACGCCGACCACGAGTCCGAGGGTGGCGTCGCTGGCGTGGATGAAGACGGCGGCCAGGATCTGCGCGGGATAGCGACGGACGGCCTCCCAGACGGGGACCTTCACCTTGTCGTCGGCGGCTTCGATCTTCTCGAACTCGGGGGACTCGTCGACGCTGAAGCGCAGCCAGATGCCGACCAGCAGCAGGATCGCGCTCGCCAGGAACGGCACGCGCCAGCCCCACTCGACGAGCTGTTCGAGGCCGATCGTGGCCGTCAGCAGCGCGACGGAGCCGCTGGACAGGATGACGCCGATCGGCGCGCCGGCCTGCACGACACTGCCGAAGAAGCCCCGCTTCCCGTCGGGCGCGTGCTCGACGGCGAGGAGGGCGGCGCCGCTCCACTCCGCTCCGATGCCGACGCCCTGCGCGACACGCAGAACGACCAGGAGGATCGGGGCGACGACGCCGACCTGGGCGTAGGTCGGCAGGAATCCGATGATGAGCGTGACGCCACCGGTGAGCATGAAGCTGAAGAGCAGGATCCGCTTGCGGCCGATGCGGTCGCCGAAGTTGCCGAGGATGATGCCGCCGAGCGGACGGGCGATGAAGCCGACGGCGAAGGTCCCCAGCGCGAGGAGCGACGCGACGCCGGGGTTGTCCTGGGGGAAGAACACCCGCCCGAAGACGAGGGCGGACAGCGTTCCGAAGACGAAGAAGTCGTAGTACTCGAGGATGGAGCCGATCGTGGCGCCGGCGAGGGCGCGGGTCGACATCTGCTGCTTCGTGAGCACTCGCGGGCGGTGCGGTCGGTTCATCGGTCACTCCAGTGTGAGGCGGGGCGGGAAAAATATCGCTGGAATCGATTCCGGGAATCGATTCCGCTACGGTAGGGGATCAACAGGGCATCATGCAAGCGGTGTTCGATTCCGCCCCACCGTCGGGAACGCGAACGTCCACCGGATACCGTGGTGTGACCACGACGTGAGGAGGAACTCGCATGGCTGCATCGCGACCGGCCACCTCTCCGTCGGCACCTTCCCCGGGGACGGCCACCATCGTGGACGTCGCCGCGTTGGCGGGCGTCTCGCGCACCACGGTCTCACGCGTCCTCAACCATCCCGACCTCGTCCCCGCCGACACGATCGCCCGCGTCGAGGGCGCGATCGACGAGCTCGGCTTCCGGCCGAGCAGCCGCGCCCGCGGCCTGCGCACGGGACGTTTCGACACCATCGCACTGCTGGTCGGCGATGCGTCGCAGCCGTTCCAGAGCGCCGTCGCGAAGGCGGTCGCGCGCGCCGCGGAGGCACGCGGCCTCAACGTGCTGCTCTGCGATCTCGATCACAGCGAGGAGCGGCTCATCACGTTCCTGCGTCAGCTTCCTCGTCAGGGCGTCGACGGGATCGTGATCTCCACGGGCGACGACGTGTCGCGCTCCCGCGCGGGCGCCGTCATCGCGGAGACCCGCGCCGGCGGAACGCCGATCGTCATCTCCGGCCGCCTCCCCGAAGACGACCTGTTCGGCGTGGGGGTGGACTTCACGTCCATCGCCGACGCGGCCACGACCCGGCTCATCGAGCACGGGTCGCGGCGGCCGATCCTGCTCATCGGCGACGCCGACACCTACGTGGGTGCGCGGTGGGCAGCCGGCTATCGCGCCGCGGTCGAACGAGCGGGCCTCGATGCCGTCGTCCTCCAGACGCAGTACTCCGACGCGACCTCCACCCAGCTCGTGCTGGGCGAGCTGTCAGCGAGCACGCCGGCGGACGGGATCATCGCGGGCACCGTACCCCTCGCGCTCAGTGCGGTCCGCGCGGCGCACCACTGCGGTCGCCTCGTGCCCGACGACCTGGCCATCATCGCGTGCGAGCAGGTCGGGCTGGCCGAGCTCGTCACGCCCGCGGTGTCGACCATCGGCGTCACGGCCGAAGCCAGCGGCGAGGCGCTGGTCGAACACCTGTCCCAACTGATCGCGGGCCGCAACCCCCCGCACGCGACGCTGCCCCACCTGCTCTCGGAGAGACAGACCACGCGGCATCCGGCAGAAGGCGAGACCAGGTGAACCCGCGCGCAGGCCGGACCCTCCGGTGGATCTACCGGCACGGAACGGAGCCCGACCCCCGGTTCACCCTCGCGAACGAGCGGACGTTCCTCGCCTGGATCCGCACGTCGCTCGCTCTCATCGCGGGCGGGGTGGCGTTGGAAGCGCTCGGGCTTCCGCTGCATCCCGTTCTGCGCCTGACGGCCTCCCTCATCCTCCTCGCCACCGGAGCCGCGCTGCCGCTGCTGGCGTGGGTGGGCTGGGGCCGGGCCGAGAGGGCGATGCGGCAGCAGACGCCCCTGCCCGTACCCGTCGTCGCCCTCCCCCTCGCGGTGGTCCTCGCCGTGGTGACCGTGCTGATCGTGCTCGGGCTCCTCATCGCCTGAATCGCCATGACCGAGATCTTCGACCCTGGGCTCCAGCCGGAGCGGACGCTGCTGGCGTGGCGGCGCACCCTCCTCACGATCGGCGGAGCGGGGCTCATCGCGCTGCGGCTGCTGCCGTCGGCGCTCGGCCCCTGGGCGCTGCCGGTCCCGCTCGCGATCATCGCCACCGCCGTCGCCCTCCACCTCCTGAGCGAACGACGGTTCCGGCACACGTATCGCGAGCTGACCGCCAATCGCGTCGTGCCCACGGTCGGGATGCTGACGCTCGTCCTGGCCGGGCTCGTCGCCGGCGGTGGCGTCACCGCGATCGTCGCCGTCCTCGTCCTGGCCGCACAGCACACACCGGGGGCACCATGACGACGGGACAGGACGGCGGGTCGTGCGGCCCGAACTGCTCGTGCGGAGGACCGCGACGCGACGCGTTCGTCGCGCTCGGCCCCGTGCGCCGTGCGGACGACGGTTCGGCGAGGGCCGCCGCTCACGACATCGAACAGATCCACGTGCCGGCGGGAGCGTTCCTGATGGGCGACTCGTCGGGCGATGCGAACGTCGGCGACGGCGAGATCCCGGTGCATGCCGTCGAGCTCGCCGCGTTCGACATCGACGCGACCACCGTGACCAATGCGTCCTTCGCGGCCTTCGTGGAGGCGACCGGCTACGTCACCGACGCGGAGGCGTTCGGCTTCTCCGCCGTGTTCCACCTCGCGGTCGCCGCCCCCGCGGAGGACGTGCTGGGCAGGGCGCCGGGAACGCCCTGGTGGATCGGCGTGCGCGGGGCCGACTGGCGGCATCCCGGAGGGCGCGCGTCGACCGTCGACGACCTGCCCGACCACCCGGTCGTCCACGTGAGCTTCAACGATGCGATCGCCTACTGCGACTGGGCGGGACGCGCGCTGCCCACCGAGGCGCAGTGGGAGTACGCCGCTCGCGGCGGGCGGGAGTCCGAGAAGTACCCCTGGGGGGAGCGCGAACCCGGGACCGACGGTTGGCCCGTGAACATCTGGCAGGGCGAGTTCCCCCGCGTGAACACGATGGACGACGGCTATCTCACGACCGCCCCGGTGCGCTCGTTCGCCCCCAACGGCTACGGCCTGTGGCAGCCCGTGGGCAACGTCTGGGAGTGGTGCGCGGACTGGTTCGACCCCGACTACTACGCGCGCTCGCCGCGGGTCGACCCGCCGGGGCCTGCGACCGGCACCTCCCGCGTCCTGCGCGGCGGGAGCTATCTGTGCCACGTCTCGTACTGCAACCGCTACCGGAACTCGGCGCGCTCGCAGAACACGCCGGACTCGTCGATGGGCAACGCGGGCTTTCGCACGGTCTCGCGTCCGCGCTGACGCCGGACGGAGAGTCGGGATGCGCGGTGACGCCGCCGTCCGCCGGTGCGCCCGCGTACGTGATGTCGATCGCGGTCGTGCACATCGGGAAGGCCCTCGCCGCTCAGAAGGGGGGCGGGTCGTTCGGTGTGGCGGTGGTGGGGACGAATCGGACGCGGCTGGGTGGGCGGTCTTCGTAGTGGCGTCCGGTGGGTGAAGTCCACTGGAGGGTTCCGCCGCCGAGGTGTCGGACCCGCCAGGCGGTGTGGTGCTTCGCGGTGTGGTGGCGGCGGCACAGGTGGGCGAGGTTGTCGGGTGCTGTGGGGCCGCCTTCTGCGGCGGGGGTCGTGTGGTCGCGGTCGCACCGGTGGGCGGGGCGGGTGCAGCCGGGCGTGCGGCAGCGTTCATCCCGGGCAGCGAGGTAACGGCGGATCTCGGCGGACGGCCGGTACCGGTCGACGGCGACGGGGATGCCGGTGGTCGGGTCGGTGAACACCCGATCCCATCCGGGTGCAAGCCCTGCCAACCGGCGGGCAAGTCCCGGGTCGATGGGCCCGTACCCGGCGAGGAGGGCCGGGCCGCTGTTCGGGTCACCGGCGAGGGTGAGGGCGGGGATCGTCACCTGGATCTGCGCCGTCACCGCCTCGATGCCGGTGCCGGTGGCGCGGGTGGAGGCAGTGGCGGTCAGGAGCAGGTCGGTGAGGATGTCCGCACGCACCTGCGCCAACGTGCGGGAATCCTTCACGGCGGTCGTGGCCGTGGGCGTGGTCGCGCAGGTCAGGTCGGTGGGGCGGGCGGGGCCCGTGGTGAGCGTCTCGCCACACGGGCCGCCACTCGTGCCCCGCGCGACGCGCGTGTTCACATCGGTGTCGACATCGGTGTCGACATCGGCGAAGGCAGCTGCCTCGGTGGCATCCGCGTCGGAGTCGCTGCCCTCGTCGGGCTGGTCGAGGATCGCCCGGCCCCGGGCGGTCAGGGTGTCGTGGATCGCGTGGGCGAGCGGGGCGGGAAGATCCGCGATGAGTCTGGCCATCCCATCGTCGAGAGGGAACAACCGGACGGAGCGTTCGTCATACGCGCGCTGCGCGGCCTCAGTGAACGCGGCCGGGTCGATGGTCGCGGCGATCGCCTTCGCCGCCGCGCTCATCCGCGCAGGCGACTCCGACCGGGCCGCCTCCAGAGCGAGGGTCTCGTACCGTGCCCGGTCTGATTCAGAGGTGAGAAGCGTGCCCGTGCGGCTGATCGCCCACGCATGACCGGCATCGATCTCCCCGCCCGCCCACACCTCAAACGTCCGCGGGAACAGGGTCGTCAGCAGGTACGCCTCCGACATCCGCCGTTGCACACCCCGATCCGACACCCGCAGCGCCATCGCGAGCTCCAACGCGACTTCCCGCAACGGCAGATCCGCATCCGACGACCGCACCGCCCCACCCCGTTGCTGCGCCTCCTGACGCAGCAACGCCGCACGTTCCGCCACCAGTCCCACGGCATCGGCCAGCAACCTCGCCTCGGCAGCTTGCGCCTGAGCCGCACGACGCCGCGCATCCAGGACACCGGTCACCACGGCATCCAGCCCGGGCCATCCGAGCTCAGCCGGGGACGATACCGAAGACGGCGGATCGATCAGCGCGTGCATCATCACCCCTGACCCGGCCACGACCGGAGGACAGGACCCGCAACAGAAGGTGGGCACGCGCGGGGTTTCTTCACCCCACTATAGAACAAACATTCGAAACACGCAAGAGCGACATCGAAACGGTCCGCTCACGCGAGGCCCGGCAACGCCGCCGCGAGACCGTGCACGAGGATCTCCACGCCGATCGCGAGGATGAGGAAGCCCATCACGCGCGTGATGGCGCCGACGCCCGTCGCACCGAGCTTCTCGGTGAGGGGCGTCCCGTAGCGCAGCAGCACCGCGATCGCGGCGGCGATGACGAGCACGGCCGCGACGATCGCGACGCGGTCCAGGATGCCGGGATTGCGCGCCGCGAGACCGACGACGACGCCGATCGCGCCCGGGCCGGCGATGAGCGGCAGCGCCATGGGCGAGAAGCTGATGTCCGTCTTCGTCGCGGCGTGCTCCTTCTCGGCATCCGAGGCCCCCGCCCCCAGAGCGCGCGGCACGACCATGCCGAACCCGGCGTGCATCACGACCAGGCCGCCCGCGATCTGCAGCGCCCCGAGCGAGATGCCGAAGAACTCGAGGATCAGCGTGCCGAGAAGGGCGAAGACGGTCAGGATCACCGCGACGTAGACGCCCGTGAGCCACGACTGGCGGCGGCGGTCCGCCTCGTCGAGATGCGCCGCCAGACCCGCGTAGGCGGCGACCGCGCCGATCGGGTTGGTGATCGGGACGAGCGCCGCGAGCGCGGCGACGAAGACGCTCAGCATGCCTTCATTGTGGCGCAGCCGGCCCGCTCGATCAGTCGAGCAGCAGCGCGGGCTCCTCGAGGATCGACGCGACATCGGCGATGAACCGGCTCATGCCGTCACCGTCGATGACGCGGTGATCGAACGAGCCCGAGACCGTCGTCACGAACCGCGGACGCACCTCGCCGTCGACGACCCACGGCTTCTGGCGGATCGTGCCCATCGCGACGATGCCGGACTCCCCCGGGTTGATGATCGGGGTCCCGGCATCCATCCCGAACACACCGATGTTCGTGATCGTGATCGTGCCGCCCTGCTGGTCGGCCGGGGTCGTCTTGCCCTCACGGGCGGTCAGCGTCAGCTTCTCGAGCGCCTTCGCGAGCTCGCGGAGGTTGAGGTCCTGCGCGTCCTTGATGTTCGGCACGAGCAGGCCCCGGGGCGTCGCGGCGGCGATGCCGAGGTTGACGTAGTTGCGCACGCGGATCTCGGCGGAGCCGTCCTCCTTGTCGATCCACGCGGCGCCGATCAGGGGCGTGCGCCGGACCGCCCAGATCACGGCGCGCGCCATGATCAGCAGGGGCGACACCTTGATGTCGGCGAAGTCGGGCGAGGCCTTCAGCCGCTTGACGAGCTCCATCGTGCGGGTCGCGTCGACATCGGTCCACACCGAGACGTGCGGCGCGGTGTAGGCGGAGCGCACCATGCCGGATGCCGTGGCCTTGCGCACGCCCTTGACCGGGATCGCCTCCTCGCGCTCGCCCACGGGCGGAGCGGCGGGCGCCGGCGCGGAGACCGGGATCGTCTGCTCGCGCTCGGCGGGAGCGACCGGCGTCGCGATGTTGCGGAAGACGCTCGCCTGCTCGGCGTGGCGCACGACGTCGTCGCGGGTGACCTCCCCGGCGGGACCGGTCGGGGTGACCTCCGACAGCGTGACCCCGAGGTCGCGCGCGAGCTTTCGCACCGGCGGCTTCGCGACCACGCCGACCGACGCGCGCACCGTCTCGCCCCGCTCGGCGGGGCGCTTGCGGCGGGAGGTGGCCCCGGCACCCGTGCCGTAGCCGACGAGCACCGCACCGCCGTCGTCGTCGGATGCCGCGGCCTGCTCGGCCGGGGCGGGAGCGGATGCCGCGGCATCCCCCGCGCCGCCGCCGATGGTGATGATCGCCGCGCCGACCGTGACGGTCTGCCCCTCGGGCGCGAGCAGCTCGCCCACGGTGCCGGAGAACGGCGAGGGCAGCTCGACGAGCGACTTCGCGGTCTCGATCTCGACCAGCACGTCGTTGACCTCGACGGTGTCACCGGGCGCGACGCGCCACTGCACGATCTCGGCCTCGGTGAGTCCTTCACCGACGTCCGGCAGGTGGAAGATCTGCTCGCTCATGTCGTGGTTCTCCTTCGCGGCGGACGTTCAGTAGGCGAGGGCGCGGTCCACGGCCTCGAGGATGCGGTCGGCATCCGGGAGGTACGTGCCCTCGAGCTTGGCGGGCGGGAACGGCACGTCGAAGCCCGACACGCGCAGCACGGGCGCCTCGAGCGCGAAGAACGCGCGCTCCATGACGGTCGCCGCGACCTCAGAGCCGACCGAGGTGAATCCCGGTGCCTCCTGCGCGTAGACCATGCGGCCCGTGCGGCGCACCGAGTCGAGGATGGGGCCGTAGTCGATCGGCGACAGCGAGCGCAGGTCGATCACCTCGCACGACGTGCCCTCGCTCTCGGCCAGCGCCGCGGCCTGCAGGAGCGTCGTCACCATCGCGCCGTGGCCGACGAGCGTGACGTCAGTACCCCGGCGCACGAGGCGCGAGGCGTGCAACGGCAGCGGCCGCTCGTCGACGTCGACGTCGCCCTTCATCCAGTACTTCGCCTTGGGCTCGAGGAAGATCACCGGGTCGGGCGAGCGCACGGCATCCTGGATCATCCAGTACGCGTCGTTCGCCGTCGACGGCGACACGACCCGCAGGCCCGCCGTGTGCGTGAAGTACGCCTCCGGGCTCTCCTGGTGGTGCTCGACCGCACCGATGTGGCCGCCGTAGGGGATGCGGATGACGACGGGCATCTGCAGCGCGCCCTCGTGCCGGTTCGTCAGCTTCGCGAGCTGCGTCGTGATCTGGTCGAACGCGGGGAAGACGAAGCCGTCGAACTGGATCTCCACGATCGGCCGGAAACCCGCCATCGCGAGACCGATCGCCGTGCCGACGATGCCCGACTCCGCCAGCGGGGTGTCGAGCACCCGCCGGTCGCCGAACTCGGCCTGCAGGCCCTCGGTGACGCGGAACACGCCGCCGAGACGACCGATGTCCTCGCCCATCAGCAGGACGTGGTCGTCGGCGGCCATCGCGGCGCGCAGGCCCGCACTGAGGGCCTTGGCCAGGGGCATGGACTCGACCATCAGACGCCTCCCTCCAGCGATGCCTCGTAGGCGGCGAGCCAGCGCCGCTGCTCCACCATCAGGGGGTGGTCCTCACTGTAGACGTGGGCGAACATCGAGTCCGGCTCGATCGTGCCCAGCGCGTTGGTGCGCACCCGCACGTCGTCGGCGTAGGCCTGCGCGGCGGCATCCACGTCGTCGAAGAAGGATGCCGCGGCCCCCCGGCCCTCGAGGTACGCGCGCATCCGCGCGATCGGGTCGCGGCGGGCCCACGACTGCTCCTCGTCGGAGGTGCGGTACTTGGTGGGGTCATCGCTCGTGGTGTGGGCGCCCATGCGGTAGGTCATCGCCTCGATCGCGCGGGGACCGTCGCCGGCGCGCGCCTCGTCGAGCGCGAGCCGCGACACCGCGTAGCTGGCGAGCACGTCGTTGCCGTCGACGAGGATCGACGGCATGCCGTAGCCCTCGGCGCGGCGGTACAGCGGAGCGCGCGACTGGGTGGCGACCGGCACCGAGATGGCCCAGTGGTTGTTCTGCAGGAAGAAGACCTGGGGCGTGCGGTACGTGTTGGCGAACACCATCGCCTCGTGCACGTCGCCCTGGCTGGACGCGCCGTCGCCGTAGTAGACGACGACCGCCTCGTCGCGGTCGACGTCGCCCGTGCCGGTGCGGCCGTCGAACACGAGCCCCATGCCGAAGCCGGTCGCGTGCAGCGTCTGCGACCCGAGCACCAGCGTGTAGATGCGCACGTTGCCGTTCCTCGGGTCGGTGGGGTCCCACCCGCCGTGGGTGAGACCGCGCATCACGCGGATGATGTCGATCGGGTCGACGCCGCGGGTCGTGGCGACGACGTGCTCGCGGTACGAGGGGAAGAGGTGGTCCTGCGGGCGGGCGGCGCGCACCGACCCGACCTGCGCGGCCTCCTGACCGAGCGACGGCGGCCACAGTGCGAGCTGGCCCTGTCGCTGCAGGTTGGTGGCCTGCCGGTCGAACGCGCGGACGACGACCATGTCGCGGTAGAACGTCTCGAGCTCGGCATCGGAGAGCGCGTCGATGAGCGGCAGATAGCGCTCGGCTTCGGGCGTGGGGGCGAACGTCCCGTCCGCCGCCAGGACGCGCACGAGGGCCGGGTCGTCAGGCGGGGTCATGTTCCCACGCTAACGCCCTCCGCATGCGTCGTACTGCATGGGATCGACAACGGGAGCCGCGATCCGCCGTGCCCGCGCCACAACGCGCCGGGGCAAACCGCGCGACGGGGAGTTTCGGACGCCTCTGGCGACCGAAACGGCGTGGGGGCGGGTTTCGGGCGCTCGGGGCGTCCGAAACTCGGGCGAGAAGGCCTCAGCGCGGCGCGACGGATGCGGCGACGCGCACGATCGTGTCGAGCGCCTCGTGCTCACCGATGGAGATGCGCACGCCGTCGCCCGCGAACGGGCGGACGATCAGCCCGGCCTCCTCGAACGCCGCGGCGACCTCGAGCGCGCGCTCCCCGGCGGGCAGCCAGACGAAGTTGCCCTGCGCCTCGGGGACGTCCCAGCCGGTCTCGCGCAGCCGCGCGGCGAGGTCGTCGCGGTGCCCGGCGAGGGTGCGCACGCGCTCGAGCAGCTCGTCCTCGGCGTCGAGGCTCGCCAGGGCCGCCTCCTCGGCGGCGGCCGTGACCGACAGGGGGATGCCGGTGCTGCGCGCGGCCGCGAGGATGCGCGGGTCGCCCACGGCGTAGCCCACGCGCAGGCCCGCGAGGCCGTACGCCTTCGAGAAGGTGCGCAGCACCACGACGTTCGGGTGCCCGGCGGCCAGCACCGCGGGACCGGAGACGGCGTCGGGATCGGTGACGAACTCCGCGTAGGCCTCGTCGAGGACCACCAGGACGTCGGCCGGCACCCGGGCGAGGAAGGCGTCGAAACCTGCGGCGGTCACGACGGGACCCGTCGGGTTGTTCGGACTGCACACGATGACCATGCGGGTGCGGTCGGTCACGGCATCCGCCATCGCCTCGAGGTCGTGGCCGCCGTCCACGTCGTTCGGAACCGTGACGGCGGTGGCGCCGGCGACCGTGGCCAGGCTCGGGTAGGCCTCGAAGGAGCGCCACGAGAAGAGGATCTCGTCGCCCGGTCCGCTCGTGGCCTGTGCCAGCTGGAAGAGGATCGACACCGATCCGGCCGCGATGTGCACGGCGTCGTCGCCCACCCCGAAGCGCTCCGCCAGGCGCGCGCGCAGGCGCGGCGACGACGCGTCGGGGTAGCGGTTGACGGCGACCGCCGTCTGCACCGCCGCCACGACGCTCGGCAGCGGCGGGAACGGGTTCTCGTTGCTGGACAGCTTGAACGCCTCCGCACCGGCCTGCTTGCCCTGCTTGTAGGCGGGGAGGGCGGCGATCTCGGGGCGGATGCGGACGGGCAGCTCGGTCACGGGACGAGTCTACGAGGGCGCCGCGCGACGCGTGCGGGACGACGCCTTCCCGGCGGCGCGGCCGCGTGGAACACTGGAGGGACCATGCGCTTCATCGTCCGCGTCGTCGTCAACGCCTTCGCCCTCTGGGTCGTGACGCTCCTGCCCGCCCTCGAGGTGGGGGTGACCCCGTTCGCCCCCGGCGAGACGCTGCAGCTCGTGCTGACCCTGCTCGCCGTCGCGGCCATCTTCGCCCTGGTGAACACGATCATCGGGACGGTCATCAAGATCGTCGCCTTCCCGCTGTACATCCTGACGCTCGGACTCATCTCGTTCGTCATCAACGGCCTCCTGCTCTGGATCACCGCGTGGGTCACGAGCTCGTGGGGCTGGGGGCTCACCGTCGGGGACTTCTGGCTCGGCGTCGTCGCGGCGATCGTGATCTCGCTCATCAACTGGGTCTTCGGCATCCTGCTGCGACCCCAGGAGAAGAAGCGCCGCTGACCGGCGGCCTCAGAGCCCGCCGGAGCGTCGACGCACGCGTGCGTCGTCCGCCGACGATGTGCGGCGGGCCCCGTACACGATCGACGTGACCGTCACCGCGCCCGCGAGCGGCGCGAGCCGGTCGCGCACCGCGGTGACACGCGGATCGGGCGCGGCGTCGACGAGCCGGGCGGTGTCGCGATACGCGTCGAGGCCGTGCACGACCAGCGTCGCATCGGTCCACGCCGGAGCCGGGTGGGCGGTGCGCTCCACGACCAGGCTCTGCGGCGAGCCCGACACCCCGGGCGGACCGCCCACCGCCAGGGCCGCGACCGGATCGTCGGTGTGGCGGATCGTCAGGGACAGCACCCCCGCCGGAAGCTCCGCCTGCACGGGACCCGCGATGCCGATCTGGGTGCGCACGTCGTAGCCGTCCTGACGGGCCAGATGCGCTCCGATCATCGCGCCCTGCGAATGCCCGACGACGTGCAGCCGATCGCCCGCGACCGCTCCCGCCGCCGCGAGCGCCCGTTCGACCGCCTCGTACGACGACGACTCCTCGCCGAAGTACAGCTGCACGTTGGATGCCATGTCCCACGGCTCGTCGCGGTCGACGGCCGCCCGCGTGCCGCCGATGTAGACGAAGAACTCGCGCTCACCGGACGCGAACCGGTACTCCTCGACGCGGACGCGCGCCCCGTCGAGCCCGTCCTCCCCCGGCATCCGGTCGATGATCTCGACGAGCGAGCGCGGAGCCGCCGCGGCGCCGGGGGCGCGGTGCCGGCTCAGCTCCACGACGGATGCCGTCGCCCCCACCGGCCGCAGGGGTGGCGCGCCGGCGGGGATCGTGCCCCGGTCGGCCGCGCGGACGGCGCCCGTGAGCAGCGTGAGGCTCGGGCCTAGCGTGCCGTAGACGCCGAGCATCCCGGCGGCGGCGCGCATCTGACCCTCGATCTCGGCGTGGCGGCCCTCGCTCCACGCCTCCGCGAGGTGCGCGGCCTCGGCGGCGACGTCGGGGGCGACGGCGAGCCGCCGGGCGGCGAGCCGCAGGCCATCCGCGCCGCCCGCGCCGCCCGCGCCGCGGATGCGCGCGAGCGCCTCCTGCTCCGCGAGCTCGTAGACCTCCGCGAGTCTGCGCACGCTGCGCGCCAGAGCGGCGGCCGCGTCTTCGGCGGCGCGCGCCCCGCCCTGCGGCGACGCCACCCAGAGCCCGCCCGCGAGCGACGACGCGTGCGCGCGTCCGAGCACCTCCCCCGCCTCCGCGAGGCGTGCCGCGAACAGGGCGAGCGTGGCCGCGAGGTGTCGGAGCGTGTCCGTGTCGACGACCACCAGCCCGCCGGATCGGATGTCGACGTCCCCCGTCATCCCGCCGCTTCCGCCAGGGCGCGGCAACGCTCGCGCCGCAGCGAACGCTCCCACTCGTCGGTCTCCGCCGCCGCGGCCGCCAGCAGCCGGGTCCAGGCGACGAGCTCATCGCGCAGCGGCGCCACGGCGGAGCTGCCGCCCGGAACCTCGTCGATCAGCGCGGGAGCGCGGGCACGGACCTCCGCCAGCAGCGCGCTCGCCTCCCGCACCTGGGCGAGGGCGCGGTCGATGTCGTCGACGCGGTTCACCCCCCGATCGTCCCGGAAGCAGCGGCGGCAGCGGACGACGTCCGGGGGAATGTGGACGTTCCGGCGCACGCCGCCGCGGGGGAGGAGGAGCCGGCGACGACGCGAGTCCGCGCACGGAGCACTTTCGGCGCGGGAGCGACCTGCTCCACAATGGGGAGGTGACTCGCCGCGCCGCACCTTTCCGCGTCGTGTTCGTCTGCACCGGCAACATCTGCCGTTCCCCCATGGCCGAGATCGTCTTCCGCGACGTCGCGGAGCGCGCCGGACTCGGCGACCGCGTCGTCTCGACCAGCTCGGGAACGGGTGACTGGCACGTCGGTGAACGGGCCGACGCGCGCACGCTCGACGCGCTCCAGCGCCGCGGCTACGACGGCGCGCGCCACCGCGCCCGGCAGTTCACGCTCGACGACTTCGAGAGCAACGACCTCGTGGTCGCCCTCGACCGGTCCCACGAGCGCATCCTGTCGACCTGGGCGCGCACGACGGCGGATGCCGACAAGCTCGCGCTCCTGCTGTCGTTCGACGCCGACGCCCACGGCAACCTGGACGTCCCCGACCCGTACTACGCGGGGCCGGAGATGTTCGACGACGTGCTCGGTATGATCGAGAGCGCGAGTCGGGCGCTCTTCCGGCAGCTCGAACCGGCCATCCGCCCGTGCTGAGCACGTCACCCTGAGCACCGGCCGCGCGTCGACAGACACCGTGATCGGAGCCCGCGTCGTGACCACCGCGAACACCCTCGCCCACCAGCCCCTCAGCCCCCTCGACGGCCGCTACCGCGGCGCCGTCTCGGGCTTGTCCGCGTACCTCTCCGAGGCCGGCCTCAACCGCGCACGCGTCGAGGTGGAGGTCGAGTGGATCATCACCCTCACCGATCGCTCCCTCTTCGGCTCGGCACCGCTCACCGACGCGCAGAAGGACTCGCTGCGCGCCCTCTACCGCGACTTCGGGCAGACGGAGATCGACTGGCTCGCCACGACCGAGTCGGTGACCCGGCACGACGTCAAGGCCGTCGAGTACCTCGTCCGCGACCGGCTGCAGACGCTCGGCCTCGAGGCGGTGGCCGAGCTCACGCATTTCGCCTGCACGAGCGAGGACATCAACTCCGCCTCCTACGCCCTCACCGTCAAGCGTGCGGTCGACGAGGTGTGGCTGCCCAAGCTCCGTGTCGTCATCGATGCCCTCGGCGCCCTCGCGCACGAGCACCGGGATGCCGCGATGCTCTCACGCACGCACGGTCAGCCGGCGACGCCGTCGACGATGGGCAAGGAGCTCGCCGTCTTCGCGTGGCGCCTGGAGCGCGTCGCCGCGCAGATCGCGGGCGGCCAGTACCTCGCCAAGTTCTCGGGCGCGACCGGCACCTGGTCGGCCCACCTGGCCGCGGCTCCCGAGGTCGACTGGCCCGAGCTGTCGCGCACGTTCATCGAGGGCCTCGGCATCGACTTCAACGTGCTGACGACGCAGATCGAATCGCACGACTGGCAGGTCGAGCTGTACGACCGGGTCCGCCACGCCGGCGGCATCCTGCACAACCTGGCCACCGACATCTGGACCTACATCGCGATGGGCTTCTTCGCGCAGATCCCGGTCGCCGGGGCCACCGGGTCGTCGACGATGCCGCACAAGATCAACCCCATCCGGTTCGAGAACGCCGAGGCGAACCTGGAGATCTCGGGCGGCCTGTTCACGACCCTCGCCTCGACGCTCGTGACGAGCCGGATGCAGCGGGACCTCACCGATTCTACGACGCAGCGCAACATCGGCGTCGCCTTCGGCCACTCCCTCCTCGCGCTCGACAACCTGCAGCGCGGTCTCACCGAGATCTCCCTCTCGCGCGACGTGCTGCTGGCCGACCTCGACGCGAACTGGGAGGTGCTCGCCGAGGCCATCCAGACCGTCGTGCGCGCCGAGATCGTGGCGGGCCGATCGCAGATCACCGACCCGTACGCGCTCCTGAAGGAGCTCACGCGGGGCCGCCGGGTGGGCGGCGCGGAGCTGGCGGAGTTCGTGCGCACCCTCGACATCGGGGATGCCGCGAAGGAGCGCCTGCTGGCGCTGACCCCCGCCGGCTACATCGGCCTCGCCGACGAGCTCGTCGACCGCGTCTGAGGGCGTTTCGACGCGGCTCGGCGCGTCCCGCGAAAGGTCAGTCGCGCGGCGCGGAACCGTCGTCGGACGCGTCGGGGGATGCCGCGGCATCCGCATCGTCGACGAGCACGCCGTGGTCGACCTCGCGGGTCACCTGGGCGGGGTCGACGGCGAGCATGCACAGCGCGATGATCACGAGGGTGGCGATGAACGCGATCCCAGCCACCACGAGCGCCACGACCACGACGTGCGCACGCTCGTCGCCCGTCAGGTCCTGGAAGAAGCCCATCGACACGAGCGTCACGAGACCGGCGAAGAGGGCCGCGGCGAAGGCGAAGCCCAACAGCTGAACCGGCTTGAGGAGATCACGGCGGGTGGTGCGCGGCGTGCTCATGCGGATTCTCCTGACGAGACGGGCTCCGCGGCGATCGGGCGGCGCGGCGAGAAGCCGGCGATGCCGAGGAAGACGGCGATGACGGCGGCGTACCCGCCGAACAGACCGACCCCGATCGTGATGCCGGTCAGCGTGAAGCTGCGCCCGGCCTCGGAGATGAAGTATTCGAGACTGTAGGCGGGATTGACGAGGAGCAGGGCGACGCCGAGCGCGAGGGTCACCGCACCGATCAGGATGCCGTCGCGGCCCTCGTCGCGGTACTCGCCCCGCCGGAGGCGGATGCCGCCGACCAGCTCGGCGATCCCGGACGCCGCCGCCCAGACGATGACGACGACGAAGAAGAGCGCGGTCGAGCGCAGCCCCGGGATGCCGGTCGCCATCCCGGCCACGAGCGTCAGGACACCGAGAAGGACGGGCGCAGCGCGGCGCTCCCGCGGGTACACCAGCCAGGCGCCGATCAGCAGCACGAGGGCGGTCGCGATCGCCCAGCCGCTGAAGACCGCGAGGCCCACGGCGGCCGAATGGTCGGGCGAGAACGTGACCATGACCGCGGCGACGGCGGCCAGGAGCGCGCGGCCGAGCTGCACATGGCGCACGTCGAAGGCGCGCGTCGGGCGCTCACCGGCACCGGTGGTGCGGGAGGCAGCGGGGGCGTCGTCGGACACGTCGGACTCATCGGATCGGGGAAGGCGGAACCTCACCAGTCTAGGTCGTCCGCCGCCGGGATCCGCCTCCGACCGCCACGGCACCGCGCCGGCGCGGCCTCAGCCGGCGGCCGCCTCCACGAGGGCGCGGAGCTTCTTTTCCACGGCGGGAGTCACCGCGACCACGGCGAACGAGGTCGCCCACATGTCGCCGTCGTCGAGGAAGGCGTCCTCCTGGAAGCCGACCGTGCCGTAGCGCGTCGCGAACTTGCTCGCCGGCTGATAGAACACGACCACCTTGCCGTCGCGGGCGTACGACGGGAAGCCGTACCAGGTCTTGGGCTCGAGCTGGGGAGCGACCTCGGAGACCACGCGGTGCAGCAGCGTCGCCACCTCCCGGTCGGTGCCCTGCAGCCCCTCGATCGCCTCGACGCACGCCTCCAGCTCCTTCGCGAGCTTCGCGGCGCCCTTGAGGCCCTTCGTCGTGCGCAGTTCCTCGGCGCGCTGGCGCATCGCCGCGCGCTCGTCGTCGCTGAATCCGCCGGTGGTGTCGGCCATGTCGGTCCTCTTCTTTCCTGGTCGGCGCTCAGGCCGCGGGAGGGGTCTGCTGGATGCGGATGAGGTTGCCCGCGGGGTCGCGGATCGCGGCATCCCGCAGACCGTAGTCCTGATCGGTCGGCTCCTGCACCACGTCGGCGCCCGCGGCCGCGATGCGGGCGAATTCGGCGTCGAGGTCGTCCGAGGCGAGGTTCACGCCGAAGTAGCTCCCCTTGGCGACCAGCTCCTGCAGGGCGAGCCGCTCGTCGTCGCTGATGTCGGTGCCGACCGCGACCGGATGCAGGACGATCGCGGTGTCCGGCTGACCCACGGGACCCACGGTGATCCAGCGGAGGTCCTCGTAGCCGACGTCCAGACGCACCTCGAACCCGAGCACGTCGCGGTAGAACTCCAGCGACGCCTCGGCATCGACGTGGGGGAGGAAGGAGGAGTGGATGCTGATACCCATGCGGCTCACGATAGGCCCGGTCGCGGGCCCTCCGCTTCTCGATTCCTGATCGGTCTGGTCAGCCGGCGCGCGATGCACGGCAGCATCCCCGCGCGCACGGGAGCACCGCGCTCCCGGTAGCGCCCGGGCGAGACGCCGACGAGCTCGGTGAAACGCGTCGTGAACGTGCCCAGCGACGCGCACCCGACCGCGAGGCTCACCTCCGTGACGCTCAGCTCGGTGGTGCGCAGCAGCGTCATCGCGCGCTCGATCCGCCGGGTCATGAGGTAGGAGTACGGCGTCTCCCCGTACGCCCGCCGGAACTGGCGTGACAGGTGACCGGCCGAGACGTGCACGGCGCGCGCCAGGGCGGCGAGGTCGAGGGGGTGCGCGTAGTCGCGGTCCATCATGTCGCGGACCCTCCGCATCCGCACCAGCGTGTCGAGGTCGATCCCCGAGGTCACGGCCGTGCGGGCCCCCGGGCACCGTCGCCGGCGCGGATCGCCTCCACCGTCCGGAGCACCTCCAGGCTGCGGCGCTGGTCCGGGGCCGGGTCGGCGTCGCCGCGCACGAGCGCGGCGAAGCGGGCGACCTCGAACCGCATGTTGTTGTCGGGGCCGTCGATCTCGATCTCCTCGCGGATGCCGGAGAAGAGGTCGAGCACGAGACGGCGGGGCGCCGTGATCTCGTCGATCTCGATCGTGCCGAGCTCGCCCTGGATCTCGTTCGGTCGGCGCGAGGCCCCGATCTTCGAGAACGCGATCTGCGCGACGAAACCGTCGTAGTCGAGCACGGCGGCACCGGCGCCGTCCGCACCCGTCGCGATCGCGACCGTCGCCCCGAGCACGCGGGAGGGCGCCCCGAACAGCTCGATCGCGGCGCTGAGCGGATACACCCCGAGATCGAAGAGCGCTCCGCCGGCGAGCGCCGGATCGAAGATGTTGGGCGTCTCGCCGGCGAGCACGAGGTCGTACCGCGCCGAGCGCTGGCTCTGCCCGAACGACACGAGGCGCACCGCGCCCACCCGCGGCAGCAGTTCGCGCAGACGGCTCATCCCCGGGTCGTAGACGTTGCGCATCCCCTCGAACACGACGACCCCGCGATCGCGGGCGTCGTCCACGAGACGCGCGAACTCGTCCGCCGTCGGCGTCGCGGGCTTCTCCAGGAACACGTGGACCCCCGCCGCGATCGCCGCGGCGGCCTGCGCCGCGTGGGCCCCGTTCGGCGAGCCGACGTAGACGGCATCCACCTCGCCCGTCGCCAGCAGCGCGTCGAGATCCGTGCTCACCCGGTCGATCCCGAGCCGGTCGGCGAAGGCCCGCCCGCGGTCGGCGTCGCGCGAGAACACGACGTCGATGCGGATGCCGGGCGTCTGCGCGACGGCATCCGCGAACTTCTCGGTGATGGTGCTGGTGCCGATCGTGGCGAGTCTGATCACGCCCCCAGGATAGGCGCGCGGGCCTCGCCTCCGGAATGGATGCCGCGCGCCGAGGGTTGGGCCTGAGCATGAAGGCACTCGTCTACTCAGATTTCGGCGGAAACGATCGTTTCGAGCTCACCGAGCGGGAGGAGCCCCACGTCGGGCCCGACACGCTGGTCGTGCGGGTCGTCGCCGCGGGCATCAACCCCGTCGACTACAAGATCCGCGAGGGCTACCTGCGCGGCCTCATCGACACCCAGCTGCCGGCCGTGCCCGGTTGGGACGTCGCGGGCATCGTCGAGAAGGCCGGACTGGACACGCCCGAGTTCGCCGTCGGCGACCCGGTGCTCGCCTACGCCCGCGCCGATGTCGTCGGCCACGGGTCGGTCGCCGAGCTGATGCCGGTGCCGGTGCGCGCCGCCACCCGCAAGCCCGACGGGCTCTCCTTCGAAGCGGCCGCCGCGCTCCCGCTTGCGGGGCTGACGGCGCTGCAGACGCTCGAGCGCGCCGCGGTCGGCGCGGGGCAGAACGTGCTCATCCACGGCGCCGCGGGCGGCGTCGGGTCGTTCGGCGTGCAGCTCGCGCGGCTGCGCGGCGCGCGCGTGGTGGGGACCGCCTCGGAGCGCAACCACGCGTACCTGCGAGAGCTCGGCGCCGAACCGGTCGTCTACGGGGACGGGCTGGTGGACGCGGCCCGGGCGCTCGTGCCGTCGGGGTTCGACGTCATCGTGGACTTCGTCGGCGGGTCGACCCTCGACACCACGCGCGAGCTCCTCGTCCCGGGCGGCGTGGTCGCCTCCATCGCCGACAGCCGGGCACGCACCGAGTTCGGCGGGCACTACATCTGGGTGCGACCGGATGCCGCCCAGCTCGGCGAGCTCGCGCAGCTGGCCGCGGCCGGCGACCTGCGCGTGGAGATCGCGTCGACCTACCCGCTCGACGAGGCGGCCGCCGCCTACGCGGAACTCGAGGAGGGCCACACCCGCGGCAAGATCGTCGTCACCGTCTGATCCCGCCGGGCGGGGCCGGCTGAGGCTCAGGGGCGCAGCGGCAGCAGGGCTGCGAGGTCGGCACGCGTGCCCGACGCGTGGATCCGGCCGGCGGCCACCGCATCCGCCCACCGCTCGGCGCCGGTCGCGAGAGCGATCCACGTCGCCGCATCCGTCTCGACGACGTTCGGCGGCGTGCCGCGCGTGTGCCGCGGGCCCTCGACGACCTGCACCGCGCCGAAGGGCGGCACCCGGACCTCGACCGTGTTGCCGGGCGCCTTCTCGGCGAGCAGCTGCAGGAGGTAGCGCACCGCGGTGGCGAGGGCGGTGCGCGCCGGCGGCGTCCCGGCATCCGCGGCCTGGGCCACCGCGGCAAGCGCGTCGCGGCCGTCGCCGGTGGAGATCTTGCGGACCATCCCTCCACGCTAGCCCGTGACGATCGTCGGATCTGCGGGCCCGGCGACGGCGCGACCCGCGCCCTGGCGCGGCGTGCGGCGCCGGGCGGCCGGGAGTTCCGACGATCGTCACGCAGCCGCGGCGCGACGGGCCCGTCGGTAGGCTGGCCGGGTGCGCATTCTCGTCCTCGGTTCCGGTGCCCGCGAGCACGCCATCCTCCTCGCACTGAAGGGAGAGGGCGCCGGGCACGAGCTGTTCGCCGCCCCCGGCAACGCCGGCATCGCCGCCGACGCGACGATCGTCGCCGACCTCGACGCGAACGCGCCCGCCGCGGTCACGGAGTACGCGAACGACCACGACATCGACCTCGTCATCATCGGCCCCGAAGCGCCCTTGGTCGCGGGCGTCGCCGATGCCCTGCGCGAGCACGGCATCCCTGTGTTCGGGCCCGGCAAGGCGGCGGCCCAGCTGGAGGGCTCGAAGGCCTTCGCGAAGCGCATCATGGATGCCGCCGGGGTGCCGACCGGGCGCGCGACGCGGGCGACGACCCGCGCCGAGGTCGAGGCGGCCCTCGCCGCCTACGGCGCACCGCACGTCGTCAAGGCCGACGGTCTGGCCGCCGGCAAGGGCGTCGTCGTGACCGACGACCGCGACGCCGCCCTCGCGCACGCCGACACCTACCTGCCCACTGGACCGGTGCTCGTCGAGGAGTTCCTCTCGGGCCCCGAGGTCTCCCTGTTCTTCGTGAGCGACGGCGACACGGTGCGGGCGCTCAGCCCCGCCCAGGACTTCAAACGCGCCTTCGACGGCGACGCCGGCCCGAACACCGGCGGCATGGGCGCCTACTCTCCCCTGCCGTGGCTGGCCGACGGCTTCGGCGGCGAGGAGGCCTTCGTCGCCGAGGTGACCCGCACGGTGGCCGAGCCGGTCATCCGCACCCTGGATGCCGAGGGCACCCCGTTCATCGGGCTGCTGTACGCGGGGCTCATCCTGACGGCCGACGGCATCAAGGTCATCGAGTTCAACGCGCGCTTCGGCGACCCCGAGACCCAGGTGGTCCTCGCACGTCTGACGAGCCCGCTCTCCCGGCTGCTCATGGCGGCCGCGTCCGGGACGCTCGAGGACGAGCCCGCGCCCACGTTCGCCGACACCGCTGCCATCACGGTCGTGCTCGCGAGCGAGGGCTATCCCGAGGCGCCGCAGACCGGCCGGGTCATCACGGGCACGGATGCGGCGGCATCCGTCGCCGGCGTGCACCTGGCGCACGCCGCCACCGCCGACCGGGACGGCGCACTGGTCGCCACCGGCGGCCGGGTGCTGAACGTCGTCGCGACGGGCGGCACGTTCGCCGAGGCTCGCGAGCGCGCCTACGCCGCTCTCGGCGAGATCGCGCTCGACGGCGCGCACTTCCGACGCGACATCGCCGCCCGGGTCGCCGTCGACTGACGGCCCGGACGGCGATGGCGTGCGCGGCGGCGCGCGATCAGCGCTTGTCGAGGTGCGGCGGGCGCTTCATGAACAGCACCGCCACGACGCCGATCAGCATCACGATCGCCGGCAGCAGGATGGTCTGCGCCATCGCGCTGGAGAACCCGTCGACGACGAACGAGGGCAGCTGCCCCGAACCGAAGTCGCCGCCGGCGTCGGATGCTCCGGGGAGGTTGGCCTCGAGCCGCGACTGCATGAAGGCGGCGATGGCGGCCGAGCCCAGCACCGAGCCGATGGTGCGCGTCGTGTTGTAGATGCCGGCGCCGGCGCCCGCCTGACGCGGCTCCAGGTTGCGGGTGGCCGTCGTCGCCAGCGGTCCCCACATGCCCGAGTTGCCGATGCCCATCATGAGCGACGGGAGCAGGAACATCCAGATCGGGGTGTCGGCGTGCATGAGCGACGCGTACCAGAACAACGATCCCGCGACCAGGAGCAGACCCGGCACCAACAGCACGCGCGCGTCGACGCGGTCGAGCAGACGTCCCGTGAGCGGCGACAGCACACCGGCGGCCACGGCCATCGGCACGAGCAGCAGCGCGGACTCGGTGGGGGTGAGGCCGCGGGCCAGCTGCACGAAGAACATGAGCGGCAACGACATGCTCGTCACGGTGAAGCCGACCGTGGCGATCGTGATGTTGGCGACCGAGAAGTTGCGGTCGCGGAAGAGCCCGAGCGGCACGAGCGGTTCGCTGCGCGTCTTGGCCTGCTGCCAGATGAACACGGCCATCACGAGCACGCCGCCCGCGATCATCGTCCACACCCACGCGGCCCAGTCGAAGTGCTCGCCCTCCTGCAGCCCGAACACGATCAGGAAGAGACCGATCGCGCTGAGCACGACGCCGATCAGGTCGAAACGGTGCTCGTGGGTCGGGAGGTTCGGCACCAGCATCCACGCGAGCGCGAAGCCGATGACGCCGACGGGCAGGTTGACGAAGAAGATCCACTCCCATCCCAGGCCGTCGACGAGCAGGCCGCCGGCCAGCGGGCCGACGAGCATCGCGACGCCCGAGGTGGCACCCCACAGGCCCATGGCGGCGCCGCGGGCGTTCGGCGGGAAGGTGCGGGTGATGACGGCCATCGTCTGCGGCGTCATGAGTGCCGCGCCGAGGCCCTGCACCGCGCGGAACACGATGAGCATCTCGAGGGTCCCCGACAGGCCGCAGCCGAGGGAGGCGAGCGTGAAGATCGCGAGTCCGATGAGGTAGATGCGCTTCGGGCCGAACCGGTCGCCGAGGCGCCCGGTGATCAGCAGCGGCACGGCGTACGCGAGCAGGTAGGCCGAGGTGACCCACACGACGTTGTCGAGGTTGTTGGTGGACGGGTCGAGCGCCGCCTTGATGGCGGGGTTCGCCACCGAGACGATCGTGGTGTCGACCAGGATCATGAAGAACCCGATGACGAGCGCCCAGAGGGCCGGCCACGGGCTGCGTTCGGGGGTGGGCGCGGGCGCGGTCACGTCGCGCGTGCGTTGTTCGGTCATGAGCGTGCGGCTTCTCTCTGTGCCAGGTAGCGATCGGTTTTCTCGTGTGATCCCCACACGAAGTCGGGGTGGGCGAGCCGGCCCAGCAGGGCGGCGAGCCAGTCGTGGTCGGCGGCGAGCAGGGCCCGTTCGCGGTCGATCTCGAGGAGGTACTGCTCGACGACGGGCGCCCCGGCATCCCGCGCGCCGCGGATGCCGTCGGCCAGCTCGTCCCGCGCGGCGGCGAGCGCCGCCAGGCGTGCCGTCAGCAGCGCCACGGTCTCGTCACGGTCGAGGTTGTGGGCCTCAGCGAGGGCCACCCGGAACTCGACGGGCCGGTCGATCAGCGGGAGCTCGCGGCGCACCCACTCCTCGACGGCGCGATGCCCGGTGTCGGTGAGGGCGTAGGTCGTGCGCTCCGGGCGGTTCCCGTCGCGGTCGACGCCGACCTCGGCGACCAGCCCGTGCTTCTCGAGCCGTGCGACGGTGTGGTAGACCGTGCCGTTGGTGATCGCGACGATGCGGTCGTCGCGGCGGTGACGCAGGAGCCGGATCATCTCGTAGGGATGCATGTCGTCCTCCCGCAGCAGCGCGAGAACCATCACCCCCAGCGGTGTGAGCCGGTTCATGGCGGTCTTCACGGCGACTCCTTCGATGATCGTTCGACTACTCCATATCGACTAGTCCACGTGGACTATACCGGGATTTCTCCCGGCGCGCTAGCGTCTGCTCATGGGCCCCGACGCGCGCACCGTCTTCGACGACATCGCCGCGGAGTACATGATGCTCCCGGGCGTCGACATCGGTCCGATGTTCGGCAGCGAGGGCCTGCGCATCCGCGGAAAGGTCTTCGCCTTCCTGGGCTATCGGTCGGGACTGATCGCAAAGCTGCCCGAAGAGCGGGTCACCGCGCTCGAGCGGACCGGCAGAGCCGAACGCATGACCATGCGCGGCCGCGCGATGCGCGAGTGGGTCTTCGCGGGTCCGGACGCCCTCGACCTCTGGCCCGACATCGTCGCGGAGGGGTACGCGTTCGTCGACCGCATCACGCCGCGCTGAGCAGCCCGCCGCACCGCGCCACCCCGCGATAATGGACGCGTGACCGACGCCTCCTCGAACTCCGACGCGCCCTCCCCCGCCACCGACCTGCCCGGCTGGACCCACGTCTACTCCGGCAAGGTGCGCGACCTGTACCGGCCCGAGCCGGCGGCGGGCGCACGGGCCGACCGCATGCTGGTCGTCGCGAGCGACCGCGTGAGCGCGTTCGACCACGTCCTCAGCCCCGGCATCCCCGGCAAGGGCGAGCTGCTCACCACGCTCAGCCTGTGGTGGTTCGACCAGCTCGCGGGCGCGGACGGCGGCCGCCGCATCCCCAACCACCTCGCCGCCACGCATGCGCTCGCGCCCGCGTCGGACGACGCGGTCGACCTCGTCCCCGCCGCCGTCGCCGGACGGGCGATGGTGGTGCGCAGCCTCGACATGCTGCCGATCGAGTGCGTCGTGCGCGGCTACCTGACCGGCTCGGGCTGGAAGGAGTACGTCGCCGAGGGGACGGTCTGCGGCATCCCCCTGCCGGCGGGCCTGCAGGACGGCGACCGCCTCCCCGAGCCGCTGTTCACCCCGGCGTACAAGGCGCCGATGGGCGAGCACGACGAGAACATCTCGTTCGCCCGCACCGAGGAGCTCGTGGGCCCGGAGCGCGCGGCGCAGCTGCGCGACCTCTCGCTCGAGATCTACCGGCGCGCCGCCGCGACCGCCGAGGCGAAGGGCCTGATCCTCGCCGACACGAAGTTCGAGTTCGGCGTGGATGCCGACGGCGTGCTCACCCTGGCGGACGAGGTGCTCACGAGCGACTCGTCGCGGTACTGGGATGCCGCGGCCTGGGCGGCCGGTTCCACCCCCGCGGAGCGGATGGCGAGCTTCGACAAGCAGATCGTCCGCGACTGGCTCGCCGCCGCGTGGGACGGGCAGGCGACGCCGCCCGAGCTGCCCGCGGAGATCGTCGAGCGCACGGCGGACAAGTATCGCGAGCTGCTCGAGAAGCTCACCGGCTGACGGGGAAGCGCGTTTCGACTCGCTGCGCTCGCTCGACGATCGGAGAGGTGCCCGCGCCGTCAGACGAAGCGCACCACGTCACCCGGCCGCAGATCGTCGACCATGCCGCGGTACGGCGCCGCGATCTCCCCGACGTGCGCCTGCAGGCCGGTGAGCGGAAGGTCCTGCCGCATGAGGTGGATCTCGCCCCGGTAGCGGCCGAGCTCGTCGAGATCCATCTGCAGCGACCCCGCCGCCCGCCGGTCGGCGTTGCGCGCACCGGCCGGGGTCTCGACTCCGCGCGTGCCTTCCAGGCGGAAGGACGCGGCGGCGTCCTCGACGCGCAGCCGCCACACGGCATCCGCGAGGAACGTCGCCGCCGGGTCGACGCCCGACAGCGGCAGCGTGATCTCGCCGCTGCGCTCGTACGCGGCGATCCAGCGCAGGTGCTCGGGCCGCAGCACGCCCTCCGCGCAGACGACCTCGACGTCGGGACCGAGGCGGCGAAGGTGCAGGTACGTGCGCCACGCCGTGCGGTGGCGATGCTCCTCGAGCGTCGGCAGCCCGAGGTGCAGCGGCGCGCGGAACGTGCTCTCCCCCGGCAGGAACGCGTACAGCGGCAGCCCGCGCTCGGTGAACAGCGCGTTCTGGGCACGATAGAACGCGGCCGTGATGCCGGTCTCGGGTCGCGGGTAGAAGTTGTGCCAGCCGACGGGTCGCACATCGGCGAGCTCATCGAGGAACGAGGCCGTGACGGTGCTGGCGTTGACCGCGACGGGGCACCCGGACGCGGCGGCGATGCCGCGGATCTCCTCCGGCGTGAACCCGAAGTCGATCCGCAGCATCCGCACACCCCAGCTGCGCAGCACGGCCGCGCCGTCGAGTCCCCCGCCCAGGCGTTCGAGCGTCAGCGGCGAGACATCGGCGCAGAAGGTCACCCCCCGTTCGCGGTGCAGCGCCGTCAGGGTCGCGCCGTACCCGGTGAGATCGGCGCTCTCCGGCAGGTGGAGCGAGGTGAAGAGCATCGGTGCCGCGGCGAGCTCGCGGGCCTGCGCGACCACGGCATCGCGCACCTCTGGCGCATCGGTGGGGTGGACGGAGAACAGCATCAGCTCAGCCGCTCGACCATGTGCTCCTTGAAGCCGAAGAAGTACGTCAGCACGAAGCCCATGATGTACGCGATGACGAGCCCGCCGACGTACCAGAGCCACTGCCCGTTGGTGATCACGGCCGTCATCAGCACCCCCGACAGCCCCAGGGCACCGGCTCCGAATCCGCCCGTCGCCTGGATGCCGTAGGCCACGAAGGCGCCGCCGAAGCCGCCGCCGAGACAGGCGGTGATCAGCGGGTAGAACAGCGGCAGCGAGACGCCGTAGATGAGGGGCTCACCCACGCCGAGCACGCCGATCGGCAGCGCCGCCCGGATGATGCTCTTCAGTCGCGCGCTCTTCGTCTTCACATAGATCGCGATCGCCATGCCGACCTCGCCGGCACCGGCCATCGCCAGCACGGGCAGCAGCTGGGTGAAGCCGTGGTCGGCGATGAGCTGGGCGTGGATCGGGGTGAGCCCCTGATGGATGCCGAGCATCACCAGCGGCAGGAACAGCGACGACAGCAGGTATCCGCCGATCACACCCCCGCGTTCGAGAGCGAAGTCGATGAGCACCCAGTTGATGCCCTGCATGAGCAGGCCGGCGATCGGCATGATGACGAAGATGCAGACGGCCGCGCCGACGAGGAGGGTGACGACCGGCACGACGAACAGGTCGAGCCAGGCCGGAACGCGCTTGCGCACCCACTTCTCGATGACGGTGAACAGCCAAGCGGTCACGATCACGCCGATGATGCCGCCGAGGGCCGGCTTGAGGTCGCCGAACAGCGGGATCGTCAGCGGCTGCGCGGGGATCGCGGTGCCGTCGGCCGCCGTGGAGGCCGGGATGCCGGCGAGGGCGGGCATGTACGAGATGGCGCCGGCGATCAGCCCCAGCACGGGAGTGCCGCCGAACTCCTTCGCGGTGTTGTAGCCGACGAGGAGGTTGAGGGCGCCCACGACGATCGAGCCGAGCGCGGCGAACGCCAGGAACCACGGGTTCTGCGCGACGCCGGGGGCGATGAGCTTCCATACGTTCGCGATGGCCACGATGAGCCCGCAGGCGATAAAGCCCGGGATGATCGGGATGAAGATGTTGCCGATGTGGCGGAACAGCGAGTGCACGCCGGTCTTCTGCCGCGCCTTCACCTTCTGGGTGTTCTTGGTCTGGAGCGCACGCAGGTCGTCGGCGGCGCTCAGCGTCGCGCCCGAACCCAGGGGTCCGTCCCCGTCGGCATCCACCGGCGCGGAGCCCTCGCGCCCGCTCTCGACGGCGAAGGCGTCGCGCAGCCGCTGGGCGTGGCCGGGACCGACGACGACCTGCAGCTGGTCGCCGTCGACGACGCCCATGACGCCGTCGAGCTTCTTGATCGCGTCGACGTCCACGCGGGACGGGTCGACGATCTCGAGCCGCAGGCGGGTCATGCAGTTGGTGAAGGAGGAGATGTTCTCGCCGCCCCCGACGAGGGGGAGGATGTCACGACTGAGTTTCGGGTAATCCACGGTGATTCCTTTCGAGATGTCGGGGTCTGCTCAGAGCGCCGCGGGGGATGCCGGGGCGCCGTCGATCGCGCCGCGGACGAAGCCGTCGGCGGCGGCGAGGCGGGAGCGCGCGGTGTCGGCGTCGACGCCGCAGAGGATCGCCACGATCGCGGTCTTGGCGTGACCGTCGGCGGCGGCGAGCTCCCGCTCGGCGGTGTCGCGGTCGCAGTCGGTGGCCGCCTGCACGATGCGCGCCGCGCGATCGACGAGCTTCTCGTTGGTCGGCCGCACGTCGACCATGAGATTGCCGTACACCTTGCCCAGGCGCACCATCGCGGCCGTGGAGATCATGTTGAGGACGAGCTTCTGGCTCGTGCCCGCTTTGAGGCGGGTCGATCCGGTGAGCACTTCGGGGCCGTTGTCGACCTCGATCGCGACATCCGCATGACGGCTGGTCGGCGCGCCGGGATTGCACGCGAGGGACACGGTCGCGGCGCCGACGCGGCGCGCGTGGTCGAGGCCGCCGATGACGTAGGGGGTGCGTCCGGACGCGGCGATGCCGACGACCACGTCCCGCGCCGTGAGGCCGATGGCCTCCAGGTCGGCGACGGCGAGCTCCGCGGAGTCCTCCGCGTTCTCGACCGCTTCGAACATGGCGTCGCGTCCCCCGGCCAGAAGTCCGCGCACCTGCTCCGGGTCGGTCCCGAAGGTGGGCGGGCACTCCGCGGCATCCAGCACGCCGAGCCGGCCGCTCGTGCCGGCCCCCTGGTACACGAGCCGGCCGCCGGCGGCGAGGGCGGCCACGACGAGTTCGACCGCGCGAGCGATCTGCGGGATCTGCGCGGCGACGGCGACCGGGACACGCCGGTCCTCGTCGTTCATCGTGGTGAGGAACTCGTCGATCGTCATGGCGTCGAGCTCGCGCGTGCGCGGATTCTGCTGTTCCGTCGTGGAGACGGGGCTCGGATCGGGCATGCGGCCTCCTCGTCGATGGCGTCGGATGCCGGAGCATCCCGTGGGCGTGAATGACTATTTCACAACTTGAGCCGAATGTGAAGCATGATTTCATGAACCGTGCGAGACTGACATCGGTTCCGGGAGGCGAAATGGACGGCGACGTCATCGAGGCGATCCGCACCGCCGCTGCTCGACTGCGGCCCGCCGAGTCGACCGTCGCGGCGGTCGTGATGAGCGATCCCGATGCCGTGGTCAGCACCACCGTCGCCGAGCTCGCCGACCGGGCGGGCGTATCGCAGGCCTCCGTCGTGCGCTTCTCCAAGGCGCTCGGCTTCGCGGGCTTCCCCGCGTTCCGCATGCAGCTGGCCCAGGAGCTGTCGCGCAATGCGGCCGACCTCGAGAGGTCGGACATCGCCGAGGGGCAGCTGAACCCGTCGGACTCCCTCGCCGACCTGGTCTCGAAGGTCGCGTTCCACGAGGCCCGCACGATCGAGCAGACCGCGCGACTGCTCGACCTGACCGCCCTCGAGGACGTCGCGCGTCGGATCGCGGCCGGCTCCCGCGTGATCGCTTTCGGTGTCGGGGCGTCGGGACTCGCCGCCGCCGACCTGTCGCAGAAGCTCCAGCGCATCGGGCTCGCGTGCATGACCTCCCCCGACACCCACATGCAGCTGGTGCACGCCGCCCTCGCGGATGCCGAGGCCGTCGTCATCGCGTTCTCGTTCAGCGGCGGCACGCGCGACGTGCTGCACGCCGTGGAGGTCGCCGGGCGCACGGGAGCCCTCACCGTGGCGGTCACCGGCGACCCGGACTCCGCCCTCGCCGCGGAGTGCGACCTGCTGCTGCGCACTCCCGCACGCGAGGCCACACTGCGCGCGGCGGCCCTCGCGAGCCGCATGGCTCAGCTCGCCGTCGTCGACTTCCTGTTCCTGCGCGTCGGGCAGCTCCGCTTCGACGATCTCGGCGCCGCGCTCGACGCGACCCGCGATGCCGTGACCCCGCAGCACCTGCCGCGCGGGCGCCGCGACTGACCCGGCGGGACCTCGACCTTTCACGGCGCGCGTGCGCGGCTCACAGCCGGCTCCCAGGTAGCCTGACCTCGGCATCCCGCCACCCCGACGACCACCGGATCTCGACGACCGAGGAGCACGCGCATGCCCATCTGGACCCCGCACGGAGACGGCCGCACCGTCGAGCCCGGTGCCGTCGTCAAGCCGCACGAGCGGCTCGGATGGCCGGCCACGATCGCCATCGGCGCCCAGCACGTGGTCGCGATGTTCGGCGCCACGTTCCTCGTGCCGCTGCTGACGGGCTTCCCCGTTTCGACGACGCTGCTGTTCTCCGGCCTCGGCACCCTGCTGTTCCTGCTGCTGACGGGCAACCGTCTGCCGAGCTACCTCGGCAGCTCGTTCGCGTTCATCGCGCCGATCCTCGCGCTCGGCCCCGGCGACGGCAAGGCCCTGCAGACCGGTGAGCAGATCAGCCAGGCGCTGCTGGGCGTGTTCGTCGCGGGTGTGCTGCTGGCCGGCATCGGCTTGCTCGTGCAGGCGACCGGCACCGGCTGGATCGAGCGGCTCATGCCGCCCGTGGTCTCGGGCGCGATCGTCGCCCTGATCGGGTTGAACCTGGCGCCGGTGGCGTGGACCAACTTCCAGCAGGACGCACTGCTCGGCGCGATCACGCTGGCCGCCTGCATCCTGTTCGCGGTGTTCTTCCGCGGGTTCCTCGGGCGCATCTCGATCTTCCTCGGCGTCGTCGTCGGCTACGTCGTCGCCGCCCTCCTCGGCCGGGTGGACTGGTCCGGGGTGGCGGATGCCGCCTGGATCGGCCTCCCCCAGTTCCACCTGCCGGCCTTCGGCGACGCGCACGCCTGGGCGATGCTCCCGATGTTCCTGCCGGTGATCCTCGTGCTCATCGCCGAGAACGTCGGCCACGTCCGCGGTGTCGCGACGATGACCGGCGACCCCTCGATCAACAAGCGCACCGGGCGCGCGCTCATCGCCGACGGCCTCGCGACCACGATCGCCGGTCTCGGCGGCGGCTCGGGCACCACGACCTACGGCGAGAACATCGGCGTCATGGCCGCGACCCGCGTGTACTCGACCGCGGCCTACTGGGTCGCCGGCATCGTCGCGATCCTGCTCGCGTTCTCCCCCAAGGTGGGCGCGGTCATCTTCGCCATGCCGGCGGGCGTGCTCGGCGGTGTGACGACCGCCCTCTACGGGCTGATCGGCGTCATCGGGATCAAGATCTGGGTCGACAACCAGGTGGACTTCTCCCGCCCGGTCAACCAGTACACCGTGGCCGTCGCGTTCGTCATCGCGATCGCCGGGTTCACGATGAACCTCGGCACGCTGAGCTTCGGCGCGATCGTGCTCGGCACCGTCGCCGCGCTCGTGATCTACCACCTCGGCAACGCCATCGCGCGGGCGCGCAAGACCGGCGCCGACGACGGCGGCCCGATCGTGCCCATCGGCCCGCTGGGCGGCGATCCCGAGAACGTGGGCTGAGCCCGCGGCATCCGCCGCCGGATCAGGCGGAGGCGCGGACGACGAGCTCGGTGGGCAGGATGGTGACGTGCGGCGGCGTGCCGCCGGCGAGGATCGACAGCAGGACGTCGGCCATCTTCTCGCCCTGCTCGTGCGAGGGCTGGCGCATCGTGGTGAGCAGCGGGTTGACCGTGCGCGCGACGGGCGAGTCGTCGAAGCCGATGATCGCGATGTCCTCGGGCACGCGCACGCCCGCCCGCCCCAGCGCGGCGAGGGCGCCGCGCGCCATGAGGTCGCTCGCGACGAACAGGGCGTCGAACGGCACGCCGGAGTCCAGGATGCGCTGCATCGCGGCCGCCCCGCCGTCGGCGGTGAAGTTGCCGTCCTCGACGGCGGCCGCCTCCAGCCCCGCGTCCGACAGCGCCTCCTGGTAGCCCACGAGACGGTCGATGCCGGCCGGCATGGTGACCGGCCCCGCGATCGTGGCGATCCGGCGGAATCCGCGTCCGATCAGGTACGCGGTGGCCTCGCGGCCGCCCGCGACGTTGTCGACGTCGACGTAGAAGTCGCGCTCGCGCTCGCGCACCGGGCGACCGCCGTACACGACCGGCACGACGTGCGCGATGCGGTCGATGAACGTGTCGCTGGTGTGATGCGACACGACGATCGCGCCGTCGACGGCACCGCTGCGCACATACGCCGAGGTCTTGTCGCCCGGGTCGTCGCTCGCGATGATCAGGTTCAGCACGTACTCCGAGCGGCTGAGCCGGGCGTTGATGCCCGAGACGATCGAGGCGAAGAACGGGTCGCCGAAGAACCGCGTGGTGTCCTCCGGGACGACGAGGGCGATCGCCATCGTCGCGCGGCTGGCGAGCGAGCGCGCGGCCCGGTTGGGCACGTAGTTGAGCTCGGCGATGGCGCGCGTGACCGCCTCCAGCGCCGCCGGGCTCACGGCCGTGGAGCCGTTGACGACGCGGGAGACGGTCGACCGGGACACCCCCGCGGCGGCGGCGACCTCTTCGATGGTCGGTGCGACTCGCGGCGTGTCGATGGTCACGGCTACCTCTGAAGGCTGGAGATCTGAGTGGGGGTGATCTGGACGGCGGGTCGGGGCAGCGGCACCGCCGCGTCCTCGATCGCGCGAGCGTCGATGACCCGACGATACTCCAGCGCGCTGTCCTTCGCGGTGCGCACCTGGGTGGCGTAATCGACGTGCACGATCCCGAAGCGCTTGGCGTATCCCCAGGCCCACTCGAAGTTGTCCAGGAGCGACCAGTAGAAGTAGCCGCGCACGTCCACGCCGGCATCCGCCGCGTCGAGGATCGCCTCCAGATGACCGAGCAGGAAGCGGGTGCGCTCGACGTCGTGCACGCGCGCGACGCCGTCCTCCACGACGAGCTCGTCGTCGTACGACGCGCCGTTCTCGGTGACGTACAGGGCGGTGCCCGCGGGCGCGGCGTACTCGTCCCCCACGCGCTGCAGGAGGCGGGTGAGCCCCTCGGGCTGCACCTCCCAGTGCATGTTGGTGCGCGGCAGGCCGCGGTCGTGCCAGTAGATCCCCTCGTGCGACGGGAAGGGGGATGCCGCCGGGCGGTCGGTGGGCGCGTCGCCGGGAAGCGGCGGCTCGGGGTCGGGGGATCCTCCGACGAACTCGCCGTGGTAGTAGTTCACGCCCAGCGCGTCCAGCGGCTGGGAGATCGTGGCGAGGTCGCCCGGCCGGTTCGCCTGCACGAGGGCCTCGATCGCCTCCGGAGCGACCGCCCGGATGTCCTCGACCACGTCGGCCGGGTACTCCCCCCGGAAGATCGGGTCGAGGAACCAGCGGTTGAACTGGCCGTCGATGCGCCGGGCGGCGTCCGCGTCCGCGGCATCCGCCGGGTCGACCGCGTCGGCCACCGTGAGGTTGAGCGTGATGCCCAGGCTCAGGTCGGCGTCGCGCTCGCGCAGCTCGCGGACGACGGCGCCGTGGCCGAGCAGGAGGTGGTGCGCGGCGAGCACGCCGTCGGTCACGCTGTAGCGTCCCGGCGCGTGGATGCCGGCGGTGTAGCTGAGGAAGGACGAGCACCACGGCTCGTTGAGGGTCGTCCAGTTCTGCACCCGGTCGCCGAGGGCGTCGTGCACGCTCAGGGCGTACTCGACGAACTGCTCGCTGGTGGAGCGCACGGTCCAGCCGCCCTGCTCCTCGATGGCCTGCGGCATGTCCCAGTGGTACAGGGTGAGCCACGGCAGGATGTCCGCCGCCCGCAGCTCGTCCACGAGACGCTCGTAGAAGTCGAGGCCCTTGCGGTTGAGCGGTCCGCCGTCGGGGCGCACCCGCGACCACGAGACCGAGAAGCGGTAGGTGTCGAGTCCGAGGTCCTTCATGAGGGCCACGTCGTCGCGGAAGCGGTGATAGTGGTCGCACGCGACGTCGCCGTTGTCGGCGGCGATGACCGCTCCGGGCACCCGGCTGAACGCGTCCCAGATGGAGGCCGTGCGGCCGTCCTCGAAGGCCGCGCCCTCGATCTGGTAGGCGGCGGTGGCCGCACCGAAGAGGAAGCCCTTCGGGAACGGGCGCGAGAACTCTGTCATGAATCGACCTTTCTGAAGCGGTCCGGGCCTCAGCCCTTGACCGCGCCTTGCATGATGCCGCTGACCAACTGTTTGCCGGCGAAGACGAACAGGATCAGCAGAGGGATGGTCGCCAGGAGCACCCCCGCCAGCACGATCGAGTAGTCGATGAAGTAGTTGGACTGCAGCAACGATAGAGCCACCGGAAGCGTGGGGTTCTGCCGATCGAGCACGATGAACGGCCAGAAGAAGTTGTTCCACGCCGACACGAAGGTGAACAGGGCCAGCATCGCCGCCGCGGGACGCGCGGCGGGAAGGCCCACGGTCAGGAACGTGCGGAACGAGCTCGCCCCGTCGACCCGAGCCGCTTCGATGAGCTCATCGGGCACGGCCTGGCGGAGATACTGCGTCATCCAGAACACGCCGAAGGCGCTCACCAGCGCGGGCACGATGATCGCGCCGAGCTGGCCGGTCCAGCCGAGGTCGCTGAAGAGGATGTACAGCGGCACGACGCCGAGCTGCGTGGGAACGGCCATCGTCGCGATGACGAACACCAGCAGCCAGCTGGAGCCCTTGAACTTCAGCTTCGCGAACGCCCACCCGGCCAGGGTGGAGAAGAACACGACCGAGATCGCGATCAGGCCGGAGCTGATGATCGAATTCCACAGGGCGACCCAGAAGTTGACCGCCGGGTCGTTGACGACCTTCGCCGCGTTGGCGAGGAAGTTCCCGCCCGGGATCCACGACATGTTGGGGTCGCGGATCGTGTACGAGTCGCCCGAGCCGATCAGCAGCGACCAGTAGAACGGGAAGAGGCTGCCGACGAGCACGGCGGCGAGGCAGGCGTAGACGATCCAGCCCGGGCGGGTGCCCTTGACGTGGCGCGGACGGCGCGTCCTCGCACCCTTCTTGGGGGCGGGCAGCGCGTCGTCGACGACGGGGACGGCCTGTTCGTTGAGGACGCTCATCGCGTCACCTCCGCTGATTCGTTCGTGCGACGGGGTTCGGATGCCGCGGCGCGGTCGGCCGCCACCGCCGCGCGGGCGGCCCGCGCCGCGGCGCGCATCTGGGCGCGGGTGAGGCTGTTGCGACTGCCCTCGTCACGCACGAGGTTGCGGGTGATGAAGAGGTTGATGATGCCGATCACGAGGATGATGAGGAAGAGGATCCACGCCAGCGCCGCCGCGCGGCCGAGGTTCCACTGCCCCCACCCGATGTCGTACAGCCAGAGCGAGATCGTCAGCCACTGGTTGTTCGCACCGCCGGTGCCCGTCTGGTCGTACATGCGCGGCTCGTCGAAGATCTGCAGGCCGCCGATCGTGGACGTGATGATGACGAAGATCAGCGTGGGCCGGAGGCTGGGCAGGGTGATCGCGAAGAACTGACGCACCTTGCCGGCGCCGTCGACGGTCGCGGCCTCGTAGTAGTCGCGCGGGATGGCCTGCATCGCCGCGAGGAGGATGAGGGTGTTGTACCCGGTCCACCGGAAGTTCACCATCGTGGCGATGGCGATGTGGCTCGCGAAGGTGTCGGAGTGCCACATGACCGGGGGCAGGCCGATGCTGCTGAGCCAGGTGTTGATGATGCCGTACTGGTCGCCGAACATGTTGGAGAAGACCAGGGCGACGGCGACGGGCGCCATCACGTACGGGACGAGCACGCCCATCCGCCAGAAGGTCTTGGCGCGGATGTTCTGGTCCAGCAGCGCTGCGATGACCACGGCGGCGATGAGCTGCGGCACGGACGAGAGCAGGAAGATGCTGAAGGTGTTGCGCAGCGCCGCCCAGAACTTCGGGTCGGAGATCACCGTGGCGTACTGGTCGAACCCGACGAAGGTTCCCGAGTTGCGCACGAGGTCCCAGTCCATGAAGGAGATCACCGCGGTGTACCCGATCGGGAAGAGCCCGACGACGAGGAACAGGATGAAGAACGGGGAGATGTAGAGGTAGGGCGAGAGCTTGAGATCCCACGAGCTCAGCCGGCTGCCGAAGCCGATGCGCTTCGGGGCGCGGGAGGTGGTGGTGGTCACGGCATGTCCTTCGGGAGTCGATGGGCACCGGTCGTTGAGCGAGCGGGGCGAGTCGGAACGCCCGAGCGGGCGGGCGTTCCGACTCGGATGCCGACGGCATCCTCGCTCAACGACCGGTGAAGGGGATTACTTGATGGCGGCGACTTCCGTCTGCCACTGGGCCCACGAGGCCGCCTTGTCCTGCGTTCCCTCTTCGACGCGGGTCAGAGCCTTCTGCATCGCGTCGTTGATCTGGAAGTAGAACTGTCCCTTGAAGGGCGAGACCGTCACCGCGTTGGCACGGTCGGTGAGGATCTGGCCGACCGGAGCGTTGTTGAAGAACTCGTTCTTCGAGCTCAGCAGGGTGTCGGACTTCATCGCGTCGACCTGGCTCGGGAACGTGCCGGCCGCCTCGAACGCCTTGAGCTGCGTGTCGGGGCTGGTGAGCCAGTCGGCGAGCTGCTGCGCGGCCGCGACGTTCTTGCCGTTGGCGGGAACGGTCAGGTACGAGCCGCCCCAGTTGCCGCCGCCGCCGGGGAAGACGTTGGCGATGTCCCAGCCCTTGACGTCCTTGGCGTTGCCGGAGATGACGCCGAGCATCCAGCCCGGGCAGAGCATCGTGGCGAACGAGCCGTTGGACAGGCCGGCCATCCAGTCGTCGGACCACTGGCTGAGGTGCGCGGACTGCGTCGCGGAGGCGTCGAGCACCTGGTTGTAAATGGTCTCGACCTTCGGGTCGATGTCGATCTTGCCGTCCGAGGGGTTCTCGTACGCGGCCTCGATCTGGTTGACCATGCCCTGGTACGTGCCGCCGGCGGAGTCGAAGAACGCCTTGCCGGTCGCGGCGGTGTACTTCGCGCCGGTGTCGAAGTAGGTCTTCCAGTCGCCGGTCAGCAGCTTCGCGACCTCCTCGCGGTCGGTCGGCAGGCCGGCGGCGGCGAACAGGTCGGAGCGGTAGCAGACGCCCTCCGGCCCGATGTCGGTGCCGTAGCCGATGAGGTTGCCCTGCGCGTCGGTGGCGGCCTTGACCTTCCAGTCGAGCCAGCGGCTCTTCAGGTCGGTGGGGACCGGCGCGAGCAGGTCGGAGTACTTCATGACCTCGGGCAGCCAGTCGACCTCGATGGCCTCGATGTCGGCCAGGCCGGTCTTGCCGAGCTTCTGGAAGTAGTTGGCGCGTGCGTCGTTGCTCGTCGCTGCCTTGTTGTGGACGATCGTGACGTTCGGGTGCTCCTTCGTGTACTCGGCGAACAGGGCGTCCGAGTATCCGAAGTCGTTGAAGGTCGCCACGGTCAGCGTGACCTTCTCGTTGGGATCGGCCGTCGCCGCCGTGCCGCTGCCGCCGGCACAGCCGGCGAGCACGAGGGCGGAGGTGGTCAGGGCGCCGGCCACGAGGCCGATGCGCCGCAGTGCGCGTGTGTTCACGTGTCACTCCTTTGTGGATGTGTTGCAGGTGCGTGTTCGCGTTCCCGCCCTCCCGCGCCATCGCATCGATGTGGGAATGGGAGCGCTCTCACCGGACAGCGACGACGTTATGGGATCGCTCCCAGGAACACAAGGGAGCGCTCCCATGAGTGCATCACGGTTGTGTAACGGCAGCCGTGACAATCCGGCCGCGGCCGCCCTCCCGGTCGGCTCCGCGAAGGCCGCGCGCGCCCGTAGACTGGTGCCGACCCCTCCCTCGATCCGCGGTGCGCCGGCCCACCGGCATCCGCGATCGCGGGGCGACCGGAAGCCGCGGCCGTGCGCGGCCCACAGGAGGACCGAATGCCCACCATCGTCGTCGACGTCATGCCCAAGGCCGAGCTGCTGGACCCGCAGGGCAAGGCCGTGGCCGGCGCCCTGGACCGCCTCGGCGTCGAGGGCTTCTCGTCCGTCCGGATCGGCAAGCGCTTCGAGCTGACCGTCGACGTCGCCGACGAGAAGACCCTGGAGACCGTGCGCACCCTCGCCGCCGACATCCTGTCGAACGCGGTGATCGAGGACGTCGTGGGCATCGAGGTCGTCGAGTGACCGCCCGCATCGGGGTCATCACCTTCCCGGGCTCGCTCGACGACGGCGACGCGCACCGCGCGATCCGCCTCGCCGGCGCCGAGCCCGTCGCCCTGTGGCACGGCTCGCACGACCTCGAGGGCGTCGACGCCCTCGTGCTCCCGGGCGGCTTCAGCTACGGCGACTACCTGCGCGCGGGCGCGATCGCCGCACTCGCGCCGATCATGTCCGAGGTGAAGGATGCCGCGGCGCAGGGCATGCCCGTCCTCGGCATCTGCAACGGCTTCCAGATGCTCGTCGAGGCGCACCTGCTGCCCGGCGGGCTCATCCGCAACGCCCACCAGCAGTTCATCCGTCGCGACCAGCGCCTGCGCGTCGAGAACGCGACGACCGCCTGGACCTCGCAGTTCGAGGCCGGCCAGGAGATCACGATCCCGCTGAAGAACGCCGACGGCGGGTACATCTGCTCCACCGAGACGCTCGAGCGGATCGAGGGCGAGGGGCTCGTCGCCTTCCGCTACCTCGGAGTGAACCCCAACGGCTCGCTCGACGACATCGCCGGTCTCACCAACACGCGCGGCAACGTGGTGGGGCTCATGCCGCACCCCGAGCACGCGGTGGAGCCCGGCTTCGGCCCCGACACCCCCGAGGCCATGCGCTCCGGTGTGGACGGTCTGGCCTTCTTCACGTCGGCGATCGCCGCCGTGGTGGGCGCCGCCGCGTAAATCCGCGACGCGGGCGCCCCTGCGGTCGCGGTCCTCGCCGGGGCGTAGCCTGGCCGAAACATGGCGACGATATCGTCGCGGCATGACGGCACTCGCGACCTCCTACACGGCCTCCCTGCCCGGCTGGCTCATCGCCGACCTGGACGCCCTGCCGACGGCTCTGCCCTCGGCCGAGGAGCAGATGCGCCTGGTGAACGAGCTCGCCGACCGCAACTGGCGCGCGGGCAACGGCGGCCCCTTCGCCGCGATCGTGGTCGACGAGTCGACGGGCGCGCTGGTGTCCGTCGGCGTCAACGTCGTGCTCGAATCCGGCGTCACCTCGGCCCACGCCGAGGTCATGGCGCTCGCGCTCGCCCAGCGCGCCCTCGGACGGTGGGACCTCGGCGCGGGCGGCGCCCGCCTGACGCTCGTGGTCAACTGGCGCCCGTGCGTGCAGTGCTACGGGGCCACGATGTGGAGCGGTGTGCGCTCTCTCGTCGTCGCGGGCGAGGGCGACCTCCTGGAGGAGCTCACCGGCTTCGACGAGGGCCCGATGGTCGACGACTGGGCCGCGCAGTTCGAGCGGCGCGGCATCCGGGTGCGCACCGGCGTCGGCTACGACGACGCCGTCGCCGTCTACCGGGCCTACGGCGCGAGCGACGCGGTGGTCTACAACGCCCGCGGCGCCGTCGAGGTCTGACCCGCGCGCCGTCAGCGCGGCAGGCTCACACCGCGCTCGGCCGCGTACTCCTGGACCGCGGCCACGAACGCGGCGCGGCGCGCCGGGGTCAGCCAGGACGCCTCGAAGGAGTTGATCGCCAGCTGGGTGAGGTCGGCCTCGGTGAGCCCCGCCTGCTGCGCGAGCGCGACGTAGTTCTCCGCGACGTACGCGCCGAAGTAGGCCGGGTCGTCGGAGTTGATCGTCACGCGCACGCCCTCCCGCAGCAGCGTCACGATCTCGTCGGCCTTCATCTGGGCGGTCACGAACGAGTTCGACACGGGACAGCACGTGAAGCCGAGGCCGCGCTCCTTCGCGAGCGCGATGAGCTCCGGGTCCTCGACGATGTTGGTGCCGTGGTCGATGCGGTCGACGCGGATGTCGCGGAGCACCTCGCGGATGTTGTCGATCGAGCCGACCTGGTCGATGTCGCAGTGCATCGTCAGGAAGAAGCCCTCGGCCTTCGCCCGCGCGAAGACGGCGGCGAACTTCGACGGCGGGTTGTCGCGCTCGTCGGAGTCGAGCCCGACGCCCACGATCCACTGCTTGTAGGGGAGCGCCTCCATGAGGGTCGCCATGGCGAACTCGGCGGAGAAGTCGCGCAGGAAGCAGAGGATCAGCTCGGCGGAGATGCCCAGCTCGTCCTGAGCCCGCACGGCGGCGCGGCGGTAGCCGCCGATGACGGCGGAGAAGGGCACGCCGCGGCTGGTGTGCGCCTGCGGGTCGAAGAACATCTCGGCGTGGACGACGCCCTGCTCCTTCGCGCGCAGCAGGTACGCCCAGGCCAGGTCGTGGAAGTCGTCCGCCGTCTGCAGCACCTCCATCGCCGGGTAGTAGACGGCGAGGAAGCTCGTCAGGTCGGTGAAGTCGTAGGTGGCGCGCACCTCGGCGACGCTCGTCTCGGCGAGGCGGATGCCGTTGCGTTCGGCGAGCGCGAACTTCAGCTCGGGCTCGAGCGTGCCTTCGAGGTGGAGGTGGAGCTCTGCTTTGGGCAGGCCGAAGGCGAACTCGGCGAGGTCGGACATCGTGGACCTTTCGGGGCGGGGGATCAGGCGCGGTCGGACATGCCCATGCGGGCGAGGAGGACCGCCTCCAGGATATGGACGAGGTTGTACAGCAGCAGCGCCGCGACGGTGATCACCGCGACCGACGACCACAGGGCGGAGAACTGCGCGGCGGCGATGTAGCCGCCGAACGCGCCGCCGATGCCGCCGCCGACGGCGAGCCACTCGGCCAGCAGCGCCCCGGTGATGGCGCCGGGCACCGAGATGCGCACCGCCGCGAGCAGCGAGGGCAGCGCACTGGGCAGCGCGACCTTGCGCAGCGTCGTCCACGACGATCCGCCGTAGACCTCGACGAGGTCGTTCATGTGCGCCGGCGCGGACTTCAGGCCGAAGGCGATCGTGACGAGAGCGGGAAAGAGCACGACGATGCCGCCGAGCACCGCGATCGTCGCGAAGTCGCGGGCGAAGATCAAGATGATGACGGGGGCCATCGCGATCAGCGGCACCGATCGCAGCAGCATCGCGAGCGGCATCAGGGCGTGCTCGACGCCCGCGCTCAGCTGGAACAGCGCGGCGACCAGGATCGCCACGAGCAGCCCGGCGACGAAGCCGATCGCGGCGTGGCCGAGCGACACCCACAGCTGGCCGAAGACGGTGGCGCGGTTGGCCTCCGCGGCGGGAACGGTGAAGAGGTAGTTCCACACGTCGAGCGGTCCCTTGCCGACGTACGGGCTCACCCGGAACGCCCACAGCGCACCGGCCCACAGCACGAGCACGGTCACGACCGTCAGCACGAGGGTGAGCACGCTCGACCCCAGCGCGCGCAATGCGCCCGTGCCGCTCATCGGCGCGCTCCCTTCGCCCAGGGCGCCACGAGGCGGGCCACGAGGCCGAGCAGCGCGTAGCCGACCAGGGCGACGGCGCCCGAGACGAGGGCGAGCGCCCAGACGCGCGGGGCGTCGAGCGCCTGCTGCGCGGCGATCATCGCCGGCCCCACACCGAGCTCCACCTTGCCGAAGAACTCGCCGAGCACGGCGCCGAGGAAGGCCGCCGGCACGGCGATCTGCAAAGCGTTGAGCACGGACGGCAGCGCCGCGATCAGCCGGATCTTCCGCAGCTGCGTCAGCCGGGATCCGCCGTAGACGGCGACCACGTCGAGGCTGGCCCGGTCGGCGGCCTTGAGGCCGAGCAGCGCGCCGACGACGGTCGTGAAGAAGACCGCGAGGGCGGCGAGGAAGGATGCCGTCCCCGACGGCTCGCCCGGCTTGGGCACCGGGATGATGACCACGAGCAGCATGCCGATCGCGACGATCGGGATGCAGTAGGTGATGATCGCGAGCTGCATCACCACGCCCTCCAGGCGCGGCACCACGAGCACGAGGGCGGAGAGCAGCAGCGCGAGGCCGTTGCCCCACAGATACCCGGTTCCCGCCTCACTGATCGTGACGGAGAAGTTGCGGGCGAAGTACGACCATCCGCTGTCCACGATCTCGGCGACGACCTGCGGTGGGGTGGGGATGGCCTGGACCCCGCCCGGGCCGACGCGCGCGAACACGGTGGCGGCGAGCACCCACCACAGCAGGATGATCCCGACGCCGCCCAGCACGCCCGTGAGCCAGGCCGGGAGGCGGACGGGGCGGCGGGTGAGGCCGCGCGTCATCGCCTGGTCAGTGGTCATCGGCCGCGGCGCCTCCCGCGCCGAACAGCAGCTCGGATGCCCGGTCGACGTAGGCGTGGAACTCCGGCGTGCGCATCATCTCGGGCAGCCGCGGACGCGGCAGGTCGATCTCCATGACCTCCTTGACGCGACCCGGCCGCGGGCTCATCACCGCCACCTGATCGGAGAGGAAGATCGCCTCGGAGATGCCGTGCGTCACCATGAGGGTGGTCGCCGGCTTCTCGGTCCAGATGCGCAGGAGCTCGAGGTTCAGCTTCTGCCGCGTCATGTCGTCGAGGGCCCCGAAGGGCTCGTCGAACAGCAGCACCGACGGCTTCATGATGAGCGAGCGCGCGATCGACACGCGCTGACGCATGCCGCCCGACAGCTGCGCCGGCTTCGCCTTCTCGAAGCCCTTGAGCCCGACCAGCTCGATCATCTCGCGCACGTAGTCGCGGTCGACGGGACGGCCCGCCACCTCGAACGGGAGCTGGATGTTGGACTGCACGCTGCGCCAGGGCAGCAGCGCCGAGTCCTGGAACGCGATGCCCAGCTCCCCCGCCTTGCGCAGCTCCTTCGGGCTCTTGCCGTCGACGCGCGTCGTTCCGCTCGTGGGCTCCTCCAGCCCCGCGAGGATGCGCAGGATCGTGGACTTGCCGCAACCGGACGGCCCGAGCAGCGACAGGAACGATCCCTGATCGGTGTGCAGATCGGCATCCTGCAACGCCACCACCTGCGTGCGACCGACCGTGAAGGTCTTGTTGAGTGCGGTGATCTGCAGACCGGTGCCCGGGCTCATCGCCTGGGCACCGGTCCGGGTGGCCGTGTCGGTCACGAAAGCTCCGTCGTCCCCGGCCTCAGCCCGCGTACGCGACGAGGCTCGGGTCCTCGGCGTAGACCTCGGAGAGGAGGCTGAGGTCGAACAGGTCGGATGCCTTGAGCGTGATGCCGGCGCCGGCGAGGCTCTCGATCGTCATGCTCTGGAGCTTGTCGGAGATGGTGAACAGGCCGTTGGCAACGGTCTCGTCCGAGACGACGAGCTCGTTCTGCGCCTTCGATCCGGCGAGCGTCTTGGCGGGGTCGAGCCCGAGGTCGGCGCCGTACGTCGACATGGCCAGGTCGGCACCCTCCTGCGGGTCGGCGAGCGCATCCTTCCAGCCGCGGATCTCGGCCTTGAGGAACGCCTTGAGCATCTCGCGCTTGTTGGCGATGGTGTCGTCCGTCGCCGCGACGGTCTCCGCGACGAAGGGGAGGCCGTTCTCGGCGAACGGGAGGTTGGTGGTCGCGATGCCCTTCATCTCCAGCGTGATCGCCTCGTTCGTGAGGTACGCGACGAAGCCGTCGACCTCGCCGTTGACCAGCGGTGCCGGGTCGTACTGGACGGGGACGATCGTCAGCTCGGAGGGGTCGATGCCGTTCGCGCTCAGCAGCGCCTTGAACAGCGACGCGTTGGAGTCCTGCACGCCGATCTTCTTGCCCTTCAGGTCGGCGGGGGTCGAGATGTTGCCGCCGCTCTTGAGCGAGAGGATCGTGAAGGGGTTCTTCTGGAACGTCGCGCCGATGATCTTGACCGGCGCCCCCTCGTTCGCGACGGCTGCGCCGACCGACACCGAGTCGCTGAGGGCGACCGTGGCCGTGCCGCTGGCGAGCTCCGCCACACCGGTGGACGGACCGGGGACGAGGTTCACCGAGGAGAACCCGGCCTCCTTGTAGTACCCCTTGCTGTCGGCGATGTACTCGCCGGCGAACTCCTCGTTCTTGATCCAGCTCAGCTGCACCGTCAGGTCGCCGTAGTCGGCCGCGGCCGACGCGGACGGGTCGGACGACGACGCCGACGAGGAGGAGCAGCCGACGAGGGCGGCGACGGCGAGGGCGGTGCCCGCAAGGGCGGCGGCGGCGCGGCGAGCGCGTCGCGAGGAAAGGATGCTCATGTGCTGTGATCTCCGTGTTCTTGACGGTTCTCTTCGGGGCGAGGACCTCGTGCGCCACCGGCGCGACTGCAAGCGACGCTAGGAGATGCACGTTTCGCGGACATCGGGGGTCTGTTTCGGGGCGGTTACGCCTCCGTCGGACGACGGTCGACATCGCGCCCGTGCCAGAGGTCGGCGCACTCCACCGTCTCCGCGCCGTGCGCGCGCAGGTAGCCGCCGGCGCCGCGGTCGGCACGCAGCGACGCCCCCAGCGGGCCCCAGTGGTCACGGCCGATGAGCACGGGATGCCCGGGAGCGCCGGCGTAGCGCGCCCGGCGGAGACTGCTCGGCCCGGCATCCCGCATCACCCGACGGCAGGCGGATGCCGGGAGCTCCGGGACGTCGACCGGCACCAGCAGCGCGGCCGCGGCGGCGGTCCCGGCGGCCGCGTCGAGGCCGGCCCGGACGGAGGCCGACAGCCCCTCGCGCCACCGCGGGGCGCGGACGACGACGGCCTCGGAGGGCACGTGGACGGCGGCGTCGTCGGCCGCGGCGCCCAGCACCACGAGCACCGGGTCGCACCCGGCGGCCCGGAGCGTCCGCACCGCGCGGGCCAGCCACGGCTCGCCCGCGGCGTCGCGCGCGAGCGCCTTCGGCCCGCCGAAGCGGGTGCCCGCACCCGCCGCGAGCACGATGGCGCAGACGGTCACAGACGCGCCATCGGAGCCCGCGGCACCGCGCAGATCACCGTGCGCGGCGCTCCGGGCTGCTCGCGCGTCGGCGGCGCCGGGTCGGTGCCGCCGTGGATCGCACCGGCGAGGGTCGAGAGCGCAGCTCCCGACCCCCCGTGACGGTCGGCGACGATCTCGGCCAGGATCGACAGCGCCGTCTCGTCGGCCGAGACGGCGCCGAGGTCGAGGCCGATCGGAGAGCGCAGGCGCGCGAGATCGCGGTCGCCGACACCGGCCTCGCGCAGCCGCCGCATCCGGTCGTCGTGCGTGCGCCGGCTGCCCATCGCACCGACGTAGTCGGCACCGGAGGCGAGCGCGACGCGCAGCGCGGGAACGTCGAGGCGCGGGTCGTGGCTGAGCACGCAGATCGCGGTCGGGCCTTCGAGACTCTGCGTCGCGAGGTAGCGGTCGGGCCAGTCGACCACGACATCGGCTCCCGGGAAGCGGTCGACGCTCGCGAAGACCTCCCGCGGGTCGACGACCACGACGCGGTGGCCGAGGGCGGCGCCCAGCCGGGCGAGCGCGACGGCGAACTCGACGGCGCCGACCACGATGAGCCGTGGCCGCGCGCCGACCTCGACGACGACCGCGTCGGCATCCGTACCGGCGTCGCCGTCCTCGTCCCCGGCCTCGATGACGAATCCCGCGCCGGTGAGCGGCCCCGACGTGACGAGACGGAACCGGGTCGGGATGCCGCGGGCATCCCGTTCGGCCAGCAGCGCCAGCTGCGCCGCCGCCGCACCGGCCGGCGGAACCGGGCGCACGAGGACGTCCACCGCCCCGCCGCAGGTCAGGCCGATCGCGAGGCCCTCGCCGTCGCTGTAGCCGAAGGTCTCGACCGAGGCGTCACCGGTCGCGATCGCCTCCAGAGCGCGCTCGTAGACGGCGCCCTCGACGCAGCCGCCGGACACGTTGCCGAACACCCCGGCCGCCGAGACGATCATGCTCGAGCCGACCGGACGCGGCGCGCTGCCCGACGTGCCGACGACCGTGGCGATCGCGAACGCTCGCCCCTCGCGCACCCATCGGGCCGCCGGGGACAGGATCTCGCGCATGGCCGCCACGCTAACCACCGCTCGTTGCGGGCCTGTTGCGGGCGCGTGAAACACGGGCGAAACGGCGCTCTGTTTCACTCGATCACCATCGGGCCCGCGCAGGCGAACGCGCCGCGCACCCATCGAACGAGTAACGGAGCAGCACCATGGACATCACCACCGTCCGCGCGTTCCGCCTCGCGCACACCCGCGACGACCTCGTGCTCGCGCCCGGAGAGGTCGTCATCGCGGGCGGCACGTGGCTGATGAGCGAGCCGCAGCCGGGGGTGACCGGCTTCGTCGACCTGACCGGGATGGGCTGGCCCGACATCGAAGTCGCCGCGGACGGCCTGCGCATCGGAGCCACCTGCACGATTGCGCGTCTCGTGGCCTTCGCCGCGGAGGCACCGATCGAGTGGACCGCCGCGTCCCTGATCCCGGATGCCGCGAATGCCCTCCTCGCCTCGTTCAAGATCTGGAACACCGCCACCGTCGGCGGGAACGTCTGCCGGGCGTTCGCCGCCGGCGCGATGGTGTCGCTGTGCGTCGCCCTCGACGGTGTCGCCGAGATCTGGAGCGGGGCGGGCGATCGCGAGCTGCCGGTCGCGGAGCTGGTCACCGGCAACGGGACGACGGCGCTCGCTCCCGGTGAGGTGCTGCGCAGCATCCGCCTGCCGGCCGCCGCGCTGCGCTCGCGCGCCGCGCTGCGCAAGATCGCCCTCGCCGAGCACGGGCGCTCGGGTGCCGTCGTCACGGGCCGCGTCGACCCCGACGGCACGAGCGTCTTCACCGTCACGGCGGCCACGTGGCGCCCGACCGTGCTGCGCTTCCCCGCCGTGCCGGATGCCGCGGTCCTCGCCGCGGCGGTCCACGGCGCCGCGGGCTACTACACCGACCCCCTCGGGTCGGCGGACTGGCGCCGCGGCGTCAGCGCCGTGCTCGCCGAGGAGATCCGGAGGGAGCTGACATGAGGTGGACCGTCGACGGCGCCGAGAGGGATGCCGACCCCCGCCCCGGCCAGTGCCTGCGCACGCTGCTGCGCGAGACGGGGCACACGCAGGTCAAGAAGGGCTGCGACGCCGGCGACTGCGGCGCCTGCACGGTGCTGCTGGACGGCGAGCCGGTGCACTCCTGCCTCATCCCCGCGGTCCGGGTCGAGGGACGCGCCGTGACGACGGCGGCGGGGCTCGCACCCGGCGACGAGCTGCACCCCGTGCAGGAGGCGCTCGCCTCCGGTTTCGGCTTCCAGTGCGGGTTCTGCACGCCGGGCATGAGCGTGACGGCCTCCACCCTGTGCGCGTCGGATCTCGACGACCTCGACCGACGCATGAAGGGCAATCTCTGCCGCTGCACCGGCTACCGTCCGATCCGCGAGGCGATCATGACGGCCGTCCGCGAGACCGGACCGTCGCGCCGCGAGCGGGTCGTCGCTCCGCCGGAGGTGCCGCTCGTGGGGCGCTCGGTACCGCCGGAGGCCGGGCCGCGGCTGACGCAGGGACGCGAGCCCTTCACCTTCGACCTCGAGCCCGGTCATCCGGCGACCGACGCGCTGGTGCTGCGGCTGGTCACGAGCCCGCACGCGCACGCGCGGATCACCGGGATCGACGTCTCCGCGGCTCGCGCCGTTCCGGGCGTCGTGGCCGTCCTGACGCACCGGGACGTGCCCGACGTGCGCTACTCCACGGGTCGGCACGAGCACCGCACCGACGACCCCGACGACACGCGCATGCTCGACGACGTCGTCCGCCACATCGGCCAGCGGGTCGCCGCGGTGGTCGCCGAGACCGCCGAGGCCGCCGACGAGGCGTGCCGGCTCGTCCGCGTCGACTACGCGCCGCTGCCCGCCGTGTTCGATCCCGACGAGGCGCGACGACCCGGCGCCCCGCTGCTGCACCCCGAGCGCACGCCCGACGACCGCGTCGACGAGGCGGGACGCAACGTCATCGCGAGCGTGCACACCGGCCCCGACGTCACCGCGGCCCTCCGCGCGAGCGCCGTGACCGTCAGCGGCACCTGGCAGACCTCGCGCGTGAGCCACGCGCAGCTCGAGACCCACGGGTCGGTCGGCTGGATCGATGACGAGGGTCGCCTCGTCATCCGCTCCTCCACGCAGGTGCCGTTCCTCACGCGCGACGAGCTCGCCCGCATCCTCGGGCTCGACCGCGACCGCGTGCGGGTGCACGCCGCGCGCCTGGGCGGGGGCTTCGGCGGCAAGCAGGAGCTGTTCACCGAAGACCTCGTCGCCCTCGCGGTGCTGCGCACGGGCCGGCCGGTCGCGTTCGAGTTCACGCGCGCGGACGAGTTCCAACGCGCCGCCGTGCGGCATCCGATGCGGGTGAGCGTCACGCTGGGCGCCGACGACGAGGGCCTGCTCACAGCCATGGCGATCGACGTGCTGAGCGACACGGGCGCCTACGGCAACCATTCCCGCGGCGTGATGTTCCACTCGCTCGCCGAGTCCACGACGATCTACCGGGTGCCGCTCAAGCGACTGGACGCCGAGGTCGTCTACACGAACAACGTCCCCTCCGGCGCCTTCCGCGGCTACGGGCTCGGGCAGATCGTGCTCGGCGTGGAGTCGGCCATGGACATGCTGTCCGAGCGGCTCGGCATCGACCCGTTCGAGCTGCGGCGCCGCAATGCCGTGACGCCGGAGGACGATCCGGAGCACGACGACCTCGTCTGGGGCAGCTATGGGTTCGATCAGTGCCTCGACCTCGCCGAGTCGGCGCTGCGGCGCGGCAACGGGGCCGAGGCGCCCGCGGGCTGGCTCGTCGGCGAGGGCGTCGCCGCCGCGATGATCGCCACGATGGCGCCTTTCGGCCACATCGCGCACACGAGCGCGACGCTGCGCGCCGACGGCACCTACCTGGTGCGCGCCGGGACGGCGGAGTTCGGCAACGGCACGACGACCGTGCTGCGCCAGATCGCCGCGACCGACCTCGCCGCCGATCCCGCCCGGATCGCCCTGTGGCACGCCGACACCGACGCGGTCGCGCACGACACCGGCGCGTTCGCCTCCGCCGGCATCACCGTCGCCGGCAAGGCGCTGCACGCCGCGTGCCTCGCCCTGGCGGCGCGACTGCGCGACGACGCGGCGGCGCTGACCGGCACGGATGCCGCCCACGCCCGACTCATGCCCGACGGCGTATACACACCCGCACGAGTGGTGTCTTTCGCCGAGCTGACGGCGGACGGCGAGATCTCGGCCGACGGCAGCGAGGCCGGCGAGCAGCGCTCGCTCGCCTTCAACGTGCACGCCGTGCGCGTCGCGGTCGATCCGCGGACGGGCGTCGTCCGCATCCTCCAGTCGATCCAGTCGGCGGATGCCGGATTCGTGATGAACCCCGCGCAGTGCCGCGGCCAGATCGAGGGCGGCGTCGCGCAGGGGATCGGCAGTGCGCTCTACGAGGAGGTCATGGTCGACGAGGGCAAGGTCGTCACCCCGGTCTTCCGGCTCTACCGCGTGCCCCAGTTCGGCGACGTACCCGAGACCGAGGTCTACTTCGCCGACACCGCCGACGAGCTCGGACCCTTCGGGGCGAAGTCGATGAGCGAGTCGCCGTACAACCCGGTCGCGCCCGCGATCGGCAACGCGATCGCCCGCGCGCTCGGCGCCCGCCCGTACGTCCAGCCGTTCCGCCGCGACCGCGTCTGGCGCCTGGCGTCGCCGCACCGCGACGCCTGACCCGGCCGGGGTGGGGCGGGTCGGGGGTGGGGCTGGTCTGGGTCGGGGCGGGGCTGGGTGGGGCTGGGCGGCGACCCGAACTGCAAGGCCCCGCGACCGACACGCCGACCCCAGGACCACGGATGCGGCGTGTCGCCCAGCACCCCTTGCAGTTGGGTCGAGCTGAGTCGGGCATGGCGGCGGCCGCTAGGCGCACCTGAGCAGCGTCGCCGATCCCCTACTGCCGCGCACCCCCCTCGCAGCCCGAACTGCAAGTCCCCGCGACCGACACGCCGCCCTCAGGCCCGCGGATGCGGCGTGTCGCCCAGCATCCCTTGCAGTTGGGTTGACCTGAGTCGGGCATGGCGGCGGCCGCTAGGCGCACCTGAGCGGCGTCGCTGAATCCCCTACTGCCGCGCGCCCCCCTCGCAGCCCGAACTGCAACTCCCCGCGACCGACACGCCGCCCTCAGGCCCGCGGATGCGGCGTGTCGCCCAGCATCCCCTTGCAGTTGGGGTGGGCTGAGTGTGGCGAGGACCGCGGGCGGGCGAGTAGCGGGCGGGCAAACTCGGGGCCCTGTCCAGGCCCCGGCTCCCGCGGTCCGGCCGGCCCGCGCGCGCCTGTGCAATCCGAACTGCCCTGTGCAACCCGAACTGCAAGGCCCCGCGACCGACACGCCCGCCCCAGACTCATGGATGCGGCGTGTCGCCCAGCATCCCTTGCAATTGGGTCGAGCTGGGTCGAGCTGGGGCGAGCTGGGGCGGACTGGGTCGAGCTGGGGCGGGCAGCGGCAGCGGGCAGCGAGCAAGGGCCACGCCCGACGGGGCAGGGCGACCGCGCCCGGCGGGGTCAGTGCGGGTGGCCGCGCAGCGGGAGGACGGCCGCGGGCAGCTCGTGCACCTTCGCCGACGCCTCCTCGGCGAGCGGATTGGTCGAGACCCCGTCCGCGTTGACGAGACGCCCGCCGACGTAGACGGCCTTGAGGTTTCGCGGACTCATCGCCAGCACGTACGAGCGCACGGGATGCCAGAGCGGTCCGACGTCGGGGCGGCGCGGGTCGACCACCACGAAGTCGGCGAACTTGCCGACCTCGAGCGAACCGACCCGATCGGCGACGCCCATGATCTCCGCGGAGCCCAGGGTGTGCAGGCGCAGCATCCGCTCGGGCATCATCGACAGCGGGTCCTTCGTGCGCGCCCGTTGCGCGTAGATGCCGATGCGCATGTTCTGCCAGGGGTCGCTCACGTCGGTGCACGCCTGGTCGTCGAGGCCGACGCCGACCTTCATCCCCATCTCGAGCATTTCGGGTACGAGCGCGGTCCCCGACGCGAGGCGCCCGTTGGATGCCGGTTGCCACGACATCGCCGCACCTCCGGCGACCGACTCCGCGATGATCTCGGGGGTCGTCTGGATGAAGTGGCCGAACACGAGCCCGAGCTCGAGGGCGCCGGCATCCCGGTAGAGCGCGAACTTGGACTGCTGGTGCTCGACGGCCTCCGGCGACTCCAGGAAGTGGGCCTGGTTGGTGACCCCGAACCGGCGCATCGCCTCGACCTCGAACGCGGCCGCATCCGGATGCGGCGACCACTGCACCTGACCCATGATCGACGAGCCGAGGGCGAAGTCGGCATCGAACGTGCGGGTGTGGGCGACCTCCGCGGCGAAGCGGTCGAAGACCTCCTCGGGGGTGCCGGCGGTGACGTCCATGCCGGCGGCATCCACGAAACGGATGCCGGCGTCGCGGGTGCCGTCGGCCTGACGCCAGTGGTACTCGAGGCCCCGCAGGCCCGCGGTGCCGGTGCGCTTGCCGTCGACCATCGGCTCCCAGGCCTGCAGCGGGTCGGTGAAGTTGTACGCCGTCGTGACCCCGTTCGACAGGAAGTCGAGCGAGCCGTGCAGCGTCGCCCAGTAGAGCTGGTCGGCGGTCATGTGCGCGGTGGTGCCGAGCATCGCGTCGCACCAGCCGTAGAGGGTGTCGGCGACGCCGAGCCCGCGCAGGCCGCTCGTGAACAGATGCGAGTGGCTCGACACGAACCCCGGCGCGACGAAGGCTCCCGCGACGTCGAGCGTCTCGTCCGCGATCGTCCCGAGGGGCGGCGTGCCCGCACCGAGCGCGGCGATGCGGCCGTCGTCGCCCACCAGCATCCAGCCGTCCTCGATGTAGCCCGGGTCATCCGTGCCGGCGGGGACGGTGATCAGACGGGCGTGCGTGACGAGGAGCGACATGCTCTGCACGCTAATCAGGCCATGTTTCCGACCTGTCACGGCACGGAAACACCCGTGCACGGCCCGGAAACACGGGCGGATTAGCGTCTGTGCATGTCGCGATTCACGGTCACGGTCTTCTGCGGATCCTCCCCGGGCTTCGACCCGGTCTACGTCGAGGCGGCCCGCGCCGTCGGCACGGCGATCGGACGCTCCGGCATGGCGCTCGTCTACGGCGGCGGCCACGTCGGACTGATGGGCACGGTCGCGGATGCCGCCCTCGCGGCCGGCGCGGAGGTCACCGGGGTGATCCCGCGGTCGCTGCAGGCGCGCGAAGCCGTCAACGAGGACCTGACCGAGCTGATCCTCGTCGACACGATGCACGAGCGGAAGATGCTCATGGCCGACCGCGCCGATGCCTTCCTGGCGCTTCCCGGCGGACCGGGGACCCTCGAAGAGCTCACCGAGCAGTGGACGTGGGCGCAGCTCGGCATCCACGACAAGCCGGTGGGGCTGCTCAACGTCGACGGGTACTTCGACCCGCTGCTCGCGTTCGTCGCCAACATGCGCGACCGCGGCTTCACCCACCCCCGCTACACCGACATGCTCGTCGTCGCGACCGAGGCCACCGAGGCGCTCGCGCGCCTGCGCGACTACGTACCCCCGGCGCGCACCGCGGCCTCGCCTGGCGCCGAGATGACCGGTGCCCTGTCGCTGCCCGTGCGTCCCTAGCGCTTCCGGCGGCATCCGGCTCGGAGCGAGAAACCACTCTCGCGCCGAGACATCCCCGCAGCGCGGGTTTCTCGGGGCGGAAGGGGTTTCTCGGGGCGTCGGGCCGGCCCGCGGCGGGTCAGACGCGCTCGGTGCCGCGCAGCAGGACGGCTTCGGCGAGGGCGCGGATGCCGTGGGCCACATCGCCGGCGGAGACGGACTCGTCGGGGTGATGGCTGACCCCGTCGGGGTTGCGCAGGAACAGCATGCCGACGTCGGTCACGGCCCCCAGCGACATGCCGTCGTGCCCGGCACGGCTGAAGATCACGGGCGGGGCGTCCGACCGCGGCGGGAGGGTCGCGCGGATGCCGCCGGCCACCACGTCCTGCAGCAGGGGCGCGCAGAACACCGCCGGCGCGCTGTGCACCTCGCGTGAGCGCCAGCGCAGTCCGCGGCGACCCATGATGTCGTCCAGCTCGCGGGCCAGCGCGTCCCACACGCGGTCGCGTTCGCCGTCGAACTCGCCGCGCAGATCGAGCGAGAACTGCACCTCGCCCGGGATCACGTTGACCGCCCCCGGGAACGCCTCGAAGCGGCCCACGGTGCCGACGATGTGGTGCTCAGCGGAGCAGATCCGCTCCACGGCCAGGGCGGCCTCGCTTGCACCCAGCAGCGCGTCGCGACGCATGTCGTACGGCGTCCCGCCGGCGTGGCGGGCCTCGCCCTCCACCACCAGCTGGAACCGCCGCGCCGACGCGATCGACGAGACGACGGCGAGAGGCTCCCCGGCCCGGTCGAGCTCGGGCCCCTGCTCGATGTGCGCCTCGAGGTACCCCACCAGCTCGTCCGGTCGCCGCGCGGCCTCCCCGACACGGGCGGGGTCGAGCCCGAACTCGAGGAATGCCCGGCGCAGGCTCACGCCGTCGGCATCCGCCAGCTCCCACCACGCGTCGTTCCACGTGCCGGCCACGGCGGACGATCCGAGCAGCGCCTTGCCGAACCGGGTGCCCTCCTCGTCGGAGAAGGCGACCACCTCGATCGCGAACGGCAGCGGCACGGTCCAGCCCTCGCCCGCCGGCACGCGCAGCAGCCGCACGACCTCGAGCGCCATCAGCACCCCCGCGATGCCGTCGTAGCGTCCGGCATCGAGCACCGTGTCCAGGTGCGAGCCCAGCATCAGCGCGGGCGCCGCCGGGTCGCCGATCCGGCCGACCTGGTTGCCCGCGGCATCCTGCCACGTGCGCATGCCCAGCTCGCGCATCCATTCCGCCGCCAGGCGATTGACGCGGGCGTGCTCGGGCGAGAGGTAGACGCGCTCGATGGATGCCGCGTCCGCGCTCACCCGCGCGAGCTCCTCGCACCGGGCCATCACGCGTCGCGCGGCGGCGGCGATGTCATCGGGCGCGGCGCGCAGGAGGGATGCCGCGGTCACGGCGCCCCCGTGGGAGCGGGCGCGCCAGGGGCGTGCAGGGCGGCCGGGGCGGCGGCGAACACGTCGGCCGCGGCCTCGACGCCCCCACCCGCCGGCACCGCGGCGCCGAAGCGCCGCAGCACGCTCTCGAGGGCGGCGAGGGTGGAGAGCACGGCATCCTTGCGCGCGTTGTAGCCCATCGTGCCGATGCGCCAGACCTTGCCGTGGAGCGGCCCGAACGAGGTGCCGATCTCGATGCCGAAGTCCTCGAGCAGGGCCGACCGGGCGGCATCACCGGGAACGCCCTCCGGGATCTCGACCGCCACGACGTTGCTCATCTTGTGGCCGACGTCGCCGAACACGACGAGGCGGAGCGCCTCGACGCCGGCGAGCATCGCGCGTCCGGCGAGCTCATGGCGGGCGATCACGGCCTCGCGACCCTCGACCAGCAGCAGCCGGGCGCACTCGCGGGCGCCGTAGAGCATGCTCGTCGCCTCGGTGTGGTGGTTCAGGCGACGGGGGCCCCAGTAGTCGAGGATCTGGCCCAGGTCGAAGTAGTTCGAGCGGACGAAGTCGGCCGACGACTCGTCGCCGGGCTCGCGGATGCCCGCCTCGACCTTCTTGCGCGCCCGGATCACCTCCACCGCCCGCGGGCTCAGGGTGATCGGCGACGATCCGCTCGGACCCCCCAGGCACTTCTGCAGCCCGGCGGTCGCGGCATCCAGTCCCCAGGCGTCGGCCTCGAAGGCGTTCCCGCCCAGCGAGGCGGTGGCGTCGGAGTAGAACAGCACGCCATGGCGGCGGCAGAGCTCGCCGACATCCTCCAGCGGCTGGAGCATCGTGGTCGAGGTGTCGCCCTGCACGAGGGCGAGCAGCGCCGGCTTCACGCGCACGATCGCCTCCTCGATCACGGATGCCGGGAACACCTGACCCCAGTCGGTCTCGATCGTGTGCACCTCGGCGAGCGCCCGCTCGGCGATCTCGGCCAGCAGGTGCCCGAAGCGGCCGAACACCGGGACGAGCACCCGGTCGCCGGGCTTCACGAGCGAGACGATCGCGGCCTCGATGCCGGCACGGCTCGTGCCGTCGACGAGCAGGGTCGCGTCGTTGTGCGTGCTCCAGACGCCGCGGTACAGCTCCTGCGTCTCGGTCATCGTCGCCGTCATGAACGGGTCGTACTGGCCGACCAGCGGCGCCGACATCGCGGTGAGGACGCTCGGGTACGCCGAGATCGGCCCCGGGCCCATGAGCAGACGGGCGGGCGGGGCGATCGGGCCGGGAAGGGCGGTGGTGCTCATACGGATTCCGTTTCGGTGATGCGGGCGTGGAGGGCGCAGCCGAGGCGCACGAGGGCGATGTCGGTGCCGGCGCGCGAGACGAGGCTGACGCCGACCGGAGCGTCGCCGCGGTCGGTGGCGACCGTGAGCACCGGCACCGACAGCGCGGGGAGGCCGCCGACGGCGGCCGGCGTGGTCAGCCGCAGGGTGTTCTGGCGGACGGCATCCACCTGCGCGCCGGTGGCCGCGCGCGACGGCGCCGGTCCGGGCACCGTCGGCAGCAGCAGCACGGCGTCGCGGACGTGCGCGTGCAGTGCCTCGCGCAGCGGGGCGAGGGCGGCGCGGGCCGCGGCCTCGTCGGCGGCGGTCACGGCGGCGGCCGTCCGGAAGCGCTCGGCCACGGCGGGCCCGGTCGAGCCGGGGTGGGCGCGCAGCCAGTCGCCGTTGTTGCGCCAGGCTTCCGCACCCTGCACCGTCCGGAACGGCACGAGGTAATCGTCGAGGTCGCCCAGCGCGATCTCCTCGACCGGCAGACCGGAAGCCGCGAGCATCCCCTCGAACGCCGCGCGCGTGGCCGGGTCGGCCGCGGCTAGCGCTTCGACCGGCACGCGGAACCGCCACGGCAGGTCGTCGCCGGAGGCACCGAACACCGATGCGGTCGAGTCGGAGCCGTCGTAGCTCAGGCACCAGTCCGCGACGGCCTGCAGCGTCGCACCGTCGCGGGTGAGCCACCCGACGGTGTCGAACGACTGCGCGAGCGGGAGCAGGCCCTGGCGCGGCACGAGGTCGTGCGTCGTCCGCAGGCCCCAGAGTCCCTGGTACGACGCCGGCACCCGCACCGAGCCGGCGGTGTCGGTGGCGAGGGCGACGTCGGCGTGGCCGAGGGCGACGGCGGCGGCCGGACCGCTCGACGAGCCGCCCGGGAGCGCACCGGGCACCGCGGCGTTGGGCGGGGTGCCGTAGTGCGCGTTGTCGCCGGCGATCGAGTAGGCGAACTCGTCGGTGCGGGCGATGCCCCGCAGCGATGCCCCGCCGCGCAGCAGATCGCCCACCGCGGGCGCGCTCGTGGTCTCGGCGCGAGCCGAGGCGAGGTAGGCCGGGTTGCCGGCGCCGATGCGATAGCCCTTGATCGCGAAGAGGTCCTTGACGGCCACGGTGAGACCGGCGAGCGGCCCGTCCCACGCGCCCTGGTACAGCGGGTCGCCGACGGTACGCCAGATCGAGCGGTCGAACGCGACCGAGCGCGGCGTGACGTGTGCGGCGGTGATGAGCCACCGGCCGTCGATCAGCTCCCACACCTGCGTCTGCAGCCCGGCTCCGCCCGCGGCGAACCGCGACACCGCGACGATGAGCGCGACCCCGTCGGCGAGCGGCCGGTACTCGACGCGCTCGATGGTGCGGGCCGGCACACCGCCGCGAGAGCCGCGGAACGCGCTGATCGCGTCGTGCCCGACCAGCAGTCCGGCGCCGTCGCCGCGGAGCGTGCGGTCGCCGGGCGCGAACGCGGCATCCAGGGCGTCGAGGTCGTTCGCCAGGATCGCCCGCTCGTACGCCTCGAACGCCGCGCGCAGGTCGTCGGGCAGCGGCTGGTCGGCGGTCATCGGTGGCCTCCCCGCCGGTGTTGCTGTGGCGTGGGTGGCGGCGGCGGCGTCCCGAACTCCTCCACCGCAGGCCGCGCAGGCCGCGGGAGGTGCTCAGGGCCGGGCACTCCGGTCGAGATGGAGGAGTTCGGGGCGCACGCGGCACGCGAACCCGCCGCCGCGACCGCCGCGGAGTCGCTCGGGCAGCCGATGAACCGCCCGCGGGCTTCGCGCGCCGCGCGCGTGCCGGACTCCTCCACGCGCAGGGGCGCGGGCCGCGTCCGGGCGCCCCCACCCCGCAACCGCAGCGAGTTGGAGGAGTTCGGGACCCCGACCGCGGCGCCCGTCCCCGACACCCCGGTCACGCCGGGGCCCCCGACGGCGCCGACGCACCCGGCACCGACCCGGCGGCCGACCCGGCGGCCGACCCGGCAGCAGGGCCGACGGCGGGCCGGACGGCCGACCCGGCGGCGGGACCGGCGGCGGGGCGGACGGCGGCGAAGTCCGCCTCGCGGATGCGCGCGTGCACGCCGCAGACGATGTCGACGACCTGCGAGATGTCGAAGTCGGTCGCCGCCGACAGGTAGGCGTAGGCCAGGTGCTCGGCCATGCCGTACCGCGCCTGCAGCAGATCGAGGGCGGCGCGCACCGCCTTGCGCATCGCCTCGTCGAGATCGACGTCGAGTCCGGTCGGCACGAGGTACTCGTCGGTGCGGACGAGCGGTCCGGTCACCTCGCCGAACGCGGCGAGGGCCCCGGCCCGCGGCACCACGTCGAAGCGCAGCGTCGCGCGCAGCGACGCCTCCAGGGCGGTCAGCGCCACCTCCCCGTCGCCCTGCGCGAAGTGCGGGTCGCCGACGTAGGCGAGCGCGCCGGGCACCTGCACCGGCAGGTACAGCACCGCACCTTCGACGAGCAGGTTGATGTCGATGTTGCCGCCGTGCGCGCCGGGCGGCACCGAGTGCGGCCGCTCCTCGCCGGCGACGGCGACGCCCATCGTCCCGAGGAACGGCGCGAGCGGGAACCGCACGACGCGCTCGCCCCCGTCGACCAGGGGCAGGATGCCGCTGCCGTCCGACACCGGCGTGAACACGCTGACGTTCTCGGGCCCCCGCGGGAGCACACCGACCAGCGCGCCCTTGCCGTGCCGGTTGGAGATGACCCCGTAGGGCACCCGCGGGGCGAGGTCGACGACCGTGATCTTCAGCAGATCGCCCACCTCGGCGCCCGCGACGAAGACGGGTCCCGTCACCACGTGCGGGCCGTCGGCGAGCGCATCGCGCGGGACGGTGGCGGCGATCTCGATCGCGTCGGTGAGCACGTGCGCGGCCGGCACTCCGTGCCCCGTGAAGTAGCCGAGCGGATCCTGCCCCTGATCGGGGAGGATACCCTCGTGGCTCACGGTGTCGATGGTCACCGTCTCCCCCGCCGCGATCGTCAGCACCGGTGCGTCCGCGGCGCAGGGCAGTCGCCCCCACAGCACCGTCGCCGGGGATGCCGCGACGTAGTGGTCGCCGACGATCGCCCCTTCGCGGGGCTGCAGGATCTCGAGGGTCTCGGTCATGATGTCGCTCCTTCGCGCACGTCGTCACCGGCGAACGCACCGGCACCGGCCAGCAGTTCCACGCCGGGCCGGGCCCGCGCCTCGTCATCGCCGGCGCGGTACACGACGGTACCGCCGACGAGCGTCGCGACGACCCCGCCGCGCAGCTCGCGGCCGTCCCACGGCGACAGCTTGTGCCGGTACAGCAGCCGCTGTGCGTCGACCGTCCACGACCGCTCCGGGGCGAACACGGTGAGGTTCGCCCGCGCGCCCGGCGCGATGACGCCGAGTCCCGGCATCCCGGCGATGCGCGCCGGTCCGGTCGTGAACAGCGGCAGCAGGCGCTCCAGCGGGATGCCGCGGCGCGCCGCCGCGGTCCAGACGCTCGCGAAGCCCGTCTGCACGCCGGCGATGCCGCCCCAGGCGAGGCCGAAGTCGCCGCCGCCCGCGGTCTTGAGGGCGAGCGTCGCGGGCGAGTGGTCGCTGACGATCGCGTCGATCGTGCCGTCGACGACGCCTTCCCACAGCAAGTCCTGGTTGACGCGGTCGCGGATCGGCGGGCAGCACTTGAACGCGCTCGCCCCGTCGGGCACCTCTTCGGCCGACAGCGTGAGGTAGTGCGGGCACGTCTCGATCGTGAGGCGGATGCCCTCCGCCTTCGCGGCCCGGATGAGGTCGAGCGCGTGCCCGTCGGCGACGTGGACGATGTGCGCACGGCCGCCGGTGGCCCGGGCCGCGTCGATCACCGCCGCGATCGCGGCCTCCTCGCTGACGGGCGGACGGCTGCGCAGGAACGCGTCGTAGTGACGACCGAGCTCTCCGTCGGGTCCCGCCCCGACCTCGACGGCGGCCTCGTGCAGGTGGGCCTCGTCCTCCGCGTGGGCGATCAGCAGGCCGTCGAAGGCGGCGAGCTCGGTCAGCGCGGCGCGCAGGCCCGCGCCGTCGAGGTGTCCGAACTCGTCGATGCCGCTCGGCACGAGGAAGCACTTGAAGCCGACGACGCCGGCATCGGCCAGCTCACGCAGGCTGCCGAGGTTCTCGGGGACCGCGCCGCCCCAGTAGCCCACGTCCACGGCGAGCTTTCCGGCCGCGGCGGCACGCTTCGCGGCGAGCGCCGCGGGCGTGGTGGTCACCGGCACCGAGTTCAGCGGCATGTCGAACAGGGTCGTGATGCCGCCGGCGGCCGCGGCGGCGGTGCCCGTCGCGAAGCCCTCCCAGTCGGTGCGGCCCGGCTCGTCCAGGTGCACGTGCGAGTCGACGAGGCCCGGCAGCAGCACCTCGTCGGGAGCGAGCACCACGACCTCGGCGGATGCCGCGGCATCCGCGTCGTCGAGCCCGTCGAGACCGCCGAGCGCGTCGAGACCGGCCACCTCTGCGATCACCCCGTCGACGATGCGCACCTGCGCGGGGCGGAACCGTCCGTCGATCCACGCGCGCTCGGCCCGGATCACCCTCACCTCTGCCACGGCGCCGCCTCTCTCGGGAATGGGTCCGACGCTAGCGAGGCGTCGTTTCGCGGGTGTTTCCGCCCGGACGCGCCGGGCTCGAGTGTGAAGCTATAGCTTCATCTTCGCGACGGGATGTCTCCCGTGTAACGAGCATGTGAAGTCGCCCCTTCACAGATGACGAATCCGGGTCGAATCCCCGGCACCGGGCCGACGGGATGCCACCGCCCGCTACGCTCTCGACCATGAGCCGCCTGTCCGCCGTCGACGCGTCGCACACCGCCGCGCCCGCGGACGCCGCCGATCGCGCGGCCGCCGGAGACGGCGACGGCGTGGGCGAGCGCCTGCGCGCGCTGCGGATCGCCCGCGGCATGTCGGCGCGCGACCTCGCGAGACGGCTCGGCATCTCGCCCAGCGCCGTCTCGCAGATCGAGCGGGGCGTCATGCGGCCGAGCGTGTCGCGCCTGATCGCCATCACCGACGAGCTCGACGTGCCGCTGACGTCGGTGTTCGACCCCTCCGGCGCACCGGCCCAGACGGGCGCGACGAGCTTCGGGCTGCGCCGCGCCGCCCACGACACGGCGATCCTCCTCGACGACGGCGTCGCCTTCCGCCGCATCTCCCCGGTCGCGACGCCCGGGGTGGACTACTTCGAGTCGACCTATCCGCCGGGGGCGACGGCGCACGGCGAGGGCGGACTGTTCCGCCACGAGGGCTACGAGATCGGCACGGTCGTCTCGGGCGAGCTGACCGTCGACTTCGACGACGAGCGCGTGGTCCTGCGCGCCGGGGACGCGATCAGCTATCCGTGCTCGCGTCCGCATCGACTGCACAACACGTCCTCCGAGCCGGCCGTCGCCCGCTGGCTCATCGTCCACGGAGCCCACTGACATGACCGACCTCCTCGCCCTCCCCGACTTCGACGCCCTCGACCCGGATGCCGCGGCCTCCCTCGTGCGCGTCTGGGCCGCCGTGCCCGCGTGGATCGACGCGGTCGTCGCGGGACGCCCCTACGGCACGCGGGCGGCGCTGGCCGCGCGCGCGGACGAGCTCGCGCGCGCCTGGACGCGCGCCGACTTGGACGGCGCGCTCGCCCACCACCCGCGCATCGGCGACAGACCGCAGGGCGCGAGCGCCGAGGCGCACGCCTCGCGTCACGAGCAGGCCTCGATGTCGACCGCGGAGGCCGCGACGGCCGCCGCGATCGCGGCCGGCAACGCCGCGTACGAGGAGCGCTTCGGCCGGGTGTTCCTCATCCGCGCCGCGGGTCGCAGCCCCGAAGAGATGCGCGCGGAGCTCGAGCGACGGCTGCACAACGACGACGAGACCGAGACCGCGGAGGCGCTCGACCAGCTGCGCCAGATCGCGCTGCGACGACTGGAGGCGACGATCGCATGAGCCACGTGACCACGCATGTGCTGGACGGGGCCGCCGGGGCCGCGGCATCCGGCGTCGAGGTGACCCTCGTCGACGCGGACGGCGTCGCCCTCGCCGCCGGGAGCACGGATGTCGACGGCCGCCTCGCCCTCGGCCCGGAGGAGCTTCCCGCCGGCACCTACGCGCTCGTGTTCCATACCGGGGCGTACTTCGCGGCGCGCGACACCGCGACCTTCTACCCCTCGGTCACCGTGACCTTCGCGGTCGCCGACGGCCGGCACCACCACGTGCCGTTGCTGCTGAGCCCCTTCGCCTACTCCACGTACCGCGGCACCTGATCCGCTCCGGCTCCGGCGGGACCGCCCCGGGCGCGGGATGCCGCGCGGTTACCCGGGGGAAACGTCGCGGTGACACGGCATCCGTAGCGTGACGGACATGAAGGTGATCGTCGTCGGAGCCGGTGTCGGGGGAACGAGCGCGGGGATCGCGCTGCAGAGACTCGGGCACGAGGTCGTCATCTACGACCAGATGCGCGAGAACCGGCCCGTGGGCGCGGCGCTGTCGCTGTGGCCCAACGGCGTGAAGGTGCTCAACTGGCTCGGACTCGGCGAGGAGGTCGCAGCTCTCGGCGGCGACATGGCCGACATGGTCTACCTCGACGGGCACACCGGCGAGACGATGTGCGACTTCTCGCTCGCGCCCGTCACGGCCCAGACCGGGCAGAAGCCCTACCCCGTCGCGCGCGCCGACCTGCAGGCGCTGCTGATGGAGCGGTTCGGCCTCGACGGCATCCACCTCGGCAAGCGGCTGACCGACGTCTCCGACGACGGCACGACCGTGACCGCGACGTTCGCCGACGGCACCACCGACACGGCCGACATGCTCATCGGGGCCGACGGCGCGCGCTCGATCGTGCGCGACTACGTGCAGCCCGCCGGGGCGCCGCCGATCGAGCGGGAGTACTCGGGATACACGAACCTCAACGGGCTCGTGCCGGTGTCGGAGACCATCGGGCGCGCCACCGCCTGGACGACCTACGTCGCCGAGGGCAAGCGCGCCGCCGTCATGCCGATCGCGGGCGACCGCTTCTACTTCTGGTTCGACATCCCGCAGCCGTCGGGACTCCCCTACGAGCGGGGCGACCTCACCCCTCTGCTCGAGGCCTTCGGCGATTGGGCGCCCGGCGTGCAGGAGCTGCTCTCCGCGATCGACCCCGCGACCTCGCTCAACCGCGTGGAGATCTGGGACATCACCCCGTTCGACACCTGGACGAAGGGGCGGGTCGCCATCCTCGGGGATGCCGCGCACAACACCGCCCCCGACATCGGCCAGGGAGCGTGCTCGGCGCTCGAGGACGCCTTCGCCCTCGGCATCGCGTTCGCCACCAACACGCTCGACGTCGCCGACACCCTCCGCCGCTACGCCGCGATGCGGGTCGAGCGGGCGGGCGAGCTCGTGCTGCGGGCACGCAAGCGCGGGTGGGAGACGCACGCCTTCGACCCCGCCGTGACCGACGCCTGGTACGAGAGCCTGCGCGGCACCGACGGCGCCGGCATCATCCGCGGCATCGTCGGCAACATCGAGGACAGCCCCGTCAACCTCGGCGGCGGGTTGCTGCCCGGCTGAGCGGGTCGCTGGGGGCGGGTGGGCCGGCGCCCTCCCAACCGAACTGCAAGGGATGCCGCGCGACACGCCGCCGCGCAGGGGCACCCGCACGGGGTGGCGCCGCTGGGGCCTTGCAGTTGCGCATGCAGCGGGCGGCGGGGCGGGGCGGACCCAGTCTGAGTGGTTCGCAGGCGCCGAGGACGCGAACGAGTCACCGACCGGTCGTGCCGCGGCATCCGGGCTCACCCGCGGCATCCGCCTCGACCGAACTGCAAGGGATGCCGAGCGACACGCCGCTACACAGGGGCACCGGCGCGGGGTGTCGCCGCGGCGACCTTGCAGTTGCGCATGTTGGCGGGCGACGGAAGGGCGACGGCCGGCATCGAGGCCCGGTGACGAGCCCGGTCAGGGCAGGGGCGCGGGCGGCGGCATCCGCTCGATGCGGCGGCATCAGCCGTCGCCCCTCCCGACCGAACTGCAAGGGATGCCGCGCGACACGCGGCTGCACAGGGGCACCGGCGCGGGGTGTCGCGGCTGCGACCTTGCAGTTGCGCATGTTGGCGGGCGGCGGGGCAGGGCAGGGCGGACCCAGTCTGAGTGGTTCGCAGGCGCCGAGCACGCGCACGAGTTACCGACCGGTCGTGCGGCGGCATCCGGGGTGACCCACGGCATCCGCCTCGACCGAACTGCAAGGGATGCCGCGCGACACGCCGCTTCCCAGGGCCACCCGCGCGGGGTGTCGCCGTTGCGACCTTGCAGTTGCGCATGTTGGCGGGCGGCGGCATCCGCCATCACCCTCTCCCGACCGAACTGCAAGGGATGCCGCGCGACACGCCGCTGCACAGAGGCACCCGCGCGGGGTGTCGCGGCTGCGGCCTTGCAGTTGCGCGCGCAGCGGGCGGCGCAGCTAGTGCGCGGAGGGGTCAGAGGCGGCGGGCGATGGAGGCCGCGACGGTGAGCCACGCGTCGCGGCTCTCGGGCGAGAGCGCGTCGAAGTCGATCGGACCGCCGTCGACCAGCGCGGCGTCGAACGGCACGTGCACGACCTCGGCGGTCACCTGCGCGAAGTGGCGCTCGAGGCGGTCGGCGAGCTTGCGGTCGGGCTTCGCCGACGGGGCGGCGAGGATCGTCACCGCCTCGTCGATCTTGTGATCGAAGCCCTTCTCGCGCAGGCCGTCGAGGAGCCACGCGGCGCTGGCCGCCGTGTCCTCGCGCACGGTCGAGACGATGACGAGCTGATCGGCGGCGGCGACGGCCGCGACCCAGTTCGACGCGCGCATGTTGTTGCCGGTGTCGACGATCAGCAGGCGGTAGTAGCGCGACAGCACGTCGTGCAGACGATCGAATCCGGCGGCGTCGATGGTCGAGGATGCCGCGGCATCCTCGTCGGACGCCAGCACGTCGAACCGCGCGTCGACCTGCGTGCGCACGTAGGTGTCGAGGGCGGCGAGGCTGGCACGGTCGGGCGTCGTGAAGCGGTCGAGGTCGTCGAGCAGGTCGACGGCCGTGCGGTGGTGGGGGGCGTGCTGCGCGCGCCAGCCGAGCGTGCCCCGGGTCTCGTTGTTGTCCCACGCGAGGGTCGCACCGCCGCGCTGGGTGCCGAAGGTGGCGGCGAGCAGCAGCGTCGACGTCGTCTTGTGCGCACCGCCCTTGGGGTTGAGGACCACGATCGTGCGCGGCGCGTCGAGCCGGCGCTGCACGAGGCGCTCGCGATCCAGCCGCGATTGCTCCGCCTTTCCGGGCCGCGGGGAGATCGCACCGCCGGTCAGACGCCGGATCGCGCCGCGCCAGCCTTCGGTCGCACGCGGCCGCGCCCGGTCGGCTCGAGAGTTGAGCAGGTCGTCGACCGTCGGCGTCGCGCGCTGCGCGGGGCTGCGCTGAGCGCCCTCCCGCCGCGTCGCACCGCTGCGCAGCGGTCCGTCGACCGTCGCCGTCGCAACGGCGGTCGTCGCCGACGTCGCCGGGGCGGCGGCCACGGGCTCCGCGGCGGTCTCCGCCGGAACCGGCTCCGCGACCGCGGCAGCGGCGGCCGGCGACAGCGGCACCGCCGAGATGGGGGCGGCGACCGAGGATGCCGCGACGGAGGAGACGTCCTCGGCCCCGGGGGTCGCGGCCGGAGCGGAAACCGAAGCCGCCGGAGCGGAAACCGCGGCCGGAGCGGAAGCCACAGCCGGAGCGGAAGCCGCCGCCGGGGCCGTGGCCTCCGTGAAGCTGCCGTCGGGGCTGACGACGAGCGCCCACCGGGTGGCGCCGTCGACGACCGTGGCGGTCACCGGCTCGCCGGCCGACGCGGCCATCAGGCGGATGGACTCCACGATGCGACTGCGCAGCCCTTCCTGCGTCGAGGCGAAGACCTCGTCGACCTCACCGGCGAGATGGATCTCGGCGGCGGTCTGCGAGGTGACGAGGACGGTCGGTTCGTAGGTCACGCCTACGAGTATCCCATCGACGCCCGCACAACACCCGGGAAGGGGGCTCTCACGCCCCGGCGAGCAGCTCGTCGACGGTGCGTCGCCAGTCGGCATCCCCGTCGGTCGCCGTCAGCGTGAAGCTGCGCTGTGCGACGTCGAGCTCCACGGTCACACGATGCGCGCCCTGCTCCCACCGGAGCAGGCCACGGGTGTCGGCGAGGTCGGCAGTGAACGCGCCGTCGAAGGCGGGATGGGCCGCGCGCAGACGCAGCAGCTCCCCCAGCGCCCGCACGACGGGGCGTTCGAGCTCGAGGTCGATCTCGTCGGCGGTGTAGTGGTGGCGGTTCACGTCGCGGCCGACCCCCGTCGCACGCAGCAGCTCGACGTCGTTGCGGCCCGCGAACAGTCCCACGTAGTACACCTGCGGGATGCCGGGCACCATGAGCTGGACGAGTCGGGCGAGCAGGTAGGCGCGGTCGTCGGCGCCCACGGCGTCGTAGTAGGTGCAGTTCACCTGGTACAGGTCGAGGTTGGATGCCGCGGCTCCCGTCGCGAGGCGACTCGTGCCGCCGCTCGCGTCGTGGATCGCCTCGACGAGCGCGTCGATCTGCGCCGGCGCGAGCAGCCCCGGGACCCCCGGCTTCAGGTCGCTCTCGCCCACGTCGACGATGCCGATGCCGTCGTGCGTGTCGAGCACCGTGATCGTATTGGCGGGGCGCACGTCGAGCCACTGCGCGAGGGGACGCAGGTCGTGCGCGTGCAGAGCGTGCAGCAGCAGCGGCGGCAGCGCGAAGTCGTAGACGTAGTCCACGCTGCGGGCGATGTCGATCTGCTGCGTGAAGTGCCCGTGCACCTCGAGCAGCACCCGCATGCCCCGGTCGTGGGCGAGCTCGAGGATGCGTCGCGTGTACCGATCGGTGGATGCCGTCATGAAGCAGTCGGTGCCCGCTTCCTTGCCCGTGTAGCCCACGGCATCCAGGCGCAGCATCGTGACACCGGCGGCGCCGAGCGCGTCGAGCACCGAGGTGAGGTAGTCCCAGGCGACCTCGGTGCGCAGGTCGATGTCGACCTGGTCGGCGGTGAAGGTCGTCCAGACGAGACGCTTGCGCCCGCCCAGCTCCATCACGGTGAACGGCAGGCCGGGCCGCGGGCGGTAGATGCGGGCCAGGTCGTCCTCGCGGGCGCCGTCCGGGAAGACGGCGTCGAGCGTGAGGAACATCGGCGCCCAGGGCGAGGCGTCGCCGCGACGGCGCACGTCCAGGAAGGCGTCGGAGTCGGCCGAGACGTGGTTGACGATCACGTCGCTCATCACGACGGCGTCGCCGCTGAGCGCGCGGACGTCGTCCCACGTGCCCAGCCGCGGATCGATGCGGGTGTGGTCGCGGGGGTCGAAGCCCGCGTCGACGCCGTCGAACGGGGTGAAGTAGGGCAGGAGGTGGATGCCGCCGAACATCCCCGACAGTCGTGTGTCGAGCATCTCCTGCACGCCGGCGACGGTTCCGGCGAGGCGGTCGACGTAGGTGATCAGCTGCGGGGGCGTGCCGTTCATGACGGGGTTCTCTCTCTGGGTTCTCGGGTGGGATGCGGAGCGCTACGCGCGCCGGAGGAGACGTCGTAGCCACGCGCGCCGTACGCGGCGGGCTTCGCGCGACAGCGGTAGCCACGGCGCCATGAGGTCGAACGCGTGCGTGCCGCCCGGCCACACGTGCAGCTCCGCGTCGCCCCCCGCGCGCCAGATGGCATCGGCGAACGCGACGCACTCGTCGCGGAAGGTCTCGGCGGAGCCGACGTCGATGAAGGTCGGCGGCAGACCCGCGAGGTCGTCGGCGAGCGCGGGCGAGGCGTAGGCCGACACGCGCCCGGCTCCGTCGGCGCCGCCGAGGTACGCGGCCCAGGCGACCTCGTTGGCCGCGCGGTCCCACGACCCGTGGCCCGCCATCTGGATCGCCGAGGCCGACGCCGACCGGTGGTCGAGCATCGGCGCCTGCAGCAGCAGGCCGGCCGGCCGGGGACCGCCGTGGTCGCGGGCGTACAGTGCGAGCGCCGCCGCGAGGCCCGCCCCGGCGCTCACCCCGGTGAGGACGATGCGGTCGGAGTCGATCTGCGCGGGCGCGTCGGGACCGGCCAGCCACCGCAGGGCGGCCATGGCGTCGTCGAGCGCGGCGGGGAAGGGATGCTCGGGAGCGAGCCGGTAGTCGACCGACACCACGGCGCAGCCGACGCGGTCGGCCAGCGCGGTCACGGCGGGCATCTCCGAATCGGGGGTGCCCGACACGAGGCCGCCGCCGTGCAGGTGCAGCAGCACGGGTACCGGGCGGGGGCACTCCACCGGCAGCGAGACCACGACGGCCACCTCGCCCGCCGCGCCCGGGATCGTGCGCGCAGTGCGCGTGAACGCTCCGTGCTGCGTGAGGTCCGTCATCGGCGCCACTGTCGCGCTCTCGCGCACCCGCACGATGTCGTCGGGGGTGATCGAGACGACGATGTCGTCGAGCTCGTCGAAGGCGCGGGCGACACCCGGGTCGAGCGGCGGCCGCGGGCGGGCTGACGGCGGCGGCGGCGTCATCCCTTCACCGCACCCTGGAGCAGCGCCGCGACGAACTGCCGCTGGAACACCAGGAACACGATCAGGGTCGGCAGCAGGATCAGGATCGACCCGGCGCACAGCAGCGGGATGTCGGTGCCCCACTGACCCTGGAACGCGCCGAGGGCACCGGCCATCGTCCGCTTGGTCGGGTCGTCGACGAGCACGATCGCGAGGAGGAACTGGTTCCACGTCCACAGGAACAGCAGGATCGCGAGCGAGGAGATCGCCGGACCCGACAGCGGCACGTGGATGCGCCAGAACAGCTGCCAGGTGCTGGCGCCGTCGGTGCGGGCGGCCTCGGTCAGCTCGTGGGGCATGTTGACGAAGTGCGCCCGCATCCACATGACGGCGAACGGCATGAACAGGCCGATCAGCGGCAGGACGATCGCCCACTGGGTGTTGAGGAGCCCGTAGCTGCGGATCTGGTAGTAGATCGGCACGATGATGCCCTCGATCGGGAGGGTCAGTCCCAGCACGAACACGACGAAGAGGGTGCGCGACAGCGGCACCTTGAGGTGCCCGAGCGCGAATCCGGCGAGCGTCGCGGCGAACAGGCTCACGGGCACGACGCCGAGCTCGATGAGGATGCTGGAGCCCAGCATCTTCAGCATGTCGGCCGACTGGAACGCGAGGAGGAAGTTGTCCCAGTGCGGCTCGTCGGGCCAGGACAGCCCCGCCGGGTAGGTCCCGGGGGCGTGCAGCGCGGTCACGAACAGTGAGATGAACGGGATGATCGTCAGCGCCATGACGACGATGAGCAGGAGGCGGCCGGTCCACACCTCGACGGCGGAGGTCTTCATCAGCTCTCGTCCTTTCCGCGGGTGAGCTTGTTCAGCGGCAGCACGACGGCGAGCACGAGCAGGGTGAGCACGACCGCGAGGGCGGAGGCCTGGCCGACCTGCCGCTCGAAGAACGCGAGGTAGTAGATCTCCAGACCCGGCACCATCGTGCTGCGGCCGGGGCCGCCCTGGGTGGAGATGTAGATGATGTCGAAGCTGCGCAGGGCCCCGATGACGGTGATGAGCACGGCGACGCCGAGCTCCTGCCGGATGGCGGGCAGGGTCACCGTGAAGAACTCGCGGATGGGCCCCGCGCCGTCGATGCGCGCGGCCTCGTAGAGGGCGGGATCGATCTTGGTCATGCCGGCGAGCAGCAGCAGCATGCACAGGCCGAGCGAGACCCACGCGCCGATCACGCCGACGGCGGGCAGAGCGGTGTCGAAGTCGCCGAGCCACGCGCGGGTGATCCCGCCGAGCCCGATCGCGCTGAGGAACTGGTTGACCGCACCGTCGGCGGCCAGCAGCCACGTCCACATGATGCCGGCGGCGACCAGCGGGATGACCTGCGGGAGGAACAGGACGGTGCGTGACACGGAGGCCAGACGACTGCCCCCGAGCTTGCGGATCAGCGCAGCGGCGACGAGCCCGACGGTCACCGGGATGATCGAGAAGTACAGGATGAGCGTCAGCGCGTTGACGATGGGTCCGAGCAGCTGCGCGTCGGTGAAGATGCGCACGTAGTTGTCGAGCCCCGCCCACGTGGCGGTCGTGACCCCGTTCCAGTCGTAGAACGAATACTGCACCGTCGAGGCGAGCGGCACGAGCACGAAGAGCGCGTAGAAGACGAAGGCGGGTGCGATCAGCGCGAGACCGACAACCGCCTCCCGCGACCACCGCGCGCGTCGAGCGCGGTGGTCGCGGGCCGGGGCGGCCGCACGGTCCCGCGCAGCCCGGGCCTGCCCGGGCTGCGTGGACGTGCTCATGGGTCAGCCCTTCTTGCTGCTCAGATAATCGGTCTGCACCTGGGTCAGAAGGCCCGCCGGGGTCTGCTTGCCCGCGAACAGCTCCTGCAGGTTCGGCGTGAGGCTCTTCGCGTAGATCGAGCCGGTGGCGTTGGCGATGAAGTCCATCGAACCGTTGTTCTGCGAGAGCTGCGCGCCCGCGGCCAGGGTCTCGGCCGTCACGGTGCCCTCCTTGACGGCGGGCATGAAGGCGTCGGCGGGACCCATGGGGTGCGATCCGCCCTTCTCCACCGCGATGGTGCGCGCCGTCTCGTTCGTCGCGACCCAGTTGAAGAAGAACGCGGCGCAGTCGGGGTGCGCGGCCTTCGCCGACACGCCGTAGGTGAGCGGAGCCGACATGGCGCCGTTCTGGCCGCCCGCCTCGAGCGGGGGCGACAGGAAGAAGCCCACGTCGCCGGGCATCTGGGTGTCGAAGTTGCCCGACTCCCAGTCGCCGTCGAAGATGAACAGGCTCTGGCCGCTCGTGAAGCGGCTGATCATCTGGGAGTAGTCCATCGAGTTGGCGTCGTCGGCGAAGTAGCCCGCCGTGATCCACGAGTCGAGGTGCTCCGCGGCCTTGACGTTCTCCGGAGTGTCGATCGTGGCGTCGTCCTTGAGGAAGATCCAGTCGTTGATCGCGCTCGGCTTGCCATAGCTGGCCATCAGCGCCTGGAGCGGGAAGGCGAGCCCGCCGGTCGCCCCGCCGTTGAACTGCGCGATCGGCGTGATCCCGGCATCCTTCGCCTTCTTCAGGTAGGAGTCGAACTCGTCGAGCGTCGTCGGGGCGGAGGTCATGCCGATCTGCGCGGCGAGCTTCTTGTTGTAGAAGACGCCGGTGACCGAGTAGTTGACGCCCATCGCGTAGAGGGAGCCGTCGCCGCGCTGACCCTTGTCGTTGACCCGCAGCTGCTCGAGCTGCGACGACGGCCACTGGTCCCACCCGTAGCCCTTGGCGTAGCCGTCGAGGTTGTAGAGCAGGTTGTCGTTCACGAGGTCGACGATCGTGGGCAGGCGCATGATGTCCGGCGGCGAGTCGACGAGCACACGCGGGGCGTTCTGCGTGATGACCGCGAACTGGTCTTCACGCGTGTCGAACGTGACGTTCGGGAACTGCTTGGTGAACTCCGCCGTGAGGTCGTTGAACAGCGGGAATCCGGTCTCGACGTACGCGCTGAGGGTGACCGGATCGGTTCCACAGCTCAGGACCACGTCGCTGGACGCGGCCGGGGTGCTGGAGGTGTCGGCCCCGGGAGGAGCGCAGGCGGTGAGGGCCACTCCTGCGATCACGGTCGTGGCGACGACAGCGGAGGCGCGCATGCGCTTCGTGTTCGACATCATTGTCTGCCTTTCCATGCAGTTTCTCGGTGCGAGGATGGAGTTTGCTGCTATACCGATTCAGCTCGCGTGCTAAAACGTACTAGCGGAGATCGACGCGCGCAACCCCCTCATCGAACCGGGGACGCCGACGACGGAATCAGGGAGGACCGCGTGGTCAGGAAACGGGTGACCCTGTCGCAGGTCGCACAGGAGGCGGGGGTCGCGGCATCCACGGCCTCGCTCGTGCTGGCGGGCCGCGCCGACGAGCTGCGCATCTCCGCCACGGCGCAGGAGCGCGTGCGCGAGGCGGCCCGCCGGCTCGGGTACCGGCCGAACGCGCTGTCGGCCGGCCTGCGCACCGGCTCCACGCGCACGCTCGGCTTCGTCTCGGACTCGGTCGCGTCGTCGCAGCTGGCGGGCGAGATGATCCGCGGCGCCATCGAGGCCGCCCGCGCCCGGGGCTACATGGTCTTCGTCGGCGAGACGGGCGGCGACGGCCAGCTCGAACGCGACCTGCTCGACGCGATGTTCGACCGCCAGGTCGACGGCATCGTGCTCGCCACCATGCTCACCCACGCCCGCACGATCCCCACCGCCGCGACGCGGATGCCGACGGTGCTGCTCAACATCGAACCCGACGGCGAGACCGATCTCGTGCAGGTGCTGCCCGACGAGTACCGCGCCGGCCGCGAGGCGGCGCGGCTGCTGGTCGACACGGGCCACCGCCGCATCCACCTCATCGGCGTCGGGGACGACCCGGCGCACGCGCACCCGTTCGCCCTCGCCGCGGCGCAGCGCCTGCGCGGCGTGCTGGACGTGCTGGCCGAGCAGGGGCTGCGCGTGGCGTCCGCTCAGCCGGCCGGCCAGTGGCTGCCGCCCGAGGGCTTCCGCCTGACCACGGCGCTCGTCGAACGGGGCGAGCCCGCCGACGCCCTGCTGTGCTTCAACGACCGGCTCGCGATGGGCGCGTACCAGGCGCTGCAGGAGGCCGGGGTACGGGTGCCCGACGACGTGTCGGTGCTGTCGTTCGACGACACCCCGTTCGCGCGCTGGCTGCGACCCGGGCTCACGACGTTCGCGTTCCCGCAGCGGGCGCTCGGCCGGCGGGCGACCGACGAGCTCATCGACCTGATCGAGCGCGCCCGCGACGACGGGGACGAGGCCGCGGGCCCCGGCGCGGCCGTGCACCTGATCCCGCTGCCGCTGCGCACGCGCGAGTCGGTCGCCGAGCGCGGCTGACCGGGGGACCTCAGACCCGGAACACCGAGTGGACCGGGCCGCACACCTCGCGGCCGCCGAGCTCGACCAGCTCCATGAGCACGGCGGTTCCCGCCAGCTGCAGCCCCAGCTCGTCCAGGAGCTGCTGCCCCGCGCGGAGGGTGCCGCCGGTCGCGAGGATGTCATCGACGAGCAGCACGCGCGTTCCCGGGGCGAGGTCGGCGCTCATCTCGATCTCGGCCGTGCCGTACTCGAGCGCGTAGGCGACCGACGCCGCGGGACGCGGCAGCTTGCCCGCCTTCCGGATCGGCGCCATACCGACGCCGGCCGCGATCGCGACGGTTCCCGCGAGCATGAAACCGCGGGCCTCGATGCCCGCGACGACGTCGAAGCGCCCCGCGAACGGCTCCACGACGGCATCCACCACCGTGCGCAAGGCGACGGCGTCGGCCAGCAGAGGCGAGATGTCGCGGAACAGCACCCCGGGTTCGGGGAAGTCGGGGATGCCGGCGATGAGCGATTCGGCGTGGGCGAGAGCCTCGGAAGTCACCGGTCAAGGCTAGCCGCCGGTACGCGCGGCCCCGCGCGCGTAGCCGCGGCCCGGGTTTCTCGGGGGGCGCGGCGGGGGTTTGTCGGGGGCCGCGGGGCGGGGCGCGTGACGAACGTCGGAGTTCCGGTCGACCCCGGGCCGGGTGGCGCCGTGTCGGCGGCGGCCGGCGGCGTATCTCCGACGCTCGTCACGGGGCCGGGCGGCGCGGCCCGGGTTTGTCGGGGGCGCGGCGGGGCGCGCCGGGCGCGGCGGGCGCGGGGTTAGTCGGGGGCCGCGGCGCGGCGCGTGACGAACGTCGGAGTTTCGGTCGGGCCCGGGCCGGGTGGCGCCGTGTGGGCGGCGGCCGGCGGCGGATCTCCGACGCTCGTCACGGGGCCGGGCGGCGCGGCCCGGGTTTGTCGGGGGCGCGGCGGGGCGCCGGGTTAGTCGGGGGCCGCGGCGGGGCGCGTGACGAACGTCGGAGTTCCGGTCGGGCCCGGGCCGGGTGGCGCCGTGCCGACGGCGACCGGCGGCGGATCTCCGACGCTCGTCACGGTGGGGTGGCGCGGCCGCCGGGCAATCGACCCGGCAGTTGGCCGACCCGCGACCCGTGTCCCACGACGCGTGGACCCGTGACCCCGTGCGCAAGCGCTTGCGCTATCCTGGTGCGCATGACGTCGCAGCTGACCTCCTCCCTTCCCGACATCGGCGAGAGCCGCCCGGGCGCCGAATGGTGGCGCACCGCGGTGATCTACCAGATCTACCCGCGGTCGTTCGCCGACGCGTCCGGCGACGGCATCGGCGACCTTCCCGGCGTGACCGCGCACCTCGACGACCTGCGCGCGCTCGGCGTGGACGCCGTGTGGCTGAGCCCCTTCTACCGTTCGCCGCAGAAGGATGCCGGCTACGACGTCGCCGACTACTGCGACGTCGACCCGCTGTTCGGCACGCTCGCCGACTTCGACGCCATGCTGGCCGCCGCGCACGACCGCGGCATCCGCGTGATCGTCGACCTCGTGCCCAACCACAGCTCCGACCGGCACGTCTGGTTCCAGGAGGCGCTCGCCGCGGCCCCCGGCAGTGCCGCGCGCGCCCGCTATCTCTTCCGCGACGGCAAGGGCGAGAACGGGGAGCTGCCCCCGAACAACTGGGAGTCGGTCTTCGGCGGCCCGGCCTGGACCCGCGTCACCGAGGCCGACGGCACGCCGGGCCAGTGGTACCTGCACCTGTTCGACACGAGCCAGCCCGACTTCGACTGGTCCAACCCCGAGGTGCAGGAGGAGTTCCGCGGCATCCTGCGGTTCTGGCTCGACCGCGGCGTCGACGGCTTCCGCGTCGACGTGGCGCACGGTCTGGTCAAGTCCGACGGCCTGCCCGACCACCTGCCCGCCGTGGATGCCGACAGCATGGGCGGCTCCGACGAGGACGTGCCCTACTGGGGGCAGGACGGCGTGCACGAGATCTACCGCGACTGGCATCGCGTGCTCGCAGCCTACGACGGCGACCGCGCCCTCTGCGCCGAGGCATGGCTGCCGACCGTCGACCGCACGGCGGAGTGGGTGCGCTCCGACGAGATGCACCAGGCGTTCAACTTCCCCTACCTGATGACCGAGTGGGATGCCGCGGCCATCCGCGAGGTCATCTCCGAGTCGCTGCGCGCGTTCCCCGCGGTCGGCGCCCCGGCGACCTGGGTGCTCTCCAACCACGACGTCGTGCGCCACGCGTCGCGGCTCGCGCTGACCGCCGAGAACCCGCAGGGCCACGGCATCGGTCCCGACTCCCCCGGTCAGCCGATCCCCGAGGTGGGGCTGCGCCGTGCCCGCGCGGCGACGGCGGTCATGCTGGCGCTTCCGGGCTCCGCGTACCTCTACCAGGGCGAGGAGCTGGGTCTTCCCGAGGTCATCGCGCTGCCGCCGGAGTCGCGGCAGGACCCGACGTGGTTCCGCACCGACGGCGAGCGCTACGGCCGCGACGGATGCCGCGTGCCGATCCCGTGGACGGCGGATGCCCCGGCCTACGGCTTCAGCCCCGACGTACAGTCGTGGCTGCCGCAGCCCGCCGAGTGGGCCACGCTCGCCCGCGATGTCCAGGAGGGCGACCCCGATTCGACGCTGTGGCTGTACCGCACGCTGCTCGCGACGCGACGCGCGGAGGGCCTCGGCGGGGCGAGCCTCGAGTGGCTGGACGGCTACGGCGACGACGTGATCGCGTTCCGCTCGGGCGCGGTCACCGTCATCGCCAACGCCGGCACCTCCCCGGTCGCCCTGCCGTCGGGCACGGTGCTGGTCGCCAGCGAGCCGTTCGACGGCGCGGAGCTTCCCGCCGATGTCGCGGTGTGGATGCTCGCGGACTGACATGACCGGCATCGAGGAGGTCGCGCGCGCCGCCGGCGTCTCCACGGCGACGGTGTCGCGCGCCCTCAGCGGCCGGGGCCGGCTGTCCGAGGCGACCCGCGCACGCGTGCGGGCCGCGGCCGCCGATCTCGGGTATGTCGTGTCGGCCGCGGCATCCACGCTCGCCTCGGGGCGCGCCGAGAACATCGGCGTGATCGTGCCGTTGCTGGATCGCTGGTTCTTCGCGACGGTGCTCGACGGCATCGCCGCGCAGCTCGCGCCCCGCGGCTACGACATGACGCTCTACAACCTCACCGACGACCCCGCCCAGCGGCGCAACCTGTTCGAGACGTCGCTGCGGCGGCGGCGCGTCGACGGCCTGATCGTGCTGTCGGTGGAGCTGAGCGCCGACGAGCTGCGTCAGCTCGACGATCTGCCCGTGCCGGTCGTGGGGCTCGGCGTGCCGCACGCCGAGCTGAACGGGCTGCGGGTCGACGACACGGCGGTGGGCCGGCTCGCGACGGCGCACCTGCTCGCGCTCGGGCACCGCGACATCGTGCACCTCGGCTGGAGCCTGCCCGACGATGCGGGCGAGACGCTCGACATCCCCACCCGGCGGCGTCGCGGGTTCGCGCAGGCGATGACGGATGCCGGGGTCACGGCGCCCCGTTTCGTCGCGGCCGACTTCACCGTCGACGGCGCGCGGCGCGTCGCGCGCGATCTTCTCGCGGGCCCCGACGCGCCCACGGCGATCTTCGCCGCGTCCGACGAGATGGCGTACGGCGTCCTCTCCGCGGCCCGCGAGCTGGGCATCGAGGTGCCCGGCCGGCTCTCGGTCATCGGCGTCGACGGGCACGAGCTGGGGAGCCTGTTCGACCTGACCACGATCGCGCAGTTCCCGCATGCCCAGGGCGAGCGGGCCGGTCAGGCGGTTCTCGCGGCCCTCGGCGTCGACGGGGTGCCGATACCCTCGGCATCCCTGCCCTTCGAGCTCGTCGCCCGGGGTTCCACCGCGCCGCCGCGCTGACCGGCCCGGCCGGCGGGCGCGCCGTGCTCCCTGTTCCGTATTCCGTCTCCGCCGCGGCCGCTCGGCGCCCGTGCCGCGGAACGACGCGCGCCGTGCCGGATGCCGCGTCCGCCCAGACTGAATACGGCATGGGCATGCCGTAGCGCGACGCCGCGTACTCTCGATGGCATGAGCATCGACCTCGAAGCCCTCTACATCGACCTGCACCGCCACCCGGAACTGTCCTTCCAGGAGACCCGCACCGCGGGCGTCATCACGCGCGAGCTGACGGCGCTCGGGCTCGACTACGTCGAGGGCCTGGGCACGACCGGCGTCGCGACGAGCATCACCGGCACCGGCGCGGGCGAGGGACCGGTCGTGTGGCTGCGCGCCGACATGGACGGCCTGCCCGTCGCCGAGCAGACCGGACTCGCGTACGCGAGCACGGCCCGCGGCATCGACCCGGCGGGCACCGAGGTGCCGGTCATGCACGCGTGCGGACACGACATGCACGTGACCGCACTGCTGGGCGCGCTGGAGCGGCTCGCCGCGACGCGCGACGAGTGGTCGGGAACCGTCGTCGCTGTGTTCCAGCCCGCGGAGGAGTACGGCGCCGGGGCGCAGGCGATGATCGCCGACGGCGTGCTCGACCGCTTCCCGAAGCCCGACATCGTGCTCGGCCAACACCTCACGCCGCTGCCCGCGGGCACCATCGGCGTGCGCCCGGGAACGCAGATGGCCGCCTCCGACGGCCTGACGGTGCGCCTCCTCGGACGCGGCGGGCACGGATCGCGCCCCCACGCCACGATCGACCCGGTCGTGATGGCGGCGGCGACCGTCATGCGCCTGCAGACCATCGTGTCGCGCGAGATCGATCCGCGGGAGATGGCCGTCGTCACCGTCGGCTCGATCCACGCCGGCCTGAAGAACAACATCATCCCTGCCGAGGCGAAGCTCGAGCTGAGCCTGCGCTACCCCGACGATGAGGCGCGCGCCGACGTGCTGGCACGGGTGGAGCGCATCGTGCGGGCGGAGGCCGCGGCATCCGGAGCGGAGCAGGAGCCGGTCATCACGACCGACCACTCGCTCCCGCCGACGATCAACGACCACGAGGCCACCGCGCGCCTGACCGCCGCCTGGGACCGCGCCTTCGGCGAGGGCACGGTCGTTGACCCCGGCATGTTCACCGGCAGCGAGGACGTCTCGTGGTTCGCCCGCGAAGCGGACGTGCCGCTCGTGTACTGGTTCTGGGGCGGGCTCGACCCCCAGCAGTTCGCGGATGCCGTGGCCCGCGGCACCGTCAACGAAGACATCCCCACCAACCACTCGCCGTTCTTCGCGCCGCTGCTGCACCCCACCATCGAGCGCGGGGTGGACGCGCTCGTCGTCGCCGCCCGGGAGTTCCTCGGATGAGCCTCGAAGACCTCTTCGGCCCTCAGCCGGACGAGCCGGAACGACCGTCACCGGCGGGGCGCGAACCGAAACCCCCGCGCGAGCCGAAACCCCCGCGCGAGCCCCGCCCGCCGCGCGAGCCGAAACCGCCTCGCGAACCGCGCCCGCCGCGCGAGCCGAAACCGCCGCGCGAACCGCGCGATCCGAGTGACGGCCGATCGCGCGGCACGCTCGTCCTCGGCATCGTCGCGGGCGTGCTGGCCGTCGCCGTGGTGGCGGTGCTCGGCTTCGCCCTCACCCGCCCGTCCGAATCGGCGGAGCCCGCGGGTCCCGCGCCCGCCGATTCGTCCGCGGCGGCGTCGGTCCCGGCATCCACCCCGACGCCGACACCCAGCCCGACCGACGCGACCGCCCTGGGGCTCACGCTGTCGGCCACCGGCTTCACGCTGCAGACGAGCTCCGGGGCCCCGCTCACCTACCGGTGGGCGGACGATCCCACGGCCGCGATCGCCGCGCTGACGACGGCCTTCGGAGCCGCCCCCACCCAGCGGACGCAGGCCGGCGACGGCTCGACCCTGCCGGACTACACGGTGTACTCGTGGAGCGGCTTCTCGCTGTTCGAGATGGTGCCGACCGCGGCGCTCACGCGCGAGAGCTTCTCGCAGCCCGCCTACGCGCTGTTCACCGCGAACGAGGTCAACGGGGTCGCGATCACGGCGGAGTTCGGCCTGAAGATCGGCATGACCGCGGACCAGGTGCGGGCGCTGACGCCGCCGCCGGCGAGCGAGACGGCGCGCGCGTCCGGCAGCATCCGTTTCGGGTTCGACCCGCAGCGGTCCTCGTTCAAGAACGGCGTGCCGTCGTACAGCGTCTTCGCCGACACCGACGGCGCGGACGGCCCCGTCGGGACGATCCTGTACTTCTACGCGCCGCAGTAGCCGCCGCCGACGGGGCGGCCGCCGGTCCGGTCGTCCCGTCGCGCGTTCACGACTGCGGAGCGCCGTGCCCCGCCTCCGCGGAGGAGCCCTCCGGCGCGGTCGCCGCGACCGTCTCTCCGGCCCGACCGCTCTCGCGTGCGTCGACGAGCTGCTGGCCGGTCAGCAGCCCCGGCAGGCCGCGCCCGCCGCGCGTGGTGAACACGAGCACCACGGATGCCACGACGAACACGAACTGGGCGATCGACCAGGGCGCGGGCAGCAGCCCGAGCAGGAGGTACCCGCCGATCCCGGTCAGGAAGCGCAGCGGCCGTGACACCGGGGCCGGCAACGGCCCGCCCCGGTAGCGCAGCTCGACGGCGAGATCACCGGGTGTGCGACCCGTCGCGAGCACCACGACGGCCCAGACCGCGATCGGCGACGCCGTCATGACGAAGCGGCCCGCGGCGCCGTCGAGCACGGCGGCGTGATCGCGCACGACGTACTCCAGGAACACCTGGACCGCGATCGCCGACCCATAGGCGACGAGGCCGCTTCCCAGCAGGTCGCAGAACATCGCGAGCAGTCGCCGCCCGCGCGTGACCGGATGCGGACGCGACCCGGCATCCGCCACCCGGCTGCCCCACAGGCGTCGGGGCACGAGGAAGCCGACCAGCGAGCCGACGACGGCGCCGACCGTGTTGGTCAGCAGGTCGTCGACGTCGAACACGCGGTACGCGCACGGGTACAGCCCCCACACGCCGGTCAGCTGCGTGGTCTCGATCGTCAACGACACGAGGGCGCCCGTGACGAAGGCCACGAGGATGCCGCGGCCGCCGAGCACCCGGAGGAAGAAGCCGAGCGGCGCGAACAGCAGCACGTTCAGCGCGAGCTGGAGGACGGCGAAGTCGGTGAGGCTCCGCGCACCGCGCAGGTCGTCGACGAACGCCCAGACATCGAGGTTGACCCCGGCGCAGGCGTACACCTCGGCGTCGGGAAGGGGAAGGAGCGTATACGTCCAGATGGCCCAGAAGTAGACGAGGGCGGCCGCCCACAGCGCGAAGCGGCCGACGGTGAGACGCCCGCGACGGCGGTAGCTGAGCGCCACGAAGGGCACGAACAGCACGATCCCGACGACGAATCCGATGCCGATCGCGACCGCACCGGAGTAGACCTCATTCCCCATGCTCCGATCCTCTCAGCCGCGCGCGCGGATTCTCACGCACGCCGGGATTGCGCGGCGTCGCGCGACCGCGTAATGTCGCCCGCCGTGACAGACGACAGTCGCGGCCCCGGCGAAGAGACGCCGATCGCCAAGCGCATCCTGATCGGCGAGCCGCTGACGAGCGAAGAGCTCGAGGGACAGCTGCTCCCCAAGAAGATGGCGCTGCCCATCTTCGCCTCCGACGCCCTGTCCTCGGTGGCGTACGCCCCGCAGGAGCTGCTGATGATCCTCCTCATCGGCGGGACGGCCTTCCTCGCGCTCAGCCCGTGGGTGGCGACGGCCGTCGTGGCGCTGCTGATCGTCGTCGTCCTCAGCTACCGGCAGCTCATCAAGGCCTACCCCTCCGGCGGCGGCGACTACGAGGTCGCCCGCACCAACCTGGGCGAGAAGGCGGGCGTCGTGGTGGCGGCCGCGCTGCTGGTGGACTACATCCTCACGGTCGCCGTGTCGGTGGCCTCGGGCGTCGACAACATCATCTCGGCCCTGCCGAACCTCGATCCGTGGCGGGTGGAGCTGGCCGTCGGCTTCGTGATCCTGATCATCCTCGTCAACCTCCGCGGCGTCCGCGAGGCCTCGACGGCGTTCGCGATCCCCACCTACCTGTTCATCGGGTCGGTCATGCTCATGATCGGCACCGGCCTCGTGCGGTGGATGCTGGGGGATGCGCCCATCGCCGAGAGCGCCCAGTTCGCGGTGCAGGCGGAGGATCTGAGTCAGGCCGCCCTCATCCTCCTGGTGCTGCGCGCGTTCTCCAGCGGCTGCTCCGCCCTCACCGGCGTCGAGGCGGTGTCCAACGGCGTACCCGCCTTCCGCCAGCCGAAGATCCGCAACGCGCAGACGACGCTGGTGCTGATGGGCTCGATCGCGATCACCATGTTCGCGGGTCTCACGATCCTCGCGCTCGTCGCCGGGGTCCACTACTCCGAGGACCCCTGCCGTCTCATCGGCTTCAACTGCCAGGCGCTCGTGCAGCCCAGCCTCATGGCGCAGGTGGCCGCGGCCACCTTCGGCGGCGGCAGCATCCTGTTCTACGTCGTGCAGGCGGCCACGGCGGCCGTGCTGCTGCTCGCGGCGAACACGGCGTTCAACGGCTTCCCGCTGCTCGGCTCGGTGCTCGCCCGTGACGGCTACGCCCCCAAGGCGCTCAACACGCGCGGCGACCGGCTGGTCTACTCCAACGGGATGATCGTGCTCGGACTGGCCGCCGTGCTCGTGCTCGTGATCTTCCAGGCGAAGCTGACGACGCTGATCCAGCTGTACATCATCGGCGTGTTCGTGTCGTTCTCGCTGGGCCAGCTCGGCATGGTGAAGCACTGGCGCCGGGAGCTGCGTCTCCTTTCGCCCAAGGCGGTCAAGCCCCGCCGCGAGGCCGTGTCGGGCCTGCTGATCAACTCGCTGGGCGCGACGTTCACGATCGTCGTGCTGGTGATCGTCACGATCACCAAGTTCACGCACGGCGCCTACCTCGTCTTCATCGCGATCCCGCTGCTGTCCTTCCTGATGATCGGCGTGCACCGGTACTACCGCGACGTCGAGCACGAGATCGCGATGGACGACGACGTGCACTACGGCTCGACCGGTGACGTCGCGATCGTGCTCGTGGGCAAACTGCAGAAGCCCACGGCGAAGGCCGTCGACTACGCACTGTCGGCCAAGCACGAGAAGACGCTCGCGGTGCATGTCGCCGTCACCGCCGAGGAGGCGCGCGACGTGCAGGACGAGTGGCAGTTCCACCGGATGCCGATCCCGCTCCTGGTGATCGAGTCGCCCTACCGGCAGTACGCGGCGCCGCTCGCGCAGTTCATCGAGCAGTACCGCAAGAAGCACGGCCCGTCGGTGATCACCGTCTACCTGCCGCAGTACATCGTCGGCCATTGGTGGGAGACCTTCCTCCACAACCGGCGGGCGCGCCGCATCGCGCAGCAGCTCATGCTCGTGCACGGCGTGCAGATCACCCTCGTGCCCTGGCTGCTGGACTCGTCGGAGCTCATCTACGGGCGCCGTTCGCGGCCGCTGCCGGGCGACGACCGCGCCGGGCGCATCACCTCGTACGGACTCGTCGCCCACACGGACGACGACCACTGAGCGGCCGAGGCCCGGCCGCGCTCCGGAGCCGTGCGCTGTGCCGGGGCGTAGCCTAGAGGGGTGACTTCCGCGACCGCGTCCCCCGTTTCCGCCGCACCCGTGGCGGCCCTCGACGCCTCCGCGATCAAGAGGGACTTCCCGATCCTCGGCGAGCAGGTGAACGGGCATCCCCTCGCCTACCTCGACTCCGCCGCCACCAGCCAGAAGCCGCTGGCCGTGCTCGACGCGGAGCGCGACTTCCTCACCCACGCGAACGCCGCCGTGCACCGCGGTGCCCACACGCTGGCCGCCGAGGCGACCGAGCTCTTCGAGGACGCCCGGGCGACCGTGGCGGGCTTCGTCGGCGCGCAGCCGGAGCAGCTCGTGTGGACGAGCGGGGCGACCATGGGCCTCAACCTCGTCGCATACTCGATCGGGAATGCGGGACTGATCCGCCCCGGCGACGAGATCGTCACGACCGCCGTCGAGCACCACGCGAACCTCATCCCCTGGCAGGAGCTCGCCGCCCGCACCGGCGCCGTGCTCCGCCACATCCCGGCCCACGACGACGGCACCCTCGATCTGGAAGCCGCGGCATCCCTCATCGGCGAGCGCACCCGCGTCGTCGCGTTCACGCACGTGTCGAACGTGCTCGGCATCGTGAACCCCGTGGCCGAGCTGATCGCCCTCGCCCGCGCGGTGGACGCGATCACGGTGATGGATGCCTGCCAGTCGGCCCCGCACCTTCCCCTCGACCTGCCGGCGCTCGGCGTGGACCTCGCGGTCTTCAGCGGCCACAAGATGCTGGGGCCCTACGGCGTCGGCGGTCTGTACGGACGAACGCCGGTGCTCGAGGCGCTGCCGCCGTTCCTGACGGGCGGGTCGATGATCACGACGGTCACGCTCGACCGGGCCGAGTATCTGCCGCCGCCGCAGCGCTTCGAGGCGGGCACGCAGCCCGTCGGGCCGGCGATCGGGCTGGCCGCGGCCGTGCGCTACCTCGACGGAATCGGCCTGGAACGGATACATGCCCACGAGAGCATGCTCGCGGAGCGCATGCGCGCGGGGCTCGTGGAGATCCCCGGCATCCGCCTGCTCGGCGACGCCGCGGGGGTGGAGCGCGTGGGGTTATGGGCGTTCGACGTCGACGGCGTGCACGCGCACGACGCCGGGCAGTATCTCGACGCGCTCGGCATCGCCGTCCGGGTCGGCCATCACTGCGCCGCGCCCCTGCACAGCCGTTACGGCGTCACCGCGAGCGTGCGCGCGAGCACGGCGCTGTACAACACGACCGACGACGTCGACCGCCTGATCGAGGCCGTCGGCGGCATCCGCCCCTACTTCGGAGTCTGACATGAGCGATCTCGACGCCCTCTACCGCGAGCTGATCCTCGATCACTCCAAGCACCCGCAGCACTTCGGCCTGGCCGATGAGGGCGATGCGCCCGCCGTCGCCGGCACGATCGGCACCTCGTACCAGAAGAACCCCGTCTGCGGCGATGAGATCACCCTCCGCGCCCGCGTGGACGGCGAGACGATCGCCGACGTGCAGTGGGAAGGTCGCGGCTGCTCCATCTCGCAGGCGTCGGCCTCGATGCTGGCCGACCTCGTCGCGGAGGAGGGCCTGACCCGCGCCGAGGCGCTTCAGCTCGTCGAGGGGTTCCGCGAGGCGCTGCGCTCGCGCGGCACGATCGAGCTCGACGAGGAGGTCTACGGCGACGCCGCCGCCCTGTCGGGGGTGTCGAAGTTCTCCGCGCGCGTCAAGTGCGCGATGCTCGCCTGGGTCGCCCTCGAGGACGCGATCGCCAAGGCCTGACCCTCTCTTCTTGCCGAGCCGCTACGCCGCGGCCGAGCCGCTACGCGCCGGCCCGCCCGCGGCATGGCGGCTCGCACACGGCGTGGCGGCTCGGCGGCGGAGGGCGGCGGGGTTACTCGGCCAGGAAATCCAGGGCGGCGGCGCGGAAGACGCGCGAGCCGGGGGCGTTGAAGTGGTGGCGGTCGGGGATCTCGACGAAGCGGCCCTGCGGGCACGCCGCGGCGAGCGCCTTCGAGCCCTCGATGATGCCGTCGAGCGATCCGGTGGCGAACATCACCGGCTGCTGCGGCGCGTGCGCGGGGTCGGGGTCGACGGTCTTGGAGGACCGCATGCCCTCCGCGATCGCCAGCAGCGCGCGCAGGTCGTTGCCCGGCACCCGCTCGGTGAGCGCGATGTAGTTCTGCGTGACGCGATCGGTCACCGGGGTGCCGTCGGCGATGAGGGCGCGCACCTGAGCGAGGTCGAGGCGCGCGAGCGGGATGCCGTCGGGGACCCCGCCGAGGACGGCCCGCGGGATGCGCGGGGCGATGTCCTGCACGACCTCCCACCCCACCCGCGCCCCCAGCGAGTAGCCGACGTAGGACGCCTCGTCGACGAGGTAGGTGTCGAGCATCGTCTCGACGTCGCCGGCGAGCTGGCGGATGTCGTAGGCGCTCGGCTCATGCGGCTTGTCACTCGCGCCGTGACCGCGCTGGTCGAGCGCGAGCACCCGGTAGCCGGCGGCGGTCAGGTCGCGCACCCACCCGGTCGCGACCCAGTTGTCCTTCGTGCTCGAGGCGAACCCGTGCACGACCACGACGGTCGGCGCGTCCTCGTCACCCCACGAGTACGTCGCGATGCGGTAGCCGTCGCCGACCATGAGGTACTGCGGGTCGGGCATCTGCGTGAGGTTCTGAAGGGGAGCTGTCACGGTATCCATCCTGCCGCCTCTGCGGTCGCCGCGACGCTGCGGTGCGCGTCAGTCCTCGACGCGCACCTCCTTCCAGAACGCGACGTAGCCCGAGAAGTCCTTGCCGACCCGGGCGATGCCGCTCTCGTACGGGTGCGGATACGCCCAGGCGCGGTCGGCGAGCAGGCCGTCGGCGCCGCGCACCGAGTAGTACTGGCACTCGCCCTTCCAGGGGCACGTGTAGGGAGTGGGACTCTCCTCCAGGAGATCCCAGTTCACGCTCGACGGCGGGAAGTACCAGTTGCCCTCGATCGAGATGAGATCGTCGCGGTCGGCCTCGGCCACCGTCGCATCGCCCAGAACTGCCTTCATCGCGTCCTCCGCTTCGCTCGGGTCCCACCCTTCCACCGCCGGGGCCGGGCCGCAACGAGGTCGGCGGCCGGCTGCTGCGGCAGCGGGATGGGCTGGGTGACCACGGCATCCACCACCATCGACCCGTCGGTGGGACCGATGACGGCGATCGGGGTCGTGAGGGTCGGCTCGTCGGGATCGACCGGCATCCGCTCGAGGGCGCGGTGGGCGCGGACGTAGGCGGGGATCAGGATGACCGCGGCGCCGATCCAGGCGAGCGGATTGCTCCACACCACGCCGACGAAGCCGAAGAGGTGGCCGAGCACGACGGCGGCGCCGACGCGCATGACGAGCTCGACGAGGCCCGTGACGGTCGGGATGATCGTGCTGCCGAGGCCCTGCAGCGTGCCGCGCAGGATGAACAGCACGCCCAGCGCGGTGTAGCTGGCGCCGTTGATGAGCAGCATCAGCGCGGCGAGCTGCACGACGGTGTCGCTGCCGTCGCCGACGAACAGACGCACGAGCGGCGCACCGAAGGCGATCAGCAGCGCCCCGAGGACGACGGCGGCGATCAGCGCCATCCACACGGCCTGCACGACGCCGCGGCGGATGCGGTCGGGACGGCGCGCACCGAGATTCTGTGCGGCGTACATGGATGCCGCGAGCCCGAGCGACTGCAGGAGCGCGACGGCCAGGCCGTCCACGCGCGACGCTGTCGTGTAGGCGGCGACGGCATCGGCGCCGAGGGTGTTGAGCGCCACCTGCACCGTGAGGGTGCCGATCGCGATGATCGAGGCCTGGAAGCCCATCGGCAGGCCGAGGCGGAGGTGCTCGGTGAGATCGGCGCGCGTCACCCGCCAGTCGAGGCGACGCATGTGCAGCACCGGCAGCCGGCGCCGCACGTACTCGAGGCACAGCAGCACCGACAGCGCCTGGGAGACGACGGTCGCCAGCGCGGCGCCTCCGACGCCGAGCTCCAGCGGGCCGACCATGACGATCACGAGGGCGACGTTGAGGGCGCACGCGATCGTGAGGAACACGAGCGGGGTGCGCGAGTCGCCGATGGCCCGGATGATCGCCGACAGATAGTTGAAGCCCATGATGGCGCCGGCCCCGAGGAAGCTGATCTGGGCGAACACGGTCGCCTGCTCCATCAGCTCGGGCGGGGTCTGCAGCAGGTGCAGCGCGGGGCCGGCGAGCAAGGGCGCCGCCACGGTCAGCACGAGCGTCGTGAGGGCGGTGAGGACGGTCCCCGCCGCCACCGAGCGTCGCACCGCGCCGAGGTCGCGCGCGCCGAATGCCTGCGCCGTCGGAATGGCGAACCCGCTCGTGAGGCCCCATGCGAAGCCGAGCAGCAGGAACAGCAGGCTTCCCGTCGCGCCGACGGCGGCGAGGGCGTCGACGCCGAGGTGACGGCCGACGACGATGGCATCGGCGAACTGGTAGAGCTGCTGCACGACGTTGCCGATGAGCAGGGGAACCGCGAAGGCGAGGATGACGCGCCAGGGGCTACCGGTGGTGAGAGAACGTGACATACGACCGGGTTCGAGACGGGGGCGGAAACGGCGAAAGGCGCTCCGGAGGGGAGCGCCGGCTCTCAGGCTATCGAATCGATTCGGAGGACGCAAGCCCCGGCATCCGCGAGCCGGGTCGTGCGCGGCCGGTACTGTTGCTGGCATGTCCGTGGGTCTGCTCGCCGTCGTCGATGACATCCTCAGCGCGGCGCTCAAGGCGTCGGCGAAGTCGGCGGGGGTCGTGATCGACGACGCCGCCGTGACTCCGCAGTACGTGCAGGGGCTGTCGCCCGCGCGCGAGCTGCCGGTGGTGGGGCGGATCGCCCTGGGATCGCTCGCGAACAAGTTCCTCATCATCATCCCGATCGCGATGGTGCTCACCGCCTTCGCCCCGTGGGTGCTGCCGTGGCTGCTCATCGTCGGGGGTGCGTACCTCTGCTTCGAGGGCGCCGAGAAGGTGCTCGAGTGGTTCGGCTTCCACCACGGCGGTCACGACGACGAGGGCGGGCGCGACGAGAAGCGCCTGGTCAGAGGTGCGATCCGCACCGACCTCATCCTGTCGACCGAGATCATGCTCATCGGCCTGTCGAACGTCGACCCGGAGCTCGACTTCTGGCTGCGCCTCGCCGTGCTCGCCGTCATCGCGCTCGCCATGACCGCGCTGGTCTACGGGGCCGTCGCACTGCTGGTCAAGATCGACGACATCGGCCTGAAGATGGCCAAGAGCTCGTCGGCGCGCGTGCGCCACACCGGCATGCGGGTGGTGCGGTCGATGCCGGGCGTCTTCCGCGTCATCTCGATCGTCGGCACCGTCGCGATGCTCTGGGTCGGCGGCCACCTCGTGCTCGCGAACCTCGGCGAGGTCGGCTGGCACGCGCCGGTCGAGCTGCTGCACGCGGTCGAGCACGCGCTCGAACCCCTCGGGCCCGTGGTGGTCTGGGTCGGCGACACCTTCGTGTCGGCCGTCGCGGGCCTGGCCGTGGGTCTCGTGATCGTCGGCATCGCGCTGATCATCGGCAAGGCCTTCGGCAAGAACCTCAGCTTCAGTGAGGGCCACCGCGCCCCGCACGGCGAGACCGACTGACGGCGCCGCCCGCGGCCGAGCGGGGCGCCCCGCGGCCGAGAAACCACATCCATCCCGAGAAACCGTCGGCGCCGTGGTTTCTCGGGGCGGGTGTGGTTTCTCGCGTGAGGGGGAGGGGGCCCGGCGGGGGCGGGGGGCGCGGCGTCAGTCGAGGGTGATGAGAGGGTCCGCGCCGTCGGGGCGGGTGACGTGGATGCCGCGGGCGTCCGCGACCGTCCACGTGGGCGCCGCCTCGGCGGCGTGCGGACCGACGCCGATCACGCGCATGCCGGCGGCGAGTCCGGCGGCGATGCCGTTGGCGGAGTCCTCGACCACGATGCAGCGCGCGGCATCCACCCCGAGCGCGGCCGCGCCGGCGAGGAATCCCTCCGGGTCGGGCTTGCTGCGGCTCACGTCGGCGGCGGCGATGACGACGGGCGGCAGCGGCAGCCCGGCCGCCCGCATGCGCGCGGTCGCGAGCTCCGTGGTCGCCGAGGTGACGAGGGCGTAGGGCAGGTCGGCCGCGGCGAGCGCGGCCAGCAGGGCGGCCGCGCCGGGGATCGCGACGACCCCGTCGGTCTGGGCGGTCTCGAGGGCGAGCAGCTCGGCGTTCTCGGCGAGGTTGACCTCGTGCGGGCGATCCGGCAGCAGGATCGCCATCGAGTCCTGCCCCTGGCGGCCGTGGATGATCGACAGGGTCCGCGCCGGGTCGACGCCGTGATCGAGCGACCACTGCGTCCACAGCCGTTCGACGACGGCGTGCGAGTCGACGAGGGTACCGTCCATGTCGAGCAGCACGGCCGATGCCGAGGTGTCGATGCGGGGGACGGATGCCGGGACGCGCAGCACCTCCCAACCTCCCCCGAGGGGCGGCACGTGCCAGCCGGCGTCGACGGCGCCGGAGGCGGCACGGCGGATGATGGCGCGGTGGGGGGAGGTCGTGTCGACGACGTGCACGAGGACGCTGCCGTCGTCGCCGCGCTCCCCGCGGGTGGCCAGGCGCAGGTGGGTGGCGCCGGGGGCGCCGTCGGGGGCCGGGCCCTCGACCGCGACCTCCTGCCAGAAGGGGGCGACGGGAAGCGTGCCGACGTCGGGCAGCACCAGGCTCCACCCGTCCGCCGTGTCGTCGAGGACGAGCCCCGCGGAGGCGAACGGCTCGGCGCTGACCGCGAGCCGGTCACGCGCGGACCACGCATCGCGCGGCACGGCACCGGCGGTCACGGCCGGAGCGGTCCCCGCAGGCGCGCCTGCGCCCGCCCCGGCAGCGGGGGTCGCGGCATCCGCCCCGCCCGCCGCATCCGCGACCTCGACGGCCGCGACGAACGCCCAGAACGCGCGCAGCGTCGCCTGGGTGTCGAGCGTGGCGCCCTGGTAGGCGATGACGAGGTCGTGCTCGGGAAGGACGAGACCGAACTGCCCGGCGGCGCCGTCCAGCCGGAACCCGTGACGGCCGCGCCACACCTGGTAGCCGTAGCCGACCGCCCAGTCGTTGACCTCGCCGTCGGCGGCCACCGGACCGTCGAACGCGGCCGTCTCCGACCAGGGGCGCGACAGCTCCTCGACATACCAGGCGGGTGCGACCTGCACGCCGTCGAAGACGCCGCCCGCACCCAGCATGATCGCGGTCCGCGCGAGGTCGTCCACCGTGAGGTGGAAGCCGGAGGCGCCGTGCTCGATGCCTCCGTACGGCGACATCCAGCGCTCCCCGATGCCGAGCGGGTCGAGCAGCCGCGGGCGCAGGTAGGTCGTGAGCGGCTCGCCGGTGAGGGCCGTGACGATCGCGGAGAGCGTGTGCGTGGCCGGGGAGTTGTACGCGAAGTGCGTGCCGGGCGCGAACGCCGGAGCCTCCCGGAGCAGCACGAGCGGGTCCGCGCCGATCCGGTCGATCTGCTCCGCGGAGTGCCCGGTGTTCATCGTGAGCAGATGGCGCACCGTGATGCCGTGCGGGTTGTCCTCGCCCACGGCGATGCCGGCCGAGTCGTCCAGTCGCAGCCGGCCCTCGTCGGCGAGGAAGCCGATCGCGAGGGACGTGTAGGTCTTGGATGCCGAGTACACGAGAGCCGGCCGCTCCAACCGGTACGGAGCCCACGCGGTCTCGAACGCGACCTCTCCGTGGCGGGCGACGAGAAGCGCGTGCGGGTCGAGGCCCTCGGCCGCGAGCCTCTCCGCGAGCGCCAGCACCGCGGCCTCGGGGATGCCGAGCTCGACAGGGGTACGACGCGGAAGCGGCCGGGACGAGAGGGGGCGACGGGACTGCGGCGAGGAAGTCATCTCCCCCACTCTACGAGCCGCCCCGGACGGGCCGGCCGCCGCGCGGGGCGCTCCCCGTAGAGTCTGAGGATGAGCCGGATCGTCGTCCTCGGCAGCGCCAACATGGACCTCGTCGTGCGACAGCCGCGTCTCGCGCGGCCGGGCGAGACGCTCGCGGGCACGTCGTTCGCCACGGGGCCCGGCGGCAAGGGGCTCAACCAGGCGATCGCCGCGGCGCGGGCAGCCGGGTCCGCGGACACCGTCGCGTTCCTCGGGTGCGTCGGCGACGACGCGTTCGGCCACCGGCTCGTCGAGGCGTTGCGCGCGGCGGGCGTGGATGCCGACGGCATCCGCACCGCGACCGCGCCCGCGGCCGCCGGGTCCACCGGGGTCGCCGCCATCAGCGTGACCGACGACGGCGAGAACGCGATCGTGGTGGTCCCGGGGGCGAACGCCGACGACGCCCTCACCGACGCCGACCGGCGCGCCATCGCGGGAGCGGCGTTCCTCCTCGTGCAGCTGGAGCGCCCGCTGACGCTCGTGCGCGCGGCTCTGGAGCTCGCGCGCACCGCCGGTGTGCGGACGGTGCTCACCCCGGCGCCCGCCGTGCCCGCGGCCGCCGAGCTCGTTCCGCTCGCCGACATCGTCGTCCCGAACGACGGCGAGGCCGCCGTGCTGCTGCGGGCGCTGGACCCCGAGGGGGCGGTGGGCGACGACCCCGAGGCGGCGGCCCGCGGGCTCAGCGCCCGCGCCGCGGGCGGCGACGGCAGCGGCATCGCCGTCGTCACGCGGGGTGCGGCCGGGGCGATCGTCGCCCGGGGCGGCACCCTCCTCGCGCCCGTCGCCGCCCGCGCCGTGCACGCCGTCGACACCACCGGCGCCGGCGACACGTTCGCGGGAGTGCTGGTCGCCTGGCTCGCCGACGGCGCCGAGCTGACGGACGCCCTCGCGGCGGCGAGCGCCGCGGCATCCCTCGCCGTGACCCGCCCCGGCGCCGCGGCGGGCATGCCCACCCGCGACGAGATCGTCGCGGTCCTGCGGGGCTGAGCGCGCTCAGTCGCCGAGCGTGCTCAAGACGGTGTCGAGGGCGGCGAGGAAGCGACGCGCGTCGGGCTCGGTCAGCACGAGCGGCGGCTTGACCTTCAGCACGTTCTGCCGCTCCGACGCCGGCTGCACGATGAAACCGTGCTCGCGCAGCAGGTCGCACACGCGCGCGGCCTCCGCGCGGGCCGGCTCGAGGGTGTCGCGGTCGCGGACCAGCTCGATGCCGAGGTACAGGCCCGTGCCGTGCACCGCGCCGATGAGCGGATGCCGCTCCGCCAGCGCGCGGGCCCCGTCGGCGATCACGCGGCCGACCCGGCGCGCGTTGTCCTGCAGCCCCTCCGCGTCGATGATGTCGAGGATCGCCGATCCCGCGACGGCGCTGACGGGGGTGCCGCCGGCCGACGAGAAGAAGGTCCCCTCCCGCGCGAGCGCGTCGACGATCTCGCGGCGGGTGAGGACGGCTCCCAGCGGGTAGGCGTTGCCGGCGGCCTTGGCCACCGCGACGATGTCGGGGACGAGCCCCTGCAACGTGCTCCCCCAGAACGCGTCGCCGAGGCGCCCGTAGCCGACCTGCACCTCGTCGGCGACGACCAGGCCGCCGTGGGCCCGCACGGCGTCGGCGACGGCGGTGAGATACCCGCGCGGCGGGACGACGCCGCCGGCGTTGCCGAGCACCGGCTCGCAGATGAACGCACCCGCGGGGCGGCCCTCCGCGGCCAGGGAGCGCGCGAGATCGGCGACCTCGCGCGCGTAGGCGGCCCCGGCATCCGGCCCACGGTGGCGGCCCCGGTAGGCGTTCGGGGCGTCGACGAGGTGCACCCAGGCGGGTCGCGAGTCGGCGGCGTGCGGATTGTCGAACGCCGACGTGCTGACGGCGTCGGCGGCGCTCGTCCACCCGTGATAGCTCTCGCGCACCGCGATGACATCGCGCCGACCGGTCGCGACGCGGGCGAGGGTGAGGGCCAGATCGACGGCCTCCGAGCCGCTGTTGACGGGGATCACCGTGTCGAGCGACGGGTCGGGGGCATGGGCGACGAGCCGCGCGGCGAACTCCGCGAACGCGTCGTAGAGGAAGCGCGAGTTGGTGTTGAGCAGGTTCAGCTGGCGGGCGACACGGTCGGCGAACTCGGGGTGGGCGTGACCGATGGCCGAGACGTTGTTGACGAGGTCGACGTACGCGCGGCCCTGCGTGTCGACGAGCAGCGCGCCCCAGCCGCGCTCGATCTGCGGCGGCTCGGCGTAGAACCGTTCCGCGGCGGCGCCGATCGCCTCCTCCCGCACCCGTCGGGCGCGGCGGGTCGCAGCCACCGGGTCGGCCACCCGCGGCACGCCGAGGACCGGCGACGGATCCGCGGCTCCCGGCGTCTGGTCCTCCCCGTCGGCGTCGACGAACGGGGCGGCCGGTGCGGCGTCTCGCAGGCGCCGGGTGATGCGCAGGCGCCCGAGGCCCGGCTCGGCCTCGGCGACACGGCCGAGCACGGCCCCGGCATCCACCGCCTCGCCCGCCGCGACCTCGGCGGCGAGGTCGACCCCCTCGATCCGCAGGACGACGCCCGCGTCGTGGAGCTCCACCGCCCCGGCGCCCACGTCGACCTGCGTGAAGCCGCGGAAGGGCGCGGCGACCGCGGCGCCCGGGCGCGTCCACAGCTCGACGCAGCGCGCCCGCGTCGCCGCGGGCCGCGTGGTGTCCGTCGACACGCGGCTCAGCCGGCTCTCGCCGTAGCGGAGCACGGCGATCGGCGCATCGTTCAACGCCTCCCTCACGAGCTCCTGCTCGATGCCGGGCACGGTCCAGCGCCCCCGGTCGAGAAGCGGACTCCGGATGCCGAGATCCACGGTGGCCGCGGCATCCCCCCGCGCCAGCATGGGTCGGTAGGCGACGCCTCGGCGGTGCGGCCGCCCGGCCGCGAGACGCAGCTGCGCCGTCACCTCGGACGACGGCACGCGCGCCGTCCGCGCGAACACCTGCCACTCGTGCTCGACCCGCTCACGCGCGTAGTCGTTGCCCGGGTCGATGCGCAGCTGGCTCCACCCGCTGACGGCGAGCACGGCGCCGCGCAGCACGACGAGGGGCCAGAGTGCCTCGAGCTCGGCGTCGGCGAGGTGCGCGTGCGCATCGAAGCCGGCGACGGCCCGGCCGACGATCGCGAGGTCGTCGGTGCGGCCCATGAGGTCGGCGAGCAGCATCGCGAGCTCGGCGGCCCGCCACGACGTCGCGACGTCGCCGAGGTCGATCACCCAGTGCCGTCCCCGACGGTCGCGCATGACGTTGTCGGCCGTCAGGTCGCCGTGGATCACCTGACGCGGGAGGTCCGCCGCGACACGGTCCAGCTCGGCCGCCGCACGCCGGGCCGCGGTGAGGCACTGCGCGCGCCGATCCTCCGGCAGGTCGTCGATGAGCTGTTCGACGACGGCGAGCGCGTTGCCCAGCTCCCATTGCAGATTGCGGTCGGTGTCGTCGGCATCCAGCCCCGCGAACGCGGTGGTGACCTCCGCGACCAGCGCGCCGAGCTCCTCGGCCTGGGCCCCATCGGCGTCGGTGACGTCGGACAGCGGCCGGCCGTCGACGATCTGGAACCCGGCCACGCGAGCGACCTGCCCGTCGGCGCAGACGATCTGCGTCGTGCGGGCGGCGTCTGCCGTCGTGAGCACCTCGGGCGTGAGGAGCCCCTGGGCGCGCAGGCGGTCCGATGCGGCGATGTGCAGCGCGACCGCGGCCGCGTCGACGGTGGGGTGGAAGATCTTGACGAGCAGACCCGCGCCGTCGGCGCCGCGCACCAGGAAGTTGCGATCCTGCTGACTGCCCAGCTCGGTCAGCTCGCCGTCGACGCCGTACTCGCGACGAGCGAGCGCCCGCACCTCGTCGAGGTCGACGTCGGGTCGGGCCAGCAACCAGTTCTCGGTCATCGGGAGCACGTCCTTCGGGTGAGGGCGGGTCGAAACGGATGCCCGGCCATCGCGCGACGGCCGGGCACCACGATTCTGGCGGATGCCGCCGCGTCCGTGTGTCCGGATCGTCGCCCGTCGTCGGTCAGTCGGTCCGCCGCGCGGGGCTCGCGGATCGGGCCGGGTGGCTACGGAGCCGCGAGCGCCGCCACCAGCTCGGTCGCGTAGGGGGCGCCCTGCGCCGTCGGGCTCCACGCGATGCCCAGCGCCCGCACGCGCCGCGGCCGGAGGGGCAGGTAGACGACCCCCGGATCGTCGCGACCCGGGGTGCGCGGGAGGATCGAGACGCCCAGACCGCCGGCGACCAGGCTGCGCATCGTGTCGATCTCGCTGCTCTCGAAGGTCACGTTCACGGCGACGCCCGCCTCGTCGAGGATGCCGGTGACCACCGCGCGCAGCTCGGCGATGCGCGAGAAGCCGATGAAGTCGCGACCGGCGAGGTCGCCGACCTCGACCCCGTCGGCCGCCGCGAGCGGGTGCCCCGCCGGGACGGCGATGCACAACGGCTCCTCGGCGAGGGCGAGCCAGCCGATGTCGTCGGACGCCGCGGACGGCGCGATCGGCGCGGTGCTCAGCGCGACGTCGATCGCATCGAGCGCGAGCCAGCCGTAGAGATCGCGGGCGAAGCCCTGCCGCAGCGAGACGCGTACGTCGGGCCGGAGCGCGCGGAAGCGCTGCACGACGTCGGGCACCATCCACCGCGCGACCGAATGCAGGAACCCGACGCGCAGCAGCCGCCCCTCCTCCGCGATGAGCTCGGCGTGGCGGCGGGCCGCATCGAAGGCGTCGAGCACACCGGCCGCGTCGGCGCGGAAGGCGAGGCCGCCGGCGTTCAGCTCGAGTCGCTTGCCGTGCCGCGCGAACAGCGGCATCCCCACCTGCGCCTCCAGGCGGGCGAGGGCGCGCGAGACGTTCGACTGGTTCACGCGCAGCTCGGCCGCGGTGTCGCGGGTGTTCTGCGTCTCGGCGAGGGAGAGGAAGATCCGCAGTGCCTGCTCGTCCATGCGCCTCATTATGCGCCAGACGCATCACACGGGCGCGTCAGATCATTTCCGGACACGACACCGGCGGATCACGATGGAGCGCATGGCCGCCAGCGTGCTCGACCGCACCCCCACCGGCTCGATCGCGCGCCTGGCCGCCGGCACGCCCTCCTACCGCCGGGTCGTCGGCCTGCTGGCCGCCGGCGGCCTCGCGAACTTCGCGATCATCTACTTCCCGCAGCCGCTGCTGCCCGCGATCGCGGCGTCGTTCCGGGTGGATGCCGGAGCGTCCGGGCTCGCGATCTCCGCCACGACCGCGGCCATGCTGCTGGGACTGCTGCTGTCGGGCCCGCTTTCCGACCGCATCGGGCGCGTCACCGCGATGAGCGGCTCGCTCGTGCTCGCCGGAGTCCTGTCGGTCGCCTGCGCCGTCGCGCCCACGTGGGAGCTCTTCCTCGCCCTGCGCGCCGCCGGCGGCCTCGCCCTGGCCGTCCTGCCCGCCGTCGCACTCGCCTACCTCCGCGACGCCGTGCGCGAGGACGCGCACGGGCGCGCGAACGCGCTGTACATCTCCGGCACCGCGGTCGGCGGGGCCGTCGGGCGGCTCGCTCCGCTGCCGCTCGCGGCCCTCGGAGGCTGGCAGACGGTGAGCATCGTGCTCGGTGGCGTGAGCGTCGTCGTCGGCGCCCTGGTGTGGATCGCACTGCCCCGCGACGGCGCGGCGCCCCTCCCCCTCCGCCTCGGCGACCTGCTCGGCGGCGCGGTCGCCTCCCTGCGCGACCCCGTCATCCTGGCGGTGTGCGCCGCCGGTGCGCTCGCGATGGCGACGTTCGTCGGGCTGTACAACGCCGTGCCGTTCCGCCTCGACGGGCCGCCCTTCTCGCTCGGAGCGGCGGAGGTGTTCGTCTACCTCGCCTACCCCCTCGGCATCCTCGCGCCGGGGCTGTTCCACCGGATCTCGCGCCGCCGCGGTCGCGCGCTGACATCGCTGCTCGGCGCCGCCGCCACCCTCGGCGCGATCGGCCTGCTCGTCTGGCCGGACGTCGTCGCGGTGTTCGCGGGACTCGGGCTGCTGACCGCGGCGTTCCTGGGCACGCACTCGGTGCTCAGCGGCTGGGTCGTCGCCCGCGCCCAGGCGACCGGGCGCAGCACGTCGCGCGCCTCGAGCGCCTACCTGCTCACCTACTACCTGGGCAGCACCGTGGCGGGGACGGCCTCGACCCACCTGTTCGCCGGCGCCGGCTGGACCGCGGTGATCGTGCTCGCCGCGGCGCTGACCGCGGCATCCGCGGTGCTCTTCCTCGGGCTGCGTCTGCGCCGCGCCGGCTGAGCGTGCCGGCGCTCCCGCGCGCAGCCGGTGTCACGAGAGCACGACGAGGCGCTGGGTCGCGCGGGTCATCGCGACGTACCGGTCGACGGCGCCGGTGATCCCCCCGCCGAACCGGTCGGGATCGACGAGCACGACGAGGTCGAACTCGAGGCCCTTGACCCGCTGCGGATCGAGCGACGCCACCCGCGGTCGTGATGCGAACGCGGGCGCGCCGATCACCACCGCCGTCCCCTCCGCGCGGTCGCGCTCCCACGCGTCCAGCACCGCCTCCAGCTCATCCCGCGACCCGTAGGCGACCGGAATCCCGGTGCGGCGGATCGACTCCGGGACGTTCGCGTCGGGCAGCGCGGCGCGGATGACCGGGCCGGCGACGTCCATCACCTCCTGGGGCGTGCGGTAGTTGACGCTCAGCGACGTGACGTTCGCCCGATCCAGGCCGACCCGCGCGAGCCGCTCGTCCCAGGTCTCGGGGAAACCGTGGCGCGCCTGCGCGCGATCTCCGACGATCGTCACGCTCCGCGACGGACACCGGCGCAGCAGCATCCGCCACTGCGCGTCGGTGAGCTCCTGCGCCTCGTCGATGACCAGGTGCGCGAACGGCCCGGCGTACGGGTCGCGCTCGGATGCCGTGGGCTGCGCGAGCGTGCCGCGCAGATCCTGCCCGCGCAGCATCGACATGATCCGCAGGTCGCCGTCGTCGGCCGCGATCAGGTCGCTCACCACGTCGGACATCACCCGGCGCTCTTCGGCGGCCGCACGGCGCGCCCGCCGCTCGCGCACCTCGCTGCGCGGATCACCGACGCCGCGGCGGGCCGCGTCGAGCAGGGGCAGATCGACGTCGGTCCACGCGGGCGGCGCACCGCGCGCGACGAGCACGTCGACGTCCGCGGCCGCCAGCCAGGGTGCGCAGCGTCGCAGCAGCTCGGGCGTCGAGAGAAGCCCGCGCAGCAGCGCCTCGGGATCCAGCAGCGGCCAGGCCCGATCGAACAGCGCCCGCAGCTCCTCGTCGTTCTCCAGCGTCTCGCGGGTCGACTCGTCCTCCTCCCAGCCCGAGCCGTACGCGTCGAAGTCGTCGCGGGGACGGGATGCCTCGCCCCAGCCCTCCCCCCAGGCATCCGCCGACCCGCCACCGCCGTCGCGCAGGTCGTCGTCGATGCGGTCCTCGAGCAGGTCGAGCAGGCGATCCCAGGCCCGCGCGCGGTGCGCGTTGTGCGGCAGCTCGTCGGCGTCGGCGAAGATCTCGGACCACTCCGCGGGCCCCACCACGACGGTCCCCCACGCGGTCTCGATCGCGGTCGCACGCGTCGGCGGGCGCTGCCACCGGCGCACCGCGGCGTCGACGGCGTCGACCACGCGACCGTCGCCGAGCAGGCGCCGGATCTGCGGATCGGTCTCCTCCGCCGCCTCGGCGCCCCCGGCGACGAGATCGTCGACGGCGCAGACCAGCGCGCCGTCCTCCCCGAGGCTCGGCAGCACGTCGTCCACGTAGTCGACGTACGGGCGGTGCGGGCCCACGAACAGCAGCCCGCCGTGTCCGGCCCGCATCCGCGCATCGTCGTAGAGCAGGTACGCGGCGCGGTGCAGCGCGACGACCGTCTTGCCCGTCCCGGGGCCGCCGTCGACGACGAGCGCGCGCCGGGAGTCGGCGCGGATGATCGCGTCCTGGTCGGCCTGGATCGTCCCGAGCACGTCGCGCATCCGGGGCGAACGGCTGGCGCCGAGGCTCGCGATGAACGCCGACTGGTCGTCGAGCGCGCCGCTGTGGTCCACGCCGTCGTCGGCGAACACCTCGTCCCAGTAGTCGACGATGCGTCCCTCCCGCCAGCGATAGCGGCGCCGGCTCGTGAGACCGAGCGGACGCGCCGCGGTCGCGGCGAAGAACGGGGCGGATGCCGGGGCCCGCCAGTCCGTCAGCAGCCGCTCCTCCGCGGCATCCGCGAGACCGAAGCGCCCGATGTAGGTGACGGCTCCCGCCGCATCGACCATGCGGCCGATACAAGCATCGAGGCCGAACCGGCGGAGGATGCGCAGCCGCGCCGTCAGGCTCTGCACCTCGAGGTCGCGCTCGAGCGCCCGCTGGCCGCCGCCGACGGCCTCGCGCTGCAGCGCCGCCGAACGCTCCTCGGTGCGCCGCACGTCGGCGGCGAGGGCCCGGGCGATGGCGGCGAACTGCTGCTCGTCCCGGCCGATGAGCAGCGGATCGGCCTTGCGGTGCAGCCGTGACGGCAGATCGAACACGCTCTCCGAAGTGTTTCCCGTCGGCATCCGAATCCCCTTCTCGCGCCGCAAAAGACGGCGCGACCTGCGATTCTGCCCCACGGAGGGGCCCTTGCGGCAAGCCCCCCTCCGCGCGGGATAATGGAAAGGGCAGGCCGGATGGCGTGAAATGTACTCATGCGAGCAACCGTCATGTTCGGCGCCGGAGACGTCCGCGTCGAGAACGTCCCCGATCCCGTCGTCCAGCAGCCGACCGACGCCGTCGTGCGCATCGTCCGCGCGTGCGTCTGCGGCTCCGATCTGCACCCGTACCATTCGATGGCCGAGTCGTCGAAGGGCCGGCGGATGGGGCACGAACTCATCGCCGTCGTCGAGGAGACCGGCGCCGAGGTGACGGCAGTGCGCCCGGGCGACTTCGTGATCGTGCCGTTCGTCTACTCCGACAACACGTGCGTCTTCTGTCGGGAGGGCTTCCAGACCTCGTGCCTGCACGGCGGTTTCTACGGCAGCGGGCGCGTCGGCGGCCTCCAGGCCGAACGGGCCCTGATCCCCCAGGCCGACGGCACCTTGGTCGTCGTGCGCGACGTCGATCCGGATGCCGCATCCGACGCGCTGCTCGCCTCGCTGCTGACGCTCTCGGACGTGTACCTCACGGGTTATCACGCCGCGCATCTCGCCCGGGTCCGCGCCGGACAGACGGTCACCGTGATCGGCGACGGCGCCGTGGGCCTGTCGGCGGTGCTGGCCGCCCGAACCCTCGGGGCCGAGCGGATCATCCTGATGGGTCGGCACACCGACCGCACCGATCTCGGCGTGGAGTTCGGCGCGACCGACGTCGTCGCGGAGCGGGGAGCCGACGGGATCGCGCGTGTCCGCGACCTCACGAACGGCGAGGGCAGCCACGTCGTCATCGAGGCCGTCGGCCACATGCCCGCGTACGAGCAGGCGTACGGTGTCGTGCGCCCCGGCGGTGTCATCTCCCGCGTCGGCGTGCCGCAGTACGAGAGCGCACCGGTCGGATCGGCGTCGCTGTTCGGCAAGAACATCACGCTGACCGGAGGGGTGGCCCCGGTGCGCGCCTATCTCGACGACACGATCCCGCTGGTGCTCGACGGCACGATCGATCCCGGCCGCGTGTTCGACCGGATCATGACGCTCGACGAGGCGCCCGCCGCCTACGCCGCGATGGACGCGCGCGAGGCGCTGAAGGTGATGCTCACGCGTTGAGCAGCTCCCAGGTGCCCTCGGAGATCACCTCGACCGCGCCGTCGACGACCCGGATGGCCGTCTGGTCGTCGATGGCGTAGGCGCGCGCCCCGAGGGCGGCCGCCCATCGGTGCGCCGCCGCGGTCGTGTTCCCCGTCCAGCCCGGGTAGTCGAGGTGGGGGAAGATCGAGAAGTCGACGAGGCCGAGCGTCTCGTCGGTGCCGCCGGGGTCGCGGTCGACGAACTCCGGGCCCACGCGGGGTGTGAGCGCCATGCTCCCGGCACTGATGCCGACCCAGACGGTGTCCTCGAGCTCGGGCAGCAGATCGCCGAGCCCCGAGGTGCGGATCCACTCGGCGAGGTAAACGGCCTCACCCCCGTCGACGAGCAGGGCGTCGGCCTGGCGCACCCACGGCATCCACCGCTCGGGCGCGATCGTCGGCAGTGCGGTGAGCTCGAGCACCCCGACGGAGCGCCATCCGAGTTCGACGGGACTGGGGATGTCGTCCGGCCAGGTGCCCGCCGTGGATCGCCAGACCGTCTCGGGCGAGCACATCGGCTGCCCCCACTGGGCCGTCGGCACGAACAGCGCGGAGCTGTCGGCGATGGGTTTGCCGAGCATCTCCTCGAGGGTGCGGCGGATGCTGTCGTTGGTGACCCCGCCCGAGGTCAGCAGGAGCTTCATACGCCCAGTCAACCGTCTGCGGCGGCGCACGGCCAGGGGCCGCCCTCGCCGGGCGCGCGGGCTCAGCGCACTGCGACACCGCGGCGGCACGGGGTCGTCGACTGTTAGCGTTCGAGGGTGACCTCGACTCCGGATGCCTCCGCCGCCCCGACCGGATCCGCACGCTCGATCCGCGTCTCCGCCGCCGTGATCACCGACGCGGACGGCCGCCTGCTCCTCGTGCGCAAGGCGGGCACCCGCGCGTTCATGCAGCCGGGCGGCAAGCCCGAGGCCGGCGAGGATGCCGCGCAGACGCTCATCCGCGAGCTCGCCGAGGAGATCGGGCTGCGCCTGACCGGTGCCGACCTCACGCCGCTCGGCGAGTTCACCGCGCCCGCCGCGAACGAGCCGGGCTTCGCCGTCGTCGCCGACGTCTTCCGTGTCGACATCGGCGATCAGCAGCCCGTGACGGATGCCGAGATCGAGGAGCTGCGCTGGGTCGACCGGGCCGCGGCATCCGCTCTGGAGGTCGCGCCGCTCGCGGCGGCCTACTTCCTGCCGGAGCACTGAGCGCGCCGACCGGTCAGCGGCCGGTCACCACGGGCTCTTGCGGTAGTCCTTGAGGAAGATGCCGAACAGGTCTTCGCCCGCCTCGCCCCGCACGATCGGGTCGTAGACGCGGGCCGCGCCGTCGACCAGGTCGAGCGGTGCGTGGAAGCCCTCCTCGGCGAGGCGCACCTTCGTGTAGTGGGGGCGTTCGTCGGTGATCCAGCCGGTGTCGACGGCCGTCATGAGGATGCGGTCGGTCTCGAACATCTCGCGGGCGCTGGTGCGCGTGAGCATGTTCAGCGCCGCCTTGGCCATGTTCGTGTGCGGATGCCCCGGCCCCTTGTATCCGCGGCTGAACACCCCCTCCATGGCCGACACGTTCACGACGTACTTTCGCCGCGCCGGCGACGCCGCCATGGCGGGGCGCAGGCGGGAGACGAGCAGGAACGGCGCGGTCATGTTCGCCAGCTGCACCTCGAGCATCTCCAGCGGCTCGACCTGGTCCACCGACTGGGTCCAGCTGTTGATGTGGTTCTCGTCGGGCACGAGACCGCCCGCGTCGATGGCGGTGCCCGCCGCCAGGCGCTCCAGCGACGACGAGCCCGCCGCCATCGCCTCGGCGGTCAACTCGTCGGCCGTGCGGGCCGCGGCTGCGAGGATCGGATGGCTCGACACCGACTGCGCGAGCGCGAGGGGATGCGCGTCGTTGGTGTGGCCGAAGGTCAGCAGCTCCGGCAGGGGTCCCGTCGGCAGCGGCGCGAGCTCGGCATCCACGAGCGGTTTGTAGGCCCCGGCGGAGCGGCGCACGGTCTGCGCCGCGTTGTTGATGAGGATGTCGAGCGGTCCGTCGGCGGCCACGGCATCCGCGAGACCGATGACCTGGGCGGGATCGCGCAGGTCGATGCCGACGATCTTGAGCCGGTGGATCCAGTCGGCGCTGTCGGGGAGGGCCGAGAAGCGGCGGACGGCGTCGCGAGGGAAGCGGGTCGTGATCGTCGTGTGCGCGCCGTCGCGCAGCAGCCGCAGCGCGATGTACATGCCGATCTTCGCGCGGCCGCCGGTGAGGAGGGCTCGCCTGCCGGTCAGGTCGGTGCGGGCGTCGCGCTTGGCGTGACTCATCGCCGCGCAGTCGGGGCACAGCTGGTGGTAGAACGCGTCGACGGTCGTGTACAGCTCTTTGCAGATGTAGCAGGCGCGCGGCTTGATGAGCTCGCCGGCGATCGGCGCCGCCGTGCGCGCCGCGAGCGGGATGCCGCGGGTCTCGTCGTCGATGCGGTCGGGGGCGCCCGTGGCGGTGGCGGCGACCACCGCGCGGTCGGCGTCGGCGATGCGCTGGCGCTTCTCCTGACGGGACAGGCGCTTGACGTCCTTGTACATCTTGCCCGTCTGGCGGCGCAGGGCGATGTAGGCGGGGTCGTCGCGGTCGAGGTGGGATGCCGCGTCGATGACGCGCAGCGCGATCTCGAGCTCGGCCGGGTCGATCGTCGGCGCGCTCGGGTCGGTCGTCGGCGGTGCCGAGGCGGAGCTCTCGGGGGTGTTCGCGGGGTCGGCGGGACTTTCGGGCACGCCAGAGTTTACCCGGGCACGCCCGGGCCGGGGGCCGGCGTGCCCGGGTCGGAGGCGGCGCGGCGGTCGAGTGTCAGCCCGCGATGCCGAGGAGCTGCTTCGCGGCGGCGACCGCGGGACCGCCGGAGATGCGCGGATCCTGGTTGAGGGCACCGGAGGTGATCGAGACGGCGAGCCCCGGCACGTCGACGTTGGTCACGAAGATGCGCAGGTCGCCGGTGTTCTTCGTCAGCCAGGCGATGCCGCCGCGCGCCTCGAGCGCGGCATCCGCGACATACTCGGAGCCGATGGCGGCGATGTCGTCCTTGGCGGCGACGTCGACGGCGCCGTTGTTGGTCGTGACCGTGATGCTGACATTGTTGACGTCGTCGCCGATCGCCGAGATCCAGTCGCACTGCACGGTCTGGCCGTCGTTGTCCGCACCGTTCGGCTCGAGCCCGTCGAGCGCCGAGCCCAGCAGCGACCCCATCGCGGCGCAGTCGGGGTAGCGGCCGAGCACGTCCGCGAGCGCCATGGTCGGGACCGACGGTGCGCTGCCCCCGCCCGCGTCACCACCGCCGTCGCCTCCGTCGCCGTCGCCGGGATCGCCGGTGCTGCCGGTGGGCGACGCGGCTCCGACGGCGCCCGAGCCGGAGACCGACGGCGATGACGCGACGTCGGCCGCGGCGGCGCATGCCGCGAAGCCGAGAGCAGCGGCGCCGAGAAGGAGGACGAGAGCGGTACGGGGTACGAAGCGGGGGGCTGTCACCCCGGCATCCTAGCCAGCGTCACGAACCCGCCACGGAAGTTCTCCACAGCCCCCTCGCCCCGGCAACCTGGGCTCGACCGCTGCCGCGATCGTTGACTCGGCGCCGGTGCCGTGCGAGCCTGACGGTCAAGCACGCTCGCGGGAGGCAGCCATGGTCGAAGGCACGAAGCAATCCCCCTGGGATCTGACCACCGCCCCGGGCACATCCCGCTACAGCATCTACCGGGATGATTCCGCCGACCCCGCTGTGCTGTTCTGCCACGTGGGCACCACCTGGCTCACCTACCACGCCCGTGCCGTCGAAGATCTGACGCAGTGGCTCGCGGCCCAGGGGGATTGGGTTCCTCTCGGGGCCGCGGATGAGAACAAGCCGGCATCTCCCGGAACGATCGAAGCGTGGGCTCGGGAGCCCACGAACCCTGTCGGTGGGTGGTACGGCCTGCGCAAGGGGTATCGAGGACGGTTCGCCATGTACGTTCCTCCGCTCTTGGAGCGGCTGGGTCTGATCGAACTGACGCACGACCCCCGCAACAACAAGGCGCGCGCGATCGTCTGATCGTGCAGGTTCGCGCGGCCCCGCCCGCGGTGCCCGAACTGCAAGGGATGCCGGGCGACACGCCGCGGCATCCGCTCGCCCGGCGGCGCGCCGCCCGAGAGACCTTGCAGTTCGGGCGCCCCTGAGGTCACCCCGCCGGCTCAGGCCGCGGCGACCCACACGGTCGTCTCCCCCGGCACGACGCCCCCGTCGATCGGCGCGCTCGACAGCACCACACGCTGCCCCGAGGCGAGGGGCAGCGCGAACGGCTCCACGCCGAACACCGTCACGACCTCCCACCCGTTCGGGCGGCGGAAGCGCAGCACGTCGTCCCGGCCGGTCTCGACCCATTCCAGGTGCTCCGGCGCGAGCAGCTCGTGCCGCAGGGCGAGCGCGCGACGGTAGAGCGAGAGCGTGGATGCCGGGTCGCCCTCCTCCGCCTCGACCGACACGTCCGCGAACCACGACGGCTGCGGCAGGTGCGCGCCGCCCGAACCGAAACCGAACGAGGAGCCCTCGCGGGTCCAGGGCAGCGGCACGCGGCATCCGTCGCGCCCGTACTGCTCCTGGTGCGTGCGGAAGAAGGTCGGGTCCTGACGCTGGTCGGCGGGGATCTCGGCCACTTCGTGCAGGCCCAGCTCCTCGCCCTGGTACAGGTATGCCGATCCGGGCAGCCCGAGCAGGAACAGCGACGCCGCGCGCGCACGCCGCAGTCCCCCGACCCGATCGATGACCGCTTCATCGGCGCCGGCTTCGAGCCAGCCCCCGCCGTGTCGGTTCGGCACGGCGCCGTCGATCTCCTCGACCCGCGGCAGTGCGTAGCGCGTCGCGTGCCGGAACACGTCGTGATTCGACAGCACCCACGTGCTCGACGAGCCGGAACGGGCCGCGAGGGCGATGTTGTCGGTCACGATCCGGCGGAACTCGCCCGCGTCGAACCTGGCGCGCAGCAGGTCGAAGTTGAACGACTGGCCCAGGCTCTCCGGGCTCGCGTACTTCGGCACCCGGTCGGAGGCGACCCAGGCCTCGGCGACGGCGGTGCGCGGCGGGTCGTACGCGTCGAACACGCGGCGCCACTCGGCGTAGATCTCATGCACGTCATCGCGGTCGAGCAGCGGGTGCGAGCCGTCGACGGGCAGCGCAGCGAGCTCGGCCGCGGACGGCAGCGGCTCGCTCAGGTCCTTCGTGAGCATGTGCGCGACGTCGATGCGGAAGCCGTCGACCCCGCGATCCGACCAGAACCGCAGCGTCGTCAGGAAGTCGGCGCGCACCTCCGGGTTGCTCCAGTCGAGGTCGGGCTGCTCGATCGCGAAGCTGTGCAGGTACCACTGCCCGTCGGCGACGCGCTCCCACGCCGACCCGCCGAACGCCGCGGTCCAGTCCGTCGGCGGCTCGGATCCGTCGGGGCCGCTTCCCTCGCGGAAGATGTAGCGCCGCCGTGCGGCCGATCCTCGACCTGCGGCGAGGGCGTCCTGGAACCACGCGTGCCGGTCGGACGTGTGGTTCGGCACGATGTCGACGACGATCCGGATGCCGCGGGCATGCAGCGCCGCGACGAGCTCGTCGAAATCGTCGAGCGTGCCGAGCCGCGGATCGACGTCGCGGTAATCCGCCACGTCGTAGCCGCCGTCGGCGAGCTCGGAGGGGTAGAAGGGACTGAGCCAGACGGCATCCACACCCAGCTCGGCCAGGTAGTCGGCGCGCGACAGGATGCCGCGGAGGTCGCCGATGCCGTCGCCGTCGGCATCCGCGAAGCTGCGGGGGTAGACCTGGTAGACGACGGCCTGGCGCCACCAGTCCCGATCCTCCGGGCGGGACAGCGCGGGGCGGTCGGAGACGGAGAGCAGGGCGGACATGCGGGACCTTTCGATAGGAGAGGGGAGGTGAGAGACGGGATCAGCCCTTGACGGCGCCCTGGGTGACGCCCTCCATCACCCAGCGCTGGGTGAAGAGATAGGCGAGGATCGCGGGCGCCATAGCCATGAGGTACGACGCGAACGACACGTTGTAGTTGTTGCTGAACTGCGTCTGGAAGAGGTTCTGGCGCACGGGCAACGTCTGCAGCGCCGGGTCGGAGATGATGAGCGACGGCATCATGAAGTCGTTCCAGGCGTAGAGGAACGCGAAGATGCCGACGGTCGCGCTCATCGGTGCGAGCAGCGGGAAGATGAGCTTCCAGAAGGTCTGCCAGGTGGTGGCGCCGTCGATGCGCGCGCTCTCCTCGAGCTCGATCGGGATCGACCGCAGGAACGCCGTGAACAGCAGGACGCTGAAGCTCAGCTGGAACATCGTGGCGAGGATGATGACCCCGAACGGGTTGTCCAGTCCGACCCGGCCGGTGAGCTGGATCTGCGGCAGCGCCACGACGGGGAACGGGATGAACATCGCGGCCAGCAGGTAGAAGAACGAGTACCGGAACAGCCGCCGATCCCAGTTGCGCACGATCGCGTACGACGCGAACGCGGCCAGCAGGATCGTCGCGACGACGGTGCCCGCGGTGACGAACAGGGAGATGCCCGCCCCGACCGGGAACGTCGTGAGGTTCCACGCCTCGACGAAGCCGTCGAAGCTGAACGGCGCGGGCAGCGAGAACGCGTTGCCGTCGACGGCCTGACCGGTGGTCTTCAGCGACATCGAGATCGTGACGTACAGCGGCAGCAGCACGGTGACGGCGCAGAGGATCAGGATGACCGTGGTCGACCAGCTGACGCGCTCACCGCGGGAGGCGGGGCTCTTGCGACGGCGGTCGTCCGCGGGCGCGAAGGCGGCGGCATCCTCGGCGACGAGGGCGAGTTGCGTGGACATCAGAAGGCGTTCCTTCCGCGAGTCAGCGAGAGCTGGAGCAGGGAGATGAGGATGGCGACGACGAAGAAGATGGTCGCGTTGGCCATCTGGTAGGCGTAGTCGCCGCCGTTGAAGCCCGCGATGATCGTCATCGCGACGCTGCGGGTGGCGGTGCCGGGGCCGCCGTTGGTGAGTCCGACGATGATGTCGTACGCGTTCAGGAAGCCCTTGAATCCCAGGATGACGTTGATGACGACGTACCCGGCGACCAGCGGCAGGGTGATGCGCACGAGCTGCTGGCCTTTGGAGGCGCCGTCCAGCGCCGCGGCCTCATAGACGTCGCCGGGCACGGCGAGCAGGCCGGCGATGTAGATGAGCAGCGTTCCCGGGATCGCCTGCCACGCGGTCACGATCACGATCGCGACCCAGGCCAGGTCGGGATCGGCGAGCAGGCTCGTGGACAGCGCCGGGATGCCGAGGGCCTCCCCGACCGACGGAAGCGAGTTCGAGAACAGGAAGTTGAAGACGTAGGCGATGATGATGCCCGAGATCACCATGGGGATCACGAACACGGTCCGCAGGGCCGTCTTCAGCCGGATGCGGGCGGTGAGGCCCACCGCGAGCAGGAACGCCAGCACGTTCACGACGATCACGGTCGCGATCGAGAAGCCGATCGTGAACAGGTAGCTCTGCAGGATGGCGGGGTCGCTGAACAGGGCGATGTAGTTGGTCAGCCCCGTGAAGTGCCACTCGCCGATGCCGATCGAGTCGGTGAAGCTGAAGAAGATCCCCACGACGCCCGGCACCGTGATCGCCAGCGTGAACAGGACGAGACTCGGGAGCAGGAAGAAGTAGTAGATCGGCTCGACGCGCCGGTGGCTGCGCCGGGCGGTGCGGTCACCGGCGGTGACGATCGTGGACGTGGTCATTGCCCGGACTCCTCTGTCTCGGTCGTGGGGGCGGGTGCGCGGAAGGCGAGGCGCGCCCAGTCGGCATCCATCGTCCGCAGCGTCGCCTCGGGGCTCGCGCCCAGCACGACGGCCTGCACGTAGTTGAAGACGGGGATTGTCTTGGGCACCAGCACCGACGGCCCCTGGTAGACCTTGCCCGCCGTGTAGAAGGGGATCATTCCGGCGATGCGGGGATCGTCCGGTGCGGGCGCGTCGGTGGTGGGGGTGAAGCCGAGCTGCGCGGCGTTGTAGGCCTCGATCGTCTCGGGGCGGTACAGGTACTCGAGGAAGTCCCGCGCGGCATCCTTGTGGCGGGAGCCCTCCGGGATCATCGCCGCGAGGTCCATGTTGACGCGCACGCGGAGGTCGGCCGGATCGTCGGTCATCGGCAGCGGGAACGTGCCGAGGTTCAGGTCGGGCGCGGTCTTCGCGATCTCGCTGAACGCCCACGGTCCCTGCAGGTACATCGCCGCCTCGCCCTTCGCGAAGGCGAGGTTGCCATCGCCGTAGCCGCGACTGGCGGCATCCGCGTTGACGAACTGCGACGTGAGCTGCGTCATCTTCTCCAAGGGCGCGGTGAAGTCCTTCTGGAACGAGGTGGCCGCGTCGGGACCGACGGCGTCGCCTTCCGCGGCGAGACGGTTGAAGAAGTCGACGACGTCGACCGAGCCGCCGACCGAGTAGTCGTACCAACCCTGTCCGACCGTCCAGTCGTCCTTGAAGGTCGCGTAGAACGGGGTGATGCCGGCCGCCTTCAGCTTCGCGCAGGCGGCGAGCAGCTCGTCCCACGTCGTGGGGACGTCGATGCCGGCCTGCGCGAAGAGGTCCCTGTTGTAGATGACGGATGCCGCCATCACCGAGTACGGCAGCGCGCTGACGCGACCCGGGCACGAGCCGTACTGGTCCATGAGGGCCTGCAGGTCGTCGCGGGTCGTGGACGCCGCGGTCGTACCGCTCAGGTCACTGAGGGCGCAGCGCTGCACGAAGCGGGCCGTCTCGTAGTTGTAGTTCGCGAGCATGATGTCGGGCGGGTTGCCGCGGACGAAGCTGGCCGAGACGACGTCGACGCCGGAGGTGTCCATCTCGACGCGCACCCGGTCCTGCGACGCGTTGTACTGGTCGACCACGCCGTTCATGAAGGCGAGGGCCTCGCGCTTGCTGAAGGTGAAGCGGATGGTTTCGCGCCCGTCACTGCTGCACCCCGCGAGGAGGGTGCCCGCCAGGGCGAGAGCGACGCCGGCGGCGACCGCCCGCAGCACTCGAGAGGTTCTCACAGACACCGTCGTCCTTCCGTCCGGCGGCGCGTGCGCCGCCTCTCGAGATTCGATCCAGATTAGATTTAGTGGTCGAATCAATTGGATGGCAATACTCTGACAGAACACCCGCGGAGAGGTCAAGAGTGAATCAGACGGTCGTCGAGAGCGGCACGGGGCGCGCCAGCGTCGACAGCGTGCTCGACTTCGCGTGGGATGCCGGGGCCTTCACCGCGACCGACGCCATGCAGGCGGCGTCGCTGACGCGATCGACCGCGATCGAGGCGATCGACACTCTCATCGAGGCGCAGGTGCTGCGAGAGCTGCCCAACGCCCGCGATGCCGGCCAGTACCGCGCGGGGCGCCCGGCGCGCCGATTCGAGCTGCGCTCCGATGCCGGGGTCATCGTCGCCCTCGACGCCGGTGACACGCATCTGACCGCCGCGATCGCAGATCTGGCGGGCGAGACGATCGTCCGCTCGCAGATTCCGCTGTCACCGGCGCAGAGCGTGGACGACCGTCGTGCGGCCATCGTGGGGCACGTGCAGGCGACCCTCGCCGACGCCCGGATCACGGCCGACCGTGTGCTGGCGCTGTGCGCCGGGGTCGCCGCGCCCGTGACGCGTCGCGGCGCCTCGCCCCCGCATCCGGAAGGCTTCTGGGAGCGCACCAATCCGGGGCTGATCGACGCGCTGCACGACTGGGCAGACGTGGTGGAGGTCAAGAACGACGCGCAGCTGGCCGCTGCCGCCGAGGGCACCGACGGCGGCGCGGTCGGATGCCGCGACTACGTCGCCCTGCTCGCGGGAGAGCGCCTGGGCGCCGGCGTGGTCGTCGACGGACACCTCCTCCACGGCGCGCACGGCGGGGTCGGGGAGATGTTCGCGTTCGACTACATCCGCGACGTCGACTCGGCTTTCGGGCTCGGCCCGTCTCTCGAACGGCACGCGCGCGAGCTCATCTCCCGGGCGGTCGCCGGCGGGGCGGAGGCCGGCGAGGCGGAGGCCGGCGAGCGGCGTGCCGGGCTGGCCGCGCTCGACCCCGCCGCCGTGCACGGGCGGGAGGTGCTCGAGCTGGCCGCCGCCGGCGATCCGCTCGCCCGCGAAGCCGCGGATGCCGTCGGTCGCGTGCTCGCGCGCATCGTGGGCGTTCTCGGGAACATGTTCGACCCCGAGCGCGTCATCGTGTGCGGGGCGATCGCCGACGGCATCCAGCCCGTGCTCGATGCCGCGCAGCGCACGCTCGCCGCGCAGATCCACCTTCCCGCGCCGGCGCTGCTGAGCTCGACGCTCGGTGGCGACGTCGTCATCCGCGGCGCGCTGGCCCGGGCGCGCGAGTGCGCCCGCACCGTCGCCCTCCCCCGGCGCGTCGCCCGGGCCGCCCGCCCCGCCTGACCCCCGCCGCCGGCGGCAGGGCTCGGTGTCGCGCGGCCCGGCCTGGCTCGGCCTGAAGCGGAGCCCAACTGCAAGGGATGCCGGGCGACACGCCGCAGCATCCGCTCACCCCGCGGCGCGCCGAGCGACAGACCTTGCAGTTCGGGAGGCGGGAGGATCGACGGGCGCGGCGAGCCCTTGCAGACCGGGCGGGTCAGTCCCGCGGCGTCTTGATCAGCGCGCCGGCGACCAGGAAGACGATCGCGGCCGCCGGCTGCACGAGCGACCAGACCACGCCGTCGAACCCGAACGGAAAGACCGGGTTCCACACCACGGCGATCACGGCGAACACCGCCGCCCACACCCACTGACGCGCCTGCACGGCGAACCAGCCGACGATCAGCGCCAGGATCGCGACGACGAAGAGCACGACGATCCCCCAGCCCGCCGTCAACAGCACGGGCGCGAGGAACAGCACGGCGGCCGCGATCAACGCGGGGGCGAGGGCGTTGCGCTGGAACGTCGGCTCGCTCTGCTTCGCGCCACTCATGCGGTCGCCTCCGACACGGCATCCACCGCAGGATCGATCATCGTCATACCGGCAAGCGTGGCACGGTCGAAGGCGGGCAGCAGCGCAGCGGCCTCGGCGAGCGAGATAGTACGTTCGATGAGGTCCTGCGGGCGCAGTCGCCCGGCCGCGATGAGCTCGAGCATCGCCGGATAGTCGACGGCGGCCATGCCGTGGCTGCCGAGCAGATCGAGTTCCCAGGCGATGGCCCGCGCCATCGGCATCCCCGACAGCCCGGTCTCCGACGGGAGCAGCCCGACCTGCACGTGCCGACCGCGGCGACGCAGGCTCAGCACGGCATCCGTCGCGGTCTGTTCCGCGCCCACCGCGTCGATCGACACGTGTGCGCCTCCCCCGGTGATCCGGTGGACGGCGTCGGGCACATCCGTCCCATCGGCGAGCACCACGGCGTCGGCGCCCAGAGCGGATGCCGCGGCCAGCGCCGCCTCCGTCCGGTCGACGGCCACGACGTGCGCACCGAGCGCGCGGGCGATCATCACGACGCTCAACCCCACCCCACCGGCCCCGACGACCACGGCCCACTCACCGGGCTGTAGCCGGGCGCGGGCGGTCAGGGCGCGAAACGCCGTCGCGAAGCGGCATCCGAGTGAGGCGGCCGCGGCGAACGACACGTCGTCGGGGATGCGCACGAGGTTGGTGTCGGCGGCGTGAAGGGCGACGCGCTCGGCGAACGAGCCCCAGTGCGTGAACCCGGGCTGCTGCTGGTCGGGGCACACCTGTGCGTCGCCGGCGCGGCACCACTCGCACGCCCCGCAGCCGCAGACGAACGGCACGGTCACCCGGTCGCCGACCGCGAAACGCTCGACCCCCGCGCCCGTCTCCACGACGACCCCGGCCAGCTCATGGCCCGGAACGTGGGGCACCGCGATGTCGTCGTGGCCCACCCACGCGTGCCAGTCACTGCGGCACAGGCCTGTCGCCCGCACCTCCACGACGACGCCGCCTGCGGGTGCGATCGGGTCGTCGACCTCACGCACCTCCAACGGCTCGCCGACGGCATCCATCACCACTGCACGCATCCGGGCCCTTTCGTCCCCTTCACGCTAGCCGGTGACGCGGCCCGTCCATTCCTGACCGTTTGGCACCAATCGTTGCCGTTTCCCCAGATCCGCGCGGGAAAGGAGCATACTGCACAGACAGGAGATCATTCTCACGTCGTCGACGGCTACCCTGTCCTCCCCCTTCAGACAGGTGCCGCCATGGCCACGTCCCGCTCGTTCCCTCCCTTTCTCACGGTCCTCACCGGCCTCGCTCTCGCCGCGTCGCTGGCGATGATCGCCAGCTCGTCCGCGTCGGCGGCAACGGTGATCGACGGCCCGGTCGACCTCGGCACCGCCGCGCCCTACGGTGTCCTCGGCGCCAGCGCCGTCACGAACACCGGACCCACCGTCGTGAACGGAGATCTCGGCATCTCCCCGGGCACCTCGATCACGGGCTTCGGGGCCGCGCCGGACGGCGTCGTCAACGGCACGGTCCATCAGACCGACGCTGTGGCCGATCAGGCGCAGAGCGACGCCACGACCGCGTACGACGTCGCCGCCTCGCTGAGCCCCACCCAGACGGGCATGACGGAGCTCAACGGGCTGTCGCTCACGCCGGGTGTCTACTCCGGCGGCACCCTCGGCCTGGCCGATACGGGTGAGTTGACTCTCGCGGGCAGCGCGGACTCCGTGTGGGTCTTTCAGGCCGCCTCGACGTTGACGATCGGCTCGGGCACGCGCATCATCATCACCGGTGGCGCCAGCTCCTGCAACGTGTTCTGGCAGGTCGGCAGCTCGGCGACCATCGGCACCGGTGCGCAGTTCCAGGGCACCGTGCTCGCTGACCAATCGGTCACCGCCACCACGGGCGCGGTCGTCGTCGGACGACTCCTCGCCCGTAACGGCGCCGTGACGCTCGACACGAACACGATCACCGCGCCGAGCGGCTGCCCGACTCCCGGAACGCCGTCGGAGACCATCGCTCCGGTGATCACCTCCGCCGGGCCGACCGGCGCAATCGCCGGGACGCCCTACTCCTTCACGGTCACCGCCACCGGCAACCCCGCCCCCACGTTCACGGCAACCGGCCTGCCTGTCGGGCTGAGCCTGGACGGCGCGACGGGCGTCATCTCGGGCACCCCCACGACACCGGGCACATCGACGGTGACGATCACGGCATCCAACGGCACCTCGCCGGACGATACGACCGTCGTTCAGGTCACCGTCGCCCCGTCGGCGACCGCGCCTTCGGCGAGCCCCCTCTCCCCTCCGGCGGGTGGTGACGTCGGCGGCGACCACACCCCCGCGGAGCTGGCGGCGACGGGCGGCGACTCCACCGTGCCGCTCGCTGCGGCGGGCCTCCTTCTCGTGGGCGGCGTCGCCCTGACCACGATCGCTCGTCGACGTCGATCACGACGTATCTGAGTTCCCCCCGCCCGCTGAACATCGAAGGAACCCCATGAAGACCGTCATCGTCCTCCTCGCCATCTGGCTCATCCTCAGCATCGTCGGCTTCGCCATCGAGGGGCTGTTCTGGCTCGGGATCATCGGCATCGTGCTCTTCCTCGCCACCGCGGCCTTCGGCGCTGTCCGCCGCTCCGCCGGCAAGGCCAAACGACGCGCCTGATCCACGGGCGACATCCGTCCGCCCACCGGGTGTCACCGGCACGTCCGGCGGGGCGTTCTGTCAGGCCGTCGCGACGGTCCCGTCCGGCTGCGCGACCGGAGCCGGCGCGGCGGGTGCGGCCGGTGCGGCGGCATCCGCGTACGCCCTCGCCTGGCGCACGAACAGCATGAGCCACGCGAACAACAGGCCGGCGATGATGAACTCCGACCCGGTGAGGTTGTAGTAGTCGACGGGTACCCAGAGGGCGACGGCGACGAGGATGCCCGCGACCACCAGCACCGAGAAGACCGCGATGTCGCGGCCGATCCCGGGTACGAGGGTGAGCAGGCAACCCACGAGCACGCCGAAGACGACGACCATCCCGGATGCCGCGCCCACGTGAACCGGGAAAGCCACGGCATCCGGAACGAACCCGGCCACCATCAAACACAGGCCGATCACCGCGAGCAGCCAGGCGAACAGTCGTGCACGCCGCTGCGCGGTCTCGACATGCGCGCGCAGTCCGATCTCGAGATCGTGGGCGACGAAGTTCGCGAGCGCCGTGATCACCGCACCGGTCGTGATGAGGGAGAGGTTGAACTGGTAGCCGGCGTATCCCGACTCGTTGCCCAGTTCGGAGAAGTGGAACCTCCACCAATCGCCCTGTGAGGCGCTGACCATGCTCGCCAGCGTGCCGATGAACAAGACGAGAGTGGCCAGGGAGGCGACCCCGGTCGAGGTGACCCGCGCGCCCGAGGCCGACGCGACGTAGGTCATCGCTCCGACGGCAGCGGCGGCGAGGGCAGCGGCACCGAACGGGTCGATCGTGAGGCCGCGGAATCCCAGCTGGAAGAGCTCCGCGACGGCCACCACCACCAGCGCCGCGAGCATCATCATCGCGGCCGACAGCGCGATCAGGTCGGTGGCCCGCTTGGCGCGCGGCAGACTGTTGCGCCACGCGAGATATCCACGGCGCCGTTCAAGGGCGAACGAGACGGCGAAGGCGGGACCGGCCGCGATCGCCGCGAGCAGCGCCGCCAGGCTCCCGACGGATTCGCCGCCGCCGAGCGGCATCCGCACCCCACCCATGACGAGCACCGTCGCCGCCGCTGCGACAAGAGCGGCGCCCAGCGCCCACCGTGTCGCTCGGGCCTCGACCGTCGGGGAGAAGCGGGGCGTCTCGGATGACGCGTGGTGCGTCCATCGCGCGGGAGACGTCCGCCATCTGCTCACGCGTCGAGCTTACTTTCGGCCCCGCCCGCACCGTCCGCCGCCGGGCCAGGACTTCGCTGGCCTGCCTCCGGCGGCAGGCGGCCGGTTTGCTGCTTCCCACCCATGACCCGAACTGCAAGGCCACCGCGGGGACACGCCGCGCGGGCGCGCGTCCCACCGGCGTGTCGCCCGGCATCCCTTGCATTCCGGGTGACGGGGGTGTGAGTGCTGCCCGAGCGCTTGACGCCGGTTCGGGCCACCCCACCCAGCGCACCCCGACCCGAACTGCAAGGCCACCGCGGCGACACGCGGCCCGGGCGCGCGGCGCACCGGCGTGTCGCCCAGCATCCCTTGCATTTCGGATGCCGCCGCGCCACGCGCCCCGCCCCCACCCACCCCACCCCGCAGGCGCTCAGCGCGCGGGCCGCACCACGCGGTGGCGCAACGCCTGGATGCCGCGGGCCCACCGGTGGCTCGAGACGAGTTCGAGGCTCGTCGGACCGACGCCCCGCGGATAGAACGGGGTGCCCCCGCCGAGCAGGATCGGGTACACGACGCTCCGATACTCGTCGACGAGTCCGGCCGCGGCCACCGCGGCGGCCAGGGTCGCACCCCCGATCGCGACCTCCCCGACCTCGTCGTCGTCGCGCAGGCGCGCGACCTCCGCGATCAGGTCGCCGCGCAGCAGCGTCGTGTTGCGCCCGGGGGCGGCATCCAGCGTCGACGACACGACGATCTTCGGCAGCTCGTTCCAGACCTCGGCGAACTCGCGCTCGAGCGGATCGAGGGTGGGTGCGACCTCCGGATCCTCCCAGTACCGCATCGTCTCGTAGAGGCGGCGCCCCAGGAAGTGAGCGCTCAGCCCGCGGACCTCCTCGAGTGCCGCCCGGAAGATCTCCGCGTCGGGCACGCCCCAGTCGAAGCGGCCCTCGGCATCCGTGATGTAGCCGTCGAGCGAGTGCGACATGGAGAACACGATCAGTCCCATGTTCCGCTCCTTCGCGTCGGTCCCGTCGATGTGCGCCCGAGGCTACACCGAGCACCCGCGGCGCGACACGGGGTCGGCCGCCGCGGCCGGCCTCCGATTCACACGGATGCCGCGGTCAGCACGCTCCCGTTCGCCGCGCGCGGCACGAGGCGCTCGAGCTGGGTCACGTGGCGCGGCTCGAGCTCGGCGAGAGTCGAGACGCCGAGCAGCTTCATGGTGCGCTCGATCTCGCTGCGGAGGATCTCGATCGTGCGGTCGACGCCCTGGCGTCCACCGGCCATGAGCCCGTACAGGTAGGCGCGGCCGATGAGGGTGAACGTGGCGCCCATCGCGACCGCGGCGACGATGTCGGCGCCGTTCATGATGCCGGTGTCGATCATGACCGTGGCGTCCTTGCCGACCTCGCGCACGACCTCCGGCAGCAGGTGGAACGGGATCGGCGCCCGGTCGAGCTGGCGGCCGCCGTGGTTGGAGAGGATGATGCCGTCGACGCCGCGGTCGATGAGCCGCTTCGAGTCCTCGACGTTCTGCACGCCCTTGACGACGATCTTGCCGGGCCACAGGCCGCGGATGACGTCGAGGTCGTCGTAGCTGATCGTCGGGTCCATCGCCGCGTTCAGGAGCTCACCGACGGTTCCTCCGGTGGTGGACAGCGACGCGAACTCGAGCTTGGGCGTGGTGAGGAAGTCGATCCACCACCACGGGCGCGGGATCGCGTTGATGATCGTGCCGACGGTCAGCTGCGGCGGGATCGAGAAGCCGTTGCGCTTGTCGCGCAGGCGCGCGCCCGCGACGGGCGTGTCCACGGTGAACTGCAGGGTGTCGAAGCCCGCGGCCGCCGCGCGCGTGACGAGTCCGTACGAGATCTCGCGCTCGCGCATGACGTACAGCTGGAACCAGTTGCGCCCGTGCGGGTTCGCGGCCTTCACGTCCTCGATCGAGGTCGTGCCGAGCGTCGAGAGGGTGAACGGGATGCCGGCGGCGCCGGCGGCTCCCGCCCCGGCCGTCTCGCCCTCGGTCTGCATCAGCCGCGTGAAGCCGGTGGGGGCGATGCCGAAGGGCAGCGCCGAGGGGCCGCCGAGGATCTCGGTCGACATGTCGACCTCCGCCGCCGGCCGCAGGATGTCGGGGTGGAACTCGATGTCCTGGAACGCCTGACGTGCCCGGGCGAGCGACAGCTCCCCCTCCGCGGCGCCGTCGGTGTAGTCGAAGGCGGCCTTCGGCGTGCGGCGCTTGGCGATCGTGCGCAGATCGGCGATCGTGAGCGCGGCATCCAGTCGCCTCTTGCGCGCGTCGAGCTCGGGCTTCTTGAACTGCATGAGTTCGAGCAGCTCGGCGGGCTTGGGCAGCTGGCGCTTGATGGGTGACATGACGGCCTTTCGAATGCGACGACGCACGGTCATGGAGAGGTCTGACCTCTAGCGCACGGTATTCGACGCGCCCTAGGCTGTCAAGCGGGGACGAGAGGCGGCGCGATTCGCGATGACGGACGACAGGACGGCATCGCCGTGGCGACCGGTGAAGAAGGCCCGCGCCCACGAGCTGGTGATCGAGGCGATCGAGGACCGGATCCTCTCCGGCGCGCTCCAGGTCGGCGACGCCCTTCCGCCCGAGCGCGAGCTGTCGGCCAGCCTCGAGGTCAGCCGCGCCGGCGTGCGCGAAGCCGTGCGCGTGTTGGAGGCGCAGGGCGTCCTGCGATCGCAGCCCGGAGCGGGCGCCACCGCGGGGACGTTCGTCGCCGCCCTCCCCCGCGACGCGCTGACCCGCTTCCTCCGGCTGCACGTCGCGCTGTCGAACTTCACCATCCAGGACGTCACCGACGCGCGTGTCGTCCTCGAGCGCGCCAGTGCCGCCTCGGCCGCGCGACGACTCGACGACGCCGCGCGGACGCGGATGATCGACGCGCTCGATCGGATGGATCAGCCCCACTCGTCGCGGGATTCCTTCAACGACGCCGACACGCAGTTCCACCTGGCGATCGCCGAGGCCTCGGGAAGCGCCCTGTCGGCGGCGCTCACCGCCGCCATCCGCAGCGCGATGAAGGTGCCGATCCTCCGCGCCGCCGAGCGCACCGAGGAGTGGCCCGAGGAGTCCGACCGGCTGCGCGCCGAGCACCGGGCGATCTTCACCGCGATCGACGGGGGTGACGCCGATCGGGCCGCCGATCTCGCGGAGGCCCATATCCGCCGCGCGGCATCCGTGCTGTTCGGACTCCCGACGACCGCGGGAAGCGTGCCGGTCGGCCGCCGGTCGGAGGCCGACGGGCCGATCGTCGCACCCCGCCGGTAACGTGGAGGGAATGCCCCACGCCCCGCTCGTGACCCTGCGCGCCCGCACCGCCGCGGACGTCGACGCGCTCTACCGCCTCACCGCCGACCTGGAGACGTGGGAGGAGCGCACACCGTCGCGCCCCTCCCCGTTGACCCGGTCGGCGTTCGAGAAGCGGCTCACCGACACGGCGAGCGGACCGGGCGCGCGCAGCATCGAGTTCGTGATCGACGTCGGCGGCGCCGCGGTCGGCAGCGTGAGCCTGTTCGGATTCGACGACCTCGCCCGTCACGCCGAGATCGGCATCGCCGTGCTCGCCGAGCACCGGGGCCGCGGCATCGGCACCGCCGCCCTGGCGAAGATCGTCGCCTTCGCATTCGTGCGCTGCAATCTGCGACGCGTGCACCTGCAGGCCATCAGCTCCAACGTCGGTGCGATCCGCGTGTACGAGAAGGCCGGCTTCGAGGTCGAGGGCAGGCTGCGCGAACACGCGTGGGTGCGCGGCGCCTATGAAGACATGGTCGTGCTCGGCCTGCTGCGCACCGACTGGGAGCGCACCGACCGCTGAGGTCGCGGTCCGCTATCGCGCGGCGTCGTGCGCGGGCGGCACGAGCGTGCCCTGATGGAAGCGCAGCCGCGGCGTGGCGCCACCGACGTCCCAGAGCGACGAATGGCGACTGCGTCCCGACGGCGTCGTGAGCCGGTAGGTGATCAGCACGAGATCCGCGGACTGCTGCCGGAACTCCCATTGGTCGGTGGGAGGCTCGGCGCGTCCGCCCTCCTCGGCGAGCGCGGCCACCACCTGGTCCCGCGTCCACAGGATGCCGGAGCGCCCGATCTCGACGAACGTCGGATGCAGCAGAGCGCTCACCCGTGCGGGATCGCGGCGCACGTCCGCGCGCAGCAGCGCGATCTCGGCATCCTTCACCGCGGCCCACTGCGGCACGCCGTCGTGGCGCACCAGGCGGACGACGTGGATCGGATGCCCGGCCATGGTGCGATCGCGCTCGACACCGTCGCGGACGAAGCCGTTGCGGCGGTAGAAGGCCTCGGCCCGCGGGTTGTCGTCCAGCATCCAGAGGTGGGCGGGGTCGGTGCCGATCGCGGCATCCAACAGGCGCTGCCCGACGCCGGCGCCGGAGAGCTCGGCGAGAACGTAGATGCCCTCCAGCTCCCGCGGCGTGGGGCGGTCGTCGTCGCGCCCGCCGGAGGCCGTGGACCAGCCGACGACACGGCCGTCGACCTCGGCCACGAAGACGTCCGTGGTGTCGTCGGCGACGATCGCCGCCCAGCGCTCGACGCGCGGCTCCACGCGCAGTCCGGCGAGGAGGTGAGCCGGCAGTTGACGCGCGTAGGCCTCGCGCCAGGCCTGCACGTGCACCTCGGCGATGCCGCGGGCGTCGCCGACGGATGCCGGGCGCACGCGCAGATCGCGCCGGTCGAAGCTCGTGCTCATGCCGACATGGTCCCAGACCGGTGCGGCCGCGACTTTTCGACACTCGCGTCATGATTCACGCGGATGCCCATCTCATGAATGCGGCGGTGATGGTTTCCCGCCGTGTTCGGGCCTCGATGAGCTGGGGGGCTCGTCACCCGCAGACGCCGCCTTCCCCAGAGGCCCGTGCTGCGGGGCGGGGTGGCGTTCCGCGCCACCCCGCGGCCCGAACTCTCCGCGCCCCCGACCGGCGGCCACCCGTCACGTGGTCAGCGCGGCGTCGACGAGGTCGAACACCGCCGGATCCCAGGTGAGCGCGCGCTCCCACGGGAGATCGAAGCCGTTCGCGAAGAAGATGCTGTGCACGTCGTCGTCCACCGTGTGTCGGCGCACCTGCGGCAGCACCGCGGCGGGGACGTCGGTGGCGAGCGCGCTGCGCTGCGACACCAGGCCGTCGTGGGGCCACAGCCGATCGGGCTCGCGGTACGCGCGGAAGTGGCCGCCGCCGATGACCGTGACCGCGACATCGTCCAGCACACCCTGCTGGGCCGCGTTCCACTTCGCAAGGAAGTGAGCCGACACCTCGGCGGCCGCGCCCTGCGAATTCTGCGCCGCGTACCCGGGCGACGCCTCAAGGATGCTCAGCGTCGGCGGATCGTCGTGCGCATCGGCCGTGGTGATATCGCCGCTGAGGACGTCGCCGAGCAGGGATCCGTGCCAGGGCGTTCCCAGGGTCACCAGGTGTGACACGGCGGGCCCTCCGCGTCCGATCTCGCGCAGCGCCGCCCGGCAGAACAGTCCACCCATCGAGTGCGCCACGAGCCGGACCGACGAGACGCCGTGCTCCTCGCCCAGCCACCCGAGGAACGCGGCCAGCCTCACCCCGGCGGCGTCGATGTCGCCGACCGCGTTGATCGTCATCGCGGCGGGAAGGACGTCGGCGACGTCGGAGAACCCCTGCCAGCCGGTGTCTTCGCGCACCTCGCCGTCGCCGATGCGCGCCGGCGCCGTGAACACCGCGGCGTGCCGCTGCAGCAGATGGGTGCGCAGAGCCGTCGACGTGTTGCCGGCGGCGAGACCCTCGCCCGCGGCACGCTCCGCGCTGGTGTACGGGGTGACGGCTGCTCCGCCGGACACGAGCACCACAGCATCCACGTCGACGTCCTCTCCTCGGGCGACACCAGCCTAGATCCCGGCGCGCCCGAGGCGCGGAGGTCTCGTGCCCGACCCGCCGCGCTCAGGCGACGTCGTGCGGCTCGACCGCCAGGCGGTCCCGACGCGTCTTGGCGAGGCTGGCGATCGTCGCGACGGCGATCGTGGCGGCGATGACGACGAGCGAGAGCCAGATCGGGATCTCGGGGATGATCGTCACGTGCTCGCCGCCGTTGATGAACGGCAGCTCGTTCTTGTGGAGCGCGTGGATGAGCAGCTTCACACCGATGAACGCGAGGATCACCGCGAGGCCCTGCGCGAGGTAGACGAGGCGCTCGAGCAGTCCGCCGATGAGGAAGTACAGCTGACGCAGGCCCATGAGCGCGAAGGCGTTCGCCGTGAAGACGAGGTAGGCCTCCTGCGTGAGCCCGTAGATCGCCGGGATCGAGTCGACGGCGAAGACGAGGTCGATGAAGCCGATCGCGACGATGACGAGCAGCATCGGGGTGACGAAGCGGCGTCCGTCCTTCACGACCGTGAGCTTGTCGCCGTTGTACTCGTCGCTCACCGGCAGCACCCGGCGGACGAGGCGCATGAAGCGGCCGTCGGCGGGGTTGGACTCGCCGTGCGCGAACGCCTGGCGGTAGGCGAGGAACAGCAGCAGGGCACCGAACAGGTAGAACACCCACGAGAAGTTCTCGATCAGGGCCGCACCGACGGCGATGAACGCGCCGCGCATGATGAGGGCGATGACGATGCCGATCATCAGCACCTTCTGCTGATAGATCTTCGGCACCGCGAAGCCGGTCATGACGATGAGGAAGACGAACAGGTTGTCGATCGACAGGGCCTTCTCGGTGAGGTAGCCGGCGAAGTACTCGCCGCCGTAGGTCCACCCCGAGACCACACCGACGCCGACGCCGAACAGCAGCGCGAGGCCGATGTAGAACGCCGACCACCGGGCCGACTCGCCCACCGTCGGCTCGTGGGGCTTGCGCACGTGCGCGAAGAACTCCCACACGAAGAAGGCGATGGTGACGGCGATCGTGATGATCCACACGAGCGGCGTGATGTTCACAAGGGTCTCCCGAAGAATGGCGTGACGTGGTCGACGCCAGAGTCTCCTCCATCCCTGATCGGGACCAGGCGGCCCGGGCCGCATGCGACCGTAATGACGAACCGTCCGTCTCGGAGTACTCCCCCTGGACTGGAGTCAGAGTAGGGCAGCGGGGTGACGCGAACCTGGGAAGTCGCCGGATGGCGACGGATGCCGCGCCGGTGCGGCATCCGCGTCACGACGCCGTACGGATGCGCACCTCGCGCTCCATCCGCTTCTCGTGGCGGGCGCGTCCCTTCACCGCCTCGGCCTCGCGGTTCTTCGGGGGCGCGGCGGTCACGAGCGCGTCGAGGAGGCGCCGCGTGGCCACGGCGATCTCGTCGACCGCGGCGTCGAAGGCTTCCGCGTTCGCGCGCGACGGACGGGTCGACCCGCTCACCTTGCGGACGAACTGCAACGCGGCCTCGCGGACCTCGTCATCGGTGGTGGGAGGTTCGAAGTTGTGGAGCACCCGGATGTTTCGGCACATGCCGAGAGCGTAGACCGCAGCGGACGCGGCCGACAGAGCCTCGTTCAGTCGGCCGCGGGGGCGGCGTAGCCGGTGTGGATCTCCTCGATCAGAGTCGGGCGCGCGGGCGTCCAGCCGAGTGTGCGCGCCCGGCGGCCGTACCCCTGCTGGTCGAGCATGAGGGCGTCGGCGAAGGGGGCGCCGAGGCGCTTGCGCGATGCGGCGGCGCCTTCGGGCACGACCGGGCCGTCGGCGAAGGCCTCGCCGATTTCGGCCACCGTCGGGTTGTGTCCGCTCAACCCCAGCACGCGTCCGACGGGGGCCGGGCCCTCGATGACCCGAGCGTAGAGGTCGGCGAGGTCGTCGACGTGCACGGTCGCCCAGTGCTGCGTGCCGTCGCCGACGACGGTGAGGCGACCCTCGGCATCCCTCGGGGCGTCGGCCAACGACGCCGGGATGCCGCCGCCGTGCCCGTACACGATGCCGGGCTCCACGATCGTGAGCGCCAGGTCGGCGTCGGCGAGGCGGGACTCGACCGCCTCGCGCCAGGCGACGAGGGCGGGCGGGGCGAACGGCGTCTCCTCGGTGAGGTCGGTGGACGGGCCGTGGATCCAGAGCCCGCCGGTGTGGATGTACGGCTTGCCGGTGCCGCCGAAGGCGGAGATCACGGCGTCGGCGACGGCGCTGTCGAACTGCGGCGAGCTGCCGTCGCCGGGCGCGGCGGTGTGGATCGCGGCATCCGCGCCCTCGAGGAGCGGGGCGAACCAGGCGGGGTCGGTGATGTCGCCGACGACGGCGGTCGCACCGGCCGCGGTGGCCTTCTGCGCCGACGACGCGCTGCGCACGGGCGCGACGACCTCGTGGCCCCGCTCCCGGAGAGCGGCGAGAACGGAGGAGCCGATGTAGCCGGTGGCGCCGGTGAGCACGATCTTCATCCCGCCATCGTAGGCACGTCCGGGGGAGGCAGGGGCGGGCGGGGACGGCGGGCCCCCGCTCACGTCGTGCGGGGGCGGGCGGGGCGCGCGATCGCGAAGAAGGCGAGGGCGACGACCGCGGCGGCGAGCATGACCACGGCCAGCGGGACAGCGGTCGTCGACCCGCCGAGGCTCACCAGCGGCGAGACGAGGGCGGCCAGGCCGAACTGCAGCGCCCCGACCACGGCCGAGGCGGTGCCGGCCGCCTTCGGGACGGCCGCGAGGGCCAGCGCGGTGCCGTTGCCGAGCACGAAGCCGAGGCTCCCGGACAGCAGGAACAGCGGCACGGCGAGCAGGGCGACGGGGGCGGCGGTGACAGCGAGGACGGCGAACGCGACGGCGGCGACGAGCACGCCGCCGAGCCCGGTGCCGAGCACGGCCCGCACCGAGCGCGTCGCGACCAGCTTCGCGGAGACGACGCTGGTCACCATGAGCACGAGGGCGTTGATGCCGAACGCGATGCCGTAACCCGCACTGTCGAGCCCGATCATGTCCTGATAGACGAAGGGCGAGGCCGAGATGTAGGCCATCATGGCGGCGAACGCGAAGGCGAAACTCGCCGCGTAGCCGATGAAGGTGCGCGAGAGCATCTCACGCGCCCCGGACGACGATCCGCGGCGCTCGGCGCGGAGGGCGTCGCGCCGCTCCTTGAGGTGGGTCTCGCGCACCACGACCAGGACGGCGACGAGCATCACGACCGCCAGCCCCAGCACGATCGCGAGCAGTCCCCGCCATCCGACCGCCGCCGTGAGCACGCCGCCGACGAGCGGTGCGATCACGGGCGCCACGCCGCCGACGATCATCATCAGCGAGAAGGCGCGCGCAGCGGGCCGTCCGGTGGCGAGGTCCGAGATGATCGCACGACCGATGACCATGCCGGCGGCACCGCCGAGCCCCTGCACGAAACGTGCGGCGATGAGGACGCCGACCGTCGGGGCGAAGACGGCGATGACGCTCGCGGCGACGCACAGCACCGCGCCGGCGACGAGCGGGGCGACGCGTCCGAAGCGATCGGAGAGCGGGCCGAAGACGAGCTGGCCCGCGGTGACTCCCAGCAGGAACGACGTGAGGCTGAGCTGGACGGCGGTCGCGGAGGTCCGCAGATCGGCGGCCATCTCCGGGAACGCCGGCAGGTAGAGGTCCGTCGCGAAGGGCGCGATCGCGCTGAGCAGACCCAGCACCACCAGCAGAGCGGGCGTGATGGGGCGGGATGCGTCGGAGTTCGCGTCCGGGAGGGCGACGCGTTCGGCGGTGGATGAAGAAGAAGTCATAGTTATGAAACTATAACTAATTCTCACGGCGGAGGTAAGCTGTCCGAGTGACGTCGGTGCCGGATGCCATGTGGGGTGATTTCGCCGAGCTCGTGCTCCGCGTGGCCCGCGAGCTCGATCCGCACGGCGTCTCAGCCGGGCCGGACGTCGTCGCGCTCACCGGCACGGAGATCCTCGCGATGCGCTGGATCGACGGGCATCCGGGAACATCCCCCAGCGCCACCGCCGTCGCCACGGGGCTGCGGCGCAGCAACCTGAGCACCGCGCTGCGGGAGCTCGAGCGCAAGGGGATGATCGAACGGCGCGGCGCGCCGGACGACGGCCGGCAGGTGCAGCTGTTCCCGACCGACCTGGCCATCGAGAACATCGGACGACTGCGCGCGTGGTGGTCGCAGAGCCTGGCGCGCGCGCTGCCGGCGGATGTCGACGAACGCGAGCTCGACGCCGCGATGCGCCTCCTCACGCGCATCGACGACGGAATGCACCCGCCGACGCAGCCCTGAGGCCGACGCCTCCGCGCCGTCAGGGCTTCGGGCGGAGCGCCTCGAGGGCGGCGAGCACGAGATCGAGTCCGAAGAGGAACTCCTGGGACGGGTCGTACCCGATCGCCAGGAGGTGCGCACCGGACTCGTGCAGCGAGGGATACAGCTCCGCCGGCACCTGGGGGAGATACACCTCCTCGGTCATGTCGGCGAGCTCCTCGGCCGTGCCGAACGGCAGGCTCGCCTCCTGCAGCGCGTAGCCGTAGACATGACTGCTGAGCAGCCAGTTCGCGTGGGTCGCCATCTCGACCGAGAACCCGGCGCGGCGTAGGCACGCGGTCACGGCCTCGCGGTGACGGAGGTTCGCCGGCCCGGGCGACGTGCGCGACTCCATCAGACTGATCGCCCACGGATGCCGGGCGAGCACCTCGTGCGCAGAGACCGACTCGGCGCGCATCGCGACCGTCCAGTCGACATCGAGGGAGGGCAGCGCGATCTCGTCGAAGACGACATCGATCATCGCGTCGAGCAGCTCCTCCTTGTTCGCGACGTAGTGATACAGCGACATGGCGCCGGCGTCGAGCGCGGCGGCGAGTCCGCGCATGCTGAGTCGCTCCACCCCCTCGCGGTCGGCGATGCGCATCGCCTCGGCGACGACGCGCTCCTTGCTGAGACCGGCGCCGACAGGCGTGGGCGGGCGTCGTCGCGCCATCGATCGGGCTCCTCATCGCGTCGAAGGACTTGACAATCGTACAGCGTACGTCCGATAGTACGGTGTACGACGTACGGTGTACGAAACCGCCGCTCACGACCACCAGGAGATCTCATGACCACCCCCGCCTCACCGGATCCGTCGGCTGCCGTGACCTCTCCGGGGCGGATGCAGGCGCTCGTGCAGGAGCGATACGGGACGCCGGAGGTGCTGTCGCTCGAGGCCGTCGAGGTCCCGTCGCCCGGCCGGCGGGAGGTGCTCGTCGAGGTCGGCGCCGCATCCGTGCATCCGGGGGACTACTTCGTGATGACGGGCCGGCCGCGCCTGGTGCGGCTGGCGTTCGGGCTGCGGCGGCCTCGCCGGCGCACCCCGGGTATGGATCTGGCCGGCGTCGTCCGAGCGGTCGGTGCGGAGGTGACCTCGGTGCACGTCGGAGACCGGGTCTTCGGGTGGACGACGACGGGCGCGCTCGCGGAGTACGCCACCGTCCGCGAGGACCATCTCACGCCGGTTCCCGCGGGCGTCTCCGCGGCAGACGCAGCCGCGGTCCCGACATCGGGGATGACGGCGCTGCAGGCGCTGCGCGACGTGGCGCGGTTGACGGCCGGGCAGACGGTGCTGATCACCGGGGCCTCCGGCGGCGTGGGGTCGTTCGCGGTGCAGATCGCGAAAGCGCTCGGCGCCGAGGTCACGGCCGTCTGCAGTGGGCGCAACGCCGAGCTCGTCCGCCGCCTCGGCGCCGATCACGTCATCGACTACGAGACGACCGACGTGACCGGCGGGAGCGCGCGGTTCGACGTGATCCTCGACAGTGTGGAGGCGAAGCCGCTCGCGGCGATGCGGCGGATCCTCACCCCGACCGGAACGCTCATCCCGAACAGCGGTCGCGGCGGCGCCTGGATCGGGCCTCTCGGTCGCATCGCCCGCGCGCGTCTGCTGTCCGCGCTGACGCGCCAGCGACTGCGGCCGTTCACCTCCCTCGGCCGCCGTGACGATCTGGTCGCGCTCGCGGAGATGCTCGCGAGCGGCGAGATCACGCCGGTCGTCGATCGGAGCTACGCACTGACGGATGCCGCCGACGCCCTCCGCCGGGTCGCGACCGGGCACACGCGCGGCAAGCTCGTCGTCATCCCGTGACGCGGCATCCCTGGACCACACCCACCACAGCCAAGGAGAACCCATGTGCACCACGCTCAAGACCCGCGCCGCACTCGACGTCGCATCGATCCCCACACCGGTGAAGCTCGCCGCCGCCTGGACCAGCTTCATGTTCCTGTACGTCTACGTCGACGTCTTGAACTTCTACAAACCGCATGTCGTCGCCGGCATCCTCGACGGGATGGTCTGGCAGTTCGAGGTGAACCCGCCGCTGCTGACGGGGATGCTCGCCTCGGTGATGGTCCCGGCGGTGATGATCGTACTGTCGGTGACCCTCCCGCCGCGGGCGAACCGCATCGTGAACGTCGTAGTGGCGTCGCTGTACGTGCCGTACTCGGCGTTCAACATCGCCGGATCGACTGCCGAGTGGCTACCGTTCTACGTGCTGTCCATCGGGGCGGAGCTGGCGCTACTGGTGTTCATCGTGCAGCGCGCGTGGACCTCAGTTTCTCGCCGCGAAGCGCTCGTGCTCCGCACCGATCGGTGATTCCGGACGCCGCGGACATGACCCTCATCGCCAGGTGGCGGTGTCGGGATCGATGTCCGCGGCGCCCGGGCTCTCGTCGATCGCGCGGCTCAGACAGCGGGCTGGCCCCGGGCGCACCGCGGCTCGAATGCCGTGATCCTGCTCACCGATCATGCCTGCGTGATCGTCGTCGAGGTCGTGCAGCTGGGCGATGGGCTGCGCGAGTTGCGAACCCTGCACCCGCAGCTGGCGCAGTCGGCGGCCCAGGCGACGGCGAGGTGCCGGTCGGGCTCGCTCCAGGATTGAGGGGGAGAGCATCTGCCTACGCGGCCAACGGAGGTGTTCGCGCGGCGGCCCCGCGCGTCGGCGGGCGGGGAGAATGGCGTGATGACACCTCGCGCGAAGAAGCCCACGGCCACCATCCCCTGGATCGTGATGGTGCCGTTCGCGGTGTCGGGCGTCATCCATCTCGTGCGGCCGGGCGTGTTCACTCCGATCATCCCGCGCGTGCTGCGCCGGTGGGATCGGCCGCTGGTGATCGTCTCGGGCCTCGCCGAGCTGGCGTGCGCGGTGGGGCTGATCGTGCCGTCGACGCGCGTCGCCGCCGGGCGAGCGAGTGCGGTGGTGCTCGCCGCCGTCTGGCCCGCGAACATGCAGATGAGCGTGGACCTCGGCCGCCGGGCGGCGCGCCGACGCACGCCGAAGGCATGGGCCGCGTTCGCCGTGTCACTGGTGCGGCTGCCGCTTCAGGTCACGTTGATCCGGCGGGCGCTGCGGGCCTCACGCTGATTCACGGATGAGGGTGACCCACTCTTCGTCGCGGAGGTAGCCCAGCGCGTCATTGGCGCGGATGATCGCCTCGTTGTCCGCCGAGCCGCCGGTGCGGAACCGGGTGAATCCTTCGCCCGCGAGAGCAAGGAGGGAGGCAGCCTTCACCGCCGTGGCGATGCTGGTCCAGGGGCGGATACTGCGTCGCGACGCCGGCGGCCGCGGCCAACACGCCCAGCTTGGAACCCCCGGCATCCATCCCGCGGCGGGCATGCCCGCAGGGCTCGACGTGAAGTGGCGGGTTCCTACGAGGCTGAGCGTGTTGAGTCTTCGGTCGCGGCATCCTCCGCAGGTATGGCGCCGCCTTCCTGCGGCGCGCGGACGTCGGGGAGCGCCAGCGTCGGGATCACGGCCAGTACGGAGATTCCGACCCAGATCCACAGCGTCGAGACCGCTCCAATCGCCGTGCCCGTGAAGCCTCCGAGCAAGCTGGCGATGGGAACCACCCCCATCCCCGCGAACCCGAGAAAGCTCATCTGCCGAGCGATCAGCGATCGCGGCGTGAGACGTGACGTCAGCGAGTACGAGTTCACGTTGTAAACGACGACGAGGACCGCGTAGAGCATTCCCTGTGCGGCCACGGCCACGTAGGCGAAGCGCCCGAATCCTGCGATCAGGGGCAAGATCGCCACGACGGGCACCATCGCGATGGTGACGGTTCGAAACGCGACGCGTTCGCCGAGCGACTTGTTGATGATCGGACCGATGAGCGTCCCCGCGAGACCGCCGATACCGATGCACATCAGTACCACCCCGATCTCGGGTGCTGACATCTCCAGCGTGCGGACGTAGTAGATCGTCTCCACCGCCGACCCCATGGCAAGTCCGAAGTTGATCAGCGCCGTGCTGATCACGATGAGTCGGACGGGCCTGTTGCCCAGACTGAATCGCAGTCCGGTACCGAGTGCGCGGTAGTAGGGCTCCGCGCGCTCATCGACACGCTCCGGCAACCCTCGCAGTCTGAAAGCCAGAATGGAGGAGAGCACCCGAGCGACCGACGAGATCAGCAAGACGAAAGGGGCGGCGACCCATCGCAGCACCTGCCCCACGACGAAGGGGGCGACGATGTCGATCGCGGTGGTTGCGCTCTCTTGACGAGAGTAGGCAAGCGCGACGTTGTCGTCATCGACGATGTCTGGCAAGACGCTTCGACTCGCGATGCTGAACAGCATCCCCGCGCATCCCGAGACGAAGGTGACGAGCAGAAGTTGCCAGTACTCAAGGATCCCCAGCATGAACGCAACCGGAATCCACAGCAAGGCAACGGCGGCGAGCAGCTCAGCGAACCCCATGATCGCGCTCTTGCGCATGCGGTCGACGAGCACACCGACCGGAACACTCAGGACGAGATACGACACGGTCCCCACCGCATTGATCAGTCCGACTTCAAATGCGGATGCCTGCAGAGTGATGACCGCGACGAGATCCAGTCCAATACCCGCGGCGCCAGCCGACACCGCACCGAAAGCGGATGCGCCCAGCAGCCGGCGATAGTTCGCGTTCTTGAGCAAGCCCGGGCGTTCCGAGCGTGTCTTACTCACTAGAAGTCCCTCGTTCCCGTCGGGTGATGCGGATACGTCGACGTGGCGGCGCGAACAGTATGTGCGCGCGGGGCAGGGAGCGACGCGCTCCGATATCGATGATGTAGTCGTCGCGGAGAGTGTCGAGCGCCACACAGAGCACATCCAAGGCGAACTGCCTCGCGGGGCAGAGCATCGCTCCTCTCCCGAACGGAAGGAAGTTCGCCGTCGTCGGCGTACTGGGAGACTCCCATCTGCCCGGGAGAAACTCCAGCGGCTTCTCCCAATGCCGACTGCTTCTGTGCACAGCGGACGTCATCAACACAACGTGGCGATAGCTGCCCTCGGCACCCTCGATCGGTTGTTCTCTAATGAGCTTCCACGCCGCTGGCGCGAGGCGCTGACTCTCGTCGACGATTGTTCGGGCAGCGAACTTGTCGAGTGCTCTAGACCCATCCTTCGCTCTCCGCATGCCGAGCGTAACCGCCCACTCAAGCCCGATCCCGGTGAAGCCAACCATCGAGAGCACCATGCGGGAGTAAACCTCCGGGAGCTCTCGGGGTGAGAGACGTCTGCGAACACGAAGTGCCACATCAATCAGATCGTCATGAGTTCCCGGTGACAGATGCAGAATATGGGGCAACATCCTGGCCCATATGTCACCACTCACGCGCGTGCGTTCCTTCTTCCTGAACCCGCGCACACTGGATCCGACGACCACCCGACGGACGTACTCACGCGTCAGCAGTTGCAGGGCAGGGTCTCGTCGCCCGCAGATCAGCGGAAACAGCATCTCAAGAATGGCCTCGACACCCCACCCTTGCGTCCGGAAGGCGCCAGTAGCGAAGCGGGGCGCAGCGATGGCATCCCGCGCCTCCTGACTGTTCACAAGGCGGATGATGCCTCCCCTGAGATCCTTACGCAGATCTTCCGGAAGCGGATCACGCGCGTACGTGCGGAAGAACGCGGTCTGCGGTCTGAACTCGCGGGGATCGGCAGTGGTGACGTCAGCGATATCGACGGAGTCCAGGACGATCGTGGCGCCGCCGTTTTCAAAGGAAGCCGTGTCGCGCTCGGCAATCCGATCGAGCCGTCTCAGGTCGAGATAGAGGTTCTTCTCACGCATGATTCGCACGAACCGGGGGTCGCCTGAACGACCCCCGAACCGGAAGAACTCAGATCCCGTACTTCTGCGCGTACCCAGAGCGGCGGAGGATGGAGCCTGCGATCAGTCGGCGGCGAATCTTTGTGAGCATCAATAGCCTCATTCGTGTGAAATCGATACCTGCTCAGTTGAACAGATGTCGATCACTCTATCGAATTTCGCAGGCGGCACTTTCCGCTTGCGAAATATCTGGTGATCGCCGCCTGGTGCTGGCGCGCACCTCCGACGTAGAGAGCGTCCCGCTACCGTCGTCTGGGAGGTGTTTCCGGCAATAGGCCATCAGTTCCGGAGCCGAACCGCGATGCCATCGATGATGTCGCCCTATCCAGCCTGACTGCAGATCGGGAGGCTGTCTGCGAACGCCTCGTCCGGAGATCTGACCGCCCATCCGACGCTCGCCACCGACGTGCTGCGGAGACTTCTCCTGGCCGACCAGGGCGGCGCGTAGCGGGCTGCGGGGTGCGTCGTCGGACGACGTAACGGAGTGGACCGTAGCCCGCTCGGCATCCGAAAGGTCGGCCTCCGCAGCTACCATCCCCGTTCCGTCGCCAGCATCGCGGTCCGGGATGTGCCGAGGTATCCGCAGGATCGGCCGAAGCCCTGCTCCGACTGTGACCTGGCGTCCTCGATCGTGTGCAGGATCTGTCCACCGGCCAGCTGAGTACCCGAACGATGGACAGGTCGTTCGGGTACGGCCCGACGAGTGGGCGCGCACCATCTGGGCTGACCCCTCAGGCGTACATTCGTGGGCAGGAAGCAGTTCGCGTCAGACCATCGACCCGAATGACGCATCCGCGCCGATCACGCTCCCGAATTGCCGCTTGGACATTCGGTCTGCGAAGTGGAAAAGTCAATCCGGAACCTGCAACAACTTCCCTTAGGCTCACGCGTACTACTGTATGCTCCCGCTCGATATGGCGGGCAATGCCGCGATTCCACGGTTGTTGGCAGTGGTCTCGCGGCCAAGATTCCACGAGAAGTGGCGGATTTCCACACCGTCCACGTTCGGAACTCATCAGTCGTCACCCTTCCCTGCGTGCGCCGAATCAGCTGGCAGGCGCGAGCTCCGACTTGGCGAACGGGGCTCGAACTAGTCACCTCGGCCGAGACGTCGATGTCATTTCGGCGCGGAACCGACGCGTACTGTAGGTTCTCGATGGAGATGGCGGAGGATCCCAGGATTCCAGGATATTTGGCGGTGGTTTCGTGCTTAGGATTCCACGGGAGATGGCGGATTCCTACAGGCAGGCGCTGAGCCAAGCCCAGACTTGAAGGTACGCACTCACCGTCCCTCGCTGCCGGATGCGACGGGTGTGGTTCACCGCGCATGCCGACGACTACCATCCCTCAGGCCGGCGTAGCGCGATTGATATCGACCCCAAGCGCCTTCGCGATCGCTAGCACCGTGAAGTAGCCCGGTTCCACACACTGGCCAGACTCGACGTTGCGCACCGTGTTCAACGACACATCCGCTTCCCGTGCCACCGCCTCCTGCGTCATTCCGGCCCGGGCCCGCGACTCGCGAAGGCTCGTGGCCAGCAACCGCGACTGCGCGATGTACTTGCTTTCCTCTCGGCGGCGACGATTGGGCATGCGCACGAAACTACCAGAGAAGTAGTGCCATAGTTATGGCGAATGTCGTCCGTGGCGGTCTATGATGGGAGGTGACGACGACACTTGGCCGGTTAGTCGTTCCCGGCGAGGCGCGACAATGAGCGTCTCGCGCGCGATATGTTCGCCGCGTCGCGTATGACGCACAACGATCTAGGAGCAGCGATGAGCAAATCCGATCTGACGCTGGACGACTTCATGACCGGCCTGATCGCGGGACTTGCAGAGCTGGACATTGAGGTCGTCAGCATCCGAGGCAACTCCTTCTACCGTGCAGTGATCGAGGCGTTCAACGCGTTCGAGGCCAAAGCGGTGGAGGCGCATGTCCGTCCGCGGTTCTGGCTCACGCTGAACCGTGTCTACGGCGACTCTCCGGACGTGCGTGACGCGCTCACCCGTGCTGTACAGCGAGACCTCGTAAGCCTCGACAATCCCGAGTACCAGGACATGCGCCTGAAGATCAACGCCAGCGAGGCCGAGATGTACTTGGATCACCTCCCCGGCAACCCGGACCTATACGTGAACGCCGCCCGAGCCTTCAGGTCGACGTACGCTGCGGCCTGACCATGAATGCGACCCCGGCCGGGGGATCGGCAACCGTCGAGGATGACGGCCTGGCGCAGTACGTCACGCGCATCGATGCCCTCACCGAGGACCTACTTCGGCCATACCTCGACCGATTGGGCAAATTGCCAGCGCTCGCCATCGCCGGCAAGGAGTTCAACGATGCGGTCTGGGGAACCATCGCGCTGGAGAGCGCTGAAGTCGTGGTGCTGGACAGTCCGATCCTGCAGAGGTTGCGACGGATCCGGCAGTTGGGTGTCGCGCAGCTTGTGTACCCGGGCGCCAACCACACCCGACTTGAGCACAGCCTGGGGGTGACCCACCAGGTCAGCCGTCTCATCGCTGGCGTCAACGCACACCGCGACGAGCCGCACTTCGCCGGGATCACCGAGCCGTGGAAGCACACCTTGCGGATGGCGGCGCTTTGCCACGATGTCGGTCATGGGTTGATGTCGCACGTCGTAGAGAACGCTCTGCGCAGCAACGAAGCCTGCGAGGACGTGATCCTCGCATTCCAGCGTCACCTACAGAAGGACACGGCCTCACAACTGTCCGAGATCGCTGCGTACTACATGGTGCGCAGCCCCGCCTTCCGGGAGTTGCTGGCGCAAGCAAACCGCATCGGCGGCCGTGCAGAGATCACGACCATGGCTGATCGGGTTTCGGAGTGCATCGTCGGCATCTCCACGGACGATGACTATCCGCTGATTCACGAAGCGATCAGCGGACCATTCGACTGCGACAAGCTCGACTACATGACTCGCGATGCGATGATGTGCGGCGTGCCCGTCGTTACCGATGTAACTCGCTTGACGCAGAAGATCCGCGCGGTGTCGCTGCAGACGAACGATCTCCCCGACCAGGTCGCCGACGCCGTGCGTGACACCGGCCGGCCGCACACCATCGTCGCGGTAGCGCGCTCTGGCGCCAGTACCCTGCACGAGGTGTCGCTGGGCCGCAGCCTTATGCACGACAAGATCTACCGGCACCACAAGGTGCGGGCGACCGAAGCCATGGTCGCCGCAGTGATCGCCCAGATGGGATCCGTGGTCGACGCGTACAGCCCAATGATCCCGCTCTCGATGTACGACGACGAGTTCCTCTCGCTCGACGCGGACCGCATGGCCGAGATGGTCGAGCGCAGCGGCACCACCGGCCACGACGAGCAGGAACTTGCCGTGGCCGTCGACATCGCGGGCCGGATCCGCGATCGTGACTTGTTCGTCCGGGCCTTCGCTTTCTCGCAGAAGATGCCATCCGACCCATACAAGAACGATCCGACGCAGCGTCGAGCAATTGAACATCTGATCCGCGACACCGACGACGGCGACACTCGCGCGGAGATCACCAGATCAATCGTGACCCGCATCCAGGAGATGCTCGCCGCACTCGGTCGCGACAGCGAGCTGAACGAGCTCTACCCTGGCGGTGACCCCTTTCCGTACATTCGTATCGACCCGCCGATCGTCAAGAAGACAACGGTCACCGACACCGACCAATCCCGCGCGTACTTGATCAACCACGACCACAAGCTGGTTTCCATGGGCGTGGTCAGCGCGGAGACCCGAGGGTGGGCCGATGCGTATATCAACACCCGCGACGTGGGGTATGTATTCTGCCCGCGAGAGATCACCGCCTTAGTCCACCTCGCCACCGAAGTGGTGTTCCGCGTCGATCACGAAGTGCATGTGAGCCCCACCATGCACTCATACGCCAAAGCCGGCACCGAGGACACCAACGATCTCCGTCGACAGCTGCTCGAGGCCGGCTACTACGACAGCCTGCCCAGTGACCTACGGCCAGTTCCCCCGTTCCTGCAAACCGCGGGCGCGAAATCGCGGATCCAGGAGGCGGCCGCCCGCCTCGCCGGCTACATGGGACCAGTCACGGAAAGCGACCGCGGAAAGTTGCAGGGCGGCGCCATCAACGATGGTCGCATCCGTGACTTCGTCGGACAGTTCAGCGACACGGACCTTGCGCTGAAACTGGTCGAGAACACGCGACTGATCACCCGCGAGGACATCACGGACACCATCCGAGCATTCCTAGAAGCCAATGGCGAAGACTTCACCCAGCCAGCGTTCGTCCCCATCGGCCAGGCGAAGGACGGCTCCTCGATCCTCACCTACTTCAGCGGCGACATCGCGCAACAGTTCGATGCACAGGTGCTGTCCCTTGGCGAGGCAGTCGCCTCAGATCGTCCGCTATTGTTCATCGACGACTTTATCGGCCGCGGAAGCTCCATCGTCAGTGTCTTCCAGTCGTATTTCGGTGCTGACGATACTGAGGGCCTCAACGAGGCCCGTCCACCTGCACTGGCGGCAGACATGCGCGCGTTGCTGCGGGCCCGCACGCTCGGCATCGTCACCGCCGTGGGCAGCGACGCCGGCCGGGCGCACATCCTCGCCAAGCTCGGCGAACTTGATCTGCACCCCACAATCTATTCGCACACAAACCTTGCCGACGCGCCCACCATCCATACAATGCTGGACGGTGAGGACGAGGCTCGCGCGATCGCGTTCCAGACCGAGCTCCGCACCATCGGGCGCGAGCTAATCGGCGGGAACGACCCGCTGAAGGCGGGAAGCCGGGAGCTCGGGTACGGCAACACCGGGCTGCTACTGATCACGCCGTTCAATACCCCGACGATGACAACGACGGCCATGTGGAGGCACGGCAACGATCAGCGCGTATGGCGTCCGCTGTTCCCACGCCGCCCCAAGACCTGAGGAGGAAACAACTACGTGCCACAGTTGCCGACGCGATACGACTCAAGGCGATTGGGGGGCCTGTAGCTGTCGCGACGAGTGCTGAGCAACCACGCAGTCGGATCCGCTCACGTCTTCAAGCTCGTCTCCGAACTGACCCACGCAACACGGCCGGGTGTCCGGTCGAGCCGACAATAGAGTCAGCGGTGCAGTGGGTGTGAAGGTCACCGCTGTCGCGACGGAGGTCAGTCGATGACGAACGCTGTGCAGGCAAGTCGCGGATGGTGACGGCGCTCAGCGAATCTCCCCAGACTTGCTCACCGAAGACCATGGCCGCCCCCTACTCTCCCGAGAAGTCGAAGGCGCTCTTCGGCAACAGTCACATGTCGACCGTCATGCTCGAGATCGTCTCCCTGGGCGGCGACGAGACCTTCTCGGCCAGCTCGCACGGGTTGCCCCATGAGGTAGACGCCGCAATGTCGAGATGAGAGACTTTTCTGTTCTGCTTCGGGAGGTCACCATGGGCGACGATGAATCGGCGGTCGATTGGGAAGGCGTCATCCGTGAGATGATCACGCGTGCGACCGAGACGGCGCCCACCGAACCAGGCGTCTACAAGATGCCGTGCGGTGAGTGTGTGGTCGATTTCTTCATCACCGCTGAGGGCGAGGAGCACTGGCTCGTCGCCGGGGACGAACGCTTCTACGCTCGTGAGACCGTCGCGATCGCGCGTCACGTAGACCACCCGTGGGAGCGGCTCTACACGCTCGCTGACGCGGCCCGTGAAATGGCGAGGCTCGCCGCCGCGAACGGTGGCGACGTCGACCGAGTGCTCGAGGAGCTAGTCGAAGCGATCGATGACCGGGAGGTCGGGCGCGTGGTGCGTGAGCGCGACGGCATGAGCACCGAACCCCTCGAGGATGTCGCGGCGCACTTCGGGGTCGACCTCGATCAGCTCTAGAACCGTCCGAAACTGCGCGTGAGGAACGTGGGATCCATGAGCGAGTATCCATGGTTCGACTTCGACCAGGTCGACTTCATCACCTCGGACCAGCATTTCAGCCACGCCCGGATCAGCGAACTCGCCGAGCGCCCGTTCGCGACAGTGGAAGAGATGAACACGGAGCTGACGCGACAGTTATAGCCGGGAAGTTCCTGGAGGAACGTGTCGAGGGTGCGGAAGAACCTCTCGACGGGGCTCTTGTCAGCGAGTCACGCACCTTCGGGATGGTGAGCTTCGCGGCGGGCTTCACATCCACCACGCATACGGTGTGGTCCGTGTGGACGATCAGATAGTCGGGAATGTGGCGACGGCGCTTGCCCTTGTCCTCCCCCTCGAGGAGAAACGGCTGAGAGAGAACCCAGTCGACGCGAGGGTCGAAGTCGGCCAACAGCAGGTTCGCGTACTCGAGCCGCGACTCGTATCCGACATGCGATTGCATGGTTGCCGACCAGTAGCTGCCCGAAAAGTGCCGCTGCCCCCGGTACCAGCGGAAATCACGCCACGGGACGGCAGCCTCGAACATGCTCAATCGAGCTGACTGCAGCGGAACAACGTCCACCTCGCCACCCGCTTTGCGAACCATCAGCGCGACATCCGCCGGGAAAGCTCCGCCCCGCGTTCCGAGCTGTTCGCGCGCCGTCATGAAGCCAGCGTGAGGGTCGAATCGGTTCGGGAGAATCCACGCTTCCGCCATAGATTCGCGAAATAAGATTCAGGTTCGAGCTCTTGCTTTCACCGGCTAATTCGGTATATGCGAGTTCCGAATACAAGTGAATGTGACATTCACTGTAGTGCACGTCACATAGATAATAGTCACCGTCAGGGATACAAATATAGAGACCACAAAATCAACGCCCGACGGTCCCCAGCGAAGCCCCGCGTCGGGCCCGTATGCGACACTCAAGGACATGAGCATGTTGGAGCCCATCGCGCCGGAAGAATCCCGGCTCGTCTTCGGCAACAGCTACATGTACAGCGTCATGGTCGAGATCGCCGGTCTTCGCGGCGAGAAGTTCTCATCGAAGACGATCACCGACGCAACGAGACTCTCCCCTGGCATCGTGCACCCACTGATCCAGAAGCTCCGCCGCGCGAACTTCATCGAGTTCGTCGAGCGCGTGCCCGGAGAGCGCACCATCCTGTACCGGGTCCGCGAGAATCCCTGGTGGAATGCGGCGAGCCAGTACGTCGAAGAGGATCGCGCTAGCGAGCGCTCCGCATCGTAGGTTAGTCACCGTTGGGTCTCGGGCGGTGGCGATATACGCGCATGACACCGTCGACTTCATTGAAGGATGAGACGGCGGTGTCCGAGTCCTTGAGCAGCTCCAGGAACGGGGTCGGATCTGGGACGAGCGGAAGATCGACATACGTGTTCGCGGGCTGAAGAACCTCGGCGTACGCACCGCCGAGTTGAGCCGCGTATTGCGGGACGAGGTCGGGCGCGGTCGCCACGGATGCGCTGAGCGCAGCGACCTTTGAGCTGGTCGACGCTCCTGACATCTGCACCATCTGCAACGTTTCGGCGGAGAGGGGCTCGCGGGTCGCCTCCGCCCACGCGCCAATCGCCTCAAGCACGTCGGTTGATCGCCAAGCGGCGTTTCGAGGAATCGCATCAGCAAGCAGGGTCTTGATCCGGGGTGAAACATCGGGATTGCGAAGGAGCGACGCCACCAGTGTCGCCGACGCGTTCGACGAGATGATCCAGTCTGGCGCCGTCTGAGACTCCACGACAAATGCTTCCTGTGCGTGCGCCGTGGCGAGAGCTTGGAAGGTGCTAGCGCTGTCGTCGAGCATTCCTGCGTTCATGAGTGCCGTGACAAGATCCGGCTCATCACCCATCGATCGTGATGCGGGGACCGTCTCTACGAGCTGTCCGGCAAGCGTGACACGAGCGGCGACATCGAGCTCACCCTCAGCGACGAGGCTCGCGGCGAGGCTGCGCCGCGCGGTCACGTCGGTCTCTGGCGGCACGGCGAGGTTGGGCGAAGCAGCGAGGTACTCGATCAGAGGAGCGTCCAGGGAGCGTACGGCGACGTAGTTAGTGACGTTCGCGAAGGTGAGGGGGAATCGGTGCGTTTCAGCAAGAACGGGAAGCAGCGTCGCCGGCACTTCATTGATGTCTCGGATGAGCATCTCCGCGGGCATTCGCCGCGCGATCTCGGTTGCCGCGCCGGCCCTTGAAAGCTCCGCGGCCTCCATCACATCCACTGCCATGTCAACGTTGGTGATACTCGGGCGGTGGGACGCGTCGATGCTTGACAGGTACGCCTCGAAGTGCCCGAGAACGTGGTCGAACGTTGGATCCTCGAGTTGCATGATCGCGTCGAGCGTGATGTCGCCCCCGCCGACTGCCACCTCGAGGTTCGGCGCATTTACTTCGTAACGGCGCGCGACCACGACCGACCGCTGCGCGGCCGGTGAGAGCGCTCGGATATCTGCGAGACTGACGCCGAGTTGGGTAAGCGCAGCAGTCGCTCGCTGGGGCGGAACGTCAGCAGTCAGTTCCGTAAGGCGCCATGGGTTCTCAGCGAGAAGTCGCTTGACGTCGTCGGGTACCGCGTACTCCAGCTCTGGATTCAAGGACTCGAATGCGGCGACGACGAGATCGAGCTGGCCCGCCGGTACGGCGGGTCCTTCAGTATCGATGAACTCGAAGACCCCATCCCACTGCGCTGCGACGCGACCGATGAGCTTCGCAGGCAGCCGTCCACGCTGCAAGTAACTGCGGATGAAGCCGACGGCGGCGGGGTCAGCGACGGCGAGAGCGGCGATGTTGTTGGCCAATCGGCCGTCTTCGCGCGCCAGCAGCTGGTCGTAGATCGCGATGTTGAACAAGCCGATCGATTCGAACACGCGCGGGCCGCCGAGTTCGAGCACCGCATCGACGTCCTTCTCGCCGAGCGGGTAGTCGTGATCCGGGGTGTCTGCTTGCAGATGTTGGATCACGTAGGTCATCGCGGCTGCAGAGGCGATGACCCCGTAGAACTCAGAAGCGTACAGAGCGAAGTTCCTATCGATCAGCCCTTCTGCGAGGAGGTCGTGCAATAGCGGGTCGACGGTGCCGCGGATGAGTCTCGATGAAGAGTCTCTCATCTGACGCATCAGCAACTGTTGGAAGTCGGCGGTGCGGTACCACTGCAGTTCAGCGCGCGCATCCTCAGCTGCCGCCGCGGTATCGGCGACGACCTGGTCACTCCAACGCGCCGGGACGGAAAGGCCCAGATCCGCGGCGATCTCGTCAGCGGGGAGCTCGAAAAGGACCTCTCCATTCGCGACGACCTGCAGAACGTGGCCGGAGTCGATCGCCGCTTCCCAGAAGCTCGCAGTACCGAGCGCGGCGGGTGCCCAGTCGGCTCCACCAATTCGATAGGTCGCAGTGTGCCCGCGCCGATGTACCCGTGGAAGCCAACGTTCGACAAGATCCTGGAGCGCAGCGCCAAGTTGCTCAGCGCGCGCATCAGTCGCTGCTGTCTGCGCGCCCTGCTCCCGGAGCGTAGCGAGCATTGCCGACGTAGCGTCCATCCCGCTCGCGATGATCTCTCGCGAGCGTCGATACAGCACGTCCAGCTCACTTGATCCGACCCGGATCAGCTCAAACTGCTTCATGTGGGTGTTCTTGTAGGCAACAAGCGCGAACAGCCCGCTTGAGGTGAGCCCGCCGAGCTTTCCGTCCGCCAGCACACGAGCGCGGAAGACCCGGAACTCGTTCAGGATGTTGCGCAGAAGCCGCATGTCCGTCACGTGCCTCGCCACCACGCGAACCGCCTCGAAAGTGATCGTCGAGTCAACCTCGGCGGCCAAGTCGAACAATAGGTCCGCAGACGAGCGGTGCGTGATGAACGGCACGATCGGGACAACGAGTTCGAAGAACTTGGTTCGCTGCGTCGCCGCATCCGACAGTCCGCGGTCCGCCTGCCACACGCCCGGCGCCGCGTCAGGGCCATCCGGCGTATCGCGTGGCACCTCAAGGTCTTCGAAGATGCTGTCCCGGACAGCGTAAACGAAGTGGACCGGACGCTTTCGAAGTTGTCGTGATGTGTTGAGCACGGTGTTGAGCTCACGCAGAGAGGCGTAGATCGTCGGGTCCTCGAACCGATCCAGGTCCTCGATGATCACGATGTCCCGACGAGTCTTCTCAAAGAAGTAGACAATCTCGTCGAGGTACTCGTCGAAGTAGCTCCCCCCGTCGGACTCCGCAGTCAGGCTCACGGACGTCGCCGATGTTCCGAGTTTGTCGATTCGGATCCGGTTGTGCAGGAGCGCCATAATCACGTACGCGATCACGCCGGCGATCAACGCTGAAGAAAGCAGCAGAGGGACTCGCATGCCCTCTTCAGCGGGGGCAAGTTGGAACGGTGCTCCCCAACCCGTCAGCCACAAGGTGAGCATGACGAGGACAGCGACCAGCGCGGATGCAAGAAGCGTCCGCCCCACTGGCAGCCTGCTGATCCTCTTGAACCTCGATCCCGGGACGCGGCTGGGCCGCTCACGGTAGAGCAGCTGCTTGACGATCTCCTTCTGGATGTAGTTGTTGAGGTCGTTGCCGCTCTCAACTCCGACGTCGCTGAGCGACGACAGAGAGATCTCAACCACACGCTTGCCGAGCTGGTCCCGCACGCCCGCAAGCACGCTGCTCTTCCCGCTCCCGTAGCCGCCGGTCAACGCGATATTCCAAACGCGCGCGCGTCGCCTGTCGTCGGTGAGCAGGTCGACGAGTTCGTCGCGATAAGTGCCGTGCTGGTCGCTTACGAACCTTGGGACAAGCGACTCGAGCTTCAGCGGAGTGGTCTCCGTCCCGCTGGCATCAGTCACACCGAACCCCCAATCGTCCACAGCAAATGGCAGGGATTCCAAGTCCCTGCCAACTACCCGTGGAATATGTCATTTCGGCGCGGAACCGACACCTACTGTAGGTTCCCGGTCAAGGTGGCGGAGAACTCGGGGATTCCACGCTAATTGGCAGCAGTTTCGTCAGCAGGATTCCGCGCGAAATGGCAGATCCCTACATAAGAGTAGGAAGTCCACTTAGACTTGACGTCCGCCGCCGTCCGATCGCCCGCGCGATCATCCTCCCGTGCTGGGGATGAACGCGCGGTTCATGACTGGTATCCGAGCACCGTGGTCATGCCGGTCTCGGCGTGGTAGATGTTGTGGCAGTGCGCGACCCACTGGCCGGGGTTGTCGGCGTCGAAGTCGACTGTCAGGGTCTGACCCGGGAGGATGATGGAGGTGTCCTTCCGGGGGCCGCCGTTCGCGTGCTGGTAGGTGTGGCCGTGCAGGTGGAACGGATGCCACATCTCGGTGTCATTGCGGATCCGCAACTGCACCCGCTCCCCCATACTGATCGCGTGCGCGTCCCGCAACGGGTCGTTCATGTCGAACCGGCGCCCATTGATCCCCCAGTCGTACGCCTCCATCCCCCCGGTCAGCGCGAGGTGCACGACCCGGTCGGGGGATGCCTGGTGCAGGGTGACGGAGGCGGTCGCGCTCAGTCCGGCAGCGGTGCCGACCCTGCCGGTGCCGAGCTCGGCGACGGGGACGTCGCTGGCCGGAGCCGTGCCAGCGGCGGTGCGAACGAGCGCGAACGCGCGATCCTGCTTGCCTTCCGCGTCGGCGACGACAGGGAACACCCCATCGTCCAGGGTGACCTGCAGGTCGTAGCGTTCGCCCATCCCGATCAGGACACTGTCGACCTCGACAGGATCCACCGGGAACCCGTCGGTGTGGGTGATCGTCAGGGTGTGGCCGCCGATCGCGAACCGGAACGCGGTGTCGCTGCCGGCGTTGATGACACGGATCCGCACCCGGGCACCAGGAGTGCCGGTGAATTGGGCGGGGTCGGCTTTGGGTTTGCCGTTGATGAGGTAGTGCGGGTAGTAGACGTCGCCGGCGTCGCCGCCGAGCAGGTCGGAGGTGGCGCCCATCAGCAGGTTCCCCATCCGCATGAACATGTCGCCCATCCCGCCCATGTCTCCCATGCCCTTCGAGAGGTCGGTGAGGACCTGGTCCGGGGTGGCGGTGACGCCGTCGAGCCAGTCGTCGAGGATCAGCACCCATTCGTCGTCCCACGTCACCTTCTCGTCCGGGTCGTCGATGATGAGCGCACCGTAGAGGCCGTGGTCCAGTTGCGGGCCGACGTGGGGGTGGAACCAGTAGGTGCCCGGATGCGGGGTGACGAACTCGTATGCGAACTGTCCGCCCGGGGCGATGGGGGCTTGGGTTACCGGAGGGACCCCATCCATGTCGTTGCGGAGGGCGAGTCCGTGCCAGTGCACGGAGGTGTCCGCGTCGAGCTGGTTGCGGACGGTCGCTTTCAGCGTGTCGCCTGCGGTGAGCCGGATTACGGGGGCGGGGATACCTCCGAACGCCCAGGTGGCGGCGGAGGTACCGGCCAGGTCGAGCGTGGTGGGGGCGGCGGTGAGGTCGACGGTGGTGACTCGGCCGGTGCCGCCGCGGTTCTTCTCCGCGCCGGACACCGCTGCGCCGGTGGGTGTCACCCATTGCGGCGCGGGGGTGCAGGAGGCGAGCACGGCTGCCGCGACGGCGCCCAGTCCGAGTCCGAGCACACCTCGTCGGGTCAGCAGCATCGGGGAGGACGGTGTGGGAGAGAGCGGACGGTCAGGCATGTTCGGGCTCCTTCTGCATGGTCGTCGCAGCGGGCGCCTGGGCGGGCAGGCGGAGCCGCTTGAGGAGGAGGGCGTTGACGGCGACGATCACGGAGGAACCGGACATCGACAGGGCGGCGATCTCCGGGGACAGCATGATCCCGAACGCCGGGTAGAACACGCCGGCGGCGATGGGGAGGGCGGCGGCGTTGTATCCGATGGCCCAGCCCAGGTTCTGCCGCATCTTTCGCAGTGTGCCCTTGCCGATCTTGAGTGCGATCGCAACATCGAGCGGGTCCGAGCGCATCAGGACCACGTCGGCGGTCTCGATGGCGACGTCGGTGCCGGCGCCGATCGCGATGCCGAGGTCGGCCTGGGCGAGGGCGGGTGCGTCGTTGACGCCGTCGCCGACCATCGCGACCTTCTTGCCCGTCTTCTGCAGCTCGGCGACCTTCGCGGACTTGTCCTCGGGGAGCACATCCGCGATCACGGTGTCGATGCCGAGGAGAGCGGCGATCCGGTCGGCGGTGGGCTTGTTGTCCCCGGTGAGCATTGCGACCTCGACGCCCTGCTCGTGGAGAGCGTCGATCGCGGTCTTCGCGGTGTCCCGGGGTGCGTCGGCGAGACCGATGATCCCGGCGACTTGCCCGTCCACGGCGAACAGGATCGCGGTGCGGCCGGACCCAGCCAGGTCCTGCTGAGCGGCCTGCACCCCGCTGATGTCGATCCCCTCCCCGGTGAGAAGGCGCGGGTTGCCGAGGACGACCTGTCGACCGTCGACGGTGGCGATCGCGCCCTGCCCGGTGACGTTTCGGAACGCGGTCGCGGTGCGACGGGGGATGTCGCGGGCGTCGGCGTAATTCACGATCGCTTTCGCCAGAGGATGCTCGGATTCCCGCTCCAACGCGACCGCGAGGGAGAGAGTCTCGAGGTCGTCGCCGCCGACGGGGATGTAGTCGGTGACCTCCGGCTCCCCCTTGGTGAGGGTGCCGGTCTTGTCGAACACGACCGTGTCGATGCGGGCGGCGGTTTCGATCCCGGATGCGTTCTTGAACAACACGCCCCGTTTCGCGCCGAGCCCGGTGCCGACCATGATCGCGGTCGGCGTCGCCAATCCGAGGGCGTCGGGGCAGGTGATGACGACGACGGTGATGGCGAACAGGATCGCCATCGGGATTGCAGCGCCGGCGAGCAGCCACACCAGGAAGGTGAGGGTGCCGCCGATCAGGGCGACCAGGACCAGCCAGAACGCTGCCCGGTCGGCGAGGCGCTGCCCGGGGGCTTTGGAGTTCTGCGCCTCTTGCACGAGCTTCACGATCTGCGCCAACGCCGTGTCCGAGCCGACTTTGGTGGCTGTGACGCGGAGGGTGCCGACGGTGTTCACGGTCGCTCCGATCACCTCCGACCCGGGCGCTTTGTCCACCGGCATGGACTCGCCGGTGACCATCGACTCGTCCACCTCGGACTCTCCGGATTCCACGACACCGTCGGTGGGGATCTTCGCCCCCGGCCGCACCAGCATCAGATCCCCCGGGACGACCTCGCTGGTGGGGATCTCGACTTCCTGCCCGTAACGGATCACGACCGCCTGCGAGGGTGCGAGCTCCAGGAGGGTGCGGATCGCGTCGTTCGCGCCGCCGCGGGCGCGCATCTCCACCCAGTGCCCCAGCAGCACGAACGTGGCAAGCACCGTGGCGGCTTCGTAGAACACCTCACCGCCGCCGGTGAGGGTGACCGCGAGGGAGTACAGCCAGCCGGCGCCGACACCGACTGCGACGAGCACCATCATGTCGAGAGTCTTCGCTCGTAGGGCACGGTAGGCGCCGTCGAAGAAGATCCACGCCGAGTAGAAGATCACCGGCAGCGACAGGATCAGCATGAACACGTCATCCCGCAACCCGAACGGGGCCGGCACCTCGAACCCGATCACCTCCCGCCCGATCGGAGACCACAGGGTGATCGGGATCGACAGGATCAGCGCGACCAGGAACCGGTTGCGCATGTCGCGGATCATCGCGTCCATCGACATCCCGCCGTGGTGCCCACCGTGGCCCATCATCTCCTGCGCACTGTGCCCCGACGCCGCACCATGATCATGCCCACCCGCGGCCGCGGTGTGACCGGCGTGCTCACCGGCATCCGCCGTCGCCGACGGGGCGTGCGTGTGGTCGTGGCCAGCGGCGTGGTCGTGGACGGGGTCGTCGTGATAGCCCGCAGGACCCTCATGGCCCGCGTGGCTGGCGTGACCCGTGGCATCCGTGTGGCCCTCGTGCGCGTCGTGACTCGCGTGCGGTTCTTGTGCGCCCTCAGCTGCGGGGCCGTGGTGGGCGCTGTGGTCGTGCGCACCCTCGTCGTGCGGGACGTGCGCGGGGTCGCAGATATGGTCGGGGACGGACTGGCCGGCGCAGTGATACCCGCAGTCGATGACCCACTGCTGCAGGTGCGCGACCGAGGTGGTCTCGGGGTCGTAGGTGACGGTCGCGGTCTGCGAGACCGGGTTCGCGTCCACGGCGATCACCCCGGGTTGTCGGCCCAGGTGGGCTTCGGTGACGTTCTTGGAGGTCGCGCGGATCATGCCGCTGACCTGCAGGGTCACGGTTCTGGTGTCACTCATTTCGGTTCCTTCCGGATGGCGGGGTCGGTGGTGTCGGGGTGGGGCCAGTGCCAGTCGGCGACGGCGGGGATGTCGGTGCCGTGCTCACGGGTGTGGGCGCGGGCATGCAGGCGGGCGTCCTGCAGCTCCTGCCGCAGCTCCGCGTGGCGGGCGGCGAGGCCCGGGACGTGGTCGAGGACGTCGATCGCCAGCCGGTACCGGTCGAGGTCGTTGAGCATGACCATGTCGAACGGGGTCGTGGTGGTGCCGCGCTCCTGGAAGCCGTGCACGTGCAGGTTCTGGTGCCCGGCGCGCTTGTAGGTGAGTCGGTGGATCAGCCACGGGTAGCCGTGGTAGGCGAAGATCACCGGCTTGTCGGGGGTGAAGATCGCATCGAACTCCCGGTCCGGCAGCCCGTGCGGGTGCTGATCCTCCGACTGCAGCCGGGTCAGGTCGACCACGTTCACCACCCGCACTCTCAGGTCGGGGACGTGCTCGCGCAGCAGCGCCGCCGCGGCGAGGGTCTCGAGGGTGGGGACGTCGCCGGCGGCGGCGAGCACCACATCCGGCTCCGTGCCCTCGGTTTCCGTGCCCGCCCACGGCAGGATGCCCAGCCCGCGGGTGCAGTGCTCGATCGCCTCGTCCATCGTCAGCCACTGCGGGGCGGGCTGCTTCCCGGCGACGACGACGTTGATGTACCCGGCCGAGCGCAGGCAGTGGTCGTAGGTGGACAGCAGCGTGTTCGCGTCGAACGGCAGGTAGACGCGGACGATGTCGGGGCTCTTGTTCAGGGCGAGGTCGATGAACCCGGGGTCCTGGTGAGAGAACCCGTTGTGGTCCTGCCGCCAGACGTGGCTGGAGAGCAGGTAGTTGAAGCTCGGGATCGGGTCCCGCCACGACACCTCCCGGGCCGCTTCGAGCCATTTGGCGTGCTGGTTGAACATCGAGTCGACGATGTGGGTGAACGCCTCGTAGCAGTTGAACAGCCCATGCCGGCCGGTCAGTACGTAGCCCTCGAGCCAGCCCTGGCACTGGTGCTCGCTGAGCACCTCCATCACCCGCCCAGTCGGGGCCAGGTGCTCGTCGACGGGCTCCACGGCCGCGTTCCACTGCTTGCCCGTCGCCGAGTAGACGGGTGGGGCGAGTCGGTTGGAGGCGGTCTCGTCCGGGCCGAAGATGCGGAAGTTGTCCGGATTGTCCCGGATCACCCCCGCCAGCCAATCCCCCAACGTCCGGGTCGCTTCGCCGGTCGACGCCCCGCGCGCGGCGGGGTCGACGGGGTGGGCGTGCTCGCGGAAGTCCGGGAGCCGCAGCGGGATCGTGAGTTGTCCGCCGTTGCCGGCCGGGTTCGCGCTCATCCGCCGAACCCCCTCCGGCGCGATCGCGACCGTGGCCGGGCGCGGGGCGCCGATCACGTCGAACAGCCCGTGCGGACGGTAGGACGCCAGCCAGTCCTCGAGGATCCGCAGGTGCTCCGGATTGTCGCGGACCTCGGCGAGCGGCACCTGATGGGCCCGCCAGGTGCCCTCCACCGGCAGACCGTCGATGATCTTCGGGCAGGTCCACCCCTTCGGGCTGCGCAGCACGATCGCCGGCCACGCCGGCCGCCCCTCCAACGTCCCCGCCGCCGCGGCGGCCTTGATGTCCGCGATCTCATCCAGCACCGCATCCAGCACCGCCGCGAAGGCCGCGTGGGACTCACGCGGGGTTTCCCCATCGAAGCCGACCGTGACGACGTGGGGGTCGTGGCCGTAGCCGCGCAGCAGCGCGACAAGCTCCTCCTCGGGGATGCGCGACAGCACGGTCGGGTTGGCGATCTTGTACCCGTTCAGATGCAGGATCGGCAGCACCACCCCATCCGCGGCGGGGTTGAGGAACTTGTTACCGTGCCACGCGGTCGCCAACGGCCCGGTCTCCGCCTCCCCGTCACCGATCACGCAGGCGACCAGCAGGTCGGGGTTGTCGAACGCCGCCCCGTAGGCGTGCACCAGGGAGTAGCCCAGCTCCCCGCCCTCGTTGATCGACCCCGGCGTCTCCGGGGACGCGTGCGAGGGGATCCCGCCGGGGAAGGAGAACTGCCGGAACAACGCCCGCAGCCCCTCTTCGGTGCGGTCGATGCCCGGGTAGCGTTCGGTGTAGGTGCCGTCCAGGTAGGCGTTGGCGACCATGCCGGGTCCGCCGTGCCCGGGCCCGGTCACGTACAGGGTGTTCAGGTCGCGGTCGCGGATGGCACGGTTCAGGTGGGCGTAGAGGAAGTTCAGGCCCGGGGTGGTGCCCCAATGCCCCAGCAGCCGCGGCTTGATATCGTCCCGGCTGAGGCGGTGGCGCAGCAGCGGGTTACCCTGCAGGTAGATCTGCCCGATGCTCAGATAGTTCGCCGCCCGCCACCACGCATCCACCGCCGCCAACTGCTCGGCGGTGGCATCAGTGGTGCGGTGCGCCCACGCGGGGGGTGCCGGTGTGGGGGTCATGGTCGGTCTCCTTCCGATCCGCGGCCGCTCGGGTCGCGCCAGGTGCGAATGACGGTGGTCATGGTGTTGCCGCCGGGATGAGAACGGTGGCGGTGGTGTCGCGGATCCAGACCACGCCGCGGTCATCGACCAGGACGATCGCACCGTCCCCGGTGACCCCGAGGGCTTGGACGGTTCCCGTGGTGGTGCCGACGTCCTCCCAACCGGTGCCGACCAGACGTCGCAACATCCCGTCGGTGTCCACTCCGACCACCCCACCGGTTGGGTCGGTCTCCACCAGGTACAGCACTGGCGCGTCCGGCGCCGGGGTGAAGGTGGCGCCACCGTCGGTGCTGTGCTGCAGCCCGTCCTGGGTGGCGGCGTACAGGGTGCCGTCGGTCGCGGCGGCCAGGTCGACGGCGGGCAGCTCGGCACCGTCCGCCCAACTCTGCCCGCCGTCGCTGCTGGTGCGCAGCAGCGGGCGGGAGGATCCGATCCCGTACAGGGTGCCGTCGCCGGTGACGGTGAGGACGTGGAAGTCCTCTTCCCCGGTGAACGCGACCGGTTCCCACGAGGCGCCGGCGTCGAGGCTGCGGATGATGCCGAGGTTGGGGGCGCCGAGCTCCGCCGGGGTGGACGGGCCGGGGTGCCCGGACGCGTAGAGGGTGTCACCGGTAGCGGTCAGTCCCATCGCGTCCAGGTCGATGCCACCGACCGGGCCGGTGACGGTGCCGTCCTCGCCCAGCGTGTACAGGCCGGTGTGGGTGCCCAGCAGCACGGTGCTGTCACCGGCGTCGACGATGCCGTGCACATGCCCGAACCCGGCCGCGGTGCTCGCGGGGGCATCGGGCTCCGCAGGGGTGGTGCTGCAGCCCGTGAGCAGCAGCGCGACGGTGACGGTGGCCGTGATCGCCAGTCTGCGGGTGGTGGGAGAGATCATGAACGGAGGGCCTTTCCGTGCGGGTACGCCGGATACCGGTGACCGCACAGGGGTCGAGGGTGGGGCCTCGGACGGGACCGGCATCGGGAGCGCGGGTCCCGTCCGAGGGGTACCGGGTCAGAGGCTGGCGAGGATGTCCTGCATCGTGGTGATCTCGGCGGTCTGCCCGTCGATGATCTGCTGCGCGAGGGCGGCCACGTCCGGGTTCTGTCCGTCGGTGAGCACCGACTGCGCCATCGTCACGGCGCCCTGGTGGTGAGCGATCATGCCGTTCAGGAACAGGCGGGTCGCCTCGACCCCGGTCGCGGCATCCAGAGCGGCCATGTCGTCCTCCGACATCATCCCGCCGCCCATGTCCATGCCGTCCATCCCGGACATGGAGTCGTCGTACGGGACGCCCCACTCCTCCAGCCAGCCCTTCATGGTCTGGATCTCCGGGTCCTGTGCGGCCTTGATCTGCTCGGCGAGGGAGACGACTCGCTCGTCGATGCCGTCTTTCGCGAGGATCTGATCGGCCATCTCGATGGCCTGCTGGTGGTGCGGGATCATCATGGTCACGAACATCTCGTCCGCGGCGTTGAACGCGGCGGCGGACTGGGAGGGGGCGGTGCTGGTCATCCCCCCGGGTCCGTGGTCCATGCCGGGCATGGTGCCGTCGGTGGGGGCGCAACCGGCGAGCACGAGCACGGTGGCCAGGGCGCCGGCGGTCAGCGTGAGAGTACGAAAACGCATCAGGGGTGTCCTTGTCTAGTCAGTCGGTGAGGGTCTGATCAGTGCCCGGGAGGGCAGGGTGCAGCATCCCCGGCAAGGGTCGCCGGGGTTCAGGCGGAATCAGGTGCGACTGATGGACAGGACAAGCAGTGAAGGCGGGCGGGGATGCGGCAATCCGGCCAGCAGAGTCCGGGTATGGGAGCGCGAGCGGTCTACGGCGTATGTGAGAAGGGCACGGAACGTCGGGGCGAGCAGGACGATCACCGCGGCCAGCAGCGCCAGCACGCACACCATCATCAGCATCGAGTGATCCGGCATCCCCGCAGGGCTGCCGCACCCGTCCTGGCAATGCCCTCCAGCGCCCTCCGCCGCAGCTGCGGTCATCGGCGTATCGTCGGCGGCGGCTGGTGCGGAGCGTACCTGGCTGTGCGTGCTCATCGCGCTGGTCTCTGATGCCAGGGCGGGCTGGTGGGAACCGGTCAGGACGTGCATGGACAGCAGCCCGGTGATGATCGCCAGGGCGATCGGAGCGGCCAGCAGGAGCCGTCGCAACCCGGGGGTCAGACGCGCGTGCGAGCGAATCACGTTCACGACCGACCTCCTTCCCGTCCAGGGTAGCGGTGCCTTGCCTCCGCGACACGGTCAGAACACCACGCACGGGAGCGGGTGCCCCCTACCACTCAGCATATACCCATCCGGGGTATCCAGGATGCGGATCGCTTCGGGGATGGCTACCCGCCCGGGGTATGCTGGGCGTGATCGAGGAAGGGGCGTCGACGGTGAACCAGGTGGTGGCGCGACGGCGGGCACTCGGGTCCCGGCGTGCCCTGTGGTTCTACCTGTCCGCGGTGACCGCGATCATCGCGGGGCTGCTTGCGATGCATTCGCTGAGTCTGGAAGAGGACCAGGCGGGCACTGTCGTGTCCGCCTCCGCAGTCGTTGCGGCCCCCGATGCCGCCGCTGATGTCCTGGTCAGCGGGGTGGTGACGCCCTCGTGCGATGAGACGGTCTGCGGGACGTCTCATGCTTTCGCTGCCGTGACGTGTCTGCTCGCGTTGCTGACCCTGCTCATCCTGGTGCTCCCGGCCCGGGACGGGTGGATGTCGCTGCTGGCGTGGCTGCGATCCCTCCCCGGCAGGTCGGGCTCGTTCACGTCCGGGTCGCCTCTTCTGCGGCCCTCCCTGATCGTGCTGTCGATCAGCCGCACCTGATCAGCACCCCGCCCGCGCCCGCCGCCTGAGCCGCCGCCGGCGCGTGATGTCGCCGACGGTCCACGATGTGCGGCCCGCAGGCGAGCGCGACCCGTCTGCGGCAGCGCCATGGGTGATCCGATCCCGGATTCTCGCCGTGCACTCCGGGCCGCGGCTCCCGGTTGGACCGTGTGACGGCGACCGTGCGCACCTTCATCGTCCCCCTCATCCAGGAAAGTCTTGTATGCCCGAACCCGCCCCCTCCACCCCGACTCCCGGTACCGGGACGCGCCGTGCGGCGAGAGCCGCCCTGTCTTCCCCACCCGTCCAGACGCGACGCGATCGACGCCGTCGGCCCACCCGTGCCGCCCGGACACCTCGACACGCGCCGCGCCGCACGCTCACCCGATCCCGGATGCTCGCCGGCGCGGTGATGCTCACGGTCGCGTCGATCGCCGGACTGCCGTTGCTGATCCCGTTGACGCCGGAGCCGGTGTTCGCCGTCGAGGCGACCCGCACCCCGGTGCGCGCCCAGTCGTTCACCACCCCCGACACCGTCACCGGGACGGTGATGGTGCGCGGGGACTACACGGTGGCGGTGACCGCCCCCGTCGGGACCGAGTCGTACGCGCACACCGCGGACACATTCACCAACGACCCGGCATCGGCGGTGCAGTGGCCGTTCACCGTGGGAGTGCCGATCAGCAGCACGTTCGGGTACCGCACCCCGCCATGCCCGTCCTGCTCAAATTTCCATGCCGGACTGGACATGACCCCCGGGATCGCCACCCCGATCCAGGCGATCGCCGACGGGGTGGTCACCACCGCGACGGAGCAGGGCGGCGCGTACGGGGTGTACGTGGTGATCCGGCACGAGATCGACGGGCAGGTCGTGGAAAGCGCGTACGCGCACATGCGGGAAGGGTCCCTCGCCCTGACCCCGGGACAGACCGTGCGGGTGGGGCAGATGGTCGGCCGGGTCGGGGACAGTGGACGCAGCTTCGGCGCACACCTGCACTTCGAGATCCGCACCGGAGGCGAAGCGGTGGACCCGCTGGCGTGGCTTCAAGCGAGGGTGAGGTCCTGATGGACGCACTCCTCATTGTGGTTCCGGCGCTGATCCCGAGCCCGGGGATCAGCTTCGTGCAGGTCGGGCCGTTCCAGATCCGGTTCTACGCGCTGGCGATCCTGGCCGGGATCGTGCTGGCGGTGCTGATCACCGGCCGTCGGCTGCGGGCGGTCGGGCATCCGGCCGGGGTCGTGGTGGATGTGGCGATGTGGGCGGTGCCGTTCGGGATCCTCGGCGCCCGGATCTACCATGTGCTCACCCATCCGGGCGACTACTTCTTTCCCGGCGCGGACCTGTGGCGGGTGCTCTACATCTGGGAGGGCGGGATCGCGATCTTCGGTGCGATCCTGGGCGGGCTGGTCGGGATCGTGATCGGCACCCGTCGCGCCGGGATCCCGGTGCTGCTGTTCCTGGACGCGCTCGCCCCGGGGATGCTGGTCGCCCAGGCAGTGGGGCGGCTGGGGAACTACTTCAACCAGGAACTGTTCGGCCCACCCACCACCTTACCGTGGGGGTTGCAGATCGACCCCTCAGCCCCCGCGATCCCGCCGGGGACCCCGGCGGGGACCCTGTTTCATCCGCTGTTCCTGTACGAGCTGCTGTGGAACCTGGCCGGTGCCGCCGTGATCGTGCTGCTCGAGCATCACCGCCGCCGGCACGGCCGGATCACGCTGGGCGCCGGGCGGAGTCTGGGCGTGTACCTGCTGTGGTACGGGGCGGGGCGGGCGGTGCTGGAGTCCATCCGGCTGGATCCCACCGAGCTGCTCGCCGGCGGGCTGAAAGCGAACGTGCTCACCGCCCTGGTGGCCGCCGTACTGGGGGTCGGGCTGCTCGCCCACGCCTCCTGGCGCGCCCGCCGCCGCGCACCCGTCCGGGAGAGGGGGGATGCGCGTGTCGATCCGCAGTGAGCAGGCCCCGCAGCTGCCCGCCGATCACGTCGACCGGCCGGTGGACGAGCCCACGAATCCGCGCCTGAGCGTGTCGGGGTGGGCGCGGTGGGCGTGGCGGCAGCTGACCAGCATGCGCACCGCCCTGGTGTTGTTGCTGCTGCTCGCGGTGGCCGCGATCCCCGGGTCGTTGATCCCGCAACGCTCCTCCGACCCGAACGGGGTGATCCAGTTCGACAAGACCAACCCGGGCTGGATGTGGGCGGTGGACCTGCTGCAGCTGCACGACGTGTTCGGGTCGGTGTGGTTCTCCGCGATCTACCTGCTGTTGTTCGCGTCGCTGATCGGCTGCGTCATCCCCCGCATCCGCCACCACCTGACCGCGCTGCTCGCCCCGCCCCCGGCCACCCCCCGCAACCTGTCCCGCCTGCCCGCCCACACCCGCCGCGTCCTCCCCGACACGCCCCCCGGTGCGGTCTTGGACGCGGCCGAGAAGGCGCTGCGCCGGCAGCGGTACCGCACCCGCCGGGTCCGCGGCGACGACGGACGGGACTCGGTCGCAGCCGAGCGCGGCTACCTGCGGGAGACCGGGAACCTGCTGTTCCACGTGGCGCTGCTGGCGGTGCTGGTCGTGGTCGGCGTCGGCGGCGGGTTCCGGTTCACCGGGCAGCGGGTGCTGGTGGAGGGGCAGACGTTCGCGTCCACCCGGATCGCGTACGACTCGTTCACCGCCGGCCGGTTCATCACTGACACGCAGATCCCGACGTTCTCCCTCGCCCTGGACCGGTTCCGCGTCGACTACGTCCTGGACAACGTCAACGCGCTCGGCATGCCGAAGACGTTCGACGCGCAGGTCACGACCACCACTGGCGGCACCCGGCAGGCCTCCAGCATCCGGGTCAACGAGCCGCTGTCGGTGGCTGGCACCGACATCTATCTGCTCGGCAACGGGTACGCCCCCACCCTCACCGTCCGAAACCCGGCCGGGAAGATCGTGTTCCGTGACACGGTCCCGTTCCTGCCGCAGGACGCGAATTTGACCAGCTTGGGCATCGTGAAGGTTCCCGACGGGCTGGCCGAGCAGGTCGGCCTGGTCGGGATGCTGTACCCCACCCGCGCGACCACCGCCTCTGGGGCGTTCGCGTCCAGCTACCCGGACCTGCTGGACCCGGTCGTCACCTTCAACGTGTACGTCGGCGACCTGGGCCTGAACACCGGGGTCCCGGTGTCGGTGTACGCACTGGACACCAGCACCCTCACCCAGATCGCCGGGCGGGGCACCCCCACCCCCGCCCTGCAGTTGGTCCCCGGCACCCCGGTTCCGCTGCCGGACGGGCTGGGCACGATCGAGCTCGGCCCGATCCCCCGGTTCGCGTCGCTGGAGATCGCCGCCGACCCCACCCAAACCCCCACTCTGATCGCCGCGGTCGCCGCGATGGCCGGGTTGGCCCTGTCCCTGTTCGTGCCCCGCCGCCGCCTTTGGGTCCGCGCAACCACCGGCCGGGACGGCGGCACGGTGCTTGAGGTCGCCGGGCTCGCCCGCGGCGACGACCCCCGCCTGCAACCCACCGTCGACACCCTCGCCACCCGCCTCACCCCTTCCCCCGCACCCCTTCGAGGAGGCTCTGATGACCCCGTTCCTTGACGCCCTGTCCCTGCTGCTGGTGTACTCGGCGATCGCGATCTACGCCGCCGCATTCGTCGCCTACACCCTTCACCTCGCCCGCCGCGCCAGCACCCCTGCCGTCCCGGTCACCGTCCGGGTGCCGGTCACCGCCGGCGCCACCAGCACCACCGACCCGGACCTGGCAGGCACACCCACCGCCCCCGCCCCCGACACCGCACCCGGTGCCGCCGCTGCCCCGGGGGGCGGACGGGGGGCGGGGAAGGCGGCGCGGGTCGGGTTCGTGTTGACCGTGCTGGGCTGGGTGTTCCATCTTGCCGGGGTGGTGCTGCGCGGGGTCGCCGCGGACCGGGTGCCGTGGGCGAACATGTTCGAGTTCTCCCTCACCGGCACCGCCCTGATCATCGCCACCTTCCTGGCCGTGTCGCTGCGGGTGCGGTTGGCGTACCTGGGCAGCGCCGTGCTCGGGCTGACCGTGCTGCTGCTCGGCGTCGCGACGGTTAGCTTCTACGTCCCCGTCGTCCCCCTGATGCCCGCCCTGCAGTCCGGGTGGCTGGTCATCCACGTGCTGGTCGCGCTGCTGGCGACCGCGTTCTTCGGGCTCGCGTTCCTCGTCTCCCTCACCTACCTGCTCACCACCCGCCGCCGCGGCCTCCCCTCCCGGCTCACCCGGCTGCGGGACAGTCTGCCCGGGCCGGAGGATCTGGACCGACTCGCATACCGGCTGACGATCGTCGGGTTCATCCTGTGGACCTTCACCCTGATCGCCGGGGCGATCTGGGCCGGCCGCGCCTGGGGCAGGTTCTGGGGGTGGGACGTGAAAGAGGTGTGGACGTTCATCATCTGGGTGCTCTACGCCGGATACCTGCACGCCACCGCCACCCGCGGCTGGGCCGGCACCCGCGCCGCCTGGCTGTGCATCGTCGGCTTCGCCGCCGTGCTGTTCAACTTCGGCGTCGTCAACGTCTTCTTCACCGGGCTGCACTCCTACTCCGGACTGTGACCCGCCCCCTGCGAAAGGACCCCGCTCATGACCCGCACCACCCCCCGACCCGCCCCAGCTGAGGACCCACAACACGCCTGGCGGCGACACCGACTGCTCGTCCGGGTCGGCCAGGCCCTGATGGCCGCCGGCGCGATCGTCGCGATCATCCACTGGCTCGCGCACCTGGAAGTGTTCGGCCCCGGCCAGCCCTCCGGCTGGCTCGACCTGGTCGCCGGGTACCCGACCGGGGCGCTGCTGCTGATCACCGGCGCCATCCTCGCCGGCCGCCGCCGCCCCACCAGCAAGAGCACGAACACCTGACCGACCGGAGTGATCCCGCATGCGCACCCCCACCGCCCTGACACGCCCACCCCGCCGCACGGTCACCGCCGCCGCGGTCGCCGTGTTCGGCGTGCTCGTCCTGCTCCTGGCCGGGTGCACCGCCCAGACGCCCGGCCTGTTGTCCTCCTCCCCGTCCCCGGGGTATCTGTCCGCGGACGAGACCGTGCGGGAGATCCCCGCCGACCAGCGCGACGACCCGGTCACCTTCACCGGCACCACCGACACCGGGGAGCAGGCGGATTCCACCGCGTGGGCGGGCTCGGTCGTCGTGGTGAACTTCTGGTACGCCGCCTGCCCGCCCTGCCGTGCCGAAGCGCCGGACCTGGAAGCCCTCGCCCAGACCTACCAGCCCGACGGTGTCGTGTTCATCGGCGTCAACGTGCGCGACAGCGCCGACACCGCCGCCGCGTTCGAGAACCAGTTCGGCATCACCTACCCGTCGATCCTGGACGCCACCACCGGCACCGTGCAAGCAGCGTTCGCCGGGAAAGCCGCCCCCGGCGCCGTGCCCACCACCATCGTCCTGGACCGCACCGGTCGGATGGCCGCCCGCATCATCGGGCAACTCCCCACCCGCACCACCCTCGCCGCCCTCATCGACACCGTCCTCGCCGAGACGAGCCCCTGATGGGGGAGATCATCACCGCCGGCAGCATCTGGGCCGCCCTCCCCCTCGCCCTCCTCGCCGGGCTGGTGTCCTTCGCCTCCCCCTGCGTGCTCCCCCTCGTGCCCGGCTACCTCGGCTACCTCACCGGCACCACCACCACCGCGGGGGTCTCCCGGTGGCGGGCGCTGGCCGGGACCGGGCTGTTCACCCTCGGCTTCTCCGTCCTGTTCATCGGCTACGGGGCCGCGTTCGGCGCCCTGGGGGCCTGGCTCATCCGCTGGCAAGATCTCCTCACCCGCATCCTCGGGATCGTGGTCCTGCTGATGGGGCTCGTGTTCCTCGGCGTGTTCCGGCTCTTCCAACGCACCGCGAAACCCGCCATCCACCCACCCAGCGGGCTGGCCGGAGCTCCCCTGCTCGGCATCGCGTTCGGGCTCGGCTGGACCCCGTGCCTGGGCCCCACCCTCGCCGCGATCTCCGCCCTCAGCCTCACCACCGGCAACCCCGCCCGCGGCGCCCTCCTCGCCGTCACCTACTGCCTCGGTCTGGGGCTGCCCTTCATCGCCGCTGCGGCCGGCCTGAACTGGGCTACCGGAAGCATCGCGTTCCTGCGCCGCCACATCCGCACCATCAACATCACCGGCGGGGTCCTCATGATCGCCACCGGCATCGCGATGATCAGCGGAGCCTGGTCACTCCTCATCTCCAGCATCCAGAACCTCATCGGAGCCACCGTGCTCCCCCTCTAACACGACCGACCGCCAGGACGGGCACCCCGGGCGGGCACGCCGCCCGGCAACGCCGACCGCAGCGACCGGCTCCCTCCGCATCAGAGAAAGGACAGACCATGCGACCACACGGCACCCGTGACCGCGCCCCCATCCCGTCCGAGCCGGACCCGGCCCGCGGCTCCCCGGCGCTGGGGGGCGGGGGCGTCTGAGTCGCTGCCGCCGCCGCGGCCGCCGGGGTCGGGTCGGCGTACTGGGACGACTCCTGGCACACCACCCTCGGCCGGGACAGCACCTTCATCCCCCCGCACCTGCTGCTGTATGCGTCGATCCTCACCGTCGGGGTCTTGATCGCCGGGTGGGGGTGGCGGCGGCTGGCCGGCACCCCCACCGTGGCCGCCGTGTTCCGCACTCCCGGGTTCGCCCTCGCGGTCGCCGCGGCGGGCACGACCGCGGCGGCCGCGCCCGCCGACGCGTTCTGGCACACCGCGTTCGGGCGTGACGCGGTGCTCTGGTCGCCCCCGCACCTGCTATCGGTGATCGGCACCCTGTGCGTGCTGATCGGCCTGCTCACCGGCACCGACCGGCTCGTGCCCGCTCCGCCGCGGATCGCCCTGGCCGCAGGCGTGCTGGGGGCGGCACTGATCATCGTGATGGAATACGGCACCGACGTGCCCCAGTTCACCGAGACCCTGTACCTGCCGCTGCTGCTGGCGACCACGCCCGGCGCGGCATGGGTGATCACCGCCCTGGTCCCCGGCCGCACCCGCATCGTCCTCGTCGTCGCCGGGTACCTGGTGTTCCGGGTGGTGCTGTGGGTGCTGCTCACCAGCGCGGGGTGGCTCGCCCCCGACCTGCCGGTCGCGGTGGCCGGGCTCTTCCTGCTGGCCTTGCCCGTCCCCCTGTGGCGGTGGCCGGTGGCCGCCCTCGCCGTGACCACCCTGCAACTGCTGGCCTCCGGGACCGGGATCAGCAGCGTCCCACCCACCCCCGTCGCCTGGTCCGCCGTCGGCACCACCACGGTGATCATCGTCAGCATGATCGCCCTCACCGTGCGGCCGGGGACTCGACTCCGATCCGGGGCCGCGGCCGCGGCCCTCACCCTTCTGCTGGTCGCCCTCGCCCCGCCGCCACCCGCGCAGGCGCACGACCCCGGCCAGGGCACCGCCTACGGCACCGCACAGATGACAGTCACCGGCGACGGCACCGGGCAGCTGACCGTCACCATCACCGGCATCCGCCTCACCGACGACACCGACCTCACCCCGACCCGGTTGGTCGCCCGCCGCGCCGGAGAGGACCTCACCGCGCCGCTGCGCGCGCAACCCGGCACCCCGCCTCCCGGCACCTTCACCGGGGAACTGGCGCTGCCGTCACCGGGGCTGTGGTTCGTGTACGCCCAGTTCGCCACCGGCGAACGCACCCTCGAGGTGTGGGTGCCGGTCGGTCAGCAACTCACCGGCCCGCAGAGCCAGCAGCGCAACCTCTACCAGCCCGTCACTGCCGCCACCCCGCCACCGGGGCAGATCCTCCTCGGCGCCGTGCTCCTCGCCGTCTCGGCGGCGCTCACGGTCGCCGCGGCCGTCACCGTCGCCCGCCGCCGACGCGTCCTCCCTCCCGCGACCACCTGACCACGGCGAGGTCACCGCGCCCCGTTGCAGGCGGGCGGGCGATCTCGGCCTCCGGCAACCGAAACGGTCGGGCACGATGAGCTGGGCACCCCTGGCATCCGCCTGCTGTGCTGCCGGAGGGCGCGGACGTGACTCGACGCGGCAACGGCGACCACAACGGCGGCGGTTCTTCGGTTCGTGGGGTTATTCGGTGACGTTGATGATCATGGTCAGGCCGCCAGCGCCGTCGGTTTCGACGTTGTTGTTGGTGGTGTGGTGGTTGATGTGGCAGTGGATGAGCCACTGGCCGGGCTCGAGCGCGTTCCAGAGCACGTCGTAGCGTTGTCCCGGCCCGACGTTGATCGTGTCGGCCTGGAACTGCTGCGCCGTGGTGAGGGCCGCCCCGTCGCGGGCGACGACGGTGAACGGGCCGCCGTGGATGTGCATCGGGTGGATGTCGTTGGTGTTCGAGCCGATGAACCGCACCCGGAGGGTCTCCCCCACCTTCATGTCGATGGTCTCGGTGGCCGGGTACGCCTTCCCGTTGATGGTGAAGTAGTTCGGCATGCCCCCTTCCATCGGCATCGCCGGATAGGTCAGCCCCTCCCGGGACAGCCACTCCTGCAGCTGGATCGTGTACTCGCGATCGGCAGGCGGCTGCAGGCCAGGGTCGGCGGGGTCGATGATCAGCGCCCCGTACAGGCCGAGGGCCTGCTGCCGGTCGGCGTGATCGTGGGAGTGGTAGAAGAACGTGCCCCACTGCTTCACCGTGTACTCGTACCGGTAGGTGTCGCCGGGTTGGATGGGATCCTGGGTGATCCCGGCGGGCCCGTCCATCTCGTTGGGCACGTCCAGGCCGTGCCAGTGCACGGTCGTGGACTCGTCGAGCTCGTTGGTCACGTCGATGCGGATCCGGTCGCCCTGGGTGACCTGCAGCCGAGGCCCCGGGATCTGCCCGTTGTACGCGTACGCGTCGACGGTGACGCCGGGGAGGATCTCCCAGCGGATCTGCGACACGGTCAGCTCGAACACCCTCACCCCGTCCTCGACGCGGGCAGGTTCCAGCACCTCATCACCGCGGGTGTCCACGTCGTACGCGGCGGTCGCGGCCCGCGGGTCGACGGCGGCCATGTCCCGCATCGCCTCGGCGGGGGTGTCACGGGTCATGATCATCCCGGGCGGCATGATCAGCCCACCGACGTCGTGCGCGCTGAGAGTCATGTTGACGGCGTTCGCGGGGGCGACCATCCCGACCACGAGCGCGATCGCGGAGAACGCGCCGACCACGGTCAGCTGCGGCACGGTCACCGCTCCGGCGCCAGAAGGCTGGTGCGCCTCATGCCCCGACCCCGGCGACGACGCACCGCCCGCCGCCTGGTCGTGGCCGGCGTGCGCCTCCGGCCGCGGGCTGTGCTGCGCGTGCGCGTCATGCTCCTGGGGGTGGGTGGCGGGCTGGGGGCGGACGGTCATCAGACCGTGCTTGAGGCCCTTCTTCACCATCCACACGTTCACGGGATAAGCGAGCACGAACCCGACCGCGATCCCGAAACTCATCACCGCCCAGAACAGCAACTCGGTGGGCAGCATGGCCCGCATGTCGCGGCCCATCATCAGCAGCGACATCACCGGCGCCATGCCCGCCATCATCAAGTTCATGCTGATGAACTCGGGCAGGAACGAGCGGCGCACGTTCTGCCAGTAGCTGCCGCCCATCATGTTCTTCATGAACAGGGCCTGGAACACGAACAACCCGAACGCGAACCCGGCGGCGTACTCGATGATCAGATCCAGCCACATCGGCAGGCCCAGCGACGCGACGACGACGGCGGCGACGATGATGCCGGTGGCATCGCCCGCGACGCAGTGGATGGTCGAGCCGATGCCCTGCTTCCACAGCGGCCGGGTGAACTCCTCATGCTCTCCCGGCCGTGGCTCCTTGTCCGCGAGCACATACAGCAGCGCCCCGATCGGCCCCAGGTAGAGGGTGACCAGGATGAAGCCCCACTTCATCACCGCCGGCTCCGGGTTGTGACGGAACTGGTCCACCCCGACCCAGATCGTGCTGATCGCGACCAGCACGAACCAGGCGACCAGGAAATAGTCGATCGGTTGAATCAACCTCGCCCGCCTCTCCCTCGCACACGACTCCCCCACACCTTATACCCCCTATAGGTATTCTTTCAATCGGCGCCGCCTCGGGTGCCGACGGGTGCACGTGCCCGGTGGGGCGAACCTGACGCAGCCGAGACGATCGCGGCGGAGTTCAGCGACCCGTGCCGTCCTCAACGGCGCCGCCGAAGAAGTCCGCACCGGCAGACTCGACCCCGACGGCGTCACGGCGATCCTGCTGCCCGCCTTGACCGACACCACGGCACCCCGAGGGCACTGATCCTTCCGCTCAGGAGACGGACGTCGTTCGCCGATAATCGAGAACGACGTGCCGGTGGACGCGATGTGGCTGCTCTGTCGGCGAAGGCGTGGAAGGCCTGCGGCCGGGCGAGATCCGGGAGACGCAAAGGTCGGATTGGTACAGTGAGGGACTATGCCCCGCGACCCCCGATCCCGGCCCGACCGGGTCATCGCGGCGGGGTGGTGGTCGGGGCGGCTGCTGACCATCCTGGGCCTGGCACTTGTGCTCATCATCGGCGGCTGGACCACCTCCCACACCACGGCTGACGCGCACGCCGACACCAGTGCGGGCTCCCCCGTCGCGACCGGCTCTACCCCAGACTCGGGGGCACCGGTGGAGGGCCGGACGGCGTCGTCCTCTGCGGGGGTGTCCGTCGATGCGTCCGGGGCGTGGGGGTGCCTGATCGGGGTGGTGTGCACGCTGCTGGTACTGGCGGCCGTGACGGCTTCCCGGCTCCAGGGCCGGCTGCGGATACTGCGGGTATCCCGTCCGGTGCGCGCGCCGCTGCTGGTGCCGGTGCCCGTGTCGCGGCGTCCGGCCGCGCCCTCACTGCTGCTGTTGTCGATTTCCCGAACCTGAGATCCGGCATGCCGCCCACCCATGGGCGGCGTCTTCCCGCCCGCCCGTGTGCGGGCGCTGTGTGATGCCGATTTCTAGGTTTGGAGAATGTCTTGACGACCCGTATCACGGCGGCCCCCGTCGCCGGTCCGGTGCCGACGGCTGCGGCCGGTCACCGCCGCCCACCCGGCCCCGCTCGGCCCCGTCCGGCCCCGTCCCGCCGCGGCGCCGGCGCGATCATCCTCCGTCCGTTCCCGCCCCGGCCCTCTTGTGCGGGGAGGGGGTGGTGATGCGGTCGGGGTTGACGCATCGGCGGGCGATCATCGTCGGGGCCGGGCAGGCCGGGCTCGCGGTGGCCGCCGCGCTGATCGGGTTGGGGTTCCGGCCGCAGCAGGAGTTCGTGGTCGTCGACGCCGCCACGGACCGGCAACGCAGTTGGGCGTCCCGGTGGCATTCGATGCGGCTGCTGTCCGACGCCCGCCACAGCACGCTTCCGCTCCGGCCGCTGCCGCTGGACCCGCACGAGCATCCCCGGGCCGATGAGATCGCGAACTACCTGGACCGGGTGCAGCACACCCTGGGGGTGGACCCGTTCTGGGGGTTGCGTGTGGTCGGGGTGGAACGCCGCGGTCACGGGTCGGTGCTGCAGCTGCAGACCGCGGAGGGCGACGTGCAGACCCGCAACGTGGTGTGCGCGACCGGCGCCGCCACCCACCCCCGCATCCCTGCGTGGGCGCAGCAGCTGCGGGTGCCCGGGGTGGTGCTGCACAGTGCCCACTACCAGTTCCCCCGGCAGGTGCCCACCGGGCGGGTGCTGATCGTCGGCGGAGGGAACAGCGGGGTGCAGCTGGCGCGAGAGCTGTCCGCCTCCCACGAGGTCACCCTCGCGGTCCGCACCCGACGGCCGCACCGACCCGCCCGTACCTTCCCCGTCCACGCCCGGGCAGGCTCGTCCTGGCTGGGTCGCCCACCCGCCGTGCAGCCGGTGTTCGGCGACAGCTACCATGCGCTGCGTCACGCGGGTGTGGCGGTCGCCCCGGCGGTGACCGGCGCGGACGGCGGGCAGGTCACGTTCGCCGATGGCAGCACCCTCGCCCCGGACTCGGTAATCCTCGCCACCGGGTACGACCCCGGCGACGACTGGCTCCCCGCCGAGGCGACCGCAGCCCGGTCCCGCCCGGCGATGACCGGGCTGCCGGGCTTGTTCGTCGCCGGGATCCCCGCCCACAGCCGCCCCGGAGCGGACACCCTCGCCGGGGTGTCCCGGGACGCCGCCGTAATCGCCCGCACCATCGCGGACCGGCCATGACCGCCACCCCGACGACCCTCCAGGACCCGCACGGACGCCCCCAACCCACCCCGCCGAACCGCCGCGCCCGGGCGGTGATGCCGTTGGCGATGGCGTTGCCGGTCGCGGCAGCCGCGGCGGTGCTGATGGATCTCGCCTACCCGGAGGTGGGATTCTGGCCGGCCGCGTTCGCCGCGACCGGGCTGCTGCTTCTCGCCCTGATCGGCCGGAGCGTGTGGGGGGCGGTGGCGGCCGGGGCGGTGTTCGGGTTGCTGTTCTTCGGGCTGCTGGTGTCCTGGACGACCCGGTATCTCGGGCCGGTGCCGTGGGCGGCACTGACCGTGGTGGAAGGGACCCTGACCGCGGTCGGGATCATCCCGCTGGCACTCGCCTACCGGTGGGTGCCGCGCGCCGCCCCCGGCCCGGTCGGACGCCTGCTCCTGCTGCCGGGCCTGGTGGCCGCGTTGTGGACGGGCCGGGAGGTGCTGCTGGGCGCCTGGCCGTACGGGGGGCTGCCGTGGGCGCGGCTCGGGATCACCCAAGCCGACAGCCCCCTCGTTCAGACGGTGTCCTGGGTCGGGGTGAGCGGGCTCACCTTCCTGATGGTCTTCACCGTCGCCGCCGCGATCGAAACCATCCGGACCGGCCGGTGGCGTCGCCCGTTCCCCGCCGCCGTACCCGCCGTCACCACCCTGATGCTGGTCCTGGTCCCGGCGTTTCCCACCACACCGGCCGGGACGATGCGGGTCGGGGCGGTGCAAGGCAACGGCCCGTCCGGGTACTTCGACCAGCGCACCGTGGGGGCGATCGCCCGGGCGCAGGGGGACGCGACCGGCCCGGTGCTCGACGCGGATGTGGATCTGGTGGTGTGGCCGGAAGGGCTGGATGCTGACCCGTTCCAGACCCCGTGGCTGGCCGAGTATCTCACCGGCATCAGCACCCGGGCAGGTGCCCCGCTGCTGGCGAACGCGGCCACCACGGCGGGCGGCAACATCTACAACACGTCGTTCCTGTGGGACCCGGCCACCGCCGGTGCCACGCCACGACGGGAGCAGGTGCAGACGCACGCGAAACGCCACCCGGTGCCGTTCGGCGAGTACGTGCCCGACCGCGCGTTCTACACCCTGCTCGCTCCCGACCTGGTCGGGCTGCTGCAACGCGACTACGCGCACGGCACCGACCTGCCCGTGGTCACCGTCGGCGGTGTGCCGGTGGGGTTGGCGATCTGCTTCGACGTGATCTACGACGAAGTCATCGCCGAGAGCGTCACCGCCGGCGCGGAGCTGCTGGTGTTCCAGACCAACAACGCCGACTTCCGCGGCACGGACGAGAACCTGCAGCAGCTCGCGGTCGCCAGAATCCGCGCGGTGGAGACCGGCCGCACTGTGGTGAACGTCTCCACCGTCGGCACCAGCCAGATCATCCGCCCCGACGGCAGCACCCTCACCGGTCTGCCCGCCGGACAGGCCGGGGCGATGATCGCCGACACCGACCTGCGCACCGGGCTCACCCTCGCCGTCCTCATCGGGCAAGGCGTTTCCACTGTCACCCTGTGGGGTGGGCTGGGTGGTCTCGCCCTCACCGGTGCGATCGCCCGGCGGCGACGCACCCCTGCCGTGGCCTGACCAGGCATGCCCGCCAGACAACCCGGGGCTATCCGACGGGCGGGAGGACGAGGCGGCGGATCTCCGCAGCGATCAGGTCCGGTTCTGTGGCGGGGATGTAGTGGCCGGAGCGGGCAGCGACCACGTGCCGGCCCTGCCGGGACCGTGCGGCCCGATACCGCCCGGCGGCGGTCGCGGCATCCCGGACCCGTCGCGGCATCCCGTCCGCGAGACTGCCGGAGATGACGGTGACCGGGACATCGGGCAGCACCGGCGGGTCGCCGCGCCAGGCGTGCAGCTCGGTGAGGAACGTGCGCGCCTGCCGACCCTGGGTGACCACCACCGCGGGCTGGAACGCCTCCCGATGAAGATCCGCCCGCACATCCTCGGGCATCCCCTCCCCGAGGAACCGGAAGAACCGCTCCAGCAACCCCACCCGTGCCAGCACCCACTCCACGGCACGGCGATCACGATCTTCTCCCCGACCCGGAACGGCACACCGAACTGCTGGGTCGCTGCCTCGTCGGTCGGATCCACCAGCACCATCGGGCCGCCCGCGGAATGCCCCACCTGCACGAACCCGCTGCTCGGCTCGAGGCCGTCCAGCAGATCGTTCAGGTAGTCGGTAATCCGGTCCAGGGTGCGCCCTGCACTATCCGGGGCGGACCGGCCCAGCCCTGCCCGGTCATACACCACGGCCCGCGTGAACGCGGCGACCCGGGTCTGCACCGACGCCCAGGTGGAGCGGGTCGCCGCCGATCCCGCCTCGAACACCACCGTCGGCACCCCGGGGGCCCCGGCGGGACCCGGCAGCACCATCGCATACAGGGCGCGCCCGTCACGGGTGCGCACCCACACCGGCTCCCCCTGTGTGTGCACACGCTCCCCCGCCATGACCCGCCCTACCGGTCCGTGCCCTGGCGGGAGGCGCCGGTCGCGGCGCGGTGGGCCTTCTCCCGCAGGGCCAGCAGGGCGAGGGTGTCGTCCTTGATCTGGGTGCGGCCGAGGATGCCCCAGTGCGCGCTCAGGTGGTCTTCGAGGTAGCGCAGCACCCGGGCGAACGGGACGGTGTGCCACGGCGCCCCCACCCCGGGCGGGGAGGTGGGGTTGCCGAACACGACCGTGCGGATCGTGTGCCCTTCCGGCGCCACCGTCCGTCCCGTTTCCAGCAGTTCGGCGACCAGCCGGGCGGCATCGGTCGGGGCGCAGCACCCGAACCGGGTGAACGCGGCTTCCAGCACGGCCGGGTCCCGCATCGCCGGGTTGGGGTGCGGGCGGCCTTCCTTGACCTCGCCGACGATCATGTCCGCTCCGCCCCCGGCACCCAGGGCCGGGTCCAGCGGTGCGTCGACGGTCCCGGACGCTCCCGGTGCGCGGTGCAGCCGTACGGCGAGGATGTCCAGGTCGGTGATGGTGCGGGGACCGCCGGGACCGGTGGCGTCCAGCACGGGGTATTCGGCGACGGTGAAGTAGCCGTTGACCCGCAGGTACGCCTGCACCAGCCCGACCGCCGTGTCCACCCTCTATCTCCGACCGGGTTATCTGGCCGGTCAGGCGGCGTGCGCGTAGCGGGCCGGGTCGGCGTCGAACAGCGGCCCGCACTCGGCGCAGCAGAACCAGTACCGGCTGCCCTGGTAGTCGCGGAACAGGCCGCGCTGCTCGGCCCAGGCCGGGTCGACCTGGTTGCCGGGCATCACCGGACAGGTCACCAGGTTCGTCGCCCCCGCCGGCGGCTCGTGATGGTGATGCTCGTGCGCACCATGCTCGTGTCCTCCATGGTCGTGCCCGTGCGTGTGGTCGTGCCCGGAGTGGTCGTGGTCGTGGGACATGGTGTGTCTCCTTCTCGAGCGATGGTTAGGCCTGGACGGGCGCGGGCTCTCGGGTGGCGGGGGCGCCGGCACGGGTCGGGGTGGGCAGGGGGCGGAAGCGGCGCAGGCGGAGGCTGTTGGTGACGACGAACACGCTGCTGAACGCCATTGCCGCGGCGGCGAGGATGGGGTTGAGCAGGGCGAGCATCGCGACCGGGATCGCGGCGACGTTGTACGCGAACGCCCAGAAAAGGTTCCCCTTGATCGTGCCCAGGGTGCGGCGGGCCAGCCGGATCGCGTCCGGGACCAGCATCAGGTCGCCGGAGACGATGGTCAGGTCCGCGGCGGTGATGGCCGCGTCGGTGCCGGTGCCCATCGCGATCCCGAGGTCGGCGGCGGCGAGGGCTGCGGCGTCGTTGACGCCGTCGCCGACCATCGCGACCACCCGGCCCGCGGCCTGCAGGTCGCGGATGGTGTCGAGCTTGCCCTGTGGGGTGACCCCGGCGCGGACGTCCTCGATCCCGGCCTGGTTGGCGATCGCGCGGGCGGCGCCGGGGTTGTCGCCGGTGAGCAGGATCGGGGTCAACCCGAGCTCTCGGAGCCGGGTGACCGCCTCACGGCTGGTGGGTTTGATGGTGTCGGCGACGCTGATCGCCCCGCGCACCTGCCCGTCCCACGCCACCACCGTGACCGTCGCTCCCGCCGCCTCGTCCGCCGCGATGGTGTCGGCGAGCTCGGCGGGGATGGGGAGCGCCCATTGGGTGGTGATCCAGGAGGCGCGGCCGGCGGCGACCAGGCGGCCGTCGACGATGCCCTGCACGCCCTGCCCGGCCACCGCGGCGAACGATTCCACTGCCGCGAGCGGGCCGCTGGCCGCGTTGGTGATGGCGCGGCCGATGGGGTGTTCGGAGCCGTGCTCGAGCGCCCCGGCGACCTGCACCAGCTCCGTCTCGTCGGTCCCTGCGGCGGGGTGGGTGGCGGTCACGGTCATGGTGCCGGCGGTGATGGTGCCGGTCTTGTCCAGCACCACGGTGTCGATGCGGCGGGTCTGCTCCAGCACCTGCGGTCCGCGGATGAGGATGCCCAGCTGCGCGCCTCGCCCGGTGCCGACCAGCAGCGCGGTCGGGGTCGCGAGCCCGAGCGCGCAGGGGCACGCGATGATCAGCGTCGTCACCGCGGCGGTGAACGCGACCTCCGGGGAGGCGCCGACCAGCAGCCACACCGTGAACGCGACGATGGCGAGGGCGATGACGATGGGGACGAAGATCGCGGAGACCCGGTCGGCGAGGCGCTGCACCTGCGCCTTCCCGGTCTGCGCCTCCTCCACCAGCCTGGCCATCCGGGCCAGCTCCGTGTCCGCGCCGACCCGGGTGAGCTCTACCAGCAGTCGGCCGCCGGTGTTCACGGTCGCTCCGACCACCTTCGAGCCGGGGGCGACTTCGACGGGGACGGACTCGCCGGTCAGCATCGACTCGTCCACCGCGGAGACACCCTCGGTGACGACACCGTCGGCGGGGATCTTCTCCCCGGGCCGCACCACCACGATGTCGCCGGGCACCAGCTGGGCGACGGGGACGCGCTGTTCGCTACCTGTGCGGAGGACGACGGCGTCTTTCGCACCCAGCTCCAGCAGGGCGCGCAGAGCCTCCCCGGATTGCCGCTTCGCGCGGGTCTCCAGGTAGCGGCCGAGGAGGATGAACACCGTCACCAGGGCGGCGACCTCCAGATACACCTCGTGGCCGCCGGACTGCGGGGTGCCGACGAAGGTCACGCTCATCCGCATCCCGGGCATCCCGGCACCGCCGAAGAACAGGGCGTAGAGGGACCAGCCGAACGCGGCCAGCACGCCGAGGCTGATCAGGGTGTCCATCGTCGCCGCACCGTGGCGGGCGTTGATCGCCGCGGCACGGTGGAACGGCCACGCCCCCCACACCACCACCGGCGCCGCAAGGGTCAGGGTCAGCCACTGCCAGTAGGTGAACTGCAGCACCGGGATCATCGACAACACCGCCACCGGCACCGCCAGGACCGTCGAGACGATCAGCCGCTGCCGCAACGACACCAACTCCGCATCCCGCGGCACCGTGGCCTGTTCATCGGGGGCTTCGGTGGCCGGTGGGGCGGGGACGGAGGCCCCGTACCCGGCCTGCTCGACCGCCGAGATCAGCTCCTCCAGCGGCACCGGGGACTCGGCGTGCACGCGGGCTTTCTCGGTGGCGAAGTTGACCGTCGCCGCCACCCCGGGCAACTTGTTCAGCTTCCGTTCTACCCGGGTCGCGCACGACGCGCAGGTCATCCCGCTGATGTCCAGATCGACATCCGTGGTCGTGGTCATGACGCTGAGGCGAGGCTGTAGCCGGCCTCCTCCACCGCCTCCCGCACCCGCGCCGCATCCACCGGCGTCGCGCTGGACACCGTCACCGTGGACACGCCACCGGCGCGCAGATCGACGGCGACGTCGGAGACGCCGTCGATCGCGGAGACCTCCTCGGTCACGCTGCGCACGCAGTGCGAGCAGGTCATCCCCTCCACCAGGAACTGCGCCGACACAACGTCACCCGTCGCCGGGACTGCGGTGGTGTCGGTGGCTGCCGCGCCGTGTGAGGTGGGGCTGCAACACGCGCACCCCGCGCCGGTGCTCGTCGCCTGCAGTCCGAGGTCCTGGAATCCCTGTCCGGTCATGATGTGCTCCCTTCAAGAGCGTTGAACGATGTGAGTGGGGCGAGGTTAGGAGCGCACGAGGCGCGCGATCGCGGCGTTCGCCTCACGGAGCTTCTCCTCCGCGACCGGGCCGCCTTCGGCGGTCGCCTGCGCGACGCAATGCGCGAGGTGGTCTTCCAGCAGCGACAGCGCGACGGACTCCAGCGCCTTCGTCGCCGCCGACACCTGGGTCAGCACGTCGATGCAGTACACGTCCTCGTCGATCATCCGCGCGATCCCGCGCACCTGACCCTCCGCGCGGCTCAGCCGCGCCAGCAGCGCCGGCTTGTTGTCCACATACCCGTGTGCCATCTCGCACCTCCACCCACAATCTACCATACCCTGTAGGGGTACAGGGTGTAGGGTGAGGTCATGACCGGCATCCAGGAGCCGCGGCCCGCACAGACCACCCGTTGGCACGTCGTGACGGGCGGTCCCAGCTCGGGCAAGACCACCACGGTCAACCTGCTGCGGGGCCGCGGGTACACGACCACGATCGAGCACGCCCGCCACTACATCGACCTGCAACGGATCACCGGGCGCAGCACCGCGGAGGTGCGGGCACGGCAGAGCGAGTTCCAGCGCGCCGTCGTCGACATGCAGATCGAGCAGGAACGCTCCCTCGACCCGCAACAGACCGTGTTCCTGGACCGTGCTCTGCCGGACTCGCTCGCCTACTACCGCTTCCTCGGCCTCGCCCCCGGCACCGCCCTGCTGGGCGCGCTGGCCGGCGCCCGGTACGCGACGGTGTTCCTGCTTGACCTGCTCCCGCTGGCGTCCGACTACGCGCGCACCGAGGACCCCGCCGCGCAGCGGCGCATCCACGACCTGCTCGGGCTGGTGTACCAGGAGCTGGGCTTTCCCGTCGTCACCGTCCCCGCACTCGCCCCCGACGCGCGCGTCGACTTCATCCTCGAACGAGCATCGGCCGGCACTCCAGCCGAGAGGGGCGTGAGCTGATGGGCGCGGGGAGTAGCCGGTACCGGCAGATCGGGGCCGTGCTGCGCCGGCACGGACTCGGCGTCCTGGCCGGCGTGCTGGGCCTGGGCGGCTTGGTGCCGTTCCACCGCGGCGCCCTCGGACACGCCCGGCAGGAGGACCCCTACACGAACCCCGAGCATGTGCGGGTCGCGTTGGAGGAGCTCGGGCCGACGTTCGTGAAACTGGGCCAGATCCTCTCCACCCGGCACGATCTGCTCCCCGCGGCATGGGTCGCCGAGTTCGCCAAACTGCAGGACGACGTCGCCGCGGCACCGTGGGAGGGCATTCGGGACGTGCTCCGTGAAGAGCTCGGCGCCGACCCAGAGCACGTGTTCGCCCAGTTCGACCCGGTGCCGCTGGCGGCGGCGTCCATCGGGCAGGCGTACGCGGCAACTCTTCACGACGGCACCGAGGTCGTCGTGAAGGTGCGCCGGCCCGGCGTGGTCGCGCAGGTGCATGAAGACCTGGACATTCTCCGCAACCTCGCCGACCGCGCCGACCGGCGCTGGGATGCCATCCGGCAGTACGACCTGCCCGGGCTGGTGGAGGAGTTCTCCCGCACGCTGCGTGCCGAGCTGGACTACCTGCAGGGGGCCCGCAACGCCGAACGGTTCGCGCAGGAGTTCGCCCACGCGGCGCGGGTGCGGATTCCCCGCGTGCACGGGGAGACCACGACCTCGCGCGTGCTGACCCTGGAGCGGATGAGCGGGGTGCGGATCGACGACCTGGAGGGCCTGGACGCCGCCGGCATCGACCGGGTCGCACTCGCGCGGCTGGGTGCCGACATCGTGCTCACGATGGTGTTCGACAACCGGTTCTTCCATGCCGACCCCCATCCCGGGAACATGTTCGTGCAGCCCGACGGCGCGCTCGCGCTGATCGACTTCGGGATGGTCGGGGAGCTCACCGAACAGACCACGGACGGCCTCGCCGGCATCGTGCTCGCCTTCACCCGCGACGACCCGGACACCCTCACCACCGCCCTGATAGAACTCTCCCGGACCGCCGACGTCGTCGACCGGGCAGGGCTGCGGCAGGCGATCACCGCGTTCACGGCCCGCTACCGGGGCCGTTCGCTGTCGGAGATCAGCCTCGCAATCATGCTCCAGCAGCTGCTCGGCATCCTGCAGCAGCACCAGCTGCACCTTCCGCAGGAGACGGCGCTGCTGTTCAAAGTGCTGATGATGGCCGAAGGGACCGCGGCGCGGCTGGATCCGGACTTCCAGATGCTCGACGCCCTGCAGCCCTACGCTGAGCAGCTCACCCGCGCCCAGCTGTCCCTGCCGGCTCTGGCCCGGCGATGGGCGCGCGCGGGAGCCGACACCGGGGCACTGCTCACCGAGCTGCCCGCCACCCTGAGCCGGCTCCGGCATCTCCTCGAAGACGGCGGGTTCGAGGTGCACCTGCGCGCGACGGAGCTGGAACCTCTCGTCGGGCGCGCCGAACGCGTCGGCAACCGTGTCGTCGCGGGAATGATCGCCGCCGCGCTGATCAGCGGGATCGGCACCCTCGTCGGCGGGAACACGAAATGGCGCTCCCGGGAAGGCGTCCTGATCGGCGCCGGGACCGGCACGATCGGCGCCCTCGGCAGCTATCTGCTGTGGACGCTGCGGCGCCGCCGACCCCGCCCCTGACCCGCGCACGGCTCAAGAACACCACGAAAGGAGACGAAGATGGACAGGATCAGAGTCGGCGTCAACGGGTACGGAGTGATCGGCAAGAGGGTCGCCGACGCCGTCCACGCCCAACCCGACATGCACCTGGTGGGCGTCGCGGACATCGTCACCGACTGGCGAATACAATCCGCCGTCCCGCGGCTGCCCGTATTCGCCGCCACCCCCGACGCGCACAGCGGCATGGTGGACACCGGCATCCGCCCCGAGGGAACCCTCGACGATCTCCTCGCGCAGAGCGACGTGATCGTCGATACGACCCCCAAGCACGTCGCCGCCGGAAACCTGCCCCGCTACCAGGCGGTGGGAGTAAAGGTGATCGTGCAGGGAGGGGAAGCGCACTCGACCACCGGGCACTCCTTCGTCGCCCAGGCCAACTACGCCACCGCGCTCGGCCGGGACCTGACCCGGGTGGTGTCCTGCAACACCACCAGCATCGTCCGCGTCCTCGGCGCGCTCGAAAACGCCGGGCTGCTGCTGCGCGCCCGCGGGGTCCTCATCCGCCGCGCCACCGACCCGTGGGAATCGCACCTGGGCGGCATCATGAACACGATGGTCCCCGAACCGGTCATCCCCTCCCACCAGGGCCCCGACGCGAAGACCGTGCTCCCCGACCTGGACGTGGTCACCATCGCCGCCAAGGGCGCACACACCCAGACCCATAACCACTACTGGACCCTGCAGCTGACCCGCCGCGCATCCCGCGACGAGGTCCTCGACGCACTGCGCGCCGCACCCCGGATCGCGTTCATCCGGATGTCCGACGGGCTGGTCGCCCTCAACTCCACGGTCGAGCTGATGCGCGACCTCGGCCGGCCCCGCGGGGACATGTGGGAGGTCGCGGTCTGGGAAGACCTCGTCACCGTCGACGGCGACGAGGCGTACCTCACCTACCAGGTGTGCAACGAGGCGATCGTCATCCCCGAGACCGTCGACGCGATCCGCGCCCTCACCGGCACCGTCACCGACCCCGCCGCCTCCATCCGGCTCACCGACGCGACCCTCGGCATGAGGCAGGACTTCCTCGCCCCGGAGCGGTCATGACCTCCCCGAACGCCGGGCCGCCCCGTGCCCCCCGCGCTGGACGCGTGTGGATCTGGGTGATCATCGCGCTGGCCGTCGCCGGGATCGTCATCTACCTGATCATCGACCACTGGACCCACCTCGCTGCGGCCGCCCCCTACGCCGGCATCATCGTGATCGCCCTGCTGCACCTGTTCAGCCACCGCGGACACGGAGGCCACGGACGACACCGTGAACAGACCCGTCACGACCACACGAACCCGCCCCCCGACGACGACGCATGAGCACCCCCACCGCGGCCGGCACCGGACGGCGGGCGCCGAGCCCGTGGCGGATGCTGGGGATCACCTTCGCGTGGGGGTCCTGCTTCGTCGCGATCAGCGTCGGGCTGCAAGATGCGCCGCTGCTGTGGCTCGCAGCACTGCGCGCCCTCGTCGCCGGTGCCGCTCTGCTGATCCTCACTGTCATCCGCCGCGCGCCCGTCCCCCGCGAGGTACGCAGTTGGACGCTGATCGGCGTGCTCGGCGTCGTGAACGTCGCCATCGCCTACGCCGCCATGTTCGGCGGCACCATCGGCCTGACAACGGGCGTCGCGTCCGTGCTGGCCAACGTCCAGCCCGTCCTCATCCTGCTGCCCGCCTGGTGGCTCTACCGCGAACGTCCCTCCCTGCGATCGGTGGCCGCGATGCTCACCGGGCTCGCCGGACTCCTGCTCATCGTGCTGCCCGCCGGCGCCGGGACCGGGGCATGGCTGTCCCTCACCGCCGCCGCCGCCGTCACCGCCGGCACCCTCATCAGCCGCGCCGTGCGCGCCGACCCGTTCCTCGTCGCCACCGTGCAGCTGCTGCTCGGCGGCGGGATCCTCCTCGTCGCCGCCGCGATCGTCGAAGGTCCGCCGGTCATTGAATGGACGCCGGGATTCGTGCTCTCCCTGCTGTGGATGTCCCTGGCCGGCACCGCCGCGACCACCGTCGCCTGGTACGCGGAGACGCAACGGTCCCGGCTCGACATCCTCACAACATGGACGATTCTCGTGCCCGTCTTCGGGATCGTCCTGTCCGTCGGGCTCTTGCAGGAGACCCAGAGCCTGCTCGGCTGGACCGGCACCGCCATCGTGATCGGCTCCGTCGCCCTCCTCACCATCCCCGGCAGACACGCTGACCGCGCGTCCCGTCGGCTTGAAGGTTGAGCGCCCGCCTGGTGGCGCCCCGCCACCACCCATCAAACCGACGTCCCAGCCCTGGCCGGGTGATGTAGTCGTCAAGCTGGTCGGACATGCCGGCGACGTGGCCGCAACGAACAGCCCGAGATGCCGGTACACACGACCCATCGGACAAAACGAATAGCCCGTCCGCCCGCCGCCGGTGGAAATTGCAGCTCCTATCGAGAACCCTCACCCTGGCGGTCCGTCGCGCAGAAGGACGGCGCCCGAGAGCTCAGTGTAGGTTCCCGTTGGATTTGGTGAAGAGTTCCGCGATTCCACCGTAGGTGGCAGCGGTTCAGGGTCGTCGAGTGCGGGCCGCGTCGAGACGCCGGTGGATGTACGACAGGGTGGAGAAGACATCGAGTGCGTCCGGCTCGCTGACGGGCCACGCCACCCGGGGTGCGTGCGCGGTCGGGTTGCGGAATGTTCCGATCACCCCTCTGAGGAGGTTCGCGAACCCGGTGTGTTCACTGGCCTCCGACTTCGTCTCCCAGTCGTTGATCGTCACCAGCGGCCGGCCCTTGGACGACGAAAAGCACGCATCGATCAGCTCCGAACCATCCAGGATGAGCCCGGTCATGGTGCGAAGCCGGTCGCACGCACCTTTTACTGCCTCGGAGACGGCGTGGAAGGTCGATTGCCGGATCAGTTCCTCCCGGCAGTATGCGAGGACTTGGTCGTGCACGCCACGACGCTGTGATTCGGCGAGGAGCCGACCCGTGAGCGCGGCGACTTCATCGAATGTTGTCGCCTTGCGTCCGAGACGAGCGACGCGGCCGTCGTCTCGGATACGGAGCCCAGCCAACGACAGTGCCGGGTCTACGACATCCCTCAGTTCCTCGAATCGTTCTTGCCTGCCCAGGTAGCGGCCGATGGACATGGATTCGGCCACGAAGCGGATGATGCCGTTGCTTGCGTTGTCCTTGCGCTGCTGGTTGATCAGCGCGACCGCGAGGCGATGCCGCTTCGTCATGTCGGGGCCGGGATCATCGAAACCCAGCTGCACCAGAATCCTCCCGATCTCCGAGCCCGTCAGCCCGATGCTCGTCTCGCCGAGAGCGTCGGCGATCGCCGTCACCACGCCCTCTGATAGCGGTGCGTGTCGTGTGTTCGGCATGTGCCTAGCTTCGCGAATCCCGCAACCGGGTGCGAAGCACGGGGAGATGTCGCGGCGTGGATGATCGCGCAGCCCGTCTCGTCCTGCGTCCGCGCGTCACCGCTCCGGCAGCGGGAGTGTGAGCGGGCCACCGATGGAGGTCGCTATTCGCGCCAGAGATCCATCTCCGACCATCGCGGGTGCACGCCGAGAGCGTCGACCGAGAAGTTCTTCGCGGCGGGAAAGGTGTCCAGGAGTGTGACCAGTCGCCGCGGCCACCCAGACTTGGCGTCGATCGAACGAAGGAGATAGGCGGTGACGGCCAGGGCGTTGTAGAGGCCGTAGACAGCCTTCGACGACTCCTCGTCACGGAGATGGTCCAGGAGGGGGACCACGCCGACGCCCGGCCGGCTGGGAGCCACCACCAGTTTCCGGTTGAACAATCGCGCATGGTGAGCGGCGACGTTGCGCACATAGTTGAGGCTGGCAATCCAGCTGGCCATCACTCGTTTGGAAGGCACCGCGTACGCGTGCGCGATCTTCGTGGCGCGCGAGTTGCTAAGCCCGCCGTAGAGCCGACCGAGATGACCGAGCTCCAACACCTCGGTCAGCGCCCAGATCGGCATCTGACCGTCGTACTTCTCCCGGAAATGGGCGACGAACGTCTCATCCGACCCGCCCAGCCGACTGTCCACTCGCCGCAACCATTCCCGATGCTTGCTCGTCTCCTCGCCGGTCTCGGGGTCCTCATATAGTTCGGTGAACGAGGAGACGAATGTGTCCGCGTCACGATGCGCGAACGGGGACCCCTCGCCGAGTACGTACCCGATCTCCATCCGGAGGGACACCTCTATTCGCTCGACACCATCCATCACCAGCATCCGCAGTGCGCGGTCGAAGTCGATCAGCTTGGCGGCATGCGCGAGGGAGGTGCCGGGCAGGTACTCGTTGAGCACCCGAACCCGGGATCTTCCGTCGTCGCTCTCGTATCGTTCGGAACGCCGAAACGGGTACAGATAGCCGGTCAACCGGTAGTACCCCACCGCTCGGAGCAGCTTCGTCGCTTCGGTGCGGTCGCCGATTTCGATGCCGCGGCTGACGAGCTTGTCGGTCTGGGCGTCCACCGACAGCCAGGGCTTGGTGTACTCGACCATCATGCCCACGGTACAAAGAAAATCAGCCCGAGCCGTGAGGCGAGCGGGCTGATCGTGATGACTTTAGGGTAGCACGAGCAGGCGACAGCACGTCCGCATACATCCTCGAGTTCGACTCTGCTGCAGTCGCGGTGGAGGGTGTGGACGCGGCCGTGCCCGGGTGACAGACTGCTCTGTTCTGCTTAGGAAGGGTTTCGCATGTCACACGATGATCACGGGGTTGATTGGGAGCAGGCGATCGACGACATGATTCAACGAAACACCGAGTCCGCCCCCACCGAACCAGGCGTCTACCGGATGCCGTGCGGGAACTGCTACGTAGACTTCTTCCTCGCCTCGGACGGCTCCGAACGCTGGCTCGTCCCCGGAGACGAACGCAGCTATACGCGCGACACAATCTCCACCTTTCGGCACGGTGAGCACCCGTGGGAGCGGATGTACACCCTCGCGCACGCCGCCGCCGAGATCCGGCGCCGCGCGACCGCGGAAAGCACGTCAATCGAGGTACTTGTCGGCGACCTGGAGTCGATCGCGGATGCCGAGGATGCAGCGGAGGAAGAAGAGATCGCCCGCATCGTCCGGGAACGTCCCGCCGACAGTGAGGAGATCCCGCTCGCCGAACTTGCCCAGAAGTTCGGGATCGATCTCGACGAACTCTAGCTATGTCTAATCAGGTCTACGGAAACGGTAGACACAGCTAGATTCCGCTAGACACCCGCCCGGCCAGGTTCAGCTCTGGTCCCACGCCTCCACCAGGTACCGAGTTGCGTCTGCGAGGTTCGCTACTTCCTCGTTTCCAGACACAGCGAAATTGATCTTGATGTCGGCGCCGGTCGCGTAGAACACGTACGGGTAGCCGCCGTCGTGGAGAATCTGCGCACGTCCATCTTTCGCTGACTCAAGGAGATGGTCGACCCAGGTCCGGTATGGGACGTACGCGAGTCGGCGGGCGATCACCGCATTCAGGTGGATTGTTCTTTCCTCGTTCGATTCGAGTGCGATCCGACCGATGTCTTCTGCGGAGACACCGGCCGCGATCTCGTACACGTATGCGTCATATCCGAGCATCGGCCGATCCCGTTCCTCGTCGTTGGGATGATGTATGCCGTCCTCCACGTGGTCTGAGGTCGATGCCGGCGGCACGTAGGTGGCGGTTGGCTGTCGTTTCGCTGCATCCAGCGATGCGTGCGATCTGCCCGATGGTGTGCTGATGCGTCTCGTACTGCTCGCGCAACCAGACAGGATCAGGGGTGAAGGTGCGGGGTCGTCCTCGACGGGTTTGGGTGCCCGCGTCGGCGAGTATGCGACTCACGGTCTGCCGGGACACGTTGGCATCTGCAGCGATCTCGGACGTCGACGCTCCTGCCGTGTACGCCCGCACCATGTCGTCTGGCGAGCTGGACTTCATGGCAGCTGTTCGCGCTGGGCGGCTCGGCGGCCACAGGGTTGAGGCGGTTTGCGCGCTTTCCGTCCGGGCCGTGTCGGCGACGGGAGGGCACCACGTGATCGGCTCGTGGATGCCGTTGGCGATGAGGAAGTCGGCGGCGATCTGCTCTAGCCGGAGGCGGCCCTCATGCGGCAGCGCTTTCACGAAGCGGGCGACGGATCGTGTGCTGACTCCCGTAGCTCCCCACTCGGCCGGGAGCGTGCGGAGCGGGTTGCCGGACAGTGTCCGGTACAGGAACGCACGAGCCACCCGCCACCGCCGTCCGCCGCCCGCGGATACGCCCACCGCCCGGCACGATTCCCGCCACTCGGCTTCTGGTAGCAGTCCGGTGTAATCGAGGGAGCGGCGCCGGGTGTAGTCCACGGGCACGTCGTGGGTGTCCAGGAACGCGACCAACCGGAGGATCGCGTGGAGCGTGTGGACGTCGTGGGCGCTGCGGCCGAGGTCACGCATCACGTGCGTGACTTGCCGGACCGGTGCGTCCGGATCGAGCAGAGCGAGGGCTGCGGAGTGTGTGAGCCGTGTGCCGGTGAACACGACAGCCGCCGCCAGTGCTGATGCCGCGATCTCGTTTGTCACGCGGAGCGGCGCGTGGTGGGCGATCCACTCGTCCCACAGCTGTGCGGGTACCGTCCGGGCGCGTTCGGCCGGCCCGATCCCGGAAGGTGGCGCGGACTGCAGGAACACGGTAGGACGGCGGCGTCGCCCCAGCGCGGTGGCGATGAGCGTCTGTAGTTGCGGGGTGTTGGCTGTGTACGACGTGCTCTGCGCGACGCGTCCCCGCAGGAGGGTAGCAACGGTCTCAGGGTTGGCCAATGCCGTCAGCGCGAGGGTGGTACCGGCTGCCGCCCCAACTGCGGACTCCGGTCGCGCCCGGACGGCCGGGGTCCAATCCTCGCTCGCCCGGAACAGCTGGACGGCATCTTCCCCGAGCGCGCCGGTATCGATGCCGTCGTCAGCGACCATCGCGTTCCGTGCGATGCGAGACAGCAGCCGGACGTCTTCCAGCACGGCCACTGCTGGCTGCGGTGCGCCCACGTAGATCCCGAACCGTGCGCTCCCGGTGGAGATGATCCGCATCATCGCCCGCTGCGCTTCCAACACGGCGCGAGGGACGGGAGCGGGTGTCGGGTTGTCGGTGAGGTCTGCCCGGCATCGGTTGGCCTGGGGGCCTCTCTGCGGACCCGGGATCGGGTTGTGGCAGCGGCCGGGAACCGGAACGAGGGCGAGCGGGTGAGCGCGTTGCCGGGCGGGACGATCGCATGCGCGGCATCGATCTACGAGCAGGCGACGATGGCGGGCGCACGCAAACCCGAACGGGAACTGCCACGACATCCGCCATCGCCCACCTGAGTCGACCAGGCACTCGGGGCAGTATCGTCCCGTAGTTCCCGCAGCCGGGCATTGCGCGCTTATCCGCCCCTGCCGGGTGAAACGGATCGCGTGGCGTGCAAACCTCATCCTGGTCATCTCATGGAACTGATCTGTGGGGATGCCCGTCGACGCTTCGAGTCGGGAGGCCTGGTCGGCGGTGAGGGTAGTGGCCCACATGTCCGCCATCCATGCAGTCGCGGAGACCGCCAATCCTTTCTGCTGCTCGATGAGGCCGAGTGCGCAAGCCATCTCGTTCATCGTTGCCCCGTAGGTGGCCGCCATCTTCTCCAGCCAGGAGTCGAACGGCTCATCCGGCAGCGGCCGCACTCGGAACGGCAGTACCCGCACCTGATCCGAGGGCGTTGCCGTCGTCGTGGTCATGCGGTCGCCGCCTCTGCGTCCTGATTCTTGCGGCGGCGGTGTGCTTTCTGGGTTCGCGATTGCTGTTCGAGCTTGGCCTCAAGCTCGCGTCGTTCGGTTTCGGCGCCTTCGTCGATGCGGATGTCGTCGAGCAGTTCGCGGTCGATGGATTCCCGGCCGGTGCGGATTGCGCGAGATGCGCCGCGGCGGATCAGGTCCATCAGGGAGCCGATGTTTCCAGTGGTGCGGGCGAACAGGTACCGCGATAGGTCCACCAGCATCCCAGGGCGAGCGTCGGTGAGGACGAGGGATTGTTCGATGCCGAATAGCAACCGGCCCCATTCCTCCCTGCCGCGTTTGTGGGCGAGAGTGAACGGGCTCAACCCGAGCACCGTCCACCGGCGGAATGTCTGTGCCATCGCCGCTTCCCTCCCGGTCTCACCTTCACCTACCAGGCCGCGGGCGCGCAGGGCGACGCCGGCGAACAGGAAGGTGGCGTTGTACTCGTTGGCGAGCCACTTGAGCTGGTTGGCGACCTCGACTCCGTCACGGGTGCGCATGTTCAGGAAGTGCAGGTCGTCGATGATCACCAGCCGGGTGTCGTGTCGTTCGATGCATTCCGCTGCCGCCCGCGCCAGGTCACGGCCGGCCATCGACCGGTGCAGGATGCCGGCGGTGGCGGGGTGGGCGTAGAAGCCGAGGATCATCATGTGCAGCCCTTTGATCGTCAGCCGCCCAGTCAACGTGACGTGGCACACCGGCAAGTGCCGAATATCCCTGTCCGGGTCCAACCAGTCCCCGACCTCCGCGTTCCGCTGCTGATGGAACATCCGGCCGAAGTTGTTCACCACGGTCGACTTCCCCAACGCTGGCGGCGCGTCAATCGCTGCGGCGGACTTGACCCGGTCGGAGTCCTGCAGGTTCGAGTCGAGGATGTCCGCCAATTGCACCTCGATGTCCTCCACCTGCCGGGTGCGCAGCAGGATGTTCGCATGCCAAACTCGCCGCTCCAGGTCGTACGCCGCGCGTTCGCGAGCCGGCAACGAATCCAGCTGTAAGCGGGTGAGCTTCTTGGGGCGAGTGCGGGGTGGACGGTCAGCGAAGTCCGTCCAGCCCTCGTAGGTGGACAGGCTGCGCTGACGGGGCGGCAGCTGCGTCTGCGCACTTGGGGACGTCATCGGAGCATCTCCATCGGTTCGAAGTGATAATCGGCGCGGATGGTTGGTTCGTCGATGTCGTCCTCATCGTCGTCATCGCCGGTGTCCGGCGAGGCCACCCGACGACCGGGGTCCTGCATGGGGCCGCTGAGCTCGGTGGCGAGATCAGATGAGCTCGACAGTTCCGCGTCCAGCAGCCGCTGGACCGTGCGCAGCGACCACACCCCGTCTGGGTCGGGCTCCCGCTCATTCAGCTGGGCGGCCATCCGGGCGCTCATACGCCGCTCCGAAGGGGTCAACCCACGCCCGGCGCCCCAGTCCTCCAGCAGCTGCGCCGCGACATCGTCGACCCGTGAGGGACGACCCTGGCGAACCGCGATCTTCTTCGCGTACTCCAAAGCGTCAAGGCTGAAGGGCGTGTCGAAGCTGCCTTTATGCTCCCACTCGAGGGTGTGCCAGGTGTGATCCTCCGGGTCGTGAAAGTAGATCTTGGTGAGGTCGTCCGGGTTCACCACGAACGGCCACTCCGTGCCCTTGTCACGGTGGATCGACCGGGCACGGTTGCGGTACTTCGCGACGGAATCACCGGTGTAGCGCAGCTTGTGGATCTCTACCCCGTAGTGATTGAACTGCCGCTTCACCACCGGCAACAGTTCCAGGAGCACGTTCCGGTCTGCCGGCATCCGCAGCGCCCCCGCCACCGCGAGGCCCTGGTCGTACCGTTGTGCAGGGCTCATCTTCACACCGGGCAACCCAGGGTCGACGAGGGAATCGTGCGGCCGGAGGTGATAAACCGTCGCGATCCACTCGCGGATGATCTGCTCCAACTGCGGGACCGTGTACACCGCCTCAGCCTCGATGTCGTCGCCGCGACCGGACACGTCAGCGCCCTTGTAGCCAGGGAGCTCTTGGAGGAGTGAGTCGAGGGTGCGGAAGAACCGTTCGACCGGGCTCTTGTCGGTCGGCTGGTAGATGCGGGCGGGCTGGATCGAGATTCCTAGCCGAGCGCATGCCGTGGTGACGTGTTCGGACAGGAACGGGCGGCCGTGATCGATCACGATCGTTTCCGGCAGGATGCCCGCCCGAGTGAACCGGGCAACACCGGTGCGGGCGGGGTCGACGAGCACCGTGTCGGGGAGCCCGTGGTACGGCCAACGAGCTGGCGTGCCCCAGCTCTTCGGGATCTCGAAGGGCTGCATAGCTTCGGCGAGGACGCCGGACACGTCGATGGACTTCGTGGAACCCGGCGTGAGTCTCAGTCCGAGGATGCACCTCGAGTAGAGGTCGATCGCGACGGTGAGGTCCGCGCACACCCACTTTCCGGTGACCGGTGCGACGGCGAACACGTTCAGCGGGGTGGTGTCCAGAAGGACGAACTCGCCCGGGCGGGTCGCTGTCAGGCGGCCGTAGGGGGCGGAGGGCCGGTTCGCTATTGATCGTTTGGCTTTCGTGGACCCGGAGAACGTTGCTCGGCCTCGGGAGAGCTCGTCCAATGCCCGGTATCCGCTGGCGGTCGACGGGAGGGTGACGACCTCGGGTCCGTGGACGCGCTCGACGCGGGCGGCGATGCGGGCGAGGATGATCTTCTTCTGCACCTTGGACTGGTTGCCCTGTTCATCGATCACGGTCCGGGCGGCGTCGACCCAGCGCGGATCGAAGTTCGTCAGGGCCGCGCCCGTCCGAGACCTGCGGGTGTCGATCAGGCCCGCCTCGCCGGTGTCGCGGTAGCGGGATACCCAGCGTTCCAGTGTCCGCGTCCCGATGCCGAGCTCCTTGGCCTTCGCGGTCTGCCGTTCTCCCAATGAACGTTGTGGGTGGTACTCAAAGCGCGGTTCTCCCTCACGGGCGATCTCTCGACTTCCCGATCTGTATCCGGTGAGTACCTCGCGGACATGATCGGCGCGCTCATGGGCGGCCGCCTGGGCGGACTCGGTCGCATCAGACCAGACGAGCATCAACGGCTGCGACTCTTCGTCATCGGGAAGTCTTCCCGGGACGTGCGCGGTACCGCCCTCCGAAGCAGGCCGCAGCACGTCGAGCATCCGCAGCCGGCGAGTACTCCCGTCCGCGGTGCGGACGATGACCGCTCCATCCCCGATCTCCGCGACGGTGCACATTTCGCCGTCGTAGACGAGCTGTGCGCCCGGGGCAACCGTCCATGTCTTCTTCATCCCGACTGGTCCTCTCTGGAAGATGGCGTCAAAAGGCTGGCGGTCGACAGGGGCCGAGTCAGGTCGGCGTTCAGATGCCGCACCCACAGCAGATGCAAGACGAGGGAACGCGCGAACCTGATGTCACCCTCTATAGGAGCTACGGCTCGCACCGCCTCTCCAAGGGTGAGAGGAGTGTGGAGAGTGCCGGTCGCGGCGGCAACCTCGGCGTCCGGAAACTGGAATCGGCGCCGGTAGCCCGCGAGGAACTGCACGTTGGCAAGCATCACGGGGTTGGGTTCGGATTGCACCCGGTATTCCCAGCCGTGCCCCTCGATGACTCGCCGGGACCACGCCAACGAGTTGTGAACCTTTGGTCGCGACAGCTTCTCGGCGGGCTTCACGTCGACCACGCACGCCGAGTCATCGGCGTGAATAAGCAGGTAATCCGGAACGTGCCTCCGCGCCGTGCCTCGGTCATCTCCGTCGACCAAGAATGGCTGTGACAAGATCCACACCACCCGCGGGTCGAAGTCCGCCAACAAGAGGTTCGCGTACTCGAGCCGCGATTCGTACCCGACCGGCGCCTCCATCGTCGCCGACCAGTAGGAGCCAGAGAAGTGCCGTTGCTTGCGGTACCAGCGAAACTCCCGCCACGGCACCGCCGTGTCGAACTGACGAACACGAAGATCACGCAGGTCACTGACGTCGACGCGATCGTCGGACCTGCGGATCCGAATGGTTGCCTCTGCCCCCGTCACGAGCCGAGGACTACCCGGCGCGAGACCTCACCCGAACTACCACTCGCGGGAGACCGATCTGTGGACATACGGCCATCCTGGAGGCCTATCGACACAAGCAACCATGAACGAATCCCACGCAATTACGTAAGTCACGTCGTACCGAATCGCACTTGTGGCAACGGCGTTTACGTAGTACGTGACATACGTTTCAGTGAATGTCACATTCACTGTACGCTCGAAACCAGCGGAGTCAAGTTGTGTAGGTCAGGTAGACAACACCGGAAGGAGAATGCCTCAGAATCACCTTCGCGTAGGTGCCGGGCGTCGGCGACCTATGCGAAACTCGGGGCATGACGATAGTGGAGCCGATCGCACCGGAGGAGTCCCGTCTGTTCTTCGGCAACAGCTACATGAACGCCGTCGTCATCGAGATCGCCGCACTCGAAGGCGAAACCTTCTCACCCAAGCAGATCGTCGAAGCGACCGGGTTGCTGGGGAGCATCGTTCACCCGCTGATCCACAAGCTCCGCGACGCACACTTCCTCGAATTCGTTGGCCGCGTTCCGGGGGAGCGGACCCTGCTCTACCGGATCCGCGACAACTACTGGTGGGAAGCGGCACGACGCTACGCCGCGGATCGACAGGCGACAACGGAGCGCGCGGCCTCCTAAGCGTCCGCCGCCCGCCGTCCGCATGTCGCGGCGCCGCCCCTCGTTGCCGTAAGAGCGTCGGCAACCCCAACGCCGCAACACGAAAGCCCACGACCTCGGGCCCTAGTCATCCACGCCCGCGCAAACATCGCCGGTGCGATCGGTGCAGATGGATCTCCGACAGGAGAGTCATCCGCGCCGACGCGGCAAAACGCAACCTGAGACTAGCTCCGGTCAGGCAGCGAGCCCCTCGCTGATGTCCGCGGCAGTCACGGGGACGAAATGATGTCGGGGTCCTGCTGAGGCGTGCGGCAACGCGATCAGGTGTGCGCCGGCGGTGGAGGAGTCTGCGGCGAGGTGTGTGCCGATCAGGCTGGTGAGGACTCCGGCCACGGCGGCCAAGTCCGCAGCGGAACCATGAAAGGTCGGCACCGAACATCCCCGGGTGGGGACGATCTCATCACCGGCCAGAGGGTCCCGCCACAACCCGTGGTACAGCTCGAGCGCCGGATCGGCGCCCACGACCCGACCCACCCGGTCGTCCACAGACGACGGCGACCCAGCGCGGGACGGGCAGATCGTGACCAACCCAAGGGTGCCGGACGCGACATCGGTGGCGACTTGGGCGATCACCGCCCGACGGTCCGGCACCTCTGCGGTGGCGTCCAGGAGGGTCGTCACGGCGTTGCTGACCGTCGCGTCGATGACGATGTCCGCGTCGAGCGCGGCGCTGAGGTCTTCGGGGATCGCGCCGGCGGCGACATGGACGACGATGTCGTCACGAAGCGACCGCAGCCGTGTGGCGAGAGCTTGGGCCTTGGTCTCGCCGATGCTCGTCTCGGTGTAGTTCTGCCGTACCAGCAACCCACCGGTCACGACACCCGGGTCGCAAATCGTGATCTCTCGGGCCCCTGCCCGGACGACGAACTCGGCGATCCAGGATCCGAGACCTCCGCACCCCCACACGTGCACGGACTTTCCTGCGAACCCGTTGACGGGACGGTCCACGTCGCGTCGCGTGGTGACGGCTTCTCGTTCATCAGACATGTTGCACCATTCGATCGGCACCTCGACGTCGAGGAGGGTGGGATTCAGGTCCAGCGCCGTGCCCCGCGTCCGGCCGACTTTGCGCAGCGCGTTCGCGACAGCGGGTGTGAGCCGGCCGCAGAGCAGATGCGGTGGCCCGCCCGCACCGTGCGGGACGGCGAGGACGAAGTACTGAGGCGAATCCGCGGGGCTGCGCAGAGCGGCGGCGATCAGCATCGTCGTGAACGCCGGACCGAGCGGGGCATGGCGGCGCACCGGTCCGAACGCGCGGGGTGTCGCGACGTCCGCGGTCGGGTAGTCAATCAGGTATAGCAACGGCACCAACGACTCGGTCGCACCAAACGGCAGGTCGGAGAGCAGTCGCACCACCGGCACGATCATCTCGCCACGGTTACGCCAGGTGAGATCCAACCGTGCGTCGGTTCGTCGGTGCAGCGTCGCGGTCGTCACGCGCAGCGCCGGGAGATCCTCGCGGGCGACGATCGTCGGTGTGCCCTGGGTGCGGTGCAGCACCCCGCCAACGGCGTGGTACATGGCCGTGGACGGATCGAACAGTGCCGCGGCGGCCTCGGCAAGCCACCCCCAGAGCCGGTTCAAGGTCGCGCTGACCCCGCTCTGTGGGTGCCACTCGCGGGACGGGTCCAGGTAGATGCACAGTCGACGCCCCTGCAACACGTGCGGGAACCCGAGGAAGCGGGTATGGGTGACTTCCACGGTCGGGGGGGAGAAGGGGCTGGTCGGGATGCGCAGCACGAAAGGCTCCCAGCCATGCAGCTGCAACCCGTTCGCGGCGTGCTCGATCGTGTCGGTGTTCAGCTCGATCGGGACGCAGGCATCACCTTCAGGTCCCTCGCTCGCCGCACCGCAGCGCAACTCGTGCGGGCGTGCTCTGGCGAGTGCCCGTAGTTCCTGCAGCTGGGTCACCTGCCAGGGCGCGAAGGTCGGCTGCTTTCGCTTGGTCATCCCGCGCGCCCCGACCTCCCCGTTGTGGTCTCCTTCGTCGGGGCGGCCGGGGCGAACTTCGCAGGGCCGCTGCCGGCTGGTGCCTTGAAGCCGTCGCCGAACAGCGCCTGCCACTTCTGGACGCTGCGGTCCTTGTCCGGCTCGGCGTAGGCGTCCTCGATCTCGGCCGCGTGGACGTGGATGCGGTCCCGGAAGTACGAGTACGTCTCATCGGACCACCGGTGGTCGAAAGTGACTCCTGATCCTGACGGGTCGGCGATTGACGGCCGGTTAGGTCGAGCCTGCAGCCACTCGTCAAGATCCGTGACGATCGTGCGCAGCGCGGTGGGGAGGTTGCTGTAGCAGGACGGGTCGCTCATCTTGCTGAGCTCGCTGACCCGCTCTCCGAGGAGTGTGGTGAGCAGGATCGATCGGGTGCCGGTGAAGGAGTTCTTGTGATCGCGGAGGAACTTGATGAGGCGGATGACGCGGCGCAGGTTGCCGCCGGCGATCTGGTCCTGTTTCTTCATCCAGTCCGTGAACCCCTGCGGGTTGGTGTCTTCCCAGATGTTCTCGTCGCGGTTCACGATCACCTCCCGCCAGCCGGAGAGGATGACGTGCGGGACGATGTCGACATGCATGTCGTTCGCGTACGAGACCCGCACGCACCGGCACTTGCGGGCTAGGGGCATCTGCCCGTACTTCGGATGCCGCTTCAGGGCGTAGTAGACCTCGTCGATGTACGTCTTCGGGCTGGTGGACCAGTCCGGGTTCTCCTCCATGTCGAGCATGAAGTCGGCGTCGAACTCCTTCCCCTTCTGGGGCTGGATGATCGTGCGATGTGCCCACGATCCCTGCGGGGTCTTCCCCAGGATCATCGCCCCGATCGTCGCATCCGCGGCGATCGCCGCGTAGATCGCGTCCACCCTCGTCTCGAGAGTCTCCAGCTTGAACTGGCTGAGGTTGACGGTGTCCTTTAGAAGGACATCGAAGTGGTCGGCGAGCTGCATCAGTGGGCCTCCGGTTGATTCTCGGATGTCGATCCCGTTCGGGTAGGGATCGAGAAGGCAGGTGTGTAAGCCGCGGCGCGGTGCGCGGCGAACTGCGCCTGGTACGTCGGGCTGAGAATCCGGCTGGCCGACGCCGCCAACCCGACCACGTCGTCGCGGTCCACCGCGTCAAGCGCGAACGCACCCCTCGGAGTCGGGGCGTCGAAGCGTACGTAGTTCTGCTTACCGACGAGGTGTTCGGCGATCCCTTGACCGCCCCGGCTGCTCGCGTTCAAGATCATGGACGCGGCCGGCTTCGCCCACCCGAGCAGACCAGCCTCGTCGAGATGCTTCCCGTGTGAGGCATCCGGCTCCATCGTGCCGACGTTGAGAACACGGACGTTGCCGATCGACGCGCCGAGCATGCTCGTCGCTTCCGCGATCGCAACCACCGACGGGTTGTTCGCCCACACGCCACCATCGATCAAACGCAGCCCACCCACCCGCGCAGCCGGGAAGTACAGCGGGGCCGCAGCGGTCGCGTTCGCGACATCCACCATCGAAGTCCGCCAATCGCGTCGGAGCCGATCATGGTGCGGCGTCTTGAAGACGTGCACACCTCCCCACTGCACATCCCACGACGGCACCACCAGGCGCTTCCCGCTGTCGCCGACCCGAAGATCGCCGAACACTCCGGCCAGAGCGGCGCGCAGCGCGTCGGCGTCGTACACCGGCCGGAACAACTGACGGCCGCGACGCCACACACGGCGACGCGAATGCGGGAAGACCCGTTCGATCAGCAGCTCGTAGTGCTCGACGATCTCCGCGGGACGAAGCCCGGCGCCTAGTGCGAGCGCGATGATTCCACCCGCAGACGTACCGGCGATCAGGTCGAACGAGTCCGCAACAACAACACCGAGGTCCTCCTCGAGCTGGGCCAACACGTGGGCAGTGAACAACGCCTTCGCGCCGCCACCGTCCAAGGCGAGGACCTGCAGGCGACCGGCCCAAACCACGTCAGCCCCACGCCCAGCCGCATCAGAAGAGCCATCAGTCATCTCGTTCACCGCCGGCGTGGTGTTGGTGGAATTACATACGTGTAATTATGATACGCCGTTCCACCGACACTCACTCGGTTCGCGAGAACCAGGCGATCGAATCGTCGCCCCCCGTGACGTCGCGAAATTCGCAACTCGCTCGACGGACGTCGCGGAGTTTGCGGGGCCAATCGAGGACCGAAACCTCCGCCCGGCACATACGGCGCCTCGCGTCCGTCTACAGACGTCGTTCTCAAGAACATGACGGATCCGCCACTTGTCCGCCACTTCATCTGAGAATCCGCCATCTTCGCCGAGAACCTACACCTACCCGAAGTCCCCCGGGGCCATGTCCGTGAAGCGGGAGAAGTGGCCCTGGAAGGCGACGGTGATCGTATCCGTCGGGCCGTTGCGGTGCTTGGCGACGATCAGGTCGGCCTCGCCGGCGCGGGGGCTGTCCTTCTCGTAGGCGGCCTCGCGGTGCAGCAGCACCACCATGTCGGCATCCTGCTCGATCGAGCCCGACTCACGCAGGTCGCTCAGGGCGGGCTTCTTGTCGGCGCGCTGCTCGGGACCACGGTTCAGCTGCGACAGCGCGATCACCGGCACCTGAAGCTCCTTGGCCAGAAGCTTCAGCGCACGCGAGAACTCCGAGACCTCCTGCTGGCGGCTCTCGACGCGCTTTCCCGAGGTCATGAGCTGCAGGTAGTCGATGACCACCATCTTCAGGCCCACTCGCTGCTTGAGCTTGCGGCACTTCGCGCGGATCTCAACGAGCGTCATGTTGGGACTGTCGTCGATGTACAGCGGCGCGTCGTTGATGCGGCCGCGGGTGGCTGCGATCGTCGTCCAGTCGCGGGAGTCGAGCGTGCCCTTGCGCATGCTCTGGAGCGGAATCGCACCCTCGGCGCTCATCAGACGCATGGCGATCTCACTGCGACCCATTTCGAGCGAGAAGACGATCGTCGGCTGCTGCGCCTTGATCGCCGCCGCGCGGGCGAAGTCCAGCGCCAGCGTCGACTTACCCATGGCGGGGCGCGCCGCGATGATGATCATCTGACCCGGATGCAGACCGTTGGTCAGCTGGTCCAGCCCGGCGAATCCGGTGGGGATGCCGGTCATCTGACCGTCGCGCCCGCGCGCGGCCTCGATCTCCTCGACGGCCGCGTTGACGGCGACCTCGAGCGGGACGTAGTCCTCGGCCTGCTCGGCACCGGTGACCGAGTAGATCTCCGCCTGCGCGTTGTTGACCAGGTCGAGCGCATCGCCCTGGCCGTTGTAGCCCATCTGCACGATGCGCGTGCCGGCCTCGACGAGCCGTCGCAGCAGCGCGCGCTCGCGCACGATCGACGCGTAGTACGCGGCGTTGGCCGCGGTCGGCACGATCGAGGTCAGCGAGTGCAGGTAGTCGGCGCCGCCGGAGCGCTGCAGGTCACCCGTCTTGATGAGCTCGTCGGTGACGGCGACCACATCGGTGGGCTCGCCGTGCGAGTAGAGCGAGAGGATCGCCTCGAAGATCAGCTCGTGCTTCGGCACGTAGAAGTCGGTGCCGCGCAGCGCCTCGATCACATCGGCGACGGCGTCGCTCGACAGCAGCATGCCGCCGAGGGTGCTCTGCTCGGCGAGGAGGTCGTGCGGCGGCGTGCGCTCGGGTCCGCGGCTCTCGAGGGGTCCACCGAAACGATCCTCGGAGATGTCCGCGATCGACATGCAGTCCCCTTCACACGCTCGATGACCGGTCCCGCCGCGAGACCACACGCCACGTTAGGGACGGGGTCCGACAGTCGCAAACAGGCCTGTGGATAACTCTGTGGATGATCTGCGTGAAACGCCGGACACCCTGTGCACAGTGCCTGTGGAAACACGCCGTGGCATCCAAAGATTCTCCGCGGAAAATGCAACCTGACCTGGTATTCGCTGATTCACACCCTGTGGATTCACAATGTGGTTGAAGTGCCGGTTGAAGGTTCGGCCTGTGCGTGAGGGTTGGGGACAACCATGGGGATGAATGCGTCGTTGTCAAGTCGAGGGGTCGGCTCGCGCGCGTCGGTCGGGCGTGTCCCGCGCGAAGACGCCGCGCGTCCGAGGGGTCTAGACACAAGTGATATATCGGCGTATCTTCACGTATCCAGGCACTCCATGGGCGTCGGCTCGCGCCGGCATCCCGACACATCGTCGTGGGAGGTGAACATGGTGACGATCGCAGTCCCCCCGCTGCGCCGCGGACGTTCGACCACAGAGTCGACACGGCGATGGGCGATGCTGGGCGCCCTCGGTGTCGGCGCCGCGTTCGCCTGGTTCGCCCTCACCCTGTTCTCCGGTCCGTCGGCCCATGCCGCCGATGACACCGACAATCCTCTCGGCTCCCTCGTCGGCGGCGTCTCCAGCACGCTGTCGACGGTCACGACCCCCGTGCTCGACCCGGTCGCAGAGATCCTCTCTCCCGTCGCCGAGACCGTCGCTCCCGTGGTCGAGACCGTGGCACCTCCGGTCGGCGATATCGTCACCTCCGTGGCTCCGGCGCTCGAGCCCCTCACGCCCGTCGGCGAGGTCGTCGCCCCGATCGGCTCGGCGGTCGGCGAGATCGTGAGCCCCCTCGCACCTGTCCTCGCACCCGTGACCGGCGCGGTCGCGCCCCTCGTGGATGCCGCGGCCCCCGTGACCGACGCGGTGACATCGCTCCCCGTCGTCGGAAGCCTCGTGACCCCCCTCACGAGCGCGGTCCCCCCTGCCGGGGGCGCGGCATCCCCCACCGACCCGTCCGCGGGCTCGCCGGCCTCCACCGAGGCCGCGCTCGCGGTGCTCACGGCGGCCTGGGATCAGGCGACGGCCGGGCTCGGAGCCACGCTGAACACCGCGCTCGTCTCGCTCGAGACGGCGGTGACCTCGTTCGTTCCCGGTGCCGCCGTGCTGACCCCGGCATCCGTGCTGCCCGCATCACCGACGGGGGGATGGGCCCCGCCCGGGTCCGCCCTCGAGGCGACCTCGTTCTTCTCCAGCGCGGCTGGATTCTCCTTCGGCGCGAGCGCCGTGCTCGCCTTCGGTCTGTTCGCAGCGCACCGTGCCCGGATGCTGCGACGCGCACCGGGCGACGAGTACGCCCTGCCCGCGCCGGTGTTCGACACCGACGTCTCACCTGACTGACGGGGGGTTCGGCCGCCTTCTGAGCGGCACGATCCCGCGCGCTCTCGCGCACACCCCATCAACACTTTCAGGAGAGACACATCATGAACACCACCATCAAGCGCGCCCTGTGGGGCACGCTCCTGGCCGGAGGCATCACGCTCTTCGGCGCGACGGTCGCACAGGCGGCCGAGACCACGGGCGACGACGGTCTGCTGTCGGGAACCCAGGGGCTCATCTCCGTGGCGGTGCCCGTCACGGTCGCCGGCAACGGCATCTCGGTGCTGGGCGACGCCACGAGCACCGAGGCGCAGACCTCGGCACCGTCGGTGTCGATCGGCGGCGGAGACGCCTCCACGGGCGGCTCCGACGGCGTCGGCTCCGGCACACAGGCCGTCATCGACGTCGTCGTGCCGGTGACACTCGGCGGCAACGCCATCTCGGTGCTCGGCGACGCCGACAGCACGGGTGCGGCCACCACGGCCCCGACCGGCGCCCCCGCCGGAACGACCGACGGCGCGACCACCGACGGCACGGACGGCATCCTCGGCGGCACCCAGGTGCTCGCCCCGATCACCGCACCGGTGACCGCCGGCGGCAACGCCATCTCCGTGCTCGGCGACGCCGACAGCGCGGATGCCACCACCACCGCCCCGGCCGGAAGCACGGGCGGCGCGACCGGAGGTGCGACCACCAGCGGCACCGACGGCATCCTCGGCGGCACCCAGGTGCTCGCCCCGATCACCGCACCGGTGACCGCCGGCGGCAACGCCATCTCCGTGCTCGGCGACGCCGACAGCACGGATGCCACGACCACCGCCCCGGCGGGAAGCACGGGCGGCGCGACCGGAGGTGCGACCACCAGCGGCACCGACGGCATCCTCGGCGGCACGCAGCTGGGCCTGCCGATCACGGCGCCGATCACGCTCGGCGGCAACGCGATCGCCGTGGTCGGTGACGCCACCACGACGGCGCCGACCACCGGCCCGACGACGCCCACGACGCCGACCACGCCCACCACGCCCACGACCCCGACGACGCCCACCACGCCGACCACGCCGACCACATCCGGCACGTCGACCACGGGCGGCACCGCTGTCACGGGCGTGCTGGCCGCGAGCGGCGCCGTGAAGACGCTCGCTCAGACCGGCGGCGTCCTCACCCTGCTGCCGCTGCTGGCGGGGCTGGCCGCGCTCGCTCTGGGGGTGATGCTCACCGCACGCCGCCGTGCACGCACCGAATGACCCCCGGCGGGAGGAGCCGGCGACCGTGCCTGGCACCGGCTCCTCCACCGTCCGGCGGAAACGACGGATGCCGTGACCTCACCTTGGGGGAGGTCACGGCATCCGTGCGGCGTTTCGACTCGGCGCTCGCGCGCCCCGCTCAACGACCGTTTCTCGACGCTGCATCGCGGCGCTCGCGCGCCTCGCTCAACGACCGGGAATCCGGCGGGACTTACTTGGCGGCGACCACCTGAAGGGTGATCACAGCGGTGAGGTCGTCGCGCAGACGCACGGTCGCCTCGTGCTCACCGACGGCCTTGATGGGCGCGGTGATGTGGATCTTGCGCTTGTCGAGCTCGCCGAGACCGGCGGCCTTGACGGCGTCGGCCACGTCGGCGGTCTTGACCGACCCGAAGAGGCGGCCTTCCTTGCCGGCCTTGACCGACAGCTTGACCTTGTTCGACTCGAGGGTGTCCTTGAGCGCGACGGCCTCTTCGTGGTCGTGGATCGCACGGGCGTCACGGGCGGCGCGGATGGACGCCACCTGCTTCTCGCCACCGCGGGTCCACGCCACAGCGAAGCCCTGAGGGATGAGGTAGTTGCGGGCGTACCCGTTCTTGACCTCGATGACGTCGCCGGCGCTTCCGAGCCCGGCAACCTCGTTCGTGAGAATCAGCTTTGCCATGATGGGTGCTCCTTAGCGGCCAGCGCCGGCGTAAGGCAGGAGCGCCATTTCGCGCGCGTTCTTGATCGCCTTGGCGATCAGACGCTGCTCCTGCACCGAGACACCGGTGATACGACGGGCGCGGATCTTGCCGCGCTCCGAGATGAACTTGCGAAGCGTTGCGACGTCCTTGTAGTCGATGACGCCGACGCGGATCGCCTTCGCGGGAGCGGCGTTCTTCGCGCCCTTCCGCGGCTTACGGCGATCGCCGGTAGCCTTTCCAGCCATTGTTTTCCTTAGGTGTGTGCGGATGCCGAGGCATCCAGAATTCGAGAATCTTGCGACGGATCCCGGGTTTCGACTCGGCCCTGCGGGCCTCGCTCAACCGTGAGTCGATCTCGCGTCAGTGTCGCTTCGCGACAGTGACCCGAGCCGACTCAAAACGGAGTGTCGTCGCCGTAGGCGCCGGGTGCGCTCCAGGCGTCGGGTGCGGCAGAGCCCGGGGTCGCCCACGGCTCCTCCTGCTGCACCTGCTGCTGCGGACGCGACTGCTGGCCGCCTCCGTAGTTGCCTCCGCCGGATGCGGCACGCGTGACCTGAGCCGTGGCATACCGCAGCGAGGGGCCGATCTCGTCGACCTCCAGCTCGATCGCGGTCCGGTTGTTGCCCTCGCGGTCCTGGTAGGAGCGCTGCTTCAACCGACCGGTCGCGATGACACGGGAACCCTTCGTCAGCGAACCGGCGACGTGCTCGGCGAACTCGCGCCACACCGACGCGCGGAGGAACAGCGCTTCGCCGTCCTTCCACTCGTTGGCCTGACGGTCGAAGTTGCGGGGCGTCGACGCGATCGTGAAGTTCGCGACGGGCAGGCCGTTCTGCGTGTACCGCAGCTCGGGGTCTGCCGTGAGGTTTCCCACGACGGTGATGACGGTCTCGCCGGCCATCGTCGTTACGCCTTCGCTGCCTTGCGGGCGGCCTTGGCCTCGGCGCGCTCCTTCTCGGCGGCGACCTGGGCGATCGCCTCCTCGGCACGCAGGACCTTGGTACGCATGATCTGCTCGTTCAGCTTGAGCTGACGGTCGAGCTCCTGCGTGGCCTCGCTCGTGGCGGTGAAGTTGACGACGGCGTAGATGCCCTCGTTCTTCTTCTGGATCTCGTACGCCAGGCGACGCTTGCCCCAGATGTCGACGTTCTCGATGGTGCCACCGTCGCCGGTGATGACCTTGAGGAACCCGTCGAGCTTGGGGGCGACCTGACGCTCGTCGATCTCGGGGTCGAGGATGACCATGAGCTCGTACTGGTGTGAGTGCGTCACTAACCCACCTCCTTCGGACTAGAACGGATGCCGGGCATTTCCCGGCATCAGGAGGGTTGATGCACGTGCCCGCGCGGATTCCGGAACGGAACGCAGACGGGCAACCACAACAGTCTACCCGACGAGCGCTACGCTCAGGGACGACGACGGGACGACGGAAGGACGGCGGATGCCGAGCACGCACGTTCCGGCGCGTTCCGGCGCCGTGCTGACGGCACTGCTGCTGGCCGCCGCGGTCTGCAACCTCACCACCGGCGGCGCGACCGTCGCCCTCCCCGACATCGCCGCAACCTTCGACGCCTCGCAGACCACCCTCAACCTCGTCGCCCTCGGCACGGGCCTCGGCCTGGCCATGACCGTGCTGTACGCCGGCGCCATCGGCGACCGCCACGGCCGGGTCCGGGTGCTCTGCATCGGACTCGTGGGGCTGCTCGTCGCCGGCACGGCCGCGAGCCTCGCCCCCTCGATCGGGTTCCTCATGGCGGCGCGCGTGCTCACGGGGATCGCCGCCGGATTCGCGTTCCCGACGACGCTCGCCCTGATCACCGCACTGTGGGGCGAGGGGCCCGCCCGCGTCCGCGCGATCGCGCTGTGGACCGCGACGGGCGCGGTCGCGACGGTCGGGGGATCGGTGCTGTCGGGGGCCCTCGTCGTCGCCTTCGGGTGGCGCATCGCCCTGCTGCTGCCCGTCCCCGTCGCCGTCGCCGCGCTGCTGATCGCCGCGCGCGCGATCCCGCGCGGTGTCGCCGAGTCGGACGAACCGGTCGACCACCTCGGCGGGGTTCTGTCGGTGCTCGCCGTCGCCGCACTGGTCCTGGGTCTCGGCATCGTGTTCGCGCCGGGAGATGCGAGGGCCGGCCTGACGCTCCTGGTCGCGGCGGCGGCGCTGATCGCGGCCTTCGTCGCGCGCCAGCTGCGCGTCGCGGCGCCCCTGTACGACCTTCGGGTCGCCCGGCGACGCCTCTTCTGGGTGCCGGCGGTCGCGGGAACACTCGCGTTCGGGTCGCTCGTCGGCGCCATGTTCGTCGGTCAGCAGTACCTGCAGAACATCCTCGGCTACGACGCCCTGCAGGCCGGCGTCGCCCTCATCCCGGCCGCGATCGCCCTGCTCGCCTGCGCGCCGTTCGCCGCCGTCCTGGTCGAGCGCGGCACCCGGATCGCGATGATCGTCGGCTATGTCGTGCTCATCGGCGCCTTCGGCACGATGCTCGCGTGGAACGAGGACACCACGCCGGTGGTGGTCGCCGCCGCGTTCGCCCTCGTCGGGGGAGGAGCGTCGTTCGTGATGACCGCGGCATCCCGCTCGCTCACCAGCAGCACGCCGGTGCGCAAAGCGGGCATGGCCTCGGCGACGAGCGACCTGCAGAGCGATCTCGGCGGGGCGGTGCTGCAGGCGCTGCTCGGTGCCGTGCTCGCCGGCGGGTTCGCGCACGTGTTCGCGGGGCTGATCGCCGCCTCTCCGGATGCCGCGGCCCTCTCCGACGACGTGACGCGCGCACTGCAGGCCTCGTTCGCCTCCGCCGCCCACGTCGCGGCGGAGAACCCGGCATACGCGACGCAGATCCTCGAGGCCGCGCGCCTCAGCTTCGTCGACGGCGCCTGGGCGGCGTATCTCGTGGGGGCCGTCGCGCTGGTGCTGGGGCTGCTGGTGGTCGCGGTCGGGCTGCCGACGGCATCCGTCGAAAAAGAGTTGCGCGCCCGTTATCGTGACGAGGACGCGCGGACGGCGCCCTGAAAGCTCGGCCCGGTAGCGTGACGACATGAGCACGCCTGCGGCATCCTCGCCCTTCGACGCGCGACCGCTCATCGAGCCCGCCGATCGCGCGGCGGTGCGCGCCTACGTCCGCGAGCTGCGCGCCGGCGGACGCGCACCGGCCGCCGCGCCGGGCGCGCGCGTCGTCATGGCCGTGATCGTCGGCGTGGTCTTCGCGATCGTCTTCGGGTCGACGATCCTGGGCGTGCTCGCCGGAGCGATGAGCGCCGCATCCGCGGCCGTCTCCGGAGACGGCTTCACGGTGCTGGCCTTCGCGCCGGTGGTCATGCTCGTGGCCGTCGTCGCGGTCCTCGCGGTCGGCATCGCGCGGGCGTTCGGCGCCCGGACGGGGGAGCGCTGGTGGCGCCTCGACCGCTTCGCGCGCGCCAACGCGATGACCTGGTACCCGTCGGTGCCCGCGCCGCCGCTTCCGGGGATGGTTTTCGGCCTCGGGCACGGCCGCGAAGCCACCGACGTGGTCCGCGGCGAGAGCCCGCGCTTCGTGGAGTTCGGCAACTACGTCTACCGCACCGGCTCGGGCAAGAACGAATCCACCCATCGGTGGGGCTACGTCGCGGTGAAGCTCGCGACGCCCCTGCCGAACATCGTGCTGGATGCCCTGGGCAACAACGGACTGTTCGGCTCCACCCTGCCGGCCGCCTTCGACGGGGCGCAGCGGCTCAGCCTCGAGGGCGACTTCGACCGCTACTTCACCCTCTACTGCCCGTCCGGCTACGAGGCCGACGCCCTGTACCTCTTCACGCCCGACATCATGGCGCGATTCGTCGATCACGCGGCCGCCCTCGACGTGGAGATCGTCGACGACTGGCTGTTCCTCTACACGCAGCGCGAGGCTTCCACCCTCGATCCGGCGACCTGGGCCTGGCTGTTCTCCGTCGTGGCGGCACTGCTCGACAAGCTCGCCCAGTGGGAGCGCTGGCGCGACGACCGGCTCGCTCCGCCCGCAACGGCGGTGACGACGCATCACGCGACAGGGGACGCCACGACAGGGGATGCCGCGCCGGCGGAGCCCGCGTGGGCGGCGCTGCCGTTCGGGGCGCCCACGGCATCCCTGCGGCCACCGCCCGGCGTCGCGCCGGCGGGCCGCCGCCTCCGCCGACGCGTTCCGTGGGCCGCCATCATCATCATCGGCACCGTGCTGCTGCTGATGCTGTTCGGCCCGCTCGGCGTGTTCGCCTCGCTCATCGAGAACCTGTCGAACTGACACCCGCGTTGCACGTGAAACGGTGGGCGGCGCCGGTCGCGCGACAACGAGTTCAGGCGGCCGGCAAGGGCGCGAACAGGTCGACGGCGTTGCCGTCGGGGTCGAGCACGGTCGCGTAGCGCTGCCCCCAGAAGGCGTCGAACGGCGCGACGTGACCGTCGTGCCCCGCCGCCACGAGAGCGGCGTAGACGGCATCCACCTCGGCGGGGCTGTCCTGCACGAACGCGAGCGCGATGCGATGGCCCCCCGACGCCGGCTCGTAGCCGGCGTCGAAGCTGCGGATCGTCTCGACCGTGTCCCAGGCGAGGGCGACGCCGCCGTCCAGCACCGCGTCCACGTGCGGCGCATCGTCTTGGCCGTCGGCGATCGAAACGCCGAGCGCGCGGTAGAACGCGAGGGATGCCGCCATGTCGCGCACGACGATGCCGATGAAGCCGAGTTTCACTGTCATCCCGTCAGGCTATGGCAGGCCGGAGACACTCGCCCTCGCGCGCCCCGCGTGCACAACTCCGCCTGAACCGCGCGCGCCCGAGCCGCATGCCCGCGCCGGTGCCATCCAGCTGGAGTTACGCACGCCGCGCGGGGGCCCCAGGGCCGCAGGCCCCAGGCCCGGGGGCAGCAGGGCACGCGGGTGCCGCGGCTTCAGCCGCGAGCGGCGCGCCACGCCTCCCGGCGCGCGGCCTGCTCGACGGGGTCGGGCACAGGCAGCGACGCGATCAGCTTGCGCGTGTAGTCGTCCTGCGGGTCGCCGAGCACCTGCGCGGTCGGGCCGGTCTCGGCGATGGTGCCCTTGTGGAGCACGACGACGCGGTGCGCGAGCATGTCGACGACGGCGAGGTCGTGGGTGATGAACAGGGTCGCGAACCCGAAGCGCTCCTGCAGCTCGCCGAACAGCTCGAGCACACGCGCCTGCACCGACACGTCGAGCGCACTGGTCGGCTCATCGGCGATGAGCAGCTTCGGGTCGAGGGCGAGACCGCGCGCGAGCGACGCCCGCTGGCGCTGGCCGCCCGACAGCTCGTGCGGGAAGCGGTCGCCGAACGCCTTGGGAAGCTGCACGGCCTCCAGCAGCTCGTCGACGCGGTCGCGCGCATCGGCGGCATCCCGCGCACCGCCGTGCACGATGAGCGGCTCGGCGACGTTCTGCGCGATCGTCAGCAGCGGGTTGAAGCTCGTCGCCGGGTCTTGGAAGACGAAGCCGAGGTCCTTGCGGTGGCGACGGAACGTGCGCTCCTTCACGCCGTTCATCTCCACATCGAGCACTCGCAGCGACCCTCCGGTCACGGGCGTGAGCCCCGCGATCGCCCGACCGATGGTGGTCTTGCCCGATCCGCTCTCGCCCACCAGTCCCACGACCTCGCCGGGGGCGATCGTGAAGCTCACCCGGTCGACCGCGCGGAAGCCGGCGCGGCGCAGGCGTCCGGCGTACTCGATGACGAGATCCTCGGCCGCGACCACCGGCACCGCCTCCGCGGCACCCGCCGGCGGCTGACGATCGACGATCTCCAGTCGCGGCACGGCCGCCAGCAGACGCCGGGTGTACGCGTCGCGGGGCGCGGCGAACAGCTCGGCGACCGGGGCGGTCTCGACGACCTCGCCGTTGAGCATGACCGCGACGCGATCGGCGAGATCGGCGACGACGCCCATGTTGTGGGTGATGAGCACGATCGCCGTGCCGTCCTCGTCGCGGAGCCGACGCAGCAGATCGAGGATCTCCGCCTGCACGGTCACGTCGAGCGCGGTCGTCGGCTCGTCGGCGATGATCACGGTCGGGTCGAGCGCGAGCGCCGTCGCGATGACGATGCGCTGCTTCTGACCGCCCGAGAACTGGTGGGGATAGTCGTCGACGCGTCGTTCGGGGTCGGGGATGCCGACGCGGCCCAGCATCTCGATGGCGCGGGCACGGGCCTGCTTCTTCGTGTACTTCCCGTGCGCCCGCAGGCCCTCCGCGAGCTGCCAGCCGACGGTGAACACCGGATTGAGCGACGTCGACGGCTCCTGGAAGATCATCGCGGCCGTGGTCCCGCGCAGGCGCCGCAGCGACTCGCGATCGAGCCCCACCACGTCGGTGCCGTCGAGCACGACCGCGCCCTGCGTCAGCGCCGTCTCGGGCAGGAGTCCCAGGATCGTGCGCGCCGTGACGGTCTTGCCGCTGCCCGACTCGCCCACGATCGCGAGCACCTCGCCGGGCCGCACGTCGAGACTCACGCCGCGGACGGCGTGGACGTCGCCGCCGTCGGTCGCGAATGTGACGTCGAGCCCGCGGATGTCGACGGCGGACGCGTCGGAGGATGCCGTGGCCATCACTCCACCTCTCCCATGAACTCGCGCGAGGCCGGCTGCGTGGCGGCGACGGCGTCGGCCGGCGTCTGCGCCTTCGCGCGGCGGCGGGCCCGCAGGCGCGGGTCGGCCAGGTCGTTCAGGCTCTCGCCGATGAGGGTGATGCCCAGCACCGTCAGCACGATCGCGACGCCCGGCGGGATCGCGGTCCACCAGATGCCGGCGGCCACGTCGCTGATCGACTTGTTGAGGTCGTAGCCCCACTCGGCGGCGGCCGTCGGCTCGATGCCGAAACCGAGGAAGCCGAGGGCGGCGAGGGTCGAGATCGCCTCCGACGCGTTGAGCGTCACGATGAGCGGCAGCGTCCGGGTGGCGTTGCGCAGCACGTGGCGGAACATGATGCGCGGCGTGGAGGCGCCGATCACCTTGGCCGACTCGACGAACGCCTCCGCCTTGATGCGCACGACCTCGGCGCGCACGACGCGGAAGTACTGCGGGATGAAGACGACGGTGATGGATGCCGCGGCGGCCAGGATGCCGGGCCACAGCCCCGACTGGCCACCGCTGATGGCGATCGCGACCACGATCGCGAGCAGCAGGGTCGGGAAGGCGTAGATCGCATCCGCCACGACGACGAGGGTGCGATCGACCCAGCCGCCGAGGTAGCCGGAGACGAGGCCCAGCAGGATGCCGATGAACACCGAGAGCACGATCGCCACGATGACGACGTAGAGCGCCGTCTGGGCACCCCAGATCACGCGGGAGAGCACGTCGTACCCACCGACGGTGGTGCCGAGCAGATGCTCCGCGCTGGGCGGCTGCTGCGCCCCGAAGTTGCCGTCGGGGCCACTCAGCTGCGCGAACCCGTAGGGCGCGATGAGGGGGGCGAGGATCGCGCAGAGCACGAAGATGCCGGTGAGCACGAGACCGGCGACGAGCATGCCGCGCTGGAGGCCCACGCTCTGGCGGAGTTGATGGACGACCGGCATCCGGTCGATGAGGCGGGGCTTGGTCATGTCCGCATCCCTCTTCAGTACCGGACCCGCGGGTCGATGAACGCGGCGATGATGTCGACGGCGAAGTTCGTGAGCGCGACGATGATCGCGATCATGGCGACGATGCCCTGCACGGCGACGAAGTCGCGGGATGCCAGGTACGCGGCCAGCTGGAAGCCCAGCCCCTTCCACTCGAAGGTCGTCTCGGTGAGCACCGCACCGCCGAGCATGAGGGCGATCTGCAGACCGATCACCGTGATGATCGGGATCAGGGCCGGCTTGTACGCGTGCGTGCGGACCAGACGGCCCTCGCGGACGCCGCGGGAGCGGGCGGCGTCGATGTAGGGCATGTTGAACGTGCCGATGACGTTCGTGCGCACCAGGCGCAGGAAGATGCCCGCCGTCAGCAGGCCCAGGGTGAGCGCGGGGAGCACCGCGTGCAGCAGCACGTCCTGGATGTAGGCGGGGTTCCCGGTCGCGATCGCGTCGATGAGGTAGATGCCGGTCCCACCGTTGCGGCCGATGGCCAGCTCGGTGCGCACGCTCGCCCGGCCCGAGACGGGCAGCCAGCCCAGCCAGACACCGAAGATCAGCTTGGCGACGAGGCCCGCGAAGAACACCGGCGTCGCGTAGAAGAGGATGGCGCTCACGCGCAGCAGCGCGTCGGGCCAGCGGTCGCGCAGCGCCGCGGCGACGAGGCCCAGCGGGATGCCGACGAGGAAGGCCACCACGAGCGAGTACAGCACGAGCTCGAGGGTCGCGGTGCCGTACGTGACGATGACCTGCACGACCGGCTGGTTGTCGGTGATGGTCGTGCCGAAGTCGAAGGTGAGGATGCGCCCGAGGTACTCGACGTACTGCACGAAGATCGGGCGGTCGTAGCCCGCCTCGTGGATGCGCTCGGCCAGCTGGTCGGCCGGCAGCCGTCCGCCCAGCGCCGCCGTGATCGGGTCGCCCGTCAGGCGGATGAGGAAGAAGACCAGCGTCACCAGGATGAGCACGGTCGGGAAGATCAGCAGGAACCGGATGAGGATGTACCGGCCCAGCGTCGACCCCGAACGACTCTTCGTCACCTCGAGCGCGGGTGGCGGCTCGGCGATGGAGGATGCCGCGACGTTGCTGGTCATGGATGCCTACTCTACGGATGATGGGCGTTTCGACTCGCTGCGCTCGCTCAACGACCGGGGGTGTGATCCCCCGGTCGTTGAGCGAGGAGCGCAGCGACGAGTCGAAACGCCCGCGGCGGTTACTTCGTGATCGGCGCGAACCGGAGCTTGAACGACGCGTCGAGCGTCACTCCCTTCACGTCCGCACCGGTGACCGCGACCTGGGCGCCCTGCAGCAGCGGGACGGTGGACAGATCCTTCGCGACGAGCTCCTGGATCTTCTCGATGTCGGACGTGCGCGTGGCGGCATCCGGCTCCACGGCCTGCTTGAGGATCAGGTCGTTGACCTCCTGGTTGACGTAGTGGTTGCCCAGGAAGTTCTTCTCGAGGAAGAACGGCGTCAGGTAGTTGTCGGCGTCGGAGTAGTCCGGGAACCAGCCCAGCTGGTAGGCGGGGTAGACGTCGGCGGTGCGGTCCTTGGAGTACTGCACCCACTCGGTCGACTGCAGGTTGACCGTGAAGAGACCGTCCTTCTCGAGCTGCTGCTTGACCAGCGCGTACTCGTCACCCGAGGAGGGGCCGTAGTGGTCCGGGCTGTACTGCAGGCTCAGGGTGACGGGCGTCGTGATGCCGGCCGCGGTGAGCGTCGCCTTCGCCTTGTCGGCGTCCGGACCACCGTTGCCGTCGCCGTACAGGCCCTTCAGCGCATCCGTCGCACCCGCGAAGCCGGCCGGGACGTAGGAGTACAGCGGGGTGTACGTGCCCTTGTAGACCTGCTCCGAGATGGTCTCGCGGTCGATGAGGTCGGCCACCGCCTGGCGGACGGCGAGCGCCTTGGCCGGGTCGGCCTCGGCGGTCGTGGCGCCGAACGGCTGCGTGTTGAAGTTGAACACGATGTAGCGGATCTCGCCGCCGGGGCCCTCGACGACCTTGACCTTGTCGTTGCCCGACAGGTCGGACACGTCGGTGGCCGACAGGCTGCGGTAGGCCACGTCGACGTCGCCCTGCTGCACGGCGAGCTTCAGGTTCGACGACTCGGCGAAGTAGCTGAGGATGACGCCCGAGTTGGTCGCGGCGGGCAGCAGTCCCTTGTAGTTGGCGTTCGGGGTGAACTCGACGGTCTTGTTGAAGTCCCACTTCGTGATCGAGTAGGGCCCGCCGAAGGCGTCGGCCGAGACGATGTCCTGGTCGGGCGTGATCGCGTCGGCCGAGAACACCTCCTCGTCGACGATCGCGCCGGGGAACGAGGTGAGGATGAAGGGGAAGACCTGGTCGTTGTCGGTCTTGAGCTTGAAGACCACCGTCGTGGCGTCGGGGGTCTCGACGCTGTCGAGGTTGTAGAGCAGGCTCGACGCCCCGTTCGGGTCGGCGATCTTCAGGTTGCGGTCGAAGGAGAACTTCACGTCCGAGGAGGTGAGGTCGTGGCCGTTGGCCCACTTCAGACCGGCCGGCAGCGTGACGGTGTACTCGTTGGGGGCGGTGAACTCGGCCGACTCCGCGAGGTCGGGCACGACCTCGGTCGAGTTGTAGTCCGTGTTCACGAGATACGGGAAGACCTGCGTCTGCACGGCGAGCGAGCCGTTGTCGTACGAGCCGGCCGGGTCGAGGGTGGTCACCTTGTCGGTGGTGCCGACGATGACGGGGCCTCCGGCGGCGCCGTCGGTCGAGCCACCGGTCGAGCCGCCGCCGGCGCAGCCGGCGAGCAGGAGCGCGGAGACGGCGAGTGCCCCGGCGGCCAGGCCGATGCGGCCTCGACCAGTCCCCGGGGAAGTGAAGTGCAGTGCCATATGAACTACCTCTGCTGTGTGTCGGTCGACCCCGCCGGGGAGGCGGAGTCCAGACCGCTATCTTGACCCCGGCATCCGGAATTCACCCCGTCATCGCCTTTTTTGTAACGAGAATGAAACCCGGGACCAGCGATCGTGGATCGCCGTTCCGTCACGAGACGCCGCGGTCGCCGTCCGTCCCGGTGAGCAGCCCGTCGGCGCGCGCGACCCGCGCGATCTCGACCTTCGTGTGCACCGGGCGACCCACCGCCGCGTACTTCGCCTTGACGCGATTGAGGTACTTGCGGGCGGTGTCCTCCCGCACACCGATGCGTTCGGCGACCTCTCCGATCGTGTGGCCGGCGCCGTAGAGCACGACGAGCCGCTCCTCCTGGGGACTCAGCGCGGGCCGCACGGGCAGCGCCGCGAGAACCGCGCGTGCGCGGGGGGACCAGGCGCGTGCGCGGCGGCGCACGGCGTCGATGACGGCGAGCACGACCCGCTCAGATTCGAGGGAGGACACGATGCCGTCCACCCCGGCATCCCTCAGCACGCACATCGTGCGATCGCCCGCGCCCGGCACCAGGGCGACCACGCGCAGCCCGGCGGCGCGACAGGCGGCGAGCGCTTCGAGTTCCGGTCCGTCGGCCAGCGACGCCGAGACGAGCAGGATCATCTGAGCCCGTGCCGCCCGATCGGTGCCCCGCAGCCGCATCGCGAGGTCGTGCAGCGAGGCCGACTCGTCCACGACGCTCATGCCGAGACGCCGCGTCAGCAGCTCGCGAGCACGCCCGCGGCGCGCGCTCGACGCATCGACGATGGCGGCGCGCCGCAGCGCTCCCCCTCCCGGCTGGACCATCCCGACTCCTCTCCTCCCGTAAGTGAGAGTCCGAAACCACCGATCTGTGACGCGGTTCGGCCAGATTCCTGCCGTGACGAATGTCATGGCGCGGTCGTGACGCCCGTGTGCGGCACGTCGCACCGGGCCGCGGCAGAGTCGGAGACATGGATCAGAACGAGGGAGTGCTCGCGGTGGATGCCGCGGGCCTGCGCAAGAGCTTCGGCAGCGTCCGAGCGGTGGAGAGCGTCGATCTGCGGGTACGCCCGGGTGAGATCGTCGCCTTCCTGGGCCCGAACGGCGCGGGAAAGACGACGACGATCGACATGCTGCTGGGGCTCTCCGACCCCGACGGCGGCGCGGTGCGGGTGTTCGGTGAGAGCCCGCGGGCGGCGATCTCGCACGGACTGGTGTCGGCGGTGCTGCAGACCGGCGGCCTGCTGAAGGACATCACGGTGCGCGAGACGCTCGCTCTCACGGCGAGCCTGTTCGCCGACACGCGTCCGATCGAGGAGGTCATGCAGCGTGCGGGCATCAGTGAGCTCGGGAGTCGACGGGTCGGCCTGTGCTCGGGCGGCCAGCAGCAGCGGCTGCGCTTCGCCATGGCGCTGCTCAGCGACCCCGGACTGCTGATCCTCGACGAGCCGACCACCGGCATGGACGTCGAGGGGCGTCGCGCGTTCTGGAGCGCGATCCGCTCCGACGCCGCCCGCGGCCGCACGGTGCTGTTCGCGACCCACTACCTCGACGAGGCCGACGAGTACGCCGACCGCATCGTGCTCATGAGTCGCGGCCGCATCGTGGCCGACGGCTCCACCGCCGAGATCAAGAACCTCGTGTCGGGACGCATCGTGCGTGCCACCCTGCCGGGCGCCGACCCGGCGCGCCTCGCCGCCCTTCCCGCCGTCGACGACGTCGAGTTCGCCGGCGACCGCATCAGCATCCACACGAAGGACTCGGATGCCGTCGCCCGCCACCTCCTCACCGAGACGGCGGCCCGCGACATCGAGATCACGTCCCAGAACCTCGAGAGCGTCTTCCTCGCGCTCACCTCCGAAGGAGCCCCCGCATGAGCACCGCATCCACCGCGCCGACCGCATTGTCGGCCGATCGCGTCACCCTCGACCGGCGGGTGCCGCCGCTCGGCGGCTTCAACCTGACCTATCTGGGCATCGAGCTGAAGCGCCGCCTGCGCAATCGCCGGACGCTCTTCTTCACGATCGCGTTCCCCGTCGTGATGTACGTCATCATCGGCCTGCGGCTGCGCGACGAACAGCTGACGGCGACGCCCGTCGCCGACGGCGGTGTCTCCGTCGCGGCCTACATCATGGTGTCGATGGCGATGTACGGCGCCATGATGTCGGCCACGCAGACGGGCGCCGCCGTCGCGCTCGAGCGCACGCAGGGGTGGAGCCGCCAGCTGCGCCTCACCCCGCTGAACCCGCTCGTCAACATCATCATCAAGATGATCGCGGGCATGGTGCTGGGCCTGCTCGCCGTGGTCGCGACCTACGCGGCCGGCGCGATCAGCGGCATCCAGCTCAGCGCCGGGCAGTGGATCGGCACGGGCCTGGTGGGCTGGGTGCTCGCGAGCGCCGTGTTCACGACGCTCGGCCTCTTCGTCGGCTACCTCATGCCGAGCGAGAACGCCGCCCAGGTGACGAGCCTGATCGTCGTCTTCCTGTCGTTCCTCGGAGGCCTGTTCTACCCGCTGAGCAGCATGCCCGACTTCATGCAGACGATCGCGAAGTTCACACCGGTGTACGGCATCGGAGAGCTCGCCCGCTCGCCTCTGACCGGGGAGAGCTTCGACGCGATGTGGCTCATCAACGCCTTGGTGTGGCTGGTCGTGTTCGTCGCCGGGACGACGTGGGCGTTCCGGCGCGACACCAAGCGCGTCTGAGTCGGCGCGCCCTACAGTGAAGTCCGTGAGCGCGACGCGAGACGATCTCGACGGGACCGGGTGGGACGTTCCCCCGGTCCCCGCCTCGTCGGCCGCACCGACGCCCCGTGAGATCTTGACCGCCCGCGCCGCCCGCGGCTGGTACGTCGGTGCGTCGATCTCGCTCATCTGGTTGTTCATCGTGGCCACCGAGGCCGTCGCGGCGGCCGACACGGCCGTGTCGAGCGCCGTCGTGATCGCCCTGCTGGTGTGCTTCGCGGCATCCTTCCTGATCGCCGTCCCCGTCTCGCGCCTTCTGCCCCTGCGCCTTCGGCTGCTTCCGGCGGCCTGGCTGTTCGTGCTCTCCTTCAGCCTGTTCCCCTGGATCGGGTGGGATGTCCGCGGCGTCTGGAGCTACGTGGGCGTCGCGATCGGCATGGCCGTGGTCCGCCTGCGCACGACCTGGCTGCTGCTGCTCGCGCTCGGAGCGGCATCCCTGGTCGTCGGGGTGATCTCCGACGGCTGGACCGAGGGCGTGCTGTTCCTGCCCGCGATCATCGTCTCGGTCTCCGCGATGATGGCCGCCTTCGGACGCAACATCGCGGCCATGAACGCCCTCCGGGCGACCCGCGACCAGATGGCGGAGATGGCCGTGGAACGCGAACGCAGCCGCGTCGCGCGCGACCTGCACGACATCCTCGGCCACTCGCTCACGGTCATCACGGTGAAATCCGAGCTCGCCGGACGCCTGATCGACGTCGATCCGGCACGGGCGCGGGGGGAGATCGGCGAAGTCGAGGCCCTCGCCCGCGGGGCTCTCGCCGATGTGCGCACCACCGTCGCCGGCTACCGCGGGGTCAGCGTCGCGGGCGAGCTCGCCGCGGCGCGGGCGGCGCTGGATGCCGCGGGCATCGCGGCCGAGCTGCCCACCGCCACCGAGAACGTCCCTGCCGAGCGCCGCGAACTGGCCGGCTGGATCGTGCGCGAAGGTGTGACCAACGTGATCCGCCATGCGCAGGCGTCGCGGTGCCGCGTGCGCCTGAGCGCGCGTAGCGTCAGCATCGAGGACGACGGGGTGGGCCCGACATCCGCAGCGACCACCGCCGGCACCGGGCTGATCGGCCTGCGCGAACGGGTGGAGGCCGCCGGCGGACGCCTCGCACTCGGACGCAGCGACCTCGGCGGGTTCCTCCTGCGGGTGACGCTGTGATCCGGCTGCTCATCGCCGATGACCAGGCGCTCGTGCGCGGCGCGCTCTCCGCCCTGCTCGGACTCGAGCCCGACATCGAGGTGGTCGCCGAGGTGGGGCGCGGCGACGAGGTGGTGGATGCCGCGGTGCGCACGGCCGCCGACGTCGCGCTGCTGGACATCGAGATGCCCGGGATGGACGGGATCGCGGCGGCATCCGCGCTGCGCAGCGCACGACCCGCGTGCCGGGCGCTCATCGTGACCACCTTCGGGCGACCGGGGTACCTGACGCGCGCGATGCGGGCGGGAGCGGCCGGCTTCGTGGTCAAGGACACACCGGCCGCACAGCTCGCCGACGCCGTGCGCCGCGTGTCGCAGGGGCTGCGGGTGGTCGACCCGGCCCTCGCCGCCGACTCGCTCGCGCAGGGGGAGTCGCCGCTCACGAGCCGAGAGACCGACGTGCTCTCCGTCGCGCGTACCGGCGGCTCGATCGCCGACATCGCGCAGATGCTGCACCTGAGCGAGGGCACCGTCCGCAATCACCTCTCCAGCGCGATCGGCAAGACGGAGGCCCGCAACCGCGCCGATGCCGTGCGGATCGCCGACGAGAACGGCTGGCTCTAGCCGCGCAGCGAACGGATCATCGCGGCGAGCAGCCGCAGCGCCTCATCGCGGTCGTCCGCGTCGAGACCGTCCAGCATGCGGTCCTCCACCGAGCGCACGGCGGTGCTGGCGGCGGCCAGCGCGGTGCGGCCGCGATCGGTGATCGTCGCGGGAAGCACCTTGCCGCTGACGGGGGTGTCGGGCCGCGAGATCTCACCGTCGCGCTCGAGCTTCTGCAGCAGCACGTTCATGGTCTGGCGGGTGACGAATGTGCCGCGGGCCAGATCAGAGTTCGACAGGCCGGGGCGCTGTGCCAGCAGCTCGAGGCACGCGTAGTGGGTGACGTTCATCCCGAGCGGTCGCAGAACGTCCTCCATCGCGGCCCGGAGGGCGCTGGCTGCCTCTTTGAGGCGATAGCCGACGGAGGTCGGCAGATCGATGGCGGGAAGGCGTTGACTCATGTCAGTATCCTGACATACAGTTGCATGTCAGATAACTGACACACGAGAGGACGATCCCATGCCCGCCACCGGCCCCGACTTCATTTCCCTGCAGGTTCGCGACCTCGCCGCATCCCAGGCGTTCTACGAGAGCTTCCTCGGCCTCGTGCGGTCACCGGCAGGACCGCCCCACGCCGTCGTGTTCACGACGACGCCGATCGCGTTCGCCGTGCGCGACATCGTCGATGACGCCGTCCGGGATGCCGCCACCCCGCCGGGGGCGGGCATCGCCCTCTGGCTGCACGCGACCGACGTACAGCAGATCCACGACGCCCTGGTCGCCGCCGGCCACGAGATCGTCGCGGCGCCGATCGACGGTCCGTTCGGCCGCACCTTCACGTTCGTCGACCCGGACGGTTACCGCATCACGCTGCACGACCGCGCCTGACCGGCGAGGCCGCGGGGATGCCGCCGTCAGCGCAGTCCGAAGTGGTCGAGCTCGGCGTCGTCCAGCATCCGCGAGCGGATGAGGAAGCGCATCCCCGTCGGACCCTCGACGCTGAAGCCGGCCCCGCGGCCCGGGACGACGTCGATCGTGAGGTGCGTGTACTTCCAGTACGCGAACTGCGCCTCGGACATGAACACCTCGATCGGATCGTCCAGTCCCACGTCGAGGTCGCCGAGCCTGATGTCCGACGGCCCCGTCAAGAACATGCCGACGGGGTAGCACATCGGTGCACTGCCGTCGCAGCATCCGCCGGACTGGTGGAACATGAGCTTCCCGTGCTGCGCCGTCAGCCGGCGCAGCAGTGCCGCCGCGGCATCCGTGACCGCGACGCGACTGACAGTGGTGGTCATCGCTCGACCTTTCCCTCCGGAGATGATCCGGCGCCCGAGACGCGCGTGCGTCCCGTGCGCCGGATCGTCTTCGGCGACGCGGCTCAGAAGAAGCCCATCGCTCCTTCGGCGTACGACACCAGCAGGTTCTTGGTCTGCTGGTAGTGATCGAGCATCTTGAGGTGGTTCTCGCGACCGATGCCCGACTGCTTGTACCCGCCGAACGCGGCGTGCGCCGGGTACTGGTGGTAGGTGTTCGTCCAGACGCGACCCGCCTCGATGCTGCGCCCCGCGCGGTACATCGTGTCGGCCGAGCGGCTCCACACCCCCGCGCCGAGGCCGTAGAGGGTGTCGTTGGCGGTGTGGATGGCGTCGTCGAACCCGTCGAAGCTGGTCACCGAGACGACGGGGCCGAAGATCTCCTCCTGGAAGATGCGCATGCTGTTCTGGCCCTCGAACACCGTCGGCGCCACGTAGTAGCCCCCGCTGAGCTCGCCGCCGAGGTCCACCCGCTCGCCGCCGGCGAGGAGCTTCGCGCCCTCCGCCTTGCCGATCTCGATGTAGCTGAGGATCTTCTCGAGCTGGTCGTTGGAGGCCTGCGCGCCGATCATGGTGGCCGGATCCAGCGGGTTTCCCTGGATGATCTTGCCGACGCGCTCCAGGCCGTCGCCGAGGAACTGGTCGTAGATCGAGCGCTGGATGAGCGCGCGCGACGGGCACGTGCACACCTCGCCCTGGTTGAGCGCGAAGAACGTGAAGCCCTCCAGCGCCTTGTCGTAGTAGGCGTCCTTCTGCCGCGCGACGTCTTCGAAGAAGATGTTCGCGCTCTTGCCGCCGAGCTCCAGGGTGACCGGGATGAGGTTCTGCGACGCGTACTGCATGATGAGACGGCCCGTGGTGGTCTCGCCCGTGAACGCGACCTTGCGGATGCGCTTGTGCTGCGCGAGCGGTGCGCCCGCCTCGATGCCGAACCCGTTGACGATGTTCACGACGCCCGCCGGCAGCAGGTCGCCGATGATGTCGAACAGGAACAGGATGGATGCCGGGGTCTGCTCGGCCGGCTTGAGGACGACGCAGTTGCCGGCGGCGAGCGCGGGGGCGAGCTTCCACGTGGCCATCAGCAGCGGGAAGTTCCACGGGATGATCTGGCCCACCACACCCAGCGGCTCGTGGAAGTGGTACGCGACGGTGTCCTCGTCGATCTGGCTGAGCGTGCCCTCCTGGGCGCGCAGGACGCCGGCGAAGTAGCGGAAGTGGTCGATCGCCAGCGGGATGTCGGCGGCCAGCGTCTCGCGCACCGGCTTGCCGTTCTCCCACGTCTCGGCGACGGCGATCTTCTCGAGGTTCGCCTCGATGCGGTCGGCGATCTTGTTGAGGATGTTCGCGCGGTCGGCGGGCGTCGTCTTCTTCCACGACTCGAACGCCTTCCACGCGACGTCGACGGCGCGGTCGATGTCTTCCGCGGTGCCGCGCCCGACCTCGGTGAACGGCTTGCCGGTGACCGGCGTGATGTTCTCGAAGTACTGGCCCTTGATCGGCTCGACGAACTCGCCGCCGATGTAGTGCCCGTACCGCGGACGGTACTCGGCGATCGCGCCGCGCTGGCCCGGAGCGGCGTAGACGCTCGAGACGCCCTCTTCGACGATGGTCATGATGTCTCCTTCGACAGTGCATGGTCCGCGGCATCCCTCGCCGCGTTCGGATGCGCTGACGCTACGCACCGCAACGTTGCATCGCGTTGCGCCGCGGCCTGCGCCGCGGCATCCGTCGCGAGACGCACCTTGCGCATCGAGAAACCGCTGCGTGAGGTGTTTCTCACTGTGCGAGTGGTTTCTCGCGGCAGCGGGGCGGGCGGCGGGCGAGCGGGGGGCGGGGCGGGATGCCGGGGGTCAGTCGTGGGCGAGGGCGGCGAGCCAGCGGCGGGAGGCGTCGCGCAGGGCGTCGGCGTCGCCCGCGGGCAGGAGCGCGACCAGGCGGTGCTCGTTGGCGAGGTGCGCCGTCAACGCGCGGTCGATGAGATCGACGCCCTCGGGGGTGAGGCGCACGAGGCGCCGTCGGCGATCGTCGTCGGCATCCGTGCGGACGACGAGGCCGCGGTCGATCAGGCGGTCGACGCGCTTGGTGAGCCCGCCGGTGGTGACCATCGTGTGGTCGGCCAGTTCGCCTGCCGGCAGCTCGTACGGCGCACCGGCGCGGCGAAGGGATGCCAGGAGGTCGAACTCCGCCTCGCTCAGTCCGAACTGCGCGTAGACGGCGGTCAGCTCCGCCGTCAGCGCCGCGGCCAGACGATGGAGGCGGCCGATCACACCCTGCGGCGACGGATCGAGATCGGGGCGTTCGCGGCGCCACTGCTCCTGGACGAGGTCGACGTGATCCTGCACGCCGTCGACTTTACCTTCCGCGGAAGCTATATTCTCTTCCGTGGAAGATAAAAGGATGCGATGGGTTCTCGTGACGGCGATCGCCCCCGTCGCCTGGGGGAGCACCTACTTCGTGACGCGTCATCTGCTGCCGCCCGACGCGGCGCTGTGGGGCGCCGTGATCCGGTGCCTGCCGGCCGGGGTGCTGGTGCTCCTGGTCACCCGGCGACTGCCGCGCGGGGCGTGGTGGTGGCGGTCGGTCGTGCTCGGCGCGCTCACGGTCGGCGGGCTGAACGTCCTCGTCTACGTCGCCGCGCAGCGCCTGGCGACGAGCCTCGCGGCCACGATCATGTCGACGTCGGCCGCCGCGCTGATCGTGCTGAGCTGGATCGTCCTCGGCCAGCGCCCCGCCCTGCGCGCCGCCGCCGGAGCGGTGCTCGGCATCCTCGGCGTCGTCGTCATGCTGCAGCCGGGCGGCGGCGAGGCCGACGGCTGGGGCATCGCGGCATCCGTGCTGGCCATGCTCTCCTCGTCGCTGGGATTCGTCCTCACGCGCCGCTGGGGTGCCGACATCCCGCCGCTGACGATGACGGCGTGGCAGCTCATCGCCGGCTCCCTCGTCGTCGCGCCCCTCGCGATCGCGGTCGAGGGCGCACCGCCCGCCCTGGACGGGCCGGCGCTGCTCGGGTTCGCGTACGTCATCCTCGTGGCCACGGCGATCGCCTACGCGGCGTGGTTCACGGGCCTCGCCCGCCTTCCCGGTGCGGTCGTCGGGGTGATCGGACTGCTCAACCCCGTCACCGGCGTGCTGCTCGGCGTGTGGCTCGCGCACGAACCGTTCGGACCCGCGCAGATGGTCGGTCTCGCGCTCGTCGTGGTGGGCGTGCTCGCCGGCACGCTGACGCGACCACGCACGGCGGCGATCGAGCCCGCGGAACCCACCGGACCCGCCTCACCCGGCCCCGCCTCACCCGCCGCCGCGGAGCTCAGAGCCGAGAATCGACCGCGCGGGTGAGAGCGACGAAACGGCCGTGCTCGCGCAGGTCGTCCAGCAGCACGGCGCGGCCGTCCGGTCCCGCGAGCGGGATCTGCCAGTTGGGATACTCGCGGTCGGTCCCGGGCTGGTTCTGCGCGCGGCGCTCGCCGACGGCATCCACCAGCGCCACCCCGAGCAGCTGCGAAGGGGATGCCGTGATCAGCGCGTTCAGGGCCTCGATCACCTCCGCCTCCGACGGGTCGGCGCCCAGCAGTCCGCGGTCGCGCAGCAGCGCCAGCATGGTCGCCCGCTCGGCATCCGCGTCGGCCAGCTCCTCCTCGACCGGACGCGTCAGCAGACCGAGCCGCGCGCGGAGGGCGACGTGCTCGTCGGCCAGATACCCCGCGGTCGGGGGCAGGTCGTGCGTGTTCACGGTGGCCAGCAGCGAGCGGCGGTACTGCTCCGGCGGACGGAAGCCGTCGCCCTCGCGCTCGAACCACAGCACCGAGGTGCCCAGCACGCCGCGCGCCGCCAGGTACTCGCGCACCCACGGCTCGACGTTGCCGAGATCCTCGCCGATGAGCACCGCTCCGGCGCGGTGGGCCTCGAGCAGCAGCACGCCGATCATCGCCTCGTGGTCGTAGCGGACGTACGTGCCGGCGGCGGGACTCAGCCCTTCGGGGATCCACCACAGGCGGAACAGCCCGATCACGTGGTCGATGCGCAGGGCGCCGGCGTGGCGCAGCAGGGTGCGGATCATGTCGCGCAGCGGGGCGTACCCGGCCTCGGCGAGCGCGCGCGGCAGCCACGGCGGCTGGTTCCAGGTCTGGCCCTGCTGGTTGTACATGTCCGGCGGCGCGCCGACCGCCATGCCGGTGGCGTACATCTCCCGCAGCGACCACGCATCCGACCCCTGGGGGTGCACGCCGACCGCGAGGTCGTGCATGACACCGATCGTCATGCCCGCCGCCGTCGCCGCGGCCTGCGCATGGGCCACCTGCTGATCGGCGATCCACTGCAGCCACACGTGGAACGCGACGCGGTCGGCCAGGCGCGTGCGCAGCTCGGCGACCAGCGGGGAGCGGATGTCGTCGACCTCGACGGGCCGCTCGCGACCGAGGTAGTGCTCCTCGAGCGCGCACCACAGGGCGAAGTCCTGCAGCGGCTGCCCCTCGCGCGCGGCGAACGCATCGAGCTCGGCGCGGCGCGACGGCGTCAGCGGCACCGCGAAGATCGCGTCGAGGCCGAGCCGTTTGGCGGCCCAGACCGCGTCGCGATCGATGCGGTCCGCGTCGTCGTCCATCGCCGCGACGGGACCGCGGGCGGCCTCGACGACGGCACGCTCGGTGGGTGTCAGGTAGGCGACCTCCCGGATGTCCTCGGGGCGCACGTACAGCGGCGCCAGGAAGCGGCGGGTCGCGGGGCGGTACGGCGACGGTTCGATCGGACTGGTCACCTCGGCCGCGTGCACGGGGTTGATCAGCAGGAAGTCGGCGCCGCGCTCGCCCGCGATCGCCGCGAGATCGGCGAGATCGGCGAAGTCGCCGAGGCCCCACGATGCCCGTGAGCGGACGGAGTACAGCTGCGCCATGAGGCCCCAGCCGCGTGTACGCCCGGGACGGGCGGGCGGGTCGCCGAGGCGACCGGGCGTGATCACGAACGGGGCGGATGCCGTGCGGTCGGCGTCGGCGCCGCCGAACGGGCGCTGCTCCGCGCGCACGGTGTGCCACCCCAGCGGCAGGTCGTCGGGCACCGGAATCTCGACCCGCCACCGCAGGATGCCGTCCACCAGACGCGCGGCCGGCCGCTGCTCGGGGATCGTGAGCACGCGCACCGCCCCGTCCTCGAGAGCCACCGTCACGGTCACGTCGTGCCCGTCGAAGACGTGCAGCCACAGCACGCCGACCCCGGCGCGCGTCACGAACGAGGCGGGCAGCAGCTCGCGCCACACCCGCTCCTCCTCGGCGATGAGGGATGCCGTGACCGCAGCATCCGACGAGGCGTCGACGCGCATGGCCGCGAGCACCGCGCGGAGGGTGGATGCCGGGACCTGCACCCGGTCGCCGAAGAACGACCAGTACTCGGTCGCGATGCCGTGCACGGCGGCGAGCCGCACGAGGTCGGGGGTGGGCGCGTCGTCGGTCATGTCGATCCTCCCTCGGCGCCGGTGACGGCGTCTGCGCCCATCCTGGCATCCTCGCCGGGGGAGCATGCACAGCTCCGCCTCCGTGGGCCGTCGTCGGCGTGAAGACCTCGGAAACAGCAGCTCCGGCGGAGTTGTGCACGCCGGGCCGGGGGCTCACGCCTCGAGCTTCTCGATCCGTGCGACGAGCCCGGCGCGGCGGGGAGACCGGGCCGGCAGCATCTCGAGGGCCAGGCGCAGGACCTCGACGTCCTCGGCGCCGTCGTCGGTGTCGGCGTACGCGATCAGGACATCCACGGACGCCTCCGTCATCAGGGCGTCGCGCAGCGCGAGCCGAACCGAGTCGCGGAACTCCTCCACCCCGGGCGCGACCGAATCGGGAAGCACCCGCCCGCGATAGGCGGCGAGCGCCACCCGGTGCGCGCCCCGGCCGAGCAGCGCGACGACCTGATGCGCATCGGTGTGCAGCTCCGCGGTGAGGCGGTAGGGCCGGGATGCCGGGACCAGCTGCGGCGCAACCCGCTCCAGCACCTTGCGCAGCCGGACGAGTTCCGGCCTCAGCGTCCCCTCCGCGGCATCCTCGCCGTAGACGAGCTGCCCGAGGCGCTCGGCCGACAAGCCCTCACGGTGCACCGCGAGCATGAGGAGGATCTCGGCGTGCCGCGCCGACAGCTCGGTCACCGTCGCGCTGTCGGGGCCGGCGACATCGAGGAGCGCCTTGTCCCGCCCGAGGACGCGGAGCATCGTCGTCGCCGCCCGCGGAGCCGGTGCCGCGCGGCGGATACGGCTCGGTGCGGGAGCCTGAGCCCGCGCTCTGAGCCGCCCGACGAGGAGTTCGGCTTCCACCGCGCGGGCGGTCGCGTCGACGAGGAGCTGCGCCTGCGGCGTGGCGGCATCGCTGTCGCCGGTGACGTCGATCACCCCGAGCACGCGGCGCGTATCGGGGTCGTAGACGGGCGCGGCCGTGCAGGACCACGGCTGGACGAGCCGGTTGTAGTGCTCGGCTCCGTGGATCTGCACCGATCGCCCCAGCGCGAGCGCCGTGCCGGGTGCGGAGGTGCCGACCGCCTCCTCCGACCAGTTCGCGCCGGCCACGAAACCCATGTCGCCGGTGAGCGACCGCACACGCCGGTCTCCCTCGACCCACAGGAGTCGTCCCACGGCGTCGCCCACGGCGACGACGACGCCCGAGTCGCTGTCCTCGCCGCCGGGCAGCAGCAGGGAGCGGATCATGTCCATGGCGGCGGCGAGCGGGTGCGCCCGCCGGTAGGCCTCGAGCTCGTCGTCACCCAGATCGAGCGGGGGCAGCCCTTCGGCCCCCACCAGGTGCGCCAGCGACCGGCGCCAGGAATCCTGCACGAGCGGGCGGATCTGACCCAGCCGCGGATCGCCGACGTTACCGCCCACGAGCTCGTCGTGCGCGCGCTCGATGAGCAGACGCGACGTCTCGGGCGAGACCTCGCGGCGCGATGACCACGGCGAGGGCACGGCGACTCCGTTCACCAATGAGGAGGTGTCGTCAGTCTAAGTCGCGAACCGCCAAGATTCGGCCGAGCCGCCAAGATTCGGCCGGCCCGCCGGATAGCGGCTCGGCCGAGGAGTGGCGGCTCGGCGACCGCGGCGCGGCGCGGGCGCGGGCGCGGGGCGGGCGCGCGGCGGGCGCGGGGTGGGTCAGCGGGTGGACCACCAGGCGCGCAGGCGCTGCTCGGCGGCATCCGCGCCGATCGGACCCTCGTCCAGGCGCACCTCCAGCAGGAAGCGGTACGCCTCCCCGACCTCGCGTCCGGGCGGGATGCCGAGGATCTCCTGGATCCGGTTGCCGTCGAGCTCGGGGCGGATGGCGGCGAGCTCCTCCTGCGAGGCGAGCTCGTCGATGCGCCACTCGATGTCGTCGTACGCGCGGCGCAGGCGCGTCGCCTTCTTCGCGTTGCGGGTGGTGACGTCGGCGCGGGTGAGGATGTGGAGCCGCTCGAGCTGATCACCGGCATCCCGCACGTAGCGCCGCACCGCGGAGTCGGTCCACGCGCCCTCGGCGTAGCCGAAGAAGCGCAGGTGCTGCTCGATGAGCTGCGTGACCGCGGCGATGGTGTCGCCGTCGAAGCGCAGCGCCTGCAGGCGCTTGCGGGCCAGACGCGCACCCTTGACGTCGTGGTGGTGGAAGCTCACGCCGCCGCCCGGCTCGAGCTTGCGCGTCGCGGGCTTGCCGATGTCGTGCAGCAGTGCGGCCAGGCGCAGCGTCGTGTCGGGCGCCGCCCCCGGATGCCGGGCGTGCTCCAGCTCGATGGCCTGGCGCAGCACCGTGAGCGAGTGCTCGTAGACGTCCTTGTGGTGGTGGTGCTCGTCGACCTCGAGCCGCAGCGCCGGCACCTCGGGCAGGATCTCGCCCATCAGCCCGGTCTCGACGAGGATCCGGATGCCGCGCACCGGGTCGTCCGTCGCGAGCAGCTTGACCAGCTCGGCCTGCACCCGCTCGGGGCTGACGATCTCGATCGTCTCCCGCAGGCGCTCCATCGCGTCCAGCGTGGTCGGGGCGACGTCGAACTCGAGCTGGCTGGCGAAGCGGGCGGCCCGCAGCATGCGCAGCGGGTCGTCGCCGAAGCTGACGTCGGGGTCGCCCGGCGTGCGCAGCACGCCCGCGAGCAGGTCCTCGACACCCCCGGTCGGGTCGACGAGCGCCGGCACGGGCAGGCGCAGCGCCATGGCGCCCACGGTGAAGTCGCGGCGGGCGAGGTCGTCCTCCAGGCGGTCTCCGAAGGCGACCGTGGGCTTGCGCGTGACCCCGTCGTAGCTGTCGGCGCGGTACGTCGTGATCTCGACCTGCTCGGACGTCCCGCTCGGGCCGGTGATCTTCGCACCGATGGTGCCGAACGCGCGCCCGATGTCCCACGTCGCGGTCGCGAGCGGCTTCACGATGCGAAGGATGTCGTCGGGGCGCGCGTTCGTCGTGAGATCGAGGTCGTGGGTGGGGCGGCCGAGCAGCGCGTCGCGCACCGGACCGCCGACGATCGCCAGCTCGAACCCCGCCTGGGCGAACGCCGCACCGAGGGAGGCCATGATCGGAGAGGTCGCGAGCGACCCCAGCCGGTCGAGGCCTTCGGCCATGTTGAGCATGGTCTCCAGACTACCGGCGCGCCTTCCGTCGCCCCCGCCCGCGACCGTCGTGCGACCCCTCACGCCAGCCGCAGCATCCCGGTGAAGACGAGCTCGCGCACGCGCGGCAGCAGGTCGGCGCGGAGGGCGCCGGCATCCACCTCGAGCAGCTCGGCGATCGCGTCGGAGAGCTGTCCGACGGTGAGCTCGCCGTCGGAGGCGCCGACGAGGGCGGCCAGGGCGGGGTCGACCTCGACGGTGCGGGCGAGCCCGCCGCCCTGGCGCAGCTGGATCACGCTCGGGGCCTCGGCGCCCGGCAGATGATGACGGGCCTCGGTGACGTCGGCGGCCACCACGGTGTGCGCGCGGGCCAGGGCGTCGTCGTCGAGCAGTTCCAGTGCGTCGAAGGCCTGCAGCGCGGCGGACAGGTGCCGGCCGAGTCCTCCCGAGGTCTCCGGCAGGGCGTGGGTGATGCGTTCGTAGCGCGCCAGCGCGGCGACCCCGGATGCCGGTCGTCGCAGCAGGATGTAGCCGAACCCGATCGCCTCCACGCCGCGCGCGGCGAAGTCGTCCAGCCAGGCATCGACGAGGGCCGCGTAGCCGGGGGTGCCGGGGGCGGTGCCGCCGTCGCGGACCCACAGTTCCGCGTACGCGAGGGGGTCGAGCCGCTCCCGCTCGATCACCCAGGCCTCGAGGGGCACGGGCGAGGCGGCCACCCAGGCGCGGACGCGCTCGAGGCCGTCGCCGCCGTCGCGATACTCCCAGTTGCCCAGCAGCTGCGCCGTCCCCTGCGGAGCGAGCACCTCGCCCACCCCTCGGACGAACGCCGCGACGAGGTCGTCCCCCGCGAACCCCGCGTCGCGGTACTCGTACTCGGGAACGCCGGCGACGCGCGGGGTGATGACGAACGGCGGGTTCGACACGACACGGTCGAACCGTTCGCCCGCGACGGGGTCGAAGAGGCTGCCGTGCCGGGTCTCGATCCCCCCGACGCCGTTCAGGAGCGCGTTGAGCGTCGTGAACGCCAGTGCCCGGGGCGACACGTCCGTCGCGACGATGACGCTGTCGGCGTCTGCATCGGCGGAGGCATCCGCGGACGCCGTCAGGGCGCGCTGCGCCCGCAGCGCCTGGATGCCGCAGCCCGTGCCGACGTCGAGCACCCGTCGCGCGGGCGTCGCGAGCTGCAGGCCGGCGAGGGTGAGGGAGGCGCCGCCGACACCCAGCACGTGGCCGGTCGGCAGTGGTCCGCCGAGCGCCGCCTCGTCGAGATCGCTCGCGATCCACCAGTGTCCGGCGCCGTCCGCGTCGGCGAAGCCCTGCGGTCGCACGAGCGCGAGCGGTGTCACCTCGGCATCGTCGATGCGGGCCAGACCGAGCGTCGCCAGTCCGCCGGCGCCGAGGTGGGGCAGCGCGCGGTCGACGGCGTCCCGCGGCGTGCGGACACCGAGGAACAGCAGCCGCGCCAACGTCGCCGATGCGTCGTCCCGTGTCCCCAGGGCGGCGAGCGCGGGTCCGTGCAGGCCGTGCCCGACGGCGTCGTCGGCGAGAGGGCCCCACCCGGTCCGCACGGCGTCTGCGGTGTAGCCGGCGGCCGCCAGATCGCGGCGGAGGTCGGCCACGAGGGCGGGATCGGGGTTCAGGGGATGGTCCACAGCATCCCATCCTCACGCACGCAGGGCCGTGCCGGCGGTGCGGGACCGAGACGGGACCGACGGATGCCGCCGCGCGCGGATACCGGCGCCCGCGGCCCGTCACGGGTCGCGCACAGGGCGGGGACCCTAGAATCTGACCTGATCGTGCGGTCAGGGATCGCACAGGAGCCGATTCCCGACATGACCTTTCCTCTTTCCCGTCCCGCGCGCCGGACTCCCGACGGAGTCGGGACGAGGCGCCGTCGCCGCGCGCGCTGGCGGAGCGCCGTCGCCGTCGCGATGGCCCTCGTCGTGGCCGCGCCCGTCGCCGGCACCGCGGTCGCCGCGACCGAGGCGCCGGCCGAGAGCGGGAGGCTCACCGTCGCGGTGTCGCCGTCGGGCAACGGGGTCATCGGCGCGTCGGTGTTCTCCGTCACGTTCTCGGTGACCAACACCGGCGATGCGCCCGCTGCCGGCGGCGCGGTCAGCGTGGCGCTCACCCGGTCGCCCTTGACCACCGCCGCCGAGGTGACGGCGTGGCTGGACTCCGACGCGCGCGCCGACACCGAGGTCGCGACGGCGGCCGTGACAGCCGTCGCCGCCCGCGGGACGGCGACCTCGACGACCGCGATCGACCTGGCCGCCACCGGCGGCGACCTCGCCCCCGGTGTCTACCCCGTGAGCGCCGCGTTCCCTTCCACCCAGGGCGATCTCGTCGCACACACGGTGATCGTGGTCCCGGATGCCGCCTCCTCCGGCGGAGGCGTCGCCGTCGTCGTGCCGCTGACGGCGCCTCCCACCACCACGGGGCTGCTCACGTCGGACGACCTCGCCACGCTCACCGCCGCCGACGGGGCGCTCCGCATCCAGCTCGACGCGGTGACCGGCACCACCGCGATCCTCGCCGTGGACCCCGCCATCGTCGCGGCGATCCGTGTGCTGGGTACGGCGGCGCCCGCATCGGCTCAGCAGTGGCTGTCCGACCTGCTCGCGCTGCCGAACTCACGTTTCGCGCTCCAGTTCGGCGATGCCGATCTCGCCACCCAGTTCGCCGCGGGGCAGGACGAGCCGCTCTCCGTCTCGAGTCTCGACCCGTACATGTCGGCACGGAACTTCGCGACGACCGGCACGCCGCTCCCGGCATCCTCCGAATCGCCGAGTGCATCGTCGACACCCACGCCGGCGGCCGGTCGCACGCTGCCGAGCCTCTCCGAGCTCCTCGACATCGGCGCGACGCGCACCGGGGTGTTCTGGCCCGCGACCGGGTCGGCGACGGCGGGGCTCGTCTCCGCCCTCGCGACCGGCACCTCCACCGGCACCTCCGAGAGCGAGACGCCGCTCACCCTCGTGTCATCGAACACCCTCACGGGCGCGGTGGGGGCGCGAGCGGATGCCGAGGGCGCGGCGATCCTCTCCTACGACGCGGACGTCTCCGCGGCGCTGCGGACGACGTCGCTCGCGTCGGACGGCGTCCACCAGGGCGCGGGGCTCGCCGCGGCATCCGCCTACGCGAGCCTCGCCGTTCAGGGCGCCTCCGCCTCGGCGCCGCTGCTGGTCGTGATCGACCGGGCCAGCGGCCGATCGTCCACCGGTCTGCGGGCGGCGATCACCGCGGCATCCTCGCTCGCCGGTCGCACCGCGATCGATCTGTCGGCGGTCGTCGCTGCGCCCGCGGCGGCCGTCACAGTCACCGGTGGCGCCGCACCCGACTCCGCACGCGTCGACGCCCTCCACGGCCTGCTCGACGACGAGACCGCCCTCTCCGCGTTCGCGACCGTGCTGAGCGACCCCACCCTCCTGACAGCCCCCGAACGCGCCAAGATCCTGCAGCTGCTCGCCAACGTCTGGCTCGCGGTGCCCGATCAGTTCGCCACGGCCGTGAGCGATCACCGCGACGCCACCGCGAAGACCATGGGCGCCGTCGCCATCGTTCCGCCCAGCGACATCACCCTGCTCGCCTCGTCGGCGCCGCTCACCTTCTCTGTGCGCAACGATCTGCCCTGGCCGGTGACCCTCACGCTCTCGGCGAACCCCAACGACCCGCGCCTGATCGTGCAGAAGACCGCAGAGGTCTCGGCCGGCTCCGCGCAGAGCACGCGAGTGCAGGTGCCCGTGCAGGCGCGCGTCGGCAGCGGCGAGTCCACCCTCGACCTGCAGCTGCGCAGCACCGCGGGCGTGCCGATCGGATCGGAGGTCCGCGTCGCGGTGACCGTGCGCGCCGAGTGGGAGTCGGTGGGCATCGTTCTCATGGTGGTGCTGATCGGAGCGATGCTCGTGCTGGGACTGATCCGCACCGTCCGCAAGCTGCGTCGGCGCGGCGCGGCCGCCGAAGACGAGCACGGCGAAGCGTCGCAGAAGGAAGCCCCGCAGAAAGAGGATGTCGATGGCTAGTCTCGGTCGCGCGAGCGCCATCATCGGAGCGGGCACGCTCTTCTCGCGGGTCACCGGTCTGGTGCGCTCGGTCGTCCTCGTCGCCGTCATCGGTTCGTTCGGCAGCAAGGCCGCCGACGCCTTCAGCGTCGCGGCCATGCTGCCCACCAACGTGTACGAGCTGCTCGCCGCCGGCGTGATCACCGGCATCCTCGTGCCGCAGATCGTCAAGGCGGCCGCGCACACCGACGGCGGTTCGCGGTACGTGTCGAAGCTCCTCACGCTCGGTGCGGTCGTCCTCGTCGCCGCGACAGCGCTGATGATGGCGCTCGCGCCGGTGCTGATCTGGCTCTACGCGGCCAGCTGGGGGCCCGAGCAGAAGGCGCTGGCCACCGCCTTCGCCTACTGGCTGCTGCCCCAGCTGCTGTTCTACGGCCTGTTCGCCCTCCTGGGCGAGGTGCTCAACGCGCGCAAGGTCTTCGGCCCGTACAGCTGGGCGCCGACGGTCAACAACGTCGTATCGATCGCGGGATTCGGGGTGTTCCTGGTCGTCTTCGGCGGCCCGTTCACCGCGATCGGCGACTGGGATGCCGGGATGATCGCCCTCCTCGGCGGCACCGCCACCCTCGGCATCGCGATGCAGACGGTCGTGCTGCTCTTCTTCTGGAAGCGCACCCGCCTGCACATCCGCCCCGACTTCGGCTGGCGCGGCATCGGCCTGCGTCACGTCGGCACCCTGGCCTGGTGGACGTTCCTCGCCGTCGTCGTCGGTCAGCTCGCCGGCATCGTCCAGTCGCTGGTCGTCACCCAGGCCTCCGGCGAGGCGAGCGTCACCGTGATGGTGTACGCGTGGCTGATCTTCATGCTTCCCCACTCGATCGTCGCCATGTCGATCTCGACGACGTACTTCACCCGCCTCGCCGAGGAGATCACCGCGGGCCGCCTCGACCGGGTCGCGCCGAACCTCGACGAGTCGATCCGCGCGATCGCGCTGTTCGGTTTCGGTTTCACGGCGGCCATCGCCGCGGCATCCGTCGCCGTCTCGCGGGTGTTCACCACCAGCACCGACGGCGCGGTCGCGATGGCCTGGGTGCTGTGCGGGTACCTGATCGCCCTCGTCCCCTTCGGCGTGCTGGTGATCATTCGCCGGGCGTTCTTCGCCTTCCAGGACACGCGGACGCCGTTCGTCTTCTCCCTCGTCCAGGCGTCGCTGGCCGCCCTCGGCGCCGTCATCGCCGTGGCCGCCGTCGGCATGGGCCTGCTGCCGCTCGGGTTCCTCGCCGCCGCCGTCGCCCTCACCCAGTCGCTCTCCACGTACGTCCAGCTGCCCGTCGCCCTGCGTCTGCTGCGTCGTCACACCGACACGGCGCCGCTGCGCGCCACCTGGCGGTCGCTCGGGCGGTTCACGGTCGCCGCCGTCCCCGCCTTCGCCGCCGGGTGGCTGTTCTTCCTGCTCCTCGGCGGCGCGGACGGATGGCCCGCGTCGGACCGTCTGCTCGGTGCGGTGGCCGGAGCACTCGTGGGCGGCGTCGCCCTGCTGGTGTACGTCGCCGCCCTCGCGTTGCTGCGGGCTCCCGAGCTCGCCATCGGCGGGCGGATGCTGCGGCGCCTCATCGGGCGCTGACGAGCGCACCGCGCGGTGCACCGTCTGCTCGGAATGCCTCGCGGTTAGCATTGGTTGCACGCACTGGAGCCCGTCAGGGGCTCGTGCGGAAAGGGAAGAGCACGTGCGACAGGTCATCATCATCGGTTCCGGTCCGGCCGGATTCACCGCCGCCATCTACGCGGCGCGGGCGAACCTCTCGCCGCTGCTCATCGCGAGCTCGGTGGAGGCGGGCGGCGAGCTGATGAACACCACCGAGGTGGAGAACTTCCCCGGTTTCCCCGAGGGCATCATGGGACCCGACCTCATGGCGAAGATGCAGGAGCAGGCCGAGAAGTTCGGCACCGAGGTCGTCTACGACGACGTCGTGAAGCTCGAGCTGACCGGCGACGTGAAGAAGGTCGTCCTCGGCAGCGGCACGGAGCACGAGGCCGAGAGCGTCGTCTTCGCCACCGGCTCGGCACCGCGCAAGATGGGCATCGAGGGCGAGTCACGCCTGTCCGGACACGGCGTCTCCTACTGCGCGACGTGCGACGGGTTCTTCTTCCGCGAGCAGGCCATCGCCGTCGTCGGTGGCGGCGACTCCGCGATGGAGGAGGCCACGTTCCTCACCAAGTTCGCGTCGAAGGTGTACATCATCCACCGCCGCGACCAGCTGCGCGCCTCCAAGATCATGCAGGAGCGCGCCTTCGCGAACGAGAAGATCGAGTTCGTGTGGAACAGCGAGGTCGTCGACGTGCTCGGCGGTGACGCCGTGACGGGTCTGCTGCTGCGCGACACCGTCGATGGTTCGACGCGAGAACTGCCTGTGACCGGGGTTTTCGTCGCGATCGGCAACGACCCGCGTACGCACCTCGTGCACGACTCGCTGAAGCTCACCGAGCACGGCACCGTGTGGGTCGACGGCCGCTCGTCGCGTACGTCGGTTCCCGGCGTCTTCGCGGCCGGTGACGTCGTCGACCCCATCTACCGCCAGGCGGTGACGGCGGCCGGCAGCGGTACGACGGCCGCCCTCGACGTGGAGCACTACCTCGCCGCGCGCGGCGACGCCGGTGCGCCCGAGGTGGATGCCGCCGAGATCGACGGGCTCGAGCCCGTCGCCTGAGCCCCGCACGGGTCGGGGAACATCTCCGGCATCCGTCGCGTTTGATACCCCAGAGCCGCACGATGGCGGCTCGCAACGAAGGAGACAGACATGACCGCCAAGGCCACGAGCGAGAGCACCTGGCAGCAGGACGTCATCGACGCCGAAGGACCCGTGCTGGTCGACTTCTGGGCCGCGTGGTGTGGTCCGTGCCGCATGGTCGGACCCATCCTCGACGAGATCCAGTCGGAGAACGGCGACAAGATCACGGTGCTCAAGCTCAACGTCGATGAGAACCCCAACCTCGCGATGGAGTATCAGATCACCTCGATCCCCGCGATGAAGGTGTTCAACAAGGGCGCGGTCGAGAAGACGATCATCGGCGCCAAGCCGAAGTTCGCGCTCGAGCAGGACCTCGCCGCCTACCTCCGCTGACGACCCTCCTGCGTGACACCGCCTCGTGCGGCCCCTCGCAGATTCACGGCAGACTCACCGCACCGGCGTTGATCAGGATGCCTCGGCTCGCACCGAGGCGTCCCAGCGCCGGTGCGGTTCGCTTCCCAGCAGACGCCACACGGCACGCGTGAGCGGCGGGTAGTCGAACGCGATCTGGCGAAGCACGCGATAGTTCCTCGCCGCCGTGGGCTTGTTGCCGCCGTCCGACGCGATGTTCTCCGCGCGCAGCGTGAGGACCACCAGCTCGTCGACGGAGGGCAAATCCTCCATGAAGTCCCAGGGATCTTCACCGTCGCGGATGCGCTCCTCGATCAGCACCGACAGTTCGTCGGATGCCTCCGCGCGCAGCAGCTCCAGACTGGCGCGCCGGGGAAGGTGAGGACGATCGGTCACCCTGCCAGCCTACGCGCCGGCTCCGACGCCGTACTCGGTCTCCCCCAGTTCCCCCAGGATGCGGTTGAGATCCTGGATCGTGGCGAAATCAATGTTGATCTGGCCTTTTCTCGCACTCAAAGTGATCTTCACCTTGGTGTTGAGGCGGTCACCGAGTCGCTCGGCGACGTCATCGAGGTGGGCCCGACGGGCGCCGGCCTTGGGTGCCGGACGCCGTGCGCCCAGCTCCGCCGCTCCCTTCGCCGCAGCCTCCGCGGCGCGCACCGAGAGGTCTTCGTTGACGATCTTGTCAGCGAGCCGCTGCATCGCATCGGAGTCGTCCAGCGAGAGGATCGCGCGTGCGTGCCCGGCACTGATGACACCAGCCGCGACGCGCTGCTGCACCGGCATCGGGAGCTTGAGCAGGCGGATCGTGTTGCTGATCTGGGGCCGCGACCGGCCGATGCGCGACGCGAGCTGCTCCTGAGTGATGCCGAAGTCCTCGAGGAGCTGCAGATACGCCGACGCCTCCTCGAGTGGGTTCAGCTGCGACCGGTGGAGGTTCTCGAGAAGGGCGTCACGCAGGAGATCCTCGTCGGCCGTGTCGCGGACGATCGCCGGAATGGAGGTGAGACCCGCCTCGCGCGAGGCGCGGGTGCGGCGCTCACCCATGATGAGCTCGTAGGCGCCGTCCTCGTTCAGGCGCACGACCACCGGCTGCAGCACCCCGAACTCCCGAACGCTGTGCACGAGCTCGGCCAGGTCGTCGGCGTCGAAGTTGGTCCGCGGCTGGCGGGGGTTGGGGACGATGTCGTTCGGATCGAGGGAGATCAGGCGCGCACCGGGCACCGCGACGAGGTCGCCGGGGGTGTCATCGGGCGTGGATGCCGCGGCATCCGCCTGTCCCTCGGCATCCGTTGCATCGGCGGCATCCGGCGTCGGTACGGTCGCGAGGGGCGCACCCGGGAAGAAGACGTCGACGGGCCGCGCCTCCGCGCTGTCGGCGGTGGGGATGAGGGCGCCGATTCCGCGGCCCAGACCGGTGCGTTTGGCCATCAGGAGTTCTCCTCGTTCGTGGTGGTGCGCTGTCCGCGTTGGACGAGTTCGACCGCTGCCTCGCGGTAGGAGACGGCGCCGGCGGACTGTCCGTCGTACGCGATGACGGTCTGGCCGAAGCTCGGCGCCTCGGACACGCGGACCGAGCGCGGGATGACCGTGTGGAGCACCTCGCGAGCGAAGTGCTGGCGAACCTCGTCGGCCACCTGCTGCGCCAGTCGGGTGCGTCCGTCGTACATCGTGAGCAGGATCGTCGAGAGGTGCAGCCGCGGGTTGAGGTGCTTCTGGATCATCCGGACGCTCCCCAGCAGCTGGCTGAGGCCTTCCAGCGCGTAGTACTCGCACTGGATCGGGATCAGGAGCTCCCCGGCGGCCGTGAACGCGTTGATGGTGAGCAGTCCCAGCGAGGGCGGGCAGTCGATGAGGATGAAGTCGAGGCGCTCGTCGGCCTGTGCCAGATAGTCCTCGATGGCCGTCCGAAGGCGATGCTCGCGGGCCACCTGCGACACCAGCTCGATCTCGGCGCCGGCGAGGTGGATGGTGCTGGGCGCGCACAGGAGGTTCGGCGACTCGGGGCTCGTCTGAATGATCTCGGCGAGGGGGAACTCGTCGATCAGCACGTCGTAGACGCTGGGGATGTCGGCCGAGTGCGGCACCCCCAAGGCCGTGGATGCGTTGCCCTGCGGGTCGAGATCGATCACCAGGACGCGAGCACCGAGAGAAGCGAGGGCCGCGGCGATGTTGACGGTGGTCGTGGTCTTGCCGACCCCGCCCTTCTGGTTCGACACGGTGAGGATGCGTGTCTCGCCGTGGAAGTCGACCGTGACGGCATCCAGCGCTCGGCGGCGGGATGTGAGATCCGCGAGCTCCCGCGCGATGGGGCTGTCGTCGATGGAGAAGGGTGCGGGTGCGGTCGCGTTCTCCGGTTCCGGCACCATCAACTCCTGTCTTTTCGGGACTCTTCTACTGTAGTCGAGGGGTCCCACACCCCGGTCATCGAGAGCCACCGCTACGGGTGTTTCACGTGAAACCCTTTGCGGGGCGGGTGGGCGTGTTGGTTCACTCCCGGTCGTTGAGCGAGGCGCACAGCGCCGAGTCGAAACGCCCCCACGCGCGTTTCACGTGAAACAGGTACCCGCGTGCTTGCCACGTTTCGACTCGCTCCGCTCGCTCAACGGCCGGTAGTCACGCTGCCCAACTCCCGGTCGTTGAGCGAGGCGCGCACAGCGCCGAGTCGAAACGCCCCCACTCCCCGTTTCACGTGAGACATGTGCCTGCGTCCTTCCCGCGTTTCGCTCGCTCAACGGCCGGAGCTCGCGCTGGGCCACTCCCGGTCGTTGAGCGAGGCGCGCAGCGCCGAGCCGAAACGCCCCCACGTTCCGTTTCACGTGAAACATGTCCTGGCATCTGTGGGAAAGCTGCGTTTCGACTCGCTTCGCTCGCTCAACGGCCGGAGCTAGCTCTGCCCGATGCCGGTCGTTGAGCGAGGCGCGCAGCGCCGAGTCGAACCCCCCCACGTACGTTTCACGTGAAGCATCTGTCGGCGTCGGTCCGAGGGCGGCGTGTTCATTCACTCCCGGCCGTTGAGCGAGGCGCGCAGTGCCGAGTCGAAACGCCCCACGTCGCGTTTCACGTGAAACATGTCCTGGCATCTGTGGGAAAGCCGCGTTTCGACTCGCTTCGCTCGCTCAACGACCGGAGGTAGCTCTGCCCCATGCCGGCCGTTGAGCGAGGCGCACAGCGCCGAGTCGAAACGCCCTCACGTGCGTTTCACGTGAAACATGTGCCCGCGTCCTCGCCACGTTTCGACTCGCTTCGCTCGCTCAACGGCCGGTGGGTTGCGCTATCCAACTCCCGTTCGTTGAGCGAGGCGCGCAGCGCCGAGTCGAAACGCCCTCACGTGCGTTTCACGTGAAACATCTGGCGGCGGGGCGGTCAGGCGGAACGGGTGGCGCGGAGAACGCGGGTCGGCTCCGAGATGACGCCCTCACCGACGACCTCGACGCGCACATCGCTCAGCTTGTACTTGCGGATGGCCTTCTCCGCCGCGGCGATCTCATTCTCGGCGTTGACGCCCTTGAGGAGGATCAGCTCTCCTCCCGGTCGCAGCAGGGGAACGGTCAGGGGGATGAGGGTGCGCAGGGCGCTCACGGCGCGCGCGGTCACGGCATCCAGCACCGCACCCTCTTTCCACTCCTCACCCCGAGCGCGCACGACTGCGACGTTGTCGAGCCCGAGCTCGTCCTTCTGCTCCTGCAACCAGGCGACGCGACGCTCCATCGGCTCGATGAGCACCCACTCGACGTCGGGGCGGGCGATCGCGAGCACGAGCCCGGGAAGACCCGCGCCCGAGCCGACATCTCCGACACGGGCTCCCGTAGTAAAGAGGGGAGCGGCGATCGCGGAGTTGAGGATGTGACGGTTCCAGAGACGGGGCGGCTCGAGCGGGCCGATCAGTCCGCGTTCCTCACCGTACGCGCCCAGCGCGGCAGTGAAGCGACGCGCGAGGTCGATGCGGTCACCGAAGAGGGATGCCGCGACGGCCGGCTCTTCTTCGATCACCGGTGTTTCACGTGAAACATCGTCCATCGGATCAGGAGCGGCGGATGACGGTGTGACGGTCGGCGCCCTCACCGTAGGACTCGGACACGAGACCCCGGTCCGCGACGATGTCATGGACGAGCTTGCGCTCGTAGCTCGTCATCGAGGGGAGCGAGGCCTGCGTCGCCCCTTCGTCCAGGCGTGCGATCGCACGATCCACCAGCTTCTCCAGCTGGCGCTGCCGCGCATCGCGCGAACCGCCCACGTCGAGGATGAGGCGGGAGAAGCGTCCGGTCTTCGTCTGCACCGCGATGCGCGTCAGCTCCTGCAGAGCCTGAACGGTGTCGGGCTCGGCGAGCAGACGAAGTGATGCCGGGTCATCGTTCTCCACCGAGACGTACGCTCGGCCGCTGCGGACGTCGAGGGCGAGGTCGCCGTCGATGTCCGCGATGTCCAGCAGCACCTCGAGGTAGTCGGCGGCGATGTCGCCCTCCTGCTCGAGCTGCTCGATCGTGGCCGCGGGGCGCTCGGCCGCGTCGTGGTCGGAAGTGGTGCTCATGACTGTTCCTCGAGAGACGTCGACCCGGTCACGAGTCGGTGTTGGGCTTGGTGTTCTTCGACTGCTTCTTGGCGCGCTGCTTGCTCACCGGCTGCTGACGCTTGGGAGCCTGCGCCTTCGCCTTCTGCGCCTCTTCGTACAGACGCTGCTGCTCGGCCTGGTACTTCTCGAGCGGAACGATCTTGCCGTTCGCGTCGATCGCCTTGCCCTTGCGCGCCAGCCTCTCCTCACGTGCCTTCGCCGCCTCGGAACCGGGCGTGGGCAGGTTACGGATGACGAGGAACTGCTGCACCATCGTCCAGATGTTGGACGTGAACCAGTAGAGGACCACACCCAGCGGGAAGAACACACCGGAGAAGATGAAGGCCAGCGGGAGGATGTACAGCATGATGCGCTGCATCTGGTAGGCCTGGCCGGTCTTGGCCTCGGGGGAGAGGTTCTTCGAGATGATCTGCAGCTGGGTGATGAACTGCGACGCGATCATCAGGATGACCAGGACCACGAGGATCGCGACGGTGGCCTCCCAGCCGTCGGGCTTCTGGTTGAACGCCTCGATGAGACTCGTGTGCAGGGGAGCGACGCCGAACAGCTTCGCCTCGTAGAACTGCCACGTCAGGTCTTTGCTCAGCAGACCGACGCCACCCACGCCCCACTCCGCGTGCTTCTTGACGTCGCTCAAGGTGTAGAACATGCCCAGCAGGATGGGCATCTGCACGAGGAGCGGCAGACAGCTGGAGACCGGTGTGGTGCCGTGCTTCTTGTACAGCGCCATGGTCTCGCGACTCATGGCCTCACGGGAGAGCTGATCCTTCTTCCCGCGGTACTTCTCCTGAACTTTCCGCAGTTCAGGAGCGATTTCCATCATCTTCCGCTGGCTCTTGATCTGCCGCACGAAGAGGGGGATCAGGGCACTGCGCACCACGATGACGAGCCCCATGATCGACAGGACCCAGGTGAGTCCGGCATCGGCCGGCAGGCCCACCGAGGTGAAGATCCAGTGCCAGAACACGAGGATCGCCTCGACGATCCACTTGAACGGCCACATGATGGTGCTGAAGAAGTCGAGGCTGCTCGACGGCGCGGGCGTCGTCGGCGTCGGCACGACCGGGGTCGGCGTCGCAGCGGCGGCGGCATACAGAAGATCCAGCACGGATCAGTCCTTTCTCGGCGAGGAGTCCGCGGACCCGTCGTCTGTGGATGGCACGACGAACCCATGACGGGTCAGCTCGTGTCGGAAGTGCGCGTGCGGGGGCACGTCATCGATTCCACCACGGGCCCAGGGGTGGCATCGCGCGAGGCGAGCTGCGGTGAGCGCCGATCCCTTGAGGAGACCGTGCTGCTGCACAGCGCCGACCGAGTACGCCGAGCACGACGGGTAGTACTTGCAGACGTCGCCGTAGAGATGGGAGATCGTCGCACGGTACGCGTGCAGGAGGACGAGCCCGGCGTTGCGGGGAACCAGCGGCACCGCACGCAGCGCCGACGTCGGCGAGAGCCGGCCGGAGCCGAGCGCGTAGGAGGGAAGTGTCGAGGTGCTCACGCCGCGGCCCGTCGGGCGAGGCAGCGCGTGACCTCCGCGCGCAGCTGTGCGAAGTCGGCGGATGCCGCGGACGGAAGTGCCCGGATGACGACATCCGCTCCACGGCCGACGCCGGGAAGGGCTTCGGCGCAGACGGCCTTCAGCCGACGTCGCACGGTGTTGCGCGTGACGGCGCCGCCGACCTGCTTGCTGACGATGAAGCCGAACCGCGCGGGGCGGTCTTCGGCGGACGCGATGACGTAGGTCACCGTGTGCGGCGCGGCACAGCGGACGCCCCTGCGGACGACGGTCTTGTACTCCGCCCCGCGGGTGATGCGGTTCCCGCGCGCCAGCACTTTCGTCGGATCAGGCGGACAGCTCGGTGCGACCCTTGGCGCGGCGCGCCGACAGGATCGAACGGCCGGCACGCGTGCGCATGCGGGCGCGGAAGCCGTGCTTCTTGGCGCGACGACGGTTGTTGGGCTGGAACGTACGCTTGCTCATGAGGATCACTCCGGATCGGCGGTCACCCGAACGCTCTAGACCGGGGACACGGGGTACAGGGACTGTCCGGGGGCGTCCGAGGGCACCCCAGGGCATAAGTCAACCGACTAAGGCTACGTCGAGAGCGACGAGAACTCAAACCGGCCGAGCCGGACGGCACATTATCCACGGACTGTGGATAGCGTCTGGTGAAGACACGCGGGGCGGATCTACAGTGGATTTTGCTCTTCACAGGGTCGCTGACTACCGTGACTGCGGTAGTTATCCACAGGCTCGATCGTCGTTCACGATCGCCTGTGCCGCACCGATCGCACCCCCGGAGGGGACATGTCACAGCACGATATTCCGGATGTCCCCGTCTGGACCGCAGTGCTGCAGGAGCTGTCCGGCGACGAACGGGTGACCCCCCAGCTGCAGGGATTCATCAGTCTCGCCGTCGCGCAGGGCGTGATGAGCGGCACCCTGTACCTCGACGTGCCGAACGACCTGACGGCCGCACAGCTGAACAAGCGGCTGCGCGCACCGATCATGGAGGCGCTCGCGCGCGTCGACGCCGAGCCGGCCGCATCCTCGTTCCGCGTCGTGGTGAACCCGGAGCTCGCCGACGCCCACCTCACCGTGCCCGTCCCGGTGCAGTCGGCATCCGCTCCCGTGCCGATCGCGCGGCCTGCGGCGGACGACTACGTGGAGACCGCGGCCGCGCCGTCGCGCAGCGACACGCGACTGAACCCCAAGTACAGCTTCGACAACTTCGTCATCGGCCAGTCCAACCGCTTCGCCCACGCGGCAGCCGTCGCCGTGGCCGAGGCGCCGGCGAAGGCATACAACCCGCTGTTCATCTACGGCGACTCGGGTCTGGGCAAGACCCACCTGCTGCATGCGATCGGCGATTACGCGCTCAGTCTGTATGCGGGCATCCGCGTCCGGTACGTCTCGAGCGAGGAGTTCACGAACGACTTCATCAACTCGATCGCCAATAACCGCGGATCCGCCTTCCAGGCGCGCTACCGCGACGTCGACATCCTTCTCATCGACGACATCCAGTTCCTCCAGGGCAAAGCCGAGACCCAGGAGGCCTTCTTCCACACCTTCAACACGCTGCACGACCACGACAAGCAGGTCGTGATCACCAGCGACGTCCCCCCGCGTCACCTGACCGGGTTCGAGGACCGCATGCGGAGCCGGTTCGAATGGGGCCTCATCACCGACGTCCAAGCCCCCGACCTCGAGACCCGCATCGCGATCCTCCGCAAGAAGGCACAGTCCGAGCGGCTGCTCGTCCCCGACGAGGTGCTCGAGTACATCGCCACCAAGGTGTCGAGCAACATCCGCGAGCTCGAGGGCGCGCTGATCCGGGTGTCGGCCTTCGCGAGCCTGAACCGCTCCAATCTCGACATCTCCCTCGCCCAGACGGTGCTGCGCGACATCGTCGACACCGACGACGCCAACGTCATCTCGCCGACCGACATCATCACGGCGACGGCGCAGTACTTCCGCCTGTCGGTCGACGACCTCTACGGATCCAGCCGGTCGCAGTCGATCGCCACGGCCCGTCAGATCGCGATGTACCTGTGCCGCGAGCGCACGAGTCTCTCCCTGCCGAAGATCGGCCAGCTGTTCGGCAATCGCGATCACACCACGGTCATGTACGCGTACAAGAAGATCAGCGAGCTCATGAAGGAGCGCCGCTCGATCTACAACCAGGTCTCCGAGATCACCACGCAGCTCGGCCGCGTCGGACGCTGACGGCTCTCGCCCGCGGCATCCCGCGCCCCTCGAGACCCCCGGCCACGAAACCGGGGGTCTTCTGCGTACGGAGTGCTTGACATCGGCGCACGGGCGCCGCCAATATACGCGTTCTGCACAGTGTGGACAGGCTGTGGATAACTCCACTTCCCCGTGGACTCTTGTGAGTCGATGGCCCGAAGCTGTGGATGACAAGAATGTCTCGACCGGGATGCACGATGGCGTCCGCACCGGCTCTCCGCATCGCGCCCACAACTTACACGCGTGTGGTTTCCCTGTCGCGACTGGGATCGGCGGAGTTGTCCACAGTTTCCACAGCCGTTAACACCATGACAGAGACCTTCCTTAGAGAATCCGATTCGATCACCTCTGCGGTGCGAGGCGTCGGAGCCGGTCGACGGGATGCCGGGACAATCCGTTCCGGTCGGGGCACTAGCATGGGAGGGCCCTACTCGACGTCAAGGGAGCGCCAGTGAAGTTCCACGTGAATCGCGATGTGTTCAGCGAGGCCGTGTCATTCGTCGTCAAGCTCCTGCCGCAGCGGAACCCGCAGCCGATCCTGGCGGGTGTGCTGATCGAAGCATCCGACGAGGGGCTGTCGCTCGCGGCGTTCGACTACGAGGCCTCGGCGCGCACGACCATCGAAGCGACCGTCGACGAGCCCGGCACGATCCTCGTCCACGGCCGACTCCTGTCGGAGATCGCCAGCCGTCTGCCGAATGCGCCGATCCAGATCGAGGTCGGTGAGGACGACGGCATCGTCCTCAGCTGCGGCTCCGCCCGCTTCACCCTCGCCTCGATGCCGGTGCAGGAATATCCCGCGATCCCCGAGGTCTCGGGCGAGTCGGGTCTGGTCCCCGCGGAGGATTTCGCCACCGCGATCGCCCAGGTCGCCTTCGCCGCGTCCCGCGACGACGTCACCCCGGTGCTCACGGGTGTGCAGCTCGAGGTCGCCGGCACACAGCTGAGCCTCGTCGCGACCGACCGCTACCGCGTCGCCCTGCGCGACGTCGCCTGGGACGGCGGCGGTGTCGCCGGCGACGAGTCGACGACCGCGCTCGTCCCCGCGCGCACGCTCACCGAGGTCGGCAAGACCTTCGCCCACTCGGGTGACATCCAGGTCGCGTTCTCCGGCTCGGGAGATCGGGAGATCATCGCGTTCACCGCCGGCAACAAGACCGTGACGTCGCTGCTCATCAAGGGCAACTTCCCGCCCGTGCGCCGACTGTTCCCCGAGCAGACCGACCACTACGCCGTCGTGAACACCGCCGAGCTCGCCGAGGCGGTGCGCCGCGTCGCCCTCGTGCTCGACCGTTCCGCTCCGCTGCGCTTCACCTTCACCGAGGACGGCGTGTCGATGGATGCGTCCGGCACCGAGCAGGCGCGGGCGACCGAGTCCGTCGATGCGACCCTCGCGGGCGAGGAGGTCACGCTCGGGTTGAACCCGCAGTACCTGCTCGAAGCGCTCGGCGCCGTCAAGAGCGAGTTCGCGCGCATCACGTTCACCTCGAGCGACAACGCGAACAAGCTCAGCCCGGTGCTCATCACGCCGCAGACCTCCGGCACCCCGGAGAGCTTCAAGTACCTGCTGCAGCCGAATCTCCTGCTGCGCTGACGATCCTCGCGTTCCGACCGGCGTCGGCGCTGCCGCATAGGCTGGATCGGTGATCGTGGAACAGCTGAGCCTCGTCGACTTCCGCAACTATGCGGCCGCCGATGTGACTCTGGCGGCGGGAGCCAACGTGTTCGTCGGTCGCAACGGTCAGGGCAAGACCAATCTCGCCGAGGCCATCGGCTATTTCGCCACACTCGGTTCCCACCGGGTCTCGCAGGATGCCCCGATGGTGCGCGACGGGGCGGATGCCGCGATCGTCCGCATGCGTCTCGCCTACGGTGACCGTCGTGTGCTGCTCGAGGCCCAGCTCAACCGGTCGGGCAGCAACAAGGCCCGGGTCAACGGCTCGGCCGTCCGCACCGCCGAGCTCCCGCGCTACGCACAGGTCGTCCTCTTCGCGCCGGAGGATCTCCAGATCGTCCGCTCCGACCCCTCCGCGCGTCGCCGCTTCGCCGATCAGCTCCTCATCCAGCGCGCTCCGCGGATGGCGGGCGTCCTGGCGGACTACGACCGCGTGCTCAAGCAGCGCAACGCGCTGTTGAAGTCCGCGCGCGCCCGCGGCATCCGCGCGGATGCACTGACGACGCTCGACGTCTGGGACGACAAGCTGGTGCAGCTGGGCACCGACGTCATCCGCGCCCGCTCGGTGCTCGCCGACGACCTCGCCGGCCCGGTCGCCGAGGCGTACCGGGCAATCGCCGGCGAGGATCACCGGCCGGAGCTGGAGTGGATGCTGTCGATCGGGGGCGCGGACCCCGACGTCGACGACGACGAGGCCGACCAGGCGGGCGACCGCACAGCGGTGACCGGACTCAGCGCGGAGGAGGTCCGCGAGAACTTCCGCGATGCGCTCGCCGCGCGCCGCTCCTCCGAGCTCGAACGCGGGCTCACTCTCGTCGGACCCCACCGCGACGACCTCCTGCTGCGCGTGCGGGGCCTGCCGGTGAAGGGCTACGCATCGCACGGCGAATCGTGGTCGGTGGCCCTCGCCCTGCGTCTGGCGTCTGCGCAGCTGCTGCGCGCCCAGTCGCAGCTGGGCGATCCGGTCCTCATCCTCGATGACGTGTTCGCCGAGCTCGACACGGATCGCCGCGCCCGGTTGGCGGGCCTGGTCGAGGGATACGAGCAGGTGGTGGTGACCGCGGCGGTGGAGGAAGATGTGCCGAGCGCGCTGCGCGCGCGCACCGTGCGGGTCGTCGCGGGGACGATCATCGAACCCGCCGCGACGGGAGGCGTCGATGAGTGACGAGGTGCCGGGGATGGTGCCGGAGACGATCGGCACGTATCTGCGCCTGCGCGGTCTCGAGCCCTCGCCGCGGACCGCGCGACGGCGCAAGAGACGTGCGGCCGAGGACGACGACAAGCAGCCGTTCGCGCCCGGGCGCGATCCCAAGGGCGTGGCCGACGTACTGGCGGATCTGACACGTCAGTCGGGGTGGGACACCCAGCTGGCGCGGGAGGACCTCGTGCTGCAGTGGACGGACGTGACCGGCGAGGAGACGGCGCGTCACGCCCATCCGGTGGCGCTGTCCGACGGGCTGCTCACCGTGCAGTGCGACTCCACCGCGTGGGCGAAGAACCTCCAGCTGATGCGGGCCGAGATCGTCACTCAGCTGATGAGACGGTTCCCGGATGCCGGTGTGCAGAACGTCCGATTCGTCGGGCCGGACGTCCCCTCGTGGAAATGGGGCCCCAGAGCCGTTCCAGGGCGGGGTCCTCGCGATACCTACGGCTGAGGAGGGTCCGACGGCATCCGGAACGATTTCAGGGCGCCACAGGGGCTTTCTGCGGGCTTTCGAGGGGTGACTGGGGGTAGAATGAGACGTCTTTGATCGACCATTCAGGAGCGCTCGAAACCTATGACGTCCGACACCCCCGACAGCGTTCCCCAGGAACTTCCGCCGAAGCAGTCCCAGAAGGTCGAGAACGAGTACGGGGCCGACGCCATCCAGGTGCTCGAGGGCCTCGAGGCGGTGCGCAAGCGCCCCGGCATGTACATCGGCTCGACGGGTGAGCGCGGCCTGCACCACCTCGTGTACGAGATCGTCGACAACTCCGTCGACGAAGCCCTCGCCGGCTACTGCGACACGATCACGGTGACGATCCTCGAGGACGGAGCGATCCGTGTCGTCGACAACGGTCGCGGCATTCCGGTCGACATGCACAAGACCGAGGGGAAGTCGACCGTCGAGGTCGTGCTGACCGTGCTCCACGCCGGCGGCAAGTTCGGCGGCGGCGGGTACGCGGTCTCCGGCGGTCTGCACGGCGTCGGCTCGTCGGTGGTGAACGCGCTGTCCACCCGCCTCGACGTCGAGGTGCGCCGGCAGGGGCACGTCTGGCGCCAGTCGTTCCGCGACGGCGGCGTGCCGCAGGCTCCGCTGAGCGAGGACGAGGCGACGGAGGAGACCGGCACGACCATCACGTTCTGGCCCGACGCCTCGATCTTCGAGACCACCGACTTCGACTACGACACGCTGCGCACCCGTTTCCAGCAGACGGCGTTCCTGAACAAGGGTCTGCGGATCACGCTCAGCGACCTGCGCGCCTCCTCGGCCTACGTCGTCGACGGCGAAGACGGGCAGGCCGTCGAGAAGCAGCCGTTCGACGATTTCCACTACGAGCGCGGACTGGTCGACTACGTCGAGTACCTCAACAAGATCCGCAAGGCCGAGGTCGTCAACGACGAGATCATCGAGGTCGAGTCGGAAGACACCGAGCGCCACATCTCCCTCGAGCTGGCGATGCAGTGGACGACGAGCTACACGGAGAACGTCTTCACCTTCGCCAACACGATCAACACGCACGAGGGCGGAACCCACGAAGAGGGCTTCCGCGCCGCGATGACGACGTACATCAACAAGTACGCGCGCGAGAAGGGCCTGCTCAAGGAGAAGGACGACAACCTCACCGGTGAGGACATCCGAGAGGGTCTGACCGCGGTCATCTCCGTCAAGCTGTCCGAGCCGCAGTTCGAGGGTCAGACCAAGACGAAGCTCGGCAATACCGAGGCCAAGGCGTTCGTGCAGAAGGTCGTGGGCGACCAGCTCACCGACTGGCTCGACCGCAACCCCGCGCAGGCCAAGCGGGTCATCATGAAGGCGATCGACGCCGCGACCGCGCGCCTCGCGGCCCGCAAGGCGCGGGAGACGGCGCGGCGCAAGAGCGTGTTCGAGTCGGCATCCATGCCCGACAAGCTCAAGGACTGCACGAGCAAAGACCCCTCGATCAGCGAGATCTTCCTCGTCGAGGGCGACTCGGCCGGCGGCTCGGCCGTGCGCGGCCGCGACCCCGAGACCCAGGCCATCCTGTCGCTGCGCGGCAAGGTGCTCAACGTCGAGAAGGCGCGGCTCGACCGCGCGCTCGGCAACAACGAGATCCAGGCGATCATCTCGGCGTTCGGCTGCGGGATCGGCGAGGACTTCGATGTCGCGAAGGCCCGCTATCACAAGATCGTGCTGATGGCCGATGCCGACGTCGACGGCCAGCACATCACGACGCTGCTGCTGACGCTGCTGTTCCGCTACATGCGCGGACTCATCGAGGCCGGCTTCGTCTATCTCGCCATGCCGCCGCTGTTCCGGCTGAAGTGGTCCAACGCCGAGCACGAGTACGTGTTCAGCGACCGGGAGCGCGATGCGCTGCTGGCCGACGGTCTGGCCAACGGCAAGCGGATGCCGAAGGACTCCGGCATCCAGCGCTACAAGGGTCTGGGCGAGATGAACCCGAAGGAGCTGTGGGAGACGACGATGGACCACAACACCCGCACCCTCCGCCAGGTCACGATCGACGACGCGGCCGCGGCGGACGAGATCTTCTCGGTGCTGATGGGCGAGGACGTCGAGTCGCGCCGGAGCTTCATCCAGCGCAACGCCAAGGACGTCCGCTTCCTCGACATCTGATGCGTTTCGACTCGCTGCGCTCGCTCAACGACCGGTCGGGTTCGATCCGGTCGTCGAGCGAGGAGCGCAGCGACGAGTCGAAACGCGACACACGCACCCCGACCCATGTGAGAACGAGAAGACATGACTGACGAAGAACGCCCCGACCCGAACGCCGGGCACAACCACGGCAACATCGACCAGGTCGATCTCCAGGTCGAGATGCAGCGCAGCTACCTCGACTACGCCATGAGCGTCATCGTCGGCCGCGCGCTGCCGCGCGTCGAAGACGGTCTGAAGCCGGTGCACCGCCGCGTCATCTACGGGATGTACGACGGCGGGTACCGTCCCGACAAGAGCTTCAACAAGTGCGCCCGCGTCGTCGGCGAGGTCATGGGCCAGTACCACCCGCACGGTGACAGCGCGATCTACGACGCACTCGTGCGCCTCGTGCAGCCGTGGTCGCTGCGCTACCCGCTCGCCGACGGACAGGGAAACTTCGGCTCTCCCGGCAACCAGGGCGCCGCCGCCCCGCGGTACACCGAGACCAAGATGGCCGCGCTCGCGATGGAGATGGTCCGCGACATCGACGAGGACACCGTCGATTTTGAGGACAACTACGACGGGAAGACCCAGGAGCCCGTCGTCCTGCCCTCGCGCTTCCCCAACCTCCTCGTCAACGGCTCGGTCGGCATCGCGGTCGGCATGGCCACCAACATCCCGCCCCACAACCTGCGCGAGGTCGCCGACGGAGCGCTGTGGGCGCTGGAGAACCCGGATGCCACCCGCGAGGAGCTGCTCGAAGCTCTCATGGGCCGCATCCACGGTCCCGACTTCCCGACGGGCGCCCAGATCCTGGGCACGAAGGGCATTCGCGAGGCTCAGCGCACGGGCCGCGGGTCGATCACGATGCGCGCCGTGGTCAACGTCGAGGAGATCCAGGGCCGCACCTGCCTGGTCATCACCGAGCTGCCCTACCAGGTGAACCCCGACAACGTCGCGCTGAAGATCCGTGACCTCGCCCGCGACGGGCGTATCACCGGCATCGCCGACATCCGCGACGAGACCAGCGACCGCACGGGCCAGCGGCTCGTGATCGTGCTGAAGCGGGATGCCGTCGCGAAGGTGGTCCTCAACAACCTGTACAAGCACACGCAGCTGCAGGAGAACTTCGGCGCCAACATGCTGGCGATCGTCGACGGCGTGCCGCGCACGCTCGCCCTCGACGGCTTCATCTCCTACTGGATCGACCATCAGGTCGAGGTCATCGTGCGGCGCACGCGCTTCCGCCTCCGCAAGGCCGAAGAGCGCATGCACATCCTGCGCGCGTACCTGAAGGCGCTGGATGCGCTGGACGAGGTCATCGCGCTCATCCGCCGCTCGCCCACGGTCGACGAGGCGCGCGAGGGTCTGAAGTCGCTGCTCGCGATCGACGACGTGCAGGCCGATGCGATCCTCGCGATGCAGCTGCGCCGCCTGGCGGCTCTCGAGCGCCAGAAGATCATCGACGAGGCGACCGAGCTCGAGGCGCAGATCGCCGACCTGAACGACATCCTCGTCACGCCGGGCCGTCAGCGCACGATCATCGCCGAAGAGCTCACGGGCATCGTCGACAAGTTCGGAGACGAGCGGCGCACGACGATCCTGCACGGCTTCGACGGCGACATGTCGATGGAGGACCTGATCCCCGAGGAGGAGATGGTCATCACCGTCACGCGCGACGGCTACATCAAGCGCACGCGCAGCGACAACTACCGCTCGCAGCACCGTGGCGGCAAGGGCGTCAAGGGTGCCCAGCTGCGCGCCGACGACGTCGTCGAGCACTTCTTCGTGACGACGACGCACCACTGGCTCCTCTTCTTCACGACGAAGGGCCGCGTCTACCGGTCCAAGGCGTACGAGGTGCCCGAGGCCGGCCGCGATGCGAAGGGTCAGCACGTCGCGAACCTGCTCGCGCTGCAGCCGGGCGAGGAGATCGCGCAGATCCTCGACATCCGCGACTACAAGGTCGCGCAGTACCTCGTGCTCGCGACCCGCGACGGCAAGGTGAAGAAGACCTTCCTCAGCGAGTACGACACCAACCGTCAGGGCGGGATCATCGCGATCCGCCTGCGCGGTGAGGACGAGGAGGACGGCGACGAGGTCGTCAGCGCACTGCTGGTCGACGACACCGACGACATCCTCCTCATCTCCCGCCAGGGCATGTCGCTGCGCTTCACGGCCACCGACGAGTCGCTGCGGCCGATGGGACGCTCGACCGAAGGCGTGAAGGGAATGTCCTTCCGTGAGGACGACATGCTGCTGTCGGCATCCGTCGCGAAGGACGACGCGTACGTGTTCGTCGTGACCGAAGGCGGCTACGCGAAGCGCACCGCGGTAGACCAGTACCGGCTCCAGGGCCGCGGCGGATTGGGCATCAAGGTGGCCAAACTGAACGAGGATCGGGGCGTTCTCGCGGGCGGTCTGATCGTGGGTGAGGACGACGAGGTCTTGGTGGTTCTTGCCAGCGGCAAGGTGGTACGCTCTGCCGTGGCCGAGGTGCCTGCGAAGGGTCGCGACACCATGGGAGTGGTTTTCGCCCGTCCCGATGACGACGACCGCATCCTCGCGATCGCCCGTAATTCGGAGCGAGCTCTCCGTCAGGAGCATGACTCGGCCGAGACGGCAGACGCCGAAGAACCCCCCGCTTCACGCCCCGAAGGAAGTGACACTGACGCATGAGCACGGTAGCCGACAAGCTCGCCAAGAAGTCATCGAGCAAGACCAGCGCCAAGCAGGTGCGCCTGCGCCTCGTTTACGTCGACTTCTGGTCCGCCGTGAAGCTGTCGTTCCTCGCGGCGGTCGCCCTGGCGATCGTCACGGTGGTGGCGAGCTTCCTCGTGTACATGGTGCTGAGCACCACGGGTCTGATCGGCAAGCTCGACGAGCTGTTCACGGCGTTCGACGACAACTTCAAGCTGAGCGACGTCATCAACCTCCCGCAGGTGATGGCGTTCTCCGCGGTCGTCGCGATCCTGAACCTCATCGTGCTCACCGTGCTGGGCGCCGTCATCGCGGGGATCTACAACCTGATGGTCAAGGTGACCGGCGGCCTGCTCGTCGGGTTCACCTCCAACTGACCGATTTTTGGTTTGCCCGCTCGTCGGGTAAAGTCTTGGAGGTTGACGGCGGAGACGCCGCCTCCGGACGGGGCTATAGCTCAGGCGGTTAGAGCGCTTCACTGATAATGAAGAGGTCCCAGGTTCAAGTCCTGGTAGCCCCACCACTTCCCGTCCGGGGCCTTAGCTCAGTTGGTAGAGCGCCTGCTTTGCAAGCAGGATGTCAGGAGTTCGAATCTCCTAGGCTCCACAGTTCATTAGTCCCCTGGCCAGACGGCATTTTCAGCCATCAGATCGGAGGACTTTTCCGTTGCCAGGACGGCCGCGCGTGCCATCCCCGTGCCAGTAACACTCCGAGTCGGGCTCCCTCCGAGCACGTCGAGGCTCTCCGCCACCGCCGTATCGCGCTCCTCAGCGGCGTCCTGGTAGATCAGCGCCGCCCGCGCTGTGGAGTGCCCGGCGCGTGCCATGAGTTCGCGCGTCGTCGCACCGTTCTGCGCCGCCATCGTGAGACCCGGGTGGCGCACGTCGTGAGGGTGGAACTGACCCAGCCCGACCCTCCGCGCCGCCCGCCTCCGCGCCTGCCCGAGCGCGTGGTTCGTGATCGGCTCGCCATCGGCGCGAAGGAACATCGGCGCACGCGCGAAACCCTTCGACGCAGCTAGGTGCGCCTCGACCTCGGCGGCGATGCGCGGCGGCAACTTCACTCGGCGCACGTTCCCCGTCTTGGTCTTAGTGGTCACCGGCTTGCCGTTCACGAGTGTCGTCTGCCGCTCCACCTTCAGAACCCCATCGGCGTAGTCGCCTCGCTGGAGGGCGACGAGTTCACCGAGGCGCAGGTGCGCGCCGAACATCACACGGATGGGGAGCGCCCACTGCTCAGGCATCTCCTCCACGATGGTGCCGAGCATGTCGGGCGTGAGTAGGGGCCGCTCTGGGTGCTTCACCGACCCGGCCCCGCCAATCTGGCACGGGTTGGAGCCGATCAGCCCGTCCGGTGGAGAGCATCTGCCCCACCACCTGCGAGATGCGGTCAGCCTCGATCCCGAACGAGTCGGAGAGCATCTGCACCCCGGAGACGATCCCTTCCAGTTCGTCCACGGACGCCTCACGCATCCCCCGGATCGAGGAGATGACGCCCGCGGTCGTCTCCTGCACCCCGGCCATCGACTCACCGAACCCGGCCTTGTACGCACCCGCCGCCGCAACACCGGCACGCCGGGACTCCTCCTCCGTGAGGCCGAGTTGGCCGCGACCTTCTGGTTGCCCGCCTCCACGCTCACCGCGTTCACGAACGCCGCCCCGAACGCCGCCGCCGCTGTCGCCGCGAGCGCTCCCGCCGCCGCCACCCAGCCGGGCACCCGCCCCAGCGCCCTTCGCGCCCTCCTCGAACTTGCTCGTGTCGAGGTCGAGGTATCCGACGAGTGTGCCGATGTCCATAGCCATGCGGGGGTACCGCCCTTCGTAGTCAGGTCGGCGGCGCGCGTCCGCGCCAGCCGTGGCGCGGCACGCTACCGACCCGATCACGACGCCACGCCGTGGCCCGGCCATGATGCAAGAGGCGTTATCGCCCCGTGATGTGCCCCCAACGGGGAACAGTGCCCAGCATCACGTGTTCGGGCTCGAATCGCTCTCGGCCCTCGACGGGTGATCCGCGCTGAACGTCTGCCACGGGCCGTAGGTCGTACGAACGTGCGGATGTTCTCCGAACGCTGGCTCCTTGACGGCATCGCGAGAAACCCACGTGACCGCGGCACGGCCACGCTCGAAGCGGCGGACCTGTGAGTGTCCAGCGCCAGACGCGGGAATCTCAAAACGCCAGTAGAGGCGGGAGAACGGCTCCAACCGGGTCGGGATGCTCGGATCGCGGATGCCCTCCTCCGTGATGATGCCTTGCCAGTCCACATGCATCGCATACGGCTCGTCAGGGTCCGTGCTCCCGGCGACACGGAGCGGGCGCTGGGTGTCGTCCACAGCAGGGAACTCCCAGTACACGTCGATGATCTGCGTGCCCACGTCCCCCGTGTTGGTCACGGTGACCTCCAGCGCCCAGGTGTCGCGGTCCACGCGACCATCCGAGTGCTGTTCGTGCATCCGGCCCCACTCGCCGGTGACGACGAGACGCGGGCGTGCCCAGCGGTAGTGGCGAACAATCTGCCACCCGAGCGAATAGCCGGCGATGATGAGGGCGAGCACGCTCACGATGGCCGCGGCGAGCGAGACGCCGAAGTTGAGCCCGTCGAACGACTCGGGCGGAACCGGGAGGGGAGTCATGCTGATAACCGTAGTGACGGAGTGTCACGACGCGGAGGCAGTCCAGCGTCGGTGCCCAGGCTCACACTGCTAATCTGCGAACGAGCCCCCACCAGAAGGACTGGAACGATGGACACGCTGACCACCCCTCTGTACTCACAGAGCGAGGTCGCGCGCATCCTCGGCAAGCCGCAATCGACCGTCGCCAGGTGGATGCACGGCTACACCACCGCCTCCGGCACGCACATGCCTCCGCTGATCGACGGTGTTCAGGAAGGCCGCGGCTATCACGTCCCCTTCCTGTCCCTCGCTGAAGCCTACGTCGTCGGCTTCCTGAAGGACCAGGGCCTCCGCACGCGCACGATCCGCGACTCCGTGGAGGCCGTGCGCCGTCGCTACGGCATGGAGTACGCCCTCGCCAGCCAACGGCTGAAGACTGATGGGGCCGACATCATGTGGGAGGAGATAGAGGGCGACGACTCCGCCGACCTCTCCGAAGTCGTGCACGGGCAAGGCGTTTTCCGCGCGGCGCTCGGTGACCGCCTCCGCACCATCACCTACGGACCCGCTTACGCGCACCGGCTCGCGATTCCGGTGGCTGACGACGTGCTCATGAACATAGACCCGCAACAGTCGTTCGGTCAGCCCACCCTTGCGGGCACCGGAGTGCGGGTGAGTGACGTGCTCGGACGCCTAAAAGCCGGGGAGCCGCCCGCGAGCATCGCCTACGACTACGACCTCCCGGAGCATACGGTGCAGGTGCTCCAACCGCTGGCCGCGTAGGGGCGATGTGACGGCCGGGTCGCATCGCTTCTTCATCGACAGAGGGATGGGGAGCAAGATCATCCCGGATGGTCTGCGCGAGCGTGGCTGGGAAGTCGTCACCATGAACGAGCGCTACGGTCAGCGCGTCGGTGAGGGCATGGCTGATCCCGACTGGATCACCGAGGCCACCGCGCAGGGAGAAGTGTGCCTGTGCAAGGACTCTCAGATCGCGAAGCGCCCCGCGGAGGCATCAGCGGTAAGGGTCGCCGGAGCGCGCGTGTTCGCCGTCAGCAACGCGAACATCTCTGGAGAGACGATGCTGTCCTGGCTCCTCCGGAACGAGGCGCGCATCTTGCGGCGCGCTGGCAAGCCTGGCCCGTACGTCTACGGCATCTACGAGGACGACGTGCGCCCCCTCAACCTGCGCGAGTAATGTCCCCGACCCGTCCGCGACGTGAGCCCACACCGTCCATGATGCAAGAGCCAGGCATCACGAATCGGGATGAGCCCTCTCGATAGGCTCGGCCCGTGATCCTCGTTCAAGCCAGCGACCCCTTCGCCTTGCCCGCGTTCGTCATCTCGATAGTCGCCGGAACCATCGCGTTGTTCTCTCTCGCATGGAGCATCACCGCCTGGGCGTGGTCCGGACCACGGGTGAAGGTGCGGGCGAACACGCATGCCACCGAGGACGAGCAGACGGTCTGGGCGTACATCTGGAACAAGGGACGCGCGCCCATCGAGATACACCATGTCGAAGTTCACCGAAGCGACGAGATCCCTGGGAGCCTGATCCCCCTCATGGGGATCGAGGAGCCAGGCCTGCCGTACACACTCACGGGGGGAGCCGCCGTCGTGATGGAAGAGACGTTCCTCCGGCAGGGCACCTTCTATGGCGCTCGCTGGTACGAGGTCCGGGTGACGCTCGCGAACGGCAAGGTGAAACGCTCACGGACACGAAAGCGACGGTGAGGCTCTCCGCTTCGCGTCCGCGTGGCCCTCGGGCGGGAGGGCGTGGACGGTCGCGTGCTCGCCGCGTATCGGCTGGCGGCAGTCTGCTCGTGGGGCCTTTCGTTCGTGCCAGAGTCGTGCCATTACGGGGCTATACGTGCCATAAAACGGTTGTACGAGGTTGTACGAACGAGGGCCCGGCTCCGCATGATTCTGCGGGAATCCGGACCCTCGGGTGGTGCGATGACCCTGCCTTGCAAGCAGGATGTCAGGAGTTCGAATCTCCTAGGCTCCACAGACATCTCGCCCCGTCTTCCGCCGCTGGTCGTGCGCTGGGATACTCACTGCATGCGCTTTGAGACCACGCTGTTCCAGCAGGGCAACAACACCGGGATCGTGGTGCCGCCCGAGATCGTCGACGGACTGGGTGGGGGCAGTCGTGCCGCCGTTTCCGTGACCGTCAACGGCTTCACCTACCCGAGCACCCTCGCGGTGATGGGCGGGCGGCATTTGATCCCCTTCTCATCCGACAAACGGGCGGCGACGGGCCTGGCCGGCGGTGACGCCATCGAGGTCGTCCTCGAGCTCGACACGGCACCGCGCACCGTCGAGCTCCCCGACGACCTGGCCGGCGCGCTGGCGGATGCCGGAGCTCGCGCCGCATTCGACACGCTCGCACCGAGCGCGCGGAAGGCCCACGTCACGAACGTGCTGTCGGCGAAGGCGGAGGAGACGCGGGCGCGTCGCATCGCGGCGATCGTCGCGAAGCTCGCCTGAGCACCGCCATCCGCCACGCGGCGGCGAGACACGCCCGGGCCGCGGAGCGGATCATCCTCTAGGGGGACGCGAGGGTCCATGGGGCTCTCATAGCGTGTTCATCGGAGCCGTTTCGCTCCGACGACACGATGGGACCCCCGCCATGAAGACCCTCACCCGTATCGCCACCACCACGCTGGCCGCGGTCGCCCTCGCGATCTCGGCATCCGGCTGCACGGCCGCCTCCGACGGCAATGGTGGGAAGACCGACTCGCCGCTGATGGAGTACCTCGGCGCCGTCTACGGCACCAACCTGTCGGCCTCGGAGCAGGAGCAGCGATACGCCGAATCGCAGAAGAAGTCCGAGGAGCTCGTCGCCCAGTGCATGAAGGACCAGGGCTTCGAGTACACGCCGAACACCCAGAACGTCTCGTTCTCGGCCGGTGACGCGGACATGTGGAAGCCCGACGACCGGGACTGGGTCTCGCAGTACGGCTACGGCATGGTGAAGAACCCGATGTCCGACCAGCCCGCGCAGGAGACCCCGTACACCGACCCGAACCAGGGCTACCTCGACAGCCTCTCCCAGACGGAGCAGACCGCGTACTGGGAGGCGCTCTACGGACCCCAGCCCACCGAGGACCAGCTCGGCGAGGACGGGTCGTACGAGTACGACTGGAAGACGGCGGGATGCCAGGGCGCGGCGCAGCACGAGACCAACAGCGATCCGATGCAGGACGAGCAGTTCGCCTCGCTGAACGAAGCGATCAACACGTTCTACACGGACATGGCCACCAACACGGCTTTCGCGGAGATCAACCAGAAGTGGTCGTCCTGCATGAGCGACGCCGGACACACGGGCTTCTCGGCGCAGACCGACGCGCAGATGTCGATCTCGAACAAGCTGTCGTCGTACTACGAGAAGATGAGCGGCTCCTCGGGTGCGCAGGAGGATGACCCCGAACTCGCCACGCTCGCCGAAGAGGAGGTCGCCGTCGCCCTCGCCGACCTCGACTGCCGGACGAAGACCGGATACACCGCGGAGCAGCAGAAGGTGCAGTTCGAGCTGGAGCGACAGTTCATCGCCGACCACAAGGCCGAGCTCGAGGCGCTCAAGGCGGCCGCCGAGCAGGCGGGACGATAGATGACGAGCGACCGCGCCGCCGGCGACCCCGACCGCTCCTCCGAGGTCGACCTGCTCGGCGATCTCGCACCTGCCGATGATGTCGTGCCCGCCGGTGATGCGCCGGCATCCGATGCGCCGGATGCCGGGCGCCGCTCCGGCTGGCGAGGGATGCTGCGGGCCAATCGAGCGCTGTGGATCACCGCGCTCGTCGCGACCGGGGCCCTCGTCGCCGGACTTCTCGTGGGGACTTTCGTCGTCGCGCCGGCGGGTGGGGCCAACGCCGCCGCGCCCGCGGCCGGGCTCGTCACCGTGCCCGTCGAGTTCGGTGAGTTGAGCAACGATGTCACCGTCAGGGCCGACGTCGGCTACGCCGACGCCACGGAGGTGACGATCGACACCGCGAGCGTCGAGGGTCCCGCCGTCGTGACCGGCCAGGTGCCCGCCACGGGCGCGGAGCTGAACCCCCTGTCGATCGCGCTCGAAGTGGCCGGCAGGCCGGTGATCGTCCTGCCGGGCGAGCTGCCCGCGTACCGCACGCTCCGCTTCGGCGTCTCCGGTCCCGACGTCGTGCAGTTGAAGAACGCGCTGCGCGCGGTCGGCATCGACGGCGGCGATCCGGCATCCGACCGCTTCGACGAGACCACCGCGGCCGGCGTCGACGCGCTGTACACGGCCGCCGGCTATCCCGCCCCGGGCGGGGATGCCTCCGCGGCCGCGACCGTCCGCGCAGCGGAGCAGGGGCTGCAGTCGGCGCGGCAGTCGTTGGGCGCGGCATCCGCCGATCTCGGCAAGGCCGCCTCCGGCGCCTCGGCGGTCGAGATCCGTCAGGCGGACAACGAGGTCGCCGCCGCGCAGCGCGCGGTCGCCGACGCCCAGGCCGCGGGTGAGGCACCCTCGCGGATCGCCAATCTCCAGGACGACCTCGCGCTGGCCCAGTTGCGGCGCGAGCAGCTGTCCGCCGCTCCCGACACCTCGGCGCAGCGCGCCGCGAGGGATGCCGCGCGCGAGCAGGTCGCCCAGGCCGAGGCCGACCTGGCGCGGGCCCGTGAAGCCGCACTCACCGCATTGCCTTCCTCGGAGGTGCTGTATCTCAGCAGTCTTCCGCGACGTGTGGATGAGGTGACGGCCAAGCGCGGGAGCGTGCTGCAGGGGAAGGCGATGACCGTCTCGGGCGCCACCGTGCAGCTCACCGGCTCGGTGGCCTCGGCCGACGCGCGGCTTCTGACGGTCGGCGGGAAAGCGAGCTTCGCGCTGCCGGACGGCGCGGCGCACACGGCGACGATCGCCGCGATCACCCCCGCGAGCGGCAAGGACGCGAACGGCCGCTGGTCGCTGACGCTCACCCCCGACCCCCTCTCGACCGAGCAGATCCAGCAGATCCAGGGCAGCAACGTCCGCGTGTCGATCCCGGTCGGCGCGACCGACGGCAAGGTGCTCTCCGTCCCCCTCGCGGCACTGTCGGCGGGCACGGGCGGGGAGGCACGCGTCGAGGTCGTCGTCGGTGATCCTCGCGATCCCCGCGCGCAGACGCGGCTCGTCACCGTGCAGACGGGCCTGTCGGCGAAGGGTGTCGTCGAGGTGACGCCGTCCGGCGGCGAACTCACGGAGGGCGACCTCGTGGTGGTCGGGAAGTGAGTGCGGCGGATGCCGTCGCACCCCTGGTCGAACTGCGCGACGTGACCCGGTCGTTTCCCGGACCGCCGGAGGTGCAGGCCCTCAAGGGGATCAATCTGCGCGTCGACACCGGGGACTACGTGTCGATCGTGGGGCCGAGCGGGTCGGGCAAGTCGACCATGTTGAGCATCCTCGGCCTGCTCGACCGCCCGAGCGTCGGCGAGTACCGCTTCGACGGCGTTCTCACCGGCGCCCTCGACGAGGATCGGCGTGCGGCGGTGCGAGCCCGGCGCATCGGCTTCGTCTTCCAGGCGTTCCACCTCATGCCCCGTCGGACCGTCCTCGAGAACGTCCTGGTCCCCATGCTCTACAGCGGTGTGCCGCGGGGCGAGCGCGAGTCGCGGGCGCGCGCGGCGCTCGACCGCGTCGGTCTCGGTCACCGCGTCGACTTCCTGCCCACGCTCCTGTCGGGCGGCGAACGGCAGCGGGTGGCCGTCGCCCGCGCGGTGGTGGGCCGGCCGAGCCTTCTGCTCGCCGACGAGCCCACCGGCAACCTGGACCGGAGCACCTCCGACGAGGTGCTCGAGCTGTTCGACGAGCTGCACGGCGAGGGTCAGACGCTGGTGGTCATCACGCACGACAGCACGGTGGCCGCACGGGCCGGGCGGCGCGTGCGCATCTCCGACGGACGACTGGAAGAGGTGGCCTGACGTGCGATGGATCCCGCGTCGCCGCGACCGCCGTCCTCCCGCCGAGGAAGCGGGCGTCGACGGGCTCGTCCCGCCCGTCGCGCGCGCGGATCGGTTCTCCGCGGCCGACCTCGTCGCCGAGGCGACGGTGGACATCGGCGCACGACCGGCACGACTCGTGATGACCCTCGCGGGCACGGTCCTCGGCGTCGGCGCCCTCGTCGCGACACTCGGCTTCGCGCAGACGGCCGCGGGACAGATCGCGCGACAGTTCGACGCCGCCGCGGCGACGGGTATCGAGATCACCCCGTCGACGGCGACCACGCGCGGCGGCGGACAGGTCGCCACCGCGCGACTCCCGTGGGATGCCGTCGAGCGCGTCGAGCGCCTCGCGGGCGTCGAGTCCGCCGTGCTCCTGTCCGACGTGGCGCTTCCCGACGGCGCGACCGTCACCGCGGTCCCGGTCAACGACCCCTCGATCGCGTTGCCCGCGGCCCCGCCCATCGTCGCGGCATCCGCGGAGCTGCTCGACACGATCGGCGGCACCGTCCAGGCGGGGCGTATGTTCGACCTCGGTCACGATCGGCGCGGCGACCGCGTCGCCGTGGTGGGCGCCCGCGTGGCGGAGCGCCTCTCGATCAACCGCATCGACAGTCAGCCGTCGATCTTCATCGGGGGGATCGCGTACGCCGTCATCGGCATCGTGGACGGGTTCGAACGTCGCGCCGACCTGCTCGACGCCGTGATCGTCCCGACCGGCGCGGCCCGTGCCGACTTCGGCCTCGGCGGACCGGGCAGCGTGCAGGCGCGGATCGTCGTCGGCGCCGGACCGCAGGTGAAGGACCAGGCGCCGCTCACCCTCAACCCCGCCGATCCGGACGCGGTCGAGGTCGCCGCGCCCCGCGCCGGAAGCGACCTCAGCCGCGGCGTGCAATCGGATGTGAACATCGTCTTCGTGGCGCTCGGGGTCATCGTGCTCCTCGCGGGCGGCCTCGGCATCGCCAACGTGACGATGCTCTCCGTGATGGAGCGCACACCGGAGATCGGCCTGCGCCGCGCGCTGGGGGCGACCTCGCGGCAGATCGCCGGGCAGTTCGTCGTGGAGTCGGTCGTCATCGGGCTGCTCGGCGGCATCATGGGGGCCGCGCTCGCGGTGCTCGGTGTGCTCGCGGTCTCGCTCGTCGCGGGCTGGGTCCCCGTCCTCGACCCGCTGCTCGCCGCCGCCGGCGCCGTCCTCGGCGGAGTGGTCGGACTCGTCGCGGGATGGATCCCGGCGCGCCGCGCGGCGCGGATCGAGCCGGTGGTGGCCCTGCGCAGCTGACCGAGAGGCGTCCGCTCAGGATGCCGAGCCGTGGAAGCGCGTTCGCGTCTCGGCATCCGCCACGTAGACGACGAGCTGCAGATCGGTCTCGTCGGAGGGGCGTAGCTGGTGGTGCTCGAACACGAGGCGTCCGAGCGCCGGATGCCGGAACACGCGCTCGCGGGAGCGGAACCCGCTCACGCCGTGCTCGTTCCAGCGCGCACGGAAGTCGTCACTCGCGGCGGACAGGCGGGCCACCAGGTCGCGATACCGCGGGTCGCCGAGTCGAGGGCCCGCTTCGGCGCGGAACTCGGCGAGGAAACGGCGGCTCGTGTCATCCCAGTCGTCCAGGAGCGAGCGCACCGACGGATCGGTGAAGACCAGCCAGAGCAGGTTGCGATCCTCGGCCGTCGTCGTCGCGACCCCCGGATAGAGCCGCTCGTAGGCGCGGTTCCACCCCGCGATGCCCCAGTCGGGCGCGAGCGCGTAGGCGGGGTGCTCGTCGAGCGCATCGAGGAAGCGCTGGACGTGCGCGGGGGCGACGTCCACCGCTCCCGCGCGCACCGCGGGCCTCGGAGCGAGTCCCACGAGGCTCAGGACGTAGTCGTGCTCCGTATCGGTGAGGCGCAGTGCCGTCGCCACGGCGTCGAGCACCTGGCGCGAGGGATGGATGTCGCGGCCCTGCTCGAGCCACGTGTACCAGGTCACGCTCACGCCGGAGAGGTACGACACCTCCTCGCGGCGCAGGCCCGTCGTGCGTCCGCGTCCGGCGGGCGGGAGACCGTACGCCGAGCGGTCGAGGCGCTCGCGCTGCCGGCGCAGGAACGATCCGAGCTCCCGCCGTTGCTGACGGCCGTCGTCACGGACGTCATGGGGGTGCTCATCGGTCACTCCACAAACCTAGTGCTCCCACTACTAGTATCAGCAGCCACTTCCGCCGACCGCTGACGGCCCCCAGGGTGGAACCATGCCCACCCCTCTGCGCTCCCGCACCGTCACCCACGGCCGCAACGCCGCCGGCGCCCGTGCCCTCTTCCGCGCCGCCGGTGTCAACGCGGCCGACTTCGGCAAGCCGATGATCGCGGTCGCGAACAGCTTCACCGAGTTCGTCCCCGGCCACACCCACCTGCAGCCGGTCGGTCGCATCGTGTCCGAGGCGATCTCCGCCGCCGGCGGCATCCCGCGCGAGTTCAACACGATCGCCGTCGACGACGGCATCGCGATGGGCCACGGCGGCATGCTGTACTCGCTGCCCTCGCGCGACCTCATCGCCGACTCGGTCGAGTACATGGTCAACGCCCATCAGGCCGACGCGCTCGTGTGCATCTCCAACTGCGACAAGATCACCCCCGGCATGCTCATGGCGGCGCTACGCCTGAACATCCCGACGGTCTTCGTCTCGGGCGGACCGATGGAGTCGGGCCGCGCCACCCTCGTCGACGGAACCGTCCGCACCCTCGACCTCGTCGACCCGATCTCCGAGGCGGCCAACGACACCGTGTCGGATGCCGACATCCAGCGCATCGAGGAGAACGCCTGCCCGACCTGCGGTTCGTGTTCGGGGATGTTCACCGCGAACTCGATGAACTGCCTCGTCGAGGCCCTCGGCCTGGCCCTCCCCGGCAACGGATCGGTGCTCGCGACGCACACGGCCCGCCGCGCCCTGTACGAGAAGGCCGGCGAGGTCGCCGTGCAGATCACCCGCGCCTTCTACGACGAGGACGACGCCTCGGTGCTCCCCCGGGCGGTCGCGAGTCCCGCCGCTTTCGCCAACGCCATGGCGCTCGACATCGCCATGGGCGGGTCGACCAACACGATCCTGCATCTGCTGGCCGCGGCACACGAGGCCGGCATCGACTTCGGGCTCGACGAGATCGACGCCATCTCCCGCCGCGTGCCCTGCCTCGCCAAGATCGCCCCCAACCCGGCGTACGGCCGCATGTACTACATGGAGGACGTGCACCGCGCGGGCGGCATCCCCACGATCCTCGGCGAGCTGCACCGCGCGGGTCTGCTCAACGAGGACGTGTCGTCCATCCACTCCGACTCCCTCGCCTCGTGGCTGGCGGAGTGGGACGTGCGCGGAGGCACCGCGTCCGACACCGCCCGCGACCTGTGGCATGCGGCCCCCGGCGGCGTGCGGTCCTCGAGCGCGTTCTCGCAGTCCGAGCGCTGGGCGGCGCTGGATGAGGATGCCGGGAACGGCTGCATCCGGTCCGCCGCGCACGCGTACTCGGCCGACGGCGGGCTCGCGGTGCTGCGCGGCAACCTGGCCGTCGACGGGGCGGTCGTCAAGACGGCGGGCGTCGATCCGTCGATCCTCGTGTTCTCGGGACCGGCGGTCGTGTGCGAGTCGCAGGAGGAGGCGGTCGCCAAGATCCTCGGCAAGCAGGTGCAGCCGGGCGATGTCGTCGTCATCCGGTACGAAGGACCGAAGGGCGGGCCGGGGATGCAGGAGATGCTGCACCCGACCTCGTTCCTCAAGGGCCGCGGTCTGGGCAAGGTCTGCGCCCTCGTCACCGACGGTCGGTTCTCCGGCGGGACGTCGGGTCTGTCGATCGGACACGTCTCCCCCGAGGCGGCCAGCGGTGGGATCATCGCGCTCGTCGAGGACGGCGACATCATCGACATCGACATCCCCTCGCGCGGCATGAGCCTGCGCGTGGACGACGACGAGCTCGAGCGTCGGCGTGCCCGGCTGTTGTCGGACGGCGGCTACGCGCCCCGCGACCGCAACCGTCCCGTGTCGCTCGCCTTGCGCGCCTACGCCGCGATGGCGACGTCGGCCGACCGGGGCGCCGTGCGCGACGTCGAGGCGGTCGAGCGCGCCCTGCGCGACCGGGAGTTGCGGACCGCGGCCGTCTGACCCGCGTGTCCGACGGGGAAAAGACGCCTCCCGGCGTCATAGCCGCGCCCGCTAGGCTCACGGGATGGACCTGCGGGTTGCGGCGTACGCCGTCGTCGTCGACGCGGACGATCGCGTGCTGCTCGCCCACTGGCATCAGGGGCGCCGCGGCGCGTGGACCATGCCCGGCGGTGGCCTCGAGCCCGGTGAGGACCCCGTCGACGCGGCCCGCCGTGAAGTCTGGGAGGAGACCGGCTTCCGCGTGCGGGTGGGCGAGCTCCTCGGCATCCATTCCCGCGTGATCCCCGCGAGCAGACGCGTGTATGCGGAGGACACGGAACCGCTCCACACCCTGCGGATCGTCTACCGAGCCGAGGTGACCGGCGGCCGGTTGCGGCACGAGCAGAACGGGTCGACCGACCGCGCCGAGTGGTTTCCGCTCAGCGCCCTTCCGCCGCAACGGGTGAAGCTGGTCGACGTGGCGCTCGGCATGGCCGGCCTCGCCGTCAGCGCGTCGGGCTGACCGGCTGCGAGATGTCGGCGACCGTGGCGTCGTAGGCGGCGATCAGTTCGTCGGCGTCCACGAAGAGGCTGTACCCGTGCGCGCCGGCGCCCATCGCGATGCGGCGCCCGGCGATCGACGCATCCGCGTACACCGGCCAGTCGGTCGTGCTGCCGATGGGGACGATCGTCCCCCGCTCGTACCCGGTCGCCTGCAGGGCGAGCTCGGGCTCCGGCAGGCGCAGCTTGTTCACGCCGACGAGAGCGCGCAGTTTCGGCCACGAGATCGCCAGGTCTCCGGGGATCAGCGCGAACAGGTAGGTGTCGTCCGACTTCTTCACCACGAGGGTCTTCACGATGTCGGCCGGCTGGAGGCCCAGCAACCGCGCGGCCTCGTCGAGACTGGATGCCGGGGGTCGCTCGCGCAGCTCGATGTCGAGACCGCGCGCCGCGGCGGCGGTGCGCACGCGCGCGAGCGGATCAGTCATGGCGTTTCGACTCGCTGCGCTCGCTCAACGACCGGGGGCTGCGGGAGCTTGACGACCGGGGGCTGCGGGAGCTTGACGACCGGGGCTGCTCAGGCATCCGGTGCGCGCAGCGGGTCGTCCGCCACCCACAGCTCGTCGTCGGCGCGCAGGGTCTGCCAGGCGGCGTAGACGACGCCCGCGGCCGCGGCGACGCCGAGCAGGATCGCGATGACACCGCCGGCGCCGATGCGCTTCTTGGGTGCCGCGACGCTGAGCTGCTTGGTCGCCTTCTTGCCGTACTTGTCGGCCTTCTTCTGGATGGCCGCCAGGTCGATCGAGCCGAAACCGCGGCCGGCTGCGAGGTCGTGACGCTTCTCGCTCGCGGCATCCCACACCGACAGCGCCGAGCCGATCAGGGCACCGGCGGTCGGGACGACCTTGTCGTTGTAGACCTTCTTGGAGGTCGCGACGCCCTGCTCGACGTACGGGGCGGCGTACTTCTCATACGTGTGCTGCACGGTGGGCACGACCTGCTCACGGTTGTAGTTGCCGAGCTGGCGTCCCGCCTCGCGGGCGACCTCGCCGGCCTGTCCGATCAGGACCTGCTGCGACTCCCACAGCGTGTTCGCCTGGTGCTGGAGCTTGCGGAGTTCCTTCTTGCGCTTGCGGCTGAGGCTCACGGTGCCCTCCCTGGGTTCCGGCTGGGTTTCATCCCATCTTGCCAGACCTCCCGGGCCTTGCGAGGGGTTGACAGGTGAGAGAATGCTAGGCATGCCGATCCACACCGCCGTCGCGACCATCCACACCAACCACGGCGACATCGTCGTCAACCTCTTCGGAGACCACGCACCCCGCACCGTGCAGAACTTCACCGGTCTCGCCGACGGCTCGCAGGCGTGGACGCACCCGGCGACGGGCAAGCCGGGTGAGGGCCCGCTGTACAAGGACGTCATCTTCCACCGCATCATCCCGAACTTCATGATCCAGGGCGGCGACCCGCTCGGCCAGGGCGTCGGCGGGCCGGGCTACAACTTCAACGACGAGATCCACCCCGAGCTCACCTTCGGCGCGCCCTACCTGCTGGCCATGGCCAACGCGGGTCTGCGTCGCAACGCGATCACCGGTAAGGCCGAGGGCACGAACGGCTCGCAGTTCTTCATCACCACCGACCCGACGCCGTGGCTCAACGGCAAGCACACGATCTTCGGCGAGGTCGCCGACGATGCGTCGCGCGCCGTCGTCGACGCGATCTCGGCCGTCCCGACCGCCGCGGGCGACCGCCCGATCGAGCCCGTCGTCATCAGCTCCATCGACGTCGTCGCGGCCTGATCGCGCGGAACCGGCCGGCGTGACCGACTCCGAGCTCCGGACCAACCCGGACAACTTCTGCTACCGGCATCCGGATCGCCAGAGCTTCGTGCTCTGTCAGCGCTGCCTGCGGACGATCTGCCCCGAGTGCCAGACGCCGCTGCCCGTGGGAGTCATCTGCCCGGAGTGCCTGGCCGACCAGCGCAAGGCGGCGAACGTCACGCGGATGCCGCGGCGCCGCGTGGCCGGACTCGACGGCAAGCCGGTCGTCACGTACGCCCTCCTGATCGTCACGAGCGCCCTCTACCTCGTCGGCCTGATCCCCGGCGGGGTCGGCGCGACCGTGCGCAATGCGCTCGCGTTCTACGCCCCCCTGGCCTACACCGAGCCGTGGCGGCTCGTGACCGTGACGCTCGTGCACGCGAGCATCTGGCACATCGCGTTCAACATGCTCGCGCTGTGGGCGCTGGGGCGCAGCCTCGAACCGCTGCTCGGGCGGTGGCGGTTCCTCACGCTGTACGTCCTGAGTGCGGTCGGCGGGTCGGTGCTCACGGCACTGCTCGCGCCGGCGACGGTGGTCGTCGGCGCCTCGGGCGCGGTCTGGGGTCTGCTGGGTGCGATGTTCATCATCGGCCGACACCTCGGCGCGAACGTGACGGCGATCGCGGTGCTGCTGGGGATCAACCTGGTGATCACGTTCCTGCCGGGCTCGAACATCGCCTGGCAGGCGCACATCGGCGGCGGTCTGGTGGGGGCGCTGATCGGCGTGATCTTCGCGCGCACCCGCAAGATCCGTCAGCGCGCGCTGCAGACCTGGCTGTTGATCGCCGTCGCCGTCGGGCTCGTCGCGCTGCTGGCGGTGCCGCTCTTCGTGTACGCCTGACGCCGTCCGCCTCGCGGGAGGCGGGGTCCGCGGGTGCCGCGGGTGAGAGTTATCCACAGCTTCATCCACATATGGGGATGAATCACACCGGTGTAATTCACAGGGGGATGCGCCTGTGGACAGCGCGGACGACGGGTCGTGCGGGGGTCAGCGCCAGCGCGTCGTCATGAGGAACCCGATGAAGGCGATGCCGAAGCCGATCACCAGGTTCCAGCCGGCGATGCCCGGGATCGGCAGCGCCTGGTTGCTCAGGTAGAACACGATCACCCACAGCAGACCGAGGATCATGAGCCCGAGCATGATGGGCTTGAACCACACCGGGTTGGGTGCGGACTCGCCCTCGCCGTACTCCGCGAGCTGCTCGTCTTCCTTGCCTGAACGTGCCATGGCGAAGATTCTACCTGGCAGGTCTCCCTCAGCCATGCTGTGCGAGAATCACACCGTGAACGAGGGTATGGGCGACGACGGGCCCCGGGTCGCCGGCCCGGGTGAGCACACGTCGCGTCGCGCGCGCCGACTCGCCGCACAGGACGGTGCGGGCGGTCCGTCGACCCCCTCGTCCGCGGATGCCGCCACCTCCGCCGCACCCGCCGCGGAGGCTCCCGCGACCCCCGTCGTGACCCCCGCGCGTCCGCGACGGCGCGCGTCCTTCCTGGGCGTGCTCGGCGAGTTGCTGATCACGGCCGGTGTCGTCGCCCTCCTGTACGTCGCCTGGCAGATGTGGATCGGCGACCTGATCATCGGCTCGCAGAAGCACAACGAGGCCAGCGCGCTGTCGCAGAGCTGGCTGCAGCAGCCGAGCGACGACCCGACGGCATCCGGCTCGCCCAGCGCGACACCGAGCGCGTCTCCGAGCGAGACGGGTGATCCGGTCGTGCCCGTCCTGGCCCAGCAGGACTACGGCCAGCAGTTCGGCGTGATGTTCATCCCTCGTTTCGGTCCGAACTGGCAGTTCACGGTCGCCGCCGGAACGGGTCGTCGCGACATCCTCGACGCGGGCGAGATCGGTCACTACACCGACACCGCCATGCCGGGCGAGGTCGGCAACACCGTCTACGCGGCGCACCGCTGGACCTCCGGTGCCCCGTTCGACCCGATCGACAAGCTCGTCATCGGCGACGCGATCGTGATCCAGACGCCCGACGGCTGGTACACCTACCGCTTCCGCACGCTGGAGTACGTGCAGGACACCCAGGTCGAGGTCCTCCTCCCCGTGCCGCAGCAGGTCGGTCTGGCGGCGAACGGCCGCTACCTCACGCTGACCAGCTGCGCCCCCAAGCTCAACATGCTCGAGCGCATCATCGCCTACGCGGTGTTCGAGAGCTTCACCCCGACCGCCGCGGGTGCCCCCGCCTCACTGACTCAGGGAGTGACCGCCTGATGTATGCCGCTCTGTGGCGCGTCCTGCCCGGCCCGGCCTGGGTGCGGGTGCTCATCCTCCTCGTCCTGCTGGCCGCCGTGCTCTATGGCCTGTTCTGGTATGTGTTCCCCTGGGTCGGTCAGTTCATCAACCCGCAGGAGGCCACCGTCGGTGGCTGATCGCGCGCGCGTGCTGGTCGTGGACAATCACGACAGCTTCGTGCACACGCTCGTGGGCTACCTGCACGAGCTCGGCGCCGACACCGACATGGTCGAAGCGGATGCCGTCGCCGACCCGGTCCGCACGATCGGAGCGTTCGCCGGCGTGCTGGTCTCCCCCGGTCCGGGACGTCCCGAGGACGCGGGGTCGTCGGTCGCCGTCGTCCGCGCCGCCGCTGCCGCCGGCATCCCTCTGCTCGGTGTCTGCCTGGGGCACCAAGCCCTCGCGGTCGCCTTCGGGGCGACCGTGGCGGAGGCGCCCGAACTGCGCCACGGCACCACCTCGCACGTGCGGCATCGCGGGGACGTCCCCTTCACGGGACTGCCGTCACCGTTCACGGCGACCCGGTACCACTCGCTCGCTGTGAGGCGGGACACGCTCCCGGAGGAGCTCGACGTCACGGCCGAGACGGCGTCGGGGGTGGTGATGGGACTCGCCCACCGCCACCTGCCGCTGTGGGGGGTGCAGTTCCACCCGGAGGCGGTGCTCACCGAGGGCGGCTACCTGCTGCTCGGAAACTGGCTCGAACGGGTGGGCGTGCCCGGCGCGGCGGCGCGCGGTGCGCGACTGCACCCGCTTCGGGGCTGAGCCCGCGCGCGGCCGGTCAGGTGCCGGAGCAGACCCGCAGTTCCACCGTGGAGTGGATGGGGACGTCTCCCGGCGGCAGCGACTGTCCGGCGACGATCGGCGTGCCGGGGTTGGCGGGGCACGACGGATCCTCGACGACGGTCGGCGTGAGCTTCAGGCCGTCCGACTCGAGTTCGCGTGTCGCGGCCTCCACCGTGTAGCCGACCAGATTCACCAGCGCGACCTTGCCGCTGGCCACCGTGAGGTTGACGCGTGTGCCGACGGGCACCTGCGCGCCCTCGGTCTGGTCGGCCGACATCACGATGCCCTGCGCCAGATCGGGGTCGCTGCGGGTCGTGACCGCGCCCAGCTGCAGGCCCGCCGTCTTCAGAGCGGCCTCGGCCTGCGTGGACGACAGACCGGTGAGCGCGGGCACGGCGCTGGTCTGCTGGCCCGTCGACACGTAGACGGTGATCGACTGACCCGGTGCGACCGTGGTGCCCGCGCCCGGATCGGTGCGGATGACGTTGCCTTCCGTGATCTGGTCGCTGCTCTGGTCGACGCGCCGCGGCTGCAGATCCTGGGCCGTGAGGGTCTCGCTCGCGCGGTCCCACGACATGTCGGTGACGTCCTCGACGATGCGGGAGTTCTGGGGCACGGGCGTGCCCGGGCGACTGGTCATCACCCAGATCAGCACGGAGATCAGGACGACCGCCAGCACGGCGACGCCCGCCCAGATCCAGGCCGCGGGCGGGCCGGCCTGCGTGCGTCTCATCGTCGTGTCCGCGGTCAGCTGCCGGAGCGACCGCGCGGTCTCGGCCGCCTGCCGCGGGTTGGCGCCGTAGAGCTCGCTGGTGAGCGCCCCCACCTGCTTCTTCGTGGGTGCGCGCCCCTCGAGGGTCGCGTCGAGCGCCTGTCGGAAGGAGGCCGCGTCCTGGTAGCGCTGGAACGGATCCTTGGCGAGAGCACGCAGGGCCACGGCATCCACCGAGCGGGGGATCGCGTCGACGAGCTCCGAGGGAGCCAGCGGCGTCTCGCTGACGTGCTGGTACGCCACGGCGACGGGCGACTCGCCGCGGAACGGCTGACGGCCGGTGAGGAGCTCGTACAGGACGATGCCGGCCGAGTAGAGGTCGGCCCGAGCATCGACCGGCTCGCCCTTCGCCTGCTCCGGTGAGAGGTAGGCGGCGGTCCCGATGATCGCGGTCGTCTCGGCGACCGTCGAGGAGGAGTCGGACACGGCGCGGGCGATGCCGAAGTCCATCACCTTGACCTGGCCGGCCGCGGTGATCATGACGTTGCCCGGCTTGATGTCGCGGTGCACGACGCCCGCACGGTGCGAATACTCGAGGGCCTCCAGGATGCCGTCCACGTAGCGGATGGCATCGGGGACCGCGACACCGCCGTCGGTGACCAGGTCTTTCAGCAGGGTGCCCTCGACGAGCTCCATGACGATGTACGGAACCTGGTGCGCCGTGCCGTCGGGGTCGGTCTCGGTGTCCTCTCCGGCGTCGTAGACGCGGACGATCGCCGGGTGCGACATCCTCGAGGCGGACTGCGCCTCGAGCCGGAAACGGGTGCGGAAGGCGTTGTCGTCGGCGAGCTCGCGCTTGAGGACCTTGATCGCGACCTGGCGGCCGAGGGTCAGATCCTGTCCACGGTAGACGCTCGCCATCCCACCGCGGCCGATGAGCTCATCGACGCGGTACCGCTCGGACAGCACACGCTGCTCTCCCGACACTTCTCTCCCCTGGGCTGACTCACCGCCAGCCTAATCGAACCCTGCTGAACGCCTCCTGGGGCGCCCCCGTCCCAGGAGGCTCGCCACTCAGGGCGCCGGAGTTCCCGTCGACGTGCTCGCCGTGGGGATCTGCGCCTGGCCCTCCTGCGAGGAGCCGCTCTCGCGGTCGCCGCACTGCGCGGTGTATTTCACCAGAATGAGTGATCCCGGCTGCACGTCCTTGTCGGCGGTCACCTGCAGGCTGCGCGGTGCGGTCGGCGACTGGTAGCTCGTGCTGTCGTTGGCGTTGAAGGTGCCGTTGATCACCGTGAAGTTGTACGCCGTGACCGACGATCCGGCCGGGCAGCTGAAGGCCTCCCACGTCACCGTGAACGTCTGCGACCCCTTGGGATCGTTCGTCACGGTCGGCGCCGTAGGCGTGCCGATCGGCGACATCTCGTCGTAGAAGGTCACCGTGATGATGCTGCCGGTGGGGACATCGCCGCGCGTCGGGTTGGTCTGGTAGATCTTGCCGACCTCGGCATCGGTCGGAGCGGCGGAGCCGCGTTCGCACGTGATCTGGACGTCGTTCGCGGTGGCGATGGACTGCGCCTCGTCACACGTCTTGCCGATCAGTCCGAGGCTGTCGATCGACACCGTCGTCTTGCTCGGCGTCGGCGTGGGAGTCGTGGGTGTGCGGGAGGCCGTCGTCGACGTGGTCGTCGGGGTCGGCGTCGGCTGCCCGCCCTGGTTGGCGAACAGTGCGAACAGCGTGCCGCCGAGGACGATCAGCAGCAGCGCGATGAGCGCGACGAGCGGCCACGTCCACGGGCTGCGCTTCTTCTTCGGCTCCTCGGCGGGCGCTGCCGCGTCCGCCGCCGAACCCAGCGCGGCGGCGGTCGGCAGGATGCGGGTCGCCTCCTGGGTCGCCATCCCCGGAGTGAGCAGCTTGGTGACGTCGTCGAGCGCCATCGCTCCCGCGATCGCGGGGACGATCGCCACCGCCCCGGCGACGTCGCCGCGACGCAGCGCCGTGGCGGCCCGGGCGACCGCCGACGCGGTGGCCGGCCGGTCTTCGGGCTTCTTGGCGATCATGCTCATGACGAAGTTGCGCACCGGCTCGGCGATGGTGGCCGGCAACGGAGGCGGAGCGTCGTTGATCTGCGCCATGGCGATGGCGACCTGCGACTCACCGGTGAAGGGGCGCTTGCCCGCCAGGCACTCGTAGGCGACGATGCCCAGCGAGTAGATGTCCGTCGCCGGGGATGCCGGGTGACCCGACGCCTGCTCGGGCGACAGGTACTGGACCGTGCCCATCACCTGTCCGGTCGCCGTCAGGGGCACCTGGTCCGCGATGCGCGCGATGCCGAAGTCGGTGATCTTCACACGCCCGTCGGGCGTGATCAGGAGGTTGCCGGGCTTGATGTCGCGGTGGACGAGGCCGGCCGCGTGGGCGGCCTGCAGGGCGGCAGCGGTCTGCGCGACGATGTCGAGCGTCTTGTCGGTCGACAGCGACCCTTCGCGCTCCAGGATCGTCGACAGCGCCTCGCCGGGCACGAGCTCCATCACGAGGAAGGCCGAGCCGTTCTCCTCGCCGTAGTCGAAGACACTGGCGATGCCCTCGTGGTTGACGAGCGCCGCGTGGCGGGCCTCGGCACGGAAACGCTCCAGGAAGCCCGGGTCGCCCATGTACTCGTCTTTGAGGATCTTGATCGCGACGGTGCGTCCGATCACATGGTCGGTGGCCTCCCAGACCTCGCCCATGCCGCCGATCGCGATCCGCGAGTCCAGCTCGTAGCGTCCACCGAAGCTCACACCCTGTGTCGGTCTCATCTGCTCAGCACCGCCTCCATGACTTTCTTCGCGATTGGAGCCGCGATCCCGTTGCTCGTGCCGGACTGCCCGAGACCTCCGCCGTTCTCCACCATGACGGCGACGACCACCTTCGGATCCTGCGCCGGGGCGAAGCCCGTGAACCAGAGCGTGTACGGATCCGAAGCCCCGTGCTCTGCCGTCCCGGTCTTCCCGGCCACATCGACCCCGTCTATTGTTGCACCGCTGGCAGCGCCGTCACGGACATTCGAGATCATCAGCGAGGTCATCGTCGCGGCATCCGTCGTGCTGAGCGCGCGGCCCAGCTCGGTGTCGGCGAAGCTCTCCTGCACCGTCAGATCCGGAGCCACGACGCGGTCGACCATGCGGGGCTTCATCACGACCCCGTCGTTGGCGATACCGGCCGCGACCATCGCCATCTGCAGCGGCGTCGCCGTGACGTCGCCCTGGCCGAAACCGCTGAGCGCGACCTGCGCATCGCTGAGCTTCGAGGTCGGGTAGACCGATCCCGTGACCGCGAGGGGGATGTCGAGATCGGCGCCGTTGAACCCGAACTTCTCCGCCTCGGCGCGCAGCGCGTCCTGGCCGAGGGCGACGGCGAGCTGGGCCATCGGGATGTTGCAGCTCAGCCGCAGCGCGGTGGCGATGGTGACCTGGTCGCCCGGTCCACACGTGTTGCCGTCGAAGTTGCGGATGGAGGTCGAGGTGCCGGGCAAGGTGTAGGTCGCCGGGTTCGGGAAGGTCGAATCCGGAGTGAACTTCCCGGACGACAGGGCAGCCGACACGACGACGAGCTTGAACGTCGAGCCGGGCGGGTTGAGGGTGCCGATCGTGCGGTTCTCCAGCGGGTTGACCGCCGCGCTGAGCAGCTCGTCGTACGTCGTGTTGACCTGCTTGGCGTTGTGCACCGCCATCGCGTTGGTGTCATAGCTCGGGCTGGTCACCATCGCCAGGATGCGTCCGGTCGTGGGGTCCATCGCCACGACCGCGCCCTGATAGCTGCCGAGGGCGTCGAAGGCGGCCTTCTGGATGGTCGGGTCGAGGGTGAGCAGCACGTTGGACCCGCGGGCGGGCTGACCCGTGATCACCCGCTCGACGCGGGACAGGAACTGCGAGCTCGCGGTGCCGGACAGCTCCTTGTTCATGGACTGCTCGAGACCCGTCAGGGAGTTCAGCAGCGGGTTCATGTAGCCGGTGACCGGCGCCCACATCTGCGGATCGACGTACTGGCGCTGCCACGCGTACACGTCGTCGCTGGGCACGGAGTCGGCGATCACGGTGTCGCCCGCGATGATCGACCCGCGCTGCACCTCGAAGGCGTCGTACAGGGCGCGCTTGTTGCGCGGGTTCTCGCCGAGGTCGCCGGCCTGCACGACCTGGATCCAGCTGGTCGCGCCGAACAGGGCGATGAACATCGCCAGCATGATGAACGACAGCCGTCGCAGTTCGCGGGTCATCCGATCACCACCCGGGGTCGGGAGCGCACGGCATCCGAGATCCGCAACAGCAGCGCGACGATGATCCAGTTGGCCACGAGCGAGGAGCCGCCGGCCGCGAGGAACGGGGTCGTCAGACCCGTCAGCGGGATCAGGCGGGTCACGCCGCCGACCATGATGAACACCTGCAGGGCGATCGTGAACGACAGGCCCGTCGCGAGGAGCTTGCCGAAGTCGTCCTGTCCGGCGATGCCGATGCGGATGCCGCGGCTCGCGAAGACCATGTACAGGCAGAGGATCGCGAAGACGCCGATCAGGCCCAGCTCCTCGCCGAGGCTGGGGAAGATGTAGTCGCTCTGCGACAGCGGCGTCAGGCCGGGGCGTCCGCGACCGAGTCCCGTCCCGAGCAGGCCGCCCTCGGAGAGTCCGAAGATGCCGCTGACCAGCTGGTAGCTGCCGCCGTCGCGATCGATGACGGCGGGGTTGAAGGCGTCGAGCCAGTTCTGGAAGCGCCAGCCGACGTACGTCAGCACCTGCGAGGCGATGATCGCCCCGCCGACGGCGAGGAGCACGCCGAGCACCGCCCAGCTGGTCTTGCCGGTCGCCACGTAGATCATGGCGATGAACATGCCGAACATCAGCAGACCGGTGCCGAGGTCGCGCTGGAAGACGATGATCGCCATCGAGGCGAGCCAGATCAGCAGCAGCGGACCGAGCTCGCGGGCGCGTGGCCAGGTCATCCCGAGGAAGCGGGTGCCGACTGAGCTCAGCGCCTCGCGGGTGCGCACCAGGTAGCCGGCGAAGAAGATCGCGAGCGCGATCTTGGCGAGCTCGCCCGGCTGGAACGAGAAGATGCCGCCGATCGAGATCCAGACGTCGGCGTTGGCGTCGGTGCCGAGGCCCGGGATGAACGGCAGCACGAGCAGGAGGATGCCGGCGAAGCCGAACACGTACGTGTAGCGGAACAGCACGCGGTAGTTCTTGAGGAAGACGACGATCGCGACGGCTGCCGCCGTGGCGATCGCGAGCCAGACGAGCTGGCGCGTGGACAGGGCGTCCCAGCCGGTGCTCTGATCCTCGATGTCGATGCGGTAGATCATGGCGAGCCCGAGTCCCGACAGCACGGTCGCGATCGGGACGACGAAGGGATCGGCCTGCGACGCCTTGAAACGCAGCACGATGTGCAGCCCCAGGACGAGGACCGTCAGCGCGCCGCAGTAGTAGAGGAACGTCCAGTCGATGTGGCCGAGCGCGCCCAGCTGCACGAGTGCGATGGCGGCGCCGTTGATCGCGAACGCGAACAGCAGCAGGCCCAGCTCGCGATTGCGCTGCGTCTGCGGCACGCGGAGTCTCCGCAACGCCTTGACGACCGTCGTATCGGTCTGGACGGTGTCGGTCGACGCGCTCATCGCTCATCCTCCACGGTGGTGCGCAGCGTGTCGACGATCTGCTCCGCGTCGGACAGCGACCGCGCGGAGATGGTCGAGGTGACCGCGAGCCGCTGGTAGAACGGCAGGTCCTTCAGCATGATGCCGGTGTCCTCGTAGACCGAGGAGAGCGAGAGCGGACCGAGATCCTGCTGGATGCCGCGGAAGATGACGACGGTGTCGGTGTCGGCGCCCACGAAGTACCGCGTCTGGGTCCAGCTGTAGGCGCCCAGCGCCGCCGCCGCGAGCGCGAGGAGGATCGTCAGCAGCCCGACCACCCACCACACGCGTCGACGGCGGGCGCGGCGCCGATCCTCCTCGATGAGCTCCTCGAGGAACTCGGCGGCGGGCTCGAAGTGCGTCGGTTCGTTCGCGGCCTGCCGCGCCGAGTGCAGCCAGCTGGTGCGACCGGGTCGGGCGGCCGGGACCTCGACGCCCTGCGGGTTGGATGCCGAGCCGACGATGGTGGCGGTCCCGCTGAACATGGGGTGGCTGCCGCCCACGTCGACGATGACGACCGTGACGTTGTCGGGAGCCCCGCCGTCGAGGGCCTGCTTGAGCAGGAGGTCGGCCGTGCGCCCCGGAGGGTAGTGGTGGCCCAGCACCTTGCTCGTGTGGGCGTCGTCGACGACCCCGGACAGACCGTCGGAGCACAGCAGCCAGCGGTCGCCGGGCTGCGTCGGCATGATGAAGGTGTCGACCTCGGGGTCGGGGTCCATGTCGCCGAGCACGCGCATGAGCACCGACCGGCGGGGGTGGTAGCGCGCTTCCTCGGGGGTGATGCGACCCGAGTCGACGAGGCGCTGCACGAAGGTGTGGTCCGTCGTGATCTGGGTGAGCGCGTCGTCGCGGTACAGGTAGATGCGGGAGTCGCCGATGTGGGCGATGACGGCGTAGTCGTCGACCATGATGAGGCCGCTGACCGTCGTCCCCATGCCGGCGAGCTCGGGCCGACGCGCCACGGTGTCGATGAGCACGGCCGCCGTGGAGGAGATCGCCTCCTGAAGGGCCTGTTCGGCCTCACCGGTGGACCCGTAGGGGTGGTCGAGCTCCTTCAGACGGTGGACGGCGATGCTCGAGGCGACATCCCCGCCGGCGTGGCCGCCCATGCCGTCGGCCACGACGAAGAGGTTCGAGCCGGCGTAGCCCGAGTCCTGATTGTTGGAGCGCACCTTCCCCGTATGGGAGATGGCGACGCTCGATCCCTCGAACACCATGAGCCGCGGGCTACTTCCTCAGCTCGAACGTCGTCGCGCCGACCTTGATCGGTGCGCCCACGCGCACGGGCACCGGGGTGCTCACGCGTGCGCCGTCGTGCCAGGTGCCGTTGGTGGAGTCGAGGTCCTGGATCATCCACTGGTCGCCCCACAGCAGCAGGCGGGCGTGATGGCTGGACGTGTAGTCGTCGCGGATGACGAGCCCCGACTCGCTGGAGCGGCCGATCGTGAGGGCCTCGGAGCCGAGGGGGAGTTCGAGGCCGGCCTTCGGTCCGCTCGTGATGACGATGCGTGACACGGCGTCGCGGGTCGCCTTCTGCGGCCCGCTCGGTGTGGGCGCCGCCGCGGGGGCGGCGGGGGCGATGGGCGCCGTGGCGGCCTGCGCGGGAGCGGATGCCGCCGCCGGGGCGAGCCCCGCGGCCGCCGGCTCGGGGAGCTTTCGAACCTTCACGCCGAAGAGGTCGGCGCGCAAGGAGTAGACGACGGCGAACACGAAGAACCACAGCAGGATCAGGAATCCGATCTGCAGCAGCAGGAGGGTCAACTCGCTCACGCGGATCCTCCGAATCCAAAGGCGCGGGTCGCGTCGGCGGCAGAGGTGGTGGGGCGGGGAGGCGTCGCCTGTGCGACGACGCGGAAGACGATGTCGGTGCGTCCGATCGTGATCACCGAGTCGGGCGGCAGCGGGGCCTCCGCGATCTTGGTTCCGTTCAGCTGCGTGCCGTTGGTGGAGCCCATGTCGCGGACCATCGCGCGCTCGCCGTCCCAGAGGATCTCGACGTGGCGGCGGCTGGTGCCGGCATCCGGGATGGTGATGTCGGCGTCGCTGCCGCGCCCGATGACGGTGCGCCCCTTCGCGAGGGGGTGCTGCGCTCCGGCGATCTCCACGACGCCGCGCCACGCGACCTGGCCGGCGGCCGTCTGGGATGCCACGCGCAGCGTCCCCGTCGACAGCGTCGGATCCGCGGTGAGCGAGATGGTCACGGGTCCCGCGAACGTGAAGCCCTGTGCCTTCGCGTGCGCATCGACGAGCGTGTGCAGCTCGGAGTCGAGCGCGCTGCCCAGGGACAGCATGCGCTCGGCATCCGCCGGCGACATGCGCACCTCGAACGTGTTGGGGGCCAGGATGCGGTCGCGGCTGACGACGGCAGCCTTCGCATCGAGCTCGCTGCGCAGGGCGGCCGCGATCTCGACGGGCTGAATGCCGCTACGGAAGGACTTCGCGAACGCGCTGTTCACTGCGCGCTCGAGTCCCTTCTCGAAGCTGTCCAGTAGTCCCACAGGGCTCCTCAGGATCGCCGACCGGTGCGTACATGCTAGTTGCACAGGCTGAGCGCACGCGGAACGTGCGATGTCGGGCGTCGCGTTTCGACTCGCTGCGCTCGCTCAACGCCCGGGGGCCCCGCCCGCGTGCCCCGTGCGTTGAGCGAGGCGCGCAGCGCCGCCCGTGCGTTGAGCGAGGCGCGCAGCGCCGAGTCGAAACGCCTCCCGTCTCGTGATATCCTCGGGAAGTTGAGTCCGTGAGATCTTCGGATGTCGCGGCTCGCGCGAGTGGCGGAATAGGCAGACGCGCTGGCTTCAGGTGCCAGTGCCCGAAAGGGCGTGGGGGTTCAACTCCCCCCTCGCGCACCACAGGAAGACGACGGAGATCAGCCCGGCTGTGCCGGTGGTGATCTCGTCTCCTACGGTGCGATGCAAAAGGTCACCCTCCGGGGTGGCCTTTTCTGCTGTTCACGGTCTTCGAAGACTTCAGGGTGTGCGAAGGTCACTCACTCGGCTGAGTCGACATTCGGCCCTCGCTGGTCACCCCGTTCACGATTGGCCGGCGCGGCGCCGGGCGTCACGCCGTAGAGCGTCCGGATGGCCTGTTCCGCGCCGACCGCGTCGCGCGCGGCGATGCGGTCGCGCAGCCGCTGCCAGTTCTCGCGGCGCGGTGCCGGTCTTGCGACGACGCCCGACCACCCCCGGAGGTTGCGTTGCACCACGATCGAGGTCTCGCGGATGATCGTGAGGAAGACCCCGTTGCCGGTCGCCCGCGTGGCGAGGAGCCCCAAAGCGGATGCCGCGGCGAAGACCGCTGCCGGCTCGCCCGCGTCGATGCCCGCGAGGGCGGCGTCGACGGTGCCGACGATGTCGGCGAGGTCCTCGTCCGAGCACCGGGAGACGGCCAGGTTCACTGCGTTGCCCAGGAAGTACGCGGCGAACTCGCCGGTGTCGCGGCGGAGCGCATCGTCGGGAGCGGTGACCCGGGTGTAGCGGCCGACGGCGATCTCGACGAGCCCGAAGCGCTCCAGTCGCTGCAGCGCCTCACGCACGGGCGTCCGGGACACGCCGAGCTGCCGCGCGAGCTCGACGTCGCGGAGCCGATGGCCCGGAGGGAACGTGCCGTCGGCGATCGCCGCACCGATGCGGGCGTAGATCTCGTCGCTCAGGATCATCCCGCTGGTGAGTTCGATGGGAGAAAGGGTGTCACTCATCTGCATCGAATGGTACGTCGCGCGCAGACGCTGCGACAGGTCGGATCTCTCCGTAGGCGGCGCCGCCCAGGATCGCAGGGGGCGCCGACCAGAGAATGACGCCGTCGCGACGCTGGGGGGTCGTGATCCGCGTTTTCGCCGTGAGCGACGTCAGGATGCGTGGTGTCGGCCACGCCGGCAGGGAGCCGGCCGCTCATCTCGTCACCGCGGACTCCACGATCGACAGGCCGTGTCCGCGCAGACGCCCTCGCTCCGCGGACAGAACGGCGAGCACACGGTCGCGCGTCCCGCGTCCGTGTGCGATGACGAGTTCACGTGCCCGCTCGGGATCCCGTGCCGCGATCGCCGCGACGATCTCTCGGTGTTCGGCTCGCGCCTGCGCGCGCGACGCCGCGCTGCGCACCTCGAGCCACCGGGTTCGGCTGAGGCGCAGGAGCGCCCCGGACACCGCATCCACGAGGAACGGATTGCGCGACAGGCGTGCGAGCGCGATGTGGAAGTCGCTGCCGTCACGCAGCACGGTGTCGGCATCGTCGTGTGTGCCGCTCTCGTCGAGGAGGGCGGCGAAGCTGTCGAGCTCCGCCTCATCAGCGCGCTCTACGGCGAGAGTCACAACGGCGACCTCGGCCGCCTCACGAAACTCCATCACCGCCCGGATCTCGCTGAGGTCGATCGGGGCCACGCGCCAGCTGCGCCCATCCCGCACGGTGAGCCCTTCGTTCTCGAGGCGCATCAGGGCGGCGCGGATGGGTGTGCGCGACGCACCGAGGAGCGATTCGAGGCCGCGTTCGCTCAATCCTTCACCCGGCAACAGGTCGAGTGACAGGACGGCGGCGCGGAGGCGGTCGTAGGGGGCGGGCGGGGTCACGGCTACTCTCCTGGTGTACCAGACTGGTATACCAGCACTCTATCCGACAAAGGACGCCGCGATGCTGATCACGAGGACTTCCACGGCCGCGCCCGCGCGTGCTTGGCTAATGCTGACGCTGGGCGTGTTGGCTCAGGCGGCGGGCACCTTGTTGGTGTCGACGCCGGCTTACCTGATCCCGCTCCTGCACAGCGAACGCGGCCTTCCGCTGACGCAGGCAGGCCTGCTCGCATCGGCACCCACCTTCGGTATGGTGTGCACTCTGGTGGCGTGGGGCGTCCTCACCGATCGGTACGGGGAGCGCGAGATCATCGTCGCGGGGCTCGTGCTCACCGCGGCGGCCTCCTTCGCGGCGGCCGCCGTGAGCGACGACGGCTACCTGCTGCTCGGCGTCCTGCTCGCCTTCGGCGGCGCGGCGTCGGCCAGCGCGAACGCCGCGAGCGGTCGCGTCGTGATCGGATGGTTCCCTGCCCGGCGCCGAGGCCTCGCGATGGGGATCCGGCAGATGTCCCAGCCGCTCGGGGTGGCGGTGGCCGCGCTGATCGTGCCCCCGCTGGCGATGCGCGGGCTCGCGGCGCCGATGGTAGTCACGGGGGTGATCACGGGGGTGCTCGTCGTGCTGTGCGCATGGGGGATCCGCAATCCGCCGCGACCGGCGCGCGGATCCGGACCCGTGGATGCCGCGGTCAGCCCGTACCGCGCGAACGACTTCCTGGTCCGCATCCACGTGGCATCCGCGCTGCTGGTCGTGCCGCAGTTCGCGCTTTCGATCTTCGGCATGGTGTGGCTCGTGGCAGCGATGGGATGGGGCGCGGCCGAGGCGGGTGCCCTCGTCGCGGTCTCGCAGTTCGTCGGCGCTGGTGGCCGAATCCTGGTCGGTCATCTCAGCGACCGCGTCGGCACCCGTGTCGGCGTACTGCGATGGGTGGCGGGCGCGGGGGTGCTGGTCATGGTCGCCCTCGCCGTGGCCGGCGCCATGCGCTTCGACCCGCTGGTCGTTGTGCTGTACCTCGTCGCCTCGACGGTTTCGGTCGCCGACAACGGCCTCGCCTACACGTCGGTCGCCGAGGCGGCCGGGCCCTTCTGGTCGGGTCGTGCCCTCGGTATCCAGAACACGGGACAGTTCCTCGCCGCCTCCGCCGTCGGTCCGTTCGTCGGTGCACTGATCGCCGCCGTCGGCTATCCCGTCGCCTTCGGACTGATCGGAGTCACGCCGCTGATGGCGCTCATGGTCACCCCGCGGCGGGACGGTGCGTCCGGGTCGATGTAGCGCAGGGCCCTGAAGGGAAACAGTTCTTCTCCTTTGCGATAACCAAAGAAAATTGGTACAGTGATCGCGGAACGAGCCGAGCGGCGCAAGGGGGACTTCGCGTCGGGTCGCTCGTCTCCCGGCGGCGGGCGCCATCTCTCGATGGTGTCGCAGTGCCGTACTCCGTGCGACACCACAGTCGCGCGCTCACCCCACGCAAAGGACACCCATGGACACCAAGACACGCGTTCCCGGCCGTAAGCGCCTCCTCATCGCGGGAGGAGCGCTGCTCGGCGCTGCCAGCCTCGTCACGGCCGCCGCCTTCACCGACTTCGCCAACCTGAACCTCGGCAACGGCACCGACGACAGCGGTATCGGTGGGAACAACCGTTTCAACATCCAGGTCGTCGGCACGGACGCCGACGGCAACCCCGTGGCAGGCACGTGGCAGGAGGCCGACACCGAAGCGGGCGTCAACATCAACGTCCCGGGGTCGCAGCTGATCACTCCCGGCGACACCATCAGTGTCGCCATTCCGTTCCGCAACGAGAGCCCGGCGCTGAGCGCAGACATCTCCTTCTCCCTGCAGGATCGCCCGGGCTACACGTCCGACCCCGCGATGGTCGCGGCCCTGCGCTACACGATCACGCTCGACGGCACGGACATCGTCACCGACGCCACGCAGGCGACTGTCGATGATCTCGATCTCGGCACCTACCTGACGGGCGAGCAGGGCACCCTCGAGGTCGCGATCACGCTCCCGGATCAGGGATCGGCCGCGGACAACAACGCCCTGCAGGGGCAGGTCTCCTACGTGCAGGCCCACTTCGACGCGATCTCGGTCCAGCCGTAGCCGACTCCCGCGGGGCGGGGACGTTCACCCGACCGCGAGCGTGCACCCCAAGGCCGCTCGCGGGAAGGCCGAGTCCCCAGCCCGGCCGACGCTCGGTCTCCCCACGTGCCGATGCGTCCGCCCCGTCCCGCGGGCCCTCTCCAGGTACGCAGCTCTCTGACGCTCCGGCAGCGTACGAGTGCGCGTGCACATCCGCGAGCAGCCCAGAAGGAGAGCCCATGCCCGTCCTCAGACTCGGGGCCCGTCGGCTCATCATTGCCGCCGGTGCCGTCCTCGCCATCGGCGCACTCACCACCGCCGCAGCGTTCGTCGATCTCGCCGATGTGCGCGTCGCGCTGGACGGCACGCGCACGACGTTCGACATCCGCACCGCCGGCAGCGACGCAACCGGGTGGGAGCCGAGTCCCTCGGATTGGCAGCAGGGCAACCCTGATGCGTACGAGGTCGCGCTGCACAGCGGGGCCACGCTCGCGCCCGGCGGCGTGCTCGCGCTGAGGGTTGCCGTTCAGAACAACAGTCCCGCGCTGGCCGGGACGCTCTCGTTGGACATCGTCGATCCTCAGCCCCGCGGGCAGGAGATCGACCCGACGACCGGGCGCTATGTCGAGCTGTTCGATCAGCTCGTCTTCACGGTGAAGCAGGGATCGACCGTCCTTTTCGACCACGTCCCTGCGACCGCATTGACGACGTACGTGTGGTCCGCCGCACTCGCCTCGGGCGACGACATGGTGTTGGACGTGCAGATCGATCTGCCGCCGAGTGTCGACAACCGATGGCAGGGCGCCAGCACAGCCGTACAGTTCCACTTCGAAGCGGAGAACTCATGACCGGCACTCCTCGCCGCTCCGGGACGCGACGCCTGCTCCTCGCCGCCGGCGCTGTCCTCCTCGCCTGCGGCGGGGTCACCGCTGCCGCGTACACCGACGCCGCTCTCGTCTTCTTGGGCACCGGCAGCGAAGGATCGGGGATCGGAAACCCCCACCGCTTCGATATCGCGGTGCGCGACGCACAGAACGAACTACAGGACGCGGTGACTCGAGCCGACGCGGTCGTGCTTCCCGTCACCTCGGGCACCGTGTTCACGGAGGGAACACCGGTGCGCTTCGACGTCACGATCGCGAACCGCACCCCCGGCGTCACGGGCGATCTCATGCTCTCGCTCTACGACCCGGATCCACAGTCCTCCGATCTGTTCGGATCGCTGCGGTTCAGCCTGTACCTGGACGGCTCGGCGACACCGGCGATCACTGACGCCACCGCTGACACCGTGAATGCGGCCGGCCTTGGCTTCACTGCGGTCGAGCCGGGCATCGAACACCACGTGCGGGTCGACGCCGTCATCGCGACCGGCGCGGGTCTCAGCGTGGCGGGCACGTCGACGGCGATCGGACTGCAGACGAACGGGACGAGCCGATGACGCGCATCTCCCGCCTCCGTACATGGAGGACCGCTGTCCTACTGGCGGCTCTCACCGTATGGACGGCCGCCGCTCCGGCTGCCGCCCAGGACGATCTCATAGATGCGGCACCCACGACGATCGGGATCGATACTCCTGCGCCCGGCCATGCCATGGACTGGACGATGACCGTGACCAACGTCACCTCCGTCGCTGTGCCTCTCTCGCTGCGGGTCAGCGGCGAGCGCGTACCGCTTTTCGTCGGTGCGACACCACTGGAGGTCACCGTTCGCGACGCGACAGGTGGCATCGTGGTCGGCCCGTTGGCGGCGGGGGATCTCATCGGCCAGCTGATCGTCCTGCCCTCGTTGCCCGCAGGCGCGACGTATGCGCTCTCCGGTACCGCCAGCCTCCCGCGCTCGGCGGACAACTCCTACCAGGGGCTCAGCGGCGAGCTCGTGTTCGAGTTCGTTGCGGTCGATCCACGGACGCCCCTCGCGCAGACCGGTGGGACGGCACCGATCGTGTTCCTGCTTCTGGGTGGCGCTCTTCTCACCCTCGGTGTCTTGCTACTCACTCGACGAAAGGCCCGCACTGATGCGTAAGACGAACCGTCGCCTGCTCGCCCTGGCCGCCGGACTCGCCGCTGTCGGCCTCCTCGCCGGCGTCGCGGGGACGAGTGCCGCCTACCAGGATGTCGCTCACGCGCGCACGGACTCGATCGCCGCTGAGGCGTCGGCGCCCTTCCGGCCGGGGCTCGCGAGGAACGCGCGCATGGTCGACACCGGCATCGCGCTCGGCAACGACGGCCGCGTGTACGTCTGGGGATGGTTCGGAGGCTCGTCGGAGATCTCGGGTTCGACCTCACCTCTCCTCGGCGACCGCGCGCCTCAGGCCGTCCCGCTTCCCGACGGCATCAAGCAGATCTCCGGCATGATCTACGACGCCAACGCGCTGGCGGCGGACGGGACCGTATACGGCTGGGGAGCCTACAACAGCCGCAATGGGACGAGCGCATCCTCATCGGCCAATCAACCCCGACAGATCCGCATCGGCACCGCATGGAACGGCACGGGGCCGCTCCTGACCGGAGCTCTGACGATCGCGTCCACAGAGATGGCCGGCGCGGCGATCACGAACACGGGGGAGGTGTACAAGTGGGGATCCAGTGCATACGGCGGCTCGACCGTCTCGGGTGCGCAGAAGCTCACCGGACTGCCCGACCCCACCGTCGCCGGCAATCGACCCGTCTACATCAAGGGCGCGTACACGAACTTCTTCGTGATCTTGGAGAACGGCGACGTCTACGCGTGGGGCGGCACCTCCAGTACCCCGACCGGCTACTCCAGCGGGACCACGGCGGTGAAGCTCACATCACTGTCGCCCTGGTTCGCCTCCACCGTCGCGACCGGGCAGCCGCACATCGTCGCCGTCGACGGGGGCATCTCCATGGGAGGAGCGCTCCTGTCTGATGGAACCTTCCTCAGCTGGGGCGGGTCTGCGACGCGCATCGGCAACCGATCCGGCACCCCCGGTACGCCCGCGCTCGTCACCACTCTGAGCGGCATCACCTCGATGCAGTTCGGCCTGACGGGGGTCGTCATGGCCAAGAACGACGGCTCGTTGTGGGGTTACGGGGCCAGCGATGACTATGGTCAGCTGCCCCAGGCCCCGACGAAGGTCGACGACGACGTGCGCCAGTTCGCCGCCGGGCAGGGCTACTACATCTGGCAGCGTGGCGACGGTACGTTCTGGGGTCGCGGATACAACCCACAGGGCGCGATCGGTCTGCCCAGCGTCGGCACCACCACCAACCGCAAGGTCTCCTGGGACCTTTCGATGATCGCGCAGTAAGGGAGAACGCGACATGCGTATTCGTGCTCGAGACCGCGCGCCCCGACGTACAACCAGGCGTTTCGCGCTCGCCGTCGCTGCCGGCGCGATCGCTGTGGTCGGCGCGGTGGTCGTCACCGCAGCGGCGACCTCAGCGGCCTATACGGACCAGGCGAACATGAATCTCGCGGGAGACGCCGGGGTCGGCTATCAGGGGCATTTCGACATCGGGATCGTTCTGCCCGACGGCACGGTCGAGCAGGCCGATGCGCCGGCCGGCTACTCCTGGCCCGTGACAGACGCAGAGACCCTCGTTCCCGGCCGCACCGTCGTCACGCAGATCCCGGTCTTCAACAACACCACAGACCTGGACGCGGACACGGTCGTCACCCTGGTGGCCCGCGATGGGACGGGCGCGGTGTCGCCATCCGTGCCGAACATCACGCCGTATCTCCGGTTCACGGCATCGAGGGCGGACGGGAGCGTGCTCTTCTCGGATGCTGCACTGGCAGACGCTCACGCCAGTCTGGGAACCCTGTCGGCACGAGGCGAGCAGCCGCTCGTTGCAGGCGACGCCTACACTCCGGGTGCCACTGCGAGCTCCGACATCATCACTCTCACGATCCGCTACCTCGACGTGGCAGGGGTCGAAAGCCTCAACGGCGGGCAGTCGGCGCTGGCTGTCCAGTTCGATGCCGCTTCGCGCAAGCCATGACAGCGTCGATGACGACGAGGCGATCCCGACGCGGGAGGTCGTTGTCGGGCCACTCGTCCCGGCTCTGGTTCGCGTGGAGCCTGCTGCGCTCGGTGATCCTCACCTCCGCGGCGGTGCTCGGGATCGTGTGCGTGCTCGTCTTCGGGGTGTCGTTCGCGTTCGGAGTGCGGCCGCTCATCGTGCTCTCCGGCAGCATGGAGCCGACTCTCCCGGTCGGGTCAGTCGTCTTCTCACGGACGGTTCCGGCAGCCGAGCTCGCCGTCGGCGACATCGCAACGCTCGAGCGCCCTCGTGGGCTCGGACTCATCACTCATCGTGTGACGTCCGTCCATGACGTAGACGGCACCACGGTCGATGTCACGCTTCGCGGCGACGCGAACGCCACTGACGATCCTGAGCCGTACGCCGTTGACACTGCCGGCCTCTATGTCTTCCACGTTCCGTACATGGGAACGGTCGCGATGGTGCTCAAAACCGGGTACGGCATCGGCTTCGCCGTTGCATCCGCCCTGGTGCTGATCGTCGTCTTCCTTCTCGATCCGCACCGTCTGCGGCATCCACAGGCAGCGCCGCTGGGGGGCGGCGCGTCACCGGCGAACGCCGGTGGGGCCACTACGGCCCGAACCGGGGAGGAGGGGAGGTAGTACTCTCCTCCTCCCCGACTCGTCTTCGCACCGGTTCAGCAGCAGTGTTGTGACCCACGCGGTGGAGGTTACGTCGCCCTGACCCACGCCGGTGCTCAGACGTCGTCCCGCTCCAGGCCGCGGCGCACCGCCCACAGCGCGAGCTGCGTGCGGTCGGCGACGCCGGTCTTGCGCATGGCGGATTGCAACTGCGACCGCACCGTGTGCGCCGAGACCTTCAGATGCGCCGCGATGTCCTCGTTGCTCGTCACCCCGCTCGCGAGGATCGAGACCACACGGCGCTCGGCGGGCGACAGCGACGAGGGGAGCGCGTCGCCCGACGCGGGACGCCCGCGGCGCACGAACTCCTTGAGGACGGGGGCCATCATCCGGGGCGAGACCACGGCCTCCCCACGCGCCGCCGCGCGGATCGCGTCGACGAGGTAGTGCGAGTCGTGCGTCTTGAGCAGGTAGCCCGCCGCGCCGGCATCCAGCGCGTCGCGCACGTATCCGTCGACGGCGAAGCTCGTCATCACCACGACGGCCGCCGGGTGCTCGGCATCCGGTGCGGTGAGCTGACGGGTCGCCTCGATGCCGTCGACGCCGGGCATCTGCAGGTCCATCAGGACCACGTCCGGCCGCTCGGTGCGCGCGGCGGTGAGCGCGTCGGCGCCGTTGGCCGCTTCCCCGACGACGAGGATGTCGGGGACGCTGTCGAGCTGCAGCCGCATGCCCAGTCGCACCGCTCGGTTGTCGTCGGCGATGAGCACGCGGATGCGGGCGGGGGCCGCGGTCATCGTCGATCCCTCACGAGCGCCTCCTCGTTCAGCGGCACCCGCAGGTGCACACGCCACCCGCCTCCGGCGACGGGGCCCGCCGTGAGGGTGCCGCGCAGCAGGAGCGTCCTCTCGTGCATCGACGCCAACCCCCACCCGAGGCCGACGTCGGAGGCCGGCTTGACCCGTCCGCCGTCCGCGTCGTTCTCGATGACCATGTCGAGGAAGGCGTCGACGCGGATCCGGACCCGCACGGGCGCACCCGCGGCGTGCTTCGCGACGTTCGTCAGCGCCTCCTGGAGCGCGCGGTACGCGGTGCTGGAGACGACGACCGGAAGGTCGTCGAGGGAACCGACGACGTCCACCTCGACCGACATCCCGATCCGGTCCCAGTACTCGGCGAGCTCCCACGCGCGCCGCAGGTCGGCGGTCTTCGACGGCGGCTCGGCGCCGGTCGCGCGCAGATCGGAGAGCGCACCGGTGACGCTCGCGGCCGCGAACCTGCCTTCGTTCTTCACCGACGCCACCAGCTCCATCGCCCGCTGGGGCTGGGTGTCGACGAGGGTCGCCGCCGCCTCGGCGAGCGTGATGAGGCCGGCGAGGTGCTGGCCGGCGACGTCGTGCAGCTCCTGCGCGATGCGTGCCCGCTCCGCGCGCTGCGCCTCTTCGATACGCCGATCGTGCTCCTGCTTCGCCAGGGCGGCCTCCTCGCTCGCGCGCTCCACGCGTCGCGCCTGCGTCCCCCACCACAGGCCCAGCGCCGCGACGGCGATCGCCGGCATCGTGAATCCCGCCGACTCGCGCAGCACGTACGCCTGCGCCTCACCGACGCTGCGTCCCCAACTGAGCAGTGCGAGGAAGAGGGCGATCACGACCGCGGCGATCACCCCCGATGTCCACAGCACGGTGGCGAGGGCGCTGAGTCGGGTGGCCAGGAGGAAGAGGGCGGCCGAGATCACGAGGTACATGGCCGACAGCCACGACGGGATCTGCAGCCCGACGGCGATCAGCAGGTAGGTGGCCACCGTGATCAGCACCGCCTGGTGCGGCATCCGCTCGGCCCATACGAGGGCCACCGACTGCACGGCGCATCCGGCGACGATGACCGTCATCACCGCCCACTCCGGAAGCGGCAGCTCCCAGGACATGTAGCCCTCCATCAGGAGCGAGACCGGGTTGGAGAGCACCTGGATGAGCGTCGTGACGAACACCGTGACCGAGAAGAGCACCGCGGTGCGACGGGAGCCGAGGATGTCGTAGCGCCGGGGCGTCAGCAGCGCCGACGCCCCGGCGGGATCGTGACTCGTCATGTCACGACAGTACGGGAGCGCTCTGTGCTCAGCAGACGCTGGAGAAGCTGCTGTTGCACGCACTGCTGACGTGACTGACGCCGACGGCACCATGACCGTCACCGTGTTCGCCCTCCAGCGCCTGCAGGGAGAGAAGGAACCCCATCCCTCTCACCTCCCTTCCCTCGTCGGGGATCACGCCGTGCGCGTGATCCGAACGGCCCGAGGAATCCGAGGGCCCCCGGGAGTGTCCCCACACCTTCTCCGGCCGCGGTGTGACTCGTGAGCGCGACGAGGACGCCCGCGGCTCCGGACGCGAGATCGCACGAGGCCCGCATCAGACCGTCACCCGCGAAGCGCACCTCGCCCGCGCCGGCTCCGCGCACGGTGTGCAGGTCGAGGGCGGCCACGTGCCGCTCGCGCGCCCGGCGGGCGTCGACCGACCCGAAACCGAGCCGCTCCGCCTCCGCGAGCACGTGGATGAGCCCCGCGCGACCGTGGAGCAGTCCGGCCTGCACGCTGAACGGACCCGTCGCGGCTGCGAGGATGCCGTCGAGGGCGCGATGGTGCCGGTCCGTTCCCGGAGTCACGTCGAGGAACTGCGCGAGGACCAGCCCGATGCCCGCGGACCCGTAGCCGAGGTAGGGGATGAGCCGCCAGCCCTCATTCACGTGCAGCCCGCCGTCCGGCGCCGCGGTGAGGGTGGCGAGGTCGACGTCGAGAGCGCGCGCGGCGAGGTCGAGGTGGGCGCGGTCTCCGTAGGTCTCGTACAGCCGAAGAGCGAGGAGCGCCGTCCCGGTCGCGCCCGCGAACAGTCCGCCGCGGCTCGTCGCGACGCGGTCGCGACGCGGGGCGGCGTCGAGACGGTCGCGCAGCATCCGCCCCATCGCGCTCGCCGCGACGCCCCACCGCGGGTGCTCGTCGGCATCGGCGAGCAAGGTCAGGGCGACGCCCGGGATGCCGGAGTACAGCGTCGCGTCGAGCTCGCGCCAGTCGCGGCGGACGATCTCGTCGAGGAGGTGGTCGGCGACGTCCGGCATGCCGACGGCGCGGCATCCCCACACTGCACCGGCCAGGCCGTTCATCAGTCCGATGGGCTCACGCGACAGGTCGCCCGAGAGGGCGTCGCGGACCCAGTCGCGCTGTGCCTCGCTGAGCGCGACCCCGGCAGCGGCCAGCGCGGCCCCCACCCCGAGGGCGCCGAAGCCGAGCGCATACGGTGGCTCCTCGAACTGGCGGGGATCGCCGGGCCACAGCCGGTCGTCGCGGTCGGGGACGCCGTCGCGGGAGAGGGTGTGCGCGATCTCGTCCATCGTCGCCCGCGGCGCATCCGGTCGTGCGCGCCGCCGGCCGCGCCCACGCGTCGCGCGCTCGAGCACGCGGGCCCGGTCGGCCACCCACCGATCGTCGAGGTCGAAGTGCTCGCTCGCCGTGCGCAGCAGCTGGTGCGCCTTGTCGGCGTCCAACGGCAGCAGCGCGGTGAGGGGCAGGAACATGAACAGCTCGACGCACGCGAGCGCGTACTCGTCCCGCGCCCGCGGCGAGGGCGACCCGGGGGCGACGAAACCCGGTGCGCCCACCGGCGCACCGGCGCGTGCCGACACCGGAAGCGACATCTCGAAGTCGAGCAGAGACACGGCCCCGTCGTCGGTGACGAGCACGTTGCGCGGATGCAGGTCGCCGTGGGTCAGCCCGGAGGCGTGGAGTCGGCGCACCTGCCGCCGGAGCTCCCCGCCCACGCCGAGCGCCCACTCGCGATACGACGCGATGTCCGCGGGGGTGCTCGTGCGATCCGTCAGCGGGTTGCGCAACACCACGGCATCCATCAACGACGACCCGGCGACGTGCTCGAGCGCGAGGAAACGATGGCCGTGCGCCCGGAGCACTCCTACGGAACGCGGCGCCGAGACCGAGTCCGGGATGCGCGCGAGCGTGCGCTCCTCGTCGACGAGGCGGTCCACCGCGTCGCGGCCGTCGGGGGTCCACCCGCTGTGGGGCCGGGCCTCCTTCAGGACGACCGGCCGATCGTCGATCATCGCGGCGTAGACGCCGCCCGCGTTGGAGTGGTGCAGCGCGGCCGTGATCCGCGGGAACCCGGGCGGCGGCGTCATGTCGCCGAGGGCGTCGATCTCCTCCTGCAGGAACGCCGGCGGGCGCACCCAGTCGGGACAGTGGAAGGACGGCGCCCGCACGTCGGGCACGAGCTCGCCGGTGCGCAGATCGCGCAGCGCGGGCACCGAGCGGCCCTCGTGGACGACGGTCTGGGTGAGGAACGCGCCGTAGCGGACGAACAGCGGGCCCTGCCGCCAGCGCACGTCGGAGAGGATGTAGGGCCCCGGGCATCCGCCGATGAGCGCATCGAGACCTTCGAGCGCCACGCGGAGGCGGTGATCGTCGGGCGGATAGACGGTGATGAACTTTCCCGCCGCGCCACGATCCGCGTCCTTGGCGAGGCTGAAGCCGAGGTGCAGGCGGCTGCGCACGTGCTTGAAGGCGAGGAGATGATGGTGGCAGAAGGCCGCGACCGCATCGAGGGTCGCCGCGGCGGTGGCGGGCACGACGCTGACGTGGATCTTCCAGCCCTGGTCGGGAAGGCCCGCCGTGCGCGGCAGCCAGTGGGTCCAGTGGTCGTCGTCGACGCGGGTCCACAGGGTCCAGTCCCGGGAGTCCGGCACCTCGAACCGTGCCGACGAGTCCGTGTCGCGTCGGCCCGGCTTGTCGTAGAACAACGCGTCCGCGCGGGCGAAGGCAGCATGTGCGGCGTCCACGGCGTCTCCTCGGGCGAAGTCCTGTATCGGCGAGCACATTGTGCGCGCCGTGGGTGGCGCTCTCCGCCCACGTCGACAGCCGGCGGCGGTGCCTCTGAGGGCCTCACGGTGCCTCGGATCCGCGTGATCATGCGGATCCGAGGCCGCGCGCCTCGGCATCCCGCCGCCGGGACCCGTGGGCGTCTTTCATTCAAATGGATGATGCGACAGGCCGTCTCGCGACGTCTCGCGGATGCCGGCGAGTCGGGTCGGCCCGAATCAGGCGACGCCGTGCAGCTCCCGCAGGCTCTGCTCCGCCCCGGCGCCGTCGCGGGCGTGCATCTGTGCGCGCAGCCGCACGAAGAGGTCCACGCGTCGGACCGTGTCGGCGAGGAAGGGCTCCCACCCCCGCAGGTTCCGTTCGATGGCGAGCGCGGCTTCGCGCACGACGCCGATGAACACCGAGTTGTGCGTGGCGCGGGTCACCAGCTCGAACATCTCGGTGCACTTCGCGAAGAGGAGGGCGACGTCCTCCGCGCGGGCGCTGTCGACGACGGCATCCGCTGTCGCGACGATCACGGCCAGCTCCTCGTCCGTTGCGGCGCTGAGCGCGAGACGGACGGCGTTGCCCATGAGGTAGGCCGTGAAGACCCCGGTCTCACGGCGCACGCGGTCGTCCGGGACGGAGACGCGGGTGTAGCGGCCGACGGCGACCTCCACGAGGCCGAATCGCTCGAGCCGCTGCAGCGCCTCCCGCACCGGGGTGCGGGAGATGCCCAACTGCGTCGCGATGTCGACGTCGCGCAGGCGCTCGCCGGGCGCGAGGGTGCCGTCGAGGATCGCCGCGCCGATGCGGGCGTAGACCTCATCGCTGAGGCTGACGCCGCTGGTCAGATCGCTGTGATCGATGGGCGAGAGTTTCGGGGACATCGCTGGGAAGAGTGTACGTCCGCCTGCGCCCGGAAACACCCCGAGGACCCCTGCGCCGGGGCGGCCGCGTTGCCACTTTCGGCGGAGTTCTTGCAACGTTTGTGTCACCTTGTCTCATCTGGTACTGCGCGCGAGGATGCCGACCGTTAGCGTGGACCCCGTCGGCGCAGTCGCGTCGTCGTCGCACGTCAGTAAGGCAGTTCATGAGCACCAGCGGTACCGTCAAGTGGTTCAACTCGGAGAAGGGCTTCGGGTTCATCGCTCCCGATGAGGGCGGCGCTGACGTCTTCGCCCACTACTCCGCCATCCAGTCGGGCGGTTACCGCTCGCTCGAGGAGAACCAGCGCGTCGAGTTCGAGATCGCCCAGGGCCCCAAGGGCCTGCAGGCGGAGAACATCCGCCCCCTGTGAGTTGAACGGCCCGCTTCCGAGCGGGCCGTTTTCACGTCGGCGTGAGCCGTCGCCCACCGTCACGGTGCGGCGGCGGCTCCTTCGGCGCGTGAGCCCGCCCCCGTGGTGACGGTTCCGCGTCGGGTCATGGATCGCCCACGCGGTCGACGTCAATCCGCGGGAGCGGATGCCGCGTCGTCGATGAGGAGAAGCGCGCGCAACTGCGCGGCGTCGTCGACGGCCGCCGCAGCGCCGTCCGCCTCGTGCGGCCAGCTGAATCCCCATCGCACGAAGATCACCGGCACTCCCTGTGCCGCACCGCCGTCGACATCGTGGTGTCGGTCGCCGATCAGGACGGGCCGGCTCGTGTCGGCTCCCGCGGCGCGCAGGCGCCGCAGTGCCTCGGCGACGATGTCCGACTTCGACGCGAGGGTCTTCTCATCGGGCGTCGATCCGGCCATCGCCTGCAGGTGCGGGGCCAGGTCGAAGTGCTCCATGAGGGCGACCACCTGCACCTCCGGCTTCGAGCTCGCCGTGGCCTGAGCGACGCCCGCGTCGTCCAGCTCGGCGATGATGTCGGCGACCCCGGGGTAGAGCCGCGCTCCGCTCGTGTAGCCGTCGGCCTTCCCGAGGGTGCGGTAGAAGGCGACCGCCTCGGTGGCCTCGGCGGGCGACATCCCCACGTTCGTCTGGAACGATTCGAACATCGGCGGACCGATCCAGTGGACGAGCTCCTCGCGCGTCGGCGCGGGCTTGCCGAAGTGCTCCAGCGCGGTGGTCAGACGACGCAGGATCCCGTCGGAGGCGTCGACGAGAGTCCCGTCGACGTCCCACAGCACACAGGTCCACGGAGATCTCAACGCCATGCCCTCAGCCTAACGAGCGGGAGCGCCGACGCAGACCGCGGTCCCGCGGGTGCGGATGCCGGCGTCAGAACAGCCGCGGCGCGCCTGACTCGATGCCCTTCATGCCCTCGTAGTCGAGGGTGACGCAACGGATGCCGCGGTCGCCGGCGAGCGTCTTGGCCTGCGGCTTGATCTCCTGCGCCGCGAACACGCCCGCCACCGGTGCGAGGTGCGGGTCGCGGTTCAACAGGTCGAGGTAGCGGGTGAGCTGCTCCACGCCGTCGATGTCGCCGCGCCGCTTCACCTCGACGGCGATCGTGCCGCCCGCGGGGTTGCGCAGCAGGAGGTCGACGGGTCCGATCGCCGTCGGGAACTCGCGACGCACGAGGGTGAGCCCGTCGCCGATGACCTCGACCTGCTCGGCCAGCAGACGCTGCAGGTCGGCCTCGACGCCGTCCTTCTGCAGTCCGGGGTCGACGCCCAGCTCGTGCGAGGAGTCGTGCAGCACCTCGTAGATGCGCACCAGCAGGGCGTCGCCGGTCTTCGCGTGCGTCACCCGCCAGTGCTCCTGCACGCCGGCGGCGATCGACTCGGCATCCGGCACCTCGACGGTGAGCGTGCAGGGCGGGCTCATCCAGTTGAGGGGGGCGTGTTGGATGTCTCGATGGAACGCGACCGTCCCGTCGGCCTTGATCATGATGAGACGCGTGGCGAGCGGAAGATGGGTGTTCAGCCGTCCGGAGTAGTCGACGGAGCAGCGGGCGATGATGAGACGCACCCGTCCAGTCTCGCAGTCTCCGGGGGCGCGATCATCGCCGGGGTAGCACCGGGGCATCGCTGGGTGACCGTCAGAACGGTGGGGGAGACCCCCGCGGGGAGCGATCGGGATCGGGTGGTGAAGTACTCGTGACGAATCCCACAGAGGGAACGGGCGTGTCTTCGCGGTAGGCAGCGTCGCGACCAGATCGGACATGCCGTCCGCGCGGGGGATCACCCGGACACGGCGGCACGCCGCAGCCTCACGATGCCGCTCGGTGAAGGATCGCTCCGTGGTCCGCTCCGCCAGGATCTCCACCGCGGCGCGCACCCGGTTCGGCGTGTCGCCCTCGCACAACCGGATCGCATCCGCCTCGAACGCGGCTCGCCGCTCGACGGGGACGAGCCCACCGGCGTCGACGATCACGCGGACATGGCCGCGCGTGATCCGCCCCGACTCCCACGCCTGAAGTGTCGCCGGTGTCGGTCTCGTCGACGAGACCCGCCAGCGCGGCCACGGACCGGCCACCGCTGCCGGCCTCCATGACGCCCCGGGCGCGACGTCCGTCATACCTCGATCGTCTCGCGACCCTCCGGCATCCGTTCACTCATCCACGGGTCCGGGAGGCGGCATCCGCCCTCGGACGCGCGAGTCAGTGGTGGCCGACGCCGACCTTCGAGCCGGCGATGGGCTTGGCCGCTTCGGAGGCGAAGCCGCTCATCGCGATGAGCGCCACGATGATCCAGAGGGTGTTCAGGATGCCGATCTGGTGGCTGACCCAACCCAGGACGGGCGGCCCGCACAGGAAGGCGACGTAGCCGATCGTCGCCGCGGCCGACACCGACGCGGCGGCCTTGCGGGGGTCGTCCGCCGCCGCCGACATGCCGAGCGGGAAGCCGAGCGAGGCGCCGGCGCCCCACAGCGCGACACCCACGAAGGCGAGCGGGAGGTTGGGCGCGAGGATGAACACGATCAGGCCGAGGCCCGCCGCGATCGAGAGGGCGCGGAGGGTCCACACGCGTCCGATGCGGTCGACGAGCGGGCCGCCGGCGGCGCGGAAGACGGTCATCGACACGGAGAACACGGTGAGGAAGATCGCGCCGATCGCCTCCGACTCGCCGTGGCCGTCGACCACGGCGATGGTCAGCCAGTCGTTGGCGCTGCCTTCGGCGAAGGCCATGCCGAGGATGATGGCGCCGATGGCGTAGGTGCGCGGGTCGCGCCACACCTCCAGGGCCGCGTGCAACCGCGCGCCCCGCGACGGGGCCTCCGCCTCGGAGTCGACGACCGCGAGCGCCTGCGCGGGGATCGCGCGCAACGCGTTGGCGGTCACGATCAGCCAGACCACGGCGACCGTGCCGAGGTGCCAGGAGGCTCCGACGCCCCACGCCGCCATCGCGACGCCGACACCGGCCCCGGCGACCGTGCCGAGGCTGAAGAACGCGTGGAACAGCGGCATCAGTGTCCGCTCGAAGGCCTGCTCGACGGCGGCCGCTTCGACGTTCATCATGACGTCGGTCGCGCCGAAGCACAGCCCGAGGATGGCGAGGCCCGCGACGGCGACAGCGTAGGAGGAGAGCGCATCGACGCCGAGGGCGGCGAGGAAGAGGCCGACGGCGACGCCGACGATCGTGACCGACAGCCCTCGCTTGGCTCCCCACCGCACCACGATGACGTTCGCGGACATCACTCCCAGGAGCGAGCCCGCGCCCATCGCGAAGAGCAGGATGCCGACCTCGAAGTCGTCGATGCCCAGGTTCTGCTTGACGGCCGGCAAGCGCGACGCCCACGACGCGAACGTCACTCCGCTCAGGAGGAACAGGGTGAAGATCGCGGTGCGCCATCGGACGAGTCCGCGACGATCGAGCGTGGTTCTGGTGATCACACTTCACCTTAGCGAATCGATTCGACCCCCGCCGAAACGATTCGACGAATCGTTTCGGATCGCATCTGACGCGAGTTACCATCGGGGAGTGACGAACCGCCGCGCCACCATCGCCGACGTCGCTCGGGTCGCGGGCGTGTCGCCGTCGACGGCGTCCGTCGTCTTCAGCGGCAAGACACCGGTCTCCGACACCACTCGGCTGCGCGTCATGGACGCGGCCGCCTCGCTCGGCTACACGGGTCCCGATCCGCGCGCGGCGTCGCTGCGACTGGGTCGCAGCGGCATCGTCGCCGTCGTGGTCGGCTCGTCGCTCAACTTCATGTTCGTCGACCCCGTGCAGCGTCTGCTCATGGACGGTCTGGCGGAGGCGGTCGCTCCGCTCGGTGCCGGCCTGCTGCTGCTGCGCCGAGACGCGGAGCTCGACATCGAGAACGCCCCCACCCTCACGACGGCATCGATCGACGCGGCCGTCCTGATCGGATGCGACGGGTCGCTGCGGGAGTCGTTGCCGATCGTGCTGGCGCGCGGCATCCCCGTGGTCGTGGTGGAGGGCGACGCGGGCGAGGGCATCCCGCGCATCGCCCTCGACAACCGCGAGGCGGAGCGCCGGGCGGCCGAGCACATCCGCGACCTCGGTCACACGCGCGTGGCGATCGTCACCCTCTGGCAGGATGCCGCGGGCACCGTCGGCTGGATCTCGCCCGACGCCGACATCACCGTCGACGTCACCCGCGATCGCCTGCAGGGCGCACGCGACGTCTTCCCCGACGCGCCCGCGCTCGCGACGGGGGGCAGCTCGATCGACGACGGGTTCGCGGCGGGGCGGGTGCTCTTCGCCGACCCGCGGACGCGTCCCACGGCCGTGATCGCGCAGAGCGACCTGCTCGCCGCGGGCGTCATCCGCGCGGCCGAGGACGCGGGGCTGCGCGTTCCCGAAGACGTCAGCGTCACCGGTTTCGACGGGGTGCCCGTGGACGGCCTTGCCCCCTACGAGCTGACGACTCTCGTGCAGCCCGCGACCGACAAGGGCCGCGCCGCAGGCGCCGCGATCGCCGCCATGCTCGACGGGCGGGAGCCCGCATCCGTCGATCTGATCTCCACCTTCCGCCTCGGCAACACCACCGCGCGGGTCGGCTAGGCCCGCACGCCCGGGTAGACTGGGAATCCGACCCCCGCGACCTGTCAGGAGGCCAGATTGCTCGTGCTCCTGGCTGCGTTCGCGGTCGTTCCGCTGTCGCTGCCATGGCTGTTCGGTCGCATCGGCCCACGGGCGTTCCTCGTCGCGGCGGTCCTGCCGGTCGTGGCCTTCGTCCACGCGCTGCTCATGACCCCCGAAGTCATCGCCGGTCGGGTGCCGACGGAATCGGTGTCGTGGATCCCGCAGCTCGGGATCGATCTGTCGATGCGGATGGACACGCTGGGCTGGCTCATGACGCTCATCGTCACCGGCGTCGGGGCCCTCGTGCTGATCTACTGCCGCTGGTACTTCGACGGCAAGAAGCAGGGCGTCGGCCTGTTCGCCGCCGTCCTCCTCGGCTTCGCGGGAGCGATGTACGGCCTCGTCCTGACCGACGACATCATCGTGCTCGTGATGCTCTGGGAGATCACCAGCATCCTGTCCTACCTCCTCATCGGCTTCTACCACGCGCGTGGCGCGAGCCGCCGTGCCGCGCTGCAGGCGCTGCTCGTGACGACGCTCGGCGGTCTCGTCATGTTCGTCGGCGCGGTCATGATGGCGGTGATCTACGGCACCAACAGCCTGGCCGCCATCGTCGGCGGCACCGCGACACTGAGGCCCGGCAGCGAAGGTCTGCTGAACGTGGCGATCGTGCTGCTGCTGGTCGGCGCACTCAGCAAGTCGGCCATCTTCCCCTTCCACTTCTGGCTCCCCGGCGCCATGGCGGCGCCGACGCCGGTGAGCGCCTACCTGCACGCGGCCGCGATGGTGAAGGCGGGCATCTACCTCATCGCCCGCCTCGCTCCGGCCTTCGCGCACAGCGAGTTCTGGCGTCCGATCGTGATCAGCCTGGGCCTGTTCACGATGCTGCTCGGCGGCCTCCAGGCGTTGCGCGAGTCGGACCTCAAGCGCATCCTCGCGTTCGGCACCGTCAGCCAGCTGGGCATGCTCACCGTCGTCCTCGGCTACGGGGAGCGCAATTCGGCGCTCGCCGGTCTCGCGCTGCTGATCGGCCACGCGCTGTTCAAGTCGTCGCTGTTCCTGGTCGTGGGCGTGATCGACCGGCAGCTCTCCACGCGTGACATCGGCGAGTTGTCCGGGGTCGGCCGCCAGGCCCCGACGCTGGCCGTCTTCTCGATCATCGCGATCGCCTCGATGGTGGGGCTGGCACCCACGGTCGGGTTCGTGGCGAAGGAGGCCGTGCTCACCTCGCTGCTCGAAGGCGGGTCGCGCCCGGAAGCCCTCATCCCGCTCATCGGGATCGTGCTCGGCTCGGTGCTGACGACGGCGTACGGCCTGCGGTTCGTGTGGGGCGCGTTCTGGACGAAGAAGGATGCCGCCGGCACGCCGCTGCCGGTCACGGTGTGGCCCGACCCGCCGATGGGATTCCTCGCCGCGCCGGTGCTGCTGTCGGCACTCACCGTCGTCGCGGGCTTCGCCGCGCCGCTGCTCGACGCCGCGTTCTCCGGCTACGCCGACACCCTTCCGGCCGCCGGCGGGGAGAACGGGTACCCGTACCACCTCGCGCTCTGGCACGGATGGGAGCCCGCGCTCTTCCTCTCGCTCGGCAGCATCGCCCTCGGTGCCGTGCTGTTCTGGCTGGCCCAGCGCACCGGACTCGTCCCGCGCCGCATCCTGCCCTTCACCGCGGCCGACGTCTACAACGCATCCCTGCGCGTCATCGCGCGCCTGGCGGTGTGGACCACCACGTTCACCCAGCGCGGGTCGCTGCCGGTGTACGTGGGCACGATCTTCGTCGTGTTCGTCGCCGCCGAGGGCACCGCCCTGCTGGCGAGTCCGTCGTGGCAGATCTCGCTGGACGCGTGGCAGACCCCCATGCAGCTGGTCGTCGCGCCGATCATGATCATCGCCGGGATCTTCGCCGTCCGGGCACGCAAGCGCTACACCGGCGTCGTGCTCGTCTCAGCCACCGGGCTCGGCATGATCGCGCTGTTCGCCTCCAGCGGCGCCCCCGACCTCGCCCTGACGCAGATCCTCGTCGAGACGGTCACCCTCGTGGCCTTCGCGCTGGTGCTGCGCCGCATCCCCGCCCGACTCGGCGAGCACAACGCGTCGGTGCTGCCGCTGGCGCGCGCGATCCTCGCGGTCGCCGTGGGGGCGACGATGGCGATGGTCGCGATGGTGGCCACCGGCGCCCGGGTGGCGACACCCATCTCGGAGCGCTTCCCCGAGCTCGCCTACGAGCTCGGCCACGGCAAGAACGTCGTCAACGTGGCGCTCGTCGACCTGCGCGGCTGGGACACCATGGGCGAGCTGTCCGTGCTCATCGTGGCGGCGACCGGCGTGGCATCCCTCGTGTTCGTCACGCACCGCTCGGATCTCATCTCGCGGTCGATCTCGGCGTTGCCCACGGGCGCGACGCGCACCCGGCGACCCCTCATCGAAACCGACGAGGGCCCCCGACCGCGCGCGAGCGCTCCCGGCAGCACACGGCAGACCTGGCTGGTCGGCGGGCAGAAGGTGCGCCCCGAGAACCGGTCGATCATGCTCGAGGTCATCGTCCGGATCCTCTTCCACACGATCATCGTCGTCTCGATCTATCTGCTCTTCGCCGGGCACAACCTCCCCGGCGGCGGGTTCGCGGGCGGCCTCGTCGCGGGCATGGCGCTGGTCATGCGCTACGTCGCCGGTGGCCGGTACGAGCTGGGCGCGGCCGCGCCGACCGATGCGGGACGGCTTCTCGGCGCCGGCATGACGCTGGCCGTCGCGTGCGCCGTCGTGCCGCTGCTGTTCGGTCTGCCGCCGCTGACCAGCTGGTTCTGGGAGACGGAGATCCCCGTCATCGGCCACATCGAGTTCGTCACCTCCACCCTCTTCGACATCGGTGTCTACCTGGTCGTCATCGGCCTCGTGCTCGACGTGCTGCGTTCGCTCGGCGGCGAGGTCGACCGCCAGACGCAGGAGCTGCGCGAGCGGGGGGTGACGGTTTCATGACGGTGTCCGCGGTGCTCGTCATCATCATGGCGGTGCTCTTCGCGTGCGGCGTGTACGCGATGCTGGAGCGCAGCCTCACCCGCGTGCTGATCGGGTTCCTGCTGCTCGGCAACGCGACCAACCTCTTCCTGCTCATCGTGATGGGCCGTCCCGGCGTCGCCTCCTTCTTCGGGTCGGGCGATGTCGAGGAGATGAGCGATCCGCTGCCGCAGGCACTCACCCTGACGGCCATCGTCATCACCTTCGCCGTGTCGGCCTTCCTGCTGGCGCTCATCTACCGGTCGTGGCAGCTCGGCCAGGCCGACACCGTCGTCGACGACGAAGAGGACATCGCCGTGCGTGATCGCGGCACCGTCGAGGAAGACCAGATGGACGACGAGACCTCGATCGAGGACGAGGACGACGACGCGACGACCGACTTCATCGGCACCGACACGGCGCCGATCACCGTCCTGCACCACCGCGATCTCGACGGCATCCGCGACGACGCCCCTGTGGACCGCCCGCGCGGCGACGCGCGAGGTCGCCGCGACGAGGGAGGTGAGCCGCGGTGAACGCCCTCGTCCCGCTCCTCGTCGCCCTCCCCCTGCTCGGGGCCGGCATCGCGCTCGTCTTCGGTCGTCAGCGCCGCGTGCAGGTCGGCGTGTCCGTCGTCACCCTCACGCTCGTGCTGGCGATCGCCGCCGTGCTCCTGTACACCGTCGACTCGTCGGGGCAGGCGATCGCCGTGTCGGTGGGCGGCTGGCCGATCCCGTTCGGCATCGTGCTGTACGTCGACCGTCTCGCCGCGTTGCTCGTCGTCATCTCGAGCATCGTGCTGCTCGCGGTCCTCCTCTTCTCGGTCGGGCAGGGCGCCGCCGACGGCGACGACGACACCCCCGTCACGATCTTCCACCCCTCCTACCTGATCCTGTCGGCGGGCATCTTCAACGCGTTCATCGCGGGCGACCTGTTCAACCTCTACGTCGGTTTCGAGATCCTGCTCGTGGCCTCGTACGTGCTCATCACCCTCGGATCCACCGAGTCCCGCATCCGCGCCGGCGTCGTGTACATCGTGGTGTCGCTGGTGTCGTCGATCCTCTTCCTCGCCGCGATCGCCGCGATCTACGGCGCGCTGGGCACCGTCAACATCGCGCAGCTCGCCGAGCGCATGACCGAGCTGCCCGACTCGACGCAGCTCGTGCTGCACCTGATGCTGCTGCTCGCCTTCAGCATCAAGGCCGCGGTCTTCCCGCTGTCGTTCTGGCTTCCGGACTCGTACCCGACCGCTCCGGCCCCCGTCACCGCGGTGTTCGCGGGCCTGCTGACCAAGGTCGGCGTCTACGCGATGATCCGCACCGAGACGCAGATCTTCCGCGACAACGACGTCAACACCCTGCTGCTGATCGTCGCGCTCGCCACGATGATCGTGGGCGTGCTCGGTGCGTTGGCGCAGGCCGAGCTCAAGCGCATCCTGTCGTTCACCCTCGTCAGCCACGTCGGCTACCTGGTCTTCGGACTGGCCATCGCCACCCCGCTGGCCCTCGGCGCGACCATCTACTACATGGTCCACCACATCATCGTGCAGACCACCCTGTTCCTCGCGGTGGGACTGATCGAGCGGCGGGCCGGATCGACCTCGATCCTCAAGGTCAAGGGGCTGATGCGCGCCGCGCCGGTGATCGCCGTGCTCTACTTCATCCCGGCCATCAACCTGGGCGGTCTGCCGCCGTTCTCCGGATTCATCGGCAAGCTCGCGCTCTTCGACGCCGCCGCCGAGGTGGGAACGCCCCTGATGTACGTGCTGATCATCGGCGGCATCGTCACCTCGCTGCTCACGCTCTACACCCTCATGCGCGCCTGGAACCTCGCCTTCTGGCGCGAGGACGACGACCACACCGAGGAGACCGGCGTCGTCGACCGCATCTCCTACCTCGGCGATGCCCCGGCCGCCGACGACGAGGGCGCGCGGCGCGTCATTCCGCGCATCATGACGGCGACGACCGCGGGAATGGTCGCCGTCACGGTCGCCCTCACGATCTTCGCGGGACCGCTGTACGCGCTGTGCGCGAGCATCGGCGACGCCCTCCTGACGCCGGTGACGCTCGTGCAGCTCGATGAAGGAGGCGGATCGTGAGCCCGTCCACCTCGGTCGCGTCCGCCGTGTGGCGCCAGCTCCCCTTCTTCGTCTGGCTCGTCGCCCTCTGGATGCTGCTGTGGGGACAGTTCACGGTGCTCGCCGCCGTCACGGGGCTGATCGTCGCGATCGTGGTCACCCGCGTCTTCCGCCTTCCCCCCGTCGAGCTCTCGGGCCGCGTCAACATCTGGTACGGGGCCGTGTTCGTCGTGATGTTCTTCCTGGCGCTGATCCGCGGCTCGCTGCTGGTCGCCTGGCAGACGCTGAACCCACGGCGCTACCCGGGCACGGCGGTCATCGCCGTGCCGCTGCGCACCGATGACGACCTGATCATGGCGCACGTCGGCGTGACCGCCTCGCTGATCCCGGGGTCGCTCATCGTCGACGTCGATCGTGACCGTCGCATCCTCTACCTGCACGTCATCGGCGTCTCGTCGGACCGCGACGTGGAGAACCAGCGCCGCGCGGTGCAGGGCTGGGAGTCGCGTATCGTCCGCGCCGTGGGATCGCGCGCCCAGCTCGCCGCCATCCGCACCGCGGGTGCCCAGAGCCCGCGCGAAGGGGGGGCGGGCCGATGAACGTCCTGATCGTCGCCGTCTACGTCGTCTTCGCGATCGCCGGGCTCCTGACGCTGTGGCGGATCATCGTCGGGCCGTCGATCCTCGACCGCGCCGTGGCATCCGACGTGCTGCTGACCCTGGTGATGTGCGCGCTCGGCGCCGACATGGTCATCAACCATCACACCCGCTCGCTGCCGGCGCTGCTCATCATCGCGGCGGTGGGCGTGTTCGGCTCGATCGCGGTGGCCCGTTTCGTCGCGCGGAGGGACAACACCGACCGATGAACGAGATCCTCGACACCGCCGCCCTCGTGCTCGTGCTGATCGGCGGGCTGCTCTGCATCACCGCCGCGATCGGGCTTCTGCGCTTCCACGACGTGCCCACCCGGCTGCACGCCGCCACCAAGCCCCAGGTGCTGGGTCTCATCCTCATCTGCCTCGCGATCGCGTTGTCGCTGCGGTCGTGGCCCGTCATCGCCTTCCTCGTGCCCATCGTGATGATGCAGCTGGCGACCGCGCCGTTGTCGGCGCACATGGTCGGCCGTCAGGCCTACCGCAACGGCACGATCGACGAGCGCTCGCTGTACGTCGACGAGCTCGACGCCGCCCGCCGGACGCCCCCCGGCGCCGGCGGCTGAGCACCCGCCGACGGCGCGCACCCTCCTCCACAACCCGGGGGATCGGAGATCTCCGATCCGCACCTGTGGACGGACGACGCGGCGGCCTCCCGACGCGTCACACTCGAAGGGTCGGGAGCCGGGCGCGGAACTGGGGGGTGACCGGCCCGGCCCCGACATCCTCCCCGCCCGCGCCCCGGCGCGGTCAGGGGGCGAGGGACGGTGTCCGCGCGATGCCGAACTCGTGGCGCAGCACGCTGCGGGCCGCGAACCATCCCGACTGGCCGTGGACGCCCGGGCCCGGCACGGTGGAGGCTCCGCAGAGGTACACGCCGGGCAGCGGCGTCCGCCACGGGTCCGCGCTCAGGACGGGGCGGGCCAGCAATTGCGGGAGCGTCGCGGCGCCGGCGGCGATGTCGCCGCCCACGTAGTTGGGGTTGTCGAGAGCGAGCTCGGCGGCGGTCGTGCCGCGCGTGGCGAGGATGACGTCGCGGAACCCGGGGGCCACCTCTTCGATCGCGCGAGTGACGGCCTCCGTCTGATCCACCGTCGAACCCGTCGGGACGTGGGTGTACGCCCAGAGCGCGTGCTGCCCGGCCGGGGCGCGGGTGGAGTCGAACACCGACGGCTGCGCCACGAGCACGTACGGGGATGCCGCGTGCCGCCCCGCCAGCACCTCCCGCTCTCCCGCGGCGATGCGCTCGCGCGTGCCGCCGATGTGCACGGTGCCGGCGCGCGCGATGCGCTCGTCGGCCCAGGGGACGGGCCCCGACAGCGCGAACTGCACCTTCGCCGACCCGCTGCCGTACCGGAAGCGCTCCAGACGGCTCCGGTAGCCGGCCGGCATCCGGTGCCCGGCGAGTCGGATCAGCGCGCGCGGGGTCACGTCGAGCACGATCGCCGCCGCGGTGAGCTCGTCGAGCGAGGTCACCTCGTGATCGGTGACGATCTCACCGCCGTGCGCGCGGAGATCGTCGGCGAGGGCATCGGAGATCGCCTGGGAGCCGCCGATCGGAAGGGGCCATCCGGCGGCATGCGCATGCGCCTGCAGGGCGAGACCCGCGGCCGCCGCGACCGGACTGGGCTGCGGGGCGATCGCGTGCGCCGCGACACCCGTCATCATCGCCGGTGCCACCCGCTCCGCGAAGCCCGCATTCCAGAGGGGGCTGCCCTGCTGCAGCGCCCGCATCCCGAACCGCGCGGCGACGACGGGATGCGGCGGCACGCGCAGCAGCGGTGATCCCGTGAACCGCGCGACTTCGCGTGCGCGGGCGGCGAGCGGGCCGAGGAGCCGTCGATACGCGGCGCCGTCGCGTCCGAGCTCCGCCACCGTCCGGTCGAGGTCGCGGTAGGCGATCCCGGACCCCCCGTCCGCCGCGCCGAGCGGGTGGGCGAACGAGATCTCCGGGGTGACGAACGGGATGCGCCGGGCGAGGCCGAACGCGCGGAAGAAGGGGGATGCCACCGCCAGCGGATGCACCGCCGAGCACGTGTCGTGCCGGAAACCGGGGGCGACGGTCTCCGCCGTGCGGGCACCGCCGCCCCACTGCGGCATCCGCTCGAACACCCGCACCGAGAGTCCGGCGCGCGCGAGCGTGACCGCCGCGGCGAGGCCGTTGGGTCCCGAGCCGACCACCTCGACGTCGGTCACGCCGCTCCCGCCGCCGCGTCGTGCGCATCCGTCGCCTCGGCGGCGTCGGCCACGGCATCCGCATCGGGGGTGCCGCCGGCCGGGTCGGGCACGGCCGGTCGCGCGGAGGTCTGCGCGGCGTCGCGTTCGCGACGACGGCCCTCCGACAGGTAGCGCAGCCTCCGGATCGTCTCCTCGTTGCGCAGGTGCAGCAACGGCGCCCACAGGAACCGGGGCAGACGTCCCGCGCCGCCGACCGGCTCCTCCGCCAGACGCACGACGCAGCCCTCCCCGCGGGGCCGCACCTCGATGACCACGACGGCGCGTCCGAACGGGCCCGCCTTGGCCCGCAGGCGCAGGCGCCGCGGGGGCGACCACTCGACGATCTGCGTGTCGTCGTCGACCAGCACGGGCCACGCGCCCAGGGAGTGGTGGATGTGGGCGCCCTCCGCGGGCCACTCGGGGTCGACGGCGCGCATGCGCGAGGCGCCCACCACCCAGGCCGGATACACCCAGCCGTCGCCCAGCACGGCGAACACGTCGTCGGGGGTGCAGTCGAACAGTCGGACACTGGCGGTCGCCATGGGGTCTCCTCCGGGTCCCTTCCGATCGTAGGCGGGAACGCCGCGGGGCGAGGGGCCTTGACAGGCCGTCTCGCCGCGCCGCCCGGCCGGGGCTGCGGGTGGGGGTCCGGTGTTCCGTATTCAGTCTCCCGGCCGGTGCCGCCGGGCGCGACGCCCGGAATTCCGGGGTTCCGGGAGGGATGCGCCCCCATCCAGACTGAAGACGGCAGCGGACGCCCGGCGCCCGACCGGCGCGGGCGGGCTAGCCGATGAGGCTCGGCTGCAGGTCGCGCAGCGTCCGGCGGTGCGTCATCCGGGTGACGCCCACCGCCGACAGCGCGAGCGCCCCGCCGAGCCACAGCAGCAGCACGCCGATGTCGGTGCTCACCCGGGCGAGGTCGCCGCCATACATCAACTGGCGCATGGCGTCGACGACGTAGCCCATCGGCAGGATGTGGTGCAGCGCGGCGAGCGGCGCCGGAAGCGTCTGCCACGGGAACGTGCCGCCCGCGGTCACCAGCTGGAGCACCATCATCACCAGACCCACGAACTGGCCGACCGACCCGAGCCACACGTTCAGCGCGAGGATGATGGCCGCGTACGTGAACGACGCCAGCATCAGGATGCCGAGGGTGCCGAGCGGGTTGGCGAAACGGAAGCCGAGGGTGAACGACAGCACCGCGAACAGGGCGACCATGCCGACGCTGCCCAGCAGCGCCGGCGTCAGCCAGCCGGCGATCGTCACGCGGATCGGGGAGCGCAGCGCCGTCACGGCGCGGCGCGAGATCGGCTTCACGATGAGGAAGAGCGCGTAGATGCCGATCCATCCGGCCAGCGCCGCGAAGAACGGCGCGAGGCCCGCGCCGTAGTCGCCGGCCGAGGTCTGCGCGCTCGAGTCGACGGCCACCGGGTCGGAGATCACCTTGGCCTGGGCGTCGCGGGTCGCGGCATCCGTGTCGGGAATGGCCTGCACGCCCGAGGCGAGCCCGTCGCGCAGCTGCGCCGCACCCGAGGCCACCTGACCGGCGCCCGACGAGAGCGTCGCCGCTCCCGTCGCCGCCTGGTTCGCCCCGTCGGTGAGCGCCCCGGCGCCCGACGCCACCTGGGCGGCTCCGGACGAGACCTGGGCGGCACCGGAAGCCACCTGTGCCGCGCCGGCGGCGAGGCGGTCGACCTGCGCGACCGCCGACTGGAGGCGCGCGTTGCCGGTGCGCGCGGCATCCCCGACGGGATCGAGCGAGGCGAGGACGCGGTCGATGGTCGCCTGGTCGACGCCCTGCTGTGCCAGGAGCGCGGCGATGTCGGCGCGCGCCTGCGGCAGGCTGTCCACGACGTCCTGCCCCGCGGCGGCGGCCCGGTCGGCGTACCCGTCGAGGGTCGCCGTCCCGTCGGCGACCTGTGCGGCGCCGTCGGCCACCTGGGCCGCTCCGTCGGCGACCTGGGTGGCGCCGCCCGTGAGCGTCGCGGCACCGGTCGCCAGGGTCGCGGTGCCCTGCGCCAGCGTCGTGCTGCCGTCCGCGACCTGCTGGGCGCCGTCGGTGAGGGTCGTCGCGCCGTCGGTGGCCTGGACGAGCTGCGCGCGGATGTCGCTGAGCCCCGTGAGCAGACGCGAGGCGGCCTCCTGCCCGACGAGCTCCGCGACCGACCGGCGGATCTTCTCCACGGCCTGCGTGCCGATGGTCGAGGCGAGGTAGTTGTTGGCGTCGTTGGTCTGCAAGCCGATCGTCGCCTGCCGCGGGGCCGATCCGCCGGAGGAGACCAGCGCGGCGGAGAAGTCGGAGGGGATCGTCACGATGAAGTCGACCGTGCCGTCGTGGAGGGCGGTCGCGGCATCCGCCTCGCTCAGCGCGCGCCAGTCGAACGCGTGACCGTCGATGAGCTGCTGCGAGACCTGACTGCCGTACTGGGCCGCGTCGGCGCCGCTGCCCGACCCCTCGTCGAGATCGACGAGCGCGACCGGAACCTCGGAGAAGTGGCCGTACGGGTCCTGGTTGGCCCACAGGTAGAGGCCGCCGTAGAGGACGGGCACGAGCATGAGGGCGACGAGCGCGAGCACCGACATCCGCGTCGCCGTCAGGCGCCGCAGCTCGGCAGCGATCATGGCGGGAATCTTCATCGGTGGCCTCCGGCGAGGGGGGTGGTGGGGCGCAGGCGCACGCGGCTGGGCTTGAGGACGCGGGCGCTCGACGGATGCTGAGGGGCGGATGCCGAGGCATCGGACAGGACGGCGGCTGCCGCTTCGCCCGCGATGACCAGCACCGCGAAGCCGCGGTCGGCGAACTCCTCGGCGAGCTCCCACCACTGGGCGGGGTCGCCGCCGTGGCGGTCGGGGGAGACGAGGACCAGGCCGTCCACGCCGGGACGCGCCGAGGCCAGCTCGAGCAGGATGCGCAGACGGTGCGCGGGCGCGAGATCGGCGATCGGCAGACGCGAGGACGAGCGCAGATCGTGCTCGTCGAGCCACCGCCGTGCCGAGAGCGGGTCGGAGGCGAGACCGGCGAACATCAGCTCCTCCGCGACGACACCCGCCACCGCGATGTTCGGCGCCGGCTCGCTGACATCGGGGGCGTCGATCAGGGCGACCCGGCGACGCAGCGCGTTGTGGGCACGGCGGTCGTCCGCGTCGTCGAGGGAGACGGTGCCGGCATCCGGTCGCATGCGGCCCGAGGCGATGAGCCCGAGCACGGTGGGACGCTGTTCGGTCTCGGCGACGGCGAGGGTGGCGCGGCCGCTGCGGTAGGTGAGGCTCGTCGCGCCGAGGGCCTCGCCGCGCCGCCCCTTCTGGACCTCGTCGAGGTGCACGCGCATCAGTTCGCCTCCAGCACGTCGGGGTGGGCGTTGAGCAGCGCCTCGGACTCGCGCCACGACAGCCCCGCGATGCTCAGCACGGCGCGGACGGCCAGCGAGGCGGCGATGGGCGACGATGCGTCGATGCGGCTGACGGCGGCGCGCGCCGTCTCCTCGATGAGGCGGGCCAGGGTCGGTGCGGCCATGTCGGCCCGGAGGCTCTCGTCGTCCTGCCCGGCGCGGACGACGGCGACGAGAGCGCGTCGCAGCGGCGCGAGGGCGGTGGCCGTCTGCTCGAGGTGCGTCTCGTCGAGCGCGAGGGCGGCGGCGACCTGCACGTGGGAGGCCTCGGCCCACAGCGCCGCGGTCAGGCGGGCGAGGGCGAGCGGCGGATGCGGTTCGTCGAGGGAGGAGGCGATGGCGTTGAAGCGCTGGGCGCCGGCGGAGATGAGCTCGGTGAGCAGCGCCTGACGGTCGTCGAAGTGCCCGTACAGGGCGCGCCGGGACAAACCCGCGGCGCGGGCGATCTGGTCGATCGAGGCGGAGGGGTCGACCGCGAGGGTGGTCGCTGCGGCGCGCAGGATGCCGGCGCGATTGGCGGCGGCATCCTTGCGGGGCCGACGGAGGGGTGCGGTGGTCGTCACCGGGTCAGTGTATTAACTTGCACACGGTTGTGCAAGTTTCGGGGAGCGAGGCGTTTCGACTCGCTCCGCTCGCTCAACGGCCGGGGGGTGCGGGGGGGCGTTTCGACTCGCTGTGCTCGCTCAACGGCCGGGGGTGCGGGTGGGGCATGCCGGTCGTTGAGCGAGGCGCGCAGCGCCGAGTCGAAACGCCGTGAGCGCGCGGTCAGTCGGCGCCGAAGTCGAAGGACGCCGACTCGGAGGCCTCGTCCAGGGCTTCGGCCAGCTGCTCGCGCGCGGCGTCGAACGGTGCGGCGTGGCCGGTGATCCCCGCGGACTCGCCGGAGGACAGCTCGCCGACGAGCTCGGCGGTGGCGCCGCCGATGAGGCCCAGCCCCGCGTACTGCTCGAGGCGTGCACGCGAGTCGGCGATGTCGAGGTTGCGCATGGTGAGCTGACCGATGCGGTCGGTGGGGCCGAAGGCGGCGTCGCCGACGCGCTCCATCGAGAGCTTCTCGGGGGCGTAGGAGAGGTTCGGCGAGACCGTGTCGAGGATCGTGTAGTCCTCGCCGCGACGCAGGCGCAGCGTGACCGTGCCGCTGATCGCCGAGCCCACCCAGCGCTGGATCGACTCGCGCAGCATGAACGACTGCGGCTCGAGCCAGCGCCCCTCGTACATGAGACGGCCGAGGCGGCGGCCCTGCTCGTGGTAGGTCGCCAGCGTGTCCTCGTTGAGGATGCCGTTGATCAGCCGCTCGTAGGCGATGAAAAGCAGCGCCATGCCCGGCGCCTCGTAGACGCCGCGGGACTTCGCCTCGATGATGCGGTTCTCGATCTGGTCGCTCATGCCCAGGCCGTGGCGACCGCCGATGGCGTTCGCCTCCCGGACGAGGGCCACGGCATCCGTGAACTCGACGCCGTTGATGGCGACGGGGCGGCCCGCCTCGAACGTGATCGCCACGTCTTCGGTCGCGATCTCCACGGACGGGTCCCAGAAGCGCACGCCCATGATCGGGTCGACGACCTCGAGCGAGACGTTGAGGTGCTCGAGGGTCTTCGCCTCGTGCGTCGCGCCCCAGATGTTGGCGTCGGTGGAATAGGCCTTCTCGACCGAGTCGCGGTACGGGAAGTCATGGGCGACGAGCCACTCGCTCATCTCCTTGCGCCCGCCGAGCTCCGTGACGAAATCGGCGTCCAGCCAGGGCTTGTAGATGCGCAGCGCGGGGTTGGCGAGCAGTCCGTAGCGGTAGAAGCGCTCGATGTCGTTGCCCTTGTAGGTCGAGCCGTCGCCCCAGATGTCGACGCCGTCCTCCTTCATGGCGCGCACGAGGAGCGTGCCGGTGACGGCGCGGCCGATCGGCGTCGTGTTGAAGTAGGTGCGTCCGCCCGAGCGGATGTGGAAGGCGCCGCAGGCGAGGGCCACCAGACCCTCCTCGACCATGAGCGGCTTGCAGTCGATGAGTCGCGACTGCTCGGCGCCGTACTGCAGCGCGCGACCGGGGATCGAGGCGATGTCGTCCTCGTCGTACTGGCCGAGGTCGCCGGTGTACGTGTAGGGGACGGCACCCTTGTCGCGCATCCACGCGACGGCGACGGAGGTATCGAGACCCCCCGAGAAGGCGATGCCGACGCGCTCGCCGACGGGCAGGGACTGAAGGACCTTCGACATGGAACCTCAGTCTACTGAGCGCCGCCGATGCCGCTGCGACGGGGGGGGGTGGAGCGGGCCGCCCCGTCGCGGGGCTGTCGGACTGGTCGGCCCGAGAGGCCAGCCGGGGGGTCGTCCGGGGGGTCGCCGTGTTGACGGGAAACGGCGCCGGTGTCCTATAGTGGTCGGCAACGTGCGCTCTCCGATGTGGGATCGGGGCCATCGACGTGGGGTCGGTTGCAGGGGCGCTCTACCTTGGGGGTAGTTGGCATGCGCGCTGCGCGCTCTTCCGTCGTGTCCGCGAAGCATCCGCTGTTGGCGGGGCTCATGGTCGTTCTCCTGGCGATCGGGGGCGTGGTGGGCACCGTCGCCCCCGCCGCGGTCGCCGCCGCCGGTCCGGGCGACTATCTGCAGATCGACAAGAGCGTCGACAAGCCCACGCCGCAACCGGGTGAGACCTTCACCTACACCGTCAAGGTGACCTGCTCCGAGCAGGACTGCCTCGACACCCAGCTGACCGACGCTTTCCCCGCCGGACTGGTCGGCTTCGACATCGAGGCCGTGCGGTTCACCCCCGACACCACGCCCTACACGGCCACCTGGACGGGCGGCAGCGTCACGCCTCCGGCGAAGGTCGCCGCCGACACCAAGGTCACGGTCGATCTGACCGAGACCACCGACACCCCGGTGGGGGTCGGCATGTCGGCAGGCACGACGTTCTCGATGCTCGTGAGCCTGCGGGTTCCCGACGACTACCCCGCCGGCGAGAGCGGCGACATCGTCAACACCGCCGCCGTCACCGCGACCAACGCCAACCCGGTCGACAGCTCCGCGACCATCAACATCGACGTCCCCGAAAACATCGGCGTCGACGACCTGAAGACCTGGACCCCGTCCCGCCAGTCGTTCGAGCCCGGCGCCCACTCCGACATCGCGCTCAAGATCTCCAACGCCTCCAACGTCAACGTCGACCAGCTGGTGATCCAGGAGCCGAAGGCCGCCACCGAGGGCGCCGCGACGCTCGACGCGAGCAATCCGTTCACGATCACCGACTTCACCGGCTTCGAGGCCGTCGCCGTCCCGGCCAGCTGTACGACCGTCCAGGTGGACGCGTACGTCTTCGACGGCACCGCCTGGACGTGGACCGCCGGCGTGCCGTCGGCGACCCTGACCCTCCCGGACGGCGTGACGAACGCGCAGGTCGGCGGCATCCGCCTGACGTGCGACGGAACCATCGCGCCGGGCGACGAGGTGCGCTTCGACCTCGGCCTCGCGCAGCGGGCGACGCAGCGCGACACGGGTGCCGATCTCTCCAAGGCCGAGCACCGCGTCGACAACGTCGCGACCGGCACCGCGACCGCGCACGGCCGCTCCGCGACGAAGGACGCGACCGCGAACTACACGGTCACGCCGTCGATGCCCACGGTGCAGACCACGAAGAACATCGAGCCGGGACAGATCACCGCCGGCCAGAAGGCCGCGGCGACCCTCTCCGCCACGAACGGCGACGTCCCCGTGGCCGAGCTGCGCATCGCGGACCTCGACTTCTTCACCGCCGACATCGCGTTCGGCGGCTTCACCGCCGCCCCCGTCTGGCCGGCCGGCGCCTCCTCCGCGACCGTCGTCTACCACCTCGCCGCCGGCGGCACGCAGGACGTCGCCTTCGCCGACGGTGCCGTCCCGTCGGCCCCCTCGGCCCCGATCAGCGGGTTCGAGATCGTCTACACCGGCACGCTCATCCAGGCCGACGCCCCGGCATCCGCGGTGTTCGAGATCGACACCACCGAGAACGCGACGGGCGGGGCGCCGAGCCTCACCCTCACCAACCGCGTCACCTCGACCGTCACGGCACCCAACGGGCTGACCGCCGACGCCACCGACAGCGACACGCTCGTCATCATCGACCCGTCGGTGTCGGTCACGATCGACAAGACGGTGCGTCCGGGGGCGCCCGTCGGCCCCGGTGACAGCGTGATCGCGTCGCTCCAGACCACCGCCGACGCGACGGGTGACGGCGCGCTGATCCACGACATCGTCGTCGAGGACGCATGGGACGGCTCGCAGAACGCCTTCTGGAACGCGTTCGACCTCACCGCCATCGCGCCGACCCAGGTCCCCGCGACGGCCGACCTGACCGTCGAGGTCAAGCGTCCGGACGGTACGTGGGTGACCCTCGCGGTCGCCCCCGCCCAGGCCCAGGCGTTCGTCTTCGAGATGGATGCCGCGCAGGTCGCGGCCGCGCTGGCACCGCTGGCTCCGTCGGATGTCGAGGGGGTGCGCTTCACGTTCCACAGCGACGCCGGGTTCTCCGACACCACGAACGTGACGCCGAACCTCGTCTTCGAGGCGCAGAGCGAGCGTCGCAGCGGCGGCGCCACGACCCCCGGTCCCGACCGTCCCACCACCTACACGAACACGGCCGTCGCGACGGTCGACGGCGTGAGCGACGGCGGCAAGCCGCTCACGGACGACGCGCGCGACACGGCTCCGGGGACGATCCAGACCGACGACAACCCGCCCGGACCGGGTCCCGACATCCAGAAGCGCTGGAACCGTGACTTCGTCAACGCCCAGTCCGGCCAGCAGGCCGACACCACGCTCGGCTGGCACGTCTCGTCGGGCTACGCTCCCGTGACGATCACCGACCCGGCGACGGATGCGGCGAACCCGAAGGCCACCGTCTTCGACGCGTTCGACCTCGTCGCGGTGCGCCCGATCGCGGCCAGCTCCGACCCGTACAGCAACGGGTGGTACCTCAAGTACGACACGGTCACCGCCGTCGAGCTGTTCTTCGACAACAGCTGGCACACGGTGCCCGCTCCGGGCGGCAGCTGGATGAGCTCCGGCCGCGGCTTCGTCGGCTACACCCTCACCGCGGACGAGTCGGCCAAGACGACCGCCGTTCGCCTCGTCCTCGACGAGACCGCCGCCGACACCGCCGCGCGCGAGGCGGCGCGCCAGACCGGTCCCGCCTTCGACCCGTTCGCTCCCGCGCCGGGCTCGGGCGTCGGCTCCGGCAGCGTGCAGCGTCAGTTCGCCCTGACCTGGCAGCTGCGCGACGTCACGCGCGCGGATGCCACGCCGGTCACGGCGGCCTCCCTGCTGAACACCTCGACCGCCGGTGTCGTGGACAACACGGTGGAGATCTCGTCGCTGCCGCTGGCCGGCGGCCCGGTGGTCACCGACCGCGACGACGACACGATCCAGATCATCAACCAGCCCCCGGGCGTCAAGGTGACCAAGTCGGCATCCCCGACGTCGGCCATCTTCACCCCGGTGCAGGGCACGCCTGCGCAGGACTACCCGACGTCGCAGTGGACGATGACGGCGCGCAACGACTCGACCGCCAAGGCCAGTGCGATCCGCCTCACCGACCCGGCGACCTGCAGCCAGACCGCACTCGGCGGCTGCCAGTCCGACGTGAGCGCCGCGTTCGCCGACCCGTTCGACACGTCGGGTCAGACCGACTACCTGACGGATGCCGGGACCCCGAGCCCCTTCGACCGCTTCACCGCGACGAAGATCTCGATCGCGGCGACCATCCCCGGCCAGATCGACGCCGCCGGCTCGACCGTGTGGCTCCTGCACTACGCGGGGGGCGTCTACACCACGACGTCGCACACGATCGCCGAGGTCAACGCCTTCACGGCGGACCAGCTCGCCGACGTCGTCGGCGTGAGCGTCACGTTCCGCGGCGTCAGCGCCGGCGGCACGGGGACGATCGACCAGGACAACCGGTTCACGATGACGATCGACAGTCGGCTCCGCCCGGCGCTGCGCTCGAGCGGCGCGGCCCAGGTGCTCCCCGCCGGCAAGACCGTCGATGTGGCGAACCGCGTGTTCGCGCAGTCCTACGACCCGGTGCTGTCCCCGACGACGAAGACCGGCGACGTCGCCGACGCGAAGGTCGTGCTCACGGGCGGCGACGTCAACATCACCCCGACGAAGTCGATCAGCCCCTCCTCGATCGCGCAGCCGGCCAAGGCGACGCCCGTCACCGTGACCCTCGGCGCCAACCAGGGCTCCAACCCGCGCAGCACGCTGTCGCCGAACGTCGTCGTCATCGAGGACCAGGCCGACGCCACGGACTTCTGGAACACCTTCGACTTCGTCGCGTTGGGCACGGTGACGCTCCCGGCGGGCGCGGATCGCGTGCAGGTCGACGCGTACACGGGTGCCGCGTGGGTGCTCGGAACGCCGGCGGCGACCGCCGCGCTGCCCGCCGGTGTGGAGGCCGGGGCCGTCCAGGGCCTGCGGTTCACCTTCACCCGCGCCGACGGCGGACTGTTCTCCTCCACCCTGCCCGCGGCGAACTGGTCGGCCTCGGCCGCGTTCTCCGTCGTGGTGCGCGACACGTACCGCGACGCCAGCGGCCCGGTCGTGTTCGACCACACGGTGACCAACACGCAGACGTCCCAGTCGACCCGCACCGACGGCAACGACTCGGGCCGCAAGCAGGCCGCCGCGCAGGTCACGCTCACCCAGGGCACCCACCAGATCGCGGTGAACAAGCTGAGCAACAACGGCGACCGCCTCGTCTCGGTCGGCTCGCCCGTGCCGTTCGATCTGACCTTCCAGAACACCGGGACGGGATACCTCACGGTGTCGCAGCTCACCGACACGCTGCCCGCGGAGCTGAACTTCCTCGCGACGCCGGCGCCGATCTACACGAAGCAGGCCGACGGTCTGCTCTCCGACCAGGTCACCCTGGGCCTCAGCCCCGACGGGCGCACGGTCACGTTCACGTGGCCGTCGGACGGTGACCGCATGAAGCCGGGCGAGGTCTTCAAGGTGCGCCTCTACCTCGAGCTGCAGCCGGGTCTCGCCCAGGGCGAGCGCGCCACGAACACCATGACGATCGAGACCGCCGAACAGCTGACGGCCTGCCGCAACACGGTGCCGGGCGGCTCGACCACCAGCGCGTTCGCGAACGACCCGACGACGTGCGGCACCACCGACTACGTCGGCGTCGTCGCGGGCTCGAACCTGTACACCGTCAAGGGCGTCGTCGGCTCGCTCCCGGGCGCCTACCAGCCCGGCGTCGCCGACGCGATCTGCCAGCAGAACCTCGTCGCGCAGGGCAAGGGGTACTTCCGTGCCCCCTGTGTCGCCAACTCCCAGGTCGACGGCACCGACGACTGGGTGCTGCACAACGTCAACGCCGGCACCGTCCCGGTCGCCGAGATGACGGTCTTCGACCAGCTCCCGACGCCCGGCGACACGCTGCTGATCTCCGGCACCGGCCGTGGGTCGACGCTGCGCCCCGAGCTCGTCGCGGACTCGCTCAAGGTCGCGGCGCCCGCGGGCACCACCCAGACCGTCGAGGTCACCAGCAGCCCGGATGTCTGCGTCAACACCTGGTCGACGCTGACGACCGCACCCGTGTGCGAGCAGAGCGGCGAGCAGTGGACCGCGGTGTCCGCCGACACCGACTGGACGAAGGTCACCGGCATCCGCGTGCACCTCGACTTCCGCACGACGACGGCGAAGGCCCTCACCCCGGGTCAGGCCGCAGACGTCACCTTCTCCACCGTCAACCGGCTGGCTTCGGCCGACCGTCCCGACGGGGCGTCGGCCGTCGTCCCGGCCACCGACCAGTTCGCGTGGAACCAGTACGGCGTCAAGTACGAGCTGACCACCGAGAGCACGTTCCGCAAGATCGCGCCCGCCGTCGTCGGCAGCCACCTGCGCTTCGGGTCGATCGGCGTGACGAAGGAGATCACCGGCCCCGCCTCGCGGTACGCGCCGACGAGCTTCCTCGCCGACGTCGTCTGCACCGCGGGTGGGGTCCCGCTCGACCTCGGCTCGGCATCCACCGTCACCCTGAGCGCGGCCGGTGACTATGCGGCGCGCATCGACGGCATCCCGCTGAGCGAGGCCGGCACGACCTGCACCGTCACCGAGCAGGGCGACGTCGGCGCGTTCGGCGAGACGTCGCGCACCGGGTCGCCGACCACGGTCGCCGTGACCGAGGCCGCCCCGCAGGAGGGGACCGAGGGGGAGATCCCCGTCGCCCAGATCGCGGCGATCACGAACGACTACCAGTTCACCGGACTGTCGGTCACCAAGCAGGTGCAGACCGAGGCCACGTCGGGCGCGTTCGGACCGTTCACCTTCTCGCTGTCGTGCACCAGCGCGACGGGAAGCCCGGTCGTGTTCGACGAGCAGGGCACCACCACGCTGACCTTCACCCTCGCGGCCGGCGAGACCTGGAACGCCCCGGCGGACCGGATCCCCGCTCGTGCGAGCTGCACGCTGACGGAGACCGACGACTTCTTCGCCGATCACATCGTGATCACGGGCACGAACGTCGACGACGCCGGTGACGGCTCCGCGACGGTCACCCCGGGCGTGGATGCCGCAGAGGTCACCGTGACCAACGGCTACGACGCCGGGCGCCTCACCGTCGCCAAGGACGTCACCGGGGCGGGTGCCGACCTGTACGGCACCGGCGCGTTCGACTTCTCCGCGGTCTGCGTCTACCAGGGCCAGACGCTGCTCGATCAGCGCTTCTCGCTGCGCGGCGGCGACACCCAGAGCTTCGGGGTCTACCCGGCGGGCACGCTCTGCGACGTGACGGAGCTGACCACCGGCGGTGCGACCGAGGCGACCCTCGACCCCGCCGACGGGAAGGTCACCATCGTCGCCGCGACCGACCCCGCGGGCATCGGAGACGTGACCGTCACGGCCACCAACCGCTTCGACCTCGCCTCGTTCGACGTCGTCAAGGAGCGCGAGGGCAATCTGCTCAACCCGGGTGCGGCAGGTCCGTTCACGGTCGACGCGGTCTGCACCTACGTCGTCGACGGCACCGTCACCGCGCTCGAGGTCCCGGGCGGGTCGGAGCGTCAGCTGACGGCCGACAACGACTACCGCGCGACCTACGCCGACCTCCCCGTGGGGGCGACGTGCGAGGTCACCGAGACCGTCACCGGCCACGCCGACGCGACGACCATCACGGTCGACGACGCCGATCCCGTCACGGGGACCTCGGCGACCATCGAGCTCGGCGGCGGGGAGACGCCGCAGCTGATGACGATCGCCAACACGTTCACGGCCGGCCAGATCTCGGTCACCAAGACGGTCTCCGGCACCGCCTCCGCCGCGCACAGCGGCGACACGTTCGGCGTGACGCTCGTCTGCACCTGGTACGGGGCCGACCTGCCGATCCCCGGGGGAGCGGTCCGCGACCTCGTCGTCGGAACGCCGGTGGTCTACACCGACCTGCCGACGGATGCCGAGTGCGTGCTCACCGAGTCGCGCACCGGTGACGCCACGCAGGTCACGGTGACCGTCGACGGCGCCCCGGCGAAGAACCCGGCATCACTGACCATCGGCAAGGACACGACGATCGCCGTCGCGGTCGACAACCGCTTCGACAAGCCGCTGCCGGCCACGGGCGGCAGCTCGGCGATCATCGTCGCGCTCTCGGGCCTGGGCGTGGGCGGCGTGCTCGCGGGCATCGCCCTGCTGACCCGTCGCCGTCGCCGCGATGTCTGATCCGCCGGCCGGGCGGTGCGTACGCCAGGTGCGCACCGCCCGACCGCGGCGGGGCGGTGTCGAGGGTGCTCGATAGGATGGGGTGTACCGGCATTCCCGGTGCAACCGTCCGATGTGCGCCAGAAGGCCGAAAACGGGGGAGCTGTCCATGCCAGGAATCGTCATCGTCGGCGTCCAGTGGGGTGACGAGGGCAAGGGGAAGGCCACCGATCTCCTCGGCGACCGCACCGACTGGGTCGTCAAGTTCAACGGCGGCAACAACGCGGGTCACACCGTCGTCATCGGCGACGAGAAGTACGCGCTGCACCTGCTGCCCTCCGGCATCCTCTCGCCCGGCGTCAACGCCGTCATCGGCAACGGCGTCGTCGTCGACCTCGAGGTGCTCTTCGCCGAGCTCGAGGCGCTCAACGCGCGCGGCCTCGACACCTCGCGCCTGAAGATCAGCGCGAACGCGCACGTCATCACCCAGTACCACCGCACGCTCGACAAGGTCACCGAGCGCTTCCTCGGCAAGCGCATGATCGGCACCACGGGTCGCGGCATCGGCCCGACCTACGCCGACAAGATCAACCGCGTCGGCATCCGCATCCAAGACCTGTTCGACGAGAACATCCTGCGCCAGAAGGTCGAGGGCGCCCTCGACCAGAAGAACCACCTGCTGGTGAAGGTCTTCAACCGCCGGGCCATCACGGTCGACGAGATCGTCGACGACCTCCTCTCCTACGTCGAGCGCCTGCGCCCCATGGTGTGCGACACCGGGCTGCTGCTCAGCCGCGCCCTGGATGCCGGCGACGTCGTCGTCTTCGAGGGTGGCCAGGCCACCATGCTCGACGTCGACCACGGCACCTACCCCTTCGTGACGTCGTCGTCGGCGACGGCGGGCGGCGCGTCCACCGGCTCCGGAGTGGGACCGAACCGCCTCGACCGCATCGTCGGCATCGTGAAGGCGTACACGACGCGCGTCGGCTCGGGCCCCTTCCCGACCGAGCTGTTCGATGAGCAGGGCGAGTGGCTGCGCAAGCGCGGCTTCGAGTTCGGCACGACCACGGGCCGCCCGCGGCGCGTGGGCTGGTACGACGCCCCGATCACCCGGTACGCGACCCGCATCAACGGCATCACCGACCTCGTGCTCACCAAGCTCGACATCCTCACGGGTCTCGACGAGATCCCCGTGTGCGTCGCCTACGACGTCGACGGCGAGCGGTTCGACGAGGTGCCGGTCAACCAGAGCGACTTCCACCACGCGACGCCGATCCTCGAGTTCTTCCCCGGCTGGAAGGACGACATCTCCGGGGCGCGGACCTTCGACGACCTGCCGGTGCAGGCGCAGGAGTACGTGCTCGCGCTCGAGGCCATGAGCGGTACCCGCATCTCGGTGATCGGCGTGGGCCCCGCCCGCGACGCGGTCATCGTGCGCCACGACCTCGTCGACTGACGTGCGTTTCCTCCTCGGGGGCTACACCGCCGACGGGGGTGGCGCGGCCGAGGGCATCGGGGTGCTCCTCGCGGGCGATCCCGACGATTCCTCCGCCGGTGGGGAGCTGTCGCGGCGCGCGGCGCCCGCGGTGCGCGCCGACTCGCCGTCGTGGATCACGTGGCATCCGACGTTGCCCGTCCTCTACGCGGCGCTGGAGCATCGGGGTCTCGTGCAGGCGTTCCGGCGGGACGGCGACGAGTCGTTCGCCCCGCTCGGTGAGCCGGTCGCGGCGGGAGAGGCGGTGTGCCATGTCGCGGTCGCCCCGTCGGGCGACGCCGTGTTCGCCGCCTGCTGGGGTGACGGCCGGCTGGTGCGGATCCGCCTCGACGGCGAGGGCCGACCCGTCGCGGCGGCCGATCTGGCCGCCGCCGAAGACCCGTATGCCCTCGGCGGCATATCGGCGACGCCTCCCCGCCCGTCGCGCGCCCACCACGTCCGCTTCCTTCCGCGGAACACCGTCGCGACGACCGATCTCGGGTTCGATCTCGTGCGGTTCTGGCACGGCGACGGCGGGCAGGGCTCGCGCGATGTCGTGCTTCCGCGCGGAACCGGACCGCGGCACAGCCGATGGCATCCGTCGGGGCACCTGTTCGTCGTGACCGAGCTGTCCAACGAGCTCTACGCCCTGGCGCCCGACCCGAACGGACAGTGGCGGGTCGTGGCCGGCGTACCGTTGTCGCCGGCCGCGCTCCCCGGGGATGCCGCGGCGGAGCTCGCCTTCTCGCGCGACGGTCGCTACGTCTACGCCGGTCTCCGCGGCTCGAACACGCTGGCGGTGCTCGAGGTGCGCGGGGACGGGGCCGAGCTGCGCCCGGTCGCCCTGGTGGACGCGGGCGTCGAGGGGCCCCGCCACCACGTGGTCGTGCGCGACACGGTGCTGGTCGCCGGTCAGCTCTCCCACGAGGTGGTGGCGCTGGCGCTCGACGAGCGTACCGGGGTGCCCGGCCGCGCCCGCCGCCGCGTCGACGCCCCGTCGCCGACCTGCGTGCTCCCGGCATCCTGACCTCGTCGCCGGGCCTCCCGCGTGCTCATCGCAGGCCGTCTGCCCAGAACAGGCGGATGCCGGGGTGGGGACTAGACCGCGAACAGTTCGCTGCGCGGCGTGTCGATCAGCGCGGTGATGGGCATGAGCGCCGAGCCGAGTGCGACGGTGTCGCCGCCGAACGTCGCCGGCACGAGTTCGAACTGCATCCCGAGGCGGTGCAGGCAGTTGCGCCGCACGGCGTCGGCGATCTGCGCCGACCGGTGCTCCATCAGCCGCATCCCGACCCATCCGCCGACGACGACGCGTTCCGGATTGGTGAGGTTGACGACGCTGCCGAGCGCCGCACCGAGCGCCTCGACGACGTCGTCGACGACGGCGCGCGCATCCGCGTCGCCGTCCGCCGCGGTGAGGAGCGCGCCGACCGCCTGCCATCCCGACCCGTCGAACGAGCCGCCGCGCGCCTGCCACGCGTGCAGGATCGCATCGGCGCCCAGGTAGGCCTCGACGCAACCGTTCTGCCCGCAGCGGCAGCGCGCACCGCCGACGTTGATCTTCGTGTGACCCCACTCGCCCGCGCTGCTGAACGCCCCGTGCGCGAGAGACCCGTCGGTGATCACGCCGAGTCCGACGCCGCGCCCGAGGAGGGCGACGACGGCATGGTCGATGCCGCGGGCGGCGCCGTACCAGAGCTCGGCCCGGGCCTGCGTCTTCGCGCCGTTCTCGGCGAAGACCGGCAAGTCCGCATCGAGGTCGCGCGGGAGGGGCCAGGGCTCCCACCCGAGGCTCTGGGCGTAGAGCACCTGGGCACCGTCCGGTCCGGTCTCCACGACGCCGGGCAGGCCCAGCCCGATGCCGAGCACGCGCGGCCACCGCTCCTGGTTGCGCGCGCGCAGGGCGGCGACGGCTTCGACGAGATCGCGGTGGATGCCGTCAGGAGTCTCATCGTGGCGTCCGCCGCGGAACTCGCGGTCGACCATCGTGAGCGACAGGTCGAAGAGCTCGACCGCCACCCCGCGCTCGCCGACATCCACACCGATCGCGTAGGCGCCCTCGGCGCGCGGGGCGATGAGCGAGATGGGCCGTCCGCCCCGCGAGGAGACGGATCCCACTTCCGCGAGCAGTCCGTCGTCGATCAGCTCGGACGTGATGTTCGCGGCGGATGCCGCCGAGAAGCCGCATCGCCGGGCGAGGTCCGCGCGCGTCGTCTCGCCCTGCTGGAGCACGAAGCGCAGCGCGGCCGCCCGGTTCTGCTGACGCAGTGTCGTGACGGTCGCGGAGGCGCGCGCCGGGGAGCCGGCCCCCCGGGCCTGTGCACTCATGGTTCGACGATAGCCCGTCATGTGCGCACCTCGAGTCGTCGCACCAGCACGGGCCGGGTGGCGGTGAGTTGGAGGCGCCCGTCGTCCCACCGCGCCGAGACGGCCCGGGGGTCGTCGGCGTCGACGTGCCAGGATGCCGGGCGCGTGGAGAACCCGAAGGAGAGGGGGGTGTCGGCGGTGACCTCCACCGGCACGTACTCGTCGCTGCGGTAGGCGGCCCCCGCGGTGTGATGCCAGATCCCCTCCGGGACGGGGGCGGCGGTGAACCGGGCGATCGAGGTCTCGCCCGATCCGCTGCGTCCCGTCCAGGCGGGAAGCTGCAGGTCGGGGCGCGCGAAGAGGGCATCGAGCACCGGGGTGCGCACCTCGCAGCGCTCCACCGCGACGGCGGCGAGATACTCCTCCAGGATGCGCCACGCGCGGTCGGGGTCGAGCGTCGCCGTCGGGTCGGCGATCAGCTCCCACCCCTCCGGCACCCGCGCCGAGAGGGGGGAGGTGAGCGTGTCGAGCTTCTTCCAGGGCCAGAAGTTCCAGCCGATGCCGTGGCGTTCGTAGAGCCGCGTCGCCGCGTAGACCCAGCCAGGCGTGTTCTCGCCGCCCTCGCCCATGTAGATCGGCAGGCCCGACTCGCGGCGCAGCTGCAGGAAGTCGGCGATGCTCGTCTCGTCGGGCGCGCACCAGTACCGGTGGAACTGCACGGCCTGGTTGTCGTCGTAGCGCATCCGCACGGGCTCGGGGTTGGTCGCCCAGTGGCTGCCTTCGTACATGAGCAGGTGGTGCGGGTCGATCTCGCGGATCGCCGCGGTGAGCTCGCGGTAGAGGGCGATCAGGTCGTCCTGATAGCGGTGCTGCCAGTCGTTCGGGAGGGGCTCGTTGAGCAGGTCGTAGCCGAGCACCGTCTCGCTGTCGCGGAACCGGCGGGCGATCTCGCGCCACAGCGCGACCGTGTGCGCGCGGTGGCACTCCGACATGAACAGCTCGGGGATGCCGCGGGGCGAGTCGTCGATGTTGGTCCCCGTCTGCCCGCCCGGCGCGCCGTGCAGATCGATCAGCACCCGCAGGCCGTGGCGTTCGGCCCAGGTGACGGCGCGGGCGATCAGCGCGAAGCCGTCGTCGAGGAAGCGGCCGTCGTCGTCCATCACGCCGCGCGCGTTGATCGGCAGGCGGACGTGATCGAAGCCCTGCGCCGCGATGAGGGCGAAGTCCTTCTCGGTGACGAACTCGTCGCGGAACCGGCGCCAGAACTCGGCCGCCCGCACCGGCCCCACGAGAGCGGCGATCCGCGCTTCGATCTGACGCGGAGAGGCCAGCTCGTCGCCGAAGCGCCACATGTACCCTTCCGCGAGCAGCCAGTTGCCGAGGCCCACACCGCGAAGGAGCAGGGGTCCGTCGTCATCGACGAGCTCGGTGCCGACGGCGCGGACGAAGCCGCGGGGGCGAGGGGGCGGGGTCATGGTGTTCCTCACGGGCGGGGCCTCATTTCAGGCCGGACAGGGCGAACCCTTGGACGACGTAGCGCTGGAAGACGACGAAGACGATGAGGATGGGCACGACCATCAGCGTCGAGGCCGCCATCTGCAGCGACGGGTTGGTGGAGATCTGCTGATTGAGCAGCGAGATGCCCACCGAGAGCGTGTACAGGCCCTGGTCGTTGGCGATGATCAGCGGCCAGAGGAAGCTGTTCCACCCGGCGATGAAGGTGAGGACCACCTGGACGGCGAGGATCGGTCCCGACATGGGCAGGATGATCCGGAAGAAGATGCGCCATTCGCCCGCGCCGTCCATCCGCGCCGCTTCGAGGATCTCCGTCGGGATCGTGGCCATGAACTGACGGAAGAGGAACACGGCGAAGCCCGACACCAGCATCGGCAGCGCGATGCCGATGAGCGTGTTGGTGAGTTTCATCCCGTTGAGGATGAGGTAGCTCGGGATCATCGTGACCTGACCCGGGATCATCATCGTGACCAGCACGAGGAAGAACAGGGCATCCCTGCCGGGGAAGTCGAACTTGGCGAAGCCGTAGCCGGCCGCCGCCATGAGCAGCAGACCGACCATGCAGATGACGACGATGAGCAGGGTGTTCAGGAGGTAGCGCCCGAAGTCCAGCTCGGTGAAGAGCTGGATGAAGTACTCGAGCGTCGGATTGCGGGGCAGCAGCTGCGGGGGGAACGCGACGGACTCGCTGCGCGGCTTCACGGAGGCGAAGATCATCCACAGGAACGGGAACGCGGTGATCAGCGCGCCGACGGTCAGCAGCGCGCCGATCACGATGGTGCCGGTGCGCCCGCGGCGCCGTCCCGGGCGCCCGCCGCGCGACGCGGACGGATGCGAGGCGAGGCGGCGGCCGCCGCGGGTGACGAGCTCAGTGGTCGACATCGGACCTCCTCAGACGCAGCTGGACGATGGTGATGGTCGCGATGATGGCGACCAGGACGACCGAGCCCGCACTCGCGTAGCCGAACTGGCTCGACGAGAAGCCCTTCTGGTAGAGGAAGAGCGCGATGGAGGTCGAGGAGCCGAGCGGGCCGCCCTTGGTGAGCACGAAGGGCTCGTCGAAGAACTGCAGCCAGGCGATGACGGTGGTGATCGTGACGAAGAAGATGGCGAAGCGCAGCAGCGGGAGGACGATCGAGAAGATCCGTCGCAGCCCGGACGCGCCGTCGATCGCCGCCGCCTCCAGGTACTCCTTCGGCACGCCCTGCAGGGCGGCGAGGAAGATGATCACGTTCAGCCCCAGACCGCGCCAGACGGCGACCAGCCCGACGGAGAACTTCACGACCGTGGGGTCGGAGAGCCAGGGGACCGGGGGCAGGCCGACGAGCGAGAGCAGGTAGTTGAACAGGCCGAACTGCGTGTTGTAGAGGTAGCCCCACACGAGGGCGACGGCCACGATCGCGGTGATGGCGGGCACGAAGTAGAACGAGCGCAGGGCGCGGAAGAAGCGCCCCTGCGACCGGTTGAGCGCGAGCGCGATCGCCAGGGACAGCACGATCACGCTCGGCACGCCGACGACCGCGAAGAGGGCCGTGTTTCCGAGGGCCTGCCAGAAGTCGGGGTCGGCGAACAGCGCGGTGTAGTTGTCGGCGCCGATGAACTGGATGCGCGACCAGTTGCCGAGACCGGCGAGGTTCATGTCGGTGAAGCTCACGAGGAGCGCCACGGCGATCGGCAGGATGCCGAAGACGATGAGCAGGAGCATCGCCGGAGCGATGAACGTATAGGGGACGATGCGGTTCTTCATGGCCTCAGGGCCGGGGGTGCGCGGCGATCGGGTCGCCGCGCACCCCCGGAGCTCAGTTCGCGGGGGTCCCGGCGGTGGTGGTGAACAGCGTCGTCAGCGCCTCATCGCGGTTCGCCCCGGTGAGCACGATCGAGTTCAGCGCGTCGAGCAGCGCCTTCCCCGTCTCGCCGTCCCAGTTCGGCACGAGCGGAAGCAGGCGCGAGGACGCGAGCTGCTTCGTGTAGACGGAGACCATCGGATCGCTGGTCAGCGCGCTGTCGGTGAGCGCCGCCTTCACGGTCGGCAGCTGGCCGTCGGACTGGTACCAGCTCACCTGCACGTCGGGCTGCGACAGGTAGTCGAGCAGCTGGAGCGCGCCGTCCTTGTTCTTCGTGGAGCCCCAGACGCCGAGGTTCGAGCCGGCGAGCAGCGACGTGTCCGTCGCCCCCGAGGGCACGGTGGTGACGTTCCACTTGCCGGCCAGCTCCGGCGCCGACTGCGAGATGGCGGCCGCGAGGTAGGGGCCGCTGACGAGCATGGGCGTGCTTCCCGTGATGAAGCCCTGCGTCTGGTCGAAGTCGCTGTTCGTCGGCACGCTCTTGTCGGCGTACAGCCCGGTGTACAGGTCGACGGCCTTGCCGAAGGCGGGGGTGTCGAAGTCGATCTTCCCCTGGCCGTCGACGATGTCGCCGCCCTGATCCCACGTCATGATGACCGGGAGGGCGCTGTCCCACTGGGGGATGTAGTACCCGTACGATCCGTCGCCACGACCGGCCAGGGTCTTCGCGTCGGCGCGCAGCTGGTCCCAGGTGGCGGGCGGGGTGCTGATGCCCGCCGCCTCGAGGATGTCGCTGCGGTAGAACAGCACGCGGGTGTCCGACACCCACGGCACCGACACGACCTTTCCGCCGATGGCGGTCGCGTCTCCGGCGACCCCGTCGACGAAGCGGGATGCCGCGAGGTTCTCGTGGCCGGAGAGGGTCGCCTCGTCGAGGGTGAGCAGCGCCCCGCTGTCGGCGTAGGTGCGCAGCTTGGAGAGCCCGATCTGCAGCACGTCCGGCCCGTCGCCCGAGGCGACCGCCGTCGTGAACTTCTGGTCGACGCTGTCCCACGGGATGGCGACGGTCTTCACGTCGATGCCCGTCTTGTCTTCGAACGGCTTCACGAGCGCGTCGAAGTGGGCGGAGCTGTCGCCCATGACCCAGACGGTCAGCTCCGTGGTGGTGGTGCCGCCGTCGCCGGGTGCGGATGACGAGCATCCGGCGAGGGTGACTGCGGTCAGGGCGGCGGTGCCCAGGGCGAGCCAGCGCATTCTCTTCATCGAGATGTCCTTTCGGGGTGCAGGAGGTGCGGTGCCGAGTCGGGACTCGGCGGCGAGAGGACGGGAAGAGACTCCTTCGTCCTTTCTCTAAGCCTTAGATTAAGGCATGTCGGATCTGGCGGCAAGAGGAGATCCGCCGCACACGACGCAGGGGGCCGCAGCCATCGCGACCCCCTGCGCCGATCGTGCTCAGTAGGACGAGTACACCGTCACCTCGTCGATCGACCACCACTGCGGCGCGACTCCGGTCTGCGTGATCCGGATGTAGCGGGCGCTCGTCGGTGCGATCGAGATCGGGCGTTTCCAGCCGTACGCGATGCCGGTCGCGGCCGTCGACCACGTCGACCCGTCGAGCGAGGTCTCGACGGTGAACCCGCGCGGGTAGTCCCACGTCGATCCGCTGTCGGTCTGCACCGTCACCATCGCGACCGTGCGGGTCGCACCCATGTCGATGCGGTACCACTCCCCGCCGGCCATGGCCTGACCGCTCTTCCACGAGGTGCCGTTCGCACCGTCGATCCCCGCGCCGGCTGTGCTGCCGGCCGCGGTCGTGGATGCCGTCGCCGTCCATCCCGAGTGGCTCACGGCGACCGGGGCGAAGCTCGACAGGCCGCCGGCGTACTTCGCGATGGTGGCGACGAAGCGCGCGTTCTGCGTGAAGTTGGCCGTGCCGAACTGCGACAGCTTCGACTGGTAGGTCGCCGCGTCGTCACTGTTGATGACCGGCACCGGCTTGCGATCGTCGTAGTACATGCCCCAGTACGCGAAGCCGTCCTCCGCCGATCCCTTGACCTTGTACGACCAGTTCGACCACGACACCTGCGAGGCGTTGAGGCCCGCCATGAACCGTGCCCAGACGTCGTCGTTGTAGTACAGCGAGTATTCGCCGTAGAGGATGGGCACGCCGGGATTCGAGAGCTTCGCGGCCAGTCCGCCCAGCTCGTTCGTCACGAGCTGGTTCTGCGCCGTCCAGTCCTTCGAGTTCGGCATGTCGTACGGGTGGTACTCGTAGACGACGTTCGTCCACCCGTAGGTCGACGGCGACGCCAGCTTGTCCAGGCCGAAGAACGCGCCGAGGAAGATCGCGTGATCCGCATCGATGGCGCGCACCGCGGTGTACAGCCGGTTGTAGTAGTCGCTCTTCTGGGCCACGTCGTCGCTGTCTTCGTTGTAGTCGATCAGCGGCTCGTTGATGAGGTCGTAGCCGGCGACAGCGGGGTTGCCGTTGTAGCGCGTCGCGATCTTCTTCCAGATGTCCTCCACCCAGTTCTGATACGTGGCGCTGCCCCAGAACCCGTTGGGATTCGGGCCGATGCGACCGCAGGAGCCCCACGGGCAGCCGCCGCCGGGAACCGTGTGCAGGTCGATGAGCACGTAGATCCCGCGGGATGCCGCCTCGTTCACGACCCAGTCGATCTTCGACCAGGGGTTCGACTTCCAGGTGCCGTCGAGGTTCAGGAACACGTTCCACCCGATCGGCACGCGGATGAAGTTCATCCCCGTGGCCTGGATCGCGTCGAGGTCGTTCGCCGTGAACCAGGTGTCCTGGTGCGTGCCGACGACGGAGGCCGTGGTGGTGGCGCCGAAGCGCGCGGTCATCGTGTTGGTCAGCGAGTAGTCGTCGTTGTAGAGACCGGCGGTGAGCTCGCCGATCGACCACCAGTTGCCCGCGCTTGCGGTCTGGGTGAGCCGGAAGTAGCGCGCCGCCTGCGCCGTGAACCCGATCGTCGAGGCCTTCTTGGTTCCCGCACCGGTGGCCACGGTGCTCCAGCTCGACCCGTCTCGCGACAGCTGGAGCGTGTAGCCGCGCGGCCAGTCGTCCTCGTCGGTGGTGTTCTTGGCCGTGTCGGTCGTGACGTTGTTGAGGGTGATGAGCGCGCCCATGTCCACCGTCACCGACTGTCCCGGTGCCTGCGCGGCGCCGGTGCTCCACCGTGTCGAGGTGGTGCCGTCGAGCATGTTCGCGGGGGAGGCGCCCACCGAGGAGGTGACGGCCCATCCTCCGCGGTCGAGCGAGGTCCCGCTCGAGATCGCGATCTCTGCGACCGACCACCACTGCGACGAGGTGCCGTTGGACGTGATCCGCAGGTAGCGGCCGTTCTTGGTGCCCTGGAAGTCGGCCTGCACGACGCGGTTCGCGCCGTAGCCGCTCGCCACCTTCGTCCAGCTCGCGTTGTCGTACGACGTGAACACGTCGTACACCCGGGGATAGTCGTTCGCCGTGGCCGCGCCGGCGTCGAACAGCACCTTGTCCATGTCGACGTTGCGTCCCAGGTCGACCGTCAGGGACTGTCCGGGCGCCTGCGGAGCGCCGCTCTGCCACACGGTGGAGACGTTGCCGTCGAGCGTCATCTGGGCGTTCGTGCCGGGGGCGCTGGAGGTCGCGGTGGCCGTGTGCGTGCCGTTGAACAGCACCGGGTCGCTGTAGAGGTTGATCTCACCGACCGACCACGGCGCCGCGGCGGTGCCGGTCTGCGTGACCCTCACGTACCGCGCCACCTGCGGGCTGAACTTCACCGTGGTGAGACCGTCCGCTCCGGGCTGGTTCGCCACGCTCGTCCACGTCGAGCCGTTCGACGAGGTCTCGACGGTGAGCGCCCGTGGCCACTGGCCGCCATTGGCCGTGTTGTCGATCGTGAGCCGGTTGAAGAGGGTGGCCGCCCCCAGGTCGAGGCGGATCCACTCGCCGCCGGCCTGGTTCGCGCCGGTCGTCCATCGGCTCGTGCCCGATCCGTCCAGCGCGTTCGCGGGGGTCCCCGCCGAGGCCGTCGCGGTCCAGCCGGTGCGGTCGGCGGCGAACTCGCCCAGCGGCGACATCCAGTCCTCCTGGGTGAGCCATCCACCGATGTTCGTGCCCCGGAGGTTCACGGCGGCGCCCGTGCCCGAGGACTTCTTCAGCACGTTGCCGCTGGCTTTGAGGAAGTCGGCGGAGGTGAGGGCGGCGGCGTGCGCCGCCGTCACGGGTAGGACGGCGGTCGCCGCCACGGCCGCGGCTGTGACCAGCGCGGCGAGAACATGTCGTTTCACGATCCTCCTTGATCAGCGCGGAACACCCACTGGTTCCGTCGCTGGTCAGCATCGCGAGCCGACGTCTACTTTGTCAAGGACTTAAAATAAGCCCAGCAATTACAGGGGCTTCAGAATTACAGGGGCCTCAGATGGCGGCATCCTGTTTCGGGATGAAGACCTTCTTGATGATGAGCAGGATCGACGCCGTCACGGGGATCGCGACCAGAGCGCCGAGCAGGCCCATCAGTGTGCCGCCGACGAGCGCGCCGATGACGACGAGCGCCCCGGGGACCGCGATCGCCTTGTTCATGACCTTCGGCGTCAGCACGTATGCCTCGAGCTGCATGTACACGAGGTAGGCGAGGGCGAAGATCAGCGCGGACAGCGGGCTGGCGAACAGGGCGACGATCGAGGCGATGCCCCAGAAGAGCACCGTTCCGACCAGCGGGATGATCGTCAGGCAGAAGGCCACGACCGCCATGAGGGCGGGGAACGGCAGTCCGAGCACCGTGTAGAGGATGAAGCTGACCACCGCGTTGAAGAACGCGAGCACGACCATCCCGCCCAGGTATCCGCCGACGGACTCGGTGATCTGCTCGGTGAGATCCGCCGCCAGCTCGCGGCTGCGCGCGGGGACCATGCGGTAGAACGCCTGCTTGATCTCGGGCAGCGAGGCCAGGAAGTACAGGCTCAGCACGACGATGATGATGATGCCGGAGAGGGTCGTGCCGATCGAGATGCCGATCTGCAGGACGCCGCCGCCGATGGCCGCGATGTGTCCCGGATCGGTCAGGAACTTCTGCACCTCGGAGAGGATCACCGGCACCTGGTCGCCGAACTGCTCGCGCACCCAGGCGTACAGCTCCGTCTGCTGGAACGACGAGACGAGCGTCGGCAGGTCGGTGATGAACTGGCTGATCTGGCGGACGACCGTCGGGACGATCAGCCACACCACCGCGGTGATCAGGACCGCGAAGGCGAAGTAGACGATGACGATCGCCCAGGCGCGCGCGACGCCGTGACGCTGCAGACGCTGCACGACGGGATTGAGGCCGAGCGCCACGAACAGGGCGAAGGCGACGTAGATCCAGACGGTCACGAGGCTGCTGACGGCGAGGCCGAGGAGGATCGCGACCAACCCGCCGAACGTGAGGAAGAAGCCGGCGACGAAGGGGCGGTTGATCGTGGTCCAGACCTGCCGTCCGGATCGTGCCACCGGCGGCGTGCCGGACTCCGCCGAGGACGCGACCGGCGGCCGGCCGCCCTCGTCGACGTCGGGCGTCGTCTGCGTCTTCGCGCGCCGCAGAAGTGAACGCTTGCCGGGCTCGTCGGTGCCTACTGCCATGGTCACACTCTAAGGCTGCGCGGCGGCGGAGCCGGTAAGGTCGGCGGAGACGAAAGGGAGCACATGACCGACGCCGCCGCGCACCTGCAGCGCCTGCGTGCCAGCATCGACAACATCGACGCCGCACTCATCTTCCTGCTGGCCGAGCGCTTCCGCTCCACGCAGCAGGTCGGTGTGCTCAAAGCGGAGCACCGGATGCCGGCATCCGACCCCGCCCGCGAAGAGCAGCAGATCGCGCGTCTGCGCCGCCTCGCGCTCGATGCCGACCTCGACCCCGAGTTCGCGGAGAAGTGGTTCAACTTCGTCGTCGCGGAGGTCATCCGCCATCACGCGGCGGCGGGCGCCGCAGACTGACGCGGCCCGGCGTCGCGGCCCGACGGCTCAGGGGATGGCGCGGCGGAGAGTCGCGAACGACACCGCCCCCAGCGCGACCCCCGCGACCGCCAGCACGCCGGTGAGGCCCATCGGTCCCAGCGCGGTGAGCCAGGCGCCGACCGCGGCCCAGGCCTCCAGTCGGGCGACGAGCCACAGTGCGGCGACCAGCAGCAGGCCGACCGTGACGAGGGCCACGGTGAGGCCGAGGGCGCCGTACCGCCGGTAGATCGTGGCTCCCCAGAACCCCAGGATGAACAGCAGCATCGCCGTGACGCCGAAGAAGACGCCGGCGCCGATCGCGCCCGCCGTCCAGATCCAGTCGAGCGAGAAGAAGTAGCCGTTCACTCCCCAGCCGCCCGTGGCCCGTTCGACGGCGCCGCCGACGGCGAAGACGAGGCCGAGCATCGCCGCAGTCACGAGGGCGGCCAGCATGGTGCCGAAGAAGAACTCCCGCCGGGTGATGCTCAGCGCCTGCGAGAACGGGAAGGTGTAGCTCAGCGACATGATGCCCAGGCCGAAGAAGTACCAGATCGGCGCCTGACTTCCGCCGCCGTACTTCGCGCCGCCGTACGGGATCATCGCGAAGATCGCGATGGAGAGCACGAGCGTGGCGCCGAGGATGATCAGCGGCAGCCACACGAACGTGTACTTGTTGACGAACTGCATGCGGGCGACGGTGACGACACGGTTCATCGGAGTGCTCCTTCGGCGGCGGCGTTCTCGGCCTGGTGCTGGGTGAGGCGGACGATCAGCTGCTGCAGCGACACGGGCCCCGCTTCGAGGCCGGATGCCGCCAGGCGTGCCCGGTCGTCGGCATCGAGCGCGCCGAGCACCGTGACGCTGGTGACGCGCCCGAGGCTCTCCCGGTGGAGCACCTCGCGGCCCGCGGTGAAGGCGGCCACCGCGTCGGCGTCGCCGACGATCGTCGCGGCCCGCCCGCGCACGGCGTCGGTCTCCTCGTCGAGCAGGATGCGGCCGCGGTCGATGACGATGACCCGCTCGATGAGGTCGGCGACCTCGTCGATGAGGTGGCTGGAGAGCACGATCGTGCGCGGGTGCTCCACGTAGTCGGCGAGGAGGCGGTCGTAGAAGATCTGCCGGGCGACGGCATCCAGCCCGAGATAGGGCTCGTCGAAGAAGGTCAGCTCGGCGCGCGAGGCCAGGCCGATGATCACGCCGACGGCCGACAGCTGTCCGCGGGAGAGCTTCTTGATCCGTGTCTTCATCGGCAGCTGGAACGCGCGCACGAGGTCGTCCGCGAGCTCCTGGTTCCAGTGGGGGAAGAACATGCGCGCCATGCGGAACGCGTGGCCCGGTCGGGCGTCGTCGGGGTAGCGCTGGCTCTCCCGCACGAAGCAGACGCGGGTGAGCACCCGGGCATTCTCGTAGGGGCTCTCCCCGAACACGCGCACGTCACCGGAGGTGGCGAAGTTCTGCGCCGTGAGGATCGACATCAGCGTGGTCTTGCCGGCGCCGTTGCGTCCGAGCAGGCCGTAGATGACGTTCTCCTCGAGGGCGAGCGAGACGCGGTCGAGGGCGGTGGTGTCCTTGTAGCGCTTGACGAGATCGGTCACGTCGACGACGGTCATCGTGCGTCTCCTTCCGGGAACGGGGCGGTCGGTGCTGGTGCGGACGGGTGGGCGGCGGAGGCCGGCCGTGCGGCGGCCTGTTCGCGGACGAGGGTGGCGAGTTCGTCCGGGGTGAGGCCGAGCGTGCGCGCCTCGGCCAGCAGGGGCTGGATGAAGCGTGCGGCGAACGCGGCCCTGCGTTCGAGGCGCAGCTGCTCGCGCGCTCCGATCGCGACGAACATCCCGATGCCGCGCCGCTTCACGAGGACACCTTTCTCGACGAGCATGTTCACCCCTTTCGCGGCCGTGGCCGGGTTGATGCGGTAGAACGCTGCGAGCTCGTTGGTCGATGGCGCACGCGAGTCCTCGGCGAGGCTGCCGTCCACGATGGAGTCCTCGACGTTCTCGGCGATCTGCACGAAGAGTGCGCGTCCCTCGTCGATCACGGGACCTCCCGGCATCCGGTTTCTTGGTTAATTACTTGACTAAGTAACCATAGAACGTCGATGACGTCAAGCGTCGCGTCCCGCGGCCCGGCCCGCGCGCACGCGCGATAGCGAGCCGTCGGCGAAAGGTCCAATTTGCGTGAGCATTCACAGGGATGAAACCGTGGAGCACGGCCCCTTGCGGGGTCGATGACCCAGACCAGTCCGCGACCGCTGTCGTGCCCGTTGGCACCGGCGGACGTACGGTCGGCGGCCTTTGCGCGGACCCGATGTCCTGCGCCGAGCGTTCAGCACGAGCGCGAGCGGCCGTCACCCGGGCGTGACCGATGCAGCCTGTGCACCGGGCTGCCGAGGTGTTCTGTGACCGACGCTGTTTCCGCTGCGCCCCTGTTGGAGGCGCGGCATCTGTTCAAGGTCTTCGGACGCGATCCGAAGGATGCCGTCGCGCGGCTGCGCGCCGGACAGTCCCGCTCCGACGTGGCGGATGCCGGGACGGCCGCCGTCGTCGATGCCAGCTTCACCGTGAACCGCGGCGAGATCTTCGTGATCATGGGGCTGTCCGGCTCGGGCAAGTCGACGATCATCCGCATGCTCAACGGCCTGCTCGCCCCCACCGCCGGCGAGGTGACGATCGACGGCCGCAACGTGACGACGGCCTCCGCCGCGCAGCTGCGCAGCATCCGCCGCGCGTCGGTGTCGATGGTCTTCCAGCACTTCGCGCTGCTGCCGCACCTCAGCGTGCTCGACAACGCCGCCTACGCCCTCGAGATCCAGGGCGTCGGAAAGGCGGAGCGCCGCGAGCGGGCCCGCGACATCCTGGAGCGGGTCGGGCTCGGCGATCGCGCGGACGCGCTTCCGGACCAGCTGTCCGGCGGCATGCGCCAGCGCGTCGGCATCGCGCGGGCGCTCACCGCCGGGACCGACATCCTGCTCATGGACGAGGCCTTCTCCGCCCTTGACCCCCTCATCCGTCGCGAGATGCAGGAGCAGCTCGTCGAGCTGCAGCGCGAGCTGGGCCGGACGATCGTGTTCATCACGCACGACCTCAACGAGGCGATGTTCCTCGGCGACCGCATCGCGGTCATGCGCGATGGGCGCATCGTGCAGAACGGCACGCCGGAGGAGATCCTCACCGACCCGGCCAACGACTACGTCGCCCAGTTCGTCCAGGACGTCGACCGGGCGCGAGTGCTCACGGCATCCGCCGTCATGGAGCCGCCCACGCTGTCCACGCCGATCACCGCGGGCGTGCGCGGGGCTCTCCGCGCGATGCGCGAGAACCAGGCCGGCGCGGTGTTCGCCACCGAGAATCGGCGTCTGGTCGGCGTCGTGACGGATCGGGCGGTCATCCGCGCCGTGAAGTCGGGGGAGACCGACCTCCGCCGCATCGTCGATGCGCACGTGCCGACCGTCGGGCCCGACGACCTGCTCACCGACATCGTCGAGACCGCCGTCGAGGCGACCGTCCCGCTCGCGGTCGTCGACGCCGACGGGCGCCTGCGCGGCGTCATCCCGCGCATCACGCTGCTCGCGGCGCTCGGCAACGTGCCGCCGACCACGCGCGAGATGCCGGTGGTGCAGACGCCGCTGGAGATGGTGGCGGAGTTCACGCCGCTCGTCGACGCCGCGGCGGAAGGGGGTCGCTGATGGAGGCGCTGCGCATTCCCGTCGGAGAGTGGGCCGAGGCCGTCGTCGACGTGCTCGGCGACGTGCTGCGCGGGCTCTTCGACGCCGTCGCGTTCGTGCTCGGTGCCGTCTACGACGGGGTGGATGCCGTGCTCATGGCGCCCCCGTTCTGGCTGCTGATCCTGGTGCTCGCCGCGGCCGCCTTCGCCGTGAGCGGCTGGCGGCTGGCGCTCGGTACCGCGCTGGGACTGCTGGTCATCGTCGCCGTCGACCAGTGGGACAACGCGATGGACACCCTCGCGCTCGTGATCGTCGCGGCGCTGGTGGCGATCGTGATCGCGATCCCGGTCGGCATCTGGGCGGCGCGGAGCGACACCGTGTCGCGCATCGTGCGTCCCGTGCTCGACTTCCTGCAGACGATGCCCGCCTTCGTCTACCTGATCCCGGCGATCATCTTCTTCGGCGTCGGGGCGGTCCCCGGCATGATCGCCACGATCCTGTTCGCCATCGCACCCGGCGTCCGCCTCACCGAGCTCGGCATCCGCGGGGTGGACAGCGAGGTCGTCGAGGCCGGGTACGCCTTCGGGGCCTCCCCGGCGCGCGTGCTGCGCCAGATCCAGATCCCGCTCGCGCTGCCGTCGATCATGGCCGGCATCAACCAGGTGATCATGCTCAGCCTCTCGATGGTCGTCATCGCCGGGATGGTCGGCGCCGGCGGCCTCGGCGGCGAGATCGTCCGCGCCATCGGCCGCATCAACGTGGGCCTCGGCTTCGAGGCCGGGCTGTCGGTCGTGATGATCGCCATGATCCTCGACCGCCTCACCTCGGCGCTCGGGCGCCCGCGCGCACCGCGCCGTGCCCGCACCGCCCCCCGACCCGGCGGGCACGACGCCCGCCCCAGCCGCGGAGAGTCCGCGGCTGACACCGAACGATCCGCGGACAGCACGCGGATGGAGAGGACGTCAGCATGAAGAACACCAGGAGCATTCTGGGCGGCATCGCCCTGACCGCGGCGACCGCGCTCGCCCTGAGCGGATGCGCCGGAGGCGCCGGCGGATCCGCCTCCGACCCGAAGTCGATCGAGATCGCCGTGTTCAACGGGTGGGACGAAGGCATCGCCGCGTCGTACCTGTGGCAGTCGATCCTCGAGGACAAGGGCTACGACGTGACGCTCACGTACGCCGACGTCGCCCCGGTGTACCAGGGGCTCGCCCGCGGCGACTTCGACCTCGTCCTCGACACCTGGCTGCCCACGACCCACTCCGACTACATGGAGCGCTACGGCGACAAGGTCGAGGACCTCGGCGCATGGAACGACGACGCCCGGCTCACCATCGCCGTGAACGCGGATGCGCCGATCGACTCGCTCGACGAGCTCGCCGCGGCATCCGACCAGTTCGGCGGCCGGATCATCGGCATCGAGCCCGGATCCGGACTCATGCGCATCACCGTCGACGACGTCGTGCCGGGCTACGGGCTGGACGGCCTGCAGCTCGTCGAGTCGTCGACGCCCGCCATGCTCGCCGAGCTGAAGAAGGCGACGGATGCCGGGCAGAACATCGCCGTCACCCTGTGGCGGCCGCACTGGGCGTACAACGCGTTCCCGGTGAAGGATCTCGCCGACCCGAAGGGACTGCTGGGGGATGCCGAGAGCATCCACTCGGTGGCCGCGACCTCGTTCGCGCAGGACCACCCCGAGGTGCACGGCTGGATCTCGGGCTTCTCGATGCCGGGCGACAAGCTCGCCTCGCTCGAGGACGCCATGTTCAACCAGTACAGCGGCGACGACTACGGCCCCGTCGTGAAGCAGTGGATCGCCGACAACCAGGAATGGGTCGACGGCCTCACCGCGTAAGGCGTGACCGTCAGGGACGGGGTCCGGCGTTCGCCGGGCCCCGTTCGTCGTCGGAAGCGGGATGCGGACGCTCGAGCTGGAAGGCCACGCGGTTCTCGAGGATCTCGACGGCCTCGTCGGACAGGGCCAGCAGGCCGTCGACCTCCTCGCGCACCCGCCGGTAGGCGACCTGGCGCTCGGCCGGCGTCGCGGACTCGTCGAGAGCGACGGCCAGCAGCTGCTGCGCGGTGGCGAGACGCTTGCGCTCGGTCTCGGTGAACTGCGAGTCGCGCACGCGTCGGGCCTCGCGTTCGGCGAGATCGAAGGCGACCTCGTAGTCGGTCACCGCCGCCCGGTACTCGGCGACCTGGTCCGCGCCGACCCGGGCATCGGCCGACGGCGGGCGCAGACGGTCGGCGACCTTCTTGGCACGCAGGAACGCCGCGGTCAGGGGCTGGCGGCCGTCGCTCATGGTGGGGAAGGCGATCATGCGGGCCACATCGAGCTCGTACTCCAACCACCGTGCGGTCACGTCGTCGTGGACCGCGAACAGCTTCTCCAGCTGATCGGGCAGCGGGGAGGGCTTCGTGATGGGCTGGGGGTCGCTTCCGGAGACGCGGGTGGACGCCGTGATGGTCTTCAGCTCGGCCTTCGCCTTCATGACCTCCAGCCGACGCGCGTGACGACGCTGCGCGAGCACGTCCCACCGGCGCAGCGCGCCGCCCGCGACGCCGAGAACGGGGAACACCAGCCACCAATAGTGCTGGGCGAAGATCCAGAACTGGTCCACGGCCTCAACCCTATGCGCGGGGAGGCCTCTGCGCGGCGAGGCCTAGGCGCGCGGGCGTCGCGGCACGGGCCAGATCGGACCGCCGGGAGCGTCGGGACGGCCGGAAGGGGCGGGGCCGGCGGTGCCCGGGGGTGGGTCTTCGGCGTTCTGCGTCGTGTCCGCGTCGCCGGGCGGCGCCGACGCCGCCTGCGATCCCCGGGTCGCCATCACGCGGGCGAACGCCTCCGTCCCCCGCGCGATCACCGTGTGCGTGACCGTCTGGGTGAGGTTCTGCGCGATCTCCGTCCACGGGGCGATCCCGATCGTGCCGGCGCGCGGCGCATCGGGGTCGCCGGGCGCCGGTCGTGCCGGGGCGTCGCCCGCCGCCCGCGCCTGCCGCCAGGCGTCGGCCTCGGCCGCATCGAATGCGCGGGAGACGGCCGCCACGGCATCCCGGTACGCGGCGAACTGCGGCGGCGTGATGCGCGCCTGCGCGGAGGCCGGACGCCGTTCGCGCGCCCGCCGCTCCGCGGCCAGGAACGCCGCCGTCAGCGGCTGGCGGGCATCGGTCATCGCCGGGAAGGCGATCAGCCGCGCGGGATCGGTCTCATAGGTCATCCATCGCGCCGTGATCGCGTCGTGCGTGGCCAGCAGTCGCGCGGTGGGGGTGTCGGCGGCATCCGTCGCCGCGGGCAGCGCCGCGCGGGCGGCCGCCACGTGCGCACGTCGGGCGCGCGCGGTCGCCGCGGCGGCTCGCGCCTCGTCGGCGGCACGGTCGAGCTCGCGCCGTGCGGCGATCACGTCCGCGCGACCGGCGCGCCCCGTCGCCTGTTCGGCCTGCACCCGCGCCAGCTCGGTGCGCGCCACCCGGTGCCGGGCACGCGCGGCCGTCGCCGCGCGGCGGGCGGCGTGCATCTCCAGGCGCGCCGCGTCGAGCTCGATGCGGCGGTGGCGCTGCCGACGCTCCCGGCGCAGCCCGAGCCAGCCGAGGGTGCCGGTGCCGATCACCGTCGGCCCGATCCACCAGAACTCGGCGAGAGACGCCCAGAGCGGATCCACGTCCTCAGCCTAACGAGAACGCCTGGGAGCGCTCGCAGACCGGATGCCGCGGCATCCGTACCGGCCGAGGCCTCTCGATCCGACGCGGAGTGCGCGATGCGCCGAGGAGCCCGCGCGCCGGCTCAGCCGAAGAGCAGGGCGAGCACCGTCGCGCCGCCGCCCACGAGGATGAGGGCGATGATCGTGACCCAGGCGATGATGCGCGTGCGGCGCGTGCGCGCCTCGTTCATGCCGGTGTACTCGTCCTCGTCGCTCATGCGCTCAGCCTACGGGCTCGGTGACGGTCGGACCGAACGCCGCGGGCAGCGTGGCCTGCGCGCGGGCGCGCAGCTCGCCGACGGTCACCGTGAACACGTCCTGCACCTCGAGCGCCGGCTCGTCGCCGTCCGCCGCGACGTCGGTCACGCCGATGCGCAGCACCGGGTAGCCGCGGCCCTCGCACAGTCCGCGGAACTTCACGTCCTCCTCGCGCGGCACCGACACGATGACGCGGCCGGTCGACTCGCTGAACAGGGCGGTCGCGGCATCCACGCCGTCGCGCTCCATGATCTCGCGCAGCCACACGCGCGCGCCGACACCGAACCGCGTCACCGCCTCGGCGAGGGCCTGGGCGAGCCCGCCCGACGAGAGGTCGTGCGCGCTCGAGACGAGCTCCTGCTGGGATGCCGCGTGGATGAGCTCCGCCAGGCGCTTCTCCTGCGCGAGGTCGACCGCCGGCGGGCGTCCGCCGAGGTGGCCGTGCACGGTCTCGGCCCACGCCGATCCGCTCAGCTCGGTGGCCGTGACACCCAGCAGATAGATGTTCTCGCCGGCATCCTGCCAGCCGCTCGGGATGCGGCGGGCGACGTCGTCGATGATGCCCAGCACGCCCACCACCGGCGTCGGGAAGATCGGGGTGTCGCCGGTCTGGTTGTAGAAGCTGACGTTGCCGCCGGTGACCGGGACGCCGAGTTCGAGGCACGCGTCGGCGAGACCGTCGACGGCCTGGCCGAACTGCCACATGACCTCGGGGTTCTCCGGGCTGCCGAAGTTCAGGCAGTCGGTGACGGCCGTGGGAACGGCCCCCGTGACGGCGACGTTGCGGTACGCCTCGGCGAGGGCCAGCTGCGCACCCGCATACGGGTCGAGCTGGCAGAAGCGGCCGTTGCAGTCGGTCGCGATCGCGAAGCCGAGGCCGCTCTCCTCGTCGACGCGGATCATGCCGGCGTCATCGGGGAAGCTCAGCGCCGTGTTGCCCATGACGTAGTAGTCGTACTGGTTGGTGACCCAGCTGGTGTCGGCGAGGTTGGGGCTGCCCAGCAGATCGAGGAACTGCGTGCGCAGGGTCGCGGGGTCGTCGGTGCGGTCGAGGGCCGAGGCCGAGTCGTCGCGCAGGGCGTCGATCCACGTGGGGTAGGCGACCGGGCGCTCGTAGACCGGGCCGTCGACGGCGACGGTCGAGGGGTCGACGTCGACGATCTGCTCGCCGTGCCAGAAGATCTGCAGGCGGCCGTCGCCGGTGACCTCGCCGAGCACGCTCGTCTCGACATCCCACTTGCCCGTGACGGCCAGGAACGCGTCGAGCTTCTCGGGCGCGACGATCGCCATCATGCGCTCCTGACTCTCGCTCATGAGGATCTCCTCCGGCGTGAGCGTGGGATCGCGCAGCAGCACGTTCTCGAGGTCGACGCGCATGCCCGAGCCGCCGTTGGCGGCCAGCTCGCTCGTGGCGCAGGAGATGCCGGCGGCGCCGAGGTCCTGGATCGCCTCGACGAGCTCGTCGCGGTAGAGCTCCAGGCAGCACTCGATGAGCACCTTCTCGGCGAACGGGTCGCCCACCTGCACGGCCGGCCGCTTGGTGGGGCCGCCGTCGGCGAAGGTGTCGGACGCGAGGATCGATGCGCCGCCGATGCCGTCGCCGCCCGTGCGGGCGCCGAAGAGGACGACCTTGTTGCCCGCGCCGGTGGCGTTGGCGAGCTTGATGTCCTCGTGGCGCATGACGCCGACCGCGAGGGCGTTGACGAGCGGGTTGCCCTGGTAGACGGAGTCGAAGACCGTCTCGCCGCCGATGTTCGGCAGGCCCAGGCAGTTCGCGTAGAAGCTGATGCCGCTGACCACCCCGTGCACGACGCGGGCCGTGTCGGGGTTGTCGATGGCGCCGAAGCGCAGCTGGTCCATGACCGCGACGGGGCGCGCGCCCATCGAGATGATGTCGCGGACGATGCCGCCGACGCCGGTCGCGGCGCCCTGGAACGGCTCGATGTAGCTGGGGTGGTTGTGGCTCTCGACCTTGAAGGTGACCGCCCAGCCCTCGCCCACGTCGACGACGCCGGCGTTCTGGCCCATGCCGACCATGAGGCGCGCCTTCATCTCCTCGGAGACCTTCTGCCCGAAGCGGCGCAGGTAGATCTTGGAGGACTTGTACGAGCAGTGCTCGCTCCACATCACCGAGTACATCGCCAGCTCGCCGCTGGTGGGGCGGCGGCCGAGGATCTGCTTGATCTGGTCGTACTCGTCGCTCTTGAGTCCGAGTGCCGCGTACGGCTGCTCCTTCTCCGGCGTCTGGACGGCGTTCTCGACAGTGTCTGCGACCTTGCTGTCGGATGCGGGGGTGCTCACGCGGCGGGACTCCAAGACTCGGCTGCCGGGGACGGCCTCAGTCTAGCCGGGACGCTGTCCGGCACGGGCGCGCGCCCGTGGCCCGCTCCGCGGGGTCCGTTCCTCGTCTGCTCCGCGTCTGCTCGTGTCCCGAACTCCTCCATCCGCGCCTGTCGGAGGCGGCCACAGCCCGATCCGCCGGGTTCGGCGGCGGGGTGGAGGAGTTCGGGCCGTGGCGGGGTGGAGGAGTTCGGGCCGTGGCCCGGATGACGAGGGTCGGTAGCCTCGACGCATGGGCTCTCCGTCTCGCGTCGGTCGACGCTCATGACCGGCTCCTACGCCGCCCTGTGGTGGCTGCCCGTCGGGGCGGGCGGGCGCGTCGTCGTCCGGACGAGCCGCTGGTGGGAGTCGCTGCGCGCCCTCCGGGCGCGTCGGTCGCCGCGGCGCCTCTTCCATGCCGCCCTCGAGGTCTTCGACGGAGAGGCCGGATACGTCATCGAGATGACGCCGGCCTGGGGCGGTCCGGTGGGCCCCCGCGGCGTCGTCGCCGAGGGACCGGTGGGATCGCGCCGGCTCGGGGGATCCCGACTCTTCCGCTACGAGATCCGCTGCTGGAAGGACGGCGTCATCCCCGATCGCCGGTGGGCCGTGGAGCCGCCCCGTCGGCTCGCCCTGTCACCCGCGGCGGTAGGCGCGCTGATCGCGCGGGTGGGCCGTGCGCCTCGCTTCGTCTGGGGACGCGATCCGTTCGGGATCGGCGACATGTGGAACTCGAACTCGTTGATCGCCTGGCTTCTGGAGGGCTCGGGGATCGACACCGCCGAGATCGCGCCGCCTCGCGGCGGCGATGCGCCCGGCTGGCGGTGCGGTGCGGTCGCCGCCCGGCGCGGGCTGAGGTCCTGAAACCGGGCCGACGCGGAACCGGTGCGCAGTCGCCGTCAGACCTCGTCGTCGATCACGCCGATGCCCACGGCGTGGTGGCTGGGCTCCTCCGCCTGCGGCATCGTCGGCTGGTCCGGAGTGGGCGCGAGGGGCTCCTCCGGATTCGGCGCGAGCGGTTCCTCCGGATGCGGTGCCAGGGGCTCCTCGCCCGGGTCCTTCTCGGTGCTCGGCTCGGTCAGCGCCTCGGTGTCGGGCTCGACGCCCTCGGGGGCGTCTTCGGTGCCGACGCCGGCCGTGCCGTCGATCGTGTCGGACGTCTGCGGATCGGTCATCTCGTCCTCCTTCGTGGTGCCCTCCACTGTTCGCCGAGTCGGCGCGACGCGCACGGGGGTTGACAGGAGGGGTCGTGCGTGTCGCGGGTTCGACGTATCCTCGCCCCCATGACCGGACTCACCCCGTACCTCTCCTTCGACGGCACGGCACGCGACGCGCTCGAGTTCTACCGGGGCGTCTTCGGCGGCGGACTCGTCCTCTCGACCTTCGGCGAGTTCGGGCGCGACGACGGGCCCGCCGACCGCATCGCGCACGGCATGCTGCAGGGTCCGGTCGAGCTCTTCGCGTCGGATGCCGGGAGCGGCGAGCAGACCCTCGAACTCCGCGGCATCCTGTTCTCCCTCCTGGGCACCGCCGAGCCGGCGACGCTCGAGGAGTGGTTCGCGGCGCTCGCCGAGGGTGGCGAGGTGCTCGACGCGCTCGCACTGCGGCCGTGGGGCGATCACGACGGACAGGTGCGCGACCGGTTCGGGGTGACGTGGCTCATCGGCTACCAGGGATGACCGACCCCGTCTTGTGCCTGAGGGCCCGCGCCGCGGAGCTCGACGAGATGCTCGCCCGGCTCGACGCCGATGAGGTCGCCGTGCGCACCGATCGGTCCGACGCGACCGCCGACGACGAGCACGACCCGGAGGGCTCGACCCTGTCGGGGGAGTGGCAGCGCATCGACGCGCTCCGCCGCTCCGTGCGCGACGAGCGGGCGGAGGTCGACGCCGCGCTCGCGCGGGTGGATGCCGGGACCTACGGCGTCTGCCTCGTGTGCGGTGCCCCGATCGCTCCCGGCCGGCTCGAGGCGCGCCCCATGGCGACGACCTGCATCGCCTGCGCCGCCTGACGCACCGCGCCGTGCCCGGGTCGCGGTGCGGTGCCCGCCGTGCCGAGCCGTGCCGTGTCCCCAACTCCTCCAGTCGCGGGTCGAAGCTGTCCAGGAACGCCGCGGGGCGGGACCCAGCGGCCGATGTGGAGGAGTTCGGGTCGCGCAAGCGAGCGTCGGCTGACGGGCCACGCGTGCTCGGGTCTCGATGCCTGGCCCGCCGTGCCCTTCCGAGCCGCGCCGCGCCGGCGTCGCCGTGTCCCCAACTCCTCCATTCGCACGTCGAAGCCGTCCAGGAGCGCCTCAGGGTGGGCGGCGTCGTCCGATGTGGAGGAGTTCGGGCCGCGCATGCGAGCGTCGGCTGACGTGCCGCGCGTGCCCGGGTCGCGCGTGTCGTGCCTGGCCCGCCGTGCCGTTCCGAGCCGAGCCGTGCCGTGCCGGGGTCGCTGTGTCCCCAACTCCTCCGGTCGCGAGTCGAAGCTGTCCAGGAACGCCGCGGAGCGGGACCCAGCGGCCGATGTGGAGGAGTTCGGGCCGCGCAAGCCAGCGACACCTGACGGGCCGGGCGCGCCGGGTCGCCGTGCCTGCCCGACTCGCCGCGCCGCGCCGCCGGGTCCCGAACTCCTCCACCCGCTGGCCCGGGGCGGTCACCGAGCCGCATTCGACCATGCCGCGTGTCGATGTGGAGGAGTCCGGGCCGCCACAGGCGCTCGCGACGACGCAGGCGCGGCTTCATGTCCGCAGCCCGGAGGGCCGGTGCCGTCGGTGTGCGCCGCGACGTCCGCAGAGGTTCGACGGTGAGGTCTCCGGGGCTGTGAAACGGGGGCATTGACACGCAGCATCCCCTGCCCTAACGTACAACCAAATGGTTGTACAAACTGAGTTGAGCGACGATGAGACCGACCGCCTGTTCCACGCCCTCGCGGCGGCGACGCGGCGCGACATCCTGCGACGCACGATCGTCGACGAGCAGTCGGTGTCGGCGCTCGCCGCGGACTACGACATGTCGTTCGCGGCCGTGCAGAAGCACATCGCCGTGCTCGAGGCCGCCGGCCTCGTCATCAAGCGCGCCGAGGGACGCGAGCGCCTCGTGCGCGCCGACCCGCGCATGATCGCCCGCGCCCGGGCGCTGCTCGCCCGCTACGAAGACCTCTGGCGCTCGCGCATCGACCGCCTCGACGCCCTGCTGGCTGAACCGCACGATCCCCGTCCCACGCAAGGAGACTGACATGCCCGTCACCGACATCACGACCGACCCCGAGAACCTCACGATGACCCTCGTCGCGGATGCCGCGGCTCCCGTCTCCCGGCTCTGGGAGGCCTTCACCGACCCGCGGCAGCTCGAGCGGTTCTGGGGTCCTCCCGGCTGGCCGGCGACGTTCACCGCGTTCGACCTCCGCCCCGGCGGTCGCGTGGACTACCGCATGACGAGTCCGCGGGGGGAGCGCTCCGCCGGATCGTGGGAGGTCCTGAACGTCGAGCCCGGTCGCAGTTTCGAGGTGCTCGACTCGTTCGTCGGTGACGACGGCGAGAAGCTCGAAGGCTTCCCATCGATGCGGATGCTGTTCTCCTTCGATGCGACCGCCGAGGGCTCTCGCCTGACCAACACCACCTACTTCACCTCGCTCGAGGCGCTCGAGCAGGTCGTCGCGATGGGCGCGATCGAGGGTTCGCGCCTCGCGATGAGCCAGCTCGACGCGGTGCTGCAGGACCTCCGCGCCTACGCGCAGGGCAAGGGCACCCGCACCGAGCTGTTGACCGATCAGCACGTGCGCATCACCCGACTCATCGAGGGCTCGCGCGAGCTGGTGTGGCGCGCCCACCACGAGCCCGAGCTGCTGCGGCAGTGGCTGCTGGGACCCGACGGCTGGCAGATGATCGAGTGCGAGGTCGGCGAGACCACCCGCTTCGTGTGGCAGCAGGGCGACGACGAGTCGACCCGGTTCGGCTTCGAGAGCGAGACCGTGCTCAGCGAGCCGATCTGGCGCGAGGTGTCGACCGAGCGGATGATCGGGGTTCCGGGACCGGCCAACCTCAACGACCTCCAGCTCTACGAGGAGGATGGCGCGACGTTGCTGACGCTGCTGATCGAGTACCCCGACAAGGAGACGCGCGACATGATCCTCGCCACGGGGATGACCGACGGCATGGAGTCGTCGTACGCGCGGCTGGAGGCGGTCGTCGCGGGCTGAGGGGTCGGGGCGGTTCGACGCGGCGCTGCGCGCCTCGCTCAACGACCGGGGAGGCTGCGCCCTCCGGTCGTTGAGCGAGCGCAGCGAGTCGAAACGTGAGGGAGCGGAGCGAATCGACACGCCCGTCCTCGAGCGATCCGCGACGCAACTGCAAGGGATGCTGCCTGACACGCCGCGGCATCCCTTGTCCCTGCCCGCGTGTCGCGGCTACGGCCTTGCAGTTCTGATGGGGCGGGCGCGGGACGGGCCGACGCGGCGCTGCGCGCCTCGCTCAACGACCGGGGAGGGCGCGTTCTCCGGTCGTTGAGCGAGCGCAGCGAGTCGAAACGTGGCACGCCGCGGCGGCGTGGTCGGGTCAGTCCCCGAGCACCAGCCGGTAGCCCATGCCCTGCTCCGTCAGCAGATGCTGCGGGTGGGCGGGGTCGCGTTCGAGCTTCTTGCGCAGCTGCGACATGTACAGGCGCAGGTATCCCGAGTCCGCCACCTGATCGGTGCCCCAGATGTCCCTCAGCAGGTTCTGCCGGGTGACCAGCGTGCCGGGGTTGCGGGCCAGGAACTCGAGCATCCGCCACTCGGTCGGCGTGAGGTGCACGACCTCGCCCCCGCGCACCACCCGCGTCGCGGCGAGGTCGACCTCGACGTCGCCGAAGCGCACGACGGGCGCGTCGGCGGATGCCGCGGCACCCCCGGATCGGCGCCTCCCGAGGGCCCGCAGCCGCGCGAGCAGCTCATCGATCTGGAACGGCTTCGTGACGTAGTCGTCGGCCCCGGCATCCAGTGCCTCGACCTTGTCGGCCGATCCCGTGCGTCCGGAGACGACGAGGATCGGCACGTCGGTCCAGCCGCGGAGCGCGTGGATCACCTCGACGCCGTCGAGGCGCGGCATCCCGAGATCGAGCATCACGATGTCGGGCCGGGCCTGCGCCGCGAGCGCGATCGCGGCGGCGCCGTCGGGGGCGGCGACGACCTCATAGCCGTGTGCGGCGAGGGTGATGCGCAGGGCCCGCACGAGCTGCGGGTCGTCATCGGCGACCAGGATCTTCACGGTGTCATCCTCCCGCCCCGGAGCGGGTGGTCGTCGCGGTGACGGATGCCGCGGCATCCACGGGCAGCGAGATCACCATCGTGAGGCCGCCGCCGGGAGTGGTCTCGGGCGTGAGCGTTCCGCCCATCCCCTCGGTGAAACCCTTCGAGAGGGCGAGGCCGAGGCCGAGCCCGGTGGTGTTGTCGGTGTCGCCGAGTCGCTGGAACGGGGCGAAGATGTCGCCCTGCCGCTCCGTCTCGACGCCCGGGCCGTGGTCGACGATGCGCAGCTCGACGGTCGCGGAGAGGCGGCTCGACGCGATGCGCACGCGCGTGCCGGACGGGGCGTAGCGGCGGGCGTTCGCGAGCACGTTGACCACGACGCGCTGCAGCAGCACCGGATCGGCGCGGACGGCCGGGACCGCCGGATCGAGGGCGAGCTCGACGGCATCGGGGCCGAGCCCGAGCTCGTCGATCGCCTCCAGCACCGTCGCCGCGACATCCACCGGGGCCAGCGAGACGGCCAGCACGCCGGCCTGCACGCGGCTGACGTCGAGCAGATCGGTGACGAGCGACGCGAGCGCGGCGAGCGACTCGTCCGCCGTGGCGATGAGCTCGTCGCGGTCGTCGGCGCTCAGGGAGGGCCCCGCGGCCCGCAGGCCGCCGACGGCGGCGATCGCGGCGGCCAGGGGACGCCGCAGGTCGTGGCTCACCGCCGACAACAGCGCCGTGCGCACCTGGTCGGTGGCGGCGAGGGCATCGGCGGTGCGCGCCGTCTGCGTGAGGTCGCCGTGCTCGAGCGCGGCCGCGAGCTGCGCCGTGATCACGTCGAGCAGCCGGCGTTCGAGCGCGTCGACGTCGCCGCCGTGGAGTTCGAGGGTCGCACGAGGCCGTCCGCTCGCGTCGGCTCCGACCGGCACGACGACGGCGCGACCGTCCCGTACCGGCTCGCCGTCGGTGGCGAGCACCTCTCCGCTCGATCCGTCGCCGGCGAGCAGGCGCGCCCCGCTCAGGCCGAACGCCTCGCGGGTGCGGCTGACCAGCGCGGGAACGGCGCTCTCGCCGCGCAGCACGCTGCCGGCCACCGTCGCGAGCAGCTCGGATTCCGCTGCCGCCCGACGCGCCCGCCGCGTGCGCCGCGCGGCCTGGTCGACGATCCAGCTCACGAGGATCGCGATGATGACGTACAACACGAGCGACAGGGCGTGCAGCGGGTTGTCGATCGTGACGGTGAAGCGGGGATCGATGAAGAGGAAGTCGAGCGTGAGTCCCGACAGCACCGCCGCGAACAGGGCCGGCCAGATGCCGCCGATCAGGGCGACGACCACCACCAGCAGCTGATACGCGAGCACATCGGAGGTGATCGTCTCGTCGTTGGATGTCGCGAACAGCAGCCACGACAGCAACGGCCCGCCCGTCAGCGCGACGACGAGCCCCAGGATGCGGCGGCGCCAGCCGAGCGCGCCGCCGGTGACCCGCGGCAGGTGCAGCGCGCCGCCCGCGGCCGCGTGCGTGACGATGTGGACGTCGATGTCGCCCGACTCGCGGATGACCGTGGCGCCGATGCCGGGACCCGTGAACGCCGCGCCGAGCCGACTGCGCCGGCTCGCTCCCAGCACGAGCTGCGTCGCGTTGACGGAGCGCGCGAAGTCGACGAGCGTGCGCGGCACGTCCTCGCCGATGACCTGGTGGTAGCTGCCGCCCAGCGATTCGACCAGCGCCCGCTGGGCGGCCAGCGCCCCGGGCGCGGCGGCGCGCAAGCCCTCCTGCGTCGTCACGTGCACGGCCAGCAGTTCGCCGCCGGCCGCGCGCGCCGCGATGCGTGCGCCGCGGCGCAGCAGGGTGTCGCCCTCGGGGCCGCCCGTCAGGGCGACGACGACGCGCTCGCGGGCCTGCCATGCGCCGCGGATGCCGTGCTCCTCGCGGTAGCTCTGCAGCGCGCTGTCGACCTCGTCGGCGAGCCACAGCAGCGCGAGCTCGCGCAGCGCCGTGAGGTTGCCCAGACGGAAGTAGTTCGACAGGGCCGCGTCGATCCGCTCGGCGGGGTAGACCGCACCGGCGGCGAGCCGGTCGCGCAGCGACTGCGGCGCGAGGTCGACCACCTCGATCTGATCGGCCGCGCGCACCACGGCATCCGGCACCGTCTCGCGCTGCGCGACGCCCGTGATCTGCGCGACCACCCCGCCGAGCGAGGTGATGTGCTGCACGTTGACGGTCGTGATGACGTCGATGCCCGCCGCCAGCAGCTCCTCGACGTCCTGCCAGCGCTTCTCGTTGCGCGAGCCCGGCGCGTTGGTGTGCGCGAGCTCGTCGACGAGCGCGATCTCCGGATGCCGCTCCAGCAGGCCGTCGAGGTCGAGTTCGTCGAGCTCGACCTCGCGGTGGCGCAGCCGCCGGCGCGCGAGCGTGGGGAGGCCCTCCGCCTGCGCGGCGGTCGCGGCGCGCCCGTGCGTCTCGACGATGCCGACGACGACGTCGTGGCCGTCGGCGAGCAGCCGGCGCCCCTCGGACAGCATCTCGTACGTCTTGCCCACGCCGGGCGCGGCCCCGAGCAGCACCCGCAGCCTGCCGCGCTTCATGCGTTCACCCTAGTTCTCCCGTCGGTTCTCCGGCCCCCGCCGAAGCTGTTCTCGTGGGCCCGGCGTGAGCGGCGGGACCAGGCCCGGCTCGGTCGACCCGGGCTGTGCCGCCCGCCCGACCCGGCAACCGACCCGAACTGCAAGGGATGCCGGGCGACGCGCCGTGGCATCCGTTGCGGGGGCGGTGTGTCGGCGCGTCGGCCTTGCAGTTGGGGTGGGGTCCGCGGGCCAGACGGGGCTCCCGCCGCAGGCCCGACCCGACCCGACCCGACCCGACCCGACCGAACCGACCCGACCGACAGGACCCGGCCACCCCGACCGACCCGCCCAGAACCCACCGCAACCGACCCGAACTGCAAGGGATGCCGGGGGGACACGCGGTGGCATCCATCGCACCGGCGGCGTGTCGCCGCGCCGGCCTTGCAGTTGGGGTGGGGTCCGCGGCTCGGACGGGGCTCCCGCCGCAGGCCCGACCCGACCGACCCGGCCCGGCCACCCCGCCCGACAGGACCCGGCTGCCCCCACCTGCCCGAGCTGAACCCACCGCAACCGGCCCGAACTGCAAGGGATGCCGGGGGACACGCCGTGGCATCCGCCGTACCGACGGCGTGTCGGCGCGGCGGCCTTGCAGTGCGGTTGCTCCCGGGGGTTCCGACTCCGCCCCGCTCGTCGAGCGAGCGAGCGAGCGCGGCGCGTCGCGGCGCCGCTTGCCGCCGTCCCGCACGCGTCAGCGTCCGAGGGCGTCGAGGGCGAGGTTCAGCTCGAGCACGTTCACCCGGGGCTCGCCGAGGAATCCGAGGTCCCGGCCGGTGGTGTGCTGATCGACGAGCGCCGACACCGCGGCGGGATCCAGGCCCCGGGCCTCGGCGACACGCGCCACCTGCAGCTGCGCGTACGCCGGCGAGATGTGCGGGTCGAGGCCCGACCCGGATGCCGTGACGGCGTCGGCCGGGATGTCGCCGATCGCCACGCCGTCCGACGAGGCGATCGCGGCCTGGCGCTCGCCGATCGCGGCCACGAGGTCGCTGTTCTCGGGCCCGAGGTTCGAGCCGCTCGAGGCCATGCCGTCGTAGCCGTCGCCGGCGGCGGACGGCCGCGACTGGAAGTACTGCGGCAGGGCCGCGCCGTCGGCATCCGTGAAGGACTGGCCGATCAGCGCGCTGCCGACGACCTGTCCGTCGGTGCCGCGCACGAGCGAGCCGTTCGCCTGCGCGGGGAGGGCGAGCTGCCCGATGCCGGTGATCACGGCGGTGTAGGCGAGGCCGAGCACGGCGGTGGCGACGAGCATCGCGCGGGCGGCGACGCCGAGGTGGCGGGCATAGGTACGGGTGGAGGTGCGGGTGGACATGACGATGCCTTTCGGAAGCCCGGTCAGAAGCCCGGGAGAAGGCTCACGACCAGGTCGATGAGCTTGATGCCGACGAACGGGGCGACGACTCCGCCCAGGCCGTAGATGAGGAGGTTGCGTCCGAGGATCTGCGAGGCGCTCGCCGGCCGGTACGCGACGCCCTTCAGCGCCAGCGGGATGAGCACGACGATGATGATCGCGTTGAAGATGATCGCGCTCGTCACGGCGGATGCCGGGGAGTGCAGCTGCATGAGGTTCAGCGCCGCGAGTCCGGGGAAGACGCCCATGAACATCGCCGGGATGATCGCGAAGTACTTCGCGATGTCGTTGGCGAGGGAGAACGTGGTCAGCGCGCCGCGAGTGATCAGCAGCTGCTTGCCGATGCGGACGATGTCGATGAGCTTCGTCGGGTCGCTGTCGAGGTCGACCATGTTGCCGGCCTCCTTCGCGGCCGAGGTGCCCGTGTTCATCGCGACGCCGACGTCGGCCTGCGCGAGGGCGGGTGCGTCGTTGGTGCCGTCGCCGGTCATCGCGACGAGGGCGCCGCCGGCCTGCTCGCGCTGGATGAGCGCCAGCTTGTCCTCCGGGGTGGCCTCGGCGAGGAAGTCGTCGACACCCGCCTCCGCGGCGATCGCCCGCGCGGTGAGCGGGTTGTCGCCCGTGATCATCACGGTGCGGATGCCCATCGCACGCAGCTGGGTGAACCGCTCGGCGAGACCCTCCTTGACGACGTCCTTCAGGTGCACGGCCCCGAGCGGAACTCCTCCAGATCGGGAGTCGAGCGTGGCGACCACCAGCGGGGTTCCGCCGGACTGGGCGATGGCGTCGGTGAATTGGAGGAGTTCGGCGCGCTGCTGCGGCGCCACCGCGTGCCCCTCCGCCTCGAGCCAGGCGAGCACGGCGGATGCCGCGCCCTTGCGCACCTGCGTGCCGTCGACCAGATCGAGACCGCTCATGCGCGTCTGCGCCGTGAACGGCACGGGCGTCGATCCGTCCGGCGCGGCGGGAGCGACCCCCTGAGCCGCGGCGAGCTCGACGATCGACACGCCCTCGGGGGTCGGGTCGGCGAGGGAGGACAGCGCGGCCGCGCGGGCCAGCTCGTCGCCGGCGACACCGGTGAGCGCGACGAAGGCGCTCGCGCGGCGGTTGCCGTAGGTGATCGTGCCGGTCTTGTCGAGCAGCAGCGTGGTCACGTCGCCGGCGGCTTCGACGGCGCGCCCCGACATGGCGAGCACGTTGTGCTGCACGAGGCGGTCCATGCCGGCGATGCCGATCGCCGACAGGAGGGCGCCGATCGTGGTCGGGATGAGGCACACGAGCAGGGCGACGAGCACGGGGATGCTGACCGGGCTCGCCGCGTACGACGCGATCGGGTTGAGGGTCAGCACGACGATCACGAACACGATCGACAGGCTCGCCAGCAGGATGCCGAGGGCGATCTCGTTGGGCGTGCGCTGGCGGTTCGCGCCCTCGACGAGCGCGATCATGCGGTCGACGAAGGTCTGGCCCGGCTGGGACGTGATGCGCACCACGATGCGGTCGCTGAGCACCCGCGTGCCGCCGGTGACGGCGCTGCGGTCGCCGCCGGACTCCCGGACGACGGGGGCGGACTCGCCCGTGATCGCCGACTCGTCGACCGTGGCGATGCCCCAGATCACGTCGCCGTCGCCGGGGATGAGCTCGCCCGCCGACACGACCACGACGTCATCGAGGGCGAGCTCGGACGAGGCGACGTCGTCGGTGGTGGCCGCGGTGGCCGCGGCATCCGTCGTGGGGTCGTAGCCGCGCACGAGGTGCGCGAGCGTCGCGGTGCGGGTCGTCCGCAGGGCTTGCGCCTGCGCCTTGCCGCGGCCCTCCGCGACCGACTCGGCGAGGTTGGCGAACAGCACGGTCAGCCAGAGCCACACCGCGATGCCCCACGTGAAACCGGCCGGCACGGGCGTGCCGCCGGAGCTCTGCGGTCCGCCGAGGAACGGCTCGGCGATGGCGATGGCGGTGGTGAGGGCCGCGCCGACCCACACGAGGAACATGACGGGGCTGCGCCACAGCTCGGCGGGGTTGAGCTTGCGGAGGGCGCCGGGGAGGGCGCCGACCAGCTGCGTCCAGCCGAACGCGCGGCGGGCGGGGGCGGGCGACGACGCGGTGTCGTCGCCGGCGGGCTGCGGACGGTGGAGGACCGGGGTGGACGTGTTCATGTCAGGACAGACCTTCTGCCAGGGGACCCAGCGCGAGAACGGGGAAGTAGGTGAGAGCGGTGATGACGACCGTCACGACCGCGAGCAGGCCGACGAACTGCGGACGGTGCGTGGGCAGCGTCCCGGCCGTGGACGGAACACGCTCCTGCGCGGCGAGCGAGCCGGCCAGGGCGAGCACGAGCACGATCGGCACGAACCGGCCGAGCAGCATCACCACCCCGAGCGCCGTGTTGAACCAGGGCGTGTTGGCGGTGAGACCCGCGAAGGCGGAGCCGTTGTTGTTCGCGGCCGAGGTGAACGCGTAGAGCACCTCCGTCATCCCGTGGATGCCGGGATTGAGGATCGAGGTCGCCTCGACGTCGGCACGCACGGCGGGGATGCCGAAGCTCAGCGCCGTGCCGGCGAGCACGAGCGTCGGGGTCACGAGGATGTAGAGGCTCGCGAGCTTGATCTGCGTCGGACCGATCTTCTTGCCCAGGTACTCGGGGGTGCGCCCGACGAGCAGGCCGCCGACGAAGACCGCGATGATCGCGAGCACGAGCATGCCGTACAGTCCCGAGCCGACGCCGCCGGGGGCGACCTCGCCGAGCATCATGTTCAGCAGCGGGATCATGCCGCCGGTGGCGGTGTACGAGTCGTGCATCGAGTTCACGGCGCCGGTCGAGGTGAGGGTCGTCACGGCCGCGTACAGGGCGGAGCCGACGATGCCGAAACGCTGCTCCTTGCCCTCCATGGCGCCGCCCGCGAGCTGCGGCGCGGTGCCGTGGCCGGCGACCTCGAGCGCGCTCACCGCGGCGATCGACGCGATCGCGAGGGTCGACATGACGGCGAGGATCGCGTAGCCCTGGCGGTTGTCGCCGACCATGCGGCCGAACGTGCGGGGGAGCGAGATCGGGATGACGAGGATCAGCAGCAGCTGGACCAGGTTCGTCCACGGCGTCGGGTTCTCGAACGGGTGCGCGGAGTTCGCGTTGAAGAACCCGCCGCCGTTGGTGCCGAGCATCTTGATCGCCTCCTGCGAGGCGACCGGTCCGCCCGGGATCGACTGCGTCGCTCCGGTGAGGGTGTGCGCGTCGACGAAGCCGTTCAGATTCTGGATGACGCCGCCGGCCAGCAGCACGAGCGCCGCCACGACCGCGATCGGCAGCAGCAGCCGGCCGAGCCCGCGGGTCAGGTCGACCCAGAAGTTGCCGATCGTGCTCTGCCCGCGCCGCGCGAAGCCGCGCACGAGCGCGATCGCGACCGCGATGCCCACCGCGGCCGACACGAAGTTCTGCACGGTGAGACCGGCCAGCTGCACGAGGTAGCCCATCGTCGCCTCGGGCGAGTACGACTGCCAGTTGGTGTTCGTGACGAAGGATGCCGCGGTGTTGAATGCCAGCCCCTCCGGCACGGCCGGCAGCCCGAGCGAAGCGGGCAGGAACGCCTGCAGTCGCTGGAGCGCGTAGACGAACAGCACGCCCAGGAGCGAGAAGGCGAGCACGCCGCGGGTGTAGGCCTGCCAGGTCTGTTCGCTCTGCGGATCGACGCCGATGAGGCGGTAGACGACGCGCTCGGCGGCGGCATCCTTCTCGCTCGTGAAGATGCGGAACATGAGATCGCCCACGGGACGGTAGAGCAGCGCGAGCAGCAGGACGAGCGTCGCGATCTGCAGGACGCCGAACCAGATGTCGGCGGTGTCGACGCCCATCAGAAGCGCTCCGGCTTCACGAGGGCGACGACCAGGTAGACGACGCTGGCGACGCCGAGCACGGCGCCGATGATCGAGAAGACGTCCATCAGAGTCGCTCCGCCCCCTTCGCGACGAGGGCGACGACCGCGAACACCGCGATCGTCACGACGACGTAGATCACATCGAGCACAGGAACTCCCGGACACTGACCGCGCTCCGTCATCGGGCCTCTGCGCGGGCGCCCACCGTGGGCACGGAATCTGATCCAACTCCGGCATCGCGGCGGGCTGCGCCGTCCTTACGGTTTCCCTACGGCCCGGCGGGCGGTCCTCACGGCTCGCTCACGTCGCGGGTGGGGGTGGGGCGTTTCGACTCGCTGCGCTCGCTCAACGACCGGGGGGGTGGGTCGGGCGTTTCGACTCGCTGCGCTCGCTCAACGACCGGGGGGTGGGGTGGGGCGTTTCGACTCGCTGCGCTCGCTCAACGACCGGGGGTGGGGCGCGCAGCGCCGAGTCGAAACGCGCGCCCGGCTCAGCCGGCGTCGGGAGAGGCCGCTCGAGCGTGGGACCCGCGGAAGTGCGCGATCTTGTCGTCCATGACCGCGATCGCGCGGGAGAGCACGCGACGGCGCTCCTCGAGGGCCCCGCGGCGCTCCTCGAGGAAGGCCACCGGGTCGACGGAGGCGTGGGGGCCATGGAGGAGATCGGCGAACGTGCGCAGATCGTCGATGCCGAGCCCGGCATCCTTCATGCACGTGACGACCCCGATCCAGGCGAGATCGTTGTCGCTGAACACCCGATGGTTGCGGCGATCGCGCGTGAGCGGGCCGATGATCCCCTCGTCCTCGTAGTAGCGGAGGGTGTCGGCCGAGAGGCCGCTCGCCGCGACGGCCTCGCCCATCGTGAGCATCGTGGTCATTGCGCATCCCTTCCGTCGAGCACGGCGCGCGCCTCGGCATCCAGCTGCAGTGCGAGCGCGTCCATCGCCTCATCCAACTGTGCGATGTCGGACACGCCGACGACGGGCGTGACGGCCGGCGTGCCGCCGATCAGCCACGCGAGCACCACCTGGTTGCGCGTGGCGTCCAGGCGCCGGGCGACGCGGTCCAGCGCGGCCAGGCGCCGGTCGGTGTCGGGATGCCGGTAGGCGTGCGGCAGCCGGTCGGTGCGCGCGTACGCCCCCGACAGCAGCGTCGTGTAGGCCCACATGCCGAGTCCCTCGGAGGCGACGTAGTCGAGGGACTCGGGGGTCGCGACCACGTGGCCCGGCGGCAGCGGTGCGAACGGCATCGGCTGGAGGTAGCTGTGCCGCAGTTGGAGGGCATCGTAGGAGGCCAGTCCGCGCGTGCGGGCGAGGGAGCGCGCGCGTTCGACGCGCCAGGTCGCGTGGTTCGACGCGCCGAGTCGACGCACCCGGCCGTCGGCGACGAGCGACCCGAGCGCCTCGACCTGCTCCTCGAGGGGAACCGCGCGGTCTTCGATGTGCGCCCAGAGCAGGTCGATGACGTCCACGCCGAGACGGGCCATCGACGGCGCGACCGCCTCCTCGACGGCGCGCGGGCTGAGACCCTCCATCGGGGCGGCCCACGTGCCGGGCACCGTCGGGTTCGCGCCGATCTTGGTCGAGATCGCCACCTCGTCGCGTACGCCCGGATGCCGGCGGAGCCAGTCGCCGATGACGGTCTCGCTCGCGCCGCCGGTGCCGCTCGGCGACTCCCAGAACGCGTAGTTGTCGGCGGTGTCGAGCCAGCGTCCGCCGCGTGCCACGTAGTGATCGAGCAGCGCATACGAGCGTTCGGCATCCTGTCGCGTGCCGAACCAGATCGTGCCCAGAGCCAGTTCCTTGCGGTGAGTGGTGTCCATGGCTCCACAGCCCACCACCTGGAGCGCGCTCCAGGTCAAAACCGGGATCGGTACTCAGTCTTGCGGAGTACCGGTACTCATGCTTACTATGTACCGGTACTCGTTGTTGATGAGTACCGACTGAGGAGGATCCATGGGACGCCAATCCACCGAGATGCTCAAGGGCGTGCTCGAGGGCATCGTGCTGGCGATTCTCGGCCGTCGTCCGGCGTACGGCTACGAGATCACCGCCTGGCTGCGCGAGCAGGGGTTCGCGGAGATCGCCGAGGGAACGGTGTACGCGCTCCTCGTGCGCATCGAGCAACGCGGTCTCGTCGACGTCGAGAAGGTGCCGTCGGAGAAGGGGCCGCCCCGCAAGGTCTACACGCTGAACGCGCGCGGCGCGGACCAGCTCGAAGAGTTCTGGGGAACGTGGAGCTTCCTCGCCGACCGACTCGATCAGCTCCACGCCGAAGACGACCAGAAGGAGAACTGAGATGTCGTGGATCGAGAAGCTCACCGGATCGCTCGAGCAGAAGAAGCAGTACAAGAACGCCGTCGCGCGGATGGATGCCTTGCCCGCGCCCTACCGCGACGCGGCGAAGGCCTATCAGCGGTACTTCATGTACTCCGCGGGATTCCTCGACGGCGACACGCTCGTGACCCTGTTCGCGGACTTCGTCGACCTCTGGGAGCGCGCGGCGGCCGACGCCACCCCGCTGCGCGACATCGTCGGCGCGGATCCCGTCGAGTTCGGCGAGGACTTCGTCCGCGCGTACTCGGGCCGGCAGTGGATCGACAAGGAGCGCGCGCGGCTGGTCGAGGCGATCGAGCGGGCCGAACGGGAACGCTCATGAACGCCACCACCACGCCGGCCGCCACCGCGCCCGCGATCCGGGTCGCCGGCATCGAGAAGTCGTTCGGAGACCTGGAGGTGCTCCGCGGCGTCGACCTCGAGGTGCCGCGGGGCATCGTCGTGGCCCTGCTGGGCTCGAACGGGGCCGGCAAGACGACCCTCGTGCGGATCCTGGCGACGCTGCTGCGACCCGATCGCGGGCTCGCGACGGTCGACGGGCACGATGTGGTCACCGACGGGGATGCCGTGCGGCGCGCCATCAGCCTGACCGGCCAGTTCGCCGCCGTCGACGAGGTGCTGACGGGGCGGGAGAACCTCCTGCTCGTCGCCCGGCTGCGGCACGTGGCCGCACCGGCCGACGTCGCCGACGGCCTGCTCGCGCGGTTCTCGCTGACGGATGCCGCGTCGCGCCCGGCCGGCACGTACTCCGGCGGCATGCGGCGTCGACTCGACATCGCGATGAGCCTCGTCGGAGATCCGTCCGTCGTCTTCCTCGACGAGCCGACGACGGGCCTCGACCCCCAGGCGCGCGCGGAGGTGTGGAGCACCGTCCGTGCGCTCGCCGACGGCGGGACGACCGTGCTGCTGACGACCCAGTATCTCGACGAGGCCGAGCAGCTGGCCGACCGCATCGCCAGCCTGCATCGCGGCCGCATCCTGGTCGAGGGCACGCTCGCGGAGCTGAAGCGCCTGCTGCCCCCGGCGACGGTGGAATACGTCGAGAAGCAGCCCACGCTCGAGGAGATCTTCCTCGCCCTCACCGGCGCGGCCGATCCCGAGACCGACACCGAGCCCCGCACCGACACCGACACCGAGAGGCGCGCATCATGAGCACCGCACTCCTGGACACCCGCATCCTCACCGGGCGCTCGCTGCGCCACATCCTGCGCAGCCCCGACACGATCATCACGACGGCCGTGACGCCCGTCGCACTCCTGCTGCTGTTCGTCTACGTGTTCGGCGGGGCCATCGACACCGGGTCGGGTCCGTACATCGACTACATGCTCCCCGGCATCCTGCTCATCACGATCGCCTCGGGCATCGCGTACACCGCGTACCGTCTCTTCCTCGATCTGCAGGGCGGCATCCTCGAGCGGTTCCAGTCCATGCCGATCGCCCGGTCGAGCGTGCTGTGGGCGCACGTGCTCACGTCGTTGGCGGCGAACACCGCCTCGCTGGTCATCGTGGTCGCCGTCGCGCTGGCCATGGGCTTCCGCACGGGGGCCGGCGTGCTCGGCTGGCTCGCGGTGATCGGCATCCTGCTGCTGTTCACGACGGCGCTGACCTGGGTGGCGGTGATCGCGGGGTTGACGGCCAAGACCGTGGATGGCGCGAGCGCCTTCAGCTATCCGCTGATCTTCCTCCCGTTCCTCAGCTCCGCCTTCGTGCCCACCGACTCCATGCCGGCTCCGGTCGCCTGGTTCGCGGAGAACCAACCGGTGACGCCGATCGTCGAGACGATCCGTGCCCTGTTCGCGGGCGCGCCGGTCTCGGGTCAGATCTGGGTGGCCCTGGGCTGGGTGCTCGGCATCCTCGTCGCGGCCTTCGTCGCCGCCTCGGCGATCTACCGCCGCCGGACGACCTGACGCGAGGCGTCGTCGCGCGGGAGGCGCACCCGGCCGTGTACTTTAGGTAAGGCAATCCTTATCCGAAGTCGGCTCCGGCCGTCGTCCCGTCAGGAGCTCCCGTGCGCCCTGCCCCGTCTGCGCGTCCCGTCGCGATCGCCCTGCTCGCGATCGTCGCGGCGGTCTCTCCCGCCGCCCCCGCCGCCGCGACGGGAGAGACCGATCCCGCCGACTGCACGGTGACGGCGGCGTCGCTGACCTGGGGGTTCAAGGAGTCGTTCCGCTCCTACATCTCCGGCTCGATCGCCCGCGGTGCGTGGGAGACGGTCGATGGCGCGACGTACACCACGCCCGCCTTCCACTGGTCCGCCGGCACCGGCACCGTCGCCCCGGACGGCACCGTCGGCGCGGTCTCCTTCCCCGGCGGCATCCGGTTCACGGGGCACGACGGGCTGCTCGACACGACCGTCGCCCACCCCACGCTCGCGCTGTCGGCGGGTGGGGCCCGACTGCTCCTCGACGTCGCGGGCGTCTCGATGGAGAACGCGATGGCCGGCGACGGCACCGTCGACACGGTCACCCAGACGCCGTTCGTCACGGTCGACGCGGCCGCCATCGAGTACGTGCGCGCCGGCGACGTCGTCACGTTCTCCGCGACGGATGCCGCGACCGCCGTGACGGAGGAGGGCTTCGCCGCCTTCGGCAGCTATCCGGCCGGAACGGCGTTCGACCCGCTCACGTTCTCGGTCACGGCGCAGTGCCCGGCATCCACCCCGACCGCCGAGGTCGCGCCCGCCGCCCCCGCGGAATCCGGGACGGACGACGCCGCACTCGCCGCGAGCCCTGAGCCCTCGGCGCCGGTCGGGGCGATCGCCGGAGCGGCCGCCGCCGTCGTCGCGGTCGCGGCGGCCGCGCTGCTCCTCGTCCGCCGGCGCCGGACCCGCGCCGGCGCGGAAGGGGAGGGCTCGTGATCCTCCGCCGCGTCGCGGCGACGGCGCTGAGCCTCGTCGTCGTGCTCCTGGCCGGCTGCTCCGCCGCGGCGGCGCCCGCCGAGCCCACGGCATCCGCTCCGCGCGTCGCGTTGTCGGAGGTCAGCCCGCTCGCCGACCCCAAGGCGTACGTCGGCCCCTCGACCGCGACGCTCGACGACGCCGCGATCGAGCCCGTCCTCGCCGCGCCGTCGTCGCACCTGCCGGTCACCGTGACCTCCCACGACCTGTCTGGCGATGTGGAGGTCACCGTCACCGACGCCTCCCGGGTCATCGCCATGGACCTCTCCGGTTCCCTCGCGGCGACCGTCGCGGGGCTCGGCTTCGCCGACCGGCTGGTCGGCCGCGACATCTCGACCACCTTCGCGGGCGTGAGCGACCTGCCCGTGATCACCTCCGGCGGCCACTCCGTCAACGCCGAGGCGATCATCGGGCTCGCGCCGACGCTCGTCATCACGGACGGGAGCATCGGTCCGGCCGACGTCGTCCAGCAGCTGCGCGACGTCGGCATCACGGTGGTGTTCGTCGAGCGCTCGTCCTCGTTCGCGGGCGCCGCCGCGCAGGCGCGCGCCGTCGCCGCGATCTTCGGTGCCGCCGACGCCGGAGACCTGCTGGCCGGCCGCATCGAGGGCGAGCTGCAGACCGTCACCGCGCAGATCTCCCGGATCGCGCCCGCCGCCGAGTCCGACCGGCTGCGCATGGTCTTCCTCTATCTGCGCGGGACGTCGGGCATCTACTACCTGTTCGGCAGCGAGTCCGGCGCCGACGACCTCATCGGCGCGCTCGGCGGCATCGACGTCGCCGGTCAGCTGGGCTGGCGCGGCATGCAGCCGATGACCGACGAGGCGATGGTCGCCGCCGACCCCGACCTGATCCTCGTCATGACCGCCGGCATCGCGTCGGTCGGCGGCATCGACGGGCTGCTCGCCGAGAAGCCCGCGATCGCGCTCACCTCCGCGGGTCAGCACCGACGCTTCGTCGACATGGCGGACGGGCAGATCCTCTCGTTCGGCCCGCGGTCGGCGGAGGTGCTGGATGCGCTCGCGCGGGCGGTCTATGCGCCCGACGGCGCGTCGGATGCCGCGTCGCCGGCCGCGCCGGCGGAGCAGGGCCCGTGACCTCCGTCGCCCCCGCCCCGTCGCCCGGTCCGTCGCGCGGCGCGGCGACGCGGGTGCCGCCGCGTCCGCGCCGTCGGGGCCGTGCGGCCGCCGTCTTCGCGGTGACGGCGGCCCTGCTCCTGGTCGGGGTCATCCTCTCGGCGGGCATCGGTCAGTTGCCGATCGGCCCGGCCGAGGTCGTCGGCTCCCTGGTGCGCTCCCTCGGCATCCCGAACGCCTGGGCGCCGTCGGCGCCGTTGATCGAGCAGACGCTGTGGCAGATCCGCTTCCCCCGCGTGGTCATGTCGGTGCTGGTGGGGGCGTTGCTGGCGCTCGCCGGCGCCGTCATGCAGGCCATCTTCGCCAACCCCCTGGCCGAGCCCGGCGTCGTCGGGGTGTCGTCCGGCGCCGCCGTCGGGGCCGCCGCCGCGATCACGCTCGGCCTCACCTCCCTCGGCGGCTGGACGACCGCCGTGTTCGCCTTCGTCGGAGGGCTGGCGGCGACCCTCGTCGTGTACGCGACGGCCCGGTCGCAGGGCCGCACCGAATCGGTCACGCTGATCCTCACCGGCATCGCGGTCAACGCCTTCACGGGAGCCGCGCTCGCCGTGCTGATGTTCGCGGGCGACACGGCGTCTCGCGAGCAGATCGTGTTCTGGCAGCTGGGCTCGATGAACGGCTCCCGGTGGACCGAGGTGGGGCTCGTCGCCCTGGTCGGGCTGGCCGCGGCATCCGCCACGGTCGGTCTCGCGCGCCGGCTCGACCTGCTGGCCCTCGGCGACCGCACGGCGGCGCACCTGGGGGTGCGGGTCGAACGGCTGCGCGTGATCGCGATCGTGCTGGTCGCCCTGCTCACGGGCGTCGCCGTGGCCTTCGTGGGCATCATCGCGTTCGTGGGGCTGGTGGTGCCGCACGTGATGCGGATGCTGCTGGGCCCCTCGAACCGCACGCTGCTTCCCGCCTCGCTGCTCGGCGGGGCGGTCGTGCTCGTCTCTGCCGACCTCCTCGCCCGCACGGTGATCCCGTCGGCCGACCTCCCCATCGGCGTGCTGACCTCACTGGTCGGCGGACCGTTCTTCTACGTGCTCATCCGCCGCACCCGTCGCCGCGCCGGAGGCTGGGCGTGAGCGGGCTCGCCTATGCGCTCCGCGACGTGTCCTACCGGGTCGGCTCGCCCGGGGGAGGCGCCGAGATCCTCGCGGGCGTCACCCTCGACATCGCGTACGGGCGGGTTCTGGCCCTCGTCGGTCCCAACGGTGCGGGGAAGTCGACTCTCCTGAGCGTGCTGACCGGGGATGCGGCGCCCTCCGCCGGCACGGTGGAGCTCGACGGGCGTCCGCTCGCCCAGTGGCGCGCGCGGGAGCTCGCACGCGCCCGGTCGGTCCTCCTGCAGTCGCATCGGGTCGCGTTCTCGTTCACGGCGGCCGACGTCGTGGAGATGGGTCGAGCGCCCTGGATCAACACGGCGCGGGCCGACGACGACGATCGCCTCATCGCCGAGGCGCTGACGCGGGCAGACGTGTCCCACCTGCGCGAGCGGGAGTTCCCGTCGCTGTCGGGCGGCGAGAAGGCGCGGGTGTCGCTGGCCCGCGTGCTGGCGCAGGACACGCCCATCGTGCTGCTCGACGAGCCCACGGCCGCCCTCGACCTCCGCCACCAGGAGGACGTGCTGCGGATCGCCCGGGAGCTGGCGGCGGAAGGGCGCGCGGTGGTCGTGGTGCTCCACGACCTGTCGCTCGCCGGCGCCTACGCCGACGAGATCGCGGTCATCGATCGCGGCCGACTCGTCGCGCACGGCGAGCCCGCGGAGGTCTTGGTGGAGGAGCGGATCGCCGAGGTCTACGGCATCCCCGTGCGCGTGCTGGCCGACCCCGACACGGGCCGGCCGATCATCCTCCCCCGGCGCGGTTCATACCGGTGAATGGAATGAATAAGGATAGGCTAAGCTAACTCCAAGCTGGACGTTTGCCCTACGTCATCCGCTTCCTTTCGCCACACCCCTGGAGGTTCTCCCGTGCACAGAACAAGGAGGCCGTCGCTGAGACGCGCCCTCGCGAGCGGGCTGGCCGCCGTGCTCGTCGCCGCCGGTGCGCTCGTCGGCGTCGCCGCGCCCGCGCAGGCCGCATCCGATCCCGCGCTGACGGCGACCGTCGGCGTCACCCCCGGCGTCGGCATCGACATCGCGGTCGCGGGCACCGGGTTCCAGAACGTGCAGGCGCTGCCGGGTCAGACGGCACCGCACGTCTACCTCGCGCTGGTGACGCGCGACGGCTACGACGTCGACCAGGCCAGCACTCCGAACACGGATGCCGTCGTGGATGCCGGCGGAAACGTGGCCGGAACCCTCACGCAGACCGCCGCGAAGCTGGATCGCGCGACGGCGTACGACGTGATCGCGTGGCCGTCGCGCTCGTTCCCGTCGGCGTCGAACCTGCTCGCGCGCACTGCGGTCACCATCGACTGGGAGGCACTGTTCCCGCCCACCGCGACCACGACGACCCTCACCGTGTCGCCGAGTGGGTCCGCCGTGTCGGGCACGAGCGTGGCGCTGACCGCGACCGTCACGCCCGCGGCATCCGGCGCCGTGGAGTTCTTCGACGGCTCCGTGTCGCTGGGCTCCGTCGCCGTCGCGGCCGGCTCGGCGCAGGTGAGCACCTCGGCGCTGAGCGTCGGCGGGCACTCGCTGACGGCCGTGTTCACCCCGGCCGATGCCGCCACCAGCGGCTCGACGTCGGATGCCGTCGCCTACGACATCGCCGCGGTCGTCGAGCCCGAGAAGCCGACGCCCGCCGTCTCGGTGTTCCTCGCCGACGGCGTCACCGCGTACACGGGTCAGGCGCTGTACGACGGCGACACCGTCGTCGTGAAGGGCCGTGGTTTCGTGCCGGACGCGCCGGCGACCGACGGAACGCGTCCGCCTCTCGCGGGCGCCTTCGGCGGCGCGTACGTGGGCTTCGGCTTCTACGCCGGCGACGCCTGGACCTCGGCCGGCCGCAGCACCGAGTACACCCGGTGGGCGGTGTCGGAGGGTGATGTCGCCAAGATCGGCGGCGCGGCGGCGGGTGCCGTCGCCATCGCGGCGGACGGCACCTTCGCCACGACGCTGAGCGTCGTGCGCAGCGCGACGGCGCCCGACGGCGCCCGCTTCGGCGTGCGCACGTGGGCCGCCGGCGGCGCGGTCTACGCGCCCTTCTCGACGTTCACCGTCGTCGACGCGGCCGGCTCCGCGCCGGAGCCCGCCCCGACCCCGACGGTCACCGTGTCGAAGACGGCGGATCTCGACCCGACCGGCGAGATGGTGACGGTCACCGGCACCGGCTTCCTCCCCCACTCGCCCGACACCGACGGCACCCGGCCGCCGCTGCAGGGCTCGTTCACCGGGGCCTACGTCGTGTTCGGCTCCTTCGCCGCCGACTGGCGACCGAGCACCGGCGCGACCTCCTCCGCGCGCAAGGGCTTCGACACGAAGTGGGGCCTGCTCGCCGCCGACGTGGCGAAGGTCGGGGGCGCCGCGGCCGGCGCGATCGAGATCGCCGCCGACGGCAGCTTCTCGACCACGCTGCACGTCTCGAAGGCCGACGGCGCGCTCGCGAACGGCACGTGGGGCGTGTACACCTACGCCGCCGGCGGTGCGACGTACGCGCCGTTCGAGACCGCCACGCCGATCTCGTTCACGGCCGAGGTGCCCCCGGTCGATGGTCCGACGGTCACCGTGACCCCGGCATCCGAGCTGGACCCCGCCGTCGAGAACGTCCTGACCGTCTCGGGCACCGGCTTCACCGGACCCGGCGCGGCCAACGGCGTCTACGTGCTGTTCGGCGAGAGTTCGCTGTGGTCGGGGCAGTCCGCGCTCCCCGCCGGCGGGTGGATCGCGCAGGCCTGGGTCCCGACGATCCTCGACGGCGCGTTCACCACGACGCTGACGATCCCGGTCGGCACCCTCGAGCCGGGCACGAGCTACCAGGTCGCGACGTCCGCGGCGCACGGGCTGTCGCTGACGGACCGCAGCCTCGACACCTTCACGGCGGTGACGGTGGCGACGCCGACCACCACGACGCCCACCGTGTTCCTGAGCGCACCCAGCGTCGTCCAGGGCGGATCGCTCACGGTGCGCGGCAGCGGCTTCCCCGCCGGGGTCGCCGTCACCGTCGAGGTGCACTCCGACGTGGTCACCCTCGGCACCACGACCGTCGGCGACGGCGGCCTCTTCTCGGTCACCGGCGTCATCCCGGCCACCCTGCCCGCGGGCGCGCACACGGTCGTCGTCCGTGCGGGCGACATCACCGTGCAGCAGCCGATCACGATCGAGGCCGCATCGGCATCCCCCGCGCCCGAGGCGGTCGCCGCACCGGTCGCGGTCTGCACGGCGCGTGCGGTCGACGGGGCCTCCCTCACGTGGGGTGTGAAGCAGAGCTTCGTGTCGTACGTGAACGGCCCGATCGCGAAGGGCTCCGCGTCGATCGCGTGGCGGAGCGGATCGGGGGCCTTCAACACCGAGGAGGGCATCGGCCGGGTGTCCTTCGGCGGAGCGGCGAGCTTCACCGGACACGGTGGCCTGCTCGACCTGACGATCTCCAACCCCGTGATCCAGGTCACCGGCGCGCGCACCGCGACCCTCAGCGCCTACGTGCAGTCGAAGGGATCCGGCGGCAGCCCGTCGGTCGACGGCCGCGTCATGCTCGCGAACCTGACGCTCCCGGCGGCGACGACCCGCGGCGGCGCGATCGCGTGGACGGATGCCGCGGCCACCCTGACGGCGGCCGGTGCGGAGGCCTTCGGCGGTTTCTACGCGGCGGGAGAGAGCCTCGACCCGGTGTCGTTCTCGTTCCCGCTGGGCGCGGAGGTGCCGTGCGACACGGCGACGTCGGGAGCACTCGCGGCCACGGGCGGAACGGTGCCGGACGGGACCGTCTGGGTGGGGCTCGGAATGCTCCTGCTCGGTGCGGGCCTGGTGGCGATCCGCCGCAGGACGATGGCCGACCGCGCGGTCTGAGCCCTCGACCCCGCAGCGCCCCGCCCGGCTTCGGCGGGGCGCTGCGGCGCGGCGCCCGCGGCTGCGGCCGGCGCCCGAGGCCGCGGTCTTGCGCGGCGCCCCCGGTCGTTGAGCGAGGCGCGCGGCGCCGAGTCGAAACGCCCGCACGCGCGGCCCCAACTGCAAGGCGCGGTGCCCGACACGCGGTCTCCGCAGGGGGATGCCGCGGTGTGTCGCCCGGCATCCCTTGCACTTCGGCCCTCGGGCACAGGGGGCACCGGCATGGGTCACGTCCCCGGTCGTTGAGCGAGGCGCGCAGCGCCGAGTCGAAACGCCCGCGCCCGCCGTCTCAACTGCAAGGCGCGGTGCTCGACACGTCGTCTCCGCGGGGGGATGCCGCGGTGTGTCGCCCCGCATCCCTTGCACTTCGGCCCGGGGGCACAGGCGGGGGCACCGGCGTGTGGCACCTCCGGTCGTTGAGCGAGGCGCGCAGCGCCGAGTCGAAACGCCCGCGCGCGGCCTCAACTGCAAGGCGCGGTGTCGGACACGCCGTCTTCGCAGGGGGATGCCGCGGTGTGTCGCCCGGCATCCCTTGCACTTCGGCATGGGGGCACCGGCATGCGGCACCCTCCGGTCGTTGAGCGAGGCGCCTAGCGCCGAGTCGAAACGCCCGCGCGCTGCCTCAACTGCAAGGCGCGGTGCTCGACACGCCATCTTCGCAGGGGGATGCCGCGGTGTGTCGCCCCGCATCCCTTGCACTTCGGCCCCGGCCCCGGCCCCGGCCCCGGCCCCAGGCCGGCCGCGGCTCAGTCGGCGTCGGGGGCGGCGGCGACGCCGGCGTCGGCATCGGCCGCGGCGCGCTGTTCGGGGGTGAGGCGGCGGCGCTGCGCCTTCGACGGGCGGATCGCGGGCACGTCGCCGACGATCGGCACCGGTGTGCGGTACAGGTGCACGCCGTAGCGGGCCACCAGTCCGATCAGCACCATCAGCTTGTTGCGGGGCCCGAGCAGGCTCGCGATGTGGACGAACAGCCACGTCATCCACGCGACCGATCCGGTGAGCGCCACCGTCTTGCGCAGCAGCGGGATCTTGCCGAGGAAGCGCAGACGGTGCAGCACCGGCAGGTTCGCGATGCCGGGGAGCTCCCCGATCGCCGAGCGACGGCCGATGATCGCGAGCTGACCCTTGTCGTAGTAGGAGAACGGCGCGGTCGGCTCGCCCGCGATGAGGCGCACGATCTGGCGCGCCACGTGCTCACCGCCCTGGATGGCCGGCTGCGCCAGCTGGGGCAGATCCTGCGGCGCGATCGCGACGTCGCCGGCGGCGAAGACCCCGGGCAGTCCCACGACCTGCAGATCCTCCCCGACGCGGATGCGGTCGCCCTTGTCCAGCGGCAGGCTCCAGTCGCGCACCTCCTCGTGCGGCGCGACACCGGTCGCCCACACGGTGAGATCGGACGGCAGCACGGTGCCGTCGGAGAGCACGACGGCATCCGGTCGCACCTCGTCGACGCCCGCCCCGAGGCGCAGCTCGACGTCGCGGCGCCGCAGCTGGGCGGCCGCGTAGTCGCGGAGCTTCGGGATGAACGGCTTGAGGATCTCGCTGCGCTGCACGAGCGTGATGCGGAAGGCATCGCCGTCGAGCTCGGGGTACGCCGGCTCGAGTCCCTGGTCGCGCAGCTCGGCGAGGGCACCGGCCATCTCGATGCCGGTCGGCCCGCCGCCGATCACGACGACCGAGAGCCCCTTGGTGCGCCCGCCCTGCACCGCGACGCGCTCCAGACGGGTGAAGAGGGTGTCGCGGATCGCGATCGCCTGCGAGCGGGAGTACACGGCGAACGAGTTCTCCTTCGCCCCGGGGGTGCCGTGATACGCCGTGGTGACGCCGTTCGCGACGAGCAGGTAGTCGTACGACATCTCCTGACCGTCGAGCAGACGCACGGTGCGGGCATCGGTGTCGATCTCCATGAGGTGCTCGTGCACGACGTCGAGGTTGGGCTGGCGCACGCGCAGGCTTCGCAGGAAGTGGGTCACGTCGCCGGGGTTCAGCCCGCCGGTGGCCACCTGGTACAGCAGCGGCTGGAAGGTGTTGTAGACGCGCCGGTCGACGAGCGTCACGCGCACCGGTGCGTGGCGCAGCGCCCGCGCCGCGCTGATTCCGGCGAAGCCCCCGCCGATGATGACCACGTGCGGCCTCGCATCCGGAACCGGGTTCGTCGCGCCGTCAGAAGCCAGGGGAGCGGATGCCGTCATAGCCGCAGATTACCGCGACGCCGTGACGAGCTCGTGTCGCCCGCCTCCGGATGGGAGGTGGGACAATGGGGTCATGACGCCCACCGCCGACCACCGCATCGAGACCGCCCAGGTGCGGCGCAGCCCGCGGTACGCGGTGTTCCTCCTGGCGGGCGCTGCCCTCGGCATCCTGGTCGCCCTGGTGCTGACCTTCGCGTTCGACGGCACCGAGAACGTCAGCGCGACCACGGGTGTGACCTACTCGACCTCGCAGGTCTTCGGCTTCGTGTGCCTCTTCGCGATCCCCCTCGGTATCGCTGTCGGCGGCGTGGTCGCGCTGGTGCTCGATCGCTCCCTCGCCCGCCGCGCCCGCGAGGTGCGCGTCGATCACGAGGTCATCACCGTCGACGACGCCGAGTAACCCCCGTTCGCGCGACCGCCCGAGGGCCGGCGAGCTGCCGGCAGCAGGCGCTTCTCGCCGCGAATCGCCAGTGCCGGGCCGCTCGCCTGCCCCGGGCCGCTCGCCCGCCCGGGCCGCTCGCCTTAGCCCGTGCGCCGTGACAGCGGATGCCGCGATCAGGCGATATCGGCGATGATCGGCCCCACGGCGGCGTCGAAGGCCGCGATGTCGCCGCGCAGACCGTCGGTGACGGCGATCGTCAGCGCGCCGATCCACCACACGCCGCGCTGCGTGAACGGAAGCACCTGGACGTTCAGCTCGAACGAGTGCGCGCGCCGCCCCACCACCCGCTCGTGTTCGGCGATCGCGCTCGCGTAGGCCCGATACGACGCCCCGCTGCCGAGGCTGGAACGGTAGCGGCCGTTCGCGGACCGCGCGTACGCCACCGCGTCCTCGCCGTGGGGGGCGATCGCCGCCTGCAGCTCGGTGAACCCCTCGACCGGCAGCGCGACGTAGGTGTCGAACCCGTCGATCAGCTCCAGCGGCACGGGCGAAGGGTTCGCCTGCGGCTCGACGGTCAGGTCCCAGTACGCGCGCCACTCGCGCTCGATCGCCGGCCGATCGTCGTACTCGCCCATCTCGGCGCGAGCCGTCGGCGGGATGCCGCGCAGGTGCGGCAGCTCCTCGGGAAAACGGATGCCGAGCACCTGACGCAGATACAGGGCGACGAGGACGGGGAGGCTCGCGTCTTCGCGCACGATCCATTCCGGTGTTCCCGCCGCTGCCATGCCGCCATCCTAGGGACAGCGGTCGGGCCGGCGACAGGGTGCGCGCCTCGCGTAGTCTGAGGGCATTCTCGGAGCCGGACCATGACGGTCGGCCGCAGGGGGAGGGGCACACGATGGGCGTCGACTTTCCGGAGGGGTCGGTCGTCGTCACGACCGCGGGCGGCGATGTCGTCATCCTGCGCATCTGCGACCTGTGCGGGGCCGCCGTCGTCGATGCGAACGACACCGATCTCGCGTTCCACCGGCGCTGGCACCGGCTCACCGGCTCCGGCAACTGGATCGATCCCGCGACCGGTCGTCACCACGGCCCGGGGAACCCGCACGATCCCTCGGCGTCGTAGGCGTCTCCTGCGTGGTCGGCGCCGCAGCGTCGCCCGCACGCACGGCCGGATGCCGCGGTCCGCGCGCCCTGCCCCTGCCGGTAGGCTGTTCGCGTGGCAGAAGCCCCACAGAACCCCTATTCCGAAGCCGGCGTCGACACTGCGGCGGGAGACCTCGCCGTCGAACTGATGAAGTCGGCGGTTCGTCGCACCCACGGGCCCGAGGTGCTCGGCGGTGTGGGCGGCTTCGCCGGCCTGTTCGACGCCTCGGCGCTGCAGGCGTACGAGAAGCCGCTGCTGGCGACCTCGACCGACGGCGTCGGCACGAAAGTGGCCATCGCGCAGGCCCTCGACAAGCACGACACGATCGGCCAGGACCTCGTCGGCATGGTCGTCGACGACATCGTCGTGGTGGGCGCGAAGCCCCTCTTCATGACCGACTACATCGCGTGCGGCAAGGTCTTCCCCGAGCGCATCGCCGACATCGTCCGCGGCATCGCCTCCGGGTGCGAGCAGACCGGCACGGCGCTCGTCGGCGGCGAGACCGCGGAGCACCCGGGTCTGCTCGGCGTCAACGACTACGACGTCGCGGGAGCGGCGACCGGTGTCGTGGATGCCGGTGACGTGCTCGGCGCCGACCGCGTGCAGCCGGGCGACGTGGTGCTGGCCCTGGCATCCAGCGGCCCGCACTCCAACGGGTACTCGCTCATCCGCCACATCGTCGCCGGCACGGGCCTCAGCTACGGCGCCCACGCCGCCGACTTCGGCCGCACGTGGGGCGAGGAGCTGCTCGAGCCCACCCGCCTGTACACGCTGCCGCTGCTGAACCTGCTCACCGCCCTGCCCGGCGCGGTCCACGCGCTCAGCCACGTGACCGGTGGCGGCATCGCCGCGAACGTGGCCCGCGTGCTCCCGCCGCAGGCATGGGTCGAGATCGACCGCTCCACGTGGTCGCCGACGCCCGTGTTCCGCGTGCTCGCCGACCTCGGCGGGCTGCGGCTCGAAGACACCGAGGGCACCTGGAACCTCGGCATCGGCTTCGTCGCCGTCGTCTCGGCGGCGCAGGCGGATGCCGCGGCATCCCTCCTGTCGGCGGCCGGCATCGCGACGTGGCAGGTCGGCGTCGTGCGCGAGGGCGCCCGTCCCGACGGGCACTTCGAGCAGGGTGCCAAGGGCGTGGACGGCGGCGCCGTGCGTCTGGTCGGCGCGTACTCATCAGCGGTTTAGACGCAGAAACGGATTGAGCTACACCACATGTGCGGAATCGTCGGCGTCGTCGGACAGGGCCCGGTCAACCAGGACATCTACGACTCGCTCCTGCTGCTGCAGCACCGCGGTCAGGACTCCACCGGCATCGCGACGGCGGAGACCAACGGCGTCTTCCACCTCTTCAAGGCGAAGGGCCAGGTGCGCGAGGCCTTCCGCACCCGCGACATGCGCGCCCTCCTCGGCAACATCGGCCTCGGGCACGTTCGCTACGCCACCAAGGGCACCGCGTCGAGCGAGGAGGAGGCGCAGCCGTTCTACGTCAACGCCCCGTACGGCATCGTGCTGGTGCACAACGGCAACCTCACCAACACGCGTGAGCTGACCAAGGAGCTCTTCAGCAAGGACCGCCGCCACCTCAACACCAGCTCCGACACCGAACTGCTGGTGAACGTGCTGGCCAACGAGCTGCAGTCCTCGATCTCCGGGTTCGAGCTCGACCCGGCACAGGTCTTCCAGGCGGTCACCCGCGTGCACGAGCGCGTCGAGGGGTCGTACGCCACGATCGCGCTGATCGCCGGATACGGCCTGCTCGCCTTCCGCGACCCGTTCGGCATCCGCCCCCTCATCCTGGGCACGCGCCCCGCGGTGGATGCCGAGGGCACCGCCACCGGCCGCTACGAGTGGATCGTCGCCTCCGAGTCGCTGGTGCTGGAGAACGGCGGTTTCGAGGTCGTCCGCGACGTCGAGCCCGGCGAGGCCGTCTTCATCGACCTCGAGGGACGCCTGCACACCCAGCAGTGCGCGACGAACCCGCAGCTCGTGCCCTGCTCGTTCGAGTACGTCTACCTCGCCCGTCCCGACTCGGTCATGAACGGCATCTCAGTGTACGAGGCGCGCCTGCGGATGGGCGAGCGTCTCGCCGACACGATCGCCAAGTACACGCCGGCGGGGGCCATCGACGTCGTCATGCCCATCCCCGACAGCTCGCGACCCGCCGCCATGCAGGTGGCCCGCAAGCTCGGCATCGAGTATCGCGAGGGCTTCTACAAGAACCGCTACGTCGGGCGGACCTTCATCATGCCGGGGCAGGCGGTGCGCAAGAAGAGCGTCCGCCAGAAGCTCAACGCGATGTCGAGCGAGTTCAAGGGCAAGAACGTGCTGCTCATCGACGACTCGATCGTCCGCGGCACGACGTCCAAGGAGATCATCCAGATGGCCCGGGATGCCGGGGCCAAGAGCGTCACGTTCGCCTCGGCCGCTCCGCCCGTGCGCTACCCGCACGTGTACGGCATCAACATGCCGTCGCGGCACGAGCTCGTCGCCCACGGCCGCACGATCCCCGAGATCGCGGCGGAGCTGGGCGCGGACTACATGGTGTACCAGGAGATCGACGACCTGAAGGCCGCGATCCTCGAGGGAGCGCCCGACGTCGAAGACCTCGACATGAGCTGCTTCGACGGGCGGTACATCACCGGCACGGTGTCGGACGAGTACCTCGCCTGGGTCGAGGGCACGCAGGAGAGCTGACCCCGCGCGTCGGGAACGTTTCGACTCGGCGCTGCGCGCCTCGCCCCCGGTGGTTGAGCGAGCGCAGCGAGTCGAAACCCCCCCGCGCCTGCCCTGCGCCCGGTGGTTGAGCGAGCGCAGCGAGTCGAAACCCCCCGCGCCTGCCCTGCCCCCGGTGGTTGAGCGAGCGCAGCGAGTCGAAACCCCCCGCGCCCGCTCTGCGCCCGGTGGTTGAGCGAGCGCAGCGAGTCGAAACCCCCCGGCCCGCCCTAGGCTGGATCGGGTGACCGCTCCCCGCCCCCGATCCCTCTGGCGGGGAAGGCTCCTCGCACTCGCGGGCGTCGTGCTCGTCGCCTTCTCCCTGCGCTCCGCCGTGGCGGCGCTGTCCCCGATCCTCGCCGAGGTGCAGGAGGACTTCGCGGTGCCGACGTGGGTCGTCGGCCTCATCGGCACCGCCCCTCCCGTCTGCTTCGCCGTGTTCGGCATCGTGACGCCGATGCTCGAACGGCGTTTCGGGCTGCAGCGGCTGGCGGCGGCATCCATGGTCGTCGTGACGGCGGCGCTCATCTGGCGCGCGCTCGCCGGCGACGCCGTGACGCTGCTGGTGGCCACCGCGGTGCTGTTCGCCGCCGTCGGCGTCGGCAACGTGGTCCTGCCGCCCCTGATCAAGGCGTACTTCCCCGATCGCATCGGCACGATGACCGCGCTCTACTCCGCGTTGCTCGCCGTGGCGGCCTTCGTGCCGCCGCTGGTCGCGGTGCCCGTCGCGGATGCCGCGGGGTGGCGCTTCTCGCTCGGGATGTGGGCCGTCTTCGCGTTGCTCGCGGTGGTGCCGTGGGTCTCTCTCGTCGTCCGGGCCCGTACCTCCGCCGCGCAGCAGTCGGCGGTCGCGATCGAGGAGCCCGCTCCGGGGGTGCTCGGACGCCTGCCGCGACTGTCGCTGGCGTGGGCACTGGCGGCGACCTTCGGCATCTCCGCCGCGAGCGTGTACGCGTGTTTCGCGTGGCTCCCGGTCGTGCTCGTGGACGTGGCCGGGGTCTCGCACGCCGAGGCGGGCGCGCTGCTCTCGCTGTTCGGCGCGATGGGCCTGCCCTGGTCGATCCTGGTTCCGATCGTCATCACGCGGTGGCGACGCGTCGGCGTGATCTATGCGGTCGCCCTGGTGGCGGGTCTCGCCGGTGTCGGGGGCATGGTGCTGGCCCCGACGGCCGCCACGATCCTGTGGGTCGTCCTGCTGGGCACCCCGCAGGCGCTGTTCCCCGCCGTGCTCGTGCTCATCCAGCTGCGCACGCGCACGCACGAGGGCGCCGTGGCGCTGAGCGGCTTCGCGCAGAGCGTGGGCTACGCGATCGCGGCGCTGTTCCCGCTGATGTTCGCCGTGGTGCACGAGCTGACCGGCAGCTGGCAGCCGGTGCTCCTCGTCTTCGGCGCGCTGTTCCTGGCGGCGATCCCGACCGGGATCATCGTGTCGAAGCCGCGGACCATCGAAGACGAGTGGGAGCGCCGCCACGGCGTGTGGTGAGGATCAGTGCGGTGCCGGGCGTGTGACGAACGTCGGAGATTATGACGACGCCGCGGTCCACGCCCGCGCGCTCCTGCCTTCACAGAATCAGCGCGCTGAAAAGTCCGACGTTGCACACACGACGCCGTTCAGCACGGCATGACGAGGGCGTCAGGCTGTCTCCAGCTCGTCCTCGTCGTCGGCATACTGATCGGCCCACTTGTCGACGTACGGGTCGTCCTCGTGGTGTCCGAGCTCCTTTTCGAGCGCGGAGTAGTTCACGGTGTAGGTGTCGTACTTCAGCTCGCGAGCGATCTTGGTGTGCTTCGCTTTCTGACGGCCACGCCCCATGCGAGACCCCCTCATTTCTGAGTCACGGACGATGCGGTGTTCCGCACTTTGGTCCGGCGCATTCACGATGCGGTTGACGATCCGGCTTCCTGCCGGGAAGAGTAGCATTCAGAATAACACGGTGCCCCCGGCGCCTCGCGGTGCGGGGGAGGACGGGGAGGGTGTCATGGTCGATTCGGATGAGAGCCCGGTCCCGCTCCACGCGGTCGTGGTCGGCGCGATCCCCGACCAGCCGGCGCGGGTGCTCAAAGAGGCGGCGCGGTACGCGAAGCTCTTCCAGGCGCCCCTGATCGTCGCCCACGTCGATGTCACGCGGTTCGTCACGTACGAAGATCCCGACGGTTATGTGCATTCGGCGCCGATCGACATCGACCTCGCCGTCGGAGAAGTGCAGCTCGCGGCGGTGCGGGATGCCGCGGCATCCGCGCTCGAGGGTTCGGGCGTGGAGTGGACCGTCACGCAGCTCGTGGGTGACCCGGCGCTGGCGATCAAGCATCTCGCCGAGCGCGCGCAGGCGCGCCTGATCGTCGTGGGCACGCGGCGCCGCGGGTTCGGCGAGTCGATCCGCGAGTTCTTCACGGGCTCGGTCGCCGCGCGGCTCGCGCACCGCCAGTCGCGCCCGATCCTCGTGGTCCCCCTGGAGGAGCCGCTCGACGACGACACTCCCTGGCCCGCCTAGCTCTCCCCCCCTCCCGCGAGCCGCTATGCCGCGGCCGAGCCGCCATCCGCTGTGCTGTACACCGCGTGGCGGCTCGCACAGGGGATGGCGGCTCGGCAGGCAGGCAGGGGGGATCAGCGCAGGGCGCGGGTCAGCGCGGCGAGCGCGTCGTCGAGCGCGCGCGACAGGTCGTCGACGGCGGATGCCGCGAGTTCGCCGCCGTGTGCGAGATGCGTGCGCACATCGGCGCGCACGGTCGCCCGGAACTCGCCGAGGATCGCCTCGGTGCGCCGCAGCTGCTCGCGGGACGACGCGCGCGCGTCATCCGACGGCGACGCGGATGCCGAGGCGCGGGCCTCGTCGCGATCGCGCTGCGCCTGGGCGCGCTCCGACTGGGCCGACGCCGCCAGATCCGCGCGGAGGCTCTTCATCGCCTCGCGCACGCTGCCGCGCACCTCGTCGGCGATGAGGCGGACGCTGTCGGCGAGTCCCGCCTCGATGCCCTCGAGCTCGTGCGCCCGCGCGGAGACCTCGGCGCGGCCCGCGTCCGTGATCTCGTAGACGGTCTTGCGACCGTCGACCACTTTCGTGACCAGGCCCTCCTCCTCCAGCTTGGACAGCCGCGGGTAGATCGTGCCGGCGCTCGGTGTGTACGTGCCGCCGGTGCGATCCGACAGCGCCTGCATCAGGTCGTAGCCGTGTCGGGGCGACTCGTCGAGGAGGTTCAGCAGGTAGAGGCGCAGGTCGCCGTGCGAGAAGACGGGGGGCATCGTCAGACCTCCTCGGCGGTCGCGGAGGCCGCGGCATCCGGGGTCGCCGTGGCCCGACGCAGCACCGTGACGTCGCCCGACACGGAGTTCGCGCGGACGTCGGCGAAGCTGCCGCTGAGCTCGCCGACCGAGTCGACGTAGTTCGAGGGCCCGGATGTCGAGCGCTTGACGCCGTCGACCATGAGGCTGCCGCTGACGCTGCGCAGCACGAAGTTGGCCGGGTGGCCCTCGTCCAGGCGCACGGTGGCGTCGCCGGAGACCGTGTTGAGGCTGACGACGTCGACGCGATCGGTCGAGTCGACGAGCATGCCGCCCGATACGGTGTCGATGGTCGCCTTGCGGATGCTGCCCGTCGCCGCGACGTCGCCGGAGACCGAGTTGGCGCTCAGGGTGCCGTCGAGTCCGCGGATCTGCACGTCGCCCGAGACCGCGTTGACCGACAGGTCGCCCGTCAGGCCGTCGACGATGATGTCGCCCGACACGGTGTTCAGACGCGCACCCGAGGCGAGCCCCGACACCAGGGCGCTCGCCGAGACGACGCCGAGGTTGAGGAGGATGCCGCGGGGGACCGCCACGCTGATCTCGGCCTTGGGGCCGCCGGAGCCGAAGTTGCGGAACACCTCGAGGAAGTTGTCCCAGCGCAGCTGCGGGTGGTCGATCTCCACGACGTCGCCCGACGCCTCGATGCGGAGGTCCTTGATGGTCACGGCGTGCACCTCGATGCGCACCCCGGGCTCGTCGTGCGCGACGACATCCACCTGTCCGCCGACGAGTCCGATCTTGAGCTTGCGGACGTCTTCGAGGTCGATCACCCGGGTCTCGCCCGGCTTGATGAGCCACTTCTCGAGTGTCATGGGTTTCTCCTGGGTCTTGGCGATTCGAGATATATCGCGTTGTGGCGAGAATAACACGATATATCTCGATTTGCCAGAGCCTTCGCCGACGTCTGCTTGACCTTGACGCGACGTCAACCTCTAGCGTCGTTCTCATGAACGACTGGTCGATCCAGCAGACCGCGCGCCTCGCGGGCACCACGAGCCGCACCCTGCGGCACTACGGCGAGCTCGGGCTGCTGCGGCCGAGCCGCGTGGGTGCCAACGGCTATCGGTACTACGACGCCGCAGCCCTCGTGCGCCTGCAGCGGATCCTGCTCCTGCGCGAGATGGGGCTCGCTCTGCCCGAGATCGCGGAGGTGCTCGAACGGCCCACGACCGAGACCGACGCGTTGCGGCGCCACCTGCGGGCACTGCACGAGGAGCAGGAACGGCTCGCGCGTCGGATCGCCTCGGTCGCATCGACCATCACCGCACTGGAGAAAGGAGAAGAGCCCATGGCCGAGAACATGTTCGACGGGTTCGACCACACGCGATACCACGACGAGGTCATCGAGCGCTGGGGCGAGGCGGCGTACGCCGACGCGGACCGCTGGTGGCGAGGGCTGGATGCCGAGGGGCACCGCGACGCGAAGGCGCGGGTCGCCGCGCTCAACGCCGCGTGGGTGGATGCCGCCGGGCGCGGGCTCGACCCCGCCGGAGGCGAGGCCCAGGAGCTCGCCGCCCGTCACGTGGACTGGCTCCGCGGCATCCCGGGGACGCCCGCCGCGGCGCCGGACGGCGACATCGCCGGCTACCTGCGGGGGCTCGGCGAGATGTACGTCGCCGACCCGCGGTTCGCGGCGAACTACGGCGGCCCCGCCGGTGCGGAGTTCGTCCGCGCCTCGCTCGAGGCCTACCTCACCGCGCAGCGGTGAGGGCGCGCCGCCCATCCGTCCCGCGCTGTCGCTTCGGCATCCGAGACGCGACCGCGCGGGACGGACGAGCGGCACACGCGACCGCGCCGGCTCACCCCAGGGGGCGAGCCGGCGCGGTCCGGGCGGTCGACGCTAGGCGCGACCGCCTCGCACGAGTCGCAGCAGGAACGCGATGATGGCGATGATGCCGACGATCAGGGCGACCCACAGCAGCCAGTTCAGGGCGGCGTTCATGCCGCCGACGATCGCAAGAACGATCGCGACGACGATGATGATGATCAGAGCGAGATTCATGTGATTGCTCCATTCTCGAGGGACTCCATGACCCCCTGAAGCTAGTCGCGTTCGCGGCCGCGGGCACCCCCCTTGCCACGGGCTCTTCCCGTGCGATAGGGCCGTTATATGCCCCAGAACGACACCCCCGCGTCCCTGAAGGATCCGCAGCTCTACGAAGAGCTGCGCACGGACGGCGCATCGAAGCAGAAGGCCGCCCGCATCTCCAACGCCGCCGCCCGCGACGGCCGCACGGCCGTGGGTCGCCGCGGCGGCGCGGCGGGATCGTACGAGGACTGGACCGTCGCCGAGCTGCGCGGACGCGCCAAGGAACTCGGCATCCGCGGCTACGCGAACGCGCGGAAGGCGGAGCTCGTCGACATGCTCCGCGACTCCTGAGGTGGCGCGCCTTCGAAGGGTCCGGCCCGGCCGCGACCTCGGCTACCGACGCGTGCGCTCGGGCACGGGATTCCGCTACGTGGATGCCGACGGGTCGCCCCTCCCGGCCGCCGAGCGCGACCGCGTGCGGGCGCTCGTCATCCCGCCGGCCTGGGGTGACGTGTGGATCGCGGCGGCGGCCAACGGGCACATCCAGGCCACCGGCGTGGACGAGGCGGGCCGGATGCAGTACCTCTACCATCCGGACTGGTCGACCCGTCGCGACAAGGGCAAGTACGCTCGCGCGCTCGAGCTGGCCGAGCGTCTGCCGCATGCGCGCGGCCGCGTCACGGCATCCCTGCGCCGCGACGATCTCGACCGGGAGCGGGTGCTGGCCACGGCCTTCCGCCTCCTCGATCAGGCGGCGCCGCGCGTGGGCAGCGAGCGGTACTTCTCCGCCCACGGGAGCCGGGGGCTCACGACGCTCCAACGACGCGACGCCCTCGTCGACGGCAGCGTCACGAGCCTGCGCTTTCCCGGCAAGAGCGGCAAACGGCAGCGCCTCGACGTCGACGACGCCGACCTCGCCGTGGTGGTCGGACTCCTCGCGGCGGGGCGGCCCGCGGCGCCGCTGCTGGCCTACGTGCGCGGGCGTCGCCGGGTCGCGCTCACGCCGAAGGACGTGAACGCGTACGTGCGGGCGATGACCGGCGGAAGCTTCACCGCGAAGGACTTCCGCACCCTCCGCGGCACGATCCTCGCCGCCGACGCCCTCGCCCGCATCGGTCCGACGTCGACGAAGACCGATCGCAAGCGCGCCGAGGTCCTCGCCGTCAGAGCGACGGCCACGGCTCTGGGCAACACGCCCGCCGTCGCCAAGAGCTCGTACATCGACCCGCGGGTGTTCGCCCGCTACCGACGCGGGGTCCTGCTCGACACCTCCATTTCCCCGGAATCGGCGATCCGCGCCCTCCTCGCCTCGTGAGCCGGCGCTAGTCTGCGGACGTGCCCCCCGCCCGCCGGTTCTCGCTCGTCGCTTTGCTGCTGGTGATCGCCGGCGGCATGGTCGGCGTGGCGCTGCGGGCGGTCGTCGTCGTGCCGCTGACCGCCGCCGGCCTGCATCCGCTCGTCGTCCCGGCCGCGACCCTCGTCGTCAACCTGATCGGTTCGCTGCTGCTCGGCGTCATCGTCGGATGGCTGGCGGATCGGCATCCACGCGCACGACTCTTCCTCGGCACCGGGGTCATGGGCGGATTCACCACCTACAGCGCCTTCGCCGTCCAGGCCGTGACGACGGCGACCGCCTCGCCGTTCGTCGGCATCGCGCTCATCGTCGTCTCGCTGTTCGGCGGGGTGCTCGCCGCCGTCGCGGGCCTCGCCCTCGGCCGTCGCCTCGCCGACCGCCCGGGCGAGATCGAGCGGCCCGAGGACGCGGAATGAGCGCGGTCGAGGTGGCGGCGCTCATCGTCGGCGGCGGGCTCGGGGCGGGGGCGCGCTATCTGATGGATGCCGCGGTCATGCGCGGCCGGTCGGGGGCGTTCCCCGTCGGCATCCTGCTGGTGAACGTGCTGGGGTCGTTCCTCCTCGGACTGCTGACGGGACTCGGCACGTCGGTCGCACCGGTGTGGATGAGCATCCTGGGTGTCGGGGTGCTCGGCGGCTTCACGACCTTCAGCACGGTCTCGACGGAGACGGCGCTGCTCGCCGAGCGGGGACGCCGCGACTGGGCGTGGATCAACCTCCTCGGCACGCTCGTGCTCTCGCTCGCCGCCGCGGCCCTCGGGCTGCTCCTCGGGGGCCTCTTCCCCCGCTGACCCGGCGCTCCCGCGGCGGCGCGGCCGGCGCCCATGCCGATGTGCAAGGGATGCCGAGCGACACGCCGCGGCATCCGTCGCCGAGGCGGCGCGTCGACGGGGCGCCCTTGCAGATCGAGACGGTGGCGGTGCGCGGATCGGAACCAGCGCGCGTGCGACAATGAAGCCGATACACGCGTGTATCGAGCTTCTCGTGCGCGCCCGTCTGGAGAGCAAGGGTTCCCGTGTCGCATCTCGCCGTACTGAGCCTGAAGAACCGGGCCCTCATCGCCTTGATCACGATCGTCGCGGCGATCTTCGGCGGCCTCGCCCTGACGAGCCTCAAGCAGGAGCTCATCCCTTCGGTCGAGTTCCCGCAGCTGTCGATCCTGTCGACCTACCCGGGCGCGTCGCCCGACGTCGTCAACAACGACGTCTCGACGCCCATCGAGTCCGCGATCCAGGGCATCCCGGGCCTGGAGTCCACGACCGCCACGAGCACGACGAACGCCTCGATCATCCAGGCCTCCTTCACCTACGGCACCGATCTGGCCACCGCCGAGCAGAAGATCCTCCAGGCGATCAACCGCATCAAGTCCGATCTGCCCAGCGGCGTCGAGCCGAACGTCGTGTCGTTCTCCATCGACGATCTGCCCGTCATCGCGCTGGCCGTCACCGGCTACAGCGACGAGAAGACCATCCAGGCCAAGCTGCAGGCGACCACGATCCCCGACCTCGAGGACGTCAAGGGCGTCAGCGCGGCCTCCATCGTCGGCGGCCAGGGGCAGCGCGTGACGATCACCCCCGACCAGCAGAAGCTCGCCGCGGCCGGGTTCACGCAGACGGCGTTGACCGACGCGCTCAAACAGAACGGCGTGCTCTTCCCCGGCGGCACCGTCACGGAGGGCGATCAGACGCTCACGGTGCAGACGGGAAGCAAGCTGACCTCCGTCGACCAGATCGCGGCGCTGCCGCTCGTGCCGACCTCCGCGGCGCAGTTCGAGGGCGCCCTCGCCAGCGGTGCGCTCACCGTCGGCGACGTGGCGACCGTGGCGCTGGCGCAAGACCCGGTCACCTCGATCTCGCGCGTCAACGGCGAGCCCGCCCTGACGATCTCCATCACCAAGCTTCCCGCGGCGAACACCGTCGACGTCAGCCGTGCCGTCACCGCGCTGCTGCCCACCCTGCAGAGCGACATCGGCGGCGACGCGTCGTTCACCGTGGTCTTCGACCAGGCGCCCTACATCGAGCAGTCGATCGAGTCGCTCGCGCAGGAGGGCCTGCTCGGACTCGTCTTCGCCGTGCTCGTCATCCTCGTGTTCCTGCTGTCGGTGCGTTCGACGCTCGTCACGGCGATCTCGATCCCGACGAGCGTTCTCATCACCTTCGTCGGCATCCAGGCGTTCGGCTACTCGCTGAACATCCTCACGCTCGGGGCGCTGACGATCGCGATCGGCCGCGTCGTCGACGACTCCATCGTGGTGATCGAGAACATCAAGCGCCACTACGTCGAGGGGGCCGACAAGCTCGCCTCGATCCTGCTCGCCGTCCGCGAGGTGGCCGCCGCGATCACCGCCTCGACCATCACGACGGTCGCCGTCTTCCTGCCGATCGCCTTCGTGGGCGACGTGACCGGCGAGCTGTTCCGCCCGTTCGCGATGACCGTCACCATCGCGATGGCCGCCTCGCTGTTCGTGGCGCTGACCATCGTGCCGGTGCTCGCCTACTGGTTCCTGCGCCCCGGAAAGCCGGTGCGCGACGCCGAGGGCGACCCGATCGACCCGGAAGACCCCGCAGCGCCCCCGTCCCGCCTGCAGCGGGGCTACCTGCCCATCCTCGGCTGGACGCTGAAGCACTCCTGGGTCACGCTGCTGCTCGCCGTGCTCGTGCTCGGGGGCACCGCCGCGGCGGCGCCCCTCATGAAGACGAACTTCCTCGGCGACAGCGGGCAGAACACCTTCACCATCACGCAGCAGGTCGGGCAGGCGCCGAGCCTCGACGCCGAAGACGCCGCGGCGCAGAAGGTCGAGACCGCCGTGAAGGGCGTCGCCGGCGTGACCACGGTGCAGACCTCGATCGGCTCCAGCGGATCGGCGGTGCGCGACGCCTTCCGCGGCGGCAGCACCGGAATCACCTACTCGGTCACGACCGACACGGGGGCCGACCAGCTCACCGTCCGCGACGAGGTCGAGAAGGCGATCGCCGGACTCGGCGACGTCGGCACCGTCACGATCTCCTCCGGTCAGGGCGGATTCGGCTCGAGCAACGTCGAGGTCGACGTGACCGCCCCGTCCGCCGACGCGCTCCAGAAGGCCACCGACGCGGTCGTCGCCGGGCTGCAGGGCAAGGACGGCATCGGCCAGATCACCTCGAACCTCTCGGCATCCCTCCCGTACGTCGCCGTCACCGTCGACCGTGCGAAGGCCGCCCAGCTCGGGCTGTCGGAGGTCGCCGTCGGCGGGCTCGTCTCCAACACGATGCAGCCGCGTCAGATCGGCTCGGTCGAGATCGACGGCACCTCGCTCACCGTCTACCTCCAGGCGGCGACCGTCCCGCAGACGATCGACGACCTCAAGGGCCTGCAGATCGCCTCGGCCAACGGCCTCGTGCGTCTCGATCAGGTCGCCACCGTCGAGCAGAGCCAGGGTCCGACCTCCATCACGACCCAGCGCGGCCAGCGCACCGCGACCGTGACGGTCACTCCGTCGACCGACGACCTCAACACCGCGTCGGCGAGCGTCCGCACGGCCCTCACCGGCCTGAATCTGCCCACGGGGGCCGATGCGAAGGTCGGCGGTGTCGTGACGCAGCAGACGGATGCCTTCGGACAGCTGGGTCTCGCCATGCTCGCGGCCATCCTGATCGTCTACATCGTCATGGTCGCGACCTTCAAGTCGCTGCGCCAGCCGTTGCTGCTGCTCGTGTCGGTGCCGTTCGCGGCGACCGGTGCGATCCTCCTGCAGATCGCCACCGGCGTGCCGCTCGGCGTCGCCTCGCTCATCGGTGTGCTGATGCTGATCGGCATCGTCGTCACCAACGCGATCGTGCTCGTCGACCTCGTCAACCAGTACCGCGAGAAGGGGCTCAGCACTCATGATGCGACCGTCGCGGGCGGCTCGCGACGCCTGCGACCCATCCTCATGACGGCGCTCGCGACGATCTTCGCGCTGACGCCGATGGCGCTCGGCATCACCGGTCACGGCGGCTTCATCTCGCAGCCCCTCGCGATCGTCGTGATCGGCGGCCTCGTCTCCTCGACCGTGCTGACGCTGCTGGTGCTGCCGACGCTCTACAACCTCGTCGAGGGGGCCCGCGAGCGCCGGGCCGCCCGCCGGGGAGCCGCAGACGGCGGCCACGAGGCGGCCGCGGATGCCGGTGCAGACCCCGTCGCCCCGGCATCCGGTGCCGCCGCGCTGCACCCGCGCCGCGCGCTGCGCGGGAAGTAGAGTCGGGTCATGCGTTCCCGACTCCTCTGCGTCGCCGTCCTCACCCTCGGTGTTGCGCTGGCCGGGTGCGCCGCGAGCGTCCCGGCGGCCACGTCCACGTCCACGGCGCCGGCCACGGCCAGCGGTGAAGGCACCGCGGCCGCGCCGACGCCGACGCCGACGGCGACCGCGGCCGCGGCGGCCGTCTTCCCGCGCTGCGAGGATCTGATCCCGATCGAGCTGCTGCAGCAGAACTTCTCGACGGACGTCGTCGCGTACACCGACGGCGGTGGATGGACCATCGGACAGCTTCTTCCCGGCCCGATGGCACGCTCCGCCGTCGAGAAGGCGGAGCGCGCCGTCGACTGCGGGTGGGGCATCCGCGGCGGCTCGGATGGTGGCGTGCACGCGGCCGTGCTCGAGCTGCCCGCCGAGGTGCGCGACGAACTCGTGAGTGCGCTGCGTACCGCCGACGGGTACACCGAGGCCGCGATCGACGACGCCACGGTCTTCACCTCAGCGGTGCACGGTGAGATCGCCGACGGCGCGGTCGGCTATGCGTTCGACGGAACGACGTGGGTGGCGATCATCGGCAACAGCAGGGAGACGGCGATGCAGTCCGCTTACCTCCCCGCCGCCGTGGCCGCCCTGCGCGCCGCCAACGCGGGCTGAGCGGGCTGTCTCAGCTGCGCGGATCGGGCTGATCGGCGACCACCATGAAGCGGATGAAGACGGCGAGCCACCCGAAGATCAGCGCGAACACGATGATCTCGAAGGCCGTCAGCCCGAAGTAGCCCGTGGCGAACAGTGCGATCGAGGCGACCAGGCCGGCCAGGAACGCCCACGACGCCAAGAAGTAGGCGCGCGGCATCCGCCGCACGATCCACGGGCCGCCGACGAGCAGCAGCAGGAACATCAGGGCCATGCCCGACGCCGACAGGTTGTGCAGCAGCATGTTCACGTTGACCGGGAAGATGCCGACGCAGGCCAGCATGACGCCCATGATCGCGAGCGCCGTGCCGACGACACGGATGCCGCGCGGCGCCTCGCCCAGCGCGGCGAGGTCGTGGGAGACGTACAGCGTGAAGGTCGTCACGAGCAGGCCTCCGGCGACGAGCGTGCCGTTGAAGAGGAAGCTCGACATGTCGCCGAACGTGCCCAGCTGGCTGAAGTGGTAGGTCCACCAGAGCGGGTCGGAGGTCGTGATCATGGCCGCCAGCGTCCCGATCCCGATGAAGGTGACCAGCAGCGTCGTGAGGCGCTGGGTCGTCATCCGCGATGCGGAGAGGTAGCTCAGCCAGCCCGACAGGCCCGTCGCCGTGGCCGCCAGGACGGTCGTCCAGAACGCGGTGAGCTCGACGTCGATGAAGGCGCGCGAGAGCACGGCGAACAGCGCCACGGTCCCGATCGCCGCGAGGGCGCCGTGCGCGATCACGACGGATGCCGTCGACACCACGTAGCGCCAGCTCGCGATCCTGCGCCGCCACTCCTGACCGTCGGTGGTGCGGGCGCGCCAATAGCCGAGCGCGGAGCTGACGCCCGCCGCGAGGCCCGCCCCGGCCGCCGCCCAGCCGGCGATGCTCCCGTCGCCCCACAGGCGCGTGCCGATGCCGAGCAGTCCGACGATGAGCCCGACGACGCCGCCGGAGACGGCGGCGATCGCCGCGGCGAGCAGAGCCTCCGCCTCGACGCGCAACGAGGGCGCGGGGGCGCGATCGGCGTCGGCGGCGGCGGGGAATCGGGTGGGTTCCGCTGCGGTCATGGCGCCAGTGTAGGGGGCCGCCGGCGGGCCGCGATCCCGGCGTGGCCGGACCCGACCGGCGCTCTCACAGGTGCGACCGGTACAGTGGTGCGGTCGGCTCTGGACACCGCGCTGCGGCGCGGGTGGGTTTGTGAGTCCAAGGGGCCGATGGTGAGCGCCGCTCGGCGCACATGACCATCACTGTGAATGGCCCCCGGACCACCGGGTCGCCCGCCGCCCCGATCTCCTCGACCATCGCGTCGTGGGGGGACTCCTTCGGCGCGGAGGCGCTGTTCTCGCGCGAGAAAACCCAGGAAGAACACCATGCCCAAGAGCAAGAAGCCGGCCGGCGGCCGCGCCCAGAACTTCGAGCCGCGCTACGGCGCGAAGACCAGCTACCAGGACGCGAAGCGCCGTCCCGGTCAGTCCTCTGCCGGCAAGCCCGGCAGCAAGAGCCCCGGCCACCGCGGCTATCGCGCCGCCGAGGCGACCGACGCGGCGCCCAAGCAGCGCTGGAGCGCCCAGGAGCGCGCCGGCCGCGACGAGGCGCGCGGCATCCGCTCCCGCGCCCACGGCGACCGCCCGGCCCGCGACGACCGCCCGGCCCGGTCGTTCGATGACCGCCCGCGTCGTGATGACCGGCCGGCCCGGTCGTTCGATGACCGTCCGCGTCGTGATGACCGGCCGGCTCGGTCGTTCGATGACCGTGGCCGTAACTCCTCCACATCGGGCGGGGATCGCCGTGAGCGGCCTGGTTTCGGTTCTCGCGACACGGATCGGAGGAGTTTCGACCGCCCGCGTCGTGACGACCGGCCCGCTCGGTCGTTCGACGACCGGCCGCGCCGTGATGACCGGCCGGCTCGGTCGTTCGATGACCGTGGCCGTAACTCCTCCACATCGGGCGGGGATCGCCGTGAGCGGCCTGCTTTCGGCTCTCGGGACGAGGATCGGAGGAGTTTCGACCGCCCCCGCCGCGACGACCGGCCGGCTCGGTCGTTCGATGACCGCCCGCGCCGCGACGACCGTCCGGCTCGCTCGTTCGATGACCGCCCTCGCCGTGATGACCGGCCTGCTCGGTCGTTCGATGACCGTGGCCGTAACTCCTCCACGTCGAGTGCGGAGCGGCGTGAGCGGCCTGCTTTCGGCTCGCGCGACACGGATCGGAGGAGTTTCGACCGCCCGGCCCGCGACGACCGCCCGCGCCGCGACGACCGCCCGGCCCGCGCCGCCGGCGGCAACCGTGCGGACTGGAACGCCGACGCGAAGGATGCCGCGGCCCGCAAGGCCTACGAGGCGCACGCCGACGTCGTGCACGAGAAGCTGCAGGCGCAGGCCGTGCAGGCCGAAGAGGTCGCGGACGTGAGCTTCGCCGGCCTCGGCCTGGGCGAGAACATCGTCCGGGCGCTCGCCGAGCTGGGCGCCGCGGCGCCGTTCCCGATCCAGGCGGCGACGATCGCGCCGATCCTCGCCGGCAAGGACGTGCTCGCGCGCGGCCGCACCGGCTCAGGCAAGACCATCGCCTTCGGTGCCCCGCTCGTCGAGTCGGTGCTGCGCAGCCAGGCCGGCAAGCGCCGCGCGTTCGGCCGCAGCCCCCGCGCGCTGATCCTGGCCCCGACGCGCGAGCTCGCACTGCAGATCGACCGCACGATCCAGCCGATCGCCCGCAGCGTCGGCCTGTTCACGACCCAGATCTACGGCGGCGTGCCCCAGGCGCGCCAGGTCGGTGCGCTCAAGAAGGGCGTCGACATCATCATCGGCACCCCGGGCCGCATCGAAGACCTGCAGGAGCAGGGCAAGCTCGACCTGTCCGAGATCGGCGTCGTCGTGCTGGACGAGGCCGACCACATGAGCGAGCTCGGCTTCCTCGAGCCGATGCAGCGGATCCTCCGTCTGGTCGAGCCCGACGCGCAGAAGCTGCTGTTCTCAGCGACCCTCGACCGCGAGGTCGCGGCGCTCGTCGATGAGTTCCTCGTCGACCCGGCGGTGTACGAGGTCGCCGGCGAGGACCAGGACTCCGGCACCATCGACCACCGCGTGCTCGTCATCGACCACCGCGACAAGGCCGACATCCTCACCTCGCTCGTCGACCGCGCCGGCAAGACGCTCGTGTTCGCCCGCACCCGTGCGTATGCCGAGATGCTCGCCGAGCAGTTCGACGACGCCGGCATCCACGCGGTCGCCCTCCACGGCGACCTCAACCAGGGCAAGCGCACGCGCAACCTCGAGCGGCTCACCTCGGGCCGCGTCAGCGTGCTGGTCGCGACGGATGTCGCTGCGCGCGGCATCCACGTCGACGACATCGACCTGGTCATCCAAGCCGACGCGCCCGACGAGTACAAGACGTACATGCACCGCTCCGGTCGCACGGGTCGCGCGGGGCGTTCCGGCACCGTCGTGACGCTCATCCCGCGTCAGCGCCGCCGGCGCATGACCGAGATGCTCGACCGCGCCGAGATCGACGCGCCGTTCGAGGATGCCCGTCCCGGCGACGACGTGATCGAGGAGCTTTCCGGGCGGCAGGCCGCGCACGTCGACCGCTGACACCCGCACCCGGAGGGGCCGAGACGTTCGCGTCGCGGCCCCTCCGGCGTGTGGTCAGAACAGCATCGCCGGGGCGGCGGCGGATGCCGCGGCCCGCGCCGTGGTCCGCACGGGCCCCGGTCGCGCCGGCCGGGTCTCGACTTCTTCCTCCGGACCGCCCGTGAGACGGTGTCGCCGCAGCAGCGGCCGGACCCGCGCCGCGAGCCACTTCCGGTAGCCGACGGGCGCGTACACGCTGGCGCCGGGGTAGAGCCCCCGATACGCGGGCACCAGCTCGGGGTGCTCCCGTTCGAGCCACTGCCAGAACCACTCGCGGGCTCCGGGCCGCAGGTGCAGCGCTCCGAAGACGACGCGGACGGCTCCGGATGCCGCGATGCGCGCCAGCGCGTCGTCGAGCACCGCCACGGCATCCGTCAGGTGCGGCACGATCGGCATGAGGAACACGGTCACGGCGAAGCCCGCGTCGGCGGCCGCCCGCACGGTGTCGAGCCGGGCCTGGAAGGTGGGGGCGCCCGCTTCGAGCGTCTGCCGCAGGCGCTCGTCGGGCATGGCGATCGACATCGACAGGTGCACCGGCACGCGCCGGCGGGCCTCCGCGAGCACCGGCAGGTCGCGGCGCAGGAGCGTGCCCTTGGTCAGCACCGAGAACGGCGTCCGGCTCGCCGCGAGTGCGTCGATGATCTCCGGCATGAGCCGGTATCTCCCCTCGGCCCGCTGGTACGGGTCGGTGTTGGTGCCGAGCGCGACCGGCTCCCGCCCCCACGAGGGCGCGGCGAGCTCGCGTCGCAGCACCTCGGCGACGTTGACCTTCACGACGATCTGCTCGTCGAAGTCACGTCCGGCGTCGAGGTCGAGATAGGTGTGGGTGTTGCGGGCGAAGCAGTACGAGCACGCATGGCTGCACCCGCGATAGGGGTTCACGGTCCAGTCGAACGGCATCGCGGATGCCGACGGCACATGGTTCAGCGCCGACTTCGCGGCGACCTCGTGAAAGGTCATGCCCGCGAACTCGGGGGTGGTCACGGTGCGGACCAGTCCCTCCCGCGTCTCGAGGCCGGGCAGGGCTGCGGCATCCGTCGAATCGATGCTTTGTCCACGCCAGCGCATGCCTGATATACGAACATAGATTCGATGATTGTGCAATGCGCACCGTCCTCTCGGCCGGGCGCGGCAGAATGGGCGGGTGCCGCAACCCGAGCAGCCGACCAGCCGACGCGCCGCGCGCCTCGCCGCCGAGGCGGCGCCGACGTCGCCCGCGCGCCGGTCGATGCCGGCCGTCGGGCGCCGCGGTCTCGTGGTGCTGGCGGGTCTCGTGGCGCTGGTGGTGCTCGTCGTCGTCATCGCGCTGACGCGTCCCGGAGGCGCCGCCACGACGCCCGAGGGCGGCGCCGCGGGCGTCACGGCGCCCACCGACGCGGTCGCGCTGCCGGACGGGGCGGGGTCGGGCACGCCCGCGAGCGGCCTGCCCGTGCCCGCGCAGAGCGGGGTGGCCGCGGCATCCTGCGACGATCCCGCGGTCTCGTCGGCGCTCGCCGAGGGCAGGGATGCCGACGTCATCACCGCTTTCGGAGGCGGCGCCGCCTTCCGCGCCGCCGTCGTGTCGGGGGCAGCGCCCTGCATCGATCTCGGCGACCCGCACCGGCTGTGGATCGTCGTCGACAAGCAGCGCCCGTTGAACCCGATCGACGTCGAGCCGACCTCGGTCGTCGCCCCCGCCGACATGCAGCGAACCGTCGACGGTCGGCTGCAGCCCGCGGCGGCAGAGGCGCTCACCGCGCTCGTGGTGGCGGCGGCGAACGAGGGCGCGGGGGCGATCGGCCTCAACAGCGCCTACCGTTCGTTCGCCTCGCAGACGCGCACCTACAACGGCTACGTGAACACCCTCGGTCGCGCCGCCGCCGACCAGCAGAGCGCGCGGCCCGGCTTCAGCGAGCACCAGACCGGGCTCGCCACCGACGTGGCGGCCTGCGACGGCGGCTGCGGCGCGATCGAAGCGTTCGGCGGGACGCCGCAGGGCGCCTGGGTCGCCGAGAACGCGTGGCGGTTCGGCTACATCGTCCGCTACGAGAGCGGCTACACCGCCACCACGGGGTACGAGGCCGAGCCGTGGCATCTGCGCTACATCGGCCCCGAGCTCGCGAAGGCGTACCACGAGGGCGGGTTCCACACGCTCGAGGACTTCTTCGGGCTGCCGGCCGCCCCCGACTACTGATCGCCCGGGGTCGCCGTCGCGCGAGGGTCGTCCTGTCGCCACCGACATGAAACCCAGTACCATGGATGCTGGGATGCGATGCCACCGGCATCCGTCGTTCATCGCGACACGTCCCGCAGATTCGACACTCGACGACGAGAGGACGGGCGCACCATGGAGCGCGACATCTACGACGAGGATCACGAGGCGTTCCGCGACGTCGTCAAGGAGTTCCTCAAGCGCTTCGCCACCGAGGAGAAGCGCAAGCAGTGGGAGGCGGACGGGGAGATCGACCGCGCCACCATGCTCGCCGCCGGCGAGGCCGGCATCATCGGTCTGAGCGTGCCGGAGGAGTTCGGCGGCGCCGGGATGCTGCAGGACTACCGTTTCCGCGCGATCGTGCTCGAGGAGACGATCGGGGCCGGCCAGGGCTCGCTCGCCGGGGCCTTCGGCATCCAGGACGACCTCGCCGTCCCGTACATCGTGCACATGGGGACGCAGGAGCAGAAGGAGAAGTGGCTGCCGGGGATGGCGACCGGCGAGATCCTCGGCGCGCTCGCGATGACCGAGCCCGGCGCCGGCAGCGACCTGCGCGGCATCAAGACCACGGCGAAGAAGGTCGACGGCGGCTACCTCGTCAACGGCGCGAAGACCTTCATCTCCTCGGGAAAGACCGCCGACATGGTGGTCACGTTCGTGAAGACCGGCGAGGGCAACCGCCCGGATGCCTTCAGCCTGCTGATCCTCGAGGACGGCATGGAGGGCTTCGATCACGGCAAGAAGCTCGAGAAGATGGGCTTCCACGGGTGGGACACCGCCGAGCTGAGCTTCACCGACGTCTTCGTCCCGGAGGCGAACCTCATCGGCGGCAAGGAGGGGCTGGGCTTCATCCAGCTGATGATGAACCTTCCGCTCGAGCGCCTGTCGATCGGCGTGGCCGCGGCGGCAGCCGGCGAGGCCGCGTTCGTCTGGACGCGCGACTACGTGCTCAGCCGTGAGGCGTTCGGCGAGCGGATCGCCGACTTCCAGAACACGCGGTTCCTGCTGGCCGACATGGCCACGACGGTCGACGTCATGTGGACCTATAACGACCGCGCGATGATGCTCTACAAGGACAAGAAGCTCACCGCCGAGGAGGCCGCGAAGGTCAAGTTCTGGTCGACCGACCGCGAGGCGGAGCTGCTCGACACCGGCGTGCAGCTGCACGGCGGGTACGGCTACATCACCGAGTACCCGATCGCCCGCGCCTACCTCGACGCCCGCGTCCACCGCATCTACGGCGGCACGAACGAGATCATGCGCGACATCGTGTCGCGCCAGATCGTCGGCAAGCGCTGACCGCGGCATCCGCCCTGCCTCGGCATCCGCCCTGCCGCGAGAAACCATCTGCGCACCGAGAAACCGGTGCGCAGGTGGTTTCTCGTTGTGGGGATGGTTTCTCGCGGGCGAGGCGCGGGCGAGGCGCGGGCGAGGGCGGCGGGGGGCGTCGGCGGGTGCGGGTAGCGTGCGGGCATGGCGGAGCCGCAGCGGTGCGTGATGTGCGGGCTCGCGCAGCCGACCGCGGATGCCGGCGGCACCCCGACCTGCCCGGTGTGCGGGTGGCGGCTCGGCGACAGTCCCGATCCCGACCTGCCGCGCCCGCGCGTCGAGGTGGTCTACTACCTGCGGTGGGAAGAGCGCATCAAGATCGGCACGAGTCGCGAGCCCCGGCGGCGTCTCGCCGCGATCCGGCATCAGGAGCTGCTGGCGTTCGAACTCGGCGGGCGCGCTGTCGAGCGCGCGCGGCACGCGCAGTTCGCGCACCTGCGCGAAGGCGGCGAGTGGTTCCGCGCGGAGCCGGCGCTGCGGGCCCACGCCGCCGAGCTCGCGGGGACGGTGCCCCCGTGGCACCGCTACGCCCGGTGGATGGCCGACGCTCTGCGTCAGGCGGTCAGCTGACGCCGGGTCGCACCGATCACGCCACCGCGCGGTGACGGGCGAGGCGTGCCACCCCGGCGGCGCGCAGCCGGTCGGCGATGACGATCCCGATCGCCGTGCCGCCCACGCAGGATGCCACGCACAGCGCGATGAAGCCGCTGAGCGCGACCGGCGACATCGCCCAGAGGTCGAACGACTGGGCGGCGAGGACGGGGTAGGCGATGCCGATGACGATCGCTCCCGCGTAGTGCATCCACGTGGCCCAGCGGCGGTACGCCGTCAGCAGGAACGGCAGCTCCGGGAAGAACGCCCAGAACAGGGTGGTCGCCACCGCCGAGATCGTCAAGAACGGCGCGAGCACGAGGCCGGAGATGAGTCCGACCAGCAGGCCGGCGGCGGGGCGGTGCAGCAGCCGCAGCGCGACCACGGCGGGGATCACCCAGAGACCGGCGATACCGATCGAGACGAACGGCAGCGTCGCGAACAATGCCAGCGACACCCACCAGCCCGCCGCGAGGACGACGCCTCCCGCCACGCCGATGGCCGCGCAGGTCAACAGGTAGGCGGTCGTGACCCGGCCCATCAGTGCTCCTCCGCGCCGCTGCGCTCCGCCGCCGGCGTCGGCGATGCGGACCCGGCACGCCAGTAGCCGACGAAGCTGATCCGGTCCTTCGGGTGCCCCGACGCGACGAGGTGCCGGCGGGCGGCGACCGGCAGCGACTGCTCGCCGACGACGAAGACATGCGTATCGGATGCCGGAGGGTCGAGCTGCCGCAGAGCACTCAGCGCGAGGGTTCCGGGGCGCGCCCCGGCGTCCCGCACCAGCCACCGCACCTCCACGCCGTCGGGCGCGTCGATCTCCAGCACGTCGTCGGCCGACGGCGCCTCGACCAGCACGGTGCCCGTCGCGGTGGGCGGCAGCGACGCGCACACGCCGGACACCGCCGGGACGCCCGTCTCGTCGGCGATCAGCAGGACGCGCTCGACGCCGCGCTCCGGGGAGAAGCCGAGCCCCTCGTCGATGATCACGACCGACTCGCCCACGGTCGCGGAGGCGGCCCAGCGCGACGCCGGACCCGCGGTCGGCCCGGAGCCGTGCAGCACGAAGTCGACGTCGAGCTCCGCTCCGCCGCTCGGCCCGCTCGCGCGGTAGGCGCGGACCGTGTAGTTGCGCATCGCGGGCCGGATGCCCTCCGGGATGCGCAGGTACGACAGGTACCCGAAGATCCGGTTCGCCTTCGCGGGGATGCGCTCCAGACCCGCGCCCGCGCTGTCGCTGCGGTGCGGCAGGAACAGCCGGAACCACTGGTCGTAGCCCAGCGGCGCGAACCGGCCGATGTCGCCCCCGCCGAGGGTGACGCGCATCCAGTGGGGGGCGAGGCGGCGGACGGCGACCACCTCCAGTCGGAGAAGGTCTTGGGAGGCGGGCTTGGTCAGGCGTGAGGAGCGGGCCATGCGGCATCCTTTCTGCGACGGATCAGGGTGCCCACGGGAAGAGGGCGACGAGGATGACGGCACTGGTCAGCCAGAAGACGGCGACGAACACCGTGTCGCGTCGGCGCCACGGGACGAGGTGCCGTTCGGTGCGGTCGGGGTGGGCGCCGAAGGCGCGCGCATCCATCGCGAGGGCGACCCGCTCGGCGTGCCGGATCGCGCCCGCCAGCAGCGGCACGAGGTAGCCCCACCAGCGCGCGAGCGCGGCGACGGGGCCGCGGCCGCCGTGCGACCCCCGCACGCGGTGGGCCTGGCGGATGACGTCGAGTTCGTGCCCGAACCTCGGGACGAAGCGGAACGCGGCCAGCGCGGTGTAGCCGATGCGGTACGGCACCCGCAGCTGCTGCACGCTCGCCCGCACGAGATCGGGTCCGGTGGTCGTCAGCCCCGCGATGAGCGCGAGCGCGACGATCGCCGCCAGGCGCAGACCCGTCGCGAACCCGACGGTCAGCGCACCGGTCGTGAGGCTCCAGTCGCCGATCCGGGCGACGACGTCGCCGTCGACGCGCGCCGGATCGGTCCACAGGCTCATCGACAGGCCGATCACGATCGCCGCGACCGGCACCGCCACGAGCAGCAGCAGCGCGATCCGCCGGGTGATCCGGGTACCGGCGAGGATGACCGCACAGGCGAGGGCGAGGAACGCGAGCGGGGTCGCGAGGTCGCGCGCGAAGACGAGGAGCACCATCGCCGGCAGCGGTGCCGCGAGCTTCGCGAGCGGGTTCAGCCCCGCAAGGAGCCCGCCCGCGTCGACGCGGGCCCAGGGGTCGACGGTCGTCGCGCTCACCGGGCCGCCCTCCCCGCGGCATCCGCCGCCGGCAGATCGGCGAGCCGTGTGACGCCGGCGAGAGACGGATGCCGCGTCAGGCCGGCGAACGCGCGGCGCAGGGGAGGCTGTCGCAGCCCCGCCGAGCGGAGCAGATCGTCGTCGGCAAACACGGCGGGTGTCGCGGCATCCGCGATGATGCGCCCGTCGCCCACGACGATCGTGCGGTGCGCGTGCTCGGTGACCAGTTGCATGTCGTGGGTGACGACGAGGATGGTCGTGCCCTCGGCGCTGAGGTCGCTCAGCAGGCCCATCAACTCGTCGGCGCGTGCGCGGTCCTGACCGAACGTCGGCTCGTCGAGCGCGAGCACCGGTGCGCCCGCGACCAGAGCCGTGCCGACCGAGAGGCGGCGCTTCTGGCCGCCCGAGAGCAGGAACGGGTGGACCTCGGCCTTGTCCTCGAGGCCGAAGCGGCGCAGCACGTCGAACGCGCGCTCGCGCACCTCCTCCTCGGGCAGCCGCTGTCGGCGCAGGCCGTGGGCGAGCTCGTCGTACACCGTGTGGGCGATGAACTGGTGTTCGGGATTCTGGAAGACGAAGCCGATCCGCCGTGACAGGGTGCGCAGGTCGGTGCGGCCCACGTCGACGCCGTCCACGGTGACCTGCCCGCGCGGGACCGGGATGACTCCCGCGAGCGACTGCAGGAGCGTCGTCTTGCCGGCGCCGTTCGCGCCGACGATCGCGACGAACGCGCCGGCGTCGACGTCGAGGTCGATGCCGTGGAGGATCTCGCGGCGCCCGCGGCGCGTTCGCAGCCCGCGCGCACGGATGACGGGGGATGCCGCGCCCGGTGCCCCCGCATCGTCTGCACGACTCCGCCTGGACGGGCCTTCGGAGGGGTCGGAGCCGGCGGTGGCCGCCGTCGAGGCGGAGTCGTGCAGACCGCCGCCCGCGGATGTGTCGGCCGACTCCAGGGCGGCGTGCAGCTCGGCGGGTTCGAGGGGGAGGGGGTCGAGCGTCCAGCCGGCCGCGCGCAGGCGGAGGGCGGCGAGGGTCGACACGGGCAGCCACACGCCCATCTCGTGCAGCTCGGCGGCGCGGGCGCGGAGCACGTCGTCGACGGTGCCGTCCGCGACGGTGCGCCCGACGTGGTCGAGCACGACGACCCGATCGGTGATCCCCACGACGGCGTCGAGGTTGTGCTCGACCAGCAGGATCGCCCGGTCGCCGGCGGCGACGAGGTCGCCCAGTGCGGCGTAGACCTCCTCGATGCCCTGCGGGTCGAGGTTGGCCGTGGGCTCGTCGAGAACGAGCAGGGGCGAGCCCATCGCCAGGGCGCACGCGATCGCGAGCCGTTGCCGGCCGCCGCCGCTCAGACGGTCGGGGTTCTCGTGGCGGCGCTCCCACAGGCCGACGCGGCGCAACGCCTCCTCGGCCCGGGTCAGCACCTCGTCCACCGGCAGCCGCAGATTCTCGGGACCGAACGCCACTTCGTCGAGCAGCGTGCCGGTCACCAGCTGTGCGTCCGGGTCCTGGAAGACCATGCCCACGTGCGTGCTCAGCCGGGCCACGGGCGTCGTGGCGGTGTCGAGCCCGTCGACCTCGACGGTGCCGGAGAGGGCGGCGGGCACGGCGTGCGGGATGAGGCCGTTGAGGGCGAGCGCCAGCGTGGACTTCCCGGCGCCGCTGGGTCCGAGCAGCAGCACCACCTCACCGCGCGCCACGTCGAACGTGGCGGATGCCGGGGCATCGGCATCCGCGCCCTCATGCCGGATCGCGAGATCGCGCACGCGCAGCAGCGGAGCAGGCTCACGGCCGGCGGGAGCAGCGGCTTCCGCTCCGAAGACGGCAGAGGTCACGGATCATCCCAGCGGTCGGGCAGAGGGTCGCTCCCAGGTTAGCCCAGCCTAACCTCAGCGGCCAACAGTCGTCAGCGCCGGACGGTCTGCCGCGCCACGCCGGCGCGCCGCAGCGAGGCTCCGACGCCCAGGCCGATCGCCGTCCACGCGACGGGACCGCACACGGAGAGGGCGAGGTAGGCGATCTGGGCCCACAGGGCGTAGGCACTCAGATGCGCCGCGAAGAAGACGACGACCGCCACGAGCGCGCCGATGACCGCCGCGGAGATGAAGAAGCGCCACGCTCCCCAGGCGCGATAGCGCGTGAGGGCCGCGACCCCCTCCTGGATGGCGCCGAACAGCAGGGCCGTGCCGAGGAACCGCATCGTCCACACGGGGGCGAACGCGCTGGCGACCAGCGCGGCGAGCACGTGCGTGAGCAGGGCCACGAGCGGCAGCCGCAGCACCTCCTGCGCGACGATCCCGGGGAGCACGTGCGCCCCGAGGACGAGCCCGTAGACGATGGCGAGGCCGGGCACCGCGAGCACCACCGGCGTGACGAGTCCGGCGATGCCGCCGAGGATGCCGGTGGCCACACCGATGGCCGCGCACACCAGCAGGACGCGCGTCGACAGGACGGTGTTTCGGGCCACGATCCCAGCGTAGCCGCGCGTCCCCGGGGGTCAGGCCGGGAAAAATGCTCAGATGCTGCGCCGCCGCGGTGTCAGCCGCACCGCGGGAAGCGGCGGTGCGGGCACCCGCTCGGCGCCGTGCCCGACGACGTGACCGAAGCGCGCCTGCGGCGCGGGCGTCGGGGCGTCCTCCGCCTCGGCCTCCCACGCCGCCCTCGCCGCGACGATCTCCTCGTGCGACCGCGCCACGAAGTTCCACCACATCACGATGTCGGCTTCGAACGGCTCCCCGCCCAGCAGGAAGAGCGTCGTCTCGCGCACCGCGGTGACCTCGACGCCGTCGCGGTGGATGCCGAGGTACAGCAGGCCCTGGTCGGGCAGGGCGGTCGCGGCATCCGCTGTCGCCCACACCTCGGGGGTGCCGTCGATGCCGACCAGCGCGTACTCCCACGACGGTTCGAGCGGGAGCCGGACGCGGGAGCCGGCCGGGAGGTGGAGCTCCGCGCCGACGATCGGGGTGTACATCGTCGCGGGCGAGGTCGCCCCCGCGAACGAGCCCACCACGACCGTTGCGGTGGCGCCCGTCCCGCCGGCAGCGTCGGGGATCGTCGTCACGGGCAGGTCGTCGTGGCGCTCGAAGGCGGCGGCGCCGTGGCGGCGCGACTCGGGCAGCGCGACCCACAGCTGCAGGGCGTCGAGGGCCACCGCCTCCTCGCCGACCGAGTACTCGGAGTGGGCGATGCCGGCGCCGCTGGTCATCAGGTTGAGCACCCCGCGGCGCACGACGACGTCGCTGCCGAGGGTGTCGCGGTGGCGCACCTCGCCCACGAGCGGCCAGGTGACCGTCTGCAGGCCGATGTGCGGATGCGGCTCGACGCGCATGCGCGCCGTCTGCGGGCCGAACCGGTCGAGGAAGCACCACGCGCCGACCAGGGGCAGCGCCCGTTGCGGCAGGCTGCGGTGCACCTCCATGGCGCGCACCCCGCCGAGCGGGACCTCGCGGGCTTCCAGCAGCAACGCCCGCGGACCGTCGCAGACCGCCGGGCCGGCCACGTCGGGCGGGGCGTCGTCGAGGCGGGTCATCCGCGCGGCGTTCCCACGCCTTCGTCGCCCGGGGTGGGCTCCGCCGTCGACGCGTGCTCCGCCGTCTCGACGTCGCGTTCGCGCCACACCGCCTTCAGCCCGGGGACCTCGTGCTTCTGCAGGTAGGTGACGATGAACGGGCAGACCGGCACCACCACGTCGCCCCGGGCGGCCTCGTCCGCCATCGCCGCCGCGACCAGCTTCGTGCCGAGGCCCCGACCGCCGTAGGCCGGATCGATCTCGGTGTGAGGGAAGACCAGACGCCCCTCGGCATCCTCCTCGAACTCGGTGTAGCCGGCGATGTCGCCGTCGACGAGGATCTCGTAGCGGTCCTTCTCGTCGTTGCGTGAGATGCGGACGTCGTCGGTCATGACGCTCCTGTCGGGTCGATGTGTCCTCCCCAACGTAGGCGCGTCGTCGCCTGTTCCGCCAGGGCTGTCGCCGGGAGGCGCGAGCGGGGAGGATGGCGGCATGACCCCCCGCTCTGCCTGCCGCCGTCCGCGCCTCCTCGCCTGCGCGGGAGCGGTCGTCGCGGCGACCGCGCTCCTGCTCTCGGGATGCGGGGCCTACGGTCCGTCCCCGTCGCCCTCGCCGACGTCGACCCCGACCGCGACGCCCGGGCCGACCCCCTCGCCGACCGCGACGCCCGACCCCCTGGCCGGACTGGACCTGCGCCAGCGCGTCGGACAGCTGTTCATCGTCGGAACGGCGGTCGACGCCGTCACCCCCGACACGCTCTCGGCGGTGGTCGACCGGCACGCGGGCGGCATCTTCCTGCACGGTCGTTCGCAGGCGGGCGCCCAGGCCGTGGCGGGGGTGGTCGGTTCGTTCACGACGGCGGATGCCGACGGCATCCCCCTGTGGGTGTCGACCGATCAGGAGGGCGGCGAGGTGCAGGTGCTCACGGGGCCCGGGTTCGACGACATGCCCTACGCGATCCGGCAGGCGGATCTGCCCGACGACCAGCTCCGCGCCGCGGCGACCACGTGGGGCGGTCAGATCGCCGCCGCGGGCGTGACGCTGAACCTCGCCCCGGTCGCCGACATCGTCACGAGCGCGGCGACCCGGTTCGACAACCCGCCCATCGGCGGGCTGGGCCGACAGTACGGCTACGACGGGGCGACCGTCGCCGCGAAGGCGGGCGCCTTCGCGGACGGCATGCGCGCGGCCGGCGTGATGCCCGTGTTCAAGCACTTCCCGGGACTCGGACACGTCACCGCCAACACCGACACGACGGCCGACGTCGTCGACACGACCGTCACCGCCGACGGCCCCGACATCGCCGTCTACGGCACGCTGCTCGCGGGCGGGCCGGCGGGCGTGATGGTCTCGAGCGCGATCTACCAGAACCTCGACCCGTCGGCGCCGGCGGTGTTCTCGCCGACGGTGGTGGGCCTCGCACGGGCGAAGGTCGGCCCGGAGGGCATGCTCATGACCGACGATCTGTCGGCGGCGCAGGCCGTGCAGGCCTGGAGTCCCGCCGATCGCGCCGTGCTCGCCATCACCGCGGGCATCGACGTCGTGCTGGCCTCGACCGATCCCACCGTCTTCCCGGCCATGTACGACGCCGTGCTGGCGAAGGCCCAGTCCGACCCGGTGTTCGCAGCCCGCGTCGACGACGCCGCGCGCCACGTGCTGGCCGCCAAAGCCGCGCGGCCGTGACCGGCGTGCGGGGTGCGGCGGCGTGACCGAGCGGAGGCGGCGCCTGGCAGACTCGGGACATGACCTCTGCCGCGGCGCTGACCGACCTCGTGCCCGCGCAGGCGACGGCGGATGCCGCCTACGAGGGCTTCGTCGCGTGGGCGACCGGGCGGGGGCTGACGCTCTACCCCGCTCAGGACGAGGCGATCATCGAGCTGGTCTCCGGCGCGAACGTCATCCTCTCGACCCCGACCGGCACCGGTAAGTCGCTCGTCGCGATCGCGGCGCACGCGGCGTGTCTCGCCGCCGGAGGGCGCTCGTACTACACGGCGCCGATCAAGGCGCTGGTCAGCGAGAAGTTCTTCGCCCTCGTCGAGATCTTCGGTCCCGAGAACGTCGGCATGGTCACCGGCGACTCGTCCGTCAACCCCGACGCCCCGATCGTCTGCTGCACCGCGGAGATCCTCGCCAACATCGCACTGCGCCAGGGCGGGGACGCCCCCGTCGATCAGGTCGTGATGGACGAGTTCCACTACTACGGCGACCCCGACCGCGGATGGGCGTGGCAGGTGCCGCTTCTCCTGCTGCCGCGGGCGCAGTTCCTGCTGATGTCGGCGACCCTGGGCGACGTGACGCCCATCGCCGACGACCTGGCGCGGCGGACGGGGCGGCCCGTGGCGCTCGTGACCGGTGTCGAGCGCCCGGTGCCCCTGCACTTCTCGTACGAGCGCCGCCCCGTGCACGAGGTGCTGACGATGCTCGTCGACGAGCGCGAGGTGCCGGTCTACATCGTCCACTTCGCGCAGGCGGCCGCGCTCGAACGGGCGCAGGCCCTGGCATCCGTCACCCTCACCACCCGCGCGCAGCGCGACGAGATCGCGGAGGCGATCGGCGGCTTCCGCTTCACGACGGGCTTCGGCAAGACGCTGTCGCGTCTGGTGCGCGCGGGCATCGGCGTGCACCACGCCGGGATGCTGCCGCGCTACCGCCGCCTCGTCGAGACGCTCGCGCAGCGGGGGCTGCTCCGGGTGATCTGCGGCACCGACACGCTCGGCGTCGGCATCAACGTGCCGATCCGCACCGTCATGATCACCGCGCTCAGCAAGTACGACGGCACGAAGATGCGCCAGCTCAGCGCGCGCGAGTTCCATCAGGTGGCCGGTCGCGCCGGCCGCGCCGGCTACGACACGCACGGCAACGTCGTCGTGATGGCTCCGGAGTGGGAGATCGAGAACGCGGTCGCGCTGGCGAAGGCCGGCGACGACGCGGCCAAGCGCAAGAAGATCGTCCGCAAGAAGGCGCCCACCGGCGTCGTCAACTGGGGCGAGGGCTCGTACGAGCGGCTGATCTCGGCGCCGCCCGAGCCGCTCGTGCCGCAGCTGAAGCTGACGGCCGCGATGCTCATCAACGTCATCGGCCGCGGCGGCGACGTCTTCGGCAACGTCCGGTCGCTCGTGTTCGACAACCACGAGCCGCGCGAGCGCCGCTACGCCCTCGCCCGACGGGCGATCGCGATCTTCCGGACGCTCGTGGACGCGGGGATCGTCGAGGTCGACCGCGACGCGGCATCCGGCCCGCGCATCGCCCTCACCGTCGATCTGCAGCCGAACTTCGCCCTCAACCAGCCCCTGTCGCCGTTCGCGCTCGCCGCCATCGAGCTGCTCTCGCCCGACGACGACGTGCGGCCCGGCGCCGCTGCCGTCCCGAACTCCTTCACCGCGGGCGCCCTCGGGGCTGTCGAGGCTGATCCGGGGGAGCCGGGTGCGGATTGGAGGAGTTCGGGTCGCGCCGGCGCGACCACCGTCGCCGCGGGTGGCATCGGTACCGGCAACTACGCCCTGGATGTGCTCAGTGTGATCGAGGCGACGCTCGACGATCCGCGGGCGATCCTCTCGCAGCAGGAGTACCGCGCCCGGGGCGAGGCGGTCGCGGCCATGAAGCGGGACGGGATCGAGTACGAGGAGCGGATGGCGCTGCTCGAGGAGATCACCTACCCGAAGCCGCTGGCCGACCTGCTGGCGCAGTCGTTCGAGGTCTTCGCGTCGAGTCAGCCGTGGGTGCGCGACTTCGAGCTGAGTCCCAAGTCGGTCGTCCGCGACATGTTCGAGCGGGCCATGTCGTTCGCGGAATACGTCTCCTTCTACCAGCTGGCGCGCAGCGAGGGGCTGGTGCTGCGCTACCTCTCCGACGCGTATCGCGCGATCCGCCAGACCGTCCCGGCGGAGGCGCGCACCGACGAGCTGATGGACATCATCGAGTGGCTCGGCGAGCTCGTGCGTCAGGTGGACTCGAGTCTCGTCGACGAGTGGTCCGCGCTCGTCGACCCTTCGGCGGTGCTGCCCGAGGACGGCGCTCCCGTGGTGCCGCCCGCACCCCCGTCGATCCTCACGAACGAGCGTGCCTTCACGGTGCTCGTGCGCAACGAGCTGTTCCGGCGCGTGCAGCTCGCGGCGTTGCAGGACGACGACGCGCTGGTCGCCCTCGACCCCGACCTCGACTGGCCGGCCGCGCTCGACCGCTATTACGACGAGCACGACCAGATCCTCACGGGCGGACCGGCCCGCGCGCCTCGGCTGTGCGCGATCGACCGGGCGGATGCCGCGGCATCCGGCATCTGGCGCGTCGAGCAGACCATCGACGACCCCGAGGGCGATCACGACTGGCGTCTGCGCGCAGAGGTCGACCTCGCCGCCTCGGTCGAGGAGGGCGCCGCCGTGGTCCGCGCCGTCGAGCTCGTCCGCCTCTAGCCCGCCCTGTTCTTGCTTCCTCCCGCGAGCCGCCACGCCCTGCCCGAGCCGCCACGGCGCTGACGGACGTGCGATGGCGGCTCGGCCAGCGCGTTGCGGCTCGGCGGGTGCTGGCGACGGAGGGGGACGAGGTGTCGGATGCCGCGGCTAGCCTGGACGGGTGACTGCATCGATCCACCGCGACGACGACCCGTATGCGGACGTGCCGTGGGATGTCGATGAGCTGACCCCGCCCGACGAGTTCGATGTGCCGCCGCCGCCGGAGTACGACGGGTATGCCGGTGCCCTCGCGCGCGCCACGCGTGACACCGCGGCGTCGCCGGAGGGCCCGGGATCTCGTGGCGATGCCGCCCCGCCGCGGGCCGCGGCATCCGCTGGCCGTTCCGCGTCACCGCGGGGCGTGGCATCCGCCGGCCGTTCCGCCGCGGCATCCCACGCCGCCCCGGCCCACGCCCCCGCAGCGCGGCCTGCGGCCGGGGTCGCCCGTCCGCCGCGGTCGACCGATCCGAAGGCCGTCCTGAAGGAGGTCTTCGGCTACGACGAGTTCCGCGGCGACCAGGCCGACATCGTCGCGCACGTCGTGGCCGGCGGCGACGCCGTGGTGCTCATGCCCACGGGCGGCGGCAAGTCGATCACCTACCAGGTGCCCGCGCTCGTGCGCCCGGGCACGGGGCTCGTGGTCAGCCCGCTCATCGCCCTGATGCACGACCAGGTCGACGCCCTGCGGGCCAACGGCGTGCGCGCCGCGTTCCTCAACTCCACCCAGAACCCCGCCGAGCGCGCGGGCGTCGAGCAGGACTTCCTCGCCGGAGAGCTCGATCTGCTCTACGTCGCCCCCGAACGGCTGAGCGCACCCGCGACGACGGCGCTGCTGCAGCGCGGTCGGCTGAGCGTCATCGCGATCGACGAGGCGCACTGCGTCAGCCAGTGGGGCCACGACTTCCGCCCCGACTACCTCGCGCTGGGCGACCTCGCCGAGCGGTTCCCGGGCGTGCCGCGCATGGCGCTCACCGCGACGGCGACGCGCGCGACGCACCAGGAGATCACCGAGCGTCTGCAGCTGCCCGACGCGCGCCACTTCGTCGCGAGCTTCGACCGGCCCAACATCCAGTACCGCATCGAGCCGAAGGTCGACCCGCGCCGGCAGCTGCTGCAGTTCGTGCGCGCGCAGCCGGCGGGCTCCGCCGGCATCGTCTACGCGCTCAGCCGCAAGTCGGTCGACCAGACCGCCGACTACCTCCGCACCCAGGGGGTCGACGCCCTGCCGTATCACGCGGGGCTGGATGCCGCGATCCGCGCGCGTCACCAGCAGCGCTTCCTCCGCGACGACGGCGTCGTGATGGTCGCGACGATCGCGTTCGGCATGGGCATCGACAAGCCCGATGTGCGCTTCGTCGCGCACATCGACCTGCCGAAGTCCGTCGAGGGCTACTACCAGGAGACCGGTCGCGCCGGCCGCGACGGCGAGCCCGCGGTGGCCTGGATGGCGTACGGCCTCGGCGACGTCGTGCAGCAGCGCCGCCTGATCGACCAGTCACCGGGCGACCGGTCGTACAAGATGCGCCTCGGCCAGCACCTCGACGCGATGCTCGCCCTCTGCGAGACCGTGTCGTGCCGCCGCCAGAACCTCCTCAACTACTTCGGTCAGAGCTCCGAGCCGTGCGGCAACTGCGACACCTGTCTCGACACCCCCGACACCTGGGACGGGCTCGTGCCCGCGCAGAAGCTCCTGTCGACCATCGTCCGCCTGCAGCGCGAGCGCAACCAGGCGTTCGGCGCCGGGCACCTCGTCGACATCCTGCGCGGCGCATCGACCGAGCGCATCCGCCAGCAGGGTCACGATGCCCTCGCGACGTACGGGCTCGGAGCCGACCTCAGCGACCAGGACTGGCGCAGCGTGATCCGCCAGCTCCTCGCCCGCGGCATCATCGTCGCGCGGGGCGAGTACGGCGTGCTCGCCGTCGGCGAGGAAGGTGCGGCGGTGCTGCGCGGCGAGCTCGCCGTGCCGCTGCGACGCGACGTGCTCGGCAAGGGCGGCGGGACGGCGCGGGTGCGCAAGACCCCCGCCGCGGATGCCGTCGCCGACGGCGACCGCGACCTGTTCGAGGCCTTGCGCGCGTGGCGTGCCGGCGCGGCGAAGGAGCAGGGAGTGCCGGCCTACATCGTCTTCGGCGATGCGACCCTGCGGGCGCTGGCCGCGCAGCGCCCGGCATCCGTCGCCGCGCTGGAAGGCATCACGGGCATCGGGGCGAAGAAGCGCGAGGCGTACGGCGAGGCGGTCCTCGCCGTCATCGCAGGTTCATAGGAACCGTCCCCGCGCTCCACAGCCCGGGGAGGCGTGAACCATAGGCGCGGATGTTCGGGTGGTCTGCATGACCGATCGATCCCGCTCGCGCGTCCACCCGTCACGTCGTGTGCTGCTGCCCGTCACCGCCGTGGTGCTCACGCTCGGCCTCGCGGGCTGCGGCTCGCTCGCCGCCCTCGACACGGTGTCGTCGATGCCGACGTCGACCGGGGTGAGCTCCGAGACGGTCGTCGCGGACGCTTCGGGGTCGCTCTGGGACACGTCGACCGTCCACACGGTGTCGGTCCAGGTGGATGCCGATGCGCTCTCCGACATGCTCGCGACCTACCTGTCCGCGGGTGACAAGGAGTGGCTCACGGCGACGGTCACGATCGACGGCGTCGCCTACGAGAACGTCGGCATCAAGCTGAAGGGCAACTCGACCCTGAAGGGGATCACGAGCGACAGCGACGCTTCGACGCTGCCGTGGCGCATCCGCCTGGACAAGTACGTCGCCGGCCAGAACGCGTCGGGCGTCACCGACTTCACGATCCGCGCCAACTCCTCGTCGACGTCGATGAACGAGGCCGTCGCGCTCGACGCGCTGTCCGCGGCGGGTCTCGCCTCCGAGAAGTCCGCCGCGACGAGGTTCTCGGTCAACGGCGGCACGGAGGTCCTGCGGCTGAGCGTCCAGGCGCTGAACGACTCGTGGGTCGACGAGAACTTCCCCGACGCCGGTGCCGATTCGGTGCTCTACAAGGCCAATGCCGACGGGAACTGGGACTGGGCGGGGGCCGACGGCGACTACAGTGCCTCGTTCGACATCGAGGCCGGTGCGGAGGACTACGCGCCGCTCGTCGCCCTGCTCGATCTGGTCAACAACGGCACGGCCGACGAGATCGCCGAGAAGCTCCCCACGCTGCTCGACGTCGACTCGTTCGCGACCTACCTGGCCCTCGAGGAGGCCATCGACAACTTCGACGACATCTCGGGGCCCGGCAACAACGCGTACCTGTTCTGGGATTCGAGCACGCAGCGGTTCACCGTGGTGGCGTGGGACCACAACCTCGCCTTCGGGGTGCAGAACGTCGGTGGGGGTGGTCAAGGCGGCGGGGCCGCGCCGGGAGGCGGGCGGGCTCCGGGCGGGCAGGCCGACGGTGGGGCGGCCGGCGGGGGCGGCGCGCGCGGAGGAGCCTCCGACAACCCGCTCGTCACGGCGTTCGAGGCGAACAGCACGTGGGCCCAGCTCATCGCCGAGAAGAAGACGCAGTTGCAGCAGACGCTGATCGCGAACGGCGCGCTGTCCACCTCGGTCGACGCGTGGACGGCGCTGCTGACCGCTCAGGCCGGCGATCTCGTCGATGCGTCGACCGTCCAGTCGGATGCCGCGGCCATCCTCTCCGCCGCCGGCGCCTGACCTCCGGGCGGGGGGCCGCCGTTGCCCGGGCCCGCCGTTGCCCGGGCCCGCCGCCGCGGAATCGGTGGCGCGCACCAGAATCGGATGCCGGGGCTCCCCTGGTCCGAATCCGCTTGCGTTCTCCGCATCCGGTGCGCGGCATCCAGCACTCGACGCGGCTTCCGGTCTGCGCGACGCGGCTTCCGGCCTGTGTCCCACCCGCCCCGCGACCGCTTGCTCCCCCGCCTTCCCGCCGCCGCGGAATCGGTGGCGCGCACCAGAATCGGATGCCGGGGCTCCCCTGGTCCGAATCCGCTTGCGTTCTCCGCATCCGCTGCGCGGCATCCAGCACTTGACGCGGCTTCCGGTCTGCGCGACGCGGCATCCGGTCTGTGTCCCGCCCGCCCCGCGACCGCTTGCTCCCCCGCCTTCCCGCCGCCGCGGAATCGGTGGCGCGCACCAGAATCGGATGCTGGGGCTCCCCTGATCCGAATCCGCTTGCGTTCTCCGCATCCGCTGCGCGGCATCCAGCACTTGACGCGGCATCCGGTGTGCCTGCCCGCTTCGGCCGTCTGCCCGCACGGCCTGAGCCCTACCGCCCGCCCAGCCGCCGCGGAATCGGACGTGCGCGCCGGAATCGGATGCGGGAGCGCATGTGGTCCGAATCTGCTGCGCTCCTCCGAATCCGCTGCGGCGCGGCAGCGGCCCCGGCCCGGGCGGTCAGCGGCGGGGCAGGATGTCGTCGAGGTGGGCAGCGAGGTGCGCGGCCACGTCGACGCTTTCGCGGTCGTACAACCACTGGTACTGCAGGCCGTCCCACAGTGCGACGAGGCGGATCGCCTCGCGCTCGGGGTCGCGGTGCGCCGGCAGGTCGCCGTCGTCGCGCGCGGCGCTCAGCATCGCGGCGAGGCGGTCGATCGCGAGCGTGAAACGGCGCTCGAAGTAGTCGTGAGCCGGGTGGTCGTCGGGCAGGGCCTCGCACGAGAGCACCGCGTAGACCTCGATCAGTCCGGGTGCGGTGGCCGCGTTGGCGGCGGCACCGCGGGGGATGTCGCGCAGGATGTCGGCGGCGCGGGTGAGTCCTTCCAGGGGCTCGACCGAGACGGCCCGGTCGCGCTCGGCGAGGACGGCGCCGAGCAGCGCGTCCTTGGAGGAGTAGTGGTGCAGCAGGGCCGACTTGGACACGCCGACACGTTCCGCGATCTCGCGGAGGCTCGTGGCGGCGTAGCCGTCGCGGGCGAAGAGGGCCGTCGCGTCGCGGAGGATGCGGGCCCGGCGCTCGCGGCCGACCCGATAGCCGTCGGTGCCGGTCTCGTCGGCGGATGCCGAGTCGAGCGGCTGCCACGAGACGGACACGGCGGAACCAGGACCCCCGGAAACAGAACCCGCAGACCCCCCAGAACCAGAACCCCCGGAACCAGAACCCCCGGAACCCCCAGCTCCCCGGCCCACGGTCGTGGCCGCGGCATCCCCGTGCCATCCGGGGGGCGTCGCGAGCGCGTGCTGCACCTCGGTGAGCAACGGGACGAGGTCGACGCGGTCGGGGAGGTAGAGCTCCAGCAGCTGCAGGCCGTCCCAGACGGCCGCGACGCGCACGGCCTCGCCCTCGAAGTCGCGCCCTGGATCCACGGTGCCGGCGGCGGCCGCGTCGCGCAGGGCGACGACCGAGAACTCGCGCAGCCGCGCGTAGCGCTCGCGCATGTAGGCGTGGGCGGGGTGGTCCCGCGTCGAGCTCTCGCCGACCAGTGCGGCGTACAGCGGCAGGTAGCCCTCGAGGCCCTCGTTGCGCGCCGCGATGGCGGCGAACATCAGCGTGCCCGGCGCGGGGACGGCGTCGCCGTCGAGCAGCGCCTCCTCGGTGGCGCGGTCGAAGGAGGCGATCACCGCCGTCAGGAGCAGATCCTTCGAGGCGAAGTGCTTGAGCAGGCCGGGGTGCGTGATTCCGGCGGCGGCGGCGACGTCGCGCAGTGATGCCGCACGGTAGCCGCGCGAGACGAACACGTCTCGGGCCGCCTCCACGATGCGGTCGCGGGTGGCGGCGGCGTTGCGTGTGCGCTGCGGCGTGCTCGTCGTCATGCTCGCCTCCCGAGAGACCACCCTACTGCGGCCCCTGCCCTCCCGAAGGATTCAGTTACCAATCGGTCGGGTTTCGTGTACCGTGTCCCTCGAGACCTCGCGTCTCACCCTCACATCGCTGTGAAAGGACTCTCCATGACAGAGCTGTCACCGGCTGCGACCGCCGCGGCCGTCGGAACGACCGGCATCCGGACGCCGGGCACCACCCCGTCGAAGACGCCGCGGGGCTACACCGCGAGCCTCGCCGCCGTGAACTTCGGCGTCTATCTGGCGCTGCTCACGCCGGTCATGGTGTCGATGGCGTTCAAGATCCAGCACATCTCGACGGATGCCGCCGCCGCGACCGGCAACCTCGGGCTGGTCCTGGGCGTCGGTGCGCTGTTCGCCCTCGTCGCGAACCCCCTCGCCGGACGCCTCTCCGATCGGACGACGTCGCGCTGGGGCATGCGGCGGCCGTGGATCCTCGGCGGGGCGATCGTCGGTCTCGGGGCCTTCGCGTTGATCGGCGCCGCCACCTCGGTGTGGGTCGTGCTGGTGGGATGGTGCCTCGCGCAGGCGGCGATGAACGCACTCCTCGCGGCGGCCAACGCGACGCTGCCCGACCAGGTGCCGGTGGCCCGTCGCGGCGCCGTCTCGGGGCTCGTGGGCATCACGACGCCCCTCGGCATCCTCGGCGGCAGCTTCCTGATGAACTTCATCGCCGAGGACTTCCTCCGCTTCCTCGTGCCGGCATTGATCTCGACGGTGCTCGCCGTCGTCTTCGTCGTCATGCTCAAGGACCGCGTCCGCACGGAGAAGCCCGTCGACCGCTTCACGATCGGCAAGTTCTTCGGCTCGTTCGTGTTCAACCCCGCCGCCCACCCCGACTTCGGCTGGACCTGGCTCACCAAGTTCCTGGTGATGTTCGGCTACGCCGGCATCGCGACCTTCCTCCCGTTCTACCTCGTGGAGAAGTTCGGCCTCGATGAGCAGGGAGCCATCGCGACGATCCTGGTGGCGAACCTCGCGTCGATGGCGGCCATGATGGTGTCGAGCCCGCTCGGCGGCATCCTGTCCGACCGCATCGGCAAGCGGCGTCCCTTCGTCGCGATCGCCGGTCTGATCATGGTCGTCGGCCTTGTGCTGCTGGCCTTCGCGCCCAGCATCCCCGTGCTCATCGTCGCGCAGGCGATCATCGGGTTCGGCGCCGGGTCGTTCTTCTCCGTCGATCTCGCCCTCGCGACCCAGGTGCTGCCGAACCCCGACGACGTCGCGAAAGACCTGGGCGTGCTCAACATCGCCAACGCGCTGCCGCAGTCGATCGCGCCCGCCATCGCGCCGTCGATCATCGCGCTCGGCGCCGCGACGCCGCTCGGCGGCTACACGACGTACTACCTCTTCGGCGCCCTCGTGGCCCTCGCCGGCGCCGTCCTCGTCTACCGCATCAAGGGAGTGAAATGACCACCGACACCACGACGACGCCGCCCACCGCGATCGAGCGGCCCTGGCTCGACGCCGATCGTCCGATCGACGAGCGCGTCGAGCTGCTGCTGGGGGAGATGACCGTCGAGGAGAAGGTGGGCCTGTTCTTCCAGACGATGATCGCGATGGGCCCCGACGGCGCGCTCTCCGACGGCGACCCCGCCTTCGGGCTCCCCTCGACCGACGAGTACGTGCGTGAGCGGCACATGACCCACTTCAACCTGCTCGGCGTCGCCCCGACCGCGCGCGAGATCGCGCAGTGGCACAACCGCCTGCAGGAGCTCGCGGCCTCGACGCGTCTCGGCATCCCCGTGACGATCTCGACCGACCCGCGCCACTCCTTCACCGAGAACCCCGGCACCGCGATGCTCTCGGGCCCGTTCTCGCAGTGGCCCGACGCGCTCGGCCTCGCGGCGACGCGCGACGAGGAGCTCGTGCGCACCTTCGGCGACATCGCGCGGCAGGAGTACACGGCCGTCGGCATCCGCGTCGCCCTGCATCCGCAGGTCGACCTCGCGACCGAGCCGCGCTGGGCGCGTCAGCTGCAGACCTTCGGAGAGGATGCCGAGCTGTCGGCGCGGCTGGGCGCCGCGTACATCCGCGGATTCCAGGGCGACAGCGTCGGGGCGGGGTCGGTGTCCACGATGGTCAAGCACTTCCCGGGCGGCGGGCCGCAGAAGGACGGGGAGGATCCGCACTTCGCCTACGGCCGCGAGCAGGTCTACCCCGGCGACGCGTTCGAGCTGCACCTGAAGCCGTTCGAGGCGGCGTTCGCGGCCGGCGTGCGCCAGGTCATGCCCTACTACGGGATGCCGGTCGGCACGCAGTACGAGGAGGTCGGCTTCGGGTTCAACAAGAGCGTGCTCACGGGTCTGCTGCGGGAGCGGTTCGGGTTCGACGGCATCGTCTGCACGGACTGGGGTCTGCTCACCGACAGCGAGATCATGGGAACGCCGTTCCCGGCCCGCGCCTGGGGCGTCGAGCACCTGACCCCGGCGGAGCGCATGGCGAAGACGCTCGATGCGGGCGCCGACCAGTTCGGCGGGGAGCGCTGCACCGAGATCCTGCTGCAGCTGGTGGCCGACGGGGTCGTCGCCGAGGACCGTCTCGACGTCTCGGCCCGGCGCCTGCTGCGGGAGAAGTTCCTGCTCGGCCTGTTCGACGATCCGTACGTCGATGTCGACGCCGCGGATCGCATCGTGGGCTCCCCGGACTTCCGGGCGGCGGGCGACGCCGCTCAGCGCGCGGCGATCACGGTGCTCGCCGCGACCGACGCGGTGCCGTTCGGGCCCGGGCCGAAGCTCTACGTCGAGGGGATCGACGCCGACCTCGCCGCGCAGTACGGGCAGGTCGTCGCGACACCGGGCGAGGCCGACGTCGCCGTGCTGCGCCTGCAGGCGCCGTACGAGCAGCGCGGCTCGATGTTCGAGAACTTCTTCCACGCCGGGTCGCTCGACTTCCCGGACGAGGTCGTCGCCCACGTCGCCGAGGTCGCGGCCGCGGTGCCGACCGTCGTCGACGTGTTCCTCGACCGTCCCGCGATCCTCACGCCCCTGGTCGAGCTGGGCGTGACGGTGACGGGCAACTGGGGTGCGAGCTCCGCCGCGCTGCTCGACGTGCTCTCGGGTCGGGCCGTCGCCCGCGGACGGCTCCCCTTCGACCTGCCGCGGTCGATGGCCGCGGTGGAGGCCTCGCGTCCCGACGTCCCGTTCGACACTGTCGACCCGCTGTTCCGCTTCGGCCACGGCGTCGATCTCTGACCGCGCGGGGTCGTCTCGCCTGATCGGGGGAGGGCGACAGAATCGGATGCCGCGGCGCGCGGCATCCGATTCTGTTTTGGTGCTCCGATTCCGCGGCGGCCCGCACCCTGCGTGCCAGTGAGACTCAGTCTCACGAAGCGTGGGTGTGGGTTCCATACAGGTCCGGATGCCGCGACGGTCGCGACCGTTGTGGAGAGCCCGCAACGGGTTTGCGGCGGTGTTGTAGCCCTCCTACCGTCGAGACTGAGTTCTGCTGTCCGCTGTCGAAAGGTACGCCGATGACCGACGCCGCCGTCCGTCCGAAGAAGCCCGCCACGAACACGCGCACTCCCGCGGGGGGAGCCCCCACCGCCGCGCACACCGCGGCCGAGGCGCACGAGGCCCGCATCCACGTCGACACCGTCACCGATCTGCTGCTCGGCACCTGGGCCGACACGCGGCGCGAGGCGCGCGAGATGATCAAGGACCCCGCGATGTGGAAGATCGAGGGGCTGTCGGTGGCCGACCACCGCGAGCGCGTCCTCGGGCAGCTGCGCGTGCTCGTCGAGAACAACGGATCGCGCCGCGCGTTCCCGAAGAAGTACGGCGGCCTCGAGGACAACGGCGCCAACCTCGCCGGCTTCATGGAGCTCGTCCTCGCCGACCCGTCGCTGCAGATCAAGTCGGGCGTGCAGTGGGGCCTGTTCGGCTCGGCGATCTACCAGCTCGGCACCGAGAAGCACCACGACGCGTGGCTGCGCGACGTCATCGACCTCGAGCTCCCCGGCGCCTTCGCCATGACCGAGATCGGCCACGGCTCCGATGTCGCGGCCATCGGCACGACCGCCACCTACGACCCCGAGACCGAGGAGTTCGTCATCCACACGCCGTTCCGCGGCGCATGGAAGGACTACCTCGGCAACGCCGCGCTGCACGGGCGCGCCGCCACGGTGTTCGCCCAGCTCATCACCGGCGGCGTCAACTACGGCGTGCACTGCTTCTTCGTCCCCATCCGCGACGAGAACGGCGAGATGCTCCCGGGCGTGCAGAGCGAGGACGACGGCGTGAAGGGCGGCCTCAACGGCATCGACAACGGCCGGCTCGCCTTCGACCACGTGCGCGTCCCGCGCTTCAACCTCCTCAACCGCTATGGCGACGTCGCCGCCGACGGCACCTACACCTCGGAGATCCCGAGCCCCGGCCGCCGCTTCTTCACGATGCTCGGCGCGCTGGTGCAGGGGCGCGTCTCGCTCGACGGCGCCGCTACCACGGCGACGGCCCTCGCCCTGAACATCGCGATCACCTACGCGGGCCAGCGCCGCCAGTTCGACTCGGGCTCCGGCAGCGACGAGGTCGTGCTGCTCGACTACGGCAAGCACCAGCGGCGTCTGCTGCCGCGGTTGGCGCAGGTGTACGCGCAGTTCTTCTCCAACGACGAGCTGCTGCGCACCTTCGACGGCGTCTTCAGCGGCCGCACCGACACCCCCGAGGAGCGCGAGAACCTGGAGACCCTCGCGGCGGCCCTCAAGCCGCTGTCGACGTGGAACGCGCTCGACACGATCCAGGAGTGCCGCGAGGCGTGCGGCGGATCGGGCTTCATGGCCGACAACCGTCTGGTGGGGCTGCACCACGACCTCGACGTCTACGTCACCTTCGAGGGTGACAACAACGTGCTCCTCCAGCTCGTCGGCAAGCGGCTGCTCAGCGACTTCGCGAAGCAGTTCCGGGGCGCGGATGCCGCCAAGCTCGCCTCCTTCGCCGCCAGGCAGACGGCCGGCAAGGTGTTCCACGGCGCGGGGCTGCGCCAGCTCGGACAGGCGGTGACGGACCTGGGCTCGACGGCGCGGTCCGTCGAGCTCGGACTGCGGGCCGAGCAGCAGCACGAGCTGCTGGCCGGACGCGTACAGCAGATGATCGAAGACATCGCGGGCCGGCTGCGCCCGGCATCCAAGGCCTCGCCGGCCGAGGCGGCGGCCATCTTCAATGCCAACCAGGCCGAGCTCATCGAGGCTGCGCGCGCCCACGGCGAGCTGCTGCAGTGGGAGGCGTTCAGCGACGGCATCGCCGGTGTCTCGGATGCCGGCACGGCTCAGGTGCTCACGTGGCTGCGCGACCTGTTCGGCCTGCACCTGATCGAGAAGCACCTCGCCTGGTATCTGATCAACGGGCGCCTGTCGGCGCAGCGCGCGGCCTCCGTGTCGAAGTACATCGACCGGCTGCTCCTGCGCCTGCGCCCGCACGCGCAGGACCTCGTCGACGCGTTCGGGTTCGAGCCCGAGCACGTGCGTGCGCCGATCGCCTCGGGCGCCGAGCGGGAGCGGCAGGAGGAGGCCCGCACCTACTACGCCGACCTCGCCGCCTCGGGGGCCGCCCCCGTCTCAGAGAAGACCCTGAAGAAGAAGTAGCGCCGCCACGCCCCGCGAGCCGACACGATTCGCGCGAGCCGCTACGGCGCGGCCGGGCCATCGTGTGACGGCTCGGTCACGGCGTAGCGGCTCGGTGGTGGTTGGGTGAGTGGCGGGCCGGCCGACCCCGCGCGCGTGCCGGACTCCTCCACGCGCGGGGGCGCGGGCCGGGTCCGGGCGTCCCTGCCCCGCGACCGCAGCGAGTTGGAGGAGTTCGGGACCCGGACCTCGGCGCCCGTCCCCGACACCCCGGTCATGCCGGGGCTCCCGACGGCGCGGCGCGGCCGCGCGGTGTCGGCGCTCGCGGCTAGCCTGACGGAGTGAGTGATCTGCGTGTGGGCCCCGACGGCGTCTCGCGGTGCGGCTGGGTCGGTGACGACCCGGAGTACCGTCGCTACCACGACGAGGAGTGGGGCCGCCCGCTGCACGGCGACCGCGCGCTCTTCGAGAAGCTGAGCCTCGAGGGCTTCCAGGCGGGACTGTCGTGGATCACGATCCTCCGCAAGCGTCCCGGTTTCCGCGAGGCGTTCGCCGGCTTCGACCCCGAGGTCGTCGCGGGCTTCGACGACGGTGACGTCGACAGGCTGATGGCGGATGCCGGGATCGTCCGCAACCGCGCGAAGATCCTCGCGACGATCGGCAACGCGCGGCTCGTCCGCGACATGCGTCCCGGTGAGCTCGACGCGCTGATGTGGTCGTTCGCGCCCGACGCGAGGGCCGAGGCGGGGCGGCCGCGTGTCTTCGCGGACGTGCCGGCGGTGACCCCGGCATCCGATGCGCTGTCCGCCGCGCTGCGCACGGCGGGGTTCCGTTTCGTCGGCTCCACCACGATGTACGCGCTGATGCAGTCCGCGGGGATGGTCGACGACCACCTTCACGGGTGTCACCGCGCACCCTGATCGACGCACCCTGACCGCCGGGAGGGGTGCGCCGTGTCGCACCCACGCGGCAGACTGACGCCATGGCACCCGCATCCGAGCACGTCGCCGACTCGCACGGACGCATCCGCGTCGTCGGGGCGCGTGAGAACAACCTCCAGGGCATCGACGTCGAGATCCCGAAGCGGAGGTTGACGGTCTTCACCGGCGTCAGCGGCTCCGGTAAGTCCAGCCTCGTGTTCGGAACCATCGCGGCCGAATCGCAGCGGCTGATCAACGAGACGTATCCCACGTTCGTGCAGCAGTTCATGGGACAGCTGAGTCGCCCCGACGTCGACGCGCTCGAGAACGTGAGCCCGGCCATCGTGGTCGATCAGGAGCGGATGGGCGCCAACGCGCGCTCGACGGTCGGCACCGCGACCGACGTCCACGCCATGCTGCGGGTGCTCTTCAGTCGCATCGGCCGGCCGCACGTCGGTTCGCCGCAGGCCTTCTCGTTCAACGTGCCGTCGGTCTCGGGGTCGGGGGCGATCACGATCGCCGTCGGCGCCGACGACGGCAAGACCGAGCGGCGCTCGTTCGAGGTCACCGGCGGCATGTGCCCCGCGTGCGAGGGGCTGGGCCAGGTGAGCGACATCGACATCGACGAGCTGCTGGACCGCTCGCTGTCGCTGCGCGCGGGCGCCATCCGGGTTCCCGGCTACACGCCCGACGGCTGGATGGTGAAGGGCTACAGCGAGTCCGGGTTCTTCGACCCCGACAAGCCCATCGCGGACTTCACCGACGACGAGCTGCACGTGCTGCTGCACCGGGAGCAGACGAAGGTGAAGATCGCGGGCATCAACATGACCTACGAGGGACTCGTCCCGCGCATCACGAAGTCGATGCTGCAGAAGGACCGGGAGGGCCTGCAGCCCCACGTCCGGGCTTTCGTCGACCGCGCGGTGAAGTTCATGCCGTGCGCGGCATGCAATGGGACGCGACTCAACGACGCGGCGCGCTCGTCGAAGATCGCGGACGTCAGCATCGCGGATGCCGCGGCGATGCAGATCACCGAGCTCGCGGCCTGGGTGGCGACGATCGACGACCCGTCGGTCGCGCCGCTCGTGACGGGGCTGCGCCAGACGCTGGACTCGTTCGTGGCGATCGGGCTGGGCTATCTGTCCCTCGATCGCGCCAGCGGCACGCTCTCCGGCGGCGAGGCCCAGCGCACCAAGATGATCCGCCATCTGGGCTCGAGCCTCACCGACGTCACGTACGTGTTCGACGAGCCCACGACGGGTCTGCACCCGCACGACATCCAGCGCATGAACGACCTCCTGCTCCTGCTGCGCGACAAGGGCAACACCGTGCTGGTCGTCGAGCACAAGCCGGAGGTCATCGCGATCGCCGACTACGTCGTCGACCTCGGACCCGGCGCGGGGCGAGCCGGCGGGCGCATCACGTACGAAGGCGACGTCGCCGGACTGCGCGCGTCCGACACCGTCACCGGCCGGCACATCGACCATCGCGCCCGGCTGAAGCCCGAGACGCGCGGCGCCCGGGGCGCGCTGCCGATCCGCGGTGCGCGCCTGCACAACCTCCAGGGCGTCGACGTCGACGTGCCCCTCGGCATCCTCACCGTCGTCACCGGCGTCGCCGGTTCGGGCAAGTCCTCCCTGATCCACGGGAGCCTGCCCGCCTTCGAGGGCGTGGTCGTCGTCGACCAGACGCCCATCAAGGGCTCCCGCCGGTCGAGCCCGGCGACCTACACCGGCGTGCTCGACGCCATCCGCGCCGCCTTCGCGAAGGCCAACGGCGTGAAGCCCGGACTGTTCAGCGCGAACTCGGAGGGGGCGTGCCCCGCGTGCCGGGGGCTCGGGGTCATCATCACGAACCTCGGTTTCACCCAGAGCGTCGAGACGCGGTGCGAGCTGTGCGAGGGCAGCGGCTTCAGCGACACGGTGCTGGAGTACCGCTGGCAGGGGCGCACCATCGCCGAGGTGCTCGCCATGCCGGTCGACGAGGCGGCCCCCTTCGTGGGGAAGGGGCCGGCGCACGCGGTGCTCGTCCGCATGATCGACGTGGGCCTGGGCTACATCACCCTCGGCCAGTCGCTCGCGTCGCTCTCCGGCGGGGAACGCCAACGCCTCAAGCTCGCGATCGCCATGGCGAAGCCGGGCGCGGTCTACGTGCTCGACGAGCCCACGACCGGGCTGCATCTGGCCGACGTCGACAACCTGCTGGCGCTGCTCGACCGGCTGGTGGATGCCGGA